>CAXXMQ010000006.1:0-40657 GCA_963668575.2 uncultured Desulfobacterium sp. | reverse complement strand
TCCCGGGCCAGGACATACTGGATGTATCCCCGTATCTCGCCAACATTACGATCGCCATACCACCCCTCTTTTTCCGAGAGGGCAATGGCGCCGGCCATGGCATAGGAATCCTTCTGGTGATATGGGATTTCCGCCACCCGGAGTTCGGGATAGGGATAGACGCCCAGTTCCGTGTTGATAAATGCGATGCCCGCCCCAATGGCCTGTTCAAATTCATTTAGATTGTAATCATGACCTGGATGATAAAGCAGGTTCACCTGCACCTGCTCTATGAGGCTCTTGCGGCTCAGATAAGCGGCGGAACCGATATAAGGCTGAACCATATTGGGGATATCCACCTGAAAAAAGGCATAGTTTCTGTTGCCATCCTGCCATGTCCTGATAACCCGACCCGGGGCAAAGGGCTGCTGGGGCGCACTGGTGCTCACGGTCAGGTTCAGCTTTTGCCTGCCGTCAGGCTGCTGCCAGGATGAAACAAATCCCCGGCGCAACCCATGGGCATCGTCAATGGGATCAAGACGCGAGACCAGTTTGGTTAAATGATAAGTTTCCCTGTCCCGGTTATCCTGGAGGATTTTATCCGGATCAAATCCGCTCAGGGGAAGCGCTTCTGTAAAAAACAGACCGTTAAATGCAAGATCGGCTTGGGGTTCGTCTGCGGTCTGGGGAAATCCCCGGTATTGGCGGGCCGCTTTGATAAAAAGGGTCGCTTTTTCTCCGGGTTGAATGGGATCCGGCAGGTTGTACACGGACATGCCAAGGGCAGCATCCCTTTTGGCAAGATCCAGGGGGGTATTTTCCAGGGTCAGCAAAGAAATCTGTGTGTGCCCATCCACATTCAGATAAAGGGTTCCCAAAGGTTTTGTTGACAGGTTGGCCAGGGTCATTGTGGCGGCATACTCAGCTCTTCTCTGTTCGGGGAACAGGTCGATTTGCAAATCATTCACCTGCCTTGCCAACCGGCTGGCCCCAGCTGCCTTTTCATACACGGTTTCATACAAGGCAGCTTCGGCATCTGCCTGGTCAGAAGAGATATAGTTTCGCAGTTCGTTTGATTGACGCACGATAAAGCCCTGCAGCACAAAGAACACAACCAACGCAGCAAGGCCGGCAACCTTTGCCCCGGCCGTCAGTTCGCCGCCCAACAACTGTTTGAAGGAAAAGACACGCTGTTCCGAGCCCCGCCGCCAGAAGTGGATTCCGGCCAAAACAAACACCACGGCAAGGGCGGTCCACATCAGGAAAAAAAAGAACGACGACCGCTCCCAGATGCCGTAGCCCATCATTTCAGAATAATCGTCCAGTCCCGGGGTCAGGGAATACCCAAAACGCACCTGCTCAATCAAACCGATGTCAAAACTGATAATAATGAACAGATAATATCCAATGGCAACCACATGGGTCAGGTAGCGGTTATTGAACAGGCCTGCCAGAAAAAAGACCAGGACGATGTTGAACATATAGGTAATCCATCCAAACTTGTAACCGAATATATCCCCCATATAGAGCGCCAGATCCATGTCCCAGAATCCCTGCAGTGCCTGGGCGCATATCCCGCCCCCAAATATGGCCAGGGCAAAGACAAAGGCCACGGCGAACATGGCCAACAGCTTTGGCACCTGCAGCACCCAATTGGGTGACGGGGCGGCCCCCGTAATCTGCCAGAATCCGCTGGTCCGTTCCTTGTAAAAAAGCTCTCCGGCCAGCAGCATGAGAATGACCATGAACAAAAATCCGTTGGCCAGCCGGACATTGCACATCCCCGATGTCAGCGGCACCTGATGGCCGATGTAATAGGTGGAGTTCCAGAACAGGTTCTGCATAAAAATGATAAAGATGAGCAGACCGAAAATAATTTTGAATGATGCGGGTCTGACCACGCTAAGAAATTCAACTTTTGCAAGCCGCAATACTTTGAGCAGGTTTTCTTTTCGGCCGTATTGACACAAGACCTTTGGGATCGGCACCCCGTCACCGAATGAAGATGCACAGTCTGACTCCTGCCTGCCGGCTTTCTGGCGTATGGCGCCTGCCGGCGCCCTGAGAAAATATTGAAAAGAGAATCGTCTGTAGCTCAGATAAAGGCCTAAAAGCCCCATAAATATCCAGACCAGACGGTTCACCCAGAACGACGCGGTCATGGGGAGGAACCCGCTGTTTTTCAAGGCCACCGGCAGCTCATGGACCAGCAGTTTGCAGTAGACATACCCAAAGGGATCCATCACCTCCAGAAAAAATCTGTAGGGTGAATTTTCACTCATCACCTCACTGACCACAAACAACACGGTCAATGCCACCACCCCGATATAGGCAGCCGATATTTTACGGACATGAACCAGACAGAAAAAACAGACCGCCGTTAATACAAAAAGGTTGGGAACGCAAAAAATCAGATAGCCGTGAATCAGTTCCGGCCACTGTGTCGGCCCCAACTGATGGGACTCGCCCAACCCGGAATATTTAATCAAAACCATACCCAGAGGATAAGCCGCCACCAGCAAGAGATTGATGGTATATGCCGTAATGAAGTGGGTGAGAAAAAAACGCTTTTCATTCAGGGGACAGGCATACACATAATCGGCCGATCCCACGGCGATATCCCGGTACAGGGTCGTGCCGCTGATCATGGCCACAATGGCCACAACAAGCATCCCCCCGCCGGCCAGACACTGGTAGAAAATGCCCGCACCGTTGAGCAGGGTTTCATCACTGGTGTAATAGTCATAGACGCCAAGGGCATACCAGACGCCCTGGCCGGCCAGCATGAAAAGAATCAGATAGGTGAGCGGATGCCTGAACCGGTACCTTAACTCAAAAGAAAATATGTTCGAAATCATAACGGGCTCCTACTGATTGGACGTCATTGTTTTCAGGGTATGAAAATAGGTATCTGCCAGACTGGGCGATTTCGGAACAAAACCGTCACCGGGGTCTGCTTCGGCACAGATGGTAAGATTGAGCGTGCCCAGGTGAAAGTGGCTGGAAAGTACGTCCGTTCGTTCACGATACCCGTCCAATTCCTCTTTTTGAATTGATTTGGTCCACAAAAGGCCGTCAAGGCTTTGTTCAAGCTCCCCGGGGGTCCCCACCCGGAGGACCCTGCCCCGGCCCAAAATAGCCATATTATTGCAAAGGGTGCTCACATCCTCGACAATATGGGTGGACAGGATCACCACCGTGTGTTCGCCGATTTCCGACAGCAGGTTGTAAAAGCGGTTGCGCTCCACCGGATCCAGACCGGCGGTGGGCTCATCAACAATGATCAGCTTGGGGTTGCCCAATAGAGCCTGGGCAATGCCAAACCGTTGTTTCATCCCGCCGGAAAATCCGCCTATTTTTCTTTTCCGCTGATCCCAGAGGTTGACCTTTTGCAGCAGCGCATCCACCTGGCCCTTTCGTTCACCAACACTTGCAATGCCTTTTAAATCCGCAATATGGGCGAGCAGTTCTTCTGCCGTCACCGAAGGATACACCCCGAATTCCTGGGGCAGATACCCCAGTTGTCTTCGCAATTTTTCGGGCGCTGCAAGCACATCAATATCATTGAAGCGCACCGTTCCGGAATCTGCGTCCTGGAGGGTGGCGAGAATACGCATCAAAGAAGATTTTCCGGCCCCGTTTTCACCGAGCAGGCCGAACATGCCGGTCCGATGGTAAGGGAGACGTCCTTTAACGCGGCGATTTTCCCGGCATAGGTCTTGTTCAAATTGGTTATTTCAAGCTGCATATGATCAGTCTCCGTTCTCTAAATTAATAATAATGGCATGACAAAGACTGACATGATGACAAATATTGATAAAAAAAACTGTCGATTGAAGAACAAAGACTGTCTTTGGATGAATTTAATTGAAGAAAGGAGCATATTGAATATGCATCCGTTGATGAGTAATGGCTATCCGATTAAGAACTTAGCGCGCTAAAGCGCGGGTTTTTACTCCTCTACGAATTGCATGGTTTCTTGATTGCAACCAGGGCACCCTAAAACCGGCATAAAGCCTTCATAATATCTGCCTTCAAACTCAGCAATCCCCATCTCAACATCAATAATTGCTTCATTTCACAATGACAATGGGAACAACGACAGCTGTATTTCTCCGGAGGAGGGCCGAACATGAGCAGAAAGGCAGACAAATACAACGCAACGTTTTTTATCCTTGTTGTTCCGTTTCCGGGGATTTCTGCCTTAAGGCATTACGCAATATACATAATTGATTTCTAAGCCATGCCTAAGTGTGTCCGACCATGGCATAGAAATAATTTTCGGTCAAGGATGAAATAGATTGGCATTCAGTTAAAATTTCCATATTCTCAGCAAGCTATGAGTTGGACTGTTTTCAAGTAAAGGAATTTCACATGCCGCCTAAAAAGGACCCGGTACAGGACCGTATCAAAGCGTTCAATTCAAAATGTGAACACAGTGATCCTGAAACCGTTAAAGAGCTTGTAAAACAGCTGCTCAGTGACCGCCACTGCCTGCCTGTTGCCCGCGCGGCACAGGTCAGTTCCCAGCGTTGTTTTTATGATATGGAAGATGATCTTTTAAACGCATACCGGCGTTTTCTTAAAAACCCGGTTAAAAATGATCCCAACTGTATTGCAAAGGGGGCCATTGCACGGGCATTGGTCGACCTGGACTGCAAGGATTACACTTTTTTTATTGCAGGGCTTCACTACCGGCAACATGAACCGGTATGGGGAACAACGGTTGATACCGCTGTTGAGGTGCGTGTCAGTTGCGCCATGGGGTTGGCCCAGACCTCCTATCCCCGGACTTTGATCGAGCTTGTGGCAACCCTTCACGACCCGGAAGCGCCGGTCCGGATCGGAGCCGCCCGGGCAATTATCTGCACCCAGCCCCTGGCAGCCGAAGCAGTGCTGCGGGCCAAGGCCCTTGCAAAAGATCCTGACTTTGATGTTACGGCCCAGGTTTTGACAGCCATGCTTCATGTCGCACCCGAAGACTCACGGGATTTTGTATCCGGTTATCTTGAAACCCAAACCGATCCGGAACTGATCGAAGCCATCTCCTTTTCACTGGGTGAATCCAGGCTTGAGGCGGCTTTGGATGTGCTTAAATTATGCTGGGACAATCAGCCGTTAAAACGGAAACAGGAGCACGCTTTTCTTAAGGGCGCTGTTTTTCATCGCAGTGAACACGCATTTTCATGGCTGCTTGATGTGGTTGCTGAAGAAGACAGGATAAGTGCGATGTTCATCATTGAGGCGCTTGCCATATACCGGACAAATGAAAGACTCAAAGCCAGGCTGCAAAAAGTTGTGTCCCAAAGGGAGGATGACAAATTGTCCGATCTTTTTCACCGTGTATGGGAAAAATAATTGAGGTCAGAGTAAAATTACATCGACTATATTGTTTTTGTAAAAAGAAGATAATAAATGAGAAAAAATGTAACTTTTATCAAGCAGGATATCGCCAATTGCACGCAGGAAAAAAGGCCGGATAAGATAAATGAACAGGTCACCCGGTCGTTTTTTGATCGTGTGGTTTCAGAATTGCCATTATCTTGGGAGAAAGAATAACATATTGGTTTTATAAGAAAGTCGATGGATAGGAAGACGCTTTTTGTCAAGCAAAGTATGACGATCGTTTGACAAAGATGATTACGTTTGAAATATGGCCCCAGCCGGGCACGGCTGGGGCTTCGGCGTCAGAAAGGCCGTTGAGATAAAAACAATCCCAGAGAGAGTGCATTATAAAATCGGACCGAATTCATTAGAAAAGGGCTGAAATAGCAATCTTTTAGGCTAATTTTGAGCATACCTCACCGGAAATCCCCCAAACACTGAAAATCAATTCCAATACTCAACTGCCGGGATTTGAGAGACCGAAAAGTCAGAAACTAACTCAGGGATGGGATCAGAAATAACCGCCTGCGGTGGATCATGGTTGTGGATATCCCATAAGCCCAGGTGAGGCAAAATCTTTTCGATATTATCACGATCTTTGATTTCAGAGAATGAAATGCCAGTGGGGAAAGATGGATATGAACCCCTTATCAGCCATTTCCATACGGCTCATTTAATAGGGTTTAAAATCTGTGACGGACGCCCCATGATGCTGCCCCAATGATGATAGAAAACGATGCGCCGTTACCTTTGCCGAGATTTTTGAACGGGTGTCATCTGTGATGTCAAGAACGCCTCCCTGGTTAACGGGACTGTGGCCATATGCTTCACATACCCTGATTTCATATTCACGCCGAAGATTTTTAAACGAGGCCTCAACCTCCGGGAATTCCGTCCGTTCCCGGAACGGCAGCCGGAGAAACCCCCGGGTGTGACCATCCTTGAAATGGGGGACCTGGAGCACGTGGAACCTTGACGGCTGCCAGCCCGGAGCACGTTCATCCTCCCCGGGCAGGCAATAGCTCAAATGGGGCCTGGGCAGCATGGGAATCAGGCTTTCCACCTGGACGGCATGGATGGCCAGTTTCTTTTCAAAGGGTTCCAGGGTGAATTCATAGCTGAGGCCGGGCCTGAAGTTGCCCCTTTTTTTGCGGATTTGCCAGCTGATCTTCATATGGTTATCCTGTCAGAGAGATGTTTTCAATGGTTGAGGGTTATGATGCGCAGGATTGACACGGTGTTACACGCTGTCAGGCCGGTTTTCCGGAAGCATATCAATCACTTCGCCGAAGGGCGGGTCCATGCCGCCCTGCCCTGCTCTGATCCAGAGCACGGGATAGGCCGGCGACCGGGCCGGGAAAAGGGTGCACTGCATATCCGTGAAATAAATCAGACAGAACGGGGCGATGCCGTTGGTCCGGACAAATTCAAAGACTGCCCTGAAATCCGTACCGCCACCCCCTTTGGGTAAAAGGTCCGGGTCCATCCGGGACCCTTCTATGCATTCATACCGGTTGACTGTCAGATCGGCATATAGCAGGTGGACCCGGCTGGGATTCAAGGAAAAAATGTCAGAAAGCTCCTCTGTAAAGCGGGCCAGCTCGCCGGGCTGGACACTTCCCGAGGTGTCAACGGCCAGGACCATTTCAGGCATCTGGTCGGAAACCAGTGCCGGGAAATAGAGCCCCTGGTGGATATACCTTGGGTTGGGCCTTGCCCAGGTATAGTCCTGCCGGGCGGACTGCTGGATGAAGCGGGCCAGGATTGCCTGCCATGGCAGGATTGGGCTGAACTTCTCCTGAATCAGGATCTCCACGCCCCGGGGCAGTTTTCCCATAGCTCTGGCATTTGCCGCTGCCTGGATCAGTGCCCGCTCCCAGTCATCCTGTTCGTCGTCCACCCCGGCAAAGCTTTTTTCATTTGACCCGCCCCGGTCCCTGACCTCTCCGGAGCCGCCCGGATCCGGATCCTGATGCGGGTCCTCCTCTGCTTCATCGGCTGCGGCTCCGTTATCTGCATTCACGTTTGACGCCTCTTTTTTATCCTGATCTGTGCTTTGATCCCCGGGGGCTTCATTGGGCCGGGCGTCGGGGTTGTCGTCTGTCTCACACAGGTCATCGGCTCCCCCCGCTTTCAAAATGCGGTAGACATATTCGGCTGTTTTGCCGGCATATCCGTCATCCCATAAAAAGCCGTCGGGCAGCACCAGTCCTGCATCCAGAAGGATGGGGTTGATGACGTAATCGCAGGCCTGGTTCCACAGGTCCGGGTCCCGGCTGCCCCTGCGCATGTGGTGTCCGCAGGCCGGGTGCATCACCGTGTGCGCGGATAGTCCGATGAGCTTTTCCCGGGGAAGAATGTTGATGTAATCCGGATTGTAGCCGAATATCCGTCCGTCGGTCCAGGCAGTCCGGCAGTTTCTGTCTTCCTTGAGGGTCAGGCGCATGGCGAGACAGGCAAAAAACGGGTGGCTGATCACCATGTCTGCCCTGGCTTTCAGCAGCCGGGACTTTGCTTCGGGATTGGTTTCCGCCACCGCTACACCAGAATCTGGGCGTTGGACGAAGCCCAGTTGGTGAATGCCGGGGTCTCCACGACACCGGGAGTTCTGCGTACCGCCTCCCTCATGAGAAGCACGCTGAACTCCGGGGGAATCCGCCTGGCCCAGGCCATTACCCGGGCAATGTTGTCAAGGGTGACAGCAGCTCCCATCATCTCGCTCAGAGCAAACAGGACCGCCGGGTTGTCCGGAATTTCCACCCCGTCCGGGTCCGTGAGAATATCTTTTGCGGCGGGCAGCGTATGCCACATCTCAAGGAACCCGGTGAACTCCGCGGCAGCCCCCTGGCCCACGCTGCCCTCCACAAGCTGGTGTACCAGGTCCGGATCCGGTTTTGACACCAGCAGGTTGGAGACGAATTCCCAGGACCTCGGCGCAGGGAAGGCCCGGGTATCCCGTTTGGGATCAAAATCATGGAGGAGCTGGGGCCTGAACCGTATAAATGCCCGGACTTCCCGGCAAATACCGGCCCGGGAGGCCCATGCCTGCCACTGGTCCGCATCCACTTCGAAATCAATGTGGACAAACCGGTTTGCCAGGGCCGAGGGCATCCGGTGGGAGACAGCCCGGTCCTGCTCCCGGTTTCCTGCGGCCACCACGGACCAGCCTTCCGGCAGCTCGTACTCCCCGAGTCTTCGATCCAGCACCAGCTGGTAGCAGGCAGCTTGAACCAGCGGCGGGGCCGCATTGAGCTCATCCAGAAAAAGCACGCCCCGGCCGGCCATCGGCAGGAATGCCGGGGCGCACCAGCGGGAGAGCCCGTCGGGGCTGATCTGCGGCAGCCCCCGAAGATCCACCGGGTCCAGAAGGATGGCCCGGATATCGCGTATTTCCAGCCCCAGGTCCACCGCAGTCTGTTTGACCACCTGGCTTTTCCCAATGCCGGGCGGCCCCCATATAAACACAGGCTGGTTAATGGTTAAAAGGGAGGTCAATGCAGATTTAATATGGGCAGGTTTCATGGCGTCCTCAATGTGTCCGGTTTTGCAGTTATTAAAATACTGGCTTCTTGTACCATCTAAAATATTTTCATGTCAAATAATTTATTAGCCATAAATAACTTTAGCGCGCTTAAGATACTTGTTTGATAGTATTATGGTTTAATCTTTTATAAATCGGCTTTATGCCGGGCCATGAGTCTGAAAAACGATTAAAAAAATGCTTGACATAATTAATTTTAACTTCAATTGTTAGCCATTCATAATCGGGAGGTATCGCCAAAAGTGAATATCAGAAAAATCTTGTCTATCTTCTGGATCAGGACATAAGCGCAGCCTGACCGCGCGCTCTCTCTCCTCTCCTGCTGCCGGGATCTTTTCCCGGCAGCATTTCCCCCGATCTTTGTACGTTTCTGCGTCTTTTAAATGTTGCATCCAAGCCTGTAAGCAGAGGGTCGGATGCCGTAATATTTATAGAAGGCATGGGCAAAGTGGCTTGAGCTGCTGAATCCTGCGTCAAATGCGGCCCGGGTGATGCTCATCCGGTGTGTTGAGATCAGCATTCTGGCATATGCCAGGCGTTCCCGGCGCAGATACTCGAACACGGTGCATCCAAACACTTTTTTGAACCCCCGGGTCAGCCGGGCATGGCTGATACCCACCCGGCAGGCCAGATCAGGCAGGGTTGGGGGATATTGCAGACGGGAGACAAGGATGTCCCGGGCGTCAATAATCCGCTGCCGCTCATCTTCCCGGACCGGTGCGGCCAGGACCGGGCGGGCAGCGTCAGATGCCTGGGACAGGGTGAGCGCAGCAAGCTCCATGGCTTTGCTTTCCAGATAGATTCTGCGGACCGCATCCTGGTAGGGGCAGGCAAACATCTGAAACACAATGGACTGCATGGAAAAGTCCATGTCCCGTGCCGAAAACCGGCTGCCGTCACCCAGGGAGCGGGCCAGTGCAGGTACATTGCATGCGTCCGGATCCGGAAACAGCAGTTCGGCCAGAAGCCCGGGTGAAAAATGGATAACCACAGCCTTAAGATCTCTGCCTCCGGCCGTGAGCCGTTCCAGAACCGGCTGTTCAAAATAAAGGATGTCGGCCTGCCCGGCATGGATTTCAAAGGAAGAAGTCCTGTCCTGACTCCGTGTCCGGGTGGCGCCGGACACGCAAAAGACAAAGGAGATCCTGGGTTCGGCCCAAAAGATTCTGGCCTGGTAATCCCGGATAAAGCGGCAGTGGCTCATGCACAGATCCAAGCCGGGCCGGCAGGCCAGATTATAAAACCGCCCCTGACCCAGATCCGGGGGCAGGGGCCGTAAGGTTTCCCAGCCGGTTCCGCAGGAAGGCGCTTCTCCGTCAAACCGGATAAATTTACCTTTGGAATTTTTTACAGTTATATCATGTGTCATGACCTTATCCATCAGGACGTTTTGCATACAAGCTCTATGTTATGACTGACTAATTAATACATCATGCGCAATCTTTTTTCAATTCCATTTATTGTTCCTGAAATGTTTAAAAATGTTCCGCAAGTTGTAGTTTTCAATACCGGATCCGGGGTAAGAGGTTTCATGGCACTTTCCCTGATCACAGGGAAAAAATGACAGACATCCGATTGATACCCCATCCGGAGGAGAAAAGAGATCCATGAAGAAGAGAAGAAAAACAGCCCGCTTTCTGGCGGCTTTGATATTGACATCCACTGTTTTCATGCTGACCGGTCCGGGCTACAGTGATGAGGCCCGGGACATAAACCCCGGGAAAACTGACGTCTGTCTGGGCGAAACCGTTGTCACAGCAAGCAAGCAGAAAGACCTTGAAAAGGACTTGCCGGTAAGCATCAGTGTGGTGGATGATCAGACCATGGATGATTTCAACATCCGCACCACGGAAGAGATGACAAGATTTGTGCCCAACCTCTATTTCAAAACCGCCACATCGGGCAATGCCCTTGTCAGCCGGGGAATCTCCACCATCGACACCTCCTTGTTTTCGCCCATGGGGTTTTATGTGGATGATGTGGCTTCCTCCCTGAGCTATATGCTGACCATGCCGCTGTTTGACATAGAACAGGTTGAGGTGCTCAAAGGGCCCCAGTCCACCCTTTACGGCAAGAACAGCTCATCCGGGGTGGTGAATATGGTTCTGGCTCCCCAGGGCAATGATTTCAGGTCAAAGGTGATGCTGGAGGCCGGCTCTTATGACACCTGGTCAGCCGGGGCCATGGTGGGCGGTGCCATCAGAAAAGACACTTTGTTCTATACATTGTCCCTGCTGGAAACCACATCCGACGGGTATATGGAGAATACCACCTTTAACAGTGACAAGGTGTCCGACGACCGGACCTTTGCCGGCAGGGCCAGCTTGCGGTTTACCCCTTCCCCTGACCTGGATGTCACACTGGCCCTGGATGGCACGGACCGGGACATGGGCATTGATGATCTTCGGTATGCCGATGGAGCCAGCGCATCGGACCGGTATAAGGTGGTCAGCAACCAGGAGTCCCGGGCGGACCAGGACAGCCTGAACCAGTCCGTTCACCTGAAATACCGGTTTGACGATATGGATCTGGTGTCAATTTCCTCACACCAGGATTTCAACCGGGACCATGTCATGGATTCGGACAGAAGCGCTTCGCCCCTGAGTGTGTCGCGCATTGTCCTGGATCAGGAGTCCTGGGCCCAGGAGATCCGGCTCTCCTCGGACGCCCGGGGGTTTTTCTCCTCCTGGCTTATAGGGGCCTATGCGGCCACGGAAAATCTGGACAATGCCCGGCAGTTGGATCATGTCAGTGCGGCGCTTGCCAACCTGCGGGTCACAGAATCAGACACCGACAGCCTGGCGCTGTTCGGCCAGGCATCCAAAGCCCTGACGCCCAGGCTTACGGCCACAGCCGGGCTGCGACTGGACCACTCTTCCGCCTCGGGGGCCCAGCTCTACACCAGCAGCGCCGGAACGCTTCTGTTCAGCGAGGATCTTTCGGATACCGAACTTCTACCCATGGCCTCCCTGTCCTGGGAATTCAGCGAGCAGGCCACGGGGTATATCTCTTACTCCACCGGCTGGATGGCCGGGGGATACGACTATTATTCCGCCACCTCCCAGTCCGGCTTTACGTATGACCCCGAATACACTCAAAGCTTTGAGGCCGGTATGAAAACCGCCTTTTTCGACAACCGGGTCCGGGCCAACTTCTCAATATTCTATACGGATATCCGCGACAAGCAGATCAGAGAAGAGGTGGTGGGCGGCGGTGTGGGGGCCTGGAAAATCACCAACGCCGCCAGCGCCCACACAGAGGGCGTGGAACTTGAGGTCCGGGCCCTGCCCACCCGTCACCTGGAACTGTTTGGCGGCCTGGGGTACACCCGGGCGGAAATCGATGACTGGACAGGGACCCTGAACGGCACCGCCAAGGACTACAGCGGCTGCACGCTTCCCTGGGCCCCGGATCTCACCGCAAACGCAGGCGTCTCCTATACCGGAGACAGCGGCTGGTATGCCACAGCCCATCTGTTTTTGGCCGGTAAACAATACTTTGACGCGGCCAACACCCTGGAAGACAACGGGTACGCCCTGGTAAATCTTAAAACCGGATACCGGTTCGGCCGGTACGACATCTCCCTTTGGTGTAAAAACCTGTTTGACGAGGAATACGCCCAGAAAAAAGTCAAATCAAACGGATATACCCTGATGGAGGACGGCGAGCCCATGACATTCGGAATAACTCTTATCTGGAGGTTTTAACCATGACAGACAATTTTTTTCCCCCGGCCCTGACCCCTTTGTTCGATATTTTCACAGGTCCTGTGAAAATGGCGGTGATGCAGGCGGCTCTGGAACTGTCCATCGCTGATATCCTGACAGAGGCGATGGACGCCGAAGCCATGGCCCGGGCATTGAATATTGACGCCGACCCGGCCGGCCTGGCATATTTTCTGGACAGCATGGCCGCCGTGGGATTTGTGACCAAAATCTGCGGTCAATACCGGAACACCGACTTTGCCGACACCTATTTCCGGTCTGAAAGCCCCTTGTATATGGGGCCGTTCATCGCCCGGATGACAGCCATGCAGCATAAAAATCTGAGCCGAATCGTACAGCTGGTCACAACCGGGCCGCCAGCGCTTGCAGAAAAAGAGACATTAGAGACCGAAACCCGGTGGGAAAAGGCAGCCGCAGACCTTGCGGTTTATCAGCAGACCGGTGCGGCACAGGTCGCCGCAGACCTGGCCCGCTCCCTGCCGGAGTTCGAAAAGGCCAGGAAACTGCTGGACCTTGGCGGCGGACCCGGACTGATCGGTGCCACCATTGTAAAGCAGCACCCCACCATGGCAGGGGTGCTCCTGGATCTTCCCGCCATCATCCGCCAGGCGGAAAAGCATATCCGAAAATTCGGTATGGCAGACCGGATTTCCTTTATTTCAGGCGACTACAACGAGGCGGACCTGGGCCGGGGATATGATCTGGTCTGGGTCAGCCATAACCTGTATTACGCAAAAGAGAAGCCTGTTTTTTTCAATCGGTTGAAAGCCGCCATGACGGACGGCGGCGTCCTGTTATGCGTCCACGAGGGACTGACCCATGAGCGCACTCAACCTGCCCCCATCGTCCTGTCCAGACTCTCCCTGGCACTGGAAGGCCAGGATGTCTCATTTAACAAAGGGGAACTGGCGGACCATTTTCGTAGGGCAGGCTTTGCAACCGTAGAGAGCCGGCCGCTGAATTTCGGCATCGGGCAAAGCGAGCTGGTTATTGCGCGGAAGGGGAAAGGCGGTGCGCAGCAATGAGACGTTTATGGAAGGAGTCATTGTCGTGCCTGCTGGCGGTTTTCGCGGTCCTGGCCCGGCCCGCCTTCTGTGCAGACTCTTTTTGCATCACCGGTCCGCCGGTGGCTGAAAGCCTTGCCTTTGCCGTGATGGCGGACCGGAATCTGGCAGGTCCCGGAATTGAGTTTATCATGTGGAACTCTCCGGACCAGGCCCGGGCCATGATTGCTGCGGGCAAAATCCGGGGGGCTGTGATCACCACCGGCGCAGCCGCTCTCTTTTACAACAAAGGAGCCCGGGTGCGCATCGCCGGTGTATTTTCATCCCCTTTGTGGGTGGTGAGTGAAAAGACACATGGGGAGACACCGCTCCGGGGCACGCTGCTCTTCCCGTTCGGCCCGGGGGAGATGCCTGAACTCTTATTCCAGGCCGCCATGGGCGACAGCACGCCGGCACTTGCCACCGGGCATACGGGGGGCGCCCTGGAGGCGGTCAACCGCCTGCTCATGGCCAGAGCCGAACACGCCCTGCTGGCAGAACCGGCCGCATCCATGGCGGTCATCCGTTCCCGGGAACGCAGTGAC
Source organism: uncultured Desulfobacterium sp. (assembly GCA_963668575.2). Lineage (GTDB taxonomy): Bacteria > Desulfobacterota > Desulfobacteria > Desulfobacterales > Desulfobacteraceae > Desulfocicer. The sequence goes on along the minus strand of CAXXMQ010000006.1, from coordinate 26,439 downwards.
GGCCCCCAGCTGTTCAAGCACCTGGATATGCGCAATATCTGGGCGGAACGGTTCAACAACCGGCCGTTATGTGCGTCATCCTTTGCGATTTTTGATGATGCCGTGGACCGCCCGGAACGGATAAGGGGAATCATCAAAGGCTACGGCCTTGCCCTTGAATGGATTGCCGCCCACCCGGAAGAAGCCATGTCCGTCGTAAGGAAGAAGATCCCGGCCCTGGCCGACCAGTCGGCAGGCCTGTCCGGAAATGCCGGGGTTATTCACACCGATGCCGCCACGTTTGATGCCACCGGCTTTTTCCTTGGAAAAATATATGCCCTGGACCCCGGGGCCGTGGGCGGGAAACTGCCCGGCTCAGGCCTTTTTCTGGACCTGGCCCGGGCAACGCAAGGACCTTAAATGACACCCGGGATGAAAAAACCCCGCGTGACAGCGCTGCTGTGTACCCTTCTTGGCATCGCAGCCCTTGCATTCGCCTGGCACCTGGCAAGCCAGAGGTTTTCAGGCCTTGTGGTCCCCCGGCCGCTGGAAACCCTGGGGGCCGGGGTGCACCTGCTGTCTGACACTGATTTTTTGAGCCGCCATTTGTGGATCAGTCTGGAGCGGATGTCCGCAGCCCTTGGGGCCGGCATCATGATCGGCGGGAGCTTCGGGCTTCTGGCCGGGTTCGTCCCCCGGGTCCGGGCCTTTATAGAACCAGTGCGCTGGATGTTGACCACCGTGCCCGGGGTGGTGATTGTCATTGTGTTCATGCTCTGGTTCGGCATGGGTGACACCATGGTGGTTGCCATTTCTGCGGCCATGGGGGCGCCGGTTATCTTTGTGAATCTGGCCGATGCCATGGGCCAAGTGGATACGGCGCTTCTGGAAATGGCCCGGGTCTACCGGTTCAGCCCTTGGACCCGGCTGACAAAAATTTATGCCATGGCAGCGGCAGGCCCGTTTTTTTCAGCCCTGGTCATTGCCGCCGGCACCATTGTCCGGGTGGCGGTGCTGGCCGAGGTGCTGGGGGCGGACCAGGGCATCGGCCACTGCATGTCCATTGCCCGGACCCGGATGGACACACCGGCCCTGTACGCCCTGGCATTGATCAGCATGTGCGTGGCCGGCGGAGCAGAGTTCTTTATCTTTCGCCCCCTGGAGCGGCGCATGACGGGCAGATGGGAATAAACGCGGACATGGCCCTGGAATAAAGAGATGGAATGGAGGAATGGAAAAGAGTATGAACACGGCGACGGGCGTAGAAGATTCTCCGGAGGCCGGGACGGGGCAGGCAGTGCCCCAAACACCCGTGCTTGCATTTGAAGATGTGACCATGACCTACGGCGGCCTGCGGGTGTTCGCCCACTTCAACCTGTGGCTTCTGCCCGGCCGGGTACTGGGTGTCCGGGGGCCCAGCGGATCCGGCAAATCCACCCTGTTGAAAATGGCGGCAGGCCTGATCCCTCCGGCCGAGGGCAGGGTAACCCTGCCCCGGGGCCCCATCGGATACGTATTTCAGGAACCCCGGCTCATTCCCTGGTACACCGCCCTTGAAAACATCTGCCTTGCCATGACCGCCTGCGGCCATCCCAAGGCGGCGGCCAGGGAAACTGCGGCCGGACTTCTTTCGGACATGGGCCTTGAATCCTTTGAAAACCATTATCCCCGCCAGCTGTCCGGGGGCATGAACCAACGGGTCTCCATTGCCCGGGCACTGGCTGTAAAGCCTGTCCTTCTGCTTCTGGATGAACCCTTCACCGGCCTTGACCCGGCCATGAAATCCCGGGTGCGGGACAACCTGAGCCGTGTGGTGTCCGATCAGGGAATCAGCGTCATGCATGTGACCCATGACACCCGTGAACTTTTGCCCCAGACCCGGGAGGTGGTCACTCTTGGACAGTGGCATGATTCCCGGTGCTTCGGGCCGACTCGTTATCTTGATTAGCAGCAGCTAATCGGTGCAAGGGATAGTCCAGCAGTCTCCAGGACGGGACATCATGGGTTTAAAATTAAACCTATGATGCAGAACGGCAAATTTCCTCGCCACTGATACAGCTGCAGGTTGAGGAACAGCAGGCGCAGGCCCGAGGCAAAGGTGTCGATGCTTATGACTCCGTGGCCGGTCCGTTTGGGAGGGTAGTGGACAAATTGGCCTGGGACATCGGCACAAGGAGAGGCAACAGGATAGCTCTTTTCATATATTATAAGTTTTTCATAAAATAGTCTAAAATAGAAAAAAATATTATATCTACTATTATTTACAGCATCAACTAACTTTTATTGACATGGCAATTTTTATGTGCCTAATAAAGATCCTTATTAAAGGGAGCAGTTATATTTTTTTAAGAAACTGCAGGGATGCCTGAGATTCCGCTCATACTTTGCTGAGGATTTGATGAAAAACACGGAACGGTTGTGGCAACAAATTTTTGACACACATTATTATAATGTTTATGGATTTTTTTTAAAAAGACTGGATTCTCCTGAGGATGCGGCAGATGCGTCCCAGGAGACATTCATGCGGGTGGTACGGCGTAACGGCAAAATAAAACTGGATTCTCCTGCCGGATATATCTGGCGCACAGCACAAAATCTGGTTAAGGAAATTAAACGCGCCAAAGCGGTTTCTGCCAAATGGATGAGTTCCAAGACCTTGGATTTAGATCAACAAATTTCACAGGAGCCAAATCCTGAAAAGGCCATGGAATTCCAAAACATGAATGATAATATCCTGGATGTTCTTAATCAGCTTCCACCCAGATGCCGGGAGGTTTTTATTCTGCACCGGTTCAGAGGGTTATCTCATAAACAGATCGCCGAGCAACTGAACATTTCACCCAAAACCGTTGAAAATCATATGGTTAATGCCCTTCTTTTTTTTCATAAACACCTGCAGCTTCCTTAATGCTGAACTTTTTTAACTTTTCTTATAGGGGTTTTTTTACCCTGACGCATCATACTATTTACAGGAGGACACAACGTTGAGTTTATCACGGGATGAACGCTTGGAACATGCTGCACGCCGGCTGGTTCAGGCCCAGGACAAAACCTTTACATCCGAAGACCGCAAAATGCTGGAACAGTGGCTTGAACAAGACCCTGCCAACCGTAAAGCATTTGAGGAAATGAATGATGTCTGGGCGCATCTGGGCGTGCTGGAACCTGCTTTTGCACCTGAAGAAAAAAATGATCCCCGAACAGTGTTAACTCATCAGTCTGAAGCTTGGTGCGGGCCGGAAAGGAAAACAGCTCTGAAAGACTTATTCAACCGGTTTTTTAAACCCAATAGGAAAATGGCAGTGGCCTGTCTATCCATGGCGTTACTTGTACTTTGCTGCCTGCCGGTATTCAAAATGAATTCCGTTGAGCCTATTGAAACATTTTTTTCCTACAGAACCACCACCGGAGAACAAAAAACCGTCACGTTGAGTGATGGTTCAATTCTCAGAATGAATGTCAGCAGTGCTGTTTCCGTGTGCATGAGCAAGAACTACAGGCGGGTTAAAATGAATAACGGCGAGGTTTTCTTTACCGTCAAGCCTGACCAGGATCGTCCTTTTGAAGTGCGTACCTCCAAAGGACTGGTGCGTGTTCTTGGCACGGCGTTTAATGTAAAAACCCGTAAAGGCATGGTGGCTGTGGATGTGGATCATGGAAAAGTCCAGGTGAAAAGTGAGCCCAAAGGCCCGGGAGATATGAGGGTCAGGAAGGTCACACTGCTTTCCGGACAGGGCGCAGATCTTGATTCAACCGGCCGTTTAAAACCCGTACGCAGCTCAAACATTGAACAGGTTTTAGCCTGGCAGAACCACCAGGTTGTGTTTAAAAATACCCCGGTCAGCAGTGTGCTCCGGGAACTTTCGCTTTACCACAACGTCAACATTAAACTGGCACTTGAAGATTTGGGAAACAAAAGAGTAACCGGCACCTTTGATATGCATAATCTGGAGCAGACACTCAAAATTATCGTCACAGCGGCCTCTTTAAAAATGGAAAAGGACACAAACGGAACTATTACACTATCCGGGGAGCCGGTTGTAAAAGGTGAATTGTAAAATGTGCCCCATCGCCCCGGCAATTGTTGATCCGGAAAAATCTAAAAGGAGAATTAAAAGATGAGTCGTACAACCGTAAGGGTTAGTTTTTGTGCTGTCATTATTTTACTGCTTTTATTTGCCATACCCGTCATGGCTGACCAGTCATCCATTACGATCAAACCCGGCACTTTGGAAGACGCATTGGATGCGTATTCCGAAGCCACCGGTACAAAAACCGTCTATTTAAACGAGTTGATAGAAGGCAAAAACAGCCCCGGTGCCCAAAACGCATCACCCGGCGATTCTTTGGAACAAATTTTACAGGGAACCGGTTTAACCTTTCAAATGGCAGACGACAATACCGCTGTTTTAAAGAAAAAAAAACCCACTGAAAAACAACCTGTCGCGAAACAGCAGGAAAATAAAACGGGTGATCCTCATCCCCAGCAAGCCCGGATGAAAATGGAAATTGTCACTGTAACCGCCAATAAAATTGAAGAGGATCTTCATAATGTTCCGCAGAGTATCACGGTCATCTCCGATGAGGTCCTCAAAGAAAAGGGGATCGTGGATATTCCTGATGTCATCAACGAAGTCCCTAATATGACTTTTTCCTCCGGCATTGACGATAACGTAAACTTCAGGGGGTTGAATAAATCATTGTTTACCAACAACAATCCGGTAGTCATCTATATCGACGGGGTAGCCTACAGCAGTTCAGACGGTTTTGACGCTTCGATGGTCAATGTCGAGCGGATTGAAGTCCTGCGCGGTCCCCAGGGTACGCTCTACGGCAAGGACGCCATCGGTGCGGTTATTAAGGTCGTGACCAAGGAACCGGAAAACGAGTGGCATGGAAATGTCGGCACCGAATACGGCAGCTACAATGACATGCAGGGCTCTTTCAATGTCAACGGCTCCCTCATTCAGGACAAGCTCTATCTGGGGTTGAACGGACGCTATCAGCAGGATGACGGCTGGATCACAAACGACTACACCGGCGACGACGAAGCCAATAAAAGCAACAACCACAACCTCGGTGCGTTCCTGCTGTACAAGCCCACCGACCGATTTTCAGCAAAGTTCACTCTATCGAACGATTACTCGGAGCACTACGGGTATCCTGGTTACGCCTTGCCCAGTGGAACCGACGCCGGCGAGTTCGACCGGGATGACGCCGAGCATACCTCTTTCGATGAAAACACTGTTTATGAGACCGACAGTTTGGCACAAAGTGTTCATCTGAAGTACGAGTTCGATTCGATGACTCTCAGTTCGACCACGACCCACAGAGGGCTTGAATGTGAAAGTGTCAGGGATCGCGATTACATGGCAGATACCTCTATGGACGGGCTTGTTTCGTTTGTAACGCAAGACACTGAAACCTGGGCTGAGGAGCTGAGGTTATCAAGCAATAACACTAAGGGCGTGCGTTGGGTAACCGGCGCATATTTCGATACCGAGGATATGGAGGAGGGGCCCACTGGAATAACGCTTAATCGCTCCGGATCCGTTTACGAATGGAAGTGGAAATCCGAAATTGAAAGTAAGACCCTGGCTCTGTTCGGGCAATCGATGATTCCCCTTGGCGACAGCTTTGAGTTGACTGTCGGGCTTCGTTGTCAGCAGATCGACAAGGAGATGGATTCAAATGCGTACTATAATCTGGTTGGGGTCAGCAGCGATCCTTTCTACTCCCTCCATGCAGATGAAACCTGGACAGCTTTTTTGCCCAAGGCTGCACTCTCATACCGGTTGAACGATAACTGGACCACCTACGCTTCAGTGGCGCAAGGCTATATGCCCGGCGGTTTTACGACGCAGGCCACCTCTGGTTCCCAGGAAGAGAACACCTTTGATCCACAGCTGTCGACCAACTACGAAATCGGGGTTAAAGGGGAGTCTAACCGCGCACGCGTTGCCGCCACTGTCTTTTATATGGATATCGAAGATACCCATTACAGCAAATACGTAAATGAGTCGTGGGTGACCGATAACGCCGGCAGTTCTCATTCACTGGGTGTGGAACTGGAGTTGACCTATTTCCTGAGCGATTCCATCGAATTGACGGCAGCCATCGGCGTTATCGAAGCGGAATACGACGACTATGATAATGGTTCTGTTGTTTGGGACGGTGAATCGATCCAGAATACGCCGTCATATTCGGCGCGGATCGGTGCTGCGTACTATCACCCCAACGGTTTTTATGCTCGTGGTGATGTCAGGGCTCAGGGCGAGGTTTCTTACTATGATGATGTCAATGCACAATTTCGCGAGCTGGATGAATACATCACCGCTGATGTCAAGATCGGTTATCGCTTCAAGGGCTTTGATGTCTACGCCTATTGCAACAACCTGACCGATGAAGAATATATTACCTCTTTCACTGCGGGTAGTGCCAAGTCGCTTGCGACCTACGGCGATCCGCGCACCTTCGGTATCGGGGTCCGTTATAGCTTCTGATCTTACTCAATAAACAAGAATTACTCCTGAAAAAAGAGTTCGACGGTATGCGATAAGCGGAATAAAACAACTCGCGTAGGATATTAGGTTATGGGGCTACGCTTACAATTAAATTAAATATTAAGAAGGATGAGAAGAGATGAAAAAAGTAATTTTACAGCTGGTTTTATTGGTAATGGTGGCGTCACCGGCATTTGCCCACAGAATCTGGATAAACGTATTCGAATCCAAGGCTCACAATTCGCCTCATGCCATGGTTTCCCTTGGATGGGGCCACAAGCTGCCCATGGACGATATTCTGACTTCCACGGCAAGCCGGGTCGAAATGGAGAGTTTCGTCATGGTCAATCCTTTGATGCAGGAAACCCCAATTGCCATTCCGCCGTTTAAACTCAAAGAGCCGGAAAAAACCACCGGGGATATGGAGATGTTTGAAGCAGACATGGCGACCCGCAAAATCGCGTTGAAAAAGGAATGCGCTCAGGGGGTTTATCAGTTCAGCGCTATCTCAAAACCCAATTTTTATACGTTTTATACCGATAAAAAAGGAAAAAACAGGCTGCAGCTAAAGGCGATGGATGAGATAGACGACATTGAAAAGGTTTCACATTCACTTAAGTATCAAGCCTTCGCCAAATCATACCTGACCGTCGGCCCATGGAAACAACCCAAACCTTTGGGGCATGGACTCGAAATCGTTCCACTCACGGACCTGAGCAATCTTCACCCCGGGGACATGGTCGAGGTGAGCGTTACATTCTATGGTAAACCCTTAAGCGATACCAGCCAAGACATGGATTATATCGTTGCTTACAGCAGTGGGTTTGGACAGGATGATGACTTTTTTATCGGCGCTTATGTCAAGCAGGGCAAAGCACAGTTCCGTGTCCAAAGTCCCGGGCAATGGCTGGTGGGAATTTATCATAAACGGGATGTATCACCCGATGGCCCGCTGAAAGACCTGCAGGGCAAGGCAAAGCAGGTATATCACAGCGCCTCCCTTACCTTTAATGTTAAATAATGGCCTCGGACCGTCCTATGCCGTACTTATAGGCGTAACCCCACAAGTTCCGGCAATTTCCGGGGACAGTATACCCATTAGTCAATGTCATAAAGTTAACGACAAGGCTTATAATTCATGTAGTGCTCTCGCTTGTTGATCTTATGTTTTCGTTTGAATTTACCCCCGGACCTAATGGGTTCTGTTGCCGCCATGAAAAGAGCATGAAGATCCTTAATCAATTGTACGATAATTTCACGCGGTCTTTCAAAAAGCAAAAAAAGTGTGTCTTTAGATTTTGAAATTGCCTGTGTCATATTCAGCTGGTACTCATACTTTTTCTCATGGTCCTCCTTCTCAACTGTCTCCTGAGCTGGGGAGGCCAGTATCCACGTGAGATTTTTTGCCAGGACTTTTGAATGGAAATCTTGATAGACAGATAATACCGTTGTGCCGGAAAAATTTCCGATTTCAATGCGTTGTTTCATGAAAAGATAATCAACTTCCGCCGGCCAGCGTTTATGATATAAATCCATAAAGATTTCATAAGGAACTTTTTGTTCATCGGTCAATGATGTTTTGAACAATTTTCCACCGCCGAAGCCCCAGCCGGGCACGGCAACAACATATTGTGGCCGTGCCCGGCTGGGGCCATATTTCAAACTTAATTATCTTTGTCAAACGTTCGTCATACTTTGCTTGACAAAAAGCGTCTTCCTATCCAAAACCCTGAAAACATCAGTGGATCAATTTAAGATTTAATTTTTGGGCCCGGACCGCATGCTTAAACGTGTTAACCTGGTGTGGGGGCAATGTCTGCCCCGCCCCTTTTCCCGGAAAAAGGTGTCTGGGCGTAGTGGTGCCGTATATGGTGATGCCATATAAAAAAAGCGTTGACTTTAATTTGAAATTGAATTACCAAGTTCAGAAGCATTAACCTTTAAGATTAAAAAAAGAATAAAAAATCAGCTTATGAACGCTTCCATCACAGACATTTTGAAAAATACCGACATTGTTGAATCGGTCGTCATGTCTGTCGTGGGTGTGGTAGTATCCGTCGGCCTGGAGGGCCGATACCGCCGTCGGTGGAAGCGTATATAAGCTTTAAGATCTTATAAAGACAAAAAAAACCCCCGCCGGCAAGAGCCTGCGGGGGTTTTTTTGTTTTGGGAAACGGACCAGAACATGAAATGAATATTTAAATATCGGGAAACGAACATGGAAATGAACGGCGCACAACTGATTGTCAAACTCTTGGAACGGCAGGGGATAAAAATCATCTGGGGCATTCCCGGCGGGGCCACCCTTCCGCTCTACGATGCACTTTACCAAAGTCCTATCCGGCATATCCTCACCCGGCACGAGCAGGGGGCGGGGTTCATGGCCCAGGGCATGGCCCGGACCACCGGGCATGCTGCGGTCTGTACGGCAACCTCCGGCCCCGGGGCCACCAACCTCATCACGGCCCTGGCAGACGCCCACCTGGATTCCGTGCCCATGGTCGCCATCACAGGCCAGGTCCCCACGGCCCTGATGGGAACCGATGCCTTTCAAGAGGTGGACACCTACGGGTTGACGCTGCCCGTCACCAAACACAATTTTCTGGTCAAGGCGGCTGCGGACCTTTTAACCGTCATTCCGGAGGCCTTTCGGATTGCCGAATCCGGCCGGCCCGGGCCTGTGGTCGTTGATGTGCCCAAGGACGTGCAGACCCAAAAGGTGAGGTTTGGGCAATGGCCCGAACCGGGCGTCCCCGGACCGGTCCGGTGGCGGGATAACGGGGACTTGGAGCGCATGGCGGAAATGATCCGGCAGTCCAAAAGGCCGATGTTTTACGTGGGCGGCGGCGTGGTGGCATCCGGTGGGGCAGACCTTTTGCGCTGGGCAGCCCAAAAGAACGGTATCCCGGTCGTCTCCACCCTCATGGGGCTTGGGGCCATGGCCTATGACGACCCGCTTTTCTTAGGCATGCTGGGCATGCACGGAACCCCTGTGGCGAACCTGGCCATGGCCCGGGCCGATCTGATCATCGCTTTGGGAATCCGTTTCGATGACCGCGCCACCGGCAAGATGGAGGCCTTCTGCGCTGATGCCGCCGTGATTCATGTGGATGTGGATGAAAGTGAAATCGGCAAGATCCGGAACGCTTCCCTGGGTGTTTGCGGGGATGCCGCCACCGTGCTGGCAAAGATACTGCCGCGAATGGATACCGTCACCCGGGAGGGCTGGCACGGGGAGATCGAGTCCTTGAATGCCCCGGCTCCAGCTGCGGTCGAGATCAAAAATCCGTTCCATCCGTCCGGCATTATCCGCTATATCGGGAATCAGGCCCCGGAAGACGCCATCGTGGCCACCGACGTCGGCCAGCACCAGATGTGGACAGCCCAGGCTTATCCCGTGCGCCATCCAAGATCCCTTTTAATGTCCGGGGGACTGGGCACCATGGGCTTTGGCGTGCCCGTCGCCATGGGAGCCGCCTTTGCAAACCCTCATAAAAAAATCGTCTGCATCACCGGGGACGGATCCTTTCTGATGAATCTCCAGGAACTTGCCACCCTTGCGGAACATGAACTCAACGTCACGATTGTTCTTATGGACAACGGGTACCTGGGTCTGGTCCGCCAGCAGCAGGAGATGTTTTACAGCAATCATGTATTTGCTTCGAAGTTCACGCGGTCACCGGATTTTTCCGCCATTGCCCAAGGGTTTGGAATCCGGACCTGGGATGCCGGGATCAACGGATCGAACCGTTCCGCCATAGATGAGGCACTGGCATTTCAGGGTCCGTCGCTGGTGGTTGTTCCCATTGACGGGACCACCAACGTTTACCCCATGGTCCCTCCGGGGGCGTCCAATCTCGAAATGATTCAGGAGGCATAAACATGTACGATACGATTGTCGAGTTGACGGTCCGGAACCACCCGGGTGTCATGTCACAGATTACAGGGCTTTTTGCCCGGAGAAATTTCAACCTGGAAGGGATTCTCTGCCGTCCGGAAGGCGATGGGGGCTTAAGCCGGATGCGTCTGATGATCTATACCGATGAGCGCACGGAGCAGCTGGTCAAGCAGCTTTCAAAACTTTACGATGTGATTTCTGTTTCAATCCGACAGGACAAGGAGCCGTCAAACAAGGAGCCGTCAAAGTACCGGCAGCTTTTCGAGGGCTGCTGGGATTAGGCGAACAGCAACCGCTATTTCATTAAACAGCAGCGGGATATGAAATACGGTTGCGCCCGTCCTTTTTGGATTTGTATAGCATCTCATCGGTCTCTTTCAGCATTTCGTCAAAGGATTCAATGCTGTCTGAGTAATGGGCCACACCCAGGCTCAAGGTCAGTTTCAGATTGGCGGCGCCCTTTACAGCAAAGATTTTTTTTCCGAAAACGGCGCGTATCTTGTCGGCAACAGGGATGGCGCCCGTAATGTCGGTTCCGGGGAGAATGATCATGAATTCGTCCCCGCCATACCGTCCCGGGATATCGGTTGCCCGAAGATTTTCCCGGATGATGGATGCCACCTGTTTTAACACCCTGTCTCCGATATCGTGGCCATACCTGTCATTGACTTTTTTAAAATGGTCAATGTCTATCATGATAACGGACAGACTGCCTTTTTTACGCTTTGCCGTTTCAAATTCCCGGTTTCCGAAATTCATGAAATATCTTCGGTTGTAGAGCCCTGTCAAGGGATCGATATTGGCCAGCCGGGCGTTTTCAATGGCTTTGGACGCAGCGTATTTCAAGGAAATATGGGTATCAATTCTGGCCAGCAGTTCGGTTTTGTCCACCGGTTTTACGATATAATCATTGGCCCCCACGTCAAAGGCTGTGACAATATCACCGGGTTGATTTTTTGCCGTTAAAAATATGATGGGCAGCTCAAACGTGGAATATTGTTCTCTCAACTTCCGGCAGACCTCATACCCGGACATTCTGGGCATCATGATATCAAGAAGCACAAGGTCAAACCGGCTGGTCTTGATTCTTTCCAGGGCCAGACGCCCGCTTGGTACGAATTCGGCCCCCAGTTTTTTTATCCCCAGGTAGTTGAGCAGAACCTGGCCGTTTACCGCTTCGTCATCCACGATGAGCACTTTTTTTGAACAATTGCCGGTGCGGATATTCGGTAAGGGGCAGCTGGCTTCGGGAAAATGAAGAATGCTGCTTAAATGCGTTGACTCAAAGTTAATCCCTTTTGCCTTTTTCCCATTGGCGGCAACCTGCGGGAGCGTAAATATAAAACAGGACCCCTTGCCTGGCTCTGATTCAACCCGGATTTTGCCGCCGTGCAGTTCCACCAGTTTTTTCGTGATGGGAAGCCCCAGTCCGGTTCCTTTGTATTCCCGTTCAATGGAACCGTCGCCCTGCTCAAAGGAGTTGAAAATACGTTCTGTTAATGAAGGATCAATACCAATCCCCGAATCCTCAACCCGGACCTCCATGGTATCTGTCCCAGGGATGGCCCGGACCCTGACATAGCCTTTTTCCGTATATTTTACACCGTTCCCGATGAGATTATACAGGATCTGCTGAAGCCTGTTTTCATCTCCATAGACAAAGGGCGCATCCTTGGGGATATCATTAATTAATTGAATGGCTTTGTTTGGAGTCGTGGATTTTATAACGGTCATGACAACACAGACCATCTGCCTTAAATCCTGGGATGTTTTCGACATCAGGATATCGTTGTGTCTCAGCTTTGAAAAGTCCAGGATATCATTAATGAGCGTTGAAAGTCTTTTCCCGCTTGAGACAATAAGGCCGAGGTTCTGCCGGGCTTCCCCGGAAAGCGGGCCTGCAGCGCCATGAATCAAGGATTCGGCCACGCCGATGATGCCGTTGATAGGGGTTCTCAATTCATGGGAGGTATTGGCAAGAAATTCATCTTTGAGACGGTCAACAACCTTGAGTTTTTCAGACAGCATGGCAACCGTTCTGTGCTCCCGTGAGAATTTGATGGCCAGCATGAGGGAGTGGATCAGAATAAATCCAAGAAAAAACAGGGCCAGGTAATACCCTGTATTGATCACCTGCAGGTAGTGCAGCATGTCATTGGCAACCCCTGCAGCAAGAACCATGCTTCCGGATAAAAAGAGCATGGCAAAAGCTGTTTTGTTCACAATCGCTTTCAGGTTAATGTAAAGGACAAACAAAACGCTGGCCCCCACCGCCACCAGATAATATTTGAATATAACGGAGTAAGCCATTGTGGATACAAAAGGGATACAGCCGGCATAGATAATATGAACAGCCGTCATCAGCCAGAAAAAAAACCGGGGAAGATCTTTTTGAAAAAAAAAGTAGCTGAAAAACTGAAACAGGATGGCACAACAGGGAATCGTGACTGTTGAGAGTCTTGATGCGATGTCAAAGGGCAGGTCGGGAATGATCCAGGAAATCAGGGTATTGCCCGTGAACAGGGTTCTGAGGGCAACCATGAAACAGAACAAACCGAAATAAAAAAGTTCTTTTTCTTTTTGCCGGAATAAAAAGATGATGGTGTGGTAAAATCCGGCAAACAGACAAGTGGAAATGAGCATGATTTCCATGGATGTGCTGATCATGAACTTTCGATACATCTGTTTTTCCGTACCGAGAATAAAACTTTGGGCAATCCCCGCGTTTCCATGGCGGCGATTTTTCATCTGCAGGACAATTTCCACATCATCCGTATCAGGGGAAAAGGCCAGGATGTCCGGTTTGAGGAACCCGACCGGTTCGCCCGGCAACATACCGTTTTGCCGAATCAACCGGCCATTGATCCACAGACAGTATTCCGTAAACAGTTCCGGGGTCTGTAATACCAGGCTCTTATTTTTTCCGGATATTTTTACAATAAGCCGGTACGTGGCACATCCCGCGGCTGGAAAGTTGCGGCCCGGATAGGCTGTCCAGAACCGGGGAACCGGATAAAAACCGATCAGGTCAGGATCTGACCATTCCCGTGAATCAGGATCAAGAAGCCTGTTCCAGCAGAATTGCCACTCTCCGTCAAGTTTCACCGGCCCGGTTTTTTGCAAATCCAGGTCTCTTAAATCTAAAACCCCTTTGCCGGCTTCAGGCCCTGCCCAGACCCGGGGGCCGGACAGGTTCATTGTGATAAAAAATGCAGCGGCCAGAACCATTGTCTTTTGCAATTTTAGGATATGTTTAACATCTGGCCGCATAATTTGTGGCATTTATTTTTTTCGAGTTTCTAACGCAGGCGCACCTGCCCGGAGTTTGAAGTATTTAATTATGAGTGAATGAAACGGTCCAGTCAATCCTTTTTGAATATTGCCGAAGGTCGCGGGAAATAATAGGTTGATCTATACAGTTTTCAGCATCCCTAAACGGTTACGGATTTATTTTCTCTATGACCGCACTTTACTGGCAAAACGTTCTAAGTGCGCATGGAATGTTATTGCAGCTTATCTTAAATCTACAGCCTCGGAGGATGGCGCTGCTCCCGGCGCCTGCATTGCAGTGCAGACCTATGAAGAAGTTCTTTGAAAGTTTGAAGCCATCCACTCGACCCTTAACTAACAGAATTCATTTCAAATTCGGCGCAAGTATCCAGAAGCTCGAGCCACTTGAAGAGACCAGATTATTGACCAATTGGCACCCTTGATGGTGGATCAGGGGTTCGAATTCAATAGATTATAGATGGATTTCTTTGTATATTACCCGAATTTCCATTTTTAAACGGACTCAAAAATGATTGAATTGAATATTGTATTATTGGAGCCTGAGATACCTCAGAACACCGGAAACATTGGCAGAACATGTAATGCTATGGGTGCTTGCCTGCACCTGATAGAACCATTGGGGTTTTCCATTGAGGATAAATATTTAAAGCGTGCCGGACTTGACTACTGGAAAGGACTCAATGTTAAATCATACAGCAACTATACTGATTTTCTTGCCCGAAATCCCCAGGGGCAGAAAATATTTCTTTCAAAAAAAGCGACAATACCATGTGACCGGTTCTGTTATTCAGATAATATTTACCTTATTTTTGGAAAAGAATCCGTGGGACTTCCTGAAAAGATGCTAAAGGAAAATAAGAATTCCTGTGTCAGGGTCCCCATGTCTTCCTGCACCAGATCTTTAAATCTGGCCAACACTGTAGCCATCATCAGTTATGAGGTAATGCGACAGCACTCTTTTGTAGGATTAGACATCGGAAACATCAGGTGAGCAATGGGCAGAAGCAAGGCTCGCGGCTCTTGTTTTAAAAATAGGAGGTCTTGCCATTTTTTTGATTCTTTAAATTTCAGGAATTCTAATTGACGCTGGTGCTTGATGTAAAAGGCTTCGGGAATCTGAACCATTTCTGCATTGCCCTGGACAAGGCGGCCTGGGATGCTCTTGTGAGCCGTCTTGAACAGAGCAATGTGGACATTGAAAACGGCCCTGTGATCATACGTCCTGCCGGACTGGCCGGCAGGACGATTAAGGTTAGATGGTAAAACGGTTCACCATTTTATTAAGATCCTTGGCCAGTTGTGACAGATCTGCGGCCCGTGATTTTACCTGAAGCCCGCCGGTTTTCATTTCCTCGGCAGCCTGGTTTACCTGGCTGATATCAACATTTATTTCAGCAACCACAGAAGATACCTGGTTTACGTTTTCATTGACCTCTCCGACACCTGATGCGGCCTGGGTGATATTACTGGAAATTTCCTGGGTGGTTGCGGACTGCTCTTCAACCGCGGTGGCAACGGTTATAACAATCTCATTTATCTCGTTGATAACGGTAACAATAGATTCAATGGCGCTGACAGATTCTTTGGTGGTATTTTGTACTCCGGTGATCCTGTCGCTGATTTCATTTGTGGCTTCGGCAGTCTGCAGAGCAAGGGCCTTGATCTGTCCTGCCACAACGGCAAACCCTTTTCCGGCGTCTCCGGCCCGTGCCGCTTCGATAGTGGCATTGAGCGCCAGAAGATTGGTCTGTTCAGAGATATCGGCAATGGTGTCAGTAACCTTACTGATTTCTGCTGCGGCTTTCCCCAGTTTATCCACTTTACTGGATACATCCTGGGCCGTCTGAACCGCTTTCTGGGTGGTTTCACTTCCCCTGGCGGTGTTTTTAGAAATTTCACCACGTAAAGCCGTGCCAAAAGCAAGTTTCGCATGGCCATTCCGGCATGAAATGCGGCTGTCACATCATCATCGGTGTTGGCTGAAATCATGATGTCTGTCAGAGACTTTTCTAAAACCGCCCCTTGGACATTCAGGACGTCATTGACCAGTTTGTTGCGCTGCTCTTTATATTTTATAATCCGGCCAAATCCTTTATAATAGTCCTCTAAGGCATCTTCAACCTCATCAATCTTGGCGGCTCTCTCCGGGTCATGAATGTCCTTATGGGCTTGGGCCTGAAACTGCATCATGAGTTTCCAGCGTTCGTCAAAGTCGGCCAAGATTTTCTTGTTTCCTGAAATTAGAAAACTTTTCACATCCATGCGGACCATCAACATATTGGCCTGGAGTCTTCCTGCAAGGTTTGTTTCCCTTGCCATCTCCCGGTAATGTTCAAAGCCGGTAGATGCGCCTTTTAATGCATAAAAGCCGGTGAGCGAGATCACAAACAGCAGCACCAGAATTACCGTGAATCCACTGATCAGTTTTGTTTTTAAAGATAGGGTACTTAATTTCATTCGAACGTCCTCCAAATCATTTTTTCAGCTTCGCGTTCTTCCATTAGGGGGGATGCTATTTTGATGGTTGTGTCCCATGGGCCCGGATGATTTTATTCAATACAGCGCACACATCGCCAAAGCCGGCACCGCTATATGAAATATAGCTTGGCTGCAGGGATAATGCCTTTGAGGTCAGGTCGTCCCTATTATCAGGCAGAATGATGATGTGCCGGGCGTTGAATATAAATGAGACAGCTGAAGAAAGAACCTCGATTTCCGTTTCATTGGAAATCAGAGAAACGATAATCACCCATTCTGAACGCTTTCCCCGCAACAGGTCAAAAAGTCTCTCAAAATCAAAGACCATAACCGGCTTGGAGGTGACGTCCTGAAAAATCTTTTTCAGGAGAACCTCTTTTTTTTTATTATCCGGATGGGCGTATATGACCACTTCCATTGTTAGCCTCATTTAAATTCGAAACCATTGCGTTCTTAATTATTTGGCCTCTAAAATACAAAAAGAGTGCCAGGGAAGTGGGATTGGTGAATATGCCGTAATTACAGATGGATATGTAGGCGAGGTGGTGAGGAGGGCATGAATCTACCCCGAAAGTCTTATTAAATAATACGTGTTTATTATTTTTTCGTACAGATTAAGACGGGGTGGTGGCGGGAAGGTACTTTCGGAGTAATGAATAAAAATGGCTTTTACTGATACCTGCCATGGTACTTGCTCTGTCTATATCACCCATGGTGACTTCC
Source organism: uncultured Desulfobacterium sp. (assembly GCA_963668575.2). Classification (GTDB taxonomy): domain Bacteria; phylum Desulfobacterota; class Desulfobacteria; order Desulfobacterales; family Desulfobacteraceae; genus Desulfocicer. Next base: position 9,567 of record CAXXMQ010000006.1, on the reverse strand, counting down.
ATAAGTTCTTTGAAGTATAGTTTCTCAGCTTCCCCTGTAATATAGTTTTTTAATTCCTTTAAGGGTTTAATGGGAGTGAACAGCTCATCCGGCAGAAAAATAGTTCGCATGCCTTCCGCTTTAGCCAGGGAGCGGGACTCTGTACTCTGCTGTTTTGTCATGGAGGACCGAAGATTCTGGAGTCTGATGGCGTTCGGTAGAAAATTGGGATAAAGCATGGTGGATTCCGGGTTGGCAAGAACCGCTTTTTCTATGCTGCTGATGAGTTCCCTTGCATTTCCGGGCCAGTCGTATGATTCAAGGGCGGTTAAAAAATCCGGTACAAACCCTTTGGTTTCAAAACCGTGACGGGTACATAAAAGATGAATATAATGTAAGGTTAAATCCTTGATATCCGCCTTACAGTCCCTTAAAGCCGGTAGTTGAATATGAATGGTTTTTAACCTGAAAAGCAGATCATTACGGAATTGACCGCTTTTTGTCATGTCTTCAAGATCCCTGTTGGTTGCGGAAATTAGCCTGAAGTTGCTTTGAATTTCCTCTGTGCCGCCAACGGGTTTGAATTTTTTTTCCTGTAATACCCTTAGGAATTTGGCCTGTATGGATAATGGGAGTTCTCCCACCTCATCCAGAAACAGTGTACCGCCGTCTGCTTTTTTAACCAGTCCCTCCCGGCTTGTATCCGCACCGGTAAATGCGCCTTTTATATTTCCGAACAGGACAGATTCCACAAGCTGTTCCGGCAACGCTGCGCAATCCACAACAACATAACGATCTTCTTTTTGCCTGCTGTTCATGTGAATCGTTTTTGCAAACAATTCCTTTCCGGTCCCGGTTTCACCGGTAATCAGCACAGCAGCATCGCTTTCGGCACTTTGGGCCGCCATATTCAAGCTTTGCATGATTCTGTGGCTTGATCCTATGATGGGGGATCTGTCAAAAATAGAGTTAAATGATGCACGCAATGCTTTTTTTGACATTTTATACTCAAGGGACCGCTCAACACTCAACTTAATGTCATGAGCTGCAAAGGGTTTGAGAATATAATCCCAGGCCCCATGCTCAAAAGCCATTTTGGCACCGTCGGCAGTGCCTTCTCCCGTTATGATGATGACTTCAGGTTCGGATGTCACCGACTTGAGTTCGGCAAGCCTGTCAAGACCATTCCCGTCGGGAAGGTTTACATCTAAAAGGACAAGATCAAACCCGCCATGCAGGGTCATGGCCAGTCCATCTTTTAGATTATCTGCAATCATGGGCATGTGTCCAAGATCTTTTAACTGGGTCACCAGTATTTCCCGTATTTCCGAATCATCCTCTATGATTAGAATTGCCGCCATGGGTGTCTTTTATTCTCCATCAAGTGTGTCTTTGATCATATTTGCCAGCGTTGCCATAAGAATCGGTTTTTCCAGATATCCTCGTATTCCTAATTCCCTGGCCTGGTCGGCGTTTATGAGTTTGCTATGCCCAGTACAAATGATGATGGGCATACCGGGTCTGATATCCAAAATATGTTTGACAAGTTGTGTGCCGGTCATTTTGGGCATGGTCATATCGGTGATGATCAGGTCAAAATCATCCGGTGACGCTTTAAATGTTTCCAGGGCTTCGACGCCGTTGTTTTTTGCGGAAACCTCATATCCGAGCTCCTCAATGATCCAGCTGTTCATATGCAGCAAATTTTCTTCATCATCGATCAGGAGTATGTGGCCGGTTCCTTTTACAATAGGGTTGGAAGGTCCGTCATCACGATCTATGGTATGCGCTTTTTTAAGTTCAGGGAAATATACCGTAAACCGTGTTCCTTTTCCCGGTGTGCTCTGGACGTCAATTCCCCCGTCAAGACTTTTAATGATACCATGCACAACCGAAAGGCCAAGCCCTGTACCCTCATCCTTGTCCCTTGTGGTGAAATAGGGTTCAAATATCTTGTCTTGAATGCTTCGGTCCATTCCCCCCCCCCTGTATCGGCAACCTCTAATTTTAGATATAAACCCGCCTTAAGCGTGCCCGAATCGACGAGTTCTTGATTTCTCAGCCGTATGGGGTGCAATGCAATACCTAAGATTCCGCCTGAATTTTTCATGGCATGGTAGGCGTTGGTGCATAGGTTCATGACCACCTGATGAACCAGGGTCGGGTCGGCCAGGATCTTTTTGCAATTTCCATCGATATCGGCTCTGATATCAATGGGTTTTGGAATTGACGCTTTCAATAGGGATAGACACTCTTTGATAATGGGCTGGATTTTGATGGGTATCAACTGCCGCTCGTCATTTCTGCTGAATGTGAGAATCTGCTGGACAAGGTCTTTTGCACGCCACCCGGCTTTTAATACCTGTTTCAGTTGCTGCCTTTTGCGACTGCTTTCCGGAAGGTCTGATATCGCAAGTTCAGTGTACCCCAGCATGGCTGATAGAATATTATTGAAATCATGGGCAATACCACCGGCCAGGGTGCCTATTGATTCCATTTTTTGGACGTGTTGAAGTCGGTTCGTAAGTTCTGAATTTTCTTTTTCAGCCTTTTTTTGGTCTGTGACATCAAACACAATACCATCCGTGCCTGAGTATCTTCCTGTGTCCCCGAAGAGTGCACTTTTTCGATCTTCAACCCACCTGATCTCCCCAGTTTTAGTTGTAATTCTATAAAGCTGAACAAAATTACGGGGGCCGGACCTTAAGGCTGACGCGTCATCAAGAACCGAATTCAAATCTTCGGGATGAATAATACTGAACCATTTTTTCTCTTTTCGGTTTAGTTCTTCAATGGTATATCCGCAAATTTTTTCAAGCCCGCTGGCAAGTTCAATTGACCCGTCAGGGGACATCATGTATACCATTCCCGGAATATTCTTAATTAAAGATTTATGTTTTAACTCACTTTTTTCGAGTGCCTCCTGGGCTCGTTTCCGTTCTGATAGTTCGGTTTCAAGCTTTTTGGAATTTTGCAGGATCTGGTCATATAGCAGGGAATTATCAAGGGCGATTGCCACGTCATGGCTAACGGCTTCAAGAAAGTGTCTTTTGTCTTTGAAATCCCGCTTTTCGATGGAGGCAATGCCCAGGGTGCCGATAATCTTGTCTTTGCACTTTAAGGGAATGGCGGCAAAAGAAGTCATTCCGGCATTTTTGCATTCTGTCAATGTGCATCGCGGGTCAGTATGAATATCTGTGGAATAAACCGCATTGTCCGAGCGTACGGATATTCCGCAAAGGCACTCACCCACCCTGTGAAAATGGTTCGCCTCAATTGAGCATTTTTTGTCTTTTTGATGCATCCCGGCCAAATGGAGGTCTTGGCCTTTTCGTAAAAAAAGCATGCACATGTCAGGATCAAGGTTTTTTGATATCTGATCCAGAATGGTTCCGATGATATCTTCCAAAGATGTGGAAGATATCACCTCTCTGCCTATGGTGTGTATAGCGGACAGTTCTTCTTCTTTTTGAATCAATTTTTGTTGTGTGATTTTTTCTCTGGTAATGTTGATGTGAGAGATAACCGCTTTGCCCTCCGAAAGCGTCATGGGCGTTATCCGCATTAAAAACCATCTTTTTTCTTCTGGCCAATGGCAATCGTATTCAAGTTCAAATTCATCAATTTCTTTGTCCAGGACCTGTTGAATGCCTTTTATCGTTTTTTCCGCTGTACATGAATGGTTTTGCAGAAGGGTTCTTTGACACACGTCAATATAGTTGGTGCCGACAGACACAGAGGTGCCGCCGTTCTGGGCTGCAAAATTTTTCCAGGCCTGGTTGACTGCAATGATGGTTCCCGTGCTGTCGACAACGGCAATATGTGCCGTTAAAGAGTTAAGTACGTCTAAACTGTAAAAATCCATTTGTAACCCATAGCCCTCTTTAAAATTCTGAACTGAAAGATGTTTTCCGCCCTTCAATTTTTATGTTTTAATTATAATTAAAGATGCTTTGAAAACAATCCTTAATACATTAGTTTGGTTTTCAATTCAAAAAAAGAGTTGGCAGTGCCGGTTACCTGGACATTATAGGCAGCTGATCAAACAGAGCAGTACTGCTATGGATCAGAAGGCTTTGATTCAGTCCAATGATGCATCTGCCCCGGGTACTGGCAGGGACCGGAATGCCAGCCAGATATGAAGGAGTGTCCATGTCAGATCCCGCCAAATTTCGGTTTTCCGTTGACCACAGCGGCACCTTTACGGATGTCTATGCCGAGGTGCCAGGGAGACCCGGGTTCAGGGGAAGCAAGGATCGTGGAGGGGATTAACGGTGACCGCCTGGCAGTGATCCGCCCCCTGGATACAGAGGCCGTAAGCTCCGATCTTAAAGCCGTCTATGACCGGGGCATCCGCAGCCTTGCCGTCGTGCTCATGCACGCCTATGCCTGGCCGGATCATGAACTGGCCATCGGCCGCCTGGCCCGGGAGATGGGGTTCACCCAGGTCTCCCTCTCCTCCCGGGTCATGCCCCGGGTGAAGCTGGTGGCCAGGGGGGATACCACCATGGTGGACGCCTACCTCAACCCGCATATTCGCACCTACCTTGACAGCTTTAAATGCGGGTTCAAGGACAAACTTGTCCATACGGGCCTTCTTTTCATGCAGTCCGACGGCGGCCTGGCCGGTGCCGACGGGTTCACCGGCAGCCGGGGGGCATCACGCTGACATCGGCGGTATCTCTCCGGGGTCCATGCCCCCGAACTCCCGCACCCTTGAGGAGGAAGGGGCCTGCATTACTTCGTTCAAGCTGGTGGAGAACGGTATTTTTCAGGAAAAGGGCATTTCAGAACTGCTGCTTGCGCCGGGCAGGTTGACCCCGGCACCGGGACGCCCGGCCATCTCCGGCACCCGGCTTCTGGCAGACAACATCTCCGATCTAAAGGCCCAGATTGCCGCCAACCGGAAGGGGATCAAACTGGTGCTGGAGATGGTGGATCACTACGGCCTTGATGTGGTCCAGGCCTATATGAAGCATGTCCAGGATGCGGCTGAAGAGGCGGTGCGCCGACGGCTCCGGGCGCTTTCCGCATCCAAGGGGATGGCTGAACGGGATACGATCCGCGCCAGGGATTATCTGGATGACGGCAGCCCCATTGCCCTGTCCTTGACCATCGACCGGAAGGACGGCAGCGCTCTGTTTGATTTTCAAGGCACCGGATCCCAAATTTGGGGAAACTGCAATGCCCCCAAGGCCGTCACCAAGTCGGCCATCCTTTACTGCCTGCGGTGCCTGATTGAAAAAGATCTGCCCCTGAACCACGGCTGCCTTATTCCCATCACCGTCAATATCCCCAAGGGCTCCCTGCTTGATCCCTCTGCCGGGGCCGCGGTGGTGGGCGGCAATGTGCTGACCTCCCAGCGAATCACCGACGTGATCCTCAAGGCGTTCGGCGTGGCTGCCGCCTCCCAGGGCTGCATGAACAACTTTACCTTTGGCAATGACCGGTTTGGCTACTATGAAACCATCGCCGGCGGGGCCGGGGCCGGTCCTAGCTGGCACGGCCAGACCGGGGTCCATACCCACATGACCAACACCCGCATCACTGATCCGGAGATTCTGGAGCGGCGATATCCTCTAATTCTCAGGGAGTTTTCCATTCGCCGGGGGTCCGGCGGCAGGGGCCGGTTCAACGGTGGGGACGGTTTAGTGCGTGAGGTGGAATTTTTAGAGCCCCTCAATGTGGCCATCCTTTCCGAACGCCGGGTCTTTGCCCCCTACGGGCTGGAAGGCGGTGAACCCGGAAAAAAAGGGGTCAACCTTTTCATCAGAAAAGACGGTGCCTCAATCTGTATGGGCGCAAAAAACGAAATCCTGGCTCAACCCGGCGAGCGTTTCCGCATCATGAGCCCCGGCGGAGGGGGATTTGGCACGCCAACAGCCAATAAAGATACGAATTAGGGCCTTGGAACGTTGTTTCCAATGAATAGTCAGATTTGCATGATACAGACCGTTCAATGTTATAAACTTAAGCATTGAGTATTGGGTTACCTAATGGTAATTACTCGGTATTTTGCCGAATTTGACTCCTGACAGATAATACCATGATTGTGGACCTTGGTATTACTTGATCATATCATGGATATCCTCCGAATATCTCAGTGCCTGGGGAATATAGATTGATGAAAGAGTTATTGAGTTTTCAGTATCGGCATTCTTTTGAAATTCATTCTTGTTCAATCATCGTTTAACCGGTATATTTTGCAGCAACAAATTGGCTGAAATTTGAAGAGATAATGATGTTAGGACATAAAAGCTTAAAATGCTATATTATTGCAGGGCCTAATGGGGCTGGAAAAACTACTTTTGCAGAGAACTATCTCCCAGTGGAGGCTGAGTGCTTGAACTTCATAAACGCTGATATGATTGCAAAAGGGCTTGCTCCTTTCAACCCGGAAAGCGCTGCCATAGAAGCGGGAAAAATATTTTTAAAGCGTATCGAAACATTGGCCTCAAACAAAGTTTCATTTGCTTTTGAGACGACGCTAAGTGGATTGAATTTCATTGATCGTATTAATAAATGGCGGGCGTTTGGTTATGAAGTCATATTGTATTTTTTATATCTGCCCAATGCCGAACTGGCCGTAAGGCGTGTAAGACTCCGGGTTGCCCAAGGAGGGCATAGTGTGCCCGAAGATGTGATTATCAGAAGGTATAGTAGAGGTTGGGATAATCTTCAAAAGCATTATAAGCAGATCGTTGATGACTGGATTATTTTCGATAATTCCGGAGATCAACCTTTGATCATGGAGGAAAAACAATGAAAAATGAATCTAATTCAAAATCTGCGCTTGACGCAATGCGCAGGGCAGCAATCAAAGCGATTGAAAAAGCAGCAAATCTGGACTTGGAAATACCTGAGTGGCGAAATGGGAAAATAGTTTATGTGAATGCAAAGAAAAAACTTAAAAAGCTTCGTTGTCCTTGATTTTAAATTCTGGTGATAAATTCTGGTGACATAATACCATTTCTTCTCTCATAAAAATTTAAAAAAGCAGTATCCCCAGATCTATCAAGGGCTCAATTGTCTTGGTAATCCTCTCCATAATTTTTCATCAAAACGGGAGACTAATACCATGATTGTTGACTTTAGAATTGTTCATTTTTTTTCGGATGTTATCCAGTTAGATATAATACCCATTCAGCCGGAGCTAAACCCAATTTTCTAAGTAACCAAATTATATAAAAAAATTTAGATGCTTAGAAATTGAATATGAAAAAGGACCGATAATAATCACAGTTCAACTTGAGGACGGATTGTGGAAGAATTACTTTTGCATAACGAATTGATTCTATTTTTCGGAATCCTTTTTATTCGGATACCAAAGGTCATAGTCCTTCCCATCAATTGATGAATATATTATGTGCGCATGAACACGCTCCAATATGATCTCCAGCTCATTAGGATTAAGGATCTGGTCTTTACTACCTGCAAACAACAGAACCTCTTGCCCTGCCCCTAAAACACTCTCATTGTCAATCAGCCCCGATAGAATTTCAAAATCTATTGGGCGACCAGGAAATCCGGCTTCTGCAATAGCCTTCGATATGTCTCTTACTCTGGCAATAGGTTTCTCATCAAAACGAATCTCAATAGATTTGATTCTAGCTGGCCCCATACCGTTGTTGCGAACAAAGAGACCGAAGTATGGTTCTGGAGATTGCGAATCCCCGATAGCCATATGCAGAAGTGGTCTCAAGGTGTTTTGCGTTGAATGATAATTAACAATCAAAGCAAGTACCGCAACCATAAGAGAGAGAAAGCTGATTATTAACGGCAACATTCCTTGCCAAGTAACACCCCAGCGAGGAACAGCACCGTTCTGTTTCTCAGGTATCATAGATTCATTCACTTGAACCTCACTGGAATTTGATCGAATTTACAAATATCTCACAAGGAAAACTATTGCCGAAGACAAATTCAGTAATCACATACAAATTCTGAAGATCTGCGGTTTTGAACTCATGTAATGCAAAGCGATATTCAGAATACATATTGGTTAACGTTACTTTCTTTTTAGTCTCTGATCCGTCGTCTGGATCTTTTCTATCTTTTATTCCTATTTCAACCATCTCTCCCCCCGTAGCGCCTTTCATCGATATGATAAGGGTTTTAAAATTAGAGAAATTTTTAAATTGCCTTTCTTGAGGAGAGGATTTGGCTTTTCCGACTGTAATAAAGACAGCCCCCCAAGTCTGTCCAGAAGGGTAGTTCATAACAAATTCGTTTCCACTGTCTTTGAACCAGTCATGCATTCTTTCAGAGGAGTCAACGCCTAAATCGAAGCCTGTTGTTAGTTTATCACCATTATATACCACATACTCGCTTTCAGACTGACTATATGTAGTCGTAGCTATCAGAATAATAAAGACAATCGTTATTAAGTGTTTGAACATTCTCATAATTAATACCTCCTTAACTTTAAATTTTTATTATGTTCTTTATATTTTCCATCTTGCCAATTGTGTCTTTAGCTCTGATTGAGCTGCCAACAGGTAACTCAGCCGACCGGGGCATATAACCGAATCCGTCGTAAAAGCCAGTTTTTTTTAAAACCAAGCATTTCCAAAAGTCGATTCCCCCGCCGGGTCTGCCTGCAGCGGATTGTAGGCTCCTTACCTCCGTTTGATATCAAGTTCCTCAATGAAAGCAGGACCATTTTGGGGTCCTAATGAGTATTTTCCAAAAGGATTCGGTCCGCCGTGAACAGAGACTTGTGTGACTGCCTCATGGTCTTCTTGAAGTTCCACCATAAGTTCCCTATTTGCTGGCACTTCAAACTGTTTAGAGAGTACTCCAACTGGGACACCCGGTAGCTTACCTACAGGCAGTAATCGAACCAAGACCCGTATAGCCGTACCACCAACCTTAATTATTAAGGAGTCTCCCTTCTTAAAATCTATCTGCTCATCAAAATCAACCCAACCAGACCCCCACTCATCTGATTTGCCTTTTAGAGTTGAAATCTCCTTTTCGACCAATTTAACTCTGTCTTGTAAGGCATTGAATTCTTCTCGAAGGTCGATAAATGTTTGAAAGCGACCTTCCAAGTGTGAAACTCTACTGTCCAAGCGTTGCACGTCTCCAGGTATCCCGACCAGAAAATATAAGAGGACACCGCCAACTACAGCTCCAATGATTCCTGAAATGATGTTCTGAAACAATATTGCCTCCTTGACGCCCAACAAGTGAAATCGACAGAATGGGCTAATATGGTAATAGGCAAATTCTGTCTATTATTTTTTAGTAGATCGATTTGGAACAACAATTCAATTAGATTAGAGATTAAACATCTCCGACAGAGAAAGGCAAGACTAAACTTATGCTTGTGCACAGAATGTTCTGATAAATTATATGACCATGAAGATTGGTACATTTCAATGAAAAGGAAAAAAGGAAGCAAGTGAGGTTAGTTTTTCAGCAATTGCCAACCCCACAATCTGTCTATTTATGTATCCGGTTTTGTATGTGGCGAGATTTTCTTCTATGAAAATTTCTAAATAAGTCATTTTCTTTGGATGTAATTCTTTTACTTTTTTTCTTCCTTCATTTTTTTGGCTTTTGAGAAGAAGTGTTCAACAGTTT
>CAXXMQ010000005.1:0-53134 GCA_963668575.2 uncultured Desulfobacterium sp. | reverse complement strand
CGTCGAAGCGCCCGATACCAGGACCTGTTCGGTATAACCCGGGAAGGTGAGAAAGGAGGTACCCTGTCATGAGCAGTTATGATCCCATGCACGATTGCAAACTGATCGGTGCCGTAAGAGCGATCTGCGGGATAAGGGACTCGGCCGTAATCACCCATGCAAGGCCGGGGTGCCAGAGCGGGGCAGCCCTGATGCGGGCCCTGGGTTCCCAGCAGGATGACGTTAAAATCATATGCAGCGGCATAAAGGGCAAAGAGATGGCCCTGGGCGGGGACTTCAGGGTATCCGCAGCCATCAGGGCAGTTGAGGAGCAGTTAAATCCGGGGTTAATCGCCGTCCTCAACTGCAGTGCCCCCTCCATCATGGGGGACGATGTCCAGGGCGCTGCGAACCTGGTTGAAGATGAAATCAAGGCCAGGGTCATGACCTTGAGTACAGCCGGCTATGAAGGGGCGGACTGGATGGGATATGAAGAGGCCCTGGCTGCCCTGGTCCAATTCATGGTCCCCTGTGACAGGCAGGACCATACCGTCAATCTCCTGGGGTTCAAAGATGATGCGCCCCGGGCCATGGCCGATCTTCTGGAAATGACGCGCATGTTGAATGCCCACGGCATCAAGGTGAACACGGTGTTAAGTGCCTGCACTTTTGACGATGTCCGGCAGGCACCGAAGGCCTGCCTTAACGTGGTGCTCGGCGGAGACGGCACATTGTGTGCCGACCGGATGGAAGCCTTGTTCGGAACCCCTAAGGTGACCGTTCCCTATCCCTTTGGTCTGAACAACACCCTTGAATTTCTGGAAACCATCTGCTCAAAGCTTGGTAAAAACTTGGATACAACCTTTATCCGGGCGGAGCAGGAGATTATCAAAAAGGGGATCGAACGGGTTTATTTTAATCTTCAGGGACTTTGCGGACTGCCGGTGGCCGTTGTGGGAGAAGCCGGACGGGCCAGGGACTTTGCCGTCTTTGCCAGTGATGAACTGGGGCTGGATGTGAAAACGTTGGTTATTTCCTCGGCCAATCCCCTGGACTGGGAGGCAGAGAAAAAACAGGGCCGTTTTGCCGGCGACATCCTGGTCATGCCCGACAAATTCGAGATGGATCAAACCCTTACCAATAGAGGAGTTGAGTTGATATTCGGTTCCACCATGGAACGTAAACTCGCCCATGACCTGGATGCCGGACTGATGAGAATGTCATTCCCGGTCCTGGACATGATTTGTGTGTCCAACACACCCTATGTGGGATTCACCGGGGTTCTCCATCTTATCGAGACCACGGTCAACACCATTATCAGCCGGTATGAAAAGGTGGAAAAAAAGATATGAGCCAAACCAAACAGATCGCGTTTTACGGGAAAGGCGGCATCGGCAAATCAACGGTTTCTTCTAATGTTGCCGCAGCCTTAACGGAACAGGGCCTGAAGGTTATGATGATCGGATGCGACCCCAAATCGGACAGCACCCGGAGCCTCAGGGATGACGAGGATCTTCCCACGGTTCTGGACGTTCTCCATGAAAAAGAGGCGGGCAAACTCGGGCTGACCGAACTGGTGATGGGCAAAAAGGTGTCTATGGAAGAGGTGGTCCACCAAGGGTGGAACGGGATTTTATGTGTTGAAGCCGGCGGGCCTGAACCGGCTGTGGGCTGTGCCGGCCGGGGCATTATCCTGGCGGTCGAACTGTTAAAGCAGATCGGTGCATTTGAAACCTATAAGCCGGATGTGGTGATTTATGATGTTCTCGGCGATGTGGTCTGCGGCGGCTTCGGCATGCCATTGCGCCAGGGGCTGGCCGACGAGGTGTATATCGTTACCTCGGCAGATTACCTTTCCATATACGCGGCCAACAATATCTGTAAAGGGATCAGCCGACACACCAACCGGGGGGGATCGCCCTTAGGCGGTATCATTTACAATGTCCGGGGTGCTCTGGACGACATGGCCCTGGTGGATGAATTTGCCAGGCAGGTGGGCAGCCGTATCGTGGCCGCCATTGAAAATGACCCGGTGATCATGGAAAGTGAAATTTTTGCCAAGACCGCCATTGCCTATCAGCCCGATGCCGGGATAGCAGACCGGTTCAGAAACCTTGCCGCAGCCATCATGAACAACCAAACCACGGTTTCGCCTGAGCCCTTAAGCAAAACACAGCTGTCCGAACTGGCCCGGCAGATCCGGCAGAAAACCAGGGCATCCGGGTTTGCCCACCCGGCCTGAGGACAGGAAGCCATATTGAAAAAAATCAAATCGGGTAAATGAGTTTATCATGGAAAAAAAATTAAAATATAGACGATGTAAAACCGGCCTTGCCGCTTTGGGGCTGCTCACCCTGCTGCTTATGGGGGCAACAGAAAAACCTGCTTGGGCGAAAGCTGCGGCAAACCAGCAGACCATTGACATTATTGACGGCAATGGAAACCCCATGACCGTTCATAAGCCGGTTGAGCGTATTATCGTGGAATACATGGACAATGCCGAACTGGTCCGGATCCTGGGCGGCCTGGATAAAGTGGTGGGGGTATCAGGGATTGACTATGTGTTTGAAAAATGTGTCCGACAGTTTCCCATTCTGCATCAAAAAACCTCCCTGGGGCTTTTCTGGAAGCTGGATTTTGAACGTATTATAAAACTGAGCCCGGATCTGCTCCTGACATTTTCCGCTGATGTTGCCGTCAAACAGGACAAGCTGTCCGGGGTGGATGTGGTTTTTTTAGGGCTGTATTATCCGGATCTGCTGAATCCTGAATCTTCCCGTTACCTTAAGGGGGTGAGAACCCTGGGCCGGATTCTGGATGCTGAGCCCCGGGCCGATGCCTTCATCAACTGGCACCTGAACTTAATAAAGCGCATCAAAAGCCGGACTGAACATCTGACCGAAGTTCAAAAACCTGAAATTTTCATTGCCCATGCCAATGCCCCGGTCATGGACACCAAGACCTACCGTACCGCGCCCCAGATTGACACCCTTTCCCAGGCCGGCACCCTGGCCGGGGCCAAGAATATCGCAGACCAGCTGCCCCAATATTTTAATGACACCTCAGGGTTCCAGGTGGATCCGGAATGGCTGATGGCCCGGAACCCGGACATCATCATTTTGCATGCCGTGGACCGGGTCGATCTTTACGGGTATGAAACCGATGATATTCATGGATTACAAGAACGGCTTAAGGTGTTCATGTCCCGTCCTGAACTTGCCAGGATCAAGGCGGTGAAGGATAAAAAGGTCTTTGTGTTTGACGGCCATTTCAGGAATGATGCCAGTGGCGGCGTTGTGGCCGCTGCATATCTGGCCAGGATTTTTCATCCGGACCTGTTTTCAGATCTGGATCCCGAAGCCATTCACCAGGCCTATCTGGATATGCAGGGAGTCAATTATGACCTGAATGAACACGGCATTTTTGTATATCCTCCCATAGAAGAAGAAAACGGGCTGATGGGCATTCCGGACCGTTACAAGGGGCAGGACTTTTAAGTGGCACCAACCCGGCTGAAAACCCCTGAAGACGATTACCGGAAGGCGTCTTTTAAAAAGACCATTTTTTTGTTTTTCCTGGTGTTTCTCATCCTGATCGCCGCGACCCTTTCCCTGTCAATCGGTTCTTATCATATCGATGCCCAAAAGATTTTTATGGTTATATGGGAAAAGCTGGCCAGCGCCGGGACAGGAATTGAAACCTCTGAAGATGTTATTATCTGGACGTTTCGACTGCCGCGCATCACCATGGGAATTCTGGCCGGGATCGGCCTTGGCATCTCAGGGGCGGTCATGCAGTCCATCTTAAGAAACCCCCTGGCCAGTCCCACCACTGTCGGCGTGAGTTCCGCCGCAGGATTAGGGGCCGCCCTGGCCTTTGTCTGGGGTGTAGGGGTAGGACACGGCCGGCTGATTCTGATTGGAAATGCCTTTGTCTTTTCAATCATACCGGCCCTGGTGATATTCGGCCTGTCCCGGTTTAAAAAGGCGACCCCTGAAATGATCATTCTGGCGGGTATCGGCATGTTTTATATTTTCAGCGCCCTGACCTCCCTGCTTCAGTATTTTGCAGCCCAGGACGCACTAAAGAGCCTGGTGGTCTGGCTCATGGGCGATCTTGGCCGGGCCAACTGGAGAGATATCCGGGCGGCAACCGGCGTTATTCTGGTTTGCTTTCCCCTGCTGTTGTGGAAGGCATGGGACCTGAATTTAATGGGGGCCGGAGATGAAACCGCCAAAACCCTGGGAGTGGCTGTGGGACAAAGCAGACTGGTTGTGATGCTGACCGCTTCGCTGGTCACCGCTACCATCATATGTTTTACCGGTATGATCGGATTTATAGGCCTTGTGGCCCCCCATATCTGCCGGATGGTCGTGGGGGGAGACAACCGGTTTCTGATCCCGGCCGCCGGCCTGTTCGGGGCGGCCATCCTCCTGATTGCAGACTGCATCGCCCGGACGGTTATTGCCCCGGTTATCATCCCGGTGGGGATCATTACCTCCTGTATCGGGGGACCGTTGTTTATGTATCTTATTATCCAAAAAAAGAAGGCATACTGGAGTTAGATGCAAGTGCGCTTAAGTATACAAAATATCGAATTCGGCTATGGCCGCGACCGGGTCCTGGATAACATCAGCCTGGAGCTGAATGCGTCTGAAATTGTCGCCGTCTGCGGCCCCAACGGGGTGGGAAAATCAAGCCTGATCAAATGTATCAGCCTCATTTTGAATGCCCGGGGCCGTATCTGTATAGACGGACGCGACATAAAAAAAATGAACAAGCGGGATCTGGCCCGGAAGATCGGATATGTGCCCCAGTACATCCCCAATGTTTTTTCGCTTACTGTTTTTGAAATGGTGCTTATGGGCAGACGGCCCCATCTGGGCTGGAAAAGCAGCCGGACGGACCGGAAAAAAGTGGTTGAGGCGCTGTCCCTGATGGGGATCGAGGCATTGGCCATGCGGGATTTTAATGAACTGAGCGGGGGGCAGCAGCAAAAAGTCATCATTGCCCGGGCCCTGGCCCAGGAACCGGATATCCTGCTCATGGATGAGCCCACCTCCAACCTTGACTTGAAGCATCAGCTTGAAGTCATGGCCCTGGTCCGCAAACTGGCCGCAACCCAATCCATATCCGCCATCATGGCCCTTCATGACCTGAACCTGGCAGCCCGGTATGCCGACCGGATCATTGTGATGAAGGGTGGACAGATTTTCTGCCAGGGGGATGCCGGGACCGTGCTGACCCCGGCCAATATCCAATCGGTATACGGGGTAAAGGCCGTGGTCCGGCAGGAGGCCGACAGACCCTACATAGTCCCCCTGGATCCTACTCTATAACTACATTCATCCGATAGACTTTTAAATTTTAAACCGGGCCGTCATTGACTTAAGGTTTTCGGCAAGGGCGCTGAGTTCTCCGGCCCTTTCCAGGATCTGGCGGCTGCCGTCCTCTAAGTGGCTGGTGGCCTCGTTGACGCTGGCGATTTCCTGGGTTACTTCCCCGGCAACGGTGGAGGATTTATTGACATTTTCATTGACTTCCCCGAGACCGGCTGCGGCCTGGCTGACATTATCGGCAATTTCCCGGGTGGTGGCGGTCTGCTCTTCAATTACCCCGGCAATGGTGGTGACAATGGTATCGATTTCATTGATCACGTCTACAATGACGTTGATGGATTCAATGGATTCGCTGGTGGTTCCCTGGACTTCGGAAATCCGGGCATTGATTTCCTGGGTGGCCAGGGCGGTCTGGTGCGCCAGGTCTTTTATTTCACCGGCAACAACGGCAAATCCCTTACCGGCTTCGCCAGCCCTGGCCGCCTCAATGGTGGCATTTAAGGCCAGAAAGCAAAACCCCTGGCTGCCATCACGGATAATGACCATGACCCGCTCATTTCCCGATGGCAATGAAACGCAGGCTTCCCTATCCTTGACATTAGGTCCGCTTCATATCAAACAGCTTATCATAACGCAATATAAAAAAACGGGTAACTGTTCAGCAGTGCCCCATCTTCGCTGTCTTCTCACATAGCAAAAGCGTGCTACCAAAACCTGGCCAAAAAATATGAAGCACAAATAAACAGTCCCGGACCCTTGGGTTTGTTTATTTTTAAGCATCAGCTGATTAGCTACAAAAACGATGCCCACCAGCCGGGACAGATCAAACCGGTTGCATCGGATTTTTTGAAGTCCTTTTTCAGAAAATCAGAAGCATTAAAAAAGAAAACTGGAAGCCAAATTTCATCAGTTTTACCGATTTTCTTATACCGGCTTGTTTTTTATATAAACCCAGACTGTATGCCAATTTGATAAAAGGAGAAAAAGAAATGAGCTGTTCACGTGTTAAGGCAGGATTTTTCATTTTGTTTGTTGCCATGGTATCTGTTTTTGCCGGCTGTGTTGCCACCCAGAATATTTCTCAACCCAGTGAAATGGAAGCCCCCGAGCCCATCGCGGATAATTCCGGGGAGTATATGTGCCCGTATACTTCAGATGGGGTGATGTGCGAATGGACCGATAAAGCGGTTAATGCCAGCATGGGATCAACCATCGGCAAAACAGCCGGGGCCTATGCCGGGGCCAAGGCGTTGGAACAAGTCCCTTTTCTAGGTGGTTTTCTCGGGGGAATGGCAGGGGATGCCATTGGCAGAGAAATGGCCATTCAGGCTTCAGGCGGCTGGGAGTATATCAAGGAAACTTCGGACTTATCCTTTAACAACTTAGAGGAAATGGCCGTTTATATGTATGTGAACCACTCCACCCACGAACATTATCAGGCGGTTTTAAAAGCCACCGGAGAGATTTATCCTGATTTCAACAAAGTCTATACAAGCGCCCTTGTGAGCGCATCCAGCCCATAAACGGCCCGGGCACTGCCCGGCAGTGCCCTTTATAAAGTTCTGTCCACATCAACCATTGATCCAGGGACTATCTACTGTTCGAGGGATCGAAGTGAAAAGGTCTGCGATGATGAATAAAGCAATCTTGGTACTGTTCAGCCTTTTTTTAATATCTTTATGTTCATGCACAACATCAACTTATACCCATACCCATACCAACACCACCACAAGGGTTGACAATACGGCCGGGCGGCCGACGGTTTATGAAGATCCCGGCGAAACCGGCTCTGTTGCCGGCGTGGGAATCGAATCCCAGGACGTTGTCAGCATGACGGACCGGATGATGCGTGATATTCTGGCAACCCCGTCTATTGCGGGAAGGCAGTCCCCGCCCCTGGTAATCATTGATGACAATTATTTTGTCAACGACAGTTCCAGTGTGATCAACAAAAAACTGATCACCGAAAGGCTGATGGTCAGTCTGAACCGGTCATCACAGGGCCGGATTATTTTTATTGACCGCAACTCCATTGGAATGGTCCAGAAGGAAAGAGAATTGAAGCGGACCGGCGTCGTGAGCGGTGGCACGCTGTCCCAGACCGCGGCTGTGGCCGGTGCCGACTTCAGGCTGACTGGCAGAATCATGTCCCTTGACAAGGCCGAACCGGGAAGCGGAAAAGTATCCCGGTACACCCAGATCGTATTCAAACTCATTGACCTGGAAACCGCCATTCCAGTCTGGGCGAACATGTATGAATTCAAGAAATTCGCCCAGGACGACATCATCTACAGGTAACTTATGATGAATTTAACCTCAAGGCGGCTGTTGTGGGGGATTGTTCTTGGCCTGAATCTGTCCATGCTGTCCGGGTGTGCCACCCGGCAGACATTTGAAACGGCCAAAATCCCTGAACCGGTATTGGAACAAAGCCTCGCCGACAAACCCGCCCCCCTGAAGCCTTACTATAAAACACTGATGGAAGAACAGGATAGAAACGCCGTTTTAAACCATATGAGAATCGGCAAGAAAGCCCTTGAGATTCAGGAATACGGGTATGCAAAGTCATCATTTGACATTGTCAGGAACGATATATCCGCCATTTACGCCAACAACGAGACCGCTAAAAAGGCCCGAAGCTTCTGGTATGAAGAGGGGATGAAAAAATTCAGGGGGGAACCCTATGAACGGGCCATGGCCTTTTATTACAGCGGAATTATGTTCCTGATGGACAAAGATTATGAAAACGCCAGGGCCTGTTTCAGGTCCGGTATCCAGCAGGATGCCTTTGCAGAAGAAGAGCAGTTCCGGTGTGACTTTGCCTTGCTGATTTTCCTTGAGGCCCTTTCATCACATGCTGCCGGGGACGCTCAATTTGCCCGGGAGGTCATCGACGAATTAAAAAAAATCAGGCCTGAATTTGACCTGGATCTGAGCAAAAACACTTTGGTCATCATGGAAACCGGCACCTCTCCGCGAAAGCTTGCCGACGGCCCCGGGCATTCCGAATTAAAGTTTCGCAGGGGTAAAGGGTTCCGGGAAAAAAGGGCTGAGGCCTCCTTAAACAACGGCGGCTTTGCCCCCATGTTCATGATTGAGGATATCTATTTTCAGGCCGCCAGCCGGGGGGGACGGCCCGTTGATAAAATCCTGGAAGGCCAGGCCGTGTTCAGGCAGACCACCGCAGACACCGGAGCCGCATTAGGGGATATCGCCGGCGCCGGAATGATGGCCGCCCCTTTATTTGACAATTCAGGGACCGTCAGTGCCATCAGCGGTGCCATCGGCCTGGTGGCAGTGGCCAATATGGCCATCGCCCAGAATGCCCGGCCCCATGCCGACACCCGGTACTGGGACAACCTGCCTGATGCGGTCCATGTTTTGATGGTGGATCTGCCTGAAGGCGAAAGTACGCTTGAGTTCCGGTTTAAGAATGATCAGGGGGATCTCATTGATGATTTTACAAAAATCCGGTCCGTCCGGAAGACCGACGGGCCTATTTCCGTTGTCTGGCTGTCCAGCCGCGAGTCTTAACCCTTGACCGTTCCGGGTAACGGCCATTGGAAAGCCTTAACGATACCCCGGCCGGTAACCATAAGGGGTGAACGCCCAGGCGTTTTCACCTGCAAAGGAGAAAAAAATATGAAGTCTGATTTATCACTGATTTTACTTTCAGCCGGGGCGGCGCTGCTCATTTTCAGCGGCTGCGGCGTGACCACGACCCATACCAGTACGGAGACCACACAAATTGTCGAGGGGCCGTCCCCGGGTGTCCGTGTGGAGAATTCCCCGGGCGGGATCGCCCAGGTCCGGATGAACTCTGTGGCCATTTTGGATGATTCCCTTCAAAGATGGTACGTTTATGAAAATTCCGTTACCGGGGTCAAGGAACATGGCAAAATCGGCAAAATCGCTGTGGAATCCACCAACACCCGGCGGACTCCCACCAACACCCTTGAGGCATGGGCCATGTTCAGGAACCGGACGGATTATGATTTGCAGATTCAGTGCCGGGTGCAATTTTTTGATTACATGAAGGCCCCGTTAGAAGACCCCAGCGCATGGAAAAGAATCTATCTGCCGGCCAATTCGGTTGCCTCATACAAAGAAAGCTCCATTGGCGTCCATGACATTGGCTATTATTATATTGAAGTCAGAGAGGGAAGATAACATGAAAAAATTAGGCGCCGCTGTTTTGGTTTTCATCCTGGTCCAGGCCACGGTCTTTGCCGAAACCGAAACCATTTACTTAGACAAGCCGACCCCGCCGGGCAGTACGGCCCCGCTTGACCCCATGAAGAACCAGGGCCAGAACCGGTCGCCGGCCGATACCTACCGGGGATTAAACCCCGTAACGGTTCAACCCATTCCCTCCCGGACGTCAGAAGACGCAAAGAATAATGACAGTATGGTCCAGGCCTTTTCAAAGGCTTATCGAAAGGCAAAGTCACCGAGAATGACCCTTTTCATGAACCGGTATTTAAGCGATGAAATCCAGGAGTGGTCCAGCAACTCACGGTTCGCGGCGACCAAAAGCGGTTCGCTCAAACTGGTGGACGGCAGCGCTGCGGCCTATAAACGAAACGGTTTCATCAGCCCGGCCTCATACAGCCTGGCAGGGGAAAGCAGCGGGCTTGACATGGAAGTGGCTGACGGCACCCTTGTGGTCACCACCCAGACCAAAAACGATCTGGCAGGGAGCCGGTCTCCCATTATCGAAGAAAATATGTGGCGCATCGAAAATGGATTCATGAATGGATTTCTCAATGCCGGGGCCAACATTGTTGACCGGGCCACCATCATCCGGCTCATGGCCATGCGGTATAATTCAAACAACACCGTTGACCTGCCGGAAAAAAACATCGAAATGTCGGCATTAAGCTATTATTCAGACATTTATATTGAAATGCTCGTCAAAAGGACCCGGGGCGGCTATGTCTTCAAGACCGTTGCCAAAGAGATCAAAACCGGCCGGATCCTGGCGGTTGCCGGTTCAGATGATGCCTATAAAAAATTGGGAAACCAGAATCAGGCCACAGAGTACGTGGCCACCGACCAGGGGTTCCAGCCAAAGGGGCCCGAGCTGAAAACCATTGAAGATGTGGCCTATGACCTTGGCCTCTGCCTGATGTCATCTCTGGTCAGGACGTGGGAAAGGCCATAATGAAACTGAAGATACCGGCAACGACAGGCTATAAATTGGGCACCGCAGGTGCTTCGCTCTCTTGTCTCTTGTTTCTTGTCTCCAGTTTCTTATAACGGCCACGGGCCGCCTTGGTTATCCAACCAAGCACCGCCCACAACGAAAAATGAAAGTCTTTTCAGCTTGTTAGTGAGACTTTCATATAAACGGCCACGGGCCGCCTTGGTTATCCAACCAAGCACCGCCCTCAACGAAAAATAAAAGTCTTTTCAGCTTGTTAGTGAGACTTTCATATAAAAATTGACATACCGGGTTCTGACCTGGTATGACCTCATGGGCCGGCCCCCTCAACCCGGGAATTCCTTTATGGTGATCGTGGCTGGCGGCATAACCGGGGCTGACCCGGAAAAATGCGGAACAAAAGAGTGTAACCATGACCATTAACATCCTGCTGGCAGATGATCATCATATTACCCGTGAGGGTCTGGTTTCCCTGATACACAGCCGGGAAGGCATGGCCGTGGCCGGGGAGGCGGAAAACGGCCGGGAGGCCGTTGAACTGGCCCTGTCCCTGGAGCCGGATCTGGTGGTCATGGACATCAGTATGCCGGAACTCAACGGGATTGAGGCGACCCGGCAGATTCTGGCCCAAAAGCCGGAAATTAAAATCCTGGTCCTTTCCATGTACACAGAACGCCGGTATGTGACCGGCATGCTGGATGCCGGGGCATCCGGGTACCTGTTGAAAAACTGCATGTTCAAAGAATTAATTGCCGCCGTGGAAACCATTTTACAGGGCCGCCGGTACCTAAGCCCTGCCATATCGGAAATGCTGGTGAACGATTTTATCCAGGGACGAAAATTTAATGACTGTTCTGAAGCCATGACCCTGACCTCCCGGGAAAAAGAAATCCTTCAGATGATTGCCGAGGGATTTTCTTCAGTTCAGATTTCAGCCCGCCTCCACATCAGCGAAAGAACCATCTCCACCCACCGCAGAAAAATGATGGACAAGCTTAACGTCCACAGCATTGCCGGCCTGACCAAGATCGCTATCCGGGAGGGGCTGACGTCTCTGTAAAATGGGGCATGCCTTTGCCCTGGCCAAGCCCGGGCCCTGGCCGGAAAATAAAATGTCCTGGGAGAAAAATTTCCCAGGACATTTACCCTTAAAACAAAGGATTGAACAAAAAATTTTTAAGCTTTGCGGCGTCTTCCCACCTGTGACAGGCTCATCAGGCCTAAGGCAAGGAGGCTGAAAGCCGACGGAACGGGGACGGTTTCAGCGGCCTTAGTTTCAACATCAATGCTAAAAGAGATGGCATTAAGAGAGACATTGGCAATGGAAATGTCAAGGGAACTGACGCTTACCCCTGAAATCGCCTCTTCATCCCCCCAGAAATAGAGGGTGGCCAGAACAAAATCATCAGACTGGCTGGCAAGATCTGAAGCATCCAGCAGGGAAACCATGCTTAATGTGATGGTTCCCGGTGTGAACGCATCTTCCTCGCCATAGCTGTTGTCTACGGCTTGCCCGTCATCAATGCTGCCCAGCTCATCGGTCAGAACATAACCGCTGAAGTCGAGCAATGAACTGTCATAGGTAATTTCCATGTCAAAGCCGGACAAATCAACCGAGTCCATGCCACTGATGGTAATTTCCATGCTCAGGTTGCCGTTGACAAAGGAAGCCGCCCATGCAGACGGTGCAAGGCCCACAAGGACCGCTACTAAACCAGCCAGAATACCTTTTCTTAAGTCGAACACGATTTTTCTCCTTTTTTCAATGGTAAATTTTTGAGCCGGAAAACCCTTTTCCCGGCCCCGGGAATTATTGATGACGGGCGCAAGGGGTTCAGGGCACTGTCCCTGATGCCTGCCTTGGTCCGTCACCCTTTACAAGAGCAAGGGGCATGCCACAATGTAACCCTCTGATTTTTCAAAACTATTATAAAACAGGGCTCCCAAACACCCCAACCGGGTTACGAAAATTTCATCCTGAATAACGAATTTTTCCGGTTTGGGGGAATTTAAAAGGGGCCAAGATTCAACCCGTCGCAATCAAATACAACATAAAACAATGCCCCTGAAACACCGGTGAATAAAATTGAATCTTGGATTTTTACATTACATGTGATGACGGTGTAGGGGCAATTCATGAATTGCCCTCGTTTAAGGGCGATTCATGAATCGCCCCTACGGCCGACCCAACAACACCGCCTCATCCGGTCTCCCGTATAGCGGTCTAACGGTCTCCGTTTTTTACATTAAATTCACTACCGATAACCCAAAATCATGCCGGATTATAAATGCGGTTACCCTGGAATGATATTGACACCCTATTTTAAATTTGCTTTAAGCAAGCTGGTACAGACTATGGCCCGGATCAGATTCATCTCAAACACCACAAGGAGGACCCCATGAGCAACCCTGCCAAGAAATGGTACATCAGCACCCAGACCTTTTGCGAACTGCTTGCCCGAAATGTTGATGAATTTGGTTCAAAAACCGCCCAGTGCTGGAAAGACAACCAGGGCAATGTCCAGTCACTGACCTTTTCCCAATTGGGCGAAATGGTAGAACAGACCGCCTGCGGTCTCATGGCCTTGGGGATTGAAAAAGGTGACCGGGTGGCCCTCATGTCCCATACGAGCCCTGCCTGGATGCAGACGGATTATGCCATATTGTGCGCCGGGGGCGTCACGGTATGCATTTATCCCACCTTGTCGGATAAGGAAGCCGCCTATATTGCCAATGATTCCGGTGCCAGGGTCCTGTTTGTCCAGAATGCAGATATTCTGAAACAGATCCTGCCGGGAGCAGATCTTATGCCGGATCTTGAAAAAATGGTGGTATTGGATCCGGAATTTGTGCCGGATTTCCCGGATGTAATCGGGATTCAGCAGTTGCGGGATATGGGGAAAAAATTTACCGAAGATAACCCGGACGCCTATGAAAACCGGTGGAAGTCTGTCGCGCTTGAAGACAACATGACCATTGTCTACACCTCGGGCACCACGGGAAAACCCAAAGGCGTGGTCCATACCCATGAAAGCATGAATGCGGCGTGCCGGCGGGATATGACCATCTTGGGATATATCGACCCCGAAGATGTCCTGTTGTCTTTTCTGCCCTTAGCCCATACCTATGAACGTGAATGCGGCCACGGCGTTGCCATGCACTGCGCCGCCACCATTGCCTATTCCACCCCAAAAACCATGGTGGATGACCTTCAGGTTTTCAAGCCCACCATTTTCATGTCCGTGCCCCGGATTTACGAACGTATTTTCATGGCCATGCGGGCAAAGGCATCCTTGTCTCCGATCAAAAAAGCCATATTCAACTATGCCCTTTCCATTGGCCAAAAGGTGGTGGACACCAGGGCGGATAAGGATGGATTTGTGGACATGGGGCCGGACACAGACCTGTTTTCAGGGCTGCCTTTGCCCCTCAAGCTTCAATACCGGTTCGTGGACAAAATCCTGTTTTCCAAGGTGCGGGATCTTTTAGGCGGCCGGTTCCGGTTTGCCTTTTCGGCAGCCGGTGCCCTTTCGGCGGATCTTTGCAAACTGTTCATGGCCATGGGCGTAAGGATATACGAAGGGTACGGGGCCACGGAAACCTGCAACACGGTGAACCTGAACCGGCCGGACAAGGTGCTGCCCGGCAGTGTCGGCCCCCTGGCATTTGGTGTTCAAGGACGGATTGGCCCGGATGGGGAATGGCTGGTCAAGGGCCCCAACAACATGAAAGAATACTGGAACAACCCTGAGGCCACGAAGGAGGCCTTCACCGAAGACGGATTTTATAAAACCGGAGACATCGTAGAAGAACTGGCCGACGGATACATCAAAATTGTGGACCGGAAAAAAGGGCTCATGGTGCTGGATACGGGCAAGAATGTCCCCTCTGCCAAGATTGAGAGCTGTTTCGCTCTTTCAAAGTTTATCGACATGGTGGTGCCCGTAGGCGACAACCGCAAATTTGTGGCCGCCTTTGTGATCCCGGATTTTGATGCGTTTATTGAATACTTTGACGAAAGCCAGATAGGGTATGACGCATCCGCCCTTGAATTCTCGGATCTGGGCCCCGCCCGAATGTGTGTTGCCGTTGGGGATGATTTTCTGGAAAAACAAGAACTGAAAGATTTGATAGCCCGGGAAATTGATCAGGCCAACCGTGTTCTTGACGAATTTGAAACCATCAAAAAATACACCATTCTCAACCATCGGCTCACCGAACAGACCGGGGAGATCACCCCGACCATGAAAGTGAAACGGAACGTGGTCCTTGCAAGGTTAAAACCTGAAATAGAACAATTTTATCAATAAACGATTTTTGGGCAAAAAAATGGGTTTGGCCAGGACAATCGCATGTAAAAAAATAAGCCATCCTGGAATGGGAAATAAGAATAATCTCCAAAAAATTGGACTTGGGACTTGGGATATGGGACCTGGGGATTGCGGCATCCACGGCCTCCCCAAGTCCCATATCCCAAGTCTCAACAATATACATTATTATCCTTATCATCTAAATTGACATCACCGGAAGGCAAGTTACATGCGATCACCCTGTGGGTTTGGCTTGCTTTTCCCGGCAATTCTTGTATAAATGTACCCTAGGTTTTGTCCAGTAGGTTGAGAAAGAATTCGCATTCCTGATATACCGGAAAGCTCCCTGCCATTTAAAAATTAAAAATTTAGCAACATCATACTAACCTAAGGATTTATCATGTCAAACTGTTTATATATTACATCCACTGAAGCCGGCAGCGGCAAATCCGCTATTGCTTTGGGCGTAATGGAAATGCTGCACCGGAAAATAGACAAGGTCGGATTTTTCAGGCCCATCATCAACCCGGAATCCTGTGAAGACGGCATGGACCACGACATCGGGCTGATGAAAACCCAGTTCAGCCTCAACATCCCTTATGAGGCCATGTACGGGATCACCCAGAAAGATGCGGACGCCCTGCTGTCCCAGGGGAAAAAAGAAGAAGTCTTTGAGCAGATCATTGAAAAATACAATGAAGCTAAAAAGTATTCGGACTTTATTCTCTGTGAAGGGACCGATTTCAAGACATCTACCACAGGCCTTGAATTTGATATCAATGCCATCATCATCAAAGATCTGGCCTGCCCGGTTCTTCTGGTGGCCAATGCCGCTGAAAAAACCCTGGAAGATACCATTCTGCCCATTAACCTGACCATGGAATCTCTAGAGCAGCGGGGGTGCCAGATTATCGGCATTATCATCAACCGGGTTCAGGACGGCCAGTCACAGCTGGTGGCAGACCTGGTCAAGAAAGGGAAACAAAGCGGCGGGCAGCTGGTTTTTGCCATTCCCGACGAAGCCGTCATCGGCAAACCCAGTGTCGCAGAAGTGGCCAAAGCCTTGAACGCCGAGGTGCTGTTCGGGGAGAAACAGCTGTACCGCCATGTCAGGGGATTTGCCGTGGCCGCCATGCAGCTGAAAAATTTTCTTCCAAGGATCCAGCACGGCACCCTGATCATCACCCCGGGGGACCGGGCCGATATCATTGTGGCCTGCCTTGCGGCCATCTCTTCCACATCCATGGAACAGATTTCCGGCATCCTGTTGACCGGAGGCCTTGTTCCCGAAGGGGCTGTGGCCGAGGTGATCAAGGGCTTTAAAAGCATGGTTCCGGTCCTCAGTGTCCAGACAGACACCTTTCAGACCGCCGTGGAAGTGGAAAAAATCCGTTCCGTAATTTCCCCCAGTGACCACCGGAAAATCACCCGGGCCCTGGCCCTTTTTGACCGGAGCGTTGACACGGGCCGGCTGTCGGAAAAGGTTATTACCACCAAGAGTACCACGGTGACCCCGAAGATGTTTGAATTCGAGCTGATCCAGAAAGCCAAGGCCGATAAAAAACGGATTGTCCTGCCCGAAGGGGAGGAAGAACGGATCCTCCATGCCGCTGAAATTTTGTACAGAAGGGAAATTGTGGACATTACCCTTCTGGGCAACCGGGAAAAAATTTTAAAAAAGATCGGCCAGATGGGATTCCGTATGGGGGGCATAGACATTATAGACCCCCACACCTCCCCGTACATAGATCTGTTCACCCAGACCTATTACGAAATGCGCAAACATAAAGGGCTTCCCAGGGAAGTGGCGGCGGACCGGGTAATGGATTTAAATTATTTCGGCACCATGATGGTTTACCATGAATTGGTGGACGGCATGGTCTCAGGGTCGGTCCACAGCACCGCCGCCACCATCAAGCCGGCCTTTGAGATCATCAAGACCCGGCCGGGAATGAATTCGGTTTCCAGCCTGTTTTTCATGTGCTTAGCCGATAAAGTCCTGGCCTATGGGGACTGTGCCATCAACCCGGACCCCGATGCCGAAACCCTGGCGGAAATCGCCATCATATCCGCTGAAACCTCCCGGATGTTCGGGATTACGCCCCGGGTTGCCCTGCTGTCCTATTCCACGGGAAGTTCCGGCAAAGGCAAGGATGTGGATAAGGTCCGCCTGGCCACCAGCCTGGTCAAAGAAAAACGGCCGGATCTGTTAGTGGAAGGCCCCATCCAGTACGATGCGGCGGTGGAGCCTGACGTGGCCCGGACCAAATTGCCGGACTCCCCGGTGGCCGGAAAGGCCACGGTCCTCATCTTCCCGGACCTGAACACGGGGAACAACACCTACAAGGCGGTTCAGCGGTCTTCGGGAGCTGTGGCGGTCGGGCCCGTTCTCCAGGGGCTGAACAAGCCAGTCAATGATTTGAGCCGGGGGTGCCTGGTGGCGGATATCGTCAATACCGTGGCGATCACCGCGATTCAGGCCCAGGGCGCGGGCGCCCACTCCGAAGCCCCATAGGTTCCGGTCTCCGGCCCCCGGTCTCCGTTAATTTTAGACTTGTATTCGAGCGGCCCGACTGGTACATTTGAATATTACATAAATGACATGTTGAAATTGCAGGCCGCACTTAAAGTTGAATTTCAAGCCGAAAAAATTTGCGAATATCGCCGTTTGAATCTTTTAATTCAAACAGCGTATTCAAGATATCCTGCGTACCATTGGCCAAGCTTGTGATGGGAAGCCAACTCATATTCATTTACAAACAATATAACTTCCCTGAATAATTTGTGATCAAATATCAACCGGGAGGGATAGACCATGATCATAGAGTCGGAAAAAAGGACCATTCTGGTGGTTGACGATACTCCGGAAAACATTGACGTGCTGGTGGGCATCTTAAAAGCCGAATATAAGGTTAAGGCAGCACTTAACGGAAATGTCGCCATCAAGATCGCCCAGTCAGACCATCCGCCGGATCTCATCCTTTTAGACATCATGATGCCGGAAATGAACGGGTATCAGGTTGCCGAAACCCTGAAAAGTGACCCGGACACCCGCAATATCCCCATTATTTTTGTCACGGCCATGAATGAACTGGAAGATGAAAAAAAAGGGCTGGAACTCGGGGCTGTGGACTACCTGATCAAACCGGTCAGCCCGCCCCTGGTCAAAGCCCGGGTCCGCAACCATGTGGAGTTAAAAATGCACCGGGACCGCCTTGAAGACTTGATCCTGGAGCGGACAAGGGAACTGGAGCTTACCCGGGAGGTCACCATATACAGTCTTGCGGCCTTAGCTGAAACCCGGGATAATGAAACCGGCGGCCATATTATCCGGACCCAGAAATATGTAGAAATCCTGGCCCGGACCTTGCAGAAAAACCCCAAATTTGCCGCTGTTCTCAACGAGAATACGGTCAGGCTTCTGTATAAGTCGGCGCCCCTGCATGACATCGGGAAAGTCGGTGTGCCCGACGCCATCCTGCTTAAACCGGGAAAGCTCACCGACCAGGAATTTACCATTATGAAAAAGCATACCGACTACAGCAAAGAAACCATTCTTAAAGCGGAAGCGGCCATGGAAGAACGCCAGGTCAGTGCTTTTTTACAGATCGCCCGGGAGATCGGATACAGCCATCATGAAAAATGGGATGGCTCCGGCTACCCTTTGGGAATCAAATCTTATGATATCCCCTTGTCCGGCCGCATCATGGCCGTGGCCGATGTTTACGATGCCCTGATCAGCCAAAGGATATACAAGCCGCCCTTTACCCATGCCAAGGCCAAAGAAATCATGCTCAACGACAGCGGCAGCCATTTTGACCCGGATGTGGTCAATGCCTTTATGGACCAGCAAGAGGCTTTCCGCCTGGTTGCCCTGGAATTTGCAGACCACGAAGAAGAACGGCAAGCACTGAATGAGGTCTGACAGACCCGTAAGTTACTATTTTTTTATCCCTGTGCCCCTTTGCCGGAACACATCGGATTTAAGTTCAAAATGGTTCCCGGCATTGGCCGGGAACCATTTTTCAGGACATATGTCTTATTCTTTTACCGGGGCTTCCTCATTCTGCTCACCGGATTCAGACTTTGCCAGGTCAGCCAGGCAATCCGCAACGAACTGCTCGACCTCGTCTTCCGGAATATTCTGTTCGATGGCCATTGCCCGGCAATCATCTTCGGTCGGCCCTTCCTGTTCCGCTGCCCATATGGCCGGTGCCGTTAACATTATGGTAAGGGCAGCGGCAAGGGTAATCAATTTTTTTTTCATTATTTTCTCCTTTGAAAAATATGCGTTAATTAAACTGCCTTCAGGCGCATACTTATTTATCTTCTTTCTATTTCCTGGTAAAACAAAATAAAATGATTGAATTGATAAAAAAAAATTGTCGTTGATTACCGAATTATGGATACTGAACTGCTCAAGACTTTTATGGAACTGGTTCAAACCCGCCATTTCGGCAAGGCCGCCAACAGGCTGAACGTCACCCAATCGGCTGTCAGCGCGAGGGTTCGGCTCCTTGAGCAGGAAGTGGGACGGCCGTTGTTTAACCGGCAACGAAATAATATCCAGTTGACCCATTATGGTGAAAAACTGGTCCGTCACGCAAAAGAGGTCCTCCAGGCCTGGGATAAAGCCTGCATAACCCTTTCCCTGGAAGAAGAACCAAGGCCTTCTTTACGGATTGGCGGGGTCTCAAGCCTGTGGGAGAATATGCTGCTGCCCCTGGTAAGCCATCTTCATCACACCCTGCCCGAAATGACCTTTGCCGTTTCAGTAGAACCCCATGACACCCTGATAAGAGAAGTGCTGGAACGGCGAATTGATATCTGTTTTTCCTATGATGCCCTGCCCATGCCCAACCTTGTTTCCCGGAAGATGGGGGAAATCGAACTGGTCATGCTTTGCCTGAGCCCGGATATGGACCTGAATGAAGCTTTGAAACTGGATCATATCATGGTTGACTGGGGGAAAAACCCTTCCGTGGCCTATGCCCAGTCAATGGATTTGCTGCCCCGCCCTGCCCTGCGCACCAACTCGGCCAAACTGGCCTTAAATTTTTTCCTGGAAAACGGCGGCACGATTTTTCTGCCCAGGCGTTTTGTGTCCCGCCTCCTTGAGGAAAAGCGCGTTTTTATTGTCCAGGGATCTGCCCGGCATCAATATCCGGTCTATGTCCACTTTTTATCCGATGGAGAACACAAAGAGACGGTTGAAAAAATTCTTCTTCATACGTTTTTTGACAAAGTGCATTTCCCCGACATATATGAGGATTTTCCCAGTTCTTAATCGTTCAAACACTATTTAAGCTTAAACTCTTTAACCCAGAGGGCAAACCGCTGCCCGTGATCCGGGCTGATTTTGTTCAGCTTTTTCAGAATTTTCTTAGCTGTCATTTCCCGGTCTGCTTTTTTGGGATTTTTTGAAAAATATTTGTCCGCGCAGCAGATAATTTTTTCTTCCAGGGTCACGGGAACCAGGTCCCGGTGAGGAAGGGGAAGGTTGTTGGTGATAATGTTTTCAAGGGTGATGCCGGCACCGGTATGCCGTTCGGCCACCAGGCCATAGGCCGGGTCAAGCCCTTCGTTATCCAGAATTTCCCGGCCCAGATATCCGTGACAGACATAGGGTAGGTCTCCCTGGCATCCAATGGATGGGGAACTGGTCTTAAATATGCCGATGTCGTGGAGAATGGCGGCATTTTCCAAAAACTTCAGGTCCAGAAGCACCTGCTGGTCTTTGGGAAGGTTCTTGGCAATTTCAAGGCTTTTTTGGGCCACCTTGTATCCGTGGTCCTTGAGCAGGGCATTGAGACGGGAGCCCGGCGGGTAATATTTATCGATAATTTTGTCTGGATTCATTGTTTATTAGCTGTTAGCCTTTAGCTGTTAGCTGTTAGCCGACGGGGATCTGAAAGCTGATGGCTAACAGCTAAAAGCTATTCAAGACAGCAGCACCCCTTCAATAAACGGATCAAGGTCACCGTTCAGGACCCGGTCCACATCGCCGATCTCCTGGCCGGTCCGGTGGTCTTTTACCAGCCGGTAGGGATGAAGGACATAGGAGCGGATCTGGTTGCCAAAGGCAATGTCGTCTTTGCCCTCATAGAGGCTTTGCATTTTCTGGTCCTGTTTTTCCTGCTCAAGCCGGTAAAGCCGGGACTTGAGAACCTTCATGGCAATTTCCTTGTTCCGGTGCTGGGACGGCTCCTGCTGGCACTGGACCACCACGCCGGTGGGCAGATGGGTGATGCGTACGGCCGAACTGGTCTTGTTGACATGCTGTCCCCCGGAACCGCTGGCCCGGTAGACGTCAATGCGCAGGTCCCCTTCATCAATATCAATTTTAATCTCATCTTTGATTTCAGGATAGACAAACACCGAGGCAAATGAGGTGTGCCGTTTTCCGCTGGCATTGAAGGGGGAAATCCTGACCAGGCGGTGGACCCCGGATTCCACCTTCATGAACCCATAGCAGTTTTCTCCTGAAACCTGGAGGGTGACGCCTTTGATCCCGGCCTCGTCCCCGGGCTGATAGTCAATCACCTTCATTTTATACCCTTTTTTATCGATCCAGCGGGTATACATGCGAAACAGCATCTCGGCCCAGTCCTGGGAGTCTGTGCCCCCGGCCCCGGCATTGATGGACACCAGGGCATTCCTGGCGTCGTCCTCGCTGTCCAGGGTAATGTCCAGGGAGAATTTTTTAATCTTTTTTTCAAGGGTTTTGACCAGGCCGGCCACTTCCTGCTCGCTTTCCCGGTCTTCTTCTTCCCTGGCCAGTTCCAAAAGGACATTGGCATCATCAATTTCGCTGAAAATGGATTCACAGGTGTCCACGAGATTTGAAAGGATATTCTGCTCCCTTAACAGGTCTGTGGCCTTGTCTGCGTCGTTCCAGAAATCCTCTCTGGCACTGAAATGTTCTATTTCCCGGAGGCGTTTGAGTTTGACCGGCAGGTCAAAGATACTCCTTGAGCTTTTCAGCTTTGGCGGTAAGATTTAACAGGGCTTGTTTTAATTCTGCACTCATGACTTAAGATCTCCTCAAGGTTTTTTTTGAAGCTTTTACCACAAAGGCTGCCAGGAATGCAACCAGTGCGGTTAAACCAAACAAATCCGGGTGCCGGGAATAAACGGTGATGTCCGTCACCACCGGCACCTTTCGGGTAACAACGGCATCCTGGAACAAGGCGGTCTGTGCCACCATCCGCCCGACCGGATCGATAAACCCGGATATTCCGGTGTTGGCGGCGCGGACAATGCTGCGCCGGTTCTCAACGGCCCTTAAAACAGCGATGGAAAAATGCTGAAAAGGGGCAGATGTTCTGCCGAACCAGGCATCATTGGTGGTGGTGGTCAAAAAATCAGCCCCGGCCCGGGTAAACTTCGCGGAAATGGAAGGAAAAAGAATTTCAAAACAAATCAGGACCCCGGTTTGAAATTTCTGGTTATCCTTGGCGGCAAAGGTTAAGGGGACAAACCCGGTATGCCCCGGGGTAAAATCACCGGCCTGCTCGGTAAGCTTTCCCAAAAATTGAAGAATTTCTCCAAAGGGAACATACTCCCCAAAGGGAACCAAATGGGTTTTGTCATAATGGCCTGCCTCAAGACCCAGGGGATTGAGCATGGTGGCCCGGTTAAAAAATAAAATGCTTTCCCGGGTTCTTTCAAAGGCCGGACTGCCGATTAAAAAACTGGTCCCGGCCCTTTGAACAATCTGATCCATCACCGGGGTATAATCCATATCATAGCCATAATAAAACGGCAGGGCGGTTTCAGGCCACACCAGAAGATCCGGGTTGGATCGGGCCGCTTCAAGGGACAGTGCCCCGTATTTTTCCATGGTCGATGTTTTAAATTCCTGGCTCCATTTAAGCTCCTGGCGGATATTGCCCTGGATAACGGAAACCGTTGGACCGGGACAGGATGCCATGATCTGATCCATGGTTTGGATTCTATGCCAGCCGTACCCCAAAACAGCTCCAAACAGAATCATTCCATAAGCCAGGCAGGCCAGAACCTGTTTTTTAGCAGGCCGTTTACCGGCGAAAGAAGGGGCAAAAACCTGCCAGCATAACGCGATGGCATGGTTGCTCACCAGAATCAGAAATGAAATCCCCAGAACCCCGGCAAGATCTGCGGCCTGAATCAGGAACAGGTGGGTATACTGGCTGTACCCCAAGGCCCCCCAGGCAAACCCGGTCAGCGCATAGGTCCTGATCCACTCAAGGCCGGCCCAGAGGCACCCCCCTGCCAGGGGAAGCATAACCGGGGGCGGGTCCAGTTTTTTTATGCCAAAGGCAAACAGGCCGAAAAAAAGGGACAGGTAAATTGACAGCAGAATCAGGGCGGACAGGGACAACACCGGGTGAAGACCGCCATAGGTGGACAGGGTGGGAACAATCCAGTAAATCAGGGTGATATAATGGCAAAGCCCCATGATCCCCCCTGCATAGAACGCCTGTCGCGGGTCCAGGGCCTCAAGGGATACCAGAAAAGGGGCCAGGGCCGCGAACATCAACACATTCACGTTAAGGGAAGGGAACCCGGCCGTGAGCATCAAACCGCTGAGAATGGATGGGAAATAAACCAAGTCGGGCATACCAGGAACGGTTTTTTTTTCAAACAATTTTAATTGGCCTTAAATTCTGTAAAAGATTATGATATTAAGTATCAATTAATTAATTGGTAGTCAATTTATTCAAATGGAGATGCTACCATGACAACTCAAAGGCAAAAGGACGGCCGCATGGAGATGGAAAATCTCATTGACGAGATCGGACCCTGCGATTGCAGTGAAATTTCAGACCAGGACTGTCTGACACTGAACCAGATGAAAAACATTCTGGCAACCTTGCCTGCCGGAATCGGGATTGTCTCCAGCGGGACCCTTGTCTGGGCCAATGAAAATTTATATGCCATGTTCGGCTATGAGTTCGGAACCCTCAAGGGGATTGACCTTCGGGCATTTTTTGCCTCAAAGAGCGATTTTTACCGGGCCGGCAGACAGTTGTCTTCCGGGATGGAAAAATTCGGTGTCGCCCTGATCGAAACCTGCCTGGCCCGAAAAGACGGAACCGTTCTGGACTGCCGGGTCAGGGCGTCTTTACTGGATCCCCGAAGCCCGGAAAAGGGAACCGTCGTGATTGTCACGGACATCTCTGAGATCAAAAGCCTCCAGATCCAGCTCCAGCAGGCCCAGAAAATGGAGGCCATCGGGGTCCTTGCCGGAGGAATTTCCCATGATTTCAATAACATCCTGATGGGCATCCAGGGCCACCTGTCCCTGATGCGGATCGATTTAACCGCCACGGAAAAAATTACCTCACACATCCACCAGATCAAAGAACTGGTGGGAACCGCCGCGGAACTGACCAACCGGCTCTTAGGCTTTGCCAGGGGCGGAAAATACCAGATCATTCCCCTGGATGTAAACAATGTGGTATCCATTGCCCTGGATATTTTCAGTTCCACCCGAAAGGATATGGACCTGAGCAAATCCCTTGAAAAGGACCTGGCCACCATTGAAGGCGATCAGGCCCAGTTGGAACAGGTCTGCCTTAACCTAATGTTAAACGCATCAGAAGCCATTGCCGACCACGGCAAAATCTTTGTATCCACCCGGAACTTCACGGTACCCGAAAACCATGACTATCCCTTTACCGTTGAGCCCGGCGATTATATTCGAATCAGCATCAAAGATACCGGCGTGGGCATGGGCAGGGAAATTCAAAAGAAAATATTTGACCCGTTTTTCTCCACCAAAGAAGTGGGCGATAAAAAAGGCCGGGGCCTGGGGTTGTCCACGGTATTTGGAATCATCAAAAACCATGGCGGGTTTATTACGGTGGACAGTGAGCTTGGCAGGGGGTCCATCTTTCATGTCTGCCTTCCGGCACTGCCCGGCGCCGGGCCTGGCGAGCTTCTCAAGAGCCGTGAAATCGACCCCGGAATCAAGGGAACGGAAACCATTCTGGTGGTGGATGAAAAGGAAAATGGCTTCATTCAGGGCAAAAAATTTCTTGTGGAACATGGGTATAACGTCATCACGGCCAGAGACGGTATGGAGGCCTTGAAAATATTCTCCATGTACGGGGATGAAATTCTACTGGTGGCCCTGGATGTGCCTATGGTAAAGATGGATCTCATAAAGCTTATCGCTGAAATCAAGAAAATGCGAGAAGATGTGAAAATCCTTCTGGCGGCGGGCCATTCCCGGGAGGAGCAGAAAATTCCTGAAAGGGAATACCACGGGCTGATCCGAAAACCCTATTCCATGTTCGAATTTTCCCGGGCATTAAGGCAGACCCTGGATAAATAAATCAGGACTAACGGCCACGGGCCGTCTTGGTTATCCAACCAAGAACCGCCCACAACAAATAATGAAAGTCTTCTCAAGATGTTAGTGAGACTTTCATATAAAATGAACATTTGGTCAGCAAAAATTAACCATCAAAAGCCGGAGCACCAAACAGGGACGAGAAAAGGGCGGGGCCGGCCCTAGAAAAACGGCCAAAATTTGCAACCCGTTTTTCGATTGCGCTTTACAAGGGCGCCTTCAAATGGTATCTTTGCTAAGTTAACCTGCTGTTTTATGGCATCATTCTTACAGCAAAGGCGTAAAACAAATCAGGGGGTTTCGTTTCAATTTTTAATTTGGGCTGATCCGGATATATCCGGCAGCCTGCGGCGGACATATGAAACATATTGAGATCAGGTTCGGAGACAGCATAGAAACACATTCGGGACAGGAGAAATCTTTTGAAAATATGTTTCAGTCGGTCAGCCCCATGTTCTGTTTTTCAAAACCAATCTTCAAGCCCCAGATGGATATGTTCGAAACCCGGGAGGAGATCATTATCCAGGCTGAGATTGCCGGTGTAAAAAAAGAAGATATCATTATCGAAGTTTCAGGCAAGGCCGTAAAAATCACCGGAACCCGGAAAAACAACCAGCCCCATCCCACGGCCACTTACCGGCTGGCCGAAATTCAATTTGGCCAGTTTGAGAGGGTGTTGTACCTGCCCACTGCCATTGATGTGGAAAAAGTATCCGCAACGTTTACCAATGGATTTCTCAAGTTAAGTTTAGGAAAAGCCCGGCCCCAGAACATGGACCATAAAAGGAATATATCCATAGATTTTGCCTGACGCCCCCCGGGCAACCCGGAATCCTTCCCGGGTTTATTTACAAAAAAACATTGAGGTTACGCATCACATATGAGCGCAGTTTTACATAAATCCCGGCAGCACCGCATCAACGAAGGATTCAAGCCCGTTACGAGGACAGTTCATGGATGATATCAGCCCCCATTCAGCACAAATCTCCAGCGCCCATATCCCCCAAACCATTCCCATTCTTCCCATTGTGGATACCAATCTGTTTCCCAAAATGGTGCTGCCCCTGGTTCTGGTCCAGAAGGAGGCGGTGGACCTGATAGACGAAGCCATGGCCGGCAACCGGATGCTCGGACTGCTGTTGTCCCGGCGGTCGGACATCAACACAAAGCATACGGCAGAGGACCTTTTCAAAATCGGGGCCGTGGCCATGATCCTGAAAATGTCCAAAATGGAAGATGACAAAGCCCAGCTGATGATCCAGGGACTAAACCGGTTCAAGGTCCTTGAATTTCTTCATGGAAAGCCCTATATGCAGGCCCGCATTGAAGTTATGGAAAGCAAAAACAGTCAGGCCAGTGTGGAAAACCGGGCCTTGATGGCCAATATCGTTGAGCAGTATGAAAAAATAGTGGATCTGTCCCCGGGCCTGCCCTCTGAGTTAAGCCAGATGATCAAGTCCATTCAGGAACCCAACGTCCTGGCCGATATGGTGGCCTCCACCATCAATGCCCCGGTGCTGGAAAAGCAGAAAGTCATTGAGCTTCTCGATGTAACCCGCCGGTTGAAAAAAGTCACCCGGATGGTCAATGACCAGCTTGAAATCCTTGAAATGGGTTCCAAAATCCAGAGCCAGGTCAAGGAGGACATGGACAAGCGCCAGCGTGAATATTATCTGCGCCAGCAACTCAAGGCCATCAAGGAAGAGCTTGGAGAAAATGAGGACCAGGGGGTCGAAATCCTTGAATACAAGGCGTTGATCAAGAAGAAACAGCTGCCGGAAGAGGCTGCGAAAGAGGCGGACCGGGAGCTTTTGCGCCTTTCCAGGATGCATCCCTCGTCTTC
Organism: uncultured Desulfobacterium sp.; assembly: GCA_963668575.2. Lineage (GTDB taxonomy): Bacteria > Desulfobacterota > Desulfobacteria > Desulfobacterales > Desulfobacteraceae > Desulfocicer. The sequence continues at coordinate 26,160 of CAXXMQ010000005.1, read as the reverse complement.
GGAATATGTGGTGGCATCCACATACCTGGACTGGCTGACATCCCTTCCGTGGAATGAGGCATCCAAAGACCGGTTGGATATCCCCAAGGCCCGGCAGGTGCTGAACCAGGATCATTTCGGCCTTGAAAAGCCCAAAAAGCGGATTCTGGAATACCTGGCCGTCAGAAAACTCAAAAAGGATTCCAAAGGCCCCATCCTCTGTTTTGTGGGGCCTCCGGGAACCGGCAAAACCTCCCTGGGCCGGTCCATTGCCAGGGCTCTGGGCAGAAAATTTGTCAGAATCGCCCTGGGCGGGGTAAGGGACGAGGCGGAGATCAGGGGACACCGGCGAACTTATGTGGGGGCGCTTCCCGGAAGAATTATCCAGCACCTGCGAAAGGCCGGGAAAAAGAACCCGGTTTTTATGCTGGATGAAATAGACAAAGTAGATTCCTCCTACCATGGGGATCCGTCCTCTGCCCTGCTTGAGGTTCTGGACCCGGAACAGAATTTTTCCTTTTCCGACCATTACCTGGACGTGCCCTTTGACCTGTCCGATGTCATGTTCTTAACCACGGCCAATGTGCTTCATACCATTCCGGCCCCCCTGCGGGACCGCATGGAAGTCTTGGAGCTGAACGGCTACACCGAGGACGAAAAGCTTAAAATCGCCACCCGGTACCTGATCCCCCGGCAGCGGGAAGCCAACGGCCTTACTGCCGGCCAGATCAAAATCACCCCGGGGGCCGTCAAACGGATCATATCCGGGTATACCCGGGAATCCGGACTTCGCAACCTGGAGCGGGAAATCGGCACGGTCTGCCGGGGGGTCGCCGCCAAAGTGGCCGAAGACAAGGCCCAAAGCCTGGTGATCGGCCAGAAGGACATCCCCGAATATTTAGGCCCGGTCAGAAATATGCCGGACCTTGCCTTGAGTGTTAAAAAGCCCGGGGTGGTGGTGGGACTTGCCTGGACCCCGGTGGGCGGTGAGATCCTCTTTGTGGAGGCTGCCGCCATGAAAGGCAACGGCAGACTGACCCTGACCGGCCAGTTAGGGGATGTCATGAAAGAGTCGGCCAGAACAGCCTTAAGCTATATCCGGGCCAATGCGGAAAAACTCAAGGTGGATGAATCTTTTTTTAAAACCCATGACATCCATGTCCATGTCCCTGAAGGCGCTATCCCTAAGGACGGTCCCTCTGCCGGGGTAACCATCCTGACCGCCCTGTCCTCTCTGGTCTGCGGGCAGAGGGTCAAGCCCCGCCTGGCCATGACCGGTGAAATCACCTTACGCGGAGACCTGCTGCCCGTGGGCGGCATTAAAGAAAAAGTCATTGCCGCGCACAGGGCCGGCATCCGGTCACTTATCCTGCCCTTGTGGAATGAAAAAGACATGGAGGAAGTGCCGGACCACATTAAAACCCATATGGATTTTTATTTTACGGATCAAATGGAGGATGTCCTGAAAAACGCATTCAGCCTATGAAACCCCAATTATTGAACTCATTTCCTGCCCTGATCGGTTTCTTGATCCTGATCATTTTTTTTCTGGCCGGCTGTTCCAAACAGGTGGAAGCCGATTATTACGGCAGTTATTCCTCCCGGGACTATGACTCAAACACTGCCCCGGCCACCCAGAAACCCTACCGGATAAAAGGGAAAAAATACTACCCCATTCCTGACGCCAATGGATTTTCCCAGACCGGGATTGCGTCCTGGTACGGCAAAAAATTCCATGGCCGGAAAACCTCCAACGGCGAAACCTATAACATGTATGCCATGACCGCGGCCCATAAAACCCTTCCCATGGAAACCTGGGTAGAGGTTCATAACCTTGAAAACGGCCAAAAAATCAGGGTAAGAATCAATGACAGGGGACCGTTTGTGCGAGGACGGATCATAGACCTGTCTTATACCGGGGCCAAAAAAATCGGCATTGCGGACAAGGGCACGGCAAAGGTCAGGGTCACGGCCTTGGGCAGCGCGGTTTCCTACGCTAAAAACAGCCGCACACCCATTAAATTCAAACCCATGGATTACTGGAAGGGAAATTTCTCGGTACAGGTGGGGGCCTTTAAAAGCTTTGCCAATGCCCAGAACTACCGGGACATGCTGGCCAGATCCTATCAAAACGCCCACATGGTCACCTATGAGGATTACCGGGGAAGGTTTTACAGGGTAAGGATCGGGCATTTTTCCAATGCTAACGATGCCATGCAGTTCAGCGACCGGATTGTGGAGAGGGGATTGTTTAAGAGCGCCTTCCCCGTAGGAGAATAAATGGTGTTTGAACGCAAAGCCACCCATCTGCTGCGTTGCAGAAAAATCTGCAATCCTCACAACCCCATGGTTGCTCCGGTTGCAAATTTTTCTGCGCCTTGCATCTGGGCAACTTTGCGCCCAAACACTGGTTTCCCGCCAGATACCAAACCTAAACGCCTTCAGTCTTCAGCCTTCAGCCTATTTACCTAATAAAGATATTATGGGCCACAGTGAAAAAATAATTTTTCTGGACCGGGACGGGGTCATTAATGAAGATTCTGACGCCTATATCAAGTCCCCGGAGGAATTTTTCTTTATTCCCCAGAGCCCGGAAGCCGTGGCCCTGCTCAACCAAAACGGGTTTGAGGTGATTATCATCACCAACCAGTCCATGATCGGCCGTGAAATGGTAGGCCTTGACGCTCTTGAAGCCATTTTTGAAAAAATGACAAAGGGCATTGCAGCCGCCGGGGGCCGGATAAAAGACGTTTTTTATTGTCCCCATGCGCCGGACCAGGGCTGTTCCTGTAGAAAGCCCCTGCCCGGCCTGATCCATCAGGCCCAAAAAAAATACGCCATAGACCTTGGCACCACCGTCATGATAGGAGACTCAGCCAGGGACATAGAATGCGGCATAAATGGGGGATGCGGCGCCACCTGTCTGGTGGCCACTGGCAGAGGCCCTTCGGCCCGCAAGGCCTTAAAGCAAAAGGGCATCACCCCGGACCATTTTGCCGACAACCTGTACCAGGCCGCCCGCTGGATCATCGACGGCCGGTCTTAGCACGATGCGCCCTTTTCATCCTTCATCCCTCATCCTTTCAGAATGCCATGATCACCATTAAAGGCGTTATCACCGGAATCACCTTCCAGAACCCCGACAACCATTATACGGTCTGCAGACTCCGGGTGCCGGGGGTTGCCGATCCCATTACCGTAACCGGCTGCCTGCCCGGGGTATCTGAAGGAGAAACCTTAAGCCTTGAAGGAAAATGGACGGCCCACCCCAAATACGGGGACCAGTTCAGCGTCCAGTCGTTTAAGGTCACCCTCCCGGCCACCATATCCGGAATCCGGAAATACTTAGGGTCCGGGCTGATCAAGGGCTTAAGCCATTCCCTTTGCGACCGGATCGTGGACCGGTTTGGCGAACAGACCCTTGAGATCATTGAAAACCAGCCGCACAAACTCCTGGAAGTTCACGGCATCGGCAAGGCCAAAAGACAGGCCATTGAAAGGGCATGGAACCGCCACCATTCCGTGCGGCGGGTCATGGGATTCCTCCAGGACAAGGGTTTGGGCCTGTCCCATGCCGGCCCTATTTTAAAAACCTATGGTGCCAATGCATTAGACGTTCTTGAAACCGAGCCCTACCGGCTGGCCCGGGATATTCCGGCCCTGGATTTCAAGGCTGCCGACCGGCTGGCCCGGTCCTTGGGATTTGGAAAAGAGGACGCTGGCCGCCTGTCTGCCTGCCTGCTCTGCCGGCTGGCCGCCTTTGAGCAGGACGGCCATGTCTATGCCCCAAAGCAGGAACTCATTGCCGACTGCGCAAGAACCGCCGGGGTCAGTTCAGGCATCATTGAGGACTGTTTAAGGGACCTGGAAAGGGACGGAGAAATCACCATCTTTACCCCGGACCTGCCCGACGCCAATGGAGATCAGGATACCGGCAGTCTCCAGGAGCGGGTTTACCTAAGCCACATGTTTAAGGCTGAGAACCTGATCGCATCAAGAATCAAGGCACTGCTGTCCATGCCTGTCCCCGAATACCATGTCAGTGACGATGACATTTTAGAACAGGTCCTTTCCACCCTGGCTGTGAAGCTCTCCGAAGAACAGCTCCATGTGGTGTCCCAGGTGATTGCCCGGAAAATATCCGTGATTACCGGCGGGCCCGGCACCGGCAAAACCACCCTCATCCGGGCACTGTGCGCGGTGTTCAGAAAGCTTCGCCTCTCGGTGGTTTTAGGGGCGCCCACGGGCAGGGCGGCCCGCCGCCTGTCCGAGGTGACCGGTAAAAAGGCGTTCACCCTTCACAAGCTTTTGGGGTACAACCAGGACACGGGACAGTTTGAATACGGCTTTACCAACCCCCTTAACCTGGACGTCTTTGTGGTGGATGAGGCGTCTATGGTGGACACCCTCCTCATGTACCACCTGATGGAGGCCATGCCGGCAAGGGCCTTTCTGATCCTGGTGGGTGACACCTTTCAGCTGCCCTCGGTAGGCCCGGGTAACGTGCTGTCCGACATCATTGAATCAGACCAGGTCAAGGTATTTTCATTGACCCGAATTTTCCGCCAGGCCGAACAAAGCCCCATCATCGCCCATGCCCACAGCATCAGGAACGGCAAACTCCCCGATCTGAAACAAAAGCCGGACAAGGACAGCCTGTCTGAATTTTATTTTATCGAAACCCATAATCCTGCCCGGGTGGTGGAAACCATCCAGGAGCTGTGTTCAAACCGGATTCCCAAAGCCTTTCCCCATATCGACGAAGTCCAGGTGCTCACCCCCATGCACCGGGGAGACGCCGGCACCATTAACTTGAACCAGCAGCTCCAGGCCGTCCTGAACCCGGACAAAGACGGTATCCCCAGCCGGGGCATGGTGTTTCGAGAAGGGGACAAGGTCATGCACCTGAAAAACAACTATGAAAAAGACGTGTTCAACGGGGACATCGGCACCATCCTTTCTGTAGACAAAAAAGAGGGCCGGGTAGCCGTGGATTTCGAAGGCCGTACCGTGGCATACGACGTGCCGGAGTTAGATGAGCTGACCCTGGCCTATGCGGTCTCCATCCACAAATCCCAGGGTTCGGAATACCCGGCCGTGATCATCGCCCTGACCCGGGCCCATTTCCCCCTTCTACAGCGCAACCTGCTTTACACGGCCATCACACGGGGCCGGGAGCTGACCATCATTGTGGGATCATCCCGGGCCTTTGAAATCGCCTTTGAAAACAACCAGACCCGGCTTCGCCGGTCAGGCCTCAAAGACATGCTGATGCAGGGGTAACTTTCGAAAATCCGGGGGAGTATCTAAGGTAACACCCCCTATCAAAATAACCCAATATCCTATCCCTGGCCTCAAGGATCAATGCCTCTCTCTTAGGTAGGAAAAATTTTACATACCACTGTTACATTTATTTCCTAAAACTATTACCGATTTTACACACCAACCCTGACATATGGACTAAATATGAAGGGTTACAATCAATTAAATTAGATTCATATTATAATTTTAATTTATTATTCAGCCAACATGCCGAACTGGAAAAGGATTCCGAATTTTCTTTTATTTTTTTTCCTACACCATTCGCAATCGGTTCACTTTGCATAGAACTTGCATATAATTTAAGACGAGACCAGCGTTTGTTCAATTTGTTTTTAGAGTAAAAGCCCCTGCTTTGAATATAATTTTCAATGCATGGGCCGGATTTCGAATTTGCGTCAAGACATACCCAGGGAATGGCCGGAGTTCCCTTGGTGCCATGATGATCAAAAGGAGATTCGGCGTTGCGTATTGTTTGATGAGCCAAATTTCAAAATGTCTGACTTGCAGTATTCTTTGCAGGGTGCAAATAATATATAAGGAAGGGGTATTTAAAAGTAGCACCATACACATAAAATTAAAGTGGATGCTCACTTAACCGATTTCACATGTTAATTGTGTCCTTTGAATCTGAAATCTGTATATTAAGGTTCCATAGGATGTATATACAGACAAATTAAAAGGAAAACGGAATATTTTTAGACAATAGACAGAATCTGCCTATTATACTATTGGCCCATTCTGCCTATTTCCCCGTTGTGCTTTAAAACGAAACGTTGGAACATGAATGATTAATCTTAAATTCAATTTACGGATTGCCAAATTAGCATGAAAATTTTTCATCCACGTTTTCTTTTTACACAATTATCAGGGGTGGTTGTCGGCTTTGGCGGTTGTTTCGTTACAATGAAATTATTGCATACAAAGCTGGAACCATTTTTTGAACAAAGCACAGGAGTGCCCATCTTGGCGATTACAATTTGGTCAGTTTCTCTTGTCTGCTCAATGATTATTGCTATGAAGGTTTGGGGATGGATACTCGTAAAAATGGGACTTCTTTCTAAGAGTGAGGCCAAAGGGTATCCTTATTCGAAACCGTGGGAAAAAGAGGAAGATGATCTTTTGTAACTAATAAAATGATGAGGGGCTATTCACTGAGAGAGGCGAAATATCTATAATTATAACTAAATAATACTGCACAACAAAACGCTGCAGCCGACCCGGGGGGATAGCGGCTTTTCGAAAGCCTTTGGTTTTCGAAAAAACTTGGCTTCGACAACCTGCTCGGCTGTATGCCCCGGTCGGCTGAGCTCCCCGTTCTGCTTTCAAAACAAAACCGAATTGGTAAACGGGTACAATGATGATATACATATATTATGGCTATGCTGAAAAAATGAAAGTGCCAAAAACATGAAATACCCCTGATTACCGAGGAGAATTTATGCCCACAATTTCAATGTTCTACGGCATCATCATACGAATGTATTATGCCCCAAGTGAACATCCACCCCCGCATTTTCATGTATACTATGGGGAACATAGGGCTACAGTCGATATTCAAACTTGCGAAATAACCCAAGGTCAATTGCCCAAAAAGCAATCAAGGCTTGTCATTGCGTGGGCAGAACTTCATCAAGAAGAACTAATGGCTAATTGGACACTACTTATGAATGGTGAAAAGCCGTTTAACATCCAACCTCTTCAATAGGAGGCAAAATATGTATCCGGCCGTCAAAGAAGTAACTCCGAAAGAAAATTATATACTTTCAATCATTTTTGATAACGGAGAGCATGGAATTCTGGATATGAAGCCACTTTTGGATTTTGGAATTTTTCAAAGCCTTAAAAATCAAAGTGCATTCAATCGTGTTCGGGTAGTTTTTGATACCATTGAATGGGAGTCAGGAGCTGACTTAGATCCAGAGTTTGTTTACAAGAAATGTAAATGATATTGCAGAACAAAACGCTGGAGAGGGACCAGGCTTACTGCGCGGCCTTTCGGACGTCCCTGGTTCATAAAATTTTAACTTTTATCGGAGCTTTTAGGGTTTTAAAAGCCTGGCCCCTCAGCTCCCCGTTAAGGTGCGACACGAAGTCGCATTATTGGCTGTTTGGCGGGCCAGTCGGTCCTGACCAAACCCGGCATTCTCCTGCCGGTACCCTAGGTGGCATGCGGTTGTCGGTGCATCCGGCAACGGTGTGAAGCCCAACCGACAACGTACCGAATTCCGCAACTGCGGAAGGGGTGGAAGCTGTGAGGCAGATACCCTCCTGGAAGCCTCAATCCGGGTGAGGGCAAGGGTTTGGATGATATGGTCAAATTAATTGAATGTTCCGTAAGTACCGTCAGGGAGAACAAGCTAAAGAGGCTGGTAAGCTTGGACCAAAAGGTGAGCGGTCAGGCTGCCGGTTTCCTAACTGCCTGCACGGAGATGTTGCGCCGCCGGTGCAGAGGGCAGGCCTAAGTCATCCACTAATTGGCAATAGTGTGGAACGTGGAAACCCCGTATCTTCGCCGGGAGTATTCGGCAGGTGAAACCGTAAGGCACACTGATGGAGGTGCGGGAGTAAGATGCAGGAAAAAGCGAAGGCCATCTTGTAATGAGGTGGATACGGATTGAGGAGAACATCCCAACATTATCCGGCCCGAAAGGGAGCTGACGTCCGGCGGGTGTGGCTACAGGCACACCCGGGCAGGTGTTTCTTTGCGAGAGAGTCTGGAGAATCTTTGAAGATGGGAAAGCAAATGACGGCAATAGCTGGTGCGCCCATCTGCAGATTTATTCTGTTAAAAGACTGTAGATGCGTATCGCAAAGGTTGTTAAAGTAGCACACAGCATACACGCCAGAGGCATCTTTCAAAAGGATGTTCTCTTTTGACCCGGAAAAAGAAAAATACTTTCCGGGCAGATGCTCAAGGATATATGCTATGAAATAACTGTAAATTTCATTATTGCTAAAACAACCGGGCGGCCCCGCAAGGCTTAGCCTTAGAAATGCTTGAGCCGTATGACGGGAAACTGTCACGTACGGTTCTGAGGGGGCCTGGGGTAGATAACTACCCCCGGCTACCCGATCCCATTTAACAATACCTTTAAAGGCAGAAAAGATGATTTGGACACTTAAAATTGAATGTGAGTGGGGAAGATATCTTGAGGAAGACTGTGTTCGCATGATTGAAATAGACGAAGAATCAACTCTTTATGATTTACATTTGATTATCCAAAAATCAGTCAAATTTGAAAATGATCACCTATTTGAGTTTTTTACAGGAAGACATTTCAGAAACAGAAAACCCTTATTTCCAGAAGATGCTTGGGATTTTGATTACGAAAAAGCAACTGATAATTATCATCAAATGACACTCAATGAGATCTATCCTTTGCCCAAAGGGTTAAAGTTATTTTACCATTTTGATTTTGGTGATGATTGGATTTTTAAAATTACTAAATCAAGAAAAAAGCCAAAATCACCAGATAAAGAAATTGAATATCCCCAGCTGATAGAAAGTATTGGTCCAGCACCACAACAATACCCTACATGGGAGGAGTGAAACGAGGCCGAACAAAACGCTGGAGAGGGACCAGGCTTACTACTCGGCCTTTCGGGAGTGCCTGGTTCAGGAAAATTTATCTTTTTATCGGGAGTTTTTGGGTTTAAAAAGCCTGGCCCCTCAGCTCCCCGTTAGCGTGCAGAACCAAACTCATCCTGATTTCTTGACGCCTGTTCTTGTGTGGGTTATTATAGCTATAAAGATCAACATAAAATATGGAGCGATTATGAAAACCATACAAATGACACTTGACGAAGATCTCGTTGCAACTGTCGATCAGATATCTAAAGCGCTTAGCACCAACCGCTCAGCTTTTACAAGAAAGGCCTTACGCGATGCTATCAAAAATTATAAACTTGAGCAGTTGGAGCTTAAACATAAAGAGGGATATCTACGTCATCCTGTAACACCTGATGAATTCATTGAATGGGAAGACGAGCAGGCTTGGTGCGACTAATGAAGCGTGGTGAAATACGTTGGTATAAATTTGCGAAACCGGACAAAAAGAGACCTGTCTTAATTCTAACCCGTGACTCAATAATAGAGTATCTTGGCGAAGTTACTGTAGCCCCTATTACGAGTACGATAAGAGACATTCCATCAGAAGTATTTCTTTCTAAAATTGAAAATTTTATGAAAAATGACTGTGCTGTAAACTGTGATCATATACAAACTGTTTCAAAAGGGAAAATTGGCGCATTAATTACTTCGCTGTCCAAAAGAAAAATGGGGCAGGTTGAAAAAGCTATTGAATTTGCACTTAATTTATAAAAGGCTAACAAAACGCTGCAGGCCGACCCGGAGAGCTAGCGGCTTTTCGAAAAACCTCGGTTTCTGAAAAGAATTTAATTTTGGGGAAGTCCTCGGTTATAGTCTCCGGGCGGCTGAGCTCCCCGTTAGGGTGCGACACGAAGTCGCATTATTGGCTGTTTGGCGGGCCAGTCGGTCCTGACCAAACCCGGCATTCTCCTGCCGGTACCCTAGGTGGCATGCGGTGGTCGGTGCATCCGGCAACGGTGTGAAGCCCAACCGACAACGTACCGAATTCCGCAACTGCGGAAGGGGTGGAAGCCGTGAGGCAGATACCCTCCTGGAAGCCTCAATCCGGGTGAGGGCAAGGGTTTGGATGATATGGTCAAAGTAGTTGAATGTTCCGTAAGTACCGTCAGGGAGAACAAGCTAAAGAGGCTGGTAAGCTTGGACCAAAAGGTGAGCGGTCAGGCTGCAGGTTTCCTAACTGCCTGCACGGAGATGTCGCGCCGCCGGTACAGAGGGCAGGCCTAAGTCATCCACTAATTGGCAATAGTGTGGAACGTGGAAACCCCGTATCTTCGCCGGGAGTATTCGGCAGGTGAAACCGTAAGGCACACTGATGGAGGTGCGGGAGTAAGATGCAGGAAAAAGCGAAGGCCCTCTTGTAATGAGGTGGATACGGATTGAGGAGAACATCCCAACATTATCCGGCCCGAAAGGGAGCTGACGTCCGGCGGGTGTGGCTACAGGCACACCCGGGCAGGTGTTTCTTTGCGAGATAGTCTGGAGAATCTTTGAAGATGGGAAGGCAAATGACGGCAACAGCTGGTGCGCCCATCGGCAGTTTCAGGAATTGGAAGTCCATTCATTGGAAAGCCATTTATGAAGCTGTTAAAAGACTGCAAATGCGTATCGCAAAGGCTGTGAAAGAAGGAATATACGGACGGGCCAAGGCCCTCCAGTGGCTTCTGACCCACTCTTACCAGGCAAAGCTGTTAGCTGTAAAACGCGTGACCTCCAATAAAGGGAAACGCACTCCGGGTGTCGACAACGTCACCTGGAAAACCGCCAGGCAGAAATTCCAGGCAGCAGGCAACCTCAAACGGAGAGGATACCAGCCATCACCGCTCAGGCGGATCTATATTCCCAAAAAGAACGGCAAGAAACGTCCGTTAAGTATTCCCACAATGATCGACAGGGCTGTTCAGGCATTGTATAAACTGGCATTGGAGCCGATAGCAGAAACACTGGCCGACCACAATTCATACGGATTCAGGTCATACAGGCGATGTGCGGACGCCATATCCCAAGGCTTTAATACACTGGCCAAGAAAACCTCGCCGGTCTGGATACTTGAAGCGGATATTAAAGCCTGCTTTGATGAAATCAGCCATGACTGGATGATCGACCATATCCCTATGGATAAGATGATCCTTACCAAATGGCTGGCTTCCGGGTTTATGGAGGACGGTAAATTCTTTCCAACAGGCCGGGGAACGCCGCAAGGCGGCATTGCCTCTCCCACACTGGCCAACATGGTTCTGGACGGTATTGAAGGGACTGCCGGATCTGTTGCCCCTGTCAGGGACAGACGCAACGGTAAGGACATCAGTTCCAAAATCAACGTCATTCGGTATGCTGATGATTTCATTATTACCGGTGCAACCCGGGAACTTCTTGAAGACAAGGTCAAACCGGCCATAATCAGATTTCTCTCGGAACGGGATCTATCCCTGTCTGAAGAAAAGACCCTGATTACCCGAATTGACCGGGGATTCGATTTTCTGGGCCAAAACGTTCGTAAGTATGACGGCAAACTGCTCATTAAACCATCCAGGAAAAATGTGCAGGCCTTCATGGATAAAATCCACGAGACGTTCAGGAATCACCGGGGATCGAAAGCCGAGGCTCTGATTCATGATCTTAACATGAAAATAAGGGGTTGGGCGAACTATCACAAACATGTTGTCTCAGCAAAAACTTTCAGCTATGTTGACGGGTACATATGGAATGAAGCGTGGCAATGGGTGAAACGACGTCACCGGAATAAAAGCATCCAATGGCTGAAAAAGACGTACTGGTCAAAGGGCTCAAAACCGGGGCGGTTCTCAACGGTGGTCAAAGATAAAAACGGCAACCCGAGAACATCCGAACTCATCAAAGCGCACAGCATACATATCCAACGGCACATCAAAATCAAAAGCGATGCAAATCCTTTTGACCCGGAACATCAACAATACTTCTGGGCAAGACGGGTGAAACCAAAGGTGATCCCTGTCACAGCGGCCGAGAAAATATGTAATGAAATAACTGTAAATTTCAGCATTGGCAAGAGAAAACAGCCGGGCGGCCCCGCAAGGCTCAGCCTTAGAAATGCTTGAGCCGTATGACGGGAAACTGTCACGTACGGTTCTGAGGGGGGAAAGGGGCTGTAAAGCCCCCGACCTACCCGATCATTGCACCGTATCCCCAATAATGCAAAATTGATAGATGAGCTCCGGCTTGACAAATTCACCACTCTGATTTAGACTAGTTTTAAACTAGTCTAAATTTTTAAGGAGGAGCATAATGGAAATAATTGGTGCATATGAGGCCAAGACACATCTTCCAAAACTACTTGATAGAGTATCTAAGGGAGAACGAATTACTATTACAAAACACGGGATTCCAGTGGCTGTTCTACAACCACCAATGCATTCAAAAAAGACTGAGCCTAAAAAGGTAATAGCTGAATTACGTAGATTTCGTGAAAAACTTGCTCTTAAAGGCCTTTCAATTAGAGATATGATAGACGAAGGAAGAGCATAAATGGGTAATGATTTTGTTGTTGACAATTCTGTTGTTATGACTTGGTGTTTTAAAGATGAAAGCAGTCAGTATTCTGATTTTATATTAGATAAACTTGAGTATAACACTGCGTTTGTTCCTTCAATTTGGGCATTAGAGGTAACTAATGTGTTGTTGGTGGGCGAGAGGAAAAAACGAATTAATGAAGCAGGCAGCACACGTTTTATGGCCTTACTTGCTGAACTTCCAATTATCGTTGACCAAGAGTCTCCTGAAAGGATGCTTAAAGAAATATTCGCATTAGCCCGAAAACACCAACTTTCGAGCTACGATGCTTCATATTTGGACCTTGCTATGAGAAAGGGTTTACCTATTGCCACACTTGACAAAGCCTTATTGGAGGCTGCAGAACGGAGTAACGTCCCAATAATAAAGAATGGAGAGTAAATTTTGCCGAACAAAACGCTGCAGGCCGACCCGGAGAGCTATCGGCTTTTTTGAAAGCCCTTGGTTTTCGAAAAGGATTTAATTTTTGGGAAGTCCTCGGTTCTAATCTCCGGGCGGCTGAGCTCCCTGTTGGCGTGCGACACGAGGTCGCATTATTGGCTGTTTGGCGGGCCAGTCGGTCCTGACCAAACCCGGCATTCTCCTGCCGGTACCCTAGGTGGCATGCAGTTACCGGTGCATCCGGCAACGGTGTGAAGCCCAACCGACAACGTACCGAATTCCGCAGCTGCGGAAGGGGTGGAAGCCGTGAGGCGGATACCCTCCTGGAAGCCTCAATCCGGGTGAGGGCAAGGGTTTGGATGATATGGTCAAATTAATTGAATGTTCCGTAAGTAGCGTCAGGGAGAACAAGCTGAAGAGGCTGGTAAGCTTGGACCAAAAGGTGAGCGGTCAGGCTGCAGGTTTCCTAACTGCCGCGTGAGATGTTGCGCCGCCGGTGCAGAGGGCAGGCCTAAGTCATCCACTAATCGGCAATAGTGTGGAACATGGAAACCCCGTATCTTCGCCGGGATCATTCGGCAGGTGAAACCGCAAGGCACATTGATGGAGGTGCGGGAGTAAGATGCAGGAAGAAGCAAATGCCATTTTGTAACGAAGTGGATACGGATTGAGATGGATCTATTGACTATCGACATTACCCGGCCCGAAAGGGAGCTGACGTCCGGCGGGTGTGACTACAGACACACCCGGGCAGGTGTTTCTTTGTGAGAGAGTTTGGAGAATCTTTGAGGATGGGAAAGCAAATGACGGCAATAGCTGGTGCGCCCATCAGCAGCTTTACGCTGTTAAAAGACTGTAGATGCGTATCGCAAAGGTTGTGAACATGCAACACAGCATACACATCCGAAGGCATATTTCAGAAGGATGAATATTCTTTTGACCCCGGAAAAAAGAACAGTATTTCCGGACAAATGCTCAAGGACATATGCTATGAAATAACTGTAAATTTCATTTAATAAGGAGACAATATGAAGATGAATCGGATCAATTTAACATTCTGGCAGGTGCTGTTGGTATCAGCGCTGTTGATTAACGCTTTCTCACTCCCTGCTACTGCCTGTACAGGCATTCGATTAACCGCTAAAGACGGAGGTGTTGTTTATGGCAGAACTATGGAATGGGGAGCTTTCGACCTACATACAAGAGTCGCCATCATTCCGAGAGGGTACAAGTATGTCGGCTTAACGCCGGATGGAAACAATGGAAAAACTTATACCACAAATTATGGTATTTATGTTGCGACTTTTTTTTGTAGCGAGATTTTCTTCTATAAAAAGTTCTAAATGAGTTATTTTCTTTGGATATAGTTTTTCTACTTTGCTTCTTCCCTATATTTCTTTGCTTTTAAAAGGAAGCGTTCAACAGTTTCCGGATCAAAACCCGGCATTGTCCGGGCAAAATCTGCGGCTTTTTGATAGTATTCTCCCGCTTCATGCTTTTTTCCCTGAGCTTCATAGACCTGTCCCAACCTGTGAAAGCCGTCAATCTGATTTGGATATTCATGCAATAATCTCTTTGATACAGCTTCTGCCTCGTCGAATTTGTTTTCATCGATCAGATCAATCACACTGTTTGAAAGCAGATCCAATTCCGTGTAAACTGGTGTAAACCCGGCAGGATAGGGCTTGGGTTGAGTTCCCGCTGACTGCAACGACAAACAACACTTCTTATATTTCTTACCGCTGCCGCAAGGGCATGGTGTATTGCGACCGATCTTTGCCATGGGAAAATGTTTCATATTTTGAATTTTAACGCAAGGTTAAAGTCGTGCAGCTCCGATTCGCCACCGACATTCCTGTTGAACAATATATAGAGGAGGAGGCATGGAAAGATGCAAAACTGGATCGGTGCCCGTTACATCCGGAAGGTGGCTGCAAATTTGCCAGGCATGGGACCTATTGCAGAAAGTATCCCGACGGTGCAAAAATCGCCCGGTGGTATTGTCCGGATGGCAGGACCACCTTCGGGCTGTTGCCCGATTGCCTGTCCTCACGTCTGCCAGGGACACTGATGGAGGCGGAAACGGTCATCAATCAGATCGAAGCAGCACCAAGCCAGGAGGCCGCAGCAGACAATATGCGTCCAGATATCGGCCTGCCTGGTGTCTTGCGATGGATGAGGCACAGACTGTTTTTGATTCATGTAAGTTTGATTTTATTAATCGACCTGATTCCGTCCTTATCCAATGATGGTCAGGCAACCTTATCATCATTGAGATCTGCACTTGGGGTTGAGTTTGTTTTACCCCATCTCCGGGAACTTGCCGCTTCACATTTGGATATCCTGCCACCGCCGTTAGGGTTTGGCCCTCGCCCTCAAAAAAAACATCATGGAAAAAGCCGGTTCCAACAACAAACGGGGCCTGATCCCCCCTGAGAAAAAGGGTAAATTGCCTTTAACGATCATTTCAAGGAGGCAATGCCATGGAGACCGGACAAAATAAAGCCAAAAATCGGAATCAAAAGCCCCAACGCCGTTTTCGTGCGTCCATTGCAAAAAATCCCATAGATCCCTGCCGCATCAGAAAAATTGCAGGAAGCTTTGCTTTTATCGAGCACCGGTTCCTGCGGGACGGATTCTGGGCAAGCCTGGATCATCATCAGCTCCTGCTGTACCTGTTTTTGATTATCGTGGCGGATCGTCATGGGCTGTCCTATTACGGCTATGATAAAATCTGCACCCTGCTCAGGATTTGTGTTGATGACTACATCCTTGCCAGGAATGCCTTGATTGACAAGAACCTGGTCGCATTTGACGGCAACCTTTTCCAAGTATTGTCCCTTCCGGAAAGAGTGGCTCTGCCCTCAGCAGCCCCCCTTCAAAGCCAAAAAGACATGGAACTGCACGATCCGGCAACCATCCGCAGCCTTGTCCTGCAATCTTTTGGAGGCAGCCATGATGGAAGTTGACAATAAGGTCACCAAAGCAGTGGAGAAATACCTGGACTACTGTCGAGATCAAGCTTCCGGGGATGCGGTGTCCTATACAAAAAGGACATTAACAAATTTTGCGGCCTATCTTCAGGGGGAAAACACCTCTTTGGGCAACATATCCATTGACCAGGTCGATCAATTTTTAGCAGTCTGCAACAAGGGGCGTGCTCCCGGGACATGCAGGACGCACCGGTCACATGTACGAAGATTTTTAAAGTACCTTTATCAACACGGAGATCTTAAAAAGGACCTTGGCGCTTTAGTGGTAAGCCCTCCGGAGTTCGGACCACCAAAGCCGCCCAAATTTTTGCGCACTCATGAAATTCAAAAGTTGTTTGACAGTCTGGACCTGTCAACAGCAAAAGACCTTCGCACCAATGCCACCCTGCATCTGGCATGTTATCTGGGGTTAAGGCCGAAAGAAATCAGGTTGCTAACTCTGGATGACATCTCATTTAGACAGAAAGAGATTTTTATCCGTTCAAGAAAAAATTGCAATCCTGCTCATCTTCCCCTTCCCGATAACATAATCAAAGCGATCACTGCCTATATTGTGGGCGGGAGACCTGAAACTCAATCCCGAGTTCTATTTTTACAGTTGACACCACCTTATAAACCGGCCAACAGGAGCGATATCCCCCGAGATATAAAAGAATGCATGACGAAAAACAATCTTGGATCAAGCACATACTGGCTGCGGCATTCATTTGCCCAGAATATGTTGGAGTCCGGTATGTCCATCTATGAAATCAAAGAAATGATGGGACATAAAAGCCTCGATTCGACAAAAAAGTATCTGAGCATTCATATCGGCCTGATGCGGGAGGTTATCCTTGATGAAACGTTTTAAAAGTTTCTTGGCTGAACAAATGGAGGATTTTATCACATATCGTTTTCAACTGGGGTACTCAAACACCTCAATGATGTACGGTCTTAGGGTACTTGATCGATATGTGTCTGAAAAACAAGTGACTTGGACATCCTTTGATCCGCTGTTTTTTATCCGGTTCAGAGCAGAACTTGATCTTGAACCCCGGTCCATAAATACGATTTTTAGAATGCTCAAGATCTTTTTCAATTATCTTATACGCAAAGATGTGATTCTGGAAAATCCGTTGCAGGAAATCACTGAGCTACAGGAAAATCACGTTATTCCTTTTATATTTTCTCCGGAAGAAACAGACCGTTTTCTCAAAGCTGTAATCAAGTCGATGCGGACAAGCCAGAGATTCTATGTGTCAGATTTCAGTGCTTATATAGCCTTTTTGTTGATGGCCCGGTGCGGACTTAGAACCTCGGAGACACTTAATTTATTGAAAACCCATTACAGGCCCGAAGAAAGAACAATCTATATTGAAAAGACAAAATTTAGAAAAGATCGATTGATCCCTATACCCAAAGCCGTAGCCTATGAAATCAACAACCTGCTAAAAGTTCGCCGGTTATTCCCTGATGAGGATGACAGCCCTTTTTTGCTGGTAAAGGTGAAAGGGAAAAAACTGGTACGTATGTTTATAAATCGCAGATTTAAACAGGCTCTCACAGATATTAATTTTGATCACTCCCGGAAAATAATCGGTACTACAAACTTCAGCCAGCCTTCACATCATTCCCTGCGGCATTCGTTTGCTGTGAACACGCTGAAAAGGATAAAACAGCAAGGAAAATCCTGCCAAAATGCCCTGCCTGTACTGGCGGCTTATATGGGGCACAGCAAATACAAATACACAACCTATTATTTGAAGGTACTGGATGCTGAGCACCGTTGGCAACTGTTTGATTTTTCGAAATCAAAAAGCGAGGGTGCATGAGATTGACAAGTTGCCTGCACCAGTATTTTTATGAATACTTGCCCTCGATAAAAGGGACGAGCAAACAAAGTGTTCAAGCTTACCAGCAGAGCCTGTCGTTATTTCTGCATTTTCTGGCGAATCATCACTCAATAAAAATCAAGTCATTGAAAATCGAACACTTAACGGTGGATGCAGTGCTTGCCTTTCTCCAGCATCTGGAAAAAAACCGAAAAAATAGCGTGCAGACTCGAAACCAACGCCTGGCCGTGATTAAGTCTTTGGCCAAGATGATCCGCTTCATGCATCCGGATAAAAAACGAATTGCCGATAGGCTCCTGAACATCCCTCAGAAAAGAGCTCAAAAAAAGGTGATGGGATTTTTATATCCTGAAGAAATCATGAAAGTCTTCAGTGCCGTTGATCTGAAAAAGAAAGAAGGCATGAGGGATTTTACCATTCTCCATCTGCTTTATGACTCCGGTGCCCGGGCCAGTGAAATTGCCACATTGGAATTTGATTATTTTGACCCCGAAAACGAAACCATTGCGGTCCTGGGAAAGGGAAACCGATACCGGTTGATTAATCTATGCTCCAGAACCGCCTCCTTGATCTCGGACTATATCAGCAATCACAGGGTAGATCCCATCCCTTTATTTGCCCATAGGCTGTTTATCAATCAACGGAAGCGGGAAATGACCAGACATGGAATTAATAAAATTTGCAGGAAGTATTTGACCTTGGCCTTGCCGGAAAAACGGCTGAAAGGACTGAGCCCGGCTCACTGCTTCAGGCATTCGTGCGCGGTCAACATGGTCAGTTCAGGTGCTCCGGTATCGGATATCAAAAATCGTCTTGGTCATCAAAGTATTGAATCAACAATGACCTATCTGCAGCTGGATCTGTCAAAAAAACGGGAAGTCCAAAATACGCTCATGGAATACATGCAATCGAAAATAACTCATGACAAAAAAATTGATGAGTTAATCGACTGGGGAAATAGTGCTGAAATCCTTGCCTGGCTTGACAGTTTATGAACCACTGAAGCAGCTTTTGCTATCTTTGGAGGGGTATGTAGTAAAACAAAAAATTATGTTGCCACTGATCTTTAAAATTTCTAAAATAACTTTTAACGTGTTGAATTTTAATACAATATTGATTTGCAATGTGAATAGCTAAAATCGCCTTTAAATTTAACAGGTTAGACCCACTCGCAACATAATGGTATTGTTGCGCTCGACATGGTTGGAAAAGATTTCATCTCGGATGGAATGAATGAAAAAGGTTTGGCGCTGGGTATGTTTTACCACCCCGGATATGCCGTGTACCCCGAATACAAAAAAGAGAATGCCCAAAACAGTATTTCAAGCCAGGAGCTTGCAAACTATATTTTAGGTGAATTTGCAAGCGTGCAGGAAGTGCGTGATGGCTTGCCCAATGTAACTGTAGTAGGCGTTGTTGAAAAAGCTATTGGTATAATCGTTCAAGGCCATTGGATGGTTACTGACAAAACCGGAGAATCGATTGTCATTGAATATACTGAAGGAAAATTAAAGATTCATGATGCCCCTCTTGGAGTTATTACAAATGCCCCAAACTACGATTGGCACATGACCAATTTAAGCAATTATGTAAACATATCTATGTTTTCCGTAGAACCTAAGGAATTAGAAGGAGTCAAGTTTTCACCAACCGGAGCAGGTTCGGGTATGATAGGCTTGCCAGGTGACAACACGCCACCTTCGCGTTTTGTCAGAGCTGTTGCCTGGACACAAACAGCAAGAAAAACCGAAACAGCCGATGAAACTCTTTATGAGGCTTTCAGGATATTGGATAATTTTAATCTCCCACTGGGCCCCGATGGAGCAGAAGGCGCGGGCCACGCTGGCGACACTGACTTGATGCGTTCATCAACTATCTGGACCAGCGCCTGGAACCTTAAAGACTTGACATTGAATTACCACACACAGCACAATCGACGTATAAGGCAAGTCGATATGAAAGCTATAAATTTTGGTGAACTTGATGGTGAGATAGTGCATGTCGTTTTGGATGATAAAAAAGAACAGGATCTAAAAGATATAACGCCAAAAAAATAGAATACGAAGAATAATTGAACACAACAAATGGCTAACAACCGCTCCAGCCGACCCCGGGGTCTATCGACTTTTCAAAGACCTTGGTTTATGAAAGGATTTGGCTTTTACAACGCGCTCGGCGACTTGCCCCCGGTCGGCTGAGCTTAGCGTTATCATTTAAAACCATCTCCATCTTGACTTAAATACGTCAATGGCGTATTGTTGTGTTATGGAATTCATTGAAACATCAATATTTACCAAGCAAGTTCTGAAGCTTCTACCCGACTCGAGTTATCGAGTATTGCAATCTGCTTTAATGTTAAATCCAGGTGCAGGGGCAATTATTAAAGGAAGTGGAGGAATTCGTAAAATTCGTTGGAAATTACCTGGTGCAGGCAAAAGAGGGGCTTTACGGGTTATTTACTATTTTGATCAACCCGAAACGATCTACATGCTGTTCATGTACAAGAAAAACGAACAAGAAGATTTAACCCTCGAACAAGTCAAAATCTTGAAAAAAGCATTAAAGGAGAATTTATTATGAAAAAAGAAGCTTTTGATATGTTGCTTTCAAGCATAAAAGAAGCTGGCGATATAAAAACCGGAAAAAAGAAACCAAGCCGAGTTTTTGAGATTGAAGCTCCTGAAATTAAAATGGTTCGGAAGACTTTAAGCGTTTCACAGTCTGAATTTGCCATGATGATAGGAGTAAGCGTAAGAACTCTTCAAAATTGGGAACAAGGGAGGAGGAAACCAGAAGGCCCTGCAAAAGCCTTGTTACGTATCGCCTCCAAAAACCCTAAAGCGGTACTTGAAGCCCTTCATGCTTGATCAAAAATTATGATAACAAAACGCTGCAGCCGACCCGGGGGGCTAGCGGCTTTTCGAAAACTCTTGGTTTTCGAAAGAACTTGGCTTCGACAACCTGCTCGGTTATATGCCCCGGTCGGCTGAGCTCCCCGTTGTCGGTGCGACACGAAGTCGCATTATTGGCTGTTTGGCGGGCCAGTCGGTCCTGACCAAACCCGGCATTCTCCTGCCGGTACCCTAGGTGGCATGCGGTGGTCGGTGCATCCGGCAACGGTGTGAAGCCCAACCGACAACGTACCGAATTCCGCAGCTGCGGAAGGGGTGGAAGCCGTGAGGCGGATACCCTCCTGGAAGCCTCAATCCGGGTGAGGGCAAGGGTTTGGATGATATGGTCAAAGTAGTTGAATGTTCCGTAAGTACCGTCAGGGAGAACAAGCTAAAGAGGCTGGTAAGCTTGGACCAAAAGGTGAGCGGTCAGGCTGCAGGTTTCCTAACTGCCGCGTGAGATGTTGCGCCGCCGGTGCAGAGGGCAGGCCTAAGTCATCCACTAATCGGCAATAGTGTGGAACGTGGAAACCCCGTATCTTCGCCGGGAGTATTCGGCAGGTGAAACCGTAAGGCACACTGATGGAGGTGCGGGAGTAAGATGCAGGAAAAAGCGAAGGCCATCTTGTAATGAGGTGGATACGGATTGAGGAGAACATCCCAACATTATCCGGCCCGAAAGGGAGCTGACGTCCGGCGGGTGTGGCTACAGGCACACCCGGGCAGGTGTTTCTTTGCGAGAGAGTCTGGAGAATCTTTGAAGATGGGAAAGCAAATGACGGCAATAGCTGGTGCGCCCATCTGCAGATTTATTCTGTTAAAAGACTGTAGATGCGTATCGCAAAGGTTGTTAAAGTAGCACACAGCATACACGCCAGAGGCATCTTTCAAAAGGATGTTCTCTTTTGACCCGGAAAAAGAAAAATACTTTCCGGGCAGATGCTCAAGGATATATGCTATGAAATAACTGTAAATTTCATTATTGCTAAAACAACCGGGCGGCCCCGCAAGGCTTAGCCTTAGAAATGCTTGAGCCGTATGACGGGAAACTGTCACGTACGGTTCTGAGGGGGCCTGGGGTAGATAACTACCCCCGGCTACCCGATGATCAAACCTAAGCTATAAGTAGAATACTACCTGTAAGTAGCTTTAATGTTTTGATTTTAAACATCAATTGAAAAAATATTAATTCTTCAGGAGGCAGGAAATGCGAAATAATATTATGAGTAGAAGTTCAGCATATTTAATCTTATTTTTTGTTTTTATAGGCGCACTTTTTTTTGTTAATCAGGCCGTTGCTTGTTCCAGAGTTGTTTATAACGGCCCGAACGGAACCATAATCACAGGCCGAAATATGGATTGGAAAACAGAAATTCCGGCAAATCTTTGGCTTTTCCCAAGAGGAATCGAGCGAAGCGGAAATGCAGGCAGTTCTTCAATTAAATGGAAATCCAAATACGGTAGTGTCGTTGTAAGTTCATGGGATTTTGCAGTTTCCGATGGCATGAATGAAAAAGGGCTTGTTGGTAATTTGCTATGGCTTGCTGAATCAAAATATCCGGAATTTAAAAAAGACGGCGAGCAACCTGGTTTAGCCATTTCATTGTGGTTGCAGTATGTTTTAGACACGTTTGTCACGGTAGACGAGGCTGTTACGGCATTGAGCAAAGAAGATTTTGTTGTAACTTCGTTTAATATTCCGGGTACCCAAAGGATGGCAACACTTCATTTATCTCTTTCAGACAAAAAGGGCGACAGTGCCATTTTGGAATACATTGATGGAAAACTGGTTGTTCACCACGACACATCGTATGTAGTAATGACAAACTCTCCAATTTACGAAGAACAACTATCCATTAACGCGTACTGGAAAGATATTCCGGGTACAATAATGCTTCCGGGTACAAACCGTGCGGCTGACAGATTTGTAAGAGGTTCATATTACATCAATTCAGTTCCAAAAACCGACAAGGTCGAAGTAGCTGTTCCTATTGTATTCAGTGTTATACGAAATATGTCGGTTCCGTTTGGAATTTCTACACCCGACCAGCCAAACATTTCATCGACCCGATGGAGAACAGTTGCCGACCAAAAAAATCTGGTTTTTTATTTTGAAGATATTCTTAATCCAAGTGTCGTATGGTTGGATTTAAAAAAATTGGATTTCAGTGCAAAAGCAAAAGTCAAAAAACTGATTTTAGAAGATCACAGTTATAATTATGCAAGAGAATCTTCAAAATTTCTGCTGAAAGAAACTAAACCATTTGAATTTGCAGGTATTGAATAAAAAATAATAGGGGCTTGAATAGTCCCTGTCGTTATCACTATTTGGACTCATTTGCGGAAACGCTAACAATGCTAATTCAGCGGACGCCAAAACCGCGCCGCTGATTAGCGACGTCGGGCTTCAAAAACTATGATCGAAATACAACCATTCTCAAAGAAATATTATTCAGACGTTGCGGATGTAATTGTGCCTATTCAACAAAATGAATTTGACATACCAATTACCCTGGAAGCGCAGTCTGATTTATTGGATATACCTCAATTTTATCAAAAGGATAGTGGCAATTTCTGGATAGCTTTGGATGAATCTGAAGTGATTGGAACTATCGCCTTAATAGATATCGGAAATAATGAAGGCGCTTTACGGAAAATGTTTGTGAAGAAAAAGTATCGTGGTTCAGAGAGCGGAGTTGCACAAAATTTATTACAAATATTATTCGATTGGTGTAAAGAACATGAATATTCAACCATTTACTTAGGAACTACAACGAAATTCCTTGCAGCCCATAGATTTTATGAAAAAAATGGCTTCATTGAGGTTGATAAAACGGAATTACCTGATTCGTTTCCGGTTATGAGTGTAGATACAAAATTTTATAAATATAGGCTTGAACAAAATTAGCCCAACCAAATGCGGGAGAGGGACCAGGCTTACAGAGCGGCCTTTCGGAAGCACCTGGTTCAGGAAAATTTAACTTTTTATCGGAAGTTTTGGGGTTTAAAAAGCCTGGCCCCTCAGCTCCCCGTTGTCGGTGCGACACGAAGTCGCATTATTGGCTGTTTGGCGGGCCAGTCGGTCCTGACCAAACCCGGCATTCTCCTGCCGGTACCCTAGGTGGCATGCGGTGGTCGGTGCATCCGGCAACGGTGTGAAGCCCAACCGACAACGTACCGAATTCCGCAACTGTGGAAGGGGTGGAAGCCGTGAGGCAGATACCCTCCTGGAAGCCTCAATCCGGGTGAGGGCAAGGGTTTGGATGATATGGTCAAAGTAGTTGAATGTTCCGTAAGTACCGTCAGGGAGAACAAGCTAAAGAGGCTGGTAAGCTTGGACCAAAAGGTGAGCGGTCAGGCTGCAGGTTTCCTAACTGCCGCGTGAGATGTTGCGCCGCCGGTGCAGAGGGCAGGCCTAAGTCATCCACTAATTGGCAATAGTGTGGAACGTGGAAACCCCGTATCTTCGCCGGGAGTATTCGGCAGGTGAAACCGTATTGGAATGTGAACAAATTTTCTTCAACAGACCGCTTATAATCAAATATGATAAGCACCATTCTATTATTGAAGACCGCTATTACGTGCTTGGTCGAACTGATATGAATCGTTTACTTTTTGCTGTTTTCACCATTCGAAACGATAAAATAAGAATCATCTCCGCTCGGGATATGACCGATGCGGAAATGGAAAGGTATCTAAGATGAAAAAGAAAATACCTGAATTTAGCAGTGAAGCCGAAGAACGCAAATTTTGGCAAGAAAATGATTCTTCTGATTATATGGATTGGTCTGATGCAGAGAATGTTGTGTTTTCGAAACTAAAACCTTCAACTCGGAAAATTTCTATCCGGTTGCCTGAATCCATGATTGAGGATTTGAAAGTATTGGCAAACAAAAAGGATGTTCCGTATCAGTCTCTTTTAAAGGTTTTTCTTTCTGAACGTATCGACTCGGAAATGCGGTACTAATGAGCAGAACGAATAAGGATAGATCGTGTGAGGAACAAACCACGATCTTATCCGATTGTTGAACAAGCCCGGCCAAAATGAACCGGGCTTTCCCTATATATGAAAATATCTTTTTGGAGATTAAGCGGCTGGAAGTGGTTTGGTTTTCGGCCATCGGAGATAAGGCGCACCTGTAGCATAGCCCTTTTCAGGGCTTTCTAAAAAAAGCCGGATTATTTCATAGAGTTGCTCTCCTCCAGTTAAATTGAGATTTGGTTTCTACCTTTTGTTTTTCCTATCCCGCACCGGCAGGTTTTATTCCCAGGATTTTCATAGGCTGCCCGCAATGGGGGCATTTAAACACAGGCCTTGGCCGACGCACTATTGCCGTAATCCGTACGTGGAGAATCATCTGTACCAGAAAGAGCAGTTTTTTGGCATTCCCATGAAGAAACCCGTAATCCCTTGCCCTGCGAAATCCCCGGGGCAATACATGAAGCAGGATCAGGCGCAGGAAATCTTCGCCGTTAAGGGTTCGCGTACATACTTTTTTGGTTTTGCCGTCAATATACCTGAAGGTAACCTGACCGTTCTGGTTGGCAATAATATTACGCTCGCTGATCACTCCCCTGTATAAATACCTGGACAGATACTTCAGGGCAGAGAGACCTGCTCCAACCCTCTCACAATCAACAACCCATTTGGGACGAGCACCTTTGGGAATCGGCAAATTTTTTTTGTTCAATCCATCCAGGAAACGTGCCCGGAAAACCTTGGCCAGGGCTTTCTGGTTAAACAAATACTTGCCTTTTTTCTTTTTCCATTGCCGTCTGGATGGATCAACACCGCCACCTGGAACAATTACGTGAATATGCGGGTGAAAGTCCAATCTTCTGCTATTGGTGTGAAGGACCATGGTTATACCGATCTGAGCACCAAGGTGCCGTGGGTTGAGCCCAAAATCTTTCAAAGTGCCGGATACACATGAAAACATCAGAGAATAAACTGCCCGTTGATTCAGATATGCCACATCTCTGAACTGACAGGGCAAGGTAAAAGTCACCATGAAATACTGGACAGGCAGCAGTTTATTTTGCTGCCGGTCGATCCATTGACTTGTTTCATGGTTCTGGCAATGGGGGCAATGCCGGTTACCGCAGGAGAGAGGGTGCTGTTGTAGATGATTGCAGGCCGGGCAGGCCGTATAAATCTGTCCGGCATCTGGTGTGCGGCAACTGAGCATGGCGTTTAAGGCATTAATCTGCCCCGGCAACGCCTTGTCCCCGTAACGGGTCTGGAATGCATCATAATACTCTTCAATGATATGAGAAAGTCGCATAATTACACCTTCCAAAAATCTACATGAATGGTGTTGACCAGTTCGTTAATGGTTGTCCTGCAGTCCTTTTCCGTGATCTCAGTGAGATGGGCGTAACGGGCGGTTGTTTCAGGCCGGGCATGGCCGAGAAGGGCCTGGATGTGGCGAAGGCTTAAGCCGTTTTCAAGCAGGTGAGTTGCAAAGCTGTGGCGCAAAGAGTGTATGGAGACTTTTTTTTATGCCGCAATCGGCCACCACAGCCTTCATGGCATTTTGGACACCACCCCGGTCCATATGGGATTTGGCCTTTTGAATGGTTTCCAGTGAGCCTTTAGCATTGGG
>CAXXMQ010000004.1:0-97154 GCA_963668575.2 uncultured Desulfobacterium sp. | reverse complement strand
TGTTTACCCAGGAAAGTTTCTTTGAGGTGGCCTGGGCCGTTATTCTTACCCATCTGCCAGTCATGATCATTGAGGGGCTTGTGGCCGTTTTCTGCGTGGGATTTCTCAAGAAAGTGCAGCCCGAGCTTCTTCCCAGATGGTCTTCATCCCAGCAACAGGCCGCACTGAAAAACCTGAATGACATGGCCGAAAAACACGCATAGTCTGAAATTTTTTTTATTCGTGGTTAACAATTATGATACATGGAAAATATTTTATAAGCCTGGCCTGCCTGATGATCTTTGTTCTGCTTTTTAACGGTACGGCCCTTGCGCACAAGGTCACTGTGTTTGCCTGGGTGGAAGGAAACACTGTTCTGGGAGAAAGTAAATTCAGCGGAGGAAAAAAGGCCCAGAAAGCGGAAATCATTGTCTGGGATTTAGAAGGAAAAGAACTTCTGCGTACCAAAACCAATGAAAAAGGAGAATTCTCGTTCCCCCTCCCCGGAAAAACGGCCATGCGTATAGAGTTGATTGCCGGAATGGGGCATAAAGCGGAATGGATTATTCCCCTTGAAGATATTGATGACACCGCCTTGGCTGCCCCCTCCGGAGATACCGTGAAACCTGTTCCGGAACCCGAAGAAAAAACAGATCCAGGACAGATGACACCGACAGCTGCGTCCATTGACCCGGCCCAGCTTGAAGCCATCGTTGAGAAGGCCGTAACCAGGGCATTAAATCAAAAAATCACTCCGCTGACCAAAATGGTTGCGAATCTGGAGCAGAAAGGTCCGTCCATAAATGAAATTATCGGCGGCATCGGCTACATATTCGGCCTGATGGGTGTGGCCATGTACTTTTCATCCCGCAAGAAGAAATCGTAAACAGCACCCCCCCATGATTGAAGAGACCTTTGCTTCGGGCCGTTCATTTATTCACAAAACAGATCCCCGGTGCAGGGTGGTGGCAGCCATCCTGCTCTGCTTTGTCATTGCCCTGGGCCGGAAAATACCCATGCTCTGGACAGGACTTGGATTGTCCATAATACTGGTGATGTGGGCCCGCCTGAACCTTGTGGATGTGTTCAAACGCCTGTTGGCCATCTGGTTTTTTCTGCTGTTTTTATGGGCTATTCTGCCCTTTACCTGCCAGGGGGAGGTAATATGGCGAATGGGAAAACTTGGCATCACCAGACAGGGCATAGACCTGTGCACAGCCATCACAATTAAATCCAATGCTGTTCTGCTGGTGTTTATCGCCCTGATTACCACCATGGATTTCAGCACCCTGGGCTATGCCTTGAATTTTTTCAATGCCCCGAAAAAGCTTGTACACCTGCTGCTGTTAACCTACCGGTATATTTTTGTCATTGAAGAGGAGCACCGGCGCCTGGTCCGGGCGGCAAAACTGCGTTGCTTTCAACCCGGCACCAATATGCACACCTACAGGACCTATGCCTATCTTTGCGGCATGCTCTTTGTCCGGGCATCGGCCAGGGCCCAACGGGTTTACAATGCCATGAAATGCAGGGGATTTTCGGGCAGATTTATATGCCTGCATGAATTTGCCATTTCCCGGGCAGACAAAATCTGGACCCTGGCGATACTGACAGCTGCAGCCTGTCTATTTTTTATGGAGACAACTCTATGACGTTATCTACGGCCATCCTGCGCCTTGAGAACATCAGCTTCAGCTACCCGGGCCAGGGCCGGGTGTTAAACGATCTGAGCCTTGAAGTCAACAAAGGGAACCGCATCGGTTTAATCGGTCCCAACGGCAGCGGAAAAACCACCCTGTTTCATATTATCATGGGATTGCTAGCCCCGACTTCAGGCACCATTGAATTTTTCGGCACCCCTGTCAAATCACAAAAAGATTTCAAAGACATTTACAAAAAAGTAGGTTTTCTGTTCCAGGATGCCGATGACCAGCTGTTCAGCCCCACGGTTCTGGAAGATGTGGCTTTTGGGCCGCTCAATCTGGGCAAATCCAAAGCCGAAGCCCGGATTATCGCGCAAACCACCCTGGAACGCTTAGGTATAGCTCACTTTGAAAACAGAATCACCCACAAACTGTCCGGCGGGGAAAAACGGCTGGTGGCCCTGGCCACGGTGCTTTCCATGGAACCGGAACTGCTGCTTCTTGACGAACCCAGCACAGGCCTTGATGAAAGAACCAAAGCCGTTCTGGTCAAGGTATTGAACGACCTTGACCTTTCCTACATCCTGATCTCCCATGAAAGTGATTTTATGTCACAGGCGTCTGACACCATGTTTATGATGGAAAACGGGCAGTTACTAAAAGATGTTCATATCCATCAGTATATCCACAAGCATCCCAACCCCGGACAGCGCCATTGAGCGACCATTGATTTGTCGCCTGCTTTGGATGCAAAAAATGTAACCGGATTAAACTGAATTATAACCACAGGCTACAAAAGCGGAGCTGAACAGTGGGCAGAATGGGGCGTGAGACATAAAATAGTCTAAGACATCAAGGATGGTGTCGAATTTGCATTAACCAAATCTGCAAAATAAACAATTGCAGCGG
The DNA here is from genome assembly GCA_963668575.2 of uncultured Desulfobacterium sp. GTDB lineage: Bacteria > Desulfobacterota > Desulfobacteria > Desulfobacterales > Desulfobacteraceae > Desulfocicer. The sequence continues at coordinate 94,623 of CAXXMQ010000004.1, read as the reverse complement.
CAGATAAACAGAAAATTCCATGGGGTTTATAAGTCCGGTCATTTCTTTCTTTTTGATCTGTCCGGATTTCTATTGATTCGTATTTTTGAGCAGGATGGTGGCAATGAAAAAAGATTTCATTATAATTCTAACGTTACTGTTCCTTGCAGTTCTGGGGATTTATGTGTCATGTACTGGTACAGAGACAGGCAAAAGAGTAAAAAAAATGAACGAAACGACATTAACTACACCTGCCGGGGATACAGCAAATGCGGTCGTGTCAACGACCATCAATGGCGAAACGGCGGCAATGACAATGAACTGACTGAAGTGGAAACACCTTTTACTCTAAAAGCCCCTATATAGTTAACGAAAACAAAAATGAACAATACAAATTTTGAAGATTACTACGAAGATCTCCAGGTCAGCCCCAATGCGGATATGGCCACCATTGATCGGGTATACCGCCTCCTGGCCAAGCAATACCATCCGGACAACATAGCCACGGGCAATCTTGAACGGTTCCAGGTTCTGACCACTGCCCACAGAATATTATCAGATCCTGAAAAAAGAGCAGCCTATGACGTCTCCTACGAAGAAAACCGATCCGGGCGCTGGCAGAACTTTTTCCAGGCAATCCCCGAAGGAAAACTGGAGGCAGATGACTACCGGCGGAATCATTTGCTGTCGGTGCTCTATGTCAGATGCCGGGAAAACCCCAGGGACCCTGGGGTTGGGCTCTGGCGCCTGGAACAGATACTGGGGTGGCCTGAAAACCTGATGGAGTTTCACTGCTGGTATCTTAAGGAAAAAGGATATATGGTCAGGAACGACAGCGGCGGGCTGGCCATCACCGCAAGTGGCGTGGATAAGATAGAGAAAGAGGGACTGGCCTTTGGCAAAGATCGACTTCTCCCTGAAACTACGGGGAACGTAAATAGGTGAACAGGATTCAAACCAACGAGGCACCCCGGAAATGTTCGATCATATGAATAATGTGAAGGGCTGGGATGTACTGTGTTGTATTTGCCTCGGTGATTAGATCCACGCTTGCCAAACGGTCAGGCGTGACGGAAGCATCTCTAAAACGATTTGAGCAAACAGGGAAAGTGTCTTTGGAAAACCTTTTGAAAATCATGCATGCCCTGGGCCGTATTCACGAAATCAATTTGCTTTTGGAGCCGCCTGAAGCTCGGTCATTGAACGATCTACGGACCAGAGAACAGAAGCCTCCCCAAAGGGGCCTGATTTGAAAGAGTTAAACGTATTCCTGCGTTTTGATGATAGATATCCACCCTCAAATTTAAACGGCCACCCGCAAATTAAAGAAACGCCCCGGTTAAGACCCGGCCGCCGGTGAGCATAATTCGTCAGTATTCACCGTCATAGACCGAAAATGGGCACAACGGTCTGAATCATATCCAGTGACTTTTGGGGCGCCTTCATCTGCCCAAGCCATGGAATCACTGTTTGAACTGTTTCCGGGGAAATATCGCGGATTCGGTCCCCGGTTTTCCTCTGAATATAGGCCAGTGCCACAGCCATTTGATCATTTGGCTCCCACCGGATCTTCATCACTCTATTTGTCCACTTTCCACCTCGTTGGCCGGAATAACCTTGTCCACAGAGCCATAAAGAAGCTCTCTGGCACCAATTCTGGACAAGGCCCAGAACATCTGATGGGGGGTTTTGCCCGGTTTCAACTGGGGTATCAGCTTCTTTGCCAAAGCGACTTTGTCCTTTACCAGAAGACGCTCCATATTAACGGCAGCCATCCACGTTTCCGTCATCTCCTGCCGGGCACTTTTTTTACAATTTGGGCATTCGCGCTTCATCAAAGGCATCACCAAAGCCCTGCCTCATACAGAATCCAGTCAGGTTCAACCATCAAATTTCATGCTCCGGCTGTTCTGCCGCCATTGGGCATTTTCAATCAGATGATCTGCCACTGCTGACCGATGAATGCGTAAGACCGAGCAGTGCTCCGATCTTCCCTTAATTGTTAATTTTCAAAGCAGCCGGAGGGCAGACATAAACGCCTTTTTTGATCTCATAGGATTCATCAACAGGAGCAACAACCCATGCTGATTTAGGATTTATTGCATCAACCAACTCATAAAAACCCCGGGAAGGTTTCGGGGCTTTAGAAAGTTTGCATTCAAAAAGATGTTGTTGACCTGCTCTATCCAAAATGAGATCTATTTCAGCGCCATTGGATGTTCTTACAAAAGAAGGCCTCCAGCGATCATATTCCGTGATAATATTTTCAATGACGAAGCCCTCCCAGGACGCTCCGGATATCGGATTCGACAGTAAAGAATCGTACTGCTCAATATCAAGTAACGCATGAAGAATTCCACTATCCCGCAAATAGACTTTTGGGGATTTAATCAATCTCTTTTTTAAATTTGTTTCTGCCGGGGGCAACAAACGAACCATATAGGTCTGCTCCAGAATTGCCAAATATTTTTTTAAAGTCGGAATCGATAAATCAGCTGCTGCTGCCAGTTTATGATAATTTACAGTTTGACCGTGATAATGTGCCAGGAGCAGCCATAGACGCTCAATTACAGGGACTGGAATATTGAATCCTAAATTTGGAATATCACGTTCCATGAATGTTCGAATAAAATCAAGACGCCACTCAAAACTATTCATATCATTAGCAGCAAGAATACTTTCTGGAAAACCACCCCTGAGCCAAATATCCGGCCAATCTGATGAGTCAGCAACTTCTTTAACTGTAAACGGTGTCAAATCAATATAAGCGATGCGTCCTGCAAGTGATTCTGTTGATTGCTTGATCAAGTCCCGGGAAGCTGATCCTAAAATTAAAAATCTGCCCGGTCTTCTATCTTTATCTATTTCTGAACGAAGAACAGAAAAGAATTCTGGAAGAAGTTGAATCTCGTCAAGGCAAATGAGCTTATCTCTATAGCGGTCAAAAAAAAGCTCCGGTTCTGACAATTTGTTCCGGTCAACCCGGTCTTGTAAGTCGAGATAAATTGAGGGTGTGTCTTTGAGAAGCATTTTAGCAGTTGTTGATTTGCCGGATTGCCTGGGACCAAGAATGGCCACAGCAGGCGAACGAGAAAGCGCACTGTGTAATTTATTTTCTTTTTCTCTTTGAATGTAACCATGCATATAAAGAACTCCATTTCATGATTTACATGCTTAATACAATATTAATGAAATGTCAAACGACTGCCTGATCACCTATTTTCACACCATGCCTTTTAAATCACCCACGATTGATTTCAAGAGCATACTTCAATTTTTAAGGATGCCCTTGTGGTTGTCTCCCTACAAACTCCCCCCTGAACCAGGCCTGCACAAACATACTGACCGCGGCTTCGGTCCCATATTCGGTTTGTTTGATGACTCTCTTCCGGATGGGTGGGGGCTCTTGCTCATGGACCGCTTTTTTAGACAACAGGGATTTGATATCGAACAGCTCACGGTCTTAGACCGCCTCACTTTTCTTGGGAATACCACAATGGGTGCCCTTGTTTATGAACCCGCCACCGGGCCTGAGCGGTTTACAGATCTCATCAATCTTAAAAATTTATCCGATCAATCAAGGCAAATCCTTGAAGGCCGTTGTGTCGATGTCCTGCCGGAACTGATCCGAACCGGTGGTAGCCCGGGCGGGGCAAAGCCCAAGGTCCTGATTGGTGTTAACTCGGATACCATTATCGCGGGAGAAGAGGATTTATCCCAAGGTTTTGAACACTGGATCGTAAAATTTCCTTCCCAAAAAGATTTTCCGGATGCCGGAGCAGTTGAGTATGCTTACTCGCTGATGGCCCAGAATGCCGGTATCCAAATGCCGGAAACCCGTCTTTTTGAAGCAAACGTTCAGGAGCGATTTTTCGGAATCAAACGCTTTGACCGGCAATTCAACCAAAGATTTCATGTCCACACCTTCGGCAATGTGATCCATTCCAATTTTCGAATCCCGGAATGTGACTATGAAACACTCCTTAAAGTGACCCTGGATTTGACCAAAAACCATGAAGACGTTAAACGTGTTTTCCGACAAATGGTTTTCAATGTTCTGGCCAACAATCGAGACGATCATGTCAAAAATTTTGCATTCATGATAAACGAATTCAGGGAATGGACGCTTACACCGGCTTATGATCTGGTGTATTCCACGGGCCCCGGCGGAGAACACTCCATGACACTTTCCGGCGAAGGCCGCTCCCCGGGGAAAAATGAAATAAACAAATTAGGCGGTATGATCGGCATAGCCCGAAAAGAAATCAATGAAATCGTCAATCAGGTAGCCAACGCTGTGGGCAACTGGCCGCAGTTTGCCGGGCAGGCAGAAGTATTGAATCAGACCAGGGATTATATTCAGGAAAGAATTGACCGGAACATGAATTGCGCAGGCGTATAGATGTCACCTTTTAGGGGGCCACGCTGCGAAGTATAAGGCCTTGTGGCAGGCTTTCTCCAAAAATGGAAGCCTCATCGGCCGACTCAATGGGCACGACGGTCTGAATCATATCCAAAGACTTTTGGGGCGCCTTCATCTGCCCAAGCCAGGGAATCACTGTTTGCACGGTGTCCGGGGAAACATCGCGGGTTCGGTCCCCGGTTTTCCTTAGAATCTGGGCCAGTGCCACAGCCATTTGATCTTTGGGCTCCCACCGGATCTTCATCACTCTATTTGCCCACTTCTCCACCTCGTTGGCCGGAATAACTCTGTCCACAGAGCCATAAAGGAGCTCTCTGGCACCAATTCTGGACAAGGCCCAGAACATCTGATGGGGTGTTTTGCCCGGTTTCAACTGGGGGATCAGCTTCTTTGCCAAGGCGACTTTGTCCTTTACCAGCAGACGCTCCATATTGGCGGCAGCCATCCATGTTTCGGTCATCTCCTGCCGGGGCACTTTTTTTACGGCATTGCCATCGGCCAGTAAACAGCCGGAAACATCCTGGAAAAACTGTCGCTGTTGACCGGCAGTCAATCCCCCTGCGATGCGACGGCAGAAGATCCACCACTCGACCGCATTCTGTTTGGCTTTGGGGAACATGCCTTTTTTTAGATACACTTTCCACAATTTGGGCATTCGCGCTTCATCAAAGGCGTCTCCAAAGCCCGGCCTCATACAGAATCCTGTCAGGTTCAACCATCGAATTTCATGCTCCGGGCTGTTCTGCCGCCATTGGGCATTTTCAATGAGATGATCAGCCACGGCGCGCAGAAAGGACAAAGGCCATTTGTTTTTCTTTGTCTCCACCAGCGCTTCAATATCTTTGACGACTGAAGATAATCCGGCATTGTCGCCAGATTGGGAAAAGGCCTGGGTTAAAAGAGTGCGGACATTATTTACGGTATCATCATCATACACTTCACTCTCATCGGCTTCACCGCCCTGGGACGCCCGCAATTGAAACTGAAGTTTCCAGCGATGGGAGGAGACACAAGACCTGCACCACATGGCAAGGGTTCCCATCTCTGTATATTCCGCCTCGACCTTGACCGGAATCTGCCTTGACTCCCCTTTTTTCCCAAACTTGATAACGGTCTTCAAAGGCGGCAAAGGGGTCAGGGAGTCATCAACCGGGATAATATCCCCGCTTTTATCACCGGACCTGAAACTGGAGCTGAACATTGAGAAAATAACCGGCTGGTTGGTCACAACCTCAAATTCCATCCCGGGCATTTGGATCACAGAACCCTCATCCAGGCCACGCTCCACAACACACAGGACATTGTCACAGGTTGCGCCACAGGTTTCATCGTCACAACAATCGTTTGAGCACGTATGCCCCTGGTTTCCGGCACCATCCGAGGCAATCCCTATGTAATAACTTCTGGGACTGCCGCTGCCCACACGCACACCAATGCCCTGTTTGACAAGGCCATAGTAAGAGGCCCCCAGGGCTACGGAAAGATCCGGATCACTGTTATCCAGCAATGCCGGTCTGGCCTGGTCCTCACAGGCAAACCATTTTCGGACAGAAGACCTGATTCTGTCCTGAAACACAGACGGTTTCATTGATCCGCCGTTAAACAGAATATGGTCAGGTATGGGCTCTTTACCCAGAAGTTGTTTAACGCTTTCACGATGGCGCTCTAAAAACCACCCGATATGGCAGGTGATTGCAGGTTCCTGCTCATAGGGCAGGCCGAATTCGGCCATGGCCTTTCCTGCTTTCTTAGGATTGGCAGGCGTGGGCCCAACTTCGGGAAAAAATCCTTTGCACAAGATATCTTCCAGCTCATCTTTTGTAAGATCAGCCGACAAGGTATCTGCTATAAGGGCGCGTCCCTCACCCCGTAACACAATTCTAACCCGGTTTTCATCCTCTTTTTCAGCGCTGTTTATAAGCAGTTTTTCCTTTGCGGCCCGGCATTTGTAACTCAGCGTTTTCCACTGATCCGGGGTAAGATTGGCTTTCCGGGTAAATTTTGATGCCACATACCGGGCAAGGGTCAGGTCAATATTGTCTCCACCCAGAATAAGGTGGTCTCCCACGGCCACCCGTTCAAACCGGGGACTGCCTTGGGCCTCTTTTAATGAAATCAGGGTGAAGTCTGTTGTGCCCCCTCCCACATCGCAAACCAGGATAAGATCACCTGCCCTGACGTGGCTTTGCCAGTCATGCTCATGGCGTGTCACCCACGCATAAAAAGCGGCAAGGGGCTCTTCCAAAAGCGTTATATTTTCACTGAATCCGGCATCCCTTGCCGCTTTGAGCGTATACTCGCGGGCTGCTTCATCAAATGACGCCGGAACGGTTATGACTGTAAATTGATTTTCAAGGAACAGATCTTCATCTTTAACAAAGTGATTCCATGCTTTTCGGATATGTCTTAAATATTCACTGGTCGCCTTGACAGGCGAAATTTTATCCACATGCGCGGATCCCCATGGCAGAATCGGTGCTTCGCGATCAGCCCGGGAGTGACACAGCCAGCTCTTTGCAGAGGAAACCAGCCGGGACGGAATCTGGGCGCCATGCTCCCTTGCAAATACGCCGGCAAACAGGTCGCTTTCCTTTTTCCATGGATGCTTTAAAGCGTCTTTTGATACATCGTACTCCCCGGGGATATATAAAAAGGAAGGAAGCACGGATACAGGAGTAAACTCCCCGGGCCCGGTTAATTGAGGCACCTTGAAAACTTTTATTGCAGCACCGAGGCCGGCATCCGTTCCATTGCCCTCTATGCTGCTCAGATCAGCGTATGATACCGCCGAATTGGTTGTCCCCAGATCAATACCGACGACGTACCGTTTATCTTGAAAATCCACAATTTCTCCTACTCGCCATCGGATTTGGGTCTGACATTGAGTTCCAAACGCCATTTGCGGTCATCATCCCGTGAGCAGGCCCAGAATTCAAGGGTTCCAATCTCGGTCACCTTGACCTCAAATGTCACAGGTATATACCCCTGGTCCGTTCCTGTGCCATCCAATTCAGTCTCAATGGTGGTCAACTCCGTGATGCCCATATCCTCCCAGTTATCTATGACGGCTCCCAGCGGATCATCCTGGCGATCGGGGGAACTCATGATATCAAAGGTGACTTTCTCCCCCACCACCAGGCTGAACAGGCGGTCCTTGCTTTCTGCCTGGGTGCCCTCCTCCATGCCGAAGGGAGCAATGCAAAGGGCCCTGGTGGGCATGGGAAGCCCGGGAATGGCAGGCATGGCCGCTTCAATGGCCATATAGTAGGACATACCCAGACCGCCCCGTATTTTAATGCCGTCACCACGGGCGGCCTGGCCATAATAGGAAGCACCCCAGGCCACGGAAAGATCAAAATCAACCGCATCAATCTCCCGTATTTCTCCGCTGCCAAAGGAGGCGTGCCACTGTTTTAATACACTTAACACCCGCTCCCTGATCAAAACGGACTTCATCACACCGCCGTTGAAGATGACTGCTGTCGGCAGTCTGGGATTTCCCTGGTCATCTTTATGGGAAGATATAAACCGGGCCAGATGCCGCGTGATGCCGGGATCGGCTTCATAGGAAAGGCCAAACTCCTTCATTCCTGCGGCACTGCTGCCGGCAGGCCGGTCATCCAGGCTGCATGCCGGGAAAAAACCATCCAGCACAACCTGCTGAATGTCTTCAAGCTTGAGACTTACCTTGATGGTGCCTTTGATCAGGCCGGATCCCCGTCCCAAAACCGTTACCGGATACTCATCGGGGCCCTGGGATGAAAACAGTTGCTCCTTTGCCTTTCTGCAGGAGTGGACAAGCCCGCGCATCTGCCAGGCATCCAGTTTCTGATTTTTTTCCCGAAGCTTTGCCGCAAGAAAGTATGACAGCGTTAAATCAAGATTATCTCCCCCCACAAGCAGATGATTGCCCACAGCCACCCGTTCAAGATTTAAAAGGCCGTCATCATCCTCATTGACCTCAATAAGACTGAAATCGCTGGTACCGCCGCCGATATCACAAACCAGAACCAGGTCTCCTTTTTCAACCTGGTCCCTCCAGGTGTCACCGGCCTTGTCAATCCAGGCATAAAATGCGGATTGGGGTTCTTCAATCAGGACAATATCTTTCAAACCGGCCATGTGCGCAGCCTTCACGGTCAGCTCCCTGGCCACCGCGTCAAAGGATGCGGGCACCGTCAGGTAGATGGACTGGTTTTCAAGGCAAAGGGAGGGATCGTCAGCCGCAATTTCATGGTTCCAGGCATTTTTGATATGCCTGAGCAGCTCACACGAGGCTTGAACCGGGGACAACTTCTCGATCTCTTTTGTGGTATCCCAGGGTAAAATGGGGCTTTCCCGGTCAACAGCCGGATTGCATAACCATGACTTTGCCGAAGAGATGAGTTTGTGGGGCACCTCGGCACCGCGTTCCCTGGCAAATTCACCGGCCACAGTAACCGTTCCCTCTTCCTGCCACGGCAACTGCAGGGAACTCGAAGAAGCCTCATGCCCCTCCTTGACATAGAGAAAAGAGGGAAGGCTGTCTCTTGATTCAACCACACCGGGGCCTGTCAGCTGCTCAATTCTAAAAAGCTCTATTTTTGCCATTTCCCTGGGCGCTCTTTCCGCCTGCATATCTGAGTAGGCCACCACGCAATTTGTTGTCCCAAGGTCTATTCCAACGATATATCGGCCATCTGTCACGGTACACCCCTGCATAAAAAATTTTTTCTATTCAACTTCGACTTCCGCCGGCGCAATGATGGAGGTATCCTGCACATCTGACAGTTTGGGCACCTCTTTTTTTGCAGCCTTCCATCCCCGATGTCTCAACACCCCTTTAAAAGGCGGCTCGCCGGAGACATTACCCGTTAATCTTATGGCATCGGGATCAAAACCCAAATCAACTTCAACGACATCACCCTCTTGCTTATCAATGACCGGTGCCAAGGCCAGATACTTGTCCACACTTTTTTTGCAATCTTCCTGTATGCTTCTGACTGCAGCACCAATCTGGTCATCTTCATAAAGCGACAGATCTTCGGCAAAGAAATCCAGCAACCGTCCTTCCCGTTGCAATACGGATATAAAATGCAGAAAAAGCCTTTGTTGCCGTTCCTGTTCCAATCGTTTATCTGCATGGTCTTTTTTCTTTGCACCGTCACCGCTTTCCCGGTCTTTTTTTCCGGCAGACATGGAGCCGGCGTCTGTGACCAATGAAGAGGCACTTGATTTCAAAACAGCCCAGAGAATAAGACTTAAAACTAAAAAAACAAGGTCAACAGCCGCAACAATACCGGCCAGATATTGGGTGTTCACCCGGTCCAGAAAATGAGCCAGATCCCCAAGGTTGTGAATTGTAATGGTCTCATTAACCACTGGAACAGTCATTATGACATCAGATCCTGATGCAAACAGGGTTGCCGTTTTCTTTATGCCGAAATAGATTCCGGCATTGACCACCCCAGAAATGACCAGCATAAACAAAACAATAACCAAAAATGACTTTCTCGCATATGCCTTTGCAGCGCTCACGGTGTATTTTCTCCTAATTCTTTGTGTTGTTGCTCTCTCACTATACTTTTATCTAACATGATATAACCGAACCTCACTTAACAGAGTAACATACTAAAAAAATACAGGTACATTAAACCTTTTTTCAGCTCTTTTATTCCAAATGCAGCTTTTGAGGCAAACTTTTTTTGAAAAGAGATGCCGCAGATCAGGAGATAAACCAACCCAGATGGAAGCATGCGTGAATCAGCAGGTTATCTCAAGCAGGGATGTATCAATCTTTTGGCTTATAAAAATGTATATCCATAAAAAAAAACAGTGTCAAAAAAAGATAGCGGCATGTTAGATATATGTTAATTTCTGATAGAATTTAATGTTCCATAAGGACCTACATATGAAAAAGAAAACCGGAATAATTCGACTTATCAATGCAACAGGATATTCTCTGGCAGGGCTGAAAGCAGCCTGGAAATCAGAGGCCGCCTTCCGCCAGGAAATGATTCTTGCGATGGCACTGATTCCTACGGCATTTTTTTGGGGACAAAGCGGGATTGAGAAAGCTCTGCTGGCATCTTCGCCTCTGGGCGTCTTGGTGGTAGAGCTTTTAAATTCCGGACTGGAGGCTGTAGTGGACCGTACTGGTACAGATTTCCACCCTTTGGCAAAACAGGCTAAAGACATGGGATCTGCAGCGGTTTTCGTCAGTATTATCATTACGGTTATGATATGGGTTCTTATTCTAATATACTAATTGTGATTGTCGGAAAACAGAAGGTTGTATTGAAATCCTGAATTCAGGTTTTGAAATTCCGGAACAAGACATTTCTCACTTGTTTGAACAACCCCAATTAAATTTATCAATCAAGGATAATAAATGAAAGTCAGCCAGACGAAAGTCATTCTGTTCACTGCATTTTTTTTTGTTCTTTTTGATAACCTCGCATTTTTTTGGCATGTCATAGAGGTTTACCCGGTTTCCCCAAAAAATATCGGCTTTCTGATTTCCCTGGCAGTGGGACTCACCAGCGTCATCGTGTTGTTACTGAGCTTAGTCAGTTCCAGGTATACAACAAAGCCTGTGTTTATTTTGCTGCTTCTGATATCATCACTGGCCAGCTACTTCATGACCAATTACAATGTGATTATCGACCACATTATGATTCAAAATCTGGTGCAAACCGATATCAATGAGGTTAACGATCTTATAACCCTTAAGCTGATAGGTTACTTCTTTTTGCTCGGAGTACTGCCTTCAATTATTATCTGCCGGGTCAAAATTCAACCGGTCTCCTGGAAACAGTTGATTGTAACAAAACTTGCGAGCATCGGCATCTCAATCCTGATCGTTTTTGCCATGGTGCTTTTTTTCAGCAAATTTTATACTTCTTTTTTCAGAGAACATAAGCCGTTGCGCTACTATACAAATCCGACCTATTATATTTACTCATTCGGCAAATACCTCAACAAAACCTTCAACAATGCGGCAGTCGTTATCCAGCCTATGGGCGCGGACGCCCATGGTCCCGCAGAAGACCTTGAACGCAGACTGGTCATCCTTGTGGTCGGTGAGGCGGTTCGCGCAGACAGACTGTCATTAAACGGATATTCCCGGGAGACGACACCCCTTCTTGAGAAAGAGGATGTTGTTTCTTTTTCACAGGTGCACTCATGCGGGACGTCCACGTCCTATTCGGTCCCCTGCATGTTCTCTGTTTTTCCCCGTAAACAATTCAGCAGCAGCAAAGGGGAATCCACCGAAAACCTTCTTGATGTATTAAAACATGCCGGAGTTCATGTGTTATGGCGTGAGAATAATTCGGATTCAAAGGGGGTGGCCCTCAGGGTGAAATACCAGGATTACCGTCGACCCGACAACAATCCGGTCTGTGACGTTGAGTGCCGGGATGTGGGTATGCTGGCCGGCCTGCAGCAGTACGTAGACACCCGTCCCAAAGGCAATATCATTATCGTCCTGCACCAGATGGGCAACCATGGTCCAGCTTACTATAAAAGGTATCCGGCCGGGTATGAACGGTTTACCCCGGTATGCCGGACCAACCAGTTTGACGAGTGTACAAAAGAAGAGATCAATAATGCCTATGACAATGCTGTCTTGTACACCGATTATTTTTTAAGCCAGGTTATCGCGTTTCTGAAAAACAACACCGGCAGGTTTGAGGCCGCCATGCTGTATATGAGTGACCATGGTGAATCCTTAGGCGAGCATGGGGTCTATCTGCACGGACTGCCCTTTTGCCCTGGCGCCTGATGAGCAGACACATATCGGGGCAATGATCTGGCTTGATGACAGGTTCAAAATAGACAAGAAGGCATTGCGGAACAAATCGGAATTTCCTTTTTCCCATGACAATCTTTTTCATACAATTCTGGGATTACTGAGAGTTCAAACATCGTTATACGATAAGAATATGGATATTATTTCGGGATAATATGATTTTAAAAAAACGAAACAATAAAGAGTCAATATTTTTTCAAATAACTGCCTATCGCCGGTTGCCTGTAAGTATTTGGAGGCTTGGATTTGTCTCTATGTTTATGGACATCTCGTCCGAACTGGTTCACAGCCTTTTACCCATATTCATGGCTACGGTGTTGGGTTCATCCATGGTTACAATTGGTATCATCGAAGGTTTTGCGGAGGGAATTGCTGCGTTCACGAAATTATTCTCCGGAGCGGCCAGTGATTACTGTGGCAAGCGCAAATTTCTTGCTGTGGTCGGATACTCACTGTCAGCCATTACCAAGCCTATATTTCCGTTAGCAACAACAATTGGATGGGTGTTCGGCGCACGATTTGTCGACCGCATTGGAAAAGGCATTCGTGGTGCGCCACGTGACGCTATGGTTGGTGATATTGCACCTGCGGAGCTTCGGGGTGCAGCGTACGGGTTGCGTCAATCACTCGATTCGGTCGGAGCATTTATCGGACCGCTTCTGGCTGTCATATTCATGATTCTTTTTGCCAATGACATCAGAAACGTTTTGTGGGTATCGATCTTGCCGGCGTTTATGGCTGTGTTTCTGCTGATCTTCGGGGTGCGCGAACCAGATCCTCCCCAATATGACATTGAATTCAAAAAACGTGTGACATTGGCAAATGTCAGACACCTGCCTAAACGATACTGGATTGTTGTTGCCCTAGGCGCACTTTTCACCCTATCCCGATTCAGCGAGGCGTTTCTGATTCTTCGTGCCCAGGATGTCGGACTTGCCATCGGTTATGTTCCCTTAATCATGATTGTTGTGAATATTGTTTATTCCTTATTTGCATATCCGGCAGGGGCCGCAGCAGATCGGCTTCCAGCAAGAATTCTTCTGGTTTCAGGGCTTGGGGTGCTTGTCGTTGCTGATGCCTTGCTGGCGATGGCTCAGTCACCCTGGCTTACATTTGTTGGGGCGGGTTTCTGGGGCCTGCACATGGCACTCACCCAAGGGTTGTTATCAAAACTTGTTGCCGACACAGCACCCACACAATGCCGGGGCACGGCATTCGGGATGTTTAACCTGATAACTGGCGGAGCACTCCTGCTTGCCAGCGTCATCGCCGGATCATTATGGAGTGCATTCGGCGCCCCGGCGACTTTTATGACCGGAGCCGCCTTCGCGATGATTTCGGCAATGGGATTGCTTTTTTACCGTTAAAATTTTGATTTGATCACATCCCATGCTTTTTTTTCAGACCCCGGAACTGGTCATACGATATCCCTAAGCTTGCTGCGGCCTGTTTCTGGTTAAACCGGGCTGCTGTCAGGGCTTGGGATAAGCGGAATCGTTCCAGGACAAGCACCGCCTCTTTCAGGGGCAGACCGGCCAGTTCCTCCGTGGGCAGGACCGTATCTTCATGGGATGCCAATACCTTTTCTGTATTTTGAGTTGAGGTGACATATGCAGGGGCGAGGACTGTCCGGTGTTCAGCCGGTTCGATCAATGACGTTCCCGGCCCGGGCAAGGGGTCGAAGGGGGATGCAAACGGTGAGAAATCAATCCGGGTAATGACTGACCCGTTAGTTTTATACACAGCACGTTCCACCACATTTTTCAATTCCCGGATATTGCCGGGCCAGGTATATGATTCAAGGTCCTGGACCGCTTTTTTCCCAAATTCGGGCACCTGATCAAATTCCAGTTCAAATGCCATGCGTCCGGCAAAGTGATTGGCCAGCAGCATCACATCTCCTTTGCGCACCGCAACGGAGGAACATAAATCACCTCGAAACAGAGACGGTCTAAAAGATCCTGCTTAAAAAGGCCGAGACGGGCCATTTGGGCCAGATCCACATTGGCCGCCCCCACGATGCGCACATCGGTATGAACAGGCTGAACCGCGCCCACCCTTTCAAAACGGCCGTACTCCACCACCCGAAGAATCTTTTCCTGGACCTCCATGGGGATATTTCCGATTTCGTCCAGAAACAAAGTGCCTCCGTCGGCCTGTTCAAACCGCCCTATCCGGCGGGTACCTGCCCCGGTAAACGCACCTTTTTCATATCCGAAAAGCTCGGATTCGATCAGGGTGGCGGTTAAGGCCTTGCAGTTCAGCGTAACCAAAGGCTTTTGCCAGCGCCGGGATAAAAAATGGAGCCGAGCCGAGGCCAGCTCCTTGCCCGTGCCGCGCTCCCCTAAAATCAATACGGGCCGGTCTATGGGCGCCACCCGGGAAATCTGCTCCTGAAAATTCAAAAACGCTTCGGACTGCCCCAGGGCCTCGGACATGCTTACAGACCCGGTGCTGTTCTCCATGGAATCAGTATAAGCCAAACCCATCCTCCACTATAGTTAAATTAACCAATTATTGGCATTATATACCATATTATAATAAATACTGCCACACACAAAATCCCCTTTAAATAAGATAACACATTGAACTTAAAGAAAAAAAATAAAACAAATATTGGATGGCACAGTTTCTGCTCTTTCTCTGTGACAAAGTGCAGAAGCAACAAAGGCAAAAAACTGAAAAAACATATAAAAGGAGAATAAAAAATGGGTATTTTTACACGATTCAGAGACATTGTATCTTCAAACATCAACGCCATGCTGGACAAGGCCGAAGATCCTGAAAAAATGATCAAGCTCATGATCCGGGAAATGGAAGACACCCTGATTGAACTTAAATCATCCTGTGCCGGTACCATTGCCAATCATAAAAAAGTGGAACGTTTAAGGCAGGAAGTCAGGGAGAAAGATGCATTCTGGAGCGAAAAAGCAGAACTTGCCGTAAGCAAAGGCCGTGACGACCTGGCTCGCCAGGCCCTGATGGAAAAACGCAGATTCAGCCAGCGCCTGGAAGTGGTGGAAACAGAACTTGTTGATCTTTCATCCATGGTGGACCAGTATAGAAACGATATCACGGAACTTGAAAACAAGCTGAAATCCGCCCGGGAAAAACAACGGATGCTGGTCCAGCGGCATATCCGGGCCCAGCATAAAAAACGGGCCAGACAGGAGATCCGCAGGGCCGACTCGTCCGAAATAATAAAAAAATTCGAAGAGATGGAAAATCATATTGAGCGCATGGAGGCCGAAGCGGACCTGGTGGACTTCGGCAGACGGTCCAGCCTTGAAACCGCCTTTGATGACCTGGCCGCAGACGAGGAAATAGAAAAGGAACTTAATGCATTGAAATCCTCCCAATCCGGAACAATTAGTGATACAAAGCTTCAGGATTAACCCTGACATTTCCAAAGGAGGGACATGAGCTGCATATTCATTGCAATGGTAACTGTCGGCGGGGCAATAATCGGACTGATCATTCTGGGAATGATCATCATCGGCAGCATCCGGACTGCCCGGAGCGGCGGGCTTTCAGATCATGATAAGGATGCCCGAACCGAAGAAGCAAGAATGATCCAGGACATATACAATGCCCTGCCCAGAATGGAGGAACGGATTGAAGCCCTTGAAACCATCCTCAGTGAACGCGGACACAAAAGCTGATAACAACCATTGTTAGTACACCTGAAAGGATAAAAAATGAGATACCATAAAAATCGTTACCACCATGCCAACGCCGGCATGAGGGGGCGGACAGGGCACGGCGGATTCCGCCAGAAAGTGGAGCACCTGACCGCAGCCCAGGGCTTTTACCGATCCAGACGGGGCATTATCCTGGGCGTTTGCCGGGGCTTGGCAGAGCATTTCAACTTCTCGGTATTCTGGACCCGTTTCCTTATACTTGTTCTGTTTTTATTCACCGGATTCTGGCCGGTGGGCGTTCTATATATAGTTGCAGGACTTCTGCTTAACCCCGAGCCTGTCATCACACTGGGAAATGAGCATAACGGAGAATCTTATCAGTCCTATGCCCAGTCAAAATCCTCGGCTATCCAGCGAATAAAAAAACAATTTGATAATATCGACCGAAGAATTCAGCGCATGGAAGACACGGTCACGTCGAAAGAGTTTGATTTTTGATTAAAATAGTGTTAGTCCACGGTTCAGAACAATAAAACGCATTGTTCTTTTCCTTTTTTTCGCCTGCCCGGCAACGGGCAGGCGTTTTTTTTTGCACATCACCTATAAGCAACCGCAATCGTTTGTCACATCAGCCCCCAGAGCTTTGCCCCCTCCCGGGCAAGCCCCCAGGCAAAACAGCACAAAACACCCCCCAGTCCCCTCATGGTCCAGACATAGGCAACACCGGTCAAAAAACTGCGGGTCCTGGCCACCACAAAGGCCAGGGCCAGTTTAGACCCCACAAGCATAAGATAGAAGCCGGCCACAAACCCCATGGCACCCCCGGGATGAATCTGCCAGGCCTTGGATGCCAGGGGCGCACCAACGGTGATCCAGAACAGGTAGGGGTGGGGGCTTAAAATATTCACCAGAACCCCTTTCATAAGGGACGCGGACGCTTGCCCCGGGGATTGCGGCATCTGTCCGGCAGTCCGGATGCTTGAAATACCCATTTTCAAAATAAGAACGGCACCGGCAAAGGATATAATCCCCAGCAGGGGGTCGGATCCGGACAAAGAGGATACCACAAGAAAAGAGATAATGAGCACAGGCAGATCCGAGATCAGCGGTGCCATGGCCACACGGATACCGGCCCCCATGCCCAGGCGGATGGTTTCACTGATCACAAGGGCCAGTAAAGGGCCTGGAGACAAACCGGCGGATAAACCCAACACCATCCCCATGAACAAATATTTTTCCATCTGTAGTCCTTCAGTTCTATCTGCCCTGACACTTTCAGGCAATCAATCCTGATTTATTAATTGGGGTTTGCCGGTGCCAGAGTCAGGGTACTTTTTGCATGGGTCTTGATGGCGTCATCTGAAAACCACCAGTATCGGACAGAACCATCCATAAAATCGGCAATCATATCTTTCTGGTGAGGATGAAAGGTCCGGCCTGCCACCCCGCCCGGCAGCACCGCCATGAGTTTTTCATCATCCCCCATATCCACCACAAGGCGAAGGGATGCACAATGGGTCACGGCATAGGGCGCGTCAAAATCATACCACCCCCGATACAGAGTCTCACCTGATCCGCCCATGGGCATAGGCCCTGTGCCGACCAGGTTTTTCAGTCGTCCTTTGCGAACAAGGGGATTAACCAGTTCAAGGGTATGCAGATCTCCCCAGCGCCATTTTGCAGGGTCGTCGCCAAGTGTCGCGGACAATTGTTTTCTGGCGGCGTGGGCGGCCCGTACAAAAAGATCCGCCATGGTCTCTGTTTTACCGGCAGTGCGTATATCATCGAAAAAAGGGCTGCGACCTGCCACTACAGATTCCAGAAGGCGCTCCTGCCAGTAATACCAGGAATTCAACAGTATCATAACCTTTTGCGGCCCCAGATCATCTTCGAAAACAGCCTTTGCAAAATGCCGGTATATGGTTTGAAACACCAGAGGCCCGGCCTTGTCAGGATCATCTTTAAAATCCCAGTCCGCCAGAATCTGCCCCAGATCTTTTGTAGTCGGGTCTTCTAAAAGAGTCTGCGCCATGACCGGTGCTATACGCCGGGCCATGGCATTGCCCGTATCCCTTTGATACTGCCACATATCCAGAAGGGTCTGTTCCGCTTTCTCCGCCATGAGTTCCTTAAGTCTTTCATAACGGAATGACGGTGCAAAATAGGATGAATAATAATAGGGGAAACCGGAATCCACCGTTTTATTATTGCAGGTTCCAACCCAGTTTTTTTCCGGGTTGATCTGTCCGGGCATTTGATCCGGGGCAATCCAGCCCTGCCAGTTGTCTGTACCGTCTTTGACCACAACGGGAAATGTGCCGCCGGTGCTGCGCACGGGAATCCGGCCCGAGGCCTGATGGCCGATATTGCCCGAAGAGTCGGCAAATACCCAGTTAAAACAGGCCACAGCCATGTCCTGTATGGCCAGGGAAAGGTCCTGGGCATTTTTTGCCGTGAGAACCCCCAGCA
Source organism: uncultured Desulfobacterium sp. (assembly GCA_963668575.2). Lineage (GTDB taxonomy): Bacteria > Desulfobacterota > Desulfobacteria > Desulfobacterales > Desulfobacteraceae > Desulfocicer. The sequence goes on along the minus strand of CAXXMQ010000004.1, from coordinate 76,319 downwards.
GTCCAATGTCCGGCGTCATGGATTCCACCGGGGCAAATCTGAGTGTGAACACCCGGCTGCTGTCCAGACCCTTCAGGATTTTGGAGACCACCGGTCCCCTGCTGGTGGTCCGAATATCGATGTCCTGTGTGCGAAAGCCGCCGGGTGCTGATTTATCTTTGATTTTCAACTGTTCTTTAATATGCCCGAAGGCAATGGAGGTGCTCCCCTGGAGATAATGGTCCGGATTTTCCGGATCAACGGTTTCAATATAAAGGTCCACCATATCCCCGTAATTATTTGTGGCCGACAAAGCAATGTGCTCGGTACGCCCCACACCCATACCCGGGATGCCGGGAATCTGAACACCCACGGCCCGGATGCCGGGGCAGATCAGCCCTGCCGGATACCAGACCCCCGGCAGCATTCTTGGGTCCAGGTGGGGATCGCCGCACAGCACCGTATACCCGGTCATGGATTTTGCCGGGGCCATGGCCCAGTTGTTACTGCCCACCCGCAGAGTTCTGTCTCCGGCAAAGGCCCAGAGCCCTGGGTCAAAAGGCAGGGACAACCCCAGGTTCTCCCTGGGCGGCATGGCAATAAAACCCTTGTCGTCAGGGTCATCCACATTGATATTCAAAGGCAGAAGCATGGCTGTTTTTTCATACCCCAGGGTATCCAGCAGCATCTGGGAGATGATCTCCGTGGTCAGGTTGGCAGCCGTGGAATATCCCATGTAAAAGAGCATGCCAAGGCTGTCCTCCACCTGCCATGAATCCGGGGAGATCCCGGCCAGACGAAACTCCAGGGCAAGGTCTTCGGGACATTCTTTGATAAAGGCATTTATGCCGTCCACATAGCGCTGGAACTGTTTTCGCAAAACCGGATTCAATATCCGGGCCTGTTTTTTCGCCATGCGTGAAATGCCGATGGTGCGCATGCGGACATCCAGATCCGTGGCCTGGGGCCCGGCCAGTTCGCACATCCGTCCTTCATAATACATCCGGGTCATCTGCATCTGAAACAGCCGGTCCTGGGCTGTGACAAACCCCTGGGCAAAAAACAGATCCTCAATATTCCGGGCACGAATATAGGCCATGCCGGAATCGTCCCGGGTTACAGTTACGGACCGGCCCAAGCCGGCAAGATTCAACTGTCCGTCAACCTGGTAATCATTACAGCGTGGCAGAAAGAAAAAAACAATGGCACAGCAGACCACAAGCAAAGCGACGAGAACACTGACACGCCTAATCCATTTCATTGCGTCTCCTTGGATAAATTGCACAAATGACGCATCATATGCCCTTGATACCGGCAATGTCAATAAATCAGCCGTACTCCAAATTTTAGCGGATCTGGTTTCCCTGATCATCCACAAAGTAATAGGAATCAGAACAGTAGTCGTCAGCCGGGATCACACACCCCGAAAAGAGAAATGCACTGCCGACAAGCATAAGTAGCGCGAGTATTATTGATCTGTTCATACATCACCTTGCTGCAACCATAAGAAAGGATGCAGCCGTAAATATAAACATGACCCATGTCATGGTCCATGGTGTACCATTGCTGAATACGGCAAGCAGCAAAGATGAAACAATACCGCTTCCATATTGCAGCGCCCCGATCAGTGCAGAAGCCGAACCTGCCATCTGGGGCACTTCGTCCAATGCCGCAGCAATTGCAGACGCGGCAATAATACCGTTCATGGAAAAAAATATAAATACCATCCCCACAATGATATATATCCCGCCCAGATCAGCCCTGACAAATACGGTCAATGTGGCGATGGCTATCAGAGATACGGTTGTGGCGGCTTTCAGCAACCGGTGAAGGGACCGATGGATCACCAGGCTTCGGTTGAGAAAACTTATGCACATGACCCCCACAATATTGACGGCAAACAACCAGCCGTAATGCTGGGGATCAATACCGAAGTAAGAAATATAAACAGCTGGCGATCCGGCAACAAAGGCATAGGCAGCGACATAATAAAAGGTGACACATAATGTGTAGCGCATGAATACCTTATGCGTCATGAGATACCGGTAGTTAACAAACGTTCTGACCAGGGAGGCCGGCAGCCGTTTTTCCCTGGATAATGTCTCAGGCAGCCAGAACAAGGAGATAAACATCAGCACGCCAATCACCGTAAGAAGCCAGAAGATGGTGTGCCAACTGCTCACACGAATTATCTGGCCGCCGAGCAGCGGACCGATAATCGGTGCTATGGCCATGATAATCATTAGCGTGGATAACATCTGGGCACCCTTGGTACGTGCATACAGGTCACGGATCATTGCCCTGGCCAGCATGGGCCCTGTACATGCCCCGAATGCCTGGACCACCCGCCATAAAACAATCTGCCCCATGGAATGGGACATGGCGCAGCCGGCAGCACCAATGGCAAAAATCAGCATCCCGATAAACAGCGGGATCTTTCGACCGATACTGTCACTGATCGGCCCCCAGATGATCTGAGCGCAGGTAAATCCGATTAAAAAACCGGTAATTGTAAGTTCGGCATTTCCATTCAACTCCTTTGCCATGACCGGCATTGCCGGAAGATAAATATCCGTTGACAATGAGGTAAATGCCATTAATGCCCCGAGAATGGCCATAAACAGTATGTTAGACATAGATCGGGGGTTATTTTCAGCGGTTATTGTGTGGTTCATAATGTTTTCAACTATATTTGTTCTTCCAATGTTTATTATTTGATGATCAGACGTTTCAGCTGCCTGGGGGGGGGGACGATTCAAGATCCCGCTAACTTGCAGATAACTTTATATGAAAACAAATTAAAATTACAGAGCCATTACTCCGGGAAAATTGCCTGATTCTGCGAATGTTTTTTAAATCCATATTTAAGTACCTATTTTTCCCAACATTAAATTTAGATTCGTTGCTGCAAATCATACCTTGCAATCATTTGCGCTTTGGTTTAATTTTTGGCCCAATATTAGAGGTACATACAGATATCAGCCGGGCGGCCTGCTGCCGCCTTTTGAAAGAACCTGGAACAAAGAATGAACACCGACCAGCAAGTGTCAGTCCTGTCCACATGCAAACGCCTTGTGGTTAAAGTGGGCTCAGGGGTGCTGACCCGGAAAAACAGCCTCAACATTGACGTCATTAACAGTATCGCAAAACAGATCAGTGCCCTGCATGACCGGGGCATGGAAGTTATACTTGTCTCCTCCGGGGCCATGGCGGCGGGCGTTAAAAAGATAGGCCTGAAAAAAAGGCCGTCGGAAACCCCCAAACGACAGGCCGTTTCCGCCATTGGCCAGGCAGACCTGATCCGTCAATGGGAAAAAGCCATGGAACATTGCGACCGGAAAGTGGCCCAGATTCTTCTGACCCGGGGAGACCTGTGCGACCGGGTCCGGTACCTGAACGCCAGAAACACCCTGAATACACTTCTTGAATGGAAGGTGCTTCCCATTATCAATGAAAATGACACCGTGGCTGTGAAATCCCTGCAATTCGGGGACAATGACAACCTGGGCGCCATGATCACCATGCTGCTTGATGCTGACCTGATGATCAACCTCACCGACATCGGCGGGCTTTACAATAAAGATCCCCGGATCCATGACGATGCACAGCTTATCAGACAGGTTACAGCCATGGGCTCTGATATCGAGGCCATGGCCGGAAAAATTGCAGGGCCTTTGGGCACAGGGGGCATGGGCACCAAAATAAGCGCTGCAAAAAAACTGACAGCGGCCGGTATTCCCATGATCATTGCCAGCGGCCTTGAAAAGGATATCCTGATCAAAATAGCAGACAGCAACTATACCGGCACCTACTTTGTTCCCAATGAACAGAAGGCCTCGTCCAGGAAAAACTGGATTGGACTGACCCTGCAGGCCAAGGGGCGAATCACCATAGACAAAGGGGCCCAGAAGGCTGTGGTGGAACAGGGAAAAAGCCTTTTGCCCTCAGGCATTACACGGGTGGAAAACTATTTTGACGTAGGCGATCCCGTGGAATTTATCACTGAAGAGAACGTGGTCCTGGGCATGGGCCTGGTCAATTACAATGCCTCGGATATATTGAAAATCATGGGCTGCAAAACCAGCCAGATCAAGGAACGTTTAGGGTTCAGGTCCTATGACGAGGTGATTCACAGGGATAATCTGATGATCACCGCATACCCGGACGATGCCCGATTAAAAAAATAAAGGAGAACCATTCTATGGCCTTGGAAAATCAGATCATTGAAATTGCCAAACATGCCAGAGCAGCAGCCCGGATCATGGCGACCCTGCCTGCACAACAAAAAAACAGGGCGCTTTTTGCCATTGCCCGGCAGCTGGAAAAGGATAAAGACATTATCCAGGCGGAAAATGCCAAGGATGTGGCAGCGGCCCGGGAGAACGGATTGTCCGATGCCATGATAGACAGGCTCACCATTACGGACAAGGTGTTGAACGGAATGGTTGAAGGCCTGGAATATGTGGCAGGCCTGGAAGACCCCGTGGGTACGCTGTCGGATTCATCCATCCGGCCCAACGGCCTTGAAATGGCCAAAATGCGTATTCCCTTGGGGGTTATCGGCATTATTTACGAATCAAGGCCCAATGTCACCGTGGATGCGGCAGGGCTGTGCCTGAAGGCGGGCAATGCCGTGATCCTGAGGGGCGGCTCCGAAGCCATTTACTCCAATAAAGCCCTGGCCCGGGCCATTGAACAGGGTATTTCCACCGAGGGCCTGCCGTCCGGTGCAGTCCAGGTGATCCCCACGGCGGACCGGGCGGCCGTTGATATCATGCTCAAACAGGAAGAATACATCGACCTGATCATCCCCCGGGGCGGAGAAGGATTGATCCGCCACGTGGTGGCAGCCTCCAGCATCCCTGTGCTCAAACATTACAAAGGGGTATGCCACGCCTATGTGGATGACCTGGCGGACCTGGACATGGCCGTCAACATCGTGGTCAATGCCAAGGCCCAGCGCCCCGGGGTCTGCAATGCTCTGGAAACCCTGCTGGTTCATGACGGTGTGGCCCAAAAATTTCTGCCCATGGCTTACAAGGCACTGGCCGGAGCCGGTGTGACCCTCAGGGGATGCCCGAAAACATGCGAAATCGTGCCTGAAGCTGTTCCCGCCACCGAAGCGGACTGGCCCATGGAGTATCTTGATCTGATTCTGGCCGTCAAGGTGGTCAAGGACATGGATGATGCCATGGCCCATATCGCGGCATACGGGTCCAACCACACCGAAGCGATCATCACAACGGATCTGAACCGCTCCCGGCGCTTTATCCGGGAAGTGGACGCATCCCTCGTCATTGTCAATGCATCCACCCGGTTCAATGACGGGGGAGAGCTGGGCCTGGGCGCCGAGATCGGCATATCCACCTCAAAGCTGCATGCTTACGGTCCCATGGGAATAAAAGAGCTGACCACCACCAAATTTGTGGCCTGGGGAAATGGACAGATCAGAAGCTGATCCTTGTCCTTTCAATCCGCGCTATTTGAAGTTGATGACCATGCTGCTTGCTGATTAATTTTTTTTCAAAACATTAACCGAATTGGGATATAGCCATGACATCTAAAACCGTTACACATAAATTGAGACGCCCGCTGTTGCTTGGAGGCGGCATTCTGATCTTTTTGCTTCTTCTGGCCGGCTTGGTCAGCGTGGTGGCTGTTGACGGACTGGTAGACATCTGGTGGTTTGACTCAATGGGCTACCTGTCTTATTACTGGCAGCGCCTTTCTTATCGATATATCGTGTTCTTCGGTGTAACGTTCTTTTTCTTTTTGATATTTTTCTTAAATTTCCAGATCGCCTCACGGGTCCTCAGAAGGATTCCCAATATGCAGGGAACCGCGAGAAGGAAATCTGCCAGAATCCTGAAGCATTTTCAGTCCGGGTCCCTGTTGTTTTATACCCCCCTTTGTCTGGCATTAAGCTTTGGCCTGGTTATTCCCTTATATCATCACTGGGAAAAATTCCTTTTCTATATTTTCGGTTCTGATATGGGGGTAAAAGATCCGTTCTTTTCAACGGATATCTCCTTTTATCTGTTCTCCCTTCCCATATATTCATTGCTGCAGCGGCGGTTGCTGATAGCCGTGGCGCTGCTGCTGGTTGCCCTGTTTATTTTATATATCATTAAGAACAGGATACTTACAAAACGGCTTTTCGATTTTTCAACTGTGGCCAAATGGCATCTAAGCATCCTTCTATTGGTGGTCTTCGGCCTTGAAATCCTGGATTTTATTCTGCAGCGATATAGTCTGGTCTATGATGCCGCGCACCAGCCTCTGTTTTTCGGGCCCGGGTATATTCAGATGAAGATCATGCTGCCCCTGATCTGGATGTCGCTGTTTTTCATTGCAGCCGCCGCGGTTTCCCTTGTGACCGTGCTGCAATTTAAAAAAGGCCGTAAAGTGCTTATCGGGGCACTGACTTGTCTGGCGTTAACCCTGGTGCTGCGATATACAGATTTTCTACCCGGATTCATCCAAACCTATTGGGTAAAACCCAACGAAGTGATCAGGGAAAGCCCCTACATTCAAAAAAACATTACATCAACACTGGACGCGTTTAACCTGTCCCATGTTGAAACCCGGGACTTTGACCATCAGAGATTTCCAGTCAACACAACCGGATCCCAGGTGCAGAATGTACTGCGCAACATACCGGTATGGGACCCGGACACGCTCAAAGAAGTTTACGAACAACTTCAGGAGCTGCGGACCTACTATACTTTTCCCCAGGTCAGCGTGGGCAGATATACGGTCTCCGGGCAATATCAGCAGGTCTTCATGTCCATGCGGGAACTGAGCCACGACCAGTTGCCCCAGGGAACCCAGAACTGGATCAACGACCACCTTCTTTACACCCATGGATATGGTGCGGTCATGTCATCGGCAAGCCAGGAGGGCGGTGATTCCATGAACTGGTTTCTCCAAAATATCCCTCCGAAATCAGATTACGGCCTGAACCTGGCCGAACCCAGAATTTATTACGGTTTAAACGCCTATCCGTATGCCCTTGCACCCAATGCTGTGGGCGAGCTGGATTACCCAGACGGGGACAGTAATGCCAAAACCAATTATGAGGGGACGGGGGGAGTTCCCATCTCTTCTCTGGCGCGAAAATTTCTCTTTTCTTATTACTTCAAAGACAAAAACATATTTTTCTCCACAAAAATCAATGAAAAGACCAAATTGCTTTTCCGGCGGCAGATCATGGACCGCATCCAGACAATAGCGCCTTTTCTTTTGCTGGATCAGGACCCATACGCCGTTTACACACCCGAGGGGCTGTTCTGGATTGTGGACGCCCATACCTACTCCGATCACTATCCGGCCGCACCCATGGTCACGCTTAACGGCGTACAGATGAATTATATCCGGGACAGCGTAAAAATTGTTGTGGATGCCTTCAATGGCAGTGTGAATTTTTACATATATGACACCAAAGATCCCATTATCAGGGCGTATGACCGTATTTATCCGGGCCTTTTCAAGTCTGCGGACAAAATGCCGGCTCATTTGAAACCCCATGTACGATACCCCAAAGACCTGTTTGACATCCAGATGCAGATATATGCCAAGTACCATCAAACAGACCCCCAGGTTTTTTTCCAGCAGGAAGATTTATGGACGTTTGCCGAAACATCCGGGCGGGAAGAAAACAATACCGTTCCCCACAAACCCTACTATCTGACCCTTGACCTCATTGACTCGGGAAAACTGGATTTTATGCTGCTTTTGCCCATGTTCCCAAAGGGTAAGGATAACTTACGTTCCATGGCCCTGGCCGGGTGTGATGGTGAAAATTACGGAAAAATTATCATTTATGATTTCCCCAAAGGCGAACTGGTGTTCGGCCCCGCCCAGATCAATGCAATGATCAATCAGGACCCGACCATTGCCCGGGCCTTTACCTTATGGGATCAGGCAGGCTCGTCCGTGGTCAGGGGAAAAATGATCATACTGCTGGTGGAAAACAGTGTGTTTTTTATTCAGCCTGTATACCTGAAAGCGACGTCCAGGGTTAAGATACCGGAATTACAACGCATCATCATGAGCGAAGGGCGCGTGGCCGTTATGAAAACATCTCTGGAGGAAGCTTACATGGAAATTCAACAGCGGGTCCAGAAGGATATCAGAAAGCCAAAAAGTATTTTTCCCATACAGCCATCAGAGCCCGATGACCAGCACACGAAACCTTCCGAGGAAGCCGTACCTGACCATCAGGCCCCTGCCCCTCAGATTGAGGTGCCTGATGAAACACCAGACCCGACGGAACCGGAATAGAAAGGAGTATTTTATGGTTCATCTGCCGGATGCCCCGAGAAAAGAGGTTCTTCCAAGTGACTGCTGGGATCTGTCACCCATGTTTGCCTCCACCGATGAATGGGAAACACTTTTCCAGACCCTGGAAAAGAAACTGCCCGCCTATGACGATTTCAAAGGCACCCTTGGCCAGGGGGCGGATACGCTGCTTGCCTGTATTGAATTCGACCACAGTGTGGGCCGGGATATGGAGCGATTGTATACATTTGCCCACCTGAGAAACGATGAAGATAAAACCCACCCGGACAATGAAGGGCTGTTCCAACGGGCCTCTAATCTTTATACCCGCATCGGGGAGGCCTCAAGCTTTCTTTCACCTGAAATTCAGGCCATACCGACAGAACAACTGACGATATTTCTCAACAAGGACGCGTTTAAACCTTACCGGTTTTACCTGGAACAGATGATCCGGTACATTCCCCACACCAGAAATGCGGAAACAGAGCTGCTGCTGGCCATGGCCGGGGAAAGCCTGGGTGCCCCCCAAAGGATTTTCTCCCAGCTGGACAATGCAGATCTTAACTTCGGTGCGGTCAAACATCCTTCAGGCAATACCTCAACTTTGACCCATGGAAACTTTATCACTTTTCTGGGAAATAAAGACAGAACCTTCAGAAAAACTGTTTTTGATCAGTATTACCGGACATACCATGACCACAGACACACCATTTCAGCCACGTTGGCAGCTTCGGTGAAAAAAGATCTGTTCTGGGCAAAAGCCCGGCATTTTAATTCGGCGCGAAAGGCGGCCCTGTTTGCGGACAATATTACCGAAGAGGTCTATGACAACCTGATTATCAATGTAAAAAAAGCATTTTCGCCTCTTTACAGATACCTTGAGTTCAGAAAACTTGCCCTTGGCGTTGACGAACTGCACATGTACGACACCTATGTGCAGCTTGTACCGGATATCGATTCTCACATGGACTATGAACAGGCGGTTGCCACCTGCATTGAAGCCCTTGCACCACTGGGACAGGACTACTGCCGCACCCTGGAGCAGGGGCTGCTTAAAGGCTGGGTGGACAGATATGAAAACAAAGGGAAACGCAGCGGGGCCTATTCTTCGGGGTGCTACGACTCCAAACCCTATATCCTGCTTAACTATGACCCCAATTCCATTAACAGCCTGTTCACGCTGATACATGAAGCCGGGCACTCCATGCACACCTATCTTGCCAACAAAACCCAGCCCTACCCCACCCACGGGTATACGATTTTCGTGGCAGAGGTGGCCTCAACCCTTAACGAGACGCTTCTGGCCCGGCATCTTCTGAAACAATACGCGAATAACCCCAAAATGAAAGCATACATACTGAACCGGGAAATCGACAATATCCGGGGCACATTTTTCCGCCAGACCATGTTTGCCGAATTTGAACAGATCATCCATGGGTTGGCCTGTGAAAACAAGCCGCTGACCATTGATACGTTCACATCCACCTATAAAAGGCTTTTATCCGAATATTTCGGAGATAAAATGGTCATTGACGAGGCTCTTACCCTGGAATGCCTGCGTATCCCCCATTTTTATTCTTCCTTTTATGTTTATAAATATGCCACAGGCCTGGCCGCAGCATTAAGTCTTGCCCAGCGTATAACAGACAGGGGCAAGCCTGCCGTGGACGATTACCTTGACTTTCTCAAACTGGGGGGATCCATGTTTCCCATTGACGAACTTAAGGTGGCCGGTGTGGACATGGCGTCTATTACCCCTGTACAGGCGGCGGCATCCCATTTTGAATCACGGATCAGCGAGCTGGAAACCCTGTGGACGTCCCTTTAGAACCCGTCCATCAGGCCCCCTGCCCCATGGAACCCATTGGGGTGATCCACACCTGTTTCAAAGAAAAATTCGGCATCCCCCGGCAGCCCAACATTGTGGCCGGGGCACCGGGGATGCTGGAATTTTTCCCTGAATTTTCAAGGCAGGAAGCGGTCAGAGGGCTTGAGCAATTTTCCCATATCTGGCTGATTTTCCTTTTTCACAGGGCCGTAAACAAAGAAGGCGGCTGGTCTCCCATGGTCCGGCCTCCCCGCCTTGGGGGCAATAAAAAAGTAGGCGTATTTGCCTCGCGCTCCCCCTTCAGGCCCAACCCCATCGGCATGTCCTGTGTCCGGCTTAAAGAAATTGAAATGACAACGGCCAAAGGGCCTGTACTTCACCTGACCGGCGTGGACATCCTGGACCAGACCCCTGTCCTGGACATCAAGCCCTATCTGCCCTATTCAGACCGGCTGGACACGGCCCGGGACGGTTTTGCACCGGCTCCGGTCCCGGGGGCATGCAAAGTCAGCTTTTCGGACATCGCAGCGACCCAGATCCTGGAAAGGCAAAAAACATTTCCCAACCTTATGTCCATTATTACCCAGGTGCTGGAAAATGATCCCCGGCCAGGATATAACAGTACCCATTGTTCAAATATGGAAAAAGGCGCCGGGCAAGCAAAACCGCAAGAAAATCGTTTATACGGCATCCGGCTGTTTGACTTTGATCTCAAATGGCAGGCCGCAGGAAATAAAATCCAGGTGATTCGTCTGGATCCGGCCTAGCATATAGGTTTAAAATCTAATCCCAACAGGAGGAACCTGTTATGAAATTGCGAAAGATCACATCGTTAACCATGTTTCTGTCTTTTGTGCTGCTGATTGCAACCAGCATAGTCCTCTATGTTGTCCCCGAAGGCCGGGTGGCCTACTGGTCCGACTGGCACTTTATGGGGTTAACCAAAACCCTGTGGGGGGATATTCATATCAACCTGGGTATCCTGTTTCTCGTTTCAGGGTTTTTGCATCTGTACTACAATTGGAAGCCCATGCTCACATATATGAAAAACAAGGCCAAGCAGCTTAAAATTTTCACTGCAGATTTTAATGCAGCCCTTGCCCTCACCCTGTTCTTTACTTTTGGCACCCTGTTTCAAATCCCGCCCATGAGCACCATCCTTGATTTCAGTGCCTCATTCAAGGATGCTGGAGCCCGAAAATACGGAGAACCGCCTTACGGCCATGCGGAGCTATCCTCTTTGAAAATGTTTGCCCAACGAACCGGCCTTGATCTTGAAATTGTCAAACAGCAACTGCAAAAGTCAAAGGTTATATTTGACGACGAATCTGCCACCCTGCTCGACATTGCCCGGACAAACAACTGCACCCCCAAAGATGTATATATGGCCATGCTGCCGCCTGAAAAAACAACAGACACCTCAGTTTTCCCGGACCAACCCTTTCCCGGCATCGGCAAATTAAGCCTAAAGGAGCTGTGTACCCGGTTCAACCTGGATACAGAAAAGATCATCACAGGCCTTGGAGCCAGGCAGATCAAGGCCGAGCCGGATCAGACCATCAAGGAAATCGCCCAGGCCAAGGACATGGAACCCCAGACCCTGTTTGAAATTATCCATACCGTGGTCACATCACAATAAAATCAAACATTGATCCCTATGAAGATATCCTTTCTTGACATCGTTCGCTTCTGTCTATAGAAACAACTGACACGTTTCTTTGCAAAGAAACATGATCATACGAAAAATTGACATTTAGACCTCTATGGAAAAGGAGCTGGAGTATATGCCCACCAAAATTTTTTTAAGCGAAGATGAAATCCCCCGGCAATGGTATAACCTGGCAGCAGACCTGCCCGGTACGATTAATCCGCCTTTAGGACAGGACGGCAAGCCCATCAGTCCGGACATGCTGGCCGCTGTGTTTCCCATGAATCTCATCGAACAGGAGATGTCCCAGGAGCGCTGGATCGACATCCCCGACGGCGTTCTTGACCTGCTTTACCGGTGGCGGCCCTCCCCTTTGCACAGGGCCATTCATTTGGAAAAGGCGCTGGATACGCCGGCAAAAATTTTCTATAAAAATGAAAGCGTCTCCCCGGCCGGCAGCCATAAACCCAATACCGCCGTGGCCCAGGCCTGGTACAACAAGGAATTCGGCATCAAACGCCTGACCACGGAAACCGGCGCCGGCCAATGGGGTTCAGCCCTGTCCTATTCCTGTGCTCTTCTGGGCATGGAATGCAAGGTGTTCATGGTCAGGATCAGCTTTGACCAGAAGCCCTTCAGAAAATCACTCATGCAGACCTGGGGTGGCGTTTGTGTTCCAAGCCCGTCAACTGAAACCCAGGTGGGCAGGGATATTCTGGCTCAGATGCCGGACACGCCGGGCTCCCTGGGCATTGCCATTTCAGAGGCCATTGAAGCCGCAGTCAGTGATAAGACGGGAAAAACCCGCTACGCCTTAGGCTCTGTGCTCAACCATGTCATGCTGCACCAGACCATTATCGGCCTGGAAGCCAAAAAACAGCTGAAAAAAGCCGGAATAAAAAAGGTGGACACGGTGATCGGCTGTGCCGGCGGCGGCTCCAATTTTGCGGGCCTTGCCTTCCCTTTTGTCCTGGATAAAATCAACGGGGCGGATATTGAGATTATTCCGGTGGAGCCGGCCTCCTGCCCGACCCTGACCGCAACCCCGTTCTCCTATGACTTCGGGGATGTGGCCCAGATGACTCCCATGCTGCCCATGCACTCTTTGGGGCATAAATTCATCCCGGCTCCCATCCATGCCGGCGGTTTAAGATACCATGGCATGGCCCCCCTGGTCTCCCATGCCGTTGAAGCAGGCCTGATGAGCCCCATGGCCATCAAACAACTGGAATGTTATGAGGCAGGTCTGTTGTTTGCCCGCACCGAAGGCCTGGTGGTGGCCCCTGAAACCTGCCACGCTGTGGCCTGTGCCATCCGTTCGGCCAAACAGGCAAAAGAGGAAGGCAAGGAAAAAACCATCATCTTCAACCTGTCAGGACATGGTCTCATGGACCTGGCGGGATATGATAAATTCCTGGCAGGGGAACTGCAGGACATAGTCATGTCCGCCCAGGATGTGGAAGCGTCCAGAAATATCAGCCTTGCTGGATATCCAGTTCCTAAAATCTAAAGACTGAAAACGTATGACTGGCCCGGCACCCTTTAAGGATTCTGAAAAAAGAACGGCCCAGCAAAGAGCCCGGCCCTTAAGGAACTCCGGTTAGTACCTTTGATACGGACCGGACCAGGTGAAGCGGACCAGGTGAAGCGGATCAGATAACCCGGACCAAATCATAGGAGGCCTGGCGCCCAAACCCGCTCAGTCTGATACGGAACTCCTTTGAACCGTTGGAAAATATTTCCAGGACGGCAAACTGGTTATCGAGCCGGGTATCGAATCCTTCCTTCTGGCTGGTGTCCAGCCAGAGGCGGGAGTCGCTTGTCCCCACATTGCCGTTCATCACGATATAGTGGATATCTTTGATGTTAGCATAGCCGCCCGCATGATCATGGCCGGAGATCACTGCCAGCACTTTGCCGGAATCCTCCAGAATCTTGCGGACGGCTGAAGCATTTTTAATGGTATGGTCCTGGTCGTCCACACGGTCCAGCACCTGATGGGTAAAGATGACCGTGGGCAGGGCGGTGGCGGAAAGATCCTTTTCAAGCCATGAAAGCTCCTGGGGCGGCACAAAGGTATCCTTCCAGGTCCAGAACGTATCAGAAGGCGTATTCATATCATAGGCGCGGTGGGGTGCGGATGGGGTGTAATCTGCGTCGAGAACGACAAAATGCACGCCGTTATTGTCCCAGGAGTACCAGGTCTGGCCCTGGGGGATTCCGGTATTGGTCAGGGCCTTGAGGACGAATTCACGGGTCAGATTATCAAACTCGTGGTTTCCAAGCACATGATAGGCCGGTACGTATGAAGTGAATCTTTTTTCGATCTCTTTAAGATTTTCTGCAGGATCGGTCCCTGCGGCCAGGGTATCCACAAAATCGCCCATTTCAAGGACAAAGGCTGGTTTTTCATGTTTCATGGCATCCATAAAGGCATCCATTTTCGCCATGGAAGCTGAGTATTTGCGTGTGGGTGTGTCGGCTTTGGTCGTATGGTGAAGGTCGGTGATAATTCCGGCTTTAACCATGGGAACATGATCCGGGGCATGTCCTGCGGCACGGCCGGCTTGGGGCAGGGTTAAACCTGCGGCAAAGGCCATGCCTGTGGCGGCGGTGGCACCCAGAAACTGGCGGCGGGTTTGATTCATTGTACTCTCCTTGGTGTTGTAATTAATTTCATGGAATTCAGACAATGCACCCTAAGGATTCTGGCCGGCAAACGTTACACGAGAATCAGCAGAATAATAAAATTTGATTAGGTATCTCAGATGTGAGGACCCGAAAGGCGCTTAAATTCTTCGGAAGAGTTGATCTGCGTTGATTCACCGCCAAAGTACAAACAACAAAATTTCCCCTCTTTGGATTACATACCGATGGGATCGCCGCAGGCAAACCGGGGTTCGTGCAGGGGGATAAGGATGTCTGCCTCGTTCTTTACCTGCACCATGATATCATAGGCTGAATAGACATCCACATGGGTACCCGGCGGGATGACTGCCATTTCCATGCCTTTGATTTCCGGTGGGGGATTGTAGTTTTCTTCAATGATGCAGAATCCGGTGATGGCAGCTTTGCCTTTTGGTGTATCAATGAATACGGTCAGGCCGCCTTTGGTATGGACCGGCGTATGTTTAACATAGATACCCTCAACAATGGGACTGTCCTGCTTCACTATCATGATCTGCCCGTTTTCCTCCACATCCTCGATATAATCTTCCAGGTACCGGTAATCCAGGGGGTGGGGGTTGTGGATGGATTCAAGTTCCTGTTCATGTACATAGAATATGGCATTTTCACATTTATAATCGTTTTCGCAATGATCGTTGTGCAGATGGGTATGGATAACAATATCAATGTCTGCCGGTGCAAGCCCGTGTTTTTCCAGGCCCTGCTCAAAGGTATAGATTTTTCCGTTAATGGCCTGTTCTCTTTGTTCAGACTGAATGGGATTCATTTCACCGGTGTCCACCAGGATATTTTTATCCCCGCCCTTGATTACCCAGCAGAAAATGGGAATGGTGTAGGTTTCGCCCTGGCCGTACTGGTAGGTCATCATGCTCTTGTCAAAGACTTTTGTCCCCATGGCAACGGGGTGGATGGTATAGGTCATTGCACTCCTCAATGCTGCATTTTTTTAAGGCTTAAAACAGTCACTGAACGGATATCCGTGCCTGGGCGGCTCATTCGCGGGGCGGTCACACACTTAAAACGGATTCAAGTTTTTCCGACAGTTTGGCAATATCAAAGGGTTTTAATAAATAATCCCTGCACCCGTTGGCGATCATCTGCCGGATATCTTCTTTCTGGGAGAACCCTGAACATACCAGTACCGGGATCTGTGAATTGATCTGGCGGACGGACTCATAGGTCTGGACCCCGTCCATGCCCGGCATAACCACATCCAGAATCATCAGGTCAATGCCCTTGACGTCATTTTCAACCAAGGATACGGCCTGGGCTCCGGTATCGGCAATAAGGACTTCGTAGCCAAGGGTTTCAAGCATCTCCTTGCACACCTCTATCACCCCTTTTTCATCATCCACCAAAAGCACCCGGCCCTTGCCCGAGATAAGGCGGTTCTCATTGACTGCCGAAGGTAAAACCCGGTCTGTGTAAACCGGCTTTTTTACAGCAGGCAGGAAAAACATGAATACACTGCCTTTGTCGGGGGAGGATTCCACATGAAAAGTGCCTTTGTGCGCTTTAACAATTCCGTACGCTGTGGCAAGCCCCAAGCCGGTACCCCGGCCCCGGGCCTTGGTTGTAAAAAAGGGTTCAAATATGCGGGACATGGTCTCTTTATCCATTCCCGTTCCGGTGTCTGCCACGCAGACACTGATATAATCCCCGGCCTGGGGCAGTCCTATCTTTCGGGCCCGACGGATATCCATGAACACGTTTTGGGATTTCACCACGATCTGCCCGCCTTTGGGCATGGCATGCCAGGCATTGACAAACAGATTCATAAGCACCTGCTTGATCTGAATCTCATCCACGATTATGGGCCACAGTTTTTTGTCCAGCTCATAACGGATGATGATATCTTTTCTGGTGCGGCCGAACATTTTGGCCGAGGATTTAAGCAGATGATTTAAATTCAGGGTAGTGGTGACCTGTCGGTTGTTTTTCCTGGAAAAATCCAGAAGTTGACGTGCCATTTCCGCACCGTTGAAAATATACTCGTCAACATTGGAAAGCCGTTTATATTCCTCCGATTCCCGGCTGAACCCGCTTTTAACAAGGGAGACATACCCCTGTATACCCATAAGAATATTATTGAAATCATGGGCAATGCCGCCGGATAGAGTACCAATGGCTTCCATTTTCTGGGCCTGGCGAAGCTGGGCTTCAAGCCGTATACGGTCGGTGACATCCCTGGCCACGGCATAAATCCCTTTGAAATCGCCCTCTGAGCCGGCGTCCGGCGGGGTAAGCGCCGACGCCTTCATCTCCATGAATGCAAAGGCGGCATACGGGTCATATCTGTTTTCCTGGGCATCGGCTCTTCTGAAACGCAGATTGAGCACCTTGCCGAACAGCTCCGGGGAGGGCCGGCTTTCGGCCTGAAACAGCCGGAACAGTTTGCCGCGGTCCTCCTCATGGAGAATCCCGTCAAACCTGATTCCCTGCAGTTTTTGGGGGAAATACCCCAAAAGGGTTTCAAACTGCTTATTTGCAAAAGAAAAACAAAAATTTTCATCCAAAGTGAAAATCAGATCCGGCGAATTGTCAACCATATACTGGTATTGTTTTTCAGAAGCCTCAAGGCGGGAGGCGTAGAATCTTTTTTCAACAATCAGATTTCGCTGGGCAATGGCATTTTTGACGGTTTTGACCAGTTCTGCAAATTCGAAGGGTTTTTTCAGGTAATCCCAGGCACCCTGTTTCAGGGCACTGACCGCAGACTCCACAGAAGCGAACCCGGTCATGATGATGACAAGGACTTCGGGGTCCAGCTCAAACATTTTAGCCATGACCTCATATCCATCCATACCGGGCATGGATATATCCAGCAGCACCAGGTCAAACTTCTGTGTATTTAGCAGGGCCAGGCCCTGCAGGCCGTCATAAGCACAAAAAACACTGTAGCCTTCCCTGGTCAGATGTCGAAAAATGCTTTCAACAATCCGCGCTTCATCATCAACTACGAGAATCTGTTCAGGTTTCATACTGGAATAGATCTATCATGATTTGGCAGACCTCCTGCACAGTTGTACATTTTATTTTTCATAATGGGATTCTGTATTGTTGCACCGGTATTCGTAACGTGTCATTTCTGTATAAGACGAAGATCGTTGAAATGTCAACTCAACACTTAAAAAACTTGACAAAAAAACCATTTTTGTCATTTATACAAATCCCAAAGGGTTTCAACATCCCATTGCCTGATAAAAGCCCACCCCCTTTTTTTGGGGATGGAGTTGACGGATTTTCCCATATTCTGATTCTGAATTGGCCCCACCTGATGGATCCTTGTCGGCGAAATCTTGAAAAAGTGCACCCATGGGCCGAAAATACCTTCCTGAACAGCGTATATTCCAAGCAAGAAATTAATTTGGCTTTTCTCTCCTGGTCTGATACTTAAGAGTAAAAAATGAATCATTTTCCCTGCAAGGCACAGGGACTTTTATATTAACTCTAACACACTGATACAGGAGAGAAATCATGGCTAATTTTTTGTTTGTTCTCAGCAAGGATAATAACGAATCTGCCACAAGATGTTTTCAGTTTGCCAAAATCGCTCATTCAAAAGGCCATCATGTAGATATGTTTTTCATAGACAGCGGTGTTATGTGGGCCAATAAAGACAGGGATCTGACCATCAAAACCGACACGGGTGACTGCCCTGGGGATTACCTTCCCTATCTTGTGGAAAATGAAGTGACCACAGGCATCTGCACGCCGTGTGCTAAAAATCGCGGCCTGGATGAAGCCGGTTTCTTTACCAATATGCAGCTGGACGGCGGCCCCCATCTTATAGACATGGCTGCAGAAGCAAAGGTCTTTAATTTCTAGGGTTGAATCAAAAGCCATTCATTTGCCGTGGATGGCTTTGTCAATTATCCATTTAATGTCGTAATCCCTCCCCGCTTGAAGGCCGAAAATATAGACCGGAAATCTTTGCTTCCCGATCAAATGCGATTTGCGCATTGAAAGCGGCATGTTCAAACCGGCAGGGCACAAAACAGACATCGTATCCGGAAATCCTTTCTTGCCGTGCATCACCCTGGGCCAGGAAAGGACCCGCATGAAGAACCAATGATTGCCACACATCCTCCAGCTTTTCCGCGGGAAGGGCCGATGCCATGGTGTCATCAAACATCTTCACGGCCGCCTCGTAGTCTTTCCCAGAAAGAAGTGTAACGAATTCAGCAGCCCGGATTGTAATGTCTGCGGTCTGTGTCTGGACGGCAGCAAGCCCATGGCGAATGACAATCACCGAAAGGAGCTCTCCGATAATCAAGGATGCGACAAAAAGCAATTTGGCTGATTTACCTGACACATTACAACTGACCGAGAAGGAGCGGTACATGAGCAGGACCATCCAGATGATCATCATAATGCCGAACAGGGTCAAAAAAATAAAGGCAGCCATATCAAAGGAGAACACCCGCCATACAGCAGGATCCGCAAAATTGTTCCGGGCGAACCGCCCGGCACCGGGCAGCAGCGCAATCAAAGAGACCAGAAACAAGGGTGACCTGGCCAGTGCCTGGGTCCCGAAAACATCTATGGACCGAACGCGACTTTTCGAGAAAATTTTTCCCAAAATCAGGAGAAAAAAGCTCATAAAAAGCCAGGAAACCATAATTTCAGAAATATTGATCCCGAGTGATGGTGCCGGCGGACCCAGATGAAAGTCGAGAATTCCGTCGAAACGGACCCTCCCGAGAAATGCCAGAGATCCCGTGGCCACCATAATAACGACACCCAGGGTAAGTGCTTTCCCCCCCGCCACATAGTAAAAAGGATTCAGCAGCCATCTGCTGATTACTCCGGACTCTTTTTGACCGTATGACATGGACAGCTCACTCATTTTCCACCTCCTTGCTTTGGGTTTCTTTTTTCATTTGGGAAATTTTTTCAATCAACGCATCCACCCGGTTTCTGACGGTGGGGTAGGATATACCGTATATTCGAGCCAGTTCCTTAAGGCTGCCGCTTGCCTCAACCAGGCGGACAATAAAATCCTGATCATCCTGGGACAACCGGGCAAGGACCGGCAAATCAAAACGCCCGTTCACCGTTGTGTCACAGCAACTGCAGGCCAGGCCCTGGACCGCCAGAAGGCCTTTGCAACTTGGACATCGGACAGGAAACTGTTTTTTGCTCATAGCCGCCACCATTTCATTTTAATTCAATCGAACATGAACATTATTCATAAATAGATTAATTATATCAAGTAAAATATAAAAATATTTGACATCCACCAACTTTTAAGCTGAAAGTCACAGTTCGACACAATTGTCGACAAATGCGAAATTTGTCGACCCCAAAGGCATCCCCATCACAGATAACTAATTGATATTTAATCACATCACAACTTGGCACACTCTTTGATATAAATCATGGTGACGTTTGTCGATTTTGGGTCAATTATAAATAAAAGTTTAAATTAAGGAGGCAAAAATGAATATCACCCGTAAATTCTGCATATTAGGGACCAGTCTGGCGTTAACAGCTCTGCTGACCCTTCCCCTGGCGGCGGAAGCCGGCAATGGCAACGGTTACGGTAAAAGAGACAGCGGACAATGCACCGCCGGCATCATTAACCTTCCCAAAGGGGATCTGTCTGAAGAAGAAACCGAAACCCTGCTGTACATGAGAGAGGAAGAAAAATTGGCCAGGGATGTGTACCTGGTCCTTTATGAACAATGGGGACTTCGGGTATTCGCCCAGATCGCCCGCAGTGAACAGCGCCACATGGACACCATGAAAATACTCATTGACAAGTACGAGTTAACAGACCCTGTTTCGGATGATGTACAAGGGGTGTTTACTGATTCAGATCTTCAGGCGCTTTATGATAAGCTCATTGCCGACGGGCAGGTATCCCTGGCCGAGGCGCTGACGGTAGGAGCGAACATTGAAGATCTTGATATCTATGACCTTCAAACCGCCTTGTCGGAATCAGATGATGAGGATGTTCGTACTGCCTACCAGAATCTGCTGAAAGCCTCTGGTAATCATCTGCGGGCATTTGTTTACCAGTTGCACCTTAACAATGTCGAATATACCCCGGAGTATATCTCCGTTGAAACCTATGATGCGATTATTTCTGCTCCCAAAGAAACAGGATACGTCAATGATAACGACGAACCGTTTGTGGAATCCGGGTTCAACCGGGAAAATACGGGTTGTGGGAGGAAAGACATCATGGCCGGTGCAGCGATTTCAGAAGACATACACACCTTGCTGCTGTCCCGGGGCGGGAACGGTAGAGGGCGTGGCCAGGGGCCTGGAGACGGCACCGGGAATGGCGGAAACGGCCCGAAAGACGGCAGCGGAAACGGCAAGAAAAACGGCACTTGCATATTTTCCTGAGACTCTTTGAAACGCGGTTACAGCATCCACCCCCCGGGCGCTGTAACCGTTCTGGAATGATCAAAACGGTTAAGGCCGCTTTTATTTCATCGGCACCCAGTTTTTTCGTGGAATTTTCAAGCTCTAACCGATAGGATGTGGATGGCTCAGATCCTTATTTGTTGCGGTTTTTCCATCAGGGCTGGATCATAACTTTTGCTTTTAGAGGGGAAGGCTCAATGCGCTGGTTTCTTTTAGCGACCATATCCATATTTTGGGCATTGCTTCCGGTTTCAATGCCGGAGGCTTTATCCCAGGAAGCCCTGACGGTCCGGGTGATTTCACTGGATCATGATCAGGGCGCCATGATTGTCGAACCGGTCAGTACCGGTAGCTATCCTGAAAGAATAACAGTTCATTACGATCCGGAACAGGCCCCCCCAAGACTCTCCCCTCAGGATATAATCCGCATACAAGGATTCTTGTCACCGGATGGAAGCGGCCAGTTTACCGCATCCCATATCGGTTACGGAAAGAACACCGCAGACCCGACCGGAGTCCGGTCCCGTATTGGAAAATGCCGGGGACAGGGGTACAGGGGCGGCAAAGGCCAGGAAAAATCATGGAGGAAATAAAAGCTTTCCCCGGACTGCCGGAAAGATTTTCCCGAGGCTGGAAAGGCAATGCCGCCATTATCACCCTTCTGGTTCTGATGATGGCCGGATATTATTACTGGCAGCTTCAGGCAGCCGAGCGTGCCTTTATCGCGCACATGAGAGAAGACGCCCGGATGGTGGCAGATGTTATCGGACTGAATGCCGAACGGGCACTGCTCTCCCGAAAAATCATCGAACAGGTCATGGAAACATTTCTGGGCAATACGGCCCGGTTCGTGGCGTACCTGGACAACATCGAACCCTTCAGCGATGAAGAGCTTTTTGCATTTGCATCCGAATCCGGCCTTAGCGGCATCAGAATTGTCCGAAAGAACGGGGATGTCCAGGGTCCTGCCAACTGGTTTCCAGCCGGGGCAAACGCCTGCTCCCGGGAACGGATCTGCCATCTTCCTGTGGCCGGACTCTATCTTTTCTTCTGGCACCAAACCAATGGAACAGGATCTATCCAGCTGGGGGTCCCTGATGCCCGAATCCTGGAAATGGGAAAACG
The DNA here is from genome assembly GCA_963668575.2 of uncultured Desulfobacterium sp. Taxonomy (GTDB): domain Bacteria; phylum Desulfobacterota; class Desulfobacteria; order Desulfobacterales; family Desulfobacteraceae; genus Desulfocicer. Next base: position 54,393 of record CAXXMQ010000004.1, on the reverse strand, counting down.
GGTGGGCCTGGAAACACTTCTCCGGCACCTCCGGGGTCTTGGGGGAATCCGGTATATCCATCTAATGTGATCCGACACCAACAGTGCAAAGGCTCCTGAGTTTAAACTGACCGAGGAAACGGCCGAAATCCGCCTTTCCCTTAACCGGGAAGATCTGGTGGTGGGCATGGAGGCCCGGCATTTTTTTGAACGCCGGGCCCTTTTGAGACATGAGTTTTTTATGTTCACCTGTGTACTGCTCACCCTGGGTTTTTTTTTCTCATGGATTCTTTTCCGCTATCAAAACTCTTTTTTAAACCAGATTCTGCAATATGAACGAAAACTGGCAAAAGAACAGGAAGACGCTGCCCTGGGGCGGGCGTCATCTGCCATTACCCACGAAATCCGAAACCCGTTGAATGCCATCAGCATGGGGCTTCAGCGCCTTCAGATTGAGGCGGATGATCTTTGCGGAGAACATCGGGTCCTTGTGGAGACCCTGCTGGAAGCAGTCCGGCGTACCGACGGTATTATCCGGGACTTAAAGCGGTATGCCCATCCGGTGGTGCCCCGGCTCAGCCCGGTTTCTCTACCGGGCATTCTGGAAAAAATCCTGACCCTGTACCGCGTCCCCATGGAAGAAGCCGAAATTACAGCTGACCTTCATACGGATGGGCCGGGAACGGTTCAGGCTGATCCGGACCTCATCAGCGAAGTGGTCGAAAACCTGGTCAAGAATGCTGTGGAAGCCCACGGAGGAGATCTCTCCATACGCATAAGCAGCCTGGACGCCAAGGTGCAGCTGGTCATGGAAAACGGCGGGTACCCGGGTAGACCTGACGAAATCCACAAAATGACAGAGCCTTATGTCACGACCAAAACAAGGGGATCGGGTCTGGGGTTGGCCATCTCAACCCGAATTGCCCGGGCCCATGACGGAAGCCTCCATCTTTTTTCACCTGAACCGGGACGGTTCCGGGTGTCGATCCTGCTGCCAGTGGACGGTCCCGATCCCCTTACCCGGAAAGAATCTGAATAAAGGCAGTTGATAATGAATATTTTGATTGTGGACGATGAGGCAGATCAGAGGGGATTGCTCAAAGGCTTTCTGGAAAAACAGGGGTATGCAGTAACCGAAGCCGAATCCGGTTCCCAGGCCCTGGCCTGTTTCGGTACCGAACCCTTTCAACTGGTCCTGATGGATCACCGGATGCCCAAGATGACCGGAGCTGAGCTGCTGCGTGAAATCAAGGCCATAAATCCCCTGGTCCGTGCCATCATGATCACGGCGTTTGGTTCGGTGGACACCGCCGTCAGCGTGATGAAACTGGGAGCTGACGATTTTATTGAAAAGCCAGTGGATCTTAAAGAGTTACTGGACCGCATACGGCGCATTGAACAGCAGGTGATCATTGAAGAAGAAGCTGCAGAGATTGCACTATGCCTTGACAACACGCCCTTGCCCCTTCGCATCATCGGGGATGGTCCGGCCATGAAAAAAGTGCTGTCACTGGTCCGGCGCATCGCCCCCACCGAATGGACCGCCCTGATCCACGGAGAAACCGGCTGCGGAAAGGAGTTGATCGCCCGGCTCATTCATCTTCTCAGCCCACGGCAAAATCAGCCCTTCATCGAAGTCAACTGCGCAGCCATCCCTGAAAACCTGTTTGAATCAGAGTTGTTCGGCCATGAAAAAGGCGCGTTCACAGGCGCATCCGGTCAACGGAAAGGCCGGTTTGAACTGGCTGACAAGGGGGTGCTGTTTTTGGATGAAATCGGTGAGCTTTCCATGACTGTTCAGGCTAAACTGCTCCGGGCTCTTCAGGAAAAAAGAATTCAGAGGGTGGGCGGAAACAAGCTGATTTCTGCTGATGTCCGGGTGCTGGCGGCCACCAACCGGGATCTCAAACAGATGGTGCTGGAAGGACGGTTCCGGGAAGATCTGTTTTACCGAATTAATGTGCTGGATGTCGAACTGCCGCCCTTGCGCCACCGGCGGGAGGATATACCGGAACTGGCCAAATTTTTTATCCAGCGTTACAGCCCCAGGGAAATGTGGTTTGATGCAGATGCACTGGCGACACTTCTTAAATATAACTTTCCCGGAAATGTCCGGGAATTGGAGCATATGATTCAGCGGATGACAACTTTGTCCCGGGGACCTGTGCTCCGGACAGCCGACCTGCCTGTGGAGGTACGTTTTCATAAGGCAGCGGATGCCGGGGGCAGTCTGTCGGAAAGGCTGGATGCTGTTGAACGGGAGATGGTCGTGTCCGCTCTGGAAAAACACCAGGGGATTCAGACCCAGGCGGCCGCATCACTGGGCATCAGCGAGCGGGTGCTGCGGTATAAAATGAAAAAACACGGCCTTCAAAATCCGGTCAGATGACTGTTTATATTAAAGTTAAGACAGGCCATTAAACTCCTTTCATGATTGATGTCGGTGCGGCGCTACAAAGTATGTTCAAACACTATCCTGCGGGAATCACCTCAAGCCAGTACCCATCCGGATCATTAATAAAATAGATGCCCATCGCTTCATTTTCATAGCAGATACACCCCATCCTCTCATGCAGGGCATGGGCCGCGTCAAAATCATCTGTTTTAAATGCAATGTGAAACTCTTCATCGCCAAGATCGTAAGGCGTATCCCTGTCTTTGAGCCAGGTCAGTTCCAACTTGGTGGATGACTGATTATCCGTTAAATAGACAATAACATAGGAACCGTCTGTGGCTGTATTTCTTCTGAGCTCTGTAAGACCCAACGCTTTTTCATAAAAAACCAGACTTTTTTCCAAATTCAAAACGTTGATATTAAAATGATCAATTGTAAATCCCATATTTATTGCTCCTGTTTCCTAAAAAAGTTTAAGATTAAGCCTTAAATTTCTGTGCTGCACAAGCCTGTAATTTTTATATGAAAGACTGGGTAAGTGACCAAGATCTTTCAAACTTTGTTGTAGGCTGAGCCTGGCAGCTGATATGTCAGGTCAGCCCATGGCTGTTATATGAAAGTACCAAAAGCTGCTAATGTTCTTTCATTCTTTGTTGTGGGCCGAGTCTGGGTGCTGCCCATGGCCGTTCGTTGATTTCTTTCACGGCTTTAAATCCGTATCCATGGTGCCACCATAGGGTGGTCTTTGCCGGGGGTCAAGAAAAAAACCGTGTCGTTCCCCTGGCCATAGAGTAATTAATTTTTCACTATCTTCCAATCTTGAGGCTGTGCTGATATACTTTGGGTCCATGAATACTGAATCCCGCACCATCTTTTCTTTTTCAGGAGGCTCTTCTCTGATGCTGGTTGCTACCCTGGTACTGGCTGTCATGCTGCTGCTCCCGGCTCCGGCCCGGGCCGCACAAGCTTATTCCGAATCAGACCTTGTCCGTTTCCAGAACCGCATTGTGGACTACCGTAACCGGATTAATCCGCAGTTTGAAAAAAAGATACGCAGCCGCACAAAGCTTATCATTGTGCATACTTCAGAGCTTGGCCTTAAAAGCACCTTGCGGGTGGTTTCCAGGGGAAAATGTTTTGAAAACGGCCGCACCACCCCCGGCGGGCATGCCAATTACGTTATTGCCAGAAACGGAACTGTTTACCGGATTCTGGATAAAAAATACAGGGCTGACCATGCCGGCCTGTCTATGTGGAACAATGAATCCAATGTCAGCGACATTTCCGTGGGCATTGAATTTGTAGGCTACCATTATGCACCCCTGACCGACAGTCAGTACAGGTCTGCAGAACGGTTGCTGTTTATTCTTAAAAATTTTTACAATTTACAGGACAAGGACATCCTGACCCACAGCCAGATTGCATACGGCAAACCCAACCCGTGGTTTATGAAAAATCACAGGGGACGTAAACGGTGCGCAAAAAATTTTGACAGAACCCGGGCCGGCCTTGGCCCCTCCTGGCCATACGATCCCGATGTGCGTGCGGGACGCCTGATGCAGGACCCCATGCTAGCCCAAGTTTTTTATAGTGGCCCCGGTACTGTTGTGTATACCGGGAAAAAGATCCCCGAAGAGCTTGAATCCAATATCATCTCACAGAAGAACTCAGCCTGGTCCATTGCCGGCGAAGATTATGAAGCCCCCACCACAATCTATGTCCTGCCCGGTGGTAAAACCCTGGCCGGCGACAGTGTGGCTTTAAAGTTAGGATGGGACCATCTGCCTGTGGGCACAAAGGTGTTGCTTAACCAGGAAACAGTACAAAAGGTAAGCGAGCAGGCTAAACTCATTATAAAAACCATATCCGATCAGATGACCGCCTGGTCCCATGCTGGCCTTGCGTATCATTCCCCCAGCACCATATATTTTCTTCCATCGGGCCGGGTTTTACCCGGTTCCGCCATCTCGGACTGGGATGACCTGCCCATGGGCACCCGCCTGGTGGTGGGATATAAAGGCCCTTTTACCCTTACAAAGAATAATACCGCCTATGGGATAGCCGGTTCAAAATTTAAAGCCTCCGGCACCATTTACCATGTTCCGGGACAGGGCCCACTTCCGGGCAACAGGATAATCGATTTCAACGATCTGCCGGTGGGAACTGGTATCTATCTTCCCATTGCCGGCTATTCACATTGAAGGCGATTCCCCCACCGCAATTATGATGGACGATGGACGCGCCTGCAAAAAAACAGCCGTTACGGTCCAGAAAAAAAGAGACATAGTCCAAACAACGACGAAACAGGCTATAAAAAATTCGCAATGACATATTAAATTCCTCTGTTTTTGTCGCGGGGATACAGCAGACTGTCAACACTCCCCTATTTACACCCGCTCTTTAGCCCTGCAAATTTATTCTCTGTGATTTTAGGAAGAAAATAACCCAATTTCGCAATGTATTAGATTGATTTAGCAAAAAAAGTGAAAAAAAATCAGGGATTCCCCGATTGATTTGCTCTGTCCTCCATTGCTATTATGTCCCCAATGTGTGTAATAGAGGAAAAAAAAATCAATTTCCTCTGAATAAAACCCCTTTAAGATTGACGCAGGGAGGAAAAGGCAAATGATTGAAGCAACTGGAATCCAAGCACAAGGCGATCTTTTTGATTTTTTGAGAATAATCGACGATGGAATTATAGAAGTTATGGGATCAGACGAAATAAGTTCAGATTCTAGCTTCAGCTCACGTTTTAATCGTCAGACAGAGTCTGTTATTCTGCCCGAAACAAAAATAAAAGAAAAAGCCTGATTTCCTATTCTCTGTTCTTCTTGGTTCGAAAAATTAGTTCGAAAATTTCTTCTTTCTTATATTCCGGCACCGCTAAAAAGTTCCTTTTTAGCGGTGCCGAATTGCTTTTCTCCATATAACAGCCATGGGCTGGCCTGACATATCAGCTGCCGGGCTTAGTCCGCAACGAAGCAAGAAAGAAGCCGAACAACATATGGACACTTTCATATAAATTGTATACAGTTTTACAGTGCTGCAGATGGACGATTCAATATTCAAACACCAGATCCGTTACCTCTATCGTATGATTGACAGCGCCGATGACATCGTTATAAAAAAGACCATGAACCATCTGTCAGATCGACGGAACCAGCAGGGCGGAACCCTGAGCGGTGGAGAACAACAGATGCTTGCCATTTCCCGGGCCATCATGAGCAAACCCAAACTGCTGCTTCTTGATGAACCGTCCCTGGGGCTTGCTCCCATTATCACCAAACAGATTTTCAATATTATAAAAAAAATCAACCAGGAGTATAAAACCACCATATTCCTGGTTGAACAAAATGCCAACCTGGCTTTGAAGATAGCGGACCGGGGATATGTCATGGAGACCGGTACCATCACCATGACCGGCACAGGAGAAAAACTTCTGGCCAATGAAGCAGTTAAACGAGCCTATCTGGGGATGTGACATCAATGAAGCTACTGAAGACACAGGATAAACTTTGCGCTCTGCGCAAAAAAATGGATACAGCCGGGGTCACGGCCGTGATTATTCCCAATGCCGACCCCCATCAAAGCGAATACCTGGCAGGATACTGGCAGATCCTGAAATGGCTGACCGGATTTTCGGGCTCTGCCGGTACAGCCGTGGTCACAAAAAACCAGGCTGGGATGTGGACCGATTTCAGGTACTGGATCCAGGCCAGAGCCCAACTGGATGGGGTTCAGCTTTTCAGGCAGGGAGATACGGGGGTCCCGTCCTTTGACAAATGGCTGACCGATACGCTGTCGGTCAATGACCGTATTGCCCTGGATGGTAAAATTGTATCCGCGTCACAGGCCGGAAGCCTGAAAGAAAAATTTATGCAAAAGAGAATTGTCGTGGACACCACCATGGACCTGATTTCAGATCTGTGGCAGGATCGGCCGCCCATGCCCCGGACCCCGGCATTTGAACTGGATAGTATCTATGCCGGTGAAACCCGGAAAGAGAAAATTTCCCGCATACGCAAAAAAATGGCGGATTACAATACGGACTGCCATGTCCTGGCTGCATTGGATGACATTGCCTGGACCTTTAACCTGAGGGGGCAGGATATTCACACCAATCCTGTGAATATGGCCTTTTCCCTGATTACCATGGATAAAATCAGCCTGTTCATAGATCCAGCCAAGGTCAATACACCACTTAGGACAGCCCTTGAGGCGGACGGTGTTGCATTGTTTGACTACAACTTTTTTTACGAAACAATTCAAAAGCTGGATAAAAAATCCAGGGTTCTGCTGGATACTGAAAAGGTTTCAGACTTTATTTACCAGGCCGTAAAGAAGAGATCGGATATCACTGAGGCGCCAAACCCAAGCGCTATGTTGAAATGCCTGAAAAATGAAGTTGAAATTTCCCATATCCGTGATACGGCAGTCAAAGACGGACGGGCCGTGGTCAATTTTCTGCACTGGCTTTGCACAAGCGATACGCCCAAAACTGAAATCTCTGCCGCACAAAAGCTTTTAAACTTTCGTAAAGAGCAGGACGCCTTTCTTCACCCCTCCTTTGATTCCATTATGGCGTTTAAAGAGCATTCAGCCATCTGCCATTACAGTGCCGACCCTGATACGGATCTTCCCTTAAGTCCTGATGCCATGTTCCTGACCGATTCCGGGGGCAACTACCTGACCGGCACCACGGACATTACGCGCACCGTTCATTTAGGTACGCCGTCAAGCCAGGAAATCCGCGATTATACCCTGGTTCTCAAAGCCCACATTGCCGTAGCAACGGCACTCTTTCCCAGCACTGCCAGGGGATACCAGATTGATGCCATGGCCCGGCGTCACTTATGGCAGCAGGGTCTTGATTTTGGCCACGGCACAGGCCACGGGGTGGGTTTCTTCCTTTGTGTGCATGAAGGTCCGGCCCGATTAAGTTCACTTCCCGTGGATATCGCCCTTCGGCCCGGCATGCTTTTAACCAACGAACCCGGTCTTTACCGGGAAGGTCAATACGGGATCAGGCTGGAAAATATGGTGCTGGTGGTCAAGGAGAGGGAAACGCAATTCGGCAATTTTTTAAAGTTTGAAAACATGACTCTCTGCCATTTTGAACGAAATCTTGTGGATAAAACCATGCTGGGTGCCGAGGAGATCACCTGGGTCAATGAGTATCACCAGATGGTGTATGACCGGCTTTCACCGGGGCTGGATGAACCGGTCCGGGAATGGCTTGGGAGCAGGACCCGCCCCCTTTGAACGCATTTGATTAAACCACGAAGGACACGAAAATATTCGTGAACTTCGTGGTTTTAATCTGAAAGTCTTTCAGCCTGCCACAAACAAATCCAGCAGGTCTCCGGGATCCTCTTTAATGATGAGTCTTCCTTGTGTCGAATTCCGGATGAACCCCTGGTTGACGCCATACTGCATAAACGCATTGAGATGATCATAATACCCCACGACATTAAGCAATCCATATGGCTTTTTATGGAATCCGAGCTGGGACCAGGTCATCACTTCAAAAAGTTCCTCCATGGTTCCGATACCGCCGGGCAGCGCAATGAATCCGTCCGACAGATCGGCCATCATGGATTTTCTTTCATGCATGGAATCCACAACCACAAGTTCGGTCAATCCCTGGTGACTGATTTCACGGTTTACCAGGTGTTTGGGGATAATGCCCGTAACTTTTCCGCCTCCGTTAAGAACGGTATCAGCCACAGTGCCCATGAGTCCGACACTGGCTCCGCCATAAACCAGATCAATATTTTTTTCCAGCATGGCACGCCCAAGAGCTTCTGCGGCCTTTGCGTATTCGGGGCGGGCCCCGTCACTTGAACCGCAGTAAACGCATATTTTTTTCATTCTTTACTTTACTGCGGCTCCCATGAAGTGGATACACCCGGTGGGGCATTTTTCCATGGCATTCATGACATCTTCACGTTTCTGGGCTGAATAGTCGTCATAACTGCACTTGGACAGATTGTTCGCAACCGTGAACAGATCAGACGCCTTTGTACAGGCTTTGCATCCAACACATGCATTGTTGCACACGGCTTTGGCATCCTTTGCCTTGTCTTTATTGGAACAGGCCACCACAGGCAGAATATCTTCCTTGAATCCCTGAATGGAGATAATACCCCTGGGGCAGGCCTTGGAGCAGGCTCCGCAGCCGATACATTTTTTATAGTTCACCCGGGCAAGGCCGTCTATAACTTCAATTGCATCGTAGTTACAGGCCTGAACACAATCCCCAAACCCGAGACACCCAAAGGTGCAGCCCTGAACGCCGGCCACCTGCTGGGCAGATGCACACCGCAGCTCACCTTTGTACTGGGTAAGGCCCAAACGGCTGGACAATGGCGCGTTGCAGTGGACAATGGCACGCAAAGCCACCATATCACCAACCTCCACGCCCATGATCCCGGCAATCTCTTTGGCACAGGCGGCGCCGCCCACCGTGCACTTGTTGACCGGATCATTTTTCTTGACTATGGCCTCGGCATAGTCGCTGCAGCCGAGATAACCGCACCCACCGCAGTTTGCACCAGGAAGTGCTTCTTTGACTTCTTCGATTTTGGGGTCCACCTCAACCATAAATTTTTTATTGGCCCATCCCAGGATATAGGAAAATATCACGGCCATAACCAGCATGCTTGCGCCGGCAATTCCAAGGGAGATCATCATGGCATTATCACTTTCTTGATGTTGCAGTCCTTAATATCGAGCAGGGCAACACTTTCCGCTTGCTCCATAACCTGTGAAACCTTTGGTGCCGGTTTTAATACATTTTTAACGCCTGAATCCACACCGGTAAATCCCATAAAGGCAATGGCGATAATCCCCCCGATCACCAGGGTAATGGCCGCCCCCTGAAAGGGCTTGGGAATATCGCAAAGTTCCAGCTCTTCCCGGATTCCGGCCATAATCACGATGGCAATGGTGAATCCAAGTCCGCCAAAAAGGGCCAGGGTCATGGCTTTGCCCAGATCCCACACCTCTTTGGGATTATCCACCCCCGCCACATGGCTCATGATGGTCAGACAGGCAAAAAGAATGGCGCAGTTGGTGGTAATCAGAGGCAGAAATACCCCGAAGGACTGGTAAAGCGGCGGAAAAAACTTTCTGACATACATCTCCACAAACTGAACCGAAGAGGCAATGGCAAAAATGTACACAATGTAGCTCAATACCGTCAGGTCAATCTGGGCTGCCACCTCGGGCGTGGTAAAAAAACTTGCCACCCAGGTTGAGACAGGCGCCCCCGGAATCAGTACGAACACGGTGATGCCCCAGGAGAGGAACGCTGCAATACTCATGACAAAGGTCACGGCGCACCCCATGCCGAATGCCATGTCCACCTTTTTGGAGACGCCCACAAACGGGCAGATACCCACAAAGTAATAAAATATAAAGTTGTTAATTATCGATGCTGACAGGGCAATCAGCAGGATATCCACAAAATAGTCCATTAGATCCGCCTCAATATATTATAAATTTTCATCTAATTTTGTTTACGGGCTTGTTCCCGTTTAAAATCGATATAGTTCACCAGCCCCAGCAGGAGCCCCAGTGTGATAAATGCCCCGGGAGGCAATACCATGATGACCCAGTCCGGCCAGCAGGCCGGCAGAATCCTGAATCCCATGATCATACCCGTACCCAAAATTTCACGGATGGCGGCAATACTGGCCAGGGCCAGGCCGAACCCAATGGACTGGCCCAAGGCATCAGCAGTTGCAACCACCACGTTCTGCTTGGAGGCACATACCTCGCAACGACAGATGATCAGGCAGTTCACAATGATCAAAGGAATATAGGGGCCAAGGGTTTTACTCATCTGGAACATATAGGCGGCCAGCATCCTGTCTGCCACGGTTACAAAGGTGGCGATGGTCAGGGTAAAGACCACGATCCGCAGATGTGGTTTCAACAGGTCACGAATCAGGCTGATCACGACATTGGCGCACACAAGAACAAAGGCCACGCAAACGGCCATGGTCAGCGCCGGTTTCATACCATTGGTAACAGCCAGGGTGGCGCACAGACCAAGAAGCTGCCGGTAAACCGGATTCTCGGGCAGAATCCCCTGTACAAATCTCTCCATTGCTGTAGGTTGATCAGCCATCAGGAACGCTCCTCATTCTTATTGGGTTCCTCGTTTTGAACCGCCGGGGTTTTGTCATTATCAGTGCTGTCAATCGATCCCTCAATGGAGGCGCCTTCAGCAGAGTCTCCAGTGACCTGAAGCTGGGAAGCGACATTGGCGATGGTGGTATTCACAATGCCGGTCACACTTCTTGAAGAGATGGTTGCACCGGAAATGGCGTCAATCTGATCGTCCTTGGCCCCGCCGCCTTTCACAACGGAAAGGGCTTTATCCGTGGATTTTTCCTTGAACTGGCCGCGCCAGGAGTCTTCCAGGATCTTGGCACCCAGGCCGGGTGTCTCTTTCTGGTCCAGGACAAAAAGCCCTGTAATGCTCTTGCCTTGGGCATCAAAACCCAGCAGAAGCTCAATTTTATCCGCATACCCCTGGCCGTCGGCTTTGACCACATGACCAGCCATCTTTCCGTCGGGCAGCCAGGCATCATAAACAGTGTAGTATTTTGTGGTTTCGTTTTTCTTTACTTCAATGACCCGTGATTTGATGGTCAAAGCCTGGTTGTCGGCGGCAAGTTCGGCAGCTAGAGCCTCTCCAAGCACCAGTGCCGGGATTTTTTCCTTGGTCTCTTTGACCTTGTTGGCCTCAATCACAGGCCCAAGTTTAACCTGTATACCGGCAAGGGCCGTGCCGAACAGGGTGGCAAGCAAAAGAACCAGCCAGGCCTGGGCCAGGTTACTGTTTTTCAATGACATGTTATCTGGCCTCCCTTTGTCCCACGGGCGCTGGAATGGTCCAGCGGTTGATCAGCGGGGTCATGGCATTCATCATCAGAACGGCAAACATCACGCCCTCCGGATAACCGGAAAGCAGGCGGATCACCATGATCAGGCAGCCGGTACCCACACCGAAGAGCATTTTTCCTTTAGCAGTTAACGGAGATGTAACGGGGTCCGTGGCAATGAAAAAGGCACCGAACATCAGCGCGCCTGCAAACAGATGGTGCAGCAGGAACAGTCCCTGGTATCCTCCTGCCAGGTCCACAATGCCCGCAATCACAGCAACGGTTGCAATAATACTCACAGGGATCTGCCAGGAAGCGGTCTTTCTGTAAATCAGGTAGAGCCCGCCGATGATACATGCAAGGGCACTGACCTCACCCACGGACCCGTTGGTAACGCCCAGAAACAACGGCTTAATTCCGGTTGAAACACCGTTGAATTTCAATGCACTCAAAGGTGTTGCCCCGGACACGGCATCCACAAGTCCTGTTACATTTTCATAGGCACCGGCCCCCATGAGCTGGGCAAAGGCAATCATGACAAAAGCCCTTCCCACCATGGCTGGGTTGAATATGTTCATGCCCACGCCGCCGAAGATGACCTTGCCGATTCCGATACCCACCACCGAAGCCAGTGCCCCCACAAACCAGGGGGCTGACCCCGGCATGGAAAGGCCTAAAATGACGCCGGTGACTATGGCGGAGCAATCTTTCAAGGTAAAAGATTTTCCCCTCATGCGGACAAAAATATATTCCGCCGCAAGGCAGGCAGCCACACAGACAACAAGCTGTTTAAGGGCATAGAACCGAAATAAATAAAGAGAGACGACAATGGCAGGTGACAGTCCAAGGATTACATCGACCATCATCCTGCGTGTGCTGACCCGGCTGTCCGAAATATGCGGGGACGGGGCCACGCTGATGAAGGGCGGCTTTCGCCCTGGCCCGCCTCCGGGCGACATGGCTGAATCTATCTGTCTGGTTGTGTTTGACACGTTTTGTTCCTTGTAACAATTAATTTCTGTATTTTCAAATCAATCCGAGGTTCACCGGATCAGTTCTTTTATCCTTCAAGGGGCCTGCAGCAACAGCATGACGCCGCTTCCAGAAGTCTTTCCAAAACCGAAAATCAGCGGCGTTCCCAGGCGTTTAGCTGCACCTTGCCCTCACGAATCAGCTGGACCAGGTTCAGCTTTGCAGGACATACATAGGAACAGCTCCCGCATTCAACACAGGCCCGGATATGGTACTGGGCGGCAAGTTCCGGGTTTTTATACCGGGCAGCCAAGGCCAGTCTCGTGGGCACAAGGTTCATGGGACAGGCATCCACACAGCGCCCGCATCTTACGCAATTGGTTTCATCCGCCTTGCGGATGTCATCATGGGTGAGCACCGTCAGCCCAGATGTACCCTTGGTTACGGGAGCACTAAGATCTGAAAATGAAAATCCCATCATGGGGCCCCCGGAGATGATCCGGGCCGCGCTGGGCGTAAGCCCCCCGCAGAAATCGACCACCTCGGCCAAAGAGATGCCGATGGGCACAAAAAGATTTTTCGGGTTACAGATGCCGCGTCCGGAAACGGTGATCACCCTGTGTGTGAGGGGCGTGTCCTTGATAATGGAGCGTGCCACTGCGGCCATGGTCTGCACGTTGCTTACGGCAACGCCCGCATCAGCCGGAAGTCCCCCCAGGGGGATATTGAGACCCACCACGGCTTTGACAAGCTGCTTTTCACTGCCCTGGGGGTATTTGGTCTTGAGCACGGCAATCTTCACCGCAGTCTTCTGGGCCGCTTCCTGGAGGCGCCGTATTGCCTCAGGTTTATTGTCCTCGACACAGATGACGATTTCCCTGGCTGAGACAGTTCTGCCCGTCAAAAGCGCGCCGGTCACAACAACCTGTGGGGCCTCAACCATAAGTCTGTAGTCACAGGTCAGGTACGGCTCGCATTCACATCCGTTCACGATCAGGGTATCAATCACCCGGGTATCATTGGGCATCACCTTGACGTGGGTGGGAAATGCGGCACCGCCCAGGCCGACAATGCCGGATTCCTGAATCTTTTTCACAATGTCCATGGGCGCAAATTCTGAAAATCCGTCCATGGGCCATGGGGTGAACTTCACCTCTTCCCAGATTCTTTCCGGCGGGGTCTGCTCCCCTTCGGCTTCAATGGTGATGGCGTCAACACGCCTGCCGTTGGGCATGGTCACCATTACATTTCTTTTAACTTTTCCGGCAATTGGAGAGTGAAGACATGCTGAAACAAAGGCCTCTCCCTTGCCAACCATCTGCCCGTAACCAACCGTTTCTCCAGACTTGACCATCTGCTTGCTGGGCACCCCAAGATGCTGAAGCAGCGGCAGCGTCACCGTCCTGGGTGTTTCCATCACTTCCACAGCCATGTTGGCGGACAACTCTTTATTATCCGGAGGATGAACCCCATGGGGAAAACTGCCGGTTCCGGGAAATCCCTTTAATTTTAATAAGCCCATAAGTTCCTGTACACCTTGTTTCTGATATGCCTAATACAGCCTCTAAAACAAAAAAAGTCCATAAAAAAAATGTAGGATTCCAGATTTTTTCATTTTTATCAAGACCCAAAATAAGACAGCAAATAATTTTCTTGGCTGTCTTATGAATTTATATTACCTTATTATGGTTTTGATTTTACACCCCATCAACCAGATAAATGTAACTGACAATAAAACAGGAATAAAAAAATGGGAACCATACTTATTGTTTATTCATCCAGAGTAGATGAAACAAAGGGAATCGCGGAATTAATCGCTGAAGGCGCTCGTCAGGCAGGGCATCAGGTGCAGATTAAAACCGCCACGCAGATAGACAGTGAAAAAGACCTGGAAGGATTCGATGCTTATGTATTCGGTTCTCCCACCTACCATGGAGAAATGCTGTCTTCCATGAAACAGGTTTTATTCATGGCCGAGCGTGCACAACTGAAGGACAAGCCCGGGGGGGCCTTTGGTGCGTACGGTTGGAGTGGAGAGGCCAATAAAAGAATATTTGATACAATGAACTATATTTTTAAGATGAAAATGGCATCCGGCCCTTTGATGATCAAGGCATCCTGGGTCGAAGACGGCGTTGAAACAGCCCAGGCCTATGGAAAAGAGATAGCAGAAATGATTTAGTGTCTGCCGGCAACGTCAGCCATCTGCGGCGTTGCCGACAATTCTGAATTGAATAAAATATAATCCGTCTTCCATCAAAGAAGGAAGTATCACAAAATCAAGTATGTTCATTTTTTAGATTGATGAAAATTCCAAGTTGGATATATTTTTTATGCCGATGGGTTTTGGGAACGGTTTTTATTTATGCCGGGACAACAAAACTGATTGAGCCACAAATTTTCGCCATCCTGATAGATGCCTATGGGATTGTACCAGAGATAATGCTCATGCCGGTTGCTATGTTGCTGCCTCTTTTTGAGGTCGTTGCCGGAATCGGCATTTTGTTTGATATCAGAGGCAGTCTCGCCGCCATTTTAGGATTGTTGATTCTGTTTCTGCTGATTCTTGGATACGGAATGGCCATGGGGCTTGATGTTGACTGCGGCTGCTTCAGCCCGGGAGACCCTGAAGCCAAAGCGTTTCATGGACTGAGGCAGGCTTTCCACAGGGATCTTTTTTTGATGACCCAGGTAGTGTTTGCTTTTGGCTGGCGGAAATGGAACAACATTCAACCGAGATCCATCATGCAGTACCTTCAATTTTTAAAACATAAACAAACCAGGGAGAATTTACTATGAAAAGCGTCGGACGAATTTTAAAGCTGCTAATTGTAACATGTGTACTGATGGCATTTGCTACACCGGCTTTTGCGTTATTTGATGATAAGTTTGAAAAGGAAGTGGAGAAAGAAACGGGCGCCGTTAAACTGGTCCGGGAAGTACAAAGAGGCAACTATGATCTGGTAACCACGGATGAACTCAAACAATGGATTGATTCAGGGAAAGACATGGTCATTGTAGACACCATGCCCTATGAGGAGAGCTACAAGAAAAATCACCTTCCGGGCGCTGTGCAGTTTTTATTCCCAATCCCTGATATGAATGAGTGGGGTACAAAGGAAACAGCCGACAAAACCCAGGCAGACTATGAAAAATTACTGGGACCGGATAAAAATAAAGTCATTGTAATTTACTGCGGCTTTGTAAAATGTACGAGAAGCCATAACGGTGCGGCCTGGGCTGTGAAATTAGGATATAAGAACGTATATCGTTACACTGGCGGAATTTTTGCCTGGAAGGGGGCAAAATATCCCATGGACAAAGTTGATTGATAAAATATCGCATTTATATTTCAATCGAATCAAAAAGGCAGTGCTTAAAAGCGCACTGCCTTTGACATACAAAGGCAATAAGTTATCAAAAGGCTGCTTTAAAAAAATAAACCCAGCAGTTTAAATTCGCCCTTGCCATCCAGCTGACAGTCAGTATACCTTTAGTCTGTTTGATTCTCAAATTTGTGAGAACGTATTTATATTATTAAGACTGATAGGCTCAAGATACTCATAGTCGCATTATGATTGAAAAAATTAATTGGAGTTCAAAGCATGATGTTGGAAGATCTCTAATATAAAATCCCAATGTAAAATATTCTATCTTTGTTTTTAAATTTTATAACTTAGTTGTATGCCGAGTTCTCGTGGTGGAGAATAATCGTAATATGTACCAGAATACCAGCCGTTGATATCATATTCTTCATCAAATAAATTTTTTGCATAAATATATATATCATACTTTTCTTGTTCATATCCTAATTTTACATTTACTAGTTGATAAGCATCTCTTGTATACTCATTGGCACTATCAAGATACATTTTGCCAAATCCACTTATATCGGCACTGGCATAATATCCGCTATCTGATCGATATACAGCGCCGAAATTAAAGTCATATTTTGGCGCACTGCCAGTTCTGTTTCCGCTATAATCTGTATACCCATCATGATACTTATCAAATTCTATATGATTATATGATGCGCCGGCAAAAAGAGTAATGTTGTCACTTGCCCGGAAGTTTAATGATACTTCTATACCTTTTGAAGTCGCTTTTGCAGCATTGGATTTGATGACGGTAGAAGCCTCTACAATTTCATCAACTTGCATATCATCTATATCCATATAATAAATAGCCGTATCAAAATACAATCTGTTCTTTAAAATTGTTCCCTTTAGTCCAATTTCATATGAGTATAAAGTTTCCGTGTCAAAAGTCTTAGGATAATTTTCAGGTGCAAATATATTAAATCCACCGTGTCTATACCCTTTTGCTATGGTTACATAGCTCATCATATTTTTTGATAAATTATAAGTTAAACCTATTTTGGGAGATATTTCATCCCCATCACATTCTATGGTTTGTGTTGAATCCTTATATGTTTGTTCATCCCGATCAAATCGCAATCCGCCTAAAATAGATAACTTATCGTTTATATGGTATGTTAAATGGGAAAAAATACCCAATGAATCACTATCAACATTTTGAATTTTTGTTGATGAAGAATTCCATTTGTCAATGTCTTTGTTATAATCCAAATCCGCAGCATCATAGAATAGTCCTGCCACCAGCTTTATGGTATCATTTTCATAGTTTGTTCGTAATTCTTGTGAAAAAGTTTCATAATTATTGTCATTAACCACATGGTAATAATAGGCGGTACCTGAATAATCGAAATCATCGGATTTTTCCTCTTTGTGTTCTCTATAAGAAGAAATTGAAGAAAACGATAACTTTTCATTGAAATTATAAGTAACATTAAGAGATGACATAAATACATCAGAATGATTAAATGCTTCAAAATCACTTGAAACTTCTCTTTCATTGGTTTTTTTAGTTCCCACTGTAGTTGCACCGTTATTGTATTTTATTCTTGAAGAGACCCATGAAAATTCAAGATCATCCGTTGGGGTATACCGAAGATTGATTTTTCCATAATTATGTTCCCTGTCATCTTCGTCTTCTCCCGTGGTTATATTTTTTATATAACCATCTTTTTCATAGTGTTTTCCTGCTGCAGCAATATAAAACCTATCTCTTACAACCGGACCGCTTACGTTAAAAATATACTCTTGTTTACCATCTGACCCCAAAGTCCCTTTTACTTTTCCCCGTGTTTCATTGTCTGGTTTTTTTGTAATCACATTTACAACACCAACTTCGGTATTTTTCCCATAGAGTGTTCCTTGCGGACCTTTTAATACTTCAACTCTCTCAATATCAATTAGAGTTTCGTCAAAACCTGTTCCCCGGGTGATAGGTATACCATCTACAAAAAGCCCTGCAACGGAACTTCGTGTCGTATAATTTGAGTAAAGACCTCTCATTGAAGGAGTAGCTTTTAAAGCGCCTCCCGGTATTATTTGAAGTCCAGGGGTGTACTTTCCTATATCTTCAACAGTATCTATACTTTTGTCTTCTAAAGAAAATGCATCAAATACACTCATTGATATAGGTACATCCTGTATATTCTCTTCTACTTTTTGTGCTGTTACCGTTACGGTCTCTAATAAAACGTCTTTGGGGACTTTCTTCTCATGCTTCTGGCTGGTGTCCGTTATCGTTTCCTGGGCTGCGTTCTGATTCGCATTGGCAAATCCTGATGTTGCAATGCAACAAACCATAAAGAGGCCTATCCATGTCAATCCATACACTCTTTTCATGTTTTCTCCAGTTAATTAAAAAATTGGGGCTTGGTTTTAATTCCGGCCACTGCTTTATGGATAACAGTTAAAGCAGAGATAACTATTTAATATTTATCTCAAAATTATAAATAATGAGCCAATATATCCTCTTACTGGACGAACTTGAAACCAAACCTAAAATTGTAATAAAACACTGTTTTGCATCAAGGCGAGAGAATAACTTAGGTTATACTAGAAAAGCTAACACTGACGTCATTATTGATGACACTATCGTCAGAAAAATTTTTTTAACATGTTTTCAGTTTTGTAGGGGCAGTTGGTTGGGATTTTTGCAATTGGCTGGGTGTAATTCCAAACATTGATTTAAAGGACCTGGTAAAATAGCTCATATTTGAATAGCCAACCATCATTGCCGCCTGGGTGACATTGATCTCGCTGTCCTGCAACAACACCATGGCCGCTTGCAGGCGTTGGTTACGTAAGAATTCAAAGGGAGAGAGTCCAAAAACCTGACGAAAGCAGCGATGCAGCTTATCCCGATTTAATCCGACAGAATTGGCCAGCGTCATGATATTGGGTGGGTGTTCCAGGTCATGGACTAGCAATTGGGCGGCCTGGTGAATGCGCTCTGTATCAGAGGATTTCATGGGTGCTCCAGAAGCAGCGCCGGAACTGAGCTGTTCCATCTTATGGGACAGGAGTTCCATGGCCTTGCCTTCCAGAAAAAGCTGCCGGGTCATCCCGCAGTAGGGACAATGAAGCAACTGATACAAAACCGCCCGCATCACCGGCGTTATATTATGGACAATACGGAAAGGGGATTTTTTTTCGAGACTTTTCAGCACTGGATAAAAGCGGGCTTCATCCCCATGTGCCAGCTTAAATAAATGTTCGACGTCCAATATCAAATGGATCCTCAGCTTTCGTTTATCCGTTGCTTTTTCAAACGCTTCAACATTATTGGGAAAATAAAAAAGACCGCTGTCTCCCGCATTAACCGCAAACGGCTGATCAAGGCAGGTGGGCTGATAATGAAATTTTCCGTCAAGACAAAAGCCGAAACTAACGGACTGCTTTTCCACAAAGCCCTGGAAAAGGGTAGGCTGATTAAGTTGCATGTCAACAATCAACAATTGAAGCCCGGAGGCAAAGGTAACAATATCACACCCTCCCAATCCGGCTGATGGGGGGATATCAATCTTTAATTGTTCTGGTGTTGCCGTCTGCTTCGGAGTGCCGAGCCTGATTGTTTTCATACCATTTCCGATTCCAATGCATGTAAAAAAACGTTTTCAATTGTTGTTAGAAGCGACAAACTATATAAGAGACGTCTAATATAAAATTTCAAAAGGAATGTCAACAGGATCCTCTCTGGCGCAGACATAGGAGCAGTCTGGAATTTTGTTCATCTCTATAGAGATTGAGCCAACCTTTTTGCAAGTGCAAGTATTGTCAATAAAGGTGGAATTGCCAGTGATTCAGGCATAACAATAGCGTCCGCAACATAAAGGTTATCGATCCGTGTCTTTAGGTTTGAATCTACCACATCACCGATTTTACAGGTTCCCCCCGGCAGATAGGAAGACGCTTTTTGTCAAGCAAAGTATGACGAACGTTTGACAAAGATGATTAAGTTTGAAATATGGCCCCAACCGGGCACGGCCACAACATGTTGTGGCCGTGCCCGGTTGGGGCCTCGCCGCATGAACAATGGTTGGGGGGCAGAAACAATCCCCAAGAGAGAAAATAAAAAATCAGGCCTTGATCCACTTAAAAATCGTTGAACAGCTATCTTTTGGACTATTATTAAGCAGACCCCGCCGGAAATCCCCCAAAACGCAAAAATTAATGATATCCGTCGGCAGGGATTTGAGAATCGGAAAAGTCGTAAACCAAATCAGGAATAAAATCAGAAATATCGGATTTCGGCGGATCATGGTTGTGTATATCCCAAAGTTCAAGATGTCGTAAAATTTTTTCGATAAGGTATAGTTCTTCAATGAAAGCGATTATTTTCATGGAACCCTTGCATTTGGGGCATATAAGAGGATTAACTTCATAAATTTTCTGAATTAAGCGTGCCCAATTCTGCCGTGATTCTTTAGAAGTCATTTCATTTGGCATGATTGCTTAGAATAATGTCATCTGTTTTAGCTTTTTTTCTCATACCTCTGGATTTATTCGAGTACCAGCCGTAGTACCTCACCGTTTGTTCATATCTGTCGGGTATATGTGTCACCAATCTGGCAAGCCAGTCCAAGGCATCGAAAACTTCCTGATCTTTACCATTTTTTGAAGTGTAAACCACTTTAGCAACACCATCTGAGGACTCTTGAGCTGGGATATAAACCAATCGATCCTGGGAAAAGCAGGCTCTGATGATGTAACGGGCCAAATTACCAAGACTGGTTGAATCTGAAGTTGTAATACGCTCACCAATATAAACATTAAATCCGGAATGATGCCAGGATAGCATGTTTTCGATAATTGCATCATTGATTTTACCCTCCTTCTTAAGCATTTTTAAAACCTCATACCGAAAAACTTCTTCCAAATCTTTCAGTATAAAACCGGGAGCCGTCTTGAAACTGCCGTCTTCAAGGAAACAACCGTCTGTAGCGATGGCATGCAGATGCGGGTTAGGATTTAAAAAATCACCATATGTCTGCACCGCAATACTGGCTCCGGGAACGGCACTATGATCGGAAACAGCAGATTTTAAATATGTAGTCATAACCTTCCAGGCACAGCGTGATAATTTTGCCAGTAATTTGCGGTCATAAAGGAATTTTTAAAATCAGTCCTCAAAAGGAGAAATACAGATGAAATGCGCACAAGTCCGTTTACTTGCCGTTTTGGCCTTTATTTTTATTTCAACAATAGAACCCGGGTTCATTCAAGCCAGTGAGGCTCTTACCAAGGAAGATGATTCAGAAAATTTTTCAGCCGAAATAGCCCCAATGACTGTAACAGCCCAAAAAAAGAAGAAAATCTTCAGGATGTTCCCATCAGTATGTCCGCTTTTTCGGCTGTGGAGATTGAGGATGCCGATATCAGAAATACCCTTGATCTGACACGTTTTTCCCCGAATGTCTACCTGAAACAACTGATGCCTGACAACAATATTATTATCCGGGGGATGACGGGTTTTTCCCCTTCCATGTTTTCCCCATCCGGCTTTTATGTGGATGACGTGAATTTTCCAACCAACCATATGCATAATCCTGATTTGTTCGATATTGAACGCATTGAAATTTTAAAAGGGCCCCAGGGGACCCTGTATGGCAGGAACACTGAGTCCGGGGTAATCAATATTATTACCAGGCAGCCGGATAACGATTTCCGGGGCAAGGTTTTTGGTGAATACTATATTTACGATACCGAACACGGCAGCGCTCCCGGATACCGGGCAGGCGGCAGTATCAGCGGTCCCATTATCAACGACAAACTGTACATGGGGGTTTCAGCCCAAGGGGAAAAGTCAGACGGTTTTATGAAAAACATATACAATGATGATGATGAAGCATGGAAAAAGGATCATCTGAACGGCAGATTCACCTTGAGATGGACCCCCTCAGACCGGTTGGATATCTCATTGATTGCAGATGCCATGGAAGTTGATGACGGCAAGGGAAATTATAAATTTTATACCGGTTCCGCCAGCACGAACCGCAATGAAATCAACTATGATGGTGAATACTCTCTTGAACAGGAAGGCAATGGCCAAACCCTAAAAATTAAATACACAGGAGATAAATTCAATCTTGTGTCGGTTACAGGTGTCCGCAATGCTGAAACTAAAAATGCAGGGGATATTGATTGCAGTCCGTATGACTATTATGGAAACAATATTTTCGACGTCGACGACGAGTTGTTGAGTCAAGAGGTGCGAATCTCTTCTCCGGATGATAAAAAAGACGAGCCGTTTCAATGGCTGTTTGGCCTTTACGGCTTTAAGGAAGAGACCACTGTGGATCAAGAGATGACGGGAATCAATCGGATTACGGATGTAGATGACTCTGGTTACGCCATGTTCGGCCAGGGGACATATACGTTTTTTGACAGACTCCATCTAACCGCCGGGGTCCGCTACGATCATTTAACATCAGAGGGGGAACAAGAATATATATATGGGGATCTCGATAAAAAATATGACGATGAATCAGACTTGGACGAAATTTTACCCAAATTCTCCCTAAGTTATGATTTTGCCGATACCATCATGGCCTATGCTTCGGTCTCCAAAGGGTATCTTGCCGGCGGATATTCTTACTATTTCGGCAGTGACAAGGAAAATTTAACTTATGACCCGGAATACACATGGAATTACGAGATAGGAACCAAAACATCGTGGCTGGACAATAAGCTTATTGCCAATTTATCCGTTTTTTACATTGATATGACAGACAAGCAGGTCATTGAATGGGTGGGCGGCACGCTCCAGACAGTAAACAACGCCGGTGAAGCCCATTCCATGGGGGTAGAGGTGGAACTTCGGGCCCGCCCCATGTCCGGACTGGACCTGTTTTGCGGTTTTGGATTGATCAAGGCAGAATTTGATAAGTGGACAACTGACTATAATTCAGATACCGGCCAGTTTGAAGAATACGATTATAAAAACAAAACATTGCCGGATGTGCCCGAATACACCTATAATTTAGGCGTTCAGTACCGCCACCGGACAGGTATTTTTGCCCGGGGGGATTTACTCGGAACAGGACCGTTTTATGGTGATGCTAAGAATACGTCCAAAGTAGATGCCTATCAACTGGTCAACCTGCGGATCGGGTATGAAACAGAGCATTTTGACATTGTATTCTGGTGTAAAAATTTGTTTGATGAGGAGTATCAAAGATATAAAATGGCCTGGGGCTCGGCTGACATTGGAATAGAGGGGGATCCCCGGATGATTGGTACAACTGTGACATATAGATTCTAGGGCGGGAAACTCGCGACACATGTGCCCCTCCTCATTTTTTGTTCTTTTGGCAGAAACTGAGGAGTAAGGCACTAATCTGGCTCAGCCCGCAAAAAAATAGGCTGGATTGAAATCCACCCGTTATTGGTCCGTTCCTTGTCCGAGTTGATGTGAAAATAGTAGATGCCGGCAAGCCATTTGGGACCGGTCTGCGTTTCCGGCGACACAATGCGTACTTCCTGGGAAAAGGTACGCTCCTGCAAAACATATTTCATGCGCGCCGCATCCAGGGGGCTGAAATCAGAATCAACAAGGTCTTCATTGTCATAATCCCGGTACCCTGTAATGGATGTGACCCTGCCTATTTTTGTATCCACGCAGGTATTCAGTGTTGCCCCCCAGAAGTCGTTTTCAGACGTGCCGTTAAAATCATGGGAATAGTGATACGGGCTGTCCGCTTCCAGAATCCCGTTGCTGACAAAGGAGTTGCGTTGGGTTCTGCGGAAGGGGAACGCTCCGTCTTCGTGGTGCTGGCCGTCCACGCGCAGGGTCATATCCCATTGCGGGGCCGGCACATACCGCAGTTTCAGCCTTCCGGCCTGTCCCTCTTTGTGCCGCCCGTCTTCGCCAACCCCTTCAACATCATTTTCCATATAGCCGTCACTGGACGAGATCAGGCCGGAAATCCCAAAAAACAGCTTGTCCTTGAGAATGGGGGTCTGGATATGGCCTTGAACCTGTTTTTCATTATAGCTTGCATAGGTGCCTGAAATTTGGGCCCGGGTCTCATTGTCCGGTGTCATGGTGTGTATGTTGATAACCCCTGCCATGGTGTTGCGTCCGTACAAGGTCCCCTGGGGGCCACGAAGCACCTCGATACGTTCCACATCAAACAGGGGAAAATCAAACAGGTAGGATTTGGAGTAATTCACCCCGTCAACATAGAGGCCGGTTGACGGCTCACTGTTATTCAGGCTTTTAATGCCGCGGATGTAGGTCTGGCAATGCCATCGGCTGCCGAAGTCATAAAATTCCAGGTTGGGGATCTGCGTGGAGAGGCTCACCATATCAGTGATGCCGGCGTCCGCAATCTATATTTCATTCAATACGGTGATGCTGTCCGGTATATCCTGCACGTTTTCTTTGCGCTTCTGGGCGGTTACGATCATCTCTTCTGCCTGATATGGCGTGTTGCCGCTCTTTTTATCAACTGACCGGCTGGTTTCCAGGGATTCACCTGCCTTAAGGTCTGGTCCGGAACAGATAAAAATGGCTGCCATGATTGTCAACCACATCCCTTTGCTGGCCCGGGACGCAGCGATAGTGCATAGTTTTTTCATAAACTGTCTCCTCTTAGAAAAGAATTTTTTAAAATGAAAAAGTCAGATTCAAACGTGGCCCTGGGGTTTTTGCCAGGGCGTATTTCAGGTATTTACGCCCTAGGTGTTTTGGGGAGGAACGCCCGTTTTTTGAACCACATAGGCTTTGTATTGGGCCGTGCTGTGGCCAATGGCCGAGGCCTCAAAGCTAAGATCAAAGATCCGGGTAAAGCCCGAGGACTTAGTCAGCCGGTTTATATCTTCCATGGAATGCGAAAAAATAGTGACTTTTTCCCCGGAGGCATGGCGGGAATCAAACTGAAATTCCCGGGATTTTCCCTTTTGGCAATCCCGTACCACAAAGGCAAATATACCCGCAGGTTTTAAAATTCTTTCAAGTTCCTGAAAGATCGGGGTCAGATCTTTGAACAGATGGGTTACGCCTGTGCAGACAGCATGATCCATGGATTCTGTCTTAAAAGGATAAGGGGTTTTGGAAAGATCGTGTTCTTTTAAGTCCCGGGCCATCTGTTTTGCCCGGCAGGCGGCAAGCATTTTGGGGGAGAAGTCAATGCCGTGGATCTCAAGTCCTGCCTTGTAAAACAGCTGGGAAGACAAGCCTGTGCCAATGCCGATATCCAGTAGACGATCACCGGGCTTGACAAACTGGTAGGCCATGCCGAAAACAATGGCCGGGTCCAGCCACCGGGCTTTCTTTGCATTGATGTCATATTGGGTGACATGGCCTGAATTAAATACGTTTTTTACCGTGGTCATCTGGGACCTCCTAGGTCTGAATGGGTGCACATGATGTCCAGCAGCCGTCCGATACTGGTGTGGTTTTTTTGAGCCAGGTCTGCCAGGGGCTGGTCCGGGGCGTCAAGAATAATGTGGTGCAGGCTTAATTGTTCCCGGGCCTGATCCGGATCCCAGCCCATGTACCGGGCGATATGAAGTGCCGGAAATCGGGATGCAGTCCCGTATGGCGGGGAGCCGTACTTCTGCATGGACGCCATCCTGAACGACCGGGCAAAATCCAGAAACTGTCCCATGGGGGGGATTTCGTAATACCCCCCGATGCAGACATAAAGGGTCAGGCTCAAAGAGATGACAACTGCCGGTCCCCCTTTTTTCTGTCTTTTTACATAAGCCACAAGCAGTTTGAAATTGATGCACACATGGACAATCATGGCCAGGCAGAAAAGCAGCCCTGAATTCAGATGGAGTGCTCCCCAGTGATGCCGGGAAAGATGCCAGAACGACCAGGGGCAGAAATGGCCCACCTGGCCGGCCGGACCAAAATAGAGTACAATGCTGGTCACCAGCATGACCAGCCCGGAAAAGGCAAGGGTTAAAGAGGTGGCTTTTTTTACCATACCCACCTGCCCCGGGGATTAAAAAGAACAGCGTTAATTTTCATTTTAACTCCTAAAAAGATTCGGTTAACAAAACTTTAAGGAGATATAGATTAATCAGGACGGCGGTTTCTACTCGGGTCCACCCGATTTATAGCCCGAAACACACAAATAACGACGGGCTGACGGATAATCATGGGTAATTTAGGTCGTGTGTATTGTGGGGCAGGTGTTGAGATGTTTTGCCGGCCAGGACACTCTGGCCGGCAAAGAGGTATCGGAAATACCTGGCAGAAATTTTGTTAGAATCTGTATGTCAAGGTCACCCCGAACGTCCTTGGGTCTCCCTCCACAGCTTTAAGAGCCCCTGTGCTGGACATTTCATCAAGCAGAGTAAAGTACTCCTGGTCAAAAACATTTTTACACCATAAAATCAGGTCAAAGGATTCCGCCTCATAACCCACTCGCAGATTAACCAGTTCAAAGGCGCTTTGTTTCTGAGTGTTGGCCGCCTGTCCATAGTATGACCCCATGCGGGTAAGATCCGCTCCAATAAAAAGGCCGTTTAACACACGGTAGGTGCCGCCGGCAGAAACAGAATAATGCGGTGAATAGGGAAGCTCGTTGCCGGAGTAATCAACTGTTCCATTGCTTGAGGTGTTTGTCCACTGGTCAATTTCTGTTTTTAGCAACCCCAGAGTGGCAAACAGGCTGATGCCGGGTTTCGGATCTGCGTATATTCCGAGTTCAGCACCGCAGGTATGTGCTTTGCCTGCATTAGTGATGTCCGGAGCCATGGGAAGGCTGGTCACATTGGGATTGTTCACGTATAGCTGTTTATCCGTGATATCCACATAAAACAGGCTGGTATTCACCCGCAGCCGGTTATTAAAAAAAACGGTTTTCATGCCCAGTTCATAGTTCCAGGAATATTCCGGATCATAGGTGAAGGTTTCATCCGACATCACCATGGAGTAATTGTAACCGCCCGTCTGATAGCCCTTGGCAGCACTGGCATATATGTTTGCCCAGGAACCGGGGGCATACCCCAGGGCGATCTTGGGCAACAGCTCGTCATAGGAAAGGTCTTCGGAAAAATTCTGGCAGGCTGGCAGTGAAGACATCATGGTGGTGACATCGTTGTTTACCTGACCGGACAGCTCCTGGTGGTCCCATCTCAGCCCGCCTGTGATTTCCCATTTGGGATGCCAGTGCCAGGTCACCTGGGAAAACAGGGCCGCCCCGTTTGTTTCTATGTCTGCCTCAGGGTGCCACATGTGGAAATTAGCACTTTGAATATCCAGGTAAGTGCCGGTGTCCTCATGAAAGCCGTACGCCCCCGCAAGCCAGTCCCATACCCCGGAGCCATCCGAAGCGATTCGAATTTCCTGGGACCATTGGGTGTCGTCAAAGCCAAAACCGGAGTACATGGCTCCACCGGCAAAATCCATATCAGAGGTATAATCGATATCATAGGCCATGCGGCTGGTGATTGAGACAAGATGCCACCCCTGACCCTGGTAATTCACCTTTAGGTTTTGAAAATCGCTGTCTTCATTTAACCCCAGGCCCGGGTCCCCGCTGTTCACCGTGTGGGATGGTGTGGCAGAGGCACCGGTGACCAGGCGGTACACCCCAAATCCGTCATTGTGGTTGCAGCCACTGGCTGTAAACGAGATATCCAGCGCATCTGACGGGGTGTAGCGAAGTGTCCCCCGGGCATCATAATGCTCCTTGGAAGCGATCTCCGGGTCCCCGGTTGCGATGTCTGTCCTGAAGCCGTCCGAATTGAGCCCCTGAACCGATACGCCCAGAAACAAAAGATCTTTTTTTATGGGCCCGGAGAACATGGCCCCGGCCCGGTAAAACATCCCGTCATTCTTTGAATCATAGACCCCTGTTTCAAGTGTCACCTGGCCCCGGGTTTCATTATCGGGCTTGCGGGTTACAAGGTTAACCAGGCCGGACAGGGTATTTCTGCCGTAAAGCGTGCCCTGCGGACCTTTGAGAATTTCAATGCGCTTAAGATCCAGAAGATCGGGATTTGTCATATAGCTCAACGGCATGGAGACATCATCCACATAAAAACCGGCCGGAGAAAAAATAGCACTTTTAAACGAAGAGATCCCTCGTATGATCAAGGGGCTTTCGGCGGTATTGGTTTTCATAAATACATTGGCGGACTGCATGGTCACGTCAGACATGGTATTCAGCCCGTAATCCCCCAAGGTCATATCTGTAAACAGATCAACGGATATGGGCACATCCTGAAGGTTTTCTTCCCGTTTTTGGGCTGTGACCGTGAGGGTGTCCAATACATCTTTCGGATCGGCGGTTTCCTGTGCCGGAGCCGTTGCCGCACACAGAATAATACATGCAATACCCGTTAGAAACCATTTTACTTGGGTGTTCATTATTCTTCCTTTATTTTAAGTATTAAAAATTTTATTTTTCTGACGCTTTTATCGCAATATCCAGCTCCATGGAGCCAAGTCCGTATGCAATGGTCCTGGACCGAATGGTCTTGAATCCAGCTGTCTCCATGGCATCTGGAATCTGGCCCTGGTCCAGACACAACTCCTGCCACATCATGGATACGGGCAGCCAGCTCAAGGCAATTTCTGGAGGCCTTGTCCTGTCCCGGGACATGCCGTCATGCACAGAGACAAAAACACCCCCCGGGGCAAGGGCGTTAAAAATTCTGGCCACCAGAGAACCAAGATTTTTTCCGGCAAAATTCAGGCAGGCTGTGGCCATGATAAGATCCCACCCGGAACCCAGATCATCCCGGGTGAAATCGCCGCTCATCACATCAAGCCGCTGGTCAATTTTTTCCAGTTGGATCTGTTCTCTGGCCACCCGAATTACGGCAGGGCGGTCCAGCACGGCTCCGGTCATGCCCGGATGTTCCTTTAAAACAGCCACTGCATTCAGTCCTGGTCCGCCGCCAAGGTCCAGCATCCGCTTAAACTTTTCTGAGCCGGGAAGCTTTTTGATGTTCCGGGCAAGGATTGGACCTGTACAGACTCTTTGGAAGTTTACCAGAGCCCGGGCCTCCCCGGCCCAGATTGCCTCGTCATCTGCCTGCTTTTCAGGAGTGGACGGTCCGTTTTTCAGGATGGTGTCCAGTTGGGAAAAAAGAGGCAGGTTCCACCGGGCGTGGTTATTCAGGTATTCACCCAGATATTCCGGGGTTCCTGTAACCAGGAAGGATTGGGAAAGATCTGAATTAACAAAATAACCGTCGTCAACCTCTAAAAGCCCTGCGGCAGCAAGGCCTCTTAAAAAATGAAGCGTGGCGCCGGAATGGGTACAGAGGCAGTCAGCCAGGCAGGCCGCAGTCTTCTTTGTGACAAGGTGGTCAAACACCTTCAGGTCGATGGCCTGGTGAAGCAAACGGGTATAAAAGATACCCTGGTGCATTTCAAACAAACGGGAAAACCCGGATTGGGCTGTCATGAAACTATTCCTTTCTGTTTTGGTAATAATAAGATCCGGTCCAGGTGCTTCATGGCTGTAAAAAACAAAGCCCGGACCGGTATAATCAAAATGACGCACAGCAGCGTCAAGAGCGCGAAAACAGTCCTGTATCCCAGGTGCTGCCCGGCCCATCCCCCCAAAAAAACCGCCGCAAAGGTTGTCAAGTGCTGCACCCCGCACAGGATGCCGAAATTGGTTGAAGACTGGGGGCCGGCACTGGCACCAAGAATCAGGGAATAAATGCCGGTCATCATAGTGCCCATCAGCAGCTGTTCAGTCCCCATGGTAAGGACAATCATCACCAGACTGTGCGAGATGCCTGTTGCAAGCGCCCAAGACATGGCTGCCACCAGCGCCGCACCGGTGCATCCCCAGGCAAACAGCTGGCCAGCCCGGACATGTCGGCTCAGAAAACTGCCCAGAAAGGTGCCGGCGATGGCTACCGGAGAGCCTGCCCACAGCATCAGGTTGCCGATACGCCTGGGGGAAAATCCGATATCGTGAAGCAAGGTGAGACGAAGCTGATAACCCGATTTCAGCGCCAGGGCCATACAAATTAGAAAAATAAAAAATCCACAGGTCCGGGTGCTGCCGACAAATTTTTTGACATCCACCCGGGGATGTGGATTTTGGGGCATAAAGGCGTTTTGTTTTTCCTTTAAGAACCAAAGGGGAAGGGATAATATTAAAAGAAAAAGTGTCAGGCCCCGGAGGGTAAAAGCCCAGCCCAGATACTGAAATACAATAAGAAACAGTCCCCCGCCCACCATGAACCCCGTAAAGTTTCCCGTCATTTGTATTCCGGCTCCCCAGGTCCGCTCCCAGGGCTCAAACATATCAGCCCCAGCCCCATCCAGGGCTATATCGCCAAGGGCGAAAGCCGTATTCATCATCAGTACCAGACAGAACACCATAAATACCTCTGTGTCCGGAGGAAAAAAGGAGAGAAAAACAAGGCAGAGTAGCGCCAGTGTGCGACTCAGAATTATCCAGGCTCTTTTCCGCCCTTTTAGAAAGGGCAGAGCAACGCGGTCCACCACCGGGGCATACAAAAATTTCAACGCCCAGGGTGTATACAGCAGCCCGACCAACCCGATTCTTGACAGGCTGACGCCATTGTCCCTGAAAATCACCGGCAGGGCCAGCCAGATAAACCCCACCGGGGTATGCTGTCCCAGGTAGGCAATAAAAAAAAATGCCAGTTTGCCAATCTTTTGTGGAACCATACACGCTCCTGAAAATCTGTTTGTAACTTTCAGGCTTATACGGTACTCAGCTCAGGGGCGCTAACGGTGCAATATTAATTTTTTGTGATTTAATATTTAAGGCAGAATACGCGACTTGACTTCACAGGGTTTACGTTTGAAATGATTATAGAAAGCTTTGGAGAAGTGGCTCAGTGAATCGTAACCCACAGCCATGGCTGTTTCAGTAACATTCATCTGCCGGGTTGCCAGAAGTTCTTGGGCCCGTTCCAATCTGGCCCGTTTTAAACAGACAAAGGGGGTTGCCCCGTATACCGCCTTGAACCCCTGGCTCAGGCGATTGGGGGTCAAGCCGACACGGCGTGCAAGTTCCGTAAGTTTTGGCGGATTCTCCATAGCCCCGGTTAAAAGGCTTTGGGCCTGAATGATCTTTTCCTGCTCTTTAGAAGAGATTGTCCGGCACACTTCTTTGGAAAACTGCATGGTTTGAAGGCCCATGAGCTCCAGGGCCAGGCCTTTAACCAAAAGTTCTGATGCTCCGGGACAGGAAAGGATTGCAACTAACCTGGACAATGCGGCCTGAATGTCCCAGGTGTTGTGGTTTAATGCAAAGATCCCCGGACTGTCCGGTTTCCGGCATGCACGCCGGAAGCCTTCGGGCAGATGGGCAATATCCGAGGCCATGGTCTGGACGAACCGTTCCTGGGAGAGCGTAATGGTGACTATTCGGATGGGATCTCCCGGGCACAGACGGGCTGAGCCCGATGCCCCGGGCTGGAATGCCAGCCGGTTCATGCCGGCCTCCATCCTGATTTCACGGCCAAAGGAGTCATGATGGTAAAATATACGTCCTGAAATTATAAAAACCCAGCCAAATCCAGTTGGCCAGGTATCCGAGGACATCACCACCGGAGTTGAAGGAAGTAATTCAGTGAGATATAGGGAGAAACCGTTATCAAGTACCCGTTCTTCCATGAAGCTAGGGCTGGCTGTCACCGGAATTGAACATCGGGTCGTATGCCCCATGGTCCCGGGAAAGGGGACATTCCCTGCACAGTTATTTTGGGGCGTACTCAGACTTATGTTCACAGTGTCCTCAGAGTTTAGATTTTTATAAAAAAGTCTCCATTAAAACTCGCCAGTTTTATACCCGGTTTCCGCCTGGCTGTATGCCTATGCACTTTTAATGCAGGTCAGATGTTTTTTAGGAAGGGTGTTGAAATGCTTTTTATAGGCCCGGCTGAAGTGGCTGACATTGGTGTAACCCACGGCAAAGGCCGCCTGGCTGACGTTCATGTCGGTTTCGTGAAAAAGGCGGTTGGCCTCCTTTACCCTGAACGACTGGAGATACTGGAAGACTGAAACCCCGTACAGGCAGCGAAATCCCTGCTGGAGTTTATTCATGTTCAGGCCGGTTGTCCGGGCCAGTTGTTTAAGGCCGGGAGGAGAGGTAAGATCCCGGACCAGCAGCTCTCTTGCATGGGCCACGCGGTCCCGCTCATCCCGGCTTAACCCTGCCACGGGGATAGCTGCGGTATTGGCCCGGGCAATCTGGCCGGCAAGAAGGTCCAGGGCGATAGCCTGGTAAAAAATGCGGACAGGTGTGCCCGGCGCAGGGCCTGCCATCAATCGGTTCAGACAGTCCCTGGCATGCATGGAAATGCCGGACCTGAAAGACCAGGAGTGATTCTGGCGCCCGTCCATTACAAATTGAAGCCCTTTGGGAAAATTATCCCGGTCCGGATAAAAAAGAGAATGGAACAACTGCGGGGAAAGATGGATGTGAACCAGGGTGACCCGCTGGTTTCCGGGAATGGAAATACAGCCCTCCTGGCGGGGAAGAAAAGTAATACCACCGGCACCGGCCTGATTGGAAAATCCCTTTGGGTTCAGTCCCGGCGCTTTGATGCGGTTTGTGAAGTTTCCGGAAAGGACAAATCCAAAATTAAGCGTGGGCTGGTCCCTTTCAAAGGACAGGCATAAATCGTCTTCAGGTTCGACGTCAAACAGGCTGACGCTAAACCCCGCCTGTATCTGATATTCCTGACAGCAGCGTTGGACTGCTGATTTTTCTGAGTCCGGAATGCTGTGCATCAGGGGGTTGCCGTTTAGTCCGGTACCTTGGTCAGCCGGCCATTCCGGTTGAAACCGGTCGTTTGTATTTCTCCGCGGGGAAGTCATAGCAATGTCCCAGGTAAATTCGTTATCGTTAAATGTTCTTATAACATTTTTTTGTGAGACTTTAATAGTCTGTATTGCAATAATAAAGTTGTGGGATCAAATAAAATTAATTTAAAAACTGGCTGATTCTCAGACGAAAACCACGTTTTCCGGGTAAAAATGATGCGGATCGGGGTAGAAAATGGATCTGACTGGAATTAACATATAAAAAAAACACGCGAATTGTTTTTGGAGAGGATAAAATGCTGCTTAAAACCTTTAACCTGGAAATCTTAAAACATCTGCCGTGTACCAACTGCCGGGAATGCCGCCAGCCCACCTGCATGGTATTTTAGGTGAAGGTGTCTTCAGGTTCTTCCGAGAGGGACAGAAAATCCAGGAGTATCATTTTTTCTTTGGCAGTAATCATGTAACGTCTATGCTGTGGATTTTAAAGATTAGTGAGGTTTTCGTATCTGAGGGTTGTCTGCGTTTTTTTCGCTTTTGATCGGCGCGCGGATTCAAACCGGTTCTGTTGGACGGCAGCCGATGCATTCTTCGGCTCCCCGCCCATAATGAATAGTCAAAAAAGGTATTGAAGGAAAGAGAAATTTGCTATTGACGCCAAACTGACGTATATGTGAAAAAGGGAAGAACCTACTGGAGCACTGTTTATGAGGATTGGAGTTTTTTCCGACATACATGCAAACCTGGAGGCCATGCAGGCCGTATTGGATGATGTGGCCGGGCGCAATGTGGATCGGTACGTCTGTCTGGGTGATGTAGTCGGCTATGGTCCAAACCCCAACGAGTGTATCAGTCTGCTTATGGCACTGCCGAAATCCTACGCTATCCTCGGCAACCACGAGTCCGCCCTCCTGGATCACCCGAACAGCATGTCCCGGGACGCCGCAAGGGCAATACGCTGGACCAGGTCGGTACTCACCAAGAGTTCCTGGTGGTTTTTGCGGGAACTTGAGGATATGGTGAAGTGGGACAATATTTTTTTTTGTCACTCCAATCCTTATCGCCCCCGCCGCTGGTATTACGTCTCCGAGCCCGCCTATATCAACAGTTCATTCTCCCGCTGCAAGGCGAAAATCATTTTTGTCGGGCACACCCACATCCCCATTGCCATTACGCGAAAAAATATATTCTGCGTGTATATCCGTGCCTCGGAGCATACCATGACGGTGCCGGTGGCGGAGCGGAACCGGCAGATATTACGATTTCAAAGAGCAATTTTGGGCTGCTGTTGCCTACATTGCCCGGTTGATAGTGAACAGCTTGATCTATACAATCATATGCCCAAAACGACGTTTTGGGTGAAAATGATTTTTTACGGGCCCATCAATATTGTAAGCACAGACTTTCTCGGTCCAGCAGTTCAGCATTGCCCCGATATGGCCAGTTCATTGAATCGCACAGCGATATGCTCCGCCAGGAATTCCACTGCTTTCGAAGGGGGGCTTGGGGCTTTGATTAGTGTAACCACGGCCGACGGCAATTCCGGAAATCCATCCGCCGGTCCGAGAATCCGAAAGTCGTTGGAAATTGTGTTCCGGCCAACTGGCGCAATAGCCAGTCCCCCTTTTACCGCCGCGAGAATTGCCGAGGTGCTGGGGCTGGTAAGAGCAATACGATAATCTCGATTCTGGCCGTCAAGGGATTTGATGGCCCACTGGTGATAAATACACTGCTTGGTGTACACAGCGATGGGTAGTGGCTCCTGTTCATGTGTCAGATGCTTATTCGACGTTATCCAAACGATTGGCTCGTGATGGATGGTCACCCCACGTTGCGGGACTTCGCTGTTAATTACCACAGCCAGATCCAGTTCTTCACGATCCATTGCCGCTGCCAGGTGGGGGCTTGGATCGCAGGACACATCCACCTGAACCAGGGGGTATACCGCCGCAAAACGGGACAAGACTTCAGGCAGAAGCCTGTCAGAAAAGTCGTAAGGCGCACCCAGGCGCACTCGGCCAGAAATTTCCGGTCGTGACACTGCAGCAATGGCTTCATCATGGAGTTTTATAATCCGACGAGCATAATGAAGCAACATCTGTCCCTCTGAGGTGAGCACCATAGTTCGACCATTTCGAAGAAACAACGGCTTTCCCACAACATCTTCCAGGCGTTTCATCTGCATACTCACGGCAGACTGGGTACGGTGCACCATCACAGCGGCAGCAGTATAGCTTTCCGTGTCAGCTGCCGCTATGAATGTTCTCAGTAGGTCTGAGGATAAATCCATATCATTCTCTTGAAATATCAACAAATCTTATGTTTTCAATCAAAACAATTCATTTCCCTTATAAGCGTGTATGGTTTATTTTCCCATAAAAGTCAACCGAGGGGATAAAATGATATTTTTCAGAAAAGCAGAGTCCAGCGCATTAATGGGACCAAGACTTAATTCTTTAATACCGTGGATGAAAGAAATGCGTAAACGACAACGAGTCAAACGACAGGTTCAAAAAAACCGATGTGAACTTCTAAAGTTGGGGCCACATTTGCTGAGAGACCTGGGATTCGATTCAGAGGGATACCCGTTAAAGTTCAACCGCCATAAAAAAAACAATCAGCTACGGTAGACATCTATCAAATAGCGGCCCAACTGGTTTCTAACTCCCCATTGATAAAGAGTTGATGGAATTCCCAAGCTGAACGG
Organism: uncultured Desulfobacterium sp.; assembly: GCA_963668575.2. Taxonomy (GTDB): domain Bacteria; phylum Desulfobacterota; class Desulfobacteria; order Desulfobacterales; family Desulfobacteraceae; genus Desulfocicer. Next base: position 19,346 of record CAXXMQ010000004.1, on the reverse strand, counting down.
AAACTGAATTCAGGGACACCCCACTGCCATAAATGGTTATTCCTGCACTCTTCATAACCCCTCGTTTTAAAAATAAATTGAGTTTGACCATATCAAAGATTATTTGATTTATTACCGGCTGTTATAAAAAACGGTCAATCTGTCCCTACCGACACTTGAATGGACAACCCTGCAAAAAGAGTCAGGAACATTCCTTACAATATGCCATTTTAAGACTTTGGGATTCTATAGCATTATTGATATGTTGGATGAATCTGGACCACAGTCAAGAGAAATGGAACAACGCAGTCATGGGAAGTTCGAAACCTGTTGAAATGAAAAAAACCGGATATTGATCCGGCCTCATCGCTCTTTGAAAATTTGTGATGGTAACGCATTTCTCACCTGCAGGATGGAGCGGTAGCGGAACACCTGTCAGGTGAATAAAAATGTTCGACAAAATCCCTGTGGCGTCAAAGCAGTTTAGCCATAAAGAGTGAGCGCCTGCCGTTGAAACCGTCAGCAGCAGTGTAATAATCGAGATACAGAATACGTTTTTCATCAAATCCTCGCTTTTAAGATAAAATTGTGTTTCCATGACCATAGATCAGAAGCTGTAGCGAACTCCGATACCAAAGGTGCGAGGATCGCCGTAGCCCGCAACCGCCTTAACAGCGCTGGAATTAAAATAGGTCATGTATTCTTCATCGGTGAGGTTGTTGCAATAGGCGTAAATATCATACCCCTTGAAGCGATAACCGATCTTGACATTGGCAAAGGTGTAGCTATCCACCTCGCAAAACTCCGCGTCGGCATTATCATAGTAAGGAACCTTGCCCAGATGCTTCACATCCCCACGGGCATAAAATCCGTTGGGATGGTAGTAGGCAACACCTATCTGCGCCGAATGCGATGGCGTATCCTCAATTGATTCACCGTCCCAATCAACAACGCCATTATTGTAGTCATCATATTCCGCATCAATGATGCCGAGCGCTGCAGTCAATTCGATGGAATCGGTCAGGAAATAGGTCAGCTCCAGTTCCGCTCCCAGGGAATGCGCCTTGTCGGCGTTACCGGTTACCCACACGCCTTCACTCTCATTATATCTGGTGAAATGGATGTCTTTGATATCCATGTAGAATATCGCGGCAGCAAGACGTGCACGACTCCATTCCCCCTTGACCCCGATTTCGTAGTTGGTTGACCGCTGCGGATCAAACGTGTTGTCTTTCTCCACACTGGAGCTGGCAAGTTGGTTAAAACCGCCGGGCATATAGCCTTGCGCCATAGAAGCGTAAGTGTTCAAATTGTCATTCACGCGGTATGAGAGCGCAACTTTAGGTAAAAAGACGTCCCAGGTTTCATCCGTATGGATGGATGAGACGGGATCACTTTTGGCCCCGACCAGGTTCATGTACATATCCAGATCCATCTCCTTTTCGATCCGCTGAAAACGTGCCCCGAGAGTTAACTCAAAACTCTGGCCAAGGGGAATCATCGTCTGCCCGAACAGAGCCAGGGTCTTACTTTTAGTTGTGGATTCGCCATTCATTTCGTATTTAGGTCCGGACCAATAAAACTGCTGCCCGTAGGGGCCTTTGTCAAGCTCCTCAGTGTCGAAATATGCGCCGGCAACCCAGCGAAAGCCCTTTGTTTTATTGCTCGACAACCTCAGCTCCTCGGACCAGGTTTCAGTGTCTGCATAGTTGAACTGACCAAGCCCGTCATAAGTTGTGCCTGACATTTTATCTCTATCATTGATGGCTTCAAATTCAACGTCTCTGTGGGTGGTCGTCGAACTAAGGGTCATTGAATCGAACTCGTACGCCAGACGCAGGCTTTGCGCCAGCGTATCGGTCTTTGAAAATGTATCTACATCGTAGGAGACATGCTCGGCGTCGTGCCGGTTAAACTGGCTTGCGTCTGTCCCGCCGGGTAAGGCGTAACCAGTGTCCCAGTCCTTTTCATAAGAATCGTTTGATATAACGAACTTAGCGGAAAATCTGTCGGTCGGCGTATACAAGACAGTGCCGCCAAAATTGTAGCAGTTGCTCTTATTGGCTTCATCGTCACCGGTGTAGTCGTTTGTGATCCAGCCGTCATCCTGCTGATAGCGGGCATTAACCCCGAGATAGAGCTTATCCTGAATAAGAGGGCCGTTGACATTGAAAGAGCCCTCTATGTCACTATAGCTGCCGTACTCTGCGCCGATATTTCCATGCCATTGGTTTTCCGGTTCCTTGGTCACGATATTGATAACCGCACCAATGGCGTCCTTGCCGTAAAGCGTGCCCTGGGGACCGCGCAGAACCTCGATCCGCTCGACATTGATCAGCGAAGCGTCAAAAGCGTCCGAATTGCTGTAGCCTACCCCGTCGATGTAGATGACCACAGGGTTGTTGCTGGTATAATACGATTTATTCAAGCCCCTGAAGTTCACTCTTAAGTCTCCGCTATTCCTGAAAGTCATATTAGGAATCTCGTTGATGACCCCGGGAATATCCTCAATCCCCTTCTCCTTGAGAACCTCATCATCAATGACCGTAATACTCTGCGGAACGTTCTGAAGATCCTCTTCAATTTTATTGGCGGTTACAGTGACGGTTTCCATTTCCGTTACAGCCTTATCCGTTACAGCCTTGTCTTGGGCCATGACGGGTATGGCCAACAAAAGCCATGAAATAGTGGTGACGCAAAAAACTGCTCTGACTGTTATATAGTTCATCTTTTTACTCCCCTTTTTTATAAATTACCCTTTTTTGTTAAAATATCCTGAAAAAGTATACTTAAACTAACTTGGAAAGTTTTTCTAACCTGTTTGTCCAAAAAAATATCGCTTTTGTGTCAGATATTCTGATGTCAGGAGGAGGAGATAGGATGGATCAGGACATTTTATGGGGGGTGACGCCGAATTGGGCGGTGAAAACTCTAATAAAATAGCTCACATTGCTGTAGCCTACGGCAAAGGCTGCCTCGGTGACGTTGTGTCTTCCCTGGGTTAGAAAATTTTTGGCCATGTAGAGGCGGTGGGTGCGCAAGTGATCCAAGGGGGAGTGGCCGAAAACCTGTTTAAAGCACCGATAGAACTTGGTTCGGCTCATTCCTGCTGTTACGGCAAGGGTTGTTATATCCGGAGGGTTCACCGGGTCCCGGCGCAGGCACCCGGCAGCATGGCGTATTTGTTCGATATCATGGGGACTAAGCCTGTCTTGCCTCAGGGCAGAGCGAGTCTGATACCGTATCTGTTCCAGCTTATAGGCCATAAGTTCCAGGACCTTGCCCTCCAGGAACAAGGCCCGGGATTTTCCGATGAAGGGGCAGGTCAGGATCTGGTTTAAGGCCTGGGTCATTTGCGGCAGGATTCTTTCGTTATCCGAACAGGGAATCTGATCCTTGAATCCCTGTAAAAAGGGAAGAAAGGCCTCTTCATCATCCTTTGCTAAATCCGATAATACCTTGGCATTGAAACTAATATTGATTTTAACCCGTTGGCCGGGACTGAACTCCTCTTCCAGGACCGTGGTGCCGGGAAATAAAAAGTGGCCGCTCTTCCCGCTCCCAATAGGAACGTCGCCTTGAAGTGCCGGGGAACATACTCTGGAGTGGCCTTTTAAGCTGAAACCAATCCCGAACACCCAATCCGAGGGTTCGATGATTAAGCTGACCTTTTCTTTGAGCTGCATGTTGGTGCATGCCAGCCCCAAGCCCGAGGCAAAGTTGTCGAGACATATACCACCGCTGCCGATATGTTCGGGAAGACGGTAAACAAATTGTCCGGCGACTTTGGAAGAGGGTGAAGCAACGGGGTATATTTTTTCCATATTATAAGGCCTTGCTAAAAAAGTTATAACCTAAAACAATTAATATTTAATATGATTTATTTTTTCAACCGGATTTTTTACGAAGGAGGATCAGATAGGATAGTTGCGCGTGAGTTAAAAGTTTTATCGATTAATTGAGTGACAAAGGGAATGAAATGGTGCATTTTGAATCTTTTCATTTAACACGCAATTGAAAAACAGGATTCAAAATGTACGTCTATGTTTATCAGTTTCTGAGGTTCTTTCACAAATTTTGTTCACGGCCGCGCGGTTATATTAGGTGATCATACCAACGTTTCGAAAGAGGGGCGAAGAATGCCGTGTGTGTTCCGAAACACAGAGTAAACCGTCCTATTTCCGCGATCATTGTTGGGACGCCATTGGCTTAATGATCGGCTCGATGGCTTCACTATTGCCTTCCCTTGGCGTTCCCAAAGTGCCTGAAAAAGCCGATCTTTCCCATTGGATGGATCGACTTTTTTTTGATTTAACTCTAATACCAGTTTTTTATGGCAGCACTTTAACCATCATTTTAGGGTTAACGTTGTTTATATAGGTGGGTATGTCAAAATCAGGCCTGACCATAGTGGGCCACCAGTTTTTCATGCCGCCCAGACCTGTCAGTTCCTTAACCCCTTTGTTACCGTATCTGATATGGAAATGGGGCTGGCCGTTTTTGTGCTCATGAATTTTGAGCAGAATAACATATCTGTATTCGGAATCCTCAACTCCTTTTTCTTTTGCTTGGAATGCATACCATTCAAACTTGTAGTCGCCATAGATGTCCGGAACGGTGCCAAGCGCTTTATATTGGTGTGTAACTTCGTTGCCTCCCTTATTATAGAATCTGATTGTATCGCCGGTTATTGACAGTTTGTCAAAGCTTGTGGGGCCCATTTCCCTGAAATATTGTTTCACCTGCCCGGCTGTATATTGTTTGCCTTGTTTTTGGGCTTCAACCGCGACTTTCCGGTAAACTGTATCCATTTCGGTTTTTTCATTTACAAAGCTTCTGTTTATAAAAGTCCCCTGCCAGTCAGCCAGAATATCATTTGGCGTTTGGGTGCCGGCCTGGGCGATCATGAAGACAGACATACTGATTATGATAATTATTGTTCGTATTGCTCGGGTGTTAATATACATCGTGGTGTTCTCCTTAAGTAAAAAATTAAAAACTGACATTCATACCAAGCATGGTGTTGAATCCGGATATGGGATACAAGGCCTCGCTTCCGGGGTTGCCGCTGCCGTATCCCACAGCACTTTCATCAAACAGGTTGTTTGCTGCAAGATAGAGTTCAACACGCCCGAATTTTTTTAAATATCTGGCGTTCAGTACCCAGTAACCGTCTTCTTCACTGGTGTTGGCATAGTTGAAATACTGCCTGCCGGTGTACACGGGGTTCAATGAAATATCTCCGAAACGTTCATTCCGGTAGCCCAGTGTAAAGGCAAATATCATATCCGGTACGCCGGTCAGTTTATTTCCTGCATAATCAACCCCCATGCTGACAAACTCTTCAAATTTGGCTTCCTGGTAGGTAAAATTGGCTGACGTGTAAACGCCATGGGGCAGTTTCAGGCCGATACCCATTTCAACGCCTTTTGAACTGGTTTCCCCGGCGTTTTCATATGCGGCTGTCCAGTCGGCACTGGGCAGAACAAACTTGTCTTTTACGGTTTGCCAGAAAAAAGCCAGATTGTAGTTGAGCCAAGAGGGTATATTGCCGCGGATGCCCAGTTCATAGGCCTGAAGTTTTTCCGGGTCCAGTTGGCCGTTTGTATAGTAGACCGGTAATCTGACCGGGCTTTTAATGCCGCTGTTATATCCTGCAAACAGATTTACCTCATCGCAAACCTGATATGTAAAGCCAAGCTTGGGACTTACACTGCCTTTTTCCTGGTCCCAGGAGTTACTGGAGGCGATATGGGCTTCCTGCTCCAGGTCAAAAAAATCATACCGAATACCTGCGGTAATTGTGAGCGCAGCCGTAACACGCAACTCGTCCTGCAGATACCCGGCATAACTGATATCTTTTCTGGTGAAATCCTGGTTAACGGCGGTTATTTCATTAAAGCTTGATGCCGTATATCTGTTCACGTCGTAATCATGGTATCGATACTCACCGCCGATCACCAGTTTGTTTGCCATGCCGGAAATATCATGGTTGAATGTCATGCTGGCTTCCGGATGCACCTGCATGGAATCCATGTGGGTTAAATGACCCCAGAAAAGCTTGTAATCGCAGTTTTGGAATTCCATTTTTGCCATGAGTTCATGAACGCCCAATTGCTGTTCATAGACCAGGGCACCCAGAATATCTTCGGATTCATAGTCATAATCAGCACCTGCATTGGGATTCTGGGACGGATCTTCATCGAATTGATCCCGGGTCAGGCTTGCGGCATAAAGGCCTTTTGCGTCACTATAGGAGCCGTGGAAGGTCAATTGTGCGTCGTTGTTGAGTTCATAGCCCACCCGGGTATAAAAATTATTGCCGTCCTGGAATCCTTTATCCTGGTATGTATCTTCCCGTTGGGCAGAGGCATCAATATAGTATTCCCATTTGTCCTGGGTACCGTTGATCACGCTGTAACCATTGCCGCCCCCAAGGCTTGTAAAAGCAATACCGGCCTTTCCTTCCACGGGTTGTTCTGCTGCTCTGGTAATAATATTGACAACCCCGCCGATGGCCTGGTCTCCATACTCGGCCGAGGGGGTTTTGGTGATCTCAATTCGCTCTATATCGTGTACGGCCAGGCGACCGGCTGATATATTCCCGTTTGCCCGGTTCAGCTCAATCCCATTGATCATAACCTTCATGCCCCAGCTTGAGGCTTCACTGCCCCTGGTGCTCATTGAGGTGCTGGCACTTCCGCCGCCAAAGACATTGCTGGAAAAAAACAGCCCAGCAATGTTTGCTTGCTCAAGCACGGTAAGGGCATTGTAATGGCCTGGAAGTTTTTTCAGTTCTTCACGGGAAATAACGCTGATATTGGTAGGTATTTTGTCCACCTGGGTGGATATTTTGGTGGCTGTAACCGTTATGTCGCCAAGTTGGATGTTTGACGACGCCTCGTTGTCATCCTTTGCCCATACCGGTCCGCCCAACAGGCAGGTGACGATTGCAATGGTATAAACAAGGCATACTATTCTGCCGGGTTGCAAATGATTTGCTTTTGTCTGATTCCACATGTGTCCTTCTCTCCTTTTTGAAAATATGATCAATTCAACCTGGATACGGCTGCTTAACTTGCTGTTACAAATTCAGCCTCTCCACTGGGCAAAAGGACCATCCTTGAATCAATCTGTTTAAATCCGGCCTGTTCCAGATAAGAGGCGATTTCTCCCTTATTAAAGGTATAAGCGTGCCCACCCGGGGCATTTACGCTTTCAAGGGCACTGGAAAGGCGCATCAGAACAATATCGCACGGCGCGGTCTGCTCACGGACCAACCCTTCATGGAGGCAGGCAAAGCGCCCGTTGTCTGCCAAAGCAGCTTTAACACGTTTAAAAAAAGACACCCTGTCCTTGACAAAGTACAGGTTATGGCTGGCCCAGATCAGGTCATAGCCGCAGCCTAAATCCGTCTTGTTGTAGTCCCCGGCAATAAAGGAGATCCTGTCGGTCATTCCTTGTTGTTCGATCTGTTGCCTGGCAGTGCCGATGACGGCCGGTAAATCAATGAGCACCCCGGTGGCCCCAGGGATACGGCCAAGAATTTCAGCCCCGATCAGTCCTGGGCCTCCGCCTAAATCAAGAATTTTTTTTATGTTGTCGGACCCTGGAAGCTCTTGTACAAGATCCGCATAAACGGCAGCTATCCCTGCACGCTGGCCGGTTGCCAGATGGGCCGCGGCGCTTATCCAGCGGGATTCGTTTTCCCAGGTCCGGATTTGCGAAGTATCCAGGATGCCGGTTTTTATGATTTCTGCCATGTCGGCCAGGTTCTTTTGCACCAGCTCTTTCATGTTTGGAATGTAACGACCCAAATAAACAGGGCTTTGTTTGTCAAAAAAATGGGTGCCGGTATCTGTGTTGGTGTACAGGTCATTTTCCTTGTTTGCCAAACCGATTGCGACCATGGCATCCAGGAAACATACAAGCCCTGCAGTACCAGTCTGTATGCCTGCTTTTTCGGCAATTTCATCCACCTTTGAGGTGGTGGAAAGAATATGGGCCATATCCAGTTCAAGGGCAGTTTCCATGACAGCAAGCTTTACCGGGGCCACCACGGCGTCAAACAGGAACCCAAGGGGCGGGTACGGGGAATTGGGCGAATGAATGGGGTGTGCCATATAATTTTTCCCTTTAGAAAAAGTTTTAAGTATTTTTTGTATCAGGCCCGTTTTTAACCCTGTTCGTCCTTGAAATAATATCATCTGGGTAAAATGAGAGCATTTGCGTAAAAATAAGGCATGCGTAAAAATAAGGCATGCGTAAAAATATTATATTGACAAAATAAGACTGTCTTGATTTACAATGTTTTCATGGTAAGAACTGAAGATAAAAGGAAGTCATGTGTGCTGTCTCAAATTCTGATAAAAGACCATAAAGGCAACTATGTTGATTTCAAGGCCTTTATGCCTGAAGATGAAAGCGTGTATTCAAATGAAGTGATCCGCCCCTTGCCCAGGCAGAAAGGACGCGGTCATTTTTCATCTTTTGCCATATGTAAAGGTCTGGACTTAGGCATATGCAGATGCCGGTTTGACGAAGATTACATGGCCCGGTTTACATTGGAAAAGCCTTTTTTCACTTTTGGATTTTGTCTTAAAGGGCAGTGTTTTTCCCAAGGCTCATCCATGCCCTATTCAGTCCCAATGGTACCGGACCGGTCATCTGCCTATTTCTTTAACGACCGGTTTGTTGAACGGAAAATCAAAGGGCAACAGGAAGTGCTGGCCCTTGCCATACACATATCTCCTGATTTTTTATTGAAGCGGATTTGCCCGGATTACATTCGGTCCGGGCTTATGCGGGATGTACAATATGGTGATTTGCCGGGAAACTTCCCTGAAAACCGCAGGTTTTATGCCGACCACATCATGACAGCCCAGATGAAAACCGCAGTTTACCAGATTTTGAATAATCCCCACAAAGGCAGGGTGGGCAACATCTATCTGGAAAGCAAAGCGCTTGAACTCATTGCCTTAAGATTGGAGCAGGTCTTCCGGACCGATGGTTTTCCCGGGCGTAATTCCACCATAGACCCTGAAGAGACGGAGCGAATTTACCGGGCCAGGGATCTACTGGTTGAAAACCGTCAATTCCCGCCGTCTTTAAGGGAACTGGCCGGACAGGCGGGGATGAGCCACACCCAGCTTAACAAAGGATTTAAGGCCATGTTTGGCTGTACGGTATTTGAATATCTGCGAAAGGAGCGCCTGGCCTACGCCCGTATGCTGATGGAAGAAAACCCGGCGGATTTGACATGGATCGCTTATGAATCAGGATTTTGCAGTTCAAGCCATTTTGCCGCATCTTTCCTTAAAGCGTATGGTATCCGGCCGTCGGCCTACCGCAAATCTTTATCCATGAAATAAAAAAGCCGAATCGTCATGAACAATGGACAGGCTACTTTGTATGATAATTGATCTGCTGGCCCTGACACAAGCTGCCCGGCTTTGATTGTTTCAAAAACTGTATCGAACGGCCGTATAGACATTGGTATTGTCTTCAAGCTGGCCGAAAAAAGTGTATGCATGCCTGCCGGTGAAAATATTGGCCCCGGCTTCAACCACGAGGGCGTCGCTGAATTTATATTTTATCTTTGGTTTCAGGTATGCATCCCGGTCACTGGGGGACAGCCAGGCGCTTAAAGACAGTTCAAGGTTCTGGTTCATCAGCAGTTTTGTCAACTGCAGGGTGATGACATGCCTGAACCGGTCCCGGGCGGCTGTTCCCCGGGGAAGGCCTGCAGCATAATTGTCATATTCAAGGATCTGTTCAATATAGTATTGCAGGCCTGCATTAAAATTTGCCGCCAGGTCCTGGTTGTAGCCGACCAGGTATCTAAGTTCGCTGTTGTTAATGAACGGGTTGGTGCCGCAAAGATCCTGATCAGACCTGTACCAGGCAAACTCGATGTTGCCGATGCCGCGTCTGACATTTCCCCGGGCACTGAACCCGTAGACCGACAATTGGGGAAAAAAATCTTCTCCCGAAGCGGACTGGCCTGACGGCTGTTTCCAGAATCCATGGTAGCCGTATACCGCAAGCTCATAACTGTGGACAGTTCTATAAAGACGCAGGGCCAGTTCATCGTCTTTAAACCACTGGTCCGGGGTCAGGGTGCAGGATAGGTTATCCCGGCCTGTCAGCTCGCTGCCGTCCCAGTGGGAAAGATATTGCCCTGTAATGTACCGGTCCGGATCAAACTGGGGGGTATAGACCAGGTCAATGTTTGCAAGGGCACTGAAAAAACTTAATTTTACGGCATCGGACGGGGCTTTGAGGTACTCATTGTCCCGACCGATGAAAAAGGACTGCCAGTCCTTGGGGAACAAGTCGTTTAGAAAAACAAGGTCACCGGTGCCCCAGGTCAGGATCTGGCGGCCGATTTTTATATCCACCGCGTCCGATGGCCGGACAAACATCCAGGCTTCCCGGGTGTCATACGCCCATTTGTCTGTTATTCCGTCGGCCCGGATATCGCCTTTGTATTTGAACTGTGCCCACGAGGTATAGGTAAACAGTTCAGCCTGGATCCGGGACTCCATGACAGATGCCTGGTCTTCGTGGGGATCATCCTGGATCCGGCATCCGGCCCGGACTTCGGCAAACCCGTTGAACTCCACCGGGGAAAAGGACTTGAATATAGTCTGGGCCCCGGCATTGAGGGAGAAAAGGGTGCCGTATACCAAACCGGCCCAGATCAAAAAGACAGGCAGCCGTCTTTTATGTGATACCTGCCTAACGGATAACATCTCTGGGGGGCCTGCGCAGATAACGTTCGGTAAAAAGGTCATCGCTTAAACCGGTGTTGTAACGGATATGGGAAAATGCCATGGTGGTCCGGCTGCCGGTTTCAAAATTTCTGGCTTCGGTCAGCACGGCCGTGGGGTAAACTGTTGCCTGATTGTTCTGTTCTGTTTCAATGTTTTCAATTTTTAACACCTCAATCTGCCGGGTGCACTGGTCAGCCCTTTTGTAAAACTGCATTTTCACAGGCATAAAGGTTTGCCTGTCAATAAATGAGATATAGTATTCAAACTCAACACTGTCCGGGTTTTGGGGTGTGCTTTTAATTTTATAAAACCTTTGCGTCGTTTCAATCAGTTCGTGCCGGTCTTCCTCGGGGCTGCGGCCCGAGATATCTTCATATAAGAAGTCTGATCCTGCAAAACTTGTGCGTTTGTCCCCTGCAGCGATGCGTTTGACCAGATCAAGGCCCGGCATGTAAAGCCAGCGGTCATCGTCCATGTCAGGGGCGGCATGTTTGTGCACCATAAACACCATTTTGCGTAAGTCTGCCGGAGTCTTGAAATAGGTAAAATAGAGCTGGTCCCGGTCTGTGGTGCCTATATTTTTTCTTAAAATATTAAAGGAGCGGCTGCGGGTGCGGCCCTGGCGGTCTTTGATCTGCATTGTTACGGTTCCTTTGGTGTCCTGACCCTGGTAAAGGGCGGCGTGGTTGGCCTTTTCTACGATCTGCGCCACTGTCATGGCAGACGGTTCTGCAAACAAAAGGGCGGGCAGCAGAACACAGATCATGGTGGTGATGGTTTTTTTCATTTTTTGTCTCCTTTTAAAACCTGTCTGGGGGAAAGTGATTGGAAAAATATCTTTTCCCCCACGGTCAATATGGCGGGCAGGACAAAAAGTGTGACCAGGCCCGAGCACGACAGAATCATGAACAGCATGATGCCGGTTGTCTTGTATGGCACAAGGGATGCGGAAAGCAGCGGCAGAAAACCAATGGCAATGACAAGAACGTTTCTGGTAATGGCCCGGGCCGGTTCATCAAACATGTAGCTGACCACCCGGGCCCAGTTGCCGGTTTCTTTGTATGCGGTCCTGGCCCGTTCCAGAAAATGGATGGCAAAATCCACGGCCATGCCGATGGACAAGGCGCTGAGCACGGCAATGGGAAGGTCGTAATCTTTCCCGACCAGTCCTGTCACCCCGTAAATGGCGGCCAGGGTGATGGTCAGCGGCACCATGCACAACACGCCCCAGAGCATGGAACCAAACAGGTATGACATCATGATAAAAACAATGAAAAAGCTTCCTGCAAAAGATTTTAAAAAGCCCCATACCAGCTTGCCTTCAAGTACCAGGTTGATATAGTGAAGCCCTGCAAACCTGTAGGTTAATCCGGCAGGCATGGGGTGGCCCTTGACATAGGCGTTTACTTCGTCAACCAAAGCTTTTGTGTTGATGCTGTCCCCTGTGGGGAACTGCAGATAGATATTGGCCCGGGTATAGTCCGGGGTGACCATGTGCCATAAATCGTTGGGCCTGTGGCTTTGCTGGTATTGAAAGTAGCATTCAAAGATACTTTGGGCGCCTTGGGGGACGGCATAGCTTTCAGGGCGGCCGTCGGTGAGTTCCTGGTTGACCTTGCGCACCACATCGGCCACGGAGCTTGCCTTGCCGATCAGGCCGGTCTTTTCCAGGTGGGCCTGCAGAGTCGCCATATAGGTAAGTATTTCCGGGCGCTTAAATGGTTTGCTTTTCTCCTTTTCCAGATCGAAAAAGGCCTGAAGTTCTTCCAGGGTGAACAGGTCTTCTTGGACCGCATTTTCTTTCATTTTTTGAAGATGGCCCGTTACATTGCCTGAAAACGCCTCATAATAATCGCCGGATTCATGTGCAATGGCTAAAAGATTGTCAGCCACAACAGCAGCAAGATCCGGGGCGTTGGGAAACTGGTCTTCAATGGACCGGGCAAATTGCCCAAGCCGTGTGGCAAGATCTTGAATCTGGCCGTCATCAGGGCGTTTACGTTCGGGACCTTCCAGCACCAGGTAGGCCGTGTAGGTGCCTGCAAAGTGCTTGTTTAAAGCAATATCGGCCTGGCGGATGGGATGGGTCCGATCGAATCGTTTGGCATAATTATCATTGATCCGTATCTGGCTGATGCCCCAGATGGAGACCATGGTCGTCAAGGCCAGAACCCCAAGAACCGATGCTGCATGGTTGAGGGTCAAACGGCCCAGGGCGGCAAGGGGCCCCACAAGCAGGCTTTGCCGTTTGTCCTTGGCAGACAGGCCGAAGCCGGCAAAAGCCTTTTCAGGCATCATCATGATACAGGCCGGGACAAAGAGTATGGTGATCCCCCATGCAATCATCACCCCGATGCTTAAAAAAAGGCCGAACACCCGTGCCGGGGGGATGGGGGCCAGAGTCAGTGAGAGAAAACCCGCCGCCGTGGTCAGGGAGGTATAAAGCATGGGGGTGAACAGGGTGGACATCACCTCACATATGGTTTTCTGCCGTCCTTTTTCAGGGGTATAGACATCAAAAAAGCCGGACAGGACATGTACACTGTCCACCATGGCAATGGACATCAGAAAAATAGGAAGCATAGAGCTTAAAATATGAACCGGGAACCCAAAGGCAATCATCATGCCCATGGCAAGGATGATGGAAACCGTTGCAATGATCATGGGCAGGATGATGATCCGCCATTTTCTGAAAAAAATAAAAAGAAGGGAAAAAATAACTGCCATGGAAAGGGGGCAGGCCGTTTCCATCTGGGTGAACATTTCAACACCCACGGCACCTTCGGCCACAGGAAGTCCTGTGATATGAAACTGCTCGCTGCCCTGGAATTCTGATATTTTTTTCTCAAGGGCCTTGTACACCCGGTAGCTTAGCAGCTTGTCGGTCAGGGGCAGGTAAATACACAGGGCCCGGCCATCCCGGGAAATCAGGTGGCCTCTAAGAAGGGGATTGGACAAAGCCTTGTCCCGGATCTCTACGGCTTTGGCCCGGGTAGCCGGCGGTTTTGCCATGAGCCACTCAAATTTGATGGTCCCGGGGCCTTGTCGGCTCATGTGGTCCACCATGGACGGGGCCACCATGTCCGCTTCAATCACCCCGGATATGTACCCCGGTTTTTTTTTATCAGGCCATTGCAGTGTTTTGGCAAATTGAGTCAATTCATAAATATGTCCCAGACTCTGGGGGTTGAACACCCCGTCAGGGTCCTCTTCGTTGATCACCCCGATCACCACGGTATCGCTTAAATTAAAACTTTTTTTTGCCTCATTGTGAAACACCCGGGCCGGTTCATTTTTTTCAAGCATGTTTTCCGGATCTGTGTCCATTTTAACCATGGGAAAAAAGGCAGATGCGGCAAGGGTGATCAGTAGGGTGCATCCCAGTACCAGCCTGTGGTGGGTGACAGAAAAATCAATAATGCGGTTTTTTAGATGTTTCATTTTAACTCCGGTTTAAAAAAGTTAAGCAACTTAACCTTTAGCGCAAAAAAATATGCCGCCGTTATTTCCCCGTATTCTCCTGGTCCCGGGTGGACAAGCGTTTTTCCATGATTGTGCCGATGGATTCCATCAATACGGAAAGAGTGGCGATCTGGGAGATGGAAAAGGATTCAAGGCCGTCAATCAAGGCTGTTGAAATCCTTGCCGTGAAGCTGTTCATGGATCCGGAAAACCTTTTGGCCCAGATCGGTCAAGGAAAGCACAAACTCCTTGTTGCTGTGCGGTGACTGCCGTTTTAAAAGATAGCCTTTGTTCTCAAGTTTTTTAACCATCTGGGATGCGCCGCTCTTGGTGATGCCAAAGTGGTCGGCCAGCTGGGTGACGCTTAGATCCCGGCCCTCTCCCACGGCCTGGATCATGTGGGCTTCCCGGGTCGAGACCTGGTCGCCGTCGTTGCCCACCGGGATGGGCATCTGCTCAATGCGCTGGTACATGGCAAGCGATACGCAACAACTCACGGACCGTATCTCTTATCAGTTCTCTTTTATCTTCCATGGGCAAAATAGTAAAGTGGCTTAATCTTGTTGTCAACAGTTTTTTTTCGGACTTTTCGGGCAGAACAGATTTGGGCACATGGACGCAGCTTGTTCGTGCCGGAATAAAATTTTTATCATAAAAGACTTGCAAATATAGTTAAGCTTCTGTATCAAGTTGATTAAAAGTTAGGATGTACTTTATAACTTATGCATGAGATATCTATCTCTTGCAACTGCTATACTGTGGATTGGTAGAGATTTATATGCAGGATGCTGCATATATTTTTATATTTATTATATTAAGTTGCTTAACTAAATATCAGGAGATCTTATATGAAAACCACCCATTGCCGTTCCAACGGGCATCATAAAAGGGGCCGGTCAGGTGCCCCGACCAGTTACGCCATCCAGGATGCCGACGCACTTTTTGATGTACTTGAACTGAGACCGGGGGGATACCCTGGCAGACCTTGGCTGCGGCCATGGAGATTACAGCCTGCGGGCCGCTCAAATGATCGGGCCAAAGGGAAATGTTTACGCGGTTGACCACTGGCCCGGGTGTGCCGGGGCGCTGGAAGAACAGGCCAGGGAAAAAGGATTGGATAACCTGGTCTGCCTGACCGCCGACATCCGCAAAGAGATACCGCTCCCTGATGGTTCCCGTGTCCGTCTGCCTGCTGTTCACTGTTTTGCATGCCATGGGGTTAAGCGTGCTGGAGACACAATTTGGCAAAGAACTTCATCGCATCCTTAGGGCCGGATCAAAGGTGGCCATCCTTGAATTGAAAAAGGAAGAGCAGCCCTTTGGCCCGCCCCTGTCCCAGCGCCTGGCACCGGACCAGGTTGAAACGGCATTTGCCCGGCAGGGTTTTACCCGCACAAGTCTTACGGATCTGGGGTTTACCTATCTGATGCAACTTCAAAATTAGAGGAGAAAAATCGTGTTCAAAAAAACAACCTCATTAACCCTGGCCTTTTCCGGGCTGATCATGCTGGTCACCAGCATTGTCCTTTACTTCGGACCGGCAGGCCAGGTGGCCCACTTTTGTCCCTGGCAGTTCTGGGGGTTGAACCGCCATTACTGGATGATGCTTCATTTAAATTCCGGCGTGCTCTTTTGCCTGGCTATGCTCGTCCACACCTGGCTGAACTGGCGGCTTTTAACGGCCTACATGAATTTAAAAAAATCGGGCCTGCGCGGTATTGCATTGGCAGTTTCGCTGGTATTAACCCTGTATGTCTGTATTGGCGGCTGTTTCAACCTGTCGCCCATGAAGCAGCTGATCGGGGTGGCAAGAAGCTGCCGTATCGCATCCCTGAAAGCATACGGATCCCCGCCATACGGCAGTGGCCGCAGATTACCCGGTGGCACTGATTGCCGGATATATGGGCTGGAACCCCCAAAAGGCCATGGCCCGGCTTACCAAAGACCACATAGCCCTTGAATCGCCGGAACAGTCCCTTAATGACCTGGCCTGTGCCAACCATACCACCCTGGGGCATCTGCTTGATGTGATGTGTCCCGGATTCCAGTGAAAATTAAAATGGTTAAAGGAGAAAGAGATGAGAATGAAAGTTATTTCAGTGTTGTTCGTTATCGTGGCCATTTCTTTTGGGAATATACCGGCAGTTCTTGCACAACCCCGACAAGTTCAAAATGAAGAAGAAATTGAAAAAAACCAGGATGCACTGGAAACACAGCAGTTGGAGCAGGTGGTTGTCACGGCCCGGAAAAAAGAGGAAAATGTCCAGGATGTGCCCATCAGCATGGATGTTTTTTCCGATTCACAGCTTGAA
The DNA here is from genome assembly GCA_963668575.2 of uncultured Desulfobacterium sp. Classification (GTDB taxonomy): domain Bacteria; phylum Desulfobacterota; class Desulfobacteria; order Desulfobacterales; family Desulfobacteraceae; genus Desulfocicer. The sequence goes on along the minus strand of CAXXMQ010000004.1, from coordinate 2,818 downwards.
GAAAGAACGGTTCGAAGCATGGTGGATTTGATAAAAATTTTCCCCCAATGTATTTATCAAAGAAAGCCATGTGGAACATGCTCTGACGATCAGGGGGATTTCATCTTTTAAATCGGCAATTTACTCCCCGGCAGGTTTTTACGTGGATGATATCAGTTATCCGTTGCACTATACCCAGAACACGGCCCTGTTTGACGTGGAGCGTATTGAGATACTCAAAGGCCCCCAGGGAACCCTGTACGGCAGAAATTCCGAGTCCGGTGTTCTCAATATTGTCACCCGTCAGCCCGGCAATGAACCGCAAGCATCCGTGTCCGCAGAATATGCAAGCGATAGCACATACCGTTTCGGGGCAAACTTAAAGCAGCCCATTGTCAAGGACACCCTCTATTTTGGCGGGGCGTTTCAGTTTGATACGTCCGATGGGTATTTCACAAATATTGCCGACGGCGATGATGAGGTAATGGACTGGGAGCATCTCAATGGCCGGGGTCACTTTAAGATGGACCCCGGCAACTGCCTGGGACATTGCCTTTATCACGGATATACAAAGTGAAAATGACCATGGCGGCGGGTTCAGGTACATTGACGGCCCCTGCGCCACGGATCGTTTTGAGACTCAAAAAGATACCGACGAGTATGTGGACCAGGACAGCAACAGCCAGAATCTTCGGGTTAAATATAAGGCGGATAATTTTGAAGTGTTGTCCGTGACCAGTATGCTGGACCAGTCTTTAGATAAACAAAACGATGCCGATGCCTGGAACAGTTCCTCAAATCAAAAATTAAATATTTTCAAGATTGATGAACACCAGTACAGCCAGGAACTTCGCATCTCATCCACCGGGCCGCGCACCTTTGAATGGCTGGCCGGGGTATATGGTTTTATCGAAGACACCACCTTTGATTTTCAATATGACTGGATTTCCATGTCAAAGACGATTAAGCATCCGGTCACCGACATTGAGTCGTCGGGCCTGGCCGCTTTCATGCAGGGGACCTATACCCCGATGCAAAAGCTTCATATCACTGCTGGTCTTCGCTTTGACCATCAAAAAATGGATGGCCGCCAGCATGATGATGTCCAGGGAATCACCAATGACGATTCCCAGACCTGTGATGAAATCCTGCAAAGATAGCCGTCAACTATGATATTGCTCCGGACGTTATGGGGTATGTCTCGGCATCCAAAGGGTATCTGGTGGGTGGCTTTAACTGGCTGAACTCTCCCAACGACGATACCTTTACCTATGACTCCGAATATACCTGGAATTACGAGGCAGGCGTAAAGACGGCCTGGTGCTCCGGGCGTCTGGTGTCCAATCTGTCCGTTTTCTATATTGATATAAAAGATAAACAGGTGACCGAAACCGACCCGGACACCATGGCCACAACCATTACCAATGCAGCCAAAGCACACGCCCAGGGCCTGGAGCTGCAATTGCAGGCAAAGCCTTTGACGGGCCTGGATCTGTTTGCAGGTTTCGGGTACACCAAATCAACCTTTGATGATTTTAAAGCCCTTGTATGGAATGACGACAACACCGCTTTAATTCAAAAGGATTACAGCGGAAATGATTTGACCTATGCGCCCCGGTATACTTACAACCTGGGCGTGCAATACCGTTTTTTAAACGGCCTGTTCTGCCGGGCGGACTATTTTGGGACGGATAAATTCTACGGAGATTCTGCCAATAAAACCAGTCAATGTGCATACGCAACCCTGAACCTTAAGGTGGGGTATGAGCAGGAGGGCTTTGATGTCTACCTTTGGGCAAAAAATATACTGGATGAAGAATACCTGACCTGGGTCAACACCTCCGGAAACCACACCATCGGGCTTGACGGGGATCCCAGGGTTTGCGGCGTTACTGTAAATATAAGGTTTTAAAATCACATATTATAAACATCGGCTGAAAAGGAACAAATAGTGGAAAAGATAAAACAGATTTTTAATAGCCAACATGCCAATGCCTATGATCAGAAAGCCATGAAGGCCCGATGGCTGGACCCGGCCATTGTATTCGGCATGGCCTACAGGTTTGTTAATCCCCAAGAGCGGGTTTTAGATATCGGTATCGGCACCGGCCTGTCATCTGAGTTGTTTTTCAAGGCCGGACTTGAAATCTACGGGATCGATTTTTCACACCAGATGCTTGAGTTATGCCGTTTAAAAGAGATGGCACAGGAATTAAAGGAGCATGATCTCTCCCTGACACCCTATCCGTATCCGGATAGCTTTGCCCACCATGCCGTGTGCACCGGGGTAACCCATATTTTTGAGGACATCACCCGATTTTTAAAGAAGTCTCAAGGATTATTAAAAAAACGGCGTGTTTGCCTTTGTGGTGGCCCATTGTGATGAGGGTGAAAAGCGGAAAAGACCTGTTAATTCCATGGAAATCCCCGGAAAGACAATATGCTCATGTATGGCTATTCTGACAGACATATCAAAACCTTGATGGAAGAACACGGGTTCAGTCCGGTTTATGACCTGCTGTTCAATGCATGCGCCATTGGAAATCAACCCGGGCGGTATAAAGCCCGGGCATCCAAAAGTTGCCGTAAGTTCGCAGTCTATTTTGTCTTGGCAGTCCTGATAAACTGCACCAGTACCAGGGAAATAAAGCTGATACCGGATCACGGCCTATACCCGGATTGATGTTGTCCAGAACGACTATAATGGCCGCTTCTTTGAACTGGCCTGCAGCCATGCGTATGAGCGCTGTGACCAGAAAAAACATTGATGCCACAAGGATGATTGCCCCGCCAGAAGGAACCGGAATTTCCAGTTCTATGGACAGGATTACGCCAAGAA
>CAXXMQ010000003.1:0-47298 GCA_963668575.2 uncultured Desulfobacterium sp. | reverse complement strand
TTAAGGGTCTCTTTAGTTTGTTGAAGGCGTTTTTCCGAAACAAACTGACTGTTGAGGTCGTTCTGCTTCAAAAGAAAATAATCTATATCCACAATAAGTCCAAAAGCAAGCTGGTCTACATCAACTATTGTTTTATATTTCTTAACATTAACAACATTAATGAATTTATCGTCTTCAAGTATTTTTTGAATTTTTTTAAGTGATATTCTGAATTCCTCAAGAAATATTTTTGAACCTTGTGGAATACCCTTATCTATAATTGTATTATAATGTTCAAGCGTCTTTTTGTTCAGTTCGAGCGTGTTGAAAGCCCATCTAAGTATTGAAAAATTACGATGTAACATTTCAACCGTTTCACTGTCTGATTTTGATATGAAAGTTATCATCGCAGTAGTTGTGGCAATTAGAATAGAAAAAATAGTAACAAATCCAGTTAGAAAATTTCGTGACGCTTCATCCCAACCAAAAAATATAAAAGAAAAACAGATAAGAACTATTCCACAAACAAGGAAGAAAAAAACAAGAAGAAGATTATTTACGGTTAAAAACCTTACCGTATTTTCATTAATCTTTTTTAAAAACCATTGATAGAAGCTTTTTTTAATCATGATCGGGTATATATCTTTAATTCTATCGGCTTATCAAGCTATTTGTATAAATTATCTTAAAAACAATTCACATCATCCGGTGAACCATAATCAACATATTGAGCAGGCCGATTTCCCTTGTTTTTAGGGCTTCTTGGGATAGGAATTGGGAGTTGACTTTGTCTATCTATGCTCGCCAAGGCCTATTTCAAAGCAGCTCTCAATAACAGAAGCATTGTGGGGTCGGAGCTATTTCAAATTTCTCACAGAAGACTATACTAAAAACAAATCTCATCCAATGATGGGCTCAAACCTCGGACTATTATCAATAGCCCACATGGGCTGTTTAACATTAACATTCACCTTGCAGGAAAATTTTCATAGGAAATTGCCCTGGTTCATCCGGATATGCCGCGATAACAATCTTTAATTGAGATCCCGGGACCTTTCTGGTATATCCTGCTTCATCATGGCATATATAAATAGACAGATGCTCACGGCGGTGGTGGCCGATGAACAGGGAAATATTTTTGAACTGGACGGATATGCGGCTGCGGGTATGTCCGGAAATGATTTCTTTATCCTGACAAAATCGGGCACATGCCCCATGCCCCACGGCAGTGAGCTGATGATGATGCCTGACCGCGCGCCCATTGTATTCAACCTTGTCACGGATCAGTTTGAGGCCCTTGAATTCAATCCGTTCGAGCCTGGCCAACGCATTTTCCCGGTGGGCGTGTTCAACTCCCCGGGGTATGTAAACCTGCATTTCTGCGCCTATGATGATGCCGGCATAGATAAGCCCCTTCCCCTTTTTTCCTATGGTGCGCTGGGGTTTGGAAAAGATAATTTCAGATCCGCAGCCCTTCAGGTGGATGATGAGCCCCGCCAGGATCTGAGATTAATGCCCATTGACCAGGTCCGGAAAGGGGTGGAAAAATACAGAAAAAAATATCCGGACAACCGGTTGATGCGCCATCTGGAAAAATGTGCCCTGGAATACGGATGCCCGGCCGGCAAAAATTTTTTCCTGGGCCGGTATGAAGCCCCGCTGCCCACTTCCGTAGTCTGCAATGCCAGGTGTCTTGGGTGCATTTCCCTTCAGACCGAAAATAACCTTTGCGCCTGCCAGGACCGGATCAATTTTATCCCGGACCCCGAAGAAATTGCCGGTGTTGCCCTGGAACATATCCTGAAGGTTGAAAACGCAGTGGTCAGTTTTGGCCAGGGGTGTGAGGGAGAGCCTTTAACCTCGGCCGATGCCATTGAAAAGGCCATTGTTCTGATCCGGGAAAAGACCGATCAGGGCACCATCAATCTGAATACCAATGCCAGTCTGCCCCACCGGGTGGATCGTCTGTGCAAGGTTGGCCTGGACAGCATGCGTGTGAGTATGAACTCAGTACGCACCGCCTGTTATACAGCCTATTTTCGCCCCAAATCCTATTGTTTTGAAGATGTTGTGGACAGTATTAAACGTGCCAGGGGCAACGGTCGTTTTGTGGCAATCAATTACCTGAACTGCCCGGGATTCACAGATTGCCAAAATGAAAAGCAGGCACTTTTTGAATTTATCCGGGATACGGATATCAACATGATCCAGTGGCGCAATCTTAATTTTGACCCCCGGCATTATATCCGCATCATGGAGACCGCCGCCCCCGGCGGATTTCCCACCGGCATGGCAAACTTGATAAAAGAGTTGAGCCGGAAATTTCCCTGTCTGATCCACGGCTATTTCAATCCGCCTAAATAAATATTGAAAAACCTACCCCGATTTGATTTAATTCATAGTTTGGGATTATTTAATGGTTTTTTTAACCCGTTAAGGAAAGGGCGGTATGTTACCTGACATCAGCGGCATTATTATCATAGCCGGCAATTACGGCAGCGGCAAAAGTGAGACCGCCGTCAATCTGGCAGCCGTATCCCGGAAATCGGGTAAAAGCGTCAAGATAACGGACCTGGATCTGGTCAACCCCTATTTCAGAACCAGGGAAGCCCAAAAGCCCCTGGAAGATCTCGGGGTAGAGGTGGTGCTGCCGGACAGAAAATACATGCATGCTGACCTGCCCATCCTCACCCCGGCTGTGGCCGACATGATTAAAAATCCTGCGGAAGTGACCATTCTGGATGCCGGCGGCAATGACGTGGGCGTTAGGGTGATTGCCGCCCTGGCAGACGGGCTTAAAAAAAGCCATGTCAAATTACTGATGGTCATCAACTCCCTGCGTCCCGATACCGGCGATGTCCAGGGCTGCCTCAGGATAAAAGCCGAAATCGAAGCGGCCGCAAAGCTGCCTGTCACAGGTCTGGTTTCCAATGCCAACCTTCTTGACGAGACCACGCCCCAAATTATTTATGACGGCTACAATCTGGTGACCCGGGTGTCCGAGGCCACCAATCTCCCAATTGATTTTTTAACAGCGTCCACCAGGCTTGTGCCCCAACTGGACCCGGAACGGATCTGTTGCCCGATCCTGCCCATTGACCGGTTGCTGGCGCCCTGCTGGGTACGCACTTAACACCAAGGAGTACTACTTACAATGGCCTATAAACACATTATTGATGCCGAAAGGTGCAAAGGGTGCGGTCTTTGTGTGCATTTCTGCCCGAAAAACGTGCTTGAGATCACCGACAAGGTAAATGCAAAAGGACATTTTCCCGTCTGCCAGGCCAGGCCGGAAGATTGCATTTACTGTGCCATCTGCTGCACCATGTGTCCGGATGTGGCTATAAGTATAGTTGAAGAACAAAGTGCTTAATTATTTATAAGGACAAGAAATAATGGCTAAAGTCTTAATGAAAGGCAATGAAGCAATCGGCGAAGCCGCCATCAGGGCCGGCTGTCTGAACTATTTTGCATACCCCATCACGCCCCAGTCGGAAGTCGCCGAATATCTGAGCAAGCGCCTGCCCGAAGTGGGCGGCGTGTTCCTCCAGGGCGAAAGTGAAGTGGCCGTGGGGTATATGATCTTTGGTGCCTCGGGTGCCGGTGTGCGTGTCATGACCACCTCATCCTCTCCGGGCATCAGTCTCATGAGTGAAGCAATTTCCTATATTGCCGGGGCCGAGTGCCCGGCCGTATTTGTCAATATCATGAGAGGCGGCCCGGGATTGGGCGGGATTCTGCCGTCCCAGGGTGATTATTTCCAGGCAACCAAAGGCGGCGGTCACGGCGATTATCATCTATTGGTCCTGGCACCGGACGGTGTTCAGGAAGCCGTGGAGATGACCATGCAGGCGTTCACCCTGGCTGAAAAATATAGAAATCCCGTCATGATCATGGGTGACGGCATGATCGGGCAGATGATGGAGCCGGTGGAATTTCCCGATGATTTGAAAACCGAGCCCAGCAACAAGGATGACTGGGCCACCAACGGGATGTCCACCCGAAAGAGCAAAAAGCCGAATCTGGTGAAATCCTTGTTTCTGGATCCGGTTGAGCTGAACCAGCACAATATGAATCTTAAAGCCAAATACGAACAGATGAAAAAAGAAGATGTTCAGTATGAGCTTTATAATACGGACGGGGAATATCAAATTCTGCTGGCAAGCTACGGCACCATGAGCCGTGTGTGCCGCACCGCCATTGACATGCTCAAGGAAGAGGGCATTGAAGCGGCCATGTTCCGCCCCAAGACGTTATTTCCCTTCCCTGAAAAACAGGTGCATGATGCCGCAGCCAAAGAGAGCTGCAAATGCGTTATCAGCATTGAAATGAGCATGGGCCAGATGGTGGAGGATGTCCAGCGTTCCGTTATGGGCAAAAAACCGGTGGAATTTTACGGGGAGTGCGGTGGTGAAATCCCGTCACCTGAAAAAATCATCGAAATCGTAAAAGAGCTGATCGGGTAAGGCGCCGGTCAAGGAGAACATAATGGGAAAAACATTTTCTAAGCCAGAGGCGTTAACAGACAATTATACCCACTATTGTCCCGGCTGCACCCACGGCATTGTCCACCGGCTGGTGGCCGAAGCCATAGACGAACTGGGCATCCGGGAAAAGACCGTGGGCATCGCCCCGGTGGGATGCGCTGTCATGATCTACAACTACTTTGACTGCGACTTCCAGGAAGCTGCCCACGGCAGGGCCCCTGCCATGGCAACAGGCATCAAGCGGGTACGCCCGGATCTGATGGTATTCACATACCAGGGAGACGGGGACCTTGCCAGTATCGGTATGGGTGAAATCATTCATGCCGCCAACCGCGGGGAAAAAATCACCGTCATATTTATAAACAATGCCATTTACGGCATGACCGGCGGGCAGATGGCCCCCACCACCATGCCGGGACAGCGGGCCACCACGGCCCCGGCCGGCCGTGATACGGCCCAGACAGGCATGCCCATTCGCATGGCCAATCTGATGAGTGAAATTGTGACCCCGGGGTATGTGACCCGGCAGGCCGTGCTCAAGCCCCAGATGGTGAATAAATGTAAAAAAGCAATTAAAAAGGCATTCCAGTACCAGATGGACAACACCTGTTTCAGCTTTGTGGAGGTGATCTCCACCTGCCCCACCAACTGGGGCATGACACCCGTGGATGCTTTGAAATGGGCCGAAGAAACCTTGCTGCCTTATTATGAACTCGGCGATTACAAAACCCCTGAAGACGCCAAATAGATTGGGAGAGACCCATGCAGACAGAAATTAAATTTGCAGGATTCGGCGGCCAGGGCATTCTTCTCAGTGCCAAGCTGCTGGCCTATGCCGCAATGAAGCAGGGATACCAGGTTGCCTGGATTCCCTCCTATGGACCTGAAATGCGGGGCGGCACCGCATATTGCACCGTTGTGATCAGTGACAAGCTCATCGGATCACCCATTATAAAAAGCCCCTCCCACCTGGTGGCCATGAACCGGCCCTCCCTGGAGAAATTTGACGACACCGTCAAACCCGGCGGGGTTGTATTCATTAACTCGTCATTGATCCCGGTCAGAAGTCAGCGCAAGGATGTGGTTGAGCTGGCGGTTCCGGTCAATGATATTGCCATTGAGGCCGGATCTGTCAGGGCTGCCAATATTGTTGCCCTAGCTGCGTTTGCAGCCAAAAGCAAAGTGGTGGATCTGGATCTTCTTAAAAAATGCGTCCAGGAAGAATTTGCGGCAAAGCCCAAAATTGTTCCTTTGAATATGGAGGCATTTGACAGGGGCGTGGCCGCAGCACAAGCTTAAGAATGCCTGTGGCAGTTCCCAAGCGACCTAAATCAAAGGCGGGAAAAGGCGATTCAAACCTTTTCCCGCTTCTCAAGCACCATTCAAGCAAAACCGTCACCACACATCAACTTGCATAAATTTAACGGATACCCTGTAGCGATGAAAGATAAAAACTTCGAATACCTTTCTTTCTTGGGTTGGGCTGCCTGTTTCCAGGCAGATCTGGAGAATCTTGACAGTAATTCTCTTATTCCGGCCCGGGTAACCGGGATCAGGAGAAAAACTTTTTTTATCAATGACGGTAAAGAAGAGCGCCCGGCCTCCCTGGCCGGAAAGCTTCAGCTTGAAAGCAGCAGCGCATACCCGGTTATCGGAGACTGGGTTCTGGTCAGGCAAACCGTTGTCACCGGGATATTGCCCCGAAAAAATGCCCTGATCAGAGGCGCTTCAGGCATGCGCAGCCGAAAATCAGGGGAACACAAAGAGCAGGTCATTGCGGCCAACCTTGACAATGTATTCATCGTTACCGGCCTTGACCGGGATTTTAACCTGCGGCGCATTGAGCGCTACCTGACCCTTGTCTATAACTGTGGGCTCAATCCGGTAATCATCCTGACAAAAGCAGATCTTCACCAGGATCCCGAACACTTTGTGAGCGAAGTGGAAACCATTGCATTCGGCGTTCCCGTACATCTGATATCCGCCTTGGATGATTCCGGGCTGTCCAACCTTATGCCCTATCTAAAGCATGGCCGGACATGTATTATGGTGGGATCTTCCGGTACAGGCAAATCCACGCTGATCAACCGGCTGTGCGGAGAAACCGTCCAGGACACCGGCGAGGTAAGCGCCCATGTGGGAAAGGGGACACACACCACCACGTCCCGGGATCTGATCATGATGCCCCAGGGCGGCATGATCATCGATAACCCCGGCATCCGTGAAGTCAGCTTCTGGGATATTGACCAGGGTGTTGAATCGACATTTCCGGAAATAGAAGAGCTGGGAACACAATGCCGGTTTTCAGACTGCACCCACACCCATGAACCCGGGTGCAGGGTTCTTAAGGCAATCCGGGACGCAGAACTGACGGAAGCCAGGCTGGAAAATTACCTTAAGATGAAGCGGGAACTGGAATATATCTCCTCCCGGAAGAAAAAGAGCGCAGACCGGGTGGAAAAAGAACGGTGGAAAGATGTGGCAATCCGAATCAAACAGATCAACAAAAAGAAGTCGTAATAACCATGGGCTGATATAGCATATCAACGGCCAGATTCAACCCGCAATGAAGGTTTAAAGATCGGTATAGGTTGCACAAACGTTCATTATAAATGAGACAATAAATCAAATTGACACACTTGTGCTGTTTCTTTATACTCCCTGGATTGATGACAATACCTGTCGCCTGATATCATTTTTGAGCGGCGCATTTTGATCTGAACCTTACATTTGGGAGAAATCCATGCATCGTGAAAATTATATGAATGCCCTTCGGGAAGATATCGTGGATACCATAACGAAGTACCTGACACCCATGGCCCAGCGCTACGGTTACAGCGATATCCCTTTGGAGACCAATGTAAAATGGCGGCCCATGGTGCTGGTCATCGGCAATTATTCATCAGGGAAATCTTCTCTGATCAATGAGTTTCTCGGTGCAAAGATTCAGGATACAGGCCAGGCCCCCACAGATGATTCATTCACCGTACTGACCTATGATGATACCGTGCCGGAAGCAGAAGGAATACGGGTGGTGGAACACCGGGACGGCAAAGCCCTGCTTAATGATCCAGAATTTCCCTTTTCCACCCTTCGCAAGCACGGCCAGCGTTTTGCAGCCCATTTTCAACTGAAAAGAATTAACTCTCCTTTTTTAAAAAATTTGGCCATCATTGACACCCCGGGTATGCTTGACAGTATTACCGAGCGTGACCGGGGGTATGATTATCAGGAGGTCATCGGGGATCTGGCCCAAAAGGCGGGACTCGTTCTGGTTCTGTTTGACGCCCACAAGGCCGGAACCGTGCGGGAGGCATATAAAAGCATTCGGGATACCCTGACCGCCCATACCTTTGAAGACCGGATCATCTTTGTGCTCAATCGTATTGATGAGTGCACCACTTTCAATGATTTGCTGCGGGTTTACGGAACCCTGTGCTGGAATTTATCTCAGATTACGGGTCGGAAGGATATCCCCATGATCCGGATGACCTATTCGGCAAATGCAGCCGCCAGCAGTAACAATTCAGCTCATCTGCCCTCGTTTCTTCCCCTTCTTGAGAATCAGCGGGAGGATCTCAGGCAGATCATTTTACAGACTCCCCTGCGCAGACTGGACCATCTGGCTTCTTATCTGGAGATTCACGGGGAGCGTCTGTCCCATTATATTGAAGCGCTTCAGAACTTTGCGCTGGAATTCCAAAGTTTCAGACTGCAGAAAATTTTTATCGGGTTTCTGATCAGCCTTCTGGGGGGAGGCCTGATTGCCTTTCTCGTGATGATGACGGCCGGGATAGCCGCTCCCAATGCCCTGTTGTCTGTGGGCGGTATCGGTGCTGGCCTGATTATGATTTTATGGATGTCATTTTTTCAGAAAAAGCTGGACCAGAAATTCCGCACCAGGCGGCTGGAAAATCTTGATACGCTTACACCTGTGGCAGACCAGACCCGCAAAGACAGTTGGAGCGCCATCCGGGATCTGGTGGGCCAGACTCTGAGAAAAAACAAAGGCGACTATACCCTTTATGACCTCAAAATGGATCTGTTTGACATCCGGCAGGTTAATAATGTCGTCACCCAGAAGATTCGGGAGGCATTGAGCGATTTCCGGGGCATGTCTGACCATGATTTGGAAGAGTGGGGAAAAGATGCCTGGTCCGTGACGCCCAAGAAGCCGTCAAAGCTTTAATTCGGACATTTTATCTTGGTCTAATCTGGCTTTCACCGCAGTTCGAATAGACGTTGTTCTGCCTTCTGGTAAAGGCTTGAATTTTCAGGGGCCAGTTGCATGACCTCCTGCCAGGATCTAATGGCCTGGCGGGTCCTTCCGCATGTTTCATATGCCTGGGCAAGATCTGCATGGAGTATGGCAATACCCGGATATCTTCGTATGTTTTTATCCAGATAATCAATGGCCCTGTCTGTCTGGCCGCAACGGATATACAGCAGGGAGAGGCCATGAATGGCATTAATGTGCCCTGGCTTTTCCTGTAATGCTTTAAGAAAATATTGCTGTGCCAAAGGGTAGTTGTTCAATTCCATATATGCCGACCCGATATTGGTCAAGGGGTGTTCGGGGGTGGGATAGGCGATGTCTTCAAGGACCTTGTTGAATGTTTTAATGGCAATGCCCCACTGCTTTTCAAGAAGATAGGCTGCCCCAAGGTTGTTCAGGGCCTCGGTGTTATTGGGCTTGGATGCTATGGATTTTTTAAAGGCGTTTATGGCCAGGTCATACCTGCTTTTTCCCATGTAGGCCAGCCCCAGGCTGTATTGTATATCTGGATCGTCCGGCATGATTTTTTCTGCTTCAAAAAGTTTGCCCAATGCTGCCGTGTAGTCCCCCTGGACATAGTATACATCCCCCTCCCTCTTGATGGCCTGGGCGATTCTGTTCTCTTTTTGGGCCTGCAGCGCCGAAGTGCAGGAGGCCATCACCATACAGATACAAATACAGATGCACGCCGGGAAAAAGAGTTTTGTTTTCATGGGACAGGCTCCTTATTCAAGCAGGATCACATTTACGTTTTCATTTTCCAGAAAGCTCAGAGCTTCTTTAAAAAGAGACGTTCTGGTTAAAAAAAGCCTCTCCACTCCTTTTTCAGCATAAACCCCTGAAAGATTGTTTACTTTCCGGCCTGCATTGAATGCGGGGTTTTTCCATACCTGGTACCCGAGCTGGGAGAAAAGGCGGATACAGATCTCTTCAACGGTGAAATCCCAAGGCAGATCAAGGATCTGGTATCCCTGGCTTTTTAAGATATCAAGGGCGGAGCCGTAAACGCTTCCCGAATTTATCAATATATCAGGGTCGTGGGCATGGCTGATCCTGCCAAGTGAGACGCTCATCTCTACATTGTTTAGGGAGACGGGGATAACAGCCTTTGGATCATAGGCATAGGATGTTGCCGCCAGAAGAGTCTCTATCAATGATTCCTGGCAGCTGGGAACATCTTCCATGGAGTGGGCGCCGAGCCGGTCCCTGTCTTGGAGGATCTCACTGATTTTTTTAAATTCCAGATCCTTCCAGTAGGCTTTCATGGCGGCAACAAGATCTGAATCCATGGTCTCTTCAGTGATATCCGGCCCCAGAAGCACTGTTTTATTGCCGGCATCATTGCTGAGGACAGGTGTTTGTGACAAGTCAATGAATTCAGGCTTTCTCCCCTGGCTGCCGGGTGGAAAAAACAGCTTTCCCCGGTGCATAAGACGGCCCCGGATAAGCCGGGTGTAGCGTTTTAAATAAGCCAGATCCTGCTTGGATAAAGGGGGGAAGGCAGGCGTCGGGGATTTTTTTTCCCCGGCAATACCGGCGGGTTTCGTCCACCCAGGCCCAAGGATTTTCTCCCCCATAACAACGAAATCGTTAAACCAGGGCTGGGAAAGAATTGAAGGGTCAGGAATGACTATCTTTGCTCCCTGGTAGATGAGATTAATGTTTTTTATGGTCGGATTCAGGTGAAAAATGGTTTTTTCCCCGACCTTGGATACATTGCCCCCAGAAGTTAAAAATTCTTTGGAAAGCAGTCGGGATAACGTGTCCCCAGCTTTAACCTCGTGTTTGTAAGTGTGTTGGGATACAGCGGCTGGATTAATCTGGGCACTGAATTCCAGTACCGGAACCTCAACGGTTCCGTTATTGTCGTGTTCGTAATCGTTTTTATCCACCGGTTTAAGGGGAATCAGAATCCGACTGCCCGGAGAGATGGCGTCAATATTGCTGATTTGCGGATTAATGGTTTTAAATATTTTTAGGAACAGCGGAAAATCCGATGAGGATATTTCTCCTTTCTGGCGTAAAATTTTATACAGCCATTCATCCTTCTGAACCAGGTAGGGTTCGCAAAGATAACTGCGGTCATTGTAGGTGAACAGGGAGTAGGTTTTAAAACTGGTTTTCACCCCTTGGGCTGAAAAGCCGGGGCAAGGGGTGATAAGAACCAGTATGACCGGGCAGATAACAAGACAATATATGCTGGCCCGGAAAAAAGACATGAATCAAAACCCTAAACGGGCAGCTATTCTTTCGGAGACATCCTTTACAAATTTCTGGAACTGGGATGGCCCGAGGGGTTTCTCCTGGCTTGGAATCAATTCGGGATCATCGGGTGAAACAAAATCCGGTAAATTGATAAACCGGCTGTCTGATGAAATGCCATAGCCGTCTGCCAGTTCACCTTTAAAATAAAGGTCCTGGAAAGCATAGAATTTAATGGCATGGGCCGTGGCGTCCAGAATTACGGTTTCGCTGTCATCCACAAGGTTTAATGCCTTTGCCTGGACCATACCTGCAAGACATTCGCCACCCTGGGTACAGGTGATATGTCCGTTCTGGTTGGCTGTAAGCTGCCAGTCCATGATCTGCTGTTCTTTGGCCTGGACCACGAAAACATTTTTATGACCGCTGGTGGCATCATATTCCCGGGCAATCTGAATCACCCTGGGCATGGATACAGGATTGCCGATCATGGAGGCCTGGGCCACGCTTGGCTGGGTCTGGACCGGAATAAATTCGCGCTTGCTTTCATCGGGCTCAAGGTAATAACGGTATACTGGGTCGGCGTGTTCAGACTGCACCCCGATGATTTTCGGCAGTTTTTTGATGATGCCCGTGTTGTAAAATTTTAAGAAGCCGTTCATGAGCGCGGAGATATTTCCGGCATTGCCGACGGGGACCATGACCACTTTTTTATCCATATCCCAGTCAAAGTCCTGGGCAATTTCATAGGCGTAGGACTCCTGTCCCAGAATCCGCCATGCGTTTTTGGAATTGAGCAGTGCCACAGGATAGCTTGAGGACAGATACTCCACAACTTTCATGCAGTCATCAAAAACTCCTGGTATTTCAAAAACCCTGGCACCGCTTCCCAGGGGCTGGGCCAGTTGGGCTGAGGTGACTTTTTTATGGGGCAGAATTACAGCTGATTTTACTTCAGGCCCAAAATAGGAGCCATAAAGGGCCGCAGATGCCGATGTGTCGCCTGTGGAGGCGCATACCGAGATCACTTCGGAGACAAGTCCCTGGTCAATAAGATACTTTATGCTGGACAGGGCAGAGGCCATGCCCCTGTCCTTAAATGAGGCGGACGGGTTCTGGCCGTCGTTTTTGTAGTAAAACTTTAATCCTGTTTTTTCCTGGAGCACGGTATTGGCTTCGATCATCGGCGTATGTCCTTCACCCAGATAGATGATGGAGTCAAGGGGGATGCTGGGGCCAATGAATTCATGGTACCGGTAAATCCCTTTCAGGGCTGGGACCTTGAGCATTTTGCGGTAATCAAAAATTTTTTGCCAGGTTTCACCCGGAATGTCTTTGAGTTTATCTTTGTTCCGGTCATGGATCAGCAGTACCTGATTGCAGGCCGGACACACATACAAAAGTTCCTGGATGCCGTATTCTGCACCGCAGCCAAGGCATTTATAGTACATTTCCCCCCTGGGCGAGGGGATGATATATGGTCTGATATCCTCAGGGAATAAATTAAGATTCATGTTTAATTACTTCTATCCCTCCCATATACGGTACCAGTGCCTTGGGGACTTGGACGGTTCCGTCTTTCATTTGATAGTTTTCAAGTATTGCTGCAAAGGTTCTGCCCACGGCCAGTCCGGACCCGTTGAGGGTGTGGCAGAACTCGGGTTTTTTAGTGTTTTCCCGTCTGAACCGGATATTTGCCCGCCTGGCTTGAAAATCAAGACAGTTGGAGCATGAGGAGATCTCTCTGTATTTATCCTGGCCGGGCATCCACACTTCAAGGTCATAGGTCTTGGTGGCGGAAAACCCCAGGTCCCCGGTGCACAGGGTGACCACCTGGTAGGGCAGTTCCAGGCGCTGGAGTATATCTTCCGCATTGGCCCGCAGTGATTCAAGCTCGTCAAATGAGGTCTCGGGGGCGGTTATTTTCACCATTTCCACCTTGTTGAACTGGTGCTGGCGAATCAGCCCCTTGGTGTCTTTGCCGTAGGAGCCTGCTTCGGACCTGAAACAGGGGGTAAATGCCGTATATTTCAAGGGAAGTTTGGATTCATCCAGGATCTCTCCGGCCGGGATGTTGGTCATGGGTACCTCTGATGTGGGGATCAGGTAGTAATCCCAGTTCTCAAGTTTAAAGAGATCTTCCTCAAATTTAGGCAACTGGCCCGTACCGGTCATGGTTTCCCTGTTTACGATAAAGGGAGGCAGGACTTCCTTATATCCGTGCTCTGTAGTGTGAATATCCAGCATGAAGTTGATTAAAGCCCGCTCCAGACGGGCGCCAGCACCCAGATACAAAGGGAATCTGGAGCCGGCAAGCTTTGCGGCACACCCAAGATTGAGAATTCCTAAGCCTTCGGCAATGTCGGCATGATCTTTGATCTCAAAATCAAAGGACCTGGGCGTTCCCCATGTTTTTTCAAGGCGGTTTTCAGTGTCATCTTTTCCCGTGGGAACATCTTCATGGGGCAGGTTGGGAATATGAATAAGGAAATCCTTGATCCATGAATCCAACTCGTTGAGATCCTTGTCCATTTCCTTGATTCGCTCAGAAACGCCTTTCATTTTATCAATGCTTGGCTGGGCGTCCTGGCCGGATTTCTTCATTTGGGCAATTTCATCAGAAACAGTATTTCTTAGATGGCGTAACTCTTCAATATCAACTAAAAGGGATTTCCTTTTTTCCTCATTTTCAAGGAACGGGGAGAAGTCAATATCAGCCCGGCGCTTTTTCATGCCCTGGACAACAGTGTCCAGGTTGTTTTTAATCAATTTAATATCAAGCATTTTTGATTTTTGTCCTGCATGATTATAGGGTTGAAAGGTGGCTGGTTATAATATTTTTACAATTGTATTCAGATAACACGGGCTATGTAAACAGTCAACGATTATTGCCGGTTGACAATTCCCCAACAGTGTATAATATTTCTCAAAACTTTTTGCGCACTAATTAAGGAATGTGACTATGGATGAAACTAAAAGCGGTAAAAACAGTGTGTTAAGCCTTGTGGCGGAACGTATGAATGCCCTGTCCCCGGAACAGGTTGAAGAAAAATACAACACCATTGAAAATAAACTGTTTGACTTTGCAAATTTCCTGGAATCCCAGCAGGTACTCCTCTATCCGCCCGGAAGTAAGGAAATTCCTACGGAAAAGATTATTCGCAAGGCCATGGAAATTGAAAAAAGTGTTATTCTTCCAGTGTTTACGGATGTTAAAAATACTTTTCTTTTGTACAAAATAAGTCATTTTGACAGGGATCTTATTACCAATGCCCACGACATGCTTGAGCCCAATCCGGAACGGTGTAAAAAAATCGCCCTGGATGATGTGGATATTGCCATTATCCCGGGCCTGGCCTTTGATGACAAGGGCGGGCGCATGGGATTCGGCAACAACTATTACTCAAAGCTGATAACAAAATTGCCGGAAACCTGCCGCAAGGTTTCTCTGGCGTATGAAGAGCAGATTGTAGACCAGATTCAGATGGAATCAAGAAAATATACAGTGGACATTATTATTACCGATACCCGGGTTATTTACAAAATTTAACTATTGCCCAACGCACGCCTGAACGCCGTTAAATCTGCGGTCTTGCCCATGACAATCAGAGTGTCGCGGGGGTGGATAATGGTTTCAAAATGGGGGGCAAATTCCATGTGGCCGGACTTCTCTTTGATTGCAATGATAATCAGATTGTAATTCTGCCGGATACCCGAATCTTTAAGTTGTTTTCCTACATAGTCCGATGTCTCCGGTACAAATGCCTCCTCAATCTGGATGGCATCGCTTTGCCGGGACAGCGCTGTATCCAGAAAGTTGGAAACCGTGGGGCGCAGCAACTTTAAACCCATGGAAACCCCACCGATATCATAGGGGGATTCCACCTGGTTGGCACCGGCCACATAGAATTTTTTTCTCACCATGGGGTTTGATGCCCGGGCCATAATATAGATGTCGGGATTGAGTTGTCTGGCAGTGAGCACCAGGAACACATTTGCTGTATCTGTTGCAAGAACTGCCACTATGGCTCTGGCCCGTTTGATCCCGGCTTTTTCCAGCACATCCTCGTCTCCGGCATCTCCGATGATATAGTGGATTTTATCCTGTTCCAGGGTCTCTTTGAGCTCCTCACTTTGTTCTACGACGACGAGGTCCTTGGTGTCTTCAGCCACGAATTTGCAAAGGACCCTTCCGATGCGGCCGTATCCGCAGACAATGTAATGGTTATTCAATTTTTTTATTTTGTTGTCCAAACGCTGTCTCCCCAGCATGCGTTTAATTTCACCATCCACCACGGAACTGATGAAAACGCCGCCCATATAAAGAAAGTAGCCCACACCTGTAAATATCAGAAGAATGGTGAACAGCCGCCCACCGTCCGACAGGTCATGGACTTCCAGAAAACCCACCGTACTCAGGGTAATGGCTGTCATATAGGCGGAATCAAGGATGCCCCAGCCTTCAATGGCCATGTATCCGCCAGTGCCGAGTATAAAAAACAGAACTGCGACAAATACGGTGACCTTCATTTTTAACGTTTTATCCATGGCTGTTTATGTACTTTTACTTACGTCCAAATGCAAGGGAAAGATGTGCGGATGAAAAATCCCCCAACCGCTTTGGTTACGGGCTTTAAACTCGTTTTCTAAAGCTTGACGCCCCCGGCGGTTGCTGCTATTAAAAAGCCATGAGTGATGAACCCGCAAAATTTTCGCGCTGGCGCAGGGATATGGTGGAAACCCAGATCATCGCCAGGGGCATAAGTGATCCTCTGGTGATCCAGGCCATGACCCATGTTCCCCGCCACCTGTTTGTCAGCGAAGCCCTGGTGGACAGTGCCTATGGGGACTTTCCGCTTCCCATCGGTGAGGGGCAGACCATCTCCCAGCCTTATATCATTGCCGAGATGACCCAGAGCCTGGCTCTTACAGGCCAGGAACGTGTGCTTGAGATCGGCACGGGGTCCGGATACCAGGCGGCTGTGCTGTCGCGCATTGTTTACAAGGTATATACCATTGAGCGGAATAATACCTTATATTTACAGACCCGCAAGCTGTTTGACCGTCTGAGATACCACAACATCGTAACCCGGTATTCCGACGGCACCCAGGGCTGGAAAGCCGAAAGCCCCTTTGACGCCATCATTGTCACGGCCGGGGGAAACCAGGTCCCCGAGCCTTTGGTGAATCAGCTTGCCGAGGGCGGCCGCCTGGTCATACCCGTGGGGGGGCTGCATGTCCAGGAGCTTTTGCGTGTTGAGAAAACCAGCACCGGCATCAGAACCGTTAATCTTGGGGGATGCCGTTTTGTGAAGCTTATCGGCGAACACGGGTGGTCAGCGTAATTCCTGCTGAACTCAAACCCGTGTTTGGACGCTATTGACGACCGATATCTTGAACTGACCTGAATATTCTGAACTAAATATCCTGGCCCGAATCTAAAAGAGGTAACTTTTCATGTTCTTTTCTTCTTCCTCCTTGACAACCATCAAAGAGTTGCTCATGGGGTTTTGTCTGGGCGTTGCCAATATTATTCCCGGGGTTTCCGGCGGAACCTTTCTGCTGGTTTTCGGGATATATGAACGGGTATTTTCAACCTTAAACCGGATCAATAAATCCTTTATTCTGAAATGCCTTGGACTTGTTCTCTCCTGTTTCACGAACCCGGTTCAGGGAATTAAAAATTTATCTGTATTTTTTACCCAAAATGGTTTCTTTTTCCTGTTTAAACTTGCCGCCGGTACTGCTGTAGCCATTCTATCCCTGTCAAGCCTGATGAAATATCTTCTGCTTCACCATTTTTGTGTCACCTATTCGCTTTTTTTCGGGCTGATTCTGGTCTCCATCATTATTCCGGTAAAAATGCTCAAGAGGTTTGATGCCTGGGCCGTTGTTTGTCTTCTGGCCGGGATCGGCATCACCGTGTGGGTATCTGCCATGGTAAACCCCTATGACAAAATCAAGATGAAGTCCGATCATCTGGCCCGGGCCTATCAGGTCCAGTCCGTTCCTGCCGCCGGTCTGGATCATTCCGGGCCTGAATCGGAAAAAACCGTTTCATCTGTCCAAGGATATTCTTCGGGGGATTATCTGTACATTGCACTGTGCGGAGCCCTTGCCATTTCCGCCACTGTGCTGCCGGGCATCAGCGGTTCACTGGTGCTGATTTTAATGGGTGCCTATTTTGATGTGATTTCGGCCATCTCCGAATTAAAATTCCTGCATCTGGAGACGTTCATCTTTCTTGGCATATTTGGCCTGGGGGTGGTGGTGGGCGGTCTTTTGTTTGCCCGGCTGGTCAGTTTTGTCCTTGCCCGATATTATAATCCCACCATGGCTTTTTTGGGCGGTCTGATGGCAGGATCTCTTTATGCCCTGTGGCCCTTTAAAGAGACCGTGCTCATGGCCCAGCAGTATGTAAAACAGGCCGGAGAAGTGGTCTGCCTTGAAAACGTGGTAGTCCAGACCAACATCAATATTCTTCCCACAGGCGATGATCCTTTGATGGCGGCATTTATCTTCTTTATTCTGGGCGGTATTATCATGATGCTTTTTGTCAGAAAAGAGACAGCTTCTGTACCGTCAGACCTGTAGACTCATATGGCTTCAAGTTTCCCCATTGTTTGCAACGGGCCTGAACCATGATGACCCCCGACGATTTTTTACAAATAGAAAAACAGTTTTATGCCTATACCATGCCCTTTGTTGACAGGGCCGAAGATCCCTACCCGTTTGTGCTCAAACAGGAGCACACGACCCGGGTCTGCAGGGCCATGGAAATGCTTTGCGCATCCCTTGGTCTCGACGGCCCGACAACTGTCCGGGCCCGTGCTTCTGCCATGGTTCATGATATGGGCCGGTTTCCCCAGTTTGCTGTTTTTCATACCTATTCGGATGCCCGATCCAAGAATCATGCCGCCCTGAGCTGCCGGGAAATAGTGCGCAGCAACATTCTTTCCCGATTATCCGTTACAGACAGGCAGCTGATTTTACGGGCCGTGGCCCTGCATAACCGCCCCCGGCTTTCCTCAAATCTTGGGCGTGATTTAGATCTTCTGGCCCGCCTGCTCAGGGATGCCGACAAGATGGATATTTTTTATGTGATGAAAGACCATTATCTGAATTTGGAGTTAAGTCACAGCTTTATTACCCATGATCTGCACGATGACGGCAAAATACCGGAAAAGGTTGCTCTATCCCTTCTTGAAACACGTCAAAATAGTTTAAGACATGTCAACACGCTCAATGACATGAGGATCTTCCAGGCCGGGATGGTTTATGATTTAAATTTTCCGGCTGCCGCCGCCGCCATACTGGAACTGGACGTTATTCCGGTTCTGCTGGGCGGCATCCCTTCTTCAGATCTGATTGCCCGGCTGGAGCAGGCGCTTTTGGCTAACCTGAGATCTCTTGCGGCATCCGGGACTCGGGCGTTTAGTTAAAAACGTTGGCTAATTCTTCTTTACTGAACCCATAGACTGAATTGCAGTGATGGCATCTGAGCTCCAAGGGGAAGGGGCCGTTGGCCAGGATGTCGGTACGGTCTTCTCCGGGCAGCTGCTTGAGGTAGTCTGCCATTCTCTCCTTTGAGCAACGGCAGTAAAATTCAACCCGGGAGCTGCCCAGAGGTCTGGGTGACAAGTCGGCAAAAGCGGTTTCGATGACAGATTCCGGTGTATGGTCGGTTTGATCGAAGGCGAAACAGTGGCCTAACGTGTCAATTTTCCGGATCATAGCTTCGGCCCGGGCTATATTCTCGGGCTGTGCACCCGGCAGTGCCTGCAGAAAGATACCGCCGGCACCGGTAACGTTTTCATTGTCATCAAAAGCCACGCTCAGAGTGAAGCCGGAAGGAATCTGTTCCGAAGTCAGAAAGTATTCAGCCAGGTCTTCGGCAATGGACCCGTGGACCAGGGCAATCTGGCCGGTGTAGGGTCGGTTGGCATCCTCTATGTATCGGGTTACCGACAAAAAACCTGCCCCGTAAAGGGTGGAGAGCCATTTGATTTTTTCGGGATTTTCCACTTCTATGGGGTTGGCCTTTAAATATCCCCGGATCTCTCCAAAGGCATTGGCCTCCACATCAAGGCCCTTTATGGGGCCGGAACACTGGATATTCATTGCAACCCGGTCCCGTCCCTTCAAGGGCGCGCTCAACAGGGCGGCTGCAATGTATGCCTGGCCCAGGACCAGGGTTTCCAAAGGGCCAAGATCATGGTTTGCCTGCATCTCTTTGACCATCCGGGTGGCATGTACCACCACCCCTTTGATCTGGTCATCCGCCATGAAGAACCGGTACATCCGTTCATTGGCCGAGGCCTGGAACTGGGCTTTTACATCATGGTTAAATATATCTTTTTTTATCATTTTCTAATTCCCAAAAGTCATTAATGCCAGGGTATTATAAGGCCTGATTCATAAATGTAAACCGTTGCGGATTAATCAAGTCCGTCCTTGACACAGGTATTTTATTGGGCGATTATGGGCCCGTGTTGAGGTGCCCGTTGGGGCCTAACAGGGAATTCCGTTAGAATCGGAAGCGGTCCCGCCGCTGTAACCGGGGACAAAACCTGCACATAGCCACTGTTCGTTTCAGTTCCAAGGCGAATGGGAAGGCGCAGGCGTTTGGATGATCCGGGAGCCAGAAGACCTGCCTGAACAGATGACCTGCGTTGTGCGGAGGGAGCCGCTGATGTTGCCATAACCAAATACAGGGCCAAGAAAACTGGGTGCAGCCCTTCAAGTCATAACAGGCTTGAAGGGCTGTTTTGTTTTAGGCGCGCTGGGGGTTCCGGACGGCTTACAACGCATTTTTCTTAAATCCAGGAAGATAAGGAGAAAGTTGTATGAGAAAGTTGATTTCTGCGGTAGTCGTGTTGGCCATGGTGTTGTGTGCAGCAAATGTTTACGCCCACAAGGAAGCAAGACCGATGAAAAAAGGCATTCTTCTGGTGGCGTTCGGTACCAGTGAGGCCTCGGCAAAGGTCTCTTTTCAAAACATTGAGGCAAAAGTGAAAAAGGCGTTTCCCGGCGTTGATGTATTCTGGGCTTATACCTCCCATATCATCCGCCATAAACTGGCCAAGCAGGGTGAAAATATTCTTTCCCCGGCCGAAGCCCTGGCCAAAATGATGGATGACGGGTACACCCATGTGGCGGTTCAATCCCTTCACACCATACCGGGGGAAGAGTACCATGAACTGACCATGACCGTGAATGGTTTCAAGGCCATGCCCGGTGGGTTTGACAAGCTCATCCTGGGCTTTCCCATGCTGGGTGCCCAGGACACGGTTGCCAGGGCTGTGGATGCCGTCATCGCCACGCTGCCCGGGGCGCGTAAGGCCAATGAACCTGTTGTGCTCATGGGTCACGGCACCCACCATCCGGGAAATATTTACTACTCTGCCATGAACTGGCAGCTTCAGCAAAAAGATCCCAACATCATCATGGGCACCGTGGAAGGGTATCCTGAACTTTCAGATGTAATTGCCTGGCTTACGGCAAAAAAAGCCAAAAAAATCTGGGTGATGCCGTTTATGTCGGTTGCCGGTGATCATGCCAAAAATGATATGGCCGGCGACGAGGAAGACTCCTGGAAATCCCAGCTTACCAAAGCGGGATTCTTGTGTGAGACCGTGCTTAAAGGTACGGCTGAATATGATGAATTTGCCGATATCTGGGTGGGGCAGCTGGCAAAGGCAATGGCCCATTTCAAGTAAGAAAAGCTGAAAGGAAGTTTATTAACGTTGCCGGCTGTAACAGGCATAAAAAGTTCCCCCGCCCGGGTGACGATAGGTCTTGGCTTGCTGCTGGGCGGGGTCATTGTTTTGTCTGCGGCCATGGGCGTGGTTCATCTGTCTTTTGTACAGGTGGTGGCCGTGATCTGGGAACAACTTTCGGGACGGCAGCCCGCGGACGCCCTGGCTTCGGCCATTATCTGGGATGTTCGTCTCCCCAGGATTTTTACGGCCGCCATTGTGGGGGCCGGGCTCTCTGTTTCCGGGGTGGTGTTCCAGGGGATTTTGAGAAATCCCCTGGCAGATCCCTATACCCTGGGTATTTCAGCAGGGGCTGCCTTTGGGGCCTGCGTGGCCTTTCTTTTCAACATGAGCTTCTTTCCGGGGTTGAGTGTGGGTTTGTGCGCCTTTGCCGGTGCCGTTATGACTTTGGTTGTGGTGCTGTATCTGTCCGGCGGCACTGCCGGCGGGTATTCGTCCAACAATTTGATTCTTTCGGGGATTATCGTTGCCGCCATTCTTTCAGCCGGGATCAGTTTTTTAAAATATGCGGCTGACGAACGGGTGTCGGTCATTATTTTCTGGCTTTTGGGCAGTTTTGTCTCCAGGACCTGGATGGATGTGGGGATCTCATTTATCTTTGTGGGCATTGGCACCGCGGTGTGTCTGTGTTTTGGCCGGGACTTGAACCTCATGGCTTTAGGCGACAGGACCGCCGCCTCCCTTGGTGTGGATGTAAAAAAATCCCGTCTGATTCTTTTGGCCGCCGCGTCCCTCATGGCGGCCGTGTGCGTGTCCGTGTCCGGCATTATCGGGTTTGTGGGGCTTTTAGTGCCCCATATGATGCGCGGTGTCGTAGGGGCGGACAACCAGTGGCTGATGCCGGTGTCCCTTCTGGCAGGGGCGGTGCTGCTGCTGGGTGCGGACACCTTTACCCGGGCTGTCCTGCCCTGGGAACTGCCCATTGGGGTGCTCACGGCATTGATCGGGGGGCCTTTTTTTTGTTATGTGTTTAAACGGCAGTTTTCCGGAACACAAAAGTTCTAAAGCCCATGGGATACACATTAAAGGATATCTGGTTTTCCTATGAAAACCGGCCCATTTTTTCAGGCATCAGCCTTGAAATGCAGACAGGTTGTTTCCATGGTGTGCTTGGCCCCAACGGCAGTGGAAAAACCACCCTGCTTGATTTGATCACAGGGCATTTAAAACCGGGAAAAGGCAGTATCATTATGGATGATCGGCCTCTGGCTGGGTTGAGCGCCAACGAACTGGCAAAACAATGTGCGCTGGTGCCCCAGGATTTCCAGGTGAACTTTCCTTTTACCGTGTATCAGGTGGTGATGATGGGCCGGTATCCCCATCTGGGCAGATTCAGTGCTCCGGATGCAAAGGACCGGGACCTGGTTGACCAGGCCATGGCTGCCACGGGGATCCATGATTTTTCCCAGCGCCTGGTTACGGAACTGTCCGGCGGGGAGCGTCAGCGGGTGGTGTTTGCCCGGGCCCTGGCCCAGGACGCCGCCTGCCTGATTCTGGACGAGGCCACCTCCAATCTGGACATCCGCCATACCCTGGCGCTGATGGATCTGGCTGCGGACAGGGTGAAAAATAAGGGGTTCACGGTCATCAGTGTCATGCAGGATATCAATCTGGCCGCCCGGTTCTGCAAATTTCTGCTCTTTTTAAAAAATGGCCGGGTCCAAGCCCATGGGACGGTGGATGAGGTGTTAACCGAATCGGTAATTCATAAGGTCTTTCAAGTATCGTCCAGGGTCTATTACGATGAACGCATCAATTGCAAACAGGTGGTCTTTTTATAGTGAAAATTAAAAATTTGATCATGGTCATATTTTTTTCAGTTGTTCCGGCCCTGGCCGTGCCGGTGCCAAGCCATGCCGGAAATGCGGTTACCGATGCCGCGGGGCCCAGCATTCAGGTTGATGCACCCTTTACCCGGATTATCAGCCTGTACGGCGCCCATACTCTGAATTTGAAGACCCTTGGGCTTAACGAAGAAATCATCGGGGTTTGTCCCATGGACGAGTGGGCGGGCAAACCGGAATACTCCTACCATGACGGACTTGAGAAGTTTCTGGCTGCCCGGCCGGACCTGGTTTTGATCCGGCCCATGATCGACCGGGCCTATGCTGCGCTGGTCAAGGGCCTGGAAAAAGCAGGTATTGTTGTTGTCTCCCTTCAGCCCGGCAGTCTGGACGAAATGTTTGATTACTGGGTGGTTCTGGGTACCCTGACCGGCAAAGGTGACCAAGCACGGCAGATGATCGCCTCATTCAAGGATGAAGTTGCAAAAATTGGGACCCTGACCCGTGCGCTTCCCAATAAAAAGCGGGTCTATTTTGAGGCCATTCATTCCCGGATGAAAACCTTTACACCCGGCTCCATGGCCATCTTTGCCCTGGAAACAGCAGGCGGGGTGAACCTTGCCCGGGACGCGTCGTCCGTCAGGGGCACCAATATCGCCTTTTACGGCAAGGAACGCATTTTATCCCATGCCCATGAGATTGATGTCTATCTTGCCCAGAAAGGCACCATGAACCAGCCCACCCTGGAGATGATTAAAGATGAGCCAGGGTTTAATGTGATCCGGGCGGTAAAGGAAAATCAGATTTTTATTGTGGATGAAAAAATCGTATCCCGTCCCACCATGGATCTGCTCAAGGGCATTCACACCATTGCAGAGATTCTTTATCCCGGGCTGCTTGAAAAGGGCGCTGTCCAATGAGGGGGATCGTGGTGGCAGGAACGCACTCCGGGTGTGGGAAAACCACCATAACCCTGGGGCTGATGGCTGCATTCAGGCGCCGGGGACTGCGTGTGGCACCCTTTAAGACAGGTCCTGATTTCATTGATCCGGGGCACCACACCGCCATCACAGGCGTTGCCGGCCGGAATCTCGATGGGTGGATGCTGGAAAAACAGACCAACATTGAGATCTTTAAACAAAACACGCGCCAGGCCGACATTGCCGTGGTGGAAGGGGTGATGGGGCTGTTTGACGGGTATGACGGAAAAAGCGAGGCCGGTTCCACGGCCCAGCTGGCCAAATGGCTGGACCTTCCCGTGCTGCTGGTGGTGGATGCCCGGAGCATGGCCCGGAGCGCAGGAGCCCTGGTCCAGGGGTTTGAAAACTTTGACCCGGATCTTAAATTTGCAGGGGTTGTGTTCAACAAGGTAGGCAGCCCCGTCCATCTGGACTACCTGACCCAGGCCCTGGAGGGCAATGTAAAGATGCCGTGCCTGGGCGGGGTGGGCCGCAATCAGGACATTGAAATCCCTTCCCGGCATCTGGGCCTTGTCACCAGCCACGATCATGGCCTTTCAGGCAAGATGAAGAATGACCTGGCTGATCTGGTGGAAAATGCCATGGATCTTGATGCGCTGCTGGACTCACTGCCGTTTCGCCCCATATACACCCCCGCATACACATTGACAGCTTCGAAAAAGATAAAATCGTTCGTACGCATCGCCGTGGCCAGGGATGCGGCCTTTTGTTTTTATTATCCTGAAAACATTGAACTGCTGGAACAGGCCGGTGCACATATTATTTATTTTTCGCCCCTTGCAAATCCCGGTCTTCCGGACAACATAGACGGCCTGTACCTGGGTGGCGGTTACCCGGAACTGCATGCTGCAGCCCTTGCTCATAATACCGGATTCAGACAGGCTGTTTCCTGGGCAAGTCAAAACGGGATGCCCATTTATGCCGAATGCGGCGGATTCATGACTCTTTGCCATACACTGGAGGACTTAAGCGGACAATGCCATGACATGGTGGGCTGTTTTGGATTTACCTGCCGCATGTCCAAAACCTTGCAGGCTTTGGGATATCGGGAAATCACCTTGAACCGGGACACGATCCTGGGGGCCACGGGTGTTACAGCCCGGGGGCATGAGTTCCATTACTCCGGTCTGGATGACCATATGGAAAAAAGCGTTTATAATGCCAATGACCGGACCGGCAGCATGCGTGCCGTGCCGGGATTTGCAGTCAACCGGACCCTTGGCAGCTATCTGCACCTGCACTTTAAGAGCAACCCGGACGTGCCCCGAAATTTTGTACAGGCGTGTTTTCAATATCAAAGTGAAAGGAAATTCCCAGAAAAATGAAGCCCCATGAAATTGAAGCAAAAAGTTTTGCCATCATTGACCAGGAGGCCGGTCCCCACAATTTTGCCCCGGATGAATGGACCATTGTGCGCCGCATGATTCATACCACAGCGGATTTTGAATACATGGAGATGACCAGGTTCTCCGGGGATGCCGTGGTCGCAGGCATCAAAGCCATCCGCAACGGGTTCACCGTAATCACGGACACCAATATGGCAAAGGCCGGTATCCGCAAAGGACCTTTGGCGGCTTTTGGCGGCCGTTGTGAATGCCTTATGGCGGATCCCCAGGTGGCGGCGGAAGCGAAGAAACGAGGGGTGACCAAGGCCCATGTGGCTGTGGAACACGCCAGATTCATGATGAAAAACGGTATTTATGTGGTGGGTAATGCCCCCACGGCTTTGCTTCGACTGCTGGATATGATAAATAAGAGACAGGCTGAGCCGGCCCTTGTTGTGGGACTTCCCGTGGGATTCGTCAATGCGGTGGAATCCAAGGCAGACCTGATGAAAACCGGCATTCCATATATTTCAAATGTAGGTCGCAAAGGTGGTTCCAATGTGGCGGCTAGTGTGATTAATGCATTGGCTTTAATTGCAGGAGAGAAGATTGCCGGTGAAAGGAGGTAACATGGCCCAGGGCATTTTGTACGGCATCGGTGTGGGGCCCGGAGACCCGGATTTCATCACCTTGAAAGCCGTTAGAATTTTAAGCCAGGTGGATATTGTGTTTGCCGCTTCCTCTGCCAGAAACACTCACAGCCAGGCGGTGGAGATCGCCAAACCCCATTTAAAGGCCGGTGTGCCTATTCAAATGATTTCCTTTCCCATGATACGGGACAAGAAGGCCATGGAGGCAGCGTGGCAGGATAATGCCAAAACCGTCATCAAGGTACTGGAACAAGGCAAGAATGCGGCTTTCATCACCCTTGGGGATTGTCTGACCTACTCCACCTACGGGTATGTGCTTAAACATATCCAGAAACTTGCCCCGCACATTGAAATCTGCTCCATCCCGGGCATCACCTCCTACCAGGCTGCCGCAGCCCGCATCAACACGCCTCTGGTGGAAGGAGAGGAATCCATGATGCTTGTATCCGGGGTCACGGGCGGGGACAAGTTCCGCAAGCTCAGTGACCGTGCAGACAATGTGGTTTTTCTTAAAGCGTATAGAAATGCCCATGACATCACAAAGGCCCTGGATGAGGCCGGAATGGCCGACAAGAGCGTGGGGATTGTCAGGTGCGGGCTTGAAGGCGAACAGATTATCAGCGATATGGATGTGTTTCAGAAGAAAAAACCAGATTACTGGACCCTGATCATATCCAAGAAAAGCGGGCTTTGTGTCCAAGACAAGAAAGAAACAGAATAACGCCCTGGCGCTTTTAGCCGGGCTTGTGATCACAGTTTCCGTGATTGCCGCAGGGCTTGTCTGGGTGGATGGCGTTACCGCGGCAAAGCTGCCCAGGCGTCTGCTCTGGCCCCTTTCCCGGATGCTGGCCTATGTCGGCATCGGTCTTGTGGTGGCCCAGGCCATTGATGACACGGGCTGGACCCGCAAACTGGGAATTTTTGCGGCCCCGGTCTTCAGATTTGCCAACCTGGGGCATCGGTGTTCCGCCGCATTCACCGCGGCCTTTTTTTCAGGGGTGTCGGCCAATGCCATGCTCCTGGATTTTTACAAGGAAAATCAGATTACCAGGCGGCAGCTTTTTTTGACCAACTTTATCAATCAGTTTCCGGCCTATTTTCTGCACCTTCCCGCCACTTTTTTTATTGTGGTGCCCTTAACCCGTACGGCAGGACTGCTCTATTTCCTTTTAACCTTTCTGGCCACCTGTGTGCGCACATTTGCGTTTGTCCTGTTCGGACACTTTTTTGTGGGGGGCAAAGAGCCCCAAAAAATAGAGAGTGAAGATGCTTATGCCGGAAACACCCAGGGCGTTTCAAAAAAGAAAAGACCGCTGATGCACTCCATAAAGGAAAAACTTCCCGCCCGGTTTGCCAGGGTTGTGGCCTTTGTGATTCCGGTCTACACCGTGGTCTATGTGCTGACCGCGGCAGGCGCCTTTGATGCCATTGAAACCTTTATGACCCGGTTTGCCGTCCAGAATTTTGTTCCGGCCCAGTCTTTGAGCGTCGTGGTTCTCAGTTTTGTCTCGGAGTTTACGGCAGGATTTGCCGCAGCCGGCGCCCTGATGGATGCCGGCACCATCACCATGAAACAGACAGTGATTGCATTGCTTTTGGGCAATATCATCGCCTTTCCCATCCGGGCCATCCGTCATCAGCTTCCCCGGTACATGGGCATTTTTTCGCCGGGCATGGGCCTTTCCATGCTGCTCATGGGCCAGGCGTTCAGGGTGGCAAGCATTGTTTTTGTGGGATTGGTGTACTGGATTGTCGGATAGAGAAAAAAAAACATTACGAACAGGATTTACCACAGGCACGGCAGCTGCCGCCGCAGTCAAAGCCGCCCTTGTGTATCTGTTTACAAAACAGATTCCCGGATCGGTAAACATAAATCTGCTCAACGGCCAGGTCATTGCGATTCCCGTTGATTCGGTATCCGTCCGCAATGGCCTGGTGCGGGCCGTTGTGGTCAAGGATGCAGGGGATGACCCGGATATTACACATCTGTCCAGAATAGGTGCTGTGGTGGAGCTGACTGCTGATTCCGGGGCTGTGCAGATCACCGGCGGCCAAGGCGTGGGCATGGTCACCAAACCCGGCCTTGAAATTTCGCCGGGGGAACCTGCCATCAATCCCGGCCCCCGGAAAATGATTCGTGAATCGGCCCTGCAGGTGCTCAGCCGTCATCACAGCCATGCCGGCGTGAGCGCTGAAATTTTTGTGGAAAACGGGGAGGCCCTGGCCGAAAAAACCCTGAACCGCCGGCTGGGCATAGAGGGCGGGTTGTCCATTCTGGGCACCACAGGACTTGTAAAGCCTTTGTCCCACCAGGCGTACATCTCCACCATCCGGTCCGCCATGTCCGTGGCCGGCGCCTGTGGATGCGATCATGTGGTCCTGACCACGGGCCGGCGCAGCGAGAGGTTTTCCCAGCAGATTTTTACCGATCTCAATGCAGAGGCTTTTATTCAGATCGGCGATTTTTTCGGCATGTCCATGAAATGCCTTGGTGAAAATAAGATCCCCCATGCCACCCTGGCCGTATTTTTCGGCAAAGCCCTGAAAATGGCCCAGGGCTTTGACCATACCCATGCCGCCAAGTCCGAGCTCACCATGGAGTGGCTTTCGGATGTGGTTAGAGACGTGACCTGGGATGAAAACCTGGCCCGGAAGGTCTTGAACGCCAACACGGCCCGGCACGCCTTTGGGATGGTATGGCCCGCATACCCGGATGTGCTTGCAACGGTGGGGTTCTCCATAATCCGGTCCGCCGAGAAATTTTGTCCGGCACCATGCCGGTTCCGGGCCATTATTTATGATTTCCAGGGGACCATTGCCTTTGATTCCCATAAGATCGAAGGAGATGAAGCGGTATAATTTAATTTGCAGATCAGGGCCTGACAATAACTTTGGCCTGGCTGCAGTTCACCACAAGCCCCGAGGGCATATTGGCGTTTGCACCATTGTGACTGCTGGGGTAGGTCATGTAGATGCAGCCGTTTCCCTTGATGATCACCTTTGCAATACCAGACGTAAGCTTATTGCCTTTTTCTTCTATACATGCCGAATAGTCCGATAAGGCCTGCCCCGAAAAGAAGGCCTGTGGCCGGTTCCGAAATTGGTTCTGTGGCTGCTGATTCCAGATTTTGTGAAGTAACCAAAGGAAATGTTTGAAGCATAACAGTGAAAGTTCCATCCTCCTTTACATATTCTTCGGCAACATCATAAAACCTGATCTTAAACAACATTTCCAGCGCGGCTTCCAAGCCGGATTCCATGACGCCTTCGGACAATGTAAGCTTCTTGCCCTTGACGTCCAAATCTGTAAACGTGTTGTATTCAGGAGTAGGGTCCTTCAGGAAGAGGGCCCTGTCGTCTTCATTCTGCTTCAACGCCAAGAAAAAACCATCCCATGAAATGCCCATGCTGTCCAAGACCGTTAAATCAAAAGCGTAATCGTTATAGACTGAGGTATCGTAGTTATCAGACGTGTTTGTTAAAGTGATAAAAATTTGGATTGGAGCAAGTTTTTCGAAAGCGAGCTCATGCTCAAGGGTTTCATCGGAATCTTCTTCACCTCCGACTGAATCGGGTTGTCCTCCGGAACCTTTAGATTGTCCTTTTGTTTCTGATCCGCCTTCATCCTCTTCATCATCATCATCACCTTCAACTTTGCTGAAATTTTCGACCTGTGCGGGTGGCTTAAGCAGCCAGCTTGAAATCTAAGCTCTTTGTTTCAAACCATTTTTCATTTTCTTTATTTCTTTTTATAGCCGTGATTGTTGCCAATCCAACTGAACCCGCTTTTGACCAACTCATTCCATTGTGTTTTTGACGGCTTGAGACGACAAGGTCATTCATTTTTTCACCGATAGCACTGGAGTTACATAAACCCAGTTCTTTCCTTACCGCATAGCAGGGAATATACGGTTTATTCCTTTTCAAATAGGCAATCAGTTTATCTAACTTTTCCACTTGCTTTATGGAATCTTTATCGATTGCCTCCAAATGGCTTACAGCTTCATCAATTAACCCATACCACAACAGCGGCTTAAGATTATCAAGAATTTCGTTACGGATGAATCGTCCCTTAAGCGCCAGGCTCAATTGTTCTTTGCATTTCTTTTCCAAATGAGACCAATCAAGGATGACACCAATATTCCCATACCAACTGAACCAGTTGAAAATGGAATCGTTTAGTATTTTATGACCGTCGGTGAAGAACTGGATACGGTCGCCTATCAAATCATTATGGAACAGAAAAGCTGTTAAAAATAACAAAACATTTTTTGTGCCAGGGCCATTCAATACATATTTACCCGTATGTGCTTTGGATATATGAGCAATGGTGTTGTGGATATATTTCCGTTTTCCTCGTTCCGATTTGATACCGCCGGGCCGGAATTCTTCTTGTTTCTTTACATTCACGTCATCAATTGAAATTTCTGTACTACGCTCTGGATTTTCATAGGGTACAGGATTCCTCAAGATGGCTTCAATGTTGATATCTTGATCCCGGCAACATTTATCTACTGCATTTAAGACAAACTGCTTGGCCACTGTTATCGGATGATTACTATTATATTCAAGTTTGATATCCCGGCATGTACCATCTTCTGAGAAACCGTTCTCCTTAAGAATACAGCGTGCTTTTTTATCGATATAGCCGAGGGCTTCTCGTTCTTCTTTTTCCGTACAGTCATGAAGTGTCCGGGAAGGGGTGCCTCCTTGTTCTTGATGTCGAATACGATTAATCAGTTGTGCCGTTTTCTGATAAGATTTTTCGGTATTGCCATAGATCATGGCAATATCTTTAAACCCGAGGGTTTTATAAATCTCGACTCCTCTCAGGCAGACAAACAAATCTTGAGCTGTGTTGTATTGACTTTGGTTCTCATGACAAACGGTATGAGTTGTAAAACTGAAGCGTCCAATTTCTCCGTCGACCTTATATGGATGAGAATTTGCTATGATTTCATCTCCTTTTCCGGCTTTGCTTGCGGCTTTTTTTTTGAAACTTGGCTTAAATGGTTCGATACCGCTTTTCGTATTGTAGGGTAAGCTATTTGCAACACAGATTTTTCACACATATCGATACTGGTTGCATCTTGTTCACTTATGACCATTGAATAGCTTCCATCGGCATCTTGATTAATCTCATGATTTTCTGTCTCATCACATTCTACAAGTTCTACACTGACTTTGACTTTGTATTTTGACATTGTTTTTCCTTTGAGAAGTTATAGCTGTATAGCTTTACATCTCAAAAAGGAAAGTAGTTGTCTTCCATTTTTGTGTTTTTTGTTCATATTCTTCCTACTGGCGGTTGGATTTTCAAAAATCTACCCGCACAGGTCGCAATATTTTAAACGTATTAGCTACGTTGAATATTGCTTTAATCTGATTGCTTCTCATCCCGATCAGTGGCCAGATCCTTCAATGCCTGCTGGGTGAGGTCGGCAAGCCCAGGTTCCAGAACTGCCATGGCATTTTTAAGGCCATCAACATCCGGAAACAGCAGGTAAAGCCCTTTGAGTTGATATAACCAGGTCCTCAATTGGTCTATAGGACAGGTGCCGACAAGCGCCTCCTCTAAATACGACAGATTTAAATTTTCATTTTGAGCAAAAATTTTTGCCAGACACCGATAAAATTTAGTGTTATAGACATTACCGAAATCCTTTTCCGGGGCCATTATTCTGTCCCAATCTTGTCCTGCGGACTGGTCATCTCCCAGCAGCTTGAAGGCCACCCCCCGCCATAAAAAATTTCTAGAAGAAAAGGGTCCTTTTTTACATGCAAAGTTCAAATCAGCAAGCGCCTGGTCAGGTCCGCTTTTTTCCAGCATAATAATCGCCCGCCAGAAATAGTGCCCCGTGTTGTCCATATCCAATTCAATGGCACGGTTGATATCGGTAAGGGCTGCATCATAATCTTTTTTGTTTTCAAGGTGGATGGCTGTGGCACGCCATTCCAATGCATTGGCGTGGTCAGGGGATAGTGCAAGAGTCTTTGAAAAATCAGCCAAAGCCAGATCTGTTTTTCCAACACCATAAAAAAATATTCCCCTGTTCAAGAAACAAAAATTCAATTCAGGGGACAGGGTTACAGCACGATTGCAGGCCTCAAGTGCCTGATGAAATTTCCGCAGTTTATATAGAATCTGTGCCCTGTTGACATGGAGTGCTCCATGCTCTTCGAAGCTCGATATTGCACAGTCAATATCCTTTAAAGCCTGGGTATAGTCCATGAGGTCTGATCGGCATTGGCTCCTTAAAAACAGGGCAGTTATGTTACCAGGACTTATTTGAAGAATCCGGTTGAAATCAGAAATTGCCAGATCATAGTCTTTGAATTCCTGGCATAAAAGAGTACCTCTTTTTTCCAGAAGTACAATGTCATCGGCTTTAAATTCGATCAAACGGTTCAGGATAGGAAGGACTGCCTTATTGTTCTCTGCTTTTCCAAGAGCTTTGTACAGTAGGGGTGTCAGGTCTTCATTTGTATACCCTTCTTCTTTTAAAACCAGGTATATGTTGTCATAAAGATCCATCAGATGTTCAAGGGATAGCTGGGTTCTGTGATGGTTTGAACCAAAGTGTTTCAAATGGGATTGATAGCTCTGATCATAATACTTTTCGCTGGCTTCAAGATCCCCGGTCTGAAAACAGATCTGCCCCAGATGTGGCAGGGAGGAAAAGGCCAGCACATTGTCCTCCCCCAAAAGTTCTTTTTTTATCTCCCAGGCATTTGTAAGAATAGGTTTGGCCTCCTTGTACCTGCCCTGGTGAGAAAGTGATAATCCCAGGGCATCATTGGCATTCAGGATTTGAAAATTATGAGTATCTGTTATTTCCTCATAAGTTTTTAGCGCGCTTCGGCAAAGGGGTTCTGCATCTTCGGGGTTTTCAGTGTTGACCAGCAGTGTGGCAAGATTGATCTGCATGTTGGCAATATTAGGGTGATTCTTGGGCAGATGGCGTTCGGAAATCTCTATGGCTTGACGCAAACAGGCTGCGGCTTCTTCTTTCTGGTCTGTCTGCATCTGGTTCATTGCAAGATTGTTTAGCATGTTTGCTGTATCGGGATCATCTTCTCCATATTTCTCACGCGTAGTCTCAAGGCCGCTTTTAAACAGTGGTTCAGCCTCTTCAAACCGTCCCTGCTTGTTAAGGATCAGGGCAAGCTGGTTTCTGACTCTGGAAGTGTCAATATCTTTCTCACCATTGACCCGTATCGATATAGACAAAGCGTTTCGGCAAAATTCCTCTGCCTTTAAGAATTTTCCTTCCATCTCTTTCAAGCCTGACAAGGACAATAGAATGTCAACCTGCCCCTCTTCGTCTTCACTTAAAAGCGCATAATCAAAAGACTGATTTAAAAGTTTTTCCGCTTCTTTATACCGGCCTGTATGAATCAATATATTTCCAAGACAAAAGGCTGATACGGCAAGGTTTTCATCATCTTTGGGAGCTGTTGCTTCAAAGTGAGCGGTTAAATCGGTCAACATTCTAACCAGATCCGTGTATTTGGCACCTGCCTCAAAAGGAACTTCAGCGTCCAAATACCACTCCATAAGATCATCTGGCAACATCGACCCCTTGGCATGGTAAAACGCCTCCTCCAAGTGCAAAATATCAAGATCTGTTATCTGCCGGGAATCAACCCCTTTAATCTTTTCATTGTAATATTCAAACAGGGCCTGATGAATCTGACAAATTTCATCTGGAGGCAGCTGGCTTACAAGAGAGCGCTGCATAAGATTATGGAACGTATAAGTATCAGGCTTGTCTGTCTGTTCCACAAAGGAGAAACGAATCAGGTCTCGGAACCGGGTCAGATTGAAAACAATGGTGAATTTTTCAATCATCACGCCGCAGATCTTTTTGTCCCAGAACCGGGAAACGGCAAGGTGCTTTAAAAGGCTGAGTTCATCTTTTTCCAGACTGCCTTTGAACCGGTCATACAGATCCTTGTGCGTTCCTGAAAAATCCTTTGGAGAAGGGATGTTGCCCTTGGCCTCCATATCGGCAATGGTGTCCAGTGCAAGGTCCAGGTAAAAAGGCACACCTTCAGATGAATCAATAATCGCCTGGATCAGTTCCGGGTCCTGGACGCCGCTTTGTTTAAGAAACCAGGCAATGTCTTTGGCACTTAAAGCATCAATCAGGTGCTGCTCCATAATCTGGTTCCAATAGGGATCTTCCTGTTCCCACCTTAATTTTTCCCGGCCGCTGATATACCATAAGATTCCGGGCAGATTCTTTATCATCTCCCGAAGCCATTTATCCTGGTCCAGAAACCGGTCTTCACTGCGTGCTTCTGAATTGTCCCAAAGAAGCTCATGGGTATCAAGAAATATAACCAGCTTCTGGCTGCCTGCCTGGATGTATGCATTGAGGTCCGCTGCAAAAAAGATGGGAAGAAACGCTTCGATCTGGTGCTGCTCCAGATCCATAATTTTTTTTAATTCATCTTTTCCCCGGGTGTTCCACCACGACTTCAAAAGTCCGGACCACTCTCTGGATGCCTTGGCGATTTTTGTGGCAGCACCAATCACAGGGATACTTTCAATGGAGGTCAAAATGGTGACCAGGGTGTCACTGTGTTCAAGGATAGAGCATGTTCTGGGGTCCATGGGGATGTCCGGATTTGCCTTGCGCCAGTATATGGCATAGGCCACGTCATAGGCATAAAAGGGGATTTTATGATCTCCCCCCAGCTTAAAACGCAGATTGCGAACTGCGGCAGTGGCAGTTTTATAGTCCTCAAAATTGAGGCGGCTCCAGATAAGGTTATTATCCTTTTTCTGTTTAATCAGACGTGTAAGTTCCTCCTGGAGGGCAGATTTGCCTATCCCGCCAATCCCATAGTTTACCAGTACGCAATGTTTTTGAGGGGACAACTGCTCTACCATTCGGGTAAATGTCTGCTTTAACTCTTCACGATCAGTGAACTGTCGGGTCGCGCTTTTGTCTTTTCCAATATCATCCAATGTCGTGACATGTTTAAACATAAGATCTTCCCTTTGAATATTGGGCTGATTCGAACATGGTTTCAGATCTCCTGAAAGGTAAATATTTCTGCTTAATTTTGACTTTTTATACGCAGTTCAATTATGGCTTGGTACCAGGAATTTCCTACGCCGTAAAGATTAAATGGGGAATTTTACCTTTAACAGTGAAAGGGGCTGCTCTTTAGTTTTAATGCTGTTTTCTTTCTTCCACCAGGGTCCGTATCCGCCCGGCTGTTGTCTGGCAAAGGCCTCCACGGTCTGGTAAACATTTTTTACCTGTTGCACCATTTCCCGGGCAATGGTTTCCATCCTGTCTGCTTAAAGCCTTATATCCTGTGCAGTAAAATCCAGCCGGTTGCCTTTGACACATGCCTTTTCCATATTCAGATGTCCTGACCGTATCCGCAGCATTTTTTTTGTTAGGGAGATTTCACCGTAATTGAAGATATCCTGTAAAAGAAACTCAGGGGAATTTATGGAATACCCAATGATTCCATGACTGTATCCAACGATATTCCAAAATCAAGAAACTCGACTTACCAAGTAAATCAAGAAAGTGGATTTACATCTATATAAAGAATACAACAAAGATAACGACGTTAGAGACAGAACCGGAGGCCGTGGATTTACAGGAAGGGCCGTCGTCGTTTTCAAAAGAAGATTTAAACATCCTCATGGAAGCTTTACCGGAGGCAAGGAGATCCAAGCAGGTTGAAGACATTTTGGTCAAGGCTCTCATAGCAGGATTCACCCTTGCATATTTGCTTGACTGCATAGCCTATTCAGACGATAAAGCTAACGGGAACTTTCTTGGGTATCAATCCCATCACGATTTCGACCAGTTTCAAGAGCAAGGCAAACATTTTGTTTGCCGTATAAAGGCCAAGACAGTCAGAACGGTAATTGAGAAGCACGAGATCAACTCGGACAGCTACATTTTTTATGATTCGCTGGTCAGCCTTGGGACTCCGAACCAAAATCAAACGAAAAGGCCCGTTCGGGTTGTTGGTTATAAAAATTGCCGGCGTGAAATACTATGTGGCAACGGACAGACATGACTTAACGGCAGAACAAATAGCAACCATTTATAAACTCCGGTGGACCATTGAAGATTTTTTCAAATGGTTGAAAGAACACCTGAACGTTTACCATCTCATTGCCAGTAGTGAATATGGCCTCCTGGTTCAAATTTTTAGCGGCCTTATCACTTACCTGTTATTGGCAATCTACTGTCGAAATGAGTTCAATGAGAAGGTTTCTATTAAAAGAGTCAGACAGTTGCGAATTGCCATCTTAAATGATCTGATCAGGCACAACGAGGATAATTCTCATGGCTTAAGCGGAGACAATATTGTCAAAGATCAAAAGATTACAATTATCGAGCAAGCAAAAATCTAACCGGGCACTACTGGTGTCAGATACTTCATTTCTTTCCCCATTTTCTTAAGCGTGCGGTTTTATGGGCTGCGTTTGTCTGTTTGTGACTCTTTAATCTGTTCCAGGGAGAAGAACTTCAACAGAAGCTGGAAATGATCTTTATCTTCATATGATTACTGGTTGTATTCGCTTAAATATGCCGAGTCAAGGGGCGAGATCATCATTTTTGTTGTTATTTTTATCAAAAAGTTCCAATAACTTGTTTGACTACTTTTCGTCTTTTGTTGTGGGTTACACCCGGGTGTTGATAGCCCGGACCAGCCCATGGCTGTTCTTGAACATCAACATGACTAAGGAGGTACCATGGAAACCCCGGACAACTTGGACAAAGATGCCTCAAAGATTATCCATTTAACCGCAGCCTTTGGCAAAAAAACCAGACTGCCGAAGTTCAACTTCAAAGTGCCGCTCATCATTAAGATCGTTGTGGGCGTGGTGGTGCTTGCCGGTATGGGGTACGGTTCGTTTCTGAAGTATATCCGGCCCTATGAATACGGCATAAAGGTCAATAAAATCGGCCTGCACCGTGGTGTACAGAAAAATGTATATGAAACAGGTCTTTACCTGGTGCTTCCCTTTGGTATTCAGGAAATGTACAAGCTGCCCAAAGCATTGCAGGTCCTGGAGCTGACCAACAATGACCGGACAGCCGCCTCTGATGCCAGGGTTGAAAAGGCCGCCCATATTCAGACCTCTGACGGATTTTTCGTGGATGTGGATATCTCCATTATTTACCGCATCAGCGACCCCTACAAGGTTTTTACGGATATTGGACCCGGCCGGCTGTTTGAAGACAACGGCATTATACCGAAAACAGAGCCTGCCCTGAAAAACAATCTGGGAAAACTGACCACCGAAGAGTTTTTCAACAGTCCCATGAGAGTTGAAAAGGCCCTGGCAGCCAAACAGGAATTAAATGAAGAGCTCAAAGACAAGGGCATTGTAGTGGAGTATGTCCTGGTCCGATATTTTCAGTACAGCGATGAAATTCAGAAGAATATTGAAGAAAAGAAGCTTAAAGACCAGCTTGTGTTTAAAAATCAGGCTGAAGCCCGGGCCGCCATTGAAGGCGCCAAACTGACCAAAATTGAACAGGAGGGCAAGGTGCGCGTCTCGGTTGAGCTTGAAAAGGGAAAAGCCTATGTCACCAGAAAACAGGCGGAGAAAGATCTGTACTACAGGAAAAAAATGGCGGAAGCAGACCTTCTTGTAAAACTTGCGGAAGCAGAAAAAATTCATTTAAAAAATGAAGCTCTCCTGGGAAAAGGGGCTGAACGTATGGTGGGGTTGAAGATGGCCGAGGTGTATAAAGGGATCGATGTCGTCATTCTGCCCAGTGACGGGCCCTCCGGTGTCAACCCCCTTGATTTGAACAATGCCTTGGAACTTTTTGATGTCCGCACCAAAGGAGGTGCCAAATGAAAGAACTGATGAGAAAACTGATTCTTTTGCCGGCTGTGATCTTGATGGTTCTCCTGGCCGGCTGCGTTCCCCATTCCACGGACAGCACCGAGGTGGGCGTCAGAACCATCAAATTTTCATTTTTTGGGAAAAAGGGTGTGGAAGACAAATATTATGCGCCGGGTTCCACCTACTTTTTCATGCCCTTTATCAATGACTGGAACACCTTTGACACCAAGCTCCAAAATCTTGAAATGACGTATGATTCGAACAAGGGCGACAGAAGGACCCGGGACGATCTGCTGTTTAAAACCATAGACGGCAACGACATCAGCCTTGATGTTATTATCGTATATAAAATTGATCCCGCAAAAGCCCCCTATATCCTGCAGCATGTCGCAAAAAACGATCGGGATCTTCGACAGAAAATCGTGCGTACCGTTGCCCGGAGCAAACCCCGGGATATTTTCGGCGAACTGAAAACAGAAGAGTTTTACGTTGCCGCAAACCGGGGTGCCCAGGCCCAGAAAACAAAGGAATACCTGCAAACCATGTTCAAACCCATGGGCATCATCATTGAAAAGGTGCTGACCAAGGATTACCGGTTTAATTCCAAATACCAGAAAGCCATTGAGGATAAAAAGGTGGCTGACCAGCTGGTTGAAAAGAACAAGTCTGCCCAGCATGCCGCCCAGGAAGAGTACAACCGAAAACTCGAGGAGGCCAGGGGCGAAGTCAACCGGATGATCGCCGATGTGGACGGAGAATTCATGAAAGCCAAAATCGAGGCAGATGCTTATTATGAACAACAGCAGCTGCTTGCCAAAGCCATTCAGGCGGAAGGAGAGGCCGAGGCCAAGGGTATTCAGGAAATGAACAACGCCATGAGCAGCGCCGGGGGCGAAGCCCTGGTCAAGATGAAAATCGCCGAAGCCCTCCAGGGCAAAAAAGTGATTCTTTTGCCTGTTTCCGAAGGCGGAATGAATTTGAAAACAACCAATATCAACGAGTTGATCCAGACAATGGGAGTTAAAAAGCTGGCAGAGTAACCAGATAGCCCGGGCAGGCTTCCTCCGGGCTGGAAAAAACTGCCGGAGGCAAATGCAGCCGGCCGTGAATGATGCCCATAAGGGTGGGGGGGGGAGGAGCGGTTCCCATTACCGCTGCTCTTCGCGGTAACGATTTGTTTTAAAGATAGATATTTTTAATTTGTTTTGATATTATAAGCGCAATGATCTCTTACTAAATCCGTTTTTCCCTTTTCTCAGTCGTAAGCTCATGAAACGCTACACGAAAGTGCTAATAAATTAGTAAGTTATCTTCGTGTGTTGCTGTGGGTTGAGCCTGGGAGTTGATAGACCTGGTCGGCCTATGGCAGTTATTAATAGTGAATTTGACCTTTTTGATTTTTTTACGAATCCAGCGACTTTATTACATTTGTTAACATTTATTAATTTGTCTAAAGTAAATGTATTAGTATCATGTATGGGATGAAATAATAACAGCAACCATGGAGGTGCTATGGAAACAAATTCCAGCAAAAAATTTTATGAAGTATTAGAATCAAAAGGGGTCTCAAGAAGAGACTTTCTCAAGTACTGCACAGCCCTGACCGCAACCATGGGCTTGTCTTACTCCTGTGTGGGGCAGGTGGCCGAAAAGATTGAAAAAGCGGCTGCGATACGTCCCCCGGTGGTGTGGCTGCATTTTTCTGAATGTACCGGGTGTTCAGAAGCATTTTTAAGAACTCCGGATGTGGGCGGCATCATCCTGGAAACCATTTCCGTGGAATACCATGAAACCATCATGGCTGCAGCCGGTGAACAGGCCGAAAAAAGCCTCCATGATGCTGTTGAGAAATACAAGGGTAAATTTGTCTGCATTGTGGAAGGAGCCGTCGGAACCAGCTACAACGGTGCCTACGGTAAGGTTTCCGGTAAAACTTTTCTTGACATTGCCCGGGAAATCATTCCCAAAGCGGCAGCAACCATCTGCGTGGGCACCTGTTCCGCCTACGGCGGCATATCAGCTGCCGCACCCAACCCCGGCGGGTATAAAGGTGTAAAAGATGCCATCGGTGTTGAGACCATCAACCTGCCCGGTTGTCCTTTCAATCCCTTAAACCTGCTTGCCACCATCCTCAAGTATTTAGGCAACGAAAAGATGGAACTTGACGATTACGGCAGACCCCTCTTTGCTTATGGCGAAACCGTCCATGACAACTGTCCGCGCCTTGAACACTATGATAACGAGGAGTTTGTCGAGGAGTTCGGGTCCAAGGAAGCCGAACTGGGATACTGTCTTTACAAAATGGGCTGTAAAGGCCCTGAAACCTATAATAATTGTCCCACCGCAAAATTTAACGATGCGACAAGTTTTCCCATCCAGGCCGGTCATCCCTGCATTGGCTGCAGCGAGCCCGGTTTTTGGGACAACATGACACCGTTCTACGAAGAGATGTAGAAATATCGTTCAGATAGCGGGCCATCATTTAAAACAAAACACAACGCATATGATGTGAAAGGATATTATTATGGGTAAAAGAATTATTGTTGACCCCATTACCAGAATAGAGGGCCACCTTAGAATTGAGGTGGAAGTTGAAAACGGCAAGGTTGTTGACGCCTGGAGTTCCGGGCAGATGTTCAGGGGTATTGAAATTATGCTCAAGGGCCGGGATCCCAGGGATGCGCATCATTTTGTCCAGCGTTCCTGCGGCGTGTGCACCTATGTCCATGCACTTGCTTCCGTCCGTGCCGTGGAAAAGGCCTGCAACATACAAATTCCTGAAAATGCACGGATCATCCGGAACCTTTTGCACGGCACCCAGTTCCAACATGACCACATTGTTCATTTTTATCATCTGCATGCCCTGGACTGGGTGGATATTGTCAGTGCCCTGTCTGCGGATCCGGCCAAGACGGCAAAACTGTCTGAAAACGTGTCCGGCCGCCCCCAGAACTCCGCCTACTTCAGCGAAGTTCAGACCCGGCTGAAAACTTTTGTAAACAGCGGACAATTGGGCCCCTTTAACAATGCATACTGGGGACATTCAGCGTACAGCCTTCCGGCCGAAGCCAACCTTATGGCAGCGTCCCACTACATCGAGGGTCTTAAACTGCAGGCAAAAGCTGCGCGCATGCATGCCATTTTTGGCGGTAAAAACCCCCATCCCCAGTCCCTGGTGGTTGGCGGTATCACGTCCGTAAAAGATCTGACACCAGAAAGAATTGACGAATATACACAGATCTGGAAAGAGACCAAGGCGTTTATCGACGAAGTGTATATTCCCGACCTGCTGGCCGTTGCATCTTTTTACAAGGAGTGGGGTGCCATCGGCGGAAACAATGACACCTATCTTGCCTATGGCGAATTTCCCCAGAAAAATATTGATGACGATCTGCTGCTGCCCGGCGGTGTTGCCGATGCACAACTGGCCTGCACGGATGTGGACACAGATAAAATTGCAGAAGATGTGACCCGGGCCTGGTATGAAAAAGGGGAGGCCAGACATCCTCTTTCCGGAGAAACCAAACCCATCGCCGGAGAGGTTTCCTATAATACCGACGATAAATACTCCTGGATCAAAGCGCCCAGATATGCGGGCAAAGCTGCGGAAGTCGGGCCTTTGGCCCGTGTTCTCATCGCCTATGCAAAGGGCCAGGACCACGTGAAAAAGCTGGTTGACCATACTCTGAAGACCCTTGGGGTGGGCAAGGAGGCCCTTTTCTCCACCCTGGGCAGGACAGCGGCCCGGGCCATTGAAACCGCTGTCATTTCAGATGCCATGGAAGGCTGGATCGAAACATTGAAATCCAATATCGCATCGGGCAATAAAAAAACCTACCAGCCCTGGACCATGCCGGACAAGGGCCAGGGCTGCGGTCTGAATGACGTACCACGCGGTGCGCTTGGACACTGGATCGATATTGAAGGCGGCAAGATAAAAAACTACCAGTACGTGGTGCCCTCCACCTGGAATTTTGGTCCCAGCGACGCCAAGAATCAGAAAGGGCCCGTGGAAAGATCTCTCATCGGCACGCCTGTGGCTGATCCTTCCAAACCCCTGGAGGTGCTGCGGACCGTCCACTCCTTTGATCCGTGCATTGCATGCGCGGTTCATGTGATTGATCCTCACACCAATCAGACCTACGAGGTAAAAGTTATTTAAACGGATTTGCACAGATCTTTGAACATCGGGGGTGCGGCAGTGTGTGTTGCCGCCCCCCCCCCAATTTATAAACGAAATGGACACAGGCATTTGTATGGACATTAATAATATAACAGTGCTGGGCGTGGGCAATATTCTTTACTCAGATGACGGTGTCGGTATCCGGGTGGTTGAAAAGCTGGGAAAAGAGTACGAATTTTC
This sequence comes from uncultured Desulfobacterium sp., assembly GCA_963668575.2. Classification (GTDB taxonomy): domain Bacteria; phylum Desulfobacterota; class Desulfobacteria; order Desulfobacterales; family Desulfobacteraceae; genus Desulfocicer. The sequence continues at coordinate 5,628 of CAXXMQ010000003.1, read as the reverse complement.
TGAAAATGTAGATATCATAGACGGCGGAGTGCTTGGTGTGAATCTGCTGGGTGTGATATCCAATGCCGGGCGGCTTATTGTGGTGGATACCGTGCTGAATCACGGCCGCCCCGGAGATCTGCACCGCCTTGACCACGACCAGATCCCCAATAGAATTCTGGCAAAAAATTCGTTGCACCAGGTGGATCTTATAGAGGCGTTAACCTTGTGCAACGCCCTGGATCATGTGCCGAAAACCACCATAATCGGCATTGAGCCCAAGGATCTTTACACTTTAAATGAACATCTGACCCCGGAAATTGAGGCCCGGCTGAATGACCTTGTCCAAAATGTTCTGGAAGAAGTAGCCCGCCTTGGCGGATCATTTCAGCCCAGGGCATAACCCTTAAGCTGTTTGCTGACAAAATATGCTCCGGTTAAAAGAAAGGTTTAAAATGTCCAAAAAAAATCAAAGCCAATGAAGGAGAAACTTGTCCCGGCCAAACTTCTTGTATAGAATGCAAAACAAGTATTCAAACACGAAAAACGGGTTGCGCCCCTTATAAGGATGACTGACTGATGAAAATATTGCCCCTGCTGTTCAAGATGCCAAAATACCTCGGCTTTTGGATACTGGCAGATACGGCATATGTTTTTTTTCTGTCCTTTTTTTTAGACGCCATCGCTCCATTGAGCTTTTCCAAATTTATTTTTGTCCATTTTCTGGCCATTGGTGTCGGCGCCATGGTGATGTTCACCGGACTGGGGGCCGGTGTCCTCTGGATACCGGTTTTGACTTTTCTGGATGTCAGGCCGTCCGAGGCTGTGGCCATTTCCATATTTACCCAGATTGCCGGCAAAGGCACAGGCTCGCTGACCTATTTTTTCAACGGCATGGTGGACGTAAAAACAGCTGTGTCGTTTATTCCCATGGCCTTGACAGGTGTAACGCTGGGATTTTTAGCCAGTTTCTACATATCCAGGGAATACGAACAACTATTGCTGTTTATTTTTGTGCTCATTGCCGCGTATCTTCTGATCCGTACCATCCAGTCCCTGAAAACCCCGGTCCCTGTTATTGACTCATCCCCTGTCGCCCGGTCTGTTAACATTTTTAAAAGCTATCCTGTGGTCATTGTGTCGTCATTTTTCACCGGGCTGCTAAGCATCGGAAATACCGACTGGCTCATCCCCCATATGACTGTGAAACTCAAGATGCCCACCTCCCGGGCCGTAGCCACCAGCCTGTTCATTATGTTTGCCACCATTATGTTTTATCTTTTTCTGGTCTTCGTCAGTGTACGGCAAGGGTACGCGTCATGGCCCCATGGCACTTATCTGCTGTATGCAACCTGCAGCGGGGTTATTGTGGGGGGGCAGATCGGCACCCGTTTGATTCGCATTCCATGGTTTGAAAGATATCAGAAACATACGTTTATTGTGCTGCTGGGTCTATCCATTATTCATTTACTGTGCTGATATGATAACGTCCTAGATAAAATACTAAAGGAGGTAATGTTATGACATACGAAACCATTATTGCAGAAACCCTTGACGACCATGTGGCCGGTGTGACCCTGAACCGTGCCGAGGCGATGAACACATTTTCCAGCCAGATGGCAGAGGAACTGTATGATGCGCTTAAGGAATTTGACGCCGCCCGTGATGTCAGGGTCATTATTATCAAAGGCGCAGGCAGGGCATTTTGCGCCGGTATTGATGTCAATGAGCTCAAAGGCAAAACAACAAACCAATACCGTGAATGGATTGAAAAAATGGAAGCCCCTCTGGTGCTGATGTCTAAAATGCAGACACCTGTGATGAGCCAGGTCCATGGGGTCGCGGCAGCCAACGGTATGGGGCTTGTGGCGGCATCTGATCTGGCCATTGCCGCCGATAACGCAAAAATGGGGCTCACCGCCATCAATGTGGGATTAAACTGCGTGGGGCCGGTGGTTCCTGTGGCCCGGTGTGTGGGACAAAAAAAGGCATTGGAACTGCTGCTTTACGGGGACCTTATCAAAGCGGAAGAAGCTTTGAGTTTAGGTCTTATCAACCGGGTGGTACCCAAGGAAGAGTTGGCTGACGCCGCCCTTGCCTGGGCCCGGGACCTGGCCAGAAAAAGTCCTGTGGCTGTAAGAATTGCCAAATCAGCTTTTTATGCGTCCCGGGACATGGCCTATGATGCCCAGTTCGCATACATGAACGAAGCCTTTGCCAGATTATGCGATACCGATGATGCCAAGGAAGGGGTGGCTGCTTTTTTTGAAAAGCGTCCGCCGGTATGGCAGGAGAAATAAACACAACGGTAAGAAGTTAATTCATGTTCAACGGGATTAAAGCCCTGGTCTGTAGCTATTTCCAGAGCCGGGGCGTTATTTTTTGTGTGTGTATTATGATGCTTTCAGCCCTTTTTACCCGGGGTCTCTGCATTGCCCGGAACAACAGCCCGGGGCAGCCGCTGTAAATTCCGGAAGGCAGACTGTCGGCGATGCAGCAGGGGAAACACTAGGGTACCCAATACCATGATGAGGCTCCCGCAGGGAAACGCATAAGAAAGGCTATAGAAGTCCATGGCCAGCCCGGCCATAACCGAACCTGTAAACATACCAAGGGAGTGAGCGGATGTTAAAATGGCCATCACAGAGCCCAGGGCCTGCCGCTCCTCTCCTTTGACCACGGCAAGGGCTGTCAGGGCCGGCATGGCGATGCCTCCCCCCAGTCCGAAGACACAGACACCTGCAAACAGATCCATAAAAGAAGACGCCCAGAACGGGTATACAATACCCGCAGCAGACAACATACCGCCGATAATCACCATGATTTTCCTGTTCCACCGGTCTGCAGCATAACCCATGGGCACTTGAAGAGCTCCGGAAACAAATACCCCGGCAGTCACAAGCAGTCCGATTTTTCCCCCTGCCAGGCCAAAGGTCTTGCTGGCATACAAAGGCATAAAGCACCACACAATGCCGATGCAGGAGGTATAGGCATACCTGAAAAACACCAGGCCGGCCAGCTCCCGGTCCCGGATCACCACCGCCAGGGAGGCCGGGGCCCGTTTCTTGGTACGGATCCGTTCCAGGGACAAAGGGGGCAGAAAGATAAAACAGAGAATGGCTCCCAGGGCAGACAGTACGGTCATGCAGTAAAAGGCCGCATTCAAAGACCAGGCCTGTTGAACCACCCCGCCCATCACCGGCCCCAAAGACAGACTTAAAAACATGGACAGGTTAAACAGCCCCATGGCGTATCCTTCATTGCCTTCATGGCTGATTTCCCCCACATAGGCCTGGACCACGGGCATGATCATGGCAGAGCCTGCCCCCTGGATAAAACGGATGGCGATCAGCCCCTCCACATTGGAGGTCCACACAAAGGCAATGGCCACCAGCATGTATGTTAAAAGTCCTGCCAGGATAAAGGGTTTGCGTCCCTTTTTATCCGAAAGGGAGCCGAACCAGGGCAGAAAAAACGCTCGGGAAATGGAAAAGGCCCCGAAAATCATGGCCACGTAAATACCTGCCGCGCCAAGATCATGGGCATAGATGGGCAGCAGGGGCACCACAATGCCCACTCCCGTCACCGTAATAAAAATAATAAAAAATAGGGTGATGAATACCTTTTTGTGGTCCGAAGGAATGGCCCGGTACCCGCGGTGCAGAATCCGTGTAGCAGCCTGGGATACAGGTTCGCGTAAACCGAAAAAGAAATCCATGGTAAAACGCTTGCGCCTTAAGGCCTAAGCCAGGCACTCCCTGACCTGGTCAATGAAGCGGCTGGGCGTGGCAAAATCGCCTTTGCGGTAATTGACATGGCTCAGGTACAAAAAACGCTCGGCCCGGGTCATGGCCACATACATGAGCCGCCGCTCCTCGGACAGGGCCATATCGCCCTCGTCAATGGAGCGCCAGTGGGGAAACAATCCCTCTTCGCACCCGACAATAAACACCACGTCAAACTCCAGGCCCTTGGCCGAATGTATGGTCAGCAGCCCCACCCCGTTTTCATCCTGGTCGTCCTCGTCTTTGTCCTCCCGGATCAGGGCGGCCTCTTCCAGGTATTCCAGCATAGTGTCCTTGGCCCGGGCCGTGTGGATCAGCTGTTGGATATTCTCTTTTTTGGAAATGAATTCGCCCTCGGTTTTTGTCTTGCTTTTCAGATAGTCATAATACCCGGTGCGGTCAATGACGGTTTCCATGGCCATGGCCGGGGCCATGTCATGGATGGCATCCAGGATATCCAGGGCTTCGGACATATTTTCATGTATCTTTTTGGTTAAAAGCCGATCCTGAACCATGATCCGGGCCGCACCCTGGAGAGAACCGCCCTGGCTGCGCAGGTCTGCCAGCTTTTTAATCATGGACGGTCCGATTCCCCGCTTGGGTGTATTGACAATCCGCTCAAAGGAGAGATCGTCATTGGGGAAAAACGAAGCGCTTAAATAAGAGTTGATGTCCAGTACTTCCATACGTTCAAAAAAGCCCTGGGAGCCCATGAGACGGTAGGGGATGCGAAAGCTTCTGAAAATTTTTTCAAAGGGCAGGGAGCAGAATTTGGTCCGGTAAACCACCGCCATCCTGTCAAAGGGAATACCCTGGCCCTGTTTGTGAAGATTTAAGATGCGTCTTGCAGCCCATTCGGCTTCATGGGCATCGGACATGAAATCGTAGATCTCCACCACCCCGCCTCTTTTCTGGGAAAAACAGCGCTTCTCCATTTTGTCGGGGTTGTGATCAATGAGGTCATTGGCGGCCTGGACGATCTCGTCGGCAGACCTGTAGTTTTCCTCCAGTCTGAAAATTTCTGCATCGTTGTATTTTTGTGCAAATCTTAAAAAGTGGTTCACATTGGAACCCCGGAATCCATACACCGCCTGCCAGTCATCTCCCACACAGAACAGATTGCGGTGTTCCCCCAGCAAAAGCGAGGTGAGCTCCTCCTGCAGATTGTTGGTATCCTGGTACTCATCCACCAGAATATAGGAAAAATGGTTCTGATAAAAATTGCGGACTTCGGCATTGTCCCGGAGCAGATCCCGGGTTTTAAGCAGGATATTGTCAAAATCAACGCAGTTCATTTCAGCAAGACGGTTTTCAAACTGGGCATATATGTCGGCCATCTTGATGTTGAGAAAACCAGGTTTGCGGTCAAAATATTTGACAGGCTCACCGTCGTTTTTGGCCCGGGAGATGGATGAAAGAATCCGGTTTGCGTATTTTTTGTCGATATTGTTTTTTACGCACAGCTCCTTGATCAGTTTGTCCTGCTGGTACACGGTGAAGACCTGCAGGGGCGGGGTGTACCCCATGATCTGGCAATGCCGTTTCAGGATCATCAGGCAGGCGGAGTGATAGGTTCTCACCCATTCAAAGCGCATCTGGGGAAGGCCGGTCATCTCCATGAGCCGATTTTTCATCTCCTGGGCTGCCTTATTTGTGAAGGTGATGGCCAGAATGCGCTGGGGGTCATGGCCCCTGGCAATGAGGTGGGAAAATTTGGCGGTAAGTGTCCTTGTTTTACCGGAGCCGGCTCCCGCAACCACGAGGGCCGGGGAGCCGGTATGATCAACAGCATCCTGCTGGGGCTGGGATAATTGCATAAAACCTGGTTACATGTCCTCTATGATTTTTTTCAAATCTGTTTCAA
>CAXXMQ010000002.1:0-12224 GCA_963668575.2 uncultured Desulfobacterium sp. | reverse complement strand
AGGAACAGAAATACCCGGACGATTCAACCCTTCCACCGTCATCCACCGGGTACGACGGTCTTTGGTTGATCCGGCCAGGGTGATTAAGCGATTCCCCCTCCTGCAGATACCAATGTAGAATGCCTGTGGGTAGTGTTCATACATGGTTGCAGGCGTTTTCGAGGAGGTGCTGGCAAAATCATAGGTTTGCACGAACGAATCCTGTGCATATTCGCCGTAGCCGCTGATCGTTGCCGGTGCCTCAATATTCCAGAAAACGTTTCTTACGCCTGCATGGGGAAGTACGCTCAAGTCACCACCCGGACAGACATAGAATCCTGTCATCCTTTCAAACAGATTTTCAAAAGGAAAGATGCCATGAAAATCCATGGCCGTATCCGTGCCTGAAAGAAGATTTCTTCCTTCATAGTATGTTTTGCATTGTGTGACAACGTTTCCTGATGACGTCATGGTGAGCGTCACCGGATGCACCAGCCGGGCATGAAACCCGATGTTTTGGACCAGGTTGTCGTTGCCCCAGCCGATGGTGACGCCGGCATGTCCCTCCTGCCCGGTGAACATCAGGTCTTGCAGGGTCCACTGGGCAGATCGGCTCAGGATAACCCCCTGGGTCATGTCCGTAAAGGTCACATCCCGCACCCATCCGTTCACTGCGCTGCTGATCCAGATTCCACCCCAAAGGTAGTCCTGTTCCTGGGCGGTGCGGATCACTTTTCCCTGGGCGTCCTGAAAAGGCTTGTGGTGCTCATACCCGCCGGGCCAGGCGCTTTCGATGCGCAGATGTTCGATACCGACCTCGCTGATGCCGTTGAAGGAAAAAATTTCAGGGGTGTAGTCCAGGGGCTGATCCAACCTTGCCGGACGAGTCAGACGGATGGTATGGGCATCAATGATTTTTTCAATGCCTGCGATCCAGGAAAGCTTTTTAGCCGCAGATCCAAAGGTGTCCTGCTGGACAGGACCGAGTGTGAAAGGTGTGGTCAGTTGCACAGGAATATCTGCTTTTTCGGGTGCCGGATGTGCGGGGTCGATGAGCGGATCTGTGCAGACAATTGATACAGCCTGTCCTTGAAAAAACTTTTTGGTGTCTGTCACGGTGATGTCGGTTTGTCCCCGCAGTACGTTTTGTGTAAACGCGGCGAGTTTGTGACCATCTTCGGCACCTATAACGGCTATGGCTGTATGGCGCCGGGCCTCTATTTCAGCTGAAACGGTTCCCAGACGCCTGATCCGCCCCTGCTCTCCCGGTGCTCCCATGAAAAGGACAGTTCCGGTTTTACCGGAGCCCTGGCCCCGCAAAACAATGCGGTCCGATCGGATTTGAAGATAGGGTGACGCTTTTGCCTGATGAATGTCATATCTGCCTTTGGGCAGAAATACGACACCGCCGCCGGATATTGTCGCCTTGTCAATGGCCGCCTGGATTGCCAGAGTGTCTTCTTTGCCGTCGTCGGGAACAGCACCGAACCGTTCATCGGTGACATCGAACACCGGGGTTTTGATATCCGGAATCCTTTCTTTCCCCATCCTGTACCCCGCCCTTGAAAAATCAGGAAGGTTTTTGCCTGTGGGACCGTTCTTGACAAACTGTGTCCACACCCAAGGCGTCCACTTTTTTGATGTTTCATCTATGCAGGCAGGTCTTCTTTTTTCTGCATGCGTGTGTCTTTGCAGCCCTGATTCATAACATCCGACCCATAAAAAACAAGGCAGAATGAAAAGGAGCATTTCTTTTAGCATTGATGAATAATTTACCTTTTTAAGTCATTGCATCATAAAGAATAGCATTTTCAGATAAAAACCATATTGGTATGTAATTGTCAATTTTGCAATTGACTCAAGTGATGTGACTTTTTATAGTCCACCAGTGCAGGATAAAAGAACAGGAGGGCTGCAACATTGAAGGAAAACCCCCAAAAACATATGGCCCGGCAGTTAACCATATGAAATGAATATCCCTGCGGACAAACATGCTATTCAATTCCATCCAATTCGCCTTTTTTTTCCCTGTTTTAGTCGGACTCTACTATTTCATCCCCCATCGATACAGATGGATTTTGCTGCTGTCATCAAGCTATTTTTTTTATTCTTTCGCAAAAACCGAATACATTTTTCTTCTCATGGAATCCACCCTGGCAAATTATACCCTGGGCCGTCTCATATCTTCAGCCCCGGAGAAAAGAAGAAAACCTTATATGTGGGCAGGCGTCTTCTTAAACATCGGAACTCTATTTCTATTCAAATATTTCAACTTCTTAAGCAAATCTGCCACCGGCATACTCGGGGCACTGAGTATCCATAAGGATGCGCCCATGCTTCACCTGCTCCTTCCGGTGGGTATTTCCTTTTATACATTCCAGGGGCTGGGCTATGTCCTGGATGTTTACAACGGCAAGTTCCCGGCAGAACGTAAGCTGCATATTTTCGCACTGTTTACGGCGTTTTTTCCCCCGTTGCTTTCGGGTCCCATCAACCGGGCCCGGCACCTGATGCCCCAGTTCACACAGCCCCACGGCTTTGAGTATCAGGCAGTGACCCAGGGGGTGCGGCTTATACTCTGGGGGCTTGTCAAAAAAATGGTCATTGCCGACCATCTTGCCGTGTATGTCAACCGTGTCTATAACCACGTGGGAGACTATCAGGGCCTTGCGCTCATTATCGCCTCCCTGTTTTATACTGTACAGATCTACTGCGATTTTTCAGGGTACACGGATATGGCCCGGGGCTCTGCCCGGGTTCTCGGATATGATCTGATGGAAAATTTCAGACATCCCTATTTCTCAAAGTCTCTTCACGAATTCTGGCAACGCTGGCATATATCTTTGTCCATCTGGTTCCGGGATTATGTATATATTCCCTTGGGCGGGAACCGGGCCACAAAACGACGGTGGCGGTATAATATCTTTATTACCTTTCTGGTGAGCGGGTTGTGGCACGGGGCAGGCTGGACATTTGTGATCTGGGGTGGTTTACACGGCGTTCTGCTGATTTTTGAAAATCTCACGCACAATTTCCAGAGGCGACTGGCAGACCGGCTGTTTCCGGACAAGGTATCCAGGCTGAACCAAGGAGTACAGGTGGCAGTCACCATGGGCATGGTCTCTTTTGCCTGGATCTTCTTCAGGGCAAATTCAGTGGGTCAGGCTTTCACCATTATCCGAAAAATGTTTTTGATCGATTTTAGCGGTTTGGGTCTAAAACAGGCCGGAATTGATGTGGTGGGCCTGCCCCAGTTTATTTTTCTAATTTCTTCAATTTTATTTCTTTTTCTGGCAGAACTGTGGGAACGGGGAGGATGGATTCAGAACAAAGTGGGCAAGTTATCCCTGGCGTCCCGCTGGGCCATTTATACGGCCGCATTCTGGTCGGTGCTGATTTCCGGTATATTCGGAGTCAAACAGGAATTTATTTATTTTCAGTTCTGATAGGGACCTTTTTCCCGGCTGACGAAACAAAACATGAGTGCAAAAGTTTTCATCATAAAAGTAATAATTTTTGGGATATTGAATCTATTTATTGCCACACTCCTTCTCAATTATTTTTCAGGGCAGCACAGGGATATCCGCCTTTCATATGCCGAAAGCGAATCCAACCTGCTTGTGATCAAAAATAACCAACATTACCCTGTCGTCCTTCTGGGGACATCAAGGGGCCGTGTGTTTTCCAGGGACGGAAACCATGAACTGATGGAAAAAATCCTGGGACAGAAGGTTGCCAATCTCTCCAAGGGGGGCGGCGGTGGCCTGATGCCCATGGATGTTCATCTCTCTTTTTTTCTGAACCAGGGAAACACGACAGATCATGTTATCTACCTGGTGGACCCTTTCATTTTCTACTCTTCCATCAACAATGAAAATAACGATTTCTTTCTCAAAGATGAGCCCTTTGAGGTGTTCATTTTCTTGAAACTTATTAAGGACCGTTATCCTCTGGACCGGCTTTCCTCATACCTTCAAATGATTACGGTCTCGGACTGGAGAAAGATCTCCCGTTATGCAGGGCCGGGACTGACAGACGGCACTCTTGGGGCCATTGATAAAGAAAAGATAGAAGAGGCGAGGAAACATTACCTGGAAAAGTATGACCGGAACAGTTTTGTGGCTTACGGCCATGTGGTGGATGACATCAATCGCCTGGTAATAGCCCATGGCGCCACCATCACCTATGTCATGCTCCCGCTATTGATGCCTGATTTTCCCGGTCTGAAGCAGGTGGATGCATTCCTGCGGGAAACCGCTGATCGTGAAGCCGGGGTGGAATACATCAATTGTGCCTCGTGCATGCAGGATAAAAAATTTTACTATGATCATATGCATTTCAATAAAACAGGCATTGAATACTTCTTAAAGACATGCATCCTTCCGATACATTGACTGTCGAACAATCCTATTGCAATCATGCTTCGATCAGTGAACTGGTCTGAAAACCGGGCAAAAATACAGAAACAGGCAAGTTTTTGAAAGAAACAGGCATTTAAAACCGGTTTGTAACATAGTATCATTTATCTCAAAAAAAACTGGGTCCTTCCTGATTCACCATTGATACCCTCCCTCTGCTGCGCTGACTCGTGATGGACTACGGTCAAGACACATCAGAAACACACCGGATAAAACAGGAGAAACAACAAATGGAAAAAGCAAAAGTCTACTTCACCGACTTTAGAACCAAACCCTTTGGGGACGGACTGCCCGCAAAGCTTAAAAAGCTCATTAAAAAAGCGGGTATCGGCCAGATTAACATGGATGGAAAATTTGCAGCCATCAAACTTCACTTCGGAGAGCTTGGGAACATCAGTTATCTTCGCCCAAACTATGCAAGGGCCGTGGCGGATGTGGTCAAGGAGCTGGGAGGCAAACCCTTTTTAACAGACTGCAACACCATGTATCCGGGGCATCGTAAAAACGCCCTGGAACATCTGGAATGCGCCTGGGAAAACGGGTTCACGGCCCTGACCGTGGGCTGCCCCATACTGATCGGGGACGGGCTCAAAGGCACAGATGATATCCTGGTGCCGGTGTCGGGCTGTGAATATGTCAAGGAGGCCAAAATCGGGCGGGCCATCATGGATGCCGATGTGTTCATCAGCCTGACCCATTTCAAGGGCCATGAAGTGACGGGTTTCGGCGGCGCCATCAAGAACATCGGCATGGGCTGCGGCTCCCGTGCCGGCAAGACCGAACAGCACAGCAGCGGCAAGGCCCAGATTGATGAAGCTCTTTGCCGGGGCTGCCTTGCATGTATGAAGCAGTGTGCCAACAACGGCCTCTCGTTTGACGAAGAAAACAAAAAAATGCGCGTGAACACGGATAACTGCGTGGGCTGCGGCCGCTGTCTGGGTGCATGTAATTTTGATGCCATTGCCTTTGACTTCAATGCGGCGGTGGCGCTGTTGAACTGCCGGATGGCCGAATACACCAAAGCGGTGCTTGATAACCGCCCGCACTTTCACATCTCCCTGGTTGTGGATGTCTCGCCCAACTGTGACTGCCACGGGGAAAACGACGTCCCCATCCTTCCCAATATAGGCATGTTCGCCTCCTTTGATCCTCTGGCCCTTGACCAGGCCTGTGTGGATGCCTGCCTGAAGGCAACGCCTCTGCCGGGAAGCCAGCTGGCCGACAACATGGGAATGCCGGATTTCATTGACCACCATGACCACTTCACCAACTCCCGGCCTGAAAGCGAATGGCGCACCTGCCTGGCCCATGCGGAAAAGATCGGTCTTGGGACCCGGGCGTATGAACTGATCACCGTCAAATAGGATCGGCACCGATTTTTAAAAAAAATTGCAGGGATAAAAGAGACCACGGCGGACCGGAGAACACAGGTCAAAAATCCCCAAGCTTTGCGGCAACATGGGGAGATCCGCCGGGTCTCTTTATCATTCTATCTTGCCTCCTGGCGCCCATATGTATCTTGGACAGGCATCATCTCACGCAGAGTCTTGATATCCCGGGACGGTGGGGCACCAAAGAACCGGCTGTATTCACGACTGAACTGGGACTGGCTTTCATAACCCACCTGGAATCCGGCGGCCCCTGCATCCAGACGTTTAATCAGCATCAGTTGTCTTGCTTCATTTAACCGAAGCCTTTTCTGATATTGAAGAGGCGTCATGGCCGTCAGAGATCTGAAATGCTGATGAAAGCTTGATGTACTCATACCGGAAAAGGCGGCCAGGTCATCGACTTTTAGGGGGCTGCTGAAATTATTTTTAAGCCAGTCAATGGCTTTTGCAATCTGATCACTATTGCTTCCTGCGGCTGCCACCTGAAGCAGACGCGGCCCCTGCTCTCCTGTAAGGAGCCGGTAGAGGATTTCCCGCTGAATCATCGGTGCAAGTATGGGGATATCCTTTGGCGTATCAAGCAAATTGATCAGTCGTATCATTGCATTAACAAGGGAAAGTGAAATTTTGCCCACAGCCATACCTTTATTAACCTGATTTGCACGGGGCGGTGCCGGAAGACCATCGTCTGCCACCATCTGCAACACATCCTGTCGTTTAATTTCCAATACCAGGCCCAGGTAAGGTTTTTTTTCTGTGGCATCTGTCACCTGTCCGATAACCGGAAGATCCACAGAGGTGATCAGGTAATGATGTTCGTCATACTCATAAACCTCTTCACCAAGCATTACCCGTTTCTTTCCCTGGGCTATAAAGCAAACACTTGGTTCGTGAAGATAGCTCGCAGCCTCAGTTGGAGCGCTTCTTCTTACCAGTTTAAGGGTGGGAATTTCTGTTATCAGCGGCCCCTCATCTTTGGTTAAACTACTTATCTTTTCAGCCAGTTCAGAACGTCTATCATCATCTGTTTCAACCATAACTCTTCTCCTTATTTTTATAAGGCGAGTTTAACAGGCTTTAGTTTCTTCTTCAACATGTTGATTATGGCTTTTAAAGGATCAGGCAAAAATCATGCAGGATCAGTCTAACAGTAATGGGTTGGACCGGAGTATAAATCTGTACAGAGAAAAACAATAAGAAATTCAACAATCTTTGCGATCATTAAAAAACAGGAAAATTTTAAAAAAGGAGAACAACGATGAATACAAGAAAACTTGGAAACAGCGGTCTTACCGTATCCTCCATTGGTTTTGGCTGCATGGGCTTAAGCTTTGGCTATGGTCCGGCAACAGACAAAAAACAAGGGATTGATTTGATCCGCGCCGCTGTTGAACGTGGGGTGACGTTCTTTGACACAGCCGAATGTTATGGCCCGTTCATCAATGAGGAACTCGTTGGCGAGGCCCTGGAACCCTTTCGCGACCGCGTGGCCATCGCCACAAAATTCGGTTTCAGGGACGGAGATGTGGCCCAGGGCCAGGACAGCAGGCCCGAGCGCATCCGGCAGGTTGCCGATGAGTCGCTCAAGCGTCTGAGGACGGACCGAATTGATCTATTCTATCAGCACCGGCCTGATCCGAACGTGCCCATAGAAGATGTCGCCGGAACTGTAAAAGAGCTTATTCAGCAAGGAAAGGTTCTGCATTTCGGTCTATCTGAGGCCGGCGTCCAGACCATCCGACGGGCGCATGCCGTTCAACCGGTGGCAGCGCTTCAAAGCGAATACTCTCTCTGGTGGCGGGAACCCGAAAAAGAAATCCTGCCAACCCTGGAGGAGCTCGGTATCGGCTTTGTACCCTTCAGCCCGCTTGGAAAAGGCTTTCTGACAGGCAAGATTGATGAAAGTACCTCCTTTTCCAAGGATGATTTCCGCAACATCGTACCGCGTTTCTCCCAGGAAGCCCGCAAGGCGAACCATGTGTTGGTTAAACAGATAGAAGCCATAGCATCGTCAAAAGGAGCTACCCCGGCCCAGATTGCCCTTGCATGGCTCCTAACCAGAAAGCCGTGGATCGTACCAATCCCGGGAACAACCAAACTTCATCGGCTTGGGGAAAATCTTGGCGGGGAAAACGTCGAGCTCTCAAAAGAAGATTTAGAAAACATCGAAAATGCCATTTTAAAAATTGAAGTGCTCGGAGACAGATACCCGGCACATCTGCAAAAAATGGTGAATCGCTGATTAAGGAAAAGACATGTCAAACACATCAAATATATCCCAAAAGATGATCATTTTTTATTTAATGTATCTTTTTATCATAACCTTTATCCTTACAGGAGCAGCCATGGCAGCAGATTACAAACTTAATCCCTTTACCCTGACCTATGATGGGTCCATCACGGAAAATGTGCAAGGTCATGTCAATATCCACCCGGTCACTTACAAGCTTAACGGTCTCGACATTTCTGCCAATGTTTATACGCCGGCGAACTATGACACCCCAAAACGCTACCCTGCGGTGGTGGTTGCCCACCCCAACGGTGGTGTCAAAGAGCAGGTCGCAGGTCTCTATGCCCAGCGTCTGGCAGAACAAGGCTATATCACCATTACGGCGGACGCGGCCTATCAGGGTGCCAGTGGCGGCATGCCGCGCAATGTCGATAAACCGGCCAACCGGATTGAAGATATCCATGGCATGGCCGATTTCCTGACTCAATATGCCGGTGTCGATGCAGAACGTCTGGCCTTGCTCGGCATCTGTGGCGGGGGCGGTTATTCATTGAAAGCCGCACAAACAGACAAGCGCTTCAAAGCGGTTGCGACCCTGAGCATGTTCAATTCCGGCCGGGTCAGACGCAACGGGTATATGGACTCACAAATGACGACCATTCAGCAGCGCCTGAAACAGGCCTCGGATGCCCGGGCCCAGGAAGCTGCCGGGGGAGAAATTATTTATGCGGCAGACAGCAGGCTGACGGATGAGCAGATCGCGAAGTTGCCCTTTGAGCTGTATCGCCAGGGTTTTGAATACTACTTGAAAACCCATGCGCATCCCAACTCAACCTTCAGATACACCATGAGCAGCCTGCTGGATCTGATGAATTTCGATGCCGCCACCAACATGGATCTGATCAACCAGCCCTTATTGATGATGGCCGGCGATAAAGCCGATTCCCTCTACATGACCCTCGATGCGTTCAAGGAAGCCCATAACGCAAAGAGCAAAGAACTGTTCCTGATCAAAGGCGCAACCCATATCGAAACCTATTGGAAACCGGAATATGTCAATCAGGCCATGGATAAACTGGTCAAATTTTATGGGGAAAATCTTTAATCTTCGCCCTTTAAACAACCATCAGGATAAACATAGGAGCAGATTAATGAAATTTGCAACAGCCATAGTGACACTGTTGATGGGTGTTCTATGTTTTGGGACCATGGTCGACGCGCAGGAGACGGAAGGCAGAATATTGGATAATCGGCAAAAAAGCATCATTCCCATAGCGGCCTTTACCGCAACGGGAGATCTTGAAAATCTGAAGCATGCCCTTAATGAGGGGCTGGAGGCAGGTTTAAGCGTCAATGAAATCAAGGAAATCCTGGTCCATATCTATGCCTATGCCGGATTTCCGCGGGCGCTCAACGGCATCAACACCTTTATGTCTGTCCTGGATACGCGCAAAGCACAGGGGATAAATGACCTTCTTGGAAAAGAAGCAACGCCCGTCCCTGATAATTTCAATCCAAATGCCTATGGGCATCAGGTCCGTAATGCCCTGGTCGGCAAAGATATCTCGAAACGGACGAGCGGCTATCCGATTTTTGCGCCGGTCATCGACAAATTTCTTGTGGAGCACCTGTTTGCGGATATTTTTTACCGGGATGTCCTAAATCATCAGCAACGAGAACTTGTCACCATCAGTGTTCTGTCTGCCATGACCGGAACCGATCCTCAGCTTAAAGGGCACTTGCGCATTGCCAAGAATCAGGGGTTCAGCACAGAAGAGCTGGAAGACTTTGTTGCGGTGATAGGCACCAAGGTCGATACGGCCGCCGCCGAACGAGCTGAAGAGGCACTTGCAGAGGTGCTGGGACGCGCTTCTGCGCAACCGCGGCGCAAGGCACTGACCGTCAGCAGGGCAGAGGAACCGACACCCGCCCCGGCAGATCACTTTACCGGCAAGGCCGGCGTCTCATCCAGATTTACAGCAACAGGAGAAGCAAATTATCGCGGGGCAATTGTCAATTTTGCCAAGGGCGCCCGTACCGCCTGGCATACCCATCCTCTGGGGCAGACCCTGATCGTTATATCCGGTTCCGGTCTGGTTCAGTCAGATGGGGAGGAGATTCAGGAGATCAAACCGGGAGATGTTGTCTGGATTCCTGCCCATGAACGCCATTGGCACGGCGCTGCTCCGGACATGCCCATGTCTCATGCCGCAAT
The DNA here is from genome assembly GCA_963668575.2 of uncultured Desulfobacterium sp. GTDB lineage: Bacteria > Desulfobacterota > Desulfobacteria > Desulfobacterales > Desulfobacteraceae > Desulfocicer. The sequence goes on along the minus strand of CAXXMQ010000002.1, from coordinate 1,991 downwards.
CTCCTCAGCCCAGAACGGCTCGACGGTGGCCTGGCTGGAACAGGTCACTGATGAGGAATACAAAACAGCAGATTAAAGTCATGTTTGTCCACCCCGGGATCGTACCGATTCCAGGGCGGACAACGAGATATGAAACGAAAGGAATTTTCAACAATGAAACCGAGGATGTCAATGTTTAGAAAAATTATGATTATCCTGCTGACGGCATGTATCAGTATCAGCCTTTTCGCCTGTACCACCACCCGGCGCAGCGCAAAAACCACCTCCATGGTCATTGAGCGGCAGGGAAGTTTTGCCGTGGGGGGAACGGTGATCACCAATCCGGGCACCTTTGATCCCATGACCCTGACTCCGGCAGGTCAGACCTTGCATGGCGATCATCTCTATGCCTTTTACCAGATCCCGGCAAAGGCCCGGAAATTTCCCCTGGTCATGTGGCATGGCTATGGCCAGTCGGCCCGGTCCTGGGAAACCACCCCGGACGGCAGGGAGGGGTTCCAGAATATCTTCCTGCGCCGCAATTACGGGGTCTATCTGATTGATCAGCCACGTCGCGGACGCGGCGGACGCAGTACCCAGCCGGTCACCTTGACGCCGACCCCGGATGAACAGAAATGGTTTGATATCTTCCGCCTCGGGGTCTGGCCCAATTTCTTCCCGGGTGTCCGGTTTTCCCAGAGTCCGGAAGCCCTGGATCAGTATTTCCGTCAAATGACATCAGATGTCGGACCCATCGATATTGAGGCCAATGCCGACGCCGTTGCGGCACTCTTCGCAAAAATCGGCCCCGGCATCCTTGTCACCCATTCCCATAGCGGCGGCATGGGGTGGCAGACCGTCCTTAAAAGCGATAATATCCGGGCCGTTGTTTCCTATGAACCGGGCAGCGGATTTATTTTTCCACCTGGGGACGCTCCTGCTGATATGCCGAGTCGCGCCGGAACGCTCAAGGCGTCCGAAGTTCCCCTGGCCGATTTTATGAAACTGACCAGAATCCCGATTGTCATCTATTATGGAGACAATATCCCGCAACAGCCCTCCGAGAATCCGGGGCAGGATAACTGGCGCGTACGTCTGGCCATGGCCAAATTGTGGGTCGAGGCAATCAATCAGCATGGTGGTGATGCCAAGCTCATGCACCTGCCGGAAATCGGAATTTACGGCAATACCCATTTTCCTTTCTTGGATACCAATAATATCCAAATCGCCGATCTGATGTCGGGTTTCCTGAAAGAAAAAAATCTCGATTGATCGTATCCTCCCGGAACCTTTGCCGTGCAGGTTCGGGAATGAGAATTTCCGTATTAAAAATTCTTGAACCCGTAAAAGTGACATGAGATTATTGGTTTCCTTATTATGAACACTTTAAATCTTGGAGACCGACACCATGACAATCACCGCCAATCCCCAGGACATACTCTCTCTGGCACGAAATTTTATGGAGTGCCGGGTGCTTTTGACAGGAGCTGAGCTGGATATTTTCACCCATTTGGCTGAACCCTTGTCAAGCAGAGTTCTTGCCGAAAAACAGGGCTGGCATGAACGTCCCCTGACCGTTGTTTTGGACGCCCTGTGTGCCATGAAACTACTGGTTAAAAAAAACGGATTATACCGGACAAAGCCTGATCTTCTTGCTTTTTTAAGCTCCCATTCGTCACAAAGCGTACTGCCGATGGTCAGGCACGCCGCCACCATCTGGGCGAATTGGTCTAATTTAACCTCCATTGTTACTGAACCTGGCCAAGCAGACAAACTTCCGGCCAGGTTCCAGGGAGAAGATCAAAAAGCCTTTATTGAGGCAATGCATGTCATAGGACGGCTTCATGCCCCGGCAATTGTAAAGGCGATTAAACCCGGGGCCGCCCGCCGCCTGCTTGATATAGGCGGGGCATCAGGTACGTACACAATTGCCTTTTTAGAAGAATCCCCCCACATCTGCGCCACCATTTTTGATCTCCCCGAAGTGATTGAAATGGCCAGGGTCAAGATTA
>CAXXMQ010000001.1:0-25132 GCA_963668575.2 uncultured Desulfobacterium sp. | reverse complement strand
TGAGATGAACACCATCGAAAATGCACTGCGGGATCACTTAGTGGGCAGACCGGTATCCCAACAAACCTGAATGGTGGCGGAAGAGAAGGAAAAAACTTTTATTACGGGTCCATCGGTGCCCGCTTTAAAACTGGGCGCCCTGGCACAGCACCGAAGACCGTGATAAGGCCGCTAAAAATTTGAACCATGAGACCATATTCACTACGGGCAATGAGATGGTAAACTTTCAGGTGTTCTTTCCACCATTTGAAAAAATCTTCACTGTGTATTCCTTTGGCAGGCAATTAACGGCCTGCTTATAAAGATCCTCGAAGACAAATTGCAGTTGCTCAAACCCCCGGTGATTGACTGCTTCACCAAAACTACTGCGACTGATACCGTCGTCCGGAGCAATATTTTCTTGGGCAAAAATCATTACACAAATTTGTCAACAAAAAAATGACGATTTTTAAATAAATTTAGTTGTTTTTACATACAACAACCTAACCGGCCACTACTGGGCATCAGTTCATCTATTTTTATTTTGCTTGAACCTAAAAAATTGGTTGATAAATATTTTTTAATTGAATATATGAAGATCAGTTCATATGTTCATGTATATAGTCGGGGTGTTTAATAAAAGGATTTTACACATTTATGCAAAGCTCCAACTTCTTGATTTTAGGGTTAGTGAATACTTTGGCGAGCAGTTCAAATACGGATTAGGACAATTATAATGATGATTACAATAAAACAAATATTTTTTGAAATTTGGCATGTTTATCTGGATGTGTCGGTATTCATGCTTTTTGGCTTTTTCGTGGCTGCTTTGCTTCATGTGTTTTTCAAAGCAGATAAAATTAAAAAATATCTGGGCAAAGGCCGGGTGAAACCCGTACTGTTCTCGGCATTATTGGGCATTCCAATTCCTTTGTGCAGTTGCGGCGTAATTCCGGTGGTGGCGGGTTTAAAAAGACAGGGAGCCAATGACGGGGCAGCCCTCGCCTTTATGATCGCCACGCCGGAGTCAGGCGTGGATTCCATTGCAGTATCCTGGGCCATGCTGGACCCTGTGATGACCATAATACGGCCCATTGCGGGGTTTGTTACCGCCATATCAACGGGCATTGCAGAAAATTATTTGAACAGCCGAAAGGCCCAAATAGAGAAATCGGTAACGCCGGATCCCTTTTTCAATGTGGCCGCAAGTTCCGGATGCTCGTGCAGTTCCTGTGGGACGGGCGATGCACAGGACTTGGGTCAGAAAACAACCCAGCCGCCTTTGTCCCAGCGCCTGATGCAGGGATTGAACTTTGCCTTTGGCGACCTTTTAACTGATATCAGTAAACCATTCGCCATCGGCGTATTAATTGCCGGGGTTATTACATTCTTTTTTCCTGCTGAACTGGGCGACTGGTCCAGGAGTAATCCATTTCTTTCCATGCTGGTGATGCTGGTGGCAGGCATTCCCATGTATGTGTGCGCCACATCCTCCACCCCCATTGCAGCAGCCCTTATCCTCAAAGGGCTTAACCCCGGGGCCGCTCTGGTATTTCTTCTGGCAGGTCCTGCCACCAATGTCGCCACCATGGGAATGGTAAAAAATATATTCAGCACCCGGGCCCTGGTTATCTACCTGGGCATGATTGCGGTATGCTCCATGGTTATGGGGTATATGCTGGACTTGAGCTACCGGTTACTGGACATCCGGGCAACGGCCGTGATCGGCAAGGCTGGTGAAGTGATCCCCCATAATGTGGAGTTGGCCGCTGCCCTGGTTCTGGCAGGATTGCTTTTAAGAAATATGTTTATGCACAAACATGATCATGGGCACAGCCACGACCATGACCACAAATAATTGATCACCCACTGAACGTCAGTTCGGTGGTGATCAGAGCAGGCCATTGGCCATTTCAAGGAAGGGAAGCGGTTTACTATAATGGACCCCGAAATTTGAACCGATTGCTAAGAGACACTTGACGTGCTAAAAGCCCGGTTCGATTTTCACCAGACAAAGGAGGTCCATGAGAAAGAATTACAGCGGCAAGTTCAAGGCAAAAGTTGCAGTTGAGGTGATTAAGGAACAAAACACGATTTCTGAGCTGGCATCTAAATACGAAGTTCACCGATCATTGCTGACCAGGTGGAAGAAGGAGGCTCTGGAGGGGCTTCCCAATCTCTTCTCAACAGCCCAGAAGGACAGAAAGGAAAGTCACGACACACAAAACCTGATAGAAAATTTATACAAACAGATCGGTCAGCTCAGCGTTGAGAATGACTGGTTAAAAAAAAAGGTTGAGAGAATCAGTAGCTGACAGAAGGCGCCTGGTTGACAAAAAACATCCTGAGATCAGCATTACCAGACAGTGTGAACTGCTGCAAATTTCAAAAGGGGTCCTGTATTACAAGCCGAAGCTTGTAGATTCATATACTCTTACCCTGATGGATCTGTTGGATGAGCAGCACACCAGGACCCCTTTTTACGGGAGTAGGCGGTTGACCGCTTACCTCAAGGCCCTCGGCCATCCGGTTAACCGGAAACGAATTCAGCGGTTGATGAAACTAATGCGGATAGAAGCCATCTATCCTAAACCCCAAACTACAAAAAGGAATGAAAATCATAAGATATACCCATACTTACTGAAAGATGTCGTCATTGACAGGCCGGACCATGTCTGGAGCACAGATATTACCTATATCAGAATCGGGAACGGCTTCATGTACCTGACTGCGGTGATAGATTGGTTCAGTCGCTACGTGCTGTCATGGCGGCTCAGCAACACCCTTGAAAACACGTTTTGTATAGAGGTCTTGGAAGAGGCTCTCTGCCTTTCTAAACCTGAAATTTTCAATACTGATCAAGGCAGTCAGTATACCTCATTGAAATTCTTGTCTATTTTGAAAGAGAGGGAGATTCGAATCAGCATGGATTCAAAAGGGAGAGCGCTGGACAACGTTTTTGTTGAACGATTATGGAGAACCATCAAGTATGAGGAGGTTTATCTGAAGGATTACCGGACAATGAGGGAGGCTCAGAGCTCCTTAAAGGCCTTTATTAACTTCTATAATAAGGAAAGGCTGCATCAAGCCCTGGGGTACAAGGCGCCAGCATCCGTTTATCGAACCGCTTGACGGAAATCCATATGCCCCCGGCGACCCTACGGGGTATTATTCCGCGCTAAGGCGCGGGGATTGGATTTATCGCATTAAGGATGGATGCATGGGAAAGAGCAGCATACATGCTTGTACACTGCTCTCATGCTTCCATCACCAGCTACGGCGCTCGGGTTGCTTCCCAGCATTGCCCTATCCTCCGAGCTGGCGGACGGAAAATATCATAGGAGGGAAATTTTTCAACAAAAAAAAGGACAACAAAGCCATCGGTCCCGTCGGAAGAAGGCGGGTTTCAATCTAAAAAATGTAGCTTAAAAAATGTCAAAATCAGTCTTGACATGGGGTCCACTTCACCATGCCCTTGCGGCAGCGGTAAGAAGTATAAAAAGTGTTGTCTGTTATTGCAGTCAGCAGGGGCGAAGCCTAAGTCCTATCCTGCCGGATTTACACCAGTTTACACGGAATTGGACCTGCTTTCAAACAGTGTGACGGATCTGATCAATGAAGACAAATTCGATGAGGCAGAAGCTGTATCAAAGAGATTGTTGCTTGAATATCCTGATCAGATTGACGGGTTTCACAGATTGGGACAGGTATATGAAGCTCGTGGGAAGAGGCACGAAGCTGGAGAATATTATCAAAAAGCCGCTGATTTTGCCCGGACAATGCCTGGTTTTGATCCGGAAACTGTTGAACACTTCTTCTCAAAAGCCAAGAAAATGATGGAAGGAAAAAAGTAAAAGAATTACATCCAAAGAAAATGACTTATTTAGAAATTTTCATAGAAGAAAATCTCGCTACATAAAGAACCGGCTACATAAATAGACATATTGTTGAGTTTCGATATGTACTTATTCAAAAGTTGTTGAATCAAAAAATCATCTGGTGCCAAGTCTTTTGTTCTTTTTATTTGGATACATCCAGAACAAACACATCAATTAGCCTTTTGAGTTCTGGCGGTAATTTTTCTTCTATACTAATTTTGAGTTGTAGAGCGCTATTAATTGTGTGGTTTTTGCGGTTTGCAACCTTTTCGTCTGCGCCAAACCAAAGTACAAGATAAATGCCTTGTTGTTCTGCATCTGGATGTATGGAATAGCGATCATGCAGTTGAGATGAAGCCGCTGTATATAATTCCTCATGCCACTGGCCTTTAGCTTCTATCACAAGAAGTCGCCTTTTGCCGCTGATCATTTTATTTGCCGTAATATCACACCGATTCTGGTCCTTGAGTTGATGTTCTATTGTTATAGAAACACCTTGTAGTTCGAGCCTCAGGTTTAGCCGTTCAGCAATAATCTCAGCGGCCCGTACCTCGCCGATACGCTGTTTTTTTTCATAGAATCGGTCTGCTGAATTGAACTCCCCCCCATCAATTGACTTTTGAAAATCCACAAGTTCTTGGAGCAAGAGTTGTCGCAGGCCTTCAACAGTAACGACATCATCATGATCAAGTAAATGCACAATTTCCTGAGGCGTTGGGGGTTTAAAATCTCTTAGAGCTTTTTTTCTGACTTGTTCGGCATGTATGCTTCTTAGAGTGTTGTGTAAATCAATGAAACGCGAATCACTAAGAAGTCGAGTAAGGACAGGAATCGCATCACCAGGATCATCGGAATTTATTAACCAAATTACCTCCGTTAGAAAGCGGTACGCTTTTTCTCCTTTAGGGCTATGGCTTCCCCAGGAGCTTGGCAAGTCAACCTTAGGCCATTTGTCAATGAACGCCTCAAGAACCGCTTCGACTTTTCTTGAAGAGAGCTTGGGCCAACATGTTTCACCATGGCCCATCCTCCCGGATCGCTGACTTAGTAGAAACACTTTGTTTTTATCTACTTTCAGCCAATCCCAGTAAGATTCAATGTCATCATTCAAAAAATAGAACGCACGCACAAACCAAAATGTTCGCTTTTGCTCGATATTTTCGTTATCGGTCAAGGTTGGATAGTCAGATATGTATTTTTCGCTACGCTCCTCAATGATTTTTTTCAAATCATTGCGATTGCCAAACTGAGCCGCAATCTCAAAAAGCGTATCCAGCGCTCCAAAAGCTAATTCTTTGAAACGCCTAAGCCATTCAATTGATAGAGATGCACGTAAATGGATAAAGGCATCTTCGTCTTTGAGTAAGTTAATCTCGGGATTGTTACATTCGGGGCATTCTAATTGAGGTTCAACGTATTGCCGGATAAAATCCTCAGCGCTTGCTGGATCAGGAAAGATTAAGCGATCAACTTCAGCGTTCAGTTCCTCGCGCTCTGCATCCGAGACGGCACTGTAGAGCATGTTAAGGTTTGTTTTCAATGCTCTCAGGATACGAAGGTCAACATTTTCCAGGTTGCCTTTAGATCTAAGGATCTCCAAGCAAGCCGCATAAAGAATCCATTCAACATGTAGGCCTTTGGAATCACATTGTAATTCAGCCAGTTCAAGAAGATCTGGAACTTCTGAAGAAATAAAATCCATGCAGTTTCTTAATGCGGTCCGAACAAGTGCCAACTCTCCAGCTTCTTGCTTAATTTGATCTGGGTTTTCAAGTACAAGGTTAGCAAATTTGACTAAAACCCCCCAATGGCAACCGCTTTCGATAAGTTCTCGGTGATTTTGGATATACTCGATATTCTCTATACGAGCGTTATTTTTTTCCCTCTTGTAGCGCCTCACCCAGCGGCGATGCTTGGCATCTTCCCTTTTGAATTTTAGCTGCGCTTTCGCAAAAGACCTGTTTAGCTTTGCCCACTCTCGCATGAGGGAAGACTTCTCCAATGCTTGTTTGCGCATATGTTGACGTAAACTATCAGGGCCTCTTTCATCTTCATTTCGATAGTAGTTATGGGTGACAATAAATGACGCCCACAGCTTCGGATTATCATCCCTAAAAGCCATGTCTACTATGAATTTGTAATCATCGGTGTGCAAATGAAGACCCGCGTGAGAGTGAGATCCGAGGATATGCACTTTGGCCTCATAAATTTGGTCTTGGTCGGTCAGTTGCCTAAACACATGGGAGATGATACCTTGGCGTAGTTCCTTATTTCCTTGAAGGACTTGCACTGCTCGGCTTTGTTTTAGGCTCACGCTTCCATGAAAGTTGAGGTTCCTGACCCATTCCCAAATCCTTATTGGATCAAATGTCAGCATAGACAACTCAAAGTATCGATCCAAAATTTTTCCTACGATTTTACTTATTCCATTTCGGCAATCGCATTCGTAGTTTTTTTTACCACAATTACATGATAGGCCTTTGGTGAGCACATCCAAAAGCCACTGGATAGTTTCCAAAGATAAACGGCCAATTAAATGCGTTATAAAATATCGATTAGCTATTGAGGATGCTAAGCGTCTCTCGTTTTTTGGATATAGGTTGGCGCACGTTCTGAAGAAACGCTCTATATATTCCCGTTCTATTGTTTCCGGTCCTATCGCTTCGATAATTTTTGCCGCAACCTCAAGCGAATTAATACTTGCTTCTGAGACAAGAGCACTCAGGTCGGCAAGGTGGTCATAATTTTTTAACTCAAGCAAACACCTGCCCGCCAATAAACGAGTGGTCCTATCTTCTTCCGGTTCAGTGGTCAGTTGGCGCAGTTCGTCTCTAAATTGATTAATTGCATTTGAACCCGCTAAAAGTTCAATAATCAGACCGCGTAAATGTCCATCATTTCCGGTAGCAAGAAGCGGCTTAATATCCTCCGAGAGGTCTGGTGTAAAGAAACCTGGAACACTAAACCTGCGCCAAGAATCCCCTCTTCGAAAATAGGGGTCTTTTTCCTCTATTTCTTTCAGTTTTATTACAAGCATGCGTTTTGACGGAAGTGCAAGTTGGGATGGGTCGCCGTTCGCAAGTACTGCATATGGATCAAGTTCTATTATGGTTTCTTGAATAGACTTATTGCCTAATGTTGCCATCCAGCCCAGCAGTCCCCGTAATTCATCGCGTACTGTAGAATTTGGGGCAATGATAGGCAGGCATTTGGGTAATGTCAGGGGATCAGTTGGGTCTGCTATCCGTTTAGTAATGTAGACAGCGGCACAGTATTCGGCGACGATTTTGTGAACCGGGCGGTGCTGGTCTGCATCTTCGCCTGGTTTAAAAAGTCGGGTTGCAAGGATACCGTAAACCGTAATGGTATCACAAAATAGCGATGCCAAGAAAGGATACATCCGATTTTCAGTAGCCTCAACGGTGCAAACACCTTCAGCACCAGACAACAGAAGTTTGGCGAACACTTCCGACGAAATAGCCACTTTCTGAGAACTTGATAATGTCAAATTTGTTCTTGATATATTTTTGTTTGCTTCCTTTGCCAGTCCTTCCACCGCCTTTATGAAGATTGAGCGTCTGTCAGTGAAGTTTCGTTGGCTCTCAATATAAGCACCAGCAAACATTTTTAAAAACTGAGGGTTTGGGAGAAGATTTTCTAAATCGAATCGAGCGACCTCGGCTTGGAACTCTCCGAAGTCCTCTCCTTTTGCATAATGTTCAAATATTTCCCGCTGCTCTATCTGATTAAATTCGCACAATCTGACAATTAGAGGTTGATGGCCAAGAAATTCTTCGAATGTTTTTGTAGCTGAATTGTCCCACTCACTGGATCGGCTTGAAATGATTACATGCGTTGGGTTTACTTTTTTAGCGTTAGCAAGAAGTCTATGGATGCCTGTCTGATCGACCTTAGCCAATTCATCGAATGCATCAATCACGAGTGGACAATTTGTCGCACCAGTTCCCACATGACGAAATACGTTTGCGGTGATGGCAACAGTACCCAACTGAATTGCAAAGCTGTTTAATAGTTCGGTTTTTCCGCCACCAGGTTCTGCCAAAATCACAAAAAAACTAGAAGCGGCTAAAAGGTCTTTTTCTGTATATGTCTTATCACCACTCGAAAGGTTCCGTTTAAGGTAAAAATTAGAACTCATAGGCATCGTCTATTGTGTTTTAGATATCCTTTTTGAAGTTCACTTCTTTGAATCTGGCACTATCTATAGATCCGGTCGCCACCATTGGACAGAAATAACCACTCCAGGAAAAAAAATACAACCGGAAACATAAAGATAGAATGAAAATTTTCATCATTAAAAGACTTTTGGAATCCCTTTAAGCCGCCCTAACCAGGTGCGCACTTATGGTATATAAGGGCTCCCAAGCCTTTATGGAGAGGGCGTTGGCTACTTATGTTATTGGTGACAAGGATCAAAAATTTGGAAGATCAAATCAGCAAACACCCGGGCCGAGGGAGATATCCTTAATCCCAATCAAGCAGGGCTCCGGCCAATGTATCGCTTGAATTCCCGGCTGAACTGGGATGGGCTTTCGTACCCGACCTTGTCGGCTGCCATGTAGGCTTTCATACTCTGCTGGGACATAAAATACCCGGCCTTATTTAATCTTATTTTTTTGATATGCTGCAAGGGAGAATCAAAAGTGATCTCCTTAAAGGCTTTATGAAAAGCGGATGAACTCATATTCGCTATCCTGGCCAGTTGGTCAACCTCAATTTTTGGGCCGACAATTGAGATTCAAAGGTCGAAAGGTTTGAGCATGCCCTGGTGGACGAGAAAATTGATGATCTCATCAACGCCTTTGCCGGTTTTCATGTTGGCAAAGACAAAGGGTTTATCTCCTCTCATGCGAAGGGTGTCCTGTTCCATGACCTCAAGGGAGGCACCCACCAGGGGGGCAAGGTCTATCTTATTGATCACCAGAAGATCGGAACGGGTAATGCCGGGACCCCCTTTACGGGGGATTTTATCCCCTGCCGAGACGTCAATGACATAGATGGACAGATCTGCCAGCTCCGGGCTGAAGGTGACACTCAAGTTGTCGCCGCCGCTTTCCACCAGCACCAGGTCAAGATCCGGAAACCTTTGGCAAAGGTCCTCCACTGCGGCCAGGTTCATGGAGGCGTCCTCACGGATGGCCGTATGGGGGCAGCCCCCGGTTTCAACACCTATGATCCTGTCCGCAGACAGTGCCTGCCGGCGTATCAGAAACTGTTGATCCTCCCGGGTGTAAATATCATTGGTGACCACGGCAAGTTCATACCGGTCCCTCATTTTCAGGCAGATGGCCTCAAGAAGTGCTGTTTTTCCTGATCCCACCGGCAATTCCGGGGACAGCATACCTATTAATTTGCAACTGATCAAATTCCAATATATCTGCTCATTATGGCAAGGATAGCACCAGTAAAAATTCATAAAGGCTATTGCCGAGAAATGGTATTAGTCTCCCGTTCTGATAAAAACTTATAGGGCGGATTACCATAACTATTAAACACTTGATAGACCTGTAGATGTTGCTTTTTTTGAAATTTTCATGAAAAAAAGGAGTTTTCACCAAAATTTAAAATCAAGAACAACGAAGCCTTTTCAGTTTTTTCTTTGCATTCACGTAAACTATTTTCCCATTTCGCCACTCAGGTATTTCTAAGTCCAGATTTGCTGCTTTTTCGATTGCTTTGATTGCGGCTCTGCGCATTGCATCAAGTGCAGATTTTGAATTAGATTCATTTTTCATTGTTTTTCCTCCATGATCAAAGGTTGATCTCCAGAATTATCGAAAACAATCCAGTCATCTACGAGCTGTTTATAATGCTTTTGAAAATTATCCCAGCCTCTACTATACCTTCTGATAATCACATCTTCCGGCACACTATGCCCTCCTTGAGCGACCCGGAATTTTACGCGTCTCACCGCCAGTTCGGCATCGGGCAAATATAAAAAATACAATATGACTTCATAACCAACTGCCCGCCATTTTTTAATTCGATCAATGAAGTTCAATCCACTTAGCGTTGTCTCAAATGCAAATGAAACTTTGTTTGAGGTCAATGTTTCGATTCGTTTTAAAAATATCTTCCCCGCTTCTATGGCAATGCTTTCCGGGTTGAAAGGAGCAAGCCCTTTTGCAATCATATCAGCGTTTATAAAATTTAGGCATTCAGCCTCCACTGGGAGATAGTTCTCTGCGAAAGTGGTTTTTCCCGCCCCGTTAGGCCCTGCAATAATATAGCATTTTAGGCTTTTATGTCTCGACATCATTATCTCTTCTGATTTCAGCCAACTTATTGTGCAAAATATACCGTTTAAACTATGATAGAACAAGGAGGAACTTCATAAGAATGCTGGTACTGAAAACTCAATAACGCTTGCATCGACCTAAATTCCCCGGGCACTCAGATATTGGGAAGGATATCCATAATACGATCAAGTAATACCAGGGTCCACATAATGGTATATAAGGGCTCCAAAGCCTTTATGGAGAGGGCGTTGGCTACTTATGTTATTGGTGACAAGGATTAAAAATTTGGAAGATCAAATCAGCAAACACCCGGGCAGAGGGAGATATCCTTAATCCCAATCAAGCAGGGCTCCGGCCAATGTAGCGCTTGAATTCCCGGCTGAACTGGGATGGGCTTTCGTACCCGACCTTGTCGGCTGCCATGTAGGCTTTCATACTCTGCTGGGACATAAAATACCCGGCCTTATTTAATCTTATTTTTTTGATATACTGCAAGGGAGAATCAAAAGTGATCTCCTTAAAGGCTTTATGAAAAGCGGATGAACTCATATTCGCTATCCGGGCCAGTTGGTCAACCTCAATTTTTGGGCCGACAATTGAGATTCAAAGGTCGAAAGGTTTGAGCATGCCCTGGTGGACGAGAAAATTGATGATCTCATCCACGCCTTTGCCGGTTTTCATATTGGCAAAAACAAAGGGCTTATTCCCCCTCATGCGTTGGGTGTCCTGTTCCATGACTTCAAGGGATGCACCGACCAGAGGGGCAAGGTCTATCTTATTGATCACCAGAAGATCGGACCGGGTAATGCCGGGACCTCCTTTACGGGGGATTTTATCCCCTGCCGAGACGTCAATGACATAGATGGACAGATCTGCCAGCTCCGGGCTGAAGGTGGCACTCAAGTTGTCGCCGCCGCTTTCCACCAGCACCAGGTCAAGGTCCGGGAACCTTTGGCAAAGGTCCTCCACTGCGGCCAGGTTCATGGAGGCGTCCTCACGGATGGCCGTATGGGGGCAGCCCCCGGTTTCAACACCCATGATCCTGTCCGCAGACAGTGCCTGCCGGCGTATCAGAAACTGTTGATCCTCCCGGGTGTAAATATCATTGGTAACCACGGCAAGTTCATACCGGTCCCTCATTTTCAGGCAGATGGCCTCAAGAAGTGCTGTTTTTCCTGATCCCACCGGTCCCCCGACGCCCACGCGAAGTGGTGCTGTTTTGCTCATCTGTTCTCCTTGGAGGCCTCAAAATAGCGGCCTAAAATACAGATCTTAAATTATTAATCTTAAATTATGATCTGAAAAGTCTGGTATATTGTGTTTCGTGGCAGCAGCTGGCCATGGCCAGGGCCGGCAAAGAGCTGCCCATCTGTTCAAGGCGTTTTAAACTTAATCCCAGGTCCGTTGCTGTGTCGATGGCAGGACATAGCCTTGACAACACCCTTTGGCCAGAACTCTGGCCCAGGGGAATAATTTTTACGGCAGCAAGAACCTGGTTCTCAAGCCAGGACCACAGGTATCCCCTGGCTGCGTCCCGGACCGGAATCTGCCACATGGCTGCGGCAAAGGCAAATCCGGCCAACTGGGATGTGGCAATGACCTTTTGCCATGTTTTATGGTCTGTTGTTTCAAAGGATTTGCCCATGCCGGCGTGGCAAAGCCCCAGCTCTTTGATGATGGCGGCCATGGCCCGGCCGCGATCCGCTTCTTCGTTGCGCAACTCTTTGGTTTCCCGGCAGGCCCTTACCCACCGGGCCGCTTCGGTAAAGGCGTCCAGGTCCTGCTGAACAACCGCCTTGTAAAGGCGTTGAAGCAACGGAATATCAACATGGGCCATGCCGGTTTCAAGAACATTGCCAAGCCATTGCCCAAATGTTGTTTCATCGTTGATCCACCCCTGTTCAACGGCCCATTCAAGACCCTGGGAATAGGCAAACCCTCCTGTGGGAAGGGACGGGCTGACCAGGTGCATGAGCCGGATCAGCCATGGGGCGGCCATGGGGCTATCCTGGGCCCCATCAGTGGTGGTGATGGTGGTGGTGTTGCCCATGGCCGTACGCCCCTGTTTCAGGCTCAAAGGGCGCCTGCTCCACGGTGATGGTAAGTCCTAATCCTTTGACCATATCATCCAGAACATGGTCGTGGGGATAACGAACAAAGCCATCCCGGATTTCAAGATCAACATGGCGGTTTCCCAGATGGTAACAGGCAATGTTTAGCTGCCGGGGGGTTTGGGCCCGGGCCGTGGAAACCTGTTCACGGGCGGCAATGATCCTTACATGGTATCCATCGTCACTGCTCACCACATCTCCGTTCCTTAAAATCTGTCCCCGTTCAAGAAACAGGCCCGCCTCTTCTTTGTTATCCAGTACCACCCGCTGCCGGCTTTTAATCCTTTTTTCCCATGGCAGGGTCAGGGTGGCCGGTTCATCGGTGGTCAGGTTTTTAATTTTATGTGTCAGTTCAATCATGATTAAAATAAAAAGTACCGTTGCGCCATGGGTAAAACAGACGCCGGCTCGCAGGTTAATAGTTCTCCATCGGCCCTGACCTCGTAGGTCTGGGGATCAACTTCCATATGGGGCTGGTAAGTATTATGGATCATATCTTTTTTGCCAATGGCCCGGCACGCCTTTACCGGGATAAGGCGGGATTGCAGCCCGGCGCTGTCCAGCATGCCTTTTTCCAGAGAAGTCCCTGACACAAAAGAGATCGAGGTCTCATGCCGGGCCCTTCCAAAGGCACCGAACATGGGCCGGTAATGGACGGGCTGGGGTGAAGGAATGGAGGCATTGGGATCTCCCATGGGTGCAAGGGCGATCATGCCGCCCTTGATGACCAGGGAGGGCTTGACCCCGAAAAGTGCGGGTTTCCACAGGACCAGATCGGCAAATTTTCCCTTCTCAACAGACCCCACCTCATGGGAAATCCCGTGGCAGATGGCCGGATTGATGGTGTATTTTGAAATGTAGCGTTTCACCCTGTTGTTGTCATGGGTTGACGGGTCCTGTTTCAGGCTGCCCCTTTGCACTTTCATCTTGTGCGCGGTCTGCCAGGTCCTGATGATCACTTCCCCGACCCGTCCCATGGCCTGGGAGTCCGATGCGATCATGGAAAAAGCGCCCAGATCGTGGAGGATGTCTTCTGCCGCAATGGTTTCCCTTCTGATGCGGGATTCGGCAAAGGCAATGTCTTCGGCAATTTTAGGACTTAAGTGATGGCAGACCATGAGCATGTCCAGGTGTTCGTCAAGGGTATTGACCGTGTAGGGCCGGGTGGGGTTGGTTGACGAGGGGAGCACGTTGGGCAGTTCGCAGGCCCGGATGATGTCCGGGGCATGGCCGCCGCCGGCCCCTTCGGTGTGAAAGGTGTGGATGGTGCGGCCCTTGAAGGCTGCCATGGTCTGTTCCACAAACCCGGATTCATTGAGGGTGTCCGTGTGAATGGCCACCTGAATGTCCATTTTGTCTGCCACGGCCAGGCAGTTGTCAATGACTGCCGGCGTGGTTCCCCAGTCCTCGTGCAGCTTTAAGCCCATAGCTCCTGCGGCCACCTGTTCTTCAAGGGCAATGGGAAGACTGGCATTTCCCTTTCCCATAAAGCCCAGATTCATGGGAAAGGCATCGGCGGCCTGGAGCATTTTAACGATATTCCAGGGACCCGGGGTGCAGGTGGTGGCATTGGTGCCGGTGGCAGGACCTGTGCCGCCGCCAAGCATGGTGGTAATGCCCGAGGCCAGGGCCTCTTCAATCTGCTGGGGGGCAATGAAATGGATGTGGGCGTCAATGCCGCCGGCTGTAAGGATATGGCCTTCTCCGGCCACGGCTTCCGTACCCGGCCCCACGATAATATCAATTCCCGGCTGAACATCGGGGTTGCCGGCCTTGCCGATACCGTGAATCCGGCCGTCCTTAATGCCCACATCGGCTTTGACGATGCCCCAGTGGTCAACGATCAGGGCATTGGTGATCACCATGTCAACGGCCTCTTTGCAGGAGGCCTGGCTTTGTCCCATACCGTCCCGGATGGTTTTTCCGCCGCCGAATTTGACTTCTTCGCCGTAAATGGTCTTATCTTCTTCCACTTCGATAAACAGTTCGGTATCAGCCAGTCTTACCCGGTCTCCCGTGGTGGGGCCGAACATCTCTGCATAGGCTTTTCTGCTGATGGTTGTCATATCCCCTCCTTATTTAGACTCGCTGTCAAGATTTCCCATGATGGCCTGATTAAATCCAAACACCCTGCGGTGGCCCGCATAGGCCACAAGCTCCACTGTCCGTTCCAAACCAGGCTCAAACCGGATAGCGGTTCCGGACGGAATGTTAAGGCGAAAGCCCCTGGCGCTTTCCCGGTCAAAGGACAAAGCCTTGTTGGTTTCATAAAAATGGTAATGGGACCCCACCTGAACAGGTCTGTCACCGCTGTTGACCACCTTAAGGCTCAGGGTTGGACGTCCCTGGTTGATGGTAATCTCTCCCGGTTGTGTGATCACTTCTCCTGGAATCATGGAAACCTCTTTTCAGTGTATGGGGTTATGGACGGTGACCAGTTTGGTGCCGTCGGGAAATGTGGCTTCAACCTGTACGTCATGGATCATGTCGGCCACGCCCTCCATGACCTCTTCCTTGGACAGAAGGGTACGGCCGTAATCCATAAGTTCGGCCACGGTTTTGCCTTCCCGTGCGCCTTCCATGACGGCAGCACTGATAAAGGCGACCGCCTCGGGATAGTTGAGAAGCAGCCCTTTGGCCTTGCGCCGCTCCGCAAGCAGAGCCGCTGTGAAGATCAGCAGTTTGTCTTTCTCTCTGGGTGTAAGGTCCATTGTATGTCCTTTTTATATGAAAGACTGGGTAATTTACTCAGATCTTTCAACCTTTGTTGTG
This sequence comes from uncultured Desulfobacterium sp., assembly GCA_963668575.2. Lineage (GTDB taxonomy): Bacteria > Desulfobacterota > Desulfobacteria > Desulfobacterales > Desulfobacteraceae > Desulfocicer. Next base: position 10,132 of record CAXXMQ010000001.1, on the reverse strand, counting down.
GGCTGGGCCTGGCAGATGATATGTCAGGTCAGCCCATGGCTGTTGTTGGTTAAGTATTCCAGATTCTGGGTACGGCGGCCTGCCTGCCCGTCAGTTCAGGGGCAAGGATGTGCCGCAGTTTTTCAAATTGTTCTTTGGCCTGCCCGGGATGATCGCCAAGGTATCGTGCCACAAGCAGGTCGTCCATTAACGTCATGCCAAAGCATTCCCCCAAAATGGAGGCACTGTTCTGAACTTGGCTGAAAAGTTGTTCCGGGACCGGATAAGCCCAGAAGGTTGCCGTCACCGGCTGGTTTCTTAAGCCCGCAGGTCCGCAAAGATCGCTTTGTTTTCCAACCTTAAGTTTTTCGAACAGCAGCGGGATTGAGTTGCTGAACAGGGTGACCGTTGATGTAAGATGTCCTCCAGCAAAGGGCTTTTTGAGTGCGGGCAGGCCCAGACACAAAATTTCCCACCCCATAAATACCGCCTTGGGGGCAAGGTGGATGGTTGTTCCAAGGCTGCCCATGGCACCTTCAAACAAAATGGTCTCCTGGGGAAACCACTGTAACACCGCTCCTTCAGCCACAGCCAGTGTCTGGGTCTGGACAGCATGCTGCCCCTGGGAACGATAAAATTTGGTCGCCCCCGGAGTGGTTAAAAGGGTATGGGTGTTTTGACCGGCATCAACGGCAAGGTCAAGCACATCACCGCCCACAAGACCGCCGGGCGGATGCAACAGATAGATGTGGCATGTGCCGTCTTCGGCATATAAAGGCTGCTGAATGGTCAGCGGACCCTTGCGGCTTGTCTTTTCAAGGATGGTTTTGTCTTCCTTAGTTTCAAGACAAAGACGTAAAGAGGCATGCCAGCCCTGGTTGCCTGCATCGGCCGGTATGGAAGCGGGGGAACACATCTTAAAATTATACGGTCAGATACCTGCTGATCAGTTCATCGTTTAGCTGTGAAATGTTGCCGTCGGCCATGAGCCTTCCTCTGTCCATGATAAAGAAGCGGTCTGCCGTCTGCTGGACAAAATGAAGTTTTTGTTCCACCAGCAGCACGGCCATGCCCACCTCCTGAATCAGCCGTTTAATAATTTCCCCGATCTCCTGGACAATGTTGGGCTGGATGCCTTCACAGGGCTCATCCAGAATAAGCAGGGACGGGTCCAGTACCAGGGCTCTTCCAATGGCAAGCTGCTGCTGCTGTCCGCCTGAAAGATCGCCGCCCCGCCGTTTCATCATCTGTTTTAACACAGGGAAAAGTTCAAAAACCAGGCCTGGAATTTTTTTTCTTCCCTTTCCCACAGTGGTCAGGCCAATGCTCAGGTTTTCCTCAACGGTCAGAAGCGGAAAAATCTGGCGTCCCTGGGGAACATAGCCGATTCTTAAGCCTGCTCTGCTTTCAGCCTTTTTTTTAAGGATATTCTCCCCCTGGAAGGATATGGCTCCGCTTTTAACCGGAACAAGGCCCATGATGCAGTTGAGCAGGGTTGTTTTCCCCACGCCGTTTCTGCCCATCAGGCAGGTACAGCATTTTTCTTCAATGGTCAGGGACAGATCCCAGAGTGTATGGCTTTCACCGTAATATTGATTCAGGTTCTCGATTGTAAGCATGCTTATTCTCCCAGGTAGACTTCCCGGACCTTTGGGTTGTTCTGAATATCGTCCATGTTGCCTTCGGCCAGAATGGTGCCCTGGTGAAGAACCGTTACTTTCCTGGCAATGGATCGCACAAAATCCATGTCATGCTCCACCACGATTATGGAACGTTTGCCGGCAAGAGAGGTCAACAATTCTGCGGTTTTCTCCATCTCCTGGCGGGTCATGCCCGCCACAGGCTCATCCACCAGCAAAAGCACAGGCTTCTGCATCAAAAGCATCCCGATTTCAAGCCACTGTTTCTGGCCGTGGGAAAGGGACCCGGCCCGCACCTTGTACGATTCTGAAAGACCCACAATTTCAAGGGTCTGGTCGATCATATCCTTTTGCTCGCCCGTAAGGGAGGCAAACAGTGTGGGCAGCACCCGCTTGTCCGAAGACATGGAGAGCTCAAGGTTTTCAAACACGGTATGCTCTTCAAACACTGTGGGTTTTTGAAATTTTCTGCCGATACCGGCCTGGGCAATTTCAGGTTCAGTATGCTTCAACAGGTTGATGGTCTGGCCGAACCAGGCGACACCGGCGTCGGGTTTTGTTTTGCCGGTGATGATATCCATCATGGTGGTTTTGCCGGCACCGTTGGGGCCGATAATACAGCGCAGCTCTCCTTCATCCACATACAGGTTCAGGTCATTGATGGCCTTGAACCCGTCAAAGCTGACGCTTATCCCCTCAAGGTACAGGATGACCTTGTGGCTGGTATCCAAAATGGGCGGAATGTCAGGGATTAAAAAATCAAATACACGGTCCCGTGGCCAGAACTCCCGGAACGCTTTAAGGGGCTGAATCATGCGGCCTCCTTTCGAAGCCGGATCAGGCCTGCGATTCCCCTGGGAAGAAAAATTGTCACCACAACAAAAAGAGCGCCCAGGGCAAAAAGCCATGCATCGGGCAGTGCACCGGTGAGATAACTTTTGGCCCAGTTGACCGCAAGGGCCCCTGCAACGGCACCGTAAAGGGTACCCCTGCCGCCCACAGCCACCCAGACCACAATTTCAATGGAGTTTAAGGGGGAAAATTCCGACGGGTTGATGATGCCCACCTGGGGCACATAAAGGGCACCGGCCAGACCGGCAAGTCCTGCGGAAAAGACAAAGATCCACAGTTTTACGTTTTCCACATTATACCCCAGAAACCTCACCCGGTCTTCGGCGTCCCGTATGGCGGCCAGAACCCGCCCGAGTTTTGAGGCCACCAGATACCGGCAGGCAAGATAGGCCAGAATCAGTGCCCCGGCCGTAACGGCAAAAAGCCCGGCCTTGGTGCCGTCACTGAGAAGCGAAAATCCCAGAAGATCTTTAAAATCGGTCAGTCCGTTGTTACCGCCGAATCCCATTTCGTTTCTGAAAAATGCCAGCATGATTGAAAAGGTCAATGCCTGGGTGATGATGGACAGGTAAACCCCTGTGACCCGGGATTTAAAGGCAAGCCATCCGAATACCAGGGCCAACAGGCATGGAATCAGCACAATCATGACCGCGGCAAAGGGGAACATATTAAATCCGTGCCAGAACCAGGGCAGCTTGTCCCAGTTCAAAAACACCATGAAATCGGGCAGGATAGGGTGGCCGTATTCGCCCCGTGTGCCGATCTGGCGCATGAGATACATGCCCATGGCGTAACCGCCCAGGCCGAAGAAGACCCCGTGGCCCAGACTTAAAATCCCAAGGTACCCCCACACAATATCCACCGCCATGGCCAGCATGGCATAGGTCAGGTATTTGCCCCAAATGGACATGGTAAATGTGGAGACGTGGAAAAAGCTTGTTTCCGGCACCATGAGGTTCAACACCGGCACCATGACCATGGCGGCCCCCAGGGCAATCAGCAAAGGGATTCCCAGCTTGTCGTCAAAAATAAAGGATAAGCGTTTCATAAGTTAACCTGCGGCCCTCCCTTTCTGGGGAAAAAGCCCCTGGGGACGTTTTTGGATAAAGAGAATAATGAAAACCAGGACAATGATTTTGGCCAGCACGGCCCCTGAAAACGGTTCAATAAACTTGTTGGCCGTGCCAAGGCTAAGACCTGCCAGCAGGGTTCCCCAAAGGTTGCCCACGCCGCCGAACACCACCACCATGAACGAGTCAATGATGTATGCCTGGCCAAGGTTGGGGCCCACATTGGTCAGCTGGCTCAATGCCACACCGGCCACGCCGGCAATGCCTGAGCCAAGCCCGAAGGTCAGGGCATCCACCCTTGACGCCGGAACCCCCATGGCCCTGGCCATGGCCCGGTTCTGGGAAACCGCCCGGACCTGAAGGCCCAGGGATGTTTTTTTCATGATTAAAAACAACGCACCGAATACGAACAGGCAGAAAAAGAAGATGACAATCCGGTTCATGGTCAGGGATAGAACCGGGTTGAGCACCAGAGAACCGCTCATCCAGTCCGGGGTGCTCACAGCACGGTTCAAAGGCGAAAAGATGGAGCGCACCGCCTGCTGGAGCACAAGACTGACACCAAAGGTTGCCAGCAGTGTTTCAAGGGGACGGCCATAGAGAAACCGGATAATGGATCGTTCAATGGCAATGCCGGCCAGGGCGGATACCAGAAAGGCACCCGGAACGGCCAGGAAAATGGCAACCCCCAAGTGGTGGGGCAGCAACTGCTGGATCACCCAGGTGGTATAGGCGCCGATCATGATCAGCTCGCCGTGGGCCATGTTGATGACACCGATAACCCCGAAGGTAATGGCAAGGCCGATGGCGGCAAGAACCAGGATGGAGCCGGCGCTCAACCCGAAAAACAGGGTTTCTAAAAATCCGTAAAAAGCGATCTTTGATTCAATGCCCTGCAGGATCTTTGCAGCTTTCTTTTTAACCTGTTCGTCGGTTTCCTTGTTGATGACCTTGGTCAGGCCCGTTTTTATGGCCGGGTAGAGGCATCCTTTAAGTTTAGACAGGGCCGACAGCTTAGCTTCACTGTTCCCGGTTTCCAGGGTATCCAGGGCAATGGCCGTTGCCAGGGCCTGCTTTACCTTGTGGCTGGTTTCCCGGTCATACAGTTCCCTGAGGGAGTCCACCATGTCCGGGCTTAATTTGCCCAAAAGCCGGTACACCGCATCGGCGCGTTCCCGGGGGGCTCCATTGTAAAGCTGGAGCAGAGAAAGCCAGGCTTTAAGTTTTTTTCTGATGGCATTGTTGATTCCGATTTTTTTAATGCTGCTGCTGCCGACCTGTTGCCTTGCTTCATTGGACAACACCCCGGTGGTGGTGTACTTGCCGTCTGATTTTGCGGCATACACCACTTCGTTATCTTCCAGGGTATAGAAAAGATCTCCTTCAAGCAGGGCGGAAAGAAGCTTTTCCACCTGGGGATCTTTGCTTTGAACAATCTGTTCAAGCCCTTGAATCTTGAGCTTAAAATCTTTCTGGGTGAGTTTTTCCAGCCCTTCTTCAAAGGTGTTGGCTGCTGCGGTTGCGGGAAAAATTTCAAAACATGCCGCATACATTGCAAACGCCAGGATAAAAAGGAGGACGGGAAAACGGTTCTTTGGAGAAGTAAACATGTCAGAACCCAATCCTTCGGGGAAAATGTTTGGCCAGGCCTGTCAGGCATCTGCTGTTAAAGGGGCCGGCACGGTTTTAAATGGTATGTCGGGGGCCGGCAGAGGGGAACGTAACGTGTCCCTCTGCCGAAGTATTAGATCCGGTTAAGGCAAGAGGCGGTTATTTGGTCACCTTGAAGTTGCCGTTTCTCAATGGTGCACGCCAGTCGGAGATCAGGTCTTTGGAGCCGGGCAGGTAATCTGACCACGCATCTCCGGCCACCAGCCCGGGTGTCTGCCATACCACCTCAAACTGTCCGTCTTCCTGGATCTCGCCGATCAGAACGGGTTTGGTAATGTGGTGGTTGGGCATCATAGCGGAATAGCCGCCGGTCAGGTTGGGCACGGCCACGCCGATGATGGCGTCCTGGACAGCGTCGGCATCGGTGGTGCCGGCTTTTTCAACGGCTTTAACCCACATGTTGAAACCAATGTAGTGTGCTTCCATGGGATCGTTGGTAACGCGTTTGGGGTTTTTGATAAATGTATGCCAGTTTTCGATAAACTCAGTATTGGCAGGGTCGTCAACACTCATGAAATAGTTCCAGGCGGCAAGGTGGCCCACAAGGGGTTTGGTGTCGATGCCAGACAGTTCTTCTTCACCCACGGAAAAGGCAATGACCGGGATGTTGTCTGCAGTGATGCCCTGGTTGCCAAGTTCTTTATAAAAGGGAACGTTGGCATCGCCGTTGATGGTGGATACCACAGCTGTCTTTTTGCCGGCGGTTCCGAATTTTTTGATGTCGGAAACAATGGACTGCCAGTCAGAGTGGCCAAAGGGTGTGTAGTTGATCATGATGTCGGCATCGGCCACACCTTTGCTTTTCAGGTATGCCTGTAAAATTTTGTTGGTGGTCCTGGGGTAAACATAGTCGGTTCCTGCAAGAACCCAGCGTTTTACGCCGATGTCATTCATCAGATAATCAACCGCAGGAATGGCCTGCTGATTGGGGGCTGCACCGGTGTAGAAAACATTTTTGGAGGACTCTTCACCCTCATATTGAACCGGGTAGAACAGTATATTATTCAGCTCTTCGAATACCGGAAGCACGGATTTTCTGGACACGGATGTCCAGCACCCGAAAACGGCGGCCACTTTGTCTTTTTCAATGAGCTCCCTTGCCTTTTCAGCAAAGAGCGGCCAGTTGGAGGCCGGGTCAACCACAACGGCTTCAAGTTTTTTGCCCAGAAGACCTCCTTTTTTGTTTTGTTCATCAACCAGCATCAGGATGGTGTCTTTCAACGTCGTTTCACTGATGGCCATGGTGCCTGACAAAGAGTGAAGCACCCCGATTTTGATGGTGTCTTGGGCCAGGGCGGAGGACACCATAGTCATACAGCAAAAAAGTGCAGCGGCGATAAACAACAATCTGTGGGATAAACGGTGACGATTCATTTCAAATCCAATCAAATTTAAAATTTTAAGTTAACCAACGCCGGAATGCCTGAAAAGGACGTTCCGTCATTTACGATGGTAACCTACATTAGCAACAAGTAAGCCAAAGCAGGAAAACAAAAAATTGTTTTGTGTTATTTATTTTTATCAATTTGAATTTATAAAGTATTAATGGTGCATCAATGCCTTTAGGTTAGATTAAAATCTGCGTAAATATAAGAATTCAATTCATTAGTTAAATATTTTTATCACATATTTGTGCGGTGATGATGGAAAATTGCGATCATTTTTGTATTTTTATTACAAAAATATCAATTTTCTGTTTGCAATGCGCATGAGCGCCGATGTCAGGCATTGTCCTTCAGAAATGCACCAAATATTATGGTTAGGATAATCAGATATCAGAAAATTGATTTCTCGATACAGATCACAGACTGTATTTTTGATATTTATAATTTGTTTCTTTTTTGTAATTTCACATTTGACTTGACCGGAATTTGATATGTCTGTTACTTGCTTGATTTTTTATGTGCCGGTTGGCACAATGACTTGGTCCTGAAACATAATTTTACAATAGGGAACAGACCTATGGCGCACCCGGTTTATCTCGATTACAACGGCACCACCCCCCATGCCCCTGAAGTCATTGAGGCCATGCGGCCGTTTATTGAAACCCAGTTCGGCAACCCTTCCAGTACACACTGGTACGGAATCCGGCCCAGAAAGGCCGTGGAAGAGGCCCGAAAACAGGTGGCCGCTCTTTTGAACTGCCGGTCCCATGAGGTCTTTTTCACCTCAGGCGGCACCGAATCCAACAACCACGCCATCAAAGGCATGGCCAATGCCCTAGGGAACAAGGGCAGGCATATCATCACCACAGCCATAGAGCATCCGGCAGTTCTGGAAGTATGCCGCCACCTGGAAATTCGAGGTTTTGAAACCACCTGCGTGGGTGTGGACCAGGCTGGGAAGGTGAATGTGGATGATATTTGCAACGCCATCCGGAAGGACACGATCCTGATTTCGGTGATGCACGCCAACAACGAAGTCGGCACCATCCAGCCCATTCCTGAGATTTCTGCCCTGGCCCGGAAGCATGGCATTGCCATGCACACCGATGCCGCCCAGAGCATGGGCAAAATTCCCACAGATGTTCAGGTGTTAGGCGTTGACCTGCTCAGCATCGCCGGGCACAAACTGTATGCTCCCAAAGGAATCGGGGCACTGTTCGTAAGACAGGGGGTGTTTCCTGAAAAATTCTGCCACGGGGCAAGCCAGGAAAGGGGATACAGGGCGGGGACGGAAAATGTGCCCTGGATGGTGGGGCTGGGCCGGGCCTGTGAATTGGCGGCCCAGAACCCGGGCCATACCGCCAATCATATGAAATCCATGCGCGATCGCCTGCACAAGGGATTGGCAGATCAGCTGGACGATGTGCGGCTCAACGGCCACCCGGATGACAGGCTGCCCAACACCTTAAGCCTTTCATTCAAGGGGGTTGAAGCCAACCGTATCTTGGAAGAGATCGGTCTTGAAGTTGCCGCTTCGCCAGGCGCAGCCTGCCATTCGGATACAGTGAGCCTGTCCCATGTGCTTGAGGCCATGAAGATCCCCCTGGAGTGGGCCAAAGGCACGATCCGGCTGTCCACAGGGAAGATGACCACACCTGAAGAGATCGACCGGGCTGTTGAAGCCATTGTCCGGGCAGTCACTCATCTGCGTGGGACTTCCGGCGTTTAGCGTCTGGAGAAGAACGGCAACTCGACAACAGGATTTTAGACATTACCTTGTACCGGAAATAGACAATGCAAGGAGCCTGTTATGAAAAAAGTCACGTTGTTTTCTCTTCTTATTTCCCTTTTATTCTCCAGGGCCTCGGCCCAGGATGCCGGAAATATATCGGGCATCCTCAGGGACGGACTGCGGCATCTGCCGGTGGATGCCGGTTCCGAACCCCTGGACTTCACGGTTTACCGGGGTGATTATATTGTGTTTGATTTCTCCCTGGACGGATCTTTTCGTTTTCAGGTGCCCGGACTCTCCATAGACCTTGACATGCCCCGGCCGGTTGGACAGACGGCTTATGTGAAGGTGAAAGAAACCGGCACCTTTGCCTTTACCCTGGCAGACCGCAAGGGTACCCTTCATGTCATTGAGCTGGAAGGTCCGGGATACACCAAAGTCACGGCCGAAGAAGCGGTAAGGCTTATAAAGGAGTCCAGCCCTTTTATTCTTGATGTTCGTACGCCCGGCGAGTATGCCGCAGGCCACCTGGAAGGATCAATGCTTCTTCCCGTACAGGACCTTTTCTCCCGGATGGAAACGCTTACAGGCCATGAGCAGGACCCTGTGCTGGTGGTATGCGCCACCGGCAACCGCAGCACCGTAGCGTCCCACCTTCTGATGAAGGCCGGTTTTACCAGAGTCTACAACCTGCGGTACGGCATAAAAGAGTGGATGCAACGCGGCAACCCTGTTGTGAAATAATCAAAAAAAGATCACTCTTGATTCAGATCAAGGTTTTACTTTTGTCCCCATGGTAGCCTGCACCAGAAGTTAAAAGGAAAGACCATTATCGGCTTCCCGGGCCGTTGTTCCGGGCAGCCATGACCAAGATTCAAGATATCAGGACAGGAGATATGCCATGAAACAGATCCGTAAAATTATTGAAATAGATCAGGAAAAGTGCGACGGCTGCGGTGCCTGTGTACCGTCATGCGCCGAAGGGGCCATCCGGATTGTGGATGGAAAAGCAAAGGTCATTGCCGATAAATACTGCGACGGATTAGGGGCCTGTTTAGGGGAATGCCCCAAAGGTGCGCTTCATATTGTTGAACGCGAGGCCGACGCCTTTGATGAAAAGGCCGTGCATGAGATGCTCAACCACTGGAAATCAGAAGCGTCTTTGGCCTGCGGGTGTCCTTCCACACAGGTAAAAACCTTTCCCATGGCCGGACACGGTTTCGGTACCCCGGGCAAGCCTGCATCAGGCGGTCCCTCCGCGTTAGGTCACTGGCCTGTACAGATCCGGCTGATACCGCCGGGGGCACCGTTTTTAAAGGGTGCGGATCTGCTCATTGCCGCTGACTGTGTGCCTGTGGCCTATCCTTCCTTTCACAAGGATTTTCTCAGCGGAAAGGCTGTGATGATCGGCTGCCCTAAATTTGATGATGCAGATCTCTATGTGGAGAAGCTTTCCCGGATTTTTGCCCGGGACGGCATCAAGTCCGTTACCGCCGTGGTCATGGAAGTGCCCTGCTGTTCGGGTATGCCGAAAATCATTGGAAAGGCCCTGGAAAAGGCGGGCGTTAATATTCCTTTTAAAACAACGGTGGTCTCTTCAAGGGGGGAGATTCTGTCGTGATATGGGATCAGGATGCAGATGCCGCCATTAACCAGGTACCGTTTTTCATATGACAACTTTTATTCTGATTGGTTTGATTTTGTTTCTTTCGGGCTGGGTTCAGGGTGTATCGGGTTTTGGTTCCGCCCTGATCGCCATTCCCCTTTTAACCCTGATCATAGACATTAAAACAGCTGTACCGC
>OY764894.2:6422500-7850417 GCA_963668575.2 uncultured Desulfobacterium sp. | reverse complement strand
GACCTTTCCAAACGGGGAAAACAGCTTTGACAGGGTCTGGAAAAAAGGGGCCGCACAATGGCTGGACCACCCGGAAAACAGGGATAAAACCCTTCAGGATCTAATCCCCGGGCAGATGCCCCATCGGTTTCGGGCCACCCTGGCCGCCATGGCCCTGAAAAACATGGTCATTCCCCCCCACAAACGAAAATTGAAAAAGCATGCCCGGTTCAAGCCCCGGGAATTTCCCTGGATATTGAAAAATGCCCTGTTGGGAAAGGATATTCCGATCTGGCGGTTACGGGCGGTGTTTCATTACCGCCAGGTGCCTTTTTACAAGGACCACTCCCTGGTCTGTCGTGATCCGGAACAATACCTTGCCATGATAACGGGTTTGGCTCAATTGTTCAGAACCATGGGATTCAAGGGCTGGATGGTCCTGTTTGACGAGGGGGAATCCATTGGCCAGACTCGCATCACCAGCCGCAGCAGAAGCTATGAGCTGCTTCACAAAATGTTCTGTCCGGACCCCGCCCAGGCCGGATTTTATCCGGTTTTTGCCTTTACCCACGATTTTTTCACCCTTGTGTCGGATGAACCCTACGATCGGACCCGGACAGTGAGAAAAGCTGTAAACAACCATCAGCCACCCATGGAAATTCCCCTGTTCTTCCGCAACTACCACAAGGCCTGGAAAGATATTCATATCTACTCTCTACAGGAACTTTCAACTACGGAATGGCAGGAACTGATCCGGAAGCTGCTGATTCTCCACAGCCGGGCCTATGGATGGGAACCGGACAGCGCCACCATGTCCCGGGAGATGGAACAGCTCCTGTCCAGGCATGGCCGGGCTGAATCCCGCATGAAGTTGAGACTCCTGGTCAACTGCCTTGACCTGGATCAACAGAAGGCCGCAGGCTGATTTCCATGGTTCAGGGCTGCGCCCCCCTTTTATGGCTTCCCAATACATTCCGCCCCTTTTACGGGGCGTTTTCACATCTGCACCCCATCCAGGTGCAGGCCATCCAGCCCGTGCTTGAGGGCCGGGATCTCATTGTCCAGGCATCCACCGGATCAGGCAAAAGCGAAGCAGTACTGGCTCCCTGCCTTGAGCGGGTAATCGCATCGGGCAGAGCGCACGGGGTGTTGTACATCATTCCCACCCGGGCCCTGGCAAAGGATCTGACGCGCCGGTTTGAATTAATCATCACCGAGCGCCTGGGCCTGAACCTGGCCATACGGACAGGGGATCTGAAACAGAACGGAAAAAAACGGCCGGATATCATGTTCACCACCCCGGAATCCCTGGATGTGATGCTGGGAAGTGGCAATGCAGACCTGAAGGCCTTTTTGTTCCGGGTCCGCACCGTTGTCATTGACGAGGTACACCCTTTGATTCATCAGTACAGGGGGCGCCACCTGGTCTATCTGCTCACCCGGCTGGAGCGCCGGACCGGAGAACCCCTCCAGAAAATCGCCATGTCCGCAACCATTGCCCGGATTCGCGGGGTGATGGATTTCCTCCATTTCAGGCCCGATGCCAAAGCCATTGCCGCCAAGGCCCATCGCCGGATCATGGCCCGCCTGGTCCATATCAAAAATGAGGGGGTTGAGATCATTGCCCTGCTCAACGATCTGTACCGGGGATGGCACTACCGAAAAATTCTTCTCTTCTGCAACAGCCGGTCTGCCTGCGATCGACTGTCGGGTATTGTGAGAAGCAGGGGGATTTTCAGGGATGTCACGGAGCTGCACTACTCCAACCTCATGCCCCTGGAACGAAAAAAAGCCGAAGACCGATTTCGCAAAAGACCCCATGCCCTTTGCATTGCCACCAGCACCCTGGAGCTGGGCATTGATGTGGGGGATGTGGATGCGGTGCTGCTCTATCAGCCCCCGGGATCGGTATCTTCGTTTCTTCAACGCATCGGCAGGTCCAATCGCAGGGGGGATGCCATCAATTTCTGGGGCATCTGCTCCGGTGACACGGCAGGCACGCAGGTGGTCCGTTTCCTTGCCCTGCTTGACCTGGCACGCAGGGGTAGGATCGAAGATGCTTTTCCGAAAAAACTGCCCAGTGTATTGAGCCAGCAGGTGATCTCCTGCCTTTACGAAAAAAAGGAGATCTCCCTCAATGCCCTCCAGGACCTTTTCCCCAATCAAGGTTCTCTTCTGCCGCCACTTTTCTCCTCCCTTGAAAAAAAGGGGTGGTTGAAAAAGACCCGGCGCCCCGGTCTGATCCGGGGAGGCTGGCAATATCGCAACCATTTTCTGGACCATAAGATATGGGGAAATTTTCCGGAAGCTGAAAAGGAGTATCTCCTTGAGGTGGCAGAGACATCCGTTGCCGACATTCCCCAGTCCATTGTTTCCCAGATGGATGTGGGCGACCGGGTTTATCTGTCCGGCAGACATCTTAAAATTTTAAAAATAGACCATGGCGATCCCGGCAAAGTGGTGGCCCGCCCCTCCCGGCAAAAGGATGAAAAAGAGCTGGTATGGGTGGGGCTGGGGGCCCATGTTTCACGTGAAGTGGCCCGGGCCATGGGACGTATTCTTCGGTCCGGCACCGTGCCGGATGATGGGGGGCTGTTGAACCGGACAAAAACATTGCTTCAGGATGAGCTGGCAGTCAATACCAGACGGGTGATCCTGGCCAATGGCATTGAGGTGGTTCCGGGCCGGGAGGCGCGCTTTCATTTTCGCACCTTTCTGGGATCTGCCGGTAACCTGGTGCTGGAGTGGGCAATCAGGGACTGTTTTCCAACGGATAACCTGGACGTGACCTCCCATGAAATCGGTGTGGAGTGTTCCCGGTGGATCAATGTTGAAAAACTGGCCCTGCCCGTTGAAAAGGTGAGGTTTCATGCCTGGGTGGCATCCCACTTCAAGGTTCTTGGCAGCCTGATTCCTTTGAACATCTTCTGGAAGACCCTTCCCAGGGAGTTGATGGTGGAGGAGGTCAGCGATTTCCTCTTTGATCCGCGGGTGGCAGAGACCTTTGCCCATTACCTTGAATCGAGTTCGGATATTGTTTCCGGCGATATGGCGGACCTTGCCGGGCCGGATTTACCTGTTGAAGAGCCCCGGGAATCTTTGCTTCCGGAGATGGATGCCGGCGCCTCCTTACTGGCCAGGGAAAAACAAAGGGCACCGGGAAAAGAACCGGCCCGGGAGATGGTGCCAACGGCCATCCCTTTTGGGGCTTTCCCATGGAACCATGCCTGCCTTGACCCGGACCATTCCATGACCGTTACTGCCACCATGATCAGTGATTATTTTTTTCATGGCCAGTGCCCCCGGAGATTCCGTTTGAAATACCTGGGGTTGGACCGCCCGGTTCAGGAAGAAGATGACCTTCAAAGGCTTGCACGTGAACAGGGGATTCATTATGAACAGGCGGTGCTGGCAGCCCTTGTGAAACAGGGGAAAAAACTGGTCAACCTGGAAAGCACAAACCATGGGGAGTCCCGGTGGGCCGCCTCTATTCGACAGCTCAAGGATATGGTCGGGTCCCTCTCCTCCGTGGTTGGCCAGGCACCGGACGGTCATGTCCCTGATGTCGAATCAATTTGGTGCTCTCAATGTTACCTTAAGACGGATCTCCCCGGACCGGACTTTTCCCATATCAGGGAGGGCATCGGGATCAGGGGCATTGGGGTACCGGATCTGCTGGTGCTATCTCCGGCACCTGGTGAAGGGAGAGCAAAAGCAGGGGCTGATCTGCCCCGGGCGGTCATTGCGGTGGGCGACATCAAAAGCAGCCGTGTACCGGGGTATCACCATAAGTGGCAGGTGGCTTTTTACGCCCTGCTGCTGGAGACCATCCTGGACTGCCATCACATCCCTGCCCGGGTGTCCCGACAGGGATTCATTCTTACCCCGTCCATACCGTCCGCCCGGGGCAGTGCCCGGGAATCGGAGCCATATCAATCCCATGCGTTTGATTTAGCCCCCTATCTGGCCGCGTTTCCCATGCTGTTCCACGGCCTGGCCGGCTTTCTTTATGATCCACCGGCCATTGCAGACCACAGGCTCCAGGGCCACTGCATCTCCTGCTCCGGGTTTTCCGCCTGTTACCACGAGGCCCTTGCCAGTGAAGAGATCCAGTTTTTACCGGTGTTGACCCGGGGAGAGCTTGCGACGTTACGGCTCATGGGCTGTACCACCCTGGCCCGGACCCACGGAATGCTGAAAGAGATATCAGACAGACCCGAGGAGATCTCCCCTGAAACGGAAAGCCGTTTTTCCCCGGAACAGCGCTTATCTCCCGGGCAGATCAAAAAGTTGATGGGATGGTGCAACGCTTTTTTAACCCATCGTATCTCTCTCCATGAAAAACAGACCCATCTTTTTCCGGAAAATCTTTCCAGGCTTTTTTTCATCCATATTGAAAAAGATCCCATGACAGGAGAGCCCTGGGTCCTGGGCTGGCAGGTCAGGGAGGTGGATGCTCAAAAGACGGATACACAAAGGGCCGTGGCATCTCAAGTATGGACCATGAAGAACAGACAAGAGCGGCAGGCAGTTTGGAAAACGTTCACAGACCGGATGGGCCGCCTCTGGGAGCAGAGCATCCACTCGGGCCTGGGGCCCCATATTTTTCATTTTGGTTCACAAACGCGCAACACACTTCTCCAGTGGGACAGGGACGAAGAGGGAGATCCTTGCCCTTTTTTCCGCCGGGCTCAGCCGTCGCCATGGACGGATCTCAAAACGGTCCTGGCAACTCATTTTTACATGCCGGCTCCGGGGGTGCTCTCCCTTTACAGCCTGGGTACTATTTTCAAATGTCCTGATGAAGTGCCAACGCCCCCAACCCTGTTCCATCAGCATAATGGCCATGGAAAAGATGTGGAGGAGGTCTCTTTCCAGGTGACAAAGAGCCTTTCCGTCATGGCAGAGCTGTATGAAAAAGCCCTTTCCCTTCTGGAGAGTCGATGGCTACGGGAATGGCCGCCAGCCGATCACAGGGACAAAAGAGTGCTGCCCTATATCACCTTCATTGAGGAGGAAAAACGACTGAAAGAGACGGACATACAGATGCTCCAGGAGCAGCCCCTGAAAGAACGAATGCTCCGGTTCCGATCCTTGGGATATTTGACCTTTGACCATACCCGGCTGGATCATGGGGGACGGTTCCTTTACATCTTCACCCCTTCGCCGGAAACCCGCCCGGCCAAATTCCGCCCGGGGGATTTTCTCAAGCTGGTACCCCACGGCATGACCGATCTCCAGGCAGGATTTCCCGTCATCATGGCCGAATATGATACAACAACCCGGGAGATCGGTCTCCTTTCCCGGTCCGGCAAGCTGAGGATACATAAAGGTCTTTTCTACTCCCTTGAAGAAGAGATGGGGGACTGGAACCGGGAAAAGTTGCTCCATGCGGCAGACACCCTGTTCTCCTCCGACAGATATTTCCATGTTCAGCAGGTGCTGACCGGAAATACGCTGGAACGGCGCTCTCCCGTCGCCCTTGACTGGGTGAAAAAATGGCTGACCCATGACAATCGCGGACTGAACCCTTCCCAGCAGCAGGCCCTGATGCTGCCCTTTCAATACCGGACCAGTATGATTCAGGGACCACCCGGTACCGGAAAAACCCATCTGCTGGGGTGGATCATCATTGCCTTGATGCTTGAAGCCCATGATGCCGGAAAACCCCTGCGCATCGGTGTCAGCGCCCTGACACACCAGGCCATTGACACCGTATTGGGAAAGGTGGTTCAGCTGGTCAACCGCTATCTGCCGGGTCTGTTTCCAGGGCAATGTGTCAAATGGGGGCAGAACAGATTTTCCGACATCAAAACCGTTAACCATGAAGATGACCGTAAAGGGAAAAATTCCGGGAACCGCTCTGCCATGGAAGTGGAATATGTTAAAGAGGCCCATGATCTTCCGGCCCGCTCATGGCTGATCCTGGGCGCCACCGGGTATGGATTTTATTCCCTCTTTAACAGCAAAGACAAAGGCTTTCCCCTGGCCCTGGACTGGGTGATTTTTGACGAAGCCTCCCAGGTGCCCGTTCCCCAGGCCCTTCTCAGCCTGATTTACGGCAGGGGGAATTTTTTATTTCTGGGGGATGTGAATCAGCTTCCGCCCATTGTGATGGGGCGTTATGACGATGTGAAAAACTGGGACAGGCTGGAAACGGCCGGGGCTGCAAAGGAAGCCCGGCTGCGTCTTGATGATTCCATTTTATCCAATATCCGGAACCTGTATCCGGCATTTCACCAGGTGACCCTAAATATCACCTATCGCATGAATCGAGAAATTTGCGCTTTCCCTTCAGAAACCTGGTACGATGGAAAACTTTTTCCGGCATCGGGCGTGGACCGGGCAAGGCTTTGTCTGGCCCCTGCTGATGGGAAATATGAGCCAATTGATGACGATGATCTGATATATAATGATATCCTGGACCCGGCAAAGCCTGTTGTGCTGGTGTTGACAAACCATCAGGGATGTTCCCAACAGTCGGATGTGGAGGCACATCTCATGGCTGCCCTGGCCCATCGACTGATCAGAGGCTATGGCCTTTCCGCAGATCAGATGGCCATTATCACCCCGCACAGGGCACAGAACAATGCCATTGTGGAGCAGCTTGGAAAAATGATGACAGATACCGATCTGCCTGAAACATCAATTCAGCTTCCCCTTGTGGATACGGTGGAACGGACCCAGGGTGCCGAGCGGGACGTGATCCTCTTTGGTTTGACGGCTTCGGACCCGGATCATCTGCTCAGTGAATTTTTAAACAGTCCCAACCGCCTCAATGTGGCCATGACCCGGGCCAGAACAAAGCTGGTCATTGTGGGCAGCATCGCCTTTTTCTCCATCATCCCCCATTCGGAATCCCTGCTGGCCAGAAACAGCTGTTTCAAGCGGCTGCTGACCCATTGCCAGGCAAACAATGCGGTATTCCATTATTCTATTTTAAAAAAACAAAACTGAATGGTGAATTATGACAGATAAATATGCAGGTTATGCTGAACTGAGGCAGAATGAAAAAGAAAATGAGGATTACACAATCTTCCATCGTGAGGGGAATTCTGAAATTGCTGTCATTGCACCCCACGGAGGAGGCATAGAACCCGGCACAATTGATATCGCGGATGCGCTGGCCGGATGCGAGCATACATTTTATGCATTCAAGGGGCTGAAAAAAACAGGGAACAGACTATTGCACATAAGCAGCAACAGATTTGATGAAGCGCTGGGAGTGAGAGTCTCTCAGAATGCCGTCCTTGTCATTTCGGTTCACGGCTCCGGATTCAAAACGGAAGCGGTTCATATTGGCGGAAGAAATCAGAAATTGAAATTGAAAATAGTGCATGCATTGAAAACAGCCGGATTTAATGCCGAAATCTGTGAGATACCGGGGCTTAGGGGAATAGAACCTGAAAACATCTGCAACAGATGCAGGAGCGGGGAAGGTGTTCAACTGGAAATTTCAAGAGGATTAAGGGAAAAAATGTTTGATAATCTTGATCACCGCTCTTTGAGAATGAAAACGACAGTTTTTTATAAATTCGTTAATATTTTGAAAGATATCCTGTCAGCTCTTTAAATTCTTATCTCTGATTTTCGTGTTATTTTGGCATCCTTCATATGCCCTCAAAAGTACTTGACGCTTTTTTGAGAGAAAGCACCGCAAAACGGGAAGGTTGCTCTGGAAAGTGTAAACCGAGAAATGAAGAATGCCGAATTTTTAATTGGATAACACAACTTTCGGTGATCTGAAAAAAGGGCAATTTTAGGTTTCTTCCCGGAGAAGCGCATCCAGGATGGTGGCGGCCTCTTTTACAATTTCATCGCAAATCATCTTTCTTTCCCGGAGCTGTTTCATCTGTCTGGGATCGGTGGGATCAATGCCCTGCAGGGTCAGGATTTTACCACAGTTCGTTGTTTGACGTCGTTGTCTGAACCGGTGAAAAAATTCCTGGGTCATGGCAAAGCATAGATCTTTTTTGTACGGATCACGGGTGAGACCTGGGCCGTACTTGAGGCCGATGACCATGGTGGCGGCAGTAACGGCACCGCAGGTCTTGCCTTGGGTAAGGCCACCGGCAAAACCGGCGGCAAGTCTGGCTGC
The DNA here is from genome assembly GCA_963668575.2 of uncultured Desulfobacterium sp. Lineage (GTDB taxonomy): Bacteria > Desulfobacterota > Desulfobacteria > Desulfobacterales > Desulfobacteraceae > Desulfocicer. The sequence continues at coordinate 7,842,340 of OY764894.2, read as the reverse complement.
GGTTTCGGGTGCCAGGTCAAAGTCCGGGGCATAGGCCATGAGGATGGATTCCGAACAGGTGTGGCCTTCCAGCAAAAGCTTTATAGCGGTATGCCGTGGCATGTTTTTTTCCTTTCCTGATTTGTTGTCACCAGTGGTGACTTTTCAAATAAAAAAAATTACCGGGTGAAAATACCTTTTAACAGCAGATCAATGCCTTTGTTGATCCGGTCCCAGCCGGCATCTGATTCAAGGTCAATGCCGTTGGCAGATGTGGTGATACGGGATTTGACAATAAGGTGGTTCACGGCGCCGGCCATGAGTACCACGATGGCCGGCAGGTGTTCGTCATCCGGCAGAACGTCGAGATGTTCGAAAAATTCCAGGGCGGTGCGGATACGGCGATCTTCGAGTTGTTTGGAGAATTCGTTTCGTTCCAGAAGTTCCCAGGCCAGGATATCCTGGGTGATGGGACGTCTGCGCAGGGCGGCCATAAAGGCTTTAAAGAAGTGGGCCATCTGCATGTCCGGCGCAAGGGCCCGGACCGCGTCAGGGTCCGGGCCCAGGAGTTCCCGAACCGTGGGCCAGAAATCAACCGCTTCGCTGTAGGCGGTCACCAGGCCGGGCAGGCCGTTGAAATATCGATATACCAGAACCTTATCCACACCGGCTGTTTTGGCCACCTTGTTGATCCCCAGGCCTTTGAAGCCCTCCTTTGCCAACACTGTCCCCACTGCCTTGACGAGTTTTTCCCGGGTCTGGGCCTGACGGTCCTCCATGGGTGCGATTCCTTTCAATTTAACTTTGTCACCAGTGGTGACAACCTTAAATCAACATTGGGCCTGTTGTCAAGGCAAAAGGTATTCATCAGCGAGAAGCTGTTGGCCGATGTCCGGAACTTTCATCAGCACAAGGAACGGCAAAAAAACAGGGTCTTCGCGGATTAGTGTGATTGAGGTATGATTGTTGTAAGCAATTATAAGTGGTTACGCATCAGCGGCTATGAATTTTCACACAAATCCGCGATGGGCCAAAAAATCCAAAGAACAACAGGAGTAAAACTTGGAAAGGCAGATGGGAAATTCGTGAAAGAAAAGGTCGATTATGCAATCGGTGGTATTCCTCCTGTGGGGCATAATGAACCTTTGGAGACACTGTTGGATAACGATCTGAAAAATTATGACATAATCTGGGCAGCCGCCGGAACTCCATTTGCTGTCTTCCAATTAAAACCTGCTGATCTGGAGCCTCTTACAAAAGGTAAATGGATCGATTTATCAGAAGAGATATGACCCCACAGCCCCTCAGGCATTTGGTGACAGCCGTTCGCCTGCTGGATCATGACACAAACAGATAGGTGATCACCCCTGCAATGGCCAGCCAGATATTGGTGATATTGCTCACCGTGATATTGAGTATGGCTGCCTGATATTTCCCGCGATTCAAAAGGGCCAGGCAACTCTTAAACTCCGGCCAGCTGGAAAGCGTGGCCAAAACGAAAAAGCCGATCACCCCTTTGGGAGCATGGCTTTGTTCAGAGGCAAAACTCACCACCGGGTCAAGAAAATATCCCCCCATAATTAACACAACAATGGCCGGGAACATGCTCCACCCAGGAATAATTTCTTCCTCCATGGATGCATGTGCCGCTTCCGAAGGTCGCTTGAAAAACAACAACCCTGACACCACAAGCCCCACCCCTGCCCAATATTTATGAAACGCAATGGGGATGGCATAAAAAACCACAGCCAGGCCTGCGGTGGCCATAATGCAGGCCAAATTGTACTTCCAGTTTGTCTGAATCGTCTTCAGAAAAACCCCTGCCACCAGGGCGGCCGCCATGAGCAGAATGGGATTCATAAAATTGGACCCCAATGGCGTACTGGCCGCAAACAGGACATCCCCGGCCACCAGCCCAACAATGAGACAGACAAGCTCCGGTCCATTGGTGATGAACCCGGTAATAGTGCCCAGCCCCTTTACCTCCTTAAGGGTCTCTATGATGATTTCAATGGATAACCCGATGAAAATCATCACCAGAACGACCCCCCCCGCCGCTATAAACGACCTGTTCAAGTCTCCATTGAACATCAACGCACAGCCGCAGAAAAACATCACCACCAGTATCCAGCATATCATATCAAGCCGGCCCACAGAATTAACCAGGAATTGTTTCATGGCTTTCCCCCACTTCGCTCATATATTTAGGGCGTAATAGACAACACCGGCCACCTGGGAGAAGGGTACATGAACATATTCAAATGGCCGGTGGTGTAATCAAACCCACAGATTCATTACCGAGCTTACCTTCTACCATAAGTTCGTTCCCTGTAAAAAGTTTTTTTAGGGAAACCAGAGGGCAGGCCGTTACTGAAAGGGGCGTCTTCCATAACGCCTTTCCGAAAACAAAGCGCGTTATGGAAGAGCATTTGAAGTGATGGGAGGCGGGAGGTGTTGCTGGCGGGATTTGTTTAACATGAACGTATGAACAGACCTAACATTACGTTCATACGTTGTTGTGGGCAGCCCAGGTATATCATAGCTGCCCATGGCAATGATTGGCGTTTTCAGTTAATGGGCATCATCCCTCTTTCCAAAATAATGGATCGCCCGGTATCGGATTTTATGAAATCCACAAAGGTCTTCACAGAGCCTCTGGGCTCACCTTTGGAAATGATGTAAAAAATCTGATAATAAGGGTACGCTTCTTCACTGGGTTTTTTACCGTCTATGGCCAGCACTTTGATATTCGGATGGGTGATCTGAGCCCCTCTGGAGATAAACGAAATCGCGCCCACCGGCAGTTCCTCAATGGCCTCCAGTACCCGGGTGGCCAGGTAGGTGGAATAGTCATATCTGATTTCTTTATCTTTCATTATCAGACGTCTGAAATTTTTATGGGCACCGGTGTCTTCATTGGGAACCACCAGCGTAATGGCTAAATCAGGCCCTCCCACCTCTTTCCAATTGGTAATGTCGCCGGAAAATATCTGCTGAAGCTGCTCGGCATTCAAGTTATCCACTGACGCATTTTTATGGGTGATAACCGCAATGGGGTCCTTGCAAAAGGGAGTTTCCACCAACCCATAATCCTTGTAGCGCTGGTACAGGGATCGGGTACTGCTGGCGATATCCGTCAGATCCCGCATGGCCCGGTATACACAGTATTGTGAAGATGCCACAGACAACTCAATGGGGATACCAGTCTCTTTTGTAAAAAGATCCAGTCTTTTGTTTTCAAAGGCCTCATAAATCTGGGCCGAACAACTGTATCGTATTCCCTGGGCAGCGTCAGCATCAACCATGGGCATCATGGCCCATATCATTAATAAGCTTACGACTGTCAAACTCATCAAACGAATCGCTTTTTTCATGATTTTTCTCCTTCTCCATGGCTCATTATTGTACTTTGTTTTGCCTGTCAGCAGGTCTGCTCCTCAATATTTCCTGCTGTGTTGATTTAATAATTTTAGAAAGCAAAACGTGTGCCATTGCTTCATTTATTAAAAATAAGGTGTTATTCCTAAGCGATTTGGATAGGCGTAAACAAAATGAGAAGGGAATATGATGATTTTTTTTTCACATTGCAAAAAATACTGACACTCGGTGGTCTCTGTTCTCTCAGAAATCAACCCAACAACTTGATCATTGAATAACCGCCACGGGCGGACCGGGGATTTGGGACCCGGATTCACCCACAACGAAGCTTGAAAGAATGTTAGGCATGCCTACACTTTCTTATAAAACAGACGCTTCATTCTCTGGGTTCAGGATATCCAGCCGACTGTCATACACAGCGGTTTCAACATTCATCAACCCCAGTATGGTGTGAAAAATATAATCCTGGGTATATTTATGATCGCGTATTTTTAAGAGCGACGTCATATCTATGTTATCAAAATTCTCCCCGAACCAGACAACCGCAGCAACATGGCGCTGGGTATCCGGAGCGATGAAATAGGGAAGTCCATGCAGATACAACCCGTTTTCCCCCAGGGATTCACCATGATCACTGACATAAAACATGGCCGTGTCAAATGTGTTTTGATTTTGTTTCAGAAATCCGATGACCCGGGAAAGAAAATAATCGGTATATAAAATGGCATTGTCATAGGTATTATTGATGGAGTCTCTGCTGCAGGCTTCAAGCTGATTGCTTGTGCACACCGGGGTAAACTTTTCAAATTCAGGGGGATATCTCTTAAAATAAGCAGGGCCATGGTTCCCCATCTGATGGAGTACAATAAAAATATCCCCCTGCCGGTGTTCGTTTATATAAGGCTGGAGATTTTTCAGCATTCCCTCATCCCTGCATTCAGTGTCGCAAACCGGATTAAACTTCGGCATCTTATAGTCTTGATAGGGAATTCTTCCGGCCACTTTTTTGGAATCCGAGTTGTTGTCCAGCCACAGTAAATTCACCCCGGCATGTTTTAATACATCCATCACATTTTCGGTGCTTGTTCCCTTTTGATCATTAAAATTGGACCGGTCGTAGATGGAAAACATGCAGGGAACGGAGACCGCCGTTGTGGTTCCACAACTCCAGAAATTGGTGAAACTGATGATCCGCTCTTTTTTCAGTAAGGGGTTCGTCTCCCTTTCATAGCCATTCAGGGAAAAACGGTCGGCCCGGGCAGCTTCACCGATGACAAAGATGATCAGTTTTCTGGGGGCATCAGACACCGGGATCTTTGCGTCCAGCCCCAGGGGGGTTAATACCGAAGTGTCTGTTTCAAAAAGGCCATGAATGTATTTACCGCAAGAATAGAGATAATAAGAAGGGTTTGCATAATATCTCAGGGGTTTGTGTTCCCTGAAAAACGAAGTGTAGAAATCACTTAAAAGAAACATGACCCCCACGATGCTCAGCAATGTCAGAACAAACAACTTTATTCGTGACAGGGTCTCCTGCCATCCTGATCGCCGGACAAGTTTCATTTTATAGACAAAAAATGCAGGCACCACTCCCAGAAAAAGCAGATACAATATCAGCTTGGGACTCAACAGATCCAGAGATTCCGCCATATCGGTATGTAAAATATTCCGGATCATGGCGTCATCAATGATGATGTTATAGCTATCCATGAAATAAGCGGCCACCGATGACACCAGAAGGATGGTGATGATCACCGGTTTAATGGTATACCTAAAACAGACCAGGGAAAACACAAGGACAATCACCCCCCCGAATCCCCAGATCAAAGAGAGGAGAAAGCCCATGTTTTTCAGAGTTACCGGATAGACCTGGATTACATTGGAAAAAAAGGCGGCATTGCCCGAAAAAATTAAAAAAACGGCCGCCAAAATAATAAGCCGGGTGCCTGTTAGCGGATTTAAACGCTTATGATATTTTCTCATTTTAACAATAATATCTGATATTAATTATTTATGCAACATGGAAGGGCGAGACTGCAAACAGGCCTCATGACGATGGAATCTTCTGTCCGTAGTTTGCCCCTGGTTCTTCCATCCGGATAGATATCCTCCCCAATAAGTTGGATCGCCCATTGAAAAAATCATTCAAATATAGAATCCAACTTTCCAAATCGTTTCGTTTCGAATATACTACTATCATGTGACACCATTTTTCAACTTCAACTCCATAAAGAGATGTCCGTCCTACCCACACCTGATCTTTAAAAACAGGAGTGCCGTGCTATGCATTGGAACTGACAACAAAAAACCAAACAAAGAGAGGTCATTATGCTCAAAAACGTTAATCTGCGAAATAGAATGCTGGGGCTTGGTTCTAACTTCGCCCAGTGGGTATCCACAGAACACTCAAAAAAAACTAATATTATGAAAAAATTCAGTTATTTAACTGTTGATATCTGGTGTCTGCTGCCAAAAGTGGGCGAACTTAGAACCAAGCCCGAATGCTGCTGTCCATCGGCTCGGTTGCATTGATTGCGTTTGCTGCAACCATTGCATCCATCACCATCCAGGCCAACAAATTAATAACAACCGAAGCCATGGGAAGAGCTGAACAGCTTGGCCATCGATATGGAAACGCAGTAAAGGCAGAACTGGAACTGGCCATGGATGCAGCCCGGACAACGGCCCAGCTCTTTGAAGGAATCAAAAGCAGTGGAACAATGCCCCAGAGACAACTCCTCAATGATATGTTAAAAAAACTTCTGGAGCTGAATCCTGAATTTCTGGGCACCTGGACCTGCTGGGAACCCAATGCCCTGGACGGCAAAGATGAGGCGTTTTCAGGAAAAGAGGGCCACGATGCTTCCGGACGCTTTATTCCATATTGGTACCGGAATGGCGACAGCATCGCCCTTGCCCCCCTTGAGAGCTACGATGTCCCTGGAGATGGTGATTACTACCAGTTGTCACTTAAAAGTGGAAAGGAGACCCTCCTCAACCCCTATCTCTATGGAATTGAAGGGAAAATGGTCCTCCTGACAAGCCTTGTGGCCCCCATCCGGTATAACAATAAAGTGGTGGGGGTTGCCGGTGTTGATATCTCCCTGGCCTCTTTTAACGAAATGGTTGCCAAAATCAAACCCTATGGAACCGGGAATGCCGCACTTATCAGCAATGCAGGAACCTATGTGGCCCATGAAGACACCCAGCGAAGCGGTAAAGACATCGGTTCCACCCCTCTGTGGGAAGAGGTCAAGGCCGCTGTTCATTCAGGGAAAGCCTATATGGGAGTGGACGATTCCATCCTCCTGGCAACGACGGTTCACCGCATTGTGGTTCCCATCCAGTTGGGGTTTTCCGAAACACCATGGGCCTTTCTTGTGAATATTCCCATGGACAAGGTCATGGAAGGGAGCAAGCGCATTATGTACCTCAGTGTCCTCATTGGGACCATCTCACTGCTTATCCTCATGGCTGTTGTTTTTTTCATCGCAAGGGGTATTGCAAACCCCATGATTCGCATTATTAACGGCCTGAAAGAGGGGGCATCCCAGGTGGCATCCGCCTCGAGTCAAATCTCATCCGCCGGCCAGTCACTGGCAGAAGGGGCCTCTGAACAGGCGGCCTCCATTGAAGAGACCTCCTCCTCCATGGAGGAGATGACCTCCATGACCCGAAAAACAGCCGAGAATTCAAAGCTGGCAGATACACTGACACGAAAAGCCAATGGCGTGGTGGACGAGGCCAATACATCCATGAAATCCCTGACCAGCTCCATGGGAGAGATTTCCCACGCCAGTGAAGAGACCTCAAAAATCATCAAGACCATTGACGAAATCGCCTTTCAGACAAACCTGCTGGCCCTGAATGCCGCAGTGGAAGCGGCCCGGGCCGGAGAAGCCGGGGCCGGTTTTGCCGTGGTGGCCGATGAAGTTCGTAATCTGGCCATGCGGGCGGCGGATGCCGCGAAAAATACAGCGGCGCTGATTGAAGACATTGTCAAAAAAGTCAATGATGGCTCCACCCTGGTTGCCGACACAGATGAGTCCTTCACCAAAGTGGCCGAAAGCACGACAAAAGTCGGAAATCTGGTGGCTGAAATCGCCGAAGCATCCAATGAGCAGTCCAAGGGCATCGAACAGGTGAACATCGCCATATCGGAGATGGACAAGGTCGTGCAGCAGAATGCCGCCAATGCAGAAGAATCCGCCTCCGCCTCGGAAGAGATGACTGCCCAGGCCGCACAACTCAACAACTACGTAAGAGAGCTGGTGGTCCTCATCACCGGCAAAAAAGAGATTGCCGGACAAAGGGAAAGCCGCCCCTCCCCCAAAAAGAGTATCCCACGAATTTCATCAAAACGCCCGGCTCCCCCGGCACAACCCAAAAAATTCCATCCATCGAAAAAAAACGAAATCCGTCCGGAACAGGTGATTCCCTTTGATGATGAGTTTGAAGATTTTTAAGGAACGGAAATATGCTTGATCCCTGGATAACTCCGGTTATCACCCCACCCCTGCAATATCTGGCCGCCCACCTGAACCGGCACAACATCACCGCCGATCAGGTGACGGTGGCCGGTTTTGTGGTGGGCATCACCGCCCTGCCCCTGATCCGAAGCCACTATTACGGCATGGCCCTTGTGATGATCCTGATCAACCGCATCCTGGACGGTGTGGACGGTGCTCTGGCCCGCATGACCACCCCCACCGATGCCGGTGGGTTTCTGGATATCACCCTGGACTTTATCTTTTACGCAGGGGTGGTGGCGGGATTCGCTCTGGCTGACCCGGATCAAAATGCCCTGGCAGCCGCATTGCTTCTCTTTTCATTCATGGGAACCGGCAGCAGTTTTCTGGCATTTTCCGCCCTGGCAGCCAAGAACGGCATCACCAGCGTCGTCTATCCCCACAAATCCATGTACTATCTGGGGGGCATCACCGAGGGGACGGAGACCCTTATCCTCTTTGTTCTGATCTGCTGTGCTCCCAACCATTTTCCCTGGCTGGCCGGTATTTTTTCACTGCTCTGCTGGATCACCACATGCTTACGCATCGTGGGCGGCTATGGCACCCTAAAGCAGTTTAAATAACCGCCACGGGCGGACCGGGATTTGGGTCCCGGGTACAAAATACCCACAACGAACCATAAAAATGGCACAATGGCCCATATGGTATGAGCCCAGTGCGCTTATATATCGGGGAGAGGGGGATTCTACTTCATATTCCGTTTGACAAAAAAAAAGAGGTCCTTATTTTGTATAACCTACATGGCAGTAACCACCTGCCACAACGAAAAACGAAAGCCCTTTAATTCCAGCATGTTGGTGAGACTTTCATATAACATACATGGCAGAAAAACCTGCCACAACGAAAAACGAAAGTCCTTTAATTCCAGCGTATTGGTAAGACTTTCATATAAAACATACATGGCAGAAAAAACTGCCACAACGAAAAACGAAAGTCCTTTAATTCCAGCATATTGGTGAGACTTTCATATAAACCGCCACGGGCGGACCGGAATTTGGGACCCGGGTCCGCCCACAACGAATAATGAAAGCGATGTTAGGCATGCCTACACTTTCTTATAACCTACATGGCAGTAACCACCTGCCACAACGAAAAACGAAAGTCCTTTGATTTCAGTATATTGGTGAGACTTTCATATAAACGGGCATGTCCTGCCGGACACAACAAATATAGAAAATGGTATTATACCGCCGCCCCCCCGACGGGCAATGGGCCCGGACCGGAACTGTAGACAGCTCAATTGTCCGGTTCCTATTGCCCATCGGGGGGGCGGCTCTGCTGAGGTTGACTTGGAGGCTGCCTTTTCATATAACATACATGGCAGAAGAACCTGCCACAACGAAAAACGAAAGTCTTTTAATTCCAGCATACTTGGTGAGACTTTCATATAAAAAACCCTCTTTTTCCAGTTGACGGACGGCCCCGGCAGTGGGGTCATTTGCAAAATGAAGTGGAAAAGTTGATTTTTTAAAAATTTTAAACGGCTATGGAGCAGATGGACCGACATTTTTCAGACCAAGACCCAATGTACCAGGAGATATATCTACTCACCTTTTTGTTGCCCCCGCCCATTTCCCTGGATATTTTATGTGCCATCACCGAAGCCCCGCCTGTCAGGGTATTGCAAATAGTGGAGGACCTGGTACAACCCGATCACCTGTCAAGGCTTAAGGAAAAAGGGCCGGGATACTACTACCTGTCCAACTATAAAGCCGCAAAAACCGCTCTAAAAGAAGTGCCGAAACAGACCCTGCAGGAAGCGGCTCAAAAGGCACTCACAATCGTCTGCAAATACCTGCCTGACGATACCAGACGATGGCTCCTCATCGCCCATATCTACCAAGTCTCCGGGCTGCCCGTAGGTCATTTCAAGGCTCTGATCCAGGCGGGACACTATTGCAGTGATCTGAATCTGCCCATTGATGCAGCCAGTTATTACCGGCTGGCCCTGGAAGGCATGATGACAGCCGTGCCGCAGCAGGGAAATTATAAAGATTTCATTGACGCAACCATTGGCCTTTGCACCTGCAGGGATACGGCACTATCCAAAAATATTCAAAGAAAATTTTTGAACCTGGCCCTGGAATTCAGCAAACATGTGAATGACCCTGTCCCCAAGATCAAACTCAGGGTACTTCTGGCCAAGACCTATATCAGGACCATCCAGTCCCATGAAGCGGAAAAGCAATTGGAACTGGCCTGGCAGATGCTGTCAACGCATGAATTTACCACTGAAGTCCGGGTTCAGGTGGCCCTGGCAAATTCCGAACTGCTTTTCTGGCAGGGATACGTCAACAAAGCCGTTGAACGCTACGAGTCGGTGATCGGTAACCATGAGGAATTATCCTCTGACGTGGAAACGCTGAAAAGCTGCATACGGCTGGGATGGAGTTACGGCGCAGCCGGCGAAACCGCCCGGGGGGTAGGCCTGATCAGGGCTGTCCGGAAAAAAGCCGATGAGCTTGGCGCCCAGGACCTGGAACGCTATGCCACCCTGGTCCTGGTCATTGTGCTGTCAGATGCCGGCAGGATTGATGAAGGGGAAGTCTTTCTCAAAAAAATTTTTGAAACTCCGGAAGAATTTCTTGACAATTATACCCTGTGGCCGGGCAACGGGAAAAGATCCTATTTTGCCTACTGCAGGGGAAATTACAAAAAGGCCTTTGAGTACCTGGGCCAGGCCTGGGAAAATTCAAAGGCCCTGGGGACCCCCCACCATCGAGGGCCGGACAATATAGAAGTCATGCTCGGCCTGGAAGAGATGGGGATGGTTCATCCGGAGTGGAACTTTGAATTTGACGTTGACCGCCTGCTCAGTTGGCCCGATATTTATATGCAGGGGGTGGCCTATCGATTCCGGGCACTTAAAACATATCGAAAGAAAGGGCCCAATGCCCAGGCCAACAGGGATCTGAAAAAAAGCATTGCCCTTTTAACCCAGGCCGGGGCTAAAATTGAACTGTCCCATGCTCAGATTCTGATGGCACGCATACGAATTGATGAAAAAAATATCCCTGCGGCCGAAAATCTCCTGAAAACGGCCTGGGAAGTCTTTTCAAAGGTAAACCCTGACCTTTTTCCCAAAGATCTGAAACCCTATCTTGATCGAACATCCAAGAATGCCATCTGGGTGGAATCCCTTTTAATGGTCAGTGAGGCATTAAGCTCCATCCGAAATCGGGATGAACTTCTCAGCCAGATTATTCGGCAAGCCATGCGCATCGCCGGTGCTGAACGAGGCGCCATTTTTCTTAGACAGGATCAGAAACTGGAAATGGTTGTCAGCAGAAACATCAACACGTCCGAAATCGCCCAGAAGGTCTTTGGAGATCGGATGATACTCATTGAACAGGTCTTTGAATCCGGTAAAGAGATCGTCACAAAGGCCGAGGTTTGCCAACCCACAAAAGTCGGAAATTTCCATGCCAAAGGCTGGACCGGATGTTTTCCCATCCGCCTGAAGGCCAAGGTCATGGGGGTAATCTTCATGGACAGGGGGCCGACACGCATGCAGCTGCCCGATGATGAAACCTCGCTGCTTCGGATTATCAGCAACCAGGCGGCCGTTGCCCTTGAAAACATGGAATCCTATGAAGAGATCATTGATTTGAAAAGCGAGCTGGAGGCGGAAACCCATTTCTACCGGGAAACCTTTGAACCCAGCCCCTTTAAAACCCAGATGATCGGACGGTCAGAGCCCTTTAAGCAGATGCTCAATCTGATCAACAAAGTGGCAACATCCGACTCAACCGTCATGATCACCGGTGAGACAGGGGTGGGCAAAGATATGGTGGCCCAGGCCATCCACCAGCACAGCACCCGCTTTTCAGAACCGTTTATCGCAGTCAACGTGGTATCCCTGAGCCCTGAGCTGATTGCAAGCGAACTGTTCGGCCACGAAAAAGGGGCCTTTACCGGCGCATCCCAGACCCGCAAGGGAAGATTTGAACTGGCCAGCCGAGGCACCCTTTTCCTTGACGATATTGATGCCTTTTCCCTGGATATTCAGGCAAAAATGCTCAGGATTCTGGAAACCAAAGAGTTTGAACGGGTGGGCGGAACCCAGACGCTGAAAACCCGTTTCCGCCTTGTGGCAGCCAGCAACCGGAACATTGAGAATCTGGTTGACCAAGGACGATTCCGGTCTGATTTTTACTACCGGCTCAATGTTTTTCCCATCAAAGTTCCGGCACTGCGTGAACGGACCGAAGATATCCCGACGCTTGCCGGATATTTCGTGGAAATGTTCGGCAAAAAATTTGGAAAGCGGTTTAACAAAATAGCCAAAAAAGATCTGGAGATCCTGATGAATTACCACTGGCCAGGTAATATCCGAGAACTGCGCCACGTGATTGAACGGGCGGTGCTGCTCAGCAGGAACGGGTGTCTGCTGATCCCGCCCCTTGACACACTTACGCCCGTCTCCTGCTGTGAAGATGATGAGAAAATTCTGCCCCTGAAAGAGATGGAAACACGGTACATCCTCAAGGCCCTGTCCAGGTGCCGGGGTAAGGTGAGTGGGCCCGGTGGTGCGGCAGAGCTTCTCAAAGTCAAGCCCACCACCCTTTACTCCAAAATGATCCGACTGGGTATTGAAAAAAAAGCATACCGGTCCGGAAAAGAGTGACGCTAAAAATACAGCCCGAGGACAGGTCCCGAATTGAGTGATTAGAACATTTTCTTGCTCATCTCATTGATGGCCTCGGTGGCGGCATCGTAAACCCCCGGAAAAGAGCTGATATTCAATCCTTGGGTCAGACAGGGAATGAAGTAGTGTTTTCCGCAGGTTTCACAGGCCTTTTTCACATGCTCGAAAATGTCCTCCCGTTTCCAGTCCGGATGATCCAGGGGGCCACTGTCAACTTCCCCCATAAAAGAGATCCGATCACCGTACTGTTTGATGAGTTCAGGTGTGTTGTTGGTGGTCATCACCCCCTGCCAGATATCAATGCCCATCTCAATCATATGGGGAACCAGGTTGGCGGCATAGGAATCGCTGTGATGGACAATGAGCTCCACCCCATTGTCCTTCCAGAACTTGTACGCTTTTTTGTAGGGTTCCAGATAGAACTCCTTGAACATGTCAGGGGAGAGGAAAGAGGCAATCTGTCCGCCCCAGTCGTCATGATGAAACAGGGCATCGGGCTTGATCCGGTCAATGATCTGCTCGGCATACCGCATCTCGTAATCGGTGAGGTAAGCGATCAGCTCATGCATGTAGTCCGGTTCTTCATAAAGCATCATCATGGCATCCTCCATGCCCATGAGATTATGGGTCATCTCAAAGGTGCCTGAGGCGAAAAACACGGTAACAAACCTGTCTTCCCGGTCTACGGAATCGGCATGTTTGACGGCTGCAGCCCACCGATCATCCGAAAATTCCACAGAAGGGGCCTTAACGATCTCCTTCCATTTGGTGATGTCCTGCAATACCCGGTGTTTATCATCATGAATGGGAAAAGGCCCCATCTGATCCTTGGGCCAGTTGTAGGTGATACCCCATTCGTTTGTGATGATCTCTCCCGGTTTGGGCCGGGACCGCAGCGGGGCTTCCAATATGATGTCAAGAAATTCATACTGATTGACAAACCGATCCGGATTGCCGCCTTTGATGGTTTCCATGAGATTCTGTCTTTTGGTTAACATGGTTGCTCTCCTTATTTGATTCTGTGTGGGGGATATCAAACAACGACCAGTTCTTTGGCCTTAATTGCAGCACCACCGGCATCCGGGGCATATCCGTCCGCACCGATTTCGTCTGCAAACGCCTGGGTCACCGGCGCACCGCCGACCATGATTTTAAAGTCCGACAGGCCGCAGGCCTTGAGTTCAACCACCGTCTTTTTCAGGGCAGGCATGGTTGTGGAAAGAAGGCCTGAACATGCCACAAGCTTGACATTGTCATTGGATTTGATGGCATCGATAAACTTCTCGGTGGAAACATCCACCCCAAGGTCAACCACATTGAATCCGGCACTTTCCACCATCATGGCCACCAGGTTTTTGCCGATGTCGTGGAGGTCGCCCTGGACCGTGCCGATGACACAGGTGCCACGGGACGTTGCAGCGTCCCCTGCCAGATGGGGTTTCAGCACTTCCACCCCCTTTGACATGGCCTTGGCCGCGATCAACATCTCCGGAACAAAAATGGTACCGGCGGAAAATTTTTCGCCCACCACCCCCATACCGTCAACCATGGCCTGAAGGATATCCATTGCGGCATCTCCTTCATCAAGGGCCTCCTGAACCAGTCCGGGAACCAGTTTTGTTTTACCTTTTTCAACATTGACCTTAACCGCTTCAATCTTTGACATGATCTATCTCCTTATCACCGTTTATCAAATTCGTGTCAATTTAGTTTACAGGACCGAAAAGCCCTTCTCTGTAACCGCTGATGTATTCCATACAGTACTCGTCCAACCCCTTGAGGGCTTCGGTTGCATAGATCAACCCCATCATATGCTTGTGCAGCGGGTTGATAATGGCACTGTCCATGCCCGCACCCATGGCCAGAACAAGAAACGCCTGGTTTACGAATTTCCGGGCAGGCAAATTAAAGGAGATATTGCTTGCCCCGCCGGTGACGTGGATGGTGGGATACTGTTCCTTGATCTTTCTGATCACGGTAAGCACCGTATTGATACCGTCTTCAGATGTGCACAGCATCTCAACCAGGGGATCAATATGCAACCTGGAGGGATCAATGTTAAACGCCTTTGCCCTCTCCATGGTCGCTGCAAAAACCGCCATACGCTGTTCCCCGTTTTTGGGAATACCGGTATCATCGCATAAAAGTGCCGCGCACTCCCACCGGGTGTCTGCAATGGCAGGGAAAATCACATCCATCTTGTCTCCTTCCATGGATACGGAATTGATCAGGCCCGGTTTGTTGCAGAAGGCCATGGCCTGAACACAGATCTCGGCGCTGGGGCTGTCCACTGCAATGGGGGTCTCTGTCACCTCCTGAACAAGATCAATCAGCCATTTCATGGTCTCCAACTCCACGCTCACATCCGTTGACGCGCAAACATCAATAAAATGGGCACCGGCATCGGCCTGGGTCCTGGCAAGTTCTTTAATGAAATTGGCATCTTTTTGCGCGATTGCCTCTGCAACGGAGGGAATGGCTCCGTTGATTTTTTCTCCGATAATAATCATTTTCGCTTAATTTCCTTTTTTTTAAATTTTTATCTCTGATGTTCCTATGTCACCGCCACCTGGTGTTAACCAGGAAGGTTCGACGAGCCTTCCCAGGGAGTCACTTATCTGCGTGCCGAGATCTCCTCCTGCATCTCCTTGAGCTTTGCGGGGGTGATGCGGTAAAGCACCACAATGATCAAAAGGCCGACACCGATAAACAGGGCCGGAATCAGGGCAATTCCGTTTTTGATCCCTGCAATCAGCTCAGGGGTAGCGGCCATGTCCGCAACATACCCTGCAGATACCAGGACACTTGTAATAACGACGCTTCTGACAAAGATGGCGCTTTTGATGGGAAAGCTGATCAGGGACATGATAAACCCTCTGGCATTTTTCCCGGTTTTCCACTCCCCGTAATCCACTGTGGCGGAGTACATGGCAACCCCCAGGGTATCCGGCATACCGTAGCCCAGGTAAGCCACAAACATGACGACCATGAAAGAGACATGGTTCATGGGCAACGCCCACACCAGCAATAATCCTGCAATAAAGAGGCTCAATGAGAGGATATAGGTATTTCGCTCACCGAATTTTTTGGCCAGGGGGGCCGTGGCCATGGCACCAAAAAAACAGACCACGTTCAGGCCGGTGAAAAACACGGCAATCACGGCCAGGTTGTTCACCACGTATTTGAAATAGTAGAAGGCCATGCCAAAGATAATGAACCGACCCAGGTAACGGCCCAGTTCAGCCAGCATCAGGCCGATGAGAGGAGGGTTGACCACGATCTGCTTGAGCATTTCGCCGACACTCATCTTGTCTCTTGTTTCAGCCGCGGCATTGGCTGAAGGGTGGTAGGCGTAATCCTTGGTGATGGAAAACAGTGCCCAATAACAGAGCATCATGACGATACCCGAAACCACCACCGTCAGGGTGCATCCCAGGGCCTGGTCGCCGTTTCCCAGCAGCTGAATGCTTTTGGCACCCACCATGGAAAAGGCAATGGAGCCCAATGCGTTGCACATCCCGCGGCTGGAAGCCATGGAGATCCGATCCTCACGCACGGTGGTCATGGAATTGTTCATGGCAATATGACCGGCATAAAAAATGTTCCAGATCAGATGGGAGACGATAAAACCAATGGAAATTAAAATGGCATTCATGGCAGGATCTCCGATCTTTGAAAACTGCAAGGCAAAGAAAAGGACGGCCAGGGGCGGACCAACCAGCAGCCAGGAACGGTATCGGCCCCAGCGCATGCTGCTCTTTTCCAGAATAACCCCTGCCGTGGGCACCCAGACAATATCAAAAATGCTGGTGACCATGAGCACCGTACCGGCCATGCTCACGGGGATCTTTGCATAGTCGGTCAAAAATGCAGCAAAGAAAAAGATTTCCATGTTCACAAAAAGTTGAAACCCGAACGACGGTACCCCATACAAGTTCATTACCGACTTTTTCAGGCCCTTACTCTGAATCTCCATACAATTTTCCTCCTCTGGTTCATGCAACGGCTGCCCGACACATTTCAGACCCCATTGCCTTGATTAGTAAACACATCGCACGCAAAGAGCTTGGAACCTTAGGAGCAAAAGACATGCCACTTTTATAAAATAACAAAAAACATTGATTTATCAATTAGTTATACAGAAAGCGGTTAATTATTCATCTTTCGGATATTATCGATTTATCGTATTTTTTCTTTATTTCGTTAATGCTAAGAATAGGGGAGAGAATGCCGTGTCCGGCGGTCAACTGAATCGTGACAACATCACGGCTGATCCGGGTAACGGCGAACGGTTTTGCCATGGGCACACCACCCTTCGCCTGATCCGGAGATATACTCATGCTTTCGCATTGAGACGTCGGACAGACACTGCATTTTGGCAGGATTTTGGCAGGATTCGGACGGATAGTTCAGCTGGGAGCCATTCCGGGTTAATCCATTGATGAGCCTGTTGATTAGGTCAATTTTGAAAATTCAGCATACAATATGCACGATACCAAGCGAGTAAAATTACACCATATTGTGTTGTTAAATCATCAACCGGTACTAAATCAACTGGATCATTGATGAAGATTCCGGAAATGGAGATTCCGGAAATTCAATATTACCCAATATGACTCAAGAGTCATAAGTTCTCGTAACCTATTGAATTTTAAGGAGAAAGTCCCCGGAATTCCAGACGAATGAAGCGTTAAGGATGGGTTTCCCCGGAATTCATGAAACATCAATGGTAAATTTAATATCGTACTTATCCATCTTTGCATGGAGGGTGGGCCGGGAAATCTCCAACAACCGGGCCGCCTGGGAACGGTTACCATTGGTGAAGGTCAATGCCTGGGAGATCACAATGCCGGCCAGGGTATCCATGAAATCTTCAAACCGATGGGGTGCCGAGGGGTTGGACAATTGCTGCCACACCCATTTTTTCAACAGATCCGGATCCACCTTGTCATCAGCACCTTCATCACTGTCTTTATGGAGAATCTGCTCCACATCCAGGGGTGACACCGGGGCCCCCCGGTTAAAAATCAGCACCTTCTGGATCATGTTGGACAGCTCCCGTACATTGCCGGGCCAGTCATAGCGGGTCAGCAGCATGAGTGCCTGCTTTTGGATACCGGGATTATCCACCTTCAACTCCTGGGAAAATTTTTCCATGTAGTGGGTAATCAGGGTTTGAATATCCTCCTGCCGCTCCCGCAGCGGTGGCAGATCAATGGTGACCACCTTGAGGCGGAAATAGAGGTCTTCCCGGAACTCTCCGTCGGAGATGGCCTTTTCCAGCGGCTTGTTGGTGGCGGCGATGATTCTGACATCCACAGGGATAATCTCCTCTCCTCCCAGCCGTTCGATGCGTCTTTCCTGGAGCAGCCGCAGGATCTTGGCCTGGATATTCAGGGGCATGTCCCCGATCTCATCCAAAAACACCGTGCCAGTGTGGGCCTGCTCAATTTTACCGATGTGACGCTGAGTAGCACCGGTAAAGGCCCCTTTTTCATACCCGAACAGTTCACTTTCCAGAAGATGCTCGGGAATGGCCACGCAGTTGATGATCAAAAAAGGCTTGTCCGAGCGGTTGCTGTGCTGGTATATGGCCCGGGCCACCAGCTCCTTTCCCGTGCCCGACTCCCCCCGGATCAGTACGGTGGCATCGGTCTGGGAGACCCGTCCGATTTTTTTATACACCTCCTGCATGAGCCGGCTCTGCCCCACAATGGCATCCTTGGAATGGTCACAGGAGGTCGCATCCAGCTGCACCGGCGACCGCATGCAGTATCCGGCATCAATGGCCTGCTGAATGAGGGTGAGCATGTCCGGAATGTCAAAGGGTTTAAGGATATAGTCATAGGCCCCCAGCTTGGTGGCTTCAATGGCAATCTCGGTTGTGCTGAAAGCGGTGATGATAATCACGGGAAGCTTGGCATCAATGGTTTTGATGCGTTTAAAGGTCTCCATGCCGTTCATGCCGGGCAGCCGCATGTCCAGCAGAACCAGATCAAGGGTATGGTGCGATACAAGTTCAACCCCCTCTTCTCCGGACGCCGCCGTCAGAACAGTGTATTTCTCTTCCACCAAAAGTTTGGCAAAACTTTTTCTCAGTTGATCATCATCATCAATCACCAGAATGGTATCCATGTCATATATCCTTTACCGGAAGGGTGATAATAAAAGAGGTCCCTTGATCTTCCTGGCTCTTTACATCCAGCCATCCGCCATGCTGGCTGATGATATTAAACGCAATGTTCAGACCCAGTCCGGTGCCCTCCTCCTTGGTGGTGAAAAAGGGATTGAACACCTCGTCCCTGATACCCTCAGGAATGCCCGGTCCATTGTCAGTGATGGTGATGATATCCACTTTTTTCGAGGCATCCACATACTGTTCCGTTTCATGGATCGCAATCATCCCCCCGCCCTCCATGGCCTCACAGGCATTGATGACAATGTTCACCACCACCTCTTTTAACTGTTCCGGATCAATCAATGTCTCTGCAAGCGGTTTTGTGCGAACGACGGTTGTGGTCACCTGGTAGGATTTTAACCGCTGTTTCAACAGGTTCAACGCACTGTCCACCACCTCGGAGGGACTTCTCTTTTTGGTCTTCAATCGCGGAGGCCGGGCAAATTCCAGAAAATTTTCCAATATTTTATTAATCTGCTTGATCTCTTCGGAAATGACGTTGAAGTCTTCCAGCTGATCATCGGTGAAATGGCAGGAGCGACTCAATGAAAAAAGCCTCATTTTGACGGAGGTCAATGGATTTCGAATGCTGTGGGCCGTACCGGCGGCAAGTTTCCCCACCAGGGCCATTTTTTCAGATTGCATGAGGGTCTCCTGACTTCGTTTCAGTTCCAGGTGGGTCTGTTCCGCATTCTCAATAAGTCCGTGTACACTTTCTTTCAATGCGGTCACCTCATTGACAAAGGGATGTTGAACTCCCTGCCGATCGGCCTCTGCGGCCAGTTTTCGAATGGGTTCA
This sequence comes from uncultured Desulfobacterium sp., assembly GCA_963668575.2. Classification (GTDB taxonomy): domain Bacteria; phylum Desulfobacterota; class Desulfobacteria; order Desulfobacterales; family Desulfobacteraceae; genus Desulfocicer. The sequence continues at coordinate 7,822,829 of OY764894.2, read as the reverse complement.
AGAATGTGACGGTTAAAAATATAATTAATTAAAAGGCTTAAAACAATGACGGTGATCACCGCTATCAGCGCAATATATCTGAGATGATTGGACTCTGTGCGGCTGGTATTGATGGCCTGGGAGATTTTCTCTTTATGAAAAGAGTTGAACTGATCACACAGTTCAAAGATGCGGGCAAAATGAATTTTGGCATCCTTATGGAGCCTTGCCCCCTTTTGCATTTCCCCGGCATCGTACAGTGCCAGCACCTTGTTCTTGGTCATGACGCAATACTCATATTCCGATTGAATCTGAGCCACCGCGTCCTTTTCCCATTTTTCCTGCACAAGGGACGTCACCGTTGCCAGGTGTTTTTCAAAAAGAGCCATATAGTGTTTCAGCTCATCAAGCCAGGCCGGATCCCCATCCAGCAGATAATAGGAGATGAAACCCTTTTGATTGACAAGGGAAGTGGAAAGGGCTTCAGCCGATTGGAAAATCACAACGTTTCGGTCAATGATCTCCCTGAATATCTTTTCGGTTTTATAGGTATACCAGATCATGAGCATGGCTCCGATGAGGGTGATGCACACCAGGATGGCATTGACCAGGTATACCCTGTTTTTAAGACTCAACTGAATCCCCCGCCTCTTCATCATCAACAAGACCTGCCTTTCCACAGCAATTCCAATACTACCCATGGTTTCAATTCCAAAAGCGCTTCCATGAGAGGTGTCGGGTTACCGGGCCGGGTTCTAATTATGCCCACTTAGGAATGAGTCTTAAATAACTTGCCCATTTCAAAACAGGCGACCATTGTAGGCCGTACGTTTGAAAATTCTAATTGGGCATCTTATTTCATGCTCATTCCTTAATCAAAGCACCTCGGCAACATCACTATCATCCGAAACCCGGAATCCGGAATCCGGAACCCGAAACCCGAAACCCAATCAAATATCACACATCGCCGCTTCTTCGCAAAAGAAGTCTGACTTCAGCCTTTCGAATGCGCTCTTCGTGCTCATCTTTGCGCTTGCGGGCATTTTCCAGCTTCACCCGGATATCATCAAAATCCGCCGGTTTCATAAGGTAATCAAAAGCACCCAACTTCATACCATCCACCGCCGTTTCCGTTGAACCATGACCGGTGAGCAGAATCACCTCCACCAAGGGGTGCAGGCGTTTGATCTCCTTTAAGGTATCAATGCCATCCATGCCCGGCATACGAATATCCAGAATTACCACATCAATGGGCTTTTTTTCAAGCACTTCAAGGGCTTCCTTGCCGCTTGAGGCCGTGAACACCTTTTCACCCTGTCCCTGGAGCCGCAGGGAAAAAATATCAACAAAATCCTTTTCATCATCCACAATCAAGACCTTAGCCGGTATTTTTATCATTGTTCTCTCCCCCATATTTTTTATTATATAACCGCCACGGGCGGACCGGAATTTCGTCCCTGGTTCGCCCACAACAAAGTTTAAAACGCCCATATCCTTATGGGCACAAAATTACCTGATTTTTTAACAACCCAGTACCTAACCTGGACAAGCCAGAACCAAAAAGGCTTTCTGATTTTCTTGCCCAAATAACACGAAAATCAGAGATAAGAATCTATTAACCCAATACCCATTGCACCTAAGACAACGAAACTTCCTTATCCAGGTTCCGCGGCAGTTTGATGATAAACCCCGTGCCCTTACCCGGCTGACTCTCCACATCAATCTCACCGTTCAGCCCTGAGACAATCTTATGCACCACAAAAAGCCCCAGGCCGGTTCCCTGATCAAAGGATTTGGTGGTAAAGAAAGGGTCAAAAATTTTTCCCAGATTTTCCGGGGGAATCCCCACCCCATCATCCTCAATCCCAAACACCGTGAAGACCGTGGTTTCATGGATGGACAGGGTAATGGTGCCATTGGGATGCAGTGCATGGATGGCATTGGCCACCAGATTCACCAGAATCTGCCGGATCTGATAGGGATCACTGATCAGCAGATACTCCTTTTGCGGGGTTTTCCAGCGGATATTCACCTGCTTCTCCTTCATTTCCCCCTTTAAAAGGGCCAGGGTTTCCAGAACCAGCAAGGTCATATCCACACAGGCCAGTCGAGGCCCCTGCTTTTTTACATGCCCCAGGAGCTGGTGGGTAATCCTGCCGGCTCTTTTGATACTGCTCTCAATCTTACCGATGGCCATCAACAACGACTCCCGTTGGGGAAATACCGCCATGTCCGGCGCCTCCAGCACCTGCTTCATAAATCCGGCGGACTCATTGATGATGGCCAACGGATTATTGATTTCATGGGCAATGCCCGTGGACATGGTCCCCAGTGCGGCCAGACGTTCGGTGTCAACCATTTTCTTTTCCAGCTTGTCCCGGTATTCCAGCTGTTGTCGTTTCTCCTCTTCCAGCCGGATCATATCAAAGGCCTGGTTGATTTTATTGAACAGATGGTCCAGTTCCACCGGCTTTGTCAAATAATCATAGGCACCGGCTTTGATCCCTTCAATGCCGTCGGACACCGCCACATTACCTGTCAGGAGAATCACCTGGGTATGTTCATGACGCTGTTTAATGGCCTTCAGGGTCTCAATGCCGTTCATGCCGGGCATTCTGACATCCAGCACCACCACATCCATGGGCGACTCATCAAGAAGGGCAAGGCAGGCCTCTCCGGAAGATGCCTGGGCAGGCGGCAGGCCTCTTTTGGCAAGTCTTCTGGCAATTGCCTCACGAAACCCCTCCTCATCATCCACCAAGAGCAGGCGGATCTTGTCACCAGTGTGCATTTTCATCTCCATATCTCCTGTGGGCCTGTCATCCTGTAGGGCGGGCCCCTCCCATCGTTTGAGTCAAAATTAGAATTGCTGCCGGGATCAGACGTACATGGGCGGGGCCTGATTCTCAAATAAAAACCGCTCTAAATCAACCCCAGGATTCGCCACCACACCGCAGCCACCACCACCAGCAAGGTTAACAGGATGGGTGTGGCCACCAGCCCCACCTTGGTGAGATCCGATGATTTAAAATATTTATAACTATAGGCAATGGCATTGGGCGGACATCCGATGACCAGAAGCATGGCAAAGGAGGTGGCCATTCCCAGACACAGCGCCAGAATGGTGGGATCCACCCCTTCCAGCTGGGCCATGGGAATGACAATGGGCAGAATCAACGCAGCAGCGGCCACATTGGCCATGGCATTGGTCACCAGCGCCCCAAACACTCCCACACCAATGAAGAGCACCAGCCAGCCCTTTCCCTGGATTAACGGGAAGAAGAGATTGGCAAAATAGTCGGCTGCACCGGAATATCCCATGGCAAGGCCCAGAGAAAGGCCGCCACCAAAGATAAACAGGGCCGTTCCCCACTCCAGATTGTCATTGATGTCCCGCCACCGCAATACTTTACACAGGATAAGCCCTGTTACGCCCAACATACCGGTAACGGAATAATCAAAGCCGTGAAGTCCCTTGGTCAACCACAGGGCAAATGACAGGGCAATGACGGTCAGGGTCTTTTTCTCAATGGAGGTCATGGGGCCCATGTCTTCATCAAAGTCCGGTAATTTATATTTCGGATCGGGCCGGTACACCATATAAACAATGAACACCGCCGCCGGTACCGTGATTATGGCGGCCGGCAGAGCATATAACATCCACTGAAAAAAGGTGATCTCTATACCGGTGAACTCCTTTAAAAAGGCTGCAGAGACCATGCAACGCCCTCCACCCACAAGGGTTCCCATGCCACCGCAGGAGCAGGCAAAGGGCAGGGACAGCATCATGAACTTTGCCGTTTTGGTCTCGGGTTCAATCCCTGCAGCCCGCATCAGGGGTAACATGGTGACAATGCCAATGGCACAGGCCGCGGCATCGTGCATGAACGAAGAGGCAAGCCCCAGACCAATGGCAATGATAAAGGTGAACCGGGTAATGCTGTTACCGGCTTTTTTGATTATATAATATCCCATTCGTTTTGTTAAACCCGCTTTATCCAGGGCAATGGCAAAAATCAGGCAACACATGATAAAAATCACCACCGGATGCATGTAAGGTGCCCAGGCGCTTTTAACGTCGGTGATACCCATGATCACCAGAAACACACCGATGCACACCGCCGTGATTTCCAGGGGAATGGGCTCTATGACAAACAGGGTCACCAGCACCATCAGAATGGACAGAAATCGTTTGGCCTTTGGGGAGAGTCCGTCCACATAATCCACCTTAACGGAATTAAGGTTCAAATCAATGGCTTTTTGATGCAAAAATTTTGCGCTGGCTTCCAGTGATCCGGGAACATGGGCCTTTAACACATATGATGTACTCTCTTTTTTGTCCGATACCACCACCGAAAAATGGTCTGACACCCCCTGCAAAAGCTGTTTTCCATTATCGCCTGTAATTTTAAACTGTGTGCCTTCCGGCCTGGGCAACAGGAACACGATCACACCCAGAAGCAGTGCCACACAGAGTTTGAATCCATTTGTTCGATACATTATTTTTTCTCCTTACCGGTTCAATTGTCATTTGGGCTGGCCCCATCCATTTGCGACGGCCGATGGGGTGATCAATCCCTGTCATTTCGATTGTGCGTATCCAACGCCTTTTATTTATTTCCACCTGCCCCGGGAGGCAGCACAGGCTCAGTCAGGCTGAATCCAATCAGCTGTTATCCGGAAGACAGGAGCCTGGGGTTTCCTGCGAATCACTATGGGCTTCACGGATTTTATCCATAAGCTCGTTCAGCTCGCAGGGTTTGGTCAGATAATCATAGGCACCGAACTGCATTCCTTCCTGGGCCGCGGTCTGTGAGCCATGGCCGGTGAGAATGATCACGGGCAGATCCGGTACCATTCTTTTCATGATTTTCAGCACCTCAATGCCATCCATGTCTTCCATTTTCAGATCCAGAACCACCACATCAAAATCATGCTTGCGCAGAATCTGAATGGCCTCAGTACCGCTGAAGGCCTTGGTGGCATGGATGGAGCGCTTTAACAGCCGGTTGGACAGAACATTTAAATATCCCTTTTCATCATCCACCAGCAGGACACTTATAGTGGCGCTCTTCTTTTCGTTCCTGTCCATGATGTTTCCTTACACCCGTCGCTGGGTAATCTCTTTAATGCGCGCTTCGGTAATCTTCTCTTCATGGGCTCTCTTCTTTGTCACTGCCTCCTGAACCTTGGACACCAGCACCTCAATGTCGCAGGGCTTCATCAGGTAGTCAAAGGCCCCCAGTCTCATGCCGTCAATGGCCGTTTCCACGGTGGCATGGCCGGTGAGCATAATCACCTCCACCAGGGGAAACCGCCGCTTGATTTCAATGAGGGTTTCCACACCGTCCATTTCAGGCATTTTAACGTCCAGCACAACGGTATCGATGGCGCTGTTGGCTTCAAGAAACGCCAGGGCATCTTTGCCGCTATACACACCGGATACATTCAACTCTCTTTTCTTCAACCGTTTGGTGATGGTATCCAAAAACCCTTTTTCATCATCCACCAGCAATAAATTAATACTTTTCATGCACTTCCTCCTTATATATTTTATATAAAAAAACTGGATCATCCAGTAAAACCACCACTATTTCTCCCCGGAAATCAGAGCTGTCTCACTTTCCACTGTTTCTTGATCGTCTTCGGTCACTTCCTGGAACGGTATCCAGATACGAAATCTCGTGCCCACTCCCACCTCACTGTGAACATCGATTTTTCCGTTCATCTTCTCAATAATGCCGTAGCAGATGGAAAGCCCCAGGCCCGTGCCCTTTCCCACCGGTTTTGTGGTGAAAAAAGGATCGAAAATCCGGGCCAGATTATCCCGGGGAATACCGGGTCCATTGTCTTCGATGACAATGACCAAGTGCTTGCTTTCGATGGTGCTGATCTTGGTGACAATTTTAATGGTGCCACCGCTTTTTTCCATGGCATCAATGGCATTATTGATGAGGTTCAGGATCACCTGCTGCAATTCGGATGGTGAAATCCGGATATAGGGAATGCCCTCATTGAGTTCCGTTTCAATGATCACATTGTTATACCGGGCCATCTGGGCCGTGAGGGAGACAATCTCCCTGACGGAATCGTTGATCTGCACATCATTGATGGTGGAGTCGGTTTTTCTGGCAAAACTCAACAGCTTATGGGTGATCTCCTTGCACCGTCGCCCCTGGGTGTTGATCTGGCGTAGGGCACGCTTGAACTCATCAAGATTTTCACACTGCTTGAGTTCTTCCTCTTCCAGAAGATCTTCGATCCATCCTGCCTCTTCCACCATGATGGCCACGGGATTATTGATCTCATGGGCAATACCTGCGGCCAGCTCCCCAATGGTGGCAAGCTTACCGCTCTCCACCACCTGACGATTCATCACCTCACTTTTTTCATCGGCCCGGGACAGCAGTTTTACGATATTCCGGGGAAGGGCAACGGCCACGGACAAAATGGCAATACACCCCAGGGTAAAGATGATCATGGTGAGCCATTTAGTGCTGTTTAAATCCCGAAAAGCATCGTTTCTGTCTTGATGGAACACCATCATCCAGTCAATGTTCTTGAGCATGGAAGCCACAAACACATATTGACGTCCCGACGCATCCTTTTTTTTCACAAACAACGGATGACTGTTATAAAAATCACCGCTCTTTGGAACCGATGCAAGCACCTCCGGCGGAAGGGTGACATCGCTTTTGGTCTGGAGTTCTCCCTTGGCATTGACAATAAAGGCCACACCGGTTTTACCCATGTGAATGTTTTCCACCAGAGAGTTGAACGCGCCGAAATTAATGGTGGATCGTAAGATATAACGGGCATTGGGTGAATTCACCTGAACGGCAATGATAAAATGGGGGTGCCCCCGCAGTCCGGCAAAGACATCACTGATGTAAACCGGTCGCGTCTTTGCCTGGAGAAACCACTCTGCCGATGAATAGTCGGCATTTTCCAGCTTGAACGGTCCTTCATATGCAAACTGAATGCCGTTCTCATCCACCAGCCCCAAATCCGTAAACACGTCTCCATACTCTTTTTGCAAAAGGGCAAGGTTCCGCTTTAAAAAGGGTCCGGGGGAGTGGTGCTGGGGATCAAAGTTGCAGGCCAGAAAGCGGATGTTGCCGGACTTCTCCGCAAGAAAAGAGTCAATATTCTGGGTATGCTTTTGGACAAGTTCGGAAATATGGGCCCGCACCTTATCTGCATAGGCACGATTGAACCGGGAAAAAAGAATACCCGTGGTCAACAACATGGGAAAAAAGGAAACAATGACAATGAGCACTGTGATTTTCCGGGTCAGCACCTGATAAAAACTGTTTCGCTCTTCTGAAGCGTGTTCCATAGTCTCTTTTTCCTTCAGTTTCTCAAAGTGATCTCAAGTTCATACTCTGAAGCGCCGGGCACCAATTTTACGTCAAACCCAAGTTTTTTCCCCAGTTTCACCATTTGCCTGTTTTCTGCTATCACAAGCCCCCACACCCGATGAAGCCCCTTGTCCTCAGCATAGACCAGGCATCGCTTCAACAGGGACGCGCCAATGCCCTTGCCCTGCCATTGATCGGCCACGGCCACTGCGAACTCTCCGTTTTTGCCGTCCGGTTCAAAGATCACCCGGGCGACACCGGCCATCTTCTGGGTATCTCTTTCCTGGATCAAGGCAATCAGGGCGATCTCCCGGTCATAATCGATCTGGGTCAACCGGATGAGGGTGGTATGGGCAAGTTCCTTCATGGGGGTAAAATACCGCATGTAAACACTTCGGGGAGAGAGGGCTTTAAAATGTTCAATCACAAGGGGGGCGTCACTCGGACGGATGGGTCGGATAAAAATAGAGTCCCCATCTATGGTCTCATCCACGGCTTCGTACTGCCAGGGATAGGGGCTGATCACCAGATGCATGGCAGGTTTCATGTCCGTGGGTTTCAAAATCACCCGGGCATCCACGGCAAGATATCTGCCCTTTCTGACCATCACGGGGTTGATATCCATCTCCTGAATTTCCGGGAAATCCGCCACCAGTCGACTGATCCGGATCAGGGTCTCTTCCAGGGCATTCAGATCAACTTTCTCAATGTTGCGATACCCATTGAGGACCGTTGATATTTTGGTGCCCTGGACCAACCGTCGGGCCAGAAGCCGGTTCAGGGGGGGCAATGCCGTTGCCATATCTTTAAACACCTCGGTGAGTACCCCGCCCATGCCAAAGAGCAGTATGGGACCGAAATCATGATCCTGCTTTGCCCCAAGGATCAGTTCATAATCCGAGGTCGGGGCCATGGGTTGTATGGTAACGCCCATGATATCGGCATCCGGTGCATATTGCGTTGCCGCTTCCATGAGGGAGGTAAAGCCCATTCTGACGGCATCTTTGTTCTCCACATTCAACAAAACCCCTCCGGCATCGGATTTGTGCAGGATCTGTCTGGAACAGATTTTCATCACCACGGGAAAATCCATTTCATGGGCCAGGGCCATTGCATGGTCGGCGGACACGGCAAGTTTTGTACGATTTACCGGAACACCATAGGCCTCCAGCAACGCTTTTGACTCCAGCTCAGTGAGGATGCCGTTGCCCAGTTTAAGCCCCTCTTTGATGATGTCTGCGGCATAGTTCCTGTCAATGAGCAGCTTTTTATCCGTGCGAATGGGGATCTCCTGAAGGGTCTGAACATTCTCCACATATTGATTGAGATTCACAAAGGCCCGCACCGCCCGTTCCGGAGAATCATAGGTGACAATGCCGGCCTGATTCAGAATACGCCGGGCCTTGTCCACAGCCACACCGCCAAGCCATGAGGTGAATACCGGATATGGGGTTTTCTTTAACACTTCGGCCAGGGGCTGGGCCAGCTCCGGCAGATTCAGGGTCCCCGCAGGGGAGCAGATCAGCAGCAGTCCGTCTATTTCCGGGGCATCCAGACAGATGCGCACGGCCTGAAGATACTGTTCCGGCGTAGAATCCCCCACAATATCCACTGGGTTTCCCCGACTCCAGTTATCGGACAGAAATTCATTTAGCTGTTGAATGGTTTCAGAACTGAGTTCGGCGGGCTCCAGACCATGGACGGCCAGGGCATCGGCTGCCATGACACCGGGACCGCCGGAATTGGTGACGATGGCAAGGCGCTTTCCCCTGGGCTGTTTCTGTTTGGCCAGAAACTCGGCACAGTCAAAAAGCTCCTGAAACTCGTTCACCCTTAAAATACCGGCCCGTTTAAAGGCGGCATCGTATACAGCATCTTCCCCTGCCATGGCACCGGTATGGGAGGCGGCGGCCCGGGCACCGGCCTTTGATCTGCCCGATTTAAGCGCAATAATGGGTTTGATGCGGGATACTGAACGGGCCGCACTCATGAAACTTCTAATGTTGGTAAGATTTTCCACATACATGACAATACTCTCAACGGAAGCCAAAGAGCCCAGGTAATCAATCATGTCGGCAAAATCCACGTCCATCATGTTGCCAAGGCTGACAAAATGGCTGAACCCCACATTTTCACGCATGGCCATGTCCAGCACAGAGGTACACACGGCACCGCTCTGGGAGAGAAAGGCAATCTTCCCGGGCAGGGGAGACTGCTGGGCAAAACTGGCATTGAACTTCTTTGCCGTATTCACAATACCAAGGCAGTTGGCACCAATGATGCGCAGGTTGGTTTTCCGTGCATTTTCCATTATTTGTGCTTCGATCCTACGTCCGGACGACCCCACCTCTTTTCCCCCGGAAGAGATGACCACGGCACCGGCTAATCCGGCATTTCCGCAATCTCCCACGATCCGGGGTACCGTACCGATGGGAGTGGCAATAACGACCATGTCCACGGTGTCGTCAATGGCAGCCACATCGGGAAAACAGGGTAGCCCCATAACCGTCTCATATTTGGGGTTCACCGGATAGATCTTGCCGGGAAATTCCCCCTTTAGAAGGTTGTTCATAATGGCCGCCCCGATGTGGCCCTGCCGTTCACCCGCACCAATAACGGCAACGGATTTCGGATTAAACAGTCTGTGCATATTGATGGTACTCATGGCGCGCCCCCCTGATGTTTAGATTCTAATTTCCGATTTCCGTGCTATTTTGGCAAAAGAATCGGAAAACCTTTTCAGCTCCGGCTTGTCCGGTTTAGGAAATAATCCAAACCGTCATTTTACGTGCCGCATGAACCACCTTCCAGGGCACCCGACCAATGGCGAACTCTTCCACATTGGATTTTCCCCTTCGACCAAGAACAATGGTGCCGCACCCTTCATCTTCCGCACCCTTTACAATGGCACCGGCCCGGCTCTGGGTGCCGGTGATGATTTTTCGCTGGATTCTTTCACTGGGAATGCCGGCCGCTTTGAGTTTTTCTGCTGCAGCATCAATGGCCGACTGCATTGTATTGAAAAACAATTTGACATGCTCCCCAATCCCTTCTTCTGCATCGCCCTCTTTATCAACCAGACTGAAATCCCTCAATACACTGCACACCACAACGCGGCAGTTGGAACCGGCAATCACATGGGCGGTGAAATCCACTGCCCGGTTGGAACCCTCGGAACCGTCCACTGTAAGAAAAATGGAGTCTCTGTTTTTTTGAAGGCCCGCCAGCAGCACCGGAACCGACGAAAGCCTTTCCAGCAACTTTGTGGTGGTGCTGCCCAAGATGAAATTCAGCTGTGCACCATAGCCCCGTCTCCTGGCAAGCACGGCAAAATACCCCTTGCCGGCCTCTTCAATGATATCCCTTGCCACCCCATTTTTTCGATTCCGGATGCAGATGGAAACACTGCTCTCTGAATATCCGGAATTGACAAGCAAACTTACGGCACGTTCCATGAAACTTTCCATCTCTTTTCTGCGCTGAAATTCCCACCCCACTGCCTGGGCCATGGCATTGCGACAGTAGCTTGCTCTGCCGATATCCCAATAGCTCTCCGGCACCGTGTTGAACACATTAAAAAGCACAATCTCTTTCCGAGAGAACAGTTTAAAATCGCAAAGATACTCTATGGTTTTAAAGGATCTTTCAGAACCATCCAAAACGACCAGTATTTTATTTTCAAAGTCTGTCATTTTATATGCCCTCCATTGATAGGTTGCTCCCGAATCCAATTCCGGCCATCCGGGCAGTTGATGGTACTGCAAGGTCAGCCTTTTGTTATCCGCGCCCGTCTTTTTAACAGGCGCTATGCTTTTGACAACAGCCAAGTCATAATGGCAGATATCGAAAAACGTACCGACAAACCACTCCCGAACCCACCCCGGAGTGGCCGATGCCAGGCCCTATGCCCATCCACTGCAGGTCTGACAGCGTTGCTGTTGACTGGTTCATGAGCAAGTTACATGCCTTTGTATTTAAAAAAAACATAACCGATTGTATTTAGATATCTATTTAAAACCAAAGTCGATTTTTTGATACCCTTTGAACACAGATGCGGCAGTATGGGTTTACAGAGTGTAAAACATTCTGACACCTAAACACTCCCCTACTGGCCTTTACCGAGATCTATCCGTCCGGGGTATTTTGGCAGATTTTCCTGACCGCCTACCTTCTCAAATGGGTGGTGGAGACGGCGGACACCCCCTTTCGCTATCGGGCCAGACACTGGCACCGGCAAAGCATTATCCAACCATAGAAAGCGCCATACCATGATGTTAATTTTGCCACTTTGTAAAAAAAACGAACACTTTTTTATCCCCTAATAAAGCCGATGCCGGGGAAAAAGATACCCGATAACGTAGAATTTTCATCCGTTCTCTATAAGGCATGGTATGCCTTACCCTCCTTGGTCATCCACTCTGCAAAAACCCGCATCTGAACCGCCGGGATCAATCCCAACGGCATGAAAGTTGCTGTCAAGTATCATAGAAAAAATAATAATGAGGCTTGATCTCAACATTGGTCACATGACGGGAGGGGCAACATGACAAATGTCCGGATCACCTCTCAAAACAAGGAGATGTCCCATGCTGATAAAAAAATGGATGAGTTCACCGGTCAACACAGTGGATGCGGATGCATCCATCATGGATGCCGCTGAATTGTTTAAAAAAAAAGTAATTTCCATGCTGCCGGTGCTTGAACATGGGAGAATTGTGGGCATTGTCACCGATGGTGATATCAAAAAAGCCACACCATCCCAGGCAACCTCCCTTGCCGTCTATGAATTGACCTCACTGTTGAGTAAATTAAAAGTCAGAGAAGTGATGTCACAGCCGGTTTTTTCCACCACCGAGGACCGTACAGTGGTAGAAGCCGCCAGCACCATGCTAATGGAAAATATTTCAGGCATGCCCGTCAAGAACCATCGGGGACATCTCACGGGGATCATCACCAAAAGTGATATTTTTAGATGTCTGGTCTCCTTCACCGGCGGGGCACAGAAGGGACAGATTTTTGCCTTTAGAATCAACGACAACCCCGGCATCATCAAAACGCTCACCGATATCATTCGCATGGGGGGCGGCCGCCTGCTCAGCATCATGACCTCCTACGACGATGTTGACGAGGGGTTCAGAAAGGTGTTCATACGTGCATTTGATATACCGGAAGAAAATTTTGACAGCGTGGCAGCCCAGCTTTACGATGCGGGCGACATGTTCTTTCTTGCAGATCAGATTCGAAATATCAGAAGGGTATTTTAACAACTCGTCCATCATACAAAAAAGGAGACAGCGCCATGAAAGAGATTAAAAAAATAATGGTTTGCCTTGACCTGTCAGACTACTCCATTCCCACCATGGAGTATGCCCTTGCCATTGCCGGCAACAGCAACGCAGAGATCCACATCCTCAATGTTTTAAACCAGCGGGATATCAATGCCGTAAAAATGGTTACCTCTTATTATCCGGACAAACTGGATGTTCAGGAGTATATTAGAGACACCACGGAAGAACGACGCAAATCCATCAAAAAGATCATCAAAGAAAATTTCTTTGATGAGAAATCCGCCATGACGATCCACATGGCCATGGGCGTCCCCTTTGAGGAGATTCTCAAGGTTGCAACACAAGAAGAGGTGGATCTCATCGTAATGGGTAACAAGGGAAAAGGCAATCTGGCAAGGACTCTGTTCGGTTCCCAGGCGGAAAAAGTATTCCGGCATTCGCCCATACCGGTGGTCAGCGTAAGAAAAGGTCCCCACAAACGGCCCGTTCTGTAAACCCTTTTTTATCTGGAATTAAAGGACTTTCATTTTTCGTTGTGGCAGGTTTTTCTGCCATGTATGTTATATGAAAAGGCAGCCTCCAAGGCAACCTCAGCAGAGCCGTCCCCCCCGATGGGCAATAGGAACCGGACAATTGAGCTGTCTACAGTTCCGGTCCGGGCCCATTGCCCGTCGGGGGGGCGGCGGTATAATACCATTTGGCTCCGCGTCTACGACCCTATATTTGTTGTGTTATGAAAGTGTAAGCACACCTAACATTCTTTTGAGCTTCGTTGTGGGCGAACCCGGGTCCCAAATCCCGGTCCGCCCGTGGCGGTTATGCAAAACAAAAAAAAACACCTGGAAAAATATTTTTTCCAGGTGTTTTTTTGTTGAGGAGATATTCACACCCCCGGCCACCCTGGCTGAGGTCGGGCCCGGTGTTTGGGTATCCCAGGCCCCCTACCATGCGCCCACTGTTATGAATTGATAATCCGTTCCATTTCAAAAAAGAGTTCCTGTTCCCGGATAACCCCAACGGTTTTACCCAACGAAGTGACGATGAGACGACGATGATTTGCCTCAAGCATGAGGTAGGCCGCCTCCATCAGGTTTGCCTTCGCGTCAATGGAGTCGGGAGAAGGTGACATTACATCGCTCAGGCAGGTATGTCTCATCCCCTGAACCCCCAGGACAAACATGCCCTTCCAGAACATGGGAGAATATTCAATACTGTCTGCCAGGGATGGCTTAGGTGCGGAAAGATACCCCGGCATCACCATATCCATGAGGTCCCTGATGGTAAGAACGCCCTGGATATGCTTCTCCTTGTCCACCACAAGAATGGACCGATGACCTGTTTCCATGAGCCGGCTGGTGGCCATCTGGGTGGCAAAGGATTTTTTCAACAGATTGATGGCATCCCCGATGGTTTTATCCTCTCCGATGACGGAATACTCTTCAATGGGAATCATGATATCCCCCACATTGCGCTCATGGGGCACCGATGATGCCTCCTGAACTCGGCACGCCTCCTTTATTTTTTCAGCCAGAAGGGTGATATCGCAGGGTTTGCTCAAGTAATCAAAGGCCCCTTGTCCCAGTGCTTCCTTTGCCGAAGGCATGGCACCATGGCCGGTGAGCATGATCACCGGCAGATTCGGTTTTATCTCCTTGATTTTTTTCAGGGTTTCATGGCCGTCCATGCCGGGCATCTTGATATCCAGAATCACCACATCGGGATTCTGATCAAGTTTGTCCAGGGCATCTTCGCCGCTTTCCGCCAGAAGGGTTTCAAATCCCCTTTTATTGAGGATCTTTTTTGTGGTATCACGAAAGCGTTTTTCATCGTCTACCATTAACACTTTTATCTGACTCATCATTATGATCTCCTTGGTGTTCTATAATTGGTCTTCCGACAATCAAATCCCAAAACGATGGTGATGTGTAAAAAGCTCTTACTGCTTTGCCCGGATCAACGCCTTGCTCCGGATATTCAACTGCCGGTTGAATACATATTTTTTGCACCTGGTTGTAACATCTAACCCCTCAAGATGGAGCTGGGCCTGAACTTAGCGCCCTGCGGGCGGATTTTTTCCAACGCATTGATTTCATAATCAATAAAATGGAAATCCCTATACTATCAAGTTATCCCGCACGGCCAAAGGCCAGAATGGCTGAATATATCAGGCAAACCTGTACCACCAGAGACAGGCACACAATCCAAAACGCTTTTTTCCCTGTCAACTCGCAGCTGTTTTTAAATCCTGTATATACCAGCCACCATCGCCACGGTTCCGTAAACCACAGCATAAAAGGAAGCCAGGAAAGAAAAAGCGTAATTCCTGAAGAAAAGGCATAAATACTGAGTACACCCGGAAACGACGTCTTCTTCCCCGCAATCAGCACCATGGTGACATAGCCAATGACGGTGCTCAAAAGGACCATTCCCAGGGCATTCATAAAGAACACAATGCTCATTATCCACACCGACTGACCATAGGCCCCGGTCAAAAGACTTGCCACTGCATAAAAAAAACTGCTGAGCATCATGAATCCCAAGGTGATTTTTACCGTGGTTTTCCTGGGCAGTTCCATGAAAAATTGTCCAGGCTCAATCAACAACTGAACAATGGCATAAGCATAGAACTGGCAATTTTTTACACTGGATTCAAACATCGTCCTGCACCTTTTCCCATTATTCCAGCCTGTACAGATGAAACGTGCCTGTCAGGGCATGGCTATATTATTTTTGAAAAAATACCAGCCAGAAGCATCACAAGTGTCATATAAAAAAAGAATTTACGTTCCGCCTCTTTGGAAAACCCTATTTTTCCTGTTTTGACCATGGTTTTCCATCTGCTTTCACTCTGTTTTTTCAATTGTTTTTCCATGACTCCATCCTGTTGATCAGATTAAAAACCAGGCAATCCGGTAAACCCTCTGAAATTCCAGAAAACACCGGTGAGCAGCAGCAATACCACATTGGCGATGAAAAACAGGGGAATGCCGGCCCGGAGATAATCCTTGGGCTCAAGGTAACCACTGGCATACACAATGGCGTTGGGCGGCGTACCGATGATCAGACAATATGCAAAGGAGGAGGCAATGGCCGTTGCCATGGCCATGAAGGGCAGATAGGTGGTGCCGGGATGCACCATGCCTGCCATGTTCAGGGTGATGGGTCCCACGGATGCCGCAGCAGGGCCGTCCGCCATGAGGTTGGTCAGAATGGCGGTGAGACCGTTACTGATGGCCATGAGAGGAAGCCCGGACTCCATGCCGAACTGTGACAGAAAATCAATGACGGAGCGGGCCAGCCAGTAGGCAGCACCGGTCTGATCCAGTATCCGGCCAAAAATAATGGCACCGGCATAGAGCCACACAACACCCCAGTCCACTTTTTCCTGGTAATCCCGCCAGTTCACCACGCCGGTGAGGATATACCCCACGGCACCGGCAACGGCGATGACCCCAATGCCCAGCCGCACGGGATAAATGCCAATGGCATAAAAGGATTTCTCCGTAAACCAGCCAAACACCATGATGATAAAGATGATCAAGGCCCAGATCTGCTTTCTGTTCCATCCCCCCATCTTACCGATTTCCATCTGCAGTTGATCCATGGCCGGGGCCAGGGAGACGATCTGGGGTTTGAATCTGAAATTAACGATGATCCAGGTCAACGGGATCATGAGGAAAAGAAAGGGAAAACAGTAGGTGACCCACTGAAAATAACCGATATCCACGCCAAACATATCCGTGAGATAGGTCATCATGATGACGTTTCTGGCACCACCCGAAGGGGCACCGGGACCACCGATATTACATGCCATGGCAATGCTGATCATCAGCATTTTGGCAAGCTCCTTGTCTTCGGGCACCTCCCGGGTCAGACTGTTCTGGTACAGGAGCATACCAATGGGAAGAAACATGGCCGCCAGGGCATGGTCGGAAATAAAGGCGGCCAGGGGGGTGATGATGAGAAAAAAGATCAGGGTGATCCACTTGACATTGGGCACCGCCAGCTTTTTAAACATCATGAGGCACACCCGTTTGTCCACCCCGGTCTTGACAAAGGCGGCGGCAAACATGAGACTTCCCATGATGAACCAGCAGGCATCACTCCAGTAAAGCATGGCCACCTCCTGCCTTGAAACCACACCGGTGAACACAAGAATCAGACCGATGCAGAAGGCCACCGCCGGCAAAGGAATACACTCCGTTAAAAAACAGAACACCACAAAGAGCCCCATGGCAATGGACACCTTGATCTGCCAGGCCCCTTTGTCTGCGGCGGCTTTGTCTCCGCCGGTCTGGTCTTCGTATTTCATTCCGTCCTTACGAAGCACCAGCGCGCTTGTCATGATGGTTTGATAATCCTGTTCAGAGACATTGTCCTTGATATAGGCCATGGCCTTGTCAAAATGGGTTTTATTTACCTCAATCTTATATTTCTTACACCATTTTATATTTCGCTTGAGGAAACGCGCTTTTTTCAACGCTCCAATGCGCATGTTCTGTTCCATGATTTTTGCCGTGAGCAGCTGCCATTGTTCCACAGAAGTACTCTCCTGCTGGAACAATGCCATGGTGATGTGGTTGACCACGGCCTTGGGCCCCACATTATACTCCATGCCAACATCCTTCATGCCATTGGGTGTGGGCATAGCCAGAACCGCGAAAAAAAGAACAACAGGAATGATAAACAGCTTCCAGTTAATGTACTTGTCATATCCAGTGACAGGCTTTGTTTTTTTCATCTATCAACCTCCAAAAAAGGGTTCTATTCTTCATCGTCCTTGAGAATTTCCCGGGGCGATCGCATAAACTTTTTTGTCTGGGCTACCCGGATCTTTTCCTCCAGCCGCTGCCTTTTTTCATAGGCTTCTTCCGCTTTTTCGATGATGTCATCAATGTCCGCAGGTTTCATGAGGTAATCCGTGGCCCCTGATTTCAACCCGTCAATGGCCGAATCCACCGTGGCATGACCGGTGAGCATCACCACTTCCACCAGGGGGTAAAGCTGTTTAATCGCCTTCAGTGTCTCATTTCCGTCCATGCCGGGCATCTTGACATCCAGAATCACCACATGGATGGTCTGTTTTTTAAGGGTTTCCAGTGCCTCCTGACCACTGGTTGCCACGGCCACGGAATACCCTTTTTTTTCCATCAGCCGTTTGGTTGTCTTAAGATACCTTTCCTCATCATCCACCAGTAATAGTTTCATTTTTTCCAAAATAAATTCCTCCTGTTTCGTCATGGTTTTTTAACTCTTAACCCTTATCTCTTATCTCTTATCTCTTATATCCATACCGTTGGACGGCAATGTGATAACAAAGGTGGTTCCCTTGCCTTTTTCGCTCTCCACCGACATGGTTCCACCAAAATTTTTGATGATACCGTAGCATACGGAGAGCCCAAGCCCGGTCCCTTTGCCCACGGGCTTTGTGGTAAAAAAGGGAGAAAAAATCTTTCCAATGTTGTCCTGGCTGATTCCCATACCGTTATCGGAAATTTTGATTTCAGCGTTCCCATGTTCCGTTATGTGGGAGGTAATGGACAACACTCCCCCTGAGGTGCCGTGGCGTTCGACAATGGCATCCATGGCATTGTTCACAAGATTGAGAATCACCTGTTGAAACTGGGAGGCATCCCCCTTGAACAGAGGGGTATCAGGAGCAATGGTCTGACGAATGTCAATCCCTTCCACATGGGCCTTTTTTTCAACCATACGGATAATTTCAGGAATGATCTCATTGGGAGTCAGCACCTCTAATTTTGACTCCTTTTTCCGACCGAATTTTAAAATGGCGTGGGTGATTTCAGAACAGCGGTTCACCTGGAGTTTTATCTGATCCATGGACTCTTTTATTTCCGCCACCTCCTCTTTGGCGGTGGGGATCAACAGCTGGGAGACCTCCTCCAGGAGGGTTTCAATGAGAAGGTGTTCGCCTTTGATGATCTGAAGGGGATTGTTGATCTCATGGGCAAAACCGGCGGCCATCTCCCCGATTTCTGCCAGCTGCACCGCCCGGATCAACTGATTACCCAGGCTCTCCTTTTCCATGCCCAGGGTGTCGATGCGTTTGAGGATGTGTTCCGTCATATAGATGGCGGCAACAACGATAACGGCTCCGCCCACCACCATAATCATCAACGTGATGTACAGTGCGGAATAGAGCGCCTTATAAGCATCCCTCTTTTCCTGACGCACCACCAGAATCCACTCTCTGTTCTTAAGCCAGGTGGTGGCATAGAGGTATTGATCCCCGGCAGGATCGGATTTGATAAAGGTTTGGATATTCTCTCCGGGCACAGAATCTTTTGCAGTCAGGGGAGATACCTGGAGCGCGTCTACAAAATCAACATATTCCGGATCTTTTTCCATGATTCTGATGCCTCCGGAACGTCTTTCCGTCTGAGAAATGCCGGCGGTGTTCAGAATATACGACTCACCGGTCTTTCCAATGCGCACCCTTGCGACCATGCGGTCAAAGGCCAGTGTGTCAATGGTGGCCCGGATCACCCAGGCACCGGCGCCCGAGCCTTGTTTCACGGCAATGACAAAATGGGGCACATTGCGGTAGCCCGAAAAAATATCGCTGATATAGTACCCGGTCTGCATCACTTTTTTGAACCACATCTCATTCTTATACTCCTTTCCCTTTAATAACTGGAACTTGCCGGAGTATCTTCTGTGAACACCCTGGCTGTCAAAGAGTCCCAGATCCACAAAGGCACCGGATCGTCTCCTCAAGTTTTCAAAAATTCGATCAATGGCAACGTTTTCCATGATCTCATCAAAGGTGTAGGTATTGGTTACCAGCTCCAGATCGGATTTTCTTTCCATCAAAAAGGAATCAATCATTTCGCAATGATCTTCCACAATGCGTTTCAGACTGCCGGTGCTGTTCTGCTCCAGGGTGGTGGCAAAATAGTAAAAGCTGACACCCACGGCCAGGAGAAAAGGAATAAAAGGGATAACGATCATGTTTGTTAAAATGGATCGTTTCAGGGGGTGATTCTCTTCTCTTCCATTGCCATTGCCATTATTTTTATCCATTGCAGCGTACTCCATCTTTTTAAAACATCAGGCTTGAAATCGACTCCGGGATCGGCCCCCGGGTGAGGGAACCGGTCCACTCGCTGATCGGAGACCGGCCGAAGTCAAAACCGGGCCCACAACTTCCGATTCTGTTAGCGAACAAGAATAGCAACTATGATGCCGTGGAATAAAAACAGGGGGAAAAAACCAGGATATTTAAATGAAGGGGAACACGCCGGGCACTGTGCCGGGACAAATCAAGATGAAATCTTGCTTGGAATATAAGGAGGAAATAGCTTGATATTTCATTATAAATACAGGAATTTGCAAGAATAATAACAGCCCCTGCGCCTGAACCGGTAAAGGGGTCTCACGGGCGACCGGACCAACATCTGAAATCCGACCGGAAATAAACCAACACAGATAATTTTTGCATGAAGCGGAAAAAGGGGTGTCAGATTTTTTTTCAAGGTGTAAATGGCGTGGGAATCTCCATAACACCGGACACCCCTTACAACGGCGTGGCCGGAATTCCGTCCCGGGTCCGTTGCCGGATATAGGCGATCTTTTCATGATAGGTGGTCAGCATATCCGCTTCAAACTGCTCATTGGAGTCGTAGCTGCGGTTAAACACCACCGGCCATAAATGAATGTCTTCCATGCACATGTAAAAGAAAACAGACGCTTTCCAGGCAGGGGTGAACGCCTGGTAAACGGAAGAGAAAAGAGACTGTTTAATCCCAAAGGGGTAGCTGAGTTTGCCGGCACACTCCTCCATGGGCATCTGTAAAATTGAGGTGAGGGCCATGCGCTCCCGGATTTTCTTAAGCACCGGTTTAATAAAGGTGAGGGTGCCAATAGAAACCATCACCACCTCTTTTGAGTCAAACATCTGCTGCAGCCGGGACACCACGGACAGATAATCGTCTTTCCACCCCTCATACCAGACAATGGGATGGAAATGAAACCCCACCGGAATGCCCAGATCCGCCAGTTTTCGGGCGCTTTCCAGCCGTTTGTCCAACGAAGCCGTTCCCCGCTCCTCGGCCTGTATCACCACCGGGGTATTAAGGGACCAGGTGAACACCATATTGGCCGGAGGCCGATTTTTCAAAAAATAATCTATACGGGCGCTCTTTGATTTCATCTCAAGAATCACATTGGGATGGGCCCCGGCAAACCGGCAAAGGGAATCAAGCAGCCCGAATCGGTTTCCCCACATCAGAGAATCGGAAGACTGCCCCGTACCGATGTGATATTTTTTGTTTTCATCCAGTTTTAGGGTGTCCAGATGGGAGAGCAGATTCCGGATAAACCGGACCTGATTGCCATGGTAAAAGGATTGAATGGAGCAGTAGCTGCAGTCAAACCCGCACTGCTGCACGGCGTCCAGGGTGTTTAAATTGCAGCAACGGGTTTTTTCGGATGCCACAGGACATTGTCCCATAATGGACCCTTGAAGCGGCACCTCCACCATCTGCGACTCGGGGAATTTTTGCTCATCGGCCGTAAACCGGTGGGCCACGGAATATTTTTTTTCTTGGTTTTTCAGCAATTCATACCCTTCTCGAAACTGCCGGAAAACCTTTGTCGCCGCCTCTTTTCCCACGGATCTGCCCACTATTTCCGGACGGAAAAACCGCTCAAGGGAGCCGGCCTCCCAGCAGGCCAGATCAATACTGTACTCCGCCAGTAATCTTAGCTGTTGAAAGGAAAAGGAATATTTTTCAGATAGGGAAAAGAGCCACTGCTGCTGCTCAGCGGGAAGTTGATGATAAAGCCTGATTTGAGATAATTTATCGGAGACCATGGGCCGCAGTATATTAATAAAAACAGCATCCGTCCAGGTGCAGATGTAATTAATTTCAGCTAAAAAGACTTGACCATAAAGTTACAAGATCTATACTGAATACATTTTTGGGCTCATCTTGGATTCCGGAGCTTAATCGGGGTGGATGACAAAACACTATGCAAAAAATAAAATTTCATTCTTCCTATACCTGCATGGATGGCCCCATGGCCAAGCCGGGGTCGGGAAACTGCGCATCAGTCATGGGTGTCTTTTATTTTGAAAATGACCTTGGCTTTCTCTTTCCTTACATCAATGCCGTTGCAAAGGACGCGGAACTTTATGAAAAACCGGCTTTCATTCGATTCATATTGAATGGGGTGCACTGTGTGGTTTATCCTGAACGCTGTATCGCCACCCCTCTAAAGAATCGGGAAGATGTAGAAAAAATCAAAGAGAACATCATTGACTTTTTAAATGATATCTGTGAAAGAAGGGCTGAAATTGTTCCCAAATTCAAAGTATTTCAACCCATACCCGTAACCAAGATCCTTAAACTTTTACCCAAGACCAATTGCGGAGAGTGCGGGTTTAGTACCTGTATGGCCTTTGCCGCAATGGTTTCCAAGCAGAGAACCTCCCCCGCCGGATGCCCGTATATTGGATTACCGTTGCAGGAGCAGGTAACCTATCCGGTTTATGATCATCATGGCAGACCGGTCTCCTCCATCACCATAAATGTTGATACATCCAGCGGACATGGTGATGTTCATAAAACCGATGAAAAAACAATCCCTTCTGACTTCAAAGCACTTGATGCGGCAAATGCATCTCTGCCATCTGCCCTTACAAAAAGGGAACTTCAAGTATTATCCATGATAGGCGCCGGCTTTACCAATAAAGAGATTTCAGATCAACTCCATATCAGCCCGCATACGGTTAAGAGCCATGTGGTCCATATTTTTAACAAACTGGGAGTCAACCATAGAACCCAGGCCGTGGTATGGGCGGCTCGCCATCAATTAATTTAATTTTTTTTTACCTTCTCCCCCGTTTGGGCGATGTTTATTTGCAAGGCACATCCTAATCTCTTAATCCAGTTTATGATGATCCGATTTGGGGTTGATGCCCATTTAATTCTGAAAAAGGAGTGAAGATGCCTGATTTCAAAAATGCCATGGATGTATTCAAGCTTCTTGAGAAATCCAACTGCAGGAAATGCAACGAAAAGACCTGCCTTGCCTTTGCCTCCAAAGTGTTCCTGGGCCAGAAAACTTTGGATTTATGCCCTTTTGTAAGCCGGGAGATACTTGATCAGTACCGGGAAAAACAAAACAACGGCGACAAGGGAACCATATACGGAGAGGACCTGCTGGCCGACCTTAAAAATCAAATTAAAGCCTGTAATTTAGAAACGGCGGCCCAACGGGTGGGAGGTGTTTTTTCAAACGATAAACTCACCATCAAGATATTCGGCAAACCGTTTTCCATCGCATCAAACGGCACCATGTCTTCGGATATTCATATTAATCCCTTTATTGCCGCTCCTGTCTTGGAATATGTTCTCCACTGCAAGGGGGTCCCCTTGACAAAAAAGTGGATACCCTTTCGGGAGCTTAAAGGCGGCCTGGAAATGGACGGTCTGTTTGTGCAGCGATCGGAAAAACCATTGAAAAAAATTGCAGATATCTATCCCAACCTGTTTGAAGACTTAATCATCCTCTTTAATGGTAAAAAAATTGAACATGATTATGAAGCCGATATATCTCTGGTGCTCTATCCTTTACCCAAACTCCCCATCCAAATCTCTTACTGGAAACCCGAAGAGGGGATGTCGTCGGATCTGCACCTGTTTTTTGATTCATCAGCGGATATGAACGCCAATTTAGATATTATCTACAGGTTAACAGCCGGTATTGTAAGAATGTTTGAAAAAATTTCCATGACACATGGGGTAAATTAGGAAATGACGAAGCCCATCATGGTCCGGAAACTGTTCTCGGCGGCCGAAAGAGAACCAGGCCTTAAATCCTGCAACGCACTGCCTTTCAAAAGAGAGAAAAATCAATGAGCCAACAGTCGGAAGTCTTTGAAAAAAATTATAACTTTTATGTAGAGCAACTCAGCGCCATCAATTTTAAATCAATTGGGGAGAGACTTGGGATAATATGTCATGACGATGGGGCCCAAATTGATTTTTTGAACAACACCTATTGGGTCTCAAGGGACGGCATCAAGGATGCTTCCGGCAACAGGCCTAATTATGGCATCTGTGTCATTCTTTCAAAATATATCTTGCTCTGCCCCGATCAAATACACATTGATACCCAATGGGTCTCTTTTAAGGACTTTAAACGGACCTCCCATTTTACCAATGTCAATTTTTTTGCCAGCGACACACAGGCAGTACTGGTCAAGCACTTTTCGGGCAGGCTTGATGCGCTTTTTAAAAGCAGTGAAAAATTGGGTGGTACGCCCCATGAAATGGAGACATCATATGATCTGTCCATGCAGTTCACCATGCTTCCCCGGCTGTCTCTTCTCCTGCTGTTCAATGACGGGGATGAGGACTTTCCCGCCCATTGCAATGTCCTTTTCCAAAAACATGCGGAATTCTATCTTGACCCGGAATCTCTGGTGATGACCAGTGCCGCCCTGGCAAAGGCTCTGATAAGAACGGACCAATCGCTTTCTTGACATATCGTTTTTTTTGAGGCACTTCTGCTTAAAAAAAACCGCGAAGTTCTTTTTTTCTCATACCCATTCCATCGGCAGATGACAGGCAATTTTTTTAATTGTTGACGGCAGGGGAATGTAGTACAGTGCCCGGTGAATTTGCCCGAAGAAAAACAACAGGCTCACCACCGGTTTGCATATGAAAAGGAGCTTAAAAGAACGCTATGAGCGAAGGGTCAAAGATTTCTGTGGACTTAAGACAAATGGTCACCGCCATTGAAACGGCAGTGGACCTGGTGGGCATAAACGATACCAATCACGGCAAGCGAGTGGGATATATTGCTCTGCAGATTGCAAACAATCTGGGCTTCAGCGAAGAAGAAAAACAGACAGTCTACGAACTGGGACTGCTGCACGACTGCGGTGTCTCTTCGGATTTGATCCGTGTCAGCCTCTCTAACCAGTTTGACTGGGAAGAGTCTGACAAGCACTGCCAAATCGGCCATGACCTGTTAAAGGACTTTTTACCCCTGGCCCACCTTGCCATTCCCATACGCTACCACCATACCCAATGGGAATCACTTCAAGCCCTTGATCTTCAGCCGCTGGAAAAACGCCTGGCCAATCTGATCTTCCTTGCCGACCGCATTGATATCAGCGCTGCCCCCTTTTACGGCCGGGAGGTTCTGCTGCATACAGACTTTATCAAAGAGATCATTGAGAACAGAGCCGGCAGCCATTTCAATCCCGATCTGGTCAAAGGATTCCTGTCCGCATCCGAGACGGAGGCCTTCTGGATCTCCCTGGAAGACCGCCATATTAGCCGGTTTGCCTGGGATATGGGCAATCGCGGATATGAAAAAAAACTGGGAATGGGTGACCTGCTGCACCTGGCCAGAATCTTTTCATTCATTGTGGACCAGAAAAGTGCGTTCACAGCCGAGCACTCCTACGGGGTGGCCCGGCTTTCCAGATTCATGGCCCAAAAGATGGGGCTGCCCGCCCATGATGTGGATAAACTCGAAGTGGCCGGCTATCTCCACGATATCGGAAAGCTGTACGTGCCTGACAACATCCTCCACAAAGCCGGGCCTCTGACCGCCCTTGAACGCGCCATCATTAACCAGCACAGCTATGAAACATACGAGATTCTGCGTTCCATCAAAGGCCTGGAAGACATCGCCAAATGGGCGGCCTACCACCACGACAACTGCGAAGGAACAGGTTACCCCTTTCATCCTTCCGTGAAGGAGCTGTCACTGCAGGCCCGAATCGTGGCGGTTTCCGATGTGTTCCAGGCACTGGTCCAGAACCGGCCCTACCGGAAAGGGATGGACATCGACCAGGTCATTGGCGTCCTCTATGAAATGAGCAGCAGCGGCCAGCTGGATAAAAAGATCGTTGAGATGGTGGTCGGAAACGCCGCCCAATGCTTTAAAATTGCCAAAGGGGAAGAGTAGAGATCTCTTTTGCCTTCTGTCGCGACCTTCCAATTCTAATCACAAATCTGCAATTATACCGTTTTTTTATCCTCCGGCGCTGACCAGGGTAAGGATATCCGAGTTGGGCGAGGGGCATGATTTTTCAAGACTAACTGGCGCCACAAATTCCGTGGTCATCCGCTCTATGATTTTTCTCTCCTTTTTCGGGTACGCCCTGGAAAGGCGGCGGCACACTCGTTAAAAAGGGCGATCTGGGTTTCCTTGCTGCGCCAGGAGTCGAGAACGACCAACCGCAATCCCTGGGGAAGCAGGGCGTTGGCTTGAAGCAGTTTTTTCCGCACCTGGTTCCGAGCGTAACACTCCTGCAGGGCGCCATCAATGAGGCTGTTGATTTAGTCTGTTTTTAGAAAATGAGCACACAATATATAGGATCTTTTTAATCAAAATCTCATCATATTGCATTTATAGACCACGGATCTGCACTAAATCAACAGAGCCATCAATGCCTGCGGAGAAATAGGCCGGGCGGACCAAAATCTGATTTTCCGCCAGGGAAAGGGGCACGAGCGCCTCCCCGTTTTCCCGGATGTCAACGGCAAAAACCTCGTCTCAGAATGGCGTGGGTGTAATGGGAATGGCCGGGGGGAATATGGATTGCGGCATTAATACCTCCATTTATATAACCTACATGGCAGTAACCACCTGCCGCAACGAAAAACGAAAGTCCTTTGATTTCAGTACATTGGTGAGACTTTCATATAACGGGCATGTCCTGGCGGACACAACGAAGATAGAAAATGGCATTATGCCGCCGCCCCCCCGACGGGCAATGGGCCCGGACCGGAACTGTAGACAGCTCAATTGTCCGGTTCCTATTGCCCATCGGGGGGGCGGCTCTGCTGAGGTTGCCTTGGAGGCTGCCTTTTCATATAAAAAAAAAGAACACCCATTTTTTCAAAAAATTGACGAAAAAATGGGCGTTTATTACCCGTCTTATGTATTTGAATTACAATGTTCCGGGATGACTTTAAACTAATTTAAAGGGATACCCCTTTTTTTCAACACAATCATCGGCAATTTCACGTAGCAAACGAATGGTATCAACAGGTGGAGGAGACAACACCCCTGAAACAGGCAACAACGCATCATAAACGGAATCGGCGTCGGAAATAGCCGGTATGGCCCGATTGATGAGGCTTGTAAGACGATCATATAAACAACAACCAAGATAACGCACAATTTGAACCGCTATTTCCCCATTGCGGCTCTTTTTCCCGGAGGTAAGCCTGCCTGCCCTTAAATATGCACTTTCAAACGCATAAACTTCAATGAGCATATCGCTGAGAATGCCTGCCAGCTCCTGCTCTGCACCCAGGGAATTCCCAAAACGATGACGGAGCAGCCCCACCACATAGCCAGTGATGCGTTTGCCCACAACAAGCATTTGTCCGGGAAGCTCAAGACCGCCATCATCCTGATTTACAGATTCCAGCTTTTTAAGGCCCGAACGTAGGGCATCCAAATCCGTCTCCATTTCAAGTCTTCCCTTGACAAGACGTTTGAACAAGGTGTTGGCAATGGTCAACCGATTGATCTCATTGGTGCCTTCCCAGATTCGGTTGATGCGTCCGTTGCGAAAGGACAACTCCGCCGGATTCTCGTAGATATAGCCATAGCCTCCAAAAATCTGGATCGACTGATCCGCCACATACCCCTGGGTTTCCGAACCAAAAATTTTCATGATTGAGCATTCGATAAGGTACTCTTCCAGACCTGCGGCGGTTGCCCCACCGATGTCGGATGTGGACATGGGACCATGCTTAATCATATCGTCGATCATTTTTGCCGTGCGGTACATCATGCTTTCACCGGCAAAAAGTTTAGCCACCATCATGCCGATTTTTTCCTGGATCATGCCAAATGTGCAGATCGACCGGCCGAACTGAACCCTCTGCCTGGAGTAGCGAACCGCTTCACCAAAGGTGTTGCGTGCGTTGCCCATGGACACCGCCCCCACCTTGAAACGCCCCATGTTCAGCGCGTTCATGGCCACCACACTTCCTCGGCCCACCTCTCCCAGTACATTGGCCGCCGGCACCTTGACATTGTTGAAAATGACCGAACGGGTGGAGGTGCCTTTCATTCCCATCTTGTTCTCTTCGGCATCCACCGTAAGACCGGGGGAATTAAATTCCACAATAAAGGCGGTAAATTTCTCCCCATCCACCTTGGCAAAGGTGAAAATAAGATCGGCAAACCCTGCATTGGTGATAAAACACTTGGTACCGTTAATCAGATAATGTGAGCCATCTTCACTCAAAACGGCCGTGGTGCGGGGATTCAGCGCATCCGATCCGGCATCCGGTTCGGTCAGCCCAAAGGCACCGATTAATTCTCCGGAGGAGAGCCCTGGAAGGTATTTTGCTTTTTGTTCTTTTGTACCGAAAAACACCAGGGGCAGGGTCCCGATGCCGGTATGATTCAATTCCGTGATGGTAAACGATCCTGCGCCCTCTCCCAGTTTATCGGAAATGATCAGGGAACTGATCTTGTCAAGGGCCATGCCATCGTACTCTTCCGGCACATCCGCAGCCAGCAGCCCGATCTCACCGGCTTTTTTCATCAATAACCGGCTCAATTCATTGTTCACATGTTCGATCTCATCTCCGCGGCTCTGGAGTTCTCCCACAATAAATTCTTTGACTGATTTGGCAATGGCTTTGTGTTCACGGGTGAAATCCTCCGGAATAAAGATCTCTTCAGGAGATATTTCACGGGTCAGAAATTGCCCGCCTGCAACTGATTTACCCATATTTTATTTTCCTTTTTATCTATATTTTACCAGGCGCTGATGCCGCCATCCACACCAATCACCTGTCCCGTGACATAGTTGGAGGCAGATCCCGAAAGAAAGACAACAATACCGCCCAGCTCTTCGGGTTTACCATAACGACCCATGGGAACGTCTGCCAGGAGGGCACCGCCCTTTTGATCAAAGGTCGCCCTGGTCATGCGGGTGGGAAACCACCCCGGAGCAATGGCGTTGACCTGAATTCCGTGACGTGCCCATTTTACGGCCAAATCCTTTGTAAAGGTATTGATGGCACCCTTGGAGGTGTTATAAGGCAGAGCGTCCATATAACGCGGGTCCGTTCCCCTGGCACCTGAATAGGAGGAAATATTGATGATTTTACCACTTTTTTGCCGGATCATCTCAATCCCCACCTGTCGGGTACAACGAAAGGTAGCAGTGACATTCAACGCAAACACCTTTTCCCAGGCTTCATCGGAAATGGTTTCCGGAGCGCCCCCCCATGTGCGACCCGCATTATTGAGTAGAATATCAATGTGTTTAAACGTATCCATGGTTTTGGAAACAATCTTATCCACATCCTCCGGGCTTGTGATGTCGCAAGCCATGGCCATGGCCCGGACACCCATTTTTTCCACCTCATGGGCCACGCTTTCGCACATTTCCGCCCGTCGTGAAAAGACCACTATATCCGCACCGGCCTGTGCCAGCGCCATGGTCATGGCACGTCCGATGCCATCGCCTCCCCCGGATATCATTGCCACCTTGCCGCTCAAATCAAAAAGATCAGGTAACTTCATGCATTCCTCCATGTGTATGACGCAGTCATGTTAATGGAAAGATCAGATTCTTATTTCTGATTTTCGTGTTATTTTGCCAAGAGAATCAGAAAAACATTTTGGGTTCTGGCTTGTCCGGATTAGGAGCTGTACTGGTAAAATCCACGGCCTGATTTTTTTCCCAGCAGACCGGCCATGACCCGTTTTTTCAATAGCGGGTGCGGCTTATAGGCATCTCCGAAATCCCGGGCCATGGTTTCCATTCCGTGCATGGCAATTTCCGCCCCCACCAGGTCAAGCAAACGACAGGGTCCCATGGGATGCCCGGCGCACAGTTCCATGGCCCGATCAATGGCTTCGGGTTCATTTCCCTCCTGAACCATTTTAACCGCCTCATTCATCAACACATCCAATAGACGGCTGACAATGAATCCGGCATAATCAACGGCCGGAATCGCCTCTTTTCCCAGCTTCTTAATATAGTCTGTGGCCGCCTGCATGGTCTCATCCGAGGTGAGTTGTCCCCGAATCACTTCCACACCCTTCATCAAAGGCACAGGATTCATGAAATGAATTCCCACAATTTTTTCACCGCGATCTGTGACACTGGCAATTTCGGTAATGGGCAGGGCCGACGTATTGGAGGCCAGAATCGTTTCAGGGCGGGCAGCCTCAGCAAATTTTTTAAACAGATCGTGCTTGACAGTCAAATTTTCAAACACCGCTTCAATAATCAAGTCAGATTGTTCACAGAGTTGATTCAGATCTGTGGTATGTTCAATATTCGATATTGCCGCATCCGCCTGCTCCTGGGTGATTTTTTCCTTGCTCACAAATTTATTCAAGCTGGCATTGATGCCGCTCCTGGAACGTTTGAGACTCTCTTCATTAACGTCCTGCACCAGCACGCGGTATCCGGCCACGGCACTGACCTGGGCCACGCCGCTGCCCATAACACCCGCTCCCACAACTCCGATGGTTTTGATTTCCATATTATTTCCCTTTAAATTCAGGTTTCCGTTTTTCCATAAAAGCCGCCATGCCCTCTTTCCGGTCCGTGGTTCCAAACAGCATGATCCATGGATCACCTTTTTATACCTTCAGCACGCAAGCATCTGCCTGGGCAAGCCCCCCGCAAATTCCCCCCAGGGCATATCCGCCACCTCTTCTTCGCAGTTCATAGATCAGGTTCATCATAACCCTGGCACCGCTGGAGGTATTGGGATGACCAATGGCAATGGCACTGCCGTTCACATTTGCTTTTTCCTGCAGCTTTGCGGCCTTTGTCCGGTCATTTTCCGCCAGGTTTAAAATACTGACCAGTGGAACGGCAGCAAAGGCCTCGTTGATCTCCATAAGGCTTATGTCGTCAAGGGATTTTCCAGCGGCCTTAAGGGCTTTGCGAGCCGCATAGGCAGGGGCCTCAGCCATACGGGCCGGATCCCTTGCAATGGAGGCCATGGATACGATTTCCGCAAGGGGTTCCAGCCCCAGTGCCTCGGCTTTTTTCCGGGTCATGAACAATATGGCGGTGGCCCCGTCATTCAGGCCGGGGGCATTACCGGCGGTGATGGTTTTGCAACCGTATATGCCGGGCAGACCCGCCAGCTGTTCCATGGTGATTTGGGGACGATATTGCTCATCCTTATCCAGAATCAAAGGGGCCTTCTTTTTCTGGGGAATCGTCAAGGGCATCATCTCGTCCTTAAATTTTCCCGCCTCCCATGCAGCGCCATAATTCTGATGACTTCTCATGGCCCACTCATCCTGCTCCTCACGGCTGATACCATATTCAGCCGCCATATTATCCGTATCCACGGAAACAGGATTAAAGTCTTTGTACCCCAGAGCAAACAAAGGATCTTCCATTTTTACGTCCCCCATGCGAAACCCTTTCCACCGAAGCCCCCGAACGATGAGGGGTTCCTGGCTGAACGACGTTGCACCACCGCCAATGGCACACTCAATTTCCCCGGCCACCATGGCACGGCAGCCATAGTGCAGTGCCGACATGGCCGACACGCAGGCTTTGTCAAAGGAAATGGAAGGGGTCTCAACCGGAAGACCGGCCTTAAGGAGTGTCTGCCTGGCCGCCACTGAGGTGTAGACATCTTTACACACCGACGTATCCCCCACCCCCCAGAAAACTTCATCCACCTGATCCCCCGGAACGTTTACCCTGTTTAATACCTCTTTCATGGGGATGGCCCCAAGATCGAAATAATCATACTCCTTGAGTGCCCCGCAATAACGTCCGAAAGGGGTGCGAACCGCGCTGACAATGACTATGTCCTGATACATCGTCTCTATTCTCCTTATAACCGCCACGGGTGGACCGGGATTTGGAACCCGGGTTCGCCCACAACGAATCATGAAAGTAATATTAGGTATGCCTACACTTTCTTATAAAAATATTTTCTGATTGATATTCTTCAAACGGTTTGTTTTCAATATTTACAGAGGAATATTCCCGTGTTTACGAGCAGGCAGGGCCACCGGGGTCTTATTTTGCAGCATGGAAAAGGTGGTGACCAGCCGTTTTCTCGTATCTTTGGGATGAACCACAGCATCAATCACGGATCGCGAAGCGGAATGATAGGGTGTCAGGTACGTTTCCTGGTATAGTTTAATTTTTTCAGCAAATAGCGCTTCAGTATCCTGGGCATTTGCCAACTCCCGCCGATACAGAATTTTCACCGATGGAATGGCACCGATCATCTGCATCTCAGCACATGGCCATGCAAAAACCTGGTCAAATCCGATTTCGTGGACCCCCATGGCAGGAATGGAGCCCCCATACATTTTTCGCAGAATCATGGCCACCTTGGGTACGGTTGCTTCGGTCCAGGCGTAAAGCATTTTTGCGCCATGCCGGATAATTCCCATATGTTCCTGTTTCATTCCGGGCAGGAATCCAGGCACATCCACAAGGGAGAGGATGGGAATATTAAAGGCATCACAGGTTCTGATAAACCGAGCCGCCTTGTCAGAGGCATCAATATTAAGACATCCACCCAAGACCCAGGGATTATTGGCCACCACTCCAATGACCTGTCCCCCCATGCGGCAGAACCCGACAATCAAGTTGCGTGCAAACTTTTCGTGAACTTCATAAAAGTTTCCATCATCCACAATGGTCTGAATCACTTTTTTCATGTCATAGGTTTTGTTCATCTGAATGGGAACAATATCAATGAGTTCCGGCACTTCCCTGTCTACCGGATCACCGGAAGCGCAGCAGAGAGGTTTTTCGGTGTTATTCTGGGGCAGATATCCCATCAAATGCTTAATTTTATCCAGACATTGCCAATCATCCTCAGCCGTCATATGAACAACTCCGGACGTTGAACTGTGCATCTCCGCACCGCCAAGCTCTTCAAAGCTAACGGTTTCTCCGGTGACTTCCCGAATTACGGCAGGACCGGTGATAAACACATGGCTGGTATTTTCGACTTGGAAAATAAAATCGCACAGGGCCGGGGAATATGCAGCGCCACCGGTGCAGTCCCCCATGATGGCTGCAATTTGGGGTACGACCCCGGAGTTAAGCGTATTTTGCAAAAACATGCCGGTAATACCATATACGTTATCCATTCCCTCCTGGATGCGCGCACCGGCAGAGGCATAAAGGCCGATCACAGGCTTCATGTTTTCTCTTGCCAACCGCAGAACATAATGAATCTTTGCCCCGTGGGTTTTACCTGTTGATCCCCCTAAAACCGTGGGGTCTTCTGAAAAAACAAAAACCTCACGTCCATTAATTTTGCCGAAACCCGTGATAACGCCATCGCCGGGAAATTTTTTTTTCTCCATGCCGAAATCATGACATTGATGTTCGGCCAGCATATTTAATTCAACAAAACTACCAGGATCCAAAAGATACTCGATTCTTTCCCGTGCGGTGAGCATTCCCCGGCTTCTTAATTTCTCCTGCCGTTCTGCGCCGCCACCCAGCTTGGCCTGGTCTTCCTTGTTCTGCAACGTTAAAATCGTATCTTCCCAGGTTTTTTGTGTAATCATTTTCATCTCCTCTCTTTCCAGCTTAGTGGCGGCCGGAACATCGCATTAAAAACGCATGGTATCTTTAACAAATCAATGATTCGATAATTGAATCAGCTCAAAAAGAACACCGAAGGTGCTTTTAGGATGGATAAATGCCACCAGATCGCCGTGGGCATTGCGATAAGCGGTTTTGTTAATCAGCTTTACCCCCATGCTCTTAAGGCGATCCATTTCAACATTGATATCGTCGACTTCCAAGGCAATATGATGCACCCCCGGACCTTTATGCTGAATAAATTTAGCAATAACCCCGTCTTCTTCTGTGGATTGAAGAAGCTCCAGGTTACTGCCCTCCATGCCAATGAATGAAAACAGAAGTTCTCCAAAACTTTCCGGTTGAGAAACGGTTGTGTTCAGCTGTTTGGACATTTTCTGCCCTGCCTCTTCCAAATCCGACACGGCAATACCAATATGATTGATGCGTTTAATCATGGGAAATCCTTTTGTGCTTTACGAAGCCCAACTAAATTTAATTAAATTTTGAATTATTTTATAATCATTTTCCATTAGCGATGTCAAGTATTTTTTTTATTCATTGTATTTATTTTTATCGTTTTGATTGTAAAATCAAAATACTATAAAATACACAAGGAAGATCAACTCGAAAAACCAAACAAACACATTTATCGTTATCTTAATATTTAATTATATATAAAATTAATTTATCAAAATAACACCACCTCAAAATTTTTAATTTGCTGCATGCTTGTACCTGTACCCAGCATAGCCCAGCGATCATAACAAGACAAAAAAGACCTATTCGACGATCAAAAGAACATCATCCTCCTCGACCGCATCACCCTCTTTAACATTGATCTTTGCAACGGTACCGTCACAGGGGATATAGATGGGGGTTTCCATCTTCATGGCCTCAATGACCAGGGCATCGTCATCTTCTTCCACACTGTCACCAACCTTTACGTCAATCTGAACGATTTTTCCGGCCAGGGGGGCCAATAATTCTTTACTCATGGGAATCTCCTTTAGGTATTAGGTATTAGTATTAGGTGCTGGGCACTGGGTACCGGATATTGATTTCCTGCTTGAACTCAGCGCCCGGGGCGAGCTTTTGTCGCCATCCCACCCAAAACGCCTGTAATGCCAGAAATAAAAATGGCCAAGACATTAGTCATAATTTCCGATCTCCATCTTTTTCGGCTATATGTCAACCCTTGGAATCAAGACGCAATCCGCCATGAATAAAAAAAACTTCTCCAGCCAACGCTTCATTTTTATAGATATCCCCCACAAAGGAAACCACCTCCTCCGGATCGATCAAGCGCCCTATGGGTACTTGTTTCACAATTTTTTCCAGAGCTTTTTGGTTCATGTTGCTCACCATGGGAGTTGCCACATATCCTGGTGCAACGGCCACACAACGAATCTGACTTCCAAGGCCACGACGAAAAAATTCTGCGGTGATAACTTTGGGCATTACCGAAACGGCCGCCTTAGTTGCTGAGTAGTTGATCTGCCCCGCCGTTCCCATTGATCCGGTGGATGAAATCAGGCAAATAAGCCCTTTGCAATCATAATTAACCATTCGTTCAGCACATTCGCGAACGGTCAGAAACACCCCACCCAAATTGATATCCACCACTGACCGGAATTGTTCATAACTCATTTTTCCGGTAACCTTTCCCGTTGTTCTGTCCCTGGAAAGCATCATGCCATCTTTAATAATCCCGGCAAAAGGTGCAACCAGATTGATTTTCCCGTATTGCGAAATGGCCGTATCTGCAAGCTTAGCGCAATCATCTTCATCGGTTACATCGCACACAACCGTAGTAACATCCTCGCCCATTTTTTTTAAATCAACTTCGGCGGTTTGAAGAATATCTTTGGCAATATCGGCAATGACGACTTTTCCACCGTTGGAAAGCCAGTGTTTGGCAAGGGCCAAACCAATCCCTCCTCCACCGCCAGTGATAACCGCCACAGAATCTTTAATTTCAAGCATATGAATCCTCCTTAACTGTTGTATGATTTTTAGACAGTATGAACTTAGCGCCCTGCGGATGGACTTTTTCCAATGCATTGATTTAATAAAATGGAAATTCCCATACTATTTAATTAAATTAAATGCCACATTCTTAATCAAAACAATTAAACATTGTCAAGACATTTTTAATAATAGCACCATTTTATAACTTTTTTATCTATCCATATCAATAGATTATATTTTTTAAAAAAATAATTGATATTTTAATATAGCAAATATTTCTTGACAATATTTATTGATTTCATTAAATATAAAATTAATTATAAACCAAATACTGAGAAAGCTTAAATATTTTACATGAAAGAGTAGGCGAGCCTAACATTCTTTCAAGCTTCGTTGTGGGCGAACCCGGGTCCCAAAACCCGGTCTGCCCGTGGCAGTTATAAGGAACGACCTATGGGAGCAGGAGAATTGAACGGGAACACCGGAATATTCAAAAGCGCATGCCGTATGTGTCATGGCGGCTGCGGAGTATTGGTACATGTTAAGGAGGGACAAGTGGTCAAAATTGTCGGCGACCCGACGTCTCCTTTAAATAAAGGCAAAATTTGCCCCAAAGGTCTTGCCAGCATTGAACATCTCTATAGTCCCAACCGTTTGAAATATCCGTTAAAACGAATAGGCAAAAAAAGTTCCGGCAAATGGGAGCGCATATCCTGGGAGGAGGCGCTTGACACCATTACCCAAAAAGTTTCCTCCATAAAAAACAGATATGGTATTGAGTCCGTTGCCATTGGCACTGGCACAGGAAGGCATCAGTACCGTCATGTGGTTCGTTTTGCACATGCCCTTGGAACTCCCAACTGGTGCGAACCGGGATTTGCACAATGTTTTTTCCCAAGAATCAACGTTGGTGTCATGACCTATGGCAGCCTGCCTGTTTGCGATTATTATGGTGATGTTAATCCGGCTTGCGTATTGGTGTGGGGGCACAACCCCATGGTTTCCGGTGCCGATGGCGAAATTCAATTTCGTATCAAGGAATGCATCAAAAAAGGAACCCGATTGATTGTGGTGGATCCTCGAAGCACCGAGCTTGCGGCCCAGGCTGAAATATGGCTGCAGCTCCGACCGGGCACCGACGATGCGCTGGCTTTAAGCATGCTCCATGTAATGATAACGGAGGAACTCTACGACAAACCATTTATCGAGAAATGGACAGTGGGCTTTAAAGAACTTGCCCGGCATGTCAGCCAATTCTCCCCTGAATGGGCAGAAAAAATCACAGAGGTCCCGGCCGATAAAATCAGGACGGCGGCACGATTATTTGCCACGACCAAACCCGCGACCCTTGAATGGGGGGTCGCCATTGAGCAGACACCTAATTGTTTCCAAACGGTTCGCGCCGTGGCGCTGTTACCGGGCATCACCGGCAACATTGACATTCCCGGAGGATGGATATTGGGGATGAACGTCATTCGCACCGTTCCGACACTGCTTGAAAATGTGCCCGTTGATGTTCAAAAAAAACGAATGGGCGCTGATGAATTCAGGATTCTGGCCGGGATGGACTCTCTTTTTCCGTCGGCTCATACACCCACTTTATTCAAAGCCATGAGGGAGGAAGTTCCCTACCCGGTAAAGGCATTCCTGGTCTTCGGCAACAATACCATCATCACCTATGCCAACAGCAAACAGGTTTATGAAAGCCTCAAGAATTTGGAGTTTATGGCGGTCATGGATATTTACATGACACCCACGGCACAATTGGCAGATATTGTGCTGCCGGCCGCCACCTGGCTTGAAGTGGACCAGGTCGTGGGCTTGCCCTTTGTTGCGCAAAATTACGTTCTGGTTCAGCAGAAAGTCACCCGGGTGGGCGAAAGCAGGCAAGACGAGGAGGTCCTCATGGATCTGGCAAAACGACTGGGTCTGGAGGTCGCAACGGAATCTCCCCAAGAGACCTATAACTGGCAACTATCCAAGTTGGGTATCACTTTTGACGAACTCAAAGCAAAGGGACATGTAACCGTCCCCTTTGTGTACCGAAAATACGAAAAAAGAGGATTCAGAACCCCCTCCAAAAAAGTGGAACTTTACTCCAGCATCATGGAAAAACAAGGCTACAGCCCTTTACCTTATTATAATGAGCCACCCGAGAGTCCATTGAGCACACCGGAACTATACAAGGAGTATCCCCTAATTTTAACGACGGGTGGGCGCTCCCAATACTATTTCGCCAGTGAATATCGACACCTTCCATCTTTGCGCAAACGTGATCCCAACCCCCAGGCGGAAATCCATCCGGAAACGGCAGCAAAAGCCGGCATAGAGGATGGTCAATGGATATGGATCGAAACACTAAGGGGACGCATACAACAAAAGGCCAAAGTGACCGAAGGAATTAAGCCCAATGTTATCAATGTCCAATACGGCTGGTGGTTTCCGGAAGTGGACAGCCCTGACCATGGCGCCTGGAAATCCAATGCCAATGTACTTACAAACAATGCTCCGCCTTATGATCCTGCCATGGGGACCTATCAGTTAAGGGCTCTTTTGTGCAAGGTTTACAAGGAGGGGGTATGCGAACAGACGTCAAAATAATCCTGGGAAATAATTCGAATTCGCAACATCCATCACAAGACTTCATTAAAAGGAGACGATCCACGGCTATGGCGCAAGAGACATGGAAAGACTATAAAAAAACGAGGCATTCAAAACCATTACCGTTAAAGGGCCTCAGAGTTCTTGAAGTGGGAACTTTAATTTTAGGCCCCGTGGGACCGGGTTTTTTAGCAACCATGGGTGCCGAAGTGATCAAGTGTGAAATTCCACCCATTGGCGATACCGGACGTAACATGGCACCATTTGGCTATTTTTACAAAGGATTTCCGCCGGTATTTATCCATAATAATATGAATAAATACTGGATGGGCCTTGACTTGCATAAACCGGAAGCCCAGGCGATTTTTCAGGAGTTGGCACTCAAATCCGATATTATCGAGATAAACCTGCGCCCGGGGGTAATGGATAAATGGAATGTCGGTTACCATCAGATTAAAAAAATCAATCCGCGTATTATCTATATATCAAAGACAGGTTATGGCCAGTGGGGACCGTATGCAGCTGAAAACAGGCCGTCCAATGACGGCGCAGGCCAGGGGCTTTGCGGATACGCATGGATGTCAAGCTTCCCGGATCAACCACCGATTAAAAGCAGTATTTATCCCTGCGATGATTATGGCGGAATAATGGGGGAAGTAGCGGTATTAGCGGCACTGCACCATCGAGACAAGACCGGCAAAGGCCAGTTCATAGACCTGTCACAGTCTGAAAATATCATGAGAACAATGTCCTGGATCTGGCCGTACCAACAAATAACAGGAAAAGAGGCCATGCCTGCGGGAAACAGGGATGTATCCATATGTCCGGCTGATACATTTTATTGTTCCAACGGTGATTTTGTGGCAATTGCGGCACCGGCACCGGATGAGTTTAAAGGGTTGTGCACGGCCATGGATAAGCCTGAACTCACAGATGATTCCAGATTCAATGACCATCTGACCCGATTGAAGAAAGAAAATGCTGACGATATCATAAAAATCATTGCGGGTTGGGCAAGGACCAAGTCCCCCGCTGAAATTGAAGAATTGGCTGAAAAACATGGTTTTGCAGCCTCCCGTGTGAGAAGTGTCAAGGACGTAATGACGGACAAACACTCCCAGGAACGGGGCTTTATTGCAGAGATTGATGATCCTATTCTTGGCGAGTACCATGACTATGGATTCCCCGTAATGATGTCCAAAACCCCTCCCAGGGTCAAATGGTCGGTGAGACCGGTGGGATTTGATAACGAATACGTCATGACAAATCATCTTGGCAGAAACGCTGCTCAGATTAAAAAGTTGTATGAATGTGGGGCGCTGGGAAAATGGGGTGATCTGCCGGGGCGTAAACCGCCCACGGACTGGGATGGTAAGGCCGGACTTATTATGGCCAGAGAAGAGCAAAAAGAGGAGTAACCATGGAGACTGGACAAAACTGGAATGATTGGGCGAAATATAACAGTGACCCGCGTATGGCGCATGTAAAACCTGAAGCACTGGATGATATTACGGTACTGGATTTAAGTTATAAAAGCTTTGCAGGTTGCTATTGCTCTTCGCTTTTAGCAGAATTTGGTGCACAGGTCATAAGAATCGAACCGCCAGAGGGGGATTTTATCAGAACATGTACCCCCTATGGAATATTGCATAAAGGAGAAGGCCTCAATTACTTAACAGAGGGCCGAAACAAGTCCCACATCACCTTGAACCTGAAAGAGCCCGAAGGCCGTGAAATTTTGAAAGATCTTGTGGTTCAGGCGGATATACTCATTGAAACATTTTTACCCGGCGTCATGGATAATTGGGGCATTGGTTATGAGCAATTAAAAGGGATAAATCCCAAATTGATATTTGCCTCCATCACAGCCAATGGCCAGTTTGGCCCGTCAAGTCAAAGCCGGATGCCTGATTACGACAATATCATCCAGGCAAAATCAGGGATTCAGAGAGCCACAGGAGAGATCATGCCCGAAGGAAAGACGTATGATGACTGTCCTTGGGCCGTGCCCACCAAAGCGGGTCCGTGGATTGGATGGGCTCAACCCGCAACGTTCATGGCGGTTGGTATCCTGGCTGCCATTCACTGGCGGGAATCAAGCGGAGAAGGGCAGGCCCTTGATGTGTCCACGTCCGAGTCCTATGCCCGTTTTGATGATATAAATCCGGTCTGGTATTACGGATCTCACTTTGTTTCGGAGCGGTTTGGAAACCTGGACACAGGCTCCTGGCTATATTGTTTTTCTCCAACCAAAGATGGTGCCGTTTTTCTGGGTGGGCTAAGGCTGGAAATGTGGCAGGCCTTTGCCGATATGATCGGTAAATGGGACGAATGGGGGGCAGAGGAGTGGAAAGACTTAACCCTTTTTACACCAAAAGAGCAGCAATTAAAATGGTCAGCTCTGGTATTTGCCGAGACCCGGAAATATACCAGCGAACAATTGGTGGATATGTCCATAGAATACGGCATAAACGGCCGCCTGGCACCCATTTCACCGGTGGTGGCACCGGTGTGTTCCCCTTTGGATACCATGAAAGATAATAATTGGAGGGAAAGGGGTGTTTTTACCCCCGTCATAGATCCGGTTTACGGTAAAGTCGTTGCGGCACAGGCCCAGCATAAAATGACGGAAACACCGATACGAACCAAATGGCTATGCCGTCCAGTGGGCTACGACAATGCTCATACATATCTCAAGCATTTAGGGTTCGGCCCTTCAAAGCTTAATAAACTCAAAGATGCTGGGGTGATATAACAGCAAAAAATGATTCCTACGGCAAATCATCTGAAAAGTGGGCATCCTTCATTTCTCGATTTACACTTTCAGGAGCAATATTCCCGTTTTATGGGCTTTCTTTCAAAAAAGTGTCAACTATTTTTGAGGACATATGAAGGATGCCGAAAAGTATTATATTTTTCAGTAAAAGCTCCATTTCTTCATGGCGATTTAATTAAATTAAATCCATAGGGCAATATCATTAATCAACGAACTGAATAGTACCAAGGACCGTTTTTCTTAAAGAACCGCTCTGTATTATCCATGTATTACTTTGATATCAAAATAGTTATCATATTCACACAATAAGTTATCACTTCTTAAAATATAAAATTTTGCTTGACAACGCATTTATATTTCATTAAATATAAAATTAATTCAAACAAGATTACTTCGCGAGCATCTTAAATTTATCATTTTAAATATAAAAAATGCGAATACCCGAATTCACAGAACAGACGAGACCTCAAAAGACGTTTATGTATTTAATCGGGACCTTGTATGTTGGATCATTTTTATAGTCAAAAATGCATTAAAGCATTGTTGCCAGATACCAATACTTACAATGGCCGAAGTTATGCTTGATCCCATCATTAAATTAGAATTTCTATTGGAGTATTTTTTTATGCAGAACCTTCGCACAGATAAGGAGCAATGGGAAAAAACCACCGTTGCAAAGGTGTTGGCAAAATCCCCGGAACGCAAAGAACAATTTACCACAGAAAGCGGAATCCCGGTAAAGCGTCTCTACACACCCGAAGATCTGGAAAGTCACGATTACTCCAACGACGAGGGCTTTCCCGGGCAGTACCCATACACCCGCGGTGTCTATCCCACCATGTACCGAGGAAGACATTGGACAATGCGTAATTACGCAGGATTTGGAACTGCCGAAGACACCAACAAACGATATCGTTACCTTCTTGATCAGGGCATGGTGGGACTCTCCATGGCCTTTGATCTTCCGACCCAGCTGGGGTACGACTCTGATGACCCGCTTTGTGAGGGGTCGGTGGGGCGGGTGGGTGTGGCCGTGGATTCACTGGAGGACATGGAAATCATCTTTAAAGGCATTCCTTTAGATAAGGTCTCCACCTCCATGACCATCAATGCGACGGCACCGGTACTGCTGGCCCTTTATATAGTGGTGGCGGAAAAGCAAGGGGTCTCTCCGGATCGTCTGATGGGCACCACTCAAAATGATATTTTAAAAGAGTTCATTGCACGCGGTACCTATATTTTTCCCCCCAAACCCAGCCTACGCCTGGCTCTGGATATTGTGGCGTACTGTTCCAAACATGTGCCCCGTTGGAATACACTCAATATTGCCGGTTATCATTTCCGGGAAGCCGGGGCCACCGCTATTCAGGAAGTGGCGTTTACCATCGCCGATGCAATCACCTATATCGAAAAAGCTTGCGAGCGGGGCCTGGATATTGATGACTTTGCCCCTCGCCTTTCTTACAGCCTGGGCTGTTATATGGACCTCTTTGAAGAGGTGGCTAAATATCGTGCCGCGCGCAGGCTCTTTGCCCGCATCATGAAAGAACGCTTCCATGCCAAAAATCCCAAAAGCTATCAGTTCCGAATCTTCAGTGGTTCCTGCGGATCAACCCTGGTAACCCAGCAACCCATCAACAACATTGTTCGCGTAACCATGCATGCCCTCATGGGAATTTTAGGTGGCCATCAAGCCATACATACGGCCTGCTGGGATGAAGGCTATGCCATCCCCTCTGAGAATTCAGCCCGTATTGCATTGAGAACCCAGCAGATTCTGGCCCATGAATGCGGTCTGTGCAACACCATTGATCCACTGGGCGGTTCCTATTATGTTGAATCTCTCACCGACGAAATTGAGAAGCAGGTTTTAACCTACCTGGAAACCATCGATAAAATGGGTGGCATGATCAGCGCCATTGAGAACGGTTTTGTCTATCGTGAAATCCAGGAATCAAGTATTGCCTTTCAAAAAAAAGTAGAGTCCGGTGAAAGGGTCATCGTGGGATTGAACCGCTTTCAAATGGATGACGAAAACGAGATGGATCAGCAGGATATCTTTGAAATAGATGAAAATGTGGAAACGCATCAGAAAGAAAAACTGCAGGCGCTGAAGGCCAGACGCGACAATGAAAAAGTGGCAAATGCGCTCCAATCTCTTACCGATGCCATCCCCAGGGATGAAAATCTCATGCCGTTTATCATTGAAGCTGTCCGATGCTATGCAACCATTGGTGAAATATGCCGGATCATGAGGGATCAATGGGGTGAGTACAAGGCACCTTTAAGCATTTAACACAATTGATATCACCCCCAAGCAGTGAGGCAGGTTGCTAAATTATGGAAGAGAAAAAAATACGTATTTTAATTGCGAAAATTGGTTTGGATGGGCACGATCGCGGCGCAAAAGTCGTGGCAAGGGGCCTGAGAGATGCCGGGATGGAGGTAATTTATACCGGCATCAGACAAAGTGTGCAGGGAACCGTGACCGCTGCGATTCAGGAAGACGTGGATGTCATTGGTTTAAGTTTCCTTGCCGGGGATCACATGGTGATCCTTCCGAACTTCATAAAAGAACTCAAGCAGCAGGGAAGGGAAGACATCCCTGTTATTGTGGGGGGAATCATTCTTCCCCAGCAGGTCGAAACCATTTTGAACTGGGGGGTTCACAAAATTATGCTGCCGGGAACCCCCATTGACGAAATTGTGGACTTTATCAAAAATAGATTAAATGATCCAAAAACAGCCAAATTATAAGGAGAAACCTTATGGTAATCGACGTACACAGGCATCTGATTGTTAAAGGAACCGTGCAGGGAAGTTATATCAGGGGGGCACAAAAAAGCTTTGTCATGATGTATAACAAAACCCACGGCAAAAATGTAAGCCCCAAAGACTTCACCGATAAGGTGGTCCGTCCCTGGATCGATCCCAATGCAGACAATATCATTGAAGAGATGGACGAGGCAGGCGTGGATAAAACCGTTATCTTCCCGGTGGATTACGGACTACTGTTTGGGGAAGCACCCATCCACGCCTTTGATCAGAATAAACTCTATGCAGATGTCGCCAAACGGCATGAAGGTCGATTGATCCCATTCATGGCCATTGATCCCCGTCGTCCCGGTGCCTTGAAACATTGCGAGCAGGCCTATCACGAATGGGGGATGAAAGGATTCAAGCTCCATGCAGGCGTGGGGTACATGCCTGATGATCCTTGCTGCTACTGGGTGTACGAAAAGGCCTCCGAGTGGAATATCCCCATCATGGTGCACACCGGTGGCGCCCCCAACTCCACCCCGGCACTGCGTTGGGAATGTTCACGGC
Source organism: uncultured Desulfobacterium sp. (assembly GCA_963668575.2). Taxonomy (GTDB): domain Bacteria; phylum Desulfobacterota; class Desulfobacteria; order Desulfobacterales; family Desulfobacteraceae; genus Desulfocicer. Next base: position 7,778,966 of record OY764894.2, on the reverse strand, counting down.
CTGCTTATTTTGCCACGGCTGCGGCCCGCTTCCCTGAAGCGGATATTATCCTGGCCCATTGTGGAGATGTGGCATGGTGGCAGGAAGCCATTGCCGCCGCCGTATGGTTACCCAACGTTTATGTGGATCTCTCCCTGTGGCAGAAACCCTACAAAAAATGGCCCAAACCCCGCTTCTATCAATGGCTTAGAGATATCATCGATCTGGCAGGAGCGGACAAAATCCTGTTTGCCACAGATGCGCTCTATCCCAATCTGATGTGCCCCCTGAAAGAGTGGGTTCAGGCATTTAAAAACCGCGAAACGGACATTGAATTCACCGACAAAGAGATTGAAATGATTCTGGGCGAGTCCGCGAAAAAGGTTTTACGCCTTAACGATTAAGATTGTGATGTCAACCCGATAAAAAGCATTTAGGAGACAAACCATGCAAGATATACTTGACATATTAACCAGTCGAAAAAGCATCCGAAGGTATAAAGAGGACCCTGTACCTGAGGAGATGATCGATAAAATTTTAGAGGCAGCCCGCTGGGCCCCCACCGGGGAAAACTACCAACCCTGGCGCTTTATCGTGATTCGGGATCAGGAGATTAAAAATCAAATCGGCGACCTCTCCAAGGTGGGCAGCGGATCGCGCATGACATCCTGGTATTGCCTTGGTCACATGCAAAAACGTTTTGAAAAAATTCAAGACCCTGAGAAACGTGCGGAAGTTTTGAGATTCATGTACTCCGGTGAGGTTTCGGAATTCTGCAAACAGGCTCCGGTGATCATCGCCTTACTGGGAGATCTGCAGGTGGGGTCAGTGGATGTGCCCTATGATTTATCAGCAGCCGCCGAAAACATTTTGCTTGAAGCCCACTCCCTTGGTTTGGGAGCATGCTGGGTACACGGACCGGTGGCAACATCCCGGGATGCCATCAAGTTCAAAAAAATTCTGGGTGTCCCCCATGAAATGAACGCCTACAAAGTGATTTGCTATATCGCCATTGGATGGCCAAAAGAGCAACGCAAACATCCGCGCCCAAAATATCCGTTAAAAGATCTTGTATATTGGGAAAAATTTGGTAACCAGGAGAGACCGTAAATGGATAAGACACAATATTTCAATGAACTGATGGCCAGAACCGAAGAACTTTTTTATCATGAATTATCCGATTGTGCCTGCTGGAAAACGGAATTTATCGGTGTTGATTTCATCCAGTCCCTGGACATTCAGGGAAGCACGCCCAAGGAGATCATCGAAAATAGTATCCGGGAAATTGTTGCGGCAGGTCTTACGGAAAAAATTTCATACTCCATTCGTGGCAATGATATTCTGCTTTACGTCAAAATTGACGGGTGTCTCCATATCCATAAAGAAGTACTGCTCAAAGGACGGGGCATCAAACCATACAATTGTCCCATTATGAATATGATCCTTGATCAGTTAATCGAAAAGTTAAATTTCGAAACCACCTATGTGGCGGAAATTGATGTGGATGAAAATTCCAAAGCGTGCGTCCTGAAATGTGGCATTTTTGAATCGCCTGAAAAAATCGGAAATGTTTGCAACTGGTCTGACGAGTGTAGATTGGTGGATGAAAAGGACGAATGGAAGACCGTTATCTGTGAGGCCTAAAACGATTACTAAGCCCTAATGATCAGGAGATACATCAATGTTTCAAAACAGTTTTATTCCCTATGGCGGGTACTGGAGTTCCCCCTTCTGTCGCTGGCAAGGACAATTGCAAACCATAAATGCCGTTGAGTGCGCAGCTGCAACCGCAAAGGGTTTTCTCACAAAAAAAGAGATCTCTCCGGAGGCTTTCGACGGCGTGGTGGTGGGGACAACGGTTCCCCAGAAGCAGTGGTTCTTTGTCCCCCCCCGTTTTGCATCGCTCATCGGCAATGACAAGATCAGTGGGCCATTAATGGCCCAGGCCTGTGCCACTTCAGCGGTGGCCGTAAAAGATGCAGTGGGTTCCATGGAGACCGGTACCCACAAGAGCATCCTGATAGCCACCATGGATCGTTGTTCCAATTCGCCAAGCCTGCTCTGGCAAAAACCCGATGGCCTGGGCGGCGCTCCCGAATATGAAAGCTGGATGCTGGATGGTTTTAATGAAGATCCCGTGTCCGGTGTTTCCGCCCTTAAAACGGCAGAAAATGTGGGCAAAGAACATGGGGTTACCCTGGAAGAGTCCAATGCCATGGCCATTAATCGCTATGAGAAGTATTTGATGGCAGTGGCCAATAACCGCGAATTCCAAAAGCGATATATGTTGCCTGTGGAATTTCAGGTATCCAGGAAAAAAACACTGCTGGTTGAAGAGGATGAGGGCATTACCCCCTGCACCCAGGAGGGGTTGGCACGTCTGCGCCCCGTCCTGCCCAATGGCATATTGACCTTCGGTGCCCAAACCCATCCGGCGGACGGCAATGCAGGCATGATCGTCTCCACCCGGGAAAAGGCCGCAGAATTCTCTTCAGATTCAAATATCACAATCCAGCTACTCTCCTTTGGGTACGCCAGAGCCAAAAAGGCCCACATGGCCGCTGCGGTAACGCCTTGCGCACAAATGGCGCTGGAACGGGCCGGAATCAAGGTATCAGATCTTGCTGCCGTAAAAACCCATAATCCATTTGCCGTCAACGACATTGTCATGGGAAAATTGATGGGCATTGATGACACAATTTTCAACAACTATGGAAGCTCATTGGTTTTTGGTCATCCCCAGGGTCCCACCGGCATGAGATGCATGATTGAGCTGATTGAAGAGCTGGTCATCAAAGGCGGTGGCTACGGATTGTTTGCCGGATGTGCTGCCGGTGACACGGCCGCGGGTCTGGTACTGAAAGTTTCCTGATTGACTGGCAAGGTCCAATAATGCCTCCATGGGGGGAGAGTCCATAAAGATCCCCCTCCGATGGAGGGTTCAGAAACACAGGCAACTAAAAGAAAAAGCCAGGCACCGTGAGCCCATTACTTATGACGGATAGCCGACATTGTGATAAAGGTCTACAAAAAAAAAGGAGTAAAAGAATGCAAACCGGGAAAAATATTTATCCTTCCCACATGAATCCTCAACTCATCACGCCCTCTTTTCCATTGCCGGATGAGATGGCGGTGATCGGTGCGGGCACCATCGGACCGGATATTGGCTATTACCTGAAAAATGCGCTTCCGGATCGAAAGCTCTATATTATTGATGTGGCAGAAGCCCCCTTGGAAAAGGCGCAAAAACGCCTTACGGGATATGCTTCAAAAGCGGTTGATCGTAAAAAAATAACGCCGGAACAGGCTGAAGCAGTTCTTAAAAATATTATTTTCAGCACAGACTATCAACTGATCAAAAATTGCAGGGTCGTCATTGAAGCGGCCACGGAAAATATAGATCTAAAGAAAAAAATTTTTCAACAGCTGGAAGGGATTGTCAGTGCTGACGCGTTTCTTACATCCAACACAAGTTCCATTCCGGCGGACCGCATCTTTTCGGAAATGAAGCACCCGGAACGCTGCACTGTGACGCATTTTTTTGCACCGGCATGGAGAAGCCCGGCAGTGGAAGTGATTAATTGGCCGGGAGCAAGCCGGGAAACCATTGATTATCTGTTCTGGTTTTTCGGTCAGACCGGTAAGGCCCCGGTCATCACCGATAATGTGATCAGTTTCATGTTCAATCGTATCTTTGAAAACTGGTGCAACGAAGCCGGCCATCTTCTTGATGCGACCACAGCAGCCCAGGTCAATGCCGTTTCTGAAGAATTTGTCCATGCCGGTCCCTTCTTTGTCCTCAATATGGGCAATGGAAACCCCCTCATCCACGAAGCCAATACCCGCAAAATGGAAGAAGGCAAATGCTATCGCCCGGCAGCCATTTTCCGATCCGTTGAGAAATGGGCCGTGGGACGTCCCGGAACAAAAGTTGAGACATCCCTTGAACAAAAGGCGCATGTTCGGGATCGACTTCTGGGTCTTCTGTTCTCCCAATCGGTGGACATCGCCGACCGGGGCATCGGCACCATGCAGGATCTTAACTTTGGATGTCAAATCGCCCTTGGCTTTAAAGCCGGCTCCTATGACATCATGCGCAGCCTTGGAGAAAAAGAGGTGGCCCGTATCATGGCAGCCTATGAAAAAAGTCGCCCTGGCTTTCCCACCGCCCAAAAACCCCTGCCAGCCTACCAAAATTTTTATCGCTTTCTCTTAATTGATGAAATCGACGGTGTTAAGATCATCACCATACGACGTCCCCAGGCCATGAACGCCCTTAACCGGGAGATCATAGATGAGCTGGCCGTGGCAGTAAAAAAATTCGCCGATGATCCCGCAGTCAAGGGAATTATCCTGACCGGATACGGAAAGAATGCGTTCTCCGCCGGTATGGACATTGGAAGCTTTCCGGAGACCCTGGGTAATCATGATGAAGCCGTCAAACTGGCCCAGATCCCGTCCGAGCTATTGTCGGTGATTGAAACCTGTCCCAAACCGGTGGTGGCGGCCGTGAACGGCATGGCCCTGGGGGGTGGACTGGAACTGGCAATTCGGTGTCATGGCCTGGTGGCCATGGAACGAGCGGTTTTCCAATTCCCTGAAATTACCCTTGGTATCCTGCCGGGAATGGGCGGTTGTGTTCTTCCCTACCGACGGTGGCCCGCAGGTGCCTCTCTGTTCCACGAAATGATATGTTCCGCCAGAAGAGCAAGCAGTGCGGAATTGTTGGAAGTGGGTATGATTTCAAAAATTGAAAATAATTTTCAGGACCTTATCAAAGCTGCCCTGGCTGAAGTTAACAAACTACAGGGAAATCTTCCACAATTGGGAAATGGTCCGGTAACCATTCCGAATATAGCGCTCTCAGACCACCCCACGGCGGGGAACCTGGCGCTCAGCCCCGAAGCGGTTGCCATCGCAGCTGAAACGATTTCCAAAGCGGCTGCGGCAGGCTCTTTGACCCAGGCCATGGAAATTAATTTTCAGGGAGCTGGAAAGATTTCCTGCACAGCTGCAGCGGCTGAAGGCATTCGTGCCTTTCAAGAGAGACGCAAACCAAATTTCAAGTAATTTTCCACCACAACTTTCAAGGTAAAAAAGGAGAAAACTACCAATGAAACGCTTTCATGGACGGCCCCAAACCCACCGCATATTGAAACCTTTATTGACTGGTGTATTTGTTTTACTTTTTTTCATACTGGTAATTCCACTCCATGGAAGCTGCGGTGACAAGCCCATTGTACTGAAGGCCATCACGGCATTTCCCAAGAACCACATCACCTATAAACCCATCCCGGAATTCATCAAGCGCGTAAAAGAGGCCTCTCAGGGACGATTGGAGATAAAATGGATTGGCGGACCGGAAGTGATGAAGGGCTTTGACCAACCGGAAGCCTTGAGAGTCGGGATGATCGATATGATCCTATATATCCCCACCTCTTACTTTCGCCCCATCCTGCCGGTGGCGGATTGCAAAGGGCTTTCCCGGTTAACCGCACCGGAGGAGAGGGTTTCCGGCGCCTATGACCTGTGGCAGGAGGTGTTTCGAAAAAATTGTAATGCGGAACACCTCGGTTTCTGGGATACAAACATCCGATTTCAACTTTTTACCGTGGACAAAATTCAGACACTGAATGATCTGAAGGGTAAAACCATCCGTGTGATGCCGCTTTATGCGCCATTCATCAAAGCACTGGGCGCAAGTCCCATGATGATCCCCCCCCCGGAACTCTATACCGCCCTGCAGCGTAAAGTGGTGGATGGGTACATGTGGCTGGAAGTCGGATCGGTCTCCTTTGGCTGGAATGAGGTCACCCATTACATGATCCAACCCACCGTTTTCAGGGGTGAGGCCACTGTGGCCGTAAACCTGGACAAATTTAACCAATTACCCCGGGATCTGCAGGCGGTGCTGCATAATACCATGAAGGAGATGGAGGTTGTTGGCAATGGAATGCTGGAAGAACTTGTCCGACAAGAAAGAGAAGCCGCTATAAAAGGGGGCATGCAGGAGATCTCTTTGTCTGCCGCAGATGCTGAAAAAATTGAAAATCTGTCCCAGGAGGTGACCTGGAATATTTTAAATGAACGAGACCCTGAATATGCTCCAAAATTTCGGAAGCTGACAGAAAAATAAAACCATGGACATCGGCTTCACCGGAATTCCGGTGAAGCCAAAAACAATTTTTTAAAAGGACTGGCAGATGAAATTTTTCGAAACAATGGCCCGCATCTTCGACCGGATCGTGGACGGCATGGCATTTGTCGCCGGGCTTTTTTCCATAGCCATCATGGTCTTGATTTGCTACCTGGTGATTATGCGCTATATTTTTTCCAATCCCCCTGCCTGGATTCTGGAAATTTGTGAGTACCTGCTCATATACATCACGTTTCTAAGCGCCACATGGCTGTTACGCCAAAACGGTCATGTGCGGGTCGATCTCTTTCTCACCTGGCTCTCTGAATACAAGCAAAAAACAATGAGACTATTGACCTCAATAGTGGGCGGTTTATCCTGCGCACTGCTCACATGGTTCAGCTTCCTGGTAACTCTGGATAATTTTTCACGAAAGATTCTATCCATCCAGACCCTGAGCGTCCCCAAATGGATACTCTATGCCATTATTCCAATAGGCGCTCTATTTATGACCATTGAATTTTTCAGACAGGCATTCTCTGAATTTCGAATTATCAAAGAATATTCCCATGATCTAAAGACAAAATCAGTCACGGAAAAAGGAGTTTAACAAATGGAGTGGTATACTGTTTTGATGCTCATCTTTGGTGCGCTGATTTTAGTCCTGGCCACGGGACTGCCCGTCGCCTTCTGCTTTCTGTTGCTCAATATCATCGGCAGCTACCTTCTATGGGGAGGAGCGGGAGGGTTGGCTCAAATGGTTCACAGCATCTACACTTCGGTGTCAAGTTTCACGATGTTGCCGGTGCTGATGTTTGTCCTTATGGGTGAAATATTGTTTCATTCCGGACTGGCATTCAATGCTGTCAATGTTGTGAACAAATGGCTTGGAAGGGTTCCCGGAAGGTTATGTCTTGTAACCATTGGCGCCGGAACGCTTTTTTCCAGCCTCAGTGGTTCCAGTATGGGAACCACAGCCATGCTCGGCACCACCATGTTACCTGAAATGAAGCGTAACGGATACAGCTACGACATCGGTATCGGCTCCTGTATGAGCGGTGGTCTTGCCATGATCATTCCCCCCAGTGCCCTTGCCGTGGTGCTGGCATCCATCTGCCAGATATCCGTTGGAAAAATTCTGGTGGGTGGCATTATCCCCGGTTTTTTCCTGGCTATCATGTATTGCATATATATCGTCGGACGATGCGTACTTAATCCTTCCCTGGCTCCCCGTCAGAATCAGTCTGAAGAAACCATTACCATCAAGGAAAAAATAACCTTTACGATCATACATTTTGTTCCCCTTGCCACCATCATTTTTCTGGTGGTCGGGCTTATCTTTCTGGGCATCGCAACTCCCACGGAATCCTCGGCGCTTGGCGCACTGTCGTCATTGTTAATTGCAGGGTGTTCCGGAAAACTGAACAAAACGGTTATCCATGAAACAGTGTCCGGTACCCTCAAGATTATCTCCATGATGTTCATGATTCTGGCAGGTTCATTGGCTTTCAGCCAAATTCTGGCATACAGCGGTGCCACCGCAGGTCTGGTTGAATTCACATCTTCATTAAACGTTCCCCCGGTGGTTATTCTGCTGATCATGCAGGGCGTTATTCTGGTGCTGGGCACTTTCATGGAACCGGTTGCCATCATGATGATCAGCATGCCGATTTTTCTTCCCGTGGTAAAGAACCTGGGATTCAGTGAAATATGGTTTGCTTTAATCACACTGATCAGCATGGAAATATCAATGAAAACACCTCCTTTCGGCTTTCTTCTGTTTGTTATGAAAGCCATTGTTCCCCCGGAGGTGACGATGATGAATATATACAAAGCCACACTTCCTTTTATCATCATTGACATCATTGGTATTTTGCTGATCATGACGTTTCCGCAAATAGCCTTGTGGCTCCCCAGCCTGATGTAAACGAGCACCGACACTATTTTTTTGGATTGATCGTAACACATTCCATCACAAGCAAGTCGACGCCACCTTGTATACTATGCTGAATTTAAACGATAATGTATTAAGTAAAAGTATCGGCCCACTTTGTTTTATATTCCGGATTAATGGATAATGGAGACTCATACATGGAAATCGGTAAAATACTCTCAAAAAGAGCATTAATATCACCCCATCGTCGCGCGTTGATCTTTCAGAATAAAGTTTTTACCTATCTGGATCTGGAACGTAGGACCAATGGCATGGCACAGGCACTAATTAAACTGGATGTTAAACCCGGTGATCGGGTTGCCATACTCATGCGCAACTGCAACCAATATATAGAGTTATTTTTTGCAACAGCACGTATTGGCGCGGTATTGGTGCCGCTCAATACACGTCTAACCCCGGCAGAACTGGATTATATCCTGAAGGATTGCGGTGTCTCCGTCATTATCTGCGGTGAGGGGTTTGAAAAAAAAGTCAGCAAGCTGAAAACCCTTCCACAGATTAGAGTAAAAATTTCCACGGCACAGCCAGTTGCTTCCGGGACTCTTTATTATGAGACGTTAATAGAAACAGATGAATCCTGGAATCCTGAATTTCAGGTCAAAGAAGATGATCTACTGGCGATAATGTATACCTCGGGTACCACCGGCTATCCCAAAGGGGTCATGTTAACCCATGAAGCCATTTACCATGCGGCCCTGAACCTTATGATCGGCCTTGACTACCAATACCCTGATAAATGTCTTATTTTTATCCCCCTTTTTCATACCGGAGCCAGCACCCCCATCATCGGGCATTTCATCAAGGGAATATGTACGGTGCTCATGGAAAATTTTGAACCCATCGCTGCTCTGAAATTAATTGAACAGCATAAAGTTAAGTTTATTCTGGGCGTCACCGCCATCATGAGAATGCTTATGGATGTTCCCACATTTAAAGATTTTAACCTTGACTCATGGAAACTGGCTATTTTGCCCGGCTCACCACTACCGTCTTCGTTGATCAAAGCAGCCCATGACCGTTTCGGAGTGCAGTGTCAGAACCTCTGGGGCATGACGGAAATAGGTGGCCCCGGTGCTCTGATGAATGTTGAAGATATCATGGATAAACCCGAATGCGCCGGGAAACCCTATTTTGAGGTGGATTTAAAGATCATTGATCCCGAGGGAAAAGCACTTCCGGCTGGTGAACCCGGAGAACTTCTGGTACGGGGTCCCAATATGATGCTGGGTTACTGGAATCAACCGGAGGCAACCCGGACAACCATTCGTAATGGTTGGATACACAGTGGCGATATTGGTTATATTGATGCAGAAGGGTATCTGCATGTGATTGACAGAATGAAAGATATGATTGTCTCCGGCGGAGAAAATGTCTATCCAGCCGAAATTGAAAAAGTAATCCTTGAAATACCGGGAATTGAAGAAGCCTCGGTCATCGGCATTCCCGATGATAAATGGGGAGAAGCACCCAAAGCGTTTATTGTATTAACGAATACAAACACTCCATCCAACGAGGAAATCATACAGCATTGTAGAAAAAAACTCGCCGGCTACAAGATTCCCAGACACATAGAAAAAATAGATGAACTGCCCAAGAACGCATCCGGTAAGGTTTTGAAAAAAATATTGAGGGCATGACCCCAAAAATCCACTGACAGGCCTATCGGATAACATATACATCAAAGACATCAAAGACATCAAAAAGGAAACCAAATTCATGGACTTTCAATTAACCAAGGAACAAATATCCATCAAAAAAGCGGCAAGAGAATTTGCAGAAAAAACATTTCCCCAAGTGGCCAAGGAGTGTGATGAGAATGAAAAGATGGATCTCTCACTCATTGACAAAGCCCGTGAATTGGGTTTTGTGGGAAGTTATATTCCCGAGGAATATGGGGGATTTGGAATGGGGTTTCTGGATAAAGCCCTTATCACCGAAGAGTTCTGGCGGGTGGATCCCGGAGTGGGGCATGCCATTTTAACGGTTACCTTTGGTGCGGAAATTCTCATGGCCCACGGCAGTAAGGCCCAGTGCCAAAAATATTTACCGCCCCTGGTGGAAGGCAATAAAATTATTGCCGGGGCGATTACAGAGCCCAACGCCGGTTCCGATGTCACCAAGGTAGAAACCACGGCAGTACGAAAAGATGATATGTATGTGATCAACGGAACCAAAATGTTTATCACCAACGGCACCATTTCCGATGATATTATTGTATTGTGTAAAACCAATCCGGATGAACCCAGCCCCCACAAACGTTTCAGTTGTATCATCGTTAACACCGATGCCCCGGGTTTCAAGGCCGAAAAACTCCATAACAAACTGGGTATCCGTGCTTCGGACACCGCCGAACTTATCCTGAACAATGTAATGGTACCGGCTGAGAATCTCATTGGAAAAGAGGGAGACGGCTTTAGACAGGTTTTGACCCTTTTCAATCGGGAACGATCCACCGTATGTGCCCAGGCCACGGGACTTGCCCAGGGAGCCCTGGAGCAGACCATTCGGCACCTTAAGACCAGAGAACAGTTCGGACGTCCCCTGGCTCACAACCAGGCACTGCGCTTCAAAGTTGCTGAAATGGCCACCCTCATCGAAGCCAATCGTTCCATCTACTATCGAGCCTGCTGGTCCATCGACACTGGAGAAGAAAATCACAGCCTGATATCCATGGCGAAATGGTTCTGTTCTGAGAATGCCGTCAAGGTGGCCCAGGAGTGTCTGCATCTTCATGGTGGATACGGCTTCTTCGGGGAATACGATATTAATAGATTTTTCAGAGACTCCAAAGTTCTCGAAGTCTACGAAGGCACCAAAGAAGTGGAAAAAATGGTTATTGCCAACAATTTACTCGGCAAAGTCAAATAAATTCGAGACGCCCCCTCCATTTCACATGCCAAAATTTATGCAGGTTATCAACACACCCCCAAACTTCTCTGCATGGTGTGTATGAAAGGGTGGATGCATCATTTATGGACCACAGAGATCCCGGACCGGCCTCTATTTTGACCCTTCGGATGAGAACCACAACCAATCACAATCAAGTAATCGGGGAACCTGTCAATGGCAGATTCCCTGAATCAACAATGAAATGATAATTATGAGACAGGGAATTCGCCCCACCATGCGTACCCTGGAGACCAGAAAGCCTCGTTGGTTCCGGCTTGTCCGGGGTAGGAATCACAAGCACATAACGCCATGGAATTAAAATAATATACGGAACGTAGGGCATAACGAGACAATTATGATTAACGATTGGAAGAAATATCTTGATGAAATGAATTCCGGGACGGATTCCGCTTTGGCCAGGTTGATCAGCCATGTGGAGAACCGTAAACCCGGATGGAATCGGATACTGCAAGCTATTTTTTCAAAAACCGGCAAAGCCCGCGTCATTGGCATTACAGGCTTTGGGGGGGTCGGCAAGAGCACGTTAACCGGTCAGCTGGCCATCACACTGGCTCAAAGGGGTAAAACCGTTGGTATAATTGCCATTGATCCTTCCAGCCCCTTCACCGGTGGAGCCCTTTTAGGAGACCGCATTCGTATGCAGGTGACCTCATATGCCAACTCCGTTTTTATTCGTTCCATGGCATCCCGAAACTTTCCGGGAGGGATTTGCAGAGCAGCAAGGGACACCATCCGCCTCATGGATGCTTTTGGTAAAGATTACGTATTGGTCGAAACCGTCGGTATTGGTCAGAATCAGGTGGATATCACCAAGATTACAGAGTTGGTGATGCTGGTATGTGCTCCGGGTCAAGGAGACAGCATCCAAACCCTTAAGTCCGGCATTTTTGAAGCTGCAGATTTATTCGTGGTAAACAAGGCAGACCTGCCCGGTGCAAACCTGGCAGCCAATGAAATCCATTCCATGCTCTCTCTGGACAGTCGTTTAGCAGACTCCAAACCACCCATACTGATGGCCTCTGCCGATAAGGGAGAGGGGATATCAGTCATTGCCGAAAAACTCCATGATTTATTGGTTGCCACCGGAAAAAGAGACAAAAAACACGAGGCATTGATCCGCCAGGAACTGGTTGAACTCTTGCAATGGCGATTGACCGATCACTTTACCAAAAACTGCTTGCCAGTCGGTGAATTTGAACAGGCAGTTGAACGGGCCGTGTCTCGTTATCAGGATACTTACACGATAGTTGATGATTTAATGTCCAAATTTTTCCCCAACACCTTTTTTTGAATTTCTCTTCCGCTTTTTTATATATGAAAGCCTCAACAATATGCTGGAATTAAAGGACTTTCGTTTTTCGTTGTGGCAGGTTTTTCTGCCATGTATGTTATAAGAAAGAGTAGGCGAACCCGGGTCCCAAATCCCGGTCTGCCCGTGGCAGTTATAAACCTGCGGAACACACAAACAAATCCCAATTTCCTGCATGGGATGGACAAGATTAAATTTTGCATTAAATTGTTCACCAAGAGTTGGGTGCCTTTTTGATTAACACTTACATGTTTGCATTACAAAAGGTTCTCTATATATTTGATGGTCAAATTTCTTTATCCTGGCATATACCCAGGAGAGGGCAGGATTGATTTATTGATAATTTGTTGATAATTTGTTGGGTAAAAGAAAACATTGATGAAAGAGAAAAAATTGAAAAATAATGCCAATAAAAAAAGTTCGGCTAAGGAATCCAAGCCCCTTATTGAAGATGCATATAGAAAAATAAAAATGCTGATTTTTCAAAGGAAGCTTGTCCCTGGTCAGCGTCTTGTTTATGACGACTTGGGCAAACTGCTGCAAATGTCTCGAACACCGATTATCAACGCCCTTAACCGACTTGAACAACAGGGACTTGTCATCTCTGAATCTTATAGAGGATTCTGTGTCAAGCCCATGGATATCCAGGAAGCCTGGGAGGCTTTTGGCCTGCGAGAAGCCCTGGAGACCTATGCCGTTGCGGAAGCGATAAAGACAGGTGATGCCCAGGGCATGCAGGAACTCGAAGAAAAGCTCCTGGCCTATGAGAACTATAAACCCAATTATTATGATCAGAATAAAATTTTACTGGATGCAAGATTTCATTTACAAATTGCCTGGATGACTCGGAACCGAATTTTGAGATGGCATTTAAAAATCAACCTGGAGCATGTTTATTTGAGAGCAAATTTAGACAGTTACAATGTCGCCCGAGTGACAGAGGCCACCAAAGAGCACCATCGCCTTCTGAATCATATGAAGAGAAAAGATATTTTGGGAAGTGTCGAAATCATTCGTAATCATATCATCAATGCCAGAGACAATGTAATCGCCTGCCTGTCTAAACAGGACCTGGCAATGAAACAAAATCTATAGAACCGCCACGGGCGGACCGGAATTTGGGATCCGGGTTCGCCCACAACGAAGCTTGAAAGAATATTAGGGTCGCCTACTCTTTCTTATAACGGGCATGTCCTGCCGGACACAACAAATATAGAAAATGGTATTATACCGCCGCCCCCCCCCGACGGGCAATGGTCCCGGACCGGAACTGTAGACAGCTCAATTGTCCGGTTCCTATTGCCCATCGGGGGGGGGGGCGGCTCTGCTGAGGTTGCCTTGGAGGCTGCCTTTTCATATAACATACATGGCAGAAAAACCTGCCACAACGAAAAACGAAAGTCCTTTAATTCCAGCATATTGGTGAGACTTTCATATAAAATCACTGCCTGAGCCGGTGCTGGCCTCATAACATTCCAAATTACAAAAACGACATAATATATGGTAATTGGCCCCTATTACCCAAGTACATCATCTTGTATTCACACGCAATGTGAACTCAGCACCTCCAACATGACTCTCGCCTAAAATTTATATTCCACACCCACAATCCACATCATAGGAGGCGCCAGCAGGCCATCCACATAATAGTAGGAGGTATCGGCTATGTTTTCGATCTCGGAAAACACACTGAATTTTTGGAAAAAATACTCTGCACGAACGTTTGCAATAAGATAGTCCGAAACCGTTTTTGTGTTGGCTGAATTGGTGTAAGCCTTTGAAGCATAGATCAGATTCAAGTTGAAAAACAGTTTTTGAGTGGGGGTAAAATTAAAATTAACGTTAACCTGATGGGCGGGCTTGGCAGTGAGCCACAAGCCTGTTTTTTCATCCTTTGCCTCCAGATAGGTGTAGGAACCGGTGATGGCCAGCCACTCCCATGGATTGCCGTTTATCCCAAGATCCCCCCCTTTGTAAGTGGCCTCCCCCACATTCTGATACTGACCGATTCCATAGTCATCACGGACATAGGAAATTTTGTCCTTAAGCTGATTGTAAAACAAGGTCAGGTGGGTGGAAAACGAAGGGGAAAACACCATGGAAACCCCCAATTCATAATTATCCGCAGTTTCCACGGTCAGATCAGGGTTGGGAATGGTGGAGGAAGCCTCATTGTATCGATGATAAAAGGAGGGGGTATTGTTGACTCGACTGTAAGATGCGGACATCTGATACCGGCCCTTCTTGTAAATCAATTTCACTTCGGGATTCATTGCATTGTCAAACTCGGAATTATAATTGCCGCGAAGTCCCATGGAAAGGGTAACCGGCAGGAGTTCAAAGTCCCTGGACCAGGTGGAAAAGGCGGAAAGTGAATACTCTTCCTTACTGGAAAAAGCCGTCCCTAAAGCCGTTCCCAGCTCACAGGCACCACCGAAATCAAAGCTGTTATGTTGATTTTCTTGCCAGGAGTAGTTAATATCCTGTCCCACTTTTTTTACTTTAATCGTATTGTTCAGGTCTTTACTGATGTCGGTATTATGCTTCTCTCCCTGGCTGAAATAGGTCTTGCCGGTGAAGGATTTAAACGAAGAAAGCAGAGAAAAGATGGCGATATCCGTCTCTTTGCGGGAGAAAGGTGTGGGGTAATCGGGCAATCCGTTCAATCCGCGCTTATCGTTCATATAATCAGCGGTGAAAATAAAGTTCACGGCATCTTCAGGGGAATATTCAAGCCGCCCCCCCACTCTATGGGATTTTTTATCATTGTTTGTATTATACCCGTCATCGGTGCGGTACTCTCCTGAGATGCCAAGTCCCACCGGTCCAAGAATTGTGGCGGCATTTGTTTTGGCGTTGAACACCCCTTTCCCCCCGGCATGGGTTTTAATCGCCCCTTTAAATTTCTTGATCTTCCGGGTGGAAATCAGAATGACACCTCCGGCGGCATCACTTCCATGGGACACCCCTCCCTTTCCCTTGAAAATCTCAATTTTTTCGATGCGATCCAGCACCACCATATCCCAGCAGACCCCGCCATGGGTGGCTGTGGGATCGTTAAGGGGTTTACCGTTGACATAGACCTTAACCTTGGATGAGCCGTGAATGGAAACCGACGAATCACCGGCTCTGACACCCGGTACCCGATTTAACACATCGGATATGGTGTTAACGTTCATGGCCTCAATATCCCGGGCAGTGATGGTAATGGCATCACTGTTGCCCAACGCCATGGAAACAAAGGCAAACTGCAAAAATAATAACACCACGCCAACCATCGTAAAAACATACTTACCCACCATGCCACCTCCCGACTTCGCAAGGGGATTTTGTTTAACCAAGATCTGCCTCCATGGATGATACCCCTCCGAAAGTTAAAAACAACCGTCACAGACGGACCAAAATTTTATCCCGGTTTCGCCCATAACAACACAATTTAAAAATTACGGAGATTGATGGAAGAGAATCCCAAAAGCCATCGGCGCAGTTGCCAGGCATTCAATCATATGGGGAAGTAAGAAAAACAACGAAAACAGGCAACACCCCAAACCGCAACCATAATAACGATCCGGGATGTCCCATTTTTATCCGGCGAGATCATTGCGCCCTTTCTTTGTCCACGAGAAAAAACGTCATTTGTCCGGGCAGGTCTTCTGACTCTCCTTGCGCTTCAGCAGCCTTCCCACCCGATATTTTATCCGTTTTCATGCCCCAGCTCAGGCGTATTTAAAAAAACGGATAAAAAATGCAGGCAGTGGCGTACCATGCCAAAGCGGTTTTTCCATCCAACACCATGGAAAAAAAGGATTACAGCGGCGGGCCCGTTCCCGATTTTCACGAGATTCCCTGTTTGGAAATCCAAGGAAAAACCATGCCTTCCCGGCAGGTCAATCCAGGATCTCCTATGCTTAAAAGCACCCGGACAATTCAGGCAGAAACTTTAAGCACTATTTTTTAAATTAGTCAATATAATATATTTTTCTCCTTGACTTTTTTTTTGTCGGTTTGTAGAGAGGTCTTTAGTTTTATCAGGTGTTTTGCTCAAAAGGGAATTCCGTGGAAATCGGAAACGGGCCCGCCGCTGTGATCGAGGACGAACCCTGCAACATGTCACTGGATAGTACATCCGGGAAGGCGCAGTCAGTAGAGTGATCCGAAAGTCAGAAGACCTGCCTGGTAAACAGGAAACAGTTTTGGCAATATACCATCAAGATCATTCACCTCATCCTGGGGCTTCCTCCCATGGGAAATTGGGTGAATATGATTATTGAGGGAGGGCCGGGGTTATGATCAAGACCGATGGACATGGGTCTTGAAACCCATCCAAGTCCTTCAAATTCGAAAAAGCTGTTTCAGGGAGATGCTGCACGGGGATACCGCCGTTCTTCCAACAGGTCCCATGGATAAAAAAGGGAAATCCACGGATTGAAAATAATACTTTGTGGATTTTTTTGTTTATGGGATTTTTTTATATGAATCATCGCAATACAAAATCTTTTTTTTCAGTAGAAATGCCGTCTTTTAACACCATTAAAAGACAGATACCTCCTCAGCGGGGTATCCTTTCTCCTTGGACGTCCGTCCTCCTGTCCCCATTGGGTGACAACCATGCCTGAATTAATACAGGACAGTTTTCTGACGGCAACCCTGTGCTACCTTCTCAGCCTGATGTTTATCATCTGCCGTTACAAGATGGGTGCCGCCCTCTTTCTGACCGTGGGATGCCTGTGTAACGCCCTCTCCCTGGGCATACGATACTACACCTCTTTTCCGCTGCTTCCCCTTTACCAGGGGCCCTATTTTATTCCCTGCGTGGTTGGATTGTTCTGCATCAAACCCATTTTCTCCCATTCAGGGCACCTGATTCACCCGTTGCTGGTATCGTTTCTGGCGGTGACGGCACTTCTGTTTCCCAATGATTACTACCTTCCCTTTTTACAGTTTAAGACCCCGTTTTCACATCTTTTCTTTCTCTTTGGGGTAATGGGTAAGGCCCTGTTTTTCATGACCGGCGTCTCGGCATTCATGATATTAACCGGACCAACCAATTCAAAAAATAGCAAAAAAATGGTCAACACCGCCATGTGGGGATTTTTTTTCTGGACCCTCTCCATCTTCTCCGGTGCCGTGTGGTCTTACCTGGGATGGGGTGCCCCCGTGATATGGGATGATCCCCTTTTGACAACCACCATGGCGGTATGGCTCTATTACACCCTGTTTCTTCACCTTCACCTCACCAAATTGCATGGATCTACCCCCCGGGCCATGCTGGCCCTGGCGGGTACGGTTGGCATGTTTATCACCACCTGCCTGCCGGAACTGGGCCTCTTTCGATGGCCGGGAGGGTTCTTTTGAAAATACATCGCAACCTTTGGCATTTCTGGGGCCATATTAACCTCACCCTGGTCATCATCGGTCTAATGATGGTGGATCTTTTTGCCGGATATTACCCCCTGAAATACCATCCTGAACTGTTTGCCCCCATCAACGACATGGGATTTTACCAATGGGCCGGCTCCTATGGCCGACACTATCTGAAACACACTGCCTGGCTTTTTATTCTGGTGGGGCTGCTGGCATGCCTCTCCATCAACACCTTTGTCTGTACCACCCACCGTATGGGCATCTTAATCAAAAACCGAAACGTATTCACGACAAAATTTCGATTTTTGCTGCGACTGTCTCCCCACATCATACATTACAGCATGCTGATCATGTTTACCGGGTATCTCATCAGTTATCTGTGTGCCGGTACCCATATGGGAAAAGTTCTGCTGCCGGGAAAGTCCCTCTCCCTTACCTCCCCCGCATGTACCATCACACTGGAGACGCTTAGCATCAATTATTACACAGGAGATCGTATGCCCTATATGGAAAAAAGAGCCATTGATGTAAAGGCATTGTTAAAAATCCAGGATGATCATAAAGAAAAGACCGCCCTGCTCGGCTTCAACCAGCCCATCTATTTTTCTCCCATTTCCATCCATTTAAAGGATTTTGCCCCCAAATCAGACGGGGGAATGAATCGGAGACAATTTATCCATGTCATTATCAAAAACGACCCGGGGAAATATTTTTATTTCATCGGCATGTTGTTTTTCACCCTGGGGTTATTTCTCTACCTCTGGGAAAAACGAATCAAAAGGAGTGAACGGGATCTGCCTATCGACTGATACGGTCCTTTTCTAAAAAATAGGAATTATGATCTGTTGTTGTTTTTGTTGCCATGTGCCCCCAGCTATTAATAAAACTCAGTATGGTTTTCATTATATAGTGCTCCAACTTTGGTTTTTTAGGGTATGCTTTTTGCTTAAGACTAAAAAGCTTGTAACTTTCGAATATTACTCTAAAAAAAATCAAAGTTGGAGAATAATATTTAGATAAAATACTAATAGTAAGAATTGGCCCAAACAAAATCAAAGTTGGATGACTATATTTTTTATAATTAATTGGGCATCCTTCATATGCCTCCAAAAGTACTTTACACTTTTTTAAGGTCGACCACCGAAAAATGGACATTCACCTCATAAAAGTGTAAAGCGGGAATGAAGGATGCCATTAATTGGATAAAATATTTCAGGAGAAAATCGGAAACATGTCAAACCGTATCCGGTCAATGTCAGGCAACCCGGAACGTAAGGTGCCTGAATGTAAGATCGGACGTTCACATTATTGCTATAACGCAATCAAACATGGGCCAGATTTTTGATGCTCAGTTGATGCCATAACCCACCATAAAGGTCCATTTCTGGGGAACTCCAGGAAGGGATGTTTGCTGAAATCCTCATTAACCCGCAATCGGTAATTGCTGTATATATTGATTTCAATGGGAAGTCTTTTCTCCTGAACAGCGTATTCCAGAACCAGGGTATCCTGGGCCAGTTTTACACCGTGTCCCACACGTTTCCGCCCTCATTATCATGGCATCGGACATCCCCCAGTTCTCCGGCATGCATGGTGCGGTGCAGATCAAAGGGGGTCCGTGTGGTGATCAAACCTTTATTTTCATTTATCCGGCTTTGACAATGGGGTGGTGTATTGATCCCGAAGTCTGGTTTTCAAAATTTTTCCGGAACCTGTTTTGGGAAGTTCCGAGAAAAATCTGATCTGCCTCGGCACCTTGAACTTTGCCAGACGTTCCCGGCAGAATTCGGTCAGATCCTGTTCAGACAGATCTGCATCCTGCTTCATCACCGCCATGACTGCGGGAACTTCGCCCCATTTATCATCCGGAATGGCAATAACGGCACACTCCAGCACCTGGGGATGCTTGTAAATGATATTCTCTATTTCCACTGATGAGATATTCTCTCCACCGCTGATAATAATATCCTTTGCCCGGTCCACAATCAGGACATATCCCTGGGAATCCACTGTGGCCAGATCTCCAGTGTAAAAAAAGCCTTCTTTTATGGCTTCTTCAGTGGCCTTCGGCAGTTTCCAATAGCCTTTCATCACATTATCGCCCCGGACGATGATTTCCCCCACCGTGGTACCGTCCCAGGGGACCGCTCTGCCGTTTACATCCACCACCTTGAGATCCACACCCGGTACTTCCAGGCCGGTACGGGTGAGGTAATTCATCTTTTCAGCTTCACTCTTATCGGCCAGGGTGCTTTTCAGGTTGCCCACGGTGAGCAGCGGCGTAGTTTCGGTGAGGCCATACCCGGAAACATATCGGCAACCCAGTTTTTCCATCATACGCTCGGCATTGGCCGGAGACATGGGAGCACCGCCCACCATGGTCCAGGCAAGGGCACTCAGGTCATACGCTTCAAGATCCGGCACATCCAGAAGAAAGTTAATCATGGTGGGAACCATCATGGCGGCGGTCACCTTTTCATCCTGCATGGTCTGCAGCACATTTTTTGGAATGAACTGTCGCTGCATTACATGGCATCCTCCCTGGTAGGTAACGGACCACATGAAAAAGGCATCGGCAAGATGAAACAGAGGAGCAATGTGGTGCCAGACCGTGGTATCATCCAGTTTGAAAGAGATGATGGTGGTCAGCGCGTTGGCATATATGTTCCGGTGGGTGAGCATGACCCCCTTGGGATTGCCCGTGGTACCGCTGGTATAGTAGAGATTCAGCGTGGCGTTTTCATCATCCGGCTCCAGTTCCACGGGGGTGTCGTCCGCCGCTTCAATGAGGGCTTCATAGGTGCCGGTGATCCACGCCTCATCTGCCGGACCATCTGCAATGTAGTAATATTTCAGGGTGGAAACCGATTCCCGGACCTGTGCCATGACAGGCTTGAAATCAGCATGAAATATAATGGCCTGGGCTTGGGAATCCTTTAGAATGTAGATATACTCTTCCGCACTGAGGCGGGTGTTCAGTGGAGAGAGTACCCGTCCGGACGCAGCCATACCAAAGTAAAGCTCCATATAACGGTAGGTGTTGTAATCCAGCACGGCGATCCTTTCTCCCGGGGGGATTTCCCTTTTCTCCACAGCATGAATCACCCGGTTTACACGATTTTGAACCTGGGCATATGACAATCGCAGATCCCCGTCGACAATGGCTGTTTTTTCTCCATACAATTTTACTGCTCTTTTCAGGATTCTTACAGGACTCATAGGAACTTGCATACGTTGGCCTCCTTGATGTTGTGTATAAACCCCACTCGCTTCAGCAGTGGGTGACTCGATAGTATAAAAAATTGTAATATTTATTATAAAAAATAAAAAACCGGATCATTAAGTATCAAGAACGCGTCGAATGGCTTTGGCGATATCCCGCATCCTTACCGGTTTCATGATGTAAGCGGCAATATTCAATGATTTAGCTTTTTCTTCATCAATAAAAGGACTGTGGCCGGTGCAGACAATTACCGGAATATCGGGACGAATTTCCTTGAGTTCTTTTGAAAGTTTGATACCGGACATATGCGGCATAGTCATGTCGGTTATGACCAAATCAAACATGTGGGGTTTTGACCGAAACAGTTCCAATGCTTCAGCAGGGTCGTTTTTTATTTCAGTTTTATATCCGAGCCTTTTTAACATTGTTCCGGTTATATCCGTAATCGCTTTTTCATCATCAACAAAAAGGATGGTTTCATTTCCACGGGAAATTTCATCCGTTTGTTCAGCCTCCGTCACCGGTTTTTCCGCAACAACCGGAACGAGGATGGTGAACGTGGTGCCGTTACCGGGCCTGCTGTCAACGGAAACAGCACCGTTGTAATTTTTGACAATACCATGAACTACGGCCAGTCCCAACCCTGAACCTTTTCCAACCTCCTTGGTGGTAAAATAGGGGTCAAAGATTCGATCAATAATTTCAGGTTCAACGCCATGCCCTGTATCGCTTACTGTTATCTGAAGATAATCACCCGTATGAAGATCGGAATAATATTCAACGGCATCTTCATTTAAATATACCTCCTTAACGGTGATTTCCAGGATACCGCCGGTCTCCTCCATTGCCTGGGAGGCATTCGTGCAAAGATTCATCATTACCTGATTGATCTGGATCGGGTCACCAAGAATAGAAATATCGGTATCTGGCAAATGCCTGCGAATTTCAACGGAAGCCGGAATGATTGAGCGTAAAAAGGTTAATGAATCCTTAATCACAAAAACAGCATTCACGGGTTTCAGTTCCCGGTCGATTTTGCGGCTGAAGTCCAGTAATTGCCTGACAATGCCTGACGCTCTTAAAGCGGCGGATTTTATTCCTTCAAGCTTCTTATAAACCGGGTCCCGGTTCGAAATATCTTCCAGTGCCAGCTCTGTGTTTCCGAGAATCATGTAAAGCACATTATTAAAATCATGCGCAATGCCTCCTGCCAATGTACCGATGGATTCCATTTTTTGAGACTGACGTAGCTGTGCTTCTATTGCCCTTTTTTCAGTAATATTCCGAAGAATTGCCAGATTGGAAATGGTTCCGTCGGTATGGCGCATTGGAGAGTTTGTAACGGAGTACACATTATTATTCCTGGGATTTATCAATTCATACTCGCAATACGTCTCTCCTTGCAAAATGCGTTCTAATGCACACCAGCTGCACCTTGTTTCGCGATCGTATATTGCTTTATGACAAACTTCGCCTGTGGCATCGCGGCCAATATTATTGATCATCCTGGGATTCAGGTATTCAATACGAAAATCACTGGATACTATATAGGCGGTATCATTCATGGACGTCATGATTAAACGATATTTTTCTTCACTGTCACGTAATGCTTCCTGCGCCTGCCTGTGCTCAGTGATATCAACGCCGATGGCCCAGGTATACCAACCTGAAACAGGATGTTGGGCTGAAATATTTGACCAACTTATGATTCTTTGTGTTCCGTCCTTGCAGGTGAGTTTATACTCGTTTTCACGAAAATTCAATCCCATGGCAAGAAACTCTGATATTACCCGCTCCCGATACTCATCGTCCGGGTACAGAATTTTCATTGCATTTGGATTTCCAACAAGCTCTGAAGCCCTGTAACCAGTCACCCTCTCACACTCGCGATTCCAAACGACAATGTTAAAATCTTCGTCCAAAGCATCCATCATTACCGGCATGTTTTCCACCAGATTCAGCAGACGTCCCTCATTATCAACAATTTGCTGCTGTTTGGCTTTCAGGCTGGAAACCATTTTGTTAAACTCGTTTGCCAGTTGCCCCAGGATATCTTTACTCCGGTAGATAATTTTGTTTTCAAGATTGCCTGCCCCTATGATTTTTGTCTGTTCAACCAGTGCTTTTATGGGGATGCTGATTAACCGGGCAAGGATAATTGAAAAAAAGGCTCCCAGCGCAACGGCAGTGAAAGCAATCAACAAAAACCGCTGCTTCATCTGCGATATTTCCTGATAAACATCCTCAAGGGAAAACCCAACATTCAACACACCGCATTTATTTCCTGAAACATTTATATCATCCGAAATCTCATAAAAATCCCCGTGTTCATGCGATGTTGTGAAATATAATATTGCATCATGATTCAAGATAGTTCCGTCATAGCCATGATCGCTGTGAGAAAGGATTCTGTTATCGCTTGAGTCGACAATAACGGCATAGACAACGCTCGTGTCAGTGCTCAAATTATCCACAATATTGTCAAGCAGATTTTTATTATACATGACAAACTCATTGGATACGGTTAGAATAGAAAGTTCCGTCAATAAAGAAGCTCTTTTTTTTGCTTTCTCAACAAGAATTCGCTTTTGAGACATCAGGATGTTGGCGGAAATAAACACGACTACAACCATGACCGGAATGGTGGGAAGCACCAGGAATTTATACCCAAGGCTTCTGTCTTTAAACAGTAAATTCATTAATTTCATTGGACGGGTCCTGTCTCTTCGATAAACACATCATGCATGTTCATCATTCCGGTGATGGAGGGAATAAAGTTTTTCACCTCATTTCTGACACCGTAAAATTCAATCTCTGCATACCCGAAAATCATGGGGGCATCCGCATAAACAATTTCCTGAATTTGCTGATAACAGGCTTTACGAAACGTTAAATCCGATGTCCCTTCCGCTTTGTCCAGGAGGTCATCAATTTTCAGGTTTGAGTAACCTGAGTAATTACCCCGTCCGTTGCTTTGAAATTTTGGAAGGATAATTCCCACGGGATCCAACGTTGAATTTCCCCATGATCCCAAAAAGATATCCCATGGGGCGGTCTTCCCTAAAATGGAAGGTTTTCTAAATTGAACAGAACTTATCCAAGATTTTAAACCGATCCGGGTAAAAAATGAGGCAAGAGAGTTTGCAAATTGCAACTCATCTTTATTACAATAAATTTGCAAAATATGGTCCTGGTTATAACCGGCATCAGACAACATCTGCGTTGAAAGTTCAGGATTATATTCATAAGGCTGAAGAGCCGAATTATATCCAAAGCAATCAGGCAGCAAAACAGTAGGTAGCCTGATACCGTTTCCCTGAAAAATTTTATTTACAATTTTATCAACGTCCACTGCATAATTCAACGCCCGCCGAATACGGGGATCATTTAAAGGCGGTTTGCTGCAATTTATTTCAGCAAAAAAGCTTCTGGTGGCCGGACTGGATAATATTTTTATGCCCGGTGCAGCCTTCAATACCGGAATAGTGTTCGGTTTCACGTGGGAAATAATGGAACATTCTTTTCTTTTCAACATCCGAATCTGCCCTGCAGCAGAAGGAACATATTCAAAGACAAGGGATTTCAAGGGTGCCTTTTGTACGGGAGGAATCGCCGGAGAACCGCCATAATAATTTTCAAACCGCTCCATAACAATGCGCTGATCATGATCAAGGCTGACAAACTGAAAAGGACCGGTACCCACGGGATGGGATTGAAATCCGTGGGTTCCCACACGGGTCATATATTTTTGGGGAACGATTTCCTGCAATGAAAGCATTAACGGAAGAATCGGCCAAGCTTTTTTTGTTTTAATGATAACCGTGTACCGATCCTTGGCTATCACTTCCGAAACGTGGTTCAAAAGGGCTTGCCGTGGGGAAGTGATTCCGTCGATGCCTCCCTCCTTGAATATCCGCTCCAGAGAAAACCGGACATCTTCGGCTGTTAACTCATCATTGTTGTGAAATCGTACCCCTTTTCTCAGTTTGAATTCCCAGGAGGTCTTATCCAGCGCTTTCCAGGATTTCGCCAGTTGAGGCACAACCTTCATGTCAGCATCCCGGGTTGTCAATGAATCAAGCATATTTTTCAATATGATCTGTACGTTCCTGGATCTATGAACGGCAGGATCCAGCTTATGAATAGTTTCATGAACGCATATAATCACCCGATTGCTGTCTGTGTCCGATGCCGGACAAAAAGGAACACCGAACATGAGACAGGCACAATATGACAATAGTAAAAAAACTGCACATCGAAAACGCTTACTTATAATAAAAAAATGGAAAACTTTCATTAGCATTCTCCGTTCAGTTCCTGTGTTTTTTATAAGAAAGTGTAGGTATGCCTAACATTACTTTCAAGCTTCGTTGTGGGCAGACCCAGGTCCCCAATGCGGTCTGCCCGTGGCAGTTATATGAAAAGGCAGCCTCCAAGGCAACCTCAGCAGAGCCGCCCCCCCGATGGGCAATAGGAACCGGACAATTGAGCTGTCTACAGTTCCGGTCCGGGCCCATTGCCCGTCGGGGGGGCGGCGGTATAATACCATTTGGCTCCGCGTCTACGACCCTATATTTGTTGTGTCCGGCAGGACATGCCCGTTTATATGAAAGTCTCACCAATATGCTGGAATTAAAAGACTTTCGTTTTTCGTTGTGGCAGGTTTTTCTGCCATGTATGTTTATATGAAAGAGTAGCGAGCCTAACATTCTTTCAAGCTTCGTTGTGGGCGAATCCCGGTCCCAAATCCCGGTCCGCCCGTGGCGGTTAACCAGAACCTTCAAGTCATGGTTACTTGTGTTGCATTTTGATGGCAGCAGCGACAATGCCTGGGACCGCCTTTCCTTCAAGTCCTGATGACTTGTGTTATACCAGGATTCTACCAAATTTAACAAGCTCTTAGGAAATTCCACTGACTGATTCACCGTTTTGTCATCCGGACTTCATACTGCCTAAGTTTTAACTGTTTAATCTTGACTGTGCTGCTGCTCACTATAAGTGACACCTGCCTGATGAGTCGCACCTGCCTGGCCCAGGCGCAGTCAGAACAGGAGCTGGCAGCACAGGAGCTGAGTGTGGAACGGGCACTGTCCCAGCGGCCTGAAATCCAGGCCATGGATGCAAAAATAGAGATGGCCAGGGAAGGAATGTCCCTTGCCAAAAGCGGCAGACTGCCCTTTGTGGCCCTGGTGGCCGGATACCACCACTATGAGCCTGAAAACGAAACCCCGTCAGCCGAGGTCGGCCTGGTGGCCGGCATCAAACTCTACGATCACGGCATGGTAAAACATGAGATTGCCGAGGCCAGGGATGCGCTAAAAAAGGCGAATACAGAAAAAAAGGAGCTGCAGCGGGGCATTCAGCTGGAGGTGGAACAGGCCTTTTGCAATGCCGAGGTGGCCTTCAAGACAGTTGATGTCGCGTCTGGCGGCGGAACCTCAAACCCACCATCACCGTGCAGGCGGCTACGGTTGCCGGGATAACGGGTAACGATGCCACCGAAGCAGTCTATGCAGCCCTCAAGACGGTGAGACAGACCCTGCCGCTGGTTCTGGACAAATTCTGGGCACCCATGGCCATAGCCATTGCCGGCGGACTTTTCGGGGCGACGGTCCTGACGCTGCTGGTGCTGCCCTGCATGTATGCGGCATGGTACAGAGTTAAAGCCTCCTGAGATTTACCGGACTGTCCGGTGAATGCAATATTAGGATAATTATCCTTGAATTCCATTATGCAGTATTAGTTCTCTGTAACCACGCCATTATCATCATTCTGTAACCACGCCATTATCATCATACAGATCCATATCGGGATAATATTTTATTGCACATTCAGGGCAGATACCATGGCTAAATTCTGTTTCGGAATGATCTTCTATATAAGCTTCTATTTGACTCCAATACCCCTTGTCATCGCGGATATTTTTGCAATGTGCGCAAATGGGCAGCAGGCCGCTTAACGTTTTGATTTTTGCAAGATTTTCCTGGAGTTCAACAATAAGCTCCTCTTTTTCTTCCTCCGCCCGCTTACGTTCGGAAATCTCATGCACCAGTTCCGCGTTTACTTTCGTTAATTGGGCATTCATCCTTTCAAGCTCCAGGGTATGCCTGGTGATCGTCTCCCGAGCCTGTTGTTTCTCGATAGCACGCGTGATATGAAGAAGCAGCACTTCCGGCTCGTATGGTTTAAGCAAATAGGAAAAAGCGCCTTTATTGGTAGCCTCAATCGCGGAATCAAGGGATGCATTTCCGGTAAGTATTATTGTCTCAATGAAAGAGTAACCTTCCCTGATCCTGTTCAATACTTCAAGTCCCGACATATCCGGAAGCCCAAGGTCCACGACTGCCAGGTTTACAGGAGATCGTTTAATTAAATCCAGACCATCTGCCCCGTTAACAGATGTAAAGACTTCGTAACCTTTCATCTTAAGAATATCGGAAAGGGTTTTTCTGATATTCAAATCATCATCAATTATAAGTATCTTATGTTTTCCCATAGCAATCATTCCCTTATCTGCCTGATTCCCGTCACAGTCCACATTCGTAGGTCCATGGCAGATGCGTTTTTTAATTGTCTGGCAGGCTAAAAATTGATCTCTTCTCTCCAAGGAGAGTCTGGAGTTTCTTCCGGTCTATCTCCTCATTATAACATACATGGCAGTAACCACCTGCCACAACGAAAAACGAAAGTCATTTGATTCCAGTACGTTGGTTGGACTTTCATATAAAAAAAATCTTACCTTAAAGCCGGCAACATTATTGAAAAAGTTGTACCTTTTCCCGGAAGAGTTTCCACAGTTATTCCCCCTCCATTGGCTTCCACCAGTTTTTTACATATCACCAGCCCCAGACCGATACCCTTTGGTTTGGTAGTAAAAAGGGGATTGAACAGGTTCTTCATGTTTTCAGGTGATATGCCTGTACCCGTATCGGAGACAGTGATTTTCACAAAAGCACTCTCTTCACCCTCTTCTCTGCTCTCCGCCTCCCGGCTCAGTGTAGCTTTTATATGTAGCTTGCCCCCCCCCGACATTGCCTGAACCGCATTTGTTATAATGTTATTTAATACCTGCTTCATCTGGGGAATGTCCGCTTCGATGAGAGGAATCGAATCAGGAATATCCATCACTGTCCTGATATTTCCGGGCATGGCATATTTGCTTAAGGCTTTCTCAACAAGGGCGTTTACATCGACAGGGCCTACCTGCGGTATTTTAGCGTGTGCGAAATCAAAAAGGTCCGTGATGATTCTCAACGAGTTATCTATCTCACTATTTATAATGCCCAGATATTCCCTGACCGTATCATCCGCGTCCGGCATTACATTTTTGAGAAAATAAACAGCGTTGCTCATGACGCCCAGGGGGTTCCGGATCTCGTGACCAACGTTCCCTGCAAGCTGGCCTAATATTGCAAGTTTTTCCCTGCGGATAAGTTCCTCCTGGGCTTCGAGAAGCTGGTTTGTCCTTTCCTCCACCTTGCGCTCAAGTTCTTCGTTCAATATACGAAGATCGTCTTCTGCTTCTATGCGCTTAAGCAAGTCCCACATGCTTTCTATGAACAGGCTGAGCTGAAGAAGATCCGTTTCATCGTAATCCGTTTTCTTGTTGGCAACAGCCAGGATGGCCACGGCTTTGGCACCTTTAATAAGGGGAATGCTCATCAGACGTTGGATTGTGACATGGCCCTCTGGATAGCCTTTTTTACGGGGATCGGGTTTCAAGTAATCGTTTACGATCACAGGTTTATGCTCCCTGATCGCTTCCGCCCAGATACCGGCGTGATCAAGAGAAAACGCCACCGGCTTGAAATCAATGGCACACCCCTCCATGGCCTTCTCAGACCACAAGGTGGCCCTCATCAGGGTTTCGTCCTTGTTAATAAATCCCAAAAACCCTATCTGGCTTTCACTGATCTTGATACATTCTTCGATAATAAATGCTTCAACATCCTGTATCCTTGCATCGGCTCGCCGGTAAAAATTCAGAGCGATCTGGTTCCGATTTCTTTCCTTGATCAGGGCATTTTCCGCCTTTTTACGTAAGGTGATGTCCTGATCAATGCCCCGGTATCCGACAAGGTCCCCTTTTTCGTCAAATACCGGTACGCCGTTTGTTTCAACAACGACATATCGCCCGTTTTTATGCCTGATTATATTTTCCAGTCCTCTAAATGATGTTGCGGACGCTGCATTTTTTTCAAACAAGCCTGTCACCCGTTCGGCTTCATCGGAATCCATCATATCAAAGAGCGTTTTTCCGATGATCTCTTCGGGTTCATACCCTAATAAATCCTTTACCTTTGGGCTGGCGTATGTAAAGGTACCATTCCGGTCAACCTCCCACACCCAGTCACTGGTTGTTTCGATCAAGGCCCGTAACTTCTCGTTGCTTTCACGAAGCACCAGCTCCGTACGCTTGCGGTCGGTAATATCCCTGGCACTTTCGAATCTTACATCCCGCCCGTCCGACCATTTTATGATCCTGTCAATTATCTCGAAATCCCGGTTCAGGAC
The DNA here is from genome assembly GCA_963668575.2 of uncultured Desulfobacterium sp. Classification (GTDB taxonomy): domain Bacteria; phylum Desulfobacterota; class Desulfobacteria; order Desulfobacterales; family Desulfobacteraceae; genus Desulfocicer. Next base: position 7,749,577 of record OY764894.2, on the reverse strand, counting down.
CGGATTGTGGTAATCCCATTTGTAGGGTTTATACTTGTTCTTTAAAATAATTTTATTTGTACAGAATCCGCAGGGATGCTCAAGGTTTTGAAATTTCTTATAACAGATGCCTCCGACGGGGTCTTTCCCGAATAAGCGGTTTAAGGCATCGTTCGTGTACAGTATTTCATAGGTATGCGGGTCGCATATATAGATCATATCATCTATGCTGTTAAAGAGGGACAGGAGTTGCTTTCTCTCATACTCCAGTTTTTTATCCATCTGATGGTGCCAGTCGATCTCTTTTATAAAATCATCTGATTTTTCCGGCATGCTCTTCTCGTATACATCAAGCAATAGTTCCAGTGTTCTGATCCTGGATCTAAGAATTTGAATCTCATCATTTTTTGAGGGACCTTTTGTCATGGCAATTCCTTATGAATGCTTATTGCGCTTATGCCCTTGATAAAGCAGATTGTGTTGAACACGCTAAACTTTGGGGGAATGCTTAAGCAAAGATGAGCATGGTCAAGCATTGCGTGTCCTTCATGCAAAACCCATAAATATTACAACAGTTCACGGAAACGGGCAATCACGTTTTCTGTATCCTCACCAACACCGAACAGGTTCAGACCGTTGCATAACGAGCGTTCACCACCCAAGATAGCGCTGGCTCACGAACCAAGCAAAGCCTTCCACCATTTTGGTATCCAGCGCCTCACCCTGATCAATAATGAACTGAGTCAGCCGCCCCTTGGGAACCACATAGATATCCTTCAATTTATTTATGAAAGCCGTGTCATCTCCCCCAGTGGGAACAATGATGGGAATGGGCATGACATCGGCTTTAAACCCCTTTTTAAAGAGGATGCTGATCATATGACAAATGCGCCATAATTTTACCGTAAGCTTGTCCCACGAGGGGTTCTCCATCCCCGATTCCCTGTTTTGATCTGTAGGGGATAATAGACTGTTTTGCATCCCGGCAATGGCAAAAATCCCGTGGGGCGTGATGACCAAATGATCAATCCGAAAAAATCCCATGATAAGCCAGGTAAAGACAAAACACCTGTCGTCGAGCTTTCTTAACTCCTCTGTGATCTCTCCGGTCGACGACATGATCCTGTCAAATCTTGATTTTTTGAATAATTTTATCCAGGCAAGAGGATTGGTTTTGTATGAGATGACCATGAAAAGCAATACCATGAACATGGCCAGCCGAGGCCGTGTTCACCAACCAGCATGGCACAACAGTTGGAATGGCAAGCATGACCGGCCGGTTACCCCTAAAAGCGGAAAAGCTGATTCTGGAACAAATGTTGACAGAGGGGGACCCCACCAACAAACTGGCAGATACCCCCCCGTTCGAAATAGTCCTGTTTTTTTGTCCCGGCAATGGCCGATCCGGTTTTTTGTCGGCAGGGCAGGCAACAATCAAGACCAGAATTTATAAAAATGATGCACCGGACCATGCCCCTTGCCGGTCTGATACTCTACCCCGGCCCTGAGGGCATGGGTGATGTAAACCTTAGCAAGTTTCACTGCCGGTTCCAGGGCCATGCCCCGGGCCAGGTTGGCGGCAATGGCCGACGAGAGAGTGCAGCCGGTGCCATGAGAATTTTCGGTGTCAATCCGCTCCCCGGCCAACGGAATCATGAGATTCTCTTTTTTATTATACAATAGATCCCCGCTCTGCTCTCCGGTGAGATGCCCCCCCTTGACCAGCACATTGGCACACCCCAATGTGCCAAGATCTTGGGCAGCCGTTTCCATATCCCCGACGGTTTCAACGGGCCGGTCCAGCAGCACCGATGCTTCAGGCAGATTGGGCGTGATCAGGGTGGCAAGGGGAATCAGACGCTGTTTCAAGGCCTTTACCGCATCCTCCCGGAGCAGTTTATCACCGCTTTTGGAAACCATCACCGGGTCCACCACAATATTGGGGCATTTCCACTGGATAAGTTTCTCTGCCACAGCCTCAATCACCTCAGGGGAGTGGAGCATGCCGATCTTTACAGCATCCACGCCGATGTCCTCCAGCACCGCATCCATCTGTTCTGCGATAAACTGAGGTGTCACTGGAAAAATACCGGTGACCACCCGGGTGTTCTGGGCTGTAAGGGCCGTAATGACGGACATGCCAAAACAACCAAGGGCTGAAAAAGTTTTCAAATCAGCCTGAATACCGGCCCCCCCGCCACTGTCCGATCCGGCGATGGTCAATGCTCTGTAATAAGATTTCATTATTCATGCTCCTGTGTTTTTTGCGTCTGTTCAAAAATTCCCTCCATGATTCAGTCCCTTACGCCTTGAAAAAGGCCTTGATATCGATTTCAGACAACTGGTAAAGGGCATCAATGAAATTCACCTGAAGGCTGCCCGGTCCCTTTGCCGTTTCCGCTGCCATTTCCCCTGCAATACCCATCACGGCCATGGCATGGGCTGCGGCCAGGGCCGGGTCCGGATTGATGGCGGCAAATGCCCCGCAAAGGGCCGTGGCCGTGCAGCCAAGACCGGTGACCCGGGGCATCATGGGGTGTCCGTTTTTCACGGAAATCAGGGATTTCCCGAACACTATATAATCAATTTCTCCGGTGACGCACACCACCGCCCCCCATTTCCGGCTCAGTGCCACGGCCGATTCAATGGCCAAGTTTGAGGCACTGGTGCTGTCCACCCCTTTGGTGGTCACCTCCCGTTCACAAAGCGCCATGATCTCGGAGCCGTTTCCCCGGATGATGGTGGGGGCTGCGGTGCGGATCAGTTCCCTGGCCGTGCGGGTCCGATAGGTCGTGGCACCCACACCCACCGGGTCCAGCACAATGGGAATATTCAATTCCTTTGCCCGGGTGGCCGCAATGAACATGGCGCTGATCCAGGCATCGCTCAGGGTACCTATGTTGATGACCAGGGCACCGGCAATACCCACCATGTCTCTCACTTCAGGTTCGGCATGGGCCATGACCGGGGAAGCCCCCAGCGCCAGCAGGGCATTGGCAGTGTTGTTCATCACCACATAGTTGGTGATATTATGAACCAACGGACTTCTTTTTCTTATGTTTTCCACATCGTTCCAAATGCTGAATGGATTAATGATCATTATAATTTTCCTTTACTTCCAGGTATGGATCAGGTTGTTGGCATCCACCTTGCGGGTGATGAGTCCATGGGCCATGGCAACAAATATCTGCCATTTTGAGGCATCATGGACCGGAAGGGTGGCAAAAAAGGGCTGGGTGAATTCAAAGGCCTTGGTTTCAATGGTTTTATCTGCCTGGATACCGCCACCAGATACAATCCAAGGGCTTTTTTCGGATGGGCATTTGTATAGGCAAGGATCTTATCAACGGCATTTTAAAATCTTCGCCAGAATTATCCAGATCAGGTTCCTGGAGTCGAGAGGTACATTAGTCTCCTCTCAGCCGACTTTCATCGGCTCCCCCAACCTACCATTGCATTTTGCGCTGATTTTGATGAAGTATCACGGCGGAAACGGCTTTGTCAATCCGGTGGGAGCCCCTCCAGCGCTGACGCATGAATCAATAAGTCCTAAGATATCAGCTCATTACAAAATAACCTTTCGCACAATTATGAATAATACAAAACAATAACCCATTAATTTCAAAGCAAATCATGAAAAATATCATGCGTCAGCACTATAGCCCCTCCCTGATCTGATACAGTAAACTTGCCTGCTCATCCTTGTATTGCTCTTTGATGGAGAGGATTTCATTGGTGGTCTCAAAAAAGGCATCCACTACATGGGGGCTGAAATGGCTGCCCCGTCCCTCCCGGATGATGGCAAAGGATCTCTCCAGACTGAAGGGCTCTTTATAGGGCCGTCGCGTGGTCAAGGCATCAAACACATCGGCAATGGCCACAATCTGGGCCAGCAGGGGAATCGCTTTGCCTTTCAATCCGTTGGGGTATCCACTGCCGTCCCATTTTTCATGATGGGTCAGGGCGATCACCTTACCCAGTCGAATATAACCGGCTTTGGACCCGGATAAAATTTTTGCCCCGATAACGGTGTGCTGCTTCATGATCTCCCACTCCTGATCATTTAGCTTTCCCGGCTTGAGCAAAATCCGATCCGGAATACCGATCTTACCCACATCATGCATGGGAGCGGCATGGAGCAGCCAGTTCACGGTGGTCTCATTGACACCCAACTGCCGGGCAACGGCGGCAGAATAGTTGCTCATGCGTTGAATGTGTGCGCCCGTATCTTCATCCCGGTACTCAGCCGCATGGGTAAGCCGATGGATGGTCTCAAGGGAACTTTTCCGAACGTCTTCCAGCGCTTTTTGCAGCAGAATGGTTTTCTCATCCACTCGCTGGGCCAGAACACGGTTCTGATCGTACAGTACCAGATGATTTTTCACCCTGGCCCTGACAATGGGGGGACTGACGGGCTTGGAGATAAAGTCCACCGCCCCCAGCTCAAACCCCAGTTTCTCATTGGACTCCTCATCCATGGCAGTGACAAAGATAACCGGGATTTCCTTTGAAAGGGGGTTCTTTTTCAACCGCCGGCACACCTCATATCCATTCATTTCCGGCATCATGATATCAAGCAGGATGAGATCCGGCGGGCTCTCTCCACCGGCAATGGCCAACGCCCGTTCCCCGTTCAGGGCCACCTTGATCTGATAGTCCGAACGAAGCACCTCTGCCAAAATATCAATATTTTCAACCACATCATCTACAACCAGTATGGTCTGTTTTCTCAGTATGGTCTGCTTTCCGGAGTGGGTATCCATTTTTTCTCCTCAATTCAGTGAATTCAGCTTTTTCAATACCTTTTCAACCCCATCAATGGCGGCGGTATAGTCATACCCCTCAATCTCTGTTTTCATCCGTTGGACATCTGCCTCCAATGGCGTGTTAACGGTGCCCTGTACCAGCTTTTTTACGGAAACATGGGCTTCGTAATCATCGGCTTTCAAAAACGCCGCCAGCTCGGTGAGTTGCCGGTATAACGTCTCTTTATCCAAAGGCGCATAAGAGAGATCTTCCCTTTTCGTGGCCGGTTCAAGTTCCGTCACCACTTTGTCAATGGCCGTGAGGACCTTTTCCATTGTAACGCCAAGATCATGCATCTCTTTTTCAGACGGGTATTTTTCCCCGGTGAAGAGCCAATGTTCCATGGCTTCGGCTTTTTGGGCCAGCCCACGGGCACCGATGGTTGCGGCAAGCCCTTTCAAAGTGTGCAGCAATCGACCGGCAAGGGAATGGTCCTGGGCCGCAATGGCACGCTGTATCTGTGGAACCATCTCTTTTTGTTCCGATTTAAATCGATGTAACAGTCGGGTAAACAGATCGCGGTTACCTTCAAAACGCTTAAGCCCCCGGACGGCATCCAGGTCAGGCAGAAGCGGCAGGTGAAGGTCTGTCTGCGCATTGGTGAGATAGCTGTTTTCAAGTGGTTGCACGGTCTCCTCTTTACCATCCCTTCGGGTCCATTTGGCAAGGGCCGCGTACAGAAGTGACGGAGTGATGGGTTTGTCCACCTGATCGTCGGCACCTGCCGATTTGACCTGGTCCCTGTCAGCGGCCATCACATTGGCCGTCATGGCAATGAGGGGAAGGTGCGCTTCGTTAGATTCCCGGGAACGGATGATCCGCATGGCCTCATATCCGTCCATCTCCGGCATCTGGATATCCATTAACACCGCATCAAAGGCCGTATTGGCCACCGCCTCCACCGCTTTCAGACCGTTATCCACCACGGTGACGTCAACTCCGACGGTCTCCAGCAATTCCCTGGCCACATCCTGGTTAAACAGATTGTCTTCCACCAGCAGCACATGCAATCCTTTGAGCATCTGCAGGGTGGCCGCATCCGTACCCAGGAAGGGGTGGGATGTTTCCCCCCGATCTACCGATTTTCCAAAACACTCCATGATGGTGTTAAACAGCAACGAGCGATTCACCGGTTTGATCAGAAAACCGTCCAGTCCGCTCCGATCGGCCCTCTCCATAATCTCTTCACGGCCAAATGCCGTAATCATGATGATGGTGGGGGTGTGGGAAATCCGGGGATTGTCTTTGATGTTCCGGGAGGTCTCAATTCCGTCCATGCCCGGCATTTTCCAGTCGGCCAGGACCAGATCAATGGGGTTCCCCTCATCCACTGCCCTCTCCAGCTGGGAAATGGCCTCACTGCCCGATGATGCCAGGGTCACATGAAAGGTAAAATCCTCCAGCATCTCTTTGATGATCTCCTGAAACGTGGCATTGTCATCCAGTACCAGCACCCGCATTCCCCGAAGATCCGGGGCGGGAATGAAAGGCTGCCTCTCCTCATTGGGCGGACAGATCAACGTGAGTTTAAAATGAAAGGCACTGCCTTTTCCCTCTTCACTTTCTGCCCAGATGTCTCCCTCCATCAACAGGGCCAACTGCCGGCAGATGGCCAACCCCAGACCGGTGCCGCCAAATTTCCGGGTGGTGCTGGCATCTGCCTGGGAAAAGGGTTGAAACAACGTCTGTATCTGGGAGGATGACATGCCGATTCCCGTGTCCCGGACCACAAAATGGAGGGGGATCCGGTCATTCTCAATGTCACCACCTGAAACAGAGATCACCACCTCCCCTTTTGGGGTAAATTTCACTGCATTGTTGGCCAGATTGATCAACACCTGCCCGATGCGTAAGGGATCTCCCACCAGGTGCCGGGGCAGGCCTTTCTGGGCATGGAACAGCAGTTCCAGCCCCTTTTCCTGGGCCTTGACAGCCACCATATCAGAGATACCGGTCAAAATCCCGTCCAGCTCAAAGGCCACCTGTTCAATCTTCATCTGTCCGGCTTCAATCTTTGAAAAATCAAGGATATCATTGATGATGCCCAGTAAATTATTACCCGCTGCCTGAATTTTTTGAATAAAATTTCTCTGGCTCGGGGAGGTGTCCGTATTGCTCAGCAGATGAGCCATCCCCAGGATGGCGTTCATGGGCGTTCTGATCTCATGGCTCATGTTGGCCAGAAATTGTGCCTTTACCCGTGCCGCCTGCCGGGCCTCGTCCCTGGAGTGCTCAAGCTCCCGCAGAATGCGTTTCTGCTCGGTAATATCCCTGACAATGGCCACAAACTCAGACGACCCACCCGGGCGATCCAGCAGTTGCAGCAGGATGTCCACCGGGATATGCCGGCCGTCTTTGTGTTGGTGAACCGTCTCAAAGGAGAGGGTGGCGATCTCTTTTTTTCTCAAAGGGGCAACCAATTCTATAAAATCCGTTTTCGTAAATTCAGGTTTAATATCCACAGGGGTCATGTTCAGCATCTCCTCCCGGGAATATCCCACCTGGTTTGTGGCGCCATGGTTGACATAGGTGAAATAAAGGGTCCTGGAATCAAAGATGAACACCGCATCAAAGGTCTGGTCCAGTGTGGCCTTGAACTGTTCCAATGCCGCATTGGTGGCCCTCCGTTCTGAAATGTCGTTTTCAATGGAGATAAAATTGATCAGTCTTCCGGCATCATCAAAAATCGGTTCAATGTCCAGCTCAAGCCAATAGCGATAACCGGATTTATGATAGTTGATCAGCTCCACATGAATACCGGCTTCCCTGGAAAGTGCCTCCCCAATGCGTTTCACCGTGTTGGGATCGGTGTCCGGCCCCTGGAGAATGTGCCCGGGTTTTCTGCCCGCAAGCTCTTTCAGGCTATACCCTGAAATCTTCGTAAACCCCTGATTGACCCACTCCACACACCCGTTTTTATCGGTGATCATCACCCCATTGGCGGTCCTTTCCACCACCAGGGCCAGTTTTTCCATTTCGGCTTCCACCCGTTTTCGCTCAACCACATACGACAACTGTCTTCCCACCTCTTCTGCCATGGTCATGATGTCGTTGTCCATGGGATAAATTTCAGTGGTAAAGAACTCCAGCACGGCCACAACGCCCTGTTGGGTGGTCACCGGAAAACCAAAGGCCCCTCGCACCGGAGATTTTTTAAGGAGACCTGCCCGGGGGAAGTTATCATCCTCCTTGACATCCGTTATCCAATGAACACTGCAGGAAGAAAAGACCCGTCCGGGCAATCCTTCTCCCACCTGAAAGGTGGTATTCATGGTCACATCAATAAATTCAAGGTGATCTTCCGGGTCATCCAAATGCCACAGGGGCGTTGGAATCAGAAGCACCGGCTCGTTGCTGTCAGGCATGTATACATGTCCCACCGGCCAATTAATATATTCGGCAACAAGGGTCAGGGTGGTCTCCAGGGCTTGCTCCACAGAGGTGGCAGTGTTGGATATACTGGCCACATCCTGGAGCAGACGTGTCATCCGTTCCCGCCGCCCAATGGTCTCCACCGCTGCTTCCAGCTCCCGGGTCCGCTGCTTCACCCGGGCTTCCAGCTGTTCGTTCAACGCCTTAACTTGTGACTCCCGGGCGGCCAGCGCTTTTTCAAAGACAATTTTTTCCGAAATGTCACGACCTTCCGGAATCAACAGAACAATTTCATCGTTGGCCCCTTTCACCGGCTTAATGGAAAAATCAATGGTGATGATCTGTCCTTTGCCACCCACCACATCCACCTCGTACCGGACGAACTCCCCCCGGGCCGCACGGGCAATGGCCTTTTTGAGTCGGTCAACGGTCTCCTTTGAAAGATCCCACCAGGGGGCATCCCAGAACTTTTTCCCCTGGAGTTCAACGGCAGAGATTCCTGCAAAGTCAAGGATGGTCTCATTAAGCTCCATCACGGTACCGTCCGGGGCGATCAATCCGATGAACTGAAACATCTGATTGAAAATGGCCCTGAACTTGGCCTCATTTTCCAACAGTTCCTGACGGGCTTTCAGTCTTTGGGTGATATCGCGGGCCACTCCCACGGCAAACCACTGCCCTTCCATTTGAACGGCACTTAAGTGCAATTCAACGGGAAATCGCCCCCCATCTTTTCGCTGGGCCTCCACCTCCCTGACATTTCCGATGAAACGCCCCTTGCCGCTGTGGGAAAACAGCCCAAGCCCCTGGGCAGCGTCCGCTCGGAGATGGTCCGGGGTAACGAACCGGTGAATATCTTTTCCCATAATCTCCCCGGCGGACAGTGCGAACATTTTTTCCGCAGCCCGGTTCCAGAAATGAACCAACCCCTTTGAATCCACCAGGGCAATGGCATCCTGCACCGTGTCGGTAATGGATATAAGCTTTTTTTCGTTCTCCTTTAACGCGACCATGGAACGATATCGCCGCATCTGTATATCGGCCATATACCAGGCAAGGATGGCAATCATCACCACGCCTGTCATCAGAAAAATTTGCACCATGCGCCACCACACCGGCAGGAGGTCCTTCTTTGTCACCCGGCTGACAATGGTCCAGGTCTCCTCTGCCTGCACCGTAATTCCCATGGAATGTTTTCTCACCGAAACCACGCCGGGATCAACCTTTGCAAAGGAAAATAACCCCGCGGTTGAAAAGAACTGCCCCTTTTCCAGGGATTCAATCTCAGGCCATACATCGGGAAACAGATCCCCAAGGGTGGTCTGTTTTTTTTCCGGAAACATGAACTGCCAGCCATCTTCGGGGGTGGGACCGATGAGCCACTGGCCTTTGTCGTTGATAAAATAGAGATCACCCACCACCCCTTGCCCAATGCACTTTAACTGATTGAGCAGGGTTTTCCCCAGAAGATTCAGGACCAGCAGACCAATGGTATGCTGCTCACCGTCTTTAACGACACAGGAGATACGAATCATGGGTTTAAAGGGCTTTTCAACGGCATTGTTTTCAACGTTGAGATCAAAGGCTGAAACATAAACGGCAGCGTCCATGGTCATTGCCCTCTCAAAGTAGAAACGCTTTTTTTTATTCTGAAGCTGGGACCGGGGGACCACAACCGCCCCGCTGGTTTCATTCCAGTTCACCCGAATCCGTTCCATGCCATCGGGATTAATGAGCCGAATCTGGTCATAATGGGGTCTGCTCCGGGCAAAGGATTGAAAATAATCGGACACCCGCCGTTCAGTGTCTCTCACGGGGTGCATATGGGTATATTCGTTACGAATGCTATCTGCCAGTATCAAGGCATCGGACAGATAGTTGTCCAGCGTGGAGAGAAAAAGCCGCTGCTGAAAATTGGAAGAACTCGCCTCCTTAAGCTTGATTCCCGTCACAAACATCTTTTTTTGCTGAAGGGCAAGTCCCCACCCCAACAAAGAAAACACCAGGGACAATGAGACAAAAAAAATTAAAAACAACCTCAGTCGTGAAACGTCAACACTACCGGACATGATCCCTCCCTTGGGTCAGGTTCAGAAAAAGAGAGCTTTGGGGTCTTGGCCACTCAATGATCCACCAGTGTTTTAATATTGACATAATTTAAAGAGGGGTCAAGGAAAATCAAGTCCGGGAGGTGAGCAAATACTTCCATAACGAATGGGCCGGGCTTGCAGCTCGGTGGTCATTCCCTGGCCATTTCGCCAGGAAATTTTTTTACAATCCTGCGGTGAAAGCATCGTATCGTCAAATGTCATCAGATGATCCGTTATCCGTTCAACGGTTTCTGGAAAAAACCGTTTTTCCCCTTTTAATAACCATCTCAACCGTGTTCACACCCACATGATAAGGAATGAATCGATGGGAGGGGAATTCCAGAATCACCAGATCTCCCTGTTTTCCCACATCAATGCTGCCAATGCGGTGGGCACGGTTGAGGGCGGCAGCCCCATTTATGGTCAGGGCCGTGACGGCCTCTTCAGGGCTCAAATTCATATACAATGTGGCCAGGGCAAAGAGAAGGGGAATGGACTCTGAAAAACAGCTGCCCGGATTAAAATCCGTTGCCAGGGCCACGGCACATCCCTGGTCAATCATATACCGTCCCCTGGCATAGGGCTCTTTTAAACTGAATGCCGTGCCCGGCAAAAGCGTTGCCACCACCCCGGACCGGGCCAAATCTCTTATGCCCTGGTCCGATGCCTGGAGAAGGTGATCGGCGGAAACGGCGGAAAGTTCGGCGGCAAGCTCTGCCCCGCCAAACGATACCATCTCATCGGCATGGAGCTTGAGCTTGAATCCAATTGATTTGGCCCTTGAGAGCAGTTTCCGGGACTGGGCCACGGAGAAAACGTTTTTTTCACAGAAAATATCACAGAACTCTGCCAGCTGTCGTTCCGCCACCTGGGGGAGCATCTCCATGACAAGCTCAATGAATGCATCCTGTCGTCCTTTAAACTCCGGGGGGATGGCATGGGCACCGAGGAAGGTGGGGACGATGTCCATGGGATGGGTTTCGTCAAGGGCTTTCATCACTTCAAGCTGCTTTATCTCCGTGTCCGGCTCCAGGCCATATCCGCTTTTACCCTCCACCGTGGTCACCCCAAAGGAGAGCATGGAGTCCAGGCGCTTACGCCCCACGGCCATGAGTTCCTCCCTGGATGCGTTTCGGGTGGCCTTCACCGAATTGGCAATGCCCCCTCCCCGGTTCATGATCTCCATGTAACTGTCACCTCGAAGTCGCCAAGCGAATTCATCGGGCCGGTACCCCCCAAAGACAAAATGGGTATGAGAATCCACAAATCCCGGCAATACGGCCTTGCCAGCGGCATCAATCACTTCAAAGCCATGGGTGTTAAAATCCTTTAACAGCTCAGACGAGGTGCCCACGGCTTTGATGTTGCCCTCTTCAATGATAACGGCAGCGTTTTCAACAATGGCAAGATCGGACATTTCCCGTCCTTTCTTGGCCTTGAACCCGCTGCAGGTAACCACCTGGGAGGCATTTTTTACGATCAAATTTCCATTCATGTTTTTCTCCCGATTTTCCACAAATGATAAGGGATGATCAAGCCTGACATCTTCCATGTGGGTCAGGCTTGTGTTTTTAGAATTCTCGTTGGGTCCTCACATCGACATGGGCTTAAGGTCGATAACACCAATGACACAAGCCTGACCCTTTAGAAGCACCGACTAAGCACGATGAGCAAATAAAATCTTATTCTTCACATTTTGCATCCACAAGATCGGCAATCATTTTTTCATCGGTGAGATAGGGGATGGTGATGTGGGCCTCACCCGTCCACATCTTATTGAACTCCACACAGGTCTCCATGGCGTGTTCGTTCCGGGCCCAGGAACGTCTTGCCACCCCGCCCATGACATCCCAGAGCATGGCCCTGCGGATGATATCATCCACCCGGGAACTGCCGTCCAGCACCAGGCCGAACCCACCGTTGATGGCCTTGCCGATGCCCACGCCGCCACCGTTGTGAAGGGCCACAAGACTCATGCCCCGGGCACAGTTTCCGGCAAAACACTGAACGGCCATGTCGGCCATAATATTGCTGCCGTCTTTAATGTTAGCCGTCTCCCGGAAAGGTGAATCCGTGCCGCCGGTGTCATGGTGGTCTCTTCCCAGCATCACGGGGCCGATCTCACCCCTTCTCACCATGTCATTGAATTTAAGGGCAATGGCCACCCGGCCCATGGCATCCTGGTAGAGAATCCGGGCCTGGGTGCCCACCACCAGTTTATTTTTCTGTGCATCCCTGATCCAGATATAGTTATCTCTGTCCTGGGAACGTCTGTCAGGATCAATGCAGGCCATGGCAGCCTGGTCGGTCTTTAGAAGATCGGACTCCTTGCCGGACAGGCACACCCACCGAAAGGGACCATAGCCATAGTCAAACATCAACGGCCCCATGATATCTTCCACATAGGAGGGAAAAATAAATCCGTCCAGGGTGTTTTCGCCGTTTTTGCAAATTTCCGTAACCCCGGCGTCAAAAACAGCCCGCATGAATGCATTGCCATAATCAAAGAAATAGGTACCTCGGTCCACAAGGGTTTTAATGAGATGATAATGATGAACCAGGGATTCGTCCACTTTCTTTGCAAACCCTTCAGGATCGGTTTTGAGCATCTCGGTACGCTGTTCAAAGGTGAGCCCCTGGGGACAATATCCACCGCCATGGGCCACATGGCAGGAGGTCTGATCGGACAACAGGTCAATGGGAATGGCGTTGTTAACGGCATACTCCAAGAGATCCACCACATTGCCATGAAAGGCAATGGCCACTGCCTTTTTCTCCGCCACTGCTTTTTTTGCCGCTATAAAGGTCTCCGCTGCATCCCGGGTGATCAGGCTCACCCAGCCCTGATCATAACGGGTCTTGATTCTGGAGGCATCCACCTCTGCAATGATCCCCACCCCATTGGCAATCTCAATGGCCTTGCCCTGGGCTCCACTCATGCCGCCGAGCCCCGATGTGACAAAAAACTTCCCGGTGAGATCCCCGTCTTCGGCAACGTCGAGCTCCATGCGGGCCGCATTCAAAAGCGTTCCATAGGTGCCATGGACAATCCCCTGAGGCCCGATGTACATCCAGCCCCCCGCCGTCATCTGCCCATAGTTGGCAACCCCCAGGGACATGGCCCGCTCCCAGTTCTCCTGATCATCAAAAAGACCGATCATCATGGCGTTGGTGATGATGGTTCTGGGGGATGTGGGCGAGGATTTAAAAAGACCCAGGGGATGCCCCGATTCCACCACCAGGGTCTGATCCTGGGTGACATTTTCAAGATATTTTTTGATAATACGGTACTGCATCCAGTTCTGGCATACCTGGCCGGTCTCTCCATAGGTCACCAGTTCATAAGGGTAAAGGGCGATATCAAAGTTCAGGTTGTTTTCGATCATCACCTGGAAGGCTTTTCCCTCCAGACATTTTCCCTTGTACTGGTCTATGGGTTTTCCAAAAATGCGGCCTGCCGGTCGGAACCGATAACCGTAGATACGTCCATAGGTGAGCAGTTCATCCAGAAATTCCGGTGCCAGGGTATTATGCCAGGCTTCGGGCAGATATCGAAGGGCATTTTTCAGGGCCAAAGCAATTTCTGTTTTACTTAAATGCAGTGATCTTTTGGGGGCTCTCCTGATCCCCTCAACAAAATCGGGCATTTCCGGAAGATCGGTAAAAATTTCGTCCATTTTAATGGTCATTGCATTGGACACCTTGATATTTTCCATTATATTTCTTCTCCATTTTTTAAATTTCTGGATAAATGGGTGCAGGTATTATCTTGAACACTATTTTTTCCTATTTTCATGAGTTTAAAATCATTTTTTTGTAGTATTTTCAACATATTTGACTGGACAAGGCTTGCCTTTGTTGTCACCATGGCAACCCCCCTCCCCTCCAAGGCACAAATAACTTTATCCAACAGTACCTGAATCAGATGATTGGAAACCCGGCTCTGTTCAAAAATCAAGGAAAGTTCAGCGCAACTGTTCAAGGAATCAAGGGTGGCGACACAAGCGCTTAAAATTTCTCCCGGATGAACCGCCATGAAGATAAGGGTGTTTTCAGTGGTAATGACTTCCTGTTGGGTATGATTGATCCAGCCGATATCCCGGGGAACGGTATCGGGGTTTTCGGAAAGCCACTTCAAAACCAGGGACATAAAAAGATCATGCATCTCTTCCCTGTAAGGAATCACCTCAATCTCTTCCAGAAATTGATTGAACTGCAATCTTTTTTCAACGGTCTCAACCAGATTTATCCGGGCCATGTCCTCTTCCAATACCTCCAGAAGATCCAAAATTCTGGAATGATCTCCCTTTGAGGAGACCATAACATCCATGGTTTCCTGAAGCGCATACCATACCGGCTTAATCTCTTTAAGCTTTTCCTCTCCCTTGGCAGTGAAGCTAACCGTTTTCAAGCGTTTGTCTGCACAAACCTGGGATATCTGAACAAAGCCCTTTTTCTTGAGAGATGTCACCATCTGGCTTGCTCCCGAATGGGTTATTTCCAACAGCCTGGCAATACTGGAAATAGTCACTTCCTGTCTTGTATCAAGCAGATAAAAAACCGGAAACCAGGTGGCTTCAAAATGAATATCCGCATTTCTATAAATGACTGAAAGATCAGACAAAAATTGATCACTTAATCTTTTTAAACGCGTTCCGAAAAGTAATGCACCGGTTTTTTTATAAATAGACATATTAATCCTTTAGTTTATTAATAATATAACTCATATATTAAAAACCATTGGATTTTCGTCAAGCCTTTTTTCATGCCTTCATCTGCCCGCATTACCACGTTAATTATATTAGTGCTTACATAAGTATGTATTGAAAAATATTTAGTTTTAGTCAAGTATTTTTTCCCTTTTCCCAGTACCACCGTTCAATTATCCCCTCCAAAATCCGACAGATGTCATTGGAGAACCTTTGTTATCCCCACCATATCGCAACTAAAATTACATTACAAACTCAAACAAGCACCCCCAACGCAAAAAATAACAAAAAGGGAATTAATATATTTTTTAATTTCTTTTTTGTTAATAAAAATATAAGTGTGACTAACCATGCAAAATCCATAAAATCACAAATGCTATATAATATTAATATTTTCAATATATTATATTAAATAAATCAAAAAATTATCACATGGCACCAATCATGCATTATTAACTTACAAAACAAAAAATGGGGAACAAGAAAAAGAACACCCTTAACTGCCAACACGCTTATAACCATTTTGGGCCTGACGACTTGGAATCAAAAAAAGACCGACGTAAAATAAACATCAGGAGAAATGACACACATGAAAAAAATTGAGGCAATCATTAAACCCTTCAAACTGGATGAAGTTAAAGAAGCGCTCAATGAGCTCGGTGTAACAGGTATGACACTTTCCGAGGTCAAGGGATTTGGGAGGCAGAAAGGCCACAAGGAAATTTACCGGGGTGCGGAATATCAGGTGGATTTTGTTCCCAAAATAAAACTCACCATCGTGACAGCATCGGAGATGGTGGACAAAATCATCACCACCATCACGGAAAAAGCCGGTACCGGTAAAATCGGAGATGGAAAGCTGTTTATCCTTCCGGTGGATGATGCCATCCGCATCAGAACCGGTGAAAAGGGAAAATCCGCCATCTAACCCGTTGTAATCAAGTCCGAAACCCCATTGAAAAACACTTTCAAAAAGGAGAACCAACACATGAAAACCAAAGCCCCCTCAACCGCCAAGGCGATTTTTTTCTTTATGAGCCTTTGTGTGTGTATCCTCTGGTCCGGCACGTCCATCCCCATGGCCTCCGCCGATGATTCCGCCACACTGAACAAAGCACTGTCTGCTTACCCGTCCAGCCTGTTCCAGGGAAAAACCCAGGAGGATATCCGCAAAGAACTGCCCGTTTCCGGTGCCTACCGGGATGAGACTACCCCCATTGAAGAGGAGGTGGAAGTGGTGATGAACGGTACCTCCGTGAAAACATCCATTGTCCGCTACCTGACGGACATGGAAATTTTCCAGTACCGGGGAGATGTGTTGTGGACCTGCATTGCCGCCTTTCTCGTCTTTTTAATGCAGGCGGGTTTCGCCATGGTGGAATCGGGATTCACCCGGGCCAAAAATGCCGTGAATATCATGATGAAAAACATCATGGACTTCTGTATTGGTACCATCGCCTTCCTGGCAGTGGGATTTCACATCATGTTTGCAGGGCCGGATGAGTCTCTTTTTTTCCTTGGCCACACCGGTGCTACCCAGTGGGGATTTGCCTTTTGGCTGTTCCAGTGCGTGTTTGCCGCCACCACCGCCACCATCGTATCCGGCGGCGTTGCCGAGCGGACCAAGTTCACGGGGTACCTGGTTTACAGTGTAATTATCTGCGCCTTTATCTACCCAGTTTTCGGCAGCTGGGCCTGGGGAAGTCTTCTGGATGGGGGCGGCTGGCTGGAAAATGTTCTGGGGGTCGGATTCTATGACTTTGCCGGTTCCACCGTGGTTCACTCCATTGGCGGCTGGCTGGCCCTGGCCGGTGCCATTGTCATTGGTCCCCGCATCGGAAAATTTGATGCCAACGGCAAGCCCCGTGCCATCCCCGGACACAATCTGCCCTTTGCCGTCATCGGCGGATTTCTGTTGTGGCTTGGCTGGTTCGGATTCAACCCGGGCAGTACCACCACCTTTGACGGCAACCTTGCCCGCATTGCCGTCATGACCAACATTGCCGGGGCCACCGGTGGTCTTGGCGCCATGGCAGCGGTGTGGTTCGCCTTTAAAAAGCCCGATGTGGGCATGACCGTCAATGGATTCCTGGCCGGAATGGTTGCCATCTGCACGGCTGTGGATGTTGTGAATGTCTGGGGTGCCATGATCATCGGTGTGGTTGCCGGCGTTTTGGTGGTCTACAGTGTCCTTTTCATCGAACGGGTCTTAAAAATTGATGATCCTGTCGGCTGCATCAGTGTCCATGGCGTGTGCGGTGCTTGGGGCACCCTGGCCTATGCCTTCTTTGGTGTGGAGCAGTTCAGTACCACCGTTCTCATGGCTCAACTCATCGGCATCGGTGTCGGCTTTGTCTGGGCATTCGGCACCGGTTTTGTCCTTTTCCTTGCCATTAAACACACCATTGGCCTCAGAGCAAGCCAGGAAGAAGAGGTCACCGGCCTTGACATCACAGAGCATGGCAATGAAGCCTATTCCGGGTTTCCCATAGACAACCACGCATAACCTTTATTGGTGCTAATCACACCATCGACCCTCTGAATCCCCCCTTCGTGCGTCAACGAAGTCAGAACGGTGGTGTGATCAAGCCCCCCTATATTCATCCCACAGGGCCTGGTTCAAATTTTCTCTTCCCAAATGACCAGGCGTGGAGCCAGGACCATCTTAATTTTTGCCATGGGGCCACCGGGACAATCCATTCAACCGGTGCCATCCCCTCAACAAAGGAAAAAGACATGTGTGCCATCGCAGGCCTATTATTCAAAAATGATGTGAAACGAAATTTTTCCATGACCACCGGACAGGCCTTGACAGAGATTCTGGATGCCACCCTGCACCGGGGTCCTGATTCTGCCGGATGGGCTCTCTACCGGGAACCCCTGAAGGACCTCTTTCGCATGCGATTTCTTCTTTCTGAGCCACCCCGGACAAAAAAGGTCATGGAAAGCGGCGACATTGATCCGGAATCATCCCAGATCCACACCATTCGACAAGAATTAAAATCCCTTAACGTCACCATTGTAAAAGAAACAGTGGAAGGGGGCTCCCTTGCCATCCATGCCGCCTGTGACGAGGATATTCTCTCCCTAACCCGGCGCATTGAAAAAAAACTGACCCCCATTTCCATCGGCACCCGGCTGGATATTGTAAAGGACGTGGGCGTTCCCCGGGAACTGGACAAAAAATATAATATTTCCAAATTTAACGGCAGTCACGGCATTGCCCACATCCGCCTTGCCACGGAATCCGGTGTTCATGCCGACACGGCCCATCCCTTCTGGGCCTGCGGATTTGCCGACATTGCAACGGTGCACAATGGTCAGATCACCAATTACTGGATCATGCGCCGACGTCTTGAACGAAAGGGAATGACCTTTCAAACGGAGAATGACACCGAACTCATCGCCGTGTATCTGGCGTATCAAATGAGTCGGAAGGCCAGCCTGGAGGATGCCCTGAAAGCCTCCCTAAATGACCTGGACGGCACCTTTTCCTATCTGGTGGCCACCAAGGATGCCATCGGCTATGCCAAAGATAAACTGGCGGCAAAACCCATGGTGAAATACGAAAACGACGAGATGATTGCCATCTCCTCCGAAGAGGTGGGACTCAACCGCCTGTTTCCGGGTCAAGCCCTGGAAACCAGCGAACCTGCCCCCTTCAGCTATGGATTATGGACAAGAGATAACTAAAAACAAATGAAGAGACCGATCTCAGATACCATGAAGGAGAAGTATCATGGCAACCATTGATTTATCCACCCTACCCATGCGCACCGCCAATGAAGTGATAAGGGGATATGGGGCCACCCACCAGGATGTCGACATCCTCAATCCCGATGCAAAGCATTACATTGCCGTGGGGCTCACCCATCCTGTAAATGTCTCCATACAGGGGTCTGCCGGTTATTTCTGCGGCGGCCTCACCGACGGACCCCACATTAACGTAAAAAACAACGTGAGCTGGGGCGTGGGGGACAACATGCTGTCCGGCACCATTGTCGTGGGTGGAAACGCAGGAGCCATTGCCGGAGAAGCCCTCCGGGGCGGAGAGATCGTCATCCGTGGAAACATGGGCTCCCGTGCCGGCCAGGTGATGAAAAAAGGGACCCTGTGCTGCGCTGGCAATTCAAGCTTCATGGCCGGATACATGATGTACGGCGGTCGGATGATCATCCTTGGCAATTCCGGGGAAAAGGTGGGAGAAAACATGGCCGGCGGAGAGATCTATGTGGGGGGCACCATTGATTCCCTGGGCAGTGATGCCATGATCTCCGAGCCTTCCCCCGCAGAAATTGCATCGGTCATGGATTTTCTGAAAAAATATGACATCCCTTTTTTCGGAACCTTTAAGAAAGTGGTGTGTGCGGGCAAAGATCTCTCCTGCGGCACACCGGAACCCCCGGTGAAACCCATTCCCTTCACTGATTTTTCCGGAGAAAACACACCGTACTGGAATCCCAAAGTACTGGACGATATCACGGTGAAAAGCCACATCGGTCGCTACCGGATAAGGGGATACGGCACCTCCCGCCACCTGCCCAATTTTAACGACATCGGCTTTAAAAAAGAGATCAAAATAGATACGACGAAATCCCCAGATGCCATTGGCATGAGAACCTTTATCGGAGACCGCAGCCAGGGCAAGGCACTGGATTTAAGCATGCCGGTGCTTATCGCCCCCATGAGTCTCGGAGCGCTAAGCCCCAAGGTGAAGACGGCCCTCGGCATTGCCTCCCGCTTGTCAGGCATCTGTGAAAACACAGGGGAAGGGGGCATGTACTCCGTGGAACGGGCCCAGGCAAGGCAGCTTATTGCCCAGTGCCTTTCCGGACGGCTCGGCTGGAACATTCATGACATGAAACGGGCCGATGCCCTGGAACTCTACATCTCCCAGGGGGCAAAACCGGGTCTGGGGGGCCAGCTCATGGCCGCCAAACTGACAAAAGAGATTGCCGACATGCGGGGCATTCCCGCCGGTATGGACCTTCGCTCCCCCTCCCGTCACCCGGACATTTTGGGGGGAGATGACCTGATCATGAAAGTGATGGAATTAAAAGAAGCCGTGGGATGGCGATTGCCCGTCAGCCTGAAACTGGGTGGCGGACGCACCCGGGATGATGTAAAGATCGCCTACAAGGACGGCCTTGATTTTGTGGAGCTGGACGGCCTCCAGGGAGGCACCGGGGCCGGGGGGAGTGAGGTGATTGAGTATGTGGGAATTCCCACCCTCTCCGCACTCATGGAGGCCATGGACGGTCTGGATGAAATAGATGCCACAGGCATGCTTCCCATCGTGCTCATGGGTGGTATCCAAAACGGTGTGGATGCAGCCAAAGCCATTGCACTGGGTGCCACCGCCGTGGGTCTTGGCACTCCCATGCTCATAGCCGCCGGTTGTACCGGCTGCATGCAGTGCAGCTCGGGCAACTGTCCTTTGGGGCTCACCACCCAGACCCCGGAATATGTGAACCGTTTTGATGTGGACAAACAGGCCCTGAACATGCATACCTATCTGGAATCTTTTCGGTGTCAACTGGCCAGCATCACCGCCTCATTGGGCTATACCCGGGTGCAGGATCTCTCCAGAAAGGATCTGGTGGCCCTCACCCCTGAAGCGGCGGCCCTTACCCGGCTGCCCTATGAACCGGAATACGCCCGGGAGATCACAGACAACACACCCGGTACCGGCCGAGAAACAGGCTCCGCCACCTATTCCCGAAAATTTCGAAATATCATCAAAAGGATGAGCCGTACACCGGTAACCGACCTGCGCACCCAGCAGGAGATCCTGAATCTTGCCCTTGAAGGACGGCTCAATCCCTTTCCCGGCCATCGTGTGGCCCACCTGGATGACGTGGTCTTTCTCTCTGCTGCCCTCACCCGGCTGGTCATTGACCCCTACCGGGAGACGTGCAGCACAAAAACCTGCATCACCCGTGCCATGGGCATCGGACCACTGGAGCCGGACGTCCCCCGGGTGGACATGGAACAGCCCTTTTTCTTTACCGGATTTGACACGGCACCTGCCCATATTAAACGGGCCCTTGCCAGGGCCATTTTACAGTGTGGGTGTGGATATATGGGACAAAAGCCCCTGTGCGATACCACAGCCCTCTGGGAAGCCGCGGATAGCGGGGACCCCATATGGTTCCAGCTGCTCCAGCCCGGGGATACGCCCTCACCCCGCGCCCATGCCCTGGTGTATGTCATTGATAAAACTACGGCAAGCACCCTGACCACGTTGACCCCGAAACCACTGTATCCCGGGCAGATGGTGGGCCTGTGTGTGGACGCTAAAACCCTTCCCAAAGCCCTGGCCCATGCACTGGACAGACAGTTGGATCTCCTGGTGTTAGACAGCAGCACCGGTATGACCGGGGCCTGGCCCGAGCTTGACGGCACCTTTGATCTCACCATGGTAAGGGACAGCATTTTGCGCCTTAGGTCCAAGAATATGGAAGAAGAGATCTGCCTCATCCATTTTGGCGGACTCCGGTCCGGCACGGATGTGGCCAAGACCCTGGCACTGAACTGCAATGCCTCGGTGTTCGGTACGGCCATGGCCATTGCCATGGGAGGCCGGATCACGGACGGCACCATTGAATTTTCGGAACCGCTGCCCAGAGGGGCCGATGGTGAATCCGAACTGGAAAACAGTGGACAGGTGCTGTACACGGCCGCCGTCAACTGGATTAAAGGCACCTCACAGGAGGCAGCCATCATTGCCAGATGTGCCGGCAAAACCAACATCCACAACCTGGAACCCGAAGATATAAGATCCATCTCCATTGCCACTTCCGAAGCCCTGGGAATCCCCCTGACATCAGGAGCGGTAAAACGGGAACGATTTTAAAAACCCGGCCCATGGCATACACCGCTTATTTTTTTATATAAGAAAGAGTAGGCGGACCTAATATTCTTTTAAGCTTCGTTGTGGGCGAACCCGGGTCCCAAATCCCGGTCCGCCCGTGGCGGTTTTACAAAAAAAGGAAACACTCATGACTGCCCTGACAATGTGTAAAGAAAAACCCACAGACGATGTCAACAAAAAAGAGAAGGTTTTTGAATCATTAAAAGCACAGAACATTGAATTTCTCCTGGCCCAGTTTGTGGATATCCACGGTGCCCCACGGGTAAAGCAGGTCCCCCTGAACGCTTTTGACGATATTGTGGAAAAAGGGGCGGGATTTGCAGGGGCCGCCGTGTGGGGCATGGGCATGGGGCCTGAAGATCATGACCTCATGGCCAGAACCGATCTGGATACGTTTGTGAAGTTGCCCTGGCAACCCAATGTGGCTCTGGCCAGCAGTGATCTCTATGTGGATGGTGCCCCCTGGCCCTATTGCCCGCGAAACAATCTAAAACGCATACTCAAGGAGATGGCAACGGAAGGGTATACCCTTAACGGCGGATTCGAACCGGAACATTTCCTGGTCAGCCGGATGGAGGACGGCACCATTAAACCCTGGGATCCCCTTTCCGTTGATCATCAGTCCAAACCCTGCTACGATTTTAAAGGCATGTCCCAGAGCATAAATTACCTTCAGGATCTCATGCGATACGGAAATGACATGGGATTCGGGGTCTACCAGAGCGACCACGAAGATGCCAACGGCCAGTACGAAGTCAACTTTGACTGGACCAATGCCGTTCACACCTCGGATCGACTGGTTCATTTCCGAATGATGACAGGTCAGGTGGCCCAGAAATATGGTGCCACCGCCACTTTCATGGCAAAACCCTTTGAAAATCTCAGTGGCTCAGGTGCCCATCTCCATTTCCACATTGCCAATGCCATCACCGGAGAGAACTGTTTTCCCCTGAAACCCGGTGAGGACGATTGGAAGGGCCTTGGCATCTCAAAAACCGCCATCCACTACATTGGCGGGCTGCTCAAACACATCCGGGCAATCACGGCCGTGGCTTCCCCCACCATCAACTGTTACCGCCGCATCCAGAGCGGTGAATTTGTCTACTCTTCAAACTCAGGGTACACCTGGACCCCCTCCTTTGCCTCCTATGGAGACAACAACAGAACCCAACTGTTCCGCTGCCCGGCCCCCAACCGCATGGAAGACCGGTCCCCTTCGGGCATGGTCAATCCCTATCTGCTGCTGGCGGTGAACATCGCCGCCGGTCTGGACGGCATTAAAAACAAGATTGATCCCGGAGACGCC
This sequence comes from uncultured Desulfobacterium sp., assembly GCA_963668575.2. GTDB lineage: Bacteria > Desulfobacterota > Desulfobacteria > Desulfobacterales > Desulfobacteraceae > Desulfocicer. The sequence continues at coordinate 7,726,441 of OY764894.2, read as the reverse complement.
ATTGTGGGAAAAAACATCTGGAATCTTTCCATCCGGGAACGAAGGGAGCTTGGCATGATTCTCTTGCCCCAGAACCTCATGGAAGCTGTGGAGGCCCTGGAGGCTGACGATGTCATACAAAAAGGGTTAGGCCCCATTGCCGGTGAATATATCAAACTGAAAAAAGCCGAATGGGGAGAGTTCATGCGCCATGTCACCCCATGGGAGATTAACCGCTCATTGACCCTGCTATAGCACTCATTCACCCTGCCAGACACCTTCCCCCGATGAAAACACCGCCGGCCCCCCCGGCGGTGAGACGCCCCCCCCCTTGATGTTCTCATCCCCAAAATAACAGAGATGTAAACGAAGCAGACATTCCCTGCCCCTGGTCAACTGATATTATTTCAATGGCTGCAACCATTGCCATGGCTACCCTGCCGGCGATGACTGCCTGAAAAGGGTCTCCACACACATGGCGTAGGTCTGGATACCAACCGGTTCACGAAAGGTGTCGGGCCTGGAAAGACAGTTACCAGGCCACCTGTTTTGTCCGTGACTTGGATGGTGTAACATGCTATAAAATAGCACTCGGGCTGAACTCTGATAAAAAATTTAACAAGCCGTTACCACTATTTTTTCATTTTCTCTCAAAAAAACGTTCTTGTGGAGAGAATCTCTCAACAAGAGGATAACGGCCCCAGCAACTTAAAACGGGAAAACGACAACTACCCGGTTACCATAAAAAAATGGGAGAGATCTGCAAGTGAAAACAGTTTACTGGCTTCAAGGGGGTGGGTGCGGCGGTGACACCAGCTCTCTGCTGAACAGTGATTTCCCTGATGTCATTACCCTGTTCAACACCCTTGGTCTTGAACTCCTCTGGCATCCATCCCTTTCCAGCCTTTCCCACACCTCCCACCAAAAACTGGTGGAAGAAATCACATCCGGCACCACGGCCCTTGACATTCTCATGGTGGAAGGGTCCATCATCTGCGGCCCTGCCGGCACCGGCATGTTTGACACCATCAACGGCCGGGCCAAAAAAGAGCTGTTTCATCTCCTTGCCCACCAGGCCCGGGTGGTGGTTGCCGTGGGGACCTGTGCCGCCTTTGGCGGCTTTGGTGCGGATCATGCCGTCGAAGCCACCGGCCTGCAGTTTCGAAAACAGGAAAAAGGCGGTGCCCTGGGTGCTCAATTCACCGGCACATCAGGCCTGCCGGTGATCAACCTTGCCGGATGCCCCTGCCATCATGATGTGATTTCAGGCACCCTCATGGCCCTTGCCGGAGACACTCCCCTGGAACTGGACGAGTTCCAGCGCCCCCTGGAGTGGTACGGCACCATGGTGCATCAAGGGTGTACACGAAATGAATACCACGAGTATCGCATTGAGGAGTCGGATTTTGGAGAGATGGGATGCCTGTTTTTTCACATGGGCTGTGCCGGTCCTCTGGTGCCGGGTCCCTGCAACAAGCTTCTCTGGAACCGGCACTCATCAAAACCCCGGGCCGGGGTCCCCTGCTTTGGCTGCACCGATCCTGATTTTCCCCGGGCCATCCCCTTTTTTCATACCCCCAACATTGAAGGCATTCCCCTGGAACTTCCCCGGGGGGTGGACCGGGCACACTATATGGTCTACAAGGGGATGGCGGCCGAAGCGGCACCGGATCGGTTAAAAAAACGAAGTGCCAAGGTATAGGAAAAAAGATGCCCAAAATCATTAAAGGCCTGAACATCCCTGTGAACCGTGCGGAGGGAGACCTTGAAATCCGGGTGGATGTCATTGATCACCGCATTGACGATGCCTGGAGTTCCGGCACCATGTTCCGGGGGTTTGAGACCATGATGAAGGGACGGGGGCCCCTGGACGGCCTTGTCATCACCCCCCGCATCTGCGGCATCTGCAGCCTGACCCACCTGTCGGCGGCGGTGAATGCCCTGGATGCCATTGTGGGCATCACCCCGCCGGACAATGCCATCCGACTTCGTAATATCGCCCTGATGGCAGAAACCATCCAGAGTGATCTGCGCCAGTCCATTCTCATGTACATGGCGGACTTCACCAATGTTCAGGCCTACCAACACTATCATCTTTTTAAAGAGGCCATGGCCCGGTACCAAATGCTCAAGGGCAGCAGCGTGCTGGATGTCATAAAAAAGACCAAGCGCCTCATAGAGGTGATTGCCATCATCGGGGGCCAATGGCCCCACACCTCGTTCATGGTGCCCGGGGGAGTGACCTCCATTCCCGATACCCCCAAGCTCATGCAGTGCCGTGTGATCATCGATCAGTTCAAAAGCTGGTACGAGTCCCGGGTGCTGGGGTGCACCATTGAACGATGGCAGGCGGTGTCCTGCCGAAAAGACCTTGACAACTGGCTGAGGGAATCACCGGCACACCATGACAGTGAAGTGGGTTTTTTCCTGCGATTTGCATTAAAGGCGGGGCTTGACACCTTTGGAAGGGGAACGGATAACTATATCTCCTTTGGCAATTTTCCCTTTCCCCGGGACACGGAGGTGACCCCCCTGAACTCAAACAGCGTTGGGGAAAAAACCCAAAATCGTCTGCTCACTTCACCGGGATTTGCCAAGGGAATCCTGTCCCAGGATCTGGATCATACCAACATCACCGAGGATATTTCCGCTTCCTGGTTTGATCACAAGGAGAGCACGCGCCACCCCTTTGACGGCGAAACCCGGCCCTATGCCTCCGGTAATACCGGCCTGAAATACTCCTGGGTCAAGGCGCCCCGTTATGATGGACTTGCCGCGGAAACCGGTCCCCTGGCAGAGATGATCATGGACAAAGTGCCACTGTTCATCGATATGGTCCGGCAGAAAGGGGCCACGGCCTTCGTCCGCCAACTGGCCCGCATCACCCGGCCGGCCGGACTGCTTCCGGCCATGGCGCTCTGGCTCAATGAACTCATGGCCCACCGGGCAGATCCCTTTTACACCTCCGTCAGGAAGATCCCCGACGGGCAGGGAGCGGGCATGATCCAGGCGGCCCGGGGGGCATTGGGGCACTGGGTAAAAATAAAGAACCACAAAATCAGCCACTACCAGATCATTACCCCCACGGCCTGGAACGGTTCCCCCCGGGACGGGGCCCTGAACCGCGGCCCCTGGGAGGAGGCGTTACGGGGAGTAACGTTAAAAAATCCGGACAATCCTGTGGAGGCAGGGCACGTTGTCCGATCCTTTGATCCCTGCATGGTGTGTGCCGTGCATACCCTTCAAAAAAACGGCACATATAACTGCCACGGGCAGACCGCATTGGGGACCTGGGTCTGCCCACAACGAAGCTTGAAAGAATATTAGGTTCGCCTACTCTTTCATATAAAACGGGCATGTCCTGCCGGACACAACAAATATAGAAAATGGTATTATACCGCCGCCCCCCCCGACGGGCAATGGGCCCGGACCGGAACTGTAGACAGCTCAATTGTCCGGTTCCTATTGCCCATCGGGGGGGGCGGCTCTGCTGAGGTTGCCTTGGAGGCTGCCTTTTCATATAAAAAAGAAATTCAATACCGGCTGGGCATTTTAATCTTAACCCATGAAAAACAGAATCATATGCATTGGAAACCGCCTCATGGCCCATGACCGTGCAGGGCTGAGGGTGTATGACCGGCTGGCTGCAGGAGAAATACCACCCCACATCGACCTTATCGAAGGAGGCATTTCAGGGCTCAACCTGCTTGGTTTTCTTGAAAATGCAGCCACCGTGGTGCTTGTGGACACCGTTTCCGGATTTACCCATGACGGTGGTGTGGTGGTGCTCGACCAGGCCCGGATTACAGAGGCATGTCCTCCCCTGCATTATGGCCATGATGCCGGAGTGGCTTATCTTCTGGCCGTGCTTCCCGAAGTGTGCGAAACGCCTCTGCCCCGAAACATTTTTCTGGTGGGCCTGGAAGGTCAATGCAGTGAAGAAACCATTGACCATGCGGCAACCCTTGCCCTGTCACTGGCGGCAACGCAATGATCCGGTTTTAATATTTGACGGCCGTACACTACCGAATGACGAACATTCTCATCAATTTTACCATCCAAGAAAAAGAAAGATCAAACAGATCCCACCTGATTTCTGAATTCGGTCCCTGAAACCCGCTGAAAAGGAAGTGGTTCACGAATATGTACATGGAAACGGAGATTGAAAAAACCACCGCAGAACTTGAGGCAGAGAACCGCATGCTGCGCCAGGAGATCAAGGTCGCAAGGGAGGCGGCTGCCATCACTGCCCGCCTGGTGGTGAAACAGTTTGAAAAGACCGACCGGATCATGCACCATCTGGAAGCGGCCAATGCCCAGCGACAGGCGGTCCTGGATGCCGCCACCCAGCTCTCCATCATCTCCACCGATCTTGATGGAAAAATCATTCTGTTCAACAGCGGTGCCGGCAACCTGCTGGGATATTCCCGGGATGAAATGGTGGACAAAAAAAACATCTCCGTCCTCCATGTAAAAGAGGAGCTAAGGCAGTACGCCCATGTGCTGACCGGGGTCATGCCCAGGGACCCCGTTGCCATCGACATCTTTGCCCAGCATGTGAAACAACATATTTTCAAGACCCATGAATGGACCTATGTCTGCAAAAACGGAAGTCTTCTTCCCGTCAATCTCTCCATCACCGCTTTTTACAATGTCCGGGGCATCATGCGGGGATATCTGTTCACGGCCATGGATATGGGCAGCCAGAAACAGATGAAGCAGGAGCTCATCCAGGCCATGGAGGCTGCAGAGGCGGCCAATGCCTCCAAAGGCGATTTTCTGGCCCGCATGAGCCATGAAATAAGAACCCCCATGAACGGCATCATCGGCATGGCACATCTCCTGGGAAAAACATCCCTGAGCCCCTCCCAGACAAACTTCCTCGACAAAATCCAAACGTCCGCCAAAACCCTTTTGAACCTCATCAATGACATCCTTGATTTTTCCAAAATTGATGCGGGCAAGCTCACCCTGGAATCCATTGATTTCCGGCTGGAAGATGTTCTGGCCAACCTGGTGAACACCCTTGGATTTCTGGCCGACGACAAAGGGCTTGAGCTTCTGTTCCAGGTGGACGAAAATATCCCCCCCCACCTCAGGGGAGACCCGCTGCGGCTGGGTCAGATTTTAATAAATCTCACCGGCAATGCCATCAAATTCACGGAGAAAGGAGAAATCCTCGTCTCAGTGGAACTTGATGATGACGTCCATACCCCTGATACGGATATCGATACGGAAAAGATATCCTGGGGTGCTGATCTACCTGATGCGGCAGCGTCCGGGGAGCCCCGGGCCGACGATTCCCTCGCCAACAACCAACAACAGGTAAAGTTGAAGTTTTCAGTCAAAGACAGTGGTGTGGGACTGCATTCCGACCAGATTGCCTCTCTGTTTGAAGCCTTTAGCCAGGCAGATGATTCCATCACCCGGAAATATGGCGGCACCGGACTAGGTCTTGCCATCTGCCATCAACTGGCCCGGATGATGGGGGGAAATATTTGGGTGGAGAGCCGCCCGGGAGAGGGATCTACCTTTATGTTCACCGTAAACCTCATCCATTCCCCTCCCCGAACGCCCCCCTCTGTCCCGGACCGCACCCCATTCCATGGCCACCGCGCCCTGGTGGTGGATGACAACCGGGTGGCACGGGAGTTACTGGTGGCCATGCTGGGCTCCTTTGGCATGAAAGTGGACAGTGCGCCAGATGGAAAAAGTGCCCTGAAACGCCTTGACCGCACCCTTGAAGCAGACCCTCCCTATGATGTGGTGTTGCTGGACTGGATCATGCCCGGAATGGACGGCATTGAAACGGCCCGGCGCATCAAAGCCAATGGCGCCCTGGTCAAAATCCCTGCCATGATCATGGTGACGGCCAAAGCAAAGGAAGAGGTACGCATGGCTGCCAAGGAAACAGGCATCAACGCCTTTCTGCTGAAACCGGTGTATCCATCGGTGATGTACAACACACTCCAGGAGATCCTGGGGATCGCACAGAAGCCCCTTGCAGCCCCACCCGAAACGAGCCCGCCCCCCTCCATGAAAAATATCCGGGGTGCTCACATCCTTGTGGTGGAAGACAACGCCATCAACCAGGAGGTGGCACGGGCATTTCTTGAAAATGCCGGAATGATAGTGGACATCGCAGGCGATGGCCGGGCCTGCCTGGACATAATGGAGAAAAAGTCCTTCGATCTCATCCTCATGGACATTCAGATGCCGGTGCTGGACGGCCTGGAAACCACCCGGATTATCCGAAATGAAAAAAAGATCCATCACCTTCCCATCATTGCCATGACCGCCCATGCCATGGCAGGAGACCGGGAAAAAAGCCTTAAAGCCGGCATGAACGCTCACCTCAACAAACCGGTGAATCCCAGAAAACTGTATCAGGTCCTCCGGCAGTTTATCCCGGAAAAGCGCCCCGAAGAAAACGTGCCGGATATCCCCCCGTCCCGGGCGGCAGACCACAGCCATACTCCCGGGGCCATGATCGCAAAAAAAGGCCCCATGCACCCTCACCTGCCGCCCCTGGAGGGGATTGACCGGGCCAGGGCACTGGCGCGTCTGAACCATAAACCGGACCTGTTTCTCACCCTTCTACATGATTTTAAAAAAGACTATGAAGCGCATCCAGCATATCTGCGGCACCTGCTGGCCCAAAACAATATTAAAAAAATACGGGAATGTGCCCACACCATTAGAGGTATATCAGGATATATGGCAGCCGATGCCCTGTGCAAACGTGCAACCGCCCTGGAAGAACACCTGCAATCCATTGAAACCCCATCCACCCCCACGGCATCCATGGCGCCTCCCCGGACCATGGACACCACACTGGTACATCTGTTTATTGATGAGATGGAAGCACTGCTCAACAGCCTGGACCAACTTCCGGGGAAAAAAGAGACACCACCCTTTGATGCCCCTCCTTCCGAAGCGCCCCCCCGCCCCTGTCGGACCATCCCCCCCCTTGATACAGAACAGGAAAAAATGCTTCGGGACTTCACAGCACTCCTGGCCAAAGGGGAATTCACAGCCATGGCACTTTTGCCGGATGTGGAAAAGATACTCACCCAATGGGGCTGCGAAAAAGAACGCGCCATCATTGTGGACCTGATGAATGACATTGAATTTGAACAGGCAGCAGAAAAAATGGCATCACTGACAGGGATGACAACGATTTATGGAACATCACATGATAAATAAAGAGAAAGCACGTATTCTGATTGTGGACGATGAGAAGATAAATCTCAAGGTATTGGCGGATCTTCTAAAGGAAGACTATGCGCTGATCCTGGCCAAAAGCGGAAAACAAGCCCTTAACTTTGCCTTTCAGGCACCACCGCCAGACCTGATTCTACTTGACGTTATCATGCCGGGGATGGGAGGGTATGAAGTCATCAAACAGCTCAAGGAAAATGATAAAACCAAAATGATCCCGGTGATTTTCATCACCACCCTGGGCTCCGTGGAAGACGAGGAAAACGGTCTGAAGCTGGGGGCGGTGGATTATATTTCAAAACCCTTTTCTCCCCCCATTGTCAAAATGCGAATTCACAATTACATCCGGTTTGTTCATCAGCATAAGCTATTGGATAAACTGGCTTACCTTGACGCACTGACGGAAATTCCCAATCGCCGCCGATTCGATGAGGTGCTGCGCAATGAATTTTCAAGGGCCAAGCGAAACGGCACCCCCCTCTCCCTTGGAATGGTGGACGTGGATTTTTTCAAACAATACAATGACCACTATGGCCATGCCATGGGAGATCGGGCACTGTATCGCATTGCATCGGCCCTGGTGAGCATTTTAAAACGTTCCGCCGACGTCGTGGCCCGGTATGGAGGAGAGGAGTTTGCCCTGATTCTCCCGGAAACAGACCGTCAGGCAGCCCTTCAGGTGGGAGAAATGGCCCGAAAGGCAGTGCTCAAACTGAAAATCCCCCACATCGATTCCACGGCGTATCCCCATGTTTCCGTAAGCATCGGCATGGCCACCCTTGATTTTCCCCGGCATGATCCCATGTCCCTTGTCTCCACCCATGAAGCCACCCAAAAGGGCGGCACTGCATATTCCCCGGAAATGCTTCTGGAAATGGCGGATCAAAACCTGTACAGAGCCAAACAGAAAGGCCGGAACCTGGTTTATTAATTATCTTGACCGCACACCGCTTCAAGCGTATATTTGCCTGCGCACGAGTTTTTCCCAAAATAAAAATATGATCCGGCTCCAGTGGATTATGAGAACTTAGGACGGTGACATCTGGTATAACATACATGGCAGAAAAACCTGCCACAACGAAAAACGAAAGTCATTTAATTCCAGCATATTGGTGAGACTTTCCTATAAAAAATTCAAAAAGGCAGGCATAAATAATGTTTTTTTTTACAGCGGCCATAATCATTTTTTTGATGGGATCGGCTCTTTTACCATTCACAGGCAGGGGAAATCCGGCCAACACCACAGGCCCTCTCTTTGCCGTGACCGGGTCTGTCCTGGCACTGATGGCCGGCATGGATGCCATTTGCACCGGCGGGTTTGACTTGGTGCTGCCCTGGAAGTATCAACTGGGCACGCTTCATTTGAAAATGGACCCCCTGTCCGGGTACTTTGTCATGGTGATCGCCATTGTCTGCAGCCTCTCCGCCCTGTATGGCAGCCAATACATGAAGCCCTACGCCCATAAAAAACACCTGGGCGCATCCTGGTCCATGTTTCTTCTGCTGGCCGCCGGTATGATGCTGGTGGTCACCGCATGGAATGGCATTCTCTTTCTGGTGGCATGGGAAATCATGTCCATCTCCTCTTTTTTCCTGGTGATCTTTGAATCCCACCGTCCCGGCGTGCTCACCGCCGGATGGACCTATCTGGTTGCCACCCATCTGGGAACCGCCTTTCTGATGGTGATGTTCCTGCTGCTGGGCCAGCACCACTCCTATGATTTTGATGTAATTCAAACCTCCGGCCCCATGGCCACCCTTTTATTTTTCCTGGCCGTCGTGGGATTCGGCACCAAAGCGGGATTTCTGCCCTTTCACGTATGGCTGCCCGAAGCCCATCCGGCAGCGCCTTCCCACGTGTCTGCCGTGATGAGCGCCGCCATGATCAAAACCGGCATCTACGGCATTCTTCGCATCTCCATGCTCATGGGACCGTTCCGGGCCTCCTGGGGATGGACATTGATCATCATGGGGGCCCTCACCGGAATTTTCGGTGTGTTGAGCGCCCTGTCCCAACATGATTTAAAGCGGCTTCTGGCCTACCACAGCGTTGAAAATATCGGCATCATCGCCATTGGTATTGGTCTGGGATTTTTAGGATTCAGCACAGGACATCCGGTTATCGGTCTGCTGGGAATCAGCGGCGGTGTTCTGCATGTCATGAATCATGCCATATTCAAGAGTCTGCTGTTTTTCGGTGCCGGGGCCGTACGGCATGCCACCCACAGCCTGGAAATGGAAAAAATGGGGGGCCTCATGAAGCGGATGCCCATAACGGGAACCACCTTTGTCATTGCCGCTGCCGCCATTTGTGCCCTGCCGCCCCTGAACGGCTTTATCAGTGAATTTTTGATCTATTTCGGCTCTTTTTCCTCCCTTTACAGCAGCAAAGGCACCTTCAGTGTGCTGGCCGCGGTGACCGTGATCATTGCCCTGGCCCTCATCGGCGGACTGGCCCTGGCCTGTTTTACCAAGGCGGCCGGGATCGTCTTTCTGGGGGAACCCCGGACCCGGGAAGCCGCAGAGGCAAAGGAATCCGGTATGCTCATGACAATGTCCATGGTGATACTGGCCGTACTTTGCGGATATATAGGCCTTTTCAGTCCCCAGGTCATCGCCTTTCTGGGCCCGGTGTTTGACACCATCGTCGCCCATCATCCCCTGGGAGCGGCAACGCTTGCCCCGGCCGTTGCGTCCCTTACCATGATCAGCCGGATGGGATTGGGCCTGATTGTGCTGATCTTTTTGCTGGGGTTCGTGAAACGCAGATGCATACAGCACAGAACCGTGGAAAAGGGCACGACCTGGGACTGCGGGTATACCGCCCCCACGGCAAGGATGCAGTACACGGCCTCGTCATTTGCCGACCCCATCGTATCGATGTTTGATACCATCCTCTATCCTGAAAAAGAGATCCGGACGGACCCGGGCCTTTTTCCTGGGATCTTTTCCTATGAGTCCCGATCAAAGGATATTTTCATGCACCACGTCTACCGCCCGCTGTTTTCCGTCATTGAAACCATGGCGCTGGGTCTGCACTGGCTGCAACGGGGATACAACCAGCTTTATGTCCTCTACATTGTCATAACCCTTCTGGCATTATTATTCTGGATGCTTTGGATTTAAGGAGAGAGACGCAATGAAGGTCACCATCTTTTTCCATGTGATTGCAGCACTTATGTTATCGCCCCTCCTTCCGGGGATCATAAATAAGGTCAAAGCCTCTTTTGCGGGCAGAAAAGGCAGACCCGTTGTGCAGATGTACTATGATCTGGCAAAGCTGCTGCACAAGGGAACCGTGTACAGCCGGACCACCACATGGATATTTCAGGCATCCCCCCTTGTCACGGCTGCGGTTGGCATCATCGGGGTAATGCTGGTGCCGTTGGGAAATACACCGGGGCTGCTGGCCTTTCCCGGGGATTATATTCTTCTGGTGTATCTGTTCGGTGTTTCCAGATTTTTCACGGTGCTTGCAGCCCTGGACACGGGTTCCCCCTTTGAGGGCATGGGGGCCAGCCGGGAAGTGCAGTTTTCATTACTGGCGGAACCGGCCCTGCTCCTGGGGCTGTGCGCGTTGAGTGCCCTCAGCGGTGAAACATCCATGAACACCATGGTAACCTCTCTCCAGGCCGGTACCCGCCCGGTGCTGGCCGGTGCCATCTTCATTGTCCTGCTGGCTGAAAACGCAAGAATCCCCTTTGATGATCCCACCACCCATCTGGAGCTGACCATGGTCCATGAGGTGATGATCCTTGACCACAGCGGACCGGACCTTGCACTCATTGAGTATGGTTCGGCCCTGAAATTGTGGGCCTATGCCTCACTGACGGCCAGTCTGATCATCCCCCAGGGGATGATGTATCCCTGGGCTTCCATGGGCGCCGGATTTGCGGCACTGCTGGCGGTGATTGTGGCGGTGGGGATAATGGAATCCGTCATGGCCCGTCTGAGACTGGTGCGGGTGCCCCAACTTCTGGTGGGTGCCACCATCCTGTCCCTCATCAGCTTGATCCTGATTATAAGGTGAACCAATGAACACCATATTTAACTTCCTGGTTATTCTCCTGATTCTGCTTAATTTCCGGCTCATCAGCTCAAGTCGCCTGATTCCCTGTATCCGCATCCTGGTGATACAGGCGGTGATCCTCACCGGCGTGGCCTGGATGGCCCATAAGGGGCATATGCCGCTGCATCTCTACTTCATGCTGGCGGTGAATGTCTTTTTAAAGGCCTGCATTCTGCCCTGGATGCTCACCCGTGTGGTTCACAAAACCATCATCTCCAGGGAGCTTGATCCCTTTGTGGGCTATACCCCCTCATTGATCATTGGTGCGGTGCTGCTTTGTATCAGTGTGCTCATCTCCCGACCCCTCTCCCTGTCCCACACCCTGGTGGAAGATTTTTTTCTGCCGGTATCCCTGTTCACCCTGTTTTCCGGACTGTTCATCATCATTGCACGGAAAAAGGCCATTACCCAGGTGTTGGGATATATGGTCATGGAGAACGGCATCTATACCTTTGGGGTGGCCATGGCCATTAACGAGCCCTTTATCGTTGAGTTGAGTGTCCTTCTGGATGTGTTTGTGGCGGTGCTCATCATGGGGGTGGCCATCTTTCATATCAGCCGGGAATTCAATCACATTGATACGGACCGGCTCAGCGTGCTGAGGGACCTATGATGATCTGGGCACTTCTAATCGTTCCGGCAAGTCTGGGCCTGTTTTGTCTTTTGTCCCGCAGCAGCAACCTGTGCCGGTATCTTCTGGTGATCAGCGCATTGAGCCATTCTGCCATGGTGGCGGTACTGGCCTGTCACCGGGAACTGGCGGTTCCATCCGGCTGGATCGGCCTTGACGATGCCGGTCTTCTGTTTCTGTGCATCACCAGTCTGCTGTTTTCAGGGGTCGCGGTTTATACCTTCGGATACCTGAAAGCGGAGAAAGAGATCCCCATAAAGGATATGGAGGAGCATTTCTTCTTTAAGAACAGCCACAACGCCGTCTTTGTGGGCTGCATGCTCTTCTTCCTGGCCACCATGACCCTTGTGACGGTGAGCCGGCATCTGGGGCTGATGTGGGTGGCCATCGAAGCCACCACCCTGTCCAGTGCCCCCCTGATCTATTTCCACCGCCACCACAGAAGCCTTGAAGCGGTGTGGAAATATATCCTGATCTGTTCCGTGGGCATTGCCCTTGCCATGCTGGGCAACTTCTTTATTGTGGTGGCCGGTGCCCACATTGAAGGGTCCGGTCCCCTCATGGCCCTGGACGATCTGTTGCGCCATGCCCCGGATCTCAATCCGGCCTGGATGAAGGCGGCATTTGTTCTCTGTCTTGTGGGATACGGCACAAAAATGGGGCTGGCGCCCATGCATAACTGGCTGCCCGATGCCCACAGTGAAGCCCCCTCTTCCGTATCGGCCCTGCTGTCCGGCGCGCTTCTAAACTGTGCCTTCCTGGTTCTCTTGAGGGTTCACACGGTGATGATCGCTGCCGGCCTGGGGGATACCAGCCGCATGCTCTTTGTGTTACTGGGCCTTCTCTCCCTTGGTTTTGCCGCTGTGTTCATCGTCGGGCAGAAAGATTTCAAGCGAATGCTGGCCTACTCCAGTGTGGAGCACATGGGAATTATCGCCCTGGGTCTTGGCATCGGCGGCATCGGCATCACCGGCTGCCTGTTCCACGCCGTCAACCACTCCCTGATCAAGGGCATGCTCTTCATGACGGCGGGCAATATCATGGCGGCCCACCAGACAAAAACCATTGCCGACGTCAGGGGACTGATCCATACCCGCCCCCTCACGGCCATGCTTTGGCTTGCCGGTGCCCTGGCCATTGTGGGCATGCCCCCCTTTGGACTGTTCTTAAGTGAACTCACCGTCCTGGGCGGCATCCTTGACGCCGGCCGTTTCTTTGTGGCCGGGGCCTATCTGCTGGCACTGGGGATTATCTTTGCGGCCCTCACCGCCAAGGTACTGCCCATGATATTTTCCACTCCCACCGAACCGTGTTCCGTTCTTCCCGGAGAAAACGAACCGTGTTCCACTCTTCCCGGAGAAAACGAATCGTGTTCCGCTCTTCCCGGAGAAACCACACGAAGGCCATCCCCTCGGCGTGAACCGATCTGGTCCATCGCTCCCCTGGCCCTTTTCGGTGTTCTCTCCTTTGTACTGGGGGTTTACATGCCGCCCTGGCTCTCCGGACTTTTGGACGGGGTGGTCCGGTCTCTTGGAGGACAATAATGATTTCCAATAACAAAGGCGGTGTGCGTCCGCCCGGAGCCACAATGGATTTAAAGGAGCTTCCGATGCTGGGCATGGACGACTTCCTGTCCCGGATCATGGACCGGGTAAAAAAAGGAGAGCGCATCAGCTCCTATTCCGGTTTTGCCCCCCATGGGGAGGAGACCAAAATACTGGCGGTGCTGTCCGATGATGAGGCCGGCACCCTGGAGACCTTCAGTACCAGGGCCCCTGAAGCGTATGACAGTCTGACCCCCGAGTGCCCGGAAGCCCATCTGTTTGAACGTGAACTTTATGAGCAATGGGGAATCATGCCCACGGGCCACCCCTGGCTCAAGCCGGTGCGGTTTCCCCTGGACAGGGAAAAACCCGGTCACGAACAGGTCGTGGTGGGGGATATGGACTTTTTTTCCATGCAGGGGGATGAAGTTCATGAAGTGGCTGTGGGACCGGTCCATGCCGGGATCATTGAGCCGGGCCATTTCAGGTTTCAATGCCATGGCGAAACCGTGTATCACCTGGAAATCAGTCTCGGGTACCAGCACCGGGGCGTTGAAAGCGCCTTAAAAGGGGGGCCGGATCTGCGCACGGTGCATTATCTGGAAACCCTTGCCGGAGACAGCACCATCGGTCATACCACCGCCAGCTGCCGGGTGATGGAATCCCTTGCCGGCATCCAGGTGCCCCAAAGGGGAGAGATGATCCGGGGCATTGCAGCGGAGCTGGAACGCATGGCCAACCACATCGGGGATGTGGGGGCCATTGCAGGGGATGTGGGATTTCTGCCCACCTTAAGTTATTGCGGCCGCATCCGGGGAGACGTTCTCAACCTCACGGCCCTGATCTGCGGTAACCGCTTTGGCAGAGGCCTCGTCATTCCCGGCGGCACCTTCTGGGATCTCACCCCGGACCAGGCATCCGCTATGCTCAAACGGCTGGACAGTATAGAAAAGGATGTCACAGGTGCCATAGAGCTGATGCTTAAAACCCCTTCGGTGCTGGCCCGGCTTGAATCCACCGGAAAAGTTGATGAACAGACCGCCCGCACCATGGGACTTGTGGGACCTGCTGCCCGGGCTTCGGGCCTGTGCCGGGATGTACGTGCCACTCACCCCTACGGCATCTACCGGTCCCAGGATCTGTCCATGTGCGTTGAGCCCTTTGGGGATTGCTTTGCAAGGACTCACGTCCGGTGGCGGGAAATAAAGGAGAGTTTAAGGCTGATCCGCACCTGGCTTGATACCCTTCCTCCGGGGCCTGTTGCCGCATCCTGGGATGACAGGCTCACGCCCGGAACACTCACCACCGTTCTGACGGAGGGGTGGCGGGGCGAAATCTGCCATACCGCCGCCACGGACAGCCAGGGGAAATTTTTATTTTACAAGATCGTGGACCCGTCATTCCATAACTGGTTCGGGCTCTCCATGGCCCTTCGGAACCAGCAGATCAGTGACTTTCCCCTGTGCAACAAGAGTTTTAACCTCTCCTACTGTGGCCATGACCTGTAATTCGATGATCCAGTGGGAAGGGGGGGGCAGGCTTGCCCCACTGTAAGTAAAAAATTGGATCATCGAGTGTAAGGAGAAGGAGATATGAAATGTTAGATATACTCACAACCAGGTTCCGTCAAAAATACCGCACCATCTCCTGGCCCGATGGCCCGGCCCCGCCCCTTCCCGAGCGCTATGCCGGTCTGCCACTCATCCGGGGAAACTGCGCCGAAGAGTGCACGGCATGCACAACGGTGTGTCCCACAGGAGCCATTGCCATACCGGAAGCCTCCCTGGCCTCCCCCACCCTCGACCTTGGCAAATGCCTGTTCTGCCGAAAATGTGAAACCGTCTGCCCCAGGGGTGTCATCTCCTTTTCAGGAACATACCGCATGGCAGCGACCAACAGGGAAGATCTTTTTATCCGGGAAGAGACGTCCCATCCCCGAGACATCCCCATGACAGAACACCACCGGATGTTCAGACGCTCTTTCAAACTGCGTCAGGTCTCTGCCGGCGGATGCAACGCCTGTGAGGCAGATACCAACGTGCTGACCACCATCGGCTGGGACCTGTCCCGATTCGGAATTGACTTTGTGGCCTCTCCCCGGCATGCGGACGGCATCCTGGTAACTGGCCCGGTGACCCGGAATATGAGAACCGCCCTGGAAAAGACCTATGCGGCCGTGCCCCATCCCAAGGTGGTCATTGCCACCGGTGCCTGTGCCATTTCCGGCGGCCCCTATATGGATCATGAAGAACAAAACAACGGAGTCGATACCATCCTGCCCGTGGACCTCTATATACCGGGATGCCCCCCCCACCCCATGGCCATACTGGATGCCCTGCTTTCATTTACAGGCAACCTCCCATGACACTGTTTTCAATACCTGAATTCCATTCCGATGGGACCGGACCTGTCCCATCTTTTCATGCTGTGTAACGGGCAAATTCAATTGATGATTATGAGGTCAAAAGACGCATCTGGAAAAAACGGGGAATGTTCCCATATTCCGGTTTGCCCGGGGCGGTTATTGAGCATTTCTATCATAGCCGTAAAATTCATGAGAACTAACGATTTGCCATGATGATTCTCCACCAGGTACTATGCTCAACGCTGTTACGTCTAAAAGCATCCCTTTTTAAAAATCAAAAACAAGGAGAGATTCACATGAAAACATTTATCCTGATCATCGCAGCCTCTTTTCTCACCGCTGCGGCTGCCCTGGCTTCAGATTACAATTATATATCCCCGGAAAAGACAAAAACCTGGATTGAAACTAAGACCCCGGTCACCATTGTGGATATCCAGGTCGAGGAAGAATTCGAATCCCACCACCTGCCCGGTTCCATAGCCACCTATGCCTTTCCGGTGAAAAGCGATGCGGAAAAGGCCCGGCTTAACGATACTGTGGCGGTGTCCATCGCCAAAGGGGCACCTGTCATCGTGGTTTGCCCCCGGGGTGGAGGCGGTGCCAAACGCTGCTATGACTACATGAAATCCCAAAATGTGCCTGAAGACAAATTGCTGATCCTCAAGGGCGGCATAGCCGGCTGGCCTTACAAAGACCTTCTTGAATCAGGCAAATAAGGCCATTGTTTGCGCATCCTAAAGGTTTTTACTGGCACAATTCTGCAAATGCCAGCCCCCTTGGATTCCTCGCCAGTTTCATGGTAATTGTCATACGCCGGTTCCAGAGCCGCCCATGGTGGGCCGTCACATTCCTGATTAATGAAAGTAATGTTAGGCATGCCTACTCTTTCTTATAACGGGCATGTCCTGCCGGGCACAACAAATATAGGGTCGTAGACGCGGAGCCAAATGGTATTATACCGCCGCCCCCCCGACGGGCAATGGGCCCGGACCGGAACTGTAGACAGCTCAATTGTCCGGTTCCTATTGCCCATCGGGGGGGCGGCTCTGCTGAGGTTGCCTTGGAGGCTGCCTTTTCATATAACATACATGGCAGAAAAACCTGCCACAACGAAAAACGAAAGTCCTTTAATTCCAGCATGTTGGTGAGACTTTCATATAAAAACGATCCGCCGTGTCGGTATGTTGGATTTTACTGAAACCCGGACCTCTTTCAACGAATATCCGTTTTCGATTGTGCTGGGAAAAAGCTCTGGGAATTCGTTGATGAAAGCATTCAATTCCATCCTGAACCTTTTGGGATCTTTGATTGTCTTGAAATATTGCTCTTGATTGAAGGGTGGAACTATTGTACGATTTTTTCGGGGAGTTGGTTTTGGGGCTGAATCTTTGAGCATTGGGCATCCTTTCGTCCTCTGGTTAGGAGCTGCAACTTAACCATAAAGGAAATGCCCCTGGCCCGGAACCACCTTTAAATACCGGTTGCAACTTAACCATAAAGGAAAGCGTGCCTTTTGTCCAATATGGCCCCCCCCCCAAATCCGTTATAACCAGAATTTTTGGTACATAAACAGGAGGTGGAAGATGCCAGCACAGCCGCAAAAAAAAAAATTGATGACACCGGCTGAATATTTGGAGATGGAAAGAAATTCTCTGGATATTAAGCATGAATTTTTTAACGGTGAGGTATTCGCCATGGTTGGGGCCAGCAGGAATCACAACCGAATAAATGTGAATTTGACAAAAAAATTAGGGATCAATTTTGAAACCAACCCGGCCCATTGCGAGGTGTTCTCTAATGACATGCGGGTTAAAACGGTAGCAAATTATACCTATCCTGATCTTGCTATTTCCTGTGGTGATGCAAAATTTGAAGATAATAAGTTTGATACACTGACAAACCCCGTTGTCGTTATCGAAATTCTTTCAAATTCCACCGAACGTTTTGATAGGACGAAAAAGTTTGTTTATTATCGGGCAATCCCTACTCTCCAAGAATATATCCTTGTTTCTCAGCATGAATGTTGGGTTGAACAATATACACGCCAAAACGATATGTGGGGCTATCAATCATACGATGGGCTAGACCAAATTTTGAAGCTGAAATCCATTAATTTTGAATTGCCGTTATCTGAAATCTATTTGAATGTTGAGTTTGAAGATGATCCACGCAAAATAACAGAATAGCCTTGAGATTTTTACCGTCAACTCAACATCTCTTATCATTTTTTTAGAAAAATTTTATCTTGATAACTGGCCCACACTGGCATGGGAGTGCGGATTTGATATTTCCCCTGAATCGCTCTATTTCAGAATGGCTGGGAAAAAACAATCCCATTGATTGCAAACAAATTCCGGCAGCCATCAACAACCTCAATGCGGATCACACGGCACGGCTAAGCCAATGGGAAGCAGGATCAGGAATCGGGACGGCGGCAAGGAGAGATTTTGTATAGGCATGCTCGGCTTTTGTGTAGATATCGTCGGCTGATTTAAGTTCCACGATCCGCCCTTTATGCATCACGGCAACGCGATCCGCCAGATGGCGGACCACGGCCAGGTCATGGGAGATAAAGAGGAGGGTGAGGTTAAACTTCTGCCGTAGATCCATGAGCAGACGCAGCACCTCTGCCTGAATCGACACATCAAGCGCACTGACCGGTTCATCACAAAGCAGAATTTCCGGTTCAATGGCCAGGGCCCGGGCAATTCCAATGCGCTGGCACTGGCCCCCGGAAAACTCATGGGGAAAACGGTTGGCGGTGTCGGGATCCAGGTTAACGAGCGCCATCAACTCCCGTGCCCGGTTCCGGGCATCCTTCCGTTTCATAATGCCGAAATTGATCAAAGGTTCCGCAATGATTCGTTCTGCAGTGAATCGTCCATTCAAACTGGCCAATGGATCCTGGAAGATCATCTGGACCTTTCGACGAAGCGCCCTGAGATCGCGTTTATTACAGGGGTCGACAATGCGGCCATTCACAAAGATCTCACCGGAACTGGCGGATTGAAGACCGGCAATGGCACGAATCAGGGTGGACTTTCCCGAACCGCTCTGTCCCACAAGTCCCAGGACTTCACCTTGATAAAGTTTTAGGTCCACACCATCCACGGCTTTTGTCGTAATGCGTTGTTTCCGGAAGGCCCCCATGCTGCGGGAAAAATGTACGGACAGGTTGTTGACCTTGATCAAAACCTTATTAATAAGGATCTTTTCGCTTTTTGGGGCGGCACACGACCTTCCAAAGGCATCGGCAAATTCACTGTCCACCCGGGGCACCGCTGCAAGAAGATCCCGGGTGTAGGGATGTTGCGACATGTGGTAAATCTGCCCGGCACTGCCCGTCTCCACCACCTCACCCGCCTTCATCACGATGACGCGGTCACAGATGCCGGCCACAATCCCAAGATCGTGGGTGATCAGCATCAATGCCATGTCCCGATGCTGCAACTGTTTTTTCATCAGTTTGAGCACCTTTGCCTGGGTGATCACGTCAAGGGCGGTGGTGGGTTCATCGGCAAGCAGAATGGCGGGATGCGCAGAGGATGCAGAGGCGATCATGGCCCGTTGGCGCATGCCGCCAGAGTACTGATGGGGATAGCGTTTAAAGGATGCTTCCGGCTCCGGCACCTCCATCTCTGCCAATAGATCCACGGCACGGGCTTTGGCCTCTTCCCCGGACATCCCTCGGTGGCGCAGGATCGGCTCTGCCACCTGGCGGCCAACGGTGAGATAGGGATTCAGACTGGTCATGGGGTCCTGAAAGATCATGGCGATGCGGTTGCCGCGAAGCGCCTGCCACTGGCCACGGGAGTTCTGAAGAATGTTCCGGCCCTGGAAGATGACCTCGCCGGATACCCGGGTCTGTTTCTTCTTCAAAAGGCCAAGCAGGGCCATGGCCACGGTGGTTTTGCCGGAGCCACTCTCGCCGACAATGGCAAGGGCCTCTCCGGGGTTGAGTTGCAGACTCACGCCCCGGACAGCCTCAACATCGGACAGGAGCCCCTTGTACGTCACATGCAGATCCCTGATGTCAAGTAATGGCGCCATGCCGATCACTCTCCCCTGGGGTCAAAGCTGTCGCGCAGGCCGTCGCCCAGGCAGTTCAACCCAAACAATGTCAGCACCATGGCCATTGACGGAAACACCAGAAGCCACCAGTTCTGGCCTCCTTCGCCCAATGCGTTCATGCCAAGGTTCACAAGACTGCCCCAGGAGTCAAGGGTGGTGCCCTGGTATTGAACCGGCAGACCGATAAAGGCCAGGAAGCTCTCCTCAAGAATCACCACGGGAACCGTCAACGTGGCATACACGATCACTGGCCCCACCGTGTGAGGAATCAGGTGAAGAAAAATGATTTTCAGGTCGCCGGCTCCCGACATCCGGGCCGCCTGAACAAACTCACGCCCGCGCAGGGAGAGCACCTGGCCACGGACAATACGGGCCATGGTCAGCCACTGGACCATGCCCAGGGCAACAAAGAGCAGGATGATATTGCGATCGAAAACCACCATCAGCAGCAGCACAAGGAAGATAAAGGGCAATCCGTAAAGAATATCCACAAAACGCATCATCAAAGCATCCGGCTTTCCTCCCAGATAGCCGGCAGTGGCGCCGTAAATCACCCCCATGAACAAACTGACGGCCGTTGCCACCAGCCCGACCAAAAGGGAGATCTGACCGCCTTTGACGATGCGTAGAAAAAGATCGCGTCCCGACTCATCGGTGCCAAGGGGGTGAAACAGGGTCAAAACCTTCCCATCCCCACGGACCACCTGCACATCCGGACCGCGAACCGTGAGACGGTTGACCGATGTCGTGCCATCCATGATCTTTGTAACCTTTCCATGGGACAGCGACACCTTGACGGTTTTGGATTGGCCCGTCCGCTCCCAACCCAGAATCAGTACACGCTGGCCTTTGGCAAGCAGCCCTTCGGGCGCAGGGTGACCCACCTTAATCTTTACAGGCGGCAGCACGCGTCCCCATTCATCCCCCATCAGAGACTCCCGGGCTGGGGAAGCAAGGCTGGAGAGATCCAGTACGCTCTGCGGTTCTCCGCCACGCGCAATGCTTGCAACCTTTTGCCGGCGGATCACCACCCGGTATTCAACACGCTCAATGCGCTTCACATCGTATGCCAGCAGATCATTGCCAAGGAGCACGGGCTCAAGGTTGGGCTCTTCTCCCTTTTGAAAATGCGTTTCACTCCGGCAAAAAGGATGTTTAAACCCGGGCCCCCGGGTGCCGATCCAGATGCGTGTTTCAGACGGGTCCGTGTCCACCCACACCGTCCCGGTCACGACGAAAATAATGACAGCCAGCAACAGCACAAGCCCGAGCATGGCCAGACGGTTCTGCGACAGGCGGCGAAAGGCCAGCCGGGTCGGCGAGTATGATCGTTTCAGCGATGGGGTCATGGGGATGGCCTGTCTCCCCGCACCCGGGGGTCCAGCACGGCATAGGTCACGTCGGTAAGAAGATTGCAGAAGATGATCATCGTGCCATAGACGATGACGGTCCCCATCACCAGGGTGTAGTCACGATTCAAGGCACTCTCCACAAACTCCCGTCCCAGGCCGGGAATGCTGAAGATACGCTCCACCACCAGGCTGCCGGTGGTGATGGAGGCGATGGCCGGCCCCAGAAAACTGACAACCGGCAGAATCCCGCCCCGGAGGGAGTGGCGCAGGATAATATTGGATTCGGACAGCCCCTTTGCACGTGCGGTGCGGATGAAATCCTCACTTAAAACCTCAAGCATGCCGGCACGGGTAAGCCGGGCAAAACGTGCGGCAAAGGGCAGGCCCAGGGCAAATGCCGGCAGAACAAGATGGTGCCAGCTGCCGGTGCCTGCAACGGGAAACCACTTGAGCCCCCGGGCAAAGCACATCTGCAGCAATGGCCCCACCACGAATGCCGGCAGACTGATGCCAAGCACGGCCAGGCCCATTGCCGTGTAATCAAATATGGTGCGGGGCACCAGGGCAGATACCAGCCCGGCTCCCACCCCCAGGCACAGTGCCATCATCAGGGCCCAGGCCCCAAGGATGAACGAAACCGGCAGATGCTCAACAACGATGCGGTTGACGGTTCGTTCCCGGTGCTTGAGCGATGGCCCCAAATCGCCCTTTAACAGGCTGCCGAGATAACAGGCATACTGCGTAAGCAAGGGTTCATCCATGTGGTAACGCTCCATCATCGCCTTTTCAACTTCCGGCGGCAATGCCCGTTCTGCACTGAACGGCCCCCCGGGAGCCAATCGGACCAGAAAGAAGGTCGCACTGATCATCACCAGAAGGATCAGGGGTGCAAGCAGGAACCGTTTCGCAATGTGAAATGCCATTAAGCGGCTTTTATCCTTAAGAGACTTTGGCATCCTTCATTTTTCGGTTTACACTTTTCAAATTGAGGGCATATGAAGGATGCAAAGACTTTTATCCTATTGTTCCAGCCAGATATACTTCAGCGGATGCACACTGCGGATGTTGCCGTACCAGCCAAGCACGGACTCAGAGAGCATGCCCTGATCCACGTAACGGTAGATGGGCATGATGGGACACGCCTCCTCCACCAGGATCTTTTCGAGCTGGGCAAAGTACGCCATTCTCCTGGCGGTATCCGTCTCTGTCCGGGTCTTGGCAAGCAATGCATCATACTTGGGATTTGCCCAGCCCGTTCGATTGTTCCCGGATTTGGCGGAGAAGCATTCGTAAAACGTCGATGGATCGCTGTAGTCACCAATCCAACTGGAACGGGCAATGGTATATTTCAGCTCCTTCATGTCGGACAAAAAGACCTTCCACTCCATGTTCCGGGTGACAACCTCGACCCCCAGATTGTTGCGCCACTGCTGGGCGATGGCCTCGGCAATCTGCTTATGGCCCTCGTTGGTGTTATACACGATCTCGACGGGCGCCAGCCCCTTGGCGTTGGGATAGCCTGCCTCTGCCAGTAATCTGCGTGCCGCCTGCACATCATAGGGAAGGCCCGGGGCGGGCTTGAAGCCGGCAACTGCCGGGCAATAGGAGCCAACCGGGTGCTGCCCTCCCTTCAACAATTCGGTTATGTTCCTGCGATTGGTGGCCAGGCTGAAGGCGCGACGCACCTTGGGATTGTCAAAGGGTTTCACGGTTACGTTAAAGCGATAGAAGTAGGTGCCAAAATACGGGTAACTGTAAAAATCCGGATTGCGCTTAATCTCCTGAATTCGACTCTGGGGTACACCGGGCAGCCAATGCACCTTGCCTTCCTGGAAAAGTTTGTAGGCCGTGTTCATATCGTCGATGCACAGGGCGGTGACCGTCTCCAGTTTCACGAACCCGCTGTCCCAGTAGTACGGATTCTTCTTCAGAACAAGCTTGCTGCGATGCTGCCAGCTTTCCAGGAGAAACGCTCCATTGGAAACATGATTTCCTCCCTCGGCCCAGTCTTTGCCGGCAGAGATAAGATCGATCGGTACCGGAAAGAAGACCGGAAGGGTGAGCAGCTCCAGAAAATAGGGACATGGCACACGAAGATCAATCACCAGATGCAGCGGATCAAGCACGTTGACACCAACGGTCGTAAAGCCGATCTTTGTATCTTTCCGAAAGGCATCTGCGCCCACGATATAGGTATAAAGCTCGGCATAGGGGGCCTGGGTGGAAGGTGTCAGCGCACGTTCAAACGAC
The DNA here is from genome assembly GCA_963668575.2 of uncultured Desulfobacterium sp. Taxonomy (GTDB): domain Bacteria; phylum Desulfobacterota; class Desulfobacteria; order Desulfobacterales; family Desulfobacteraceae; genus Desulfocicer. The sequence goes on along the minus strand of OY764894.2, from coordinate 7,702,959 downwards.
CTGGCAAAGTCATTTGCGGTGATGGCGGCACCATTGCTCCACTTCAGTCCTTTGCGCAGCGTGAACGTATAGGTCTTCAGGTCATGGCTGATGGTCCAGGTTTCGGCGCAGGCAGGTCGGGGCTTAAGCGTTTCCGGATCGGCACTCACCAACCCATCAAACAGGGCATCCATCAGGCGGGAACCATCCACCGTGGTCACCTTGTGCGGATCCAGCGACTCCGGCTCTGCGCCGCTGTTAAATATGAAATGCTGTTCAACGCCCTTCCAATCATCATTTTTCGGCTGGTATTTTTCCTGCCAGGCATGGCTATCACCAGCGGATAAAAACAAGCATGTAATCAAAATAACCAAAGATACTACAGAACAGGTAAGGTAACGCATCTTCCTCTCTCCTCTATGGATGCCTCGAAATGGGGGTACTTTCTCACGCTGAATGAATACCAATCTCACCATTAAAAGTCAACGTGAACCCCCAGCAATGCTCCAGCATGAGTCAAAAGGTCCGGAACCCAAAACCGGGGATATTAATTCCCGGCAAGAAAAAACCACACTCCCTTTGCTCACCATAATAAAAACCCCGCACGGTATCCCGCACAGGGTTTGTCTCTTAATTATGATGCTTTGCTTTTCAAAGCTTTCGTAACCAATGCTCCTTCAATATCAGCCCATTTTGATGAGGGGTTTGAGAATGTTATCTTCTTTGCTATCCATCATCCAAAAGGCTTTTTCCAGTTCGTCGAAATTAAACGTATGGGTTGTCAGCTTGGTGGGATCGACGCGTTTATTCTGGATCAACTTTAAAAGACGGGTCATTCTTTCACTTCCACCCGGGCAAAGGAGTGTCTTGATCGTCTTTTCCGCCATGCCTACGCCCCATGCCAATCTTGGAATCTGTAGATATTCGCCTTCTCCGTGATAACCGATATTGGAAATGGTTCCACCAGGACGGGTGGCCTCTATGCAATTTTCCAGTGGTTTCTGAGCGCCGACAGCTTCCATGGCGGAATCCACACCTTCACCATTTGTAAGTTTCATGATTTCTTCAACGGCGTTGACCTCATTGTAATTGATAACGACGTCTGCACCGTATTCCTTTGCAAGTTCCAACCGCTGGGGGATATTGTCCACACCGATGACCAGGCCCGCGCCAAGCAACCGTGCGCATACCGCCGCCATTTGTCCTACTGGGCCCAGCCCGAATACAACGGCACTGCCGCCAAGAATGATATCGGCATTCTCAGCGCCTTTGAATCCCGTCGACATCATGTCTGTGGTATAACATGCGGCTTCATCAGAAACATCATCCGGAATTATGGTTAAATTTACATCCGCATCGTTGACATGAAAATATTCGGCGAAACTGCCATCTTTGATATTTGCGAATTTCCAGCCCCCCAAAGCCTCCGTACACTGGGATGTAAATCCCCTCTGGCAGTTGTGGCATTTATAACAGGGTGTAATCGCATTGACCACCACCCGATCTCCGGCTTTGAACTTTTCGACCGCACCTCCCACTTTTTCGACGATTCCGACGGCTTCGTGACCTAATGTCATATTGGTTTTTTCGCCGATGGCGCCCTTTACCGTATGTACATCCGAGGTACAAACCAGGGCCGTCGTGGTTCTAATAACGGCATCGTTTGGACCTGCTTCCGGAATTGGCTTTTCCATAAAACCGACTTCACCAATTTTTTTCATGACAAAGCATTTCATTGTTCCTGCCATAATCAATCTCCTTTAGGTTTTGGGTTGCTAAAATGAAATTTAATCACTAACTAAAATCAATGAATATAAATCATTTTTTAATTTAAAATATATTCTATGAATATAAATGTAAATCCTGATCAACACTCATTTTATTCATAGGATTAAATCATAAAACCATGGATATCTCCCAAAGCCACGTACAGGAAAATCTCTTCCACCCCATTACCCGGAATAAGAACGTGATAACATTATTACTATTTCCGTGACAACTTTTCCTCAAAAAATTGGCATCCTTCATATCACCATAAAAGGAGTTGACACTCTTTTGAGAGAATCCCTGGAAAATGGGTAATACTCTCAAAGACAATAAGGCACTTTTGAAGGATGCCGACAATTCATGCGGAGACCTGTCTCATCCCGGGGCTCTTTCCCGTTCTCTGGCTGATGAAAACGCCCGTGCCCACGATAAAGGCCCCGGCGGTCTGTCCGGGTGTCAAGGATTCCCCCAGAACACCCCATCCCAGAACAACGGCCACCACCGGCACCAGGTTGATGAAGATCGACGCCCGGCTTGCCGGCACCCGGCTCATGCCCCAGTTGTACAGACCAAAGGCACCCACCGATGCAAAAATTCCGAGAAATCCCAGTGCCATGAGCAGGTCCGGCTGAAAGACTTCCCTGGGCACGGCCATCAGGTGGCGGATGCCCGGAGAAAAAAACAGGAGGCCGGCCAGGAATTGCAGGCCAGTGAGGCTCCAGGGGTTGTAGCGGCTGCTCAACCGTTTGACGATGATCATGTTGCAGGCGGCGCAGACCATGGCCAGAACCTCAAGGCTGTTGCCCAATAGGGGATTTTCTCCGGGCGCACTCTTGTTGCCCCACAGGGTCAGGATGCTCACCCCTGCCAGGGAAATGACAAGCCCTGAGACCGTTTTGATGGTGATCCGTTCCGACAGGAACATCCAGGCACCCAGTCCCACCAGCAGCGGTACAAACGCGGATATCACCCCTGCCTGGGAAGAGGTGGTCAGTTTCAGGGCGTTGGATTCCAGAAAAAAGTAGAAACAGGGTTGAAGCAGAACCATGGGAATCAGGAGTTTCAGATCTTTGGCATCCCAGGTTTCCGGCATGAGCCGGCCGGCAAAGGGAAGCATGGCCAGGCAGGCAATGACCATTCGGCACAGCATCACCCCCTGGGGATGAAGTACCTTCACCGCCACCCGGGTGGCAACAAAGGACCCGCCCCAGAAGAGCACGGCGGCCAGCAGGGCGGCATAGGGAAGTATATTTCCCTGAAATAGTGAAAGGTCCGTAAAAAAAGGTCTGTCTCTTTCCGTTGTTTTTTTCATTGTATTGCTCCTCATGGTCTATATCATTACCCCACCGGGCCGTTATGTGGAGTATTTTAAAACGCTTGAGGGGGCATGTATAGGAACATATTGCTGATTTTGCCATACGAGCGGCGGTGGTACGGAAATGGTCAAAGAGAGGAACGATGTGCCGTCCGGAAAAAAGGGGCCTCTTACCCGGTGGCGGCAAGGTATTGCTTTGGGGTGGCCCCGAAATATCTGCGAAAGGTATTGGCAAAGTGGCTCTGGTCGGTGAACCCGGTTTCCAGGGCCACCCGGGCAGCGGGCAGGCCGTTGAGCAGCAGCTTTCGTGCCGCTTCAACCCGGTTAAGAGTTCTGTACATATGGGGAGACAGGCCGGTTTCCCGCTTAAAGGTTCTTAAAAAATGGTAGCGGCTTAGCCCCACGCTCCGGGCCACCTCTTCAAGGGTCAGTTTTTGGTTCAATTCCCGGGAAAGGAGGCTCCGGGCCTGTGTGATCGTCTGGTGGCGGCGGCTCCGGTCCGGTGCGGATCTGAGCCGGCAGCCGTAGCGGGAGAGCAGAAGATGAAAGGCCGATACCAGAAGGGCTTCCTTTTCAAGGCAATCCCGGCTGTGGGCCAGGGTACGAAACAAATTCTTGAACAGGGCGGTGATGATCGGATCGTTCAGGATGGTGGTGGTGAATTCCGGCGGGGTATCTATGCACAGGTCAAGATCCTGGGCCAGGGAGGTCATGGCCTCCACGGAGATGTGGCACACGCTATAGCTCAACCGGGTCTGGTCCACGGGAACTCCGGAATGGATCTGGCCGGGATTGAACAGGGTAAGGCCGCCGGGACCGGCAATGGCCTCCCTTTTCTCCACTTCAAGGCAATTGCAGGTTCCGGAGGCAATGAGCCCGATCACATACAAATCGTCGTGGAAATGTTTGGGGAAACAGTGGCTGCTGTTCACCACCCGGCAGAGATCAATGCCTTCCAGGTCCGGGTCACGGTGGAATATGACGTCGATTTTCGGTTTCATATATTAAACTATAGGCGCTTTTTTTCAAAAAGTATTGTAAAAAATTGCGGGCCGGGCGTAGGTGATGGAAAAGCAGGCAGACCTAAGATGGCTGAATCTGAGGGAAATATTACTTCATCATTGAAATCATCATGATGAAATCATATTGACTTTCTCCGGTTAGTATGGATAATCCATACTAACCGGAGAAAAGAATGAATCATAACAAAAACAAATCGTTAAGAAATCACAAGCCTGATCCTGTTGGACCGTCCATTTTGACGGATTGCCAGTGTTGTGATCAAGCCCGTCAAGATTGTTTGGCATTGTCGCAAACTGGAGTATTTGATGAATATCTCAGATCTATTACAAAAGGGCAGCGTCTGGATTGATGCCGCTACGCAACTGGGTAACGCCGCCATGCAATTAGCTGTGGCAGAATCCGAGATTGCTCCGATTTTTTCATATGGAAGCTTTGCAGGTTTATTTGTCCCAAGTTTTCACTGGAGCCATATCATCAACCCTGACTTCCGGGACAGGCCTGTGGGAGAGTATCTCCTGACAAATCTCCCAAGGGTCAATGTCAACACCACCGCAATTGAAACGCTCAGGGTGATACAGGCCCCCTTTATCATCGTAGTAAATGATAAAAACAACTATGTGGGGTATATTAACAGGGAAAAAGCGCTTCCCCTTATCCACCCCAGACCGGACATCTCCCTGGTGACATCTATCATTGATTCTTTAACGGTGGGCATTGTCGCCATTGATTTAAAAGGTCTTGTCATTCTTGCCAATCCCACGGCCCTGGACATATTGAATCTCAACGGCCATGACCTCATCGGCATGCCGATATCAAAGGCCATACCCCAGAGTTCGCTTCCCAATATTCTGCCCAGTGGCACCCCCCAGGTGGTTAAGATAAAGATCAACCAAAAGACCTTCTTTGCCGCCCAGAGTCTGATCATAACAGATGGCATTACCTGCGGTGCGGTGTCTGTGTTTCAAAGCATCTCCAATCTTGAAACGCTCTCTTCAGAGCTGGAAGAGATGAAAAATGTCGCAGCAGAATTTTCAGCTATCTTTGAAAATTCATATGATGGCATTTACATAACCGATGGAGAGGGTAACACCCTACGGGTCAATAAAGCATACGAGCGGATAACCGGGCTCAATCGAAAGCATCTGCTGGGGAAAAACATGAAGGAAATCGTAAAAAAAGGGTTTCTGAACGAATCCATTACCTTTAAGATCAAAGAGAGCAGAACCCCCATGACCATTGCTCAAAAAATTCACGGAGGTAAAGAGATACTGGTATCCGGGACCCCGGTATTCAATGCCAAAGGAGAGCTGTCCCGGGTTATCAGTAATGTCAGAGATATGACAGAACTGAACAACTTCAGACGTCAGTTACAAAAATCTCTGGAGATCGCATCCCAATATGAATATGAGGTAAAAAACCTCCGGGCCAGACAATGGGTGCGCACCCAGTTAATTTATAGCAGCAAGAAAATGGAGGAGACCATAGAGCTTGCCTTACGGGTGGCCAGGGTTGACTCCACGGTTCTTATCAAAGGAGAATCCGGTGCAGGTAAAGAGATCATTGCCAATATCATTCACAAGCAGAGCCATCGCTCAGAAACCGGGTCTTTCATAAAAATCAACTGTGGGGCCATACCCGGCCAACTCCTGGAATCGGAGTTGTTCGGGTATGAAGAAGGGGCATTTACCGGGGCCAAAAGACTTGGCAAGCCGGGAATGTTTGAATTGGCCAACAATGGGACTCTTTTTCTGGACGAAATCGCAGATTTGCCCCAGGAACTGCAGGTGAAATTATTAAGGGTATTGCAATTTAAAGAGATCATCCGACTGGGCGGGACCAAAACCCAAAAAATAGATATCCGCCTGATTACCGCCACAAGTAAAAATCTTGAAGAGATGATGAAGAGAGGCGAATTCAGAAATGACCTCTATTACAGGCTCAATGTCGTTCCCATAACGGCCCCTGCGTTACGGGAACGCCCCGATGACATTCTGCCTCTGGTGGTTTTTTATCTGGATCAATTCAACAAAAAATATGATTATTCCAAAAGCTTCTCCAATGAAGCCATGGAAATCCTCACCGGTTATCAATGGCCGGGCAATGTCAGGGAGCTGGTGAATCTCATTGAACGGCTGGTTGTAACAACCCGGGGGGATACAATATCTGTTAAAGACCTTCCTTCATTCATTCCCCAAAAAGAAAACTTGTTCGCACTCATGGAAAATCATCATACGGGTTCTTTGAAAAAAATGATGGATGCCGTGGAAAAAGAGGCTCTGATTAAGGCATTTAGAGAGAATGGCAGCAGCAGGAAAGCGGCCCAAGCCCTTAAAATAAGCCAAAGCGCCATCATGAGAAAGGTCAAAAAGCATAATATGACATTTAAAAAAGGGTGGGCTGATTAAAAAACAGGGCCGGGGTTATTATTAAACCACCGGCCCTGAATATCATCTAAACGGTCATGGCCGGATTTCGGCCACCCCGAATCATGAAAATCAAAAGGTATTTTCATGGTAAAGAGATCAGCATCTAATCGAAAACCGTTGCCAACTCTTTTTGATCAACATCAAAAACAAGTCCGGAATGGAGTTCTTCCGTTCTGAAAAATTGAGGCACATCGTTTTGATATTTGGAAATACCGGCCTTTTCGTTGAACATGACCTCTTCCCTGAGAATGGCTTTACCAAACGCCATCACCTCATCGGAGGTCATGTTTTCACCTGTGTATGCATTGAAAAGACGGGTGAAAAAATCCAGACTCGGCCTGACAGGCCCGACAAAAATGCATAACCCCAGATTGTCACACAAAACCGTGAGTATCTGGGCATCCAGGGCCGCTTTGACCTGACCTTCCGGCTTACGGTCATCAAGCCCGGTTCGACCGGGAAGACAGTTGCCGGCCGTATGATCCCCACCCATGGGAGAGGTGGCATAGGTACTCCCTGTACCTTTTAAGGCCCTGGGGTCGTATGCAGCCATGGACTGGCCCTTGACCGTGGGAATACGATCCACGCCAAGGGTTTTACCGACGACCAGTGCCCCCTGTCCCAGCAACCTTCCGGTGACGGTTCCCTGGGCCATCTCATGGATCAGTCTTTTCATGCCCTGGAAATCGGAAAATTCAAGCAATCCTCCCTCCATGGCCACGGCCATGGTTGCCCCTGTCTCCATGGTGTCCAGTCCGTAGGTATCACAAAGAAAGTCCAGTTCGGCAATCTGGTCCAGATCACTCAACCCGCAGTTGGATCCCAGCAGGGCGATGGTTTCATATTCCAGGGCTGAGGTCAGGTAATTGCCATCGACGTCATTATATATATTGGAACACTTGATAACACAACCGGCATGACATCCGTGGCCGGTTTTACCGCCCCGGGCCTTGCAATTATTGGCCAGGGTTTCACCGGAGATACGCTCAATATCATCAAAAGAGCCATGCCGGTAATTGTTTACGGGCAGGGCACCATTTGTATTGATGACATTCACCAGAACTGCTGTACCGAATTTGGTTAACGCCTGTTTGGTGTTGACCAGGTCAACGGCAAACGCCTTGGCCACCTCTTTATAGGCTTTGACGTCATTTGGTAAGTTGGGAGCGCCCTTTTTCCCTGTAAACACAATGGCTTTAATGCCTTTTGACGCCAGCACCGCACCCATCCCCCCTCTACCGGCATGCCGGGTGGGACGGCCTTCCATATCCGACACAGCCACCGTGGCCACGGGAAACAGGTTCTCAGCTCCAGGTCCCACACAGATATAGGGAGTCTTGTCTCCATATGCGGAACTCAAGAATTCTCCAACCTGATAGTTGGTTTTGTTCTTCAACTCTTTTGCCGAACTAAAATGGATATCCGTAGGGGTGATTTCCAATACATACAATTGTTTATCTGCGGGTTTCCCCTCAATTACCAAGGCTTTTATTCCTGCCCTGGCCATAACCTGTCCAGCCATCCCCCCGACATTGCTCTCTTTTATCCCGTTGGTCAGAGGGCTTTTCGCGCCAATGGAAAGCCGACCGGAACAGGGTGCCGAGGTTCCGGTGAGCAAACCGGGCGCAAAAACCACCTTGGCATCCGAATCCAAAGGAGAACAGTTGGGAGGCACCTCTTTGCTGATAATCTTTGAGGTTAATCCCCTTCCTCCCAGGCAGTGATATTCATCCGGTGTGTTCTCCCTGGTAACGGTGAGGTTTGTCATGTTAACTCTGAAAAGCATCTGCATTTGATTTGTCACCTTATTTTTACAAGAAAGAGTAGGTAAACCTAATATTCTTTCAAGCTTCGTTGTGGGCGAACTTAGGGTCCCCAATAACGGTCCGCCCGTGGCGGTTATATCGCCAGCTGATACAGGGCCTTGATTTCGGAAGGACCGGTTTGCCTTGGATTGGCAAGAACATTTCCACTCTTCATGGCATCCTCCGTCATTTCCGGGATGACCTCTTCTTTGACTCCGAAATGGGACAATTTTTCAGGGATGTTCAAATCTCGATTCAGTTTTTTGACAGCCTCCACTGCCCCCTGGGCAGTTGCTTCTTCCCCCATCAGTTTGGCAATCCGGATAAATTTCTCAGGATTGGCCATGCGATTATAATCCATTATGTAAGGCAGAAGGATGGCATTGGCAACGCCGTGGGGAACGTCAAAATAGCCGCCCAGGGGATGGGCCATTGCATGGGCATTGCCCAGCCGTGCGTGGGTAAAGGCAAGACCGGCAAACAGACTGGCCAGAAGCATGTTACCGGCGGCCTCTTCGTTTGACCTGTTGGCCACAAAAAGCCTCAGATTACGCCCGATCATTTCAATGGCTTTTTCAGCAAACGAATCTGAATAGGGAGAAGAAAAAAGAGAGACATAGGCTTCTATGGCATGGGTCAATGCATCCAGCCCCGTGGACGCGGCAATGGAAGCAGGCAGTCCTGAAATCAGACCGGGATCCAACAGGGCTACCTTGGGAATTATCCTGGTACTGATGATGGTCAACTTATACTTTTTGACCCGATCTGTAATGACGGCAAAGGGCGTGACTTCACTGCCGGTCCCGGCTGTTGTCGGGATTGCCCAGACAGGCAGTGGGTCTTTTTCAAAGGTGTCCAGCCCTTCATAATCGGGAATATCACCGAGGTTGGTTACTTTTATGGCAATGGCTTTTGCCGTATCCATGGGGCTGCCCCCGCCCAGGGCAATGACCCCCTGGAATTTGAATTCGTCAAAAATTGCCGCACCTTTATTCACCGTATCCACACTGGGGTTGGGTTCAACCTCCTGGAAAATTTTAAATTCAACGTTTCCAGCGATTAGTACGGGGCTCACCACATCAAGAAAACCGGCTTTGGCTATCCCGGGGTCGGTAACAACCAGAACTTTATGGATTCCAGCGTCTTTTAATAAAGAGCCCAATCCATTAATTGCTCCGGATTTATAAACAACCTTGGCAGGCATTGTGAATTGAAAATCATTGATACGCATTGCAAATCTCCTTTTTTGACAACTTCCTAATTTAATTTAATTTAATTCTATTCTATTCTATTCTATTCTATGGACTTGGCTTCCTCTGAAAACACCGCCCCCTTTGCAGATACAATTTCCCTGGCCGGGCGTAGTTTCTGGATAAAGAGGAATAGAATCAGACCGGCACAAAGACCGTAGGTGGGACCGCCAACGGCAAGAATTGCACCTGTCAGTCCTGCCACCCCTCTCTCTTCAGGCGTTTCTGCCAATTCCATGGCGATAAAAAAACAGGCAAATGCCTGAACCATCAAGGTCAAGGCGATGGCCAGGGGCAACACCGGTTTAAAAATGGCAACCAGCGGCAGGAAAAGGATACAGGCGAATTTCATGATGTTAAAGGTGCCGGTGCCGCCAAAAATAGTACTCATGGCTTTCCTGCCCTGGCAGTATCGCTCCGTTATCGCCACGGTCATGGCAGCCCAAAGGGGACCTGCCAGGGTGACCGTCGGGGCAAGAGACCCTTCGAGCATATTACGAATGCCGCAAAGGACGTTGGTCCTGTTGGTATTGATATCAATGTGCTCGTCCGTCCTGATTTTGCTGGCCCTTTTGAGAAGGCTTTCTCCCACAATCAGATCACCAAAAGCGATGATGTATGCAACAACGGCCATGGGAAACGCTGCAATGAAAACGTCCAAAGAGGGAATACCCACACCAAACACCGACCAGGTGGTGAAAACGGTGGTGAATTGGGGAACAAAAAATCCCCAGCTATCAATGGTGGGCATGGGGATTTCTCCGGTTAAGATCCCGACGATCATGCCGACGATAATTCCCGGGACCATGCCGTATTTGGCGACAAACCCAATAAAACTGGTGGATTGAGCTTTGATGCGCATCTCCTTGAATCCCACGGAGAATAGAAGGAAAAATGCAACAATCATTCCCGCCGTTATGCTGTAAGGAAACAACGCAAACCCTTTGCCGCCCTTGGCAGCACTTAGAAAGCCATATTTGCCGGTAACCGCAGCCACTGCAGCGCCCATGATGATTCCCGACTTGATGGAATTCGGCAATATATTCGTGATTTTCTGCGCCAGACCGCTGATCCCCAGAACCAGGAATAGAAGGCCCACCGAAATCTGCAAGGCAATCAGCGCTTCAAGTCTCTCCATGCCCATGGCATACTTACTTAGGTAGGCGATGGTTAAAGGAATCGCCGGCGTAATCCATCCTGAAATAATAGGATCCCCCATGCACTGATGCAGGCAGTAGCTTATTTCATGGAACAGCACGATGGTTAAGGCCACTTCAAAGGGCATATCAAACATATCCTGTAGAAAGGCCGTGGCCGATAACCCCGTAACGAACATGAACAATGCCTGAATGATTTCCGGCATCTCAATGGGAAAATGAATCAAGGGCAATCTAAGGGTAAATAACCCCATTTTGATTCCGGGTTGTTCCTGACCGTCCTGCCGTATGGCGGTTTTAAATTGGAAACTCATGTTTTTGTTTCTCCTTGTTTTTTCTATAAATGATTACGGGTCATATATACACATGGAAGATCCGGGTGGAATAAAGCAACTTACCTGGGTCCCAGTTCATTTATTCAGCATACCCTGGCGGGCATGCGCCCTGACATTCCGAATGAAAACAATTCCGGTCTCAAGGGCTTGATCACACCCCCGGTTCCAGCGATCGGCACCGCCATAATTCAATGAACGAATTTCAGTTGTCGTTCCGTTCATTTTTATGTTGGGGCAAAACAAGAGAAGTTCACCTATGGGGTCTCTTGTTATAGCAACTGAAATAACGTAAACGAAAAATTCGGAATATATATTTGCAAAAGACATGCCGCAAAAGGATAAATATTTTTTCTCAAACCATAACAGTCCGTTATGGTTTTAATTGGTTATATTTAGTTTCTGAAAAATGGAATCGAACCGTTTTCAGCTCGGCAAAACACATGTCACTCAAGGTCTTGTTTTATAAGGGACTGTGGTGATTATGATTTATCACAAAGCCTGCTCATCGTTTTTTTGCAGCAAAATTATAAACGCAACACACTATAATCACTAACAATACAACAAAACCATAATAAACGAACCTTTATCGATTCGAAGAACCTCTATAGACAGAATACCGTTTCTCATGGCGGTCAACTCATGATGTTCACGGTAAAAACCGATGTTCAAGTTTTTTCTGTCGGTTTTGTGAGAACGGGATCAGGCTCATGCTATTGGTGTTATCGACCCAAGCGGGTGCGAACCCAAAAGGCTACCGATAATGCCCACAACTCAAGCCTGCTCCCTCACCAGAGTGGCCGGAGTTGTGATCAAGCCCGAGGGCTCTTTCAATGAAAGCCCTTTAACAGGGACGGGAATAACCTTGCATTGTTCCTCTATAAATTATACTCTATCTAAATCATACTCATTTATTATGTTGGAAAAATAGTCTTTTAATGAAGACAGCACACCGGATATATCCCACCGGATGTGCAGCCTTTGGCCAATTTGCCTCTACCATGGGAATCTATTCAACACAACCTGTTACCATGATGATCCCATTTTGGGGGCTGATTTCCGGAAGACGGGGTCAGCCCCGTGTTATTGGCATTATCGGCCCAAGCGACAGGTTCAAAAACTGGGCATCCTTCATATGATATCAAAACTGCTTTGCTCTTTTTGGGAAAAGCCTCTCAAAATGGGGAATGGTTTCAGAAAGTGTAAAGGACTTTCCAAGGATGCCGAAAACTGTGTAAGAAAATAGGCTGAAAACCGGACTTTCAGGCACCCCGGAACGAGTGTACCCTTTTTTGATGATCCGGGGACGATCGTGATCTACCCAACCTCACCCCAGCGCCCTCTTCATGACTGGAGAGGGCGCTGGGGGGGGGGTACTGCAAAAAGGGTACACTCCCCCGGAACAGGAAACAGGAGTCGTTTCAATGACCGAGAAACCCACATATGAAGAATTAGAACAAAGAGTCAAGGCGTTGGAGCAAGAAAGGCTTGAAAATCAATTATTAAAAGAGGCCATGCCCAGAGGAGAGGAATGGCAGCCGTATGAAATAGAACCAACAATGTACCCGAACATTAATCTGCCTGCGGACGATCTGAAATCCATCATCAATGTTGAAGAAATCCAGTCGATAATGGACGAATTTTACTATCTGACGAACATGGTAACCGCCATACTGGATATGCAAGGGAACGTGATCGAAGCCACCGGATGGCAGGATATCTGCACCAAGTTCCATAGAATGAATCCTCAAACTGCCCACAACTGCACCGAAAGTGATCTCTTTCTATCAAAAAAGCTCAAACCCGGAGAATATGTCGACTATAAATGCAAAAATGGATTATGGGATGTGGTTACGCCCTTGTATGTAGGAACCAAACACATCGGAAACATATTTACAGGTCAATTTTTCTATGACGATGACCAGATAGATGAAGCCTTTTTTATAAAACAGGCAGCAGTCTATGGATTTGAAAAAAATTCATACATGGATGCATACCGACGTATACCGAGATACAATCGAGAAACGATCAAACATCTAATGGGTTTTTTGGTTAAATTTACAACATATATCTCCAGAATCAGCCTCCTCAATATACAACTTCAAAAAGAGATTCATGACCGCAGACAATTGGAAGAGGCCTTAAAAGAGAGCGAAACGCGGTTACGGGCACTGCTACGGGCCATCCCGGATTTAGTCTGGTTGAAAGATATCCACGGCATCTACCTTTTCTGCAATTCCCGATTTGAAAGTTTTTTTGGCGCCAAAGAGAAGGAGATCGTCGGGAAAACGGATTATGATTTCGTAGACAAAAAATTAGCAGATTTTTTCAAAAAAAATGATAACCTTGCAATGAAGAAAAAAAAGCCATCCAAAAACGAGGAAGAAGTCATCTTTGCAGAGGATGGGCATCGTGAACTCCTTGAAACGATAAAAACGCCGGTGTACCGGACTAACGGACAAATAGACGGCATTCTGAGCATTGGACGCGACATCACCGGACGAAAACGAATTGAGCAGGATTTGAGAACCAGGGAATCATTTCTTAACAGCATCATCACCCAGAGCCCATTTGCAATGTGGATATTTGATTCCAAAGGCACTTTACAGCAGGTAAACCCGGCGCTGAATAAATTCCTGAATCTCACGGATGAACAACTGGTTGGGAAATACACTATTTTCAAAGATACGGTCATCGAAAAACAGGGATTAATGCCACTTATCAGGACCGTTTATGAGGAGGGAAAAACAGTCAACTTCACTTGTGATTGGGATGGTAATGATATCCCGGCCATGAACCTGGAAGGGTCCAACAGTGTCAATGTTGAAGCAACCATGTTTCCCATTCACAATCCGGCAGGGGAGTTGACAAATGTTGTACTCAATTGGATTGATATCTCAGAACGTAGAAAAGCCGAAGAAAACATCCTTGAACTGAACCGGAACTTGGAAGAGCGTGTCCGCCAGAGAACTGTTGAGCTTGAAGAGACCAACAGGGAGCTTGAAGATTTTGTATACTCTGTTTCCCATGATCTGCGAGCCCCCTTACGTTCCATCAGCGGTTTTGCTGAAATCATCCATCGAAGGCATAAGAGCTGTCTGAATGAAGAAGGGCAACACTATTTAGATAACGTTGTTAAGGCAAGCAAGCAGATGGGGGAGTTGATTGATGAGCTGCTTAAATTTTCCCGTTTAGGAAGCAAATCCATAAAAATTGAAACCGTATCTCTTGAGGATGTTCTAAATGTTGCTGTGGAGACACTTTCGAACCAGATAGAAAAGACCCGTGCCCGGATAACCGTTCCCAAGCGGATGCCGGTTGTTCAAGGCGACTTAAGACTGGCAACCCACATTTTTATTAACATTCTGGAGAATGCATTGAAATACCACAAACCCAATGAACCTCCGATTATTGGTGTTGGTATTGAAGTTAAAGATGGATACGCGGTTGTCTCCATATCCGATAATGGCATTGGGATTGAGCCGGAATATCATGATAAGATATTTAAAATATTCCAAAGGCTTCATAGTCAGGAAGACTACCCTGGAACCGGAATTGGCCTGGCTGCTGTGAAAAAAGCGCTTCAGATCATGGGGGGCGAGATCCTGATTGAATCCGAGCCGGATAGAGGCAGCGTTTTTAAACTGAAACTTCCCATATAAACGACCATTGCCACCCCCCCTGTCGTGGCTGAATCAGAAAGATCATGACGGATGAAAAAAGGATAAAAAACAATGATAAAACCGGCTTCAATACTTCTGGTGGAAGATAATACAATGGATGTTGAACTGATTATTGATGCATTTAAAGAGGCCCGCTTAAAGAACGGAATCCAGGTTGCCAGAAACGGGAAAGAGGCACTGGCATACCTTTTTGGGGAAGGGGACTATAAAGACCGCACACAATACCCGCTACCGGACATTGTCCTTCTGGATCTCAAAATGCCGGGGATTGACGGCCATCAGGTGCTGCAAAAGATTAAAAAGACTGAAAAGCTCAAGCGATTGCCGGTGATTATTCTTACCTCCTCACGGGATGAGGGAGACCGGGCCATGAGCTATGATAACGGTGCCAACAGTTATCTGGTCAAGCCTGTCTCTTTTTTTGATTTCCTGGATGTCGTGAAAAAGGTCTCCGACTACTGGCTGACCCTAAATGTGGAACCGCCTCTAAATTGAACAAAAAATGAGCCCAAGGATGCATGGAGCATGACCGATACCATAAAAATCCTCTATATCGACGACTACGACCTTGACCGAGAACTGGTAAAGGATGCCCTGGAAAGAGAGCATGGCGGATTCCAAATTACCGAGGCTTCCAACAAGAAAGCGTTTCTCCAGGCCCTTGCGAGCAATGAGTTTGATATGGTGTTGAGTGATTTCAATATTGCGGGGTTTGAAGGACTTCAGGTCATCAAGATCGTCCGGGACCATAACCCCACAATTCCGGTGGTCATTGTTACGGGGACGGGCTCCGAAGAGATTGCAGTGCAGGCCATGCAGCAGGGAGCGTCCGATTATGTCATAAAAAGTCCCAAGCATATCCGTCGCCTGCCCCAGACCATTCTGGCGGCCATTGAAAAAAAAAGGCTGGAAAAGGCCCGGGAGAATGCGGATCTACTGCTCAGCCAAAGTGAAAAACGGCTGAAAAATTTAATTCGGATCATCCCGTCAGCCCTTCTGGTATATAATATTGACAAAGGCATTGTTGAAATCAATGCCGAAGCCCATCACCTGCTGGGGATCACCGCGGAATATATTTATGGCACAAAAAGTGATACCCCGGCCTGGTGGCTTGTGGATGAACAAGGGACCAGGGTTCCAATCCAAGATTATCCAATCAACCGTGTTTTGTCCCGGAAATCAAAAATCGTAAATCAGGTGGTGGGCATGGTTTCCCAAGAGCAGCCCATCCCCAAATGGTTGATGATAAATGCAACCCCCGAGCTGGATGCCGACGGGAATATCACCAACGTCATTGTCGCATTTGTCGATATCACTGAAAAAATCCGTACAGAAAAACAGCTGCGCCAGTCCCATAAAATGGAGTCCCTGGGCACCATGGCAGGCGGTATTTGCCATGATTTCAACAACATTCTTTCTGCCATCCTGGGGTTTGCAGAACTATCCATTGCAGACGTGGAAGAGGGCACTTTCTTAAAAAATGCATTGAATGAGATCCTGATTGCCGGCAAGAGAGCCAAAAAACTGGTCAGAAGGATATTGGCTTTCAGTCGACAGATAGAAAAAAGCTACAAACCAATGGATGCTACGCCCATTGTTCAAGAGTCAATAAGGCTTATGCGATCTATTTTGCCGGCAAGCATTCATA
This sequence comes from uncultured Desulfobacterium sp., assembly GCA_963668575.2. GTDB lineage: Bacteria > Desulfobacterota > Desulfobacteria > Desulfobacterales > Desulfobacteraceae > Desulfocicer. The sequence goes on along the minus strand of OY764894.2, from coordinate 7,686,574 downwards.
TCGCCGACGATATTGCCCCTGATTCCGGCTCAATCCTGTCCGATCCCACACAACTTCACCAGATCATCATCAACTTGTGCACCAATGCCGGCCATGCCCTGGAAGAAAAGGGAGGAACTCTTGAAGTCTCCCTTGGCAATGTCTCCTTTGATGAAACCGTCCGAGAAAAATATCCTGATCTTAAACCGGGGGAATATCTTCGCCTGTCTGTGTGTGATTCAGGAGGGGGAATCCCCGCTGACATTATCGAAAAAATATTTGACCCATATTTTACCACAAAAAATGAGGGAAGGGGAACCGGGCTGGGACTCTCCGTAGTACACGGCCTTGTTAAATCCCATGGCGGTCATATATCTGTTTCCAGTGAAGTCAATAAGGGAACATGCTTTCATGTGTATTTCCCCCAGGCATCCAAACAAAAGGACATAATTCAACCGAGTCAGGAGACCACCATTCTCTCGGGATCGGAACGCATCCTGGTGGTCGATGATGAGAGACCAATTCTAAAAGCACTGCAACTAAATTTGGAACGTCTGGGGTATACCGTTATCATTATTTCCAGCAGTGTTGAGGCCTTGGGAACATTTATCGAATCTCCTGATGCCTTTGATCTCATAATCACTGACATGGCAATGCCGGAACTTGCAGGGGATGAGCTTGCCAGGGCGATCAAAGCTATCCGACCGGACATACCCATCATACTATGCACAGGGTTTAGTTATAAAACAGAAAACCAAAGACTCTCAACGCTTCCAATTGATGAATTGTTAATGAAACCCGTTGAAAATAAAACCTTGGCAAAAACCGTGAGGAGAGTGCTTAATGACCTCCGCAAATGAAGAGGGGGTCTAATTTCTGGGATGCCGCTTCCGCCACAGCCGCGGGCTCTCATAACTGCTTCCCAGGGACCAGATGCCCCTGTGACGTTGCCGGGCCTCTTTCTGAGCATCAAGATAGGACTTTTCATCAAGCCCGGACTGCATTCTTCCCTGGTACACCTCGGCAAACCCCTGGCGTACCAGCTCAAGATTGATGTTTCGGCCCCCCACAAACAGCTCTGCCAGCACCCGGTTATAGCTCCCGGTGCCATAGCTTTTCAGGGTAAAGGGGGCCGTGGCGATGATCCGGGAAAATGCATCTTTGGCCCTGTGGGCAAAGGGCTGGGCAGGATGCTTTCCCCCACCGGTTTCCGGAGCATCAATACCCACCAGCCGCACCATGAGTGTCAACCCGGCTCCGGACACCTTCAAAGAATCGCCGTCATATATCTTAACGGCCCTGAATAAAATCCCCTTCCGGGTTTCGCTATCAAGCCCCTGATACCGGGAGCGATCTTCCTCAAATCGCTCCACATTCTTCCCAGAGGGGGATGGTGCCACATTGCTGTAATGCCGGATGCCCTGGATGTCGGTCCAGGAATAAATTTCACCGGCGCCCAGGCAAAGGGCAACTCCTCCGGCCCAGACAAAGGCAATCAACAGGTATTTTATTATTTTGATCTGCTGTCCGGTCATGCATCCCTTTCAGGCCCGGCAAAGCCATGGTGCCTCCCGGCCCCTGCACTAAAAAACACCCGCGTCCACGTCCGGAAAGCAGGAGGTTCCACCCCGGGCTATAGGGGCACGGCAATTCTTGATCTCCGGCCTCAACTCTTCCAGAGAAGCTCCCCGGTCTTTTCCGTACCATACCCGCCCAGGGCTGCCACCCGCTGTTTAAACTGCCGACTTCCAATGGTATCAAGCAGCACTTGCACCTTATCCGTGGCAATAAAACGATCCGGAATGACCAGATCATAGGATTCGGTGATCACCGGGACAAAGTCCAGATCCAGGGCTCTTGCCGCCGCATAAATGCCAAGACCGACATCGGCCCGACCGGACAGGACCGCCACGGCCACGGACATATGGGTGTACTCTTCATTGGCATATCCCTTTATCTGATCCCGCGTGAGTCCCAGCTTTTCAAGCTGGTAATCAAACAGTATCCGGGTACCGGCACCGGGCTGGCGGTTAATAAAGAAAAGCGATTTTTCCGCCACATCCAAAAGGCTCTTAATTCCCCGGGGATTGCCCTTGGGAACAATCAACCCCTGCTCTCTCATGACAAGGTTGATAAGATGCACCTTAACATCGGGCAGGTATTTCTGAAGGTAAGAGACGTTATAGGAACCGTCCTCCGGGGAGAGCAGGTGGGCACCGCCCATGTGGCAGGTCCCTTTTTTGATGGCCATCAGCCCCCCCATGCTGCCCACGTGGCTGGATGAAATGCTCACCCCGGGATTGGTACGCCGAATCTGATCGGCCAGAATATCCAGAGTGTTGTCATGGGAGCCGGTGATCACCACCGTATTTTTAATGGATGCCAGGGGCCGCAACAGCTCGGCAGTGACCGTTTCCCCTTCGGAAATCCCCTCCACATGGGTGGGAATGCGGATAATACCATCGGCCTCGGTAATGGTGGTGATGCTGCCGGCCCCACGGGGGAGCTGGGAGGCGATGAGACGATCATCCACGGCACCGATCTTCACCCGCAAAAACTCCTCCATGCCAAGTTTTGACGTCATCTTCCGGGCGGGCAGGACGTCAACACGCTCCCGGTCCATGGAGGGAAGTCCCTGCATGCTCAGCAGCAGGGGCCCGGCCAACTGTTCAAAGGCCACAATGGCAGATACGGGATAGCCGGGGATACCGAACACCGGGGTGTCGTTCACCCGACCAAAGAGCACCGGTTTTCCCGGCATCATGGTCACCCCATGGACAAACACCTCGCCCAGGGCGGAGATCACCGGCCGGGCAAAATCCATGGAACCGGCAGAAGAGCCGCCGATGATCATCACCATATCGTAATCCGATTTCGTGGCGTTGTCCACAGCAGTGGTGATCCAGTCAAGGTTATCCTCCACCATGGGGTGACGTTCGGCCCGGCAGCCATACTCCCGGCACAAAGAGAGCAGTACGGCAGAGTTAGATTCAATGACATCCCCGGGTTGAAGACCTTTGTTCCGGGCCGCCTCCCAGGTGACCAGCTCGTTACCCGTGGGAATGATCATTACCCGGGGCTGTTTGCGCACCTTCACGGAAAATACGCCCCCGGCAATCAACGCTCCCACGGAATAGGCGCAGATTTGATGCCCACGGGGAAACAGCAGCTCCGTGGCCACAATATCCTCTCCCATTTTTCTCACGTTCTGCCAGGGAAAGGCCGGTGCCTCGATCTCCACCCGCTGTTCATCCATGATCTGAACATGCTCAATCATGATCACCGCATTGGTGCCCTGGGGCATCACATGGCCGGTGTTGATCCAGAACATATCCTTACCCGGTACCAGGGAACGGGGGGACTCCTCACTGGCGCCAAAGGTATTTTTTGCATCAACGGCAATACCATCCATGGCGGCGGCATGGAAATTGGGGGAAGAGAGCCCTGCCACGGCCGGTTCAGCCAGCACCCGTCCCAAGGCATCGCAGGAATTGATCTCTTCCCACTGGACTTCCTCCGGGGGAAAGGCATCAAAAAGAATGGTTTTTGCCGTTTCAACGGGCTTCATATCCAGGTATACATTTCGTTTTACTGTCATTTTTTTCTCTATAGTTATTTGGTGCGTATTCACAACAGCAACCATGTCCTGGCGGACACAGCAAAAAATCGGGATTAATCACACCTACGGACGTTGGAATCAGCGCGTGCACTCAATCAGCGCCCCTCCCGCAAGTAGCCGGTGTGGGATTACCCCTCAAACATCACATGGGCAAAACCTTTACCACTGTGCCTTTCTCAAGGCCTTCCACATTCTCACCAATCTCAAGAAGGCCCCGGGCCATGACCATGGTGCGGATAAGGCCGGATTTACCCAGCACCGGGGAGGCGTACAACTGCCCCTCTTTTTCCTGGAGATCCACCCGGATGAAATCCGTTCGCCCCTGGGCCGAGGCCACATTGCGACTGAGGATGGCCGGAATGACAATACCCGGATCAGCCCACGACGTTTCTCCCATGAGTTTTCGTAAAAAAGGCAAAACCACCACCTTGAACACCACCATGGCCGACACCACATGGCCGGGCAATCCCCACACCGGCTTGGTTCCAGAACGGGCCAGAATGGTGGGTTTTCCCGGACTGATGGAGATGCCATGGACCAGAAGTTCGGTATCTGCAAGGTCGGACAGCACCTCCACGGTGAAATCCCTCATTCCCACGGAACTACCGCCGGAGATAAGCACCATGTCCGCCTTTTCCACGGCCCGACGGCAGGCATCAAAAAGATCCTTTCTGCTGTCTTTTACAATGCCAAGTGGAAGGGGAACGGCACCGGCATCGGAGATAAGACCTGCCAGGGTGTGGGAGTTCATGTCCCGGATTCTGCCGGGGGCAGGGGCCTCTTCCACGGGAACAATCTCGTCCCCGGTGGAGATAATGGCCACCGTGGGCCGCTGAAACACCGTTACATCCTTCATGCCAAGGGCGGCCAGCACCCCGCTCTCCTGGGGACGAATCCGGGTCCCGGCCATGAGAATTTCCTGGTCCTTCCGAAAATCCTCCCCACGGTCCACCACATGCTGCAGAGGTGCCACACTCTTATAAATCTCCACGGTGTCGTCATCCACAGGCTCGGTGTGCTCCACCATGACCACACTGTCGGCTCCTTGGGGCAGCATGCCGCCGGTGGAAATGGGGGCGGCCTGGTCCGGGCTTAGGGAAAATGACGGAATCTGACCCATGGCAATGGTGCCGGCCACCCGCAACCAGGCCGGGTTGGCCTCGGACGCACCAAAGGTGGCACCGGAATGAACCGCATAGCCATCCATGGTGGATCGTCGGAATTCCGGCAGATCCTGATGGGCCACGACATCCTCCCCCAGCACCCGGGCCGATGCCTGGGTCAAGGGGACCGTTTCCAGGGGCATGGCAGAAAAATGGACGGCCTGAACCATCACCTGGTCCAGTCCCTTCACTTTAAAGAAATGATTCATTTCAGGGCCTCGGCAATGCGAATCATGGCCTTTTCCACATTTTCGCGGCTGTTGAATGCACTGATGCGAATATACCCCTGTCCGCACTTACCGAATCCGGCTCCGGGGGTACACACCACACCGGCTTTGGACAGCAGAAGGTCAAAGAACTCCCAGGAGTCCCTGCCCTGCCCGTCAATCCAGATATAAGGGGAATTATCCCCCCCCACAAACTCAAATCCCAGCTCCCCCATGGCCTGACGGACCAGATCGGCATTCTTGAGATAATAGGAGATCAAGGCTTTCACCTGAATTTGACCCTCCTGGGAATAAATAGCCTCCACAGCCTTCTGAACAGGGTAGGAGACCCCATTGAACTTGGTGCAGTGACGTCGATTCCACAGGGCATGCAACGACACTTTCTCCCCGGCCTCATCATAGACCATGCACGCTTTGGGAACCACCGTATAGGCGCACCGGGTACCGGTGAACCCGGCGGTCTTGGAATAACTTCTGAACTCCACCGCCACTTCCGTTGCCCCCTCTATCTCGTAGATGGAGTGGGGCAGGTCTTCGTCTCTGATAAAGGCCTCATAGGCGGCATCAAACAAAATCAACGCCTTGTTTTCCCGGGCATATTCCACCCACTGCCTGAGACCCGCCTTTGTGATGGTGGTGCCGGTGGGATTATTGGGAAAGCACAGGTAGATAAGATCCACCGGTTCCTTTGGCAGTTCCGGCAGAAAATTGTTTTCCCGGTTACACTCCAGGTAGACAATGCCCTGGTATCTGCCCTCTTCAAAGGCCCCGGTGCGGCCTGCCATGACATTGGTGTCCAGGTACACCGGATATACGGGGTCGGGGATGGCAATCTTGATATCCGTTGCAAACAGCTCCTGAAAATTGCCGGAATCACATTTGGCACCGTCACTGACAAAGATCTCATCGGCGGCAATGTCGGCCCCACGACTCTTAAAATCAAACCGGGCAATCTTTTCCCGGAGAAACTCATACCCCTGCTCCGGCCCGTAACCCCGGAAGGTGGCATCGTTTGCCATCTCATCCACCCCCTTGTGAAAGCCTTGGATGCAGGCATGGGGCAGTGCCCGGGTCACGTCCCCGATACCGAGACGGATCACCTCTTTGTCGGGATTTTCACGCTGGTAGGCTGTCACACGTTTGGCAATGTCTGAAAACAGGTAAGAGGCCTTTAACTTTCCATAATGTTTATTTGCTCGTATCATTTCACTTTCCTAATTTTTTTTATATGAAAGTCTCACCAATATACTGGAATTAAAGGACTTTCGTTTTTCGTTGTGGCAGGTTTTTCTGCCATGTGGGTTTATGAAAAATGCCGGCAGCAAAGCCCCCGGCGGCCGGTCGTCGGGGCGGCATCATGCCGTTTCCATGTATTTATCCCACAACACCTTAAAAAGGGCAATGAACTCCTCAACCGTAAGGGTTTCTGCCCGCCGGACCCCATCAATCCCCGCAGCTTCCAGGGCCTGGGATGCCTGGGTGGTATTCATACCCAGCTCTGCCCCGGCCAGGGAGTTTCGAAGGGTTTTTCGCCGCTTGGAAAAAGCGGCCTTGATCACCCGGAACAGATATTTTTCCTGAAGGGGCGGAAATTGGATGGTTTTAAAAAAATCTACTGCCACCACCCGGGATTCCACCTCGGGTTTCGGGAAAAAAAGCTGCCCCCCTACATCTGCCACAGTGGTCACACGGGAGCAGTACTGCATCACAACGGAAAGACGTCCATAGTCCCTGCCCCCCGGGGGGGCCACAATTCTCTGGGCCAGCTCCTTCTGAAACATCAGAACGGCCCGGGAGACCACTGCCCTGTTTTCCACCAGCTTGAAAAGCACCTGGGAAGAGATATTGTAGGGCAGATTGCCCATGACCAGAAGCTTACCGCCACCGGCCAGGGAGCCGATGTCCACCTTGAAGATATCCTCATTGATCAAGGTCACATTGTCTGCTCCGGCCTGCTCCAACTCCCCTGTAATCAGGGGAATAAGGCGGGTGTCTTTTTCAACGGCATATACATGGGAGGCCTGTTTTGCAATGTGCACGGTGAGTGCTCCCAACCCGGGGCCAATCTCCAGCACGGTGTCTTCTTTTTTAATACCGGCTCGTTGAACGATCATGGCTGCGGCCTGGGGATCTGCCAGAAAATTCTGCCCCAGCTCTTTTTTGGCAAACAGGCTGGAAGATTTTAAAAGTACGCCTGGATAGGTGGTCATAATTCCTTTTACGCCTCACTTTTTGTAAATGACTCTTGCTCTGGCCGGCCAAGATTAAAACCCGAACCGTTTTGCACCAAAACAGTTATGCATCACAGCTTCTGCCAAAATCGCAAGAACAGTGCAGCACCGTGTACTCATACCAGTTTAAAGCAGTTGAATCAACAAGGGAAAGAGAACTTGAGGCCTGGTGCATCTCCCAGTGGCCATGGATGAGCCTGTTTATTTAGTGGCATATCTAAAATAAACAACCAGAGGCGAGTTCTGTGGGAACAGCCTCCCAAAAATGTAGCATACGACTTAACAAACAATGGCGGCTCATTTTTTTCTGGATCAGGAGACAGCAATTGAATATGTAGATATTTTTTATAACATACATGGCAGAAAAACCTGCCACAACGAAAAACGAAAGTCCTTTAATTCCAGCATGTTGGTGAGACCTTCATATAAACTGGCATGTCCTGCCGGACACAACAAATATAGGGTCGTAGACGCGGAGCCAAATGGTATTATACCGCCGCCCCCCCGACGGGCAATGGGCCCGGACCGGAACTGTAGACAGCTCAATTGTCCGGTTCCTATTGCCCATCGGGGGGGCGGCTCTGCTGAGGTTGCCTTGGAGGCTGCCTTTTCATATAAAAAAACCGCCACGGGCGGACCGGGATTTGGGACCCTAAGTTCGCCCACAACGAAGCTTGAAGACAACTGCAAAAAGAGCTAACGTCGATTTTTGACACCCAGCCCTTTTTCATGTATCCATAATCCAACATTCTTTGATATATTGACCATCCAAGGGGATCCCTTTGATAAAAGCAAGAGCTCCCCAAAATAAAAATATCAACATGGGGAAAAGACAAATGGCTGGAGAAAAACAGATAGAGAAAGAAACCGTTGCAGACTGCATGGCGCTGGAGTCAATGCTGTCAAAAATTCCAATTCCACCCATCCCCGCCAACCGGTTACAGCTTCTGTCAATTCTCCGGCAACCCAACGATAAAATAGACATTGATGCCTTAACCAGGCTCGTGTCCGTTGATCCAGGCCTTTTTTCCATGGTTCTAAAGTTGGCCAACTCCTCCTACTACAGGGGGCTTGAAAAAATCATCAGCCTGAGAGGTGCCATTACCCGCATTGGCCTGACGGACACCGTCAACTCAATTTCATTTTACTGTGTTCAAAACACATTGCCACCCTTCCCGACGATTAAAGAGTTCTCATCTGAAGCATACTGGACATTTTCCTGGGCTTGCGCCATGGCGGCAAGAAGATTGGGACACCCGAACCTGGGAATGAATGTACTTCCGGGGGAGCTTTACATGGCCGGACTGCTTCATGGCATCGGCAAACTGATGATGGCGATCCACTACCCTGAAGATTTTGAAAAATGTGTAATAAAAGCCGAAAAAACAAAACAACCGCTGCACAAAACAGAACAGGAAATATTCGGAACCGTGAATGGTTTTCTGGCATCAAAAATAATGAAGTCCTGGAATCTCCCGGACAACATCTGTGAAGGGGTCGCTTTTTATCAAATCCCGGAACTGGCACCACCTGAATACAGAGAGATTGCCGGATTAATACAATTTGCTTACAAAATCACGGCCAGTATCGGAATCGGTGCCAATGGGGATTGTTACGGCATGGATATTTCTGCCACCTACATCGGACGGCAGACTCATCTTGCACTTTCCAGAGAATCGGTCCAAATGGAACTTGTAAAAGAACTCAAGGAGACGGTGGAGCAAAAATACCAAAGCGTGTCAGGTACCCCATCCCAGGATGCAACAAACGCCTCCGACACGAATGCCAATCACCAGGCGTATCCGGAGATACATCCCCCAGCGGCCCCTCCCCATCCGGACCCGTCCCGGATGAAACCATTTTCCCGGCTTTGGTCTTTTTTTAGAAATCTGGCGTTTAAATTCAGTCATTGATATACGGGGACAATAACCGTCCGCCACTGGAGAATACCCTTTAAAATGAAAAGATCCATCCTGATTCTGATCAGTCTATCATTCATGTTTATGGCTTCATCGGCAACGGCAGCAGCCTCGGAAGAACCGGAAACAAACCCGACCGCCGAGGCTCAAACGAACCTCCCGCCCGGGGTGACCCTTGCCACCATCATTAAACGGCTGGATGAACTTTATCGCAGCAATACCGCCTATGCCGAAATGGAGATGACCATTGAAACGCCCCACTGGAAGCGGACACTGACCATGAAAAGCTGGAGCCAGGGCTTGGAAGAAACCTTCATCATCATTGAGGCACCCCGCAGGGAAAGGGGCATTTCCACCCTGCGCAAAGGAAACGAAATGTGGAATTTCTTTCCAAAGATCAATAAGGTGATGAAGGTGCCCCCCAGCATGATGATGGGCAGCTGGATGGGCTCGGATTTTACCAACGACGATCTGGTCAAGGAGAGTACCCGCATGAAAGATTATCATGCCAGGCTGATCCCGGATGAAAACCCGGCCAGCTACCATGTGGAGTTTGTCCCCCGGGAGGAGACGGTGTCTCTCTGGGGAAAAATCGTCTCTGAAATCGATAAAAAAAGCCTGTTGCCCATGAATGAAATCTTTTATGATGAAAAAAACCGGAAAGTCAGGGAGCTCTACTTTAAAGAGGTGAAGGCTTTTGGCAACAGAATCATCCCCTCTGTGATGGAGTTGATCCCCACCACCAAAAAAGAGCATAAAACCATTGTCCGGTATACATCGGCACTGTTTGATGTCCCCCTTGACAAAGAGACCTTTACCCTGCGAAACCTGCAGAAGAAACGACGGTGATCATATCCACCTTACAAAATGGGTAATTGATCATAGGGTGGTGGGGCCACACCAGGAAGATTTAACCATGTTAATCCCGAAAATTGCCCTTAGAAATATTTTCCGACAAAAACGCCGATCCCTTCTCACGGCCCTGTCCATGGTCATCGGGTTTGTTCTCCTTGCCATCTCCTTTGCCTTTGGGGAGGGGGGATATGGGCAGATCATTGAGCTGTTCACCCATGCCCACACCGGACATATTCAAATTCACGCCAAGGGCTACCTGGAACGTCCCAACCTTTATAAAAATTTTAAATATTCACCCAAGCTGCAGGCACTTTTAAAAAACATTCCCGACGTCCGGGCCCAGGCACCCCGGGTCTATTGCGGTGCCCTTGCCTTTATTGACAAAAAAACCACCGGGGCACAGCTCATCGGAGTGGATCCCCTTCAGGAGCGTCGCCTTTCCACCCTGGCAGACAAGGTGGGGGAAGGCCAATTTCTGGACACCACCTCCGCTGATGCCCCCCACAACCGGATTATCATCGGCAATGGCCTGGCCCGAATTCTCAAGGCAACCCTTGGTAGTAGTATTGCCATGGTCTCCCAGGGTGTTGACGGTTCCATTGCCAATGATCTTTTTAAAGTGGTGGGGATATTAAAAAAAGAGGTGGACACCACGGACCGTAACAACGGCTATATTCATATTTATAAAGCCCGGGAATTTCTGGCCATGGACAACACCAGGGTCCATGAGGTGGCTGTGATGCTTTCCAGCCACAAAAAATCAAGACAGATGACAGCAAGAATCAAAGCAGAACTGAATAGGGCGCAATTGACGGAACTTGAAGTTCACCCCTGGGAAGAGGTGGAATCGCTCTTTTATCGCTCCATGAAAGCAGACAAAAAGGGAAACTGGGTTTTTTTGTTTATCATCGGTCTTATTGTGGCACTGGGGGTTCTCAACACGGTGCTGATGTCCATTCTGGAACGAACCCGGGAGTTCGGAGTGATGCGGGCTGTGGGAACACGCCCCTCCCACATTCTTTTTCAGATTGTCCTGGAAACACTGCTTCTCTCGTTAATGGCGGTGGCGGTGGGCGTACTGTTCACCGTTCCCATTCTCTGGCCCCTTGTAATATATGGCATTCCCATGGGCCAACCCATGACCATCGGCGGCATTGAAATCGCCACCTTTAAGGCTGGTTTTGTGCCGGAAGCGTTCATCATTCCATTTCTGGTCATTGTGATCACGTCAACCCTGGTCAGCGTTATCCCGGCCATCCGTGCGGCCCGGATAAAACCGGTGGATGCCATGAGAACATATTAATCACATTGGGCACCGGCCCCACCCAACGGAGAGAAGATCATGATTTACCTGAAACTTGCCTGGCGCAACCTGTTCAGAAACAGGCGCAGAACCTTTCTATCGGCGCTGGCCATTGGTGTGGGAATTGCCGCCCTTATTTTTATGGATGCCCTGCTCATCGGATGGAAAGACAACATGATCCGCTCCGCCACGTCCACCTTCATGGGAGAGGGGCAGGTGCACCGCAAGGGGTTTCGGGACACCCTGGAAGTGGATAAAACCATTGACCATCCCCAAAAATGGGTGGACACACTTCAATCCAATCCGGATATCCAGTGGGTTACCCGCCGGACCCAGGCCTTTGGCATGATCGCAAGCCCCAGGAATGTGCAGACCATTATCATCAACGGCATTGATCCGGTGACGGAAAAAAACATCTCAAAACTGGATGAAGCCATTATTGAAGGAACCTTTCCGGAACAAAACAGTGGAAAGGACAACATACTCATCGGCCGTAAACTGGCAGATATCCTTGAAGTGGAACCGGGAGATAAGGTCACCCTCACCGTGGCCCAGGCCGAAACGGGTGATACGGCCCAGGCGATGTTTCGCATTGGCGGTATTTTTCAGTTCCAAATAAGAGAGATGGATCGCTCCATGGCTTTTATAAACCTGCAGCGTTCCCAGGAACTTCTTAACATCAAAACCAGTGTCCATGAAATCGCCTTTACCTTCAAAGACCGGAACCTCTCCACCCACCCGGAACACCCTGTGTGGCACCTTGTGGATGATCCCAATCTGGAACTCCTCAGCTGGCTTGAACTGATGCCGGAATTAAAAGCCATGCTGAAGTGGCTCAATGTCAGTATGCTCATCATGAGTCTCATTCTCTTTGGCATTGTGGCCGCCGGTATCGTAAACACACTGTTCATGTCTTTATATGAGCGCATGTTTGAATTTGGTGTCCTCCGGGCCGTGGGTACCCGTCCCGGAAATCTGGCCCTGCTGATTGTTTTTGAGGCTGGAGCACTGGCAGCTATCAGTGCTGTGCTCGGCTCAATGATGGGAGGTGTTCTGATTCTGATTTTCAGCCGCCTGGGGCTGGATTACAGTGGTACCGAATTTGTCAATGTGGCCATCACAGATCGAATTTATCCGGTCATGGAGACATATCAGTTTATCATTTATCCCCTGGCACTGATTCTCTTTACCATGCTGGTGGGGCTCTATCCGGCCATCCATGCCGCCGGAATGACACCATCAAAAGCCATGAAAAAAGGAAAATAGTGGACATCCATATATGGCTTCAATTTATGACATAGAAGACACAATTTTGCCATGAGTCTAAAATTTAACGCAACTGGGAGAAACTTAATGAAGAAAATATGGCTGATGCTACCTGCATTTTTGCTTGTTTGGGGCTGCAACTTTAATAATCATAACAATTCGTTTTTCACTACTAAAATCACCTCTGAACTCGATTCCCTGATCTCATCAATCATGAGTGAGGAAGAACTGCCCAGCGTAGCCATTTCAATTGAAGTAGATGGTGATATCTACAATTATAATGCCGGCTATGAAAACATGGAGACTCTCACTGAAAGAAAATTGGATTCACCGTTCAGAATTGCCTCCATCACCAAAACCTTCACAGGCACCCTCATTCTCATGCTGGCAAATGAGGGGCAATTGAGCATTAATGATCCTCTTATAAAATACTTTCCGGATTTCCCCAATGCAGAAAATATTTCCCTTAAGAATTTACTCATGATGCGCAGCGGTATCACTGACTATGCTGATGCCGATTTTCTAAAACTTATCTACGATGACCCTTTTCTGGAATTTGAACAGGATTCCCTCATCGCCATGTCTGCTGAACAGGGAGATACCTTCACAGATCCTGATGAAAAAACGGAGTATCGAAACATCAATTTTACCCTTCTGGGACGAATTGTGGAAATAATCACTAAAAACGATTTAAAAACAGAATTTAATAACAGAATTATTATTCCTTATGGGATGACAAACACATATTATCCGAGCGCTGGTGATTACACACTGCCGGAAACACTACGTGGGTACAGCAGGGAAGAAGACACTTTCAAAGATATTACAGAACTTAATCCACTTTGGGCAGGAGCTGCTGGTGCAATGATATCCACCTTGGCAGATTTAAGGATATTTGCACGTGAAATGTTTTTCGGCTTTAATTTGACCAATGAACTGCAAGACGAACGCCTGCAGACGAAAGCTTTTTTTGAACAGCCCGACTGGTTCGCTTATGGAGAGGGAATTTGCCGTTTAGGCGACTTTTGGGGCCACAATGGAACTATTTTTGGATTTAGTACAGAAATGTGGTATCTGCCAGAGATGGATGCCACCATTATCATAAATGTTAACCGACTTGACCTTGATGATCACTCTAAATCAACAAGTATCTTTTTACAAGTCAGTAAACTCCTCTTCCCGGAACATGTTCAGTGGTAAGGGACCTCATAAGAATAAAGGGGCTTGATCACAACACCGATCACCCTGGGTGGAGTCAGGCTTTCGTTATTGACATTTTCAATGAGAGCCGCCGGGGCTGCATATTCAACCGCAACTGAACTCCAGCAATATGTCCAAGGACTGGTTAAAGGCACCTTTCTGTCAGACACGCTTCAAGAACGACGTCTTGCAAGTGTAAAACCCATAGAAGGAAGTGTAAAATGCTATGGCCTCGGTATTGTGGCCTACAAATCCTTCTTCGGTCACAATGGGGGCTTACCCGGCTATACATCATCAATGTATCACAGCCTGGAGCATGATTGCACAATCATCATTTGGTATAACATACATGGCAGTAAGCACCTGCCACAACGAAAAACGAAAGTCCTTTAATTCCAGTATATTGGTGAGACTTTCATATAACGGGCATGTCCTGCCGGACACAACAAATATAGAAAATGGTATTATACCGCCGCCCCCCCGACGGGCAATGGGCCCGGACCGGAACTGTAGACAGCTCAATTGTCCGGTTCCTATTGCCCATCGGGGGGGCGGCTCTGCTGAGGTTGCCTTGGAGGCTGCCTTTTCATATAAACATACATGGCAGAAAAACCTGCCACAACGAAAAACGAAAGTCCTTTGATTCCAGTATATTGGTTGGACTTTCATATAAAACATACATGGCAGAAAAACCTGCCACAACGAAAAACGAAAGTCCTTTAATTCCAGCACATTGGTGAGACTTTCATATAACATACATGGCAGAAAGACCTGCCACAACGAAAAACGAAAGTCCTTTAATTACAGCATGTTGGTGAGACTTTCATATAAACATACATGGCAGAAAGACCTGCCACAACGAAAAACGAAAGTCCTTTAATTACAGCATGTTGGTGAGACTTTCATATAAAAAAAGACTCCGGAATCCAACATGCTCCGGAATATGAGGCAAAAATGTCAGACATCATCATCAATGCGGAGAATCTGAAAAAAACCTATAAAACCGGAATGGTGGAGGTGCACGCCCTTGGTGGGGTCAATTTCAGAATCAAACGCGGAGAGTTTACAGCAGTTGCAGGACCGTCAGGCTCGGGAAAAACCACCCTCCTGAACCTTATCAGTGGCCTGGATACCCCCACCTCGGGCACCGTTCAATTAAATCAAAAAGAGATCAGCCGCATGAGCGGTGCCGAGCTGGGGGATTTCCGGCGGGACCACATCGGTTTTATCTTCCAGTCCTACAACCTGATTCCGGTTTTAACGGTTACAGAGAACATTGAATATATAATGCTTCTCCAGGGCGTGAATAAAAAGGAACGCCGGAGTAGAGTGACAAAAATACTCAAGGAGGTGGGGCTTGAGGGCATGGAAAATCGTAAGCCCATTGAACTATCCGGTGGCCAGCAGCAGCGGGTTGCCATTGCCAGAGCCATTGTAAGCAGACCCGATATTATTTTGGCAGATGAACCCACCGCCAATCTGGATTCAAAAACCGGCAGTGACCTTCTGGAAATCATGCAAAAACTGAACGAAAAATGGGGGATGACCTTTGTCTTTTCCACCCATGATCACATGATCATGGACCATGCCAAACGGCTGGTTAGTATCCATGATGGGCGCATAGAAAAAAATGAAATGCGGTAACTCAATGAGATAAGGCCAATAACCCAGGCCGGATCCATCCACCGTGGTGGCCGATGTTGAGATAAAAGCCGAGGGGAAGTAAACATGAAACATCCAATAAAAATATGGGCCTTGATGCTGTTTGTGCTTCTTCTTGCCCCCTTTCCCCTGATCCACGGCAATGAGACTCCACCGCCGTCACTGACCGGCTATCTCAAATCCACAATGACGGTTCAGGAATTTCCCCCAAACACGGTTCAGCCCCCATTAAAAGATGACACCGCATACACCATGCTTCAGAGTCAGTTAAGGCTGCGGCTCTTCCATGAGCCCTCTGATTTTTTCTCATTTGAAACCGCCTATGCCATATCACCCACGGCAGCCTCCCCTTTTCTCATTGACTCCCAGGGCTTTCTCAATCCCCGGAAAAACACCTACCGCATATATGATTTCAATGATAAATTCAGGGATAATACCCCCAGGGATCTATCGCTACTCCACAATCTCGATCGATGTAATATCAATTTTTCCTTTCCATCTGCCGACCTTCATATAGGCCGTCAGGCCATTGCCTTTGGCAGTGGCAAGTTTATCAATCCCACAGACATTTTCTCCCCCTTTCTTTTCCAGGATCTCAACAAGGAAAATAAAACCGGTGTGGATGCCCTGCGTTTAACCCTCCCCACCGGCGATTTGAGCGAAATTGATCTGGGAGTGGTCCTGGGAAAAGAGGGTAAAATGGACAACAGTGCCGTTTTTCTGCGCACACGCGCCTCTTTTTATAATACGGATGTCACCTTTATGGTCATGGATTTTAAAAACAACTTGATGCTGGCCTTTGACATGACCCGGTCCATATCAGAGGCGGGATTTTGGCTGGAAGCGGCCCATGTCTTTACCGGTCAGTTTGATCACCCCATTAAAGACGACGATTATTTCCGTCTGGTCAGCGGATTTGATTTCAGTTTTCCCGATAATACATACCTCTTTGTGGAATATCACTATAACTCCCCAGGAACAGAAGAAAAAAACGACTATATCACCCACACCACCCGTGCCATCAATCCCTTTACAGGTAAGGCCACATTAAAGACAGCCTATGCCCATGGTGGCACCTACCTGATGGGAAGACATTATCTCATTCCCGGAATCACCTATGAATTTACCCCGCTTTTTTCCGGCACCATGCAAAGCCTGATAAACCTGACAGACCTATCCACCTACATAAGTGCCAGCGTGGAGTATAACTTAAAACAGGATATTTTCCTGGAAGCAGGAGGGTTTCTGGTCCTGGGAGAGAGCGCTGATATGGAAGGGGGCGCATTGACCCCACATTCAGAATTCGGTCTTTACTCCAATATGATCTATGCCGGCCTTCGTTTCTATTTCTGACCGAACGTCCCGGCCTGTGGAACATACTCCGGATCTGATTCTTCCCCAGTCGTTTTTTTTATATAAAAGTCTCATCAATATGTTGGAATTAAAGGATTTTCGTTTTCGTTGTGGCAGGTTTTTCTGCCATGTATGTTTATATGAAAAGGCAGCCTCCAAGGCAACCTCAGCAGAGCCGCCCCCCCGATGGGCAATAGGAACCGGACAATTGAGCTGTCTACAGTTCCGGTCCGGGCCCATTGCCCGTCGGGGGGGCGGCGGCATAATGCCATTTTCTATCTTCGTTGTGTCCGCCAGGACATGCCCGTTATATTAGAGCCAGAAAAACAGATGATCCATCAAGTTCATAGGGATTACCTATGAACTTGTAAAGGATAATAGAAATTCGGTATTTGACCTCACCTTTTATTCCTTATAGAAATATAAATTTATATTTATTCCATACTCAGACTCTCACTTTTTTCAAAGGAGCCCCTTCATGTTACGACGGTTATTATTGATTGCACTATTGGCCCTCTTGATGTACGCCCCTACAGCAACAGCGGCGGACGATGAAGCAAGAACCGGAAACGGCATGCACATCTGGTTTGACACGGGTGGCCCGGTGGGCGGCACATACAACACGGTGGTGTACAATGGCGCAAAAGCCGCAGCCAATGACATCGGTGCCAGGATCACCTTTGTCTATTCCGACTGGAGCCCGGAAAAGATGATAGAGAACTTCAAAAAAGCCATTGCCGCCAAGCCCACCGGCATTGTGGTCATGGGACATCCCGGTGATGCCGCATACATGCCCTTTATCAAAGAGGCACGCCAGGCCGGCATACGGGTGACCGCCGTGGATACCCCCCTGCCAAAAAACCAAGCTCAATTTCACTCCCAGGGGTTTGGCTATGTGGGTCCGGACGCTTATAACCAGGGCGTGAGCATGGCCAAAGAATGCATGATGCGATTCGGCCTTAAAAAAGGAGACCGGGCCTTTGTGTGGGGGTTGAAACGGCTGCCCACCCGGGGCCTTCGCGCCACGGCCATTTTGGACGTGTTTGACAAAGAGGGCCTAACAGTGGATTATCTTGAAATCTCACCGGAGGTGGACAAGGACCCCTCCCTTGGCACCCCCATCATCACAGGGTATCTGGCGGCACATCCTGATTGCAAAGCCATGGTCATCGATCATGGTGCACTCACCGCGCAGATGGAAAATTTCTTGAGAGCGGCCGGTGCCGCGCCTGACAGTATTGATGTGGCCGGCTTTTCCCTCTCCCCGGCCACTGCAACGGCCATTGAAAAAGGATATGTTGATCTCATCGGTGATGCCCAGCCCTTCCTGCTGGGATACTTTTCAGTGCTTCAGATTGCTCTGACTGAAAAATACGGCTTTTCCGGACTCACCATTGACACAGGGGGCGGATTTGTCGATGCCGACAACCTGTCACTCATTGCCCCCCTGGCCAAAAAAGGGCTTCGATAGCCATATCCGTTATGACACCCCTTATTGAGCTTTCCCAAATCACCAAGTCCTATGGTCATGTCTCTGCCTTAAAGGGGATCAACCTGACGCTCCATGAGAACGAAATTCTCGGCATCATTGGCGACAATGGTGCCGGAAAATCAACCTTGATCAAAATCCTTTCCGGCGTTGAAAAATTTGATTCAGGAGAGATGTCGTTTGCAGGCACCCCCATCTCCCCCCGCACCTTTTCCGTCAGTACCGCCCGGGCAATGGGCATTGAAACCGTGTTTCAGGATAAATCCCTGGGGGAATCCCAGTCCATCTGGCGTAATTTTTTCATGGGCCGTCACCGGAAAAACGCACTGGGCCTGATTCGTGTGCGTCATGAAAAGGAAGAGGCCGTGCGGGTGCTCACAAAACTCCTTGGAATGGATGGTGTCGGCATCTCCCCGGGGGCACCGGTATCGGTCCTTTCCGGAGGGGAAAGGCAGGGACTTGCCATCGGCAGGGCCATGTATTTTGATGCCCGGGTGGTGATTATGGACGAACCCACCACCGCCCTTGCCGTGAGAGAGGTGGAAAAGGTGCTGGGCTTTGTCAGAACGCTGAAAAAAAAAGGGAAATCCGGTATTTTCATCTCCCACAATCTGCACCATGTCTATGAGGTGGCAGATCGATTCCTGTTTATCCAACACGGTAAGGTGATGGCTGAGGTGCATAAAAAAAATGCCTCACCGGAAATCCTTATCGAAACATTGATGAAGTGCTCCTGACATGCCGCCTCTACCCGATTTCATAAAATTCAACTCCCTGCAGTGGGCGATCTCCATTATTTTTCTTATCCTGCTGCTCTCCTTTATGGCCCTTGCCCCCCATACCTTTCTGCACGCCAGAATTTATATTGCCTACCTCTCCACCATCCCCTTTGCCGGAATGATCGCCATTGCCATGACCCTTGTGGTGATCACCGGTGAAATAGACCTCTCTTTTCCATCGGTAATGGCCGCATGCGGATTTGCCCATGCCACCATCTATGCAGCCACCAACAGCCCGGCACTGGGTCTCCTGACGGCCATGGCAACCGGGGCAGTGGCCGGGGCCCTCAACGGCCTTTTGGTGGTAGGCTTTGGGGTGCCGTCCATCATAGCCACCATCGGCACCCAGTTTTTCTGGCGGGGGCTCACCATTCTGCTGGCAGGGGGCCTGGCCCTTAACATGGCTGAAATCAGGGAAACCGCCTTTTATTATGTGATGGTGGGACGATGGTTTGGATGGCTGCCGGCCCAGGCCGTGTGGTTTTTCCTGCTGACGATCTTCTCCTGGCTGCTGTTAAACCGCCATGTTTTTGGCGACCACATCCGATTCTGTGGAGACAATGCGCCTGCAGCAAGGATGATGGGGGTTCCGGTTGCCCGGGTCCGCGTGGGCGTATTTGTGTTCATGGGCATGGTAACAGGACTTTCCGGGGCCATGGTATGTATGGAGATGGCCAGTTGGTGGCCCACCCAGGGAGAAGGATATATGCTGCTGGTTTTTGCTGCGGTGTTTGTGGGGGGCACCTCTGTTTTTGGTGGAAAGGGAACCATTTACGGCACGCTCATCGGCGCTGTCATCATCGGCATGATCGAGGCCGGCATTATCAGCTGCGGACTGTCCGGACTCTGGACCCGCATGGTCTACGGTATCGTCATCATGGTTTCCGTTTCCAGCCACGCTGCTTTAACCAAATATTCAAAAGGATCATCATGAAAGCCACACACCCGAAAATTCTTGAAGCCATCAAACCCTTTGAGCGACTCTCTGAACTCTGTCTGGCATACCTTGCAGAAGCACCGGAACATGGAATAAAGGTGGCCGGCATTTATTGCACGTTTGCACCCGAAGCAATGGTTCGGGCTGCCGGAATGATGACTGTCTCTTTGTGCGGTAAAGACGAAAGACCCATTTCAGCTGCAGAGAGAGATCTGCCGGCGGCCCTCTGCCCCTTGATTAAATCCAGCTACGGCTTTGCCATTTCCGACACCTGCCCCTATTTTCATGCAGCGGACATCATCATTGGTGAGACCACCTGTGACGGCAAGAAAAAGATGTTTGAACTCATGGGTAAGATCAAACCGGTTCATGTGATGCAGCTGCCCTATGCGGCAGACAGCGACCCGGCCAAATCCTTCTGGCGGGCCGAGGTCAAACGGTTAAAAACTTTTATAGAAGCGCAGACGGGAAAAAGTATCACGGATGCGGTCCTTGCAGAACAGATTGATTTAATTAATCTTCGTAACGAAAAACTCATGGCCGTCTCCAATTCAATGGCATCCGCCACCCCGCCCATGAGCGGCAGAGAACTGCTCATGATCATGGAGTCGCGAAATGTTGCCACGGATATTAAAGCGTACAATCACTTGCTTGATGAACTGCTGGAGACCATTTCAGGCCTTGAACCTGAACCGCCTTCAGGAAAATCCGCCCCGCGAATTCTCATCACCGGTTGCCCCATGGGCAGCGGTTCAGACAAGGTGCTGAAAATCACTGAAGAGCTGGGGGCCGCTGTTGTTGTTCAGGAACATTGCAGCAGCCTGAAAAGCATCTTTCGCCCCACCGAAAAAAAAGAGCATCTGCTGGACGGCCTGGCAGATCACTACCTTGGCACCCCCTGCGCCTGCATGAGTCCCAACACCAGACGACTGGATTATCTGCTCACCTTAATTGATCAGTTTCATGTGGACGGGGTAATTGATGCAACGCTGGAGAACTGCCAGCCGTATACGGTGGAGCATGTCATCGTGGAGAGAGAGATCGAAGCCCGGGCAGGGGTTCCGGTGCTTCACATCAACACCGGATATTCCCCATCGGACACGGAGCAAATCCGCGTGCGGGTGGAAGCTTTTCTGGAGATGCTGTGAAGGATGAAGCTTGACAAAAAACAATTTTAGAACCTATATTTCCCGCTGATCGTGTCACAGCCATCAAAAAATCTCCGATTTTACTTGGGCTGCCTTTAAGACAATCCGCCACCAGCTTCCACGGCAAGGGTCTGATAGGGGTGATTTTTGAATCTTAGCTTCATGCCATCCCCCCTGTCAACTTCCGAATGCCATCCAGCAAGACGTTAAAGCTATGGGAATGGTTTGAGCCATCTATTTTCAAATATGGAGCAATGGCTCTGGAACCGGCAACCTTCTGATATTGTTTCCGTGTTAACTTTATTAACTCCTCTGCGGCATTGGCAAGAGAATCCACGGTTGTATACTTTCTTTTGGCTTGATTCTTTGCCAGTCCATGAATTCCCAAGCCCTCTTCAACCGCCTTTAAATCTCCCAGATAAAAACTTTCCAGTTCATGGCAGGCAATCCTCACAATTGTGGTGGCCTGTCGCCCAGTTTCTTTGATTTTACCCAACAAATTCTGTTTTATGCTCATGCAGTCGCCTGAATCCTGATCCCTCATCACCAGAAACAACGACTCAGGGTGTTGCCAGAACCTCAACCTGCGTTGCACCTGTTTTTCCAAATCCTGCTTTCCTTCAAAAACAATATATTGCACATACACATCATTCGGCAGAATTCGGGGAAGCACCCCTTTAAGCATCTCCCTTGCCGACGGCTCCTCAAGCAGACAAAGCAAACATTTCATTGGGGATCAATGCCTCCGAAAAAGCCCTGTTTCCATAAATAACCCATTTGGTCCCCATCATTCATGTAGGCACTGACTTGATCATCATCTGAGGCACATTTGATGGTGGTGTAGCCATTTTCCTTTTCAAGCCAGAACACTTCATCAAGGTGCATGGCATTGAGGAAATCCGGAGAGTGGGTTGAGACAAACACCTGCCCCCCCCTGTAAGAATAGGCGCGGAACTCTTCGGCCAGTTCCCACAAGAGCTTAGGGTACAGTTGATTTTCCGGCTCTTCCACACAAAGGAGCGGATGGGGCGTGGGATCATAAAGCAATGTAAGATAGGCCAGCATTTTAATGGTCCCATCGGACACATACCGGGCCAGAAAAGGGTCTGCAAAAGAACCGTCCTGGAATTTCAGTAGAACACGTCCCTCTTCTGTGATTTTTGAATCCACATGGGTAATTCCCGGGACCCGGTGTCGCAACAATTCAATGATTTTATCAAAGGTCTCTTTATGGTGTTGATACAGATATTGAATCACCAGGGAAAGGTTTTCTCCCTCACGGGAAAGGTGGGGGGCGTATCCGGCCTCCTGTTCCGGCCTGGCCTTACTTATATGAAAATCTGAAATGTGCCAGTTTTCAATTAAATTACCCAGTGTCACCACCGCCGGAAACCGTTCAAACTGGGCCAAGCCTTTAACAGCCAGAATGTCCGGAGATTTCAGGGCTTGATCCTCCATTTTCAAATCATTGACATCGGTTATGGAATCCATCTCGTTGGTAACAGCAGAGCCCTTCCCATTGGCAAAATCAAGGAAATGCCAGGGTTTCCCCTTGCTGCCCCGCCGGTATTTTAAAATCTCTTTTGCGATGTATGCCTTGCCGTCTTTTTCATCAATCTGTAGAAAATAGGTAATGAGCGGGGCGTCGGATGTTTCCCTGAATTTCAGCTCAATTTCAATGGGACCATTGCTGTCACGGCTTCTCACTTCCCGAAATCCACGGCTCCCACCCAACTTCATAAGGGCGGTATTCACATTGCCAGTCAACGCATCCTTAAGAAAGCCAAAAATACTAAAAACCGTACTCTTTCCAGTGCCATTGGCCCCGACAATCACACACAAGTTGGGGATATTGGCCATCCGGGCATCTTTAAAGGCTTTAAAGTTTTTCAATCGGATGAATTCTATTTTCATGGTTCTCCCCTTTTAGATGGTCTCCCAAATGGCTTACCAAACAAACGAAGATAAAGATACATATACGAAACAAGAAATACAAGCACTCTTTTCAGACAGTTGCCACTCTCAACCACACAGAGCGATGACGGTTCAAAGGGCAGACATACGGACTCAGTCAGATTAGAACCAACCCCGAGAATCTTGGCAAGGCCGTCAAGGAGATGTTGTGGAGATAACACCGACACGGCCCTGGAGATGAGCCGTGCCGTCTTTTCCGAATCGAATCCGGTCAGAAATTTTCAAAATCATCGTCAAAGGGAATCACCTGCTCCGGGGTGACTTCACCGCTCTTTGACGTCAGCTGATTTGTTCTCTTTGGGGCCGTCTTCCGATGATTTGAAGGAATGCGCTTTATCTTTCGGGGGGGACTATCCGCCCGGACCAGGGAGGTCTCACTGCTCCCCGTTATCAGCAACATCAGCTCCCTGACATATTGCTTAAGCTGTTCTGCCTGGGCGTTCATCTCCTCGGATGCGGAAGCCGATTCTTCAGCATTGGCCGCATTTTGCTGAACCACCTTATCCATTTCCGAAATGGCAATGTTCACCTGCTCAATTCCCCGGGACTGCTCATTGGAGGCCTCTGAAATTTCAGCAACCAGCGCTGCCACTTTGCCGGAACTGACGGCAACCTTCCCAAATGAGTCATTGGTCTTTAAAACCAGAGCTGACCCTTCATCCACCTTCTTAACGGTGCCTTCAATCAACTGTGCCGTGTTTTTGGCCGCATCCGCCGCTCTCATGGCAAGGTTTCTGACCTCATCCGCCACCACGGCAAAGCCTGCCCCTGCCTCACCGGCCCGGGCCGCCTCAACCGCAGCATTCAGCGCCAGAAGATTGGTCTGAAATGCGATTTCATCAATGGTCTTAATGATTTTGGATGTCTCTTCACTGGCCCTGGAGATCTCTTTCATGGAATCGGTGAGCAACGCCATTGACACATTGGCTTCCCCCACCACCTGACTGGTCTCCCGGGTCAAATTATCGGCATGTTTTGCATTTTCCGCGGTTTTCTTGGTCATGGAAGACATCTCTTCCATGGAGGAGGAGGTTTCCTCAATGGAGGCAGCCTGTTCCGAAGCACCTTCGGCAAGGGTCTGGCTTGAAGAAGATACCTGGGTGGATGCCGCAGCCACCTGGGTGGACCCTTCGCCAAGGCCATTGATAATTCGATTGATGGGCAGTGTAATATTTCTGGAAAACAAAAGCACAACGCCAAGCGTGAGCACCAGAAAACCACCTCCTGCAATAAAGACCATATTTCGAATGGTATGAACCGGTGCCAGGAACTCCGCCCGGTCTTGTGTTACGACAATGCTCCATCCCGTCAGTTTTACCGAAGCAAAACCGGCAATTTTACCCACACCCTTAAACGTATAACTCTCCACACCGGTTTTCCCGGCCATCACCTGGTCAGCGATGGACTCCATCCCTTTGACATCTGAAAAATCAATATTAAATATCAAGGATTTGTCAGGATGGGCAATCACGGTGCCAACCTTATCCGTCATAAAGGGATATCCTGTTTTGCCGATTTTAGTCTGGGCGATCTTGCTTGACAATCCATCAAGCTTAATTGCATCACCGAAAACACAGACAATCTTACCTGATTCGTTTTTCACCGGAACGGCCACCACGATAATAGGGGTGCCGCTACTCTTGGAAATAACCGGAATACCGATGCTGGCTCTACCGGCTATGGCGGACTTAAAATAATCCCTGTCCGCCACTGACAGCTTCTTTTCCCTGAGGTTTTGACCGCTGCCGTTGGAAAACAGAATACCCTTGGTATCCGCCACAAACAGTTCTTCATAATCACTGCCGATTCGTTGAAGAATTTTCATTAAATAGCGATCCAGACCCACTAATTCGTCGTCGGCATTTTCAATGTCACCCGCCATTACCTTTCTTACCACATCCACCATCAGTGGATCATGGGCAATTTCCCTGGCCAGTTTAACTTCCTGTTCAAGTACCATATCGGTCATGAGTGCCAGGTTTTGTGAAACTTGTGCGGCCTGTCCTTTGGCAATGGCAGTAAGGATATCTGAGGATTTGTTGATTGAAAAAAGGCCCACCACTATGAGGGGCACAGCCACCACCAGAAAACCACCTAAAATAAGTTTAAATTTCAAAGATCTTTTCTTCATTTTATACTCCGTTTTTTTGCAGCCAGAACTGCCGCACCAATGGCCCCGTTTTCCTGGGGGATTTTACCCACAAGAATGTCAAGACCAAGACGTTTCTTCAAGGCCCTCACCAGACCGAGATCATCATCGGAAATCACCTTGTCCGTATAGGCACCAAGGTCCGACAAGCACCTTCGTGATATAGGCCCTGGCCGAGTCCGTGGTCAGTTTGGCCGGCATGATCATATCCGCCGCATGGGATGGCATCCAAAAGAATATCAAACAGCAAATAGTTGTGGATTTTTGGATTTTTATATCGAACGACGGTCGGCATGTCAACCATTGCTTGTCGGATACCGCAAATCATGTTAGTAAATGATATTTAAGATAAAAATGACCTTTAATAATTATTTTTTTTTTAGGTTGACATATATGGGAAAAAAGTCAGACTCACCTTATGGCATATGTCGATAACACATTGAATTCATATTCTCTTTTTGATCAATGGCACCAACAACACAAGCCTGGCCTGTTCTCCCAAAAATCAGCCCCCAAAACGGGATCATCAAGTTTTAGGAGACGAGACCATGCAAAAAAACGACACGCTCAGCCGGCTCAAGGCAGAAGAACGCAAACTGCGGCAGCAGATTATCATTAATGCGGCTCGGGAGGTATTTGGCCAAAAAACCTATGACAGGGCCAGTATGACGGAGATTGCAAAAACAGCAGGCATTGCAAAATCCTCCATTTATACCTATTTCAACTCCCAGGAGGAGCTCTACGCACAGATAGCTTATATGGATGCCTGTGATTTCATCAAAGCGCTTAAGGCCAAAATTGACCTGGCCCCGAATGCCGCAGCCCTGGAAATAAGCATCTCATTTTTTCTGGATTATTATATCGCCCATACCGCCCAATGGCGGATGGTCACCCACTTTGCCCTCCACGGCAACAAGGAGATGGGGGCAGTGGAGCAGCTCAATGAGATCGGCCGGCGGCTTATGGATCTGTTTGAAACCATATTCAAATCTCTGGGCGTAAAAGACGAGGCACGAATTTTCTCCCACACTCTGGTTGCCTGCCTCTCCGGTATCCTCATCGCGTTCAGAAACTATCCGGGCCGCAGTGAGCAGGAGCGGATCTCCCATATGAAGAGAATCGGCAGCATTGTGGAATCCATGGTTCTGGCCATGATTGAAAAAACGGTTTAAAGCGGGAAAAAAAGGCGACCCAACAATGGCAATGGAAATAGAGCGAAAATATCTGATAAAAGAGATACCCGGTAAAATGCCCTGGCAGCAAGACCCTATTGTCCTCCCGTCTGTTTTACGACAGGGATATCTGCACAACAGTGACTCCACCGTTGTAAGAGTCCGTATTGCAGACGACACCGGATTCCTGACGATAAAGAGCGGAATATCACATATCCTTCGAAGGGAATTTGAATACAAGATTCCACTGACGGATGCAGTTGAAATGCTTGCATTATGCCCAACGCCCCCCATTGAAAAAAGACGATATCACATAGAGCACATGGGGTTCACATGGGAAATAGACGTGTTTTCCGGTGTAAATGAAGGACTGGTGGTGGCAGAGATAGAGCTGAACGCACCGGATCAGCATTTTGAAAAGCCGCCCTGGCTGGGCAGAGAGGTGACCCATGACCCCAGGTATTACAATTCAAACCTGGTTTTGCACCCTTTTTGCAACTGGTAGCCCGGCCTTGGAAAGCGGACCGATGTTGATCGGCATTCCACGTTGAATCAGGCCGGTAATTTTTTCAGGATACCAGCAGGTCATGGACCCGTTGATAAATTTCATCCCTGATGGAGATCACCTCTTCAATGGATTTTCCTGCCGGATCAGGGAGATCCCAGTCCACCATCCGGCATCCGGGAATAAAGGGGCACGCCTCTCCACACCCCATGGTGACGAGCAGCTCAACATTTCCATGGGCCAGGGCATCCTCCATGGAACAGGGAACGTTAAATGAGATATCAATGCCCTTTTCCGCCATGGCGGCCACGGCCATGGGGTTAATTTTTTCTGCCGGAGTGCTGCCGGCGCTGATCACGTCATATTCATTCCCGGCCAGCTGCCGGGCAAATGCCGCAGCCATCTGGCTTCGGCCTGCATTCTCACGGCAGGCAAACAAAATACGTTTTCGATGCTGCAAGGGTGTTAATACCTTATCTGTCAGCTGCTTCATATCCGTTGCCACACCGAGAAGCTCCTCAATGGCACCTTGATGATCAATGCCGGGATAACAGAGTTCATCGACAAGGGAACAATCCATTGCATCAAAAAAATAGCGGGTGGTGAGGCGAACACCATCGAACAAATTTTTTCCATGGGTGGCCCCCACAGAGAGAAGAACCCCCTTACGGTGAGCCGCACCGGGATCTCTCAATTTCAGGCGATATTTCCTGGACCAGAGGGTTTGAATACGATCGATAACGCCCTTCATTCGAGCGGGAATTCCATAAAAATAAACCGGGGTGGCCAGAACAATGACATCCGCCTTGCGAATCAGGGGAAAAAGATCCCGGGCCAAATTATCCTTAATGGAACAGACTCCTGTTTTTTCACAATAGCCGCATCCGATGCACGGATCATATGATTCAAACGCCGCACGAAAGGTATGGGTTGAAAACCCCCTTTTTTGGGCTTCATCCGTAAAAAGAGATAGAAGATGCTCGCTATTTCCCCTGGATCTGGGGCTTCCACCCAACCCTAAAACAAACATAATTCATCTCCTCTTGGCATCCTTCATTCCCGCTTTACACTTTCACGAGGTGAATGCCCATTCTCAGGTGGTCGGCCTTTAATAAAGTGTAAAGCACTTTTGGGGGCATATGAAGGATGCCCTCCTCTCTTACCATGAAAATAGAGCTTGATTTTCATGGTTCGGGGCTGGTCGAAATACGGCCATGAGCGTTTAGGCCTGGGACAAGCCTGACCCCAACGTGGCCGGTGGTGGGATCAAGCCCAAAATCATGCCATGAATACCTATTTAATGGCCAGCAATTCTACCTCAAAGAGCAGGGTGGACCCCGGTGCAATGGCGTTTCCTGCACCCCTGTCGCCATAGGCCAGCTCAGACGGAATAAAAAGTTCCCATTTGGACCCCACCTTCATGAGTTGCAAGGCTTCGGTCCATCCTTTAATGACGCCACCCACCTGGAAGGAGGCGGGTTTGCCCCTTTTGTACGAAGAATCAAACTCTTTTCCGTCAATGGTGGTTCCTCTGTAATGACACTCAACAGTATCCGATGCCTTTGGAACGGCGCCATCACCCGATGTGATCACCCGATATTGAAGACCACTTTCCAGAGTGACCACCCCTTCTTTTTCCTTGTTGGAATTGAGGTACGCCTCGCCCTTTGCCTTGTTATCCTCAGCAGCGACTTTCATCTGTGCCATCTGTTTTTCCCGCATTTTATTCTGAAAAACAGTCATGGCATCTTTCATTTCAGCTTCGGTCAGGGTACTTTCTTCCTCACCCTGGCTCTCTTTAAAGCCCTGGAAAAAGGACGTCATATCGACATCAAAATCCCGCTTCAGATTCTGGCCGATATTGTATCCCAGGGAATAGCTGATTTTTTCATCTTCCGTTGTTACGGATTTCTTGGTCTCATCTGCTGCCACGCCATGCCACACAGGGTACAGCACCAAGGCAAAAACAGACAGAACCACTATTTTTTTCAAACCGATCACGAGACTCCTCCTGTAAGTTAATGTAACTTCACCCTGACATCATTTAAAACCGTAACTTTCAAATCCTAACCTGGACAAGCCAGAACCAAAAAGATTTTCTGATTTCTCTGCCAAAACAACACGAAACCGAGAGATAAGAATCTAAGGACGTGTCCGGTTTTAACTTTGCTCATTTGGTGATTCCCACGCTCTTTGGTAGCAGAAATGGGGATGAATGGCAATGACGTTCTGACCTTCACTCCCCCACCACCCTTCCCAAGGTGGCCGAAGTTGTGATCAAGCCCATCAGGCACCATGTTTTTGTCAACAGGAATGAAACCGGAAAAATCAGGTGGTGGAATCACGCCGTTTTTTTCAAGGCATGGGCCAGCCAGTGCTCCCCTGTTTCCAGGACGGAGGAATTGTTTGAGGTATATATTAATTTAAAAGGCATCCCATGAAAAATTTCTTTCAAGGCGGCTTCCTGCCACAAATAGAACCGTCTGCCCTGTTTATCCTCACGGATACCATGGCCCTGTTTCAGGGAAACGAACAGAATGCCCCCGGGTTTCACACCGGAACCAATATGATTTAAAAGGGGGGCCAGCGCTTCCCAGGGAACATGGACAAGTGCCCCCGTCAGAAAAATGCCGTCCACAGCCACCCGGGAGAACGTGAAGGTATTAAAATCTCCCAGGATCACCCGGCATCCGGAGTGGGCCTCTGCCAGGCGGGCAAGGCCCCTGGAGCGCTCCATCCCCACAGCGTTAAACCCTCTCTCTTTAAGCCACTTAAGATCCCGGCCGGAGCCACATCCCACATCCCACACCTCTCCTCCCGGGACAAGATGTGGTACCACAGGATCAAGGTAAGGAGATGGATCCACATGAACTGTGTCATGGAAATAGCGTTCATATGCCCTGTGATAATAATCCACCCCTCGGCCCCCGTCTCCTTGAGGTCTATAAAACCCCGTTTCCGACGTCCTTCATATCTCTCCAAAAGTACTTTACACTTTTTTAAGATCGACCACCGAAAAATGGATATTCACCTCGTGAAAATGTAAAGCAGGAGTGAAGGATGCCTCTTTTCCTTGCCGGTGGGGTCCACTGCGATCAGGCACAAGTCTGACGACAGCAGCACGCCTATTTAAACAGGTCAGTTAAAGCCATCATGCTGATTTTTTCCACAACGGCATTGCCGATCCCCTGTAAAAAGACAAAGCTGATCGTGTCGTTCTCCTTTTTCTTGTCCCGGGTCATGGCATCCAGAATCTCTTTTGTATCGGCGGAAAAGGTTGTGGGCAGACGCAGCAGTGTCAACACTCGGGAGATCCGTTGGCACTCCTCAAGGGTCAACAATCCCTTTTTCCTTGAAAATTCGGCAGCGGCAACCATCCCCACACTCACCGCACGTCCATGTCCCATACCGGTGATCTTTTCCAGGGCATGGGCAAGGGTATGCCCAAAATTGAGTTTCTTTCGTTCCCCGGCCTCCCTTTCATCCCGCTGAACCACACCGGCCTTGAGTTTGACGGAGTCAAGCACCAGACGGGTGATAACCGCTTCATCCAGGTTCAGGGCGCTTTCACAATTCTCTTCAATATAATCCAGCATTCCGGCATCGGCGATGAGGGCGTGTTTGACAATCTCACCAAACCCGTTGGAAATCTCTTCAATGGGCAGGGTTTTTAAAAGCGTGGTGTCACAGATCACAAAATCGGGCTGACAAAATACCCCAATCATGTTTTTATAGGCATCCAGGTTCACACCGTTTTTTCCGCCCACACTGGCATCCACCTGGGAAAGAAGCGTGGTGGAGACAAACCCGAATCGCAGTCCCCGCATGTAGGTGGATGCTGCAAATCCGGTGATATCACAGACAATCCCCCCCCCAATACCGAGAATAAAAGTGGACCGATCCGCCCCCAGGGCAATGAGTTCCCGGTAAATGGTCTCCACGGTGGCAAGGGTCTTAATCCCCTCTCCCGTGCCGATGGTAATCACCGGCACCTGGGGAAACAGCTCCCCCCAGGCCGCCTTTACCTTGTGATCGGTGATAATAATCACCTTTCCCCGGGGCAGGTATTGCGCCACCTGGTTTAACTGCTCTCCCACATGAATCCGGGAGATACCGCCGGCCCCCTTCACTTCAATGGTTTTCACGAAAAAGCTCCTGTTATGCCGTGAATGGCATTTATTTTAGCCATGAGTGTCTCAAACTGATCGGGATAGAGAGATTGTGCTCCGTCGCTCAAGGCCTCCTGGGGATTATGGTGTACCTCGATCATGAGTCCATGGGCACCCATGGCTGCCGCAGCACAGGCCAGGGGTCCCACCTGATCCCGGACACCCGCTGCATGGCTGGGATCCACGATGATGGGCAGATGGCTCTCTTTCTGCACCGCCGTCACCACGGAGAGATCCAGGGTATTTCGGCTGTGGCGCACAAAGGTTCTCACCCCCCGCTCACACAATATCACCTGTTCATTGCCCTCTTCCATTATATATTCTGCCGCCATGAGCCACTCCTGGAGCATGGCGGACATCCCTCTTTTGAGAATCACCGGTCGATGTGACTTTCCGGCACGTTTGAGCAGGCTGAAGTTCTGCATGTTCCGGGTACCGATCTGCACCACATCAGCATAGGCTTCCACCATGTCAAAGGTAGCAATATCCATCACTTCGGTGACAACGGGCAGCCCGGTCTCTTCCCTCACCTTGGCCAGAATTTTAAGCCCCTCCTCCCCAAGCCCCTGGAAGGAGTATGGAGAGGTTCTGGGTTTGAATGCCCCCCCCCGAAACATCAGGGCACCGGCTTTTTTTACGGCAGCGGCAATGGTCAAGCACTGGATCTGGCTTTCAACGGCACAGGGACCTGCGATGACGGGCATGGAGCCGTCCCCAAAGACAGCGTCGCCCACCTTGATCACCGTGTTGTCCTGCTTTAGCTCCCGGCTCACCAGCTTATAGGGTTTTGTCACGGGAATGACCTCCTTAACGCCGCTAAGCCCCAGAAAATGGGCGGCATCCACAGATCCCTTATTATGTAAAATACCAATGGATACTCTGTCTCCCCCCGGAATGGGACGGGCCGTGTAATCACGTTTTTCCGCTGCAGCCACCACCCCATTGACTTCACTGTCCGTTGCACCTTTTTTCATTACGATCAACATTGTTTTTTCCTCCGTTGAATATTTTTTTTTATCACCAAAGCATTTTTCCGGCAACAAAAAAGGCTGTAGATGAATTCATCTGCAGCCCCAATCAAAAAGGCTGCAGTTGGTTACCCGCAGCCTTTTTCAAATTTCCTTTTTTCTATGTTCTCAGGATGAAACAGGTCCGGGGGCATCCGGGATAAACCAGCTGCGCCACCAGAAACATACCCGCAACAGTGCCATGATCCCGGCAGGCAGGGATGGACGATCACCATGGCATTTTTTATGTAGTTGCTGTTTCATGCCCCACTTGTATCTCCACATAGATACAGGTGTCAAGAAAAAAATAATTGAGTTCATCCCCCTGTATGCATTATGATCAAGACTCATGTTGTCGCACCGAACATAAGGCAGCGCCTGTTTACCGATTCAATATCCAGGAAGGGCGCTGGTGCTGTAACCACGCCCCACAAAAAAACCCGGGAGGTGAACCGTGACATTATGGGAAAAGGCAAAGGCCGAATTCATTGACATCATCGAATGGACCGACGACACCCCGGACACCATGGTTTACCGGTTTCCACGATATGAGAATGAAATTAAATACAGTGCCCAACTGGTAGTAAGACAAGCCCAGGCAGCGGTGTTTGTGAACCAGGGGGAGGTGGCGGATGTTTTTATGTCCGGACAGTACCGCCTCACCACCCAAAACCTGCCCATCCTCTCCACCCTCATGGGCTGGAAATATGGATTTCACAGCCCCTTTAAGGCAGAGGTCTACTTTGTCAATCTCAAAAATTTTACAAACCTTAAATGGGGAACCAAAAATCCCGTCATCCTCAGGGACCCTGAATTCGGACCCATTCGCCTCAGAGCCTTTGGCACCTACGTGGTGAAGGTCCTGGACCCGGGACAATTCATCAATGAGATCACCGGGACCCAGGGCCTTTTTTCCCTGGATGGCATTACGGAACAGCTCAGAAACCTCATTGTCTCCCGGTTCTCAGACCTGTTGGGAGAAAAGAAGATTCCGGTGCTGGACCTGACGGCCAGCTATGACGAGCTGTCAGCCCATCTCACCCGCACCATTGCCCCGGAATTTCTTGAATACGGCCTTGATATTACCAAACTACTGGTGGAAAACATCTCTCTCCCGGTGAGTGTGGAAGAGGCCCTGGACAAGAAGAGCAGCATGGGCATTGTGGGAAACCTGAATGACTATTTCAAATTTCAGTCCGCCAATGCCATGGCCGCAGCAGCGGAGAATCCCGGAGGAGAGGCTTCCGCCGGGGTGGGCATGGGCATGGGGTTTGCCATGGCCAACCAGATGGGCCAGGCCATGATGCCCGGACAAAATAAGCCCGACACACCCTCCGGGTCTGCCACACCCCCCCCCCTGCCGGATCACCCACCGGAAATGATGTATTACCTTGCGGTAAAGGGGAAACAGCTGGGACCCATAAGACAGGAAAAGATTGCCCATAATATTAAAATCGGCAAGATAAAACCGGAGATGCTCATGTGGCGCCAGGGACTTAAAACATGGCAGCGGGCCGGTGTTATCCATGAGCTTGTCCCCCTTTTTCCCAACACACCACCTCCCTTGCCCGAAACTTAAAGGATAATTCATGACAAAATGCATCAATTGCGCTGCCCCGCTCCCCCCTGATGCCATTGTGTGCGAATATTGCGGCAGCAGAAACGATACCGATCTCATGGGAGTACACCCCTACACCACTCTTGAATCCGAATCCGAAAGAATCTGCCCCAAGTGCCGGATTCCCATGAAAACCATTGATCTGAAACTCAATGGTAAATTTTATATTGAACGATGCGACAACTGCATGGGACTGTTTTTCGATCCCGGAGAACTGGAGGTGCTGCTCAACGCCTCGGTGAAAAACGTATTTCACATCAATCGGAAAAAACTGGACTGCATCAATGCCACCATGGCAAGACCTGATCAACCCATCACCTACATCAAATGTCCGGTGTGCGACAAGGTGATGAACCGGGTCAACTTCGGCGCCAGGAGCGGTGTCATCGTTGACCGATGCGCGGCCCACGGTGTATGGCTGAACGGCGGTGAACTTCGCCATCTGTTTGAATGGATGAAGGCCGGAGGGGAGATCCTTGATCAAGAGGCCAGAGAAGCTGAAATACAGAGAAAGGAACAAGAACGGA
The DNA here is from genome assembly GCA_963668575.2 of uncultured Desulfobacterium sp. GTDB lineage: Bacteria > Desulfobacterota > Desulfobacteria > Desulfobacterales > Desulfobacteraceae > Desulfocicer. The sequence goes on along the minus strand of OY764894.2, from coordinate 7,652,323 downwards.
TGGCAGCAGAAAAAAACGGTACGCCCTTCCATGCGGAGGGGCTGAAGATTTATGACGACGAATTTGCTCCGGGAGGCAGGGATCTTTTTGAGATCCTCCAGGGGGTCGTACGATGGTTCATGAAATAATCAAGGGATATCGTGCGCGGAGGGGAGAGATGGCAGGCCCTCTTCTCATGCTGGCCGCATCCGTTTTGTTCACCCTGCTCAACTTCATGATCAAGCTTCTGGACCCGGCGTATAGCATATGGCACATTGTTTTTTTCCGCTGCTGCGGGGGCATGATACTGCTGGTGATACTTTCTCCCAACCGCCGGACCCCTTTCAAGGGACACAACATTCCCCTGCTCATGGCCCGGGGATGTATCGGGGGAACAGCCTTCTGCTGCCTGGTCACCGCCATTCGAATCCTGCCGTTGTCCACGGCTGCCGTTATCTTCTACTCCTATCCGGCCTTTGCAGCCCTGTTTGCCTTTGTTCTCTACAGAGAAACCCTGGGCCTGGGGGAAGTGACATCCATCCTTGCCGTGATCGTGGGGGTGGCGGTTCTGTTTGATTTTCATCTGGCCGGCGGACTTTTCGGCCAGACCATGGCAGTGGTGGCAGCGGCCTTTGCCGGCATGACGGTCACACTGATCCGCTCCCTTCGGCAACACAACGGCCCTGTGGTAATCTACCTCTATTTTTGTGCCATGGGAACCCTGATCTCCCTTCCCATGTTCATCCAAAACCCCATCGTTCCCATGAACACCAGGGATTATTTCATCATTACCGCAATCGTGTTCACCTCGGTATCTGCCCAGATTCTCATGAATCAGGGATTTTTCTTCTGCAAAGGGTGGGAAGGGGGGGTTTTCATGTCCAGTGAAGTGATCTTCACCGCCATTGCAGGTATTTTATTGCTCAATGATCCGGTGTCATGGCGCTTCTGGGCCGGTGGGGCCATGATCATGGGCAGCGTGCTGATGCTGGGAAAACTCAAGAGCCGTGCTGTACAACCGGCTCAAGCCCCTTCACCCCCCCCAATAAAATGACGGTTTACAGGAAAGTGTAGGTATTTCTAACATTACTTCCATGATTCGTTGTGGGCGGACCCGGGTCCCAAATTCCGGTCCGCCCGTGGCGGTTTTTATATGAAAGCCTCATCAACATACTGGAATTAAAGGACTTTCGTTTTTCGTTGTGGCAGCTGGTTACTGCCATGTGGGTTTTATATGAAAAGGTAGTCTTCAAGTCTACCTCAGCAGAGCCCCTCCCCCGACGGGCAATAGGAACCGGCCAATTGAGCCGTCTACGGTTCCGGGCCGGGCCCATTGCCCGTCGGGGGGGGGCGGCATAATGCCATTTTCTATCTTCGTTGTGCCCGCCAGGACATGCCCGTTATATGAAACTCCAGCCTCCAAGGCAACCTCAGCAGAGCCGCCCCCCCGATGGGCAATAGGAACCGGACAATTGAGCTGTCTACAGTTCCGGTCCGGGCCCATTGCCCGTCGGGGGGGCGGCGGTATAATACCATTTTCTATATTTGTTGTGTTCGGCAGGACATGCCCGTTTTATAAAAAAGTGTAGGCGAGCCTAACATTATTTCAAGCCTTGTTGTGGGCAGACCCAGGTCCCCAATGCGCTCTGCCCATGGCAGTTATTGGGAAGCCGAGATCTTTTCCATCCAGGCAGCAGTGGTATCCAGCATCCGGTTGGCAAAGGCCCACTCATTGTCAAACCAGGCAAGGACCTTCACAAGATTTTTTCCGCTGACCCGGGTCTGATTACCGTCCACCACCGATGACCGGGAATCATGATTAAAATCACAGGAGGCCAGGGGCTCTTCCGTATATCCCAGAATCCCTGCCAGCCGGCCCAGTGTGGCCTGCTTTAATATGTCATTCACCGCTGCCACGCTGGTTTCCCTTGCCACCACCATGGTGATGTCAAGGGCTGACACATTGATGGTGGGCACCCGCATGGACACGGCCTGGAAACGACCGGAAAGCTCTGGAAGAATGCGATCAATTCCCCGGGCCAGTCCGGTGTCCACCGGTATAATGGACTGCCCGGCGCAACGGGTACGCCGAAGGTCATGGTGATGATAGGCATCAATCACCGGCTGGTCGTTCATGGTGGAGTGGATGGTGGTGATAATGCCGGATTGGATTCCCAGGGTGTCATTTAGCACCTTTAACACCGGAATGCTGCAGTTGGTGGTACACGAGGCATTGGAGATCACGGTGTGGGCACTTGTCAGGGTCTCCTCATTGATCCCGTAAACAATAGTGGCATCCACATCCTCCTCTGCAGGGTGGGAAAAAATCACCCGTCCGGCACCGCTTTTCAGGTGCCGTTCGGCTTTTTCTCTTTCCGTGAAGGCGCCGGTGCACTCCATGACCACATCCACCCCCAGGGCCTTCCAGGGAAGTCGTTTCAAATCCCTTTCATGGGTCAGGCGGATGTAATTGTTGTTCACAAAAAAATTATTGTCGCACAAACTCACCTCCCCTGAAAAACGGCCATGGGTGGTGTCATATTTTGTCAGATGGGCGATGGTTTTTGCCTCGGCCAGCTCATTGATGGCCACCACCTCAAGATTTCTATAGTGGTGGGATTCATACAGTGCCCGAAGCACTGATCGGCCGATTCTTCCATATCCGTTTATTGCAATTTTATAAGCCATATTTCCTGCATCAGCGTCCTTTTCGATCCGGATCTCCATCCCTCTTTGATGCCCAGGCGGCCGGGCCATTGCGATAATTTCCCACGGCATGACAATAAAATCACACCGCTGCACCCGGCACCATGAAAGGTTATTTCCTGCACCAGGGCATTTATCACAAAAGGATGGTATTGTCATCCATCGAAACGGCCCGAAGGCCTCGGAAATAAATAATTCCTCCATCTTGCTTGTCTTTCAGCTCGTCTCCTGCGTTGCACCAGTGGGCACATAGTTCAAAAATTCCAATTGCCGGCAGGCTCCATACCATCTCAGAAGATCCCCCTGTTCATGTCCGATGAGACCACCACATGGTCTGAGCCCAGGAATGCTGCCAGGGCATCCATGGCTTTTTTAAAATCTATGTGCTCTCCACAGCTGAAAATATCCACTGCAGCATAGTCATGTTCAGGCCAGGCATGGACCGTGAAATGGGACTCAGCAATGATCACCACCCCACTGACGCCCTGGGGTTCAAAGGCATGGAAGGAAGAGGTGATAACAGTGGCGCCACTGATTCTGGCAGCAGTGATAAAGGCCTTTTCCAGGGCATTGCAATCTCTGAGTGCCTCCCGGCGGCAATCATAATAATCAATGGTCAGCTGTCGCCCCAGGGTAATCCCCCTGACCGCTGTCCGCACTTCTGATGTTATGGAGCTGTCTGACATTTAATTTGGCTCTCCTGCGCTGGCATCCGAATTTTGGCATCGTTCAAAACTACGTTACACCTTCTGAAAGCATTCCTCGTTTTCAGGGGCTTTTCCCAAAATGAGAGTAAAACAGATCATCACGTTTCATTTATTGGAGATTATACTGCTTTTTGAATTTTTTTTTATTTTTTTTTGAACAAATTCTTTTTTTCGGTGTCTATGCCATCAGAAGAACAAAAAAATGGTATTTTTGTTCAGAACCATTTATTGTGAGGAGACACACCATGAAAAAGACTTTAAGCATATTCCTGGCGGCAGCATTGTTGATCCCCCTTTCGTTTTCCCAGGCTTCTGCAGGCAAGGGGAAAAATCACCTGATGGAAGGAATCCTTATCGGCACCGGAGTGGCCATTCTGGGTGCAACAATCGTTCATGAAATTCATCATGACAGCAAAAAAATGGAATACCCCTGTGATTACCCCAAACCGGACAAATCGTATCCTAACAAGAAATGGCATGGGGCAAACCTTCACCACGACCCGGGACATTGGATTTTGACAAAAGTATGGGTGCCACCCCAATATGGCAAACGATGGAATCCCGGACATTACAACAAACAGGGACGTTGGGTTCCGGGCAGGTATGAACAGGTCATCGTGCAAAAGGGACACTGGGAAAAACGAAACATATGGGTGGCCATGAACCGTTGATCCCTGCCAACGGGGCCAGGGGATGAGCCCGTTGACCCGCACTGCAGGAAAAAACGGGATCATGGAAGGACAGGCATGGAGCCTTATTGTAAAGAACGGATGCATCCATGATGACAAAGGTGGCGACCATAGGGCCTCTTGGCGAAAAAGAGTTGATCAAAAGGCTTAAGCAGGGCCGAGAATCCGCCTTCCGAATGTTGGTGCTGCAGTACCAGGCAAGACTCATGGCCATTGCCTGGGGGATCACCCTGGACCATGAAGAGAGCCTTGAAATCGTACAGGATGTTTTTTTAAGCGTTCACCGAAATATCACCGATTTCCGAGGGGAGGCCGGACTCATGACTTGGATGAGAAAAATCACCATTAATCATTGCCTCAACTGGAAAAGACGGTGGAAGCGGCGATTCAAATGGCACCATCACCCTCTACAACCGGAGACATCCCCGGGGGAATGGAACGGCCCTGCCTCCCCCGACTCACCTGAGTCGGACTATCTGAGCCGGGAACAGGAGAAGACCATCATGACCCTTGTGGCAAATCTCCCTGAAAAAATAAGAACCGTATTTATTTTAAAAACAGTTGAAGGGCTCTCCTATGACGACATTGCACAACTGTTAAACATCCAAACCGGAACCGTCAGCTCCAGGCTTTCCCATGCCAGAAAAAGCCTGGCTGCCGCACTGAAAAGGAAAGAATCATGAAGAAATGCAACAGATACCCTCCGGAAATGATCAGCCGTTTTGTGGATGCGGCCCTCTCCCCCGAGGCCACGGCAGACCTTGAAAAACACCTTGAAACCTGCCCGGAGTGCAGGCAGCGCGTCAAGGGATATCAAACCCTTGCCGGTGACGTCATCCACCTCATCCATCAACAGACCTCCCGGATACTTTCCACCGGGCCGGAGCATGCCCTGCTCAGAAAAATAAGTGCCGAAAAGGAGGGGTATTTCCCCCTGCCCTCTCCATTTCGCCGACTCATGGATTTTGTTCAGGGGAAAAAATTTTACTTGCAGATGGCCTCTTTTGCTGCAATACTTCTTTTAGGTACGGTGTTTCTACAGGACCAGGAGACGATTATCCGGCCCCCCAGCGCCATCGTAAACTCCATTGACGGAGATATGGCATCGGTGATGATCCTGGAGACCCGGGGAAAACACCACACCATCATCTGGTACAAAGAGACCTGAAATGTCAGGCGGATATTATGAAAAAAATTTGGACATACGTTTCAACCCTCCTGATTTCACTGGTATGTATTGCAATGTCCAGCCCCGCCATTGCCGGCGACCGTGTTACGACAAACATACGTATCATCCACGCTTCATCCGCTCCGGCCCATATGGATCCGGGATTAAACGACCTTGGTAAAGAGCTTCAATCGGTTTTTAAATACACCGCCTACCGACTCCTCAGCAGAAAATCCCTGACCCTGGACTACCGAACCACAGGCAGGATCAGCCTCCCCGGCGGCAGAACCCTGGAGATATCCCCCACGAATTTTAATAAAGGCCGAATTAAATTTAAAATAAATATCCTGAAGAAGAATACGCCGGTATTCGGCACTGAAATTCTATTGAAAAATGGCAGCAGCATCACCATTGGTGGCCCGGAATATCGGAACGGGTATCTGTTGTTTAATATTTCCGGCACAACGCAATAACCGAAATCAGGGATGACTCACTCAACTTTCTCAGTTGTCTTTCAACCCTGAAATCCTTTGCAAAAGGAGGATGCCATGAACGAGTCAACAAAGGACGACGATACCCACTCCCTGAGTATTGGAGGAAAAATCCGGGAACTCAGGATGTCCCGGGGATTACCCCTCTCTTCGCTGGCGGCCAAGGCCCAGATATCCTCTGAGATGATGTCCCGGATAGAAGAGGAGCAGATGACGCCGGGCCTTGTGACCCTTGCCAACATCTCCAAAGCGTTAAATGTGGACATGAATTTCTTTTTCGGAAAAAAGGCCTTCATCAATACCATTGAGCTTACCCGGGTGACGGAACGGGTAACGGTTCAGAAAAATTCTCCCACGGATCAGGGGGATGCCCACTACGATTACCAGGCCCTCTCCTGCCACCTGAAAGGGAAAAAAATGGAGACCTTTCTGGCACATTTCAATGATACCCCCGGCAGGGATCCCCTGCCGGTGAGTCATTCCGGGGAAGAATTCTGCTTCTGCCTCCAAGGGGAACTGGACTTTATCACCCAGACGAAAACCATTCGATTAATGCCGGGGGACTCCCTTCACTTCTATTCCCGGACTCCCCATGTATTTAAAAAAGCGTGCCCGGAAGCGGCAAAGGCCCTGTTTGTCCTTCTGCCAAATGGATAACAATTAAATTCCCATGGCTTACCGGGCAGGCGGTTTATGTTTATGGCAAGACAGGCAAACACCCCTGAGACCCAACACATACCTTCATTTATTATTTTAACGGGCCATGAACCTCCGCACTAATATTCAACACCATATCCCCTGGAGGACATACCACACCAGGGGCAGAAAAACGGCAGGAATCATGCTGCCAATGCGAATTTTGGCATCGGTCACGAAATTAAATCCAATGGCCATGATCAGAACCCCGCCCACCGCAGACATCTGGGCCACCACATCGGGCTGAAGATAGGGTTTGATAAAAACGGCGGCAAGGGTAATCCCGCCCTGGTATATCAACACCGGGAAAAAGGAAAAAAGCACCCCCATCCCCATGGAAGAGCCCAAGATAATGGAAAAAATACCATCCAGGGTAGCCTTGGCAAACAGGGTCTGATGGTCCCCGGTAAGTCCACTCTCCAGCGCACCCACAATACCCATGGACCCCACACAAAAAAGCAGGGTGGCCGTAACAAACCCTTTGTAAAACCCCTCATCGTCTCCGGAAAATCGCTTCTCAAGAAGTTTCCCAAAGGTCACCAGTCGCTCTTCTATCTTCAAAACTTCTCCCATCAGACTTCCCAGGGCAAGACTTAAAATAATGATGAGCAGGGCATTGGATTTCATGGCTCCCCTGATACCGATGACCAGAACGGCCAGGCTGATGGCATGGACCACGGTTTTATTGTATTTCTCCGGAATTCCCCCACGGCACAACAGTCCCACAAGACCGCCGATAATAATGGCAGCGGCATTTACAATATTCCCCAGCATCAGCGGTATTCCTTGTAGTTGACATCATATCTGGAGGCTTTATAGGAAAATTTGCGCACGGTGGTTCCCAGCAGTTCTGCGGCTTTTTTGATATTTCCCCGGGTATTTTTCAATGAATCAATGATCATCTCTTTTTCCAGATTTCCCACTGCCGCCTCCAGGGTCATGGGGGCAAGGGAGCTGGACTCCTTTCCCGTCTGAAGACTCGGGGGGAGATGATAACTGTGAATGGCACCTTCGTTGCATAAAAGCACTGCCCGCTCAATGCAGTTCTCCAGCTCCCGGACATTGCCGGGCCAGTGGTACTGCATCATCATATCAATGGCAGGGGTGGAAAACCGTTTAATCTTTTTAAAATGCTCCCGGGCATATTTTTCCAGAAAAAAATCTGCCAGAAGAATAATATCGGTGCGGCGCATGCGAAGGCTTGGCAGATAGATGGGAAACACATTGAGTCGAAAATAGAGATCATCCCTAAAGGTACTCTCCTCCACCATCTCTTCCAGATTGCTGTTGGTGGCGGCGATGATCCTCACATCGGTCTTAATTGTCTTGTACCCCCCCACCCGTTCAAACTCCCTCTCCTGGAGGACTCGGAGCAGTTTGACCTGCACCCCCGGCTGCATGGTACCGATCTCATCAAGAAAGATGGTCCCCTTGTTGGCCATCTCAAATTTTCCCTTTTTCTGGGTAGCCGCACCGGTGAACGCCCCTTTTTCATGACCGAACAGCTCACTTTCAATGAGGTTTTCCGGCAGGGCCGCACAATTGATCTTCACAAAGGGATGGCTGTTTCTAAGGCTGTTGTAATGGATGGAGTTGGCAATCAGCTCTTTGCCGGTACCGCTCTCCCCCCGGATGAGCACCGTTGCATTGCTTCGGGAGACCTGGGAGATCATCTGAAAGACTTCTCTCATCTTGTTGCTGTTGCCGATGATATTGGAAAAGCTGTATTTATTTTCCAGTTCTCCCTTCAGCCGAAGGTTTTCCTCTTTTAAAAACTCCTTTTCCATGTGAAGGGCTTCCAGGTTAATCACATGCCGGGCGATCATGGTGGCCACAACGGAGAGAATTTTTTCCCCCTTCTGAAGGGCCTCGTCCCCTTCGAGGGGACTATCGGCACTCAGTGCCCCCACCACCTTGTTTTCCCGCTTCACCGGCACACAGATAAAGGAGTACTCCTGGATGGTATCCACTTTCCGTGAATCGGTCCTGTCCAGAAACAGCGGTTCCTGGCTGATCCTGGGAACCACCATGGCTTTCCCCGTCTGGATCACCCGGCCGGTGATGCCTTCTCCCATCTTATATCGCACATTTTTTTTGGCCTTTTCAGGAATGCCATGGGCCACTTCGATGTGAATTTCCCTTGTCACAGGATCCAGCAGTGTAATGGCCCCCCGGATGAGATTCAGCGATTCCGCCAGGATGCTCAATACCCGGTAAAGCGCTCTTTTCATATCCGAATGCTCGTTCAATGCCTCATGAATTTCATAGAGCAATGAAATTTCTTCAAAGGATTTGTTTCTATTTTTCATGTCTGCCACATTGCTGTCCTGAATTACTTTCCTGTAAAATTGTCAAATTAAAGCGAACCATGGACTCGCCACCACCCATACCATACCCCACCGGTCATAAATCTTGATTTATATCATTTTAAATGAGATACTGTCCACGTAGAAATTAATTATTTAATGGAATACCAGCCTTCTGTCACATTTGGAAATAGTTAATATCCAAACCGGGAACCTGTAATGGAAACGAAACCAGAAAAGATATCTGAACACGAAAACAACTACCATGAAGTGTTGAATGTTTTACTGGAAATAGCAGAAGCCGTAAACCATACCCGAAATCTCAAAGAGTTGTATCATGCCATCCACACCTCCCTTGGTAAAATTCTCAATGCAAATAATTTCTTCATTGGCATCCACCACCCGGAAAAGGATGCCATCTCCTTTCCCTATTATGTGGATGAGTATGACACGGATATCCATGAAATCCTGGAATTCAGCAAAACCGCATCCCTCACCGGCAAGGTCATCCAGGCAAAAAAGCCCCTGCTGTTTGAAAAAAAAGATATTCTTAAACATGCCCAGGACATCCATAAAAGAACCATTGGCACCCTGAGCCACACATGGCTGGGCGCCCCCCTGAAAATCGGCAATCGGGTCACCGGTGCTGTGGCCGTCCAAAGCTACACCCCGGAGATATCTTACAGTGAAAAGGATCTGAACATCCTTGATCTGGTGGCCCGGCACATTGCCCTGGCCCTGGAGCGCAGGGAGTTCAGCGATGCCCTCCAGAACCAGGGTCAGATCCTGGAAAAAATTCTGGAAACATCACCAGTGGGCATTGCCCTTGTGGAGAACCGAGCCTTCAAATGGGTCAACCAGGAGATGGTGAAACTTTTCGGCTACCAGGGAAAGGATGATTTTAAAAACCAGAGCGTAGAGATGATCTATCCCTCCAAAGATGCCTTTGTGGAAGCAGGCAAGACCATATACGACCACTTCCCCAATACCAACAAACTGGAAATGGATCTGCTGCTCATGCGCAGGGACAAATCCACATTTTCCGGCCATCTCAAGGTGGGCAGCGCCGACCCTCAGAACCCCATGGCATGGATCATTGCCACCTTTTCAGACATTACGGAACGTAACCGGGCAGAACAGGAACGAAGGGAAAAAGAGCGCCTCCAGGGCGTTCTGGAAATGGCAGGAGCCGTCTGCCATGAGCTGAACCAGCCATTGCAGACCTTGCTGGGCCATTCGGAGCTGATCATCATGGACCAGAACCCTGACAGCCAGATTGTCAAAGACATGCACACCATCCAGGCCAATATTTCAAGGATCAGCCAGATCACCCGCCGACTGGCCGGAATCACAAAATACAAAACAATGACCTATCCCGGCAATCTCAAGATTGTGGACATCTGGAAATCCAGTGGTACCCCCGAAGAGAACACCCCGCCAACAAAAGTTCCCCCAGACTGACCGATAGTAGGAAATCCGCAGTTATCAATATACCGTTTTCATGAGTCTATCCCTTGTCTGGCAAGCCTAAAATGAGCGGGAAATCAATATCCGATGACTCCCTTATCCCCCATCCGAAAACCATAACTCACCCCCGACCGCCACTCCACATGAGCCGTGCCTTGAGCACATTGAAATAGTTGTCCCGACTCAGGGAAATCATGGTGACGGGATGCCTCCCTTTTTTAACCACGATTCGGTCCCGGGAATCTATGGCCATCCCCTCCTGGCCGTCAAAGGTCAGCACAATATCGGAAGGGTCATCCTCCAGGTGCATCTCCACCTGGGCGGTATCCGGAATGATCAAAGGCCGGTTGGTCAGCGTAAACGGACAAATGGGGGTCAGGACGATACCCGGCACAACCGGATGAATCACCGGCCCCCCGGCAGCCAGGGAGTACGCCGTGGAGCCGGTGGGCGTTCCCACAATGAGTCCGTCGGCCTTGAACGTGGTCAGATAGCTGGAGTTGATATACACTGCACAGCGGGCAAGACGGGAAAGGGCTCCCTTGTTCAGCACCACATCATTTAACACCTCCACCGAAGCAATCTCCTGCCCTTCCCGGATCACAGCCACATGGAGCCGCATGCGTTCCTCTATAACGAACTTTCCGGAAAGAACCTGCTCCATGGCCTGGAACAGCTGGGATTCCAATGTCTCTGCCAAAAATCCCACCTCCCCGAACTTGATCCCCATGAGGGGAATGCTTCGATCCCCCACCAGACGAGCCGCGCTTAAAAACGTACCATCCCCCCCCAGAACAATAATGCAGAAAGGGGCCTTTTCGGACAATGAAACACCGGGATCATCGGCAGCGAAAACGTGCACCCCTCTTTCAACCAGCCACCTTTCCAGATCCACCGCTTTTTTTCTTGCACGTTCATCCCGTTTAACAAAAAGCCCGATACATTTATTTTCCATGGAGCGCCACTCTCTTTCCCTTGCATCCGTTTGTCATTCTATTCCTAAATTATAATACGTTGTGATACTGCTTTCTGGCTTTTACTTGCATCCGACACACAGATGCAAGCTCTTTTTATTCCCGCCCCCTGCACACCCCAAGGCTCATTGTATCTAATCCCCTGATTTGTCGCGTTTTTCCTTGACGCAATACCACCGAATCAGTATAAATCAAAGGTCAATTTATTTTTTAAGATATCCTTAAATTACCAACACAATCAACTCAAGGAGAACCCATGAAAAAAATCGGTAACGTACTGGCGGTACTGGCAGTGTCCCTTTTTGTTCTCACCGGAGCGGCATCCGCAGGAGATACCATAAAATTAGGGGTTGCCGGTGCCCACAGCGGTGATCTTGCATCCTACGGCCTTCCCTCTGTAAAGGCGGCGGAGCTGGTGGTGAAAAAAATCAATGCCCAGGGCGGTGTCCTGGGGAAACAGGTTGAACTATTAGTGGAAGACGATGTCTGCAAACCGGAAGTTGCGGGCAACACCGCCACCAAGCTGGTTTCCGACGGTGCCGACGTCATAATGGGCCACATCTGCAGCGGTGCCACCAAATCAGCCCTTGGTATTTACAAGGACTCCGGTCTTGTCACCATGTCTCCCTCGGCCACGAGCCCCAGCCTTACCCTGAGCGGTGACTATCCCAATTTTTTCAGGACCATTGCCCATGATGCGGCCCAGGCCCAGCTCCAGACCAAATATGCCATGAACGTTCTCAAGATCAAAACCCTGGCCATCCTCCATGACAAAGGAGACTATGGTAAAGGACAGGCAGAGCTGGCTCAGAAGTATTTCACCGAGGCTGGCGCCGAAGTGGTACTGTTTGAAGGGGTTACCCCGGGCGCAGTGGACTACTCCGCCATCGTCACTAAAGTTCGAAGTAAAAAACCGGATCTGGTGATCTGGGGCGGCTATCACCCCGAAGCCTCCAAGATTGTAACGCTCATGCGTAAAAAACGGATGAAAACCCTTTTCATGGGCGGCGATGGTGTAAAAGATGACACCTTTATCAAAGTTGCCGGCGAATACTGCGAGGGCGTTTATGCCACCGGCCCCATGGACATTTCCAAAAACCCCATGGCCATTGCCGCCAAAAAAGAACACCAGGATGCCTATGGATCCGATCCCGGTGCATTTTTCGACAATGCCTATGCCGCCACGCTTGCTCTTCTCAATGCCATTGACAAGGCAGGCTCCACCGATTACGATGCTATCGTCAATGCCCTGCACACCGAATATGTGGACACCCCTCTGGGAAAAATCAAATTTGATGCCAACGGCGATGCCACCGGTATTGGATTTTCCGTATATCGTGTGGAAAACGGTGCATTCGTAGAGCAAAAATAATCCAACCATGCAGGGGAAGCCTTTGGCACCCTCCCTTCTATCCGACATCCGAAGCCCCCGTTTTTCGATGTCACTTTTTGAATCATTTAGGGGGACGGATCACTTGTCCGTCCCCCTATTGTCTTGTCCACTGTTTCGGATATTCCGGGATACGACAGGTAGAAAAGCAGGATTTATATGGATCTTGAATATTTTGCACAACTTTTCCTGGGCGGACTGACCCGGGGAAGCATCTATGCACTCATTGCCCTTGGCTACACCATGGTGTACGGCATCATTGAGTTAATCAATTTTGCCCACGGTGAAATTTACATGATCGGCGCCTTCACGGGTCTCATCATCGCAAGCGTCCTGACCATGGCGGGATTCCCCACACTGGCAGTGGTGATTCTGGCCGGAATGGCAGCCATCATCTACTCCTGCGCCTATGGCTTCACCATGGAAAAAATTGCCTACAAACCGCTGAGAAACGCGCCCAGACTTTCGGCGCTGATCTCCGCCATCGGGATGTCTCTATTTTTACAGAACTATGTGCTCCTGGCCCAGACATCGGACTTTCTTCCCTTTCCCAGCCTGATCCCCGATTTTGAATTCTGGGAACCCTATGCCCATATTATCACCTCCCCTGAGCTGGTGATTATTATCACAACGGTGGTGGTGATGATTTTACTCACCATTCTCATCAAATTCACCCAGATCGGCAAGGCCATGCGGGCCACCTCCCAGGACAAAATGATGGCTGCCCTGCTCGGCGTCAACGTGGACAAAGTGATCTCCGTCACCTTTATCGTGGGATCCGCCACCGCCGCCATCGGCGGCATTCTCATTGCCTCCCACATTGGTCAGATCAACTTTTACATGGGGTTCATCGCCGGCATCAAAGCCTTTGTGGCTGCGGTACTGGGGGGTATCGGCAGCATTCCCGGTGCCGTGTTGGGTGCCCTGGTATTGGGATGGACCGAAAGCTTTTTCACCGGCTACATTTCCAGCGATTACGAAGACGTATTTGCCTTTTTATTCCTTGTGGTGATTCTGATTTTCAGACCCTCGGGGATTCTCGGCCGGGCGGAAACCAAAAAGGTATAATTATGACGGCAAAAGATGAAATAAAAAAATCGTTTCTGGCCTCCCTCTGGTTCATGTTCCTCACCTTTCCCCTCATGGTCATTAGGGTCAACACCGTCACCGACACCGTGGAGTGGCGGTGGCACAACATGGCCCTGGTGGGCATTGGGGCATTCCTGCTCTCCATGCTTTGGAGGTACCTCCTGAAGCGTCAGGCAGACGGCACTAAAAAAGAGAAAAAACAGGGACCGGGCCTGGTCCAAACCCTGTTACAGGATAAAAGGTTCACCCTCCCCGGCATTGTCATCCTCGGGTGCTTCACCCTGCTCTTTCCCCACATATTCTCCATATACCAGACCAATATCATGATCTCCGCCCTGATCTATGTCATGCTGGGCCTGGGGCTGAACATCGTCGTCGGCCTTGCCGGACTTCTGGACCTGGGATATGTGGCTTTTTTTGCCGTGGGGGCTTACTCCTATGCCCTGTTGAATCTCCACTACGGCCTGGTGTTCTGGCTTGCTCTGCCCCTGGGGGGGCTCCTGGCCGCCCTGTTCGGCATTCTGCTGGGGTATCCCGTGCTGCGCCTGCGGGGGGATTATCTGGCCATTGTCACCCTGGGGTTTGGTGAGATCATCCGCCTGGTGCTGGAAAACTGGAACGAGTTCTCCTTTGGCCCCAGTGGGATCTCCAACATCCCCAAGCCCTCGCTTCCCGGCATGGATCTCTCTCTGGAAGGCGCCACCATTTTCATTTTCTACATCATTGTACTCCTGGTCGTCTTCACCATCTTTGTCATCAACCGTCTGGAAAATTCCAGAATCGGACGGGCCTGGATTGCCCTGAAGGATGATGAAATCGCCTGCCAGTCCATGGGCATCAACAAGGCCAAAACCAAGTTGCGTGCCTTTGCACTGGGTGCCACATGGGCGGGCATGGGGGGGGTTGTGTTTGCCGCAAAAACCACCTTTATCAATCCGGCAAGTTTCACCATATGGGAGTCGGTGATCATTTTGTGCACCGTGGTGCTGGGGGGCATGGGCTCCATTGCCGGTGTCATGTCCGGCGCACTGCTTCTGATCCTGTTACCGGAATATCTGAGGGATTTCGGACAGTTTCGCATGATCACCTTTGGAGCGGTTCTGGTGCTCATGATGGTGTTCAGACCCGGCGGCATCATTGAAAACGTGAGAAAAACATACAAGTTTGAAAAAAACTAACCCTATCCCCCAACAGACTTTTTATGAAACCAATTCTTGAAGTAAACAATATGACCATGGATTTTGGCGGGCTTCGGGCCATTGATGACCTGAGTCTCTTCATTAACAAAGGCGAAATTGTGGCCCTCATCGGTCCCAATGGTGCCGGAAAAACCACCTTTTTCAACTGCATCACCGGCATATACACCCCCACCTCCGGGGATATTCTCATCTTCCCTGACGGGGTGGAAAAACGGATCAACGGCCTTAAGACCAATATCGTTACCAGAAAGGGGCTTGCCAGGACCTTTCAAAACATCCGATTGTTTACCTCCATGACCGTATTGGAAAATGTCATGGTGGGGTGCCACGCCGTCACAAAGACCGGGGTCATGGGTGCCATTTTCCGGGGGAAAGCCACCCGGGCCGAAGAGACGTTCATTGTGGAAAAAAGCTATGATATTCTTAAAAAAATAGGCCTGGCAAAATATGTGGATGAGCTGGCCGTGAACCTGCCCTATGGGGCCCAGCGCCGCCTTGAAATCGCCCGGGCCTTGGCCACGAACCCCTTTCTGCTTTTGCTGGACGAACCCGCCGCCGGCATGAACCCCCAGGAAACCCGTGAACTGGATGAACTGATCTTAAAAATTCGTAATGAAGAGGGAATCTCCATCCTGCTCATTGAGCATGATATGAAGCTTGTCATGAGCCTGTCCGAACGTATCTATGTGGTGGATTACGGCAAAAAAATCGGAGAAGGGACCCCGGAAGAGATCCGGAACAACCCCGTGGTGATCAAAGCCTATCTGGGGGAGGAAGTTGATGCTTAAACTGAGAAATATTCAAACCTTTTATGGCAACATCCAGGCCCTGAAAAACATCAACATGGACGTGGAAGAGGGGGAAATCATCACCCTTATCGGTGCCAACGGAGCAGGGAAATCCACCACCCTCATGACCATCTGCGGTGTTACCCGGGCACGACAGGGGGAAATTCTTTTCCAGGAAAAGGCCATCCATGACCTGACCCCGGATAAAATTGTTGCCCTGGGCATCAACCAGGTACCTGAGGGACGGCACATCTTCCCCTATCTCACCGTCATGGAAAACCTTGACATGGGCACCTTTCTTCGGAAAGACACCGAAAACATCAAAAAAGATCTGGCATATGTCTTTGATCTCTTTCCCCGGCTTGCCGAAAGAAAAAGCCAGGCCGGCGGCACCCTGAGCGGTGGCGAGCAGCAGATGCTTGCCATCTCCCGGGCCATCATGACAAGACCCAAGCTCCTGCTGCTGGATGAGCCCTCTCTGGGACTTGCACCCATCATCGTCAAACAGATCTTTGACATTATCCAAAAGATAAACAAAGAGAACAACACCACCATTTTTCTGGTGGAGCAGAATGCCAACCTGGCCCTGAAAATCGCCCACCGGGGATATGTCATGGAGACCGGTGCCATCACCATGACCGACACCGGGGAAAACCTGCTCTCCAACGAAGCGGTGAAGAGAGCATACCTGGGCATCTGATAATAAGGGAAAGCAAAAACGATGCAACACAAACTGGCACAAAGCATCAAAACAGGACTGAAAAGGGGCCTCTCCGGATATCTCTGGATCATGAAAATACTGGTTCCCATCTGCCTTGGAACGGCCCTGCTGGTCCACTCCGGATGGCTTTTCTCCCTTGATTTTCTCATTCAGCCGGCCATGGGGCTGCTTCATCTCCCGGCTTCGGCGGCCCTGCCCCTGATCATCGGTCTCTTCACCGGCATTTACGGAGCCGTTGGTGCCATGGCGGCCCTGCCCCTGACCATGGATCAGATGACCTTGATTGCCGTTTTTCTGCTCATCTCCCACAATATCGTCCAGGAGAGCATCGTCCAGGGACAATCGGGATTCAATCCGGTGGTGGCGGGATGCTTTCGGCTGGTGGTCTCCCTTTGTGTCACGGCCTTGGTGGCCTTTATCATGGACGTTGCCCCTCCCCAGGCCCTTAACGGCACCGCCGCCACCGGAAATATGATCACCGTCCCCCTGAGTACCATGCTGTCCGGCTGGGGTCGGAACATGGCAGGGCTGTGCCTTAAGATCTTTCTCATTATCATGCCGCTGATGGTGGTGATGGAGTTAATGAAAACCTTCCATCTGATCCAGTACATTGTCCGGGCCATCTCCCCGGTGCTGTCTCTCATGGGGTTGAGCCGGGCCACCGGTGTGCTGTGGCTCACGGCAGCCATCTTCGGATTGACCTACGGTGCCGCCGTCATTGTGGAAGAGACCCGGGACAACACCTTTGACCCCGATGCACTGAACCGGCTTCATCTCTCCATCGGCATCAACCATGCCATGATAGAGGATCCCTCCCTGTTTCTTCCCCTGGGAATTTCCCCCTTCTGGCTCTGGATTCCCCGCCTTACAGCGGCCATTTTTGCCATCTATCTGCTCCATATTTTAAATTTTATCAGGAAATTTTATGCTCAGCGAACTGGCCATAAAAAACTTTGCGATCATTGATGACCTGAGAATCTCCTTTTCCCGGGGCCTTTCAGTGCTCACCGGAGAAACCGGTGCGGGGAAATCCATCATCATCGAGGCGGTGAACCTTCTTTTGGGGGGACGGGCATCGGCAGACCTGGTTCGCACCGGGGAGAGCAGTGCAGAGCTGGAGGCTTTTTTTGACATTGCCCCTGACGACCCTGCCGCCGGCATCATGGAAGCCCAGGGGCTTGATCCGTCAGAGGGGTTGATCATCCGGAGAATCATCAGCGCCAATGGCCGTCACCGAATTTTCATCAATTCCACCCAGGCCACCATGCAGCTCTTGAAACAGGTCACGGCCAACCTGGCATCCATCTCCAGCCAGCATGCCCATCAGAGCCTATTGAGTGAAGAGAACCACCTGGATATTCTGGATGATTTTGCAGGCACCTGGTCCCTGCGCAATGCCGTTCAGGCCACCTTTAAGGAACTCGTCCCTTTGATCCGGGAGGTGGAGCAGTTAAAAACATCCCTTGAAAAAACCACAGAAGAACATCACCTGCTCCAATTTCAAATTGACGACATTGACCAGGCCCACATTCTACCGGATGAGGACCGCCTTTTGGAAACCCAAAAGCAGCGCCTTAAAAACGGTTCGGAAATATTTACCTCGCTTAACCGCGGTGTGGATAAAATTTATTCAGGAGAAGGAACCCTGCTGGAGGAGCTGGGGCTCATCAAAGACAGCCTGGAAAAACATGGCCATCTGGATGCAAAAATTGGCCAGGTTACGGAAAAACTCTCCAGAACCATGATTGACCTGGAAGACGTCACCGATGAGATGCGAAAAATTGCGGCCACCATAGACCTTGACCCCAGTGCCCTTGAGGAGACCGAAGCCAGACTGGATCTCATACAGAAGCTCAAACGAAAATACGGCAAGACCTCCCTGGAGGCCCTCTTTGCCTTCCATGCCGGACTCAAGGAGAGACTTGCCGATACCGAAAATCTGGCCGAAAAGATAGAGGCCATGGAAAAACGATGTCTCTCCCTGTCCCAGGCACTGGGGACACAGGCCATGAAACTGTCGGAAAAGCGGAAAATCGCCGCGGAGAAGCTGGCGGGACTGGCGGAAAATGAGTTAAAAACTTTGGAGATGGAGCAGATTCGATTCACCATTGCTGTGACCCATACCCCTCTGGGCAGGACGAGTGCCCAGAAAGAACTCTTTCCTGAAAAAAATTCGGGAAACCAGCCAAAAGAACTCATTGCCGTGAAAGGCATGAAGATCACAGACACCGGCATGGACAGGGTCTCTTTTCTAATGGCACCCAATCCCGGGGAGAGCCCCCGGCCCCTGGCACGCATTGCATCTGGTGGTGAACTCTCCCGGGTGGTGCTGGCCCTCAAGGCCATTCTTTCCGACACCGACGTCCTTGGCACCCTGGTATTTGATGAGGTGGATTCCGGCATCGGCGGCAAAACATCGGACAAGGTGGGCATTAAACTCAAAGCGTTGTCTGAAAAATACCAGGTCATCTGCATCACCCACCTGGCCCAGATCGCCAAATACGGCAGCAGCCACTACAAGATTGAAAAGCAGGTGGTGAACCGGCGCACCGCCACCGTGATCACCCCTCTCACAAACACGGAAGACCGGGTCCGGGAGATCGCACGCATGATGGGGGGCAGCACCATCACAAAGGCCACCCTGGATCATGCTGCGGAATTATTGCATCCCATTGAAAAACAGGATACAACGCGGAATTAAAATAATTCCGCTCATAGGAGGATCAATGAAATTTCCCTATGGAATATCTGATTTTAACACACTGATTACCGGGGGATACTTTTATTGTGACAGAACAAATAAAATTCCGCTGCTTGAAAAAACCCGATCCCAACTCTTTATCCGACCCCGACGTTTTGGCAAAAGCCTTGTACTCTCCATGCTGGAAAATTATTATGATGTTGCCCGAAGAGATGACTTTCACGCAATTTTCGGCGGGCTTGACATCGGAAAAAATCCCACAGACCTGCACAACTCATATTTTATTTTAAAGCTGGACTTTTCCTGTGTTGATTCCACAGGAAGTGCTGGAGATCTCAAAAGAGCGTTGTTTGATCATATTAATGTCCGTATTGAGCGATTTTGCAGCTTTTATAGATATAAAGGGTATGAGCTGTCAGAGATTAAAATCAATTACGATAATGCCCTTTATTCCATGGAGTCTTTACTCAGTTCCACCAGCATGACCCCCTATCCGGTATATCTTCTGATTGATGAGTATGATAACTTTGCCAATACAGTGATGATGGGCGTGCAGAGCGATGAGGCACGATATAAGGCGCTTGTACATGATGAAGGACCTTTGAGAACTTTTTTCAAGGCGGTAAAATCCGCCACCTCAGGGACCATGTTTGATCGCGTTTTCATCACCGGGGTCTCCCCTGTGGTGATGAGTGATATTACAAGCGGATATAATATCGCCCAAAATATATATTTTGAATCCGAATTTAACGATCTGTGCGGATTCAGGCACAATGAAATCCAGGGAGTAATTGAAGATATTGTCGGGAACTGTGGTCTTGAAAAGCAAAAAATCAGGGAAGCTGCCAGTTTGATGCAGACTTATTATGATGGCTATACCTTTTCCCATACGGTTGATGAACAGATTTACAATCCAACTCTCTGTCTGTATTTTTTTGAGCAGTTTGAAAAAACATGCCGTTATCCCAGGGAGATGTTAGATGACAACCTTGCCGTGGATGAATCAAAATTAGAGTACATTGCCCGGATTCCAAAAGGACAGGATATTTTGATGCATCTGATGGAGAATGAATGCCGGATTGCCGCACCTAAAATCAGCAAGCGATTTGGTATCAGAGAGATGCTGACGGATAAATCCCAAAATAATAATTTTCTGGTCTCTTTTCTCTATTATTTTGGCGTATTGACCATTGCAGGTGACACCGAAGATTTAAAGATTATTTTAAAAGTCCCCAATCTGGTCATGAAAAGTCTTTATGTGGATCGCATTCAAAAAATGCTGCTGCCTGAGCCAGATGATAGAGATGACGGAAAACTCGCTGCGGAACAGGTGTATCAAAAAGGAGATATGGCTCCGCTGTGCGATTTCATGGAAAAGCGGTATTTCAAGGTGTTTAACAACCGAGACTATCGATGGGCAAATGAACTGACGGTAAAGACAGCTTTTTTAACATTATTGTACAACGATATCATTTATATCATGGATTCTGAAACTGAAATAGATCGCAGATATGCCGATCTGACCATGATCATCCGACCGGATAAAAGGCATGGAAAAATTTTTGATGTATTGATTGAGTTTAAATTTGTAAAGCTTAAAGATGCCGGAATAAATGCGGATAAGGCACAGAAGCTGTCCATGGACGAGCTGATACTGATCCCGGAAATTGTAAAGCAATTACGGGAGAGTGAACATCAGGTGCATGACTATGGAAAAAAACTTGAACAAAAGTATGGAAATTTAAGACTTCAAAAATTTGTGGTGGTGGCTCTGGGGTTTGAAAGGGTATGTTTTAAAAAAATTGATATTTCAGGATCACATCCAGTCAAATCAATATGAGCCTTGACCATATCATTGCCACATTTGCCAATCCTGGGGATCTCGTCGATCATCTGCAAGATCCGCATCCTGGTGAAGCGTGACGGTGAAACAGTGGGAAATTTTGCATGTGACAATATGTGCCGGCATGCAAAACCAAACCCCAAAAAGGCCTTGATCATCCACCCATCCTTCGCCAATGCATGGTGAGTGATAGAGGACCATATAACCATAATGGATTCATTGAAAAATCCAGTTCATTTCAATCCCAAAAGAGATCGAAACGATGATCAAGGCCGTTTTTTTACAGAATGGCCTTCATGGCACCCATATGGGAGCGCAGCACCTTTCCGATGATCTCAACACCGGTGGAGCGGATGGCTTCATTGACCTTGATCAGCTGCACATTGTCCACGCCGTTATCGCTGACATCAAGCCCCTTGCCAATGACATCGGCATCAATATTTTTCATGAAATCCTGAAGCAGAGGGACGGCCGCATGAGCAAACAGGTAACAGCCATATTCCGCTGTATCGGAGATTACCACGTTCATTTCATACAGTTTTCGTCGGGCAATGGTATTGGCAATCAACGGCACCTCATGGAGGGACTCATAGTAGGCAGACTCCTCCTTGATCCCGGCAGCCACCATGGTATCAAAGGCCATCTCCACACCGGCCTTGATGATGGCCACCATCAATATGCCATGGTCAAAAAACGCCTGCTCCGTAATTTCAGCGTCGGTGCACACCGATTGTTCAAAGGGTGTTTCTGCGGTTTCAGCGCGCCATTTCAACAGATTGGCATCATCATTGGCCCAGTCTTCCATCATGGTTCGGGAGAAATCAGCGGACATGATATCATCCATATGTTTGTTGTACAGCGGCTGAAGGATGAGTTTCAGCTCCTCTGCCAGTTCAAAGGCCTTGATCTTGGCAGGATTGGACAGCCGATCCATCATATTGGTGATACCGCCATGCTTTAACGCCTCGGTGACGGTCTCCCATCCATATTGAACCAACTTGGAGGCATACCCGGAATCAACCCCCTTTTCCACCATTTTATCATAGCAGAGAAGAGAGCCCACCTGGAGCATGCCGCACAAAATGGTCTGCTCTCCCATGAGGTCGGATTTCACCTCGGCAATAAAGGAAGATTTCAACACGCCGGCCCGGTGACCGCCGGTGCCGGCCGCATAGGCCTTGGCCATCTCCCAGCCATACCCATCGGGATCATTTTCCCGGTGGACGGCGATGAGGGTGGGCACACCAAAACCCCTTTTGTACTCCTCCCGCACCTCGGTTCCCGGAGATTTGGGGGCCACCATGATGACGGTGAGATCCTCCCGGATCTTCATGCCCTCTTCCACAATATTGAACCCATGACAATAGGCCAGGCAGGCGCCCTTTTTCATCAGGGGCATCACCGCAGAGACCACCGGGGTGTGCTGTTTGTCCGGTGTCAGGTTGATCACCAGATCGGCCATGGGAATCATCTCTTCATAAATACCCACAGCAAACCCGTTTTCCACGGCGTTCTTGTAGGACTGACGTTTTGTTTCAATGGCGGCGGGTCTCAGGGCATAGGAGACATCCAGACCGCTGTCTCTAAGGTTCAATCCCTGGTGAAGCCCCTGGGCCCCACATCCCACAATGACAATTTTTTTTCCCTTTAGGGCTTCCACTCCGTCAAATTCCGAATAATCCATGAATCGGCACTGACCCAGTTCTTCCAGCTGAAGCCGAAGGGGTAAGGTGTTAAAGTAATTCTGTCCCATGTGATTCTCCTGATTCTGTCTTTTTTTATTTTTTGAGGCAAACTATTTACCATACTTCTGTGATCATTCCGTTTTTGATGGCAAGAACCATAGAAGCCCATTTTAATCATTGCGTCAAGTGAATTATATGGGATATTGTATTGCAAATATTGGAATTATCAATTGAACTTTCTGCCTCCCCAAGAGCCCTATTGGAAAGTTAAGACATCAAAACGACCTAAAGTGCTTAAAGGAACTGGAACATGGACATTCGAGAACTGCAGACATTCAGACATCTGGCAAAATCATTGCATTTCGGCAAAACCAGTCGGGCCTGCAACATGACCCCCTCGGCACTGACCCGGATGATCCAGCGCATTGAGCAGAACGTGGGGGAAGCACTGTTTACCCGCGATAACCGCTGCGTGGCCCTCACCGATGCCGGCAGGGCATTTGTGCGATATGCCGAAGACGTCTCCCTCCGCTGGATTGAATTTCAAAATGATCTCTCCACTGCCGAGCGACTGGTGGGAGCACTGTCCATTTACGGTTCCGTCACCGCCGTGTACAGCATTTTATCCAGCATCCTCTTTGAATTTCGCAAAATGCATCCTGCAGTACAAATCAATCTGGAAACAGGGGACGCGGCAAGGGCATTAACCAAGCTCTGGAATGGAGAGGTGGACGTCTCCGTTGCCGCCCTGCCGGAAAAGATGCCCGAAGATCTGGCATATATAAAGGTCACCGAAACCCCACTGGTTTTTATTGGCCCTTCCAAGTTCCCGGACACCGTGGTATACACTGACACGACCATTGATTGGCAAAAGACCCCTCTCATCATGGCGGAACAGGGGCTCAGCCGAGAACAGCTGGACAAGTGGCTTAACCGGGAACAGCTCTCCGCCAACATCTATGCCCAGGTGGCCGGCAACGAAGCCATCATTGCCATGGTCAGCCTCGGATGCGGTGTGGCCGTTATTCCCCGGCTGGTACTGGAAAAAAGCCCCCTTTACCGTGAAGTTGAAATCCTTGAAAATACACCGGAGCTTACCCCCTTTTCCATTGGCATCTGTACCCTGAAAAAACAGCTGTCCAACCCCAGGATAAAGGCCTTGTGGACCATTGCCGCCCCCCCTTCCTGAAGCTTCACGGTCAAATTTTTACCATGAAAATAGCGTTTGGTTTTCATGGTTCGGGGCGACCGGAATCCGGCCATGAACATTTATGCTGCCCCTATGGGATTGCAAGAGAAACACTCACACAATAATTCTGGCATCCACGGAGTAGAGGGCTTTTCCCCATCCTTTGATGGGATTAAGATCAATCTCGCTGATTTGGGGAAAATCCGTTACCAGACGCGCCAGGCGCTGAAGATAATCGGACAGCATATCGATGTCCATACCTGCCTCACCCCGAACCCCTTCAAGTACGGCATAGCTTTTGATACCACGGATCATGGAGATACTCTCCCGGGGGGAGAGGGGGGCCAGGGCAAACTGCACATCCTTTAATACTTCCACGTAGATACCGCCCAGTCCGAACATGATAAGGTGACCGAAATCGCCCTCCCGACTGGCACCGGCGATCACCTCAGTCCCCTGGACCATGGTCTGGAGCAGGACACCCTTAGCATCGGGAATCTGCATCAACGCTTCCCAGCCCTCTTTTGCCTCCTGCAAATTCCGGATCCCCACCTTGACCCCGCCCACATCACTTTTGTGCAGCGGCCCCATGACCTTCATCACCAGGGGAAATCCAATGGTTTGGCAGGCAGATGGCAACGCATCCACTTGCCTGACCTCACACTGTTTTGGTAATTTTAACCCGCATCCCTTTACCACCTGGGCCACTTTTTCCGGCGTCAGCGCACCGGTTTGGCCTTTTACGGCCGCCGCAATAACGGTTTTATCATACCCCTCAAGATCGGGCAGGATCTCTTCCTGACAGGAGCGCCCGGCGATCCTGGCCAGGGCCCGGGCCAGGGACACCTCATCGGGCAGGTAACACTTCCCCAGATGAACCACCTGCTGAATCTCCTCCTCACAGGAGGTGATACTGCTCAACATGGGTATAATGGGAATGGGGCAGGTATCCATGGCATCGGCAACTTCACGGTAAATTTCATCATTGGGAGACATGCCGGAATTGCCAAGAAGGACCGCAATGACATCAATGGTGTCCAACTCCTCCTGTTCCAGAATTTCAAAAATGGCTTTTATCTGTTCGGGAGTTCTGGAGGGAAGCATATCAATGGGATTTAAAAACGAACTCTCCGCAGGCAGGACCCGAGCCAAAAGGGACCGGGTTTTTTTCTTCAATGGGGCAAGGATCATTCCCCGGCGGTACAGCTCATCGGACATCATCACACCGGGGCCGCCGGCATCGGTGAGAATGCAGGCACGATTTCCCTTGAGGGGACCTTTGGCAGCGGCAAGCACACAGGCCACATCCACCATCATGGAACGGCCGGTCACCCGGATGATCCCGGCCTTTTCAAACAGCGCCGCCACGGCCGTATCGCTGTTGGCAATGGCACCGGTGTGGCTGGCGGCGGCCCGCTCCCCTGCTTCGGTGGCCCCGGATTTTATCCCCACAATGGTACAGCCCTTTTTAACAAGAGTTCCTGCATGATAAAGCAGCTTGTCCGGTTTTTTCACCGTTTCCATGTAAAGCATTAAAATTTTGGCATTGTCCGGTCCATAATTTTCATTGTAGAGTTCCAGCAGATCTTCCACCCCCATCTGGATGGAGTTACCAAGATTTACCACCGTACCGAAGGAGAGCCCCCGGTTAAGCCCCATCTCCATGACATAGTCCACTGTGGCACCGGAACCGCTGATGACATCCACAGCCCCACCCGGCAGATGGGGAACAATACCGGCAAATTTACCTTTATATGTCTTTGTTAGAAACCCGGAGCAATTGGGACCGATAAGGGCCATGTTTGCCCGGGCCGCAATCCTGAGCATCTCCTGTTCCGACTGCTTTCCCGCCTCATCTTTCTCTCCGAATCCGGCGGTGAGGACAATGACCGCCCCAGTGCCCATGGCTGCCAGATCCCGGAGGGCTGTCAGCACAAATTTTGATGGAATGGCAACAATGGCAAGATCCGGAGCTGCCGGCAGCTGATCAATGGAGAGATAAGCCTTGAAACCCACTATCTCCGATGACGTGGGGTTCACCGGCCATAATTTGCCTTCATAGCCGTGTTCTTTTATTTTTTTGATCACCCGGCCACCGGGTTTCAGACCATTGTTGGAGGCACCGATAACGGCAATACTTTTGGGATGAAACAGATGTTGAAAAACGATTTTTCTGGATTCAAGGGTTGAAAAAAGAGTTGAATTCATCATAGTTCCTATGCGTGAAAAAAAGTTAGGAGAGCCTTGAATGTCTCACATGCTGGGCACAAGCGGGGTGCTTAGGGCATCTCATTGGGGCTACAAATCGTCTTTGCGGAGGCCAAAAGATTCTCAAGTTGCCTTTTGTTAAAATGGCTTTCTTTAATGAACCTCACAATCTCCATGACCTCTGGCTGGTCGTTCAAGAAATCGGTTATTTCGGGATCTGTGGACAATGACAAGCGGAACAATACATCAGGGTCTGCAGCAAGCTCTTTTGCAAGGGCTTTAATCACCTCCGGCTTTGGTGGCCTCTCTTTTTCTCTTTCGATCCGGCTTAAATATGCAGGTGAGATGCCAATTTTACCTGCAGTCTCTCGTAAACCAAGATCCTGGGCTAATCGAAGCTCCCTAAGTGCATTACCAAACGTTTTCATTTAGACTCCCCTGAACGTGTTCTTTCCATTTTTTTATATCTATCTTAATGTTTAGTGTTTTGCAACACTAAATTCGAATGGCATTTTTTGTAATTTTGCGGCATATTTTGGGTTGCTTCTTCCATTAATTCTTTCTATAGTACAAAAATTATACCAATTGTATACCAAGCAAACAGCCCCCCTTCAGGAGAGGTGATATGCAAAACGATGAAGTGTTGAAGATCAAAGATCTGGCAGCCTTGCTTAAAGTCGGGGTAAAAACGATTTACTCAATGGCTCAAGCCGGGGAGTTGCCTGCATTTAAAGTTCGAGGCCAATGGCGCTTTTCCAAAAAGGATATTGATGAATGACTCTGTTGATTTAGTGCAGATCCGTGGTCTATAAATACAATATGATGAGATTTTGATTAAAAAGATCCTATATATTGTGCACTCATTTTCTAAAAACCGACTAAATCAACAGCCTCATGAATGGATCGAAAAGCAAAAAAAGAGCTCGCAAAATTTTGGAAGATAAAAAATGAACAGCATTGAAATTTTCCGCCAGTGGAGACTTGAAAATGAGTGAAAAAAGCAAACAGAGAACAAAAACCATACCTGCAGGATACCTGCTTGACTACATATCCGGCAACCAACTCAAAGAGACCCAAAAGGAGCTGGTGCGCCAGCGCATTGTCAGGGCCTTAATTCATGAATACGGCATTTCTCCGGATGATATGGAGGGAAACTTTAGTGTTGATGGACGCAAAAAGGCAGATGTGGCCATTTTTCACCATGGATCAAAGCATACCATTGAAAATATCAGCCGAATTGTGTTGTGCCGACCAGAGCCCAAGGTGGGTAAAACCGCCGTGCGGATTCGTGATTTCGATCAGGCAGCCACAGATTTGGAAGCCATTGAAGAACTGATGCAAAAAATTGAATCCTGTCAATACGGTCTTTGGACCAATGGCCTTGAGTTTTTCTTTTTAGAAAAAGAAGAGAAACGATTCCAGATCAAGTGTAATCCCATTGGAGACTGGCCCATGGCTGAAGAATCCATGGGAACAAAAGAGGTAATTTCTGATGCCCATACCCGTATTGCTGATAAGGAGATGCTCAAAGTAACTTTCCGTCGTTGCCATAACTTCATTCACGGTAATGAAGGAATGCCCAAAGATGCCGCATTCTGGCAATTTCTGTACCTGATTTTCTGCAAAATGCATGACGAAACATTCAAACGTGGTGAACGTCAATTCTGGGCCGGTCCAAAAGAACAATTTAATACTGATGGACGTAAAAAAATTCGAAAAAGGATCGAACCACTGTTTAAAGAGGTAAAGACCAAATTCCCAAGTATATTCAAGGGCAATGAAGAGATCTCACTGTCTGATCGGGCCCTGGCATTTATGGTGTCCGAACTTGCCAAGTATGATTTTACCCGGACAGACGTTGATGCCAAGGGCGTTGCCTACCAGGAAATTGTCGGAACCAACCTGCGCGGGGACAGAGGACAGTATTTTACCCCCCGAGGGGTTGTAAAACTTGTGGTGCAGATGCTTGACCCCAAAGTCAATGAGCGGGTTCTTGATCCAGCCTGTGGCACCGGAGGATTCCTGGTTGCCAATCTGGCTCACATGCTCGAAAAGTTCAGAGATGAACAAGGCACAGCGGCTGAAACTGAAGACACCATGGAATTTAACAGTATCCATGACAGGTTGAAGGAATATGCGGGGGAAATGGTATTTGGATCTGATTTTGACCAATTTCTGGTAAGGGCATCCCAAATGAACATGGTCATGGCCGGTGACGGCAGAGGCCACCTGTACCATATGAACTCTCTGGAATTTCCCAACGGCCACCTTCAGGATAAAGAGGCAGCCAAAGCAATCCCATTCAACAGCATTGATGTGGTGATGACCAACCCTCCCTTTGGGGCCGACATTCCCATCACCGATAAAAACATTCTACAATACTACGAGCTTGCCCACACCTGGGAATCAGACGGTGAGGGGGGTTTTAGAAATAACGGCGTTCTCAAAAAAAGTGTCTCACCCGAAATCCTTTTCATAGAGCGCTGTCTTAAATGGTTAAAACCAGGTACAGGACGGATGGGCATTGTGCTCCCGGACGGGGTGTTGGGGAACCCGGCAGCCGAGTACATCCGCTGGTGGATTATGCGTGAATCACAGGTGCTTGCCTCTGTAGATCTTCCGGTGGAGGCGTTTATTGCCGAGGCCAACGTGAACATTCTGACCAGTCTTCTTTTCCTGCGCAGAAAAAGCGAGCAGGAAAAACATGCAGAAGCCATGGGCGGCATGGAAGAGTATCCTGTTTTTATGGCCGTGGCGGATAAGGTCGGGATGGACCGGCGCGGCAACAAACTCTATAAGCGGACACCCGACGGCGAAGAGATCGTTGAGGCCAAAGTATCCACTGAAAAACTCAGACTCAATGGAGAATGGGTCAAAAGGACCCTGACCCGGAATGAAAAGATTGCAGACAATGATCTACCGGTAATTGCAGAAAAATACCGGGAGTTCTGCCAGGAACAATGGGGGGACGCATGATTACCAGAATCGAAGCCACCAACTACCGTTGCCTTGAGAAACTGGATGTGGATTTGTCCGGGTTTGCCGTTCTTGTGGGGGCCAACGGTGCCGGAAAAACCACCCTTCTTGATATACCGAGTCTAATGGGAGAATGTCTTCAAGCGCAATATATCGGGCAAGCCTTTACATTGAAAAGATTGGGGTTCCCACCCCGGTGTTCATCCCTTGGCGAGCTGGTTTTCCAGGGACAAGGAGATCACTTTTCCATGGCTTTGGAAGCCAAACTTCCCGATCATGTTGTTGAAACTTTGGTCCCTGTGGTAAGCGCCGCAGATCAGCAAAAAAAAGAGAAATGGCTGCGATTTATACGGTATGAAATCCGGTTTGAGATATTCAACAAACGAGAGTTGACGATTTCAGATGAGCATCTGTTTCTCTTTTCAGAAAAGGATCACCCGGAAAGAGACGGCATTCGAATCCATGGAGAATATCCTCAAAAACAGTGGCGTACCATCCTGAAACGAACCGCAGGAGCGCCCAGTGGCCTGCGGGTGGAAAGTCAAAAATCATCAAAATTCAAAAAGATATCCGTACCCCAGACCCTGCTGGCACTGCCAAAGGTTAAGTTTGAGGCAGAAAGTGATTTCCCTGCCGCATCATGGTTCCATGATCTGATTTGCAAACAGAGCCTGTTTTACCAGCCCAATTTATCCCTGCTCCAGACGGCCAGCCCTCCGGGGTTACCGGAAGAGATCATGCCCGATGCGGCAAATTTGCCCTGGCTTGCGCTGGAGTTACAAAAGAACAAGGGGAGATTCCAGCTTTGGGTGGATCATATTCAAACGGCTTTGCCTCAAATTAAATCCATCAGCGTACGAGAGCGGGAAGAGGACCACCATGCATACTTTGTGGTGACCTATAACGGCGGGTATGAGGTCACCTCTTCGGGATTGTCCGAAGGCACCTTAAGAATTTTAGCCCTGACCCTGCTGCCCTACCTGGATACGCTGCCGTGGCTCATCATCACCGAGGAGCCGGAAAACGGGATTCATCCACGGGCCATTGAGTCGGTGCTTCAATCACTTTCCTCTGTTTATGATTCCCAGATGCTGGTCAGTTCCCACTCACCCATTGTATTGGCACAAACAAAGCTTAACCAAATATTATGCGCCCGTCTGGCAGACAATGGAGCCGCCTCTGTGGTCAGCGGCATCAACCATCCTCAATTAAAAAATTGGCAGGGTCAGCTTGACCTGGGTGCCCTGTTTGCTGCGGGGGTGCTGGGATGAGAGATTGTATTTTCTTGTTGGCGGATACCAATATGGAAGCCGCGTTTAAAGGATTCCTCTGCCGAGATCAATTTCACCAGAGTCTTGGCTGCGGGGCCTTTGATTTTGATGCAGGACAGGATTTAGTGGTTGCCTCGGGAGATAGTGATCCAGGACTGTATACCCGGGGCCATCAACTTTTGAAACCATATTTACAAACCCACGCCCATGCCATCCTGGTATTGGATTCTGAATGGGATGGTTCTCCCGGAGCAGGGGCCATTGATGCCCATATTTCAGCCAATCTATATCAATCCGGCTGGCGTGAAGACAGTTGTAAAGTGATTGTCATTGACCCTGAATTGGAAAACTGGATCTGGCAACGAAAGGATCATGTAGCAAAAGCTCTGGGTCTTGGTTCTGCTTTAGAATTTTCCAATGCCATTTCATCGGATGACTGGCCCGAGAATCAAGCCAAACCCCATCGCCCCAAGGAAACTCTTGAAGCTGTTCTGAGGGCCAATCGGATTCCACGGTCCTCTTCGATATACAAGAATATCACCAGCCGGGTTTCTGTGGGTGGGTGTGAGGATAATTCTTTTCAGCTGTTACGGACTACCTTGCAAACCTGGTTCCCCGTTCAAGGATATAGATGAATGAAAAATCAGACAGACCGGATGATTCATGATGAATTCAATCTTGTTGTAAACCAATCTAATGGATTCATGACGACTGACGAGGTGTTGGGATGAGTAGAAAGTTTCAATGTAAAACGATCCCAAGTAGATGGTTGAATGAAAATGATCGGCGTCTTGATTGCGGTCCTTACATGTCGGGGGCCATAGAAGCAAAAGAGTTGCTCAGCAAATTGCCCGGAACAAAAGAACCGCTGAGCAATCTTGTTACTGGAATATATCATGCAGGTAGGGAAAGTCGAACCTGGGTTGAGTCCCCAGAGCATGGCGTTCCATTCATGGGGCGTACCGATATTCTTGCTGCGGATTTATCCCATTTACCGTTTATTTCAAAAAAACAAGTTGATGCAAACTCCAACTTTAAAATTGGTGAGGGTTGGACTTTAATTACACGATCTGGCACTATCGGAAGAATGGCCTATGCCCGATCTGATATGGATGGGTTGGCCTGCTCAGAACATGTAATGAGAGTCGTTCCAGATGAAAACAAAGTAAAAACAGGTTATTTATACGCATATTTATCAAGCATATTTGGAGTTCCTCTTATTATTTCAGGGACATATGGTGCAATTATTCAACACATTGAACCAAGCCATATTGTAGATTTGCCAGTACCACGCTTAGAAAAGATTGAAGAACAGGCTCACGAGCTGGTTCAAAACGCCGCTGATATGTTATCGAAGTATCAACGACTCTTAAATGAGGCTACAGAAAAAATTTTTCTATTGTCGGATGTGTCTAATCCCTCTTCCCATGAATGGCTCTCCAATAAAAAAGATTTGGGATTCACCATTCCCAGTAGTAGTGTGGGAGATAGTCTTCGTGCCTGGAATCACTCCACTCGGGCTATGAAAATTTTTAATGAAATAGAGAGACAAAAACATTCTTTATTGGGAGAATTGATTGATGATGAGTGGTTACGTTGGCGGGTTATGTTTAAAAGAATATTTGCCGATCCAGAACACGGCATAGAAGTTATAACTCAAAAACCTCTTTTTAATCTAAAGCCGGAAGGTAAATGGGTAAGCCGGGAATATCTCCTTAATCATTCTGATAAATATATTGTGCCAGATGAAACTATTTTAATTGCTAAACAAGGTACATTAGGAGAAAAAGAACTCTATTGTAGATGCGAGTTTATTACCGGGAAAAGAGCTCTGAATAGGGCTTATTCTGATCATTGTATGAGAATTGTCGTAAAAGAAAAATCAATACATCCTGGCTACTTATTTGCTTTCTTAAGGTCAAATGCGGGTTTTAGATTGCTAAGAAGTTTATCTGAAGGATCAAAACAACAAGCTTTACATTGGCGAACCGTTCCTAAAATAGCAATTCCAAGATTAGAATCAAAAGAAGAAACCGAAATCGGGGAAATGGTTCGTCTATCTTATAAATTACGAAACAATGCTGTCGAATTGGAAGACCAGGCCAGAACCCTTGTAGAAGAGGCAATAAAAGCAGGAGGAAGCTAATGGCCAAGGTGATTACAGAAATCAGCGGAACCCCGGCCAACGATCAAGAACGCAAAGCCATCGACTGGATAAATAATATCCAGCGGCACCATGCCCAGATATGTGCCGTGGCCCATATGCCCAGCCATGCCAATATCCTTGCCGTCAAGGCGCTTTTTGTTTCAGATGAGGAAGATTGCGTGGTGCTGGTCACAGCAGCGAATCTTCCAGGACAGGCGTTACGGCAACATATCAAAAAAAGTGCCCTGGCTCTGACCTTTGACAGCGGTAGTACGAAAACAGCCGTATGTCGTTCAAAAGTATCCCCCGAAACCCAACTGAGTTAATTTTCTCCTGCGGAATTTTCTTAAGGTAGCACAATGGGGGGGCAGGACATTAATAACAAAGTCTCCATAAATTTCAGCTCTGGAAAGGGCCTACCTGATCTTCCGGAAAACCAGGCGCTACTGTTTTGCCGGCCATGGCATTGCCCTTTTGAGATTTAACACAACGCCGCCGCAAAGATGGAGATGGGATGAAGTGCCCGTTGTCGGGTACCATCCTTGATCTGTTCCCGACAGGAGGTGCCCGGTGCCGCAATCATCACCCCGGGAGCGGCACGTCTCACCGCAGGAAACAGTGAAAGTTCCCCAATGGCCATGGAGGTGTCGTAATGCTCCGCTTCATAGCCAAAGGACCCGGCCATGCCGCAGCATCCACTCTCAATCACGGTAACCTCGGTTTCGGGAAGTGCCTGAAGCAGTGCCATGACCGCGTCT
This sequence comes from uncultured Desulfobacterium sp., assembly GCA_963668575.2. Classification (GTDB taxonomy): domain Bacteria; phylum Desulfobacterota; class Desulfobacteria; order Desulfobacterales; family Desulfobacteraceae; genus Desulfocicer. Next base: position 7,619,176 of record OY764894.2, on the reverse strand, counting down.
GAAGTCCCCAGTGCCTTCTGATAGCAGTGGGTGTGGACCATAACCGTCTGCTTCTTCTCCGGTTGTTTAAAGGCAAATTCAACATGGCCTTCCAATATCAGCCCCACAAGGAACTCTTCAATGAAAAAACTGTTCCGGGCCACAAGATGTGCGTCCCGACTTTTGAGAAGATCCGGGTACTCCTCCCTGAAACAAGTGATGCAGCTGGGTTCCACACCGATGATGGGGGTTCCCTGCCGAGCATGGGGCAAAAGCCTTGCCACATTGTGCCTTGCATATTCAGTGGCCCTGGCAAGCATTCCCTTGGAGATCAAGGGACGACCGCAGCAGCGAGTGTCGCCCACCAGGATTACTTCAAAACCCACCGATTCCAGAATACGTACGGCATCTTTGCCAAGCTCGGGCTGGTGATGGCTGATGTGGCAATCATCCCATAGCACCACAGGACCCCGGGGGGATGAAGCCGGCTTTGTCCGATGGTTAAACCAGTGCTGAAAGGAGACCGAGGAAATGGCCGGTAACGTTCGCCGATGGTCGATCTTAACCGTTTTCTCAAGCAGTTCCCGGAACAGGCTGTTTTTATATAAAAGATTTACCAGACCCGGCAGGAGACTTCCCAGGCGACCGGATAACGCCATATGGCCAACCATACGATTTCTTAACGGCACCCCGTGTTGGGCCTGGTAATGGGCCAAAAACTCAAATTTCAATTTGGCCATGTCCACCCGGGTGGAACATTCATTGCGACACGCCTTGCATGCCAGGCACAGATCCATCACCTGGTAGAGTTCTCTGCTGCCAAGGCCATCGGTGCCAAGTCTGCCGGTGATGGCGGCCCGGAGAGCATTGGCCCGCCCCCTTGTGGAGTCCGTCTCTTCGCCGGTGACCCTGAAGGAAGGGCACATGGTACCACTCACCCGGGAGCGGCATCCGCCCTGGCCGTTGCACATCTCCACCAGCCCTGCAAATCCGCTGTGGGTTGAAAAATCAAAAAATGTTTTTTCAGGGGAGAGGGGAGTCGCATATCCCGGTTTATATTTCAGCCACTCCTGATCCCACGGTTTTGGTGCATCAATCATCTTATGGGGATTAAACCTCCCATGGGGATCAAACAGCGCCTTAACTTCTCGAAAGGCCTGGTAAAGCCGTTCTCCATAAAGCTGTCGGTTAAAATGGGATCGGGCAATCCCCTCTCCATGTTCACCGGTGGTGGTGCCGTTATGGGCAATGGCAATATCCACGATCTTCTGGGATAACCGCTCAAGGGAGGCCAACCCCTCCACGGTTTTCAGATTGATTTCAGGTCCCATGTGAAGACACCCAGCTGATGCATGGGCATCAAAATTGACTTCAAACCCCAGCTCTCTTCCCGCGGCCAGAATCTCCCGGGTGAATTCTCCCATGCGCTCCACGGGCACTGTGGCATCATCAATGATCCAGATCCGCCGGTTGTTATCTCCGGGCTTACTCATCAACAGTCCCAGTATGGACTTGCGGACCCACCACACCCTGGTGATCTCCTCCGAAGTAACGCAATGAGTCATGGGGGTATCATAACCGGTGTCTGTCAGGGCCTGTTCAAGTCCCCGGACCTTTTCCGAAATAGCCGCCCCCTCCTCTCCTGCAAACTCCACAATGAGAATAGCCCCGGGGGTCCCATGGACAAAGGTTTGCAGTGCAGGACGATAGGCACTGTTTTCATGGGCCAGCTTCAGGGTGGGATGGGTCATCAACTCCACTGCTGACGGATCATGTTCCAGAATAAAGGGCACCCGCTCCAGGGCTGTTTGCAGATCATTAAAATGGAGCACCATGAGACGAATGGCCCGGGGCCGGGGGACCAGCCCCGCACGAATACGGGTAATGGCAGCCAGGGTCCCTTCCGCTCCCACCACCAGAGGCGTGAGGTTCAGGGGCTTTTCCGCCTTTTGATCATCTGCAAGGCGCTTGAGGTTATACCCGGCCACATTACGCCAAGTAGCAGGGTAACCCGTCTCAATATCATGCTGATACTCCTTTAAAATCCCAAGCACACCCCGATACAGAGCGCCTTCCGTTGAAGTCTGCGCCACCAGTTCCGCCACCTGTTCAGGGGATTTGGGTCCCAGGGTGGCCCGGGTGCCGTCGGCCAGCACCACATCCATCTCATGGATGTGGTCCACGATCATACGGTATTTTATGGAGTGTGACCCGGTGGAGTTATTACCGGCCATGCCACCCAGGGTGGCCACGGCACCGGATGACGGATCAGGTCCCACCATGAGTCCATGGGGCAGAAGAGCAGCGTTCAACACATCCAGCACCACACCGCTCTCCACATCTGCCCATTGTTCTTCCACATTGATCTCAAGAATATGGTTAACATATTTTGAAAGATCAAAGACAATCCCGGGCCCCACAGTCTGACCCGAGAGGCTGGAACCGCCCCCCCGGGGAATGATGGAAACGCCGTATTTCCCGGCAATGCGAACACCGGCACAAATATCATCTATATTAGCGGGAATCACCACCCCCATGGGGACTTTTTGGTAATCCGAGGCATCTGTGCTGTAGAGGTGCCGCGTGATCCCGTCAAAACGAATCTCTCCCTGAATCGCTGATCTCAGCTCCCGGATCAGCTTTTCTCTTAATTGTTCATCTTTCATAATCATCCGATTCTTTATCTTTTATGGCTCATTTTGTATTTCAGGGTCTTTTGTCAAAAACGGACTTGATCACAACTTCGGCCATCTTGGGGAGGGATGGTGGTCGCGATTGAGCCCTTACTTCAACCATGGGAGAAGCCCAATGGCTACTTATTTTTATATGAAAAGGTAGTCTTCAAGTCTACCTCAGCAGAGCCCCTCCCCCGACGGGCAATAGGAACCGGCCAATTGAGCCGTCTACGGTTCCGGGCCGGGCCCATTGCCCGTCGGGGGGGGGCGGCATAATGCCATTTTCTATCTTCGTTGTGCCCGCCAGGGCATGGGGGTTATAATACATAAAAGAATTTATTTCCCACATTTTTCAACCCTGCCCTTTTCCGCTGTGCCATCACAGTGAAAAGCGTCTCGCATCCTCCACTCCATGATCCAAGGGACCGCCGGAGATATGGATGTGATTCGGTCACCCTCCATGGATCAGGCCACATCACCTGAAATCCGCCGAACTATAGCGCCGGACGATCCCCAAGCAGCGGTTTTACCTTGATCATCCCAGGTTTTAATGGTATTTTTTTGCTTCTTTATCTATCATCCGGCCCACCGGCATCCACAACGATGCACAATTGGCCCCTCCCATTGCCACATCAATTGAGGTCATATATGAATACCCGTTCACATACTCCACATGCGGACAGTTCCCCTGCTGCAGTGCTGTTCATTGTCACCACCGTTCAATTTCTCACCCCTTTCATGTCCTCTTCCGTGGGCATTGCCCTGCCCATGATCGGTCATGAATTTCAGGCCAGTGCCATGCAGCTGGGGTTGATTCAGATGATGTACATCCTGGCGGTATCCGTCACCATGCTCCCGGCCGGTCGCTTTGCCGACATCCATGGGCGGAAACGAATCTTCATTGCCGGAACCGTGGTGGCCATACTTGCCACCCTGGCAATTCCCCTTTGCATGGGTATCCAAACCTTTATTCTGTTTCGGGTGTTCCAGGGCATTGGGGCCGCCATGATCACGGCCACCAGCTTTGCCATTCTCACCTCCGTGTTTCCCGAATCAAAACGGGGAAAGGCCATAGGAATTGTGGTGGCCTTTGTCTATCTGGGCCTGGCAGCAGGCCCCACCCTGGCCGGGGCCATTGTCACCCACATGGGATGGCGCTGGATCTTTTATGCCATGCTGCCATTACAGCTCACAGCACTGCTGCTTACCTTGATCCGCCTACACGGCGAATGGGCCGACTCAAAGGGCGACACCTTTGACTGGCCCGGTACGGTTGTGTTTGCACTGGCACTGTCAATTCTGATCACGGGAATGACCCAAATAAACAAAATGGAGTGGGCCTGGCTTGTGATCATCGGTGGATTCGTGGGTCTGGTGTTGTTTTTCCGGATTCAGAGGAAAACAAAGTTTCCCCTCATTGATGTTCATCTGCTCACCACCAACCTCACCTTTACCCTGAGCAATATCGCCACACTGATCAACTATGCAGCCTCCTTTGGTATCATCTTTTTATTCTCTCTTTACCTGCAGTATACAAAAGGGTTCTCCGCCCAGACCGCCGGTATCATCATGATGGCCCAGCCACTGACCCAGGCCCTGCTCTCTCCCCTGGCTGGGCGGCTCTCGGACATCTATCCCCCCACATGGATTGCCACCCTGGGAATGGCCTCCTGCACGGTGGGACTTTTCCTGGCATCCTTTGTGGGAACTGCCACCGGCCTGGCTGTCATTCTTACCATTCTCATTCTTCTGGGCATCGGATTCGGGCTCTTCTCCTCCCCCAACATGACGGCCATCATGTCCAGTGTTCAGCCCCGATACTACGGCACCGCCTCCAGCATGGTGGGAACCATGCGTACCCAGGGCATGCTGGTGAGCATGGCCATTGTCACGGTCATTATCACTCACTATCTGGGAGATCAAGCGGTAACCCCGGAAACCATGAAAGGCTTCATAAAAAGCATGCAGATGTCATTTCGGATTTATGCCGCCATGGGCCTGGTGGGCATCATTTTCTCTCTGGGAAGAGGGTCCGGACGTGGTAAAAATTGCCCCTCAAAATAATATCACTTGATGTTCAAATTTTTTTCGGCCGGTTTTGCTTTTTGCGGCCGGTTTTACAAAAACAGAATCAGGCACCAACTTCACCGCCACTATTTTGAGTTTTCTCTCCTGCCCAGGAACGTTTCTGTAACTTCACTTCAACTGGCCTGCCATTCGCTGCAGGCCCGAATTCTTACCTCATCGTCCCTGATCATCTCCCCGGCTATGCTCCGAAGCCTTATTTCTGCTCAAATATAATTTTTCATAAAACCCTTGACATGAATCATGCCTATTGATATGTCATGGTTAGATTTCAGATGTTCTTGTGGTATACCAGTAATATTTGATTGTGATCTGCTTTTCACACGGGTTACTGACGATCTTTGACCAAAAGCACTCCTGCATGTTTCACCGTGCAAGGGATTAACGAAATTAAAGAAAAAGGAAAAGGGTATGTTTTTCGACGTTTTGTTTATCGGAATCATGGTTGGGGCGATTTATACCCTGGTTACCATTGGGTACAGCATGGTGTACAGCATATTAAAGTTAATGAATTTTGCCCACGGAGATGTTTACATCTTTGGAACCTTTATCTGCTACACCCTGTTGGACAAATACCATCTTAATCCCATCATTGCCATTCTTATCGCAGCTGCACTGGGCGGGATTCTGGCATCCATTGTGGAAATCGTTGCCTACCGACGTCTCCGATCGGAACAACATCGTATGATCTCCATGATCACCGCCCTTGGCGCCGCCTATGTGATCCAGAACAGCAATGAGTTGGAGTGGGGAAATCAGGTATTGTCATTTCCCTCCATCCTCAGCAGCGAAACCTTTCAATTTTTCGGCATGACCATTCCCATGACCCAGATCATTACGTTGAGTATCGCCGTGGGGATTATTCTTTTGTTCACGCTTTTCTTGAAGTATCACCCCTATGGGAAAGCGATTCTCTGCGTGTCTGAAGATATCCCCACCGCAAGCCTGATGGGTATTCCCATCAATAAAACCATTACCATGGTCTATTTCATCGGTGGCATGCTCGGGGTTCTGGGGGGCATATTGTATTCAACGTCGTACAATGCCGTATCCCTTGCCATGGGATTCCGGGGTACGATTATTGCTTTTACGGCAGCCGTCATCGGCGGTATCGGGAGTTTGAGCGGTGCCCTTGTGGGTGGCATGTTCCTTGGCATCTGCGAAAATTTCATTGGCGTTTATGTCTCTTCCTCCTACCGTGATCCTATTACCTTTTTATTGTTAATCGTTGTTCTTCTGGTCAAGCCAACGGGGATAATGGGTGTGGTGGAACAAAGCAAGGTATAATCATTCACGGTAGGAGCAACGTCAGGGATCATCATTCAATCAATGCCAAAACAAAGAGGAACAATGGGTATGGAAACAACAAAAATGGAACCGGTAAAACCAGTTACCAGTCCCGGGGGTACGCAATCCAGGCATATTTTAAACGGCTTGAAATCTAAAAAATTTATCATGATCTTTCTTCCATTGGTTTGCCTTTTGCTGCCCCATGTGCTGCCCAACATGTACTATCTGGGGATTGTCAACTATATGATCCTCTATTCAATTCTCTGCATGGGGCTGAATTTAATTCTGGGCTATACCGGCCTGCTCTCCCTGGGCCATGCCGCCTTTTACGGACTGGGCGGGTATACCACCGCCATTCTCATCACCCGGTATGGATTTAATTTTCTGTCATGCCTTTTCATATCGGGACTTATCGCACTTTTTTTCGGCATGTTGCTGGGGCTGCCCACCCGCAAGGTTCGGGGGGACTATTTTTGTCTTTTAACCATTGCCTTTGGCGAAATCTTCAGACTGGTGGCCCAGGCGTGGATAGAGTTCACCAATGGCGCCATGGGCATCGTGGGTATTCCCATCCCAAGCATATTCGGGTGGTCCATCCGCACCGAGATCGATTTCTACTACCTGGGGCTGATGCTGCTTGCCTTCACCTATTTTTCCCTGTATCTTCTCATTCATTCGCGATTTGGCCGGGCATTCATTGCCATCAGAGAGGACGAACTGGCCGCTTCGGTCATGGGAATAAACACCGCTTTATACAAAATTATCGTATTTGGTATCGGTTGTTTTTATGCCGGCCTTGCCGGAAGTTATCTGGCCGTATACCAGACCACCGTGACCCCTTCAAACTTCAGGCTGGAGGAGTCCTGTCTTATGATTATCATGGTCATCGTCGGCGGAATGGGATCTCTGCTGGCACCCATTGCAGGTGTCGTGGTAATGACCCTTGCCACGGAGTATTTCCGGGGCATCTCCGAATATCGAATGCTGATAATAGGGGCGATTATGGTGGTTGTACTTCTTTTCAGACCCCAGGGCATCTTTGGAACTTCTGCATTCAAAGGCTGATAATACCCGGGGTGATCATACCCCCAAAGTGGACGATGCCGGGACTAAGCCCGACACCCCCCATAGACACAGGTTGCCCCCACTTTTATTGAAAAGATAACCATCGCTTATAAAGGGAGTTCGTGCATGAGCCTTTTAACTGCCACAAAAATTGAAAAACGATTTGGAGGCGTAATTGCCTTGAATGATGTCAGCCTCACCGTTGACAAGGGGGAGATCGTTGGGATGATCGGTCCCAATGGATCGGGGAAAACCACCTTTATCAACAATCTGTCCGGACTCTATTCTCCCTCTGCCGGAAAATTTATGTTCAATGGTGAAGATATCACAGGGCTTGAAGCCCATGTGATCACAAACAAGGGCATCTCAAGAACATTCCAGAATTTAAGGGTATTTCCCAATATTTCCATCCTGGAAAACATCCTCATCGGGCTTCACTGCCGGATAGAGACCTCCCTGTGGGATGTGTATGCCCGTTTCATGAAAACCAGAAAAATAGAAGCCCAGGCAAAGGAAAAGGCCATGGCCGTCCTTGAGACCGCCCACCTGGCAGACAAATCCAACACACTGGTCAAAAATCTGCCCTATGGTAAACAACGTCTCGTTGAAGTGTGCCGGGCCATCGTGTCAGACCCCTATCTACTGCTATTGGACGAGCCCTGTGCCGGGATGAATCCCGTGGAGATGGATGCCCTGGCCGATTATATCAGAATTGTGCAGCAAAACGGCATCACCGTATTCGTCATTGAGCATAACATGCGATTCATCATGGCCGTGGCGGAACGGCTCATTGTACTGGCAAACGGTTCCAAATTCACCGAAGGAACCCCCACAGAAATTCAGCAGGATAAAAAGGTCCAAGCGATTTACCTTGGCGATGAAGGAGATCTTTGATGCTGACAGTTAAATCCCTTGAATCCGGTTATGGAAAAATCAAAGCGCTTTTCGGAATAGATCTTGAAATCAAACCGGGAGAGATTGTGGCCCTCATCGGCGCCAATGGTGCGGGGAAAACCACGTTTCTGAAAACGGTTTCCGGCTTAATTCCGGTTTCCGGTGGAACCATCTCCTTTATGGGACAGACACTGAACAATCTTCCCCCGGAAAAAATCGTTCATATGGGTATCTCCCATGTCCCCGAGGGGCGTATGGTATTCACCCAGCGGTCGGTGGAGACCAATCTTCAGATGGGGGCATTTGGACGAAAAGATAAAAAAGAGATCCGCCGGGACATGGAGAAATACTATGAAATGTTTCCCATTCTGGGGGATCGCAGGAAGCAGAAGGCAGGGACCTTAAGCGGTGGGGAACAGCAGATGCTGGCCATGGCAAGGGGATTGATGAAACGTCCCAAACTGCTCTTCCTTGATGAACCTTCCATGGGACTTGCCCCCCTGCTGGTGAATCAAATTTTCAGGATCGTCAAAGAACTGAACAAAACCGGCTTGTCCATTTTGCTGGTGGAACAGAATGTTAAAAAAGCGCTGAAAATAACTCAACGGGCCTATGTAATTGAATTGGGAAAAATTGTTCACCAGGGAAACTCATCCGACCTGCTCAATTCCGATGAGATCCGGAAAAGTTATTTGGGAGAGGCTTAGGCGTAGCAGTGGATATCCGGAATCACGGTTCCGGGAAATCTAATTTCCGATCATCCCGATTCTGAAACTCAAGGTTGACGTTTTTGATGCTGACACTGGGAGATGGGGGTGATCACAAACATGGAGGAAAATAAAAATGAAAAAGGTTTGGGTCGGGCTTACGTGTTTAATCTTTGCATTAATCCTTAGTTCTTCAGTCTGCATGGCCAAGGTATCAAGCGACGGCATAGACGATAAGAACAAAATTATTCACATCTCCGGGTATGATGCCTGTACCGGCAAATACGGAGATTATGGTCTGGACGACAAACGAGGCCAGGAAATTGCCGTCAAAGAGATCAATGACGCCGGCGGCATCGCTGCAGGCCCCCTGAAGGGATACAAGTTACAACTGGAGTTCTTTGATGATCGCGGCGATCCGAAAGAGTCCGCCAATGTGGCCAAAAAAATCGCCTCCAGTAAATTTCTGGTGGCCCTGGGCCCCACCATGAGCAGTTGCGCCCTGGCCGCCACCCCCATCTACAATCGATATGGAATCCCCACCATCATCACCTATTCCAACGCCAGTACCATCACGGAACAGGGGTTTGACAACCTGATTCGCCTGACCTACACCACCAAGAGCATCTCCGACTTCATGGTCACCACCAGCAGGGATAAGTTCCAGGCAAAATCGGTCTCCATCATCAGTGAGAATGCCGATTATGGACAGCAGCTGAGAAAATATGCCAAGGCAAAAGCCAAGGAGATCGGGCTGTCGGTATTGACCGATGATGTCATCACACCGGGTCAGGATGTGGACTTTTCATCGATTCTGCTACAAGTAAAAAATCAAAATCCGGATGTGCTGCTGCTCTTTGTCACCTACAATGAAGGTGGTATGATTGCAAAACAGGTGCGTAAAATGGATTGGGACATTACCCTTTATGGCCCGGATGCATTGACCTCTCCCAAGTTTTTTGAACTTGCCGGCAGTCTGGATAATATTTACATATCCTCCCTTATGTCCCTGGACATCAAAAAACCGGTGGCACAGCATCTGGCAGCTGAATTCCAAAAAAATTACAATGTATTGCCGCCACTTGCCGCCATCTATGGTTATGATGCGGTAAAGGTGACTGCCAAGGTTATTGAAAACGGAGGAGTGGATCGCGCCTCTTTCATTTCCAAATTAAAAGAGGTAAAGATGCCGGGAGTCGGCTCCCCCATGTACCAGTTTGATGACAAAGGTGAAGGACTTGTTCCCCCCCTTGTAATCAAAACGGCTCAATGGCATAAGGATCAGCAAAAATAATAGAAACTACATTTATGTAAGGGTTGTCCCAGGGCTCTTTGACCAGGGAGACTCTTTCAAGAACACATTTTTTTGTCAACTGCGGAAGCGTTTTCCCATGGTCCCCTCGGATCAGGGGAAAACGCTTCATATTTATTGACAAAAGAGATTTAAAATTGGTAAAAGGTCATACCATTAAATATTTTTTTTCAGACATCGCCATTGGTCTGGGGAGATCCACTGGCAAAAGTGTCAATGCGGTGATACTGGGGACTTTGAGATCCCTTGCCCTCTTAATATCATCCCCAGGAAGGTGTGCCCCTGAAGAGTGTCGGCCAAAAACGATGGAATAACAATTTTGTAGCGTTCAACGCTGGAATCGTTTTGATTTAAATTCAAAGAAAAAATGGATAAGAGGTCCCAATAAACATTCCCATAGATTTCAACAGCATCACCCGGATGTTCAGCCTGGCGGACCGGGAAGGTCGGGATTTTTTATATGAGTATGAAGTGTACTCACTCCTGTCCCGCTCCGGGTCGGAAACCCCGCCCAAATGCCATTTTATCCCCCGAGGCGCCCGCCCTTCCGATGAAGAGCTCTCGGCACTCCCCGGAGATAAGACCGTGCTGAAAATCGTCTCCCCCACCATCATCCACAAGACCGAGGTGGGAGGGGTACGCATCGTTAATAAAGAGGCCAATGCCATTCGTTCAGCAGTCCGGCGCATGCTCTATGAAGTACCGGAAAATTACACCGCCTGGATCCAGCGCCATCCCCAGGCAGCCCCCTCTTCGTACAGAGGACTCTCCGAAGAGGCCCTGACACCGGCCATCAGCCGGGATTTAAAGGGGATTCTCCAGGTACAGTTCATGCCACCGGACTCCACTGCCTTTGGCAATGAACTCATTGTGGGCATTCGCCACACCCGGGAATTCGGCACCGTCATCAGCGCAGGCTTGGGGGGAACCGACACGGAACTATATGCCAAACGGTTCCGAAAGGGACAGGCTATTGTTGCCGCATCCACCGCCATGAACGACGGCCACTCCTTTTTTCAGCTCTTTAAACAGACCATCTCCTACCGTAAGCTGGCAGGCCTCACCCGGGGACAACGCCGCATTGTCACCGACGAACAGCTCATCGAATGCTTTGACAGCTTCATCCGGATGGGAAATCACTACTCCCAGACCCACCCGAATGCCCCCTTTGTCATTGAAGAGCTGGAGATCAACCCCTTTGCCTTCACCGACTATCTCATGGTTCCCCTGGACGGCATGTGCCGCTTCAGCAGCGCATCGGCCATCAAGACGGCTCGACCCATCGCCAAAATCCACCACCTGCTCCATCCGGAAACCATCGGCATCATCGGTGTTTCCACCACCCGCAAAAACTTTGGACGCATTATTCTTGACAATATCCTGGCCGAAGGCTTTAAACGGGAAAAGATTGTTGTGTTACGGGAAGGGGTGACGGATATTGACGGTATCCCCTGCGTTGCCGATCTTTCGGCTCTGAAGAGAAAACTGGATCTCTTCATTGTTGCCGTGGGGGCCGCCCAGGTACCGGAGCTGGTGGATGAGGTGATCCGCCTAAATGCCGCCGTCAGTGTCATGCTCATCCCCGGGGGCATGGGGGAGACCCAGGAGAGTAAAGAGATCGCCCAACAGGTGATAACAAAAATCAATGATGTCCACGCCACCCAAGGTGGGGGCCCCGTGTTTCTGGGAGCCAACTGCATGGGGGTGGTGTCAGGACCCGGGGGATATGACACCTGGTTCATCCCCGAAGAGAAACTACCCAAGGACCGGAGCCGAAAGTATCGCCGGGCCGCCCTCATCAGCCAGAGTGGTGCCTTCATGCTCCATCGAAGCAACCAGTGTCCGGAGCTAAAACCGGGATACATGATCTCCATGGGCAACCAGACCGACCTCACACTGGGGGATATGATGCACTATTTTAAGGCCTCTGACCAAGTGGATGTCATTGCCGTTTATGCTGAAGGCTTCAATGATCTTGACGGACTTGAATTCTGCAAAGCCGTGCGGGGAGCTGTCCTTGCCGGTAAAGAGGTGATTTTTTATAAAGCCGGACGGACCCTGGAGGGAAAGGCGGCCACCAGCGGCCACACCGCTTCCCTGGCCGGGGATTACATGGTGTGTGAAAGCTGCGTCCGGCAGGCCGGTGCCATTGTGGCCAGAAATTTTTCCGAGTTCCAGGAACTCCTGCTGTTATCTGAAAACCTGAGCGACAAAACCGTCAACGGCAACCGGCTGGCCGCAGTGAGCGGGGCCGGGTTTGAAGCTGTGGGCATGGCAGACTCCATCCAGTCCGATGATTTTTATATGACCCTGGCCCGGTTTGAAGAGAGTACCCAACATACCATTGCCAAACTTTTAAAAGAAAAACAACTCTCCACCTTTGTCACCCTCTCCAACCCCCTGGACATCAACCCCGCTGCCGACGACGAAACCCATACCCTGGTGGCCGGGGCCCTGGCCGCCGATCCCAATGTGGATGCCATTGTGATAAGCCTGGACCCCATGTCCCCGGCCATGAAAACCCTGGCTCGTCCGGACCTGCCCCACTACGACATGGAAAATGAAAAGGGGATTAAAAACCTGATGATCCAACTGACAAAGGCGGTGGACATCCCCATTGTGGCCGTGGTGGATGGGGGACGTCTCTATGATCCCCTGCGAGATACCCTCATGGACAACGGGGTCCCCGTATTCACCGTGTGTGACAAGGCCATTGCCGCCCTCTCCCTTTATATCCAGGGCCGCCTGGCCGCCGATGCCATCCGGGGCACCCACGGATTTGGAAGTTAAGATTGGGCATCCTGGTCGTGGTGCTCATGAAGATGTTCATGATCGGGCTTAATTGCGAATCAAACTTGACGATCTTTCCGGCAACCTGTAAAAACTATTCTGGGATAAGATATTTTGGACTCAATTATGGATGGCTCTTCACCGCGTTTGGTACTGCCGGATTAATCGTGCCCCGACTCAATGGCCTGATCCGGAACATCACCGGCAAACCCGACATTTTATATCTACTGACCATGTCCATGCCGGGAGTGTCCGCCATGGTGGCTCTGATCACCCGGCGCACCTGCCATCCCAACCCAGAAAGGGAACAATTAAAATGGCCATCATCACCATTTCAAGGGGCACTTTTGACGGTGGCAAAGCCGTTGCCGAAGCCCTTGCCAAACACATGGAGTACCCCTGCGTCAGTCGTGAAATGCTGGTTAAACGGACATCTGAGACATTCGACATACCCGAAGACGAACTCATGGATTCCATTTTACAGCCTTCTGAACCCGTGGGACTCAATGCGGTCCACAACATTAACACCGTCAAGTATCTCAGAGCCACCATTCTGGAACTGGGGCACGAAAACAACATGGTGTACCATGGATTTGGAGGACAACTCCTTTTACAGGACATTCCACAGCTGCTCCGGGTAAGGGTTGTTGCCGGCATGGAGCATCAAGAACATGCTATGAACAATCAAGGCATCTCCCGGGAACCGTCCATGGACCACATCGAAGAAATGGATCAAAAACGCGCCCAGTGTGCTCCCACGGTGTGGAGTGTGGAGCTCAATGACCCTGCCACCTTTGATCTGGTGATCAACCTGGATCGAATCGCCATTCAGGGGGCAGTGGAGATCATCGCCAAAACCCTTGAACAGGAGGCTTTTCAGGAGAAGGAGACAGATCGTCAAACTTTTGAAGACGAACTCATCATGGCCAGGGTCTGGGCGGCACTCACACACAACAAACCCACCCGATCGGTACCTCTCCAGTTAAAATCGTGTAACGGCAATATCACCATCATCGGAGATGTGAGATCCCATAAAATGATGGGTGCCGTAATGGGCATTGCAGAACAGGTTCAAGGGGTGAAGTCAGTTACCAACACCCTTGCTCTGGGATCCAACCGATTGTGATAAAAAATTTTCCGGCCACACCGGTTCGTTTAAAAAGCCCAACAAACAAAAAGAGACACCAGATGAACCTGCCCTTTTTATCAGCCTGTTTTTACGCTAACAAACAAACCTCATAACAAAAGGTGAATACCCATGAACTATGAAAGTATTGTTGTTGAGATCGGTGAAGACTTTGTAGGTAAGATAACCCTTAATCGCCCCGGACAGTTGAATACTTTTACAACGTCCCTGGCCACAGAGCTCACCCATGCGCTGCTGGATCTTGATGCAAAAAAGACGGTGCGGGTCATCCTGATCAAAGGGGAAGGAAAGGCATTTTGTGCCGGCATTGATGTGGGGGATTTTTTTGGTAAAACCGCTTCGGAGTACCGGGACTGGATAGAGTGTATGGAAACCCCCCTGGTGACCATCAGCAAAATGAGTAAACCCGTCATGGCCCAGGTTCATGGGGTGGCCGCCGCAAACGGTGCCGGACTGGTGGCAGCGGCGGACCTTGCCATCGCCGGTGACAAAACACGTCTGGGACTCACGGCCATCAATGTGGGGTTAAACTGCATCGGCCCCATTGTTCCTGTGACCCGGTCCATTGGTCGAAAAAAAGCCCTTGAGCTGTTGTTTTACGGAGACCTGATAAGTGCCCAAGCCGCCCTTGATATGGGACTTATCAACAAAATTGTACCGGCAGAGGATCTGGAGACGGAAGCCCGGAACTGGGCTGCAATCCTGGCCCAAAAAAGCCCGGTGGCCCTGCAGCTTGCCAAAAAAGCATTTTATGCCACCGCAGATGTGGATTATTATAAATCCTTTGACTATATGAACGAGGCATTTGCCCGGTTGTGCACCACAGAAGATGCCGAGGAAGGAATTCGGGCCTTCCTGGAAAAACGCCGCCCTGAATGGAAAGAGAAGTAGGGTCTGCCCGGAAGTCAATCACACTACAGACCACTTGGAGGGATGGGTCAGTCCCGATTCATGGGCTTTTTTACCCATTCATCCACTTGGTCTTTCTTGAATTTCCAAAAACGACCAATTTTATGGGCGGGCATGCCTTTTTCCCGGATCCATTTATAGATGCTGTCCCGCTTTACACCCAGGTAACCACACATCTCTTCCACGGACAACCATCTGTCTTCCATTTTCAATTCCACCTCTCCACCTCTTTTTTTTGAGCATCCTTCACAATTTCAAGACAGGCCAGTCAAATCAATGACCGACCTGTCTCCTGTACCAACCAAACCGAATCATCAAGCACTAAGGCCCCAAGGCGATCAGATCAACTCAAATCCCCGCTCTCCATGGATGGCGGAGTCAAGGCCTTCCCTTTCCTGATCCGAATCCACCCGAAGACCGGATGTTAACATTTTTGTAATAAGTATCACCACAAAGGTGGCAGTGGCTGAAAAGGCAATGGTGGCAACAACGGAGAGAAACTGTGCCCACAGCTGACCGGGATTGCCATGGAAGAGTCCGGCAATGTCGCCTGTAATGGCCGGATCGGTAAACAGCCCGGTACCCAGGGCCCCCCAGATACCACACACCCCATGGACCCCAAAGGCATCCAAAGAATCATCATAACCGATCTTCTTTTTCAATACGGACACGCTGAAATATCCCAGGACACCGGCAACCCCACCCAGAATAATGGAAGCGAACAGTCCCACAAACCCCGCCGCCGGTGTAATGGCCACCAACCCTGCCACAACCCCCGAGGCAATGCCCAGCACCGTGGGTTTACCACTGAATTGCCACTCAACCATCATCCAGGCAACGGCTCCGGCAGCAGCAGAGGTATTGGTCACCAGAAAAGCGGATGCCGAAAGGCCATCGGCGGCCAGGGCACTGCCGGCGTTGAAGCCGAACCAGCCGAACCACAGCAGTGCCGCACCCAATGCGGTGAGGGCAATACTGGAGGGAAACATGACATCTTTACCATATCCCTTTCGTTTGCCAAGCATCAACGAAAGCACAAGACCGGCCACACCTGCATTGATGTGCACCACATTGCCCCCGGCAAAATCCAGGGCACCCAACACCTTGTCCATCCATCCGCCCCCCCATACCCAATGGGCCACAGGCGTATAGACAAAGGTGAGCCAGAGCACGGAAAAAACCAGCCAGGAGGAAAACTTCATCCGGTCCACCACCGACCCCAGCACCAGGGCAAGGGTGATACAGGCAAAGGTCATCTGGAACACCACAAACACAAAGCTTGGAATGGTACCGGTGAGGGAGCTGATGGTCATCCCTTTTAAAAAAAGAAAATCAAAATTACCAATAAAGGACCCCTCACCGCTGAAGGCGAGGCTGTATCCCCATCCCACCCACACCAAACTACCGATGCAGTAGGCCACAAAGGTCATGGCATAGGTGTTCAATAGATTTTTATACCGGGACATGCCGCCATAAAACAACGCCAGACCTGCAGGTGTCATCATCATCACCAGGGCTGTTGCCACAATAATCCATGCGGTGTCCCCGCTGTTCAAGACTGCGGTTTCTTCGGCAAAGGCCGTACCGGATAAAAGTGAAATGACAATTCCTGCTAAACCTATAATTCTAAAAAACATTGATGAATCCCCCTCTTCAAATGACCTGTTAATGAATTTGTTAACATCCGGTTTTAAATTGATTTCTTCAAGAAGCTTTAAATTGCTTCTTTTATCAATCAAATTCCATGCCATTCATAGAGAATTAATGACAATTCATTGTTATCAAAGCAATATCCATCATTAAAATAGAACTGCCTGAAAAAAGGGCAATGCAGATAATTACATTTTTGTTATCAAATTGATTTTAATAACCTTTTTGTATTACAAAACAGAAAAATCATTGAAAATATTACCATGCTTTCATTCGGTGGGGGGGGTACCTCTTCCGGCCCACTTTCAGCATTTTTTTATGCTTAGGACGTCTTTCATTAAATTCTGCGAAATAAAGAGGGGGGGGGCTGGGTGGGGTTCAGGGATCATCCTTGCCGCCGGCAGGGATGAAATGTCATCGTGTCTCCGGGGGGCTATCCGTCAATGGGAAGCCGGATAATAAAGGTGGTCCCCTTACCCTCTTCACTCTCAAAAGTGAGAGAGCCACCGTGTTTTTCCACAATGACGGAATGAGCAATGGCCAGTCCCTGTCCGGTTCCCTTGCCCACATCTTTCGTGGTAAAGAATAGATCAAAGACTTTGGATTTCACTTTATCCGGAATCCCCGGCCCGGTATCGCGAATACGGATTTCCACGCAATCCCCATCACATAAGGTAGTGACCTCAATAGTTCCTTTTGTATTTTCCGGATTGTCTTTTATCACTTCTGCTATTGCCTGCCCCGCATTGACAATGATATTCAGCACAACCTGATTGAACTCTCCCGGAAAACAGGGGATAAAGGGCAGAGAAGGATCAAATCGGGTTATCATCTCTGCCACATACTTCCACTCGTTGCGACTGATTGTAATGGTATTTTCAATGGCCTGGTTGATGTCAATGGCTATTTTATCCTCAACAGCGGGGTGAGAAAAGCCTTTCATGCTGCGGACGATCTTGTTCACCCCTTCAATACCCTGTATGGATTGCGCCAGAGCATTGGGGATCTCCTCCATCAAATAATCCAGGTCTGCCATCTCCTTGGCCTCTTCCACCAGTTGAATGAGATCTGAAACAGCGGATACTGTCCTGACCCCCTCCAGCAGATTTTCATAGTTTTGCAGCAGGTTCAGGATATCGGAAAAAGCGTCCTGAAAAAATCGGGTGTTGTCTCCGACATACTGCATGGGGGTGTTTATTTCATGGGCGATCCCGGCTGCCAGCTGGCCGATGGACTCCAGTTTCTGGGCCTGAACCAGCTGAGTTTCCAGCATTTTCCGTTCGGAAATTTCCCTTTGAAGCTGCTCGTTTTTCTGTTCAACAACCTTCCTTTGTCTGTCTATTTCCAGAAAAATACTGACTTTGCTGTTAAGTATATGGACCTCAACCGGTTTGAAAATATAGTCAACCGCACCTGCGTCGTATCCTTTAAAAATATGCTTTTGTTCCTTGCTAATGGCAGAGACGAAAATAATCGGCACATGCCGGGTTCTTAAAGCACTCCTCAGGATAGTTGCCGTTTCAAAGCCGTCCATCTCAGGCATTTGGACATCCATCAAAATCAGGGCATAATTATTTGCAATGGACATACCCAGGGCCTCGTTTCCGGAGCGGGCCTTATGGATCACAAGGCCCGGTCTCTCCAGTTGAGCCTCAATGGCGATGAGATTCTCCTCTCTATCATCAACGAGTAAAATTTTCTGTTCTTCCATATCAGATGTCATGGTGTGTATCCGTCATTTTTTTTGCATGAAAGAGTAGGCAAGCCTAACATTCTTTCAAGCTTCGTTGTGGGCGAACCCGGGTCCCAAATCCCGGTTATATTCTGGTATAGATGCTCTCATCTTTGCATAATTTCATGAAATAGTCTGTGGCTTCCGCCAAAAACAGGATACTCTCACGGGATCCCAGGCAGAGGATTCCGCCTTGATTCAAACTCTGGTGAAACAGATTCAAAACCCGGGCTTGCAATTCTTTGGTGAAATTACGCTTTGAACTTAGGAAAGACCGTCGTTCGGAGCGCTCGGAAAAAAGAAGGGTCCCTGAACATTTGCGTAACATTAACGGTTAACCTGGAGAGCAGCCGCAGGAAAAAAATCTTGTCATGGATGACTCTATGCTGCATTTGAGAAATATTTTCGATTTCCTGGTCCTTTAATACGGCCATCACACGTCTTCGTAAGGAATTCCGTGAATACCCCGTAAAATCGTACCCGTATTTCTGATATATGGCCTCAATCAGGCAGTGAATCTCTATATCTTCATTGTCAGCATGGGACATTTTGACAGCCTTTTATTTTACCGAGGGTAAATCACCTGTAAAGCCATACCCGCAAAAGGGATAAAAGCTTCTCCATTTCAATGGGTTTGGCAATATAGTCATTTGCCCCCGACGCGATGCACTTATCCCTGTCTCCTCTCATTGATTTGGCAGTCAGGGCAATAATGGGCAAATTCTCAAATCGCTGATCTTTTCTGATGCATTGCATGGCCTCATAGCCATCCATTTCCGGCATCATGATATCCATGAGAACCAAATCAAGGTCATCATTCTCCTCAATCTTGTCCAGGGCCTCTTTTCCATCCCTTGCAATAACAACGTTCATCTCATTTTCTTCAAGAACATTCATCAATACAAAAATATTGCGCATGTCATCATCAACAAGCAAAATTTTTTTATCCTTTAAGACGTTCTCCTTTTCATACAGGGTTTGTAACAAATGCC
Organism: uncultured Desulfobacterium sp.; assembly: GCA_963668575.2. Taxonomy (GTDB): domain Bacteria; phylum Desulfobacterota; class Desulfobacteria; order Desulfobacterales; family Desulfobacteraceae; genus Desulfocicer. The sequence continues at coordinate 7,599,949 of OY764894.2, read as the reverse complement.
GCTGCCGCTCCGGCATATCCTTTTCTATCCTGTGCAGAAACAGGGAGACACCGTCAAGCAGCTTTGCCATGGCCCTGTTGTCGGACTCCGATATAATTATATCTGCATATTCGGATAACATCTTTTTTTCATGATCGGGAATCCCATGGGCCCCATACACGATGACCGGAGCTGATATTGCCTGGGATCTCTCCTTTATTTTGCCAATAAGCGACCGGTCATGTTCTACATCAGAATTAAACACCCAAATGATGCCATCGAACCGATGTTGTTCAAGCAGCTGGAGACTGTCATCCAGGGATTCGGACCGGAAAATCTTTATATCCTCGCTCTGCAAGACATCCAGAACGGAATCAACGGATTTTCCCTCACCCCCGATTAAGAGTATCTGCTTAATTTCCTTTGCAATTTCAGTTTCAATCTTTTTGAAGGCCTCCTCAAGGGTCTTCATACTGGCCGGTTTTCTCAAGTAACCGATGGCACCGTATTTCTCTATTGAATGCGTTTGTTCACAGCCTGAAACGAAATGAACAGGAATGTGTCTCGTTTTTTTGTTTTCAGCAAGACGTTTCATCACCTCCCATCCGTCAATGCTCGGCAGGCGCACATCAAGGATGATAGCCGATGGCTGATACATCTCTGCGTGTTGCAAGCCGGTTTCACCGTCCTCCGCCACCAGGCATTGAAAATGACGATCATGGGCCATATCAAAAAGAATCCGGGCGAATTTCGGATCATCCTCGACAATGAGTATTGAACGATGGTCTCCGGAAAGAATTCTTCTGTCATCCATAATACCGTCGAGACCCTTGGGGCGATATTCCGGCAAGGCCTTACGCTCATCAGGCGTACCGTTTTTCTCCTCTCTCTTTTCTTTTCCGATCGTGGGTTCAGAAGAGGTAACCGGGCCCGAATGCTTCTTTGGCAGATAAAGGGTAAAGGTGCTTCCCTTACCCGGGGTGCTTTCCAGAACGATCTCCGCCTCAAGAAGCCCGGCCATCTTTGATGAAATGGAAAGCCCCAGGCCCGTGCCTCCGTATTTCCTGGCAGTTGTTCCATCCTCCTGGGTAAAGGCCTCAAAAATGCTTTGCTGTTTGTCCTTTGCAATGCCGATCCCGGTATCACGGACACGGATGGCAACCGTATCCGCAGGGGGAATATCCATGCGGGTGAACACGGTATCATCGGATGTCTGTTCAACCAAAAGGGTAATGGACCCGTTTTCCGTAAATTTCAGCGCATTTGACATCAAGTTTTTCAAAATCTGGTCCAGCCGCTGTCTGTCAGAGTAAATATAATCCGGCAGATCGTTACCCAAAACCGTGTGGATTGAAATCCCCCTTTCTTCCGCCTGGGGGTCAAAAGTTCGCTTGAGATAGCCGATGAAATCGTTAAGTTCGATCTCTTCGAGATTGACCTCCATTTTTCCGGCTTCTATCTTGGAGAGATCCAGAACATCGTTGATCAGGGTGAGCAAATCGTTGCCGCTCCGATTGATGGTCTGACAATACTCCTGCTCTTTTTGCGTCAATGATTGGTTCTTGTTTTTGGATAGCAGGTTGGACAACAGGAGGATACTGTTTAAAGGCGTCCGCAGTTCATGGGACATGTTGGCCAGAAACTCAGACTTGTACCTGTTGGCTGCTTCCAGATCCTCCGCCTTCCTCTCTATGGTTACCTGGGCCTCCTCCAGATCCCGGTTCTGTTTTTCAATGCTCTCTTTCTTCTCTTCCAGGTCCTGGTTTTTTTCCTCCAGTTTTTCATTGGTGGCCCTTAGCTCCTCCTGCTGCTGCTTTAACACCTCCTGCTGCTGCTTGAGTCGTGATTCGGACTCCTGCAGGAGCGCGGTCTGTTCTTCCAGTTCCGCATTGGACGATTCAAGCTCCTCCTGCTGTTTTTTCAACTCCTCTGCCTGCTGGCTGGTCATATCCAGAAGTGCCTTCATTTTGAGCCGGGAAAGCGAGGTGGTGAAATTAATGGCAATATTCTCCGCAACGGCTTGTAAAAATTCTATGTGCTGTTCGGAAAAATCTTCAAAGGAACCCAGCTCCAACACGCCTTTGACCTCGTCATTGTATAGAAAGGGCAAGGCAAGGATATGCCTTGGTTTGGATTCCCCCAGGCCCGAAGAGATCATCAGATAATCATCAGGAACATTGGAAAGCAGGATATAATCCCTTTCCATGGCCGCCTGCCCCACGATCCCCTCTCCCGCATGAAACCTGGTGGAGAGATTTTTGCGTTTTTGAAACGAGTAACTGCCGCTGAGGCGAAAGCACTGATCTTCATCTGCCAGGTAGAGCGCACCGATCTGGGAATTGAGATATCTTGCCAGAAAAGAGATGGTGGCCCGGGCCAGGGTCGGAGGATCCTGCTCCCCCCTCATGGCATTGACCAATTCTGCCTGACCTGTTTTCATCCAGTCTTCTCCGGCCTGGCTTTCAGCCATCTCATGCAATCTGGATGTCATGCGGTTAACGGCATTTCCCAACAGGTCATTCTCGCCGATCAAGGCCTTTCTTTTTCCGAAATTCCCCTCAGAGACCCCTTCGCAGACATCCACCACCTCTTCCAGATACTCCACCAGCCGGTTAAAAGATTCAGAGGCCTGGGCGAACTCGTCACGGCCGGATATCACAATTTTATCTTTAATGTTTCCCTTGCTCATATCTTCAAAGACATCCAGGAATTGTTGAAATTTACCTTTGATATCGGAAAGTAAGAAAAAGGCAAGTAAGATGACAATAAAACTGCCCCCCGCAGCGATGCCGATCGAGCTGAAAAGGGTCTTCCTGACCCCGCGCAAAACCTCCTTTTCAGGGACAAACAAGGAGAGACAAAGATAGGGGGTTTCCCGGGTCTGGGGAACATTGAGACCGAAAAGTTCCGAAGCCCTTAGAATCGGTACGGCCGTGATGTAGTTCTTTTCCCCCCCAAATGCAAATTTTTCGACCTCTTTGCCCTTTGTCCGCAGCAACCATGGTTTAAGCATCTCATTTATTTGAACGGTTTGATCGATCATCTCTTTGTCAGGATGACCGATGATCGTGGAAGCGTTTACGTTGAGAAGTGCGGCCTCGGCACTCCGGAAACCACTCTCCCTGATGCCGTCCAACAGGGCCTGGCATTTCTCCTGAATCATGGCCCAGTTCATATAGGCGAGAAAATAACCGTTGTGTATGCCATTGGAATCTTTCGTCTTCAAACTGAAACGGTAGGAATGAACGGATGGTTGCCCCATTGTATCCGTCAGCCGATCCTTGACAAAGGCCGCGCTCTTGTCCCCCTTGCCTTCCAAGGTATACACATTTTCCAATATCATTCCTTTAAACTGCCGGGCCGGTTCCCCGGCACTCGCTTTTCCGACTGCTGTAATGACCTTCCCTTCAAGATCGGTGAGCACCAACAGGGAAAATCCATTCTGATTCTCAAGCAGGGATTGAAAATGGTCTGTCAGCTCATTGCTCATATTGAACTCAATGGCCATTCCAAACACATCGTCACCGGCCCACTCGGCAAATACGCCCGCCCTGGTCTTCAGGAACCTGTTGATATCTTCTGCGCCGTGTTGATTGGTAAGCTCCATGACACGTTTCATATTATTCAAAGTGGCATCTGTGGCGGAAACGTACGTAATATAGACAATCGCCAGCATGGGTAGAAGGGACAGCAACATACCAATGACGATCTTGAAACGAAGACTCATTGATGAAAAGGGGGTAAACATATTGTTTTGATCCTTAGTGATATCTATAAAAATGTCAGGTCAGTCTACGGGCAGTTCCTCCAAAAAGGGAGGTTTGCCGGCAGCCTTTCTTCTGGCCTCCCACTGTTTTCTTGTCTGAACAACCGCTTCTCCGGAAAATTTTTCCAGAATTTCAAAGTAATCAAGATGAAAACGATCTTTCATGACCACTTCCTTGGGATTGCATTTGATCATATAAACCGATTGAACCGCCTGATGGTCAAAGGCCCGCCAGTACTGCTCATCCTTTAAAAGCGTGAACCTGTGTCCCTCAAGGGCCCGGATAACCGCAGGCGCATCTGTGGTTCCGGCGCGTTCCACGGCATATTTATATTCATACAGATTGGTGTACGCAAGAGAGGCGGCCCAATCCGGATACCGGTTGTACTGCTCGACAAATTTTTCCACAAAGGCCTTACCCCTCATATGGTTATATTTGTAAGGAACTTTCCAGTTCCAGTCAGATGTCCCGATGACATCTTCCATGACCTTGGGGCCGGCGCCCTCGGCCAGACCAAGCTCAAGGAGGGGCACCACAATCTGGGATCTCTTTTTCAGCCCGGTCAGAGTCGCCAGTCGGATCGTTGTCGCCAGATCCTTACCAAAAAGAATCAGAACAAGGACATCAGGTTTTGCAAGTTTTGCCAGGGAGATCACCCGTTGAAACCTTTTCCGATCGGCCCCCAAAGGGGTCCGCACCCTTATGTGGACAGTTGTGTCCTCGGTATCCGTGAACCGCCTGATGGAAGCCTCGGAGGACCAACCCCAGGTATAGTCGGCCACGATATAAAAATATCTCTTTCCGGCAAATCGTTTTTTCAGGAAGCTGGACATGGCTTTGGCCCCCATCCAGGCATTGAAAGAGAGGCGAAAGGTATGTCGGTGAGCCTGTTCGCCGGTTACGGTGTTGGAGGCGGTCAGGGTCGCCATGAAAAGCTCCCCCTTCTCCTGGCAGACCTGGCTGACGGCTACGGCCACTGCGCTGGAAGAACCTCCGAAAATCATCTTCACTTTATCTTTTTCTATCAGTTCCACCGCATTTTTGGCTGCCTTAGCCGGGTCTGAGACGGTATCTCTCTCCACGAACAGAATCCTTTTCCCCAGGATACCTCCGGAGAGATTTATCTCCTGAGCGGCCAGGTTGGCCGCCCGCCACTGATCAAGTCCCTGCACCGAATAGAGCCCGGTCTTTGGATAGTTGAGCCCGATCTTTATCATCTCCTGGGCAAAGATCGTGGAAAACGGGGCACACAGGCCCATCCATGCAATCAATGCCATTGAAAGCAGTGCCTTGATACGAAAGGACATAGCAACCTCCTCCTTGCAACCGTTGGTCACTCCATACGTCTCATTACATTCACATTATTATGTATTAACAGTTTTTATTACTATATGCAGCACATTTCTGCCTGTTTTCTCTCAATTGCCCCTGTGCAAGACAACATGTCGCCTCAATTGAAAAATGCCGGCAACGGCAAACCCAGTGCACAGACCACATACGAGTATAATTTGTCTTTTTTTTCGAAAAATTCTAAAAAGAAACCATTGACTTTGTAAAACAAGTTTAATAAAGTCTTTTGACTTTCATGGTTCAGGACCGGAATCCGGCCATGACGTTCAATCGACGGAAAATTTAACAACAACGGCGCTCAGAAAGAGTCTCTTCAAAAAAATATGACCACGAAGGTCTGCATTTAAGATGGACAAATGCGGTTTCGTGGTCTTTTTGTTTTCCGGGGCCGCCATATGTCATTTTTTTATAACTGCCACGGGCAGACCGCATTGGGGACCTGGGTCTGCCCACAACGAATAATGAAAGTAATGTTAGGCATGCCTACACTTTCTTATAAACGGTCATGTCGGGTCACCGACACAACGAATAATGAAAACGGCATAATGCCGCCCCCGACGACCGGCCGGTCCAGCCCAGGACCGTCGGCGGCCCTTTTGCCCTGCCGGTCTAAAGCGCAGGAACTGCGGGCAGGTTTGTCCTCAAACAGCCTGCGCTTCTTAACGCCCGGCAGGGCAAAAGGGCTGATCGCCTTTGGGTCCTAACGGGCTGGACCGACCGGTCGCCGGGGGCTCTGCTGTCGGCACTTTGAGCAGCATTTTCATATAAAGAAACTCTCTCCAACAGCCTGGAATCATGAGAGTTTCAATTTTCGTTGTGGCAGGTTTTTCTGCCATGTATGTTATATGAAAAGGTAGTCTTCAAGTCTACCTCAGCAGAGCCCCTCCCCCGACGGGCAATAGGAACCGGCCAATTGAGCCGTCTACGGTTCCGGGCCGGGCCCATTGCCCGTCGGGGGGGGGCGGCATAATGCCATTTTCTATCTTCGTTGTGCCCGCCAGGGCATGGGGGTTTTATATGAAAGTCTCACTAATGTGCTGGAATTAAAGAACTTTCGTTTTTCGTTGTGGCAGGTCTTTCTGCCATGTATGTTATATGAAAAGGAAGCCTCCAAGGCAACCTCAGCAGAGCCGCCCCCCCGATGGGCAATAGGAACCGGACAATTGAGCTGTCTACAGTTCCGGTCCGGGCCCATTGCCCGTCGGGGGGGCGGCGGCATAATGCCATTTTCTATCTTCGTTGTGTCCGCCAGGACATGCCCGTTATAAGAAAGTGTAGGTGTGCCCTAACATTACTTTCATTATTCGTTGTGGGCGAACCCGGGTCCCAAATTCCGGCCCGCCCGTGGCGGTAATATTAAAAATAACGTTTAAAATGAAGGAGAATAAAATGAAAATAATGATTTGCGGAAAAGGTGGCTGCGGAAAAAGTACCATTGCCACCCTCCTCTCCAAAAGCATGAAAGCCCTTGATTACCAGGTGCTCCTGGTGGATGCGGACGAATCCAACCTCGGCGTGAGTCGGTTGATGGGGGCATCGGAACCCTCTTCTCTACTGGACAATCTGGGAGGAAAAAAGGATCTGCAACAAAAAATGATGGACAGTTTTACCAAGGGCACGCCCCTGGAGCTTTTTACCGAAAAATGGTGCATCAACGATATTCCGGAAGATTGTCTGTCCCAGGTGGATGAGGGTATCAAATTCATGGCCATCGGTAAGATTCACCATTTTGGCGAGGGATGTGCCTGTCCCATGGGCGCCCTGGCCAAAAACTTTCTTATCAATCTGAACACCGCACCCGATGAAGTGGTCGTGATCGATTCCGAAGCAGGGGTGGAGCATTTCGGAAGAGGCGTGGAGGCTGGCTGCGACATGATCATCGCCATTGTGGACCCCACCTATGAATCTTTTCTGCTGTCACAGAAGATTGAAGAACTCTCCACTAATGCAGGAAAAGAGTTCTATTTTATCCTGAACAAGACAAACGATATGGTGTCGGAGACCATGAGCAACAGGATAAACCGGGAAAAAGTCATCGCCTCCATCCCCCAGGATGAGACGCTCTTCATGGCCAGCCTGGAAGGAAAATCCATTACAACCAATGTACCGGAAATCGATAAAGTAGCCATGTTTATTCACAAAGCAAAACAGCAGTAGATCCCATTATATCAAATATCAATAATCCATCCTCGCAATGCATGAGTCTAAAAATGCATAAAGAAACAACTCGCAACAAAGGTTCAGAACGTCTTGAAATTGAAAGCATAGATGCACTTCAGTTGTCCGTATTCGGCCAGGCCACGTTCCCGCTGTTTGACAAAGTCTATTTTACAGCCGGATTGAGATACGAGTATATCAGTAAAACGCTCAAGAGCCATTACCGCAAACCCCGCTTTGATACTGAAGCAACTCTGGATGAGTCTGGCTACGACACCGATGCGGACTGGAACGCGCTCCTTCCAAAAGCCACCCTTTCCTGGAATGCCGGCAAAAAAGTCATGGGCTATGCAAGTGTGGGCAGGAGGGGTTACATGGCAGGTGGCCTGAATGCCTATGAAAATGATAAAGATCGTACAAAATTTGATGAACAGACATCCATGGATTATGAGGTGGGTACAAAAACCCAGTGGTTTGACAACAGACTCTCTTTCAACCTTGACCTGTTCTATATGGACATCAAGGATATACATGTCTACAGCAAGCATGCCCGAGCCCTCAGTCTTTGTGGCTTCAAATGCAGGACAAGCCCATAGTAAAGGCATTGAAGCGGAGATAAAGGCAAGGCTCATCAAGGGGCTGGATATCATCGCTCAGCTGGAAAAAATTGGGTATTGCCGCCGACAACTGGGCTGTCATCTCCACGCCTTTGGGAAAAATGCGCCAGAAGGTCCGGATTTCGGATTCCATCCGGGAGGACATGGTGGACCTGCAGCATGAATGGAAATCCCTATACTATCAAAGATGCAACGGTTAGAATTTGTGGTAATGAAGTAAATTCCAAAAGAGCATTCACATGTGGCCCCCTACGGATAGATGCGGTTACAAAACCGGAAAAAAATGAAACTCAGGGGGAAATTTTCGTAACCCGCCATCATGATCCTGCAGCACACAATTTTTAAAAAAAAGTAAAATCAAATAGTTATGATTGTGGCACACTCATTGCAAAATACCATTGCAATTAGATTCAAAAACGGGACTATCCATGTGAATTCCAAAAAGGAGAGATATAAAGATGAGCAGAGCACCTCTCAGTGCATCCCCCTCCGCTGCCACAGCCGTTATTTGCAGACCCAAAGACATAAAACAAATGCATCCTTTAGTGTCTAAACGTTTTACCTGCTTTTTGATTATCACGTTTTTCCATATGTCAATTCTGATTCCCGCAGCCCGGGCAAGCGTTATTGACACCACCATGTATCTTGACACACAGCAGCATATCATCCCCCATGGGCTTAGGACCTTGCTTGACCGTCTGAAGCACTTGTTCCTCTCACCTATGTACCGGGAAAAAAAGGCAGCTTTCAACTGGAGCTTCTTGCAGCAACCAGGAGCTCCGGCAGGATACCCTATGTAATCGATCCCAATCTCCATGCCCTAAGTATTGGAAAACGCTCCTGAGCACCTTGCAGCGATGAACAACCTGGCACACACCCTTGCCCTCAGGGGCTGCTTTGAAAGAGCACAAAAAACAATTCACCAGGCAGTGGTTTTGGCCGAACAAAAAAAGACTGTTTTTGCAGCCCTCATCAGACGTACCGAAAAAGAGATCCAGGGTTTATCCAAGGACATCGGGAAATAAAAACCGCCTGCAGGCAATGAGTCATACGCCATAGTTGCTTTTAAGCATTAAACTATTGATTATATATATAATATTATATTTATGGAATGAATGCGGGGATGCCCGATAACAATAATATGGAGGCTTATTATGGATCTTCAAACGTTTATCGAGAAATACCATAAGGATGTGGAGTTCAGAAAAAAGGCTATTATGAAGTTGTCAGAAGCTCTGGATGAATTGGGTGTCGATAAAGATATTTTGGCTGAGAATGTTGCCGATATTGATGCTTTAAATACTGAATTGGACATTGGCGGCATTGGTGAAATTTCCACTGTTTTTATTCATAAGTCTGACAGCGATAAAAACACCACTTCCATTGTTGTCGGTATGGCCGGTATGGAAAAGCTTAAAAACGTTAGGCTAATGAGAGAATTTGAAGAGTTTAAAGCGTTTAAAGAGATGAAATTAAGAGGAAAAGTGAAATAACCAACGGGGCTTTCCCGCATTCATTCATTCCAGGACGTCACGGAATCAGGTATACGGAATCAGGCATATATTAAGGTGCTAAAATGGAAAGGTGCTGAAATGGAGTCATTGGGAAACATATGTATCGAAGAAGTAGAGATTACTGAAAATAACATAATTTCGATCAATAATGGAGAGCATAAAATTGTTTTACATCCACATATGCCAAGGCATATCATAGAACAATACCTTCGCCTTACTTTTGACAAGGAAAATGTCAAAAACAAGTTGATTTTAAGCATCACGGACAGGTGTAATATTGCATGTGACTTTTGCTGTCACCCATATATGGATTCTGAATTTTTGGAAAGTGATGCTATACGCATTGTAAAGGAAGCATGCGATTTTGGTAAATTTTCAGAAATATGCTTGACTGGTGGAGAGCCATTTCTGAAGTATGGATTAATCATTGAGTTGGCCAATATATGCAAAAGAAACAACACACTGTTTGGTGTAATCACAAATGGCTTTTGGGGAAATGACGAACCCGAAAAAAAATGCAAAGAGCTTGTAGATAATGGTGTCGGCAGAATTAGTTTTTCATGGGATCCTTCACATGGAAAATTTGTTTCACCACATACCATGATGCATTGTATCGATAGTGCTATGGATGCAGGATTGAAGGTAAACCTCACAGGGTCGTTTAAAAAATCTGATGATACGCATGAGAACTATGGTTTTGACCTTAAAGCACACAAAAAATATGCAAATTTTATTCAATCATCTCACAATGTCGTCCAATCCGGGAGAGGTGCAAAACTGGAAAGTTTACACCGTGACAGCCTCAAACAAAGCTGCATAGATCAATTTCGATGTCCTGCCATCATTAAAGGAGATGATTTAACCTTATATAGCAGGTACGAACTGGCAATGCCCTGTTGTAGTGTTTTTTCCGGATACGACCTATTGCAGTTATCCATAGGAAACTGGAAAGAAAATTCTGTTGAAGAACTGTATACCAATCATTTGACTGACGGTTATTATAGAATTATCAATGATTTTGGTTTTAAATATCTTTTTGACCTTATTAAGTCGATAAGCTCAGATTTGTGTAATGAGTTACCAAATATGAACGAATGTATATCAGCCTGCGAACTATGTTCTAAATTAGCTGTCATGGATGAATTCCCCTTTATAAGAAATGTTTGCAGGAAACACATTGATAATATAATATTAAATAAAGTTAAGGGTATTGTTAAAAAACAGGCGACAGCGGTTCGGATCTAATAACACCCATGCGGGTTCCATGTCGTTTCTGGCAGAGCCCCCCCCCCTGACCGTCATATAATGTGGAGCTCCACATTATATGACACAAAAAAATACGCAATCTCCGTGAGATGTCTCATTGTTGTGTCAATTGGCGTTGTTTGTATTTTTGCTTCATTTCATACATATCTTTATCTGCTCTGGCGATTAAATTTTCAACCGTATCAGACTTTCCTTCCCAGCAGGAGAGCCCCCAACTTAGCGTTAACTCCCTATTGAAAAGCTCCCGGGATTTGTCTGCATACAACTGCTCAATCCTTTGAAACACGCTTTGTGTATGTTCAAAATGAAAATTTGGAAAAATCGCCAGAAATTCATCCCCGCCTATACGGGCGGCGATATCACTCTTCCGAATCGAGCCCGCAATTGAGTCGGCTGCGGCAATAATCATCTGATCGCCGCTTTCATGCCCAAGGGTATCATTGACAGGCTTAAGATCGTTCAAATCAAAAAAAGCGACACAAAGAGAGGTCCCGGTTCTCTCAGAAAGATCAATCTGGTACTCCAGCCGGTGCATGGCTTCCCGATGGTTAAACAAACCGGTCATGCCATCACGGGTGGCACTCTCTTCCAGAGATTTCAAATACCATCTATTCTTTACTCTTGATTTTCCAAGGAACCACCCCAAAAGCCCTAAAATGGGTCCGATAATGCAAGTTAACAATACAGTGCCCCGTATTAAAAGCCCATCCTTGCCGCGCACATTCTCCCAGGGCATAACCATCAGAAGCGTCCAATTGCACCGGGGCATCACTGTCAATATCGTATCATTTTTACGAATAGGGGTAACGCCCTTTCGAAAATAGATAGCCTCGGGTTGACGGAATATCTTATCATCCGTCTCCAAAATTTTTCTCCATAAATCCGGATGGTCAGAGAAGAAACCCGTCTTTTTTTCCGGAAACATAAAACCAAAGCTCTTTTCAGGGTCCGGACCATGCAGATAATACCCTTCAGAATTAAGAAGAATCCATTGATCCCCCTTATGCACATTCATCGCCTCCAGGCTGTCAAAAATCTGTTGTGCCTGATAATTAAAAATCAGAACCCCAATCCTTTCTTTATGGGCATCAAACACCGGCATGCCAAACCTTATCATGGGTTTATATGGTTTCTCTATTTGCTCGTTCTCGACATTCAGGTCCATGGGGCTCATATACATTTGATGGTCTGAAAGGGTTAAGGATTCACGAAAATAATATCGATTTGACTTATTCTGCAATTGATTTACAGGGACTGCCTCTGCCACGTTCCTATCATTCAGATTCACCCGGACTTTCTCATATCCATTTAAATCCAGCAGACGAACCTGGTCAAATCTGGGGAAAGAGGGGTTTGCAGAAATCTCAACAACTCTTTTAAATAAACGTTCCACCTCCTTTCGAAATTCCGGTTCTTCCTCTTCAAGAAACCTTTTGACTGTATAGAGGTTGGAGAGATAGACCAGATGCACCTCTATCCTTGAAAAAACATCATAAATCTTATCATTCATCAACTCAATTTCCTGAAGTTGCTGCCCATTCATTTCATCCATTATTTTTGAATGTATATATGTGAATCCGGAAATGACGACGGCTCCCCAGAAAAAGAGCAGACAGAGTGCATAAAACAGCCCCTGACGGGTCTCTTCTTTTCCCTGTTTCTGCATCCGTTTTTCTGCATCAAAACGAATATTCATTTGTTATTCCCGCCTGTTTAAGTTGACCCTTCATCACCCACAAACAATTTTTTTTCCCGGGCCAGAAATGCCATCATTTCCGACTCGGAAAGCGGTTTGCAATAATAATAGCCCTGGATTTCGTCGCATTGACTTTCTTTTAACGACAAAAGCTGATCCAAATTTTCCACACCCTCTGCAACCGTCTCTAAATTAAGACTTTTTGCCAGCGTAATGATGGTTGACACCACAGCGCAGGCCTCCGGATCATTGGGGATATCATCGACAAACGCCTTGTCAATCTTCAACTCCGTTATGGGCATTTTCCTCAGATACGATAATGAAGAGTATCCGGTTCCGAAATCATCAATGGAAATCCTGATACCAATTAAATGTAATAGTTTCAGGATCTGTAATGTATTTTTAATATCTTTTATAACGATGCTTTCCGTTATTTCGATGGTAAGAAGATGGGGGGCAAGACCGGTTTTTTCAATGATCTTTTTGATCTGCTGAATAAGGTCTTTTTGGGAAAACTGTTTTACCGAAAGATTCACGGCAATTTTTAAATCCCTTTTGCATATCCTGCTAAACGCCATTATTTTTGAACACGCTTCAGCCATCACCATCTCTCCCAGCGCAAAGATGGCACCGGTATCTTCGGCAATGGGAATAAATTCCGCCGGAGACACCATTTCATTTCCATGGCGATTCCATCTTAAAAGTGCCTCCATACCGGAGATCAATCCTGTTTTGATGTTCACCTTGGGTTGATAGTAGACCATGAATTCGTCCAGGGACAGTTTGGTGTGCAGATCATTGGAGATATTTATTCTCCGCTGGACCTCCTTATTCAGGGAAAAGGTAAAAAAAGAAATTTGATTTTTCCCTTTGGCCTTTGACCTATACATGGCTATATCTGCATTCTTGACCAGTGTTTCAAGATCTTTCCCATCTTCCGGATATAATGTGATACCAATGCTCATCCGGACAAAAATTTCTGTCTTAGAAATAAGAACAGGCTTTTCAAACGCCTGTTGTATTCTCTGTGCCAGGATAATGGCAGCAGGCTCTTCTCTTCTGATATAGGGGCAGATAATCAAAAACTCATCTCCTCCCTGACGTGCAACGGTGTCTTCCTGCCGGATGCAGTTAAGCAATCGATTCGCTGCTTTTTTAAGCAGCTGATCGCCAATATAATGGCCCATGCTGACATTGATATTCTTAAAATCATCAATATCACACAAAAGAACCGCAAGGGGAAGCCCTTCCCGGGAAGCATGAGTCAGGCCCATTTTGAGCCGGTCATTGAATAAGTGCCGATTCGGCAAACCCGTCAACGGATCATAATTTGCCTGGTATTTCAACATCTTTTCATTCTTTTTCAGCGCTGTAATATCATTGAACAATGCGACATATTTCATGGGCTTCCCATTGGCATCCATGATGGAGGAAATCGTCAGCCATTCCGGATAGGTTTCGCTATTTTTTCTGCGATTCCAGATTTCACCTTCCCAGATACCGAATCTTTCCAGGGACTGCCACATCTGTTTATAAAACGTCTCATCATGCCGGTTTGATTTTAAAATTCGAGGATTTTCCCCAATAACCTCATCCCGGGAAAACCCCGTAATCCGTGTAAACGCATGATTAACCTGTTGTATGGTTCCAGCCCTGTCGGTTATGATAATCCCTTCAATGGCATTGTCAAAAACGCTCGCAGACAGGATCATCTGCTTTTCATATTGCCTGCGTTCCAAAACTTCTTTTTCAAGTTGCCGATTTGTATCCATGAGTTCCTGGGTGCGGATTGCCGCCTGCCGTTCAATTTTGTCATGGGACTTTTTCAGGTCTGCTTTCGCCTGCTTAAGCTTTCTAAAATCGGCATTTGCCCGTAATGAGACGAACACAATAAGAATCAACAAAACCAGGGAGGCGGGCAAAATTGTTCCCAATGTCTTTTCAGCGATGTTCTGCAGTGCCTCTTTGTCCTTACTGATATCAAAATACAATTCCAATGCACCCTTGAAAACAGTATGCTTCATTATGGGCACGCAAACTTCAACGATATCAATTCCGTAAATATCTCTTTCCCGTGTTTTTGCATTTTTCCCCAAGGTTTCCGAATATGATTTCCCTTTGGACACATCGTCTGAAAAACAGGGGTGAGTGTTGATCCGGCCGATTTCTCTTTTGTCCGATGAATAGGCAATCTGGCCGGACGGCGTAAAAATTCTCAATTTATCAATATCCAATTCATGCATATGTTCAAGGAGTGTGGGTTCAAGCTCGGCAAACACCTGTCCGTCCGGCAGGCTGCCGTCAATTTCATCAAGAAGAATTTTTGATAAATAGTTTGTGGCTCTAATTGCATTCTGCTCTGTCATCTTGACGATGTGACGGTTGTACATCGGAAATATGTAAAACGTTGTATAGAAAGATAATGCCAAAACCGTTAAAACGGATATACATAGCGCCACTTTAATCAAATTGATCTGCTTCATAAAATTTCCCGGCAAAATAGTTGGATTTCACGCCAATTGTGAATCAAAACGACACCCGTTGAATTTTAAAATTTGCATAACGATTCTTAATCGGAAATATGACTAAAAACTTTACAGTTATATAAGAATTTTGAGAAAATGTCCATGACACAGGAACATTTTCAGCAATTATCATTATGACTTATAGAGGGGGTAGTTGATGGGAACTAACTGAAATAATACTGTGGAAACGTCCAAATTCTTGCTTTTAAATGCATATGCTTGCTGACCGGATGAGTTGGGTGTAGCGCCACAAAAATAAAGGCTTTTTGAGGTTTGACGGTAAATCCCCGGGGCCACTCTTTTGGACGTCATCCGCTATGAGATCACGGGCATGATCTTTGCGGTGGGGGCTTATGGATATCTTGCAGTGAAAAAACAGCTTGCCGGCACCTTTCCCATCGCCCTTGGCATCCTTGCTCCAGATCGCGGCAGTCGCGGTCCGGGCATCCGGCCCTTTTGACGTCAGGTGCATCTGGCAATTTGACCACAACGACATTTTCCACCTGATCGATATGGTCGCGATTTTTTTCATGGTTTCAGGCGCAGCCAGGGGATTTGACCCACCGAACAGCCGACAGCATCCTTCCTGGTGTCGAACTGTCGGGCGGGTCACAATATCGGCCACTTGGAGAAGAGACTCTATTTTCGTTTTGCCGGAAGTTCCCACTCCGCCACCGTGGTGGTCTCGTAAATCTCCTCCCATCCGGTGATCATTCCTGAAATATGGCTGAACAGGGAATGGCCGGTGGTGGTCATATACACATGTACCAGGAGAAAGGAGACCAGGAAAAAGGCCAAAAGCGTATGCAGCCAGGCCACCGGGGCCAGGGGGACCATCATCCCGGCCCAGGAATTCCAGGTGTAGTAGAAAAGGCCCGTCACCATCTGCACCGGCAGCAGCAGGGCAGAAAGCCCCAGATAGGTCAGGCGCTGCAAAGGGTTATGCTTGGCCCCGGGGGATTTTTCCACCGGGTGGGGTTTTCCCTGGAAGATACCAAAAGCATAGTAGATCATCACGGCAATCAGTTTTTTGGTGGTGGGAATGTACTGTTTCCACTCCCCGGTGGTGAAGAGCCAGAAGACAAAAAAGGAAAACAGTATCAACCACGACAGGCCGATGAAATTATGCACATTCACGGCCCGCTGAAACCCCAACAGATAATAAGTGCCGTGGATTTCAAACCCGGTGACGATTAAGGCCATGATCATCACCGCCTGGAGCCAGTGCCAGAAACGTTCAAACCGAGTATAGAGATAGATTTTAATGATCTTTTTATCACTCATGGTTGTTACTCCTTCCGTTTTTCCGGGTGAAAAACCGCCCCAGTCCATGGAGTCCCACACCGCCGAGGGACCCCAGAACAATCAACCAACCCAATGAATCCACAGGGGCGGATTGGTCCCGGCCCGGCATATAAAATCCCGTAAGAGTTGCCAGCCGGCTCTCCTCCCGGTCATGGCACTGGGTGCAGGAAAGGGCTCTATCCTTGGGAGCCACCATGTGGGTAATGGGAAATGCGTAGGTGGTCTCCACAAAATCAAATTCGCCGGAAAAGGGCAAATTCAGTGCCTTGCTTCCCAGGGTCAGAGCCTCATCCCAGTCAAAGGTGGTCCAGTATCCGTGTTCACCGGAAAGCAGCGGTGTCAGAAGGGTTTTATTCACCTTGTCATAGGGCTGCTTTCCCTGGTGAATCTTAAACGGAAAGATGCGGGAGTTGGGATCTTTGGCACTGCCCATGGGTTGACTGACCTTCACCACGGTGGCAGGATCAATGACATCAACGGCAGTGGTGCTGGTCTGGGTGCCGTTGGACCAGAAATATTCCGGCACCACACTCTTTTCCCAGACCATATCTCCCTTGATGGATTTATAAATCTCTTTCCCCAAATCTCCAACAACGTCATAGGGTTTTCCATCTTTGAGTTTTCCGGCCTTGGACCAATCCCAGCTCATCTTGGTGGGGTTGACCCTGGCAAATTCAGGGATATGGCAGGCCTGACAGGCCACTCTGTCCGTGTGGTCGTTCATTTTGGAATCGTTTTTATGGGGGGCATCACTGTGGCAGGAGACACAGGTAATCTTGGGAGCCAAATCATCCTCCAAAAGACTTTTGCTGCTCTCCACGGCCGGGTTGGTGTAAATCCGACCGGCAATGTTATGGTTGGTGGTGGTGTGGCACCGGGTACAGGTGAAATTTTTACCATCCGTGCCCATGTGCACATCCAGCATTTTGTTGGGTTTCATCAACGAGGTGTCAAGATCCCCGTGCTTGACCCCGTCACCGCCACCACCCTTGAAATGGCACTCACCACAGTTGTTCCGGCCCGGAAGCCCCACCTTCCCGACAGCCGCAGAGACGTCCGCCTGAATTTCCGCCATGATCTCCCTGGATTCGGGATCATCATCCTGGGAAAACGCCTTGATATCGGCGAAGGCCTCGGTGTAATTGAACTTCTCCGTGCCGTGGCATTTCAGGCAATTGACCTCGTTTTCAATGCCGTTCCAGCCAGCATGACATTTCAGGCAGGCTTTGTCTTCCATGGCATTGGCGGAGATGCAGAAATTGTTCACCGAGTAGCCTGCCTTTCCATATTTCATATCCTTTTTATCGCCGGATGCAAGCCAGGTCCAATGAATGGTTTTATGAAACTGGGTGGATGCTTCGGTGTGGCAGGAGAGGCATGCCCGGGTGATTTCATCGCCGGATGTGAAGGGCTTTTTCAGAACCTCGTGCATGGTGTGATCGGTGGTGATCCATCTTTTTTCCCGCTTTACGGCCTGCTTGGCCAGCTTTCTGCCCGGAGCCTCATCATCACCTTCTCCGGTGGATGCCACGGCCGTAAAGAAAGAGCCTGCCAGCAGGAAAAAGGATAATAACAGCGTCAACAAGATTGAGGCGTTCTTCTTTGTCATTCAAACCTCCGTTGGGAGTGGGTCAGATCACGTTGGCTTAATAGGCACTGTGGCATCCTTCATATGTCTCCACATATACTTTACCCTTTCTTTAAGGCCAACCATCGAAAAATGGGCATTCATCCTGTGAAAGTATATTTTCATGTTGAAAACCTGACCATCACGTACCCCTATTTACAGGTTGCAGGCGAGGGGGAGTCCGCAGCATATCCATAGAGGTAGGAATAGATATTCAACACCTCTTCATCACTCAAAGCGGCCCACTCCTTGCTGCACTTGAAATCGTCGAACGTTTTGGTGTCAAAAATTCGCTGCCACTGGGCCATGGTCTTATCGCTGGGGCTGATGGGCGGTTTCTGTGAATCCACCTCACCCCTTTCCGCGCAGGCTTTATAGACCTTTCGATAGGTGTATTTCCCCTTTCTCTTGTTGCCGCCAGGCCCTTCATCGGCAAAACAGACAACGGTGGAAAGCATGAGAAACAAGAGCGCCAGCATGGAACCTATTATTTTTTTATTCATTTTCTTCTCCTTTAATTTTGGTATCCGTCCCAGCCATGGGGCAGATGGTATTTTAAATTCCTATCCCTGATTTGGGCTTGTTCACAAGGGCGGCCACCGGCCACAATTGATGGACCCATATGTTTATCCCCTGATCAGAATCTCATGGTGGCGGAAGCATAAACGTCCCACACCTCATCCACAATGGGAAAAAGACCGTCAAGGGAGGTGGCCTTGGAGATCTTCACCGGCTCACCCAATGGATTGCCGCTTCCGGTGTAAGCGTAATCGTAGAAGCGTGCACCCAGTTTTACGAAAAAGTTCCGGCCGAAGATGGGCTGGATATAGTATCCTTC
Organism: uncultured Desulfobacterium sp.; assembly: GCA_963668575.2. Lineage (GTDB taxonomy): Bacteria > Desulfobacterota > Desulfobacteria > Desulfobacterales > Desulfobacteraceae > Desulfocicer. The sequence continues at coordinate 7,581,308 of OY764894.2, read as the reverse complement.
ATACACACTGCCCCTTGTGGCAAGCTTGCTGCCCACCAGGGAATCTTCGGCACCGGTGAAATTGAACCAGTATTGGGAGCCCCAGTTGTACTCCAGCCCCAGCCGACCTTCCAACGGCATGGGAAAAATCGCACCGGCATAGAGACTGTAACCGTTGCGGGATTTAAGGTCACCATTGGAGCTGAGAAGTCCCTGGCCCATGATCTCATAAAAGGGGTTGGCAGAGATCCTGGACGGATCGGTGTGGCTCCAGGAGGCGGCCAGGAAGACGTCAATATCCTTTTCCGTCTCTTCATAGAGATTTTTTCGCATCAGCAATGATGCCGCATCCCAGTCACCGATCTCTGTTGAGGGCTGCATGCGTGATATATATCCACCGCTGTTTTCAGCAAAGTAATACTCTGAGGCGCCGTCCCCGTCCTGGTCGGATTTGCTCACAACAAAGGGCATCACCGTCAAACCGGTGAACCCGTCGGTGATATCCCAGGCATGGGCATAGTTGAGCACGGCGCTGAAGGATTCATTGTCAAACAGGGTGGCGATGAATCCCAGGAGATGGACATCATCCACACTGGCCTGGCTCTCCTGGAGGGAATAGGTGTTACCCCAGTCTCCTTCAAACCCCACCCCATAGCATAACTTAAAAGCGGCTCCGGGAATGCCCAGGGAATCTTCCAGGCCCAGACTTAAAGAGGCCCCGTCAAACTGCCAGTTGATAATGGTGGCCAGGGGAGAGCCGCCCACCATATCATATTCTCCGTATTCCAGCGGGGGGCCGTTGGTGGCTGGCCGACGGCCCAGGGAAAAACTCACCGGAATTTCGTTGATATCCTTTCGGTACATGAAATAGGCCCGCTCCAGCCGGATGGTATCCCCATGGGGAAGGGAGGTGGTGGTGCCGTCCATGGTCACATCGCCAAGGCTTCCCTGGTTATCATTGTCCTTTCATTTTTTAATTTCAAACTTGATCATCAAGTCAAAGGCACCCTCTTTTTCAGGCAATGGACACCCCCAAAGTATTAGGCAATTTTAGACATATTTGGAGCCGAAGCAAAGAGCATGCCACCTCTTTCCCATTCGTTGTAAGGCTCCAAAGGGAACGGCCGCCATATGATCCAAAGGCCGGTCATGCCTCAATACCACCCACTTCTCATTTTTGATTGTTAAGGGAAACCGTTTATGTTAACGTTTATGGTTAACAGGTTAACACCCAGGAGGAAACTGTGGATATTGGTAAACACTGGCGAACCATTATTGACTCCGTCCAGGATGGCGTGGTCATCGTGGACTCCCATGGAAATATCGTTGCCGCCAACACAACGGCACTGCTCATGACCGGATACAGCGAGGCCGAACTTACGGGTCAATCATGCCGGATATTAAACTGCACCGGATGTAAAATCATCGGCAAGGGAGAGGGAACACAGTGGTGCGGACTATTTTCCAGGGGGTTGATCCGAGACAAGAAATGTCTCATCTCCCATAAGGAAAGACGTTCGGTGCAGATACTGAAAAGTGCCACCGTATTTTATGACGATGAGGGCGACATTGTGGGTGCCGTTGAAACCCTTAAGGATATTTCAGACAACATCAAATATGAAAATGAACTCATTGCCTTTAAAAAGACCTACCTTCCGGATGACGGATTCCATGGCATTGTGGGCAGAAGCCCGGGGATGCAGTCTCTGTTTGAACTCATCGAAAATGTCGCGGCAACACAAACCCCGGTGATGATACTGGGGGATAGTGGTACGGGCAAGGAACTGGTGGCCCGGGCAGTGCATGAAATCGGCCCCAGAAAGGACAAACCGTTTATCAAGGTGAACTGCGCCGCCCTCAATGAAAGCCTTCTGGAAAGCGAGCTGTTCGGCCACGTCAGGGGAGCTTACACCGGTGCGGACAGAAACCGCATCGGCCGATTTGAAGCAGCCCACAAGGGCTCCATATTCCTTGACGAAATCGGGGATATTCCCATGTCCATCCAGGTTAAGCTGTTACGGGTGCTGGAGGAGAAGAAAATTGAAAAGGTGGGGGATAATGTCTCAATTGATGTGGATGTCCGCATCATCACCGCCACCAACCGGAACCTGGAGCAACTGATTGAAGAGAAAAAATTCAGGGAAGACCTCTTCTTCCGGATTAATGTATTTCCCATCCGGTGCCCTGCCCTCTCCAGCCGACTGGAGGATATTCCCCTCATGGCCCAGCACTTTGTGAATGTCAACGCAAAAAAGACCGGCAAAAACATATTGGGGTTTACCCCCGGAGCCATGCGGTTCATGATGGCCTATCATTGGCCGGGCAATGTGCGGGAACTCAGGAATGCCGTGGAGTACGCCTTTGTCCTGTGCAACGGCAGCAGCATCGGGCAGGAACACCTTCCCGAACGGGTGATGGCGTGTGCGGATACCAAACAGCCGGAAAACCGGGTCTGCATGGAGACCCTTCCGGATACGGAGCCCGCCCTTGGGATTGAAGACCAGCGAAGCCTGCTCATCCAGGCACTGAAAAAGGCCCGGGGCAATCAATCCAAAACAGCCCGGGCCATTGGTGTAAGCCGGGTCACCATATGGAAACGAATTAAAAAATTTGGCATTGATCTGACCCGGGATCTGGCCTGACACGTATTTATTTGATAATTTTATCCGGATCAATGCCGTCTGTTTTATTCTTTTTATTTTTGTCTGCCACCTGGCAGGCATTTTTCATTCATGTGGAAATTCCCATTTTAGGAAGAATATACGCCTGCAGCAGCACATAAACACCAATAAACAATATTACCCAGACCATCTCGTTCATATTCACCTCCACTTTCTTGTTGGTATATCCATGGGACAATACAGAAAACCGGATCATCACGTTTAAACAAACTAACCATCAAATGGCAAAATGCAAAAAAAGGGCCAGGCTTGCATTATTGACACTTATGTTTATGTTGCCATATGTACAACAGGCGCTTATCAAAGGCTTGTCAAAGGCATGGCCCCTGTAAAATGGTCCGGGCTTCAATAACGCACACTTGATGGACGCATTCCCACGGAGGGGATGGTCACACCACTTCAGTAAAAACAGGAAAAATAATAATGGGCAAATGTAAATTTCATCCGGAACGGGACACCGCTTATCAATGTATGAAACACAACTACTACCTCTGCAAGGAATGCCTTGAGTGCAAAGATCCGGATATATACTGTAAATTCAGATCTTCATGCCCCATACATTTTCTCACCAGAAAAAACTTTGAAAGCAGTGAAAAAAAAGTTCCGGAAGAGATCAAGGCATAGAGGCTTTATGGAACGCCAACATGTGCCGGGAGATGGGTCTGAAATGGGTCTATGTTCTCCTGCCCCACGCCTTTGCATTGACCGGCATTTATGGCCGAAAACGCCCATAACCATCCTATGCTAAATCAAGCACTCTTTTTCCAATGGACCTGCCGGCTCTCTCCTTGTTTTTGGTGCCGTTTTATGCTAACTGCATTTCTCCAGAGCACAACTTTTCGGCATCCTTCATATGCCCTCAAAAGTACTTGACACTTTTTTAAGAAAAAGCCCAGCAAAACAGGAAGGTTGCTCCGGAAAGTGTAAACCGGGAAATGAAGGATGCCCACTTTTCATATTAAAATTCCGTGGTGCCGGATGCCCAGCCCCATCATTCAAGGAGTTGTTCATGAGTCTATGTCCCTGTTGTTCGGAAAAAGAGTTCAGTCAGTGCTGCGAGCCCATTATCAAAGGAGAGCAGTTACCGGCAACCCCCGAAGCCCTTATGAGATCCAGGTATACCGCCTATGTAAACGGTGACATTGATTATCTTGAGGAGAGTACCCACCCCAATGAGCGGGGGGACTTTGACGGTGAGTCCACCCGGGACTGGTCGGAAAACTCCCAATGGCAAAAATTGGAAATTGTCGCAACCACCGGAGGCGGACCGGATGACACAGAGGGCAATGTTGAATTTATTGCTTTTTTTGCCAGGGAAGGCCTTGATCAGAAGCACCACGAACTGGCATCATTCAAAAAAGAGGAAAACCGATGGTATTTCTCAGACGGCAATCCGGTGAAACCGGTCCCCGTCAGAAGAACCACCCCCAAGGTGGGCCGCAACGATCCCTGCCCCTGCGGAAGCGGTAAAAAATATAAAAAATGCTGTGCATGACAGGTAAGTCAGGATGGCTGGCAATGTAAAAATGCGCAGCATGTGACCTCAGGGTGATACAGTGAGAAGCTCCCTATCCCGGCTGTCATGGATCAGGGCCGTCACATCCATGGAGATGAGATTTTCCAGATAATAGAGGTGCAACAGATTGAACTTGGCTTCGGCATAAAGAAGGTTGAATTCCCCCATGCGGGTGAGGGTCATGGTTCCCGCGCCATATAATGCCCTTGCATCCTGATAGTTTTCATGGGAGAGTCCGACATTTTTTTCCTGGAGTTGAATGCGCTTTCCCAGGCGATCCGTCTCCGTGGTCAGCTTGTTCAGGGTACCGGAGAGGCTCCGGGTCACCCGGCTCAGGGATGCCCGGTCCCTTTGGACCCGGGCCTGGGCCCCGGCAATGTCCGCCTCCCGGGCACCACCGTCCAGCAACGGCCAGCTCATCTTTGCTCCGGCATACCAGGAACTTTCAAAATCCCCCCGTTTCTCACCGCCATAATCTCCCCCCGTCACCAGGGAGAGGGTGGGCAGCCGTTCTCCTTTGGCCATCATCAACTGCCGGCGTGAGGTTTCCAGCTGTTTTGCCGCCAGCTGCACATCCACCTGCTTTTTTTCTTCATAAAGGGATTCAAGACGCTTCAAGCCTTCTTGCAGATTGTCGGCTCTTTCCAGGATTCCCTGGGGAACCACAAGTGTTTTTCCGGCATCCGAGCCCAGGATCACATTAAAATCAACCAGAGCGGTGTGGTATTCGCTTTCACCGGCCCGGAGATCATCGTCTGCAATGTGAAGATTCAATGTGGCCTCACGAACATCCAGATGGGTGACCATCCCCGCCTCAAACAGATCTTCGGCATCTCTTTTTTCGTCCCTTCGCTGGGTCACCCGTTCCTGGAACACCTGAAGGCGGGCCTGATGATACAATACCGTCACAAAGGCTCCGGACACAGAGCGTTGAAGATCTGCCATGTCGGAAAGGGCTGTCAGGTCTGCCAGCTCCCTGAGATATCGTCTCAGGGCGTTACTGGCTGAAATCCGCCCACCTGCCCACACCACCTGACCGGCTTCAAGGGTGGTTTTCATATATCGGTCCGGGGAGGGGACAAAGGGGTTGGCAGGGGCAGTGGTCCCCATTTCATAGTAGCTGACCCCATTTTCCAGCCAGGGGCGGGCAAAGGATACCACCTTATCCGCCTCACTGATGGAACGATTCCGGTTTTCACGGACAATTCCTGCCCCATGGGATTTTTTAAGGGTTTGATCAATGGTATCTTTCAGCGTAATGGCCCGGGCCATTGCACCGGGCCACAGGCTGATGACAATGCCCATTACCGCCATGGAAATAAAAACGCGCACCCTCTCATTTTTCGTCATTTTGTCTCCTGTTCCAACCCGGATCTTTTTTGCAGGTCTGTTTTTTTCTGCCCTCCCCTATCCAACGCGGAAAATCGCCTGTTCCACCACTGTTTGATATTTTCCATCAATTCATACTCCACCGGAATGATGAGCAAAGCCAAAAGGGTGGCACTGACAAGGCCCGTGGCAAAGGCCGTGGCCATGGGAGCCCAGGTGACGGACTTCCGGGGAATTCCCACAGCCATGGGCAGCATGCCCATCATGGTGGTGGCCGTGGTGATGAGTACCGGCCGCATGCGGGCGCTGCAAGCAGAAATCACGGCCTCCCGGACGACCAGGCCCCGCTGCCGCTGTTTATTCATGAAATCAATGAGAATAAGGGAATCATTCACCGCCACCCCGGAGAGACCCACCACGGCCATAAAACTACCGATGGTGAACACCGATCGGGTGAAAAACATGCCGAACACCACACCGATAAAGGCAAATCCAATGGCCGTCAGAATAATCAGGGGCTGGAAATAGTCATTGAACTGGGAGGAGAGAACCAGATAAATGGCCATCACCGCAATGAGAAAGGCAAACATCAACGAGGTATAGGCCCGGGATGTACTTTCAAACTCACCACCGTAATGAAGGGTCACCCCGGGATGATCCATGGTAATCCCCTCAAAAAAACGGGAACAGAGCAGCTTGACCCGGCTGGGGGAGAGGTTGGAACCATCCCGGATATCCGCTGTGATGGTGAGGGTGGGTTTTCCCTTGTAGCGATTACGGACATCGGGCTCCAAGACCGGAAACACCCGGGCGATGTCACCGATATAGATGGGTGTGGCGCTGTGCTCGATGATGGGAACCGCCATGATATCCAGGGGGGTGTCAAGTCCCACGCCCCGTTTGTTCTCGGGATCACCCCTGCGGGCCAGGCGTACCAGAAGATCCACCTCTTCCCCCCCGGTGCGGAAACTGCCCACATTCATGCCATTGAGACAACCGGCAATAAGGGCTGTGGCCATGTCCATGCCAAGACCATATTCCAGGGCTTTTTTCCCATCCACCACCTGCCGGTATACGGTCTGGAGATCGGCCCTGTCATCATCCAGGTTCACCAGATCCGCCAGGGCGGCATCTGTGTGCAAAAAGGAGAGCATGCGATCCGACACCCTTAGGGCATCTTCTATGGCATCCCCCGAGATACGGATGTTCACGGCCTTGCCCGTGGGCGGGCCGGTATTTTCACCAAACAGGTCCATCACCGGACGGACCCCCCAGGAGCGGTGCTGTTCATCCATAAAAGCGTTGAGCCGATCCCGGACCACATCAAGATAGGCATCCACCCCATTGTCCGGCACACCGGCAAAGTTCCGGGCCTCCTGGGGGGGCAACTCAACAACGATCTGTCCATAGTGCTGGGCCCGATGGCGTTCATAATCCTTGGTCTCCAGCATACCGGAGGTTGCGGAGACACTGCCGGTCTCCCCCGGACCAAAGGAGAGGATGTATCGGGAAAGATCCCTTGACACCCGATCGGTCCCTTCCACCGACGTCCCCGGCGGCATCCTGAAGGTGACATGGTACCGAAGATAACTGTCCTGGAAAAATTTCACCTTGATCAGGGGCACCATACCCGTCACCGACAACAGCATCATGGCAAGGGCCAGGATAAAAACCCCGTTAATCCCCAGGATGCTCACCCCCTTATGATTGAGCAGAAAGGTGAGCAACCCCTGGTATCGTCCCCACATAAAACCAAACAACGAGGCACTGATCCCCTTGAACCGTCTCTGCCTACTGTCGTTCTCTTTTCCTTGATCCGGGGGGAGTTTTTTCCTGTCCCCGGAGATTCCCCCGGCCCGGGGCCCCCAGTCCAGCACATGAACCGGCAAAATAAAAAGGGCCTCCAGCAGACTTGCCACCAGGGCAAAACTCACCGCCTTGGGGATGACACTGAAAAAATCCCCGGTGGATCCGGTCATGATGAGCATGGGAATAAAGGCCAGAATGGTGGTAAGGGCGGAACTCACCACCGGCAGAAGCACCTCTGCCACCCCCTCCACCACCGCATCCTGACGTCTTTTCCCCATCTCCAGATGGCGGTAAATATTTTCCACAATGATGATGGCATCATCCACAATGATCCCGGACACCAGCACAAAGGAGAAAAGGCTGATGGTGTTGATGGACTGCCCGGTGTATCTGACAATGATCAGGGTCACCAGAAAGGAGAAGGGAATGCCGATGGCCGTGAGCATGGCGTTGCGAAACCCCAGGGAGAGCCAGAGAATCACGACCACAAAGGCCATGCCCAGGATCATGTTCCCCCCAAGGGTTCTCACCGAATCGTCGATCTCAATGGTGGAGTCAAAGGTCATCACCGTGGACAGTCCGTCCCTGTGATGGCTCTTTTCAAACTGCCGGGCCATGGCCTTGGCCTTTTTAACAATGGTCACGGCATTGGCCTGGTCTTCCTTCTGCACCAGGAGCTTGATGGTGCTTTTTCCATTCACCGACTGGATGGTGTCCGGGTCCCTGTGGCGAATACCGGCCCCAACCACCAGATCCCGGACATGGATAAAGTTGCCGTCCCCGTCCCGCCGCACCACAATATCCAGCACCTCTTTCTGGGAGGAGAGGGTCTCTCCCGTGTCCATGAGCAAATTATGGTCGCCCTTGCCAAAGCGACCGGTGGGAATCCGGGTATTGCGGGAACGGATGGCCGTGGCCACCTGGCTGAAGGTGACCCCCAGATCCCGGAGCCTGCCCGGGTCCACGGTGACATGGAACTCCTTTTCGTACTCTCCGGAAAGGGTCACCGCCTGAACCCCGTCAATGCGAATGAGGTTGCTTTTCAGCTCATCTGCCAGCAGTTTCAGTGTCCGGTTGCTGAGATCTCCCATGAGATTCACCACAATCACCGGTATCCACACCTTGGTATCAATGTAGGTAAAAATGGGGTCATCCACCCCCTGGGGCAATTTCCCCCGGATATTTAAAATCCGGTACCTCAACTCATCATACTGTTCCTGATAATCGGTGTCATCCAGGAACTTCACCTCCACGGAAGAGGCGTTGCGCCGGGACCGGGATTGGATATACTCCACATTTTCCAGGCCATCCAGGGCATCTTCTATCTCATTGGTCACCAGATTTTCCACATCATCGGCCGAGGCCCCATAGTAGATGGTGGTGATGAACACCTTGCCGATGTCCACGGGCGGCATATTCTCCACCGGGGTATCCAACAGGCTGTAGATGCCGGCCACCGTTAAAATTACGAACACCACATTGATGAAGACCGTCTGCTTCAGGGTAAATTTTACCAGGTTTTTCACGGCGCCTTCTCCCCGGGGCCATCGGTTAAAAGAGTGCCGGCTTGAATACCGGCGGTTTCGGCAACAATGAAGTCTTCACCCACCGTATCAAGGATGGTGATCGGTGTTGGTTCTTCTCCGCCCTTCACAAACACCCGGGGGTTGGCATAACGGTTCACCACGGCAACGCTGGGAATTTTCATCCCCGGGATACGGCATCGCACTGGCAGCATAAAACGAAGCCCTCCCCGGTGGGGCATGCCGGCATCCGGAATGATGAGCTGAATTCTTATTTTCCGCGTGGTTTCATCAAATTCAGGGCTGATATGGTCCACACCCACCTGCACCGGATGATCTTCCAGCAGGCCCGTAAAGGAATTTTTCTTTTCAAGGATTCCCTCCAGTTCATCGGCAGACACCGCCAGGGGTACCACCAGCTGTGTAAAATCCTGAACAACGGCCAGGGGCATACCCGCCTGCACCACCTCCCCCACCTCCACCTTTTTTTCCGTAAGCACCCATTTTTCCGGCCCCCGTACCCCATGCCGTGCTTTTTTTTCTTCAAGCTGATCCAGGGTCACGGCAAGGGAGCGCTCCTCCTGCCGGATAGCCCCAAGTTCCAGAACGGCCTGGTCCAGCTCCTGGGCAGCGGCATCCCGGATCACTTCGGTGGTGCGCCCCTTTGCAAAGAGGGTCTCCTTACGCTGGAACTCCCGGGTCAGGAAGGTAATCCGGGAGGTGATCTTTTTTATCCGGATCTTGATCTGCTCAAGGGCCACCCGGGTGCTCTTGATTTCAAAATCAACAAAAGTGGGGTCGATGCGGGCCAGATCCTCTTTTCCAATGACATCGCCCACATCATAATTGAGACGCAACAGCTTTCCCGTTACCTCGGCGGAGATCACCGCGGTCTTGATGCTGCGGGTATATCCCCTTAAATTCACCTCCTTGAACGCTTTTTCCACCAGCCAGGTTTGGGCCATGGTGCGTGTCGGAACAGCTAAAACCATGGCCGTCAAGAAAACCAAACACAGCACAATCCCTGACATCCCATCTATTGTTTTAAAGTGAATTTTTTTCAACCGTGGGGTATCAGATCCCGGGACGTCTCTTTGTCCGGTATTTCCTGCGCCGTGTGGGATGATCTGTTGAGTTTTCATGCGTCCTCCTGTATATATAACCGCCACGGGCAGACCGCATTGGTGACTTGGGTCTGCCCACAACCAATATTGAAAGTAATGTTAGGTACACCTACACTTTCTTATAACGGGCATGTCCTGCCGGACACAACAAATATAGGGTCGTAGACGCGGAGCCAAATGGCATTATACCGCCGCCCCCCCGACGGGCAATGGGCCCGGACCGGAACTGTAGACAGCTCAATTGTCCGGTTCCTATTGCCCATCGGGGGGACGGCTCTGCTGAGGTTGCCTTGGAGGCTGCCTTTTCATATAACCTACATGGCAGAAAGACCTGCCACAACGAAAAACGAAAGTCCTTTGATTCCAGCATGTTGGTGAGACTTTCACATAAACGGGCATGTCCTGCCGGACACAATAAATATAGAAAATGGTATTATACCGCCGCCCCCCCGACGGGCAATGGGCCCGGACCGGAACTGTAGACAGCTCAATTGTCCGGTTCCTATTGCCCATCGGGGGGGCGGCTCTGCTGAGGTTGCCTTGGAGGCTGCCTTTTCATATAACATACATGGCAGAAAAACCTGCCACAACGAAAAACGAAAGTCCTTTAATTCCAACATATTGGTGAGACTTTCATATAAACCCACATGGCAGAAAGATCTGCCACAACGAAAAATGAAAGTCCTTTAATTACAGCATGTTGGTGAGACTTTCATATAAAACGGTCATGTCGGGTCACCGACACAACGAATAATGAAAACGGCATAATGCCGCCCCCGACGACCGGCCGGTCCAGCCCAGGACCGTCGGCGGCCCCGGCCCTTTTGCCCTACCACCCTAAAGCGCAGGAACTGCGGGCAGGCTTGTCCTCAAACAGTCTGCGCTTCCTAACGCAGGGCAGGGCAAAAGGGCTGATGGCCTTGGGCCCCAATGGGGCAACCCGATCACCCGCCGGGGGGGGCTGCTGCAGGCACTTTGAGCAATATTTTTATGCAGAGATACCCAACTGTGATACATGAGTCAATGATATATTTTTTGACCTTCGGGATATATGGGTATGAGGAGAAGATAAATGATTACGGAAACCTCCCTGGCAGTGGCGCCTGAAAAGATCGGCGACAGGGCTTTCATGAAACAGCTTGTCGCCGAAAAGCTTGGGATCGCCATCCAGGCCATTGATGCCATCCAGATTCGACGACGCTCCATTGATGCCAGGGGGAGAAAACCGGTTTACCGGGTGCATCTTGCCGTTTACCAGGGAGAGGAGATCCGGGATCTCCACCAACCGGTGACCCACACCCCGGTGAAACCCGGCCAGGGGGTGGTTGTTATCGGCAGCGGTCCGGCAGGACTGTTTGCGGCCCTGCGACTCATTGAACTTGGCATAAAACCCATTGTGCTGGAACGGGGAAAAAACGTGCGGGATCGTCGGTTTGATCTCAAGAAAATCAATGCCCAGGGGGTGGTCCACCCCGATTCCAACTACTGTTTTGGGGAGGGCGGCGCCGGCACCTACAGTGACGGAAAGCTGTACACCCGCTCCCTGAAGCGGGGAAACGTCAAAAAAATTCTCTCCCTGCTGGTCCAACACGGCGCAGACAACGATATTCTGGTCAATGCCCATCCCCACATCGGTTCCAACCGTCTGCCCGGCATTATCACCGCCATAAGGGAAACCATTGTTCGCTGTGGGGGGGAGATGCACTTTAATGCACGGGTCATCGACCTGGAACAAAAGGGCAACCGGCTTGTCTCTGTGGTGACCCGGGACAACGTATTCCCGGCACGGGCCGTCATTCTCGCCACTGGACACTCCTCACGGGACATTTATCAACTGCTTCACCACAAAAACATTCTGCTGGAATTTAAACCCTTTGCCATGGGGGTGAGGGTGGAACATCCCCAGGAGCTGATCAACCAAATTCAATATGGCAGGTACGGCAACCACCTACCTCCGGCCACCTACGCCCTCTCCTGTCAGGTCCGTGGAAAGGGGGTCTACTCCTTTTGCATGTGTCCGGGGGGAGTGCTGGTACCCGCAGCCACCGCCCCCGGAGAACTGGTATTAAACGGCATGTCCAACTCCCGGCGCAACCTGCCCTTTGCCAATGCCGGGGTGGTGGTGACCATTGATGAAAACGCCGTAAAAGACGTCTCTCAATTCAACCACTTTGCCGGGCTTGAGTTTCAAAAAGCAATGGAAAAAAAGGCCTTCCTTGCCGGGGGAGAAACCCAGCAGGCCCCGGCCCAGCGATTAACGGACTTCGTCCGGGACAAGGTCTCCACCACCCTGCCTGAAACCTCCTATATTCCCGGAATAACCGGCCATCGCCTGGACGACATCCTGGGTCCGTTGATCTCCCAGGGCCTGCGGGAGGCATTCAAGATCTTTGACAAAAAAATGAAAGGGTATGTAACAGAGGAAGCCAACGTGCTCGCCGTGGAGAGCAGAACCAGCGCTCCGGTGAGAATCCCCCGGTTACGGAACACGCTGATGCATCCCCAGATCCAGGGACTGTTTCCGGCGGGTGAGGGGGCGGGATATGCCGGCGGCATCGTCTCCTCGGCCATTGATGGAGAGAACTGCGCCGATGCCGCGGCAGCATTTCTGGCAGGACAGGGGCTTTCCCACCCCCGTGAAAAAGACACTCATCCACCCCAGGTTTTCATATGAAACTGAATCGTCAAATAACAGGAAAAGACAATGGAAATCTCAACATGGCTTGATCTGAACAGCGTTCAGTGGAGTTTAATGATGATGAGCGGAATGCTCATCGGGATGACAAAAGTGGGCATTCCCGGGGTTTCCATCATTGCCGTTTCCGCCCTGGCATATGTTTTCGGAGGAAAATCATCCACCGGCATTTTACTTCCCATACTGATTCTGGCGGACCTTTTCGGAGTGGGCTATTACCGGCGCCATGCACAATGGCGCTATCTCATTAAATTTTTTCCCTGGGCCTTTGCCGGAGTGGGGCTTGCCCTGTGGGTGGGGGAGGTTGTCACAGATGCCCAGTTTAAAGAGATCATTGCCATGGTGGTTTTTGCCTGCATTGGCCTGATGCTCTGGAAGGATCTGAAGAAAAAAAGCGCTTCTTTCCCGGGAAAATGGTGGTTTGCCGCTTTCACAGGGGTGGCAGGGGGGTTTGCCACCATGATCGGCAACGTGGCCGGTCCCATATTTGCCATCTATCTTTTGGCAATGCATCTCCCCAAAAACAATTACATCGGCACCCAGGCATGGTTTTTTCTCATCATCAACATCTCAAAATTCCCGTTGCATCTGCTGGTCTGGGAAACCATTGACCGGCACACCCTGACCCTGGATCTGATGACCCTTCCCGCCATCGCCCTGGGAGCGGTTGCCGGCATCTGGCTGGTGAAAACCATTCCGGAAAAGACCTACCGCCGGACCATCATGGGCATCACTGTTCTGTCGGCATTTTTACTGCTTGTTTGACCCATATCCGTAGAAGGTGGCACCGGCATCCGGATTTCCCGTTGAAATTATCCACCACAAGGGGTATCTTACCATAATTGCATTAAAATCAAGCCCTAAAATCTTTGGATGGAGGAGTTGCCATGTTATGCACCCGATTACAGACCAAAGTAATCCCCCCCCTTTTTTTATTAACCGTTCTCCTTTTTTTATCAGCCACTCTTCTTATCAACGCAACAAACTGCATGGCATGGCCATGGAAAAAAGAGAAAAATAACGACAGCACCAATGGTGGGGTACTTCGTTTTGCCGTCCATGTCAGCGACATAGGAAGCATGGACCCCCATTTTGCCGCAGCCTCCCAGGATCGTTCCGTTGCAGACATGGTGTTCAACGGCCTGCTGCGATATAAACCCGGCAACGCCCCTCACATTGAGCCGGACCTGGCCACGGGCATGCCCGAACTGTCAATGGAAAAAGGACGTCAGGTCTGGACCGTCACCCTGCGCAAAGGCGTCATGTTCCATGAAGGCCCCATGACGTCTGCCTATGAATTGACCGCCGATGATGTCATCTACTCCTTTACAAAGGCTGCCGATAACAAACGATCTGCCTATGCAGGCGATTACGAGGAGACCACCGTTCGTAAAGTGGATGATTACACGGTGAAGTTCATCCTTTCAAAACCCCTCTCCTCCATCCTTTTTTTCCCTAAGATCACCAACTACAACGGCGGATTCATTGTCAGCAAAAAGGCCATGGAAGCCATGGGGGATAAGGCCTATGGAAAACACCCGGTGGGAACGGGCCCCTTCCGGTTCCAGGAACACATTCCCGGAAAGACATTAGCCCTTGTGGCCAACAACGACTACTTTAGAGGGAAACCGGCCCTGGACGGCGTCACACTCTTTTTTATGCCCGACACCCAAGAGCGAAAAGCCGGCCTGTTAAACGGCACGCTGGATGTGATCATCGGATCAGGGGATAAAGGTTTTACAAAGGAGCTGCTCCGGCACAGCGGTATTGCAGTTGACACCCACGGCGTAGGAGAGGTAACTACCATCTATTTCAACACAAAAATCCCTCCCATGGACGATATCAAGGTGAGGAAAGCCATCGCCTATGCCCTTCACAAAGAGTCCTACTTAAACGTCTACAACCACGATTTTGCAGGATATGTCTATTCTCCGGTCCCGGCACACTCTCTTCCAGGCGGACTGACCCAAAAGGATGTCAATCTGTTGGGCCTTGCATATGAAGAAAACGTCAAGAAAGCCAAAGAACTGCTTTCCGAGGCCGGTTATCCCAATGGATTTACACTGGATCTGGTGGGATCTGAAAAACGAATCTACAGCAATAATTACCACATACTCCATGAACAGCTGGCACGCATTGGAATCGTATGTAATATAAAAATTCTGCCCCATTCGCAGATGCACCAGGAGATCCGGGAAAACCCCCAGCCCATTGTCATCTATACTGCCTGGAGACCCAATGCCGATATCTTTTTAACCCGCTTTTTCCATTCAGATGCCCTTTTGATATCCGGTGTAAAACCCGACACCAATTTTTCCGGTTACACCAAAATCGACAAACTCATTGAAGCTGCCCGCCATGAAATCAACCCGGAAAAACAGATCGGCCTGTGGCACCAGGCCCAGATCAGAATTTTAAGTGACATGGTGGCCTACCCGGTGATATATGCCAACATGCGGACCCCCCGCAGGGACTACGTGGACTATGGACATCCGGTCATCTCCTCCATGGCCCTCTATCCCCAGTTCACCGAAAAGACAAGACTCCTGCCACACACACTTGCCGTAACCCAACTTGAAAAGCCCAAAAGTTCAACCAATTGAACAGGAGAACAACCTTGACATCTGATGCCTTTTATCTTGTGGAGAAAAAGCCCCCCATTGCCTGGGTCTATCTCAACCGGCCCCACAAAAAAAACGCCACGCACCCACCGGCATGGAAGGAGTCCCCGGCCATATTTGAAGATCTTGACAAAGACCCGGACATCCGGGCCGTCATTGTGGCGGGCAAAGGGCCCTGTTTTTCCGCTGGCATTGATCTTGTGGCCATGATGCCCGAGCTGCCGGAAATCATGGACAACCAGCAGGGATGTTATAATTTCTTGACTAGCTGATTGGCCGCCGTCAACAGCGGATCCCACACCGGACCAAAGGGAGGGGCATAGGCAAGGTCGCACTGGATAAAATCCGCCACGGTCATGGACCCATGCAGGGCCACGGCCGGGGCGTTGATGCGGTGGGCCACGCCGTCGGTTCCCACCATCTGGGCTCCCAGCAGCCTTCCGGTTTTCACATCCCCCACCATGGAGACATGAATGGTGGTGGAACCGGGGTGGGAGTGGGCCTTTGACCGGGATTGAATCACCACCTCCACGGGATCAAACCCCGCATCCCTGGCCTCTTTCAGATTAAGGCCGGTTCTGGCCACCTGCATGCGAAAAACTTTAAATACGGCTGTTCCCGCCACTCCCTGGAGCAGGGTCTCCCTTCCGCACACATTGTCCGCCACGGCCCATCCGGCCCGATTGGCCCGCAATGCCAGAGGAATCCAGCATTTCTTGCCGGTGACCACATGGATGGCATCGGCACAATCTCCGGCGGCGTAAATCCGATCATCCGATGTCCTCATCATGGCATCCACGGCCACTGCCCCGGAAATGCCGGTTTCAAGGCCCGCAGCCACGGCCAGCTCGCTGCAGGGCCTGACCCCTGATGCTGAAATCACAAGGTCCGCTGGGAATGTCTGTTGTTCACCCACCACCACCAGCCCCTTGCCATCCACCGGCTCAATGGCGGTGATGGCCTGGCCGCAATAAAGATTGACACCGTTGGCCAGAACCTCCTCTTCCACCACCCGGGACAGCTCCGGTGTCATCCAGGGCAGAAACACCGGACCCGGTTTTACCATATCCACGGCAATTTCCCGGGCCCGCAATGCCTCGCACATCTCAAGCCCGATGTATCCCATGCCTGAAATAACGGCCTTTTTCACCTGCTTTTCTTCAATAAAAGCCTTGATTTTCTTTCCATGCGCCAGGCTTTTCAACGGCATCACGCCGGGAAGATCAAACCCCGGAAGATCCGGCACATGGGGGGAGGCCCCGGTGGCCAGAAGAAGGGTGTCATAGTCCACGGTAAAAGGCTCGTTTGCATGGGTAAGACCCATCACTTTACCGGCCTTGCGGTCAATGTGGGTGACCCGGTGCCCGGTGAGCAGGTTGATCCTGTTTTTCTCAATAAACACAGATGCCGGCCTTACCACGAGATCCTCCATGGACCTGTCTGGATCAGCGATATTATAAGGCATGCCGCAGGCACTGTACGAGACGTCCCGGGTCTGCTCCAGAACGGTCACCTCGAATTCCGGCCGGTTCCGTTTGCTCCTGCTGGCTGCACTCATGCCTGCGGCGTCTCCGCCAATGATGACAAATTTCATAATACCTCCTGGTGGGTGGGTTAAGGACCTCCGAGGCCCTGAAGGGGTGGATCATGGGTTGCAACCGCCGGAGATGGGGACTCCGTCAAAAAAGCAGGCCCATCAGATAAAACAGGGGGACTTGGCCACAACACCGGAATCTCGTTCCAAGAATTTTTTGCATATCCTGAGCAATATCCCATAAGGAGTCAAGTAAAAAGGGAAAACGTCAATGTCATGCCCAGATATCTCTTGATTATTCCCGGCATCCGGGATAGCCGGCTTGAAAAATGGACAGAAAATGATTAGGATCAAAGGGTACCTTACAAATGCCGGAAGAACGCATCTCTGAATTCCGGGGTTTGATCACAACATCGGCCACTCTGGGGAGGGGCCACCATATGATCAAACCCGAATTTTAATTTTCATGGAGGATTTTCAGCGTGTTTACAGAAACCGTATCCCATCAGGCCGCACTCATCGCAGGCTTGCTCTCATTTTTTTCCCCCTGCATCCTGCCCCTGATTCCCGCCTATTTCACCTTTATCACAGGGTTATCCCTGGATGAACTGACGGCGGATACCCGCAAAACCCGGCAAAAGGTGATTCTGGCAACCCTTGCCTATGTGGGCGGTTTTTCCACGGTATTTATTCTCCTGGGTGCCTCTGCCTCTTTCATGGGCGGCATCATTGCCAGGTACGCCTGGATGGTCCGGTACCTGGGAGGGGGCATCATTCTGGTGTTTGGATGTCATCTTCTGGGATGGATCAATATCAGGGGATTAAACTTTGAACGCCGGATTCATCTCAATGAAAAACCCATGCATGTCATGGGCACCTTTGTCATCGGCATGGCCTTTGGTGCCGGCTGGAGCCCCTGCATCGGCCCCATGCTGGGTTCCATCCTCATTGTTGCCGGCAGCCAGGAAACCGTGATGCAGGGCATTGTCCTTTTAAGCATCTACTCCGCCGGACTGGCGCTGCCCTTTATTCTAATCTCCTTTTTCATCAACAGAATCCTTGGCATCATGAAACGGGCCACAAAAGTCCTTGGCTATGTCAACAAAGTGGCGGGTATGCTGCTGATTCTCATGGGGATTCTGCTGATCACCGATAAATTCAGGCTTCTGGCCACCCTTTAATGGTTCAGGCCGGAGACCCCACAACCCGGAATCCGGAATCCGGAGCACGGAACCAATATACAATACCGTCTTCACATAAACGGTCATGGCCGGATTCCGGTCACCCCCGCACCATGAAAATCAAGATGTATTTTCATGGTAAAAAAAAACAAAAAGGACACTACACATGAAAAACAGACACATTACCGTCACAATTATTATTTTGATACTTTTGTCATTCTCTCCGGCATGGGCTGCAGCCCAGGAAACAATCGGGGGAATCTCCTGGGCAACTTATGAAAAAGGCGTCTCCATGGCAGAACAACAGGGCAAAAAAATTTTTCTCTACTTCCATGCGGACTGGTGCACCTATTGCAAACAAATGGAACTTACCACCTTTAAGGATAAAGGGGTGATTGACTATCTCAATGAAAACTACATCGCCATTACCGTGGATTCGGACAAAGATCGAAAAATTGCCTCCCGGTTCGGGGTGAGAGGGCTTCCCACTGCCTGGTTTCTGACATCCAACACAGGCAAATTAAGCAGCATGCCCGGATACATTGATTCAAACCGCCTGCTCACCATACTCAAATTCATCAACACCGAAAGCTATGAGAAAATGAGTTACCAGGATTTCAAGAAAAGCCTTTGACGGAACTAACTAACTGTAACCGAAAGATAAGGGAGGATCACCCCATGCCCATTTATGAATACCGATGTGAAACATGCGAAACCGTTTTTGAAAAGCTTGTTTTTGCCGGAGACAAGGAGACGGTACACTGCCCCCAATGCCACAGCCAGGAGGTGACCAAAATCATGAGTGCATGCAGCTTCATGGGGGCCAGTATCGGCACCTGTGCTGCAGATGCCCCCAAGGGATTTTCATGAGCCGGCTGATCTTCACTGCGGCGGTCCGCCGCAGCAACGCCCAAAAGAGGAGGCCAGATGCCAGGCTCTGTCTGACCGGTGTTGCGAGAACGGGATGCGGGGGGGTCAGGTACTTTTCGGCAACCGGAGATCCGGCCGTTTATTCATCCGGGCAAGCCTGAGCACCTTATGGACGGAGGTATTGCCCAGGCCGGGAATGGTAATGGTCTCAGGTTCCGATATGATCCGGTCCTTTGACTGAAGCCAGGTCTCCTCATCGATCAGCATGCACTGGTTACTGGCCCGGCTTTCCAATTTTGAGGCAAGATTCACAGAGTTGCCCAGATAGGTAAATTCCGTCTTGATGTAGTTTCCCAGAATCATGGCAAAAATTTCCCCGGTGCTGATACCGATGCGCACATTGATCTTTGAATCGACCCCGTAAACATCCCCCAGCTTCCGGTTTTTATGTTTCAGGGCACGGTAGATGTCGATCCCCGAGCGAATGGCATCCATCACCCTGGAGGAGGAGACAGTGTCTCCATGCTCAAAGATCGCCATGAACCCGTCCCCCAGAAATTTGTCAATATACCCATTGTACTGATAGATGATCAAAGACATGCGGTCGATGAACTCATCCACCATCTGTATGGTCAGACTTTCATCGGAGGTCTTCATCAACGTGCTGAACCCCACGATATCCACAAAAAGGGTGGTGGCAAAAAGACGGGTTTGGGTTCTGCTGCTTTTAAAAGGGGTAAAGCTTCGACTGAGCCGGTTCTTCACAAACTCCGCATCCTGGTAAACCAGATTGGAGGACAATAATTCCCTTGCCTTATACTTGTCAACGATCCTTGCCGCCTCAAAGGAGCGAATAATGATATCTTTGATGCCAAGCACCATCCCTATCCTGGCCGCGCTGCGGAAACAGTCAAACGCCCGCTGTTCCTGATTCATGCGATAAGAGGTCTGCCCCAACCCATAAAATGCGTCGGCAACCACCTGATCCATCCTTAAATAATGATTCCGGAACTGCTCAATGATGTCATTGAATTTCGCTTCGGCCAGCTCATAGTCCAGGATTCTTTCATAGACCCCTGCGACCAGAAGACCCGCCTGTATGCTCTCCCTGATCATCCCCCTTTTTTTCAGCCTGGGTTCCAGGGAGATGGCCATTTCCAGTGCCCGGCCTATCTGGTTGAGGGCAAACTTAACAGCTGCAATCTCCAGATCACAGAGAATCATACACTTTTCATTGGCAAATCGGGCGGCAATGTCCGCGGCTTCTTTCAGGTTCTTCTCATTTTCCTGATCCAGCACCCCCATCATGCGCAGGATGCGACTGTGATTAATCAGGGAATATGCGTAAACAATACAACCGTTTTCATCCGAAGGATCGGCAAGATACCGCTCCAGGCTCACGGTTTTTTCCAAGCTGACATAGCTGTTGGCATCGTGATGCCGGCTGAGCAGCAGGCTCACCTGGCTTAAACCGGAATAAATTTCTCCAAGGAATTTATGCAGTTCAGGAGTGGATTTTGCCAGTTCCATGGCATATGTCAGATAAAATTCAGCATCCAGATAGTTCCACTGGGCCCGGTGAACATACCCCAGTGAAATATAGATTTTTACCTTCCAGAGAAGAAAACAGAGCTCCTTTTCTTCGTCCATGGTGTCCAAAGCTTCGTCCAGCAGCTCCTCTGCCCGCTGAAACAAAAAGGCCTTCTGAAAAAAAAGATTCTTATACCATTTAACAACGGCATCCAATTGTGGAATCGCTATAAACCGGACCGTCTTCTTTTCAAAATTGGCAAGACTCTCAAGAATTTCCCTGGGGCAACCTTGTAATTTGCAACAATGGAATGCCGTATCAATGTCGTTGATTTGTTCCTCAATCTGATGGAGAGGTAACATGATGGGGAAAACTCCCTTTGAACGGATTTAAAATAATGTTACACTTATATATTTCCCTTCAGGCCAATGGCCTGTGCAACACTTCGCATCCCTGCAATGGTCTCTGTGATCAACTCTGTGAGGTCCATTTCCAGCATATCAGCCCCCTTGTCAATGACGGACCGATCCACACCGGCGGCAAACCGTTTATCCTTCCACTTTTTTTTAACGGACTTGGCAGTGAGGTCCAGCACACTTTTTGAAGGCCTTACCAGGGCCGCACTGGCCACAAGGCCCGTAAGCTCATCCACGGCATACAAGGTTTTCTCCAGCCGGGTTTGCGGCTCCACATCGGAACAGATGCCCCATCCGTGGCTGACCACCGCACGGATATACGTTTCCGGCCAGTGATGTTCCATGAGGATATCACGACACTTTGAGCAATGTTCCTCCGGATACATCTCATAATCCAGATCATGGACCAGCCCAATCACCTGCCATGGTTCTCTGTCCTCATTGAACTTACCGGCAAAATGCCCCATGACGCCCTCCACGGAAAGGGCATGACGCAGCAGGCTATCACTTTTGTTGTAGCGTTTAAAAAGAGCAAGGGCATCCTCTCTTGTGGGAATGTAAGACTCCATGTCACTCCTTAATGTTTTACGTATCAGATTTTCGGCTTGGTTTCAACTTCGGTATCCCGGTCAGCCGGTGCGACCAGGATAATCACCCGGCACTCCCGCATGAACCGGTGACGCTCCCGGGTCTTCTCAATTCTGTCGGCATCGGACCGGCTGATGACAAGGGATGAATTTCCCACTCCGCCCTTTCTCAGCCCCTTGACCTGAATGGGGTTTTTCCCCACCCACTTTTCGGCCTCAACGGGATCCACGGTGCACATATAACGACACACCCCCTGTTGAACGGCAATCTCCCGGCTGATAAAAAGCGCACTGTATATCTCTGAACCCAGTTCACTTACCACCACCGGGTAGAGCACCGGTTGAAACCCAATGGCAGTGGCATCAATGATCAGCCCGGTATATTCCGGTTGATTTTCCCGGACTGTCTTTGGAGAATCCGTCTTTGGTGGATCAATGATCTGAAGCGTGGGAATGGATTTAATCTCTTCAGGTAACACCAGTTGAAGGAATCCCCCAAACAGGCTGGTTTCCAGTACCACTTCCATGGTGCGATCCGAGGTGTAGGACTGTTTGACCAAGGTGGCATCCATGGCATTCTTCTCAATGCCTGCAAGGATATGATCATCTGACATGGCCAGGGATGCCACGCTGTAACCGGCATAAATCTCCAGATGTTTCAATGTCTCGATGAGATTACGCCTGGCATCACTTCTGGCAACACTCAAGATAAAATCAGGGGAGTCGGCCTTCTTTCGATCCACGGGAACGGCTTTGCCACGGGCATACACCTTTCCTGTGCTCCAGTTCACCTCCCCCTTGGAGAGCTCCACAAGACACTGATGCCGGGGTGTCTCCATCTCTCCATTCCCCCGGGAGACGGAAGAAAACAGACCCAGACAAACCAACACCCCCCAGACCGATATTTTCAACAGACGGCCGCTCCCCCCCATGACGCTATCTACCCGCTTCATTGACAATGGCCCGGAAGGGATGTACAAGCTCCCCTGGGGCACGGGCGAAACCATTCAAAGGCTCAAAACCATCCATATAATGGTACACCTGGGCAATGGCTTTCCTGATCCTGGGAGTTTCCGGCAGGGTTGCGGCGATTTTTTCAATGTACCCCCGCTCCTTAACCCATAAAACGGATGGCGCAAAATTCAAATCAAACACCCAGCTGATCTGCATCAGCTTCAGATCATTGAGCCGTTTTATGGATGCACTTTTGACAAAGGTCCCGGCCAGTATGGCTTCAATGGCCTCCATGGAAACCCCATGATCATCCGCAAGTCCCAGATTGATGGCCTGCTGACTCCCCGGCCGGGGATCGGTGTAATTGCCTATGACCACCCGCCAGATATCGAGTTTATCGGCGTCCCTGAGCAACCGGATAAAAAAAAGGAGCTCGTCATCTCCCTGGTGGGGAATCTGTGCAGCGTTATGAAACGCGATGGCTTTCCTGACAATGGCTCTCTCTTCCCCGGTCAACGGGTCCAGAATGTTGTGGGCATCCAACTCCTGAAGGCTGAGGCGGGCATGATTCTCCGATTTATGATCCAGAAAGGTTTTATAGGTTTCATATTGCCGGAACCGCCCCAGATCATGAAAAAGTGCCATGGTCTCAGCCAGCATGAGCTTGTCGTCATCCAGTTGAAGTGCCTTTCCCAACCCAAGGATCTCACTGCAGACCCTCATGGTGTGCTCTTTTTTAAGTATCAGGGGCTCAGGATCGTGAGAGCCTTGTATGTACCGGTCTGCATACGCCATAAACAAACATCTTAACTGCTCCAACATTTCATGTTTCATATTTTATCCGCCCAGAAAAAATCTTTTGAAGTCATCGTCCCCACGCATACCACGGTTATTTAAATTCATCAAGCCATACCGTCAATGACGTCCACCCGGACGTCCACCCCTTGAGCAATTCCGATCCCCCCAAAAGAAAAGGGGGCGCAAAAGGAAAAGGGAGCGGACTTGACCTGGAGGGGGGATAAAAATTAAGGGTGTCCCCCTACTAAATTAGAATCAGACAGTTGACGTCGAAATGCGGAACCGTTAAGAAGAATAGTGATTTACAGCAGAATATGATATGGGGCAGAAGTAAAAAAACAAAAAAACCGGTGAAACGAACAAAGGAAATAAATATTGCCCATGGAAAAGGAGTCTCGACAATGAGTGAATTACTTTCAACCCGAGAAGTGGCAAAATTTTTAAACATCAACGAGAAAATGGTTTACAGTCTTATTGCCGACAAGGGACTTCCCGCCACTAAAGTCACCGGAAAATGGTTGTTCCCCATTGATCTGGTGCGCCAGTGGATTGAGTCCGGCACCATCAATTATCCCGAACCTGCGGTCAAGCTTCCCCCCTACCACGGGCTGGTACTCATCGCAGGCAGTAATGACCTGCTTTTGGATGCCATGCTCTCCCATTTCAACAGCCAGTCACCCCACCACATGGCCATGTTCGGTTTTACCGGCAGCATGGGGGGCATCAGGGCCTTGAGAAAAAACATGTGCCACATTGCCTCCAGCCATCTGGTGGCCGACACCGACGGCCCGGACAAGGAGTACAATTTTCCCTTTCTGGAGCAGGAGATGCATAAAATGCCCGCTGCCGTCAATTTCTGCATGCGACAACAGGGCCTTCTGGTGCAAAAGGGAAATCCCCGTAACATCACCTGTGTAAAAGACCTGGGTCAGCCCGGTATCACCATTGTGAACAGGGGCCTGGGAACAGGCACCCGCCAGCTTTTTGATTCAGAGCTTAAAAACGCGGGAATCAAGGGCAACACCATCAAGGGATATGACAACATTCAACCCAAACACATGGACATCGGCCTTGCCATCCTGTCCGGAGAGGCGGATGCCGGTCCCGGCATTATGCCCGTGGCCCGGAAACTGGGACTTGATTTCATCCCCATCTGCTGGGAAAGATTTGATCTTCTCATCTCCAAGGAGCGGTTCTTTGACAAGGGTATCCAGCTCTTCCTGGGCCTCATCAAAGAGGAGTTCTTTAAAAAAACCGCAGAAAAAATGGGGGGATATGACCTCTCCCGATCCGGCAACATGATCTATCCCCAGTCCGATGAAGCGGATCAGCCCCGGCAGGAATAAAAACGCCGGAGCCCCCATTGTCTTGGGGGGTCCGACGTCTGTGCATCCATTGTTCCGTAGAGGGCATTGGACGGTATCGGACAGTATTGGGCACTGACCGACACGCCTGTTTGCCGTCATCTGACGGAACAGCGCTGTACCTGATTCTCCACGGCCTCTTTAAGGGCCACCATCTCCTGATCCCGGAAAAAACGGTTTTCCTTTTCAAAAAAAGAGGGGATCAATACCGACACGTTCCGGGAACAGTGCTGCAGTACATAGTGGGATGCCCCCTTTATCATACCACCGATATCCGCCATAGTCGTTACATCCACAAAGGGCCGGACGCAGGTGGTTCTGAACTCATAGGCAGGGGCCGTCTCCATGATGAGATTCACCGATTCCATGATGGCCTCCCCGGAGAAAGGCCCCTTTACAAAGCGTGAATAGCCCTCAAGGTTGCTTTTAATGTCCATGGCCACGAAATCCACCAGTTGCCGCTGCAACAGGCGGGCCACCACCCGGGGATGACTGCCGTTGGTATCCAGCTTGATTCGGTACCCCATATTTCTGATCTTGAAACAGAAGCCTTCAAGGTCTTTTTGAAGGGTCGGTTCTCCACCGGTGATCACCACACCGTCCAGCAGCCCTTTTCTCTTCTCCAGAAAGGCGAACAGCCCGGCCTCGGTTATACCGGCTCCGGTGTCAGCGCCCTTTGCAAGGTCCGGATTGTGGCAGTAGGGGCAACAAAAATTACACCCCGATGTAAACACCACACACGCCACCGTTCCCGGAAAATCTATGAGACTGTTTTTCTGAAGTCCCCCCAGAAGCACTGCCACCTCTCTTCCTACGAGGCCACTTTAAAGGTTTTCCGCATGCAGAATTCCGTCTGTTTACCGTTGTTCCACTGCTTCACCGGTCGAAGATATCCCACCACCCGGGAGTACACTTCCGTCTCCGTGCCGCACTTGGGACAGACAGCCGCTTCCCCGGGAAGATATCCATGGGAGGAACAGACACTGAAGGTGGGGGTCAGGGTAAAATAGGGCAGTTTATAATTATTGGCCACCTTGCGCACCATCTGCTTGACCACCTCCACATCACACACCTCTTCCCCTAAAAAGAGATGAAGCACTGTGCCCCCGGTGTATTTTGCCTGGAGGATATCCTGGAGATCCAGTACCTCAAACAGATCATCGGTGTAGTTCACCGGCAGATGGGTGGAATTGGTGTAAAAGGGATCACTGCCCGCCGTATATTCGGTTTCATTGGCACAGACAATGTCGGGATACCGCTCCTTGTCCTTCATGGCAAACCGATAGGTGGTTCCCTCTGCCGGAGTGGCTTCCAGGTTGAACATCTCATGGGTCTCCACCTGCATCCGTTCAATTTCTCCCCGGATATGGTCCATCACCCGGATGGAAAACGCCTGCCCCTCCTCTGTGGCAATCCCTTTTCCCATGAAATTCACACACGCCTCGTTCATTCCAAGGATACCGATGGTGGAAAAATGGTTCTGCCAGAAACATCCGGCACTCTCTTTGATCTTTCTGAGATAAAATTTTGAATAGGGATAAAGACAACCGTCGGTGAATTTTTCCAGCACCTTGCGCTTGATGCTCAGGGACTCCCCGGCAATTTCAATCAACTCATCCAGATGATCCATGAATGCCTGCTCGGTGTCCGACGTATATCCCAATCGGGGCAGATTAATGGTGACCACCCCAATGGAACCGGTGAGGGGATTGGCACCAAAAAGCCCCCCGCCCCGTTTCTGAAGCTCCCGGTTGTCCAGACGGAGCCGGCAGCACATGGAGCGAGCATCATCCGGGGACATGTCGGAATTCACAAAGTTGGAAAAGTAAGGGATGCCGTATTTGCCGGTCATCTTCCACACATTTTCAAGGTTTGCATTGTCCCAGTTAAAGTCCTCGGTGATGTTGTAGGTGGGAATGGGAAAGGTAAACACCCGGCCCTTGGCATCCCCCTCCATCATCACATCGGCAAAGGCGTTGTTGATCATATCCATCTCATGCTGATAATCGGCATAGGTCTCCTCCCGGTATTGACCACCGATCACCACCGGTGAATCCTTTAAAATGGAGGGAACGACCAGATCCATGGTGATATTGGTAAAGGGCGTCTGAAACCCCACCCTTGTGGGAATATTGATGTTAAATACAAACTCCTGCAGGGCCTGCTTCACCTCTTTGTAACCGAGCTTGTCCTCCCGCACAAAGGGGGCCAGCAAAGTATCGAAATTGGACATGGCCTGGGCACCGGCGGCCTCTCCCTGGAGGGTATAAAAAAAGTTCACCATCTGGCCCAGGGCGGTTCTGAGATGTTTGGGGGGAAGGCTCTCCACCTTACCCGACACCCCTTTGAATCCCTCCATGAGGAGATCCTGGAGATCCCATCCCACGCAATAGACGGACAAAAGGCTTAGGTCATGGATATGGATGTCCCCCCGCTCATGGGCCTCTCTCACCCGGGGAGGATAGATTCGATTCAGCCAGTATTCGGCGGTTATATCCGATGAGATGTAATTATTCAGCCCCTGGAGAGAGTAACTCATGTTACTGTTCTCCTTGACTTTCCAGTCCATGCGCCCGATGTAGCTCTCCATGAGATCCAGGTGTTCACGGATGGTGATCTTTCGAATCTGGTTGTGTTGTTCCCGATAAATGATATAGGCTTTGGCTGTTTTGTAAAAGGGAGAATCAAGGAGTATCCGCTCCACAATATCCTGGATCTCCTCCACCTCGGGACAGGCCCCCAATCGCAGATCCCTTGCCAGGGTGATGACCTTGAGCGTCAGTTTCTTGGCTTCTCTTTCATCAAATTCGCCGGTCTCCTTACCTGACTTTGCTATGGCATCACTGATCTTGGAAGGGTCAAATTCCGCAATTCGACCATCACGCTTTTTTATCTTTTCAAACATTCATCGCTCCCTTGAATTCCCTGCTGCTTTATATTAATTTCGGCTGTTTCCGGATCAAATGCCGTAGGTTTGTCTCTCCATCACCATGACGATCAGAGGTGACAAAAATAATCAATATGTAGGTCTAAGTCAAGGAATAAAACGACATATTGTGTAACAATCAAAAAACAGACCATCCAACAAGCTGAAAAAACAGGGATAAAACACAAAAATAAACCTGAAAATAAAACCATATCTCCGGATCACGGCACCCATGACGTTAGGGGAGCCATCTGCCGTGCAGAACCGTTATTTTAATACATTTTTCAGGAGAAAAACCAGGGGGGAGGAAGGGTATTTTGTTTGTAGATAAAACCGACCACAGGAACGCTCCATGGAACAATTATCCGGGGACAGGGGCAGGGTCGGCGGTTAAGGGGTCAATGGCCGGATCTGTCCCGGACAGCATCATGGGAGCAATCTAAGGTCTCAGGCAAAATTTCCATGAGGTGATGAATGATTTTTGCGGTGACACCCCACACCACCACATCCATAAAGGGATAGGTCAGCTCCCGGATATCGGGATATCTGCCATGGAATCCTTTCTCTGCGTGAATCCTTGCAAAGTGCTGCAACGGAATCTTGAAAATCCGGGAGATCTCTTTTCTATCAAAATCAATATCTCCCGTTTGGTCCCATATACCAAGAAATGCTTCGATATCCTTATTATTTATGGTCTGAAAATGGCCAATAGACCCCACCACCTCCACCTGATCCCGGGGGATGGCCAGCTCCTCTTCAAGCTCACGCAGGGCGGTCTCCCCCCGATCCGCGTCTCCGGGGTCCACATGGCCGCCGGGGAATGCCATCTGATTCCGCCAGGGATATCCCGGGCGGTCGGCCTTTTGAATCAGCAACAGAAAAGGCTCCGGATGGGTACCGGCAAGGGCCATCACACTGGTGGGTGCAAACAGATCCGCATCAGGGGCAAGGGGATGGGCCGCCCCATTGACGGCACGGCTGAGCACTTCATGGCAAGAAATTTCACGTGACAACATGAACATCAGCTCCTTTTTTTGTGGACCTCTTTTTCTACACCATTCAACCTGCGGACGGGGCTCTGCTTGACGGGGTTTGTTTTCCCGGCACCTGCTTTTTTAACACAAACCAGCTCCCGTTCTCCCAGGAGTATATTTTAAAATCCCAGCATACACAAGGGTAGGGAAAAAGCCAAACGGATTTATATGGCCGGCCCCCCCTCCCGTCTCAATTCATCCATATTCTCCAGGTACTGGAAATCTTTATAGGTGGCATCGGCATCTTGAAAGCCGGCAGTTGTCATGGGAGACCCTTTATCGGGCCGGCACAAAAAAATCCCCGTGCCGACAATTCATCGACCCGGGGATTTTGTCAAGTCAAAGGAGACTGCGAACACCGGCTCCGGACCTGGATAGGCTGCTCTCTTCCCGTATATGGAGTGTGTTGTGACCAAGGACCTTATCATTTGCCTTTTCAATGGCGGCCATGATAAGAAACGCCTTGAGCGCTGAACGTATCACTTTGATGATCGAAGTTTTTTTAACCGCCGGATATGAACGGTTTCACTCAATGTTCAAGTTTCTTCTGATCGGTTTTGTAAGAACGGGGTCAGGCTTATGCCAACAACGGACCGAGGTGGGCGGCGGTGGAACCCACCCCACAATTTGACCCCATTGAACGACAATTCAAGCTGAGAAAACAAAAAAGGAACTTTAAGATGCCCATCTACCGTTTCAATAAGAAAATACCCCATGTGCCCCCATCCGCCTATGTGGCCCCCGGCGCAGCCCTGATTGGTGACATCACCCTGGCGGAAAACACCTCGGTGTGGTTCAACTGCGTGCTCCGGGGAGATTGTAATGCCATCGTTGTGGGAGAAAATTCCAACATACAGGATCTCACCATGTGCCATACCGATTACGATTCCCCACTTGTCATCGGTAAAGGAGTTACCATTGGCCACAACTGCGTCATTCATGGATGCCGCATTGAAGATGACTGCCTCATCGGCATGGGGGCCATGGTGATGAACCATGCCGTCATCGGCCGGGGGTCCATTGTGGCGGCGGGCTCGGTGGTGCTTGAGAAAACGGTTATCCCGCCATTTTCACTGGTTACCGGGTTACCGGGAAAAATAAAACGTCAAATGGATGAATCAATGCTTGAACTGCTTCGGCTACCGGCGGAAAATTATGCCCAGCGGGCAAGGGATTACGCCGGTTCTAAATTTGAAAAAATCAAATTCACCCGATAACCATAATCACCTCGCCATCGGTCACGGTGGCGCCCTTGGCCACCCTGATCTCCAGAACCTTGCCGTTCATGGTACTGTTGATGTTGTTCTCCATCTTCATGGCCTCCATAATGCCCACTGTTTGACCGGCGGTCACCGCATCGCCCACCGCAACCTTAATATCGAGAATGAGACCCGGAATGGGAGCGGTCACCGCACCGCTTCCGGACACAGCCGCCTGGGGGAAAGCTGCGGACCCAACCGCCGCGGCCGGTATCGCCCGTGACATGGCCTGCGGGGGAGGTGTCGCCGGGACCGCCTGTGGTACGGCAGGAGCCGTGTTGGAGGCAAGTGCCGTCAAGTTCTCTACGTTAACCTGAAAAACCGCGTTATTTACAGTCACGGCAATGCAACCCGCTTCCATGGCCCCGATCTCGACGGCATATTTTTTGTCCTCAATTGCCAATTGATAATGCATACAGTTACCTCGCTTTGTATTTTTTACATGAAAGAGTAGACGAGCCTAACATTCTTTCAAGCTTCGTTGTGGGCGAACTTAGGGTCCCAAAACCCGGTCCGCCCGTGGCGGTTATATGAATTTTTTAACGGTTCCGGGAAGTTAATGCTGACATGGCCTTTTGCCGTCCATGCTGGACCCAGCCCGTGGCTCCGGGTGTTTTAAGCGCCATAAGCACCGGCTCCCGAACCGGGGAGAGAAACATATGCAGGGCCGCCGCAGCAGCGGCCACGCTTTCGTCGTCAACCGGCCGGCCCCTGCCATTGCTTTTCCCGCCATCCGGAGATGATGCCGGTTTGGAAGGGGATGATGTCGGCTCAGAACCGGATTCCGGCCGTCCGCGCTTTTGCGCTTCCCACTTTTCCAGTTTGCCGAAAATCGTACCGGAACAGAGCATACCGATCATTAAAATCGACAGCACCAAAAAAATGCCGAAAAACCGAATAAACAGCGTTCCCAAAGCATACCCCCAGAAAGAATCCTTGGGACCCCCCACCAGGGTAATATGCCCGTCGGCGATATTATCGGCATCCAACGGTCCGCCGTCTTCCACCGTTAAGATAAGATCGCGCATGAGGTCACCGCGGTCTTCATTCCGGATATCGGCCTTGGTCCATGCCACTTCCCGGTCGGGATTGAAAATCCAGAACTCGGTGGATGAACTGAAAAAATCCGAGGACAGGGTAATACTGGCCTTGCCCTCCACAGGAAGGTTATCCAGGGAAATGACATAGAGGCCCGATTTAAAATCCTTCTCGTCCACCTCCGGCCGGTCGACCTCGGCAAAGGGTCTGGTCGTCATCGAAGTCAATTGGCCCCCGGAAATGCCGAAGGTGATTCGAACGCGAGTACTTTTGGCCCGGGGAATGAGCGTGGCCACTATTTTCTCACCTTCCCTTGTAAATTCGGGGATTTCTTTATTATCCTGGGGCCCATTGTAGGCCCAACCGGTTTGGCCGTATATCACAATCAGTCCCACGATCAGCATCAGGCAAAACCCTCCCTGTCGCAGGAATCCGTTTATGGTCTGGTCTTTTCTCATTGAAGTCCTCCTCACTTTGTCTTTATCGGACTAATTAAACATGGCAATAAACATACCGGCGGCTGCGGCCGAGCCGATCACACCGGCCAAGTTGGGTCCCATGGCGTGCATGATCAGCCAATTGTCCGGGTCGGCTTTCAGTCCCTCGGAATGTGCCACCCGTGCGGCCATGGGGACTGCCGAAACCCCGGCCGAGCCGATCAGCGGATTTATCTTATTTTTGAGGAATTTATTCATAATCTGAACGGTCAGTATGCCACCAAAGGTGCATATCACAAAATCGAACAACCCCAGGGTGAAAATCATCAGCGGCTTCCAGGTCAAAAATACCTCGGCCTGCATGGTGGCCCCCACGGACAACCCCAACAATATGGTGATGATATTCATCATGGAATTCTGAGCCGTATCTGACAAGCGCTTGACAACGCCGCACTCCCGCATGAAATTACCAAACATGAACATCCCCATGAGCGGTGCCACGGCAGGTATGAGCAAAACGATGAGACCGGTGGCAATGAGCGGAAACAAAACCTTCTCCTTGGCCGATACCGGGCGCAACTGCCGCATCTTTATCTTACGCTGCTCAGGTGTGGTCATCATACGCATGATGGGCGGTTGAATCAGGGGTACCAGGGCCATGTAGGAATAGGCGGCCAAAGCGTTGGCGCCCAGCAGTTGCGGAGCCAGCTTGGCTGTCAGGTAAATGGTGGTGGGGCCGTCGGCACCGCCGATAATGGCCACTGACGCGGCCTCTTTAAGGGTGAATCCCAGAAAAAGGGTTCCCAAATAAGTGACGAACACCCCCAATTGCGCGCCGGCGCCAATAATAAGGACTTTTGGATTTGCAATCATGGGCCCAAAATCGGTCATGGCACCCAGCCCCAGAAAAATCATGGGGGGAATGACCTCCCATTCCACGCCATACTTGTAAAAAACGCGGATAAGCTCAGGAGCGCCATGCTCGCTGTACCCCATCAGTGGCGTCAGGGGAAAGTTAACCAGAAAAATACCGAATCCGATGGGTACCAGAAGCAGGGGTTCGTACCCCTTGACCACAGCCAGATATAGAAACAATAACGCGATGGCAATCATGATCACCTGATTAAAGGCAAGATTGGGAATTCCGGTTTGGGTAATCAGGATGCTCTTTATCAACTCCAGTACTTGTTGCCAGGTCATTTGGCGTTCTCCTTTCTACAGGGGCATGTTGCCGTGTTTTTTGGGTGGATTGGTGTCCTGCTTTTGGGCCAGCATCTTCAGTGCCTGAATAAGCTTAGGCCGCGTATCAGCGGGATCCACCACCTCATCAATATAGCCCAGTTCCGCAGCCTTATAAGGATTGGAGAACTTTTCTCGGTACTCTTTTATCAGGCGCTTCCGCTCGGCCTCGGGATCCGCCGCCGCCTTGATCTGATTACGGCAAATAATATTCACCGCGCCCTCGGCCCCCATTACGGCAATCTCGGCATTGGGATACGCCAGATTGATATCGCCGCGCAGATGTTTGGAACTCATGACGATATAAGCACCTCCGTAGGCCTTTCGGGTAATCAGGGTGACTCGCGGCACCGTGGACTCTGCAAAGGCATAAATCAGCTTGGCACCATGCCGGATGATGCCGTTGTGCTCCTGCATGGTGCCGGGCATGAATCCGGGCACGTCCTCATAAATAATGAGAGGAATGTTGAAGCAGTCACAGAAACGGACAAAACGTGCGGCTTTGGTTGAGGCGTTTATGTCCAGCACACCAGCCATGACCGCCGGTTGATTGGCCACCACCCCCACGGAGCGCCCATCCAGGCGGCCCAGACCGATGACCATGTTTTGCGCCCAGTGGGGCTGGATTTCAAAAAAGTAGTTGTCATCCAGATTGGAGTGTATGATATCACGGATGTCATAGGGCTTGTTGGGATCGGCGGGCACCACCTGGCCCAGGTTTTCATCCCGGCGTTGGGGGTCGTCCGCTGAATTCAGACAAGGAGGGTCTTCCATGTTGTTCTGGGGCAGAAAAGACAATAGTTCACGAATTTTCAGCAGGCACTCACGGTCATTGGGGGTTGAAAAATGAGCCACGCCGCTTTTGGCATTGTGGGCCATGGCCCCTCCCAGATCCTCTTTGTTCACCTCTTCACGTGTTACGGATTTAATGACCTCAGGACCGGTGATGAACATATGGCTCGTATTCTCAACCATGAAAATCCAGTCTGTCAGAGCCGGCGAGTATACCGCTCCCCCGGCTGAAGGTCCCATAATGGCAGTGATCTGGGGAATTACGCCCGATGCCATGACATTATTTTGGAAAATATCACCATACCCGGCCAGGCTCATGACCCCCTCCTGGATCCTGGCCCCACCGGAATCGTTCAATCCGATAATGGGTGCACCCACCCGCAACGCCATCTCCATGACCTTGCAGATCTTTTCCGCATGGGCCAAAGAGAGGGAACCGCCAAAGGCCGTAAAATCCTGGGCGAAAACGAAAACCTGTCGTCCATGGACTTCGCCGCTGCCCGTCACCACCCCATCTCCGGGGATCTGTTTGTCCGCCATGCCGAAATCGGTGCAACGGTGGGTTTTGAATCGGTCCAGTTCCGCAAAAGTCCCTTTATCCAGTAATATATCAATACGCTCCCGCGCGGTGAGTTTTCCATCCGCGTGCTGTTTCTCTATCCGCTTTTTCCCCCCTCCTTCAAGGGCGCGTCGGTTCCTCTCGGTCAGTTCTGCGATCAGCTCTGCTCTTTCCATTTATCCTCCTCTTATCCTTCTTGTATCAGCAGTATAAAATTCCATGGTATAGTCCAACTCTTTTTATAAAAAACTCCGGCCAATAAGCTGTAATAATTGAAGTTTCAACTTTCGTTGTGGCAGGTGGTTACTGCCATGTAGGTTTATATGAAAGTCTCACCAATATACTGAAATTAAAGGACTTTCGTTTTTCGTTGTGGCAGGTTTTTCTGCCATGTATGTTATAAGAAAGAGTTGGCGAACCTAATATTCTTTCAAGTTTCGTTGTGGGCGAACCCGGGTCCCAAATCCCGGTCCGCCCGTGGTGATTATATTACACCAGACCAAAATTTCCTGACTTTTACCCAGTTTTTTGCCCAGTTGAAACGCCCATGCTGACCCGTACGGCCTCTTTTCTTCTACCCAAAAGAAGCCGCCTGCCAATCAGAGACTTCTCTCCTGGCCCTCCCAGTAGGGCTGGCGCAGGATACGCTTAAGAATTTTTCCGGTGGCGGTGCGGGGAAAATCATCCACGATTTCCACCGTGCGCGGCCGCTTATATCCCGCCAGGTTGTTTTTGCAGTACTCAAGAATGTCGTCGACAAATGAAATATCATTTGTTTTCAACTTTACCAAGGCCTTCACCTCTTCTCCAAAATCGGGATTGGGTATGCCGATAACGGCGACCTCAGAAACTTCGGAAAGCTGGGTGATCACCTCCTCAATCTCAGCCGGATAGACGTTTTCGCCGCCGCTGATAATCATATCGTGCTTCCGGTCGGCCAGATAATAATAGCCCTCTTCATCGAAGTAGGCCACGTCTCCGGCTGTGGACCACTCTCCGTCAATGGACGCCTTTGTTTTCTCGGGATCTTTGTAATAACCGATAAAGGCCGAACGGGCCTTGGCCCACAAAACCCCCTGCTTGTTCGGTTCGGTGATGATGTTGTCGTTTCCATCCACAAGCTTGATCTCAATGCCAGGATTGGGTTGACCGATGCTGCGCACCTTGCGCATTTGATCCTTATGGCGAAGTGTCGTTAAAGCGCCGGTTTCAGTGGAACCATAGCCTTCGCTGAAGCGGACGTTCCTGAAAAATTCCAGGGCCGTCTCCTTGGTTTTGGTCAACAACGGCGCCGACGAGCTGCCCAGGGAGGTAAGGGAACTCATATCATATTTCTGCTTGATCTCTTCGGGCAGTTCCAGAATGCGGGTGATCATGGTGGGTACCATGGAACTGGTGGTCACCTTTTCTCTGTCGATAAGCTTCAGGACCTGCTCGGGATCAAAACGCCCGGACGGGAAAATAACATTGGTTCCTCCGCACCAAAGAGTTATCAGGGTCGACCAGACACTGTTGGAATGACAGATGGGAATGATGGCCAACAGCACACGTTTGTCCAGTTCGATGTAGGGTTTCCCGGCGGTACGCACAAAGACGTTTTTAACGATGTCCAGGGTACCGCGAATGGTGTTCATGGCCCCTTTGGGAAAACCCGTGGTGCCCGAAGTGTAGCCGAAAAAGAAAATATCGTCCTCGCGCTGTTCCACGTTATCGGGTTCATGGACCGGATTGCCGGCCAGCAGATCCTCGTAATTCAAAAAGCCGTCCGGGGTTTTATCTTTGGGGCCAATGACGAAAATATTCTCTTTTTTCACAGCCGGGATATTTTCCAGGCGCAGCTTGTCAAACAGCTCTACCCCTACAAACAATGCCTCTGAATCGGAATTGTTAATAATATATTCGAGTTCCGTCGGAACCAGGCGGAAGTTGACCGGCACCGAAATCATGGCAGCCCGCGTCAGTCCGTGATAAATTTCCAGGAATTCTATATTGTTATACATGATAATCGAACATTTGGTTTGCCGTTCGTATCCTTTTTTAAGGATGGCGTGGGCCAGTTGATTGGCGCGGTCATTCAGTTCGTGATAGGTAACGCGCCGGTCCTCGAAAACCACCGCTGCCTTGTCAGGATAACGCCAGGCATTAATTCTTAAGCCGTCTGCCAGATTCATATACTCCTCCTCCATGTATTGCCGCCGTATCCGAACCAATGCAAATGGCCATGGCGGCACCGGAAACCACTGTTGTTGAGTAGTTTCCGCATTTTAGTTGTTGATTCCTTAAATTTTTGATTCCTACGCTGCCTGTTTTTTTTTAATCTTCAAACGTCTCAATGCGACAATAATCGTCTTCTTCCCCCGCGCACCTGCCCCACTTGTAGGTACGTCCTTCGAACTCGTGGTTGATATATTCCGTGGTAGCAGGGATATATTTCTCAGGCGAAGCCCAGAACATCTGCGGCGGGCCATAGGGGGGGATGTGTTCCAAGTTATTGGGCTGTATGCACCACTCCACCGGATACTTGATGGGACGTCCCGACTTTGTGGTCCAAACCGGCAGGGTTTTTTCCATGGTCCATTCGAAAACCCGGCCCAGTGAAAGCACCATATCAATATCAATACCGGTCTGGATGCCCATCTCGTCCAGCATGACCAGGGTATCCTCGGTGGGACAATTGCCCACTTCCCAGGAATTTGTATAAATCGGCCCACTTCCCTTGCCGGGAACCCCATCCACCATGAATGCCGGCTGCCCGCCCCCCATGCCCAAAGAGGTCTCAATAACGCGTGCACCCGCCAAAATGGCCGCCAAGGTGTTGGCCAGGCTCTGTCCCCGGCATTCGTGGAAGTGGGAAATTCTGTATTTAATCTGGTCGTCGTATTTACCGTAACGATCTACCAAAGCCGACATATATTCAAAACTTCTTCTGGGATTGGACTCGCCGGTGGTGTCGCAGGGCGTAAAATTGCGGATGCCATGATCCATGCCCCAGTCCATCAATTCAAAGGTGTTTTCGATGGGAACCGGGCCGGCAATGGGCGAACCATAGGTACCTGCAATGGCCATATCAATCTCAAACCCGTTGGCCTCGGCAATCTTTATCATATCCGGAATCTCTTTCATGTACTCTTTACGTGTACGCCCGGAGTTGCGGCGACCATGCAGGTCTTCCGCCGAAATGGTAAAGGCCATGCTGTTGGTGAGAAAGCCTTTCTGAGCCATATCAGCGGCCCGTTCAAAGGCTTTAACTGTCATACCATAGCATTTGAGGTGGGGTTTTTCCTCCTGGACGACTTTCAATTTGCATACCCGCTCAAGGACTTCTTCGGCATCAACACTTTGGGCCAGCAATTTCGGATGTCCGAAGTTGGTGACCTCTATATGTTTATAGCCGGCCCGAACAAGATGATCCGCATACCATACCTTGGCTTCGGTGGGTACGGTTTTATGGACATGCTGAAGACCGTCCCGCAGTAAAAGCTCCAACATCACGATTTTATCGGGCAACTGCCCGCCCAGTTTCATACCACTACCACCACTACTACTACTACTACTGTTGTTGTTATTGTTATTGTTATTGTTTTGAACCATTTTTACCTCCCCTGAGAATCAGCTACAGGTGTATTGCCAAATTCCAGTCCGTGTCAGGATGTTGCCCGCACTTCCACGGCCCACTGTTCGAGTTTACGAAACGCGTCGGTGACTGTTATGAACGTCTCCTCACCGCCGGTTTCCAACGGCCTGCCATTGGGCGAATAGATTCTGATGCGTACCCCTTTTCTCAGATCCGCCATCTTTGTCTCCCGCCATTTGTTCATTCCCATGTCTTTAAAAATTTTCAGGTTGTCGCTTACTTGCTTGAGAATCATTTTTCTCTCCTTTCTATCTTGCTTCGTAAACCTTCAAAGTGCTTGACTTGCCCCCAGAATGGAACGAAAAGCGAATAAAAATGAATCTGAATCCCCATCTACCAGGACTTTGGGTGATAAAACCGTCTTATACTGACATATGTGGATCAGGAGTTCCGACCTTGTAATGTCGTTGATGATTAAGTATATTCTATGGCAGGCAGAAAAAAGATACAATCCACAGCAGTGGCTATTTCCGTATAGTGATGATTACCCATACAAGGGGTGGGAGAGGTCGTACAAGAGGCGGGAAAGGCAGGTCTCATGTCCGAAAAGTACTTCTCCACTTCCGCCAATGCGCCCATACCGAAGGGTTCAATGCGGATTGGAAAGAAAAGAATTAAAGATTAATTTATAACAATACTATCGGGGCCAGTCGTACTGATTTTCAGTACTGGCAAAAAAGTCCATTTCAATACGATACCCGTCCTCTTCACTGAGGGTCACCTTGGCATTGGCGTATCGCTTGGTGAATACCTGGATCATGGCCGAATTGCCTTCCAGCACCGAAGCGCCGAACCGCTTATAACCATTTGAAATGGCGATTTTCTCCAGCGCATCAAGAAGATAGGAGGCAATTCCCATGTTTTGGAAGTCTTCGCGAACCACAAAGGCAACCTCTGCGCTTAAAGGGCTTCCCTCCGCATAGGAGCCCACGGCAATGATCTCGTTATGAACGCCCTTCTGGTTCAGTCCGATGAGGGTCATACTTTTTCGATAATCAATGTTCGACCACTCCTTTTGGACCACTTCATGGGTGAACAGCTCCATATGGAAAAAAAACCGGCGGTAAATCGTCTCTTTATCCAGCGAGTAGAAAAAATTGCGGTAGTCAAACTCATCCGACGGCAAAAGCGCTCTGAAGGAAAGCAATTTTCCGGTTTTCAGCAAATAGGTGCTCTTATAATTTTCTAAAAACAACAGATCATCAACCGACGGCGGAATCTGATCCTTAAAAATATAATGACGCTGTTTGGCCTCTTCGATCAATTCTGACCGAAAATCTGGGTGGGCGATTTGAGCCAGTTCCATTACCCGCTGGTAAACGCTTTTACCGTGCAGCTTGGCAATACCGTATTCGGTCACCACATAATGGACATCACCCCGGGTGGTGGCCACGCCGGCACCGAGACTAAGGTGGGGAACAATGCGCGACACCTGCCCGTTACGGGCCGTCGATGGCAGGGCAATGATGGAAAAACCGTCCTTGGACATGGCGCTGCCGCGCAAAAAATCAACCTGGTCGCCAATACCGCTGTAAAACTTAAAACCCAGCGAATCCGTACAAACCTGGCCGGTGAGATCGACTTCCAGGGCCGAACTGATGGAAATCATGTTATCATTTTGTGCAATGACAGTGGGATTGCTGACATAATCGGAAGTGTGAAAATAAAAACTCGGATTGTCATTCACGTATTGATACAGTTTTTCGCTGCCCATGCACATGGAAGCAACGCTGCGCCCGGCAAGAAGCGTTTTTTTTGTATTGGTGATAACCTTTTTCTCAAACAGGGGTAAAAAAGCATCGGTGATAAGCTGCGTGTGCAAACCAAGATTCTTTTTGTTTTCCAGAGCCTCCAAAATGGCAGCGGGCAACGGACCGAAACCGATCTGAAGCGTGGCGCCGTCTCCCACCAATTCGGAAACATAATGCCCTATACGTTGCGCCACGCATTTGTCTTTTATCTGTGGCGTACTGGTCAGCAGCGGTTCCGGATGCCACACCAGATGGTCGATCTGATCAATATGTACAAAGGTGTTACCAAAAGTCCTGGGCATATGGGGGTTGACCTGGGCAATGACAACACTGGCGTTTTCCAGGGCTGCTCTGGTAACGTCCACCGAAATCCCCAGGCTGCAATAGCCAAAGCCATCAGGAGGGCTCACTTGGACAAGGGCAACATCCACATCTATGGAATGCTCTGAAAACAGATCAGGAATTTGGGAAAGATAAACCGGAATGTATTCTATCTTGCCCTCAAAAGCAGCAGCCCGCATGGGCCGGCTGATGAAAAACAGCTTTAGCGCAAACCGCTTGAAAAAGCTGTCATCCTCAATGTAACGGGCCAGTGTATTGGAAAGCATCTGATAAAGAACGCCGTCTTCAACGTCCGTTTTTTCAATGAGGGTCCGGATCAGATGCTGTGGTTCACCACAGCCTGTGCCGAGAAAAATCCGGCTGCCTTTTTTGATGGTCGCCAGCGCCTTGCGGGCATCAACGGTTTTCAAATTTTGGGGGGAAGAAATCGTCATTAAATTCACCCGTATTATGGTGTTGAACTTCACTGCCAGCCGCCTCAAATATAAGCCCTAAACATAATTCAGAATATCGAGAACCGGCTGATCCCACAATAGCTACCGATAGCTATTTCATTATAGTGACCATTAACTACAGTCCGTTCATGGAGTAAATTTTCTGCAGTTGACAAGAAGAATGTCACACTATGCCAAAATAGTGATATCTCATCATTGACAGACTGTTAGCATACCGATTAGGATGGTTGCCATATCCTGCTTTGCCACCCCGGCGAAAGCTTCGATTACAAAAACTTCCGGAAACGCGACTGCCGTTTACACCGCCTGCGCCGTCCTTAAAACGTTTCCAAGGACCAAATTGATTTTGCCACAAAATAAGGAACACCTCATGAAAAAACACCTAAGCCCCGTAAATGAAAAATACCTGACACCCGTAAGTACGGAAACGGAAAAACGGCTGTGCACACGCCGAAAAAATGTGGATATCTTTTTACTGCCATTGACCCGGCAACTGCACGTGGTGGCCGAAATGGAAGACAACGTCCACCATCTGCACATTGATATGATCGTCAACCAGGCCTCATTGCGCATCACCTCCATCACTTGCGACATGGCATCTGTCCCGGATCAAATATGCCGACAAGCCCGTGACTGCTTCGATCATTTGATCGGCCAGCGTGTCGGACCGGGACTTGCCCGCGGGCTCAAGCAAAAAGCACCTGAAGGATGCACCCATTTGTCCAACCTGTTCCACGATGCATGCTACAATCTCATCCTGGCCCAGGGTGTTGCCACAGAGGAACATTTGATCGCTCAGTATCCAGGCATATCTGAAGCACAAATATATAACATATTCATGATGTTTCGTCCTGAATTACGCAATAGCTGCATCCGTTACGCCGATACGAGTCCCTTCATGGAAATCGTCGACAGTGCGTCCTTGCCTGAAAACTTCCCAAATATTACCGAAAATCATTGAGCATCCTTGAGCACATTGGCAGGAGCACAAAGGAATTGCCGGCGCAGCGAAAATGGCGGCTGGCAAAAGCCGGGGGTGAACCATGATTAGTCCTCTGTGATATATCCCTCCTGAATGGCATATTTTATCAAATCAACGGTTTTCTTTATTTTAAGTTTTCTGATGATATTGGCACGATGATTATTGACCGTGTAGATGCTGATATACAATAAACTCGCAATCTCCCTACTCTCCCGACCTTCGGCCACAAGTTTCAGGACTTCCTTCTCCCGAGTGGTCAGGATATCTTTTCGGTGTTTTCTACCGTCCTGGTAGAACGTTATCATCTCTGATGTCAATTCCCCGGAAAGGGATTTGGATATGTATCTGCCACCTTTACGAACACAGGTGATGGCCTCAAACAACTCATCGCCGGTGGCTTCTTTCAGTAGATAACCATGCACCCCGGAGGCCAGGGCGTTTTGGATATAGCTGCGTTTTTTATGCATGGTGAGAATTATGACCTTCATCTCAGGATAGCAGCTTTTGATCTCCCGGGCGGCTTCAAGCCCCCTCAGTCCCGGCATGGAGATGTCGAGCAGGACCATATCAGCCTCTTGTCGGTTTAAAAGCCCCAGCAACTCCAGCCCGTCTGCCGCTTCACCCACCACCTCCAGATCGGACTTTTCATGGATAATATGCTTGATACCATCCCGCAAAATAATATGGTCATCAGCCAATACGATACGATAAGAATTCATCCCTTGTGTCTTCATTACCCTCCCCCCGCTACCCATTTCATATGGAATGTTCAGTAAAAGAGGACTATACAACGATTTTTGCTTGTATCCACTCGACAATCCGATTTTTAGTACTTGAATTTTTTTAAATATATCCAAATAACCGGCAAGCTTCATGCTCCGGCGGATTAAGTTTTGCAGAGCCTAAATGCATTGTCATATGGAAGCTTTTAAAAAGCAAGATAAAAAAGCCGGATCATCGACCGGGTTCCAAGAAAAATTGATTTATCCCATCCGTCTAAGGCTGACCAACCAATTGGGGTGGGGCCTGCGTCATTGATGATCGATGGCGTTTTGGGTTCGCACCATTTGCGGTCGATAACGTCAATAACACAGGCCTGACCCCATGGTACCACCCAAACTGACAAAAGTGACCAAAGATAGAACCAACCCTGTTATACATTGACCTCATCTATAAATCTTCGGTACTCAATGCCAGTTCAGACGGTTCCACAGCCTGGGGGATACCCTGCCCTCCCTGAATCATTATTCGCCTCAGCCCTTTTTTTTCCAAAAAGCCGGCAGCCTCTTCCATGGTCTGCTGTGAGACATAGGGCCAATGGCGAATTCTGAAAGCCGGTTGCAGCTCTGTAAGGGTAACCGGGATATCCGGGTTTAACGCTGCCAGGGCAACAGCCATTGCCTCCAATTCGCTTTTGGTATGAATTCGTGGATGACAGGGAATACTCACCGCCATAAAAATCTGATCCGCATATCGTGTCTGCAGGTACTCAATGGCCTGCCATACGGTTCGCATGTATCGGTCTGCCTGTTTTTTATCATGAACCCCGCTTAAGGTCATAAAGGTCTTTATTTCAAATGCCTTGAAATCCGGAGATACATCGGTGACGCCGGCAGCAATCAGTTCATCAATATAATCCGGTGTTAAAAGCGAAGCATTGGTATCAAGCTGGATACGACTCTCTGGCACGGACCGTCGCAACTGCTGTACGGTGTCCACCAGCCATGGACGGTTTAGCGTCGGTTCGCCGCCGGATATACCGATCCAGCGATCCTTTTCCGGCTGTAAAGCAAGTTGTGCAACAACCTGGGCCGGTGTAAGGGATGCACCCGTTGATGAAAAGGTCAAGTCCCAATTATGGCAAAGATCACAGCGGTAATTGCAGCCATGGGTAAAAATTGACGGATGGCCGTGGGGGGCCGGACGCATGACACTTACCACGCGTTTGGGTGCCACCTGTTCCAGGGCCGTCGGGGCAGTTACGATTTTCATGCCGGAACGTAGTGCAGTAACACATCCGCGGGTCTGCTTACCGTCAATTAAAACAGCGCACTTCCAGCACCCTCCGGTCCCGCATGCATCTGCAGTGTCTGTACAACCGGATACGGATGTGCTTTGCTTTTCCGGTATAAAACCCAATAGTTCAAGGGCCTTGGAAACCGATATGGGCCCCTGCAGTTGCTGGGGCCGACCGTTTACTTCAAAGTCGAGCAGATTTATTTTCTCTGTTTTGTCGGGCCTCCTACCTGCGGCTACGACTTTCAAACTGCGGGCCCCCTGGGGGCAGGCCGTCACACATGCACCGCATCCGATGCAGCCATCGGTCCCAGCCGGGCAGGCGATGTATTGTGTGCAAAAGCCACAGTGGATACAATTGTCGTTACGAACAGCTATTTGACGATTCCGGATCACTGCCATTTGAGCCTCACCCCTTGGGCCTGGGAGGCAAATTCGAACCGGTATTGCCCCCAGAACTCTTTTTCCGATTTGGTGTCAACTTCAGTAAAATCCCCAGCCCCTACCGCCTCCAGAAACCCTGCTTTGGAAGGCAGATTTAATACCAATTGGTCAATGCACGGCATGGGCACAAAATCATAGGGATGCTCGTTATCCATATTGGCCCAGACCACGTCTCCCTTGGTGGCAACAGTACTATCGGCCAAAACAACGAATATTTCCTTGGGGAAATCTTCCCGAGCAAAAAGCTGCCGGACATAATTCACGATCATGTTGCGCGATAACGTTGTTTCATTCACATGGTCAAACTGCAAATCACCTAAAAAAGTCAACTGTCCCCCCCTTTTCGCTCCGTGCGATGACCGGCCGGAATGGCTGTGGCCATTTCCGGCCGATTTTCATCCATTATAATTTTTACAAGAAAGAGCAGGCAAGCCTAAAGATCTTTCAAGCTTTGTGATGGGCGTACCTGGGTCAGAATCCAGATACGCCCGTGGCGGTTATTATACAGTACGTCCTATTTCAACCAATCACTTTTTGACTCGTAACCCAGTTCCCTTTCGGTTACCGCTTCCCATGAATCAAAAATGGGCATTTCCGGCAGTTTCTGCAGTTCGGGGAACCACCGCTTCAGGGTTGATCTACGGGAATGCTTGCCTCTTAAGGGCAGTTCATCCCAGGGAAGGTGCGCATACATCAGCGAATACACCGGACCGATGACGGCCTTGTTCACAAGATGGCGGTCCACGATGCAGTCCAGTACCACAGGTCCGCTCTTTTCTGCCATGTTATACGCCTGTTTGAGCATTTCGCGGAAATTCTCGGATCGGTTGCAGAGCATGCCTTCCAATCCGCCGATCACTTTTGGAAGCTGGTCGAAGCGCTGCATTTCAGTCGGACGTTCTTCACCATATTGCTTGGCACCCAACCATTCACTGCCAATGTTGTCCTGTTCACCCAACACATCGTAATTGGGACCGTACCAGGGATATTTCATACCCGGCATCCAGCCACCGTTGTTGGTCACCAGATAGACGATGGGCAATTTATACATCACTGCCACATGGATATCCAAGGCGGCATTCATCATGCCCGAGTCACCCATCAGGGCCAGAAAGGGGATTCTGGACCCGTTCTCCAGATCACCGATGGCGGAGCCGATGGCCTGTCCCACTCCATGGCCCACACCGGCATTGTCGTTGGCACTCAAGCAGGAAGCTGGCCGCGTAAATTGGAGATAGGGCATTACGAAATCACTCATGGTGTAACCGTCTATGGAAACGCGCACGG
This sequence comes from uncultured Desulfobacterium sp., assembly GCA_963668575.2. Taxonomy (GTDB): domain Bacteria; phylum Desulfobacterota; class Desulfobacteria; order Desulfobacterales; family Desulfobacteraceae; genus Desulfocicer. Next base: position 7,536,601 of record OY764894.2, on the reverse strand, counting down.
CACTGCCGTACAGTTCCTCGTTCACCTCCCGGATGACCTGCGACATATAGCCATGATGCAGAAAATCATTATCCCGGTAACGCGGATGATCCGGACCATATTTATAGGCACGTGCGGCTCGCGCTTCCGTTGCCTCGGCCATTGATTTTTTGCAGCGTTCGGCCCACTCTTCACGCTCCCGGCTGAGCTTATCATAGCCATTTCGTTTAATACATTCGTTCAGTTGCTTCAGCACCGTCTTGGTGTTCCCCACCAGAGAGGCCTTGGTGTTGACGTAGGTCCACACATATTCATCGCAGGGGGCAATCTGTATACTTTCCGGCCATCCACCCGCGTATCCGTCAAAAAAGCCAACCTTGAGTCCGACGGGGATCATCAGGTCGAACTCATTGCGGAATTTCGGAAACCCGCGATGGTGCATTTCGTGTTTCTCGCTTACGGCGGCCCGTCCCAGGCGGCGGGTGTTAAACGGTATCTTCGTCAGGTTGATAAACTCTTCCAGTTCTTCCGATGCCTGATCCCAAGCAGCATAATCACCCAATATGATAAAGGGTTTCTTGGATTCAAAAATGGCCTTGGCCGCTTTTTCGATTTCCTGCGGGGCAGCAGCCGACAGAATCGGCTTTGTGGTCTCTTCCTGGCGCCAATTGGGGCGATAATCCGCATGCTGGGCAAAGAAGCCTCCCCAATAATGTTCGCGGGCATCATCCTTCATGAACAGGCAATCCACGCTCAATTCAAAAGCCACCGGCCCCATGGGTGCCGTCTGAGCCACCCGGAAGCCGCGGGTCATAAATTGTTTTACGGACCAGGGGTAAAAAATACGCTGGGACCACTTGGTGACGCTGTTGAGGAATTCGGCACTGATGCTCTCCTGGATGGTATTGTAGAGATGGTCATGTTCCTGTTCAATTCCTCCGGCCAGATAAATGATCGGGGTATTGCTGAGAAATGCCTGTTGTATGGGACTGAAGCCGTTTCCTACACCCGGTCCCACAGTGCCGAAAGCCACTGCCGGTTTTTGGGTCACCTGGCTGTAGGCTTCTGCTGCATATACGGAATTTTGTTCATGCCCGAAAATAATCAGCTTAATGCCGATACGTGAAATGGCATCCACAAAATGCCAGATATGCCCTCCTGGAACCCCCCAGGCAACGGTAACACCCTGTTCACGTAAAATTTCTGCCACATACTTACCCGTTGACGGATAAATTTCCCTTTTACCTAAAGGAATCTCCAGTTTTTTCTGGGCTTCTTCGTCGAATTCGATACCGAGCTTTGGCATTTTTTCTCCTTGATTTTTGTTGTATTAGAAATTTCACAGCCAATTTATATATCGGCAATGTGATTTTGGGCTATATTGCCACTTCTTCCTGATTACCTTGCCTTCACGACCCACTGTATTACGTTGCCTTCACCTCCACGACCCACTGTTCGCTTTTAAGGTATGCATCGGAGAGCGTAAGGAATGTTTCCTCGCCGCCGGCTTCCAACGGCCGTCCGTTGGGCGAATAGATTCTGATGCGCATACCCTTTTTCAAATCGGTCATAAGCGTTTCTCGCCACTTATTCATGCCCATGTCCCTGAAAATTTTCCTGTTGTCATTTACTTGTTTGAGAATCATTTTGCCTCCTCACGTTGGTAATGCTAATGCCGAGATATTGCTGGGATGGATATTTTACCCTTCCTCTTAGCCTTGATTTTAATTCATTTTACAATTATCATTTTTTTTATTAATACCATAGCTATCTAACACTCGCCATAGTTAGCAATAACTGTTTTAACTACGATTCATGGCGTTTCCATTCTATGCGCGATGCTCCTTTCTATGCACGATGCTCCTTACGTTCAAGATATTCCCGGATACCCCGAGCGTAAGTATGAAACCAAGACGTTGGGCAACCTTGGATTCCAATGTATCGCCGACAAATATCGCCCCCCCGGCCGTGAACGCATACAACCAAATTCGGGTTCAATCGCGTCAGACATCCCGCTCCACCGGCATGATCCAGGTGAATATGCGTCAAGGACAGGTAATCAATACCACCGGGATCCAGGCCCAGTAGGTGCAGCCCTTCAAGCAAGGCGGAGTGATCCGCGAAACTTATCCAATGGTTTCCAGAAACGCTTCCACCCTGGTCGTTAGGGGGGCCAGCGCAACCTTTGTATATTCATGCTCCAAATAGATGACCGGTATCCCCATTCGCTTGAAGTAGAATTTGACGTCCGGCACCTCGAACCCGTGCGTGTCACAATTCCGTACAGACTGAAGAATAACGCCGTTCACTCGCCATTTCTCGACATATTCTTTCAAATATCCGAAACGTTCTTCCAGATCAACCTGAAAAGAAGCAGTCGTATCACGAATGGTTCGCGGGCATTTGATTCCGTCAAGATATCGGTGAGCGATACCGTCCAGAGGATCTTCGGTCATTTCAACTTTCGGCAAGAAGTGTCGGGTGCCCACGCAGATATCGTCCATCACCACATGCGCATCAGCGCTTTCGATCATATGGATGATCCCGCTTTCCGTGAGCGGTGTGCCCCACAGCATTAGCCGGGCGCTTTTGGGAGAGGGGCCGTCCCCGCGGGTCTTCACCTCCTCAATAATCTCTTCGAGCATGACCGATCCCTCTTCAATGGGCATACACATCAGCGCAATCATTGTATGAAGGGTCTCAGTCCCGGAAATCAGAGGCGGATCCTGTTGCCTCAATCGATAGAGATCAAGGACCAGTTCCCGCTGCCGGTTGTGAACCGATATCTCCTCTTTCAGCCGGTCAACATCCATCTTACGCCCTGCATGTTTCTCAAGGGTGGCCTGAAAAAGCTTCAGCTTTTCCTTGAAATGATCCATGGAGTTGGCATTCACCACATGGGGCATATCTATCAGGTGGTGGTAAGGAAGATTCATTGTCCGTTGCCAGATTGAACAAAATTTTTCCTGGCAATCACAGGTATGAGCGGCCACAAATCCGTTCAGAAAGTCGTATTTTTCCTTCAAGCCCAAATCAAGACCGGATCGGATGACAGGACATACGATGTTTGGGATATGGACGTCGGCCTTGGTGATGGATTCATCCATACAGCCCTGTATTCTAAAGGGAACGAAATCCATGGCCGTTATCATTTCAAGTGGCGCATAGGAACAAAAGTATCCCATAATCTTTTTTCCGCCGGATACATGCGCCACAGCCGATCTATTTCGCGCCCGATAAATATCCAGTGCTTTTTCAAGTCCGCTTTTTACAGATATCTGCATCATTTAGCTCCTTAATAGATCTTGGTATTACGGCATTTAAAAAGCCCTGCCTGTTTTTTTGCGAATCATTTTGAAATGATCCATGGCATCTTCAAACGCTGATACGTTTTGCATTATACTCTCAGGATCGAAAACGCTAAAATCAATGATATCGCCTTCAATATTCATCCCGGGAATAGATAATTCAGTCTCAACTGCATTGGAGATATAGGTGTGCCAGTAGGTGGCGGAGCGGCAGGATAAAAGCGAATGGGTCAGAACACCATCCGCCTCGTATTCAATCCCCCAGTTCAAGTACGCCTGCGGCAGCTTCGGCCCGATCAACGGATAGCCCTTTCTTTTTGCGTTGATCAAATGATCCACCTGGAACCAGTAATTATTTGCGGCGATACGCTCGACAGGATCATTGGACAAATTAAACACCATAGGTTCCGGCGGATGATACATGACGCTTTCTATTACAAAGTTCCACCCTCGTTCAGCCAGCTTCTCGAAAAAATTAAGGCTGTGCCACGGTGGCAGCTCGGTAAACAACATACGGTATTTCTCTTTTGCCACTGCCCCCACACCTGAATCCACCCTCTCCTTGGCTTCATCGAAAACCTTTTGATATAAAGCTAAAGATTCCGGATCCCATGTCATGTAATATCCGATAACCATTAACGTCCAGAAATCCCGGGAATGAATCGGACACGGTTTGGCTTTTCGAAGTTCATTGATCTCCCACCAAATTTTGAACACCGCTTCCTGGTTGGTAATATATTGATCCAACAAATCCATATCCAGTTTTTTCCCCAGCAATTGCTCCAAAAATGCGATAAACGCCTTGAGCCCCGCAACCTTGTACTGAATATTATTCCGATGCGCATCCGGATGGATATCCTCAATCGGATCAAAACTCGGTGTATCAATAGTAAAGAACGGGACCTCCCAATACTGGCGCAATGCCTGAAACCATTTGAAACGGGTATCGCAAAAAATGCCGGAACCCAGCAGCAGCATGGGCGCGGCCATACCGCCGGATGGTGCATCCGGCGGAATCCTGCCAAGTTTTTTCATCTCCGCCGAATATCCGAGTGAGTTTCGTGCGTAACCGCAGAGGTGTGTGGGAAACCCCTCTGCATCGCTGAGGCCCTGGTATTTGGGGGACATCCCTTTGGCAGCGCTGACCGCAGCAAAGTTTTCCGGATAGATCGGTGTAACACCCATGGCCCGAAGTACCAGATCCGCCTCCCACCAGTTCACCATGCACCAGGCAACAGGTTTCCCGTTTTCGGCCGCCTCAACCCCTTCCCGGTACATCTTGTCAACCAAAGGCCGAACGAGTTTGGTTGATTTGAGGCGATTTATATGGCCCTTCCCTTTTGATTTGGAGTTCATGTTTTTTCCCTTAATTTATGCGTTATTAGGCATCCTTCATATGATCCCAAGGGTATGATCTGATGGTTCAATCCTCAAAGCTGAATAGGGGTCTTGCGGCCCCGCCACCTGAATACATGTCTCCGGGAAAAAATTTATGCCCCAGTTTCACCCGCCTCCCCATCAACTCCATTCCCGCTTTATCCGGGTCGATGTCGATCAGATTACCCGCGATCCAGGGACCTTCGTCAAGGGCGACCATGACAATGGTATAAGGTGCTTCGACCTCCCTTCCCATGGGGGCGACGTAAGTCGTTGTAAAGGTCGTGATCTTCCCCCTTCCGGATAGTTCGGTAATTTTCAGGTCTGTCCCCGCACACTCCTGGCAGGTCATCTTGGGAGGACAGGTAATTGTCCCGCAATTATTACATCTCAGTCCTAAAAGCCTGTTTTCACTGAGGGCCTTGCTGTATGTTCCGAAATCGAGTGGATATTCCATTTTATTTGTCTCCGTATGATTTCATTCTCTTCTCAGAATCAGATTCACAATGACGCCGTCACCGCCCAAGGTGTCTACAAGCCCTATCTTGGCCCCCTCGACCTGACGTCCCTCAACGGCAAGCTCGCCTCTGAGCTGGCGAACAATCTCATAGACCTGGGATGCACCCGTAGCACCGATGGGGTGCCCTTTGGCCTTTAGTCCGCCGGAAATGTTGATGGGTATCCGCCCCCCGATCCGGGCCTCCCCACTTTCCCAGAGTTCTCCGCCTTTGCCGAATTCGGCAAACCCCAGTCCTTCGGCCGCAATAATGGAAGCCATGCTAAAGCAGTCATGAAGTTCGCATACATCAATATCATCCGGTCCGACACCGGCCATGTCGTAGGCCTGTTTCACCGAAATCTCCCGGGCCCTCAGCCTTGGCAGATATTTATACTGGGCGCTGAGCTTTCCGGATGATGCCTGACCGACGCCTGCGATATAGACCGGTTTGTCCGTAAGCTTTCTGGCAACCTCTTCGGAGGCCAGGACAATGGCGGCCGCCCCGTCTGAAAAAGGACAGCAGTCCAGCAACTGCAAAGGCGTCGTCACCATAAATCCGTTCAACACCTTTTCAACGGTGATCTCCTTCTGAAACTGGGCCTTGGGATTTTTCGCTCCGTAGTGGTGGGACTGAACGGAAATTTTGGCCATCTGCTCCTTCAACTTTTCCAGCGGGATGCTGTAGCGGTCCGAATAGAGATGGGTCAGCATGGCGAAAAAGGCCGGAAAGGTAAAGCCGGCCGGATATTCATAACGAGAGTGGTGAAACATGGCAAAGGTCCGGGTCGCCAGAGAGGTACCCATCGCAGTGGCCTTTTCCACACCTCCGGCCAAGACGATGTCGTAAAATCCGGAGGCGACCCACATATAGGCATCTCTGATGGCCATGGTCGCCGAAGCGCACGCCCCTTCGAACCTGCTGGCCGGGACGTTGAAACATCCGATATCATCAGCCAAGTAGGACTGGACCATCCCCTGTCCCTCGGAAAAATCCCCCAGCACGTTGCCGCAGAAGATTGCCTGAATATCTTTTGAGGTCAAATTTGATGCGCCGATGGCATCCATTGATGCCTCCGATAGCATCTCTACTTGCGATTTGGGTTCGTTGGACGTGAATTTTGTATGCCCCACGCCGACCACTGCAACTTTCCTCATATATTTCTCCTTTTTCTGTTTATTTGGCTGCCATCCTGATGGCTGAATCCAGTCGGATGGTCTCCCCATTTAACAGGGGATTTTCTATGATATGTTTTGCAAGCTGTGCATATTCCGACGATTTACCCAATCGTTTTGGAAAGGGGATTATCTTTGCCAGCGACGCCTTTGCCTTCTCGGGAAGCGCAGCAAGCATGGGGGTCTCAAACAAACCGGGCGCAATGGTGACAACCCGGATACCGTAATCGGCAAATTCCCTTGCCATCGGCAAGGTCATGCCGACCACCCCGGCTTTGGAGGCGGCATAGGCCGTCTGGCCGATCTGCCCTTCAAATGCCGCAATTGATGCGGTATTGATGACGACACCTCTCTCGCCGTCCTGGTTGGGCGCATTACCGACCATTTCCTTGGCTGCCAGCCGGATCACATTCATTGTGCCGATGAGGTTAATCTGAACCACCCGGTTAAAATCCTCAATGGGCATGGGGCCGTTTTTCCCAAGAACTTTTTTCGGGGGGGCAATGCCGGCACAATTCACGACGATGCGGATGTTGCCAAACAATGCCGCTGTCTTGTCAATGGCCTCCTGCACGCTTTGTTCATCCACCACATCGGTTCGACAAAAAATCGCTGCGTCACCCAGCTCCGATGCGATCTGGCTACCCCTTGCTTCATCAAAATCAAGGATGGCGACCTTTGCGCCGTCGTTTATGAAGCGACGAACACAGGCCTCTCCCAGGCCTGATGCTCCGCCTGTAACAATTGCCGTCATTCCGATGAGTTCCATTTGTTTGCTCCTTCAATGTAAAAAGTTTGAAATTAACTTCTCTCAAGTCTAAAAAAAAGTTTGAGTGTACCCTTTTTAGATTAACCGGAGAAAACGCCCCACCCCCTATCCAAACATTCAAAGGAATGGAACCCTGCAAAAAGGGCACACTCAAATAAGAACTTATCTGCAATTCACGTGCCAAATCGCATTATCATTACAAATCAAACTGTTATGTTTTGAACGTGAAGAACGATGTGCCCGCGATACCGGACACATGTCCGTCTTTTATGGGGTACCCACTTAAGAAGAGATGCAGATTATTCGATAAAAAATTCCCAAAAACGAGCAGGCAGTCACTTCTACTGCAGAGTGCTTGAACGCACTATGAACGGAATTATAATCCGACTCTGCCCATCTTCTCATACAGCCAGGAGCGGCTGATGCCGAGAATTCTTGCAGTCTCTGCCTTGTTGCCTCCCGCCTGGTTCAAAGCAGCAAGGATCACATCCTTTTCGTGTCCCTCACGGCTTGATTGGAAAAGCTGTTTTAAAGATGATTGGACGGATAGGTGAGATCTATTCTGATTTTTTTCTCTCAGAGACATGGGAAGGTCGCTGACCTCTATTTTAATGCCTCTTACAAAGTTCACGATCCTTTCAACCACATTTTCCAGCTCCCGAACATTTCCCGGCCAGTGATGATTGAGCAGAATCTGTCGGGCACTTTTTGAAATATCCCGGATTTGGGTGCCGAAAATACGGTTGTACTTCTCAAGAAAGAAGTTGAGCAGCAGGCAGATATCATCCCGCCGTTCGCGAAGCGGGGGAAGGTGAAAATGGATCACATTCAATCGATAGTAAAGGTCGGAACGAAACCGCCCCTCCCGGACCAGTTGCGCCAGATCGTGATTGGTGGCTACAATAAGCCGGATGCTTACCTGAACGATGTTGTTGGAGCCGAGGGGTTCAAAGCATTTATCCTGGAGCACCCGCAGGAGTTTGCTCTGAAGATTTAAGGACATGTCTCCGATTTCGTCCAGAAACAGGGTCCCCCCGTCAGCCAGCGCCAGCTTGCCCTGCCTCCCGCTCCGCTGCGCACCGGTAAAGGCACCGGAAGCGTAGCCGAAAAATTCAGACTCCAGAAGATGGTCCGGGATGGCAGCGCAATTAATTTTTATGAGGGGCCCCTTGCTGCAAAAGCCGGTTTCATGGATGGCCTGGACGATCAGTTCTTTTCCTGTACCGCTTTCCCCTGTGATGAGGATGTTTGACGTCCCTTGCGCCACGATTTCCGCTTTTTTCTTAACCTCCAGGAACGTGGGATCTGCCGTAACAATCCGATCAAACCCGATTCTGCCCTCAGGAGCGTTGTGCAGCTTTTTCTTGTAATAGGCGAGCTGCTGATCCAGGTTGGCAAGCTTCCGGGCCAGCTCCTGTACCTCTTCAAGATGGCGGAACATAATTTTGCCCACCGCGCCGACGACTCGCCCCTCGCGTATAATCGGCAATCTTGAGACCACATAGGGGACTCCGTCGATTAACTGTAATTGGTTTATTTCAGAAACACCGGTTTTAATGACCGTTTTGAGACGGGAATTCTCGACAACCTCATCCACCGGTCTACCGATCATCGCCTCCTGTTTTTTTCTGAAAAATTCTGCCGCAGCGCGGTTGACCGTAGAGATTATCCCTTTTTCATCAACGACGACAATTCCATCGTAGGCGATCTCCATGACAGAGTGGAGGGTCTCATACAGTTCTGTGGTGCTTTCCAGTTCCAAGGCGATTCGGTTTAAATCGCTCAGGTCCTGAAACACGATAACCGCCCCGCTTATCCGATTTTCCCTCATAAGAGGGGTGATATTGCACAGCAGGCAGAGATGATCTACACTGTGCTTTATGCCGATGGCAACCTGCCCGTTCACAAGGACATCATCAAGTTTCAATCCCCGGAGCAGAAAATCGGCGGGCTTCCCAAGAGACTGAAATGATCTGGGGCGGAAAATCTTCTCGGCGGCATGGTTGAGATTGATGATCACACCCTCGGAATTCACCACAACCAAACCGTTGTGCATGGTATTGAGAATGGCACGAAACTGGCAGTTTAGCAATTCCTCCTGCTTGAACATGGCCATGATCCACCCAGCCTTTGTAAATATGCCCACCACTTTTCCACTCTTGTTGAGAACCACAGCAGCCCCCGCCTGACTCTTTCTGACAATCCCAGCGGCTTCTTCATACGATATATCATCCTGAAGGGTCATGATATTCTTTTTTACAAATAGACCTTCTATAGGCGTATCGGGCGCCATCCCGGCGGCCACCGCATCATAGAGATTGGCCTTGCTCATGATGCCGAGCAGTTGTCCGTCCGCATTGCCCACGGGCAGACTGTCAAGTTTGAATCGGCGCATGAGTATGGCAGCCTTTTGTAGATTATCCTGAGGCTTGAGAGTCTCAAAGAAAGGCTTCATGATATTTCGGAGCGTTAATTTATCCACAATGTTCTCCGCTGCTGACGGTTCAAGCCGCTCTATGCCAGAATTTCAGGATGTTCTGAACTCAGGCAACTTCTTTGACAGAAATGGCCTTAATTGAAGTAGAAAGAGTTACCCTGCTGTTTTTTTCGCTAAATAGGGCATCCTTCATTCCTGCTTTACACTTTCACGAGGTGAATGTTCATTTTCAGGTGGCTGACCTTAAAAAAATGCAAAGTACTTCTGGGGACATATGAAGGATGCCCTAAATAAATGTTATTTTCTCCATCTTGGGCATGAGCCGTGTCACTCCGATCCCAAGTTATCCTTTGGATCCCAAACGAAGCCCGCCATGCAGAAAATAAGTTTCACCGTTTATGGCTTCGTTACGATACAGTTCGCTAATGAGCGAAGCGACTTCCTCAGGCTCAATCAGACGGCCGATGGGCACATCTCCAATGATCCGATCCAGGGCCTTCTGGTTCATGCCCTTGACCATATCCGTACCGACATAGCCGGGAGCCACGGCCACACAACGAATTTTGTGGGCCAGCTTTTTACGGAAAAACTCGGCCGTAATGACCTTAGGCATAACGGACATGGCGGCTTTGGTAGATGAATAATTGATCTGCCCCGCGGTTCCCAGTGATCCGGTGGAAGAGATCAGACATATCAAACCCTTGCACCCCTCATTGATCATTCGCTCGGCACACTCCCGCACCGTCAGAAACACCCCGGTCAGATTGATATCAATCACCCGGGTAAATTGTTCCAAGCCCATTTTACCCGTAACTTTACCGGTCTCCCGATCGGGCGCTAAAAAAAGACCGTCGTTGATGATCCCCGCACACGGCACCACCAGGTTGATGGCGCCAAAGGTATTTATGGCCAGATCCGCCAAAGCGCCATTGTCCGCTTCCTTTGTCACGTCACCGACCAGAGTCGCCACCTCACCGCCCATGTCCTGAATTTCGCCTGCCACCCGTTCCAAATTTTTCGAAATGACATCGCCAAGCACGACCTTACCGCCATTTCGAACCCAATATTTGGCGATTGATTCCCCAATACCGCTCCCGCCGCCGGTAATAACGGCAACCGCTCCTTCAATTGCTAACATATCATCTCCTGTTTCACGCCGGATCATTCCGGCCAGCCTTGTCGCTTGTGTCAAAAGTTACGCCGGTTTCCTGTTGAATCTTCCGGTCACACTTCCTGTGGGACCGCCATAATGCCATCGTTGTGCCCGTGTCCGCCCGTGACTCTGTTCAACCAGCCACTTACGATTTCACGAGCTGCATTTTGCGGATCAATCCGATATTCCCATGTACGTTGCAAAGCGTTGTCCATATCCCTGCCATTGTCCATCTGGCTCCAGATCAGACGCGTAAACTCGGCTTCGACATGATGTTTCAACTCTTCCTTGATTTGCTGCCGCCGACGCTGCTCCATGTTATTATCGCGTTTCAGGTAACGCCTATGATCCCACACGCCTTCATAGAATGCATCAATACCCTGGTTCATAACCGCCGACGTCATGAGAATCGGCGGTCTCCAGTTCAGACGGGCATCAATGCGGTCCAGCATCCCCTTTAAGGAGTGGGCGATGTTCTCGGCACCCGGACGGTCGCATTTATTGACCACGAAAACGTCCGCTATCTCCATCAGACCGGCCTTCATAATCTGAACACCGTCACCTGACTCAGGGGTCAACATCACCACCACCGTATCAGTGGCTTTGGCGATATCAAGTTCCGACTGCCCCACTCCCACGGTTTCGATAATGATAATATCCCTGCCGCTGGCATCCAGTATCCGCGCCGCCTCCTTAGTGGTTCTCGACAGACCGCCCATGATTTTGCCGGCACTCATGCTGCGAAAAAAATAATCATATTCTTTTTGCTTGATATTCATCCGCACCCGGTCTCCCAGAAGGGCACCGCCGGAAAACGGGCTGCTCGGGTCCACGGCCACAACCCCAACCGAATGACCCTTTTGGCAAAAACGCCTGACCAGCTTATCGACCATGGTGCTTTTCCCGGCTCCCGGGGCCCCTGTGATGCCGATGTAATAGGCTTTCCCGGCATGGTTATACATTTTTTGCAAAATGTAAGGTGCATGGCTGTCACCGCGCTCAACCAGGGAAATTAACCGCGATACGGACCTCTTTTCACCCTCCAATGCGGCTGCAATGATTTCGTCGATACTTCGCATGGCACCCCCTCTCTTTTTCCGGCAGAAGACACTATCTTACTCCCACCTGAATTGAGCGATTATTTTGTATGAGTGTGATTCTCACTCAGTAATATCAGCAAATAGCGATTATTTATGTTTTCATCCATTGAATATAAGCATAAAGTCGGCAAAACCCTGCAGATAAGGTTATCGAAAGATTTTGCCGACAAAAAAAACTCAGTTCAGGGCCGGGCTCAACGCTACGCATTCATTGATGCCGTCGATGATGGTCTGCATGGGCGTATCCGGCAGGTAGACTTTTTCAATGCCGTGTTCTTGCTCCAGACACCGGGCATCTTTGGGTGCCATAACGCCTCCCATAAAGACCTTGATATGACCCATTCCCCTCTCCTTGAGCAGCTGCACCACCCTGGGCCCCAAGGTCATATGGTTCCCCCCGAGGGTGCTCAGGCCGATCACATCCACATCCTCTTCCACCGCCGCCTCAACGATCTGATCCGGAAATTTATTGCCGAGATAGATGACCTCCATCCCGGAATCCTTCATAAACTGCGATACCAGGTATACCCCCCGCCAATGAATGTCCAGGCCCAGCTTTGCCATTACTATTCTGACTTTCCTATCCATGTTTAACATTCTCCTTTTATGAGCGTATCTTCGGTTATTCCGGAATAACGCCCCTTGTTAAATGCACACTCTGCCGCCAGCCGATCCGCACCGGGTGATATCCTCTTTTACAGAAGCGGAAAGGCCCACAAACCAAACTCCTCCCGGAACAGTTCTTCGATCTCACCCAGGGTCACCAGGTTTTTAACCGCATTGATGCAATGGGGCATCAGATTTTCTTCGCTATGACATGTGTCTCTCAGGATCGCCAGGCTCTCCTTGACTTTTTGATCGCTGCGTTCTTTGCGCAGTTTATCTAATTTGGCCTTCTGCCGCGTGAACGTTTCGGGGTATTCATAGACATCAATGGGGGTCGTTTCAGCTTCCTTTGACGCCTGATAATTGACGCCTACGATTTTGACTTCGCCACTTTCGATTTTTTTCTGATATTCCAGGTTGTAGTTACTGATTTCACGGTGCAGCCAACCATCTTCAACGGCTTTGACCAGACCGCCCATCTCCTCAATTTTCCGGACATAGTCGAATATCCCCTTGCACATCTCGTCGGTGAGATGTTCCACATAGTATGATCCGGCCAGAGGATCCACCGTGCTGCAAACACCGCTTTCAGCCTGGATGATCTGCTGGGTCCGCAGCGAAATCAAGGCTGCTTCTTCAGTGGGCGCCGAATACGCTTCGTCATAAGAATCAATGTGCAGTGATTGACATCCGCCCAATACCGCTGCCATTCCCTGAAGGGTCGAGCGTGCCACGTTGTTGAGCGGTTCAGTGGCCGGCAGCGTTACCCCGGCGGTCTGTACATGAAAACGCATGAGCATGGATTTGGCCTTTTGAGCGCCGAAACGTTCTTTCATCATCTTGTACCAGACCTTGCGGCTGGCCCGGCATTTAGCGATCTCTTCAAAGAAATCGTTGTGCAGATCCCAGAAAAAAGACATCCGGGGTGCAAAATCATCAATATTCATCCCTCTTTTGATCAGTTCCTCTGCAGTGGCAACCGCATTGGCAATGCCCACGGCAACCTCGCCTATGGCATTGGTGCCGGCTTCACGCAAATTGTAGCCGTTGTAGCTCACCGGATTCCATCGGGGAACATTTTTGCAAACCCATTCGATGACATCGCATTGCATGCGAAAGGAGGCCTGCGGCGGGAGAATTTCCGGGGCGCTGCCCACGCAGGTCTCCATGATGAAGTCGTTCTGACAGGTTCCGGCAATGCTGGTCCACGGAGTTCCGCGCTGCTCGGCCACAGCAAAGTACATGGCCGGGATTACCAAGCTGGTGCTGGGCAAATGAGTAACAATGTTCGTACTGGCCGTTCCCATATCGATACCTTTGAAAAAGGCATCAATATCCCAAATGGAGTCCACTGCTGCGCCACAGGCCCCTACATTCCCCTCGGCTTCGGGATCATCGGAGTTGTAACCACGGACGGTGGGCAGATCAAAGAGGATGGATATTCCCGTTGCCCCATGGTCGAGAAGATAACGAACTCTTTCATTACAGTCTTCCGGTGCGCCCAAACCTGCCAGCTGGCGTACGGTGAAGAGCCTGCCGCGGTACATGTTGGGATAAACGCCGCGTAAATAGGGCGGATGTCCGGAAAAACCGATATCCTCCGTATAGTTGATCTCTTCGACGTCGGCCGGTGTGTAAAGCAGTTTGATGGGTATCCCGGAATGGGTGAAATACTTGCCCTCGGTTTCGCGATCTATGTCGCGGAGACTGTTATTGAACCAGTCCTGATAGTTATCCTTAATCTGCTGCACATGTTCTTCGCTGAAAAGGCATTCCGATGCTTTTGTTTTATCCACAATGTTTTCTCCTCGTTGCGGGTTAAAATGGCTGTTTTCTCCAACTTACAGATAGAGCGTGTTCCTGGCTGTCTTCGCCAATCTCAGAGACAAGCTCTTTATATTTTTTTTCGTTTTATGAATCCACAGCAGTGACTTTAATTTCCTTAATATTATATTATGGAATTCAGTGACTGAATACAATCCACAGCAATGGCTATTTTCGTATAGTTAGGTTTAGCTATGCAAAAGACGCGAACTATCCTTCAGCAAGCTTCTTCAACATTTCATACTTCTGGTTCACCTCCTGCTCAATCATGGCTCTGAGCCGCTTGGACTCTGCAGGAAAGCTCTTTTCCAAGGCGGCAAACCGGTTCTCGCCGGAGAGAAACTCCTGCAAGGTGCCGTCAGGTTCTTTGGAATCAAGGATGAACGGATTTTTCCCTTCAGCTTTCAGCATGGGGTTGTATCGATACAGGGGCCAGAAACCGGACTCAACCGCCAGTTTGCTTTCCAGCTGGGTTTTGCCCATCCCCTTTCGAATCCCCTGATTGATACAGGGCGCGTAGCAGATGATCAAGGAAGGTCCGGGATAGCTTTCCGCCTCCACAAAGGCCTTGATGGTCTGCTGCTTGCTGGCGCCCATGGCGATGGAGGCGACATAGACATATCCGTAGGTCATGGCCATGGCGCCCATATTTTTCTTGCCGATCTTCTTACCGGTGGCGGCATATTTGGCAATGGCGCCCGTGGGGGTCGCTTTGGAAGACTGTCCACCGGTGTTGGAGTATACCTCGGTATCCAGCACCAGGATGTTGATGTCATCCCCGGATGCCAGCACATGATCCACACCGCCGTATCCGATATCGTAGGCCCAACCGTCACCACCGAAAACCCAGTGGGACTTTTTGGTGAAAAGCGTTTGATCTTCGGCCAGATCCTTGAGAAGCACATTGCCGCTGTCGGCAGCCAGCAACGCCTTGAGCTTGTCTCCGAACTCCCGTGACGTCTCGACCTCGTTCATACCGTCAATCCAGCCGGACAGTGCATCTTTGAACTCCGGGGTAATGTCGGCTTCCAGAAGCATTTTGGCTTTGTCCGCCAACATGGCCCGTCGTTTGTTGGTGGCCAGCATCATACCGTAGCCAAACTCTGCCGCATCCTCGAACAGGGAGCTTCCCCAGGCCGGGCCGAATCCGTCTGCATTGGTGCAGAAGGGAATCGTGGGAGCAGAACCGCCCCAAATGGAGGAACATCCGGTGGCATTGGCAACGGTCATTCTCTCGCCAAAGAGTTGCGTCAACACTTTCACATAAGGGGTTTCCCCGCATCCGGCACAGGCACCGGAGAACTCCAGCATAGGTTTGACGAACTGGCTGCCTTTGACAGACCCTCTCTTGCCAAGGCCCTCTTTAAAGGAAACGGTGAGGGAGAACCGGTGGTTGTCGACTTCCGTATCGGTCTGGGTGGCCAGGGGTTTCATCACAAGGGCCGTGGTCTTGGCCGGACAGATATCGGCACAGTTGCCGCACCCCTGGCAATCCAGGGGATTGACCTGCATTCTGAACTGATACTCTTTTAGTTCTCTGCCTTTACCCGGCTGGGTGATGAAGGCGTCAGGTGCACCCTTAAGCTCTTCATCGGTGGCGACAACGGGGATAATGGCGGCATGGGGGCAGACAAAGGAACACTGATTGCACTGGATGCAATTTTCAGGGATCCATTGGGGAACGTTGATGGCTACGCCGCGCTTCTCATATTGACTGGTGGAGCCGGGGTAGATGCCGTCAGGTGTAAAGGCGCTGACAGGCAGACTGTCACCTTTCTGTACGAGGATCGGACGAACCACCTTGTCCATGAAGACCGTGGTGGATTCAGCCACAGGGAAACCGGCACCATCCTTCCACGCTTCAGGGACCTGGACTTCGATCAGGTTATCCAAGGTTTTATCCACAGCATCAATGTTCATATTGACAATCTGATCGCCTTTTTTACCGTAGGTCTTTTTGATATCGGCTTTAAGAAGCTTGATGGCCTCTTCAAAAGGAAGCACGTTGGCCAGTTTGAAAAAGCAGGTCTGCATGATCATGTTGATGCGGTTGCCAAGGCCAACTGCTTCGGCGATCCTAACAGCATCCACATTGAAGAATTTCAGCTTTTTGTCATGGATGGTCTTTCGGACATCGCCGGGAATCTCTCGCTCCATATCCTCGATGGACCAGGGCGAGTTGAGAAGAAAAGTGCCCCCCTCCCTGATGCCCTGAAGCACATCGTAGGTTCCCACATAGTTGGCCTTGTGGCAGGCAACGAAATCGGGTCTTGTGATGAGATAGGTGGATTGAATGGGGACATCTCCGAATCGCAAATGAGAGATGGTGATGCCGCCGGATTTCTTGGAGTCATAGGCAAAATACCCTTGGGCGTACTTGTCAGTGTTGTCACCGATGATCTTGATGGCACTCTGATTGGCGCCAACGGTTCCGTCGGAACCCAGACCCCAGAATTTGGCACCCACCGTTCCCTCCGGTGCCGGGTTGAAATCAACATCCGGCTCCAGAGAGGTATGGGTGACATCGTCTTTGATCCCAACGGTAAAGTGATTTTTGGGACCGACGGATTTCATGTTGTCAAAAACAGCCTTGATCATGGGCGGATTGAACTCCTTGGAACTCAGACCATAGCGACCGCCTACCACCCTGGGGCCTTCCCCTCTCTCCATCAATGCGGTACAGACATCCATATAGAGCGGATCACCCAGGGCACCTGGCTCTTTGGTTCGGTCCAGAACCGTCAGCGTCTCTACCGTTGCCGGGATGGCTCCAAGGAGTGCAGCGGCATCAAACGGTCTGTAAAGACGTACTTTGACCACACCGACGCGCTCGCCCTGACTGTTGAGCTTGTTGACACTCTCTTCAATGGCCTCGCAACCGGAGCCCATGGCAATGATGACCCGATCGGCTTCGGGATCACCCGAATAGTCGAACAGGTGGTAATGCCGCCCGGTCAGAAGGGCCACCTTGTCCATGTAAGCCTGTACCATGGCAGGTGTCCCCAGGTAGAACGGATTGGCGGCCTCTCTGCCCTGGAAGTAGATGTCCGGATTCTGTGCGGTTCCCCGGGTATTGGGCTTTTCGGGGTTCATGGCACGCGCTTTGAACGCTTTAAAAGCATCCCAGTTCATAAGATCTGCCATGTCATCGTAGTCGATCATTTCGACTTTCTGGATCTCATGGGAGGTTCTGAACCCATCGTAAAAATGCAAAAACGGAACACGCGCCTCAAGAGTAGCCAGGTGGGCAACCAGTGCCAGATCCATGGCTTCCTGTACGGAATTGGATGAGAGCATGGCAAAACCGGTCTGACGGGCGGCCATCACATCCTGATGATCACCGAAAATGGAGAGGGCATGGGCGGAGATGGCACGGGCAGTGACATGAAAAACACAAGGGAGCAACTCGCCGGCGATTTTGTACATGTTGGGGATTTTAAGAAGAAGTCCCTGGGATGCTGTGAAGGTCGTGGTAAGGGCCCCTGCCACAAGAGAGCCGTGTACTGCACCGGCAGCACCCGCTTCGGACTGCATTTGTTTTACGGTCAGCACCTGGCCAAAAATATTTTTTCTGTCTGCGGCCACCCAACCATCCGCAATCTCACCCAAAGGGCTCGAAGGGGTAATGGGGTATATGGCCGCGACATCGCTCATGGCATAGGCCACATGGGTTGCGGCTGTATTACCGTCGATTGTCTGCATCTGTTTTTTCATGAAACACCTTATTATTAATGATTGTTCAGCTTGGACAAATTTATCTGGTTATCGATCTTGAATGGAACCTATTTTTTAACGTTCAATCACCATGGCCATTCCCATTCCACCACCGATACACATGGAAATTAAGCCGGTGGTGTAATCTTTTCGCTTCATTTGATGAATGGCTGTCACCATCTGACGGGCACCGGTACAGCCAATGGGATGGCCAAGTGAAATACCGCTTCCCAGCTCATTGGGTCTTTCAACATCGATCTTCAACTCTCGCATACAACCGATGGCCTGGGCCGCAAACGCTTCGTTGAGTTCAATCAGGTCAATATCTCCAATGGTCATTTTCGATTTTTCAAGCACCCGGTTGATGGCAGGCACCGGTCCAAGTCCCATGTAAGCGGGATCCAGCCCCCCCGACGTATAGGTTTTGACCCTGGCAAGCTTTTCAAGCCCCAGTTCGTCCGCTTTGGCTTCGCTCATGAGAAGTAGGGCAGCAGCCCCGTCGTTAATTCCGGAGGCGTTTCCCGCAGTGACGCTTCCGTCTTTTTTAAACGCCGGTCTCAGTTTGGCCAGCTTTTCAAGACTTGTCTCCATGGGACGCTCATCACGATCCACAATCACATCGCTTTTGCGGGATTTAATTATGATGGGTTCGATCTCCTGGGAAAAGGTGCCGTCATTGACTGCGGCGAATGCACGTGTATGGCTAAGCAGTGCCAGCTCATCCTGTTCCTGACGGCTGATGCCATACTTTTCAACAATATTCTCTGCCGTAAGCCCCATGTGGTACCCATAAAATATCTCATAGAGTCCGTCGTATACCATCAAGTCATGTACGTTACCAACGCCGGTGAGTTCCATCCGATGACCCCATCTGGCATTTAACAGCGCCATGGGAGCATTGCTCATGCTCTCCTGGCCGCCGGCAAGAACGACGTCCGCATCTCCGGCTTTAATCGCTTGAGCCGCCAATGCAATGGCTTTAAGTCCTGACCCGCAAATCTTATTGATGGTGAAAGCGGTCGTATGGCGAGGAATCCCGGCTGCAATCATTGCTTGACGTGCTGTATTTTGCCCCTGCCCGGCCTGAAGCACATTTCCCATGATCACTTCGTCAATTTGCACAGGGGTCAAATTTTCATCGTAATCATACCCTCTCTTTTCAAGATCAATCATGCCCTGATCTTTCAACGCTTCCGGTCCGGCGGCTTGAAGCGATTCATCCGCCACCGGTCTCAAACCGGCTCTCTTTAACACGCTTTTCATGACACTCTTTCCAAGGTCTACCACAGAAACGGGTTTCAAAACGCCTCCAAAAGATCCCACTGCTGTTCGAACACCACTTACGATAACGACTTCTCTCATAATTCAAACCTCCGGTTTACTTGATTTTCGTTTTAAACACCATTGACCAAATTTTTCATGGGTTGTTGTGCCACCTAAAAGTTGCATTCATGGTTTTGAGTTTTGAAGAATATCATAATTATATAAACTGGTTATGCCAGGTTCTTCTTTGACTGCCACTCATATGAATCATGGAGATTCAAAACTCAAAACCGATGAACCCTCCGGGAGCGTTATTTGACCGGATCTGCTACGTTACCGGGCATTTGCGGTGGACGACGACCGCAGCATGCCCGGTGCCTTGCATATCCGGCCAAATAACGCCTGCAACTTTCAGGTGGCAAATGATTTGTCATGACTATCATTAATATGGTAGATAGAAATGGAATACAATCCACAGCAATGACCATTTATGTATAGTCAGGCCTAACTATTCAAAACTGTGTCTTGACATTGGAATTCAGGACCCCAAAGAGATTCGCGACGACCTCAAGGGTATTCTGGATGGAATAACGCTGAAAGTGCTTACCCAGGATCGATTCATGTTTATTTGGAAGGAAAGTGTACGCGATTTGAGAAAGGTCGTCGTCAAGCTGAAGTTCGAAATCACCACCAGTGAAAAAATGCAAATTACAAGCTGTACCGGATGGCCTGTATGCCACTTTGGAAAATTGAGGTTTCCAAAGCACATTGGTCGATCCGGTCAGATTTTCAGAACATCATGACAGAGTTGACAAGATAAACGGCGACAGGTCATGTTCAGGGAATAGATCCCGACTTCCGCTATCAGATGACCTGTCGCCTCCGTCCCTGCTGCGGATATGGTCAGATATCCGGCACCATTTCAGTATTCAATGCGGCGCCTAAGGCAACTGTGAACTGCGGCATATCAGGAACATGCAGACGTTCTCCGATGTTTTTCTCCACCTGTTTCAAAAGGCCCTTGTCCAGTGCCCCACCGCCGACCATGGCACACGGTTCCTCCAACCCGACGCGCTCCAGCATAGTTAAAATTTTTGTTGCCAACGCCATGTGTACCCCGGCCAGAATATCTTCTTTGGGCGCACCTTGGGCGACTCGCGAGATCGCTTCGGACTCCCCGAAAACAGCACAACCGGTGGCAAAGGGAATGGGATTTTGTGCCGTCAGTGAAAGGGCACCCACTTCCTGGAGATTGAGCTGCAACACCTTTGCAATGATCGTCAGAAAACGACCGCAGCCGCTGGCACATCGTTCACTCATAACAAATTTGATTGCCTTTCCGTTTTCATTCACCCGCAGCACTTTGCTTGCGCGATCACCGACTTCAATGACCGTTCTCACGTTCGGCAGCAGGTAATGCACCCCCTGTGCACAGCACGCCAGATCACCAACAGTGCCATTGGCATCCGTCACCTGGGACGCTCCGCATCCCGTGGTGTATATTTGAGAGATATCGCTTTGTTTCAGATTTCCCTTGAATGCAATTTCCTTCAACACCCGGACGGCCGTCTCTTTGTAGTTGTGACCGGATGATATCTGGTGAAACTGATACGGTTTTCCATCCTTGACGAGGACAGCCTTGGTGCTGGCGGTCCCCACATCAATTCCGCAGGTCCATGTCATAATTCTACTCCTAAATCAGCACCTTATAACTCGATGATCCAATTTTATCAATTAAACGGTTACGGTACAGGCATGCAACTGCTGGGATGAACGCTTGACAAAAACACCTTTTGCCAGACTGTTTTCCACAATTTTCCGCCCCATCAAGGCGGCTCCCAATGCCCCGGTTAACAAAGGCTCAGGGGCTATCAGTACCGGATACCCCAGCCGGGACTCCATTGCCTTAACCATACCGATGTTCTTGGCCACACCGCCCGTGAAAACCACCTCCCGTTGGACACCGATCCGGCCGGCCATGCTGAGCACCCGTCCGGCAATGGCATCATGAAGTCCGTACAGAATATTGGCCACTGGTGTACCATCGGCAAGGGAGGTCATCACCTCCTGTTCGGCAAAAATAGTACACATATTACTGATTTTTGCCTTTTCCGATGCCTGTATGGACAACTCCCCCAAATCGGCCAGTGTCAGACCAAGTGCCCCTGCAATGACCTCCAGAAACCGCCCTGTTCCGGCGGCGCACTTATCATTCATGACAAAATTGTCCACCATGCCGTTGTCGAGTTTTATCCCTTTGGCATCCTGACCGCCAATGTCGATAACGGTACGGGCCGTGGGGAAAAGCTCCGAAACCCCCCGGGCATGACAGGTGATTTCGGTTATCTGCTTATCTGCAAAGGGAACATTGATCCGTCCGTAACCGGTGGCAACCACATAGGACAAGGCATCAAAGGGAAGACGGGCCAGATGCAGG
The DNA here is from genome assembly GCA_963668575.2 of uncultured Desulfobacterium sp. Taxonomy (GTDB): domain Bacteria; phylum Desulfobacterota; class Desulfobacteria; order Desulfobacterales; family Desulfobacteraceae; genus Desulfocicer. Next base: position 7,514,962 of record OY764894.2, on the reverse strand, counting down.
GCCTCTGTCATGACCTCATGGGCCAGGTGCCGATGCTCCGGCCCTGTGGGGCCTATGAAATTTGCCAGCATCTTTTCCTCATTCACGATGACCACTTTGGTCATGGTCGATCCGATATCAATTCCTGCAAAGATCATAAGATTTATCCCCCTTAAAATTTATGCAATGGTTTCCAGAAACGCTTCCACCCTGGTTTGTAAGGGCGCCAGGGCCACCCTGGTATATTCATGTTCCAGATAAATGGCCGGAATCCCCATCTGCCGAAAGTAGGACTTGGCATCCGGCACCTCAAATCCGTGGGTATCGCAATACCGTACAGACTGAAGAATGACGCCGTCCACCTGCCATTTCTCGACATATTCCTTCAAATATCCGAAACGTGTTTCCATATCCGTGGAAAAAGAATCGGTGGTCTGTCGAACGGTTCGTGGACATTTAATACCGTCAAGATACCGTTGAGCAATACCGTCTAAAGGATCCTCCGTAATTTCAACCTTAGGCAGGAAGTGCCGGGTCCCGGCGCATGTATCATCCATCACCACATGGGCATCGGCACTTTCGATCATACGGATGATCCCGGTTTCTGTTAACGGCGTACCCCACAGCAGCAGCCGGGCGCCTTTTTTGGCGGGAGCGTCCTTGCGGGTGGGCAGCTCTTTGATAATCTCTTCGAGCATAAGAGATCCCTCTTCAATGGGCATGCACATCAGCGCAATCATGATCTGCAGTGTCTCTGTCCCGGAAAGCAGCGGCGGATCACTCTGCTTCAGGCGGTAAAGATCCGCCACCAGCTGTCTCTGCCGATTGTGAAGTACCATCTCCTCTTTCAGCCGGTCCATATCCATCTTACGTCCGGTATACGCCTCAAGGGAGGCCTGAAAAAGTTTCAGCTTTGTCTTGAACTGATCCACAGAATCGGCATCTGCCACGTGGGGCATATCTATCAGGTGAAAGTAGGAGGGGTTCATTGTACGCTGCCAGATGGAACAGAATTTTTCCTGGCAATCACAGGTATGTGCGGCCACAAATCCGTTCAGAAAAGTATACTTTTCCTTTAATCCCAGATCAAGGCCGGATCGGAGGATGGGGCATGCAATGGTCGGAATATGGGAATCGGCCTTTGTAATGCTTTCATCCATACTGCCCTGTATTCTAAAGGGAACGAAATCCATGGCCGTCAGCATCTCAAGGGGCGCATAGGAACAAAAATATCCCATGATCTTTTTCCCGCGGGATGCGAGTTCCACAGCCGACTCATGCCTCGACCGGTATATTTTCAGTGCTTTTTCAAGTCCGCTGGTTACAGAAGTCTGCATCATCACTCTCCTTAATATCTCTTTGTATTACGGCAATAAAAAAGCCCTGCCTATTTTGCGCGAATCGTCCTGTAGTGATCCATGGCATCTTCAAACGCTGATACATTCTGCATCACACTCTCAGGATCGAAAACGGAAAAATCGATGATATCCCCCTCCATATTCATACCGGGGATGGATAGTTCCCTCTCAAGCGCATTGGTAATATGGGTGAGCCAGTAGGTGCAAGCGCGACAGGATAAAAGAGAATGGGTCAAAATACCGTCCGCCTCGTACTCGATCCCCCAGTTCAGGTATGCCTGGGGAATCATGGGTCCTATCACCGGATAGTTTCTTTTTTTGGCGTTGATCACATGGTCCACCTGGAACCAGTAAGTGTTTGCGGCCAGCCGCTCAATGGGATCATTGGATATGTTAAGCAGCATGGGTTCAGGGGGATGATACATGACACTTTCCATCACAAAGTTCCACCCCCGCTCAGCCAGCTTTTCAAAAAAATTAAGGCTGTGCCACGGTGGCAGTTCGGAAAAGATCAAACGGTATTTCTCATTGGCTACGGCCCCCACGCCAGCATCCACCCTCTCTTTTGCTTCATCGAAAACTTTTTTATATAAATCCAGAGATTCCGGATCCCAGGTCATGTAATATCCCAGGACCATCAAGGTCCAGAAATCCCGGGAATGGATGGGACAAGGTTTGGCTTTTCGAAGGTTATTGATCTCCCACCAGACTTTGAACACGGCTTCCTGGTTGCTGGTATAGTGCTCCAGCAGATCCATATCCAATTTTTTTCCCAGCAGGTCTTCTAAAAATACGATGAACTTTTTGAGTTCCGCCGTTTTGTACTGAATATTGTTCCGATGGGCATCCGGCCTAATATCCTCCACCGGATCAAAGCTTGGCGTATCAAGGGTCCAGAACGGAACTTCCCAATATTTACGCAGGGCTTGAAACCACTTGAAACGGGTATCGCACAAAATGCCTGAACCCAACAACAGCATGGGCGCGGCCATGCCTCCCAATGGGGCATCCGGCGGAATCTTGCCCATTTTTTTCATCTCCGCCGAATATCCCAGTGAATTTCGTGCATAACCACAGAGATGTGTGGGAAACCCTTCTGCATCGCTGAGGCCTTGGTATTTGGGGGACATCCCTTTGGCAGCGCTGACCGCAGCAAAGTTTTCCGGATAGATCGGTGTAACGCCCATGGCACGAAGCACCAGATCCGCCTCCCACCAATTCACCATGCACCAGGCAACCGGTTTCCCGTTTTCGACCGCATTGACGCCTTCTTGGTACATCTTATCAACAAAAGGCCGAACGAGTTTGGTTGATTTTAGGCGATTTATATGGCCCTTCACTTTTGATTTGGGTTCCATGTTTTTTCCCTTAATTTATGCGTTAATATCAAAATTATTTTTCCATCCGATGTCCGGCAACGGGAAGCCTTCCCAAGTCCCTGGGAAGCACCGCCTATTTATATTCGTAAAATCCCCGACCCGATTTTCTGCCAAACCATCCGGCTTCCACATATTTCCGCAACAGGGGACAGGGGCGATATTTGGAATCTTTAAAACCGTCATAAAGAGTTTCCATGATGGCCAGACAGGTATCCAACCCAATCAGATCCGCCAGTGCCAGGGGCCCCATGGGATGGTTCATCCCCAGTTTCATTACGGTATCTATGGCTTCAGGGGCTCCTACGTTCTGGTAAAGGCAGAATACGGCCTCGTTAATCATGGGCATGAGGATACGGTTGGCGATGAATCCGGGAAAATCATTGGCCTCCGCCGGTGTTTTCCCGAATTTAACAGAAAGATCCCATGTGATCTGAAAGGTCTCATCGGATGTGGCCAGCCCCCGGATGACTTCCACCAGCTTCATGACAGGAACCGGATTCATGAAATGCATTCCAATGACCTTGTCCGGACGTTGGGTCTGGGCCGCAATCCGGCCGATGGGAATGGAAGAGGTGTTGGTGGAGAGTATGACACCGGGTTTGCAGATTTCATCCAGATCCCGAAAAATTTTAAATTTCAGGTCCTCTCTTTCCACAGCGGCTTCCACGACAAAATCAGCATCAACCATATCTTTGATATCTGTGCCGGTTCTGATCCGGCCCAGTACCGCATCCTTTTCCACTGCGGTCATTTTCCCTTTTTCCACATTTTTGAACAGAATTTTTGTGATATTATTCACACCGCTCTGAACGAACTCTTCTTTAATGTCGTTCATAATTACATTCAGGCCGCTCATGGCTGCAACCTGGGCAATCCCGTTTCCCATCTGTCCTGCACCGATAACGCCGAACGTTTTGATTTCCATCTATATATTCTCCTTTTTCATAAAAATCAGGAACCCCAGGGGTAAAACAATTTTCGCCCCTGCAACGGATAGCTTATTGATTAAAAAATCAAAAAAAATCCCTTAGCTAAAAACAGCCTTAAAGGAATGAGCAGCCCCGCTCATCGGTTCACAATCATCGCGACGGCTTCGCCGCCCCCCAGACAGAGCGTCGCCAGACCGGTCTTTTTATCCTGGCGGATCATCTCATGGAGCAGGGTCACCAATACCCGGCAACCGCTGGCACCAATGGGATGCCCCATGGCCACGGCACCGCCGTTAACATTGATTTTAGCCGGGTCCAGTTTCAATTCATTGATGATGGCCACGGATGTTCCGCTGAAGGCTTCATTAATTTCAAACAAATCCACATCTTTCATGGAGATCCCCTGCTTCTGCACACATTTGGGAATAGCCCAGATGGGAGCCACCAACACATATTTCATTTCAATGCCGTAGGACGCCTGGGCCCCGATGGTCGCCATAATATTGCAGCCAAGCTCCTGGGCTTTTTCCTTTGACATGACCACAACTGCAGCGGCCCCGTCGCTGATAATGGATGCATTTCCGGCTGTTCCAACCCCGTCTTTTTGAAAAGCCGATTTCATTTTGCTCAGAACTTCGTAAGGTGTCTCTTTGACACATTCATCCGTATCAAAAACTATCGGATTTCCCTTGCGCTGGGGAATTTCCACCGGCATGATTTCATCTTTGAATTTCCCTTGGGCAATGGCTGCCAAGGCACGGCGATAGGATTCTGCCGCAAAACGGTCCTGAGCTTCCCGGCTGACATGGTATTTCTCCGAACAGATTTCGTTGGACATGCCCATGTGGAAATCATTGACGATATCCCAGAGACCGTCATGAACCATATGATCCTGAATTTGCCCCGGTCCCATGCGATAGCCGAAACGGGCCTTTTCCAGATAATAAGGGGCCTGGCTCATGGATTCCATACCACCGGCCACCACCACATCTGCATCCCCCACCTGTATGGCCTGGGCAGCCAGCATCACGGATTTAAGCGCGGAACCGCAGACTTTGTTTACGGTAATACATTCGACTTTCCAGGGCATTCCCCCAAGGTGTGCTGCCTGTTTGGCCGGATTCTGCCCTGATCCGCAGGGCAGTACCTGTCCCATGATGCATTCATCCACAGCTTCTTTGTCAATTCCCGCCCGTTTTACAGCTTCCGCAATGACCATGCCGCCAAGGGTGGTTGCACCTATATTTCCCAGTATACCGTTAAAGGCGCCCAACGGTGTCCGTACCGCACTTACGATGACTGCTTCTCTCATACAGTTTTCCTTATTGTTCCAATTTAAATTTTCATCAATATAAAGTAACCGCCTGCCGATAGTATTTTTTTTGAATAAAATTTATTTTATCATGGGGCATTTATTATAACTTATTGATTAAAGTATATGGAAATAAGATACAATCCACAACAATCACTATTTATGTATGGTTAGACATAACTATGCGGGGAAGGTTAGCACGCAAATACTTACTCTTTGCAGGCGCTCCCTGTAAAATTACCTTGACATCCGGGGCCATCTCAAGACTATAAATGGGCGTGATTAGCTAAAAAAAGACCGGAAGAAATACAATGAACAGACCAAACCGGTTATGTTTTTTATGATATAAGGAGTCACCATGAGCAATGATGTATTACAAATGCCGGAGCAGGCCGATATTCTGGTTGTCGATAATGCCATCGACAGCCTGAAACTGCTTGACGATTTACTCTCAGGCCGGGGTTACCATGTACGCCCCGCCGCCAATGGGGAAATGGCACTGCGTTCCGTGGCCGAAAGTGTACCGGATCTGATCCTTTTGGATGTAAAAATGCCGGACATGGATGGGTATGAAGTCTGCCGCCGCTTGAAAGCCGATGAAAAAACGCGCCAGGTCCCTGTCCTCTTTATCAGCGGCATTAAAAACATATCCAGCAAAATCAAGGGATTCGACATTGGTGGTGTGGATTATATCACCAAACCCTTTCAGTCCGATGAGGTGCTGGCACGTGTGCGGACCCATCTGGAACTAAGATGGCTGCAGTTGCAGCTGGAGCGATCCCATTCGGAACTTGAGAAGCGGGTGCAGAACCGCACCATTGAACTGACCCAGGCTTATCAGGCACTGCAGGCCAGCGAGGTCCGATTCAGAGACCTTTTTGAAAATTCACCAGTGTCCCTCTGGGAGGGAGATCTCTCCAAAGTCAAGGCGTTTATAGAGAGGCTCAAGGATCAGAAAATCGACGACCTGGAAGCGTACCTTGTTAACCATCCAAATGCCGTGATGCGATGTGCCAAACAGATTGCCCTCTTTGATGTTAACCGGGAGGCAGTGGAATTATTTGGGGCACCGGATAAACAGACGCTATTGGAAAGACTGGCAGATATTTTCACCTCAGAATCCGTTGGAGCATTCAAGCAGCTCCTGGTATCCATCTGGGACGGAGAAACCAAGATGGAACAGGAGGGTGTTTTTACAAGGTTGGATGGAAATCGGCGATTTGTCAAGATCAATTGGTCAATTTCTCCAAGCCAGGAACAAACCTTCTCGAGAATTGTTTTTTCCATTGTTGATATTACCGAGCAGAAACAAGCGGAAGAGAAGGTTAAACGCCAATTGGCGGAACTTCGCGCATGGCAAAATATGATTTTGGATAGGGAGGATCGTGTACAGGAACTTAAGCGCGAGGTTAACGAGCAACTTGAACGTTTGGGAGAACCTATTCGTTACCCCAGCCAACAGGAAACTCCGTAACAATAAATAGTTAAAATGTTACGGAGACGGTTTTTCGATTAAGCGAATAAAATATCTGGAAGGAAGTTGAGCATGTTTATCCAACCCACACACCAAGGAGTAATCAATGATTCAAAAAACAATGGCAAAAGCCAAACAGTGCAGGTAAAGTGTACAGTCAAAAGAGTGTGGACATTTGCCATGATTGCGATGCTGGTATTGACAGGCCAGGCATGGGCCAAAGCGGTTCCCGGCTCTCACATCAAGGTATTCATTCCGAGTCTGCCGTACATTTACACCTCCCATGCCACCAATGGTGCATTGTTGCGACCTGCAGACAACGAGCGGGGGTGGGATTACGATATGGCGACCAGCCACCGGCAGATCAATGATAAAACCTATGAATTCATCCTTCGGGAAAATGTCCTTTTTCAAGACGGCACCCACTTTAATGCGGATTCCGTGATCGAAAACATGGCCCACTTTAAGAAGGCACCGTTTCTTTTCACCAAAATAGATACGGTCTTTGATCGGGCGGAAAAGATCGACGATTACACGGTCCGGTTCTATCTCACCGAAAAATACGGCCAGTTCCTGAACGATACCATCTGGATTCAATTCTATACGTCCGCCTATCTTAAAAAATTCGGCTGGAATGGAAAATTGACCTGCCCGAATCTGGCCGAACCCGGTCCCTACGGATTGGGCCCCTATATTTTAAAGGCGGGATATGCAGAAGGAGACCGACAGACACCGGAGGTGGTGCTGAAGGCCAATCCCAACTATTGGAACCCGAATTATCCCAAAATTGAGACCATCACCGTCTATACGGAACTGGATACCAAGATCGCCATGGAGGATGTATTTGATAAGGACGGCGTACTTGATATCATGCCCATTCCCTTTTCCATGAAATGTAAAGCCGATGCCTCGCCATATGCAAAACTGATATCAGTGCCATCCACCAGTTGCTTCGCCATTTACATGAATCTGCGCAACGGCAATCAAAGACTGCTGGAAAAAAAAATCAGAGTTGCGCTCAATCGTGCCATTGATCAGGCCCACCTGCTGGAACGCGCCTATTACGGTGAAGGCACGGTCAAACCCACACTGGCATCCCCTCTGTTTCCGGGTGTACAGGAGGTTGTCAAAGCCCTGCGGCCCTATTCCGAAATTCAGAATCCCAAAGAAATCCGCAAGGAGCTTAAAGGCATTCTGAATGGGCTAACACTGAAAGTTCTTACCCAGGATCGGTTCATGTTTGTCTGGAAGGGAATCGCACGCGATTTAAGAAAGGTCGGCGTCAAGCTTGAGTTCGAGATCACCACCAGTGAAAAATACGTATTCGACCAGCTACTCTCCACCAACGCAGGAAAAAACACCAGACCATGGGATCTTCTGGTGTTTGGCTGTGACGACTGGTTCTATAATCACCCCTGGTCCGCTTTTCTCCTTTACCGAACCCACAATGCCTGGAGCACCATCTTTCCAGATCCGGTCCTGGACGGTTATATTGATGCATTTTTCCGCGTCCCCGTGGGAACGCCGGAATTCACCGCTGTCTGCGACAGGATCATGCGCCATGTGTATGACAACGCCTATATGCTGTTCATTCCGGCACCCAACAAGCTTCTGGCAGTCAATAAAAATGTGAATTACAAACCGTACCGGATGGCCTGTATCCCACTTTGGGAAATTGAGGTTTCCAAGGCGCACTGGTCGGTCCGGTAAAATTATCAGGCTCATCACGGATTTGTGTAAAAATGAATAGCGGCTGATGCGTAAACACTGAGGATTGCTTACAAGAATCATACCTCAATCACACCAATCCGCGAAGAGCCCATTATCATTGACAGGAAACCCTGTTCTGAACTGAGGGAGATGCCCCATGCTCAAAAAAATAAAACTCGGTCCCAAACTGATGGGCGCTTTCTTAGCAGTGGGATTAATTCCCTTTGCAGCGCTGGCCATGGTATCGCTGACCACCTCAAGTAATGCGCTGTCCAAGCAGGCCTTCAGTCAGCTCGAAAGCATGCGTGAGGTCAAGCAAAGCCAGATCATGGACCTGTTTGCGGGCATCCGGGGGGATATGAACGTGTTGTTGGAAACCGTGAAGGTCCTCAGACGGGAGGCATTTGAAAAACTTAAAAGCGTTGAGCGCGTCAAAAAAACGCAGATAGAAAATTTTTTCGCCCGGGCCTGCAAAGATATCAGCGTTCTGGCCGCCAGTGAAGACAGCCACATGCTTTACAAGCTGCTGCGGCGGTATCAGTTTGACGAGGAGATTGAGGCCAACGATCCCTTTTTAATCGACACCTACGAGTACAATGAGATCTGGACCGAAAGCGGCCGGACCCTGCTGGATTATGTGATGGTGTTCGGTTATTCCGACGTCCTCTTGATCAGTGCCGACCTCGGTCATGTCATGTACACCGCTGCCAAAAATTGTGCGCTGGGCACGAATTTAAAAACCGGCCCCTACAAGGAGGAAGGGCTGGCACTGTTGTGGCAGAAAGTTGTCGACACCAAACAGATCCAGATCCAGGATTTTCACCCTTATGCACCGTTGAACGGAGTCCCGTTCGCTTTTATCGGCGCGCCGGTTCAGGATTTAAGCGGTGATCTTCTGGCGGTGGCAGTCCTGCAAATCTCTCTATCCACGGTCAACCGGATCATGCAAGAGCGTGAGGGCCTCGGCCGCACCGGCGAGACCTATCTGGTGGGCAGCGATCAGTTGATGCGTTCCGATTCGCTGCTGGACCCGGAATTTCATTGTGTAAAAACCTCCTTTGAAAACCCCCAGGCGTGCAAGGTGGATACCCTGGGCAGCCGCAACGCACTGGCCGGGCAAACAGGGCAGGATGTGATCAGCGGGTACCTGGGCAAACCGGTGCTGTCCAGCTACAGCCCCCTTAAGATCAAGGGACTCAATTGGGCCATCATCGCGGAAATCGACGTGGCCGAGGCGTTCAGCCCGGTGGATCCCAAAGGCCGTGAATTGTTCGCCTATTATGCCGAGTCCTATGGTTTCGACATGTTCCTTTTGAACCCCAATGGCTACTGCTTTTACTCGGCCGCCAAGAATGCCGATTATCAAACCAATCTGGTGGACGGCCCTTTTTCCGACTCCGGGCTGGGCCGTCTGGTGCAGCGGGTTTTGAAGACCCAATCCTTTGGTTTTGCGGATATCTCACCCTATGCACCGCGAAACGGAGAACCTGCCGCGTTTATTGCACAGCCGCTTCTTAACAACGGGCAGGTTGAAGCCGTGGTGGCCCTGCAAATATCACAGGATGCCATCAACCGCATCATGCTGGAGCGGGCCGGCATGGGCAGGACCGGCGAGACCTACCTGGTGGGGCCGGACAAGCTGATGCGCTCCGATTCATATCTTGATACCATCAACCGAACGGTCCTGGGCTCCTTTACCGATCCTGCCAAAGGGGGCGTGGATACAGAGGCGGCCCGGGAAGCCCTTAACGGCAAAAGCGGTGAAAAGATCATCATCAATTACAATGGAAATGCCGTGCTTTCTGCCTATACCCCCATCAATATATGGAATACAACCTGGGCACTCATCGCCGAAGTCGACACCTCCGAGGCCTACGCCGCCGTAAGGGCGCAAAAGACAATAATGAGCCTTTTGGCGTTAATCTTCATTATGGCCATTCTGGGTTTTTCGTTCCTGTTGACCCGCTATATTACCAATCCGATTATCAGACTCGCGGATAAAGCGTCGTATATCAGCACTCACAAAGATTTGAATCAGCGGATCGGTTTTGAAAGCAGCGATGAAGTCGGCGTCCTGGCTTCAGCCTTCAATGGCATGATCCAGAGCCTGAAAACCTATTATGACGGTCTGGAAGAGACCAATCGCAGCTTGAATGCGGAAATTGCCAGACGCAGGAGTGCCGAAGACAAATATCGCAGCATTTTTGAAAACGCCGTGGAGGGTATTTTCCAAACCACTTCGGAAGGGCAGGTTATCAATGCCAGCCCATCCTTTGCACGCATCTTGGGCTATGACAGTCCCGACGAACTGATGAAAATCATTTCCGATATTGGGAGTCAATTGTACGCCGATGCCACCCGGCGTAAAGAGCTGTTGCGCCAGCTTGAGAAGAAGGATATCATCTCAAATTTTGAATCCCAAATGCGCAGAAAGAACGGGAGCATCCTCTGGACTTCTCTCAATGTTCGCGCCGTTCGGGACCCGGCAGGGAGGCTGGCTGTCCTGGAAGGATTTCTAACGGATATTACCCCCCGAAAGCATGCAGAGGAAGCGCTTCAAAAACATCGTGAAGAACTTGAAGAACAGGTCAAAGAGCGCACCACCGAACTGACCATCGCCAAGGAACAGGCCGAGTCGGCCAATAAGGCCAAAAGTGAATTTTTAGCCAACATGAGCCACGAGCTGCGCACCCCCCTGAACGCCATTCTGGGATACGCGCAATTGATGCAGCAGGGAACTTCACTGACCTGCGAGCAACAAAATTATCTTGGCACCATCAGCAGCAGCGGCGAACATCTTTCCGGTTTAATCAATGATGTATTGGATATATCTAAAATCGAGGCGAAAAAATGTGCTCTAAACCTCTCAACCTTTGATCTGCATGCCTTGCTTGACAACCTGAAGATCATGTTCATCTCCCGCATGGAAGCCAAGGGCTTGCATTTTGAAATGATCGGCATCGATAAAGTACCGCGCTATATCGTATCCGATGGAAGCAAACTACGCCAGGTACTTGTCAACCTGATGGACAATGCCATTAAATTCACTCAACATGGCACCATCACCCTGCAAGCGGCACAGGCCCATGACGGGCTGCCATACCTGAAAAACAGCCAAAGCACCTTGGGTTTTGAGATCCATGACACCGGTGTGGGCATTGCCAAGGCTGAGCAGGACTGTCTGTTCCAACATTTCGAACAGACAGACAGTGGCCGACGGGCCGAAAGCGGTACCGGCCTGGGGTTGGCCATCTGCCGGGCCTATGTCCGTATGATGGGAGGCGATATCACTGTAACCAGTAAAAAGGGTAATGGCAGCACCTTCCGTTTTGAGATTGTCATGAAAAAAGGAAGCGCATCCGATGTCAAGGAAAGCGCCATGCAGCAGCGGCGCGTCATCGGGTTGAAACCCGGTCAGGCTGTCCCCCGTGTTCTGGTGGCTGAAGACAAAGAGGAAAGCCGCATATTACTGATGAAGCTCCTTCAAACGGTGGGCATTGAGGTGCAGGCTGCGGTCAACGGCAAAGAAGCTGTGGAAATCTTTGAGAAGTGGCGACCCGACTTTATATGGATGGACATGCGTATGCCGGTGATGGACGGATACGAGGCCACAAGGCGTATTCACGCCATGCAACTTAAGTCCGCCGCCACAAAGTGCGTTCCCATTGTGGCCCTTACGGCCCACGCTCTGGAAGAGGAACAGGAGCGGATACTGGCTTCCGGTTGCACCAATGTGGTGAAAAAACCCTTTCACGCACAGAAAATTTTTGCGATGATGGAAAAGCACCTTGGGCTGGCCTACGTCTACGAAAAAGAGCCGGCCCGGGAGGAGGATGCAAACATTGAGGAACAGGTCAGCCCTGCCAGGCTGGCAACCCTGCCAACGGATTTAAAACAACAATTGCACAAGGCCGTGGTCAGACTGGATACACGGCGCACACAAAAACTCATCAAACAGATCTCAGAGCATGACACCCAATCCGCTGCCGTCTTTAAATCACTGGCTGACAACATGCAATACCACCGCCTGCTGGCCTGCCTTGAAAACAAAGCAATACCCATAGAGGATTCCCATGATGAATAAGGAAGAGATCACAGCCGGGATAAGCTCCCATTTATTCTCAAGCACCGCTGAAAATCAATTAGAATCAAATAACCGAAAAAGCGAGCAAAACAAGCTGGAAGAAGAAGAACGGATACGCCGGGCGCTTTTAAGCATCCTGGAAGACGAGAATATGGCGAAAAGAAAAATCAAAGCATCTGAAGAGGCATTGAAAGAGTCGCAATACCGGCTGCAGTCCTTGTCTTCCCATTTGTTGGAAACCCAGGAAAAAAACTGGCGACGCGTCGCTTTGGAACTCCATGACGAACTGGGCCAATCCCTCACCGTGCTAAAACTGAAGCTAAGGAGTATCAAAAAATTCTTATCGTCAGAATCGACCCTGCTGAACACCAAATGTGATGATGCCAACACATACGTCGATCACATCATTGATAACGTACGCCGTTTATCTCAAGAACTGTGCCCGTCCTACATTGAAGATTTGGGCCTGGATGAATCCATCATCATTCTGGCAGAAGAATTTGCCAAACATACAAAATTAAAAATTTCGATTCAAACCCAGGAAATTGATGATTGCTTTAATCTGCAAGGACGAACCTTTATTTATCGCATTATTCAGGAATCGCTTAACAATATACAAAAACACGCTGAAGCCTGTAGCGTTTCCATTAAAATAGAGCGGAAAAAGTCCCACGTCGACATCCAAATCGTCGATGACGGGATCGGTTTCAATAAAGAGGGTAATAAAGTGCAAAATGAATATAAATTGGGGCTGGGTTTGACTGCCATGGCAGAACGTGCCCGTATGTTGTGCGGTAAATTGCGGGTGTACAGCATCATCGGTACAGGCACACGGATTGAGGTTAATATTCCCATTGACGAAAGGCAGCAAAGTGACGACTCTTTTTCGTATAGTTTTAGTTCGGACAAATCTGAAGGTGACAAATCTGCAGGTGTTGATCTGAAATTTATTTTATAATTATAATGTGTTAGGCATGAATAAGGTAAGTTCTCAACGAATGAGGGGGAGTGCCCTTGTTTCCACCACCGGTGATGCCTTTGGTCATGCATCAATAAATGGTGAGTAGTAACGATTTTTTTGAAATTATTATATTTGAGTTGACAGGAAACGTTTTTCTATCCTAACCTTTTGCAGTCCTTCAAAAGACGGCACATCTGTGGAGATACCGGCGTTGATTGCATTGAGCGATCAGGAATGCCGACATTTCAGAGAAGGTGAAGAACAATGCATAACACCTTCCGCATAGACGCGCATTATCGTACATTATGTGCCCTTGAATAACAACTTTCACATTTCACCAGAGGTGATTCATGCCATCTATCCGTTCCGCCCACGCGTCCGACTGTACCACCCATGCGTCCGAGCAAAAGGGTCGATTATTCGATTTTATTGATTCGGAAACCGAAAAGGTATTTATGGTCATCGGTGCTGATGAAATCGGCCTGGAGAAATTCATGCGCCGTCAAACAGAGGCATTTCTGGAAAAGGAGAGCCTTTTTGTTTTTCGTTATGATATTTGGCCCCAGGAACATTCTCGCCATTTCCTCTATCGCTGGTTGGCGGAAACCGCTTCCGGGCTTGCCTGTCGGGCCCCCCGGGGATGGGCCGCGTTCACTGCCGCCCATCCCGGCCTGCAAACCCAATTGGATCTGCTTAAAGGCCAAGACCGACGTCCCCTTGAAGTGCGCTTTTTAGAAGCAATCCGCTTTATCGCTGAAAAAATGGACGATGCCACACTGGTCCTTCATATGGCCCCCCTGGTTACCACCAGTGAGCCTGTCCTGGTGGATTTTTTCAAGTCAATTCTACGTATGCTGCCGCCCAAAACCAAGATGATCATATGTCAATGCACAGATGACGTTCTGGCCACCCAGGACGATTTCTGCCCTTCCAACCGCATAACCGTTAACGGAACAACGTCCGGCGAAACCCAAACATTATTGGAGCATTATCACAATTGTTACCATGATACGAGCATCAGCGGAGAGTTGATGCGTGCCATGGTTCATTTGGCCCATCCGTTAAAAATCCATGAATTATCTATATTCACGGGCATATCCGAAGACAAGACAACGGCTGCATTGGCATCGGAAGCTTTTGAGGGCATGCTGGCGGATCATGACGACCAGCGTATACGCCTGGCCTATCCGCGTCTGTTTTATCCGCATGACGAAACCGTGTGCAGGGCTTTAGCGGAAGACAGGGCGGATATGGACAAAAAAGTGCTGGCCTACTACCGAGATCAGCTTATCAGTAAGCCTGAGTCCTTTGCCGCCCTGGGGCACTCCCTGGGCGTATATCGCAGTACAGATACCCAAATAACGGTTGACCAGGCACTGGCCGGATACGGCCCCAAGTTGGCCCTGGGTGCCGGTGAGATGGGTGAGATGGAACTGCAACGCGCTTTGGAGCAGCTTGATTCCGGCTCGGATCAGGTTTCGGATTCTAAACGCAGTCATGACCTTGGGTGTGATCCGGCGGCAACCCGCGGTCGTCTGTTGCTGGCATTGGGAGAGGTTAAGGAAACCTTGAGCCAGAATCACGATGCCCTGGAGGTACTGAAGGAGGCCGTCGACGTATTGCGTAAAAGCGGCCACCGAACCGGTCTGCAAAAGGCCCTTGAACTCAAAGGGCGGTCGGCCTTTGCCTTGCGTGATATAGAGACGGCACGAACCGCCTTTGGAGAATCTTTGTCGTTGGCGCTGGAATTGGAGAGAACCGATCTGATCGCCGATATATTGTCCCAAAGCGCCTATTTGGAGTTCTCCACCCGACAGCTGGATACCGCTGAAAAAAAGTACCGGCAGGCGTTGGAACAGTATCGTCTTCTGAAGGACGTCAATCCGGACATGAGTTGCCGCGGAAGGGCGTCACAGTGGTCCAGTTTAGGGCATGTGGCCTATGCCCGGGGAGATTTCGACCAGGCCGAGGCCTACCATCAGAAGGCCGTGGAAATATACGGACTCCTGAAGGACGATAAAAGAAGTGCCAGCCAGTGGGGGTATTTGGGACACACCTATTTTGCGGCCGGCAATTACAAAAAGGCCATGGATGCCTATGAGCGGGCTGCAAAATATGATGAAAACGCAGGCGAGCCCTTAATGGCGGCCCAGCGTTACGCCAACATGGGTCATACCATGTATGCCCGGCGGAAGCCGGAACCGGCGGAAACCCTGTTTAAAGAGGCCATGAATAGGTATAGAGCGTTGGGCAATGCAGGGGGGGAGGCTGCCCAGCTTTCAAACCTGGGCCTTGTGAAAGGGGATCAGGGTGAGTTGGATAAGGCCGTGGATTACTTCAACCGGGCCAAAGAGATGTATGAAGAGCTTGGAGACCATGTGAATGCAGTGATCCAGGTCATGCGTCTGGGACATGTCCGTCGGGGTCAAAATGATCTCAAGGCGGCCAGGCAGCACTACCTAAATGCCATGGAGCGCTACAGGGAATTCAATTATGAACTGGGAGAAAGCGATGCGGCCATGGAACTGGGCCAAGTGGACATGGCGCTAAAGGACTTTGACAAAGCAATTGCGGATTTCAATCACGCCAGGGAACTGTTTGTCAAACTGGGACATGGCGAGAAGCAAACCATCTGCCTTGTTCTGTTGGCCCAGGTGCACAAAGCTAAGGGTGATATGGATGCTGCAGAGTCCATGCTGACGCAGGCCCGCAGCTTGTGCGAGCAAATGAAAAATGATTTAGGCCGGGCCAATGTTGCTTTTCAAACCGGATTGCTGTATTTTGACCAAAAGCGGTATGATCGGGCCGAACGCCATTACCGGGAAGCGCTGAACATTTTCAAGGAAAAAGAGGATCGGGAAGGCGAGGCCAATGTGCTGGCCAACCTGGGAACCCTTTACTATGAAACAAAGGAGTTGGATCGCGCCCGGAAAGAATTTGAGGCGGCTCTTATGTTGCTGCGTAAAATAGGACATCCGGTGGGGCTGGCCGGGGTACTGACCAACATGAGTTTTGTTCATGACGCTCAGGAAGATTACAGCAGCGCCCATAACTGCCTGAAGGAGGCGCTGGAGCTGTACCAACAGATGAAAATGGCCCAGGAAGCCGGGGCACTTGAGACACATCTGGCAACCGTCGCGCATAAGGCCGAACTTTCTCTAAAGCGCATGCGTGAGGAACTGTTGGCGGATAGATAAACCAGGGAGGTAATTGACATGTGGATACAAGAACCGGGGATTATCAATGACCGTATGGTTTTTCTCGGCACGAACCAGAATAACATTTATCTGCTCAAAGGCGACATCCATATGCTCGTGGGCGGGGGCGGTCCGTGGATGGTTCGGGAACTCATGGATCAGATCACGGCTTGGAATATCGACATGCAGCGCGTGCAGTATCTGTTTGTGGGCCATTCCCATTTCGACCATGCCGGAGCCGTGCCCTTTTTACAAAAACGCTACCCGCATCTGGAGATATTGACGTCGCAAGAGGCGGCCCGTTTCCTTGCGATGCCAAAGGCCATTAAAAATGCACGAAATTTCTGTCAGGACGCTCTTTGTCGCATGGGCATTCCCGATACCGTAGAGGGGATTTCCCTTGATTTTGATCCCATTGACCATGTCCGTGTACTGGGTGATGACGAACGAATTGACATCGGCGGCGGTCTGGTATTGCGTGCCATTGAAACCCCCGGTCACAGCCGGTGTGCCATGACCCTGTACGCTGAAGAGCAAAAATGGCTTTTCCCCTCCGATGCCATGTCCATCCCCATTCATGGGGGACGGGATTTTGCATGTACGGCCTCGGAGAGCTTTGTCGATTACATGCGCAGCCTTAAGCGACTCGAAAAGCTTGAGGTGAACCTGTGCGCCTGGGAACACTTCGGCCTTATGACAGACAAACACGCGCACCAGATCGTGCAACGTGTTCAGAGTTCAACCCTGGCCTATAAAGATACCTTGAAAAAAAGGGTTGAAGCGTCCGGAGATGTTGAAGCCGTCGTCGATTGGGCTGCCCACCAATGGTTGGATCAGACAGGGTTTGAATTCATTCCTTTCAAGGTGATGCGTTACATATGCAAACAAATGGTAACCAACGCCATTGAAGAGAAATTGCCTTGAAAATGTGGCATCCTTCATTCATTGGTTGACACTTTCTCAAGGCATTCCCTTATTTTCCGGGAATCTCCTCAAAAAAGTGTCAACCATTTTTGAGACAAGGGTGCCTAAAATATGAACATCTCTATGGTCATAAGTTAGTCATAAACCCGGTTTTTCCGGTCTGCACCATATCCTTCAAAAGCTTTCCCGCCAATGCTGCTTACCCAGCGCCCCCTTGCGGTTTTCCAGGAGAATCGCATGGAGTTCTTCCCGATCCTTTGGGGGCCGGGTTATCCTCTCTTTTCTCACCAGAGAAAGTGCCTTGGGCGCACAGGTGGTCACACATACTCCGCACCCAAGACACTGAAGTCTCAAGGGAGTTCACCCGGTGCCCTACCCTATTATTTCAGTGACGTTATTGCATTACAATAATGTGGGTTCCATAACCTGCCAATGATTCCCCCGGGTCCACTGGGGCAAATGGATAGACACGTTGGGTTCCAAGTCCCATGGGCATTGAGCAAACGCTTGCCGGCACAACCTCCGGAACGTCTCAACTCCTCAGAGAGGTTGTTTTTTTCCTAATCAATTGTAAAAAAACAATGATAAGTGTAAGTTGAATTGTCGGAACAAAGATACCAGTGAACTCAAACGTTCGGTGCACTGATCATGAGTCTGCAAACTGAATCATTTGATATGAGAGCACACACTGAGACATGGAACGACATGATCCGCTATCAGGAAGAGGGGATATATCAGGTCATTTTTCAACCGATGAATGAGGGACGTCCAAATTTGCACCAAATAGTGTTGCTGATCCGTTCCCGGAAATGATCCGGCTTGATTTGAATCGGCAAACTGCTATTAATTATAAATCACGAGGAGAGAAGAAAAATGAAACAAAATAGGCTACCAATGACACAATGGAGTGGTAATTCATTAAAAAGCCAGCTTCGGGGCTTATTCACTTCTCCGACACATCGCATGCTGTGGGGACATGGTCATTTTTTCACGTTTGTACTGCTCATGCTGCTATGTACCGCGCCGGTTTTCGGACAAGAGGCGCTTCAGACGCAAGGGCCCGAAGCAGTGGGCCTGTCATCAGATCGCCTTGGACGTATCGACGTTCTGATGAACCGAATGGTCGAAGAGAAGAAAATGGCCGGGGGCATTGTCCTTATTGCGCGGCATGGAAAGCCCGTCTATTTCAAGCCTTTCGGTCTTGCCGACCAGGGCAGGGCAATGGAAAAAGACACTATCTTCAGGATTGCCTCAATGACAAAACCCTTGACGAGCACGGCAGTTATGCTGCTCTATGAAGAGGGGCGACTCCTTCTTTCGGATCCGATCTCAAAATATATTCCGGAATTCAAAAACCCAAAGGTACTGGAGATGCTGCCCAAAGATCATAACCCGCCCTTTAAGCTGGTTCCTGCGAAACGTGAAATTACAATCCGCGATCTTCTTTCCCATACTTCGGGACTAACCTACCGCTTCCTGGCGAACTGGTATCCTGATCCCAAGCACCAAAAGATAGTCAGCTATTACAAAGAGGCGGGCATATCAGATGGGCTTAGTGAAACGGATGGAACCATCGGGAACATGGTAAAAACGTTGGCCCGACTGCCTCTTTACGCCCAGCCCGGAGATACATTCGAATATGGTTTGTCCACAGACGTACTCGGATATCTGGTGGAAGTGGTGTCGGGAATGACATTGGCGGACTTTATGCATCAGCGCATCTTCAAGCCGCTAAAAATGAACGACACGTACTTTTATCCCCCGCAAGAAAAGATAGGCAGACTGTCAGCGCTCTGGATATCGGACGGGAATGGCCGCCTTGAGAAGATGACCGATGGCATAAAACAGGAAGGGGATTACCTTTATTCTCCCAGCTTCCATTACAAAGGGCAAAAAACATACTATTCAGGCGGTAGCGGCTTGGTTTCGACCGCTTTCGATTACTTCCGTTTCTGTCAGATGCTCCTTAATCAGGGCAAACTCGACGGTGTAAGACTCCTTAGCCGCAAGACGGTGGAACTAATGACGGCAACGAACCATATCGGCAACTTAGATGCTTTGCTTCTTCACGGCAAAGGATGGAAATTCGGCCTCGGTTTTGCCATCGAAACGGATCGAGGTCACGATATAGACGGCGGAAGTGCCGGCGTATATGAGTGGGCAGGAATTTTTTCTACCAGATTCAGCATTGATCCCAAGGAGGATAAGATAACTATTTTTCTAAGCCAAACCCATCCATTTGCGCTTCATTTCGAACTCTGGGACACAATATTGGTGTTGTCAAACTCGGCAATTATTGATTAGCAACTCCCCCCCTTCGGGGCAATCTATCACCGAAACACTTCAACAGACCTGGCTACGTGATTTCAATAGGTTTTATAAGAAAGCGTAGGCATGCCTAACATTACTTTCATTATTCGTTGTGGGCAAACCCAGGTCCCCAGTGCGGTCTGCCCGTGGCAGTTATATGAAAAGGCAGCCTCCAAGGCAACCTCAGCAGAGCCGCCCCCCCCGATGGGCAATAGGAACCGGACAATTGAGCTGTCTACAGTTCCGGTCCGGGCCCATTGCCCGTCGGGGGGGGCGGCGGTATAATACCATTTTGAATTCAGGTCGCCAGACACGGGGACAATCCATTACAGGCCCAAAGGAGGGTTCTATGAAAGCACATCATCCTCTCTGTTCAGTAGTCTTTAAGGCGATTCTCTTGGTGATACTTACGGCTTCATACGCTGCGGCCACAGCACCAAGATTCGGTCCCAAATTATTAAAGGCGGAAGAAACGATCAAAACACTTGCCTACCAGTATCCGCCTCTTATCGACTTGCAGACACCGGGCAAAGGCATAGTTGCGAATATCGTGCAGGCAGCCTTTGAGGAGGTTGACATTGACATGCAGATTGAGATACTGCCTATCAAAAGCCTTGTCAAGTATTCCATGCTTTACGAGAATGCCATCGCCGTGCTGGGAGAGCAAAATATCTTTTCGGAAATGGAGGCGGAAAAGCTTGATGCTGTGCCATGTTACAAAATAACAGGGGGACATTACTACTATCTGCCTGCGCATCAAGAAGGAATGAGTTGGGATGGAGACTTGAAAAAATTAAGAGGATATACATGTGGAATCCCAGCAGGGGAAGATATCTATTTGTACAAAAACGCCGGCATAAAAGTCATACAAGGGGACCTGAAATCTTTGTTAAAAAAACTTAAAGGCAAGGAGATAGATTTCCTCAGTGCACCGGATACTGTGGTAAGACAGTACATCCAAAAATCCTATTCCGACGAGATCAATAATTTTGTAAGAATGCAAGTATCGGGCTGGACTGACCATTTTTCCATATTCTTTAACCAAGCAAACCCTCTGGCTGAAGGGCTCAAGCAGGCTTATTCTGAAGGACTTAAAAAAATCAAAAATAATGGAAAGTATGACAGGATAGTGAGCACATATGAGGAAAAAAGACAACCCCGGATTTCCGAAACGTATGTTCCCGGCAAAGCACCGGGGATTGTTGAATTCGGTTCCAGTGATACCCCTCCCTTCTGGTCGCCCGCTTTGCCAAAAGACGGAATGGCCGGAGAGATACTTCACGCTATATTCGCTGAGATCAACCTGAGAAGCCGAATACTCTATTTCCCGTTGAAAAGACTTCAAACAGACTTGAGGAACAACCATCTTGGCAACCCTGAGAATTTTGCAGCGCAACAATTTAGCGCGGTTATTCCCATCGCCCTCTATCGGGCAGCTTTTTTCTACTACAAACCCAGACACAAAAAAGGAATAACCTACAAAAAATCGGAAGACCTCAGCGGGCACACCATTGGCATGATCCGGGGAACCCTGGAAAATGCAGATTACTTCGATAGAAATGTTATTAAGATCACAGAGGCAAACAACGAGCAGCTCTTGTTTCGACAGTTAAAAGAGGACCGAATCGACCTCTGCGCCGTTATAATGGAAGCCGGTGAATTTACCATAAAAAAAGAGTTTCCCGCTGAGGTTGATAATTTTGTGGCCATTGAAATTCCAAATTCGTTTGGGCCCATTACAGTCATGATTGACTGGAATTATCCTGACGGGAAACGTCTTGGTGCTAAAATTGACAAAGGGCTGAAGGAAATCATAGCAAACGGGAAGTATCTGCAAATATTGGAAAAATATTTTGGTCAAGGAAGGGTATCCAGTGATTGGTTTATCGAATTGGAAAAATTTGGAAGTAAATATCAACAAATACAGAAGTAACGGATAAGAGTTGACTCATTTGATTAGCAGCGGTAATACGGTGCTCTGGACAAGTTGGGGGTGGAAATGTCAAGAATAAAGCAACATCTGTCAATCACTCAAATCGTCATCCTCATCCTGGCAATAGTGACAACCGTTGTGCTGTCTCTCTTCGGTACTTTTAACTACTACCATGAACGCAACATCCGTCTGAGTGAACTCCGTTCCGAGCTAAGAGTTCAGTCCGGCCAGTTATCAAACAGTCTGACTTTGGCCATATGGAATTTCGACTTCGGCCAGGCGGATAAGATCATCGAAAGCACCATGCAGAACAGGGATATTTTCGGTATAGTCCTCAAAAAAGCAGACCAGGTCACTATTATTTCCGCATGTGTCAGGGACACGCAGGGAAACATTATTTTCACAAAAAGTGATATTTCAACAAAAGGACTGCTCTTTGAAAACGTCAATATTATTTTCAACGACATGCATATCGGCACGGTATCTGTCTTCATCTCTCCCAGATTTATGGAAAAGTATCTTCTGAACTTTCTCCTGGTTACCATGGCCAGCATTATTACGCTGAATATTTGTCTGGTCTTCGTTCTGTTTCAGCTTCTCAGCAGGACGGTCATTAAGCCGATCAAGGCCATTGAATCTTATGCCCTGAAGGTCGGCACCGGAGATCCTGAAGGAGCCATTATCCAGGAATATCAATTTTTGGGCGAACTTGAAAACCTCAGATGTTCCATCTTGCAGATGACTCAATCATTGAAAGAAGCTCAGGACGAACTTATCCGCAAGAATAAGCTTGCTGTAATGGGGCAGCTTGCGGGGATTGTCGGCCACGAAATCCGCAACCCTCTGGGGGTGATGAGCAATGCGGTCTATTTTTTGAAAATGGTCTTGGCCGACGCCGACGACACCGTCAAGGAGTACCTGGAGATCATCAAACAGGAAATCGACAACTCCCAGCGCATCATCTCCGACCTTCTCGACTTTGCCCGCACCAAGACGCCCCAAATCAGTTCGATTGCCCCTGGCACGCTGGTAACCCAGAGCCTCGGCAAATGCCGCATACCGGAAAACATTGAAGTTAAAACAAAGATCTCCGAGACATTGCCGAAGATAAACATAGACCCCTTCCAGATAGGGCAGGTGCTGCAGAACCTCATCATCAATGCCGTCCAAGCCATGACAGAAGGCGGAAGGATTGATATCGACGCGCGTCTGGTTCAAAGCCCAGCGTTACAGGGCTCGGATTCAAGCATTGAGCCTGCAACTGATTTTATAGAGATCAGCGTCATTGATACCGGAGAAGGCATATCCGAGGAGAATATGAAAAATCTCTTTCAGCCGCTGTTTACCACCAAGGCCAAGGGCATAGGGCTGGGGCTGGTTGTTTGCAGGAATCTGACCGAGGCCAACGGGGGACGAATCGGGGTGAAAAACCGATCCGGAGAAGGAACGACTTTTACGGTGACATTACCGGTCGAAGGAAGTCAACAACCCCTGAGCTAAAGACTCAGGGATTTGGCATCCTTCATTCACTGGTTGACACTTTCCCACGGCATTCCCTTATTTTCCGGAAACCTCCTCAAAAAAGTGTCAACCACTTTTGAGACAAGGGTGCCGAAAATATGAACATCTCTATGGTCATAAGTTAGTCATAAGCCCGGTTCTCCCAGTCTGCACCATACCCTTCAAAAGCTTTCCTGCCAATGCTGCCTTACCCAGTGCCCCTTTGCGGTTTTCCAGGAGAATCGCATGGAGTTCTTCCCGATCCTTTGGGGGCCGGGTTATTCTCTCTTTTCTCACCAGAGAAAGTGCCTTGGGCGCACAGGTGGTCACACATACTCCGCACCCAAGACACAAATTGAGATCCAGCTCAGCATGGGGTGGGTCACCACCCACCTTAACGGCATGGACCTGGCATCTGCGTTCACACACCCCACACCCGTTGCAAAGGGCTGTGTCCACCCTGGCCTGGAAATTGGACACCCAAAAATCAAGGGGTTTTGGCAATTTCTGATGGAGACTGAGCATGCCGCAGCAGCAGCCGCAGCAGGAGCAGATGAATTCGGGCTTCTCCGTATTGGAGGGTTGAAGTACCAGCCCCTGCCTCTGATTTTTATCCAGGATGGCCATGGCCGCCTCCCGGGTGATTTCCCGGCCCATCCCGGCAGTGAGGCAGGTCTGGGCAATATCCCCCAGGGCCAGACAGGTTTCGGTGCGCCGGGTCACCTGACAGGGCTCGCCCTGCATCTCTTTTTTCTTGCGGCAGATGCATTCCACAATGACAAAGGGAGCGGCTGCCCCGGCAATAAGCTGTGCAATCTCATCAAAGGTGGCCACAGGGGCTTCAATGGGAATGCTCTTTTGGATGGGAATGGTGCGCATCTGGGGCAGTTTTGTTTCCAGGAATGCCATACCGAAACCAACGGAGCCGGTGTAATCGTCAAAGTCTTTCAAAAATTCCGGAGACATGCGCTCCATCTGCATCTCATACATTCCCACCACCAGAGGAGAATTGCAGTACTGGTGCCTGCCGTTCCTGATTCGGGATTCAATGCCCCCCTTTTGCTGGATGCGGTGTAATATTCTTTCCAGGGTTTCAAGGGAGTTCACCCGGTGCCTTACCCTTGAAAACACGGTTTCCAGGGATTCAAATTCATGGCTTAAAAGGCAGGCGATGGCTGCCTCCTCCGGTGTGAAAATATGCTTTAAAAGCCGGATGTCTGCGCCGTTTTTTGCAGCGGGGAATCCCACTACCTGATGGTCCAGATGCCTTTGCAGCCTGCGATAGATCTTATCTTCCTTTGCCATGGGTCTCCTTATTCTTTCAGTGACGTTATTGCATTACAATAATGTGGGTTCCATAGCATGTCAATGATTCCCGGGGCCACTGGGGCAAATGGATAGATACGTTGGGTTCCAAGCCCTTTGGGCATTGAGCAAAAGCTTGCCGGCACCACACCTCCGGAACGCATCAACTCCCCAGAGAGGTTGTTTTTTTCCTAATCAATTGTAAAAAAATAATGATAAGTGTAAGTTGAATTGTCGGAATAAAGATGAATGAGCTTGTTTGCTTTGGGGAAATTTCCATGTCCTTTAATGAAAGTATTGGGCAGTAAAAATAAGGAGAAATTACTATGTGGTCGAAATCCGGTGTAATTTACTTTATCATTACTATTTCCGTCTTGTTTTCATTGCTGGGTTGCGCTGAGTTTTATGGAAGAAGGCAAAGCAGATACACCAGTAGCGTAGTTGAATACCTTTACCCGAAAAAGGATGTAGCCGTAGTCCCTTCCATTCCGCGTCTTTCTCTGCCCCTTCGAGTCGGGATTGCCTTTGTCCCCGAATCGCACAGGGGAAGGGTGGCACATCGATTGGGCGGAAAGGAAAAGATGGACTTGATGAAACGAATTTCCACTGAGTTCAGAACATTGCCTTTGGTTAAAGACATTGAGCTGATTCCAACTGATTACCTTACAAATGGTGGCGGCTTCACGAATCTTGATCAGATAAAAACCATGTACGGTATTGATGTAATTGCGCTTATTTCCTACGATCAGGTTCAACACACAGATGAGGGACTGTTATCATTATCTTACTGGACTATCATTGGCGCTTATACGGTCAAAGGGGAGAAAAATGACACCAGTACGATGGTAGATGCCGTACTGTACGATATTCCCAGCCGGAAAATGCTTTTTCGAGCTCCTGGTACCAGCCACATTAAGGGTTCTTCAACCTTGGTAAATTTGTCTGAGCAGTTGAGATCCGACTCTTTAAACGGCTTTCATCTGGCAGCCGACAATTTGGTTATCAACCTTAAGGCCGAGCTGGATCGTTTTAAGAAAAAGGTTAAAGAGATGCCGGAATCGTATGCGATTGAGCATAAACCTGGCTACACTGGTGGCGGAAGCTTGGGAGCCGGGTATTCTTTAATACTGCTTATTCTTGGAGGTTTTGCGCTATGGTCCGGCAGAAAAAAATGAGCCGTCAGGGACATATCCTGACAGTCATCATTGTTATACTGTCAATCATTGCCTATGCCTTTCCTCAACTTTCAGACTTGCTCATGTATGACAGGCAATCCATCATAAGTGGAGAGCTTTGGCGACTTCTAACGGCACCATTGGTTCATTTTTCAGCCAGCCATCTCTTTTGGGACGTTGCCGTTTTTGGTCTTGCAGGGTTCGCCATCAATGCATCAGGGTTCCGCAGCTTTTGGCTCGTCTGTATTTTTGCAGCTATCATACCCAGCTTAATTTTCATTCTGACGTTGCCTGAGCTTCAACGCTTTGGCGGGCTCTCCGGGTTAGCCACCGGGGCGGTTGCCTATTTTTGTCTTTGTACTGCGTTCAAAACCCAAAAAAACCGATTTCTATGGATGCTCATCCTTCTATTGATAGGCACAAAAATTATCATTGAGGCGACATTGGGCACCCCTATTTTCGTGCAAACGGGTAAAGTGCCGTTTCGTGTGCTTCCTTCAGTACATATCATTGGATTTTTAGGCGCATGGGCTATCTTCCTTTGGTCCCGAAAGCT
Organism: uncultured Desulfobacterium sp.; assembly: GCA_963668575.2. Classification (GTDB taxonomy): domain Bacteria; phylum Desulfobacterota; class Desulfobacteria; order Desulfobacterales; family Desulfobacteraceae; genus Desulfocicer. Next base: position 7,488,876 of record OY764894.2, on the reverse strand, counting down.
ATTGGCGCGGCAGGTTTAATTCAACATTATATTTAAAATGAAAGGTAATGATGAAAACACTTTGTGTATATTGCGGCTCAAACTCCGGTTCTCGCCCTGAATATTTAGAGGCTGCAACACGCTTGGGACAATGTCTTGCTGAAAGGAAAATTGCAATTGTTTATGGCGGTGCAGAAGTTGGGCTTATGGGTGCTGTTGCTTCTTCGGCACTAAATAATGGCGGTGACGTCATCGGTGTAATACCTGAGCTGTTTGCTGAAAGGGTCAAACACAACAAACTGAGCCAACTGCATATCGTACCAACAATGCATGACCGAAAGAAAAAGATGTTTGATCTATCCGATGGCTTCATCGCATTGCCAGGGGGAATTGGAACAATTGAAGAGATATTTGAGATTCTCGCTTGGGCTCAATTGGGATACCATGAAAAACCGTGCGGGATTTTAAATATTTGTGGATATTTTGACGGCATCATCAATTTCCTGGAACATTCCGTCAACCAGCAGTTTCTTAAAAGAGCCCACCGTGAAATGATAATGATTGATGAAAAACCGGATGATTTGCTTATACAGTTTGAAGCGTATAAGGCTCCAAAAGAACCGAAATGGATGAATATGAACTAAAAAAACACAACATCAAGATAGTCGGGGTGCTCTAAGCAACGCAGCTGAGACTGGTATTGGACTTTTGGAGGATTTATATGATAGAAATTATACCTTTTTTCGAACATCACCTATCCGGTGTCGTGGACGTTATTCTGCCTATCCAGCAATCGGAATTCAGCATCCCTATTACGCTTGATGCTCAGCCTGATTTGCTCGATATTCCCGGCTTTTACCAAAAAGGCAGCGGCAATTTCTGGGTGGCATTACATGGCTCCGAAGTTATCGGAACCATTGCGTTGCTTGATATTGGTAACGGTCAGGGGGCATTGCGCAAGATGTTCGTTAAAAAGCATTTCCGAGGTTCAATGCGAGATGTTGCCCACAGACTTTTGCACGTTTTGCTTGATTGGTGCAAATGCCACGAGGTGCGCGAGATTTATCTGGGCACCACAGCCAAATTTCTGGCGGCGCATCGTTTCTATGAAAAGAACGGCTTTTCGGAAATCAAGCAATCAGAGTTGCCTGCCTCTTTTCCCGTTATGACCGTAGACACCAAATTTTATCAGTATATTGTTGATTCGATGTAAAATTTTTTTGTCTGTTTTTTGTCAAAAAAGGCTATCATCCCATGCATATATTAGAAATATAATTGGGGAGCGGTCCTCACAGACCTTGTCCATTGTTTGATTCGATGAGGAGATTTCTTATGCTATTTAAAAAAGGCTCAAAAGGACGGGAAATAGTTGAACTGCAAAATGCTTTGGGAATCGATGCCGATGGCATTTTCGGTGCAGATACGGAGTCGGCAGTTAAAGCGCTTCAAAGGGAAAATGGTTTGGTGGATGATGGGATTGTGGGGCCGCAGACGTTAACAGCCATCCAAAAGTCTAATGCCACCACCGACAACACGGAAAAGGTTTATTCTCCTTACCCGGGCTTAATTGTGCACAAGTATTTTCTTCCCAATGGTGAATATAACAAGGGGCCCACACCCAAAGAGTATCTGTTTTTGCATCACACGGCAGGCTGGCACAATCCCTATAACACCGTTGACGGCTGGGCCAATGACAATCGAGGGCCAATAGGGACTGAGTTCGTATTGGGTGGTCGATCTGTCAAAGGAAACGATGATCGCTATGACGGGGAGCTGGTTCAGTGTATACCTGAAGGCGGGTACGGTTGGCATTTGGGTATGAACGGTTCGCAACAGATGCACACCCATTCGGTGGCAGTTGAAATCTGCAATTTCAGTTATGCAGTGGATGGAAAAACCTATGTGAATGTCCCCATTGCCCAAGACCAAATTGTGAACTTACCCGAACCCTTCCGTGGCCATGGCCACTGGCATGCCTATTCTGATAAACAGATCGACATCCTCAGGCGCTTTATTCTCTGGATAGCAGAGCGGGATTCAATTGATGTCCGCGACGGTATCGTGGCTGACATCAGAAAAAGGGGTGCCCGGGCGTTTGACTTTAATGAGGATGCCTATTATGGCAGGATCAAGGGAATGTGGACACATGCCAATGTCAGGAAGGATAAATATGACCTGTTCCCTCAACCCAATCTGATAGATATGCTTTTAAGCCTTTGAAACCAAAAACAAGGATATTCCCATGGTTTCCATAAAGCCCATTGATGTAGAACATGATCTTGATAGATTGTTGCTTGTTATTAAAGAATCTTTTTTAACGGTGGCAGATGAATTTGGTTTATCAGAAGAAAATGCTCCGACCAATCCGGCGTTTCTTAAAATGGATAGTCTGAAAAAATCCATCATGGATAATGTCGATTTCTATATTGCAAAAATCGAAAATGAAGTAGTGGGTTGTGTGGGGGTACAACCCGGAAAGGCCGCAGGGGAATATTACATCGAGAGATTGGCGGTTCTCCCTTCCCACAGGCACAATGATATTGGCAGACAATTATTGGAACATGCGGTAAACGAGATAAAGACAAGAAAGGGAGAGGTAATAAGCATTGGGATTATCAACGAAAACACAATCCTAAAGCAATGGTACAAAAAATTTGGATTTGAAACGTGTGATGTCAAGGTGTTCAGCCATCTGCCGTTTACGGTATGTTTTATGAAAAACCTCTGTGGACAAAATGCTTCAAAAGTGTAAACAGAGTCAGATTTAAATGTAATAAGGATGTGACATGCAAAACGAACCCGATGAAAACCTAAAAGATGTAGAAATAGACGAACAGGAGCTGGACTTAGCCGATTATCCGCTGGATGATATTCTCATTCGCACCTCTCAACTCAGTATCCGTGAAATCATTGGAGAGATTGACGAGGGTCTGTATATCCTTGACCCTGATTTCCAAAGAGCATTTGTCTGGTCTCCTGAACAACAGAGCCGTCTTATTGAATCCGTATTGATGCGCATCCCCTTACCAGTGTTTTACTTTGCAGAGACTAAAGCCGGGAAAACCATTATTGTAGATGGGCTGCAGCGCATAACTACCTTCCACCGCTTCATGAACGATGCGTTTAAGCTCACCCATATCGCAAAAGGTAACAATGCCCTGCATGGAAAAAAATTCAGTGAACTGCATCCTAAATTTAAAAACAGAATCAGACGAACCAATTTAACCCTCTACATCATAGACGAAAAAGCACCTAACCGGGCAAAGCTTGATATTTTTGAACGGGTAAACAGCGGGACAACCCTTACCCGGCAGCAGATGCGAAATTGTCTTTACATGGGAGCAGGTACCCGATGGCTCCGGGACATGGCGGATTCCGATTCTTTTAAAAAAGCCACCGGCCATAGCCTTAATACAAAAACCATGCGCGACCGGGAACTTATAAATCGATTCTGTGCCTTCCGCCTGTTAGGTGCTGAAAAATATAAAGGCTATATGGATGATTTTCTCGCAGACTGCCTGGATCTCATGAACAGTATGAACAAAAAACAACTGGACGGTCTTGCCGTTGAGTTCGAACAGAGCATGAATAATGCACGAACAATGTTTGGCAAGCACGCCTTTCGCAAACATCGTTCAAAAAATGATACCCGATCCGTCATCAATGCTTCCCTTTTTGATATCTTTTCCGTCGCCTTTACAAAAATTCCCCCGGAAACCATCAAAAAAAATAAAACACCATTACTGTCTCTTTTTTATTCAAGCATGGACGACAATGCCTTTGTAAACAGCATTACTTACTCCACCAATCAAAAACGACAAGTCAAAGAACGGTTTGAATATATAGATTCCATCCTTGGAGAATATTATGATTCGAAAAATAACAACTGAAAACTATAAATGTTTTTTACACCAAAGCTTTCCTCTGGCTCCTTTGACTGTTCTCACGGGTGAGAATGCCGGCGGGAAATCTTCTCTGCTGCAAGTTTTAGCGCTGAGCCAGCAATCATGGTTGGAGCATCCGTTTGAACGGGGACTTCTCATCAATGGTGAGCTAAAATTGGGGAAATGCAGGGATATTCTTAATAATCAGGCAGATAGTGATATCATTGTCTTTGAGATAGAAACAGACACGGTTTTTCTACGACTCGAATTTTCGGCCAAAGATGGTGAGGAGTCAGTGGTCCCCTTTCATTCTAAACCAATAATTAAAACGGCTCCGGATTGGAGAGCGTGTGGGTTATCAGAGTCTCTTCCCGGGCATGGTAATTTTTTTAATGACACCGATTTACAGGAGATGCCGGCCCTGCTCACACTCAAAAACAAGCTTTGCGGCCTTCAATATATTACGGCTGATCGTATCGGGCCAAGGGGAATTCATGATGTTAACTATTCAGGGGTATACAAAACTGTAGGCCTAAAAGGTGAACGTGCTGTATGGTTTATAAATAAATATAGAAAAACAACGGTTTCAACCGGTCGTTGTCATAAAGGCCAGCCGCCTGTACTTGATAAACAGGTAGAAGCCTGGATGGCTGAAATCTTTCCCGGGTTTCAATTTGCCGTCACACCGATACCTGGGACAGATCTGGCAACACTTGGACTGTCAAATGAGGGCAATTCTGAACTTATTCGTCCCGAAAATACAGGCTTTGGACTAAGTTACACCTTACCCATTTTTGTAGCCTGTCTGGCCGCACCGGAAAATGGCCTTGTGCTTATTGAAAATCCTGAAGCCCACCTTCATCCGGCTGCCCAGTCAAAATTTGCAGCATTTCTTGCCGGAATTGTTTCCAGTGGTGTTCAAATCATCCTTGAAACACACAGTGATCACATAATAAATGGGGTGAGAAAAGCGATTAAAGCAAACCTTATCAACAAACAAAACGCCCTTATTTATTTTTTCAGGCATTTTGAAAGCACTGAGCAGGCCAAGGTGACAAGTATTGAGATTGACGGGAAAGGAAACCTGACAGAGTGGCCAAAGGGTTTTTTTGATCAACTGGATGACGATTTTAAAATTCTTACAGATTGGGAGGATTAGATGGAGTTCTTTTTTAATGAGTTATCCATCCATAACCAATTTCAATCAAGAGAAGATTTTAAAAATGCTGTCAATCTGTTTCGTAGCTACAGAGAAGATGTGGCAAAAGCCGGGTTCAGATTGTATATTCACCGTAAGATTTTTGAACGGCCTGCCCTGGGTAATACATTCCGAAAAGGAATTCAGATGTGCTTCAGCCAACAGCAGATTAGAACACTTATGAACTGGTTCAGCAAGGATGGCTTTTTCTTGCCGGACGATGCCTATGCAGATACCGAGGACAGGTTTATATGCTGTTATCCAAAGGGCGCTGAAAAAGAAAGTGAGGATATCACCGAGTCAGCCCTGGCCGAATGCGCATTTCGTAAGATGGCCGGAGAGAGTGCCGGCTCAATCAGTCTTGAGCCATCAAAATTTTCCTGGTCTCCCATCAAGGTCTTGTTATCACAATCTGATGAGGTAATCATTGACAACGATTATACGCTCCTTTCTCTGAGGCGGAGATTGGAGAGGCTTCTTCCTCCAATCGCTTCCTGGTCTGTTTTGATGGATAGAATTGAGTGCCTTCCCAATGTAATCCTTGAGCATCAGGTAAAAACAAAGTTGATAATCAATCCATTCTCACAAAATGTAGCAGAGGGTATTTATACCCGCGCAAAGGAGTTGAGTGAGATGGCCACGGCAACCTCACTCGAACAATTCAATGAATTATTTGCCCAATATGCCACCGGAACGAAAGCGAGATTCAGCGATTCTTCCCCCAGCGAAAAAAGAGAGTTTAAAGATGCGCTTACCTTTGATGTAGATGATGAACAACGCTTATGTCCATACCACGGCAAAGTTAAAATGCAACAGTACAGAATTCATCTTGCGGATCGCCCGGCTTATGGAAGAACTGCGAGAATTGTTTATATCGGGCACAAATTAACAAAACGATAAGGCTCAGTGTTGTTTACAATCACACGAAGGGCCTCTCTCCTCCTTTTTTTTACCGTTTCTCACCACACGATGAAAGGCCAAATGGCCGCATGAACGCCATTCGGTCAAGTCATAGCCGCCCTCCGGGAAATTGATCTGGTGATGCACCAATCTGCCGTTTTTAACATCATATCGCTTTGTTTCCGACTCCTTACCGGAAAGCGAATCCATGTTGTAATCCTTCCTGGCCTTTTACGGCAAAAGCCCCCACGATAATGGGGCCGTCCGTATTCTGTACCCAGTAAGCACGCAGGGTACCGTTCATGTTGTTTATGGATGTCTGCTGTTCCGCAAGCTGGTTGGATCCGGCAAAAGCGGTTTTCTGGAACCGGCTCAAAAGCTGTCCCAAATCATTTTTACCGCCACCAGGGTAGGTGGTGACCCCCACGGCCACATTCTGATCCGGTGAGACAAATAAATGGGTATTATAGGAGTCCAGCGTTTGTCAACAAAAAGATCAGCCCCTACTTTGACACCCGGGTGGTGCCATCGGCAGCAGTAATCACCTTCACCCTGTCCCCGGGTGCCATCATCACATCGGCCTCCTGCACCACCACAATGGTGGGACCATCGTCTTTTTTTACCACAATCTCAAGACCCGGTTTCCGGGTGGCCCCCTCTTCGGCAGCTGTGCCCACCGCGGCCCCTGCCAGGGCTCCGATCACCGTGGCCACGGTGCTGCCCCTGCCGCCGCCCACGGTGCTGCCAAGAACACCCCCTGCCACGCCCCCGGCAGCGGTGCCAAGGGCCGTCTTTGTGCCTTCAATGGTCACCTCCTTCACCGATACCACGGTGGCATACTCCAGGATCTGGGCCTGTCTTGCCTGGTCCCGGGAATAGACCTCACCGGATCTTGAGGATGCACACCCTGTCATAAAGGCCACCATGGCCAGTAGAACACCCGTAATAACTACTGCAGTTAACGATCTCATATCAAATCCTCCTAAAAATAAACGGTTCTGATGCCGGTGGGATTCCCGAACGCCTGATTTACAAATCTTAAATTTCCCGGAATCCGACTTGGACATTAAATTCTTGCGGCAAGGTCCGCCCCCTGGGCAATGGCCCGCTTGGCATCCAGCTCCCCGGCCTTATGGGCACCGCCGATGATGTGGCAGGGCACCGCTTTTTCTTTGAGGGCCAGGACCAGGCTGACCCGGGACTCTTGACCGGCACAGATCACCACATGGTCCACTGCCAGCACCCTGGGCATACCTTGATGGAGAATATGCAGCCCTTCATCATCAAATTTTTCATAGGCAACACCTCCCATCATGGACACTCCCCGTTGCTTTAACACAGCCCGATGTATCCAGCCAGTGGTTTTTCCAAGACCGGCCCCGGGCTTGGTCTCCTTCCTCTGGAGCAAATAGATGGTACGGGGAGCGCTGCCGGTGCCGTCTTTTTGCGTTGTCACCGGCATAAGCGGCATAAGTCCCCCCGGGTGCGCATAGGTGCGATCCACGCGCCACTCCCGTAAAAAAGCGTTCCGATCCAGGCTGGTGGATTCTCCCTCATGGCTCAACAAGGTGGCCACATCAAACCCGATGCCCCCGGCACCCATGATGGCCACCCGGGGCCCCATCTCTTCACTGTTTTCTATGGCATGAATGTAAGAGACCACCCGGACATCGTCACTTCCGGGAAATACCGGTTCCCTCGGCACCACACCCGTGGCAATAATGATTTCATCAAAGGCGGTCTCCCCGTCCCCGTGGCTGTTAAATCCATCTGTAAGCAAATCCGATGCGGTGACCCGCTTTCCCGTCACCACCCGCACATCAAGCCGTTTTAGCTGCCGCCTGAAATATTCCAGGGTCTCGTAAAACTCCTCCTTACCCGGTATCTTCACCGCCAGATTGAGCAGTCCTCCGATGTCCGGCTGCTCGTCAAACAGGGTGATCCTATGTCCCCGCCGGGCCGCAGAAAGGGTAAAGGAGAGCCCTGCCGGCCCAGCCCCCACCACGGCAATATTTTTGGAACGCTCCACCGGTTCAAACACCTGTTCCGTCTCATGGCAGGCCCGGGGATTGACCAGACAGGAACAGATCTTTCCCTGGAAAATATGATCCAAACATGCCTGGTTGCAACCGATGCACACATTAATATCCCGGGGCCGGTTCTGCCTTGCCTTTTCCATGAAATCGGGATCTGCCAGAAAGGGCCGGGCCATGGAGACCAGATCTGCCTCCTGGGCCGCCAGCACTTTTTCTGCCGTCTCCGGTGTGTTGATGCGGTTACTGGTCACCAGGGGCAGGGAAATTTTCCCTTTTAACTTTGCCGTCACCCAGGTAAAGGCGGCCCGGGGAACCATGCCGGCAATGGTGGGAATCCGGGCCTCGTGCCAGCCGATGCCCGTGGAGATGATGGTGGCCCCGGCCTTTTCCATCTCCCGGGCCAGGTGGATCACCTCATCAAGGGTACTGCCCCCTTCCATTAAATCCAGCATGGAGAGGCGATAGATGATGATAAACTGTGGCCCCACCCGCTGCCGCACCCTGCCCACGATCTCCAGAGCAAAACGGATACGGTTCTCATAGCTGCCCCCCCATTGATCCCGGCGCTTATTGGTCACCCGGGAGATAAACTGATTAATGAGATACCCCTCGGACCCCATGATCTCCACCCCGTCATACCCGGCCTGTTGCGCCAGTGCCGCACATCGGACAAAATCTTCGATCTGCTGCTCAATGTCGTCTTCCGTCAACGCCTTTGGGGTAAAAACATTGATGGGGGCCATGATGGCCGAAGGGGCCACCAGCTGTTCATGGAATCCATACCGTCCGGTGTGAAGAATCTGCATGGCAATCTTCCCCCCGTTATCATGCACGGCCCGGGTGATGATGCGGTGGGACGTGACCTCTGCCTCATCAATGAGCATGGCCCCGTGATCTGCCATACGCCCTTCCCTGTTAGGGGCAATGCCGCCGGTGATCATCAACCCCACGCCGCCCCTTGCCCGCCAGCCAAAGTATGCGGCCATACGCTCAAATCCGCCGGGGATCTCTTCAAGACCTGTGTGCATGGAGCCCATGACAGCCCTGTTTTTCAATGTGGTAAATCCCAGGTCAAGGGGCATGAACAGATGGGGAAAACGTTGGTGTTCCATTTTTATTCCTCCTGAGCGCACCTCTACAGTGGGTATAGGGGTGGCTGGGTACGGCTATGGATGAGAAGGGGCCGGGAGAACCCGGGGCAGTTTTTTCTCATATCGGTATCCCCCCCTCACCCCGTATTTTGAAAACACGATTTGCCACAGCTGATTTCTCCTGGACCTGAAACTGGCGGCGCACATCAGCAGGTAATAGTTCCACATGCGGCGAAACCGTTCATCATAGATTGATTTGAGCCGGGACCAGTTTTTGTTGAAGTTCCTATGCCAGGCCATGAGGGTTTTATCATAATACTCCCCGAAACTGTGCCAGTCCTCCATCACGAAAAATGCCTCGGTAGCTGTGGCAATCTGCTTTATCGACGGCAGCATTGAATTGGGAAAAATATATTTATTGATCCAAGGATCGGTTGTGCTCACCGAAGCGTTCCCTGCAATGGTGTGCAGCAGAAAAAGCCCATCCTCCACCAGGCATCGATGGACGGTTTTCATGTATGTGCCGTAATTCTTATATCCCACATGTTCAAACATTCCAATGGAAACAATGCGATCAAATTTTTCATCCAGATCTCGATAATCCCTCATTTCGATCTTGACATCCAGTCCGCGGCAGGCCTCTTGGGCAAAGGTCATCTGCTCCCGGGATACCGTGACTCCATACACGCTGACCCCATATGTTTCAGCGGCATACCGGGCAAATCCCCCCCATCCGCAACCGATGTCCAAGACCCTCATTCCCGGCTTCAATCCCATTTTACGACAGATGAGGTCCAGCTTGGCCCGTTGTGCCTCCTCCAGGTTTGCAGCTCCTCTCCAATAGGCACAGGAGTAGTTCAACCCACTGTCCAGCATCAGGGAAAACAGGGTATTACCGGTGTCGTAATGGCGCCTACCGATGACGTAGGCCTTTGACCGTTTCTGTGCATTTGCAATTTTTGCCTTGAGGATGACACCCAGCAACTGCATCATACTTCTTTTGATCTTTTTATCCAGTCGATGGGTCAATATCCGGTCAAAAAATTTATCCAGTGCCTGGCAGTCCCACCACCCATCCACGTAGCTTTCACCCAAGGCCAGGGAACCTCCGGACACCACCCGGTCATAGAAATCGGGATTATGCACCTGGATATCCCAGGGCCCGCTCCCGTTCATTTGGATATTCATGGGAGCCAGCAATGATTTTACAGTACCTTCAACTTTTGATACTTTCATGTTTCCCTTCCATCCGTTGTTGATCGTCACTCTCTCAAAATGGGGTAATCCCAAGGCAAGTTTGATCTTTATTTATTGGGTCATGTTCATTATCTCGACGCATATACGGTTAACTGACGGAGGAAACACAGCCATTTTTCATCCTCCGGAATGGAACCATTATAAAAAAATGTTGATAAAAATCAACCGTGGGGTAGGAAATTCCATTAATGTCATATACCACAAATACAAAAAAAAAATTTATTTATCCGCTTGTGGATAATTTTCGACAAATTTACCAGACATATTTGAGAGGGTTTCCGGATGAGCAATTCCTGTGGCAGGCCCAACCGCCGGTGAGCAGATTAAAGAAATATTTTTAAAATTTTGATGTCGCATTTCGCCTCAAATGCACGTACGCTAATTTTAATATTAAGCTTAACATGGCAACCACTGAAATAAGTTTTACCGGTATCGAATAAGCGAGTTGCGGTGACGCGCCTACAAATGTTAAAAAAAATGCCGTTAAAAGTGTGGCCAGCCTTAACAACCCATTAAGCTTTATAAAAAAATAGCCGCTTAAAGAAGCTGCGAGCATCACAATCGCAACAATCAAAACAATAAGCAATACGATAATTTCAGCAAAAGATCCTTTCATTAAAAGGGCTGAGTTATTAACAAAAACATAGGGGATTAAAAAACCGACGGCTGACAGCTTAAAAGCTTCAAAGCCTGTTTGAAGCGGCTTGGACTTGGCAATGGCCGATGCACAATAGACCGGGATGCAGACCGGCGGGGTAACGCCGGCCAAAATAGCAAAGTAAAAAACAAACAAATGGGTCGATAAAACCTGGTACCCCATTGCAAGCATGATCGGTCCACCGACTGTAATGGCGATGACGTAGGCCGGTGTACAGGGTAATCCCATACCTAACATCAGCGACGTTATCATCACCAGTATCAATGCAGGCAAGGAGTTTCCCCCTGCCCAGTTGGTGATGACCGCTGCCAGACCCAACCCCAACCCGGTATTTGTAACAATGCTCACGACCATGCCGGCACCGGCACAGGCCAATGCGATCATGACCATATTTTTACCGCTCAAGCGCAGGGTAGACCATAGTCTTTCGGGGGTCATCATAGTTTCCTTTTTAAAGAAACTTAGAATAAAAGATAAGGCGATTGCCCAGTTGGCGGCCAAGAATGGTGAATACCCCTTTACCAACAAGGCCACCAAGACGATCATCGGAATTAAAAGAAAAGAATCTTTGAAAATTTGTCTGTATGAAACCAGAGAATCTTCACCAACTCCTCGTAATCCTTCTTTTTGAGCCGTAAAATGAACCCTTAAGACCAGGCTGAGATAATAAAGCGTAGCGCCAAGCATAGCGGCCACAACGATATCCAGATATGAGATACGAGTCATCTCGGCCATGACAAAAGCACCGGCACCCATCACAGGAGGCATCAACATTCCACCTGTGGATGCAGAAGCCTCCACGGCAGCAGCGAATCTGGGTCGATATCCCATTTTTTTCATGAGCGGTATTGTAAAAACCCCTGTAGAATAGACATTGGCTGCAGCTACGCCGCTGATTGAACCAAACAAGCCGCTGCTGATCACGGCTATTTTAGCCGGACCGCCCGGACCTTTGCCTGCCAGTCTGCATGCCAGATCGGTAAAAAATTGACCGGTTTTGGTCTTTTCCATGAACGCACCGAAAATGACAAAGATAGCTACAAATGTAGCCGAAACACCGGTAATAGAGCCAAAGATGCCATCGTCAGTAAATAGATATTGCATTTCGATGAGTTCTGACAGGGGCGGCGTAGCAGAATAGAAAACCCCGGGAAGGTAGGGCGCTAAAAGCAGATAAACGAAAAATGCAATAATAAGATAGGTCATGGCCGGAACCACTGCACGACGAATTCCTTCAAGCATCAGGCCAATCATTAATGTTCCAAGAACCACTTCAAGCGTCGAAACATCGTCCACAAACTGCAGCCGCACCAACAAAGCTTTGTTGTTTATGATGACATAAAGCGGTGGGAACAAAGAGAAAATCGCTAATAATAAATCCAGCAATGTGAAGGTCTTTGTGGGAGACTTCTTTGTTGCCGGGAAAAGCAGGAAAGCCAAAGGCAGTAGAAAAAGAAGATGAACGCCTCTTTGAATATATGGCTGAAAAATGCCGAAGGCAGCCGTATATATCTGAAATAAAACGATGGTAACCAGGCATAGCCCTATCATTGTGTCTCTCCACCCGCTAAATTCTCTCAAAACCATACCTCCGATATTAATCTGGTTATAGGTAAATCAATTTTCTCTATAGATACCCGCTCATCTGAATTGCAATCTTCTTTGCTGCAATTTTTTCATCAATTAAAGTTGTTAATCCACTATTGGGTTGCTCTTAAAGATAAATCCAGCCAAATGAAGTTGTTATGGCCGGATTTATCTATTTAGGTAACCATCATCATGGTTGGGCTATTTCATATAGCCTTTCTCCTTGTAATACTTTACAGCTCCGGGATGCAGAGGTACGGCCACGGCCATCCATGCTTTTTCCGGGATAAAGGTTCGAGTTGGCGGAAGATCGCGGTGCAATTCTTCAATATTTTCACACAGAATTTTAGTGATCTCATATGCAACATCTTCTGAAACATCTTTGTTAATTATTAGCTCACTGGCAGTTACAACCGTCGGAATATCCTTATTGATTCCCTTGTATGCACCGCTGTCAATTTTATGGAAACCCGTATCCCGCGAAAGTGTACCGGCTTTTTTGCTCAAGGCATCTATGTGCTAAGTCCCACATTATTTGACCCAAATTTCACTTTATGTGACGTCCTTTGTCTCACGAAAGGCTGACGCGGCAAGGCCACCATGGACAAACGGAGTTCACAAATCAAAAGGCATGGGGGCAGTATTCAAACCAATGTCGGCTGCCTTTTCCCCCATGTTTCTGTCCTTAATGTGCCGGAAGCATCCTGTCTTTCTTCATTTTTTCGGTTGATATTTAAAACCGGCATCAATCAATATATATTCCAAGACGATACCAACCTCGCCTCTCCTTTTGAGTTCATCAAGCATCCACCGCTGGATTCGGGCATTCACATGAACCCGCTTGAGATGAGGTGGTAATTGAGGCTTGGGTTTTCCTCTATATCCTCCACGCATACCCTCTCCTTATTTTTAAACAAACGCCATAACGCCTTGCCATTAAAAGACTTTAGATAACCGTATAACGCTTTACAAAAAAGTCAGGTGATTTTGGCCTAAAAAAATGGGCATCCTTCATATGACTTGAAAAGTACTTTACAGTTTTTGAGAAAAATCCCTACAAATGGGAAATGATCAAAAAAAGTGTAAAGCACTTTTGAAGGATGCCAAAAAATGGCCATTTATTATCCTACTTTTAAATTCAAACTGGAAATTCCTATCAGGTAGTCCACCGCTTGTATAAAACTGTAGGTTTTAACGGTCATGACCATGTCTATGGGGTTAAAATTTTTTTGGCAGGAGAAACACCTGGCAAGATTGGTTTTAGGATTGATTGCAGTGGTAAACTCGGAACAAACCGGGCACAAAAAGCGAAAATATCCTTCCGATACTTTATTGGGTTGATTGAGGATGTCAGCGATGACACGGTCAATTGGTATATCGTTTCTCAGTTTTCGGAGCACGGCCTTTGAATAGCGTTGTGTCATGATTTCTCTCCTTTATTATGGCAATTGGAACTCGGCCATGGTTTCATTGACAATGGCTTCGTCAATGCAGTTAATATTTTGGGATGCCGCATTGATCAGGCATGCCGTGGCAATATTGTTGATGGGCCTGGGTACGCCACCGGCATAATCGTGGATCAGGGATTTTGCTTCAGGTGTCATTAACTTGTCAGCGGCATCAACCCGTCTGAGTCGATGATTGATGTATGCAATGGTTTGGTCCCGGGACAGGGATTTTAAATGATAGCGAACGTTGATCCTGTTAACCAGATCCGCCAGGCTTACCCGTTTGAGTACCGTAGCCAGCGACTCCTGACCGCTGAAGATAATTTTCAATGGCAGATCCCCATCCCCCCCGGTACTGATCAAGAGCCTGAGATCAATTAATGTCTGAACAGGGATCAAATGAGCTTCATCTATAATGATCACGGTTTCTATATCGTTTTTTTTGATACGTTCAACAATCTGAAGGAACAGCCGGTCTTTGCCGAACCTGGGTGCCTCTCCCAATTGTGTCACAATGAGCCGTAAAAAAGCCCCTGGACTGACATTGGTCAGATGTAGATACACAGGAGCGTAGCGATTTTGGGGCATGGCCTGCCGGACCAGGCGCAGCAAGGATGACTTGCCGATACCGGTCTGACCGGTAATCAAGGCAAGACGACCCTGTTCCAGAAAAAATTTCATACGGGCCAGCGCCTGTTCAAAGCGACTGTCGGTCAACAACCAGTCAATGGGAGGATTTTCAACGAACGGATGGGCGTTCATATTAAAATGGGTTAAAAACATTAGTTGATCTCCTTTTCGGCTTTAAACAAAATTTTCAATTCACGGATGACATAGGGAATGGATTTGTGGTCAGCTGCAGCGCAGGCCTGTCTGACCATTGACTTGTTGATCGCAGCGTGCATGTTCCACGTCTTTTTAAGAACCTCCAGCTCGTTTGCATTGAATGCTCCGAGTCCCCCTTTTTTGCCAAGAAGATTCGCGATCATCCTTGCAAATTCATGGAATGGCCATGGGCGTTGATCAGAGGTTTTTCGATAATCAATCCCCTGAGTTTTTGATGCAAGTTCCTGCTGGTGCCGGCGCTGAAGAGCGGCCAGGTAATCATTCTTGGGTTTTCCAGGCGTTTTTGTCGGCGGGGCCGGATCTACAGAAGTTCGCTGATGCAGGCGGCCTTCTGCCAGATATACCCCTTTTGATGAGAAAATTTGGACGGTGTCCTGACTTGAAAAAGGATCATATTTGACTTCTACCTTGTCACCGCGAAGCCTGGGATCGGTTTTGTAATATCGTTTGTTGAGCTGGATATCAGAAAAAGTGGAATGGACCCTTCGCTCAACCGTCTGCATAAAGGAGGTGCAAAAAGCATTTAAATCCACCTGGCGAACCACACGAGTTCCTTGATGAAGCGCCTTTTCCGGGGTCATTCCGATCTCTGTATGACGGGTTTTATGGTAGTCCTGTGCCAGCCAGGCGGCAAAGGCATGGTTCAACTCGTCCAGGGTCAGGATGTCTCCGGCACGGACTTCTGCTTCAAATCTTTCCTGGATCGTTCGGAACAGACGCTCAATGATGCCTCCTCCCTCAGGGTCTCCTTTTTTTCGGTACAGCAGGCGTATACCGGTACGGTAACATGCTGCCTTAAGGCCGTTGGAATGGTATACCTTTGCATTGTCGACATATAAACCAAGGGGCATCCCGTGGGTTGCCAGACCGCGCAGCAACGTGTCGATCAGAACGTCCAGGTTCTGCCGATAATAATACCGTGCTGAAACGCCATATCGGCTGCAACAATCAATGAATGCTGACAGATAAGTTGGAACTGCATCCGGGCCATTCATGACATAGGGGCCTTCCTCAAAATCACCGACCCATAGATCGTGTGCGTTTTTGCAGGTCCAGCGTTTCCGCACCGGTTTTGTGACAACTCCCAGTTTAAGACGAGTCGCCCCGGCTTCTTTTAAATGACGGTAAAGGGTAGAACGGGCAATGGTGGTTCCGAACTGCTCCTCAAGAAGTCGGTTGATGGTAATATCCGACCGAAAAGGCTGCTCCGTTTTAATTGCAATGGCGGCTTTGATGATCTCTTCAGCGACACTTCTGCTCTTACCCTGATCATTCCTTTTTTGCCGGTATAGGGCGTCAAATCCCCCGGTCCGGTATGCTGAAAGTTTCCGTTTCAGGGTAGAAAGGGACGGTTTTTTGCACTTACCATCCGGATAAACGACTTTCTTTTGAGATAGGGTTTTTAGATACCTGCCCGTTTCTTCCGGCGATATCTCCGAATAAATAATCGGTCGTAACAGATCGCACCAGAAAACTGCCAATTGTTCGTTTTTCAGGTTCATAATCACCTCCTGTTTTAGGGTTCCGGAGGCAATATACGTCAGGTATAACCGGCACGGGTTGCCAACTTGGGGAAAATGGAAACCTGAAATTGGGCCAGGTAGAGGGGCACAAGGGTTACCAGTTGAAAACAGGTCAGAAGTAGCTGTTTTCTTTTAAAAGACATGTATTTGGTGGGGGAAATTTTCAGGCCTGACAGATTTCGAGGAAGGGAGGATGTTGGGTCAGCTTGAATCATTAGATCCGTTGCGTTTTGAACCAGACGGGAATAACTGCCCAGGGTGGTGATCCACCGGTGGATGGTGGAATGTTCCATCATGGGTTCACGGCCGTCGTCAGAATTCGGTTCAACCTGGTGTAGCAATGGGCATTCATTTACCAGTCGACGATACGAATTATTCGGCTCATTGACATATGCCTGACTGAATGCCAGGATAGTGGGCAGTGTATAGCGTTTGTACGGAAGGGCAAAGTCGGGATAGTCTGTTGCTGTTTTGTTGCATCCCGGGCACTTCCACCGCAACAGTAGCCCCATTACAATCACTACAGTCTGCTCAACGATTACATAAAATATGCGTTTACGCTTTTCATGTGGCTTAAACAGCTGCGGGGCAAGACCGCATCTTGGGCAAACCGGCAGTCAACAGGTCGCCAAACCCTGATTCACCAAATCCGTATGTTGCTGAATTTGTTCTTTTGTTGCGGATGATAAAAGTTGAGGCTTGAGTTGGGCAGTGGATTTAGTATAAGTCATATGAGTCCTTCTTTTTTCTTGAAGTTTGGGTTTTGCTGACTCATGACTTAATGCCTTTTGGCGCAGTCGTCAACCTCAGGCGGAAAAGGAGGACTTTCATAACAAAATGAAGGGCGGGGTAAACGGGGTATTATTAAATTCTATCTTGGCGGGGTAAGCGGGATCTGCTAATTCAATATTGCGGAATTTTTTATCCATTTATTGTGGAACTTAGCATCTATGCATTGATCAGACATAGAGAGCAGATTACTTTCTCGGCTAAATGTCATCTCTGTCATAGATGCACTGGGAAATGACTGCATGGTGCAGGCCAGATCGACGTGGCGATCTTTATACAAGTTGACCATATCCGAATAAGAGGCATGAAAGACTTTGCCGCCGGCCTTTTCGATTGCTTCAAGAGAAATACCGTAATATTCGAAAACGTATTCTGTCACATTTAGATCTGAAACTCCCCGCTGGGGTACTGCGATTTTTATTGCTTTGTTGTTTTTAACCAGATCTGCCAGATCCGCTACGGTCTCCATTCCTAACTTTTTGTCGGCCAGCATATGAATTTGATATTTACCGAAAATGCCGCCCAATGAACGTAACCCCTTATGTTCTTTTTTAAAAATGGGTTCCAGGCCTTTAAAAGCCATCTTATCAACAAAGGTTATTCCCCAGCCAATATCGTTTCTTCCCTTGGAAACCCGTGCTGCATTGACTACGCCTCCACCTGGGACTGCTTTAATTACAAGGTTGGGATTTTTTTCAGAAATAAGACGCGCAATACCACCGGCCTGGGAATACCACTGTCCACCAACACTGCCTGCCGTCCACGTCAGGGTAACCGGTTTTACAACATTCCCTGCTTGAACCGAACCTGCCCCGCTGAAAAAAAAGACGCAAAAAATAGTTAGAATAAAATTGATCATCATGCCTTTTTTCATCATTCCTCCTCATAACCCTTTAACTTGTTAATGAACAAACAATCTATGCCTGCCATCAGGAATATATTGTCTTATTCCGGATAAATTACTCAATACACTTCTTTTTTTTCCCCAGGAAACCTTCCATCTGCTGCTGGGGTTCACCCGATCCATAGGTTTCACGATGGAATCGAATAGCAGCTTCAAAGGTATCGTCAAAGCCTGCCGAAAGCATTTCCCAAAATCTTCTCTTTATCGCTCTCATGGCTGTCGGGGCTTTGGATGCCAACTCTTCAGCAACCTGCAAAGCCGCATCAAACACCTCCTCTTGTGATACTATCTTATGGACAATGCCTACCTGATAACACTCTTCAGCGGTCATCAAACGACCGGTCAGGGTCAACTCTATTGTACGGGAAAGTCCAAGTATTTCGCGCATTATCCAGGGTCCTGTTATGCTGGCAATGCCTGAATTGATTTCAGGTTGCCCCATCTTTACACCGGGGTGAGCAATTCGTATGTCTGCCAACAATGCGACTTGGAAACCTGACCCGGCTGCAGTACCGTTCAAAGCGGCTATTAATGGTTTGGTTAAGCTTCGAAGGCATCTATATAAATGCCGGAATTCCTCGACCCACTCTTCGGCTCTGTTCGGATCAAAGTGTCTGGCTTCATTGAAGTCCTGCCCTGCGCAAAACCCTCTGTCACCGCTACCGGTTAAAATAACGGCCCTGACCTGTTTGTCTTCTTCAAAGCCGTCCAAAGCCCTGAGAATTTCATCTCTCATAGGTCGATGCCAGGCATTGAGCATATCTGGTCTGTCAAATGTAATGATTCCAACCTTTCGGATTATCTTTTTTTTGATGTATTTGCACATTAGTCATAACCTCATGTTATTTATGTTAAAAATAGTATTAACGGCTGTTAACTTGCCTTTTGGACCAAAATATGACGAAATGCCAACTTTATTTGCCAACGTCAGACTCGTTTAACTTTATAGCCTGATTTTTCCAGGTCCCAACAACCGGTCAAATCCGGTGAAAGGACTGTTTTGCGAATTCTTTGGGTCGGTGTTTTCTGGAAGGAATCAACCAGCTCAATGTAACGCGGTATCTGGTGGTAAGGCATGCGGGTTTCACACCATTGAATAATATCTATAGGTTTCGAAAGAGAACCTGGTTTGGTGTTTAGAAAGGCCTTTATATCCTGTTCCCCAACTTCCGATTGGACTCCGATAACTGCGGACTCGATAATTTCAGGGTGCATGTTTAAGACCCGTTCAACCTCCCATGCTGAAATATTTTCACCCCGACGGCGAATACAATCTTTAGACCGTCCGGCATAAAAAAGATCACCATCCTCATCTAAAAACCCCAGGTCCCCGGTATGCAACCAACCGCCTTGAAGGGCTTGGGCTGTTGCCTCCGGATTTTTGTGATAACCTTTAGTTATCAAACCAGGTGTTTTTTCACGGATCAGGATCTCTCCTGTTTGGCCGACACTTGGAGAGCCATCGCCCACTTCTTTCAGCCTGATTTCAAAATTGGGCAACGGCTTTCCAATGGAACCGACTTTTCCTGTCCGGTTAAGTGTGGTGAATCCTGACGCTTCCGTAAGACCGTAAACTTCATTAATCTTGACACCGAAACGATGCTCAAACAGGCGCCAATTCTCTTTGCGGCATCCGGCTCCAAAGGCAAGCCGGATATCATGATTCAGGTCATCCTCACTTGGTGGCAGCTTTAATAGAATATCTACAATGCCACCAAGGTAATGAAGTTTTGTGACCTTATGTTTTCTGACTTGAGACCAGAAAAGAGAGGCACTGAAACGAGGAATGATTACCAGCCTGATCGGTTCCATCAGCGCCAGGATGCACATCTGAATACCGCTGTTATGGTAAATGGGTTCCCATAACAGATAAACATCATCCGGCTGTACTTCCGACGCAGTTGCTGCGCCTCCGGAACAGGCAAAAAGCATCGTTTCAGTCATATAGACACCCTTGGGAGGGCCGGTGGTACCGGAGGTAAAGCTGATACATCGCAATTCATTATCACAGGGACAAACTTGTGGCAGTTCTTTTTTGTCGCTGACAAATTGTTGAAAATCCATTTGATCACTACCAGCGTTTGAGCGATTTTTTCTGCGAATAACCACCCTATTCAGATCAAGGTTGTCCCTGGAAAACAGCTGTTGTTCCCAAATGTTCTCTTCTATGATTAAAAACTTAGGCGAAGAATGTTCAAAGATGTAATCCAGACCAAATCCTTTTAAGTGTATATTGATAGGCACCCACACAGCGCCTATATAGGCAATGGCAAACACCGTAAAAATGTGGTCAGGATGATTGTTAAGCATTACAGCGACCCTATCACCTGAACACACACCTAATTCCGCCAAACCATTAGATATTTGATATACCCGTTGTTGCATATCTATGTATGTGATGGGGTTATTTTCATATATTCCAAAGACGGCATTCGGAGTATGTATAAAGCGGTATTCAAGAAGGTCCCGAATGGTTTTTCTGTTCATATTCAATTCTCCATTTTTATCGTTGTTTGTTTTACAATAAGTGAAATCTGAATCTTTCATTTAAGTATAGGTTAGAGTTCTGTCCACCGTCAGCGACATCTCTCCGTAACCCCATCACAGACTATCCCAAGCGGGATTTGATTTTTTAGGTTTGATTAAAAGATAAAGAATAAAAATTGCTATGTCAATATTATTTTGCCATTATATAAAAATATATTTCCATATAATGGCAAAAAATTTCAATTGATGGTTTGAACATCATTTTTTCGGAGATCATTAAAAAAGCTGAACCCGCCACTGAAAATCGTCAATGGCACGGCTTAAATCCGATCTTCCGCAATTTCTTGTATGATGCGTATGAACCTGAAAAAAAAACGATTTTCAACCCGAACTTCTCTTGGAATCTGTTCCTGCCTTGGTGAAAGGAGATCATTAGTGATTGCCTTATACTAACCAAACTGTTATTTGTAACGTTTTTGAATAATTCTTTTCAACTTCGGGATGCTTTACTCTGTACTCTTCCGGCGGCATCAGAGTATGGAACAACGCAGGTTGGAAGTTATCAAATAAGGGGAACCACTTTTTTAATATCCGGCTTAATTTGACTTTGTTCAAAAAATGCAAGCTTAGTTCGTGGTTGGAGGAACTCGCATATAACTGCCACGGGCAGACCGCATTGGAGACCTGGGTCTGCCCACAACGAATAATGAAAGTAATGTTAGGCTCACCTACACTTTCTTATAAATCAAGATTGATGATATAACATACATGGCAGAAAAACCTGCCACAACGAAAAACGAAAGTCCTTTGATTCCAGCATGTTGATGAGACTTTCATATAAAAGGAAAAGTGAAAACAAGGAGAAAGATTGTCACATGAAAAGCCAAAACGAAAAAGGCCATCCTGATGGAACTCGAAATGTTTACAGGACCTTGTCGATCATCCGAGAAGTATACAGGCTGCAGAATAACAAAGGAACACTGAGTAACATCTCAAAATCATTAGAACTCCCGATCTCCACTGTGAAGAGGATACTGTCAGTGCTTACCATGGAGGGCTTTGTCAATTTTAGTTCAGATACTAAAAGCTACTATTTGGGATACGAACTCTACAGAATGATCAGAGAATCAATGCCCATAATGATTAAAGAAAAATACCATATTGCATTACAGAAAATTGCAGATATAACAGGAGATACATCTTATTTGACCATCCGCAGCGATCTTAACAGTCTGTGTATTGATGAAGCAAAAGGAGGATGTTCCATAGGAATCTCTTATGGCATCGGAACACTTACCCCGTTGGGCTTAATCGCATCCGGGATTACACTTTTATCCCAAATGGAAGATGAAAAGATAATTGAGGTTATGGAGAAAAATAAAATCCATTACGAAAAGTATCAAACGACTCCAGAAAAAATCTGGCATGATATCAATACCGTAAAGGAATTCGGATACATACGCTGTGAGAGTATTATCATCGAAGGTTTAATGAACGTTGCCGTACCGATTTCTGATAAAGACGGTGGTTTGAATTGTTCAATCGTTGTCTCATCAACCGGAGCACGCATGACGTCAAAACGTTGTGAACAGATTGTCCAAATTATCAATGAGCAAGTTAATCAATAAATTACCACGGCAATCCGGGAAAAATTGTATACAGAATAACCTTCTCCATCAGAAAAGTTGAGTTGCCTGTTTCTCAAAATTTTTACAATCCGCCTCGTTTTTATGGTCAGTGGACTTCAACTTAGAGTCAAAATAGTTCTTACACTATCAAATTTTTTATGTTGACAGATATGGAGAATGAGGTGATGAAAAACAAAAACAGGTTCCATTGCCGAACCGAAATGGAGAACCACGTCAAAGGAAGAACAAATGAATACCTGCAATGATGACAATGTACTGAAAGAATTACTACAGCTGTTAAAGCTTGAAAAAATAGAAGAAAATATCTTCAGGGGTCAGAGCCAGGACCTGGGACTCAAAAATGTCTTTGGCGGCCAGGTCCTGGGTCAATCCCTGTCCGCCGCTTCCCGCACGGTGGCACCGGCATTCCATGCACACAGTCTTCACGGTTATTTCATGCGACCCGGAGATACTCAAAAACCCATTGTCTACACCGTGGACTGCATCCGGGATGGAAAAAGTTTTATCACCCGACGGGTGGTGGCGGTGCAGAGTGGCCAGGCCATTTTCTCCATGTCCGCCTCCTTTCACAAAAAAGAACCCGGATTTGACCACCAGAGCACCATGCCGGAAATTGAAGGACCTGATGGCATTGAGTCCGAATGGGAAATGGCCCACCGCATCACCCGTGAGGTTCCCTCAGCACAACTGGGCAGACTGCTCTGCAAAAACCCCATTGAAATCCGGGTGGTGAATCCAATGAACCCTTTAGCCCCCAAATCGTTACCTCCGGAAAAATTTCTCTGGTTCAGGGCCATGGACAAAATCCCGGACAATGCGAATGCTGCGGTTCACCGCTATCTGCTGGCCTACGCTTCGGATTTCCACCTGGCTTCCACATCCCTTTATCCCCATGGAAAAACCTTCTGGTCCCCGGGCATACAGATGGCCAGCCTGGATCACGCCATATGGTTTCACAGGGATTTCAAAATGGACGAGTGGCTGCTCTATGTTATGAAAAGCCCCAATGCATGTAAGGCAAGGGGGCTGAGCTTCGGCGCCATTTATACCCAGGACGGAACGCTGGTGGCCAGCGTGGCCCAGGAGGGGTTATATCGATATTCGGTTAAATAGCCCCATCAAAATAAGTTGACTTTAACTCCCCATCTTTGTTACTGTTTTACTTTGTTTTCCGGACAGATCTTCCGGGGATGAACCATTACCATAATTCGCCGGATCAACCCGGCGGGGCTTGATCACACAACCTTGGCCATTTGAGTATCCGACCCCTTGAACACCATATGGAGCGCAGATGAAGAGCATTCTCATTGTTGATGACATTAAGGTTAATCTGAAAGTTCTTGAGGTCCTGTTAACCCGGAACGGATATAATACCACCTCGGCCCTGAGCGGGACGGATGCCTTAAGCCTGCTTAGGATCAAGCCCATAGATCTGATTATTTCCGACATTCTCATGCCCGGAATGGATGGATTTCAGTTCTGTCGTCTGTGCAAACTGGATGAAAACCTGAAAGCTATTCCCTTTATATTCTATTCATCCACCCACACCGAAGCCAAGGCCAGACAGCTGGCCCGCAAAATGGGGGCAACGGCCTTTATCACCAAACCGGCTGATCCGGCCATGCTGCTGAAAACCATTGACAACATTCTCGATGGTGAGGAGCCTCCCCTCCCTGTCCATGAAAAATCGATTTTCGGGGAGTCCGGGGAATTCGAGGAATTAGGGGAATCCGAAGAAAAATATCCTGAACCGGTGATACAGGATACCCGGGATACACAACCGCCCCAGGATATACAGTCATCCTGCCGGGCATTGTTGAAAAACATTCCCTGTGCCGTGTGGACCGTTGACGCCGGGGGCAACATTGTCTATGTAAGCCCTGCCGTGGAAGAGATCACCGGTTTCACCATGGACCACATCCTGAAAACAGGCAAACGGCAATGGTTGACAAGGGTCCAGCCCTCCCATGGAGAAAAGGTGAGAAATGCCTACAGGGACCTCTACCAAAACCAGATTGCCCTGGATATTGAATACCCATTTGAATGCCAAAACGGGGAGTTCATCTGGCTCCATGAAAAATCAGGCACCCCCTACACAAAAAACGGCATTCGCTATGTGGACGGTGTCTCCATTGACGTTTCGGAAAAAAAACAGATCCAGGCCCACCAAATCAAATTCAGGGAACACCAGGCCATGCAGACCCTTACCAAAGGGGTGGCCCACGATCTGAACACGCTTCTCACCGGCATTACCGGCTACATTGAACTCTCACGCATGGAGGCCACAACCCCGGCAGAACAGCACCATTTCCTGACCAATGCCCTGGACATCTGCGGTAAGGCCTCGGCACTCACCCGAAAATTTTTTGCCCTCGCAAGCAACCGAAAACCGGTAAAGGACGGCACGTTGCTGGCAGATGTAGTGACCCATGCCATCCAGCGGGTTCCGGAGACCGACCACGTGCAGGTCAAGCTGGAAATCCCCAGGAATCTGTGGCCCTGCCGGGTGGACCCCATCCCCATGACCCAGGCCCTGGAAAACGTGCTTATCAATGCAAAAGAGGCCCTGGAAACGGATGGATTTATCGAGGTGATCCTGCAGAATCTCTTTGTTGAAGACACGGAGTTCATTTCAAATATTGTTTTAAGCCCGGGGTATTATACCAAAATAACCATCCGGGACAATGGACGGGGCATTGCAGCAGAACACCTGCACCGCATCTTCCACCCCTATTTCACCACCAAAGCACGGGACACCGGCCAGGGGCTGGGGCTGGGACTTTCCCTGAGCCAAGCCGTCATCACACGACACAGCGGTGTCATAGCGGTGACATCCCAAAAAAGGACGGGAACCACCATGGACATCTATCTCCCGGTCCTGCACCCCGGTGAAGCCGATGCCATGGATTCATCCCGGGTGGCGACATCCCAGACAAAAAAACTGCTGATCATGGATGCCGATGAAATGGTGAGAGAGATCACCTGCCAGATCCTTGAACGCGCCGGATTCAACGTGACCTGTGTAAAAACCGGGTCAGATGCCGTCAAAACTTACGGGAATGCCATGGCATCGGACCTCCCCTTCAGTGTGGTCATTTTGGACCTCATGACCGATGAGGATGATACCGGTGTCACCACCACCCTGAAACAGCTGCGAAAAATCAATCCCGGAGTACAAATAATTGTGTCAAGCGGTTATCCCTCTGATCCTGTAATAAAACAATATAAACAGTATGGGTTCAATGCCACCCTGTCCAAACCCTATGTGGCCAGTGATCTGGTGGCTGTCATAAAAGAGCTGTTGTCATCATAATCCCCCGGGCCATGACGGAACCCAATCATGGCGTGTTGGGAAAAAAGTACCCCCGGAAAACCAGGGATCAACATGGAGAAAGTCATATGGGAAACCGAAATAATCGCACCATCCTCATCGTTGACGATACCAAAACCAACGTTGATGTGCTGGTTCAGACCCTGAGAACGGATTACAAACTGGGGGTGACGCTCAACGGAAAAGATGCCATCCGCTTTGCCAACAACCACGGACCGGACCTCATTTTGCTTGATATCATCATGCCGGAAATGGATGGATTTGAGGTGTGCCGGGCATTAAAAGCCGACCCGAAAACCCGGGATATTCCCATTATTTTCATCACCGCCATGGACAACCAGGCCCACCGCACCCGCTGTTTTGAGTGTGGTGGGGTGGATTACATTACCAAACCCTTTATGCCCCAGGAAGTGAAAAAAAAGATCAACACCCACCTTCCCCCCGGCTGATTCAACGGTAACCCCATTGATGAAAAACCGCCATGATTCATAACTAAAATCATTTTACCGAGAGAGACAGACAACATAATGGAACAACATCCCCATGACGGTACTGCCGATACCGCGGATTACCACGGGAAAATACTCAAGGGAAACCACAGCCAACGTCTGAAAAACCATATCAAAGAGACCATTTTCAGTATGCAGGCCTTTGAACATACCCTGATTCCCGTCATCCCCTACCTGTCGGCCTGGCAGGAGAAGGAAAATGCCATGTGGTATGAGTTTGCCGGACAACGGTTCTGTGACCTCCTGGCATGTTCCCCCGATGCAGTGGCGGAAACCTTTAGAAAGAGCATTCTTGAACGACGGGTCTACCATTACCGGGAACAAAACAAAGGGCAGGTGAACACCCAGACCCTGAAACAATGGGAGCTGTCCGGCTCCCGCAGGGGGCTGCGTGAAGAGGGGGAAAAAAAGGGGGGGGTGGAAGCGGTTTATAAGGTCCGGCTCCCGGACGGTTCCATTGCATGGCTCAAAGACCAGGCCACGGTAACGGCCTTTGATGCGGATCACATTCATATCTCCTCAGGATGCCTTACCCTGGTCACCAAGGAGATGGAGGCCGAAGAAGAGCTCCTGCGCACCCAGGAGAAACTAAAGGAAAACGCCCATGCCCTGGAACTGGCAAAAAAGATCCAGGAAAAAAACACGGAAAAGCTCTCCCGGGCCATTGAAGCCGTGGAAGCTGCCAGAAAAGAGGCGGAAAAGGCCAACAGGGCAAAAAGCGAATTCCTGGCCGTGATCAGCCATGAAATCCGCAACCCCATGAACGGTATCATCGGCACCTGTGATCTCATCATGACAGACACGCTCTCCCCCCGGCAGAACGAATACCTCGGCATCATCAAAAGCGCTGCCATCTCCCTTCTGGGGCTGATCAATGATATCCTTGATTTTTCAAAGATAGAAGCCGGAAAACTGGCCTTTCTGGAGACGGCCTTTGACATCAGGGATGTGGTTGAGGATGTCTCGGATCTCTTTTTAGAACTGATGTCCAAAAAGAAGCTGGAACTGGTACTGGATATCCATCCCGATATTCCAAGGAAAGTGATTTCCGATCCCATGCGCCTGCGCCAGGTGCTCATCAACCTGACCTCCAATGCCCTGAAATTCACGGAACAGGGAGAGATCGTCATCGGAGTGGAGCCCTGTCGTACCAGTGGGTCCCATGTGGAACTGCAGTTTTATGTCAGTGACACCGGCATCGGCATTGCCCCTGAACATCTGGGCAGCCTGTTTGACTCGTTTACCCAGGTCAATGATCCGGTGAAGCAGGAATATGGGGGCACCGGACTGGGCCTGGCCATCTCCCGGCAGATCGTCACCATGATGAACGGCACCATATGGGTGGAGAGTACCCCGGCAAAGGGGAGTTCCTTCTGTTTTAAAGTTCCCTTTAAATGTGCAGATCAAACCCCGGATGACACCCTGACGGTTCCCGAAGATTTCAGCCGGTACAACGCCCTGGTGGCCGCAGACCATGGCACCGGTGGACGGGTGTTGTGCCGCCTGTTGAAGACGTGGGGATTCAAGGTATCCATGGCCGATTCCGGAGACCGGGCCCTTGAAATACTGTCCGGTGCCGGCGGGCCGTTTGAACTGATTCTCATGGATATGGGAATGGCGGATTTGGCGGATACCGATCTTCTCCGCCAATTAAAAAACACCGCTTCCGACGCCGTTTTTATTGCCGTCACCACCATGGGCAGAGAAGAGGCAAAGCGGGCAACGTATCCGGACATTAAAATATCTCTGACCAAACCCGTTAAAGAGTCCCTGCTGCTTCAAACCGTCAAAAAGGAGTTTGGATTTTCCACCACGGCCCTTGATACGGAAAAGGCGATTGTCCCCCCCGGGGAACGGTTTTCAAATACCCGGGTGCTCATTGTGGAAGACAACAGGATCAACCTGAAAATCGGTTCGGAAATGCTTCGGCTGGCAGGAGTGGAGGTGGACACCGCCCGGAACGGAATTGAAGCCGTTGAGAAAGTTCAACACATCACCTATGATGCGGTACTCATCGATATCCAGATGCCTCTGCTGGACGGGATTGAAGCCTCCCGTATCATCCGGCAGCAGTTTTCCAGCCAGGATCTTCCCATCATTGCCATGAGCGCCCATGCCAAATCCATCAAGTGGAAAGCATGTCTGGCAGCCGGTATCAACGACTATATTCTAAAACCCTTCAACAAAAACGACCTGTTGGCCGTTCTGAAAAAACAGCTGGGCTACCGCCATGGGATACATCCCCCGGAAGTGCCCCGGCATTCCCCGGACATCCCAGCAACGGCATCCCTGTCGGGATTGAATATCCGGGAAGGCATTGAACGGCTGGGGGACAACAGGGAGATCTTTGCAGATGTTTTATCGGATTTTTGTGAAGAGCATGCCACATTCCACCACACCCTGAAACAGTTGATCGACATCCATGATTTCAAAGGCGCTGCCACCCTGGCCCACTCCATCAAGGGCGCTGCCGGAAACATCTCCGCCCCCCACCTGTTTGAGGCGGCCAGGGATCTGGAAGCGGCCTGCTGGGACCAGAAAGAGGCGGAGATCAGACGCTTACTGCCCTCTGCACAAAAAGCCTTTGGTGTGGTTTGTGAATCCGCCCGGAAATTTCTCATCCACATCCGGCGGGAAACAAACAGCAGTGCCCCTGCGCAGGAAACGCAGCCCACCCCTTCCCGGACGCTTTTATCCAAAATGCAGGCATTGCTGGAAAGCCTGGACAGCTTTGACCCCATCCGGTCCGAAACCCTGGTCACGGAAATCCAACCGATGATGGCTGCAACGGCAACAAAAGAGATGGCCTGTCTTGCCAAACATATTAAAAATTATCAGTTTGATGATGCCCGCAAAATTTTAGAATCCCTCATGATCCCCTGCAATAAGGATTTTAATCCATGAAAACCATCAATGACTGTACGATCCTTGTGGTGGACGATACCAAAGCCAATGTGGCGGTGCTTGTCCAGGCCTTGAAGGAGACCTATAAATTGGGGGTCACCCTCAATGGAGAGGATGCCATCCGGTTCACCCAAGAGAAACAACCCGACCTGATCCTGCTGGACATTGTCATGCCCGGCACCGACGGGTTTGAGGTGTGCCGACGGCTGAAGGCAACGCCGGACACCCGGGATATTCCCATCATATTTATCACGGCCATGGATGATCTGGGTCATAAGACCAAAGGATTTGAGTTCGGTGCAGTGGATTACATCACCAAACCCTTTGACATCACCGAGGTCAAGGCCCGGGTGAAGACCCATCTCACCTTGAAGCTGGCCCAGGAGGCCCTGAAAAATCAAAATGTCATCCTGGAGGAGATGGTCCGGGAACGGACCCTGGAGCTGAGAAAGGCCCAGATTGAAGTGATCAGCCGCCTGGGAAAGGCGGCGGAATACCGGGATCAAGACACAGGCACCCACATCAACCGCATGAGCAAATACTGCCGAATCATGGGAAAGGCCCTGGGCCTGTCCCGGGAAGAGTATGACCGCCTGGACCTGGCCTCCACCATGCATGATGTGGGCAAAATAGGCATCTCGGACAATATCCTGCTCAAGCCCGGCAAGCTGGATGGGGAGGAGTGGAAATCCATGAGAAGCCACACCCGCATCGGAGAACAACTGCTTTCAGGCGGCTCTTCCCAGCTGCTGGAAGTGGCCCGCATCATTGCCATGACCCATCACGAAAAATGGGACGGCACCGGTTATCATCAGCAGCTCAAGGGAGAAGAGATTCCCCTGGCCGGCAGAATCACCTGCATCTGTGACGTGTTTGACGCCCTGATCTCCCGACGTCCTTACAAAGAGCCCTGGCCTGTGGAAAAAGCCATGGCGGAGATCAAACGGGGCAAGGGTGTTTTCTTTGATCCCGAACTGGTGGATCTGTTTGTCTCCCTGGAGCCGGAGATCCTCAAAATCGTGGAAGCTCACCAGGATGAAATCATCTGACCGAAATGAAATCATCTAATTGGATGCTTCTGCTCCGGTTTTAAAGCGGATGATGAGGTCCGGGAATAATCAGGAGCGCTCCAGGCGGTGTGGAACTGAATTTTATCAAGCAGTTCATTTAACCCGTTGAAAAGGCATTGAACTTCCCTTGACACATCCGCTCCGGTGCAGCGGCGCATGAGATCACCACTTTGATGGGCCGAAATCACCGCCTCTATCTCCCCCAGGGGCCTGACCAGATGGTTTTCAAGACTGCGCTTGAACAGCATACCCGCCAGAAAAACGGTGACGGCCATGAAGACAATGGCCCAGGCACCGGAGTTTCCCACCTGCCTGGCATGCACATCGGCTTTTATCATGGCTTCCCTGTTCATTTTTGCCAACTGCGTGATGGCGGAGATGATTTTCTGCCGGGCCGAGGTATCTCCCGCAAAGGCCCTTTGAAACTCGGCATCAATGGACTGCAGAGGCACCGGCTCCTGGGTCTCCGTAATGTTGTTTTCAGCCCGTTTCAGGGCCACCATAAAGAATCGTTCCTGTGCGTGGTTGGCGGTACGGTCCGGTCCCATCCGCGCAAGGGATGCCAGCATCTCTTCACAGGCCTCAAGGGAGCGCTCATTGCGGTCAATAATCACCTCAATGGCCGGGGCCATGCGCATGAAAATCCAGATGGAAGCCAATGCCATCATCAGATTGAATCCCATCATCACCCAGACACCTATGTGCACCGCATGTGCGGTTCTCATGGTCAGACCCCCTTTATGAATTTTGGAATGGCCGCTTCACTGCAGACAATCATGAGATTGTCCTCCGCCTGCAGGGGCTCATGGGGGGAGGGCTGTACGATCTTGCCCGGAGACCCGCGGCGAATGGCCGCCACCAGGATGCCAAACCGCTTGGGCAATGCCAGCTCAATGAGGTTTTTTCCCACCATGGAGGGCTGAATACGCACCTCCGTCAGGTTAAGATCCTCTCCAATGACCGTATCGGCAATGACATGACGATAGAGCAGCCGATTGGCAAACCGCATGCCGAACTCCTGCTCCGGGTTGACAATTTTATGGGCACCCACCAGATGCAGGATGCGCTGGTGCATTTTGTCATTGGCCCGGGCCACAATGAACGGGGCCCCCATCTGTCGGAGCAGGGCCGTACAGATGATGGACTGCTCCTTGGAATCATCGCCAATGGCACACACCACAGCATCGCGTTTTTCCGGATGAATCCGAGCCAGCGCCACCTCGTCGGTGGCATCCATGGCCAGGGCCTCCGTAACAAAAACAGAGGCCTCCTGGACCAGATTTTTCTGGGGATCGACAGCCAGCACTTCGGCGCCCTTATCGGACAATGTCCGGGCCAGGGACATGCCGAACTGGCCCAGCCCTATGATTAATATCTGTTGAACCATATTGAAACACCTTTATGTGAGCGTTATTTTTGCATCGGGACAACGGGAAACAGGGGACGGGTGGGGAGCGTCACTCAACAACATGAAAAGCGTCACCGGGCCGATCCGCCCGATGAACATGGCCACCATAACGATGAGCTTTCCAATCTCATCAAACCGGTCCGTAATCCCCATGGAGAGTCCCACCGTGGCAATGGCGGAGGTGGCTTCAAAGATGATGCTCCGGGCGGGAATCTGCTGGGTGACTTCCAGCATCAACACCGTGACAAACCAGATAAGCCCTCCGGAGACAACGATGGTAATGGCACGATACACCGTCCCGGGACGAATGTTTCTATTCCGAAGGGTGATGCCGTTGCGATGGGTGATGTTGGCCCAGAAGGTCATGGCCAGGATGGCAATGGTGGTGGCTTTTATCCCACCGGCGGTGCCGCCGGGACATCCCCCTATGAACATCAGGCAGAGCATGACAAGAAAGGTGGGACTCATGACATCGGCAATGTCAACGGAATTAAACCCTGCGGTGCGAAGGGTTGCCGACTGAAACCAGGCATTGTGGATCTTGTTGAAAACGGACAGACCGGACAACACCCCGTTCCACTCAAAGGCCAGCACGAAAAAGGTCCCTGAAATCAACAGAACCGCAGTGGTCACAAGATCTATCCGGGCGGTGACCGGAATGCTCCGGCAACGCACCCACCTGGGAATCAGCAAGCTGGTGGCAGGTGCCATGCCACCACAGATAATCAACGCCGCCACCATGTGCAGCACCAGGGGTGCGTTCCGGTAGGAAATCAAACTGTCACTCTGCAGGGAAAAACCGGCATTGCAAAAGGCGGATATGGCGGTGAACACCCCCCGCCATGCCGCCTGGCCGGGGCTGTCTCCCATGGTATAAAACACCCCCGTCAAAAACAGGGCCCCTGCCCCCTCCGCCAGAAAGGTGAACTTGAGGATCAGCACAAGGGATGCCACCAGATCTTTATGGTCCGTATCCACCAGGGATGTCATGAGACGCTCCTGGCGCAGACTGAGCCGTCGCCCCATGGCATGCATGGCAACGGTGGTGATGCTCATGATGCCAAGCCCCCCGAATTGAATGAGAAGAAGAATCATCACCTGTCCCACCACGGAAAAATCAGTGGGGGTATCCAGTACGGCAAGCCCGGTGACACACACCGCACTCACCGAGGTAAAGGCGGCATCCACAAGGGCAATGGGATCTTTGCCCGTGGCTGCAGGCAAGAGCAGCATCACCGTACCGACAAGGCACAAGCCAAGGAAGGTAAAAAACACAATGGCGGCGGGACGATGAAAAATCTCATCCCAACCGCCTTGCTTGACGGAACGTTCCCCCGATGAAAGTCCCCTGGCATGACCGGGATCGGGGGAGAAATCCAGCAGCAGGAAGCAGACACTGATCAATGCCACCGCCCCCAGCAGCGCGGCAAAGGGATTTACCGCAAACCACGGCAGGGCAACCAGAAAAACGGTCACAACCGATATCCCGCCCAAAATCTTTCCCGGTCCCGGCCACCGGAACAGGGTCACTGCACAGCTGAACGTGCAGATGGACGCGACACAGGCAATGGCCACATGCCATACCAATGGAAAAGAAGCCTCTGTTCCCCAAAAAACAAGCAACAACGGCACAGGTGAGAACAGTATCACTGCCCATTGCACAGCCACCTCGGGCAGCCGTTTCTTTGAAATGCGCACCCGCTTCATCCTCATTTTTTTACCATAAAAAAGAGGCCTTCATGGAGGGTCTCCCCGGGCCATGTGCCATCACGTTCGGGGCCTTGCCCCGGTACACCGGTATCACCTGTTTGATAAAGCATAAAACAGGAATAAGCAAGCCAAAATCCTGAAAAACAGGGGACCGATCACACAACACTCGCCATATAACGGGCATGTCCTGCCGGACACAACAAATATAGGGTCGTAGACGCGGAGCCAAATGGTATTATACCGCCGCCCCCCCGACGGGCAATGGGCCCGGACCGGAACTGTAGACAGCTCAATTGTCCGGTTCCTATTGCCCATCGGGGGGGCGGCTCTGCTGAGGTTGCCTTGGAGGCTGCCTTTTCATATAACATACATGGCAGAAAAACCTGCCACAACGAAAAACGAAAGCCCTTTAATTCCAGCATGTTGGTGAGACTTTCATATAACATACATGGCAGAAAAATCTGCTACAACGAAAAACGAAAGTCATTTAATTCCAGCATATTGGTGAGACTTTCATATAAAACATACATGGCAGAAAAACCTGCCACAACGAAAAACGAAAGTTCTTTAATTCCAGCACCTTGGTGAGACTTTCATATAAAAAAAAAGGGGGGCCGGGCTTGTGTGATTGATGCTTTTACCGGCAGATTCCTTTAAACACAGGTGCTTGATAAAAGTACAATAACGCAAGCCTGACCCCATTCATTGGTCCATCATATGATCAAAGGGGTGATCAACCCCCAATTGACCGATTTTAAAACAGGGATCAAAGCTGAAAGGAGTTGAGTTCCGGAAAGGTCACCACCGGAAGGGTCACCGTAAAACTGGACCCACTGCCCTCTTTGCTTTTCACCTTGATGGTACCGCCGTGCTTGGCCACGATCCCCTGGGATACGCTCAACCCCAATCCCGTTCCCTTGCCCTTGGGCTTGGTGGTAAAAAAGGGGTCAAACACCGATGAGACAATGTGATGGGGAATGCCCTGACCATAATCAATGACGGTAACCTTCACGGCGTCCGCCTTTTCTTCCAGACACCCCATGACCTGTATTTTCCCCCCCTTTGACGAGGCGTCCATGGCATTGAGCAGCAGGTTGACAAACACCTGCTGGAGCTTCTGGGCATCCCCATGTATCCGGGGAAGATCATCGGTGAATTGAATGTCCACGGTGATGCCCGACAGCCGGATCTGATTTTCCAGCAGGGTGATGGTCTCCTTCAGCAGCTGGGCCAGATCCACCGATTCCATGGTGGAGGAGCTTTCCCGGGCAAAGTCCAGCAGATTACGGATAATTTTCCGGGAACGGTCCGTCTCTTCCGTCACATCCCTGAGCATCTCCATGCGCTCTTCATCGGACAGATCATGATACTCTTCCAGCATCATGTGGGCCGTCAACATGATATTGTTCAACGGGTTGTTCAGCTCATGGGCCACCCCTGCCGTCAAGGTTCCCACGGCCCTCATCTTATGGGTCTGGATGAGGACGGCTTCCCGGGTATCAATCTCCTTGATCATCTCATTGATGGCCACGGCCAGATCCGTAAACTCATCCCGAAACTTTCGTTTGGGCAGGATGGGCCTGAAATCTCCGGAGGCAATTCGCTGGGCATAGGTGGAAAATCGACTGAGGGTGGAGTAGATTCTTCCCACCAGCAACCAGGCGTTCATGGCAAGCAACACCAGCAACACCAGAATGGAATAGATATGAAAATCCCGGGATTGATTGAGGGATTTCTCAAGGGCACGCTTTTCAACGGTCATCATGGTTTTGGCCGAGGCAAGAATATCCTGCCCGTATTCCCGGAGGTGTGTTTCTATGCCCTTGGAAAAGGGGGTTTTATGCAGGTCCGTCACATTCTGCTGCTGCTTCTGGAACAACTGCCCCAGAAGCGATTCATAGGATTCAATCTTGTTGAGGATGGTCTCCCGGGTCATTTGATCCTGCAGCTCGGAAAACGTATCAAGCTCCCTGGTAAATATCAACCTGGCAAGATGGATGTTTTCAATGGCATCGCTGAGATTGGTGCCATAGAGAAAATAATTCTTCTCATACCGGCGGGCCTGCTGAATCTCGGCTGAAAATTCATTGACGAACTCAAGAAATTTCAGCCGGGTCTGCACCTTTTCATTGTTGAGAATCAGCACCACGGCAATGAGCAGCACAAACAGAAACACCAGAACGTTCCCCAGATAGATCTGCCTCCTCACACTGAAATGTCGCCGTGACATCAAGGTCTGCTGTGCCTCACGAATGTCGGCTATATGACCATACAGATGTTTCACGGTGCTGTCGGAATCCAACCCTTCTTTCCGAAGAGTCTCCGCCTCCTGTTGTACTGTTTCCATCATTTATCCATTCCGATCAATTCACAGGTGCGTTAAAATTCAGGGGAGACCCCAGGGCCTCAGCCGCTTTGGCGATCACCTTTCTCAGATCATCGGGTTTAAAGGGTTTGGCAATGAAGTCAAAGGCCCCCTTTTCCATGGCATCCCTTGCAAGGGAGATCATGGCATATCCGGTGATCATGATGATCTTTGTCCGGGGCCATTGGTCGTGCACCATCTCCAGCACCTGCATGCCATCCATCTCCTCCATGTAGATGTCGGTAACAACGATATCAAACTCTTTTTCCCCAACCCGCTTCATGGCTTCCCGGGGGTCCTGGAACACCTCCACACGACAACCGATCTTTTCCAATGCCGGTTTCAGGCGTTTTCCCACAATCAATTCATCATCCAACAGCAAAATTTCAAGTTGATTTGACATCTGCGTCTCCTTAGATTCTTATCTCTGATTTTCGTGTTATTTTGGCAAGAGAATCAGAAGAACCTTTTTGGTTCTGGCTTGTCCAGGTTAGGTTCCTAAGATTTAGGGCTTGATCACACCATGGGCCACCCTAACAGCCCATGGGCAAGGCAATCAAACACCAAAGGTTCTTGAAAAACGGTTAAGGCATGAAAATCTTAAAATTCTCAGGCCGACATCAGCGGTCGCTTGAGGCGGCCTCATTCACCGGGTCAACGTTCCAGTGTACTTCCAGGTATCCCATGCCTTCCACCTGCCCTGCGATCTCTTTGATGGCGGCAATTTTCTTTGTTTTTTCCCGTTTAAGCGAAGTGGTCGTCACCACAACGGTGCCGTTCTGGGCATGAACATGAATATCGGTCAATGTCTTCAAAAGCACATTTTTTACCTTTGCAGCCAGGGCCCGGTCCGTCAAGTTGTTTCTGGAATAGGTCATGGGCTTGAACCGCGGATATCCCACGGTGGCTGCCACGGTGGTCACCGCCTCATCGGGTTTGATCTGATCCAGGTTAATCACCAGATCATACAGCCTGGGGTCAGCCTCCCGACGCTGCCAGGCTGCCACAGACCATTTTTCCCGCTGGCGCTCCTTTTTGGTATCCGTCACGGAGGCGGATCCGTCACCACCCACCAGGCGCACCTTCAGGACATGGGACACCACCAGAACGTATAGATGGGCCCCCAACCCCCAGCAGACAATGTCATCTTCCAGCAACCGGTCCAGCACCGCCGTCTCCACACAGGAGAGGTAATAGTTCCAGAGCTTGGAGGGCATCCGTCTTAAAATGGAAGGGGGTGACACCATGGCCTCCCTGAGTTTGGCTGGGTCCAGGTCGTACTGCTGGGCAATGTCATCCAGAAAGGTATGGTTCAGTGTTTTATACCCCAGGTGCTTCGCGGTTTCCTGGGCGATTTTGTCTTCCAATTCCTGGTTTTCCGAAGCAAAAAGTAGAACGGACATGATGTCCTCCTTATGGTCTAATCGTTGTTCTGTGCGGGTTACCGATCTTTTTTAAACAGCATCCAGGGGAGCGGGCACACCTGCATGAACTTCAAGATTAAAAACGCCCGGGGTATCCTTTTGAAGGGATGTCAGAATTTTTTTGAATTTTCCATTATGGGCGGTCTTTTCCGTTGAGTAGACCAGCAGATTCCCATATTCGCAGGTAATCCCGACGTCCGGGAATTCAGCCACCAGAGCGGCTTTGACATGGCAGGCAAGGCTCAAATCCTGTGCTTTTCTAAGACAGGCCTCCGTTGACTGAAATGCCTGGGTATTGGCGGCACCACAGATGAATTCCACGGCATTGTCCACGGAGAGCTTGTCAATGCAAATCACCATATCGTACAGCGTATTGTCACTGGGATCAACACCATAAATTTTGCGGGTCCATTTTTTCCGCTGGTCATCGTCACTGAGAATAACCGCCTGGGCGTCATGTCGGGAAATACCCTCCTCTCTCATCTTCCGCATCACGCGACTCTCCAGGTTTGCAATGATGCGAATCTTGAGAACATGGTCCAGCCCCTTCAGGAGAAGATGACCTGCCAGCCCGTGATAGACCACATTGTCCCCGGCAACCATTTCCAATAGCGTGGCCTGGAGATAGGTGATATACATCTGCTTTGTATGTTTATACCGGTCCTTGAGCCCGGGCGCATCATGGAGTGCCTGGAGCAGGGTCTGCTGGGAAACATGAAATTTATCACTGGCCTTGAGCAGCAGGTCCCGGCTGAGCACTTCATATCCAAGTTTTGCCGCCACTTTTTCCGCCACTGCCTTACCCATGGAATAAGAGCCCCGGGATATAGTAATAATTGACATAGTTATTACGCTCCTTATCGTTAAATACCGTAAATCAGACTGATCATTGCAATCATCACCACCAGGAAAACCACACTGACCAGACTTCCGGCCTTTATGAAATCCACGGTGCGATACCGGCCCGGCCCCATGTAAAGTGCGTTGACCTGGTGGGTGGGCAGCATAAAGGAATTACTTGTGGCAAGGCCCACCACCAGGGCCGCCATTCTCGGGTCTGTACCGGCGGCAATGGCCATGTTCACCACAAGGGGTACCAGAAGAACCGTGGCCCCCACATTGGAGATAACCAGGGTAAACAGGGTGGACAGAATGCCGATCACCGTCAACAGGACAATGGGTGTCACATCACCGATGATATTAAGAATACTGCCCGCGATCCACTCGGCAGTGCCTGTTTTCTGGGTGGCGATTCCCAGGGGAATCAGGCCGGCCAGGAGAAAAATGGTGCGCCAGTCCACGGACTGGTACGCCTCATCAATACTGATCACCCGTGTAATCACCATACCCAGCGCACCGGTCATCAACGCCACGGAGAGCTGAATATTAAATCCCATGATCATCACCAGGGAAAGCACCAGCCAACCGCCTGCCCACAAGGCCTTTTCCGGTCGCATCTCCTCCAGATCCGAAGGCATGCTGAACAAAAGCCCCCCTTCCCTGTGCAGGGATTCCAGTCGTTTCCAGGTGCCGTAAAAACGGATCACATCCCCGGTCTGCAGAGAAATGGAATCAATTTCCGCCCGATAGGTCTCCTCCTGACGATGAATTTCCAAGGGCGTTACGCGAAAACGATCCTGAACACGGATGTTGGCCAGTGTCTGTCCGGCAAATTGTGATCTTGGAGAGACAACAGCCTCCACAGTGCCCGAGGTTGACGTGTCAAATTCACTACGGTAACAGTCAATGGACTCCTTGAGTTCCATCTCTTCGGCGACCGCCATTCGTTCCACATCCTTTTTCCTGCCGCACACCACAAGATCCACATCGGCACGAATTTCCGATTCCGGTGACGGAGAAAGGGTCTTGAAGTCAGGGGGTTCCGTCAGGGCAAGCACATTGACAAGATAGCGGCGCCGGAGATCATCCACCCGCACCGGATCACGATAGTCCATGAAATCTGCAGAGGTGGTGAGTTCATAATGGGCGTTTGATTCTTCCTCATTGGCCATCACACCGTCTATGGTGCAAAAGGCCTCGCTGTCCTCTGTCCCCTGGCACTCCCCCTGGGGAAGGATGAACCGACCCAGCAGAATAAAGCAGGCAATGCCGCTGGCAACCAGGGTAAGGCCGATGGGGGTGACGTCAAAAAGGCCAAAGGGTTTCAAATTAAAGGGAAGCAAAAGGTCGTTGAGCAGTATCAGGGGAGAACACCCCACCAGGGTGACGGTCCCGCCCAGGATGGCACTGAACCCCACGGGCATGAGCAGGCGGCTTAGGGGGATCTTCTGCATCTTGCTGATACGCTGAATGGCCGGCAAAAACAGGGCCGC
Organism: uncultured Desulfobacterium sp.; assembly: GCA_963668575.2. Classification (GTDB taxonomy): domain Bacteria; phylum Desulfobacterota; class Desulfobacteria; order Desulfobacterales; family Desulfobacteraceae; genus Desulfocicer. Next base: position 7,449,586 of record OY764894.2, on the reverse strand, counting down.
GGCCCCGATATTCTGCATAAAGCTTGAAATAAAAGCCACGGTAAAGGAGATGGCCACGATGATCCGGGAGGTGCTTGTGCCTGCCACCATCAGCACCGGTTTCACTAACTTGTTAATCATACCGGTCTTGTCAAGGCCGGCACCGATGATGATGACGGCGATGATGGATACCACGGCGTTACTGCTCAACCCCACAAATGCCTCTTTGGGTGTTACCAGGTGCAGAAGCGGCAGGATGACCATCATCATAATGGCCACCACATCCACACGCACCCATTCCACAATGAATAGAAAAATAGCCAGGGCTATCATAATTAAGACCAAAATCATGTCTGGTGTCAGTTGTTCCATAAATTCTCCATTGTCATTTCATTAACCGTTAAACTACCCCATATTCATGAGACTGCACGTCTCTTAATTTCCCGTTATCCGCTTTTTCACCGTCAGAAGCGGGCATTCCAGACTCATGGTTGCCCGTCGAAGCCAGTGTCCTCCTGTCCCTCTGCCTGTAAAGGGCAGATCCTGGCCGCTTCCCCAGATAATGGCCTGAAACGGCGGCCTATCAGCCAGAAACTTCAACAGCTCCTGGGCCGGATCGCCAATCTTCAGGGCTGAAGTGACTTTCAGGCCATTCTCAAGAAAGGGGCCGGAAAAATCATTCAGCAATCGGTGGGCATTGGAGCCTATTTTTCTGAGTGCATTACGTCTGGCCCCCAGAAGATTGGCACCGGAAAAGGACATGGAGACCAGCATGAGAAGGGTGACCCTGGCATTAATGCGCACAGCAAATTCCCTGGCATAGGTCAATGCATCAGGAAATACCTGTTCATTTTCAAAGAGTACCAATACATCAGAATTCATCCTGGAATACCTCCCGCCTGCCAATTATTACAAATTATGTGCCAAAACGAAAATATCGCCCATAAAAAAGACAACTCATTGATTTAATAAAATATAATTACGGTCTTTCGCAATTTGAAAAACGGCTTTATTAAAGCAGTCGGTGCCTGTTGGTCGTTGCAGAATGCAACGCGTCAGGAATGGCGTATGGAATCACCTGAAAGGGGAAGGGAGGAACATCGTGTTGCGAAAACGAACACGGACGCTACAAATCTCAACACACTTGGGACTACGGGTTTAATTTACGGATTAATAAATTCACAAATTGGGACCTTGAACGGCTGAACTGAGATCTCTTTGCAAATGAGTTAATACTCTTTTCACCGTACAAAGATAATAGATGATATCTTTTCGATTGCGAAGAACAACAATTGGACTATCCAAGGCCGAACTTCTTGATTTTCCGCCACAGAGACGCACGGTCAATACCCAGGATCTCTGCGGTACGTGTTTTTGTATTCTGGTTAATGGCTAAAAGATGGGCAATATAATCCCTTTCCAGCTCCGCCAGGGTCATCATCTCCCCTTCGGGTCTCTGATAGGCGTGAAGTTCCAGTTCTGCAAGATCTGCCGGAAGATCACAGGAGCGGATCTCATGCCCCTGGCAGATGGCCGCGGCCCGCTCCAGGATATTTTCAAGCTCTCTGATATTCCCCGGAAAGGCATATCCGGTGAGCAGGGACATGGCTCTGGTGGAGATGGCCTTTATCTGTTTTGCGCCCTTGCGATGAAGGCGATCCAGGATATGATAGGCCAGCAAAGGGATATCTTCAGGCCGCCGGTTCAGGGCCGGGAGTTTGATATTCACCACATTGATACGGTAATACATATCCTTTCGAAACGCACCGGTCCTAACCTCTGCTTTCAAATCCTTGGATGTGGCTGAAAGCACCCGGATATCCACGGGAATCGCCGTGGCCCCACCCACCCGGACAAGCTCCCCCTCCTGCAGCACCCGCAGAAGCTTCACCTGCATGGCGTGGGGCATCTCTCCGATTTCATCCAGAAAAACAGTTCCGGTGTTTGCGGTTTCCAACAGTCCTGCACGGGTTTTAACGGCACCGGTAAAGGCCCCTTTTTCATGTCCGAAAAGTTCACTGTCAAGAAGGGTTTCAGCAAAGGCACCGCAGTTTACCGCCACAAAGGGAGCGTGTGCCCTTTTGCTGGCCAGATGAATGGTCCGGGCCACCAGCTCTTTTCCGGTTCCGGAATCACCGGTGATTAAAATGCTGCAATCCGTGGGGGCAACCTGGTGAATCAACGTCTGAATCTCTTTTATTTTCTGGCTATTCCCAATGATAACAGGGGCAGGAGCGCTACCGGTTGCACCCTCTTTTTCCTGGATGACCTGGGTCCTGAGCCGCTGTTGCTCCAGGGCCTTTTCCACCGTTTTCAGGAACTGTTCCGGTGTAAAGGGTTTTTCCAGGTAGTGAAAGGCCCCTTCCCGGGTGGCTTCCACGGCATTGTCAATGGTGGCATAACCGGACATCATAATGACTTCTGTGGCAGGAAACCGGGTTTTAATGGCAATCATGAGTTCCATGCCGTTCATGCCGGGCATTTTCATATCCGTGACAACAAGGTCGTACCCCTTCTCCTCCATCTGTTTCAGGGCACCATCGGGGTGGGTATAGGAGGAGACCTGATATCCCTGCTTTTCCAGAACCCGTCTCAATCGCTTGAGGGCAATGCCTTCATCATCCACCAGCATAATTCTGGGTGTAAGTGTCATCTGCAAAACATCCTTTATCCGGACGCGGTTACGTCATCAAGACTGTGAAGGGGGCAATGGCCAATGCAAGGGCTTTTAATAGATCCCGCCAGCTGATGATCCCAATGGGCTTAAAACAAAAACCGGATCATCGGATTTTAATATCATAATTTAAAGCAAGTCCGCCACCTGTTTTTCATTATCCAAAAGCCCGCAGGAGAGACTGAAAACTTCCTGCTGCTGCCTGAAACACAATGGTCAAACCCGGAGGACCATCGCACAAGTATGTTGACAAACGGCATCAAATCTATAATATTTTCATGATTTTAATAGTCTGACAAAACGTCATATAACTGCCATGGGCAGACCGCATTGGGGACTTGGGTCTGCCCACAACGAATAATGAAAGTAATGTTAGGCATGCCTACACTTTCATATAAACAGGCATGTACTGCCGGACACAACAAATATAGAAAATGGTATTATACCGCCGCCCCCCCGACGGGCAATGTGCCCGGACCGGAACTGTAGACAGCTCAATTGTCCGGTTCCTATTGCCCGTCGGGGGGGCGGCTCTGCTGAGGTTGCCTTGGAGGCTGCCTTTTCATATAACATACATGGCAGAAAGACCTGCCACAACGAAAAACGAAAGTCTTTTAATTTCAGCATATTGGTGAGACTTTCATATAAAACATACATGGCAGAAAAACCTGCCACAATGAAAAACGAAAGTCCTTTAATTTCAGCATGTTGATGAGACTTTCATATAAACCCCCATGCCCTGGCGGGCACAACGAAGATAGAAAATGGCATTATGCCGCCCCCCCCCCGACGGGCAATGGGCCCGGCCCGGAACCGTAGACGGCTCAATTGGCCGGTTCCTATTGCCCGTCGGGGGAGGGGCTCTGCTGAGGTAGACTTGAAGACTACCTTTTCATATAAAAAGAAATAAGGTGAACACCATCCGTACCGATATAGATATAGATACAGATACAGACAGTGACGATACCCAGCACACACTGGCAGCCATCCGCGGCTGCATTCCCATTCTGGAACAACTTGTGGATAAGTCCGAACTCCTGGCCCATCTTTCGGAAAAGGAGCGCATCGCCCTGGTAACGGCTGCCGGGAAAATATCCCGGCCCGACCGCAAGGAGATAAAAAAACGAAACAAGGAGAAAAAACAGCAGCAGAGACGGGCCGTTGTCAATATGGAACGACACCTGAGGGCGGCCACCGGCATTCGCAAAGCCAGGGAGGCCGAGGTGTTCACCGCTCCCGGTCAGATACCCTATACCACCGGGAACACCAGCCCGCACCGGCCTGAAAAATTCCTTAAAACCCCGCGGAACTGCTATGTCTGCAAGGCAAAATTCACCCGGCTCCACCATTTTTATGATGCCATGTGCCCGGCCTGTGCAGAATTCAATTACCAAAAACGGTTCCAAACCGCCTCCTTAAAGGGACAGGTGGCCTTGATCACCGGTTCCCGTCTGAAAATCGGTTACCAGGCCACCCTGATGATGCTCCGGGCCGGTGCCAGGGTGATTGCCACCACCCGTTTTCCCAAGGATTCAGCCCTGCGGTTTTCAAGGGAACCGGATTTTGCCCAATGGGGAGACCGACTCCGGATCTATGGCCTGGATCTGCGCCATACCCCCAGTGTGGAACTGTTCACCGACCACATCAAAGCCACCTACCGGCGACTGGACATTCTCATCAACAATGCGGCCCAGACCGTGCGTCGGCCTCCGGGATTTTACGCCCACCTCATGGAAAACGAACTCAAGGATGTGGCCCTGCTGCCCCTGAAGGCCCAGTCCCTTCTTACGCAGCATCAGGCCTGCATCTCCCAACTGGAATCGGGGCTCTCCGACAACGTGGGCAGGGAAAGGGCACTGCCCGTCACCTGGAATGGCACGGCCCCGGGGGTGGGACTTCGCATGTCGGCCCAGCTGTCCCAGATTCCCTACTCCTATGATCACAGCCTGAATGTGCCGGAAATATTTCCCCAGGGCAAACTGGACGCAGATCTTCAGCAGGTGGATCTGCGAAAGACCAACTCCTGGCGGCTACAACTGGGGGAGGTTCCCACATCGGAGATGCTGGAAATTCAGCTGGTCAACTCCGTGGCCCCCTTTGTACTGTGCAACCGACTGGTGGAGCTGATGAAACAGGACAACACCGGCCAGAAACACATTATCAACGTATCTGCCATGGAAGGAAAATTCTTGAGATTTAAAAAGGGAAGTCGCCACCCCCACACCAACATGGCCAAGGCGGCCCTGAACATGCTCACCCACACCGTTGCCGATGATCTGGCCCGGTACGGCATCTTCATGAATGCCGTGGACACCGGCTGGGTCACGGATGAAGATCCTGCCGTCCTGGCCCGGTTAAAGGAAGATCGCCATGACTTTCAGCCGCCCCTGGATATTGTGGACGGTGCAGCCCGGGTCTGTGACCCTTTTTTCCACGGCATCCTCACCGGCAAACACTGGTGCGGTAAATTTTTAAAGGATTATTTTCCCATTGACTGGTAAAAAAAAAGATATGGACAATCTTCATCTGCACCGTGGATTAAGGTCTCCGGGCCGTTCATGGATAAAAGGAATCAAGGAGCTGTTCCAGTCCCTTGAGATCCGCTATAAATTTCTGATCAGTTTTTCCATTATCTTTTTTCTGTTCATGCTGTTGTGCAGCATTGTTGTCTACCTGTTTCTAAGGGAAAATATTGAAGAAAACATTGAAAGTGAACTTAATAATACCACCCATATGATCCGGAATATGGTCAAAACATCGGCAACGGTTTCCATTAAAAATTACCTGCGGGCCGTGGCTGAAAAAAATGGGGAAATCGTTACCGGCCTCTATCAACAGGCCCTTGACAAGCAGTTAACCATGGCCGAAGCAAAACAAAAGGCCTCGGCCATACTGATGAGCCAGCGCATTGGCAACTCCGGATATCTTTATTGTGTCAACAGCTTGGGCACGGTACTCATTCATCCCCAATCGGCCCTGATCGGCTCCAATGTCGCACACCATGCCTTTGTGGCGCAACAGATGAAATCACACCAGGGCTACCTGGAATATGACTGGAAAAATCCTGGGGAGACCCATTTTCGTCCCAAAGCCCTTTACATGGTCTATTTTGAACCCTGGGACTGGATTATTTCAGCAAGCACCTATCGCACGGAGTTCAACAAACTGATCAATGTGGAAGATTTTCGAAAAAGTATCCTTTCTCTGAAATTTGGCAAGACCGGGTACTCCTTTGTCATCGACAGCCGCGGCAATGCCATCATTCATCCTAAAATTCAAGGGATTAACATTTTTCATGCAAAAGAGCTTCCCAACCAGGATCTTGAAGAGATGATGAAACGAAAAAATGGAAAATTAATTTATTACTGGAAAAACCCGGACGAATCCGTTGCCCGGCAAAAGCTTGTAATATTTAATTATATTCCGGAGTATCAATGGATGGTGGCCTCCTCCTGCTACCTGGATGAATTTTACCGCCCCCTTGACACCCTGCGCAATTGTATTTTTGGTATTTTCATGGCATTTCTCATGCTCATGCTCCCCATCATTCTTAAAATATGCGCATCCATTACCACCCCCCTTTATGAACTCATGGGACGGTTTGAAAGTATCAGCGAAGGGGATTTCACGGCACGCATGGTCAATCGCTCCAGGGATGAAATCGGTCAGCTGGCGATGTATTTCAACCGTTTCATGGAGCAAATGGAAACCTATCACAACAGCCTCCAGGCAGAAATTCAGGAACGACGCATGGCCCAGGAGGCTCAAAAGGAGAGCCGGGAACGATATTATCTGCTCATGGAGGCCGCTCCGGATCCCATTATCACCTATGATGTAAAGGGAAAGGTTCTCTATATCAATCCCGCCTTTACCAAGGTCTTTGGATGGACCCTGGAAGAGTGCATAGGCCTTAAGATGGACCATTTTGTTCCGGAGGGAAGCTGGCGTGAAACGGAAATAATGATCAATGAAATCATTGCAGGCAATGCCATCAACAACGTTGAAACCCGACGGTATTCAAAGCATGGCCGAACGGTTCACGTCAGCATCAGCGGCGCGCCCACCCGGGATCGCAACGGGAATCTGTCCGGCAGTATCATCATTCACCGGGACATCACCAAATCAAAACAGCTGGAAAAACAGGTGCTTTATGCGGGTGACCGGGAACGCCAGAAAATAGGACAGAACCTCCATGATGACCTCTGCCCGCATCTCATCGGTGTGGCAGGCCTTGGTACCGTGGTGAAAAATGACCTGATGCTCCAGGGCCACGGATGTGCCCCCCTTGCCGAAAAAATCGTCATACTCATTGAAGATGCCATCACCAAAACCCGGACCCTGGCAAGGGGGTTGTGTCCGGTGCACCTGGTGGCCCACGGTCTTCAGAACGCACTGGAGGAGATCGTCAACACATTCAAGTACACACCGGGTATCACCTTTCATTTTAAAACCGCCGGAACGGTTGTATGTGAAGACAACAGTGTGGCAACCCATCTTTATCACATCGCACGGGAGGCGGTGAACAACGCCGTGAAACACTCCGGGGCCGACCGCATTGAACTGTCGCTGTTCAAAAAAAACGGATTTGTGCATCTCCGGATTGAAGACAACGGCACCTGGACGGAAAAAAAAGACGGAACACGGGGAATCGGATTGCAGATCATGGCATACCGGGCAAAAATAATTGATGCAGGATTTGATATTCAAAAAACCCGGACGGGATCAAAGATCAAAGTCTGCATCAAGCATCCATTAACCGCTACCCAGGAGGAGATGATATTGTCATGAATTCGGCACAAAAGAAGTTTACCATAATGATTGTGGATGACCATCCCATTTTCTGCCTTGGTATGGCAGCGCTGATAAACAAAGAACCGGATCTGGTTGTGTGCGGCAATGAAGATACTGCGGAAAAGGCATGGACTGCCATCAAAAAAAAACAGCCGGATCTGGTTATTCTTGATATCTCATTAAAGGAGAGCAACGGCATTGATCTGCTGGAGACCATTGCCGGGGAATACCCGGATCTGCCGATCCTGATGCTCTCCATGTATGACGAGTCCCTATACGCCGAAAGGGCGCTGATTGCCGGTGCCCGGGGCTATATCATGAAACAGCGGGCCATTGACCAGGTTGTCGGGGCCATCCGCCAGGTGCTGTCCGGGGATATCTACGCAAGTCCGCAGATTAAAAACAAGGCGTTTAAGCGATTGGTGTCGGCCAGAACGCCCTGCCAAAAGTTTTCCCTGGATATCCTGACCAACAGGGAACTTGAGGTATTCCGTCTCATTGGAGACGGCCTTGAATCCAAAGAGATCGCCCAGCGATTGCATTTAAGCATTAAAACCATTGGCAGCCATCGTGAAAACATCAAAGAGAAGCTCAATCTCAGACACTATACGGAGCTTGTCAAATTCGCCGTTCACTGGTCCAACAAAATCAAGAAATAGGTTTTTTTATAAGAAAGTGTAGGCATGCCTAACATTACTTTCAAGCTTCGTTGTGGGCAGACCCAGGTCCCCAATGCGGTCTGCCCGTGGCAGTTTATATGAAACACTCACCTGCAAAAGGGAATAGTGTCCCATCGGTTATTGATCCACTTTTCAATAACACTTTGATTGAATTGACAATTTTAACCTAAAACCAATAAAATAATTCCTATCGGGTTAAAAATTCGATCACAAAAGACAACTGTCTAAATCGTCAGTAAAGGTCGGTTTATTTTAAAATAAGTTTTATATGCGTAGTTCCTCTCACGGAGGACTAACAGTTTGTTGTGCACAAAACCGACCAGTCATGTTATATTCGCGCTCAAAGGCTTCATTTTAACACTCGACCTTTATTTACTGAATCAATATCTATTTGCCTGCTGTAACCCCCTAAACAATATCTGTAAAAAGCGTGTTGTTAATTCGATTAATTTTCACATGGCACAAGCTTCATGCCCAGTTCATCAGCTTTTTTGGCTAAATTTTTCAATATGCTTTGCTTGTTGGGCTTGTCCAAATAAGATTCTCCAAGATCTTTAAAGGTGTCCCCGTTTTTGATGATATTATAAATGGCTTTTCCAATTCTGTGGGCTATTGCAACAATCGCCTTTCTGGCTCCTCGCCTGGCTTTGAGCTTATAATATTTTGCCTTGTAATATGACCCCTTTTTCTTGATTGCAGCCCATGCAATCTGAACCAAAATCGTTTTGAATGGATGATTTCGGACAGCATTTCTACCGCTCTTTCGTTTTCCCGCACTTTCATTATTCCCGGGGCATAAGCCTGCCCATGAAATAAAGGCTGCCATGCTTCTAAATTCATCCAGCGTAATTCCAACTTCCCCTATGATGGCTTGTGCCGATTTCTTATCAACACCTGGAATCTCATCTAACCGTTCCAACAGATCTTTGTGATCGCTTGTAAGAGACTCCAGTCTATCATTAATTTGATTAATCTGTTTTTGAAACATATTGATGGCTTCCATCATCCCGATTAGCTGAAATCGATGATGATCTTTGAAATATCCATGAAGGCTTTGATATAACTCAGGCACTTTTTGCTTAAGACGTCCTTTGGTGCATTCTTCTACTTTTTCCAAAGTTAACTCACTGTCGCTGCATAATAGCTCAATGAGATTCATGCCTGTCATACCAAACAGATCTGACACTACAGAATCAATTTTAATATTTGCCGTAATAAATAATTTGTGCACACGTCGCTTATAATCTGCCATTGATTCGGTATATATTATCCTCAATCGGTTTAATTCACGCAATATCCTCACGTTTTCAGGAGGGATGAAACTACCTCTTAATAAACCGTGGCGGAGCAGTCCGGCAAGCCACTTGCTGTCACATATATCTGTTTTTCGACCGGGAACATTTTTAATATGCCTGGCATTCACTAAAACGACTTCAATCATATCTTCAATGGTATTATAAACAGGATGCCAGTATACTCCTGTACTTTCCATGGCTATAATTGGGCAGTTATTTTCAATTAGCCAACTTTTCATTTTTTGCAAATCTTGAGTGAATGTCGAAAATTCTTTAATCTCATGTTGTTCTGCCCCATTATCATCCACAGTAATTAAACAGGCTGAAATTTTGTCTTTATGAACATCCAAACCGCAACAAATTGGGTGAACAATTTGAATTAATGTGCTATCTGATTTCATGGTCATGCTTATCCTTTCGTATTTTTATTGAAAAAATGAAAAAAAATTAAATAAGTATGACCATTCTTCAAATCTTGCAAGTGTTTCATGCTTCGTTGTGTCCGCCAGGACATGTGGGTTATATGAAAAGGCAGCCTCCAAGGCAACCTCAGCAGAGCCGCCCCCCCGATGGGCAATAGGAACCGGACAATTGAGCTGTCTACAGTTCCGGTCCGGGCCCATTGCCCGTCGGGGGGGCGGCGGTATAATACCATTTGGCTCCGCGTCTACGACCCTATATTTGTTGTGTCCGGCAGGACATGCCCGTTTATATAAAAGTCTCACCAATATGCTGGAATTAAAGGACTTTCGTTTTTCGTTGTGGCAGGTTTTTTCTGCCATGTATGTCATAAGGAGACAAACCGAGCCGGGAAATTGGTAAACACACCGTCCACACCCATCTCTTTCAGCCTGTCCCTGTCTTCCAGCTCATTGACCGTGTACACCAGAAAGCGATACCCCTTTTCATGGGCAGACCGGACAAATTCAGGACAGGTATTGTCCATATCCAGATTCAGTGACCAGAAATCCGGTTCATTTTTTCCGATAACATCTGCATAATTTATAGGGGTATGAGCCATCAAGGCCCCCAGGCGGCAGGCCTTGTTAAACTTTCTGAAATTCACCAGCTCATGGTGGTTGAATGAACTCACCACAAACCGGTCAAAGGTGTACCGGCCTTCTTGAACATACCGGTTTAAGAGATCTGCCGTTTTTTCGCTGGTGCCGGCACTTTTTAACTCAACATGGATGTCAACCCGGTTGTCCACCAGATCCAGCACCTCTTCAAGGGTGGGAATTTTTTCCTTGTCCCCGGCGTCAAGGCCACGCAGTTGGGAAAATGTCAGGCGGGAAACCAGCCCTGTCCCATTGGTGGTACGATCCACCCGCATGTCATGGATGACAACCAGCTCCCCAGTACTGCAGATTTGAACATCCAGCTCCAAGGCATCCGCACCGGCCTGCACCGCCTCTTCAAACGATTTAAGGGTATTTTCCGGAGCTGTTCCGGCAGATCCTCTATGACCGATTATCAGCATTTACCTTTTCCTCCTCCACGAACCGGGTGCCCTGTGGCAAGTTTTCCATATCCCCGATGTTCAAATTTTTTTCGACCGGTTTTGCAAAAACAGCGGTCAGGCTCAAAAATCACCGTCAATCCTGAGTCAGGCTTGATCTTCATCAATTGTCAAGCACTGTTCTCACTTTCATGGCCAGATCCTTTTTGGAAAACGGTTTCGATATAAAATTCACCCCCTCATCCAGAACCCCCCGGTGGGCGATGACATTGGCGGTATAGCCGGACATGAAAAGAACTTTAAGATCGGAATATGCGGATTGAAGCTGATTGGCCAGATCCCGACCGCTCATCTCCGGCATCACCACGTCCGTGATCAGCAGGTGAACCCTGCCGTCATTTTCCCTGGCCAGGGCCAGGGCGTCCCCGGGGGCGGCTGTGGCCAGTACGGTGTACCCCAAACTTTCAAGCATTTTTTTGCCAAGGAGCAAAATAGCACCGTCATCCTCAACCAGCATCAGAATTTCACCACGGCTCAACGGCATTTCAACGTACGGCTCAACCGTTTCTTCAAAGGCCTGTCCCGCATGTCGGAGCAGATAGATCTTGATGGTGGAACCTTTTCCCGATTCACTGTAGAGATTGATAAACCCGTCGTTCTGCTTGACAATACCATAAACAGTGGAAAGACCCAGCCCTGTTCCCTTACCCATTTTTTTAGTGGTAAAAAAAGGCTCAAAGACCTTAGCCATGGTCTCCGAGGTCATACCTGTACCATCGTCACTCACGGTAAGCTGAACATACTCACCTGGAACGAACCCCACATGATCAATGCAGTAATCCCTGTCAAAACGAACATTTTTTGTTTCTATTGTAATTTTACCCACACCGGAAATGGCATCCCTGGCGTTAACACAGAGATTTGCCAGAATCTGATCCACCTGGGAGGGATCCATCTTAACCGGCCACACCCCGGCACCGGGTTGCCAGGCAAGATCAATATCTTCACCGATGAGCCGCCGGAGCATTTTGAGCATGCTGGTTACGGTGTCGTTCAGGTCCAGCACCTTGGGGGCAATGGTTTGCCGACGGGCAAAGGCCAGCAACTGTCGGGTAATATCCGTTGAACGTCTGGCTGCGGAGAGTATCTCTTTTAGGTCGGCATGCAGAGACGCTTCCGGTGTCACCTTTTCCAAGGCCAGTTCCGCATACCCGATGATGATACTGAGCATGTTGTTGTAATCGTGGGCCACCCCCCCTGCCAGACGTCCCACGGATTCCATCTTCTGGGCCTGAATCAGCTGATTTTCCAACGACCGTTGCTTTTGCTCGGACACCTTATGTGCCTCATCACTTTGCCGGACGTAAAGGGCATAGGCCAGATCTTCGGCCATTTCTGCAAAAAGCGACATCTCTTCTTCGTCCACATTCAGCTCATGATCCAGAGCCACCACAAGATACCCTAAAATTGTTCCGTCATGGATCAGCCCCACGCACATGGATCGCATTTCAAGGGTGTTATCTGGCAGGAGATCGTTTCCGCAGGTATCACAACCTTGATTCATCAGCACGACTTCCCCGGTAGAACGGGTCTCGTGACAACAAGGCGGCAGTTCCTTGCGCCGGAGCAGGGTCGTCAGAAACTGAACAAATACGTCCGTGCCGGAAATACCCCAGGAAACAGGCTGATCATTATCATCAATCAGTACAATCAGTGACGAGGCATAGCCCCGATTCTTCACCAGTAGACGACATCCCTGGTCAATGAAGCTCTGAGTCTCCTGCTTGCGCACAATCAGTTGATTCACATCCCGTATGGACCTGAGCACCCGGTTCAAATGGTCAATGCGCTGCTCATCCCGTTTTCGTTGGGAAATATCCCGGGCAACGCACTGGAAATTCGCGGGCATGTCATTTTCATCATAAACAATCCTGCCATAGATCTCCACCCAAACCTGCCCACCATCTTTTTTGCGTATCTCAATATCAAAAACCGTACCCGCGTCCCCTGTTCGCCGGGCCATTCCATCGGTAATCCCCTGGGCAATCCTGGCAAAACGATCTTCATCACAATGGGTTGACAGGCGGCTGCCGACCCATTCTTCCGGTGAATATCCCGTCAATTTTTCAATGGCGGGATTAACGTAGGTAAACTCAAAATCAAGGGTCATGGTCCAAATCACATCAAGGGTATTGTCCGCCAGCAACCGATACTGTTTTTCACGGGTGGTCAGCTCCGATGTTCGGCTTGCCACCTGTTTTCGCAACGACCATGACCAGAAAAAAAAGACCAGGGCCAGCAAAAGCAACGGAAGGGCAACCATGGCAACATACCGCAGGATGGTGGCAACACCCGGGGAGGAGTCGTCATAGACACCCAGCCATTTTTCATAGATACGCCGGTATTCTCCGGTTTCTTCCAAAATTTTCAATCCTTCGCTGAACAGGGAGAGAAGGGCCTTGTGATTCTCCGGAACGGCATAGCAATATTCAGTTGTTAAGAACGTTTTTTTTCCCAGGGCAAGCGTTGTCCAGCCATTTTCCCGGATCATATGAAGTGCGGGAATCCTGGCCACCAGAGCGCAATCAAATTTTCCGCCCACCAGTTCCCTGAGGCTCTCTTCCTGGCTTTCCACCACTGAAAGCGGATGGCCCAATCCATTCTTCACCGCAAAATCATACATAATATCGTTTTTTTGAACCACAATGTGCCGGTCCTTCAATTCTGCCAGGGTGGAGGGCACCTTTCCTTCACCCTTTCGCACGATCACCACGTAATTATTCACCGAATGGGGCTGGGTAAAATCAAACTTCAAGTCTCGATCCGGAGAATAAAACAACCCCTGGATCACATCAATACGACCGGACTCCAGTCCATCCAAAACCTGGCTCCAGGGCTCCATGCAAAAGGAGATGTCAATCCCCACTTCCCGGGCAATGGCCCGGGTGATGTCCACAATAAAACCGGCGGGATGCCCCGTCTCATCCAGATATTCAAAGGGAGGATAATTATCATCGCCACCAATGACAATGTTGCGATGGGACGGCAGCTGCAGGGCAGCAAACCATTTGGCATGGAGGTAACGGTAGGTGCCGTCCGCCATGATCAGTGCCAGCCCTTCATTCAACAGGGATAAGGTCTCCCGGTCTCCCTCCTTCACGGCAAAACAGAAATCCTGCCGAAACCCCTCAATGGGCTTCCTTACAATGTGAAGGTTGGTCAGGCCGGTCTGCTGAATGAGGCGAAGCGCCACAAGCCGCTGCATCACCACCGCATCATGACGTCCCTGTGAAAGTTCCTTTAACGCCTGTTCAAAGGTAGGCACGGTGCAGATATCCATGCCGCGATCCTCGCGACGCAGAAACTCCTCGGCATTATCCCCTTCCATGACAGCCACTTGACGGCCTTTCAGGTCCTGGAGATTCTGAATATCAGTGGTCCGGGCCGGCACGACAATGGCACCGTAAATGGACATGTAGGGAAAGGTAAAATCAAAAATAGATTCCCGTTCCGGCGTACGCCCCACCAAGGGCAGCACCTGAACCTCTCCCTTCTCCAGCCAGCTCCGGACGGTTGCCCAGGTACCGGTATTAAAGACAACCTCCCTCCCCATGGATTTTAAGGCAGCTTTCAGCAGCTCCACAGAAAATCCCCTTGCCTGTCCATCCTCACCAACAATACAAAAGGGAGGATAATCAACCTCACAACCGGATTTCAGGGGCGTTGTTATGTTTAAACCATCCTGGTCTGCGCCGGCCCCCCCTCCGGGAATACCTATAATAAGAATCAGTACGAACAGTACAAATGAAAATCCATAGCGCCTGGGCCGATATTTTAAGTTAATATGCATGGTCTTGACTCCGTGGATGGTACATCTCTTTTCCGGTATGGTCATCCAACTTTAATTTTATTGGTATGATTCTTGTTCTTAGTATTTCGTCAAAGTATTATTCGAGTGTACCCTTTTTTGATGACTCGGGGACGATCGTGATCTTCCAACCCTCACCCCGGCTCCCTCTCCATGACTGGAGAGGGGGGAGGATACTGCAAAAAGGGTACACTCGTATTATTCTGCAACTTTGTCCGGCTGGACAGCGGATCTTTTCACCATTTCAACGGTGGTCACTCCGGCTAAGATCAGGGCCGAATGGTATCCGAAATTCAACGTCACCTGCCCATCGGACATATAGCACTTTTTCTCTTTTACCAATAACACTTTTTCTCTTTTGTTGCGGCATATCAACCTGCCATGGCCGTTTTTATAAGAAAGCGTAGGCATGCCTAACATTACTTTCAAGCTTCGTTGTGGGCGAACTTAGGGTCTCAAATCCCGGTCCGCCCGTGGCGGTTATATCGTATTTTCCAAAGTTTGACAATTCAATGTATCAGCAATTTCCTGTGCTTCCGGAACAAGCCCCGGAGCTGATCATAGGTAATGCCAAGCTGCTCTGCCGCTTTTTTCTGGTTATAACGATTGTTTTCAAGGGCATTTTTAAGCATGGCAACCTCCAGAGCCTCCCTGGCTGCGGGCAATGAGGCGTTTGACAAGGGGATGGACACACCCTCGGAGGGAAGTGATCCCTTTTTTTCCAGAACTAACGTATCCTGTTCCTTTTCCAACGTTTTGTGAGGGGAGACAAAGGGATTAAACGTAATTTGATCAATTTCCTGCCCCTGGGCACTGTAAACCGCCCGCTCCACAACATTTTTTAACTCCCGGACATTCCCGTGCCATGGATGGCTTTCCAATTGATCCATGGCCTGAGGGGTGAACTCAGGAATGTGGTCACGGCCAAGCTCATAGGCCATGCGCACGGCAAAGTGCCGGGCCAGTAACGCCACATCCCCTTTGCGTTCCCGCAGAGGGGGCACCAACAGCACTTCAAAGGAGAGCCGGTCCAGCAGATCCTCCTTAAACCGGCCCTGCCGGGCCATGGCCGGAAGATCGGCATTGGTGGCACTGACAATGCGAACATCCACCTCCAGTGGCACGGAACCGCCCACCCGTTCAAACTCGCCATACTCCACCACCCGTAAGATCTTCTCCTGAACCTCCAGGGGCACGGTGCCGATCTCATCCAGAAACAGGGTCCCTTTGTGTGCCGCTTCAAACCGCCCGGTACGGCGCTGGCCAGCCCCGGTAAAGGCCCCTTTTTCATGACCGAACAGCTCTGTCTCCACAAGGGTGGGGGCAAGGGAGGCGCAATTCAGGGTCACCCGGGGCCCCTGCCACCGCCGGGATAAAAAATGAAGCCGGGAGGCAGCCAGCTCCTTTCCCGTGCCCCGCTCACCAAGAATGAGCACGGGCCGTTCTATGGGGGCCACCCGGGACAACCGCTCCTGGAAATCCAGAAACGCTTCGGACTGCCCCAGGGCTTCCAGGGAAGCGGATTGCTGAGCGTATGGATGAGAGGTCATGGCATTTTCCACCATAATATGGTTAATATCCTTAAATTCAGGAAAAACACTAACATCCGTTTTGTTCAACGTCAAGCGTTTTATATTGCAACGTATTGAAAACATTGAAACAACCATTATTGTCTAAACATGGCACGGTTTCTGCTTTATTTCCAGTCAGACCGAAATAAAAATAGGGTCAGCGGAAATGGGGTCAGGCTTGGCTTATGGGTGTTATTTTTAACGAAACGGGTCTTGATCCCCAACGTCGGCACGATCAGAACCGGCATATGAACCAATACAACCCCATAAACCGGGCCTGACCCACGGACATCAACAAATTATTAGGGAGAATTTATCATGGGTATATTCACACGATTCAAAGACATTATCACCGCCAACATGAACTCCATGCTGGACAAGGCCGAAGATCCGGAAAAATTGATCAAAATGATGATCCGGGAAATAGAGGACACCCTGGTGGAGCTGAAAACATCCTGTGCCGGTGCCATTGCCGGCAAAAAAAAGGTCCAGCGCAACCTGGACAGTATCCGGGAACGAATGGATCAGTGGAACACCCGGGCAGAACTGGCGGTGATCAAGGGAAGGGATGATCTTGCCCGGGAAGCACTGCTTGAAAAACGACGGTTTTCCACCAAAATCGACACCCTGGAACAGGAGTTCACCCAACACACAGCTCTGGTGGACCAATATCAGGAGGAAATCCGGCAGCTGGAGGACAAACTAAAGATCTCCAGGGAAAAACAGCGGATGCTGGTGCAACGGCATATCCATGCCAAACGGAAAAAACAGGCACAAAAAGATATTCGGCGCATGGACAGCCACGAAACCCTGGCACGATTTGATCAAATGGAGAGCCGCATTGAGCAGATGGAGGCGGAAGCCGACCTGGTGAACTATGGGACAAAATCAACCCTTGACGAGAAATTTGAAGAGATTATCATGGACGATGAGATTGAACAGGAACTTAACCGTTTGAAATCCGCCCGGTCAAAGGAAACGCCCCGGCAGAGCTGACCCCAAAACGCCTGGTGCGATGAACCCCACCAGGCATCCCCCATAGGAGACGAGTTTTCATGCATCACGTTTTCATTACAGGAATTGTTTTCACTGGTACCATTCTATGTCTGCTCATTGTGGCGGGCACCGTATTGATGATCTTCAGAATGCGCCAGACCGGCACCTTCAGCAGAGATGGAAAGCCCCAGAATGAAGAAGCCGCCATGATTCAGGAAATATACTCCGGATTATCCCGGATGGAGCAGCGGGTGGAAGCCCTTGAAACCATTCTCATGGAACAGAAGGGAAAGGAGACCATATGAAAAGAGGACGTCAACAACCCAAATGGCATTACAGGGGCTATACCAATGGGTTCCGTGGCAGGCACCCCTTTGGCCCCGGTACCTCAGGAAAAATTTTTCGTTCCCGGAACGGTATGATCATGGGGGTATGCAAAGGCATCAGCGACTATTTTCAGGTACCTGTTGCCTGGGTACGCATTGTCTTTGTGGTGACATTGTTTTTCAGCGGTCTGTGGCCTGTCATCGGCATCTATTTTGCGGCCTCCTTTCTCATGAAACCCAGGCCGGTAAAACCCCTTGAAACAGATGGAGAAAAAGACTTTTACGACACCTATGTCAACTCCAGAACCGGGGCCATCCGCACCCTGAAGAATCGATTCGAATCCCTGGACAGACGTATCCGCCGCATGGAAGACACGGTGACTGCCAGCGAATTTGAATGGGATCGAAAGATGAACAGCTGAACAGCTGCATAGCTGCATAGCTGAATATCCGGTCAACACACCCGGCAACATTGAAAACAAGGGAAGCGGAACAATGGTAAAAAATCAGCTGTACGCTTCTCTGTATTATATCTTCCCCGTGGCAATTCAACGGTAATACAAAAAATTCCTTTCCCAAACACCATGAATCAAGGTAAAAACAGACATTCAATTCCCGGGGATTGCCACGGCTGGATCCGGGACGGGAAATCCGGGCGTACCAGCAACACAGCACCGGAACCCCACGCAGAACCGTTGACAGTTAGGGGATGAACCATGGAGCTTTTGGTGTTTGCAGGATGTTTTGTCATTGTTTCCGCCGCAGCCACACAGATCGGCAGCCGCCTGACCCTCACCGGACTGCCCCTGATCAGCGGATTTCTACTGACGGGCATCATTGCAGGCCCCTACCTGCTGGACCTGATTCCCAAAGAATCCATACGGCATCTGCGATTTGTGGATGAATTCTCCCTTGGTTTCATCGCATTTGCCGCCGGCAGCGAACTCCATTTAAAGGAGTTGAAACCCCGGTTGAAGCCCATTGCGCTGGTCACAACAGGACTGGTTGTCTCAACCTTTTTCCTCACCAGCGTCTCCATGTATCTTCTCTCTAACCATATTCCCTTTATGACACACTTAGCCGTTCCCGGTAAAATTGCCGTGTCCATCATGGCCGGGGCCATCATGGTTGCGAGATCTCCCTCTTCGGCCATTGCCATTGTCAATGAACTCCGGGCCAAAGGTGCTTTTACCCAGACCGTCCTTGGGGTGACCGTCATCATGGATGTGGTGGTGATTGTGCTGTTTTCAACCAACAGCGGTATTGCTGGTGCGCTTTTGTCCGGGCTGCAATTCAACCCGGAATTCATTCTGCTGCTCCTGTTGGAACTTTTTGCTTCGGGTGTTGCCGGTTTTCTGATATTTAAGGTCATCCAGCTGGTTCTCATAATTCCCGTGCCCGACACCCTGAAAAGCGGCCTTATCCTCGTCACCGGCTATATGGCGTTCTGGTGTGCCCTTCAATTCCGGCATCTGACCCAGGTCCATCTTCCCTTTGAAATTTTGATGGAGCCCCTTCTGATCTGCATGATTGCCGGCTTCCTGATCTCCAACAATCCCCGATTCAGAGAAGACTTCTCCGCCCGGCTGTTCCCCATGGGACCTGCCGTTTATGTGTTGTTTTTCACTCTCACCGGGGCCTCCCTCTCCCTGGACATCCTCATGCGCACCTGGCCCCTTGCCCTGACCCTGTTTTTTGTCAGGGCGGGTGCTGTCTTTCTGGGTTCCTTTGCAGGCAACACCCTTGCAGGTGCTCCGCTGAAAGATGCTGCCATCAGCGGCATGGCCTTCATTACCCAGGCTGGCGTAGGGCTGGGTCTTGCCAAAGAGGTGGCCTCGGAATTCCCGGAATGGGGTGACCCCTTTGCCACGGTGATCATCGCCATCATTGTTTTAAATCAGCTGGTTGGCCCTCCCCTTTTCAAATGGGTCATCAAGCTGATGAGAGAAGACCATTCAAGGGCGGATGCCCCTGCCTCCCTGGAGGTAAAACAGGCGGTGGTGTTTGGGTCCGACGGCCAGGCCCACACCCTGTGCGCCTCCCTTGCCTCCCAGGGATGGCAGGTGACCCTCACCGGCACCCATCCCCCTGAAAACGGCACCGACTCCGAAGATATCCGCAGAATCTGCCTGGAAGACCTCAGCCCGCCCCAGCTGCGAAAAGCCGGCTGTCACCATGCCGGTGCCATTGTGGCCATGGTATCGGATGAAGACAATTTTAAGATCTGTGAAACCGCCTATGAACAGTTCGGCACCCGCACCCTGGTGGCCCGTCTGAACCACCGGAGTAATTTTAAAAATTTTCAGGCCCTGGGGGTATTGATTGTGGACCCGGCCACGGCCATTGTCAGCCTGATGGATCATTTTGTCCGATCCCCTGCTGCCGCCTCCATGCTCATGGGAATGCACAGGGAGCGACGTCTTGAAGACATTGTTCTGAAAAATCCCCATCTGGCCGGTATGGCCCTTGGGGACCTGCGACTGCCCCTGAATACCGTTGTGCTTTCGGTTCGACGACGGGGCGTCCTGTTTGTCCCCCATGCCTTTACCCGGCTTGAAGCCGGTGATCGGGTAACCATGGTGGGGTCGGAAGAGGCCCTCAAAGAGGTGGGCCTGCACTTCGGCATCCACCATGAACAGGCTCTGATCGGCATGGTGGAAAGGGCAAGTGCACCGGAAATCGTGGCTCCGGGGGCCCGGCCCCGCATCAGGGCCGCCATAAAAACCCGACCCGGGAAAAAACGACTTGATGAACTCATCGCCACCTGTCCTGTTCTGGATTTAAAATATCCCATGGACAAACACCAACTGTTTAAACAGGTCTCCCATGCCATGGCAAAGGAGCTGAAAGTGGCCCCCGAGGTCCTTAACCAGCTTCTGATCAAACGGGAAACGGAAATGTCCACGGTGCTGGCGCCGGGTCTGGCCGTGCCCCATGTCATCATTGAAGGGGAAAATATCTCTTCCATGCTCATTGCCAGAAACAGACAAGGCATTGAATTTGACACATCCATGCCTGGCGTCACCGCAGTGTTTGTGCTGGCAGGTACCCGGGATGAAAGGAAATTTCACCTGACGGCCCTGTCCACCATTGCCCGCATGGCCTTAAGCCCCCGATTTGAGCAGAAATGGATGCGGGCAAGGTCCACCCGCGCCCTGCGAGACCTCATTCTCCGTGCCGATGACCTGGATGAGCCTCATCATGCCAGGGAGATCCTCGCAAATGGATAAACGAGTTCATGTGGTTTTTGGAAGATGATACCCCTGCAAAAAAAACAGAAATGTTGTGAACTGACAATTGAGGTATTTCCATGCCCTTTTTAAAAATCGTCAAAAATGATTTGTTTAGGAAAGTGTCCTTGACAACAGGCCTGATTCTCCTCCACCTGTTTTTTAGCTCATCGCTTTTTGCAGGGGAGCAGCCTGCCCTGCAAAAACCCATGGTCTATACCGATCAGGAGAATATCGCCGGATGGGTTATGAGCGAGAAACTGGACGGTATCAGGGGATATTGGGACGGAACCCGAATGTATACCCGGAAAGGCACCCCATTGAATCCACCGCAATGGTTCATGAAAAACTTTCCACCGTTTCCCCTTGATGGAGAACTCTGGAGCAAAAGGGGCGATTTTGAGTTTATCCAGTCCGTGGTGATGGACCGGACCCCGGGGGATGGGTGGCAACGGATCTCCTATAACATTTTTGAAGTCCCCAATGAAAAAGGAGATTTCCTCTCCCGGCTCCACCGGGCACGCACCTGGTTTAAAGCCCATGAAAACGGCCATGTCCGAATTATCCCCCAGATACGGGTTAAAGAGACATCAGACATGGAAAATTTTTTAAAAGAGGTTCAATCCATGGGAGGTGAGGGGGTAATCCTTAAAAACCCTGATCTCCCCTATCACACCGGCCGCAGCCCCCATATCTTAAAAGTCAAAGAATTTCAGGATATGGAAGGTGTTGTGATGAGCATCAACAAGGGCAAGGGAAAATACAGCAATGCCATGGGGTCAATAACCTTGAGGCTTGAAAACGGTACGACCTTTAAACTGGGTACGGGCTTTACCGATAATATCAGATATGCACCACCGCCGCCCGGCGCCACGGTAACGTTCAAATATCAAGGGTGGACCAAAAACGGAATTCCCAAATTCGCATCTTTTCTGAGGGTGAGGAAGGACTGAAACGTTTCAGTCGGCAAAACAGCTACCTTTATGGTTGCTTTTTTCTCCGGGACTGACTATACATATTATCAAAAAATGTTAAAACAGTAAAAGATGAGGCCTACTGCATATGAAAAACATCAATTTATCAAAGATATGTAACTATCCTGGAGCAGATTTTTTAAAACGTTTGCCCCTTACCACCATATGGCAATGGAAAATATGGAATGGAGTGGTGCCACTTGCCATACTTTTATCCATCACAGCGGTATTGAGCATGGGAGTGTTGCATTTTTTTAATATGTTCTGGACTCTTTATACATCTACTCCCATGGGGCAACAGTTTATCGCCATGCACCCCGGCATCTCTCTTGTGGTATCTGATCTTCTGACGGTTGAAGTGGTGCCTTTTGCCATTAAAGTCACCTTAACCGCTTTTGCTTTCTGTCTATTGATCAGTGCCGCTTTCCAATTGATTTATGTCCTTCACTACCTCTATTTACCAAGAAAAATGCTGGGTCGGTTCATTTTGTTCGGAATTCCTTTAACCTCCGCCGTTGCAAGGTATATACAGGAAATTTGTGAATTGGAGTACTGGAACATTGCCTTTGCAGTGGCTTCATTCCCGACACTGATCCTGTTCTCAGGCTGCTTTAAATTTTCCCATGAACACATTCCGGCAATGGGAGATTTAATAACGGATGGTGTTGGAATTGCAAAAAAAATATCGAATCTTATCAAAAACAAATCCCGTCAAGAAGAATAAACCCTGTCTGCCATATGTCGGGCATGAACAGGGCCAAACTTTTATTCATTGCGGAGCCAGCTCAGTTCATTCATCAGTGTGGAATAGGACCACTTCTTTCCGGTTCTTGTTTTAAAATCACGTTTGTTCAAAAGGGTTACAATCCGCTTCTTGGAAAGGTCCTGATCCAAACACTCTTTTATCACAGTTATTGCTTCTTCAAATTGTTCCTTATAAATAGCTTTGGCAGATGGCTTGACAACTGTCAATTCGTTGCATTCCTCACAATCAACCACCGGTTTAAAAGAGTGAACAACTTCCGGCATTTTTCTCGGCTCACGCTTAATATGCCCCATCTCTTCGTACACCGGGCAATTGGAATCGCAATGCGCCTTGAAAGGATTTTCCTCACGTCTGCACTCAAAATCAATGGCAGAATTGTAAATATACTTGACATTACCTTTGGTACTATGCCGTATTCTGGAATTTGAGCTTGAAGACAAAACAGACAGAACATTGATACAATATTCAGTCATCCATTCCAGACAGGTATCTGCATCCATCCCAATATACCTGCACCAAGAGGCCACGTACTGAGTTATGTCCTGACGTGAAGGAGGGGACTTCTCATCATCAGGAAATCGTTCCAGGTCAAGACCATTTGCCACTAAGTCTTTGATGCATGGAAACAGGTGTTTTTTCTTCTTTTCATCCAATTTTTCTTTTAGTCTATTCAAATACATGGTCAAACGAACTCCATAACAGTATCCAGTCCCCGCCGGACTCCGGTAAAAGTGTGCACCTTGCGGATGGCAAGCATGGTGCCGTCCACATAGGGAGCGGCACCGGAGCCGGCTTCATGGCGCAGCACCAGTTTCTGGTCCTCCATCCCAAAAATGGTCTCCACAGACAGCACATACCCGGGCAGACGCACAGCATGGACCTGTGAACCGTTGAGTCTTGCCCCTCTGGTCTCCTTTGGGCCATGGAGCTGATCCGTGGGAATATTCAGTTGGGATGACCGGACCTGTCCCAGGCGGCCGGCAAGTTCCAACGCCGTTCCACTGGGCACATCCACCTTGCCGGAATCGGCATAATCAATGATTTCCCAGTGGGGAATATACGCAGCCGCCTGTTCGGCAAACCTCTGAAGCAAAACAGCGGTCAGGGAAAAATTGCCTGCTGCAAGCACACCAACCCCCTTCTCCATGGCCATCTCATGGATCTCCCGGTAATCCCCATCACTCAAACCGGAGGTACCCACCACCACATGTATGCCGGCATCCACCGCCGTCAGAATATGGTATTTTACGGCATCTGGTTTTGTATAGTCCACCATGACATCACAACGGGTGCCCATGGCCTCCTGCACAGAACCTGAAATCATGACATCGGCACCCTCCAGACCAAGAACATCGGCCACGGTCTTTCCTTGTTCCGACCGGGAAACGGCGCCGGAAATCACCATATCCGCTGACTGATGAACCGCTTTTGCCAACACCGACCCAACCCATCCGGTGACACCTGCGATGCATACCTTTAATTTCATTATTGTCTCATCTCCTTTAAAGGGCTAACGCATCTCCCTTAAAGCGTCAAAATTCGAAACGCGATTACTCTGACAACACATAAAAGCATAGAGGATGACAGGGGGCAATGTCAATGCCCAAAAAAATGCTGCTCATCAATGCGGTGATGGCCAAAGTGAACAAGGTACTCTTGTGGTCTTGACTTTATCATTTAGTTCCTATACAGTCAGACCATGAACAGCGACCCCAAACATATCGATTTTACCGCATTTGATACTTTGTTCCACAAAGTCATGAACAAAATGAAGCGGATCGAGCAGAAACCGAGACATTTCGGAACCAACACCCTGCTCTACCCCTCGGAAATCCACACCATTGACTTCATCGGACGAAACGCCGGCATCAATATCACCGAACTTGCCTCTGTCCAGGGCGTTACCAAAGGCGCCGTCTCCCAGCTGGTCCGCAAGCTGGTGGGAAAGGATATGGTGGTTCGCATGAAGGATGAACGATCGGACCGGGAGGTCCTCCTCATGCTCTCCCCCACGGGCAAGGTTGCCTATGAAACTCACAAAGCGTTTCACGCCCGCATTGATCCTGCCCTGATGGCGCTTATCGCACAGGCCAGTGAAGAGCAGCTGATATTTATGGAGGCGGTTTTCAAGGCCATCGACCACTTCTGCGACCAGGTCCTTGCCGAATCCTGAGATCCTGAGATGAAGCTTAAGATTCCCTGGGTCTCTGCCGGATACGCCTTTTACCATCAAAAATACCAACACAACACACCCAACGTATTGAAAATTATGAATATTCGAGGATTAGTGTGATTGAGAGATATGATTGCCGTGCTCAACTCTCAATGTTTATGCGCCAGCAGCTATGAATTTTCACACAAATCCGTGATGAGCCAAAATTACAAAAAAAAGATTGACAGCATGATTTAGGTACTATACTTTCCCAATTAAGTGTAGCACCTAAACATTTAATTCATCATTTTACAGGAGGCTATCATGGCCAACAACGTATGCCCCGTCTGGGTCGGTTATTTTCTTTCAAACCCTTTGCGCAAAATGCTCCAAAATCCTGAAAGCCTTCTTTCGCCCTATGTCAAGCCCGGTATGACGGTGGCGGACGTGGGGTGCGCCATGGGATTCTTTACCCTTCCCATGGCCCGCATGGTGGGAGCTGACGGCCGGGTGATCTGTGTGGACATCCAGGACGGCATGCTGAAAAACCTCAAGAAACGCGCACAAAAAGCGGGGATAGAAAACGTAATGGAGTACCGGCTCTGTGACGAAAATTCCTTTTGTCTTGCACAAGACGCGCAAAATATAGATTTTATCATGGCATCGGCTGTGGGCCATGAGGTGCCGGATGTTTCGCGTCTCTTTCAGGAGATCTTCCAGGCACTGAAACCCGGTGGAAAACTTTTGTTCAGCGAACCGGCCGGTCACGTTTCGCAGGAGATGTTCAACAGTGAGCAGGCAGAAGCAGAAGCTTGCGGATTCCGCATCCTCAGCACACCGGAAGTGCGGCGAGCTCGTACGGTGGTGCTTGAAAAAGAATAAGGGCATTGACTTGGTCCGCCAATTGCGTTCAATTGCCAGAATTCCATCCCAAGAGCAGGTACACCTCCTGGTCTGGGAATTTTTCAGCGTAGCCCCTGGCTCTAATCTGGGTCAGGGTATTGCTTTTTTTGCTTAACGCCACCACTTGCAAAAGCATTGTCTATCTTTCCCTTCCTTCACAAATTATTTCCACTGTCTCCACCTTTCCCAAAACATTTCCTTATCAAAACAATTGTGAAGTAACCAGCATATGTGAAATAAAAGGCCTTTGTTGCACAAACTGCCTGTCCGGTTGAAATATGTTGATTGTGGAGTTTTGATAAAAGGAACGGAAATTGGAAAAGCATATCAAAAATTTTTTATTTCATTGTAAATTTGAAAAAAACCTGAGCTCTAAAACCCTGATGGCCTATGAAATAGACCTGGAACAATTCAAAACCTTCTGTACAAAGAGCAACGCCAGCCAAACAATCCGGAACGTGGACAAATATGTCCTCAAACAATACCTGGAAACAATCTCTCCGAAATTCAAGCCAAAAACCCTCAAAAGGAAACTGGCGTCATTAAAAGCTTTTTTCAATCACATGCAATTCGAAGATGAAATTGATATCAATCCGTTCAATAAAGTTAAAATAAAAATTAAGGAGGGCAAGCGGGTCCCCAGAACAATAGAGCCCCGCATAATCAAACGGCTTTATAAGCATCTGTATGACAAGAAAAACGACCTTAAGACTGAATCCTATGCCTATACCATCATTGTCCGGGACATTGCCGTTCTGGAACTGTTATTTTCAACCGGCCTCAGGGTTTCGGAGTTGTCCCACCTGAAAAGCTCTTCCATGGATTTGAACAAATCCACCATTCGGATAACCGGCAAAGGAAATAAAGAAAGAATAATCCCCATCTGCAGCCCAGATGCTCAGAAAGCACTAAACAGCTATTTTAAAATCTACCGCAAACGAATTGAGAACGCAGAGTATTTTTTCTTGAACAGGCAGGATAACAGGTTGTCTGAGCAATCCATCAGATTCATGATCAAAAAGCATGTGAAGTATTTGAACATTGATATCAACATTACCCCCCACATGTTTCGTCATTCTCTTGCCACGATGCTTCTGGAGAACGAAGTTGATATTCGATATATTCAGGATCTTCTCGGCCACAGTTCCATCAGCACCACACAAATTTATCTTTCGGTGAACAAAAAACAACAACGTAAAATACTTACAAAAAAACATCCGAGGAATAATTTGTACTGAGTTTTAATGAACGATAACTATTAATTATCGGGATCTGGAGGAAGACAATGAAACCTCTATGGCTCCTTGGGGTAACAGGCTTATATCAAGAATTTTATCAACCAGATACAAAAAGTCTTCTAACACCAAATACAAAAATCAATGAAAATTTTCTTGATTCTGGAGGAATTTTTTGGAGTTCGCTTTTACAGACAGAACGAGTGGTTAAAGTTGTCAATTCCCTTGAAAAGAATATTCATAACCCAAAACATCAACGACCTCAATTTTTAGGTATTATAGCAAACAAGGATAAGTTTATATCTGATGTTGTTGATTATCGAATAAGTATTTGTGACCAAGGGATAAGCCCCGCACAATTCTTTAGCAAGTTAGAGACACTATCTATTTTGTGTGAATTGTATTCACTTTTTGAATTCTACCCGTTCCAACTCAGTCTTCAAAATGGATTCCTGTTGAATGAAGTGTCTGCGAAAGAGCTAATTTTCAATAGTTTAACTATATCTCACAACCCATATCTTGCGTTTATAAACGAGTCAATCATTCCATTGATTATGGACTATTATCCTGATGTCATATTCTGCATGGGAAGAATAAGCTATTTTTTTATAGCGTTGGCAAGACTCATCAAAGAAAACCTCCCTAACGTGCATGTTTGCTTCACGCGACATTCTTCTGAGTATTACTCTTTGAATAAAATTGAAAAATATTTAAGGCAGAACGATTCACTTTTTACAGTAATAGATAGCATTATATTAGAATACTTTAATGAATCAGAACAGATATTATTAGAAAGATTGTCCTTCTCCAAAGCCATCTATAGTTTACCCAACATTTTTACAAAAAAAGACAAAATTAACAATAAAAAGAATAGAAATAAAGTGCCACAGAGGACTTCATTATCGCATATCCTTGGAAGAAAAAAACAAGTATCAGGTCTCAAATTATCACCAGAATTTTTTTTTGATATTCACTTTGAACCTTATGTCAAATGTTATTGGAATAAATGCGTATTTTGTGGCATTAACAAAAAATATACTCATGAGGACTGTATAGAAGGAAAGGATGTATTTGAAAGAAAGATACAAGACCTATGTAACCGGCTTCCGAACAATTCATTTTTGTGGTTCATAGACGAAGCCATTCAGCCTTCTAAGCTTCGTAAAATTGCAGAATATTTTATTTCAAACAATTTACGGTTCACTTGGCAAGCTCGTTGCCGTATTGATAAAAACCTCCTTTCAGATGATCTTCCGGCAATCCTTGCGCGATCTGGTTTGAAGGAACTTCGTCTAGGACTGGAATCTGCATCACTTAGAATTTTAGAACTGATGAAAAAGTTCGAGGATGGCTTCCAATTAAATCAAGTTGAAAAAATTGTAAAAATATACACTGAGCATGGAATATCAATACATTTCCCAATAATAATAGGTTTCCCAGGGGAAGAGGTTGCTGACCGGCAAAAAACTTATGATTTTTTAACAACAATAAAAAATCAATATCCGTCAGTGACCTTTAACATTAACATTTTCAACTTAGATGTGAGTAGCACATTATTTAAACGATGGGATGATTATGCCATATCAAAAATAGTTTTCCCATGCTCACCAGCAGATTTCATTGGGAATATAGTGGATTGGGATGGTCCAGGAAAACCAGAGGGTCATATCCTTGAACGAGAACGAAATTCGTTTATGCGTAGTAAACTTTATCCTTGGATGCCCTCGAAATCGTTCATAACTCCAATTCTATTTTACCGATTGAGCGAAACTATTCGTAATACACTTGGCTGGAAAAACTTAAACCCAAATACCAATAATTTAGATTTTTCAGTTGATTTGATCATACAGCGCTCAAATAACCTGGTTGTTAAACAAAAGCCTAATGGAGAATATCTTGCCTATAATTGGGATACACATCATTATATTGAAGGTCAAGAAATAATGAACAAAATCCTAATTACATGGGACTTGCCGAAAAGCATTGGACAAGGAATAGTGGAAATTGAGCAAGAAAACAGCCAACTATTCGATAAAAAAGATATTACTATTTTAGTGAAAAAGTTACTGAATCATGGACATCTTGTAATTATTAGAATGATGACAAAAACTCAAATTAAATATTTGAAATAGCAACCAACCAACATGATTGTTTAACCAAAGTCTCTTTAGGAGGATAAAATAATGGAAAAATTTACTGAAAAAAATGAAATTATTTTTGATGGTGAAAGAAAGAATTATATTATGAGCGATGACCATCATGCCGACACTGAACACTGCGTTACGGTTGGGGGTGCTTGTTCTGGAGGTGGGGGGGGAGGTGGCGGTGGTGGAGGTGGAGGTGGAGGAGGAAACTAAAAAATAAACTAACTTGCTGTTCCCTTTGGAACATCCTCTTTCGGTAATCCATAGGGACAGCTTCCTATTTTTATTGTTACTGGGTAGGTGTTAGCTTTAGCCGATTTTTAATCCCGGGGTTTAAAATCACCTTATTAAAGACAGTGGGCACTTAGTACTGATTTCCGTAAATATGTCCTTGGTTTCAGGTTAATTCTCTCACTAATTTCCTGAAACTATCTTAATCTAACCGGTGACGGATTTACGGCGTGGTGTACTTAGTTAGCGTATTATCATTTATTTTTGTCTATGACCACATCTCTCAGTTTGTCAGGTAATGTTGTGTTTGTATATATTGAAAAACTTATTGACTTTATGCGTTCTCCTATATGCGCGGAAAATGGAACGTTCGGTTTGCTCCCCCGCTCAATAAGGGTTTGGCTCTCATGGCTCTGAAGTTGGTATCTTTTGCTTTCGATTTCTATTTCCTTTAATTCGTTATCTAATCTAAGCCCGATAATCTTATTATGCTCTGTTATTATTTTGTATACCCTTGAAATAGTCGTTGTTACACCCAATAAACCGGCAGAGAGCAGGATTGCAAGTTTATATAATGTGTCTAATGTGTCGCTTGAAAATATCTCAATCAGAAGAGGCGAGTTGTGACGTAATGTCTTGTAAGTAGAAGCTTGAGGTGCATACATTTGAATAGCCTCATCAACAAAGCTAAGGGCGTCAGACATCAGCCTAATTTCTTCTGGAAAAATTTCGGTCTCGACTGAAATTTTGATTTGTGGTAAACCAAACGGATTATCAACCAACATACGTTTTGTCCGGTCCAGTTCGTAAAGATAGATATAGTATTCATGACTATTCATAGTTTTGATGAATTCATTAGACTTCATCTTTTCGTAAAGACGTTGCAATTGTTCTTTTGTAAAAAAGTGATTGAGTGATGCAAGTTTACATAAATAACCAATCATGCGAAATTCTTTTTGTTCAAGGCAGTACCATAAGCCTCTTCCTAAATATTGATATGCTAAGTCATGATTTCCAAAATAAATATTGATGGTCGCGAGAGTGAAGAAATCATTAATTTTGAAAAAAAATGCTTCGAGATCCTCAAGCTTTCCAATAAACTCTTCAAATAAAATTTCAACATCGCTTTGAGGAAACTTAAAAGTAACGTTGTCCATTTGGTTCTGAATATTTTGAAGTCCACCAAACGAGTGAAGAATGCCAGTGAATGGTAGTTTGACGTTTTTAAATTCCACATTTTTCATAATTGAGAAGTCAATGCTTGTCCGTGATAGATCAATATCTTCAAATAGTGTATTTTCAAAATATGCGTTTTCAAAGTTGCAATGCTGAAAAACACTATTTCTTACTACCGCATTCTGAAAGTAGGAATTTTCAAAATCACATCCGTTGCATTTGATTCCACTAAGATTAGCATCAGAAAAATCTGTATGCGTAAAACTACTCGCTTCAATATGTGTCATCGAATTATTATCTGCTAATTGAGTCTTTGAAAAATTGGAAAAATCAAAGCAGGCGTTTTTAAATCGGCAATTTCTTAGAACACATTCTTTAAAAACAGATGATACTCCTGCCGTTCCCCAAAAAGAAACTTCATCAAATTCACACTTCGTGAATTTGCATTTCGCTATTTTTTCTCCTTCAAATTCTTTTCCATATTTTCGGTCGTGCACTTGCATACCAAAATAGTTTATTGCATCAAAACGGACTGGGTCCATCTGTCTCAATACAGATTCAGCTCTCATTAATTCTATGTTAGAGAACTCAACAATAACATAGTCACTACTATTGTTCATATTGTCTAAGACCTTTGATAATTAATAGTTATCCTTTATTTTCTGCGATACGAGCTCGAATACCAACATCGTGAAGAAATCTGAAAAATGTTGGACACGCAAGCACTCCAGAAAATACAATTTTAAAATATAAAAGCACATTAAATCATAAGAGGTCAAACAATTTTATCAAATCTCCGGTAAGACAGGGCCATTACCCCCCCCATAGTAAGTAAGGCATTTTATTATCTTGACGTGCAAACAAAAAAAACAATCATTCTTGAGTCACAGCTTGATAAATTTTCTGGGCTTTTTTATTGGGACGAATATTACCAGCGTCCCATAGACGACAAAGCTCACTAAAAATATCCTGCTTCAACGCATCATCATCGACGCTCTGCCATGCGTCGGCAAGTGGCCTTCCGACTAAAATATTACGAAGCTTGGGTTCATTGTGTTCTCTGGCGACATCCTCAATGGTTTTGTCCAACCAGGCATTCGCCTTTGAGACTGCCTGTGATACCGAACTTCCATCCTTTTCTGAATCTCCATCTCCATCACGGATTAACCGGCCGTAACCGGCTGCGGTTTTTGCGCCGATCCCCAAAAAACCAAGCCCGTCTTCCAAGGCCATGGCTATTTTCTTCATATTGGCCTGGTTGCGGGTCCGGCTGAAGAATCTAAAAACAAAACGACTGCCGGCTCCGATGGTCAGAAAAAAAACTGGCACAGGATTTTCCGTCTCCATGGGAGACCCATTTTCCGGACGGGGCACCATCGAAATTTTTGCTCCATCCTCTCCACTCTCTGGTGGCGTTCCTGCTTTTGACGGCGGTCCTGCTATGTAAAAATCGGAATGGTAATAGGCCTGGTGGTGGGTATTGACAATATCCGGCACCACCATGATGGGCTTTCCAGGATGAGGATAGGCATCCAGAAAAATAATATCCCCCAATGCTTTGTCATTGCTCGATTTCAGGGGTAACGATTTTGAAGGATTCCCTGATGTATCATCCTGGG
The DNA here is from genome assembly GCA_963668575.2 of uncultured Desulfobacterium sp. GTDB lineage: Bacteria > Desulfobacterota > Desulfobacteria > Desulfobacterales > Desulfobacteraceae > Desulfocicer. Next base: position 7,417,517 of record OY764894.2, on the reverse strand, counting down.
GATTGTTCAATCCTAATTCTTTGCCTTGACCATGCAATAGCTGTTCTTTAGCCTGACGATCCAGGTCCACAGAATCCTCACTGCCAAATAACGCCCACATTTCAGAGGCCTTCCACTGATCTTTCAGGCTATCGTCCCGGGCGTAGTGACCAGCCATAACCCGGCACAGGCCCTTGATACTTGAAGCCGGAATATAGGGTATTCCGGTGGTGTAATCAATGGAAAAGCCGTTTTCCAGGGGATGGTCGTAGCCCAGGCCGCAGGCAAATCTCCAGGCAACGTTGAAGGTTGACTCCCCCATCCCGGTCAGCCCCAAATCTTTGATGATCCGCTGCTGGCGGAAATGAATATCTTTCAACAGAGCCATATCCACCGCCTGGAGATGTTCGGCAAATCCCTTCAAACAGGGATGGATATCTTGAACTTTCTGCCAGGAATGGCTTTCCGATTGTTTTTCCCAGATATCCAGGTAGCGGTCAAAAATCAAACTCTTGTTTCCAGGTACTGTGTCGTCTTTCAATGAAAAAAAAGAAGAGACCACATCCTTTTGGGGTGATAAAAATTCAGCTGCCATCATGCGCCGCCTTTCCCACTGTTTACAGCCTTCAAGATGAGCTTTGCCTGCTCGGCAAACGCCATGGCTTCGGCCTGACAGGCCAGATAAACCGGTTGTTCCATGACAAGCAGCTCCTCTAAAAAACCAGCAGGAACCGAAGACTTGGGACAGGAAAAGTCAGACAGGGGCATGGCCTGCTTGAGCCACTCAAAAAGCATCCTTAAAAAGATATAGGAGTTGCTGTCTTTTTTATTATCAATCAAACGGGCCATCAAAACCACAAGCCCCTGACTTCGCAAAGCCACAGGGATACCCTGAGCCAGAGCTGTAAGCTCTTCCCGGTCTTTTTTTTCCCAAAGAAGCGCTCTTTGCAGAATGAAACGGCTGCGCGCCTTATTAAGCCGGGAAAACCGGGTATCAGACATGGAACCCTCCTTTGGGCGAAATCATCTCCCATATGCAAAAGCCGTTACCAATGGTTTCATTACCGCCGATCTGGACCATGGAAAATTCATCCCAGAACTGTTTCATCACTTCCAGCGGTCCTTTCCCCTCACTGACATCATCTTTTTTGCCGGTATTGTGCAGAGACACCTGCCGGCGATGCCCGGTAAAGGATATGAACAGCGTATCCGGCGGCAGATGTTCCTCATACCAGAGGTTATCTGCGGTTTTATTCTTGGACAGGATGGTCCGGGCAACCACGGGTATGCTTCTTTGGATAAGGTCATTAAATTCCTCATCCGGTATGATCACCAGCCCGGTCTTCAGGCGCCCGGCAGCTGCTGACTCGGACGCAGGAAAAAACTCACCCAGTTTTTCTGCAAAGGCTTTCACATCCGAATGGTGGCTGACGCTTTTACCATTATAACAGAGGTCTTCCAAAACCAGCGTCTGCCCATCCAGTGACGAGTCTGCCACATAGACCAGATTACTTTTTATTTCCGGAACAGGCAGATCAAAGTTACCCAACAGCCGAACATCCCGGGCAAGATTTTCCAAAATAAGGGGACAGGTTACATGGAGAAAGGGACGGCTCAGACAGCGCACCGGATAAGCCACCATCCGTCCCTCTGTAAAAGAGAGTGCCGCAGCCTTAAGATCGGCGGACTGGTTGGATTTTTCCTCCTGGCTGGAAAGATCCGGTCCAAACAGGGTATTGACCATCTCCTTAAACGCCTTATCCTTTCCAAATTTTTCATGACGTTCAAACATTTCCCTTGCCACTCCCTTCAAGGCTGTGGCCGGAAGAATGGGAAAACCGGTCACCACATCCCGGGCAATGGGCAGATCCACGCTGGAAGCGGTCTGGCCGATACCGCAATGAGTGGGGCTTATGGTATAAATAAAATTCAGTCTGGCATCTTTCCAGATGCCGGTTAAAGGGGATGGATTGGCAGATGATGTCATTGCTCTACTCCTTTATTTTCAGGACCGATTCCCACCAATGTGTGGCCAAAGCCAAAACATGCCTGGTCGGGGTCTCCCAGCAGATGGGTGTTGTTCAGTTGGTTGCAGATCTCTTTTAAATGACCGGAATTTTCCCCTTTGATTTCCAGCAGCCACGCAGACCCGGCCGGAATATAGGATTGATTGCCTCGGGTGGTTCCTTTGGCCATATCCATTCCCCCCAATGTCACAGGATGACCGGTTATGGCGCTTATGCACCGAATATAGGCACTCTTCTGAACTGCCGGGTCTTTCCCGGAAAAAACAAGGGGAACCCGGCCGGGCAGCCCCTCTATGGCCAGCCGGACATGTCCGGGCAACAAGGAACCTTGAGACCTTTGTTCCGGCGGCACCATGGCGGCCGGGGTCAGAAGATAAAGCCAGAACCACCCGGAATCACCATTTCCTGTTGGCAGGTGCTGTCCATTCAACAGTTTGGTCCATTGGGAAACCGGAGACGAAGCCTCTTCAAACGCCACCAGCCGCCCCTTGCGCCCTGCCCCGCCCAGTCCCTTTGAAAAGGAATCTTTACCCAAGCGATGATCCAGGGTTCCTGAAAAACGGCCCCAGAATCCGCTGCGGCCATCAAATCTCAGGTGTTCCAGACGGTATAACATGCCATCTTCCGCAATATTGCCGTCCCGCTTCAGGGCAATGCCCGGCTGTACCTGATTGATTTTCAAAAACGGAGGATGGCTTTCATGAATCTGATTCGGCGTTATATTTTCATGTTGTCCGGTTAGAGCATAAAATATGGCTGTCGCATCCATCCAGCCTGTCATCGGTTTATGGCCAAATGTTTCAGGCATACCATATTGCACGGTTTGCACCGGGAAGCCATCCGAATTCATATTGTTCAAATCATCCATATGGGGCAGTCCGTCCGGATACATCTTTCCCGAAACAGGGCACGAACCTTCTTCGCCCTTCCGGAACAAAAAACGAGGTGCCGGCAGCCAAGGCACAGTGGTGCCATTCTCAAGGAGTGCCGGGAAAGGCCCTTTAATCTGCCAGCCATCGGGCAGGGAATGGGAGGTTCCCACAAGTTCGGCCCTTTCCTGCCGGGCCGGGGCAGACCAGTCGTCAAGACTGTGTTTCAGAGTGGCACCCCGAAGCAGATGGCTTCTGATCATACCCTGAAAGGTCATGGGGGAGGGAGGAAACATGGAGCGCGAAAAACGGGTTTCGCCGGCATTAAACGGTGACGGGGCGCCAAAGAAAAGCGGTTCCAAAGGCCGTATGAATATATCCGTGGTAACAGGGGTCATGATACTGCCTCCAGGGATGAAAGGGTCCGGGCCAATTGAAGTCCGTTACCGCCTCCCCTTGTATGGTGTTCCAGGCGCCATAGTGCAAATGCGTCCTGCCCGGCCTTGGAGTCGGCAGCCTCTGTGGAGTCAAATGCCGTTTTAAAAAGCCCCTTGACAACGGCATCGTCCAAAGGTTCCCCCGGCTCCGTAAGATCGGCAAGCAATTGCCGGTACTCGTTGAGTTTATATGGCAGGCGTTTGGGCAGAAGACCGCTTTTAAAACCTGCCACCACCCGCTGAAACAAATAAGCACTGCTCTTTTCACCGGAAGTCCAAGGCATGACAAATCGCGTCTTTTCACCACTTCTTGAAAAATGGCTCATGGCAACGGATCTTTTTCCCGGCTCTTTTTTGGCCACCTCTTCCAGAAGGCTTTCGGACTGCTCTAAAAATTCCTGCAAAGGATGTTTGAAATGCCCCATGGCAATGCCGGCAGAAAGACTGTTATGGCTGCCCAACAGAGGCAGCACTTCCCCAAACAACGGCTCATGGATCTGATGACTGCCGGGACAGGGAGCCTGGCTGTCACTGGGGTAGATGTAAGGTTGAATCTGCGAGATATCCCGGATGGGCAATTGAATGGCGGCAACTGTTGTTTCCAGACTGTCCTGTGTAACATCACCCTGTTTTGGCATAACCGGAATAAGAAAGCGATCCCGTGCATGCCGGGGCAGATCGGATGAATGACGTCTATTCCGCCATCCCCAGGCCTGTACTTCAGACATGGTATCCAAAATAAAAGGGGCGCAAAAAAGCTGCTGAAGGCGGGCAGTCATATCCAGGGCCGATGCCGCCGGCACCATGGCCAGAATCTCATCCCCGCCGGAATAGATCAGACGGCCGGGGAACTCCATCTCCACCACCCAAGGGACGATACGGTGACTGAATACTGCCAGAGCCCTGGATATAAACGAATGCAGGGACGGCCCCATGAGACGTCTGGCCGACAAAAGATCGGGCCATCCGGCAGCAACGGCTCCCTGATGGGGAGGCCTACCCCGTCCTTTTATAATATCCACTGCTTTGGGATGGAGCACATCCTGCCAGGTGGCTCCAATACGATCCGGATCACCCAGCAGCAATTGCCCCATATTATCCCCGTCCATGCGAATCACGGCGATCTGGGTATTGGGCTCCGGTATGCCCAGCCCTGCTGCCTTCTCCCTCAGTTCTACAACGGCCTCTTTCAGATCGGACAGATTTTTCTCCTGATCGGAATCATTCTCAAGTTTGTTTTTCCGAATGATAATATCCAGAGTTTCCGGAAACAGAGATTGCTGGGTATCCAGCATTAAAAATGAACGCACCAGGTTGTCACTGTCATTTTCATCGACTAACCGGGCCGTGGTGCGCAGGGCTCTGGCAAAACCGGTCCGTCCCAGAGGGGCCGCATTCCAGGCATTAACAATCTTTTGCAGATTCCCTCTCATTTCAGGGCGCGTACATATTCTTTCAAGATAATCCTGGGCTGCCAAGGTGGATGTGGAGGGAAAGGGTACCCTGGGAACACCATCCTCAAAGCCCAATGTTTTTATAGTGGAAGCAGGCCCCGCCCAAAGGGGGTTGATACCTGTAAGCGTTTTTGCTGCATCCACTCCTGCAGCAACCAGAAACCGCTTGGTGGCACAAACTCCGCAAAGCCTGTCCTGATCAAGGGGATCCGGATTCAATTTTTTTACTTTCCAGAACTGCCGGGCGGCTTTGCGATGAGTATGGAGACGATTTTTTTCGTCTTTAAGGGAGTAAATAGCCTGACGTCGGCCGCATACCGTACATTTCTCTCCTTTCTGATCAAAAATACCATGCTCTGGAGATGTCAGTTTCCGCATAGCATGACGAACTCGAAGTTGATGGTGGGTCAGGGCATAATCAAATCCCCTTTCCAATTGCAGGTAGTTCAGGGCAGCATGTGCGAAAACCCGCCTGGACCGTTCATAATGTATCCAGGTGTCTATCGGTACAAAGGGAGCCAGCTGCCCCCTTCTATATGCAATGGCTTCCCGGTCCTCCGGAGACGGTGGTGCTGTCTCCCGAGGACGCTGATGGGGTAAGGGATCTCCGCAAAAAAGGCTTGTAGGTGTTTTTATTTGCAGTGCCCTGGACCACCGAACCGCGCTCCAGCTGGTGTGAAGTACGCCTTCCTGCTGGGTATCCCATAAATCATGCCAATCCGTTTCTCCGGTTACCCCCTGGTGGCGGGTTAACCACTCTTTAACCAGATCGGACAGTTCTTTCCATCGTTTCTTTACCGTTTTTTCTGATTCTTTGGCAAGCTTTTCCAAAGACACCAGATGCCCCATTTCCGTTCCCCGGGGCAGAACCGCCGTAAACGTATTGGGCAGAACCGCGGCATAGGTAAACGGATTATCCACAGACGTCGGCAATGCTTGGCTCCAGTCTTTCCACAGCCAGATATCTGCCAGGGGATTTTCCCGCAAATCCGGAAATAGGATGACATCCGGTCCATATGCTTCCACCAGCGGAAGCATGGCATGCCAGATCAAATCAGACAACAAAAAAGAGCCCATCCACAGATCACGGCTGGTCCGCGCCTCTTTGATGAAACGCCCCACTGGTCCGATTTCAAACCGAAACAACCAAGGTGCCCGGGGAGCTTCATCGCCTTTGGCACCGGTTACAAAGGCAAGAGCACTGGCCAGGCGGGTATGCTCCCAAATGGCATGATCCGGACATCGGGAATCCGTGGGCATCAGCTGCCAGAGCAGGCGAAATACAGGATCGGGATCCCCTTCAGAAGAATGACGGATAAGGGTATGGCGCAACCTGCGCCATACCAACAAAAATAAAAGTTTCAACTGTTCGTCATCGTTCCACACATGACCGGGAACAGCTTGGCTCTCCTTGGTTTCAGCCAGTTGCTCAACCGCCTTATCCTGAATAGTAGTGATGTCTCCTTTTTCAAATACGCCGGCTGTGGATTCATCCACTCCCCCCTTCCGGATGATCAGGCGGCACCCCCCCGGTTCCAGGGGATGGGTGATAAAAGGGTCCTTGGGCCACGAAATGCTTAATTGCCCCCCCTTACTTTGTTTTACAGGAAAAACCGGTCGGTCGGCCCCGGCAGTGATCCAGTCCGGTTGCCGATTGATCCATTTTATTGGTACCCCGGTCAATAAAGTTAATATGGCTTTGGCCACCGTCTCATGCCCACCTCTTTTTTTCCCTTTGAGCCCGGGCAGCATTTCATAGGGTTTGTCCGGTGGATCATGGAGCAGTTGCAGTAATTTCTGCTGCCAGAAAGCAGTAGTGTTCATGGGCTCAGGCATTGGTCAAGGCTCCTTCGGATTTTTCAGTCTCAATCTTTATCACATCGTTCAGAAATGTATCCATGGCATTAGCAGTATCCGGTACGGGATAAAATTTAAACTCTTTTCCCCTCATTCGGCTGCCGCTGTACTTATTTTCCAAATCGTTCGGGTATTTCCCCCCGGGAACGACACCGGCCAGCCGCAGGTAAAACGGATGCAGACGGCCATTGATCAAGACAGGCCGCAAGGACAAAAGGCTTGCATGACGATCTGCGATCTTAGGCAAAAAAACCGGTCCCTTTGTTTTGCCGTACTGAAACGCCAAAGGTAGCCCAAAAGTTGCCCGGTCAGGGGTGTGCTTCAACCCTCTTCTACCATGAAACTCAGCCTTCACTTTTTCATAATCACTGGAATATCTCGCGCGGAAATTCTGCATCTTCCCTCCCATATCATCCAGGCATTGAACCCAATCTGTTTTTCCATGGGACGCACAGGCAAGAACAAACCGGTAACCTCCTCCTAAATGAGGGTATGCAAAAACGGCTTTCTGATGCTGCTTTTTTACTAAAGAAGGTTGAATAGATGAAAGAACATCTAAAAATTTCATATGCCATTGTTCAACTGAATCCACACTATTCAACAATGGACGGTTTTCCATTTCCGACCATAAAAGTGAACTCGATTTCCCAGTTTTTTCCACTTTCCAATCCACAAGTGCCAAAGCCCCAAAGCCTCTTTTTGCACGGCTGCCACCACTTCCCACATGGCCCAGCAACCAAGCCGCATCAATAATACCCTGCCGGATCTTCTTATCAGGAATTCCGGGGAACAAAAGAGAAAGCCGAAATGTGGTTCCGGGTTTTATACCTTCGCGTTTCGGCCGAGAAATTTTTCCATTTTCACGGTTCCTATCCTGAAGGGGGAATGAGTACCCCAGGTACGATAAGCCCGGATACCGGGATTTTTTGCCTTGGGCAATGCCAAATTGGGAACAGGTGTGACTGGTAATCTTCGGGTCCTCAATACTGATGCTGATGGTAAATGGAGCCTGGCCTCTGGAAGAATACCTGGGATGTGCCGCTGCCCCGAAAATATCGGCTTCCATGGCCAGTTCATCAGGATGTGCCACCCGATACCAGTATCGCAGTAACCCTTTAAAGGTTGGGGGCCTGAATTCCGGCATCTGATCGGCATCTCCCATGAAAAGAGGTGTCAATATTTCAAATTTCAGTACCAGTCGGGTAAACATGGCTTTCATCCCTTTATAAAATTGATAATATTTTTTTCAAATTTTCTAAATTATTGAAACAACCAAGGTAAAAATATCCGAATAATACAGATGAACAATTAAGATCTTAATTAGTAGACGAAATAGGATATGTCAACGAGAAAAGTTTATATAATATATCATTTTGGATCAGATAGATGATCTGCAACGCCAGACTTGGAACGGACAACGCTTATGAAGTTGATATTCAACAGTACCACTAACACCTCGCTGCATTCCATGAAAAGTTACCCTTCCCTTTTTTCGCAAATCCCGCACTGCTTTCACTGGGATACACCCTTATGGGAGGAGAGGTGCACAAGGCTGTTCTGGCAAGAGGGTTGGATCCCGGGATCGGCTTTCTCCACACGCCTTACCCGGGCCGAGACTCCCTGGTCCTGGACATCATGGAATCCCTGCGCCCCGGAGTGGATGCCTTTGCCTTGGCTCTGGCGGCCGACCGCCTCAGTCCCGGGGATTTCACAACCGGAAAGCAGGAAGGATGCAGACTGTCCAAGACCGCCAGGGGCATTTTCTATGGGGCCTGGGAAGAATTCAAGGTAAACTGGCCCTTTGGTGCGGGCAACGCCCCTGAAAATGAGGAGAATGGAGATCCTCCGGATCTGTACAGGACTGCAAAGACTTACATCAACCACTTTGTCCAATCCTGGGAAACAGGCCGGGACGACAACCGGGTAAAGGCCTGACCCATGGGAGATCTGCTGAAAAAGGCGGCATCCCCGGCCAGCCTCAATCGGGCCTGGAAAAAGCTGAGAAACGACAAGGCGATCTGGGATCACGGCATCTCAAGGAAGGAGATGGAAAAGAACTTCGTGCTCCACATCACCCGCCTTGCAGAAGAACTTGCTGCGGGCAGTTACCGCCCGGCCCAGATCCGAATGTTTCCGGTGCTTAAGGGAGACGGGAAAAAACGAGTGATCTCCGCCCTTACCCTCAGGGACAAACTGGCCCAGCGGGCCGTCCTCTCCGTCCTCAATCCCATTGGAGAAACCATGTTTCACCACGACTCCTATGGTTACAGGGCCGGCCGCTCCATCGACATGGTCATGGCAAGGGTAAGGGTAAGGGAGCACCTTAACTGCGGCTGGTACTGGCTGGTGGATGGGGACATCAAATCATTTTTCGATAACATCCCCCACGGTTCTTTAAAGAAAAAGCTGAAAAAGGCACTGTCCGATAGGGAGCTTTTGGACCTGATCTTCCAATGGCTCGACATCGGCGCCCCAAGAACCGGGATCCTGGCCCGGCGCCGGGGTATTCCCCAGGGCGGGGTCATTTCTCCATTTCTTTGCAACTTCTATCTTACGGAATTCGATCGACATCTCTCAGCTCACAACCTCCCCTTTGTCAGGTTCGCCGATGATTTCCTGGTCTTCACTCCGTCTAAAAAGGATGCTCATGCCGCCTTGGCCTGCGTGGATGCCGGTTTAAAGAAACTGGACCTTCGACTCCATCCCGAAAAAACCAGGGTCGTTCCATCCAGCCCCAAGGTGATCTTTCTGGGCCGTAAACTCCCCGGAAAGCCACGGAATAAATAGGGACAGAAGACACTCTCCCTTTTTTCCCTGTTAATTTTTTTTACCCTTGACCGGAAAGCCCATCCATGGGATGAAAAAGAAAGGTTTTACGTTATGCTGACAGTTGCTGACATTTATGTAGAACAATTCGTTATTAAAATTTTTTTTGCATTTTTTGACAACTTACTGTAATCATTAGAGTAAGCTATTTTTTTAGATACTTATAATTTAACCCCTAAATTACATTTTTGCATGGCATCTTCAATATCTAATATATTAAAAATTTATTATAATTTCAACCTATTATCACGCACTCTCAAGGGAAGCATTTTTCATGCCAAACATTTAAGAAAAAAGCTAATTCAAGTTTTGACTTTTTATACATATTTTTTTCTAATAAAACCATTTGAAATTACACCATATCCCAACATCAGATAGAGTTGGAATGGACACCGCTTATGAAGGTGATTAAGACCCAAGACTGTATCCATAATTACTGCTGTTACAGTTGGAATGGACACCGCTTATGAAGGTGATATTAAACCATCCTCAACCATACCTCTGCACATCCGGGAAAACACGTCCCTTTTCCCACAAATAAAATAATTTCGGATTTAATAAAATTTTCATAAGCCACCAGCGCAACCCCCTTCTTTTACAGAGAATTTTTCCTCTTAAATTCTATTTAGTGCGGCTTACCAAGGCCGCAAACGAATGGCCGGATTCAAAGAAAAGCCGGCATCCATCGGGCCTTCCGGACACTGGTGGACACGCTTCGATATGCCAGGGTCGTGACAAAAAAACGAACCACTTTATTTAAGGAACACAACATGCCGCTATCCTCCCAAAATATCTCTTACGAAATAAAGCCCCTGCTGAATCTTGAAATCGCCGTCTTCCGCCTGCCCTTCAGGACAGAAACGGACCTGCGGTCCCTGGATGTGGTGCCGGCATTCAGAAGTTTGCTGGGAGCGATTCTCAAGGGACGGTTCTGCCCCTTCCCGGATTACGGAAAACGATCCTGTGAAGGATGTAATCGGGCTTCTGCCTGCTGCTATACCATACTCTTTGCCCCGACCTGCAAGACCATCGGTAATAAGGGCAAAGGCCTTTGTCACGCCGATCCCCCCAGACCCTACACATTGTCCATGCCCCTGCCTCCCGGGGACGAAATGGTCCGGCAGGGGAAAGAGGGCAGCCTGGTGCTGACACTCATCGGAACAGAGGCCATCCGCTTCAGAAGGCCCATGCTGGAATCCCTGTTCCATGCGGCAGTGACGCTGAGAAAAGAGTTTTCCATCACCCCTTTGTCCTGGCAGGCTTTTGAACCGGAAAAAGGAGACAACCCTGCAGGATTCTCCATTCCGGAAGAAAACGATATTCTATGGGGAGATCCCGGTGCTCCCCTGCTCCGCTGGATCAGCGCCCTGCCTGTCCCGGGGCGCCTCATGGTAAGCCCTGGAGACGATCTTCTTGAACTCCGTTTCTGCACCCCTTTGCAGCTCAAACGAATGCAAAAACAATTTACCTTTCTCCCCTTTCTCCAGTCCGTCATTGCCCGTCTCAGGGATCTGAAACGGACGTACCAACCCGAAGACAATGACATGGGAACCTTTTCCCGGGGGTTCTTCAAAAGAGCGGAGGAGATCACCACCTACAGCAATCTTACCCTGGAAAAGGCCTCCTGGTTTTCCAGGCACCGGAACAAAACCATCTCCTTAAGGGGCCTGACCGGAAAACTGATTCTCAAAGGGGATGTCACCGATTTTGTTCCCCTTCTGGCCGCAGGCTTCTTCCTGGGTGTAGGTTCCAAAACCGTGTACGGCCTGGGACGTTTTGACCTTGAGGGCTGGGAGGAGCTTCCGGGTGTTATTTCCCTTTAGTGTGATTGAGGTATGGTTCTTGTATTTAATCCTCAGTGTTTACACATCAGCAGCTATGAATTTTCACACAAATCCGTGATGAGCCGTTTTTTCTCAACAAATCCGGAGAAGGCCTCTCATCCGGATGGTAGAAAAAACTTGACATCTCTAATACATCCATATTAAATACGTGATTAATACAAATGTATTAAAGATGGAAGGAGTCATGCATGCCTTTAAACACGCCGGACAAGACCCGGGAAAAATTATTCAAAGCCGGTATCCGGGTATTTGCGAAAAAGGGATACCGGGACGCCACGGTCCGGGAAATTTGTAAAACCGCGGAATCCGCCAACATTAATTCAGTCAACTATTATTTCGGTTCCAAGGAGAATCTCTACCGAAAAATCCTGGATGCCATATTTTCGGAATACGACACATATGACACCAGGGACTGGGAGCAAAAAACACCCCAAGAGCAGCTCAAAGCCATGATTTCCAACTTCTGCGCCATGCTTTACAAGGACAATGCCTTTGCATCGGACATCACCTCGATTTTCATCTCTGAGATGACCCGGCCCTCCCCGTTTATCGAAGAACTGGTGGATACCTATAACCGCCCCCGGATCAAACGGCATTTAAAGATGTTCCAAGATCTCCTGGGGGAAGGGGCAACCCATGACATGGCCCGGGACTGCCTGGTGTCAGTGGCCGGGCAATTGTTCTACTACAGTTTTGCATGGCCCGTGTTTTCCCGCCTGTTCCCGGCCTATTCAGCAGATGAAAAATATGAACAATGGGCCGCCCATGTGTATGAATTTTCTCTGGGCGGCATTGAGGCTATCAAAAAACAATTCCTGCAACAAAAGGAGGATGTCCATGGGAATTAAATTATCATCACAGCAATTTATAGAGAATGCCGCAGAAACAGCCGGACTGGCAGATTTCGGGGGAAACACATTTAAGGAAGGCCTGGAGGCGCTCATTGATTCACTGAACACGGACCTGGACCTTGGAGAAGGCACGGCCGGGTATTTTCAACAGGTGATCACCCAAATCCTTGTCAACCGCCTGCAGGTCACCCAACTGATAAAAGACCACCCGGAAATAGAGAATGAAAAAATCCAAAAGCCCCTGTTTATTTTGGGACTGCCCCGGTCCGGCACCACCATCACCCAAACGCTTATGACCCTGGACCCGCTGTCACGGTATCTGCGAAATTTTGAAACAACCGGGGCCATCTGCCCGCCCCCCAGACTCATGCCGGGTGCGCCAGACCCCAGGATACAGGCCTGCCATGAGGGAATGGAAGGGTTGTTCAGCCTGGAACCGGGGCTTCGGGGAATCAACGGCATCAACTTCATGGCTCTGGGCACTGCGGAGTGCCAGAACCTCATGGCCCACGAATTCGTACACGCCGGATGGAGCGCCGGTTCCAGCCTGTTTGGCCATGGAAACTGGGTGGGGAGCTGTGATATGGCCCAGGCCTATACCTGGCATAAACGCCTGCTCCAGATGCTTCAGTGGAAACTGCCCAACGAGCGCTGGGTGCTCAAGGCGCCCATCCATCTGTTCGGACTGGATCTCCTGCTTGCGACCTATCCAGATGCCCGTATCGTGTTTACCCACCGTAACCCGCTGGACGCAATGATGTCCGGGATCAGCATGTCCACCCGCTGGACCCGCCTCACCACAGGACAGGCAGATATCCCGACCATTGCAGAGTGGTATCCGGCCCTCTGGGCCAAAGGCCTCAAAAAGGCTTTGGCAGTGCGGGAGCAACTTAAACCGACCTCGGTGGTTGACGTATTCCATAAAGACCTGTCGGAAAATCCAATCCATACGATTGAAGGCATTTACCGTCACTTTGACATGCCCCTCAGCCTGACTGCCCGGAAACGGATGCAGGTCTGGCTTAGGGATAACCCCCGGCACAGGTTCGGAAGCCACACCTATGCGCCCGAAGAGTTCGGCCTGACACCGGAACGGGAACGGGATCGCTTTGATTTTTACTACGCAGCGTTTCCCTTCCACACGACAGAATCTTCCGGCATTGAACAACAATTCAAATAACTGCCACGGGCAGACCGGGATTTGGGACCCGGGTTCGCCCACAACGAAGCATGAAAGTAATGTTAGGCCTGCCTACACTTTCTTATAAAACCCACATGGCAGAAAAACCTGCCACAACGAAAAACGAAAGTCCTTTAATTCCAGCATATTGGTGAGACTTTCATATAAAATTCTCTCAAAAGAGTGTCAACTACTTTTGTGGCGATATGAAGGATGCCAGAATTTCCTTCCACAAATTTAAAATTTATGTTGGATTATGCTTTTTTGAGAGTCTACCCTCCAACTCGTTTGCCGATATACGCGCCACCACGCACATCTCCTCCCTTGTATTCTTCCGTGACGTTCAATCCGGCATCGGTCATGGCGGATATATACTCTTCCCGTGAGAAAAGACCGATTTCCATAGATTGTTTATGGTAGGTCACTTCATTGTTTTGCCCGAGAAGATGGTGGAACGTGACCTCCACCATTTTGGGCTCCTTGAGGCGAACCTGTTCCATGCGTGCAATCTTCAAATCCGGCTGGTCGGCAGCATCCACAACCATAAGATCCTGGAAATCCTCCACAGTGCTCCAGGGAGTGATCAGTGCCACTCCATCAAGCCGCAGGTGGGCGGCAATGCGTCTCATGGAAGCGTGCAGATTTTCCACGGTTTTGACGAACCCGATGGACCCGTACAGACAGATGATGGCATCAAAATCCGTCTCCAGTTTAAAATCAATCAAATTGCCGGGATGGAACCTGATATCCGGAAATTTTTCCCTTGCCAGATCAAGCATATCCTCGCTGAGATCCAGCCCGGAAACAGTATAATCATCCTTAAAGTAAGGGATATGCCCGCCCGTACCACAGGCCAGAACAAGCAGATCAGCCTGTGGCGGAACACCATGTACGGTCAGCAGTTCTTTCACCTTTGCGGCTTCAGGAGCGTATTCACTGTCTTTTACATACAGCGCATCATAATAAGTGGCAATCGTTTTAAAATCAGAATACATGGCATGCCCTCTCTCAAAATTATCATCACATCCAGCCCCAGCTCAGCTCCAAAGGCACTCTTTATAACATACATGGCAGAAAGACCTGCCACAACGAAAAACGAAAGTCCTTTAATTCCAGCACGTTGATGAGACTTTCATATAAACCTTTTCCAATTGTGGTCAAGTCGCTTTTCCGGCTTCACAATTATAACCAACTCGAGAAGTTATCTCTTATGGAGTGCGTCAATCTTATCCCCTGCAAGGTTGAACATCATGACCGTTACCATGATACAAAGCCCGGGAAAAATGGAAAGATGGGGGGCGGTGAAAAGATAATCCTTCCCCTCCATGAGCAACGTCCCCCATTCCGGATCAGGGGGCTGAACCCCGAACCCCAGAAACCCCAGGGCAGACACGGACAAAATTCCCTTGGCCGTCCCCACCGTGGTAAGGACCATCATGGCGGGCCTGGCCGCCGGCAGGATATGACGGACAATGATCATGAAAGAGGAGACCCCGGACAGGCGGGCGGATTTCACATAAAGCGCCTCCCGGGTGGTCAGGGAGACCCCCCGGACCATCCGGGCATATTTTGTCCAGGAGACACAGCTGATGGCAAAGATCAGGTTGGCGTTTCCCGGCCCCATCACACCGGCCAGGGCAATGGCGGCCACCATCTCCGGAAAGGCCAGGAACATATCGGTGATACGCATGAAAAGCTCGTCCACCCACCCCTTGAAATAACCGGACACAAGCCCCACAACCATGCCCAGGGATGCAGATACGGCAACAGCGGCAAGGCCGATGCCGATGGAGCTTCGGACCCCCCATAAAACCCGGGAAAAGAGGCACCGGCCCAGGGCATCGCACCCCATGGGAAACCGGAAGCAAGGAGGGCAAAGCCCCAGGGACGGGTCTGTGGCAAGGGGATCGTGGGGAGCAAGGGCCGGGCCTGCCATCACCAGAAAAAATATCCCCCCCACAAACAAAACACTCATGGGAATCCTGCCAAAGAATTTCACCAGGCGGCCCACGGCGTTCAAACCTGATATCGGTTGATGAAAAAGGCTCATGTCAGACGAATCCTCGGATCCAGAACACTGCAGATCAGATCCACCCCGAAATTAACCAGAACAAAGAGGGCGCCGGTGAAAAGCACCACGCCCTGGATCAGGGGATAGTCCCGGTTGCTGATGGCATCCACCATCAGGCTCCCCAGGCCGGGCCAGGAGAAGACCACCTCGGTCATCACCGCCCCTTCCAGGATCAGGCCGAACTCCAGCCCCACAATGGTGACCATGGGAATCAAGGTGTTCTTCATCAGATGCTTGCCCAGAACCCCGGGGGAGTCCGTGCCCCTGGCCCTCAGTGCCAGGATATGATCCGACGACAACCCCTGGATCACGGAGGATCTCAGCAGCCGGGCGATATAGGCGGTAATGGCCGTTCCCAGGGTGATGGCCGGCATTACCAGATGTTGCCATCCGCCGGTGCCGAAACTGGGCAGCCAGTGAAGTTTCACGGAAAAAAGGGTGATCAGCAAAAGCCCCAGCCAGAAGTTGGGAATGGAAAGCCCCAGCACGGACAGGGAGACCGACACCGAATCCAGCCAGGAGCCATGGCCCAGCCCTGACACGATGCCCAGGGGCAGGGCCACCACCAGGGCAATGAGGATGGCGACCAGGGCCAGCTCCACCGTCTTGGAAAACCGCTGGCAGATCAGGTCATACACGTCCGTCTCCTCCACCAGGGAATACCCCAGATCCAGGGAGACCACATGGGAGACCCACCGGACATACTGACTGATAAAGGGCTGATCCAACCCCTCTTTTTCACGGATCCACTCCACCGTGGCCCGGTCCAGCTGGCTCTCCCCGCCGTACCGGGCAATGGCGATCTCCCTGGCCGCATCTCCCGGTGCCACCAGGATCATGGCATAGGTGAGAAAGGAGGCCCCAAACAGAACCAGAATAATTCCCAATGTTTTTTTCAACACATAGCCTATCATGATCTCTCCCTATGGGGGCTATACAGATGGCACCACACCGTGTGATCCGACGAGAGCCGGACAGGGTCAGGTATCCGTGTTTCACACACCCTTGATGCCTCCGGGCACCGGGTGTGAAAAATGCAGCCGGTGGGGAGGTGCCTGACAGAGGGAACCTCCCCCTTGAGCAGAATCCGCTCTCCCGTCCAAATGCCCGGGGTAAAGGAGGTGGACAAAAGGGCACGGGTATAGGGGTGGGCCGGTTCGCTGAAAAGGGAGGCCCCGGACACTGTTTCCAGAATCCGCCCCAGGTAGATCACCCCCACCTGATCGGCCATGGCCCTGACCAGATCCATGTCATGGGTGATGATGAAACAGGCCATGGGATATTTTTCCTTGATCCGGCCAAGCAGCCGGATGATCCGGGTCTTTATCAAACCGTCCAGGGCCGTGAGCGGCTCGTCCAGGATCAGCAGTTCAGGCCGGGTGGACAAGGCCCGGGCAATGCAGACCCGCTGCTTCTGCCCCCCTGACACCTGGGAGGGAAACCGTTGCAACAGCCTGTCGCTCAATCCGATCTCCCGGATGAGCGGGTCGAGAAATTCCCGCCTCTGCCCGGCCCTCACCCCCCTGGCAGACAACGGCTCTTCCAAAGATTGTCTCAAAGATCTGAAGGGATTCAGGGCCTGGATGGGATCCTGAAACACCATCTGCATTTTCTGCCTCACGGCCCTGTGTACCGCATCATTGGGCCTGCGGATTTTTTGCCCCTTAAATATCAGCCCCCCCTGGTGAAACGATTGAAGCCCGGCCAAAGCCAGGGCCAGGGTGCTCTTGCCCGATCCGCTCTCCCCGATGAGGCAGAAGGTAGCCTCCTTTTCCAGGCGCAAATTGATATGTTTCACCCCCCAGAACCGCTTGCCATGCCTGAAGTAGCCCAGCCGTCCCCGGAAGGAGATCCCAAGGTCTTGGATGGCGATCAGCGGATCAGGCATAGATCCTCCCCTTTGATGCCGGAGTTGGAGACGATGTCTGCGGTGTAAGGATGTTCCGGCTGTCTGAAAAGGTCCTCCACCCCCCTGGTTTCCACAATGGTGCCCTGGTGCATCACCGAGATCCGGTCGCAGACATGGGCTGCCATGGCAAGGTCATGGGTGATGAGGATAAAGGCGGTATGGTGTTCCTGCCGCAATTGGGAGACCAGCTCGACGATCTGCAGGGCCATGGTGGGGTCCAGGGACGAGGTCACCTCGTCCAAAATCAAGATCTGAGGGTCCGATAACAGGGCCATGACCAGCTGGGCCCGCTGGAGCATGCCCAGGCTCCACTCGTGGGGATATTGACGACACCGGGATGCCGGCGACGGAATCCCCACCTTTTCCAAAAGCGAGTAGACCCTGTTCATGGACCGCTCCGGCCCGGGCAGGATGGAAAGGGCATCCTTAAACTGGTTTGCCATGGTAAAGACGGGGTCCATGGCCGTGGAGGGGTGTTGAAGCACCAGGGAAATCTTTTTTCCCCGGAAGGAAACAGGGGCGGATGATGCGGGATGTGCCACCTCACGATTATCCACCAGAATGGACCCGGACAGGATGTATGCCGGGGCTTCAAGCCGGACCAGGGTACGGGCAAAAAGGCTTTTGCCGCATCCGGATTCCCCCACAAGTCCGTGGATCTCCCCCCTGGCAAGGGAGAAATTCACATCCCGGAGCAGGACAATCTCTTCTGACTTTTCCCGGATGGCCACCCTGAGACGGCTGACCCGGAGGATCTCCCTGTCCGGCAGCTCTCCATGATTCATCAATATGATTCCTGTATCCAGATGTTCAAATTTTTTCTGGCCGGCTTTTGGGAGAACCGGCTCGGGCGGGAACGGAGTCAGTCAACACCACAACTGGTCATCACACCCAATCATTGAAGATATATCTTCTGAGTTAACAGATATTTCTCCGCCGGATGTATCTGATATCCCCGGACACGGTCCGACAGGGCCGTGACCATGGACTTGTGGAAAAGGACGATCACAGGGTTCTCTTCATAAATGATCTCCTGAATCCGGTTGTACATCCGGACCCGTTCTGCCGGATCAAAACAGGCCCTGGCCTCATGGATCAACCGGTCAAGTTCCGGATTGGAATATCCCATGAAGTTGGACCGGGCCCCTGTAGCAAACAGATCTGAAAAAAAGGCGTCCGGATCACCCTGGGGGGCGGTGTTCCACATCTGGAGATTCAGATGGACCCGGCCCTGCCTCATGGCCTGGTTAATGGGTGAGCCCTTCTTGGTCACCCGGATGCGGGCATCAATGCCCACCCGGGCCAACTGGGACTTGATCATCTCCAGGGTGGGTTTCAGGGCCGCCCGGGGCTCATAGGTCCACATCACCAGACAAAGGGGTTTTCCGTCCTTTTCCCGGATACCGTCCCGGTCACGGTCCAGGGCCCCGGCCTTTTCCAGCAAAGCAACGGCTTTTTCAGGGTCATGGGCATGGGGGGTAAGGGCGGTGTTGCACCAGGGAAGAACGCTGGGAAAAACAGAGGCACCCATGGTCCCGCCAATGCCACCCAGCACTGATGTTAGAATCTGCTTCCGGTCAATGGCAAAATTAAGAGCACTGCGAATCAGCGGATCAGCCAGAGGACCGTCCTTGACCCGCACAAAAAAGAAACAGAGCCGGGCAGTGGGCAGGGATTGAATCCTGGCCCTGTCCTTTGTCATCAGGCGAACGGCATCCCGCTCCGGAAAATTGGTGCAGATATCGACCTTGCCCGACTCAAAGGCCAGCATCCGGGACACGGGATTTTTTATGACAAACAGCTCAGCCTGCGCAAGTTTCGGTTTACCGCCCCAGTATTCCGGAAAGGCCGTGACAACGGTCTTTTCATTGGGCACGACCCTGTCCAGCTGAAAGGGGCCTGTGGCAACAAGGCGATCTTTGGACATATCAACAATCCCGGTCTCCGGCGCCGTTAAATTGTACACAAAGGCGGCATTGGGATGACAGGTCTTTACCACCAGGGTGTGTGCCCCCGTCACCTCCATGGAGTCGATGTCCAGCAACCCCTGTATCCGCTTGTTAAACCCGGCACTTTTCTCATCAATGAGCCGTTCAAGTGATGTCTTAACCGCCAGGGCGGTCAGGGGGACATGGTTGTGAAAAAAGACATTGTCCCGGATTCGGATCTCCCAGGCCAGGGGGGACAGATTTTTAAACCCCTCGGCCAGCCAGGGCTGAAGCTGCATATTGACATCAAGAACGAACAGGGTCTCCGTAATACCCGACTCACTGCTATACCATCCGTTTGACCCCTTGGCCGGGTCCAGCACCGTACCTGACGGGCCAAAGGGCTTGGCAACGGTAAACGGCTCTGCGGCAAGCGCCATGGATGCCACAAGACATAGCATCAGGCAGAGAATGCCCCTGCCCGGCCAGGCCAGATAAAACAGGCCCGTCCGGGCAGGAAGCGGTTTTGCATTTAAACGTTTCATGGATTCCATATTACAGGGCTACGGAGATCGTGCCCATTACGGTCCGACCGGGCATCTCGTAGTATTCATAATATTCTTCATCCAGCAGGTTGTCCACGGACAGGGTCAGGGATACTTTTTTACCGGGCCTGACCGTTACCTGGGCATCCACGACAACGGAGTCTGTGTAGTCATTGAACACATCACTGGCATAGGGGTCCCTTTTATCATCATAAACACTGTCAGAATACCTTAAGTTAACGGAGGCATCCAGGAAATCGGTGAAATATCCCAGCCAGCAGTTGAATATATCCGTGGGCACCTCGTCCACCTCCCAGCCCTCTTTCCCGTAAGCGGGATCGGTATCGCAATATTCGGACCAGTGATGGGTATAATGAACACCACCTTTCAGATTCCAGGGCAGGATGGCCTCAATGGAGGTTTCAATGCCGTCGACTTCAGTTGATCCCACGTTATAGTACTTCCTTATGGAAACCGACTCACCCTCTATCACTTGGGTTTTGGTAATCTTTGCAATGTAGTCGTCAAAGTCGTTCTGGAAATACGTGGCTTTGACACGCAGTTTTTTGCGGAGAAACTGCCACTCCGTACCGATTTCCCAGGACGTATTTGTATAGGGATCCAGGTCCGGATTCCCTGTACCATAAGTTGTATCTCCCCCCAATGAATAATTATAACTGGCGATTCTGTAATACAGGGAAGGAGCGGTAAATGACTTCCCGTAGGAAGCGCGCAACACACCGTTGTCCGTCAGCCGGTAAACCACAGAGGCTTTGGGGCTGAACTGGCCGTCATCCACATCATCACTGGCCACATGGTTTCCGTTAATATCGGAATACTCCGTATCCGTGGCCCACCAATGATCATACCTGCCCCCCAAATAAAGGGTGGTGGATTCAATGGGTGTATATTCAGCCTGGACATAGGTGCCCCAGGTCAGGTTTTCTCCGGAATCCCGCGTTGCAACGGAGGTCCAGCTGTCCGAATCACTGGGACTGGACAAATTGTGTTTGGTGACGGTGGCTGTCTCTTTTACCCCCTGGGTACCCACGGTTAAAAGGAACTGATTATCCATCATATGAAAGGTGGCGGAAAGATCTGCCTGGAGGAGATCGTTGTCTTCCACCTTAGTGTAGGCACTGGAAACCGAATGGGTCTGGGTTTCTTTGTCACTATACCCCACAAGGGCGTTGACATCCACCTTGTCCGGCACGGAGTAGTCATAATGAAGGGTGTGAACATAGGACTCTTTTTGATAGGAGGTGACTGTAAACGTGGTGTCGCTCAAACTGGTCTGATAGTAGTCGGAACCATCCTGGATGTACACATTGCCGGATGTAATGGGGGTGCCGTCGGCATCGGTAAGACAGCTTCCCCCGCCCTCCCATCCATATTTAAACTGACTGACGTTAAAGCTGTACCAGATTTTGGAATCATCGGAAATTTCATACCCGGTTTTTAAAAATGCACCGTAATCTTCATACCAGTTATCTCCCTGGGTGCCAACAATATACCGGGTGGCGCCGCTCTGGGGATCTGTATCGGAAGCCACGTTTGTAGCAATGGGGATGGACGGATCCAATGTTCCCACCGGGCTTGACAACGTCTTATAGTAGGGGTTCGTCTCATAACCGTCCGTGGTCCTGTATTTAAAACTCATGGAGTAAAAAAACTTGTCGCCAAGGGTTTTATCTGCCCAGGAAAGATGATTGGAATCGTCCGGGGTGGCAAAAGGGCGGTCGGCAATACGTGCGCTGTAATACTGGGTATTGTCTTCTCCGTAGGTGAAAGAAGCCTGGGCCTCCATTTCATAGGGAATTTTGGTAATATAGTTGATGACGCCGGTCTGGGCAAGGGTGCCGTAAAGGGCGGAAAAAGGCCCCCGGACCACCTCGATTTTTTCCACATCCTTCATGGGGATGGCCCCTGTGCTGTAGTACTGGCCGTAATCGTACCAGTTGAGCCCGTCAACCATGACAAGCGCCCTTTGTCCCCGAACCATCGGGCGGGACCAGTAATCGGCAAGTCCCCGGTACTGGCGAGGGTAAATTCCTTCTGTCCGGAACAGGGGTTTGAAGGGATGTTCCGAGTTGAAGGCTGAAATTTCTTTTTCGGAAATTACGGAAACCGACGCCGGAGAATCCAGCGGGGCCTTGGGGGTTTTCGTGGCAATGACCGTCATGGGTGCCAGTTGGAAACTTCCAACGGTATCAACGGATTTTTGATCATCGGTTTGTTCTAACACCGTGCCATCGGATCCGGTACCATCCGCCCAAGCAAATGGAGAAAACAGAACCAGCCCCAGCAAAATAACAGCAACGTATAGGGTGTCTCTTAACCTTTTCATCTTTAACCTTCCTTTAAAACATGCGGTTCAGCGGTTTAAAGGATAGGCACCAAAGCTTACTGCTCTTATTTGTCTCCATATATTTGTCTTCAGACTGTCCATACCGCATGTGTTCACCCTTATCTCTCCGTACATAAGGGGGGCTGCTTAAGCGGCATGGCAAAAAACCACGGAGGTACTTACAGCATGCGTTTAGTTGCCTAACCTTCGTGGTTAATTTTTCAGCTCTATATAATTAAAATTACTCGCCAGTTATAAATTCTCCGACCCGCCCCGACATGGAGACTCCATGAAAATTCAAGACCGCACAGGTAGTATGTGCAACGGTAACCCACGAGCAAATTATGACGAACACTTCTGCCTTCAGGCAAATTTTTATATCTATAAAAAATCAAAATCGGCATGTCAAGAAAAAACAAGTAATAAACAGCAAGGCTAAGTTTGGAGCCGTATGCGTTTAAAATCAGGGAAAAACCGCCTATGGAGCCTTAGAATCCAATTGACATTGGATTCAGACTATATTAAGACACTCCCAATTAACGTCCTGAAGGATGTAACTAAAAACCTTAGCTAAATATTTAATTGTATATAACGGGCATGTCCTGCCGGACACAACAAATATAGGGTCGTAGACGCGGAGCCAAATGGTATTATACCGCCGCCCCCCCGACGGGCAATGGGCCCGGACCGGAACTGTAGACAGCTCAATTGTCCGGTTCCTATTGCCCATCGGGGGGGCGGCTCTGCTGAGGTTGCCTTGGAGGCTGCCTTTTCATATAACATACATGGCAGAAAAACCTGCCACAACGAAAAACGAAAGTCCTTTAATTCCAGCACATTGGTGAGACTTTCATATAAACTGCCACGGGCAGACCGGGTTTTGGGACCCTAAGTTCGCCCACAACGAAGCTTGAAAGAATATTAGGTTCGCCTACTCTTTCTTATAAATAAGGTCACGAAGGCCGGTTGGAAAAATTTCCCCACCGTTCCTTACGTGGCCTTTTTTTATTTTGGCAACCCACAGTTTCAGCATAATGTGGTTTGTCTGCCAAAGCAAGCTATCACGTGCTGAATATTATTCACAATTTAGAATGGTGCGAGGTCAGCACCGCAAAGATGACATCTGAAATGACTCTTTTAAAGTTAAACCGTCCGGCAAGCCTTGGACTTCTTTTTTTGTTGCTGGTGGGAGTTGCCCTTTTCTGCATCCAGTGCGGAAGTTATGCCATCCCCTTTCCCACCATGCTCAAGACCCTCTCCTCTCACATCTTCTCCATCCCCCAAATCTCCTCCATTCCTGCCCTGAACCACACCATCATCTGGAACATTCGCCTCCCCAGAACCCTTCTGGCCATTCTGGTGGGGATCAGCCTTTCCACCTCCGGTGCGGTTTTCCAGGGCTGTTTTAAAAACCCCCTGGTGGAGCCCTATATTCTGGGGATCTCTTCGGGAGCGGCCTTTGGCGCGGCCCTGGGCATTGTATTTCCTGCCTTTTTTCTCTCAGTTCAGATTCTGGCCTTTATTTTCGGTTTCATGGCCGTGGCCATTGCCTATGTCATGGCCCGGGTCCGAGGAGAGACCCCGGTGGTCACACTGGTGCTTTCCGGCATCATCACCGGAGCCATCTTTGCCTCACTGGTGGGCATCATAAAGTACCTTGCCCAGGATACGGCTCTGCGGGAGATTGTGTTCTGGCTCATGGGCGGATTCTACTATGCGGGATGGCGGGATGTCGCCGTGCTTTTTCCCATTGTCTTCACGGGGTTTATCATCATATGGATTTCCGGATGGAAGCTCAATGTGCTCTCCATGGGAGACCAGGAAGCCAAAAGCCTGGGGGTGAACCCGGAAAGAAACAAGTTCATGCTCATTACCCTGGCAACCCTCATGACCGCCGCCGCCGTCTCCTCGGTGGGCATCATTGCCTGGGTGGGCCTGATGATCCCCCATGCCACGCGCATGATCACAGGGCCTGACCACCGCAGGGTCATACCCGTCTCAGCCGTTCTGGGGGCCATCTATCTCATTGTGTGCGACACCATTGCAAGGACCCTGACCCAGGCGGAGATACCCATTGGCATCATCACTTCCCTTGTGGGAGCCCCCTACCTCTTCTTTCTCATCAGAAGCCGGGGACAACGGATATTTGGAGGATAACATGCTTTCCATTGAAAACATCAGCTATGCCTACGGCTCAACCCAGGTGCTTGACGACATCTCCTTTCACCTGGGCAAGGGAGAACTGTGCGGTCTTTTCGGTCCCAATGGCTCTGGAAAGACCACCCTGTTCAAATGCTGCCTGAAATTCATCTCCCCCCATGCCGGCCGCATCTGCTTTAAGGACCAAAACATAAAAGATCTAAAAACAGGGGAGATGGCAAAAAAGGTGGCCTATGTCCCCCAGACCCACCACCCGCCCTTTCCCTTCACGGTGGAAGAGATGGTGCTCATGGGCCGGACCCCTCACTTGAATCGCTTTTACCTACCCGGTTCCAGGGATCAAAAAAAGGCTTGCGAAGCCATGGAGCGTATCGGTATTTCCCATCTTGCCACCCACCCCTATGACATCCTTTCCGGGGGCCAGCAGCAGATGGTGCTCATTGCCAGGGCCCTGGCCCAGGAGACGGAGCTGATCTTTCTGGATGAGCCCACGGCAGCCCTGGACTTTAAAAACCAGGTAACCCTGTGGAAAACCCTCAGGAAAATTGCCGACCAGGGCACCACCATCCTGGCCTGCAGCCATGACCCCAACCATGTGGTGTGGTTCTGCCACTCCACCGTGGTGCTGAGCCCCGCAGGACTCATGGCCCAGGGCCCTCCCGGAGAAGTGATCACCCAGGCACTCCTGGATCAGATTTATGAGGATACCTGCCAGGTCAGAAAGGTCGAGGATTTAAAAATGGTGGTGCCCAGCGGATTGCCCTGGAACACCGACGGTGTGGTGCCATTTCCCATGAATAGAAAAGGAGAACCATGGAAAAGATCTTTAAAACTATAATAATCTCGATATGTATCGGCCTGTTCTCATGGGCCGGAAACGGCATGGACATAGGCATAGGCATGGCCCACGGCAATGTAACGGTAACGGATTTTCGGGGAAAATCCATTGAACTCCCCCAACAAATCGAACGGGTGGTGACCATCAGTGACGGGATGATCGAAGGGGTCATGACCCGGCTGGGGGTGGCAAAGAAAATCGTGGCCATGGGATCTTCCTGCATCGCTAAAACATGGGCCTATGACTTTCCCACCGTGGAAGGCAGTAGCTACCACTATGGTGAGGGGATGAACCCGGTGAGGCTCCTCAATCCCTGGATGGTGGATCTGCCCCTGGTCTCCCAATCGGGATCGGGCATTAATTATGAGATGGTGGCCGGTCTCAACCCGGATCTTATTCTCATCCGCACGGGCTCCTGCTCCCTTTCCATGGGAAAGGATATCCTGGAAAAAAATATCTCTCTGCTGGAATCCCTGGGCATTCCCCTGGTGGTCCTCCATGGTCCCAATACCTTTGACACCCCTGACATCACCTCCATCACCCGGGAGATCAAGCTGTTGGGACAGGTTTTTCAACAAGAGGCGGCAGCGGATCACCTGGCAGGTTACCTGGAACAATGTGTGGAACTGATCGAAAACCGCACCGCCGACATCCCCCCTGAAGACCGGAAAAAACTGCTGTTGCTGGGGCTCTCCCCCAAAGCCCGGAGCAAGGGAGGGGCCGGTCATGTCAAGGGAACGGATACCATCCAGACCTATTTTCTCACCCATTTTGTCCATGCGGAAAATGCCTTTCCCGGGAATGGGGCATGGAATATCCTCAACACCGAACAGCTCCTGGCCCTTGATCCCGACGTCATTGTTCTGGTGACGGCCTGGGGCTACCATCCCCCGTCGGAACTGTATGAAGCGCCTTACTACCAGGACTTAAGCGGGATGAAGGCAGTGAAAAACAGAGCTGTCTCGGCCCTGCCCTGGAGCCCTTGCAATTGTGAAAAACGGCTGGAATACCCCATTGATGTCATGGTCATGGCCAAGGCCGCCTATCCGGAACGATTCAAGGATATACACCTTGGTACCTGGCTCCTGAATTTTTACCAAAATGTTTATCAGGTTGATGAAAAAACCGCCCAAAAGCTAAGGTCCTGCCAGTGGATGGACTGGGCCGACAAGGAGTGATGTATGGAAACCAACCCCTCATGGCCGGATTCCGGCCACCCCATGGAAACGGAAATGGAGTCCCATGGTAACGACAACGACACCCAAAGAAAAGCCTTTTTCAATGACAGGGCCGCCACCTGGCTGGATAAGCACTACAAAAATCCTGAAACCGATACCCATGATCGATATTCGGACAAGATTTCAAAAATCGTGTCGACCCTCAGGATTGAACCCCATCACCATATCCTGGATGTGGGGTGCGGCAGCGGCGTTCTGGTTCCCTATATTCTGGCGTATCTTTCCCCTGAAGGGCGATTGTTCGAGATGGATTACGCCCGGGAAATGATAGCGGCAAACCAGAAATGCCATGAAGACGAACGAATCGGCTTTATCTGCTCCGATGTCCTTGAGATGCCCTTTGAACCCTGCACGCTTGATGCCATCATCTGCTTTGCCTGCTTTCCCCATTTCCAGGATCAGAAAAGGGCACTGACAACGATGGCAACCCGGTTAAAACCCAATGGAAGGCTCACCATTGCCCACCTCATGTCCTCCGGGGAGATTGCCCAGCATCACAATGGTGAGAGTGCCGTCTCCCGGGACACACTGCCAACAAAAGAAGAGATGGAGGCCCATGTCAAAGCGGCAGGCCTCACCATCACCGAGTTCATTGATGAGCCCGGCAGCTATCTTTTATCACTTGTAAAACAGATTATAGATTAAGGAGAGAAACATGCGAACCTATGCAGTCCGTTTTCATCTGATCCTGGTATTTATTCTGTCCATGGGGACGATACCATGGGCCCTGGCTGAAGAGAACAAACAGGAGATCACCACCCTGAAAGATATAACGGTGACGGCACGACCCATCATCCAAAGCAACCAAACCGATGACTTCGGCAGTGTCAAAACGGTGATCACCCAGGACCAACTGGATGACTTAAATGCCCAGGATCTGGAAACCGCCCTCAGATTGACCCCGGGCATCAACATGTCCCGCTTCAATCCTGTGGGCTCCTTTGGCGGCGGCGAAGGGGGCGGAGTTTTCATCCGTGGCATGGGCTCCAGCCGGCCGGGGGCTGAAATCAAGATGCTCATTGATGGCGCACCCATGTTCATGAGTGTGTGGAACCATCCCCTGCTGGATCTAATGTCCATTGACATCACCCAAAACCTGGAAGTTTACAAAAGTCCCCAGCCACAGTATTTCGGCAACGCCTTTGGAGTGGTCAACATCGTTCCCAAACGAAAAGAGAGCGATGGGTTCGTCACCAGGGCCCAGGTGGCCACAGGCAGTTATGACACCCATGTGGTCAAGGGCGAACATGGCGGCAAAACCAACGGATGGGACTACTATCTGGGAGGCGCATACCGGGAGTCGAACGGACACCGAGACAATGCCGATGGAGAAGTTAAAAATGTCTATGGCCGCATTGGAAGGGAACTGTCCGACCATTGGGATCTGACGCTTTTCACGCTATGGAATGACAACTATGCCGATGATCCCGGCGCGGAGGGCGCTGATAAGTCCCTGCGTGAAGGGCGTTATGAAACCCGTGCATGGCTGACCACGGCCACCCTTTCCCATGAATTTGAAAGGGCCAACGGAGAGATCAAGCTCTACCGCACCGAAGGTGAGGGAGACTGGCTGGGCCAACCCACCAGCACCGCCGGTGTCACCGAGGATCTATTCAATGACTTTCTCTTTTACGGCGTCAAAGCCAAGGAGACCCTGGCCCTGGGAAATGGGGGAAAACTGCTGGCGGGGGTGGACTGGGATTACACCGAAGGGGATTATACCCAGGAGTACAGCGATGGCAGCACCGATGCCTGGGATGGCGACCACTTTGATATCCTCTCCCCCTATGCGGCACTGAGCTGGCAGCTGGGGCCCGACGACGGACTGCATGTTATCCCTTCGGCAGGAGTGCGCTACTACGAGCACAGCCAGTTTGACAGCCAATGGGCCCCCCACGCCGGTATTGTCGCCGCATACGGACCTGCTGAAATGCATCTGAACTACTCCAAGGGCGTTATTTATCCGGGGCTTGAGGTGGAGGTAATGTCCCAGGCGGTGATCCCCATGCTGGGACAAAGCTGGGAAGAGCTGGACCCGGAGGTTGTGGACCATTACGAGGTGGGATTTTCCTATGCATTCACTCCGCAGCTCTCCACGGATCTCGCCTTTTTTTATGAAGACGGCCAAGATCGATACGTGATCGTCCCCAGATCAGGAAAAACACCCATCTATGACAATGTGGAGGAGTTCACCATCAGGGGAATGGAAATCACGGCCAACTGGCAACCCATGCAGACCCTGTCCCTTTTTGCGGGCATCACCCTTCTGGACCCCGATCCGTCAGACCTGCCCTATGCCCCTGAAACCACGGTCAGTTATGGCATGAACTGGCGTTTCCTTGAACGGTTCAAACTGAGTCTGGACGGCTCCTATGTCTCTTCCGTACATGTGGGTTCCCAGACAAGAAAGATCAACACTGAAAACACCGACACCGTTGACAGCTATTGCCTCATCAATGGCAAGCTCAGCTATCTGCTGAATCTGCCCGCATCAAACTGTCAATGTGAACTTTTTGTGTCAGGGGAAAATCTCACTGACGTGGATTATGAATATCAAACCGGTTACCCCATGCCAGGGGCCAATGCCATGGTCGGCATTCAGTTTAATTTATGATCAAGGCGCCGGTACCGCACTAACCGCCACGGGCGAACCGGGATGTCATCCCGGATTCGCCTGCCAGACTCCGGATTACAAAATTTCAAATTTTCCCTTGCTTCACCGTAAAGCAGACGATATAAATCATATAATAAACTGTATTACGCTTGTAATGTTTTTTGTAACATCCAAAGAAAAATTTATCAACACCCCTTCACCAAGTTCATGGTTGAAAAGGTAAAAATGTATTTACTCAAATTCAAAGAGTGGCCCATTTTAGGCAAGATTATCACCATATCCATCATCAGCGTGACCCTCATGACGCTGGTAATCCTTTTCGATTTCATGCCCCTGGTGGAACGAAAGATGCTCCAGGAAAAGACAGAAGGGTTAAAAAATACGGTTGATATTGCATTTAGTACGTTTCATGAATATGGCAACCTGGCCCAGAAAGGACAAATCAGCCTTGATGAGGCAAAAGAACAGGTCAAACATTACATCAAAAATCTGCGCTACAACGAAAACAATTATTTCTGGATCAATGATACAAATCTTGTCATGATAATGCACCCCATCCAACAGGAACTTGACGGTACCGATCTCTCCGAGAACAAGGACCCAATGGGCAAATACCTTTTCCGAGAATTCCTGGCCATCTGCGAAAGTCATGGCTCCGGGTTTGTTGATTATATGTGGCCCAAACCGGGGGAAAAGACACCGGTGACCAAAACATCCTATGTAAAACTGTACGAGCCATGGGGCTGGATGCTCGGCAGCGGCCTCTATATTGATGATATCAAAAAAGAGATTAACCGTCTTCGGCTGTACATGCTGATGGGCACCCTTATTTTCACCGTCCTGACAATCTCTTTTGCCGTCGCCATCGGGACCGGCATTACGACCCCCCTGAAAAAAGTCATTGAAGGACTTCAGGATATCGCCGGCGGCAAGGGACGGGCAGGCCTGACCAAACGCATCGCCATCACCTCCATTGACGAGATCGGAATGCTCTCTACAGAATTCAACAGCCTCATGGAGTCCATTAATAAACTTGCGATCTTCAAACAGGTCATTGAAGAGGATGACAACCTGGATGACGTGTACCAGAGACTCGGAGAGGTATTCACCCGGCAGATTGGCATCACCCGCTGTTTTATCTACGAAGTGGTCAGTACCAAAAGCAGGATGCATCGGATCTACCCGGGCAACTTTGACGTATCGGAGATGCTGTGCAGCCCCGACATTCTTGATGACAGTGATCTGTGCAAGGCAAAACGAACCGGGCACCTCATTACCTCAACCATTTTTCCCGCCATCTGCAAGCGGTTCTCAGTTCAAAAGGGGCTGATTCACTACTGCCTTCCCATTGTGGTCAGCGGTGCGGCGGTTGCCGTTATCCAGTTCATATTTGACGAACCCGACACCCCATCCGCCCTGAAAGAGATGGAGGACAAAATTTTCAAAGCCGAGCAGTATATCGATGAATCTCTGGCCGTTATTGAGACCAAACGTCTGATGGACTCGCTGCAGGAGTCTGCCCTGGTTGATCCCCTGACCGGTCTGTATAACCGACGTTACCTGCACGACTATACGGAAAGAATCGTTGCCGGTGTTCTGAGAAGGGACAAGTCAATCGGGCTGATCATGTGTGATCTTGATTATTTCAAACAGGTCAATGACACCTATGGGCACGCTACCGGAGATCTGGTTCTGAAAGAGACCTCAAAAATCATTCGCAAAACCGTCCGTGAATCAGATATCGCAATCCGTTTTGGCGGTGAAGAATTTCTGGTGGTACTGCTTGACATCGAAAATGAAGCAAGCATGGCCGTTGCCGAAAAAATTCGTCTGAATATAGAGAGTCTCAAAATAAAAGTGCCGGATGGTGTCATTCAGAAAACAATCAGCCTTGGGGTAAGCGAATTCCCGACTGACACCGAAACCCTCTGGAGCTGCATCAAGTTTGCAGATGTAGCCCTCTATAGAGCCAAAGAGGAGGGGCGCAACAGATGCGTCAGATTTACCAAAGAGATGTGGCAAGAGGAGCAGGTATGAGCTATGCGTTCCAGATGGAGAGAATATTTTCAAGATGTTTACCACCAGGGCCATCCAGAACCATCCCCCTGGGATGTTTTTCCGCCAGGGTCCGAAAGGGATTGCCACAAGGGTTAATGTCAATGAGAATGGCCCGGGGATTTACCGACACCATGCGGCCAATCTGCATGGGCAGATTTGTGGCACCGGCCGTACCGACCACCATCAGAAGATCTGTTGCCCCAGCCCAGTGAAGGGCCGTTTCCGCCCGGAAAAACGTTTCATCATAGCACTCATCAAACCACAACACATGGGGCCGGGCAAGTCCGTGGCAACGGGGACATTGCAGAAGGTTTTTCTCCGCTTCGGTGACCGCCTGATTTTTCCCCTTGCCCCCCACCCCTGAAGGAAAGGGAAAAAGTTCCTGGGAACACCCATGGGCACACCGCATGAAATGGAGATTGCCGTGGATCTGACAGGTCCGGGCGTCACTGTTTCCCGCCTGGAGATGCAGCCCGTCAACGTTCTGGGTAATCAGGCAAAACCTGTCACCGAACAGTGTCTCCATTTCCACAACAGCTCTGTGGCCGGCATTGGGCGCGGCATTTCGGCAGACAGTACGACGATAAAGATACCAGGCCCACACCTCCCAGGGATCTTGTTCAAACATGGCCCGGGTGGCCATCTCTTCCGGACGATACTCTCTGGACCCCACGGTCCAGTACCCTTCCGGCCCCCTGAAGGTGGGGATACCGCTTTCCGCAGAGATGCCCGCTCCGGTCAGTACTGTCAACCGACCGCCACTCTCCTTAAACCCTCTCAACAGCTTGTCCGATGTCATACTGTGCCTCCATTTATATAACCCACATGTCCTGGCGGACACAACGAAGATAGAAAATGGTATTATGCCGCCCCCCGACGGGTAATCGGACCGGCCCGGGACCGTCGGCGGCCCTTTTGCCCTGCCGGCCTAAAGCGCAGGCTACCCATGGCAGTTATTTACTTACAGCCAAAATTCAATCCGATTAAATCCGTTTATAAGAGGCACAGGCCTTGATGCCAACCCCTCCCCTGGGCTTGAAATCTCCGGTCACCTCAAGGGAGATCGGTTCCAGGAGCCCTGTAAGGTCGTCACAAATCTGTTGAACCAGCTCCTCCTGGAAAAACCCGAACTGCCTATACTGCATAAGGTAGAGTTTGAGGCTCTTTGTCTCCACTATCCAGCTATCCGGGATAAAAACAACTTCAATGGTTCCGAAATCAGGTTGGGCCGTGACAGGGCAAAGAGATGTGAACTCATCTGCAAAGAGCCTCACCGTCATCTCCCTGCCGCTTGCCCTGTTTTTCTTGAACGGCGCCCTTTCAAGCAGTCTGTCCAGTCCCACGGGGCGGCCCTCGTCATCCAGTTCCGGCGGTTCAAAGCGGTATACATTCCCGGCGCTTATCCCGAGGGATTTTAAATGTTTTTTATTTTCCTGCATGATATGATTCCCATTTAAATATTGCATTGCCATGTACAAAAAGATAAGACTGATTATTTTTTTTAAGTATGTCATAAAGCAGTACCATAAAAAAGTGTATTTTCTATAAAAAAAGCATTATGAGACTTTGTGAAATATTTTATTCCCTCCAGGGGGAGGGGCGGTTACTGGGAGTACCTTCTGTGTTTGTCCGGCTGTCCGGGTGCAACCTGCGCTGCGTGTGGTGCGACACGCCCTATGCCCTGAATCCCCATTCAGGAAAGGAGATCACCCCATGGGAGATCATGGCGCAAATCCGACATTACAGCTGCAGCCATGTGGTCATTACAGGTGGCGAACCCATGCTTCAGGAGGAACTTGCCCTTTTATGCACAACATTAAAAGCGGAAGGTTACCATATCACAATAGAGACCAACGGCACCATATCACGATCCGTTCCATGGGACCTGATCTCCATCAGCCCCAAGTTCCGTCACCAGCAGACAACAACCGTCACCAGGCACTGCACCACCCCCGATGTGACGGAAAAAATGATCAAAAACAGTGAGTATCAGCTGAAATTTGTGGTGAAGGAACCGGAAGATATGGTCTTCATTGATGATTTTCTGGCAAAAATGGGTCATTATGATCCGGCCCGGGTGCTTTTGATGCCCGAAGGAACCGATAAAAAAGAGCAGCTGAACAAGATGATCTGGCTCTCCGAAATCTGTATCAAAAAAGGATTCCGCCTGGCCCCGAGGCTTCACACCTTAATCTGGGGCAATAAGCGAGGTAAATAATGTATAGAGTGGCAAAACTCATTGAAATAGAATCCGCCCACAGGCTGAGCAAGCACCCCGGTCCCTGCCGGTATGTGCACGGACACACCCGTAAAATCGAAGTTGTCATATCCGCCCACTCCCTGGACGAAAACGACATGGTGTGTGACTTCAAGGCGGTAAAAGCGGCCCTGAAATCGGTGATCGACAAATATGATCATGCCATATACCTGAACTCAAAGGACCTTGAAACCATAAAAGGACTTTCCCACGTTTCAGACCGGATTGTCATCATGGAAAACCGTGACCCCACATCGGAAGTGCTGGCAAAACGGGTGTACGACGAGCTGAGCGATTATATTTCAGGCGGCAAAAAAATCGAGGCCGGCGGCAATTTTTACACATTGAGACCGGACATGCACCTTGAGCGCATCCGGGTATGGGAAACATCGACATCATGGGTGGAATATGAAAACAGACAATAAAAAGGCGATTGTCCTCTTAAGCGGCGGACTGGACTCCACCACCAACCTGGCCATTGCCAGGCAGGAGGGATTCGATCTCTACTGCATGACCTTTTATTACGGGCAGCGTCACGATTGTGAACTAAACGCATCTAAAAGAGCCGCAAACATGTTTTCCGTGGCAGAGCACCGGCTGATCAGGATTGATCTACGTCAATTCGGGGGCTCCGCTCTCACCGATGACATTGACGTACCGGATTATGAAGCCTCTTCGGAAGGGGCCATCCCTGTCACCTATGTGCCGGCACGGAACACGATCTTTCTTTCATATGCCCTGGCATGGGCAGAGGTCATCGGGTGCAGGGATATTTTCATAGGGGTGAACGCCGTGGATTACAGTGGGTATCCGGATTGCCGCCCGGAGTATATTGCAGCATTTGAAAAAATGGCGAACCTGGCCACCAGAGCCGGGGTGAGTGGTGAGAAAATGACCATTCACACCCCCCTGATGACCCTGACCAAATCGGAAATCATCAAAAAGGGAACGGCCCTGAACGTGGATTATTCCCAGACGCACAGCTGCTATAATCCCGACGAAAACGAGCTGGCCTGCGGTACCTGTGACAGCTGCGTGCTGAGAAAAAAGGGATTTGAACAGGCCGGCATCCCAGACCCGACCCGGTATCAATAACCGGGCCTGATCATGACATAGGCCATGCGCATAACCGCCACGGACGGACCGGGATTTGGGACCCGGGTTCGCCCACAACGAAGGCTGAAAGGTGGAGTTCTCTATTCTGCACCCAGGTCCATCTCTTCCATGAATCGGTAATCGGTAATATCACACTGCAGAGGAGTAATGGAGATAAATCCCTCATTGATGGCAGCGTCATCGGAGGTTTTCATCTTTCCTGCCGGGGGCATGTTACCGTACCAGAAATAGGCACGCCCCCGGGGGTCTTCGCGTTTGTCAAACCGGGTGGAGACATTTTCCATGGTCTGACAAGTCAGCCGCACCCCCTTCATCGACCGAACAAGGCCCGCCGGAGCATTGATATTCAAAAATGTGTGACGGGGCAGCCCTTTCCGGAGCACCTTGGCGGCAACGGTTTCCGTGTACCCGGCCATGCCCTCAAAATCCATCACCGAACCGATCTTGATGGACACCGCCAGGGCTGGCAGTCCGTTTAATGCCGCCTCCCGCGCCGCCCCGGCCGTACCGGAGTAATGAATGTTCACCCCGGTATTGGAGCCGGCATTGATGCCGGAAATCACCAGATCCGGCGGGGTGTCATAGATGTCAAACAGAGAGAGTTTCACACAGTCCGCCGGTTTTCCGTCCACGGCATAAACACCGCTGTCTCCATCCTGGCGGATCTGTCTCATGCGCAGGGGTTCGTTGATGGTAATACCGTGTCCCACGGCACTGCGCTCGCCATTGGGTGCCACCATGGTCACCTCATGATGTTGTCGAAACCGTTCATAAAGCGCCTTAATACCGGCGGCTTTATACCCATCATCATTGGTCAGTAAAATTCTCATATCCCATGCCTTCCGGTCTTTTTGTCAAATCGTTTCATAGACAGACAGGGTAATTCACTGTCCGCAATTTGTCAAAAAAAAAGGCCGGGGCCCGACAATTCTAATTGAATCCAAATCAACATTGCCTGGCAGCGATCAACACAGCGTAAACCAAGTGGCCGAAGTTAGGACCAAGCCCCAAAAACGAATCGTCGCCCATCACAGGGGAATACCCCAGATATCCTCGGCATACTCCCGAATGGTACGATCCGTGGAAAACTTACCCATGCCGGCGACATTTAAAATCGCACGTCGGCACCATTCGGCAGGGTCTTCGTACAACTGACCCACCGCGTCCTGGCACCGGAGATAATCCTGGAAATCCGAAAGATGCAGATAGGGATCCTTGTGATGGTTCAAAAGGTCCGCCACAATACTCTGGAACATGGCTTTATCGCCATTGCTGAAGCCACCGTTGGCAATGGCATCAATGGTGGTACGGAGTTCAGGATTCCGCTCATAAATCTGCCAGGGCGTTTTACTGGGGAACTTCCGTTCCCATTGTGCCTCTTCTGCGGTCATGCCGAACAAAAAGAAATTTTCTGCCCCCACCTCTTCCCGGATCTCGATGTTAGCACCATCCAGGGTACCGATGGTTAGTGCCCCGTTCAGGGCAAATTTCATGTTGCCGGTACCGGATGCCTCTGTGCCGGCCGTGGATATCTGTTCGGACAGGTCTGCGGCCGGGATGATTGTTTCAGCCAGAGAAACCCCGTAATTGGGAATGAAAACCAATCGCAGCTCATCCCCCACCCGGGGATCGTTGTTGACCACATCAGCCACCGAATGGATGAGCTTGATGATGAGTTTGGCCTTCAGGTAGGAGGGAGCGGCCTTGCCGGCAAACACCACCGTTCGGGGGGTATACCGCAGCTCCGGATGGGTGATGATGCGATGATAGGCCGTGATCACATGAAGGAGATTCAAAAGCTGGCGCTTATACTCATGAATGCGTTTCACCTGGATATCAAAGAGACTATCCGGGCTGATGTTAATCCCGCAGGACTCCCGGACAACTCTGGCCAGGGCCACCTTGTTCTGGCGTTTCACCGCCGCAAAATCCTTTTGGAAATCCGGATCATCCGCATAGGGAATCAGCTGCTTCAAGCGCTCCAGATCCGTAATCCATCCCGGTCCGATTTTCCGGGTGATCAGGGCGGCAAGCCCCGGATTACATTTCAACAGCCAGCGTCTGGGGGTAATCCCGTTGGTTTTGTTGTTGATCTTTCCCGGATAGAACTCGTGAAAATGCTTGAACAGCCCGGTCTTTAGAAGTTCCGTATGCAGGGCAGCCACCCCATTCACCGAATGGCTCCCCACAATGGCCAGATGGGCCATGCGTATTTTCTTAGGAGGACCCTCATCAATGAGGGACATGGCCCGCAGCTTTCCCTCGTCACCGGGGTAGCGCCGGGCCACCCGGGCCAGAAACCGACGGTTGATTTCATAGATAATTTCAAGATGACGGGGCAGCACCCGCCCCATAAGCGCCACAGACCAGGTTTCCAGGGCTTCGGGCATCAGGGTGTGATTGGTATAGGCAAAGGTCTTTTCGCAAATCCGGAAGGCCCTTTCCCACGCAAGTCCGTAAATGTCCATGAGCAGGCGCATCAGTTCGGGAATGGCAATGGAGGGGTGGGTGTCATTGAGCTGCACTGCCACCTTGTCCGGAAAGGTGTCCAGGTCATCACTTCGTTTATTGAATCGCCGGAAAATATCCTGAAAGGTGGCCGCCACAAAAAAATACTGCTGCTTGAGCCTCAGCTCCCGACCGGCAGTGGCCTCATCAGCGGGATAGAGGAGTTTTGAAAGGGTCTCGGACCGAACCTTGCTTTCCACGGCCCCAATGTAATCGCCCCGGTTGAAATCCGTGAGGTCCAGTTCCCTGGATGCCTTGGCCTTCCAAAGCCTCATGTTGATCACGTTATCATTTCGGTATCCGGGAATCAGCATATCACAGGGTGTGGCCATCACCACTTCGGTGTCCACCCATTGGCAGCGGTAATTGCCCTCATCGTCATAATAGGGATGAACCTTGCCGTAAAAAGAGACCGGGTACAGAGGCATGGAGCGTTCAAACTGCCATGGGGTGCCGAAGCAAAGCCAGTTATCGGGACGTTCAACCTGAAACCCGTCAATAATCCCCTGGTTAAACAGGCCGTATTCATAGTTGATGCCATAGCCATAGGCGGGAATCTTAAGCGTAGCAATGGAATCCATGAAACAGGCGGCCAGGCGGCCAAGCCCTCCGTTTCCCAGGGCCGCATCCTCCTCCTTTTCCCGGATGCTCTCCATATCATACCCCATCTTGGCAAGAACATTGGACACGGCATCAAAAAATCCAAGGTTGATGAGACTGTTGCCCAGAGAGCGCCCGATGAGAAACTCCAGGGAAAGATAATACACCCGTTTCTGATGTTTGGCGTAATAGCTCTTCTGGGTATTGATCCATTTTTTTACCAGGATGTCACGCATGGCGTAGGACAGGGCCATGTACATGTCCTCGTTTCCGGCCCGTTCCGGATCTCTGCCCTGAAAACTCAGCACATGATTGAACAGCTCCTGCTGAATTTCAAATTCATTTTCCGGAGAGAGATGAGCACACCGCCCCTGGTCTCTTTTTTCTGATGTCACCTTATCCATGATAGGCTCCAATGAGGGTTAATCACAGCACCGTTCGTGGATCACCAGCTAAGGGCTGTGGTAGGTAACGGCCACAACACAAGCCTGCCCGGTCAGCTACACTGGCGGGTAAAAAACCGGATTTTTGGATTATAGGTAAAAACCGCCATGAAATCAAGGAGAAAGGGTCATCTCTCCCACACCAAATTCAATTAAAACTATGGCATTCACCATTAAAATCAAGTAATGTTGTGATCATGACTGAACTGATCCTCACTGAAAAATTTTCCGTGGCCGCTGATTTTGCCAAAGCCCTGGGAATTAAAAAAAAGGGAGATGGTTTTTTTGAGGGAGAGGCCTATGTCATCACCTGGGCCGTGGGCCATCTGGTGGAGCTGTTTGCCCCGGACGACTATGACCCCACCTATAAAAAATGGCGGCTGGAGACCCTGCCCCTGATTCCGGACACCTTTCAATACAAGCCCATCCAGCAAAGCCACAAACAGCTGAAGACCATCAAATCCCTTGTGAAACAGTCCCGTTTTTCCCGGATCATCATTGCCACCGATGCCGGACGGGAGGGGGAGGTCATTGCCCGCACCATTCTTTTTCAATCCGGATTTACGGACAAGGCCCGATTGGTACGTTTCTGGACCAGCCAGGCCCTGGTGCCCCGGGTGGTACGCGCCACCATGGAACAGTTAAAGCCCATCACCGACTATGACCGATTGTGGCGGGCCGGGTATTACCGCCAGGTGGCAGACTGGCTGGTGGGCATGAATCTTACCCGGGCCCTCACGGTTCGGTTCGGGGAACTCTTCTCCGTGGGACGGGTGCAAACCGCTGTGCTGGCCCTTCTGGTGGAACGAAAAAGGGAGCGGGAACGCTTTGTGCCGGAGACCTTCTGGCTGTTAACGGTTTTATTCAAAGGTGCCAAGGGAGAGTGGACCGGTCACTGGTTTAAAAACAAACAGACCCGCATCACCCAAAAAAGCGATGCCGAGCTCCTTCATGGGCAGCTGAAGGAAGAGACCGCCCCGGGAACGGTGCGCTCCATGAAAAAAGAGGAAAAAACGGAACCGCCCCCCTTTCTCTTCTCCCTCACCGATCTTCAGCAGGAGGCCAACACCCGGCTGGGATTTCCGGCAAAAAAGACCCTGGCCATTGCCCAGACCCTTTACCAGGATAAAAAATGCCTCTCCTATCCCCGAACCGACTCCAGGGTGCTTGGCACCACCAGCCTGGACCTGGTCACCTCCATTATTGAAAAACTCTCCCCGGCCCGGCCGGACATCTTCTCCACCGTGGATCAACGTCTGGTGGCGCTGTCCAACAAACGGGTGTTCAACGATGCAAAGCTCACCGATCACCATGCCCTGATCCCCTTTAAGCCCCTTCCCTCCGGGGCAAGCCCGGACGAGCAACAGCTGTTCGAGCTGGTGACGCGCCGGTTTGCCGCGGCATTTCATCCCCATTGCCGGTTTGAAAACACCGAAGTGATCACCGGGTTCAGTAACCAAACCTTCCGGACCCGGGGCAAGGTGATCCTGGAGCCCGGCTGGAGAAAGGTCTATCAAACCGGTTTCGGCACCAAGGAAGAGGCCGAACCCATCCCTGCCCTTTCCCAGGGGGATGAGGGGGTTGCCCAAAAGATAACCTGTGAAGAGAAGCAGACCACGCCCCCCCCGGACTACTCCGACTCCCTGCTGTTAAAGGACATGACCAACCCGGGCAGATATGTCTCTGAAGAGAATATCAAAAAATTCTACCGGGGGGAGATCGGCATCGGCACCCAGTCCACCCGGGCTCAGATCATGGAGACCCTGATTCAGCGCCACTACATTGAACGATCCGGAAAACGGCTGACGGCAACGGACAAGGGGTGTTACCTCATTGAACAGTTGAAAAAATGCCCGGTGTCCGGCGTGCTCACCTCCCCGGAAGAGACGGCCCGGTGGGAGATGGCCCTCAACGCTATTGCCATGGGAGAAGCCTCTGACGGCCGGTTCCTGGCCCACATCAAACAATTTATCATGGATGCCGTCATTGAACTGAAATCCGCCCCCTTTGAAGTAAAACAGTTTGCCCCCCCTGCTGCCGGAAACCAGGTGGTGGGGGTCTGCCCCGCCTGCGGCAGGTCCGTGGTGGAGCATAAAAAAGTGTTTGCCTGTGACGCAACAGGGTGTGACTTTGTGATCTGGAAGCGCATGGCCGGGAAAACCATTTCCGCAAAGATGGCTACCAATCTCCTGACATACCGAAAATCCGGCCCCTTCAACGGTTTTATGTCAAAAAAGAAAAAGAAATTCTCAGCCACCCTTGTTATCACCCAAAAGGAGGGAAAATGGCAGGTGGGGTTTGATTTTGAAACATCACAGAATGCTGCCATGCCACCCATGGAGACCTCTTGTGGTTCCATGGGCAGCCATGGAAATAGTGGTAATGGCAGCTCCCATCCCCGTGGTCTGCCTGACAGCTGCGCACCTGCCGGGATTAAACAAAAGAACCTGTCGGACAGGGTGCAACAACCTGCCCCCCCACCTCCTGACAATCAATTGAACTGTCCCATGTGCAGGGGAGATATCATTGAAGGCAAAACCGCCTTTGGATGTGCCAACTGGCGGCCAGAAAAGGGTAATTGCCGGTTTGTGATCCCAAAGGAAATTTTCGGCAAACGGCTCACGGACAGAAACATCCGGGATCTTGTCCAGGGCAAAAAAACGCGGCCCTGCATGTTTAAAACCCCTGACGGTGAAAAATTCAAGGCGGCCCTTAAAATGATTTCCACCGACGACCATACATTCGGCATCCGGATCATTCCCAGTAATGGCGACATCAGCGGGATTGACAAAACCATTTCATGTTTACGATAATATCCTCACTGGGAAAACCCTGGTCCAAGGAGAGCGCCCCATGAAAAAACTGCCCATTGGTGTTCAGACCTTCAGCAAGCTGCAAAAAGGCGGATATGCCTACGTTGATAAAACGGAACTGATTTATCAATTAACCCACAGGGCCGGGGATTATTACTTTCTTGCCCGACCCCGCCGTTTTGGAAAATCCCTGCTGGTCAGCACGTTAAAGTCTGCCTTTTCCGGCCAGAAATCACTTTTTAAAGGGCTTTACCTGGAAAAAAACTGGGACTGGGATATTGCGTATCCCGTCATTGAGATCAGTTTCGGTGGGGGGATTTTTGACAGCAGGGAGACCCTGGATAAAACCATCCACTCCATCCTGAACGGACATGCGCTGCACAATGGCATTAAACTTACCGAAAATGCCATACACCTCAAATTTAAAGAGCTGATCCGGCAACTCAACGCCAGATATAACCAACACGTCGTTATCCTGGTGGATGAATATGACAAGCCTATTCTGGATAATATCGATAAACCGGATACAGCCCTGGAGATTCGGGAAGGGTTAAAAAATTTTTATTCAGTCATCAAAGACAGTGATGCCCACATCAAGTTCGCCTTTCTGACGGGTGTAAGCAAGTTCAGCAAGGTCAGTATTTTCAGCGGGCTTAACAATTTGAACGACATCACACTTGAAAAACGATATGCCACCCTTTGTGGATATACGGAAAACGAGATAAAACAGGTATTTGTTGATTATCTGGACGACGTGGATTTCAAGCAGCTCAAAAAATGGTATGACGGCTATAATTTTCTGGGAGAAAATGTTTATAATCCCTATGATGTTCTCCTTTATCTGGACAGCCGGGTGTTTAAAAACTATTGGTTTGAAACCGGCAGCCCCTCCTTCCTGGTCAAGCTGATACAGACACGGCAGTATATTGTCCCGCAACTGGAGCACATAGAGGTCAGCGAGACCATGCTCTCCAGTTTTGACATTGATCAAATTGAGATCGAAACCCTCTTGTTCCAGGCCGGTTATTTAACGGTACAAAACGT
The DNA here is from genome assembly GCA_963668575.2 of uncultured Desulfobacterium sp. Classification (GTDB taxonomy): domain Bacteria; phylum Desulfobacterota; class Desulfobacteria; order Desulfobacterales; family Desulfobacteraceae; genus Desulfocicer. The sequence continues at coordinate 7,375,704 of OY764894.2, read as the reverse complement.
CCGACAACAGGGAGCAAGAAGAATTTTTCGCTTAACATACCCCAATCTGGAGGTAAAGATGAGCCTGGCGGAAAGTCTTCTGAGCGGTTTTGTGCACTGCCCCCTGAAACAGGAACAGAACCTGTCTGCGGTTTACGCTGCACTGAAAAAAGCGGATTTAAACGACTTGAAAAATATTTTCCAGACATTTTTTGCATCAATTCCCCATGACTGGTATCGTAAAAACCAGCTGGCTGGCTATGAGGGATATTACGCCTCCATTTTCTATTGTTATTTTACGGCACTGGGCCTGTCAGTTACGGCAGAAGACGTCACGAACAAAGGACAAATTGATTTAACGCTCAGACTGGATGACAATATTTATATCATAGAATTTAAGGTCATCCGCAAAACAGCTGCGGCAGGAAGCGCGTTACAGCAGATCAAGGCAAAGAACTACCATGAAAAATTTCAGCAACAAGGGGTGACCGTCTATATTATCGGCGTTGAATTTAACAAAGAGGATAGAAACATTGCCGGATTTGAATGGGAAAAAAGGGGGTGATCACAGCACCTATAGTTTGATTTTTGTGTCCCATCAGGATACAGTCGTATGATAACATGTGATGATCCAACAGCACATGTTACCAGAAATCCAGGGCAACAAAGAGACAAGGTCATCATCCATGGACACATCTTTACACCAGATTCTGGACTACTTGAACGAAAAACGGAAAGGGGATTTTTCCGGGTATCGGACATCCATGCTCCAGGATCGTATCCAACAGCGATGTGCCGATACCCAGTGCAGACATGCCGGAGAGTATTTTCACTATCTCAAAAATAATCCCCATGAACTGGGTATACTGTGCGATGCCTTGACCATCAATGTCAGCCGCTTCTTCCGGGACGCTCTGACCTTTGAATACATTGCCCGGCGCATCCTTCCCCTCCTTGTCCATCAAAAGAGAACCGCCCGGGACCCCTCCCTGCGTATCTGGTCCAACGGCTGTGCCATGGGTGAAGAACCCTATTCCATAGCCATTCTAATCAATGAACTGCTGGAAAAAACCCCTCACCAAATGGGCATCACCATCTTTGCCACGGACATTGACCGGAACATATTAAAAAAAGCCCGCAGGGGTATCTACCCCTTTGAAAGCATCAAAGACGTCAAGTACAAATTTCTGAAAAAGTATTTTTCCATGGGGGAAAAAGAATTTCAGCTCAAGCCGAAGATTAAAAACCGGGTCTCTTTTTCACCTTACGATATTCTGGACAAAAACAGCTATGCCCCCCCGGAAAGCGTTTTTGGCGGCTTTGATATGGTATTGTGCAAAAATGTCATGATCTATTTCAACGCGGAATATCAAGAGAAAATATGTGGTAAATTGCATAGATCATTGACTAAGAATGGATATCTGATATTAGGAGAAGCAGAAATGGTCTCTGAAAAATACCGAACATATTTCAAAAAGGTAAATGAATGCTGCCATATTTATCAAAAGATTCAGTAAACCCATTCACTTTCAAAAGCATCAGAAGCAAGCTGCGCTTCTGGTTTTTTGTCCTGGGGATAGTTCCCCTGATGATCTGTATCACCATCACCTGGGAGCAGCAGACCCGCTCCATAAAAAAGGAGGCCCTTGATAAGCTGGTGGCCATACGGAATCTCAAAGCCCGACAACTTGAGGACTGGCTCAATGAAAGAATGGCCGATCTAAAAACGGTTTCCTGTGATAATGAACTGATTTATCTGGAAAACTTCATTTTAAAACCGGAAAAAAGCCAGGCAGATCTTGAAGTCATAAAAAATATTAGAAAGCTGCTGACTCGCTATGTTCAAAATTACGATGCCTATGAAGAGCTATTCATCATCAACCCCCGCACGGGCATAGTTGAAATTTCCACCAATCACAACGCCGAACAGATGGATCGCTCCGACAATCCCTACTTCACAAACCCCATGCAAACCCGAAATCTGTTCATCAACAGTATATACTTCTCCAAATTTTCAGCCAAAAAAGCCCTGACGTTTTCCATGCCCATCTTCTGTTCACAACATGATCACCAGCACATTGTGGGTATTATGGTGGCACGAATAGACCTTAAAAATTCCCTTTATGACCTGTTGAGCGATCGGGTGGGCCTGGGCAGAACCGGAGAAAGCCTTATCGTCAACAAAAAGAGCATCGCCTTGAGCGAACTTCGCTGGCATGAAAACGCCCCCCTTACCCTCGAAATCCAAGCGGAACCGGCACGCAATGCAGCCCAGGGAAAAACCGGGATTATCGAAAGCCGGGACTATCGAAACGAAAAGGTTCTGGCGGCCTACAGCCATCTTTCTCAAACCGGATGGGGCCTTGTGGTGAAACAGGATCTGGTGGAACTCCACGCCCCCATCCGGATCATGATGCGCCATTTTATTCTACTCTCCCTGGGGGCGTTCCTGATGACCCTCGTCATCTCAATTCTCATGGCAAGAGCCATTGCCGCCCCCATCAGGGAAATGACCACAACCGCAAAAAGCATCAGAGCCGGAGACCTTTCCGCCAGAAACCATGTCCTGGGCTCAGATGAACTGGCCACCCTTGCAGAAACCTTCAACACCATGGCAACGGCCCTGTCCAACCAGGTGGAACTACGGGTAGCAAATGATGAAATCACCCGTGTTCTTGTGGATGCCGGAGATCTCGACACCTTCAGATCCAACATCCTAAAAGAGTTGATCACCGTCACAGACTCCCAGATGGGGGTCTATTTTTTCCTGAACAGAGAAACCGGTCAATATAAACCCTTTACCTCCATGGGCGTCTCTCCGAATCTCTTAAAACCCTTTGACGCGCCCACCCTTGAAGGAGAGATGGGCCGGGTGATCTGTGAGAAAAAAATCATCTTTTTAAATGAGATTCCCCAGAACACCATCTTTAAATTCAGGACCTTCACCGGTACCCTCCTTCCAAGGGAGATCATCACCATTCCCATCATCATTGACGGTATTGTGGTCGCCATTATCTCCCTTGCCAGCATCAAGCCATATTCCAGGAAAACCGTGGATCTCATGGAACAACCCTGGGTCACGGGAATGTCAACCGCCGTGGCCAACATGGCAGCCAATGCAAAAACCCAAAGGCTTGCCACTGAACTGAAAACCTCCAATGAGGAACTCCAGCTCCAGGCAGAAGAGCTGGCGCTCCAGGCCCGGGAACTGCAGCAGACCTCTGAAGAGTTGCAGGAACAGAATCGGGAGTTGGAGATCCAGAGAGAAAAGGTACAAGAGGCCAATCAGCTGAAAAGCGAATTTCTCTCCAATATGAGCCACGAGCTGAGGACCCCCCTGAACTCGGTGATGGCCCTGTCCCGTGTTCTTTTGATGCAGGCAAAGGAGACGCTTTCCAAAGAAGAGCTGGGCTATCTTGAAATCATCGAACGAAACGGTAAAAACCTTCTGGCACTCATCAACGATATCCTGGATCTGTCCAAAATTGAAGCGGGAAAAATGGAAATTGTTTCCAGAAGCGTCCGGATCAGCGAAACCATTGAAATTCTTATGGAACGACTGGCACCCCTTGCCCGGGAAAAGGGGATTCAACTCCATGCGGACATTTCCCCTGATCTGCCCCGAATAATCAGCGATGAAAACAGACTGCAACAGATCCTCCAGAACATCATGGGAAATGCCGTTAAATTTACCTCAAAGGGCGGTGTAACCATATCCGCACACCCCCATGGAGACACCTTACAGATCAAAATAGCAGACACCGGCATCGGTATTGCCGAAAAAAATCTCCCCTATATATTTGAAGAATTCCGTCAGGTGGACGGCACGGCTGCCAGATCCTACGAAGGTACGGGACTGGGACTTGCCATTGCGTATAAAACCGCCAGAATGCTGGGCGGAGACATCTCTGTGGAAAGCACACCGGGAAAAGGATCCACCTTTACCCTGATCCTTCCTATCACCGCCAAGACAACATCGGAACCGGCATTACGCCCTCCCCACTCCCGAAGCATATCTTCATCTTCCTCCTATGAATACCCGAAACGGCCCATAAACAACAAAAAAAGATTGTTGGTGGTGGAAGACAATGAGTCCGCTGTGATTCAAATCAAAATGATCCTTGAAAAGGCCGGATATCATGTGGATATCACCACCAGCGGGCAACAGGCATTGAATTATATCGCCGGCACCATTCCGGACGGAATCATTCTGGATCTGATGATGCCGGGTATGGACGGATTTGAGGTGCTGGAAAGAATGCGCAGCACCCGGACCACCGCCGGCATTCCCGTCCTGGTTCTCACAGCAAGGGATCTCACTCCTAAAGATTTCAGCAAATTGAGCGCCAATCACATCCAGCAACTGGTGCAAAAGGGGGATATCGATGAACAGGGGCTGCTGACAAAGATAAAGGAAATGCTCACAATACCGGCGGAAGCCCCCCCTGAAGCCCCTGATTCGCCGGCATCCCCCCCCCCTGGGCAGGCAATTCAGCCACCCGGAAAAACGCCCCGGACAACACCGCCCTCCTCTCCCATGAAAAAGCAAACATCCAGGGGAGAAAAGCCAACGGTGCTGATTGTGGAAGACAATCCCGACAACATCATCACCCTTAAAGCGATTTTGAAAAATCACTATACCATACAGGAAGCCAGGGACGGAAACCAGGGGCTCCAAAGGGCCGTGACCACCCTGCCGGACCTGATTCTACTTGACATCTCTCTGCCGAAAATGGATGGATATTGTGTGATTGACCTATTAAAAAAACATGATCATACCGAAAAAATACCCGTCATCGCCTTGACAGCCCATGCCATGAAGGGTGACAAAAAAAGAATAATCGAGGCCGGTTGTGACGATTACCTCTCTAAACCCGTGGACCCCGAAAAACTCCTGTCACGCATTGAAAAATGGATAAACCATGCCAAAAATATTAGCCATTGATGATAAAACGGATAACCTGATCAGCCTCTCTGCCGTGTTAAAATTCATGATTCCCGACTGTGAAGTACTCACGGCAACCTCCGGTCCGGAAGGCCTCCAAAAGGCAGAAAGCGACCAGCCGGATACCATTCTCCTTGACATTAAAATGCCGGATATGGACGGGTATGAGGTGTGTCGGATCTTAAAAAATAACGCCGCAACCAATCATATTCCCATTATCATGATTTCCGCCATCCGCACGGAATCTAAGGACCTTGTCAAGGGGCTGGACGTCGGTGCTGATGTTTACCTTGCCAAGCCCATAGATGAATATGTACTCACGGCCCAGGTGAAAACAGCTCTCAGGGTCAAGGCAGCAGAAGACAGCCTGCGCCGCCAGAAACAGGATCTGGAGGAGATCGTGCAGAACCGAACCATGGAACTGATCCGGACCAACCAGGAACTACGCAAAAAGATTGCAGAACATCAAAGTGAAAAGGAAAAAAACCGAAACCTTGAGTCACAACTGCGGCAATCCCAGAAAATGGAGGCCATCGGCACCCTGGCCGGGGGCATTGCCCATGATTTCAACAATATTCTCTTCCCGATTTTCGGTTACACCCAGATGCTCCTGGAAGATACGCCGGACCAGGGCCCCCTGCGCCATGGGCTGAATCAGATTATGGCCGGGGCCGAACGGGCCCGGGACCTGGTCCAGCAGATCCTCACTGTCAGCCGCCAGCAGGAACAGATCACCCGGCCGTTGCAACCCCATCTCATCATCAAGGAGGTACTGAACCTCACACGATCCTCCCTGCCGTCCACCATCAAGATCAACCAGAATATTGACGTCAACTGTGGCATGATCATGGCCGATCCCACCCAGATTCACCAAATTGCCATGAACCTTATCACCAATGCCTTCCAGGCCATGGAGGCAACCGGCGGCGAACTGTCCGTCACCCTGAAAGCCACTGAATTGAAATCCGCCGAATTAACTGCCCCGGGCATGATACCGGGGCCATATGTCTGTCTGACAGTGAAAGACACCGGGGCCGGCATGGACAAAAACATCCGGGAACGCATCTTTGACCCCTATTTCACCACCAAGAAAAAAGGACGGGGGACAGGCCTGGGACTGTCCATTGTCAACGGAATCGTCCAAAGTCACGGGGGCCGGATACAGGTGTTCAGCCAGCCCGGCCAGGGGGCTGAATTCAAGGTCTTTCTGCCCATCATTAAAAAGGCACACACGGACCCGGTTAAAAACAACATCACACTGGAGCAGGGAAACGAACGGATACTGCTTGTGGATGATCAGGAGACCATCATCCATGTGGAAAAAAAGATGCTTGAGCACCTGGGATACCATGTGACCACCTGTATGCTGCCGGGAGAGGCACTGAAACTTTTCTCAGACACCCCACACGGGTTTGATCTGGTGATCACGGATCTCACCATGCCCGGCATGACCGGGGACCGGCTGGCGGTGGAAATGCTTGGCATACGGAGGGATATACCCATTCTTCTCAGCACGGGATTCAGCGAATCCATGACCCGGGAAAAGGCAAAAATGCTTGGTATCAAAGCCTTATTAATGAAACCGGTCACCATGGAGCTGCTGTCAAAAACCCTTCGGAAACTGTTGGATACTCAGAAACCCGGGCTTAACCACAGGATTGATCACACCACCGGCAACTCCGGGATCAAACGCTAACCACGCCATCGGCCATTTTGGGGAAAATCAACAGGGTCGATGTTCATGAACAAGCCACCAACGCAACCCTTTTCCCGAGAGGTAACGCCATGACGTATCAATGCATTATTTATGAAAAAAGAGAAAGCACCGGTGTCATAAAGCTGAACAGACCCCGGGTGCTCAATGCCATGAACCGGCAGCTCTGGCTGGAAATGCTGGAGATTCTTGAGACGGCACAACAGGATAAAACGGTTAAGGCCCTTATATTCACCGGGGAAGGCCGGGCCTTTTCCACCGGAGCGGATCTCAAAGATTCCAAGGACAGAAGCATTGAAGATTACAGAATCTATCTGGAATCCCTTCAGGAGGCCTCCCGGAAAATCATCCGGTTTGAAAAACCCACCATTGCCGCCATTAACGGATATGCACTGGGTTCCGGATACGAACTTGCCCTGGCCTGCGATATCCGCATTGCGGCCCGGAATGCCCTCATCGGATCACCGGAAGCACGGGTGACCTCTTCGGTGACCGGAGGAGCTTTTCGTCTGATTCAGGATCTGGTGGGGCCGGGAAAGGCCAGGGAGCTTCTTTTCACCGCCGAAAACATCACCGGTGAGGAGGCTGCCAGGATCGGACTTATCAACAAGGCGGTGGAACCTGAAAACCTGATGGATGAGGCCTTTGACATGGCAACAAAAATTGTGGCCAACTCGGCGTTTTCCCTAAAACTCATCAAAAAGGGGTTGCTCATGGCCCGGGGAGAAACCAGCCTCGAAGCCCTCATGGATTATGAAGTTGAAGCGTGCCTGGCCTGTGTTTCCACCAGGGAAAGAGAACAGTCATTGGAAAATTTCGAACAACGAAAAAAAGGGTAAAAAAACAGTGTCAGGTGATCAATGTCCTGAAAAATGAATCTTCGCAGAAACGCGAAAAAGGAAATATCAAGATGCTCGATAAAGTGCTCAATGCCAGATCCGTTGCCATCGTCGGTGCCTCAAAGAACAAAACCAAAAGGGGTTTTCAGGCCATCAAAACCCTCCAGGAGGAAGGATTTGAGGGTGATATTTATCCCATTAATCCCAAAGAAGAGATCATTGCAGGGCTTCAATGCTATAAGAACATCACAGAAATTGACGATCCGGTGGATCTGGCGCTGATCACCACCCCTGCCCACACCATTCCGGATATCATAAAACAGTGCGGGGAGAAAAAGGTGGCCGGTGCCGTGATCATTGCCGGGGGGTTCAGGGAACTTGGCAGTAAAGGCAAGGCCCTGGAAGAGATAATGGTGCAGACGGCCAGGGAAAACAATGTACGGTTGATCGGTCCCAACACCTCGGGGATCATCAATCTTAAGACCCATATGAATCTGGCAGGAATTCCCGATGTTCCCGGGGGAAAAATCGCCCTGGTGTGCCAGAGCGGCAATATGGCCCTGACCCTGATCACCGAAGCCACCGTGCGAAAGCATGAAGGATTTACCTATTATGTGGGGGTGGGCAATGAATCGGATGTAAAGTTCCATGAATACCTTGAATTCTTTAGAAATGACCCTGAAACCAAAGCCATTCTCATGTACGTCGAGGGCATGAGCGAGGGACGAAAATTTCTCCAGGAAGCCTACAAAACCAGCATTCACAAACCCATCATTCTCTTAAAAAGCGGACGGTCCGACACCGGAAAAAAATCAGCCGGGTCCCACACCGGCTCCCTGGCCGGAATGAATGAGGTGGCAAAACCGGCCTATGAACGGGCCGGCATCGTTGTCATTGAAAATTCGGATGAACTCTTTCCCGTGGCCAACACCCTGGCCAGCCAGCCTGCCATTAAAAACAACGCCATCGCCATTCTGGCCGATGGCGGGGGGCATGCCACCATCGGCGCGGACCTGCTGTCGGATTACGGCATTGACCTGCCGGAACTCACCGATCAAACCCGGAACCGTTTGCGGGCCATCCTGCCCGAGGCCGCATCGGTGGTGAATCCCGTTGATGTGGCAGGCGGCACCGATGCAGACCCCAGCCTGTTTGCCGATTGTGCCAGAATTATCTTAAATGATCCCAATGTGGGCGGGCTTCTCATTGTCGGCCTTTTTGGCGGGTACGGCATCCGGTTTGAAAAGAGCCTGGGCTTTGGTGAAGAGGCGGCAGCCCATCGACTGGGAAACATGGTGAACAAAAAAAAGAAACCCATCATTGTCCACTCCCTTTACAGCGCCTACGACTCCCATGCCCTGGATCTGCTGAGACATTATAATATTCCGGTGCACGACTCTCTTGACATCTCCTGCAAATGCGTGGCAAGCCTTTGCAGATACGGGAACTATTTAAAATCCTACCATGCCATCACCAGTTTTGTCTTTAATTGGGGTTTCCGGGCCAAAAAAACCGGCCGACAGATCATTGCAAAGGCCCTTCAAGAGGGCCGTCATGCGCTCCTGGAAAACGAGGCAAAACAGTTGATCAAACTCCATGGTGCCCCCACCTCCGTGGGCCATGTGGCGAAAAATGAAACAGAGGCATGGAACATCGCAAGCCGGATACCGGGTAAAGTGGTGCTAAAAATCGTTTCACCGGACATTCTCCATAAAAGCGATGCCTGCGGTGTAAAATTGAACCTGACATCCGAAACCGATGTGAAACAGGCCTTCCGGGAAATCATTGAAAGTGCGGAAAAATATCTCCCAGGAGCAGATATCCGGGGGGTTCTTGTGACACCCATGGCCCGGAAAGGCCTTGAAATCATCATCGGCACCAAAATTGATGAACAGTTCGGACCTGTCATCATGTACGGCCTTGGGGGCATCATGGTTGAAATCATGAAAGATGTCACCTTCTGGGTGCTGCCCGTCTCCCCCACCTCATGCAAAAAAATGATAGAAGACACCCGATCCTCCATTCTTCTGGACGGTGTCCGGGGACAAAAGGGCTATGACAAAAAATCGCTGAAAAAACTGATTTACATGTGTTCCGAGCTTATTGAAGCCTATCCGGAAATCGCTGAAATGGATCTCAATCCCGTGATTCTCCATGAAACGGGGCTGGATGTGGTGGATGCCCGGATTATTTTAAACCCCTTGCACAGGAGGTCAAAATGAAAAAAGCATTGCTGTTAACCATTGCCGTGTTGTTTGCATCGGTTCTCTTTCTGGGAACCGGCATAAGCCAGGCGAAAACAACCTTTGTCACCATCGGAACCGGCGGCATCACCGGCGTATACTATCCCACCGGCGGTGCCATCGCCAAAATCGTCAACAAAAAGAGAAAAGAGTACGGCATCCGCTGCACAGTGGAGTCCACCGGGGGCTCCGTTTTTAACATCAACGCCATTCTGGCCGGAGACCTTGACTTTGGCGTTGCACAGTCCGATCGCCAATATCAGGCCGTAAAAGGCATTGCCGACTGGGAAGATAAAGGCCCCCAGAAAGATCTGCGGGCAGTGTTTTCCATCCATGCGGAAACCGTGGACCTCATTGCCGCGGTGGATGCCGGTATCAACAGCCTTGCCGACCTGAAAGGAAAAAGAGTCAATATTGGAAACGTGGGATCGGGTTATCGCCAGAACGCCATTGATGCCCTCACGGCCAACGGATTAAACTGGGAAACGGATTTCCATGCCGAAAGTCTCAAGGCCGCCGAAGCTCCAGGACTGATCCAGGACGGCAGAATTGATGCAGCGTTTTATACGGTGGGCCATCCTTCAGGATACTACAAGGAAGCCACATCCGGCGTGCGCAAAGTTAAATTTATTCCCATCCTGAACATTGACAGCCTGGTTGCCAAATATCCCTATTATGCCAAGGCCGCCACGCTGATGAAAAACTATCCGGGGGCTGCCAACAAAGAAGAATCGGTTCCCACCTTTGGCGTAAAAGCAACCTTCGTCACCTCTGCTGCAGTATCCGATGATGTGGTTTATGCCATCACCAAGGAGGTGTTTGACAATTTTGAAGCCTTTACCAAACTGCATCCTGCCTATGCAGGTCTCACCAAGGAAGCCATGCTAACAGGGCTTTCCGCACCCATTCATCCGGGTGCCATGAAATATTACAAAGAGGTTGGCCTGAAATAACATTTTGAAATTAACGGGCTTGATCACAACCCGGCCCCAATTGCAAACAATGACCGACGTTATGATCAAGCCCCCAATACCACCATGGCAGGGCCTTCTCTTCTTTGAGACATCCCAGCCGGATGGATAAAAATATGAACAATCTTGAGCACAAGGAATATAAGAAACGTCAGGAATATCAGGAACAAGAAAACGGCCTGGAACTGGCCAGGAAAATGGCAGAGGAGGAAGAGGGTATCACCAGGCGGCCCAAAGGAGTCGAAAAATGGGTCATTCCAACCATTGCAGTGAGCTGGAGTCTGTTTCAGCTCTCCATCGCCAGCTGGCTCATCCTTGACTCCACCTACATCCGGGCCATCCATCTGGGATTTGCACTGTTGATTGTTTTTTTGAACTACCCTGTTTTCAGAAAAAAGCGACTGGGGTTGCGATTCCTGTCAGCCACCCGAAAAATTCCCCTGTTTGATTACCTCACCGCCATTGCAGCATCTCTTGCCGCCCTCTATCTGGTGCTTGATTTTGAAGGCATCACCCTGCGGTATGGTGCCCCGATTCAACGGGACCTCATCGTCGGCATTCTACTCACTGTCCTGCTTCTGGAGGCGGCCAGGCGGGTCATCGGCCCTGCCCTCCCCGTCATTGCCATCTGTTTCTGCATGTATGCCTTTTTAGGTCCCTATATGCCCGACCTCATCGCCTTTAAGGGGACCTCTCTCAATCGCTTTGTGGGGCAGATGACCATGTCCACCGAAGGCATTTACGGTATTCCCCTGGATGTCTCCGCCACCATCGTTTTTCTCTTTGTCCTGTTTGGGGCCATGCTGGACCGGGCCGGGGCCGGGCACTATTTTATCCAGCTGGCCTTGAGCCTTCTGGGGGGGTTCAAGGGAGGACCTGCCAAGGCGGCCGTGCTGGGCAGCGGGCTCACCGGCATGGTATCGGGCTCCAGCATTGCCAACATTGTCACCACCGGCACCTTCACCATTCCCATGATGAAAAAAGTGGGCTATCCCCCCACCAAGGCGGCAGCGGTGGAGGTGGCCGCCAGCACCGACGGTCAGCTGGCCCCCCCCATCATGGGGGCCGCGGCATTCATCATTGCCGAATATGTCAACGTTCCCTATGTGGAAGTGATCAAGGCGGCCGCCATACCGGCCTTTGCCTCCTATGCGGCCCTGTTTTACATCACCCACATCGAGGCCTCCAAACTGGGATTAAAGGGGATGCCCAGGGAGGACCTGCCGCCCTTTTTTAAAACCTTTCTTGGGGGCCTTCACTTCATGCTTCCCATTGCACTGCTGCTCTATGAGCTGGTGGTGGTGCGGCACTCCCCGGAGCTTGCGGCCTTCCATGCCATCTGGGTCATGGCCCTGATCATGCTCATCCAGGAGCCCCTTAAGTCATACATGGCAAAAAAACCCATGGGTCCTGCCATACGCCGGGCCATCAATGATATCTTTTCCGCCCTGGCTTCGGGGGCCCGGAACATGGTTTCCGTGGCCCTGGCAACGGCGGCGGCGGGCATCATTGTGGGAGTGGTGGCCTTGGGACTGGGGGGGTTGATCACGGAGATCATCGATGTCATCTCCATGGGCAATATCTACATCATGCTCATCATCACCGCCCTTGCCAGTCTCATCATCGGCATGGGGTTGCCCACAACGGCCACCTACATTGTCATGGCCTCGTTAACGGCCCCTGCCATTGTCACCATTGCCGGCTATCAGGAGTGGTTTGTCCCCCTGATGTCAGCCCATCTCTTCTGCTTTTATTTCGGCATCCTGGCAGATGATACCCCACCGGTGGGCCTGGCGGCCTATGCAGCGGCGGCCATAGCCAAATCCCCCCCCATTGCCACGGGAATTCAGGGGTTCATGTATGATATCCGGACGGCCATACTACCGTTCATGTTTATCTTTAACTCAGATCTCATCCTCCATGACATCTCCTCCTGGCCCCAGGGAATTTTGATCTTTCTCATGGCCTGCATGGGCAATTTTGCCTTTGCATCGGCCACCCAGGGGTGGTTTGTGGCCAAAAACAGAATCTGGGAAATCCCGTTGTTCTTAAGCGTTACCATCTGTGCCATGCGACCCGATGCCGTGGCCTCCCTGGTGGGCTTACCCCATGATCAGCGATACTATATCTACCCCGTTGCCCTGGTTATTTTCGGTGTGCTATACTTGATACAAAAACCCCGCATACCCCGGGAAGAGGCAATTGTATCAGGACAAGCTCGTCTTTAAGGTGATTTGCAGATAACAATTTACCGGTTATCCTGATTTTCACGCCGGTAGTGACATGGAAAGTACACATGCTCAGGTAAAATATTTTCTGCAAATCGCCTAAAATCTTCATGGCTCCAATTCAACACCCAAAAGCGGCACCGGGGATAGTGCTCAGGAGGATGAGCGAAATGAAAGGCCTTATGACTCTCCTCACATCCTTTTCCAGGCTCGACCCGTCTGCAGGTCTGGCCGCCCCAAAAAGCAGGGTCAGCCCAGATGTTTTTGAAGCACCTTGTCAAGGTCTTCACATGTCAGAGGCTTAAAAATCAACGATCTTATTCCCTTTTCCCGGACCATTTGCGTTGTAGTAAAGTCCTGGCTATAGCCGGTACAGAGTATGACAGGCAGGTTCGGCCTTACACCGATCATTTTCTCGGCCATTTCCACTCCGTTCATTTCCGGCATGGTGTAGTCGGTCATCACCAGATCAAATTGTGAGGGATTGTCTAAAAATAGATCCAAGGCAGCCTCACTGTTCTGCTCGGCCGTGACATTATACCCCAACAAACCCATCATTGCCGCGATAACGTCCAGGAAATCCTGTTCATCATCCACCACAAGGATATGTCCTCTCCTCGCAATATCGTTGAAAGAAGGGGGAACAGGCCGTAGCTTTTTTTGCTCGGAAATGGGAAAATATACATGAAAGACCGAACCTTTTCCCAGCTCGCTTTCCACCCAGATATGGCCTTTATGACTTTTAACGATCCCATGAACAATGGAAAGGCCCAATCCCGTTCCCTTACCGATCTCCTTGGTTGTAAAATAGGGGTCAAATATTTTTTCCAAGGTTTTCTCGTCCATTCCAAGTCCGGTATCGGTTACAGAGAGATGGGCATACTTTCCTGGCACAAGACCGTAATCATCCACATCAACCTCACGCAGAGAGATATCAATACACCCTCCGGAGCTTTCCATCACATGATAGGCATTGGTGCAAAAATTCATCAGAATCTGATGGAACTGTGTGGGATCTGCCAGGATGGCACCGCACCTGGAATCAATATCCAAACGGATTTCAATGGTCGCCGGCAAAGAAGCGCGTAATAATTTAATCCCCTCTTCAATGGCAGCCGCAGGCCGGAACACAACCTGTTCCACGCTTGTCTGGCGGACGAAGCCCAAAATCTGCCGAACAAGGCCCATGGCTTTATTGGCAGCGACAAGGATCTTGGATAGATGCTTTTTGACCTTGGAATTTTCAGACGCTTCTCTGCAGCCCAGTTCTGAATATCCCAGGATAACGCTTAAAATATTATTGAAGTCATGGGCAATTCCTCCGGCAAGGGTTCCCAGGGCCTCCATTTTCTGAGCCTGCCGAAGCTGTGTCACCAGATTGATTTTTTCCTGTTCCGCCTGTTTTCTCCGGGTGATATCCTGTTCCTGCACCGTAATGTAGGAAATGGCACCGGCCGAATCTTTTACCGGAAAAATGGTTTGAAGAAGGGTTCTTTTTTCTCCGTTGTTGTCGTAGACATCAATTTCATCAATGGTCCGGTTTCCCTGGGCGACTCTTTGAATTTTCTCCTTTAACGCCTCTTTTTCCGATTCAGCGTCAGAACGGCAGGTCTCCCATAGCCATTTACCGGTGACCTCTTTGCCTGTTTTACCATACAGTTTGCACGCAAGGTCGTTGATCTCCAGTATTCGCCCCTGGGTATCCAAAATAACCATACATTGGAAGGATTGGTCAAATGCCGTTCTAAACCGGATTTCACTCTCTTGCAGGGCCTTTTGCTGTTCAAGAATTTTCAGGTTGGCTTGCTCCAATTCCCTGGCCTTTTGTGTTGCCTTTTGCCTTTGTTTGAACAGCTCAATAAAAATCTTCACCTTGCTGGTCAATATGTATGGATCAATGGGCTTGAATAGATAATCCACTGCACCGGCACCATATCCCCTGAAAATATGCTTATCCTCAAAGCTGATGGCCGTTACAAATATGATGGGAATATTTTTGCTTTTATTGAATGTCCGGATCAGGGAGGCAGTTTCAAACCCGTCCATCCCCGGCATCTGTACATCTAAAAGAATTAAGGCAAACTCTGTGGTAAGGACATGTTCCAGAGCCTCTTGGCCGGACTCGGCCTTTACAATACAAATATCCAAGGTTTCCAGTACAGCTTCAAGGGCAATTAGATTTTTCGGTCTATCATCTACGCATAGAATTTTGATCACTGATACCACCCCAATATTACACAGTTTGCAATCAATTTATCCTCTCATGGACGTCTTAAAAGTTCAAGCTTGTTTAAATGCTCAAACCTGTTTCTTTAAAATGCGACACAGACCATAATTAATTGCCCCCATGGATCTTAAAAAAAACAGATAGCAGGTTTATAATCGCCTGAAAATTTTCTCTTTTTTCTCGAACACCTCAAACTGGCCGGCATGCATCAAAAACCGAATTGTCTCTTTGTTTCCCAGGCAGAGGAACCCTCCCGGCTTTAAGCTTTCAAGAAAAAGAGATAGCACCCGGCTCTGTAGCTTTCTTGAAAAATAGATCATAACGTTCCTGCACATGACCAGATCCATTTCCCCAAAGGAGTGATCCGTCACCAGATTATGATCTGCAAACACAATGTTCTCCTTAAGCTGTTTTTTCATGATTGCCATATCGTAAAATGCACTATAATACTCGGAAAAAGAATGTTGGCCCCCGGCCTCCTGATATGCGCATGTATACTCCCTGATCCGTTCAAGCGTATATATTCCCTTTTTCGCCGCTTTAATGGCCTCCATATTAAAATCGGTGGCATAAATCTGCACACGGTCATACAGACCATATTCTTTTAACAGGATGGCCATTGAATAAACCTCTTCTCCGGTGGCGCATCCGGCATGCCAGATTTTAATAAACGGAAGCTCTGCCAATAGGGGATAAATCTTTTTTTTCAACAGCCTGAAAAAAGGGGGATCTCTGAACATCTGGGTTACAGTGATGGAAAAATCCCGCAATAGAAGATTCAAAAAATGATCATCATAAAGCAACAAATGCTGCATGGCGGAAATACTTTTCAGTCCGGAAAGTGTAAGCCGCCTCAATATCCGGCGCTTGAGAGAGTCTTTGGCATAGTCCCTGAAATCATAGCCTGATTTCAGACGAATGGTCTCCAGTAGCAAACGGATTTCGATATCTTGACTGTTTTGAATATCTTTCACGTCGCCATCAATAGAGCCACACCCTGATCATGGAGAGCAATTTTTCCCTGTCCACGGGTTTTGACAGGTAATCATTGGCACCGGCTTGAATGCACTTTGCCCGGTCGCCCTTCATTGCCTTGGCCGTAAGCGCAATGATCGGGAGTTTCTTAAATCTTTTTTGTTTTCTGATCTCTCTCATGGCCTGGTATCCGTCCATTTCCGGCATCATGATGTCCATAAGAACGATGTCCGTGTCAGGATTTTCTTCAAGACGTTGAATCGCTTCAACACCGGTTTTTGCAATATGGATATTCAAGCCCTTTTCTTCAAAAACAGTATAAATCGCAAAAATATTTCTCATGTCGTCATCCACCAGCAGCACGGTTTTTCCCTCGAAAACGGATTCTTTTTTATAGAGTTGCTGTAATACCTTTCGCGCGGATGTTGAAAGTCTTGTTTCCACCCGATGCAGAAAAATGGAGACCTCATCCAGAAGCTTTTCAGGCGTATCTGCGCTTCTTACGATAATTTTCCGGGCATACTTTTCCAGCCTTGTCCTTTCAGTTGGGGTAATGGGATTCCCGGTATAAACAATGACGGGAACAGCTTTGAGCCGATCGTATTTTTCAATGATCGACAAAAGGTCAAAGCCGGACATATCCGGCAGATCAAGATCCAGAATCAGGCAGTCAAACGTATTTCTCAACAGCAATGCCTGGGCCTTTTTGCCGGAATAGGTACAGGAAACCCGGATACCGTTTCGGGCAATAATATCTCTGATCATCTGGCAATGGGACCTGTCGTTTTCAACCACCAGCACATTTCCCACCGGCCTGGACAGAATCAATTTGAATTTATCAAATACCTTTTCCAATTTTTCAATGTTTACCGGTTTGGTCAAAAAACCCACCGCCCCCATCTGAAGCGCCTTTTTCTTTATTGTCTCGGCGGAAATAATATGAACGGGAATCTGCCGCGTTCTTATACTCTTTTTCAGCCGTTCCATTACGGTCCACCCGTCAATGCCAGGAAGCCCCAGATCAAGGATAATGGCCGAGGGCCTGTGGAAATCGGCCAGATGAAGGCCATCTTCACCATCAAGTGCCGTAATGACCTTAAATCCCTGCTCATGGGCGTGGTCATAGAGAATTTTTAAAAAATCAGAATCATCTTCAATAATCAGAACCGTTTGATCATCAGGTTTAAAGGAATGGCGGTCATCTTGAAAATCGGCAGAGACAGCCTCTGTTTTCCCGGCCAAAGGTGAATATAAATTTTCTGCATCAATGGCCGCAACCGGCTTAACCAGGGACGGGAGACGGCCTTCCTCCTGAACTTTGGCAGGCAGGGCAACAGCCTCGGGCAGATGAAACGTAAAAATCGAACCTTTTCCCGGCTGGCTGGAAAGGGTAATCTCCCCTCCCAGGAGCCTGGCAATTTCTTTGGAAATGGAAAGTCCAAGCCCTGTGCCCCCGTATTTCCGGCTGATAGTTCCGTCCACCTGCTTAAATGCTTCAAACACGACCTTTATTTTATCTTCAGGAATACCAATGCCGGTATCTGCCACTTCAAAAACAATTGTTTTTTCGGCATTTACGGATGATAGAAGCCTTTCTCCTCCCTTTTCAGGCCGCTTGATGCGGACCATTACACTGCCTTGGGAAGTGAATTTCAAAGCGTTGGAAATTAGGTTTTTCAATACCTGTTCGACTTTTTGCTTGTCCGTAATAACGAATGGGGGTAGACCGCGATCAATATGGACTGAAAAAGCAAGACCCTTTTTTTCGGCAACAGACTGAAATGTCCTGCAAATAATACTCTTCAGTGCAACGAATTCAACCTGTTCAAAGGACAATTCCATCTTCCCGGACTCTATTTTTGAAAGGTCCAGGATGCTGTTGATCAGGGTAAGAAGGTCTGAACCTGCCTCATAAATATTTTCTGCAAAATTCACCTGCTTGTCCGAAAGGTTCTTTTCCTTATTGTTAGATAAGACCTCGGACAACAAAAGAATGCTGTTTAAAGGGGTTCGAAGCTCATGGGACATGTTGGCCATGAATTCAGACTTATACCGACTGGTGATCTCCAGGTCCCTGGCTTTCCGGTCCACAAGCCAGGCCGCTTTTTCCAGTTCTTTATTGGTCTTTTTAATCTCTTCCTGCTGCTCCTCAAGGGCCTGGGTCTGTTCCTCAAGTTCTTCATTGGCCTGCTGAAGTTCTTCCTGCTGGGCCTGCAGCTCCTCTGTCTGGGAAAGCAGCTCCTTGGACTGGGACTGGGTGGTCTCCAGAAGATCTTGCATCCGCCGATTGGCAAGGGAGGTATAAATCGCAATGGCAACGGTTTCGTTCAGCCGTTCAAGCAGCTCGAAATCATTGGTGTCAAATGGTGAAAAAGAGCCGATCTCAAGCACGCCCATGACCTGATTGTTGTACACAAATGGTACGGCCAATATGGTATTGGGCACGGCACGACCCAAACCGGAATGGATGGAGAAATAATTTTCAGGAATATCCGTTACAAGGATGGTCTTCTTTTCCAGTACCGCTTGACCGACAATGCCTTCCCCCGGCTCAAAACCGGGCATAAAATCAGCAGGGTTATAAATCGCATAACTTCCCCTCAGCCGGAGTTCGCTGTTTTCTCCGGCAATATAGGTCGCCCCGATCTGGAAATCGATATGTTGAGTAAGACTGACAAGAAGATTGTGTGCCAGATCCTCAATCTTCTGTGCCCCCCTGAGCCGATCCGATATGGCCTGCAGGCCCGTTCTGAATCTATTCTCCTTTTCAAGGACCCGGGTGGCTTTCCGGAGTTCGGAAATATCGGAAACGGTGATGATATAATTTATAGGAGACCCTGATTCATTATAAATGGTATCTGCAGAGATAATGACATCAAACAAGAAGGCCCCATCCATTGCCACGGCTTTGGTTTCATGAATCCAATCCCTCTGCCGGCCCAGGGATGCCAGCATACGTTCAAAGGGTTCATGGCTTTCAAGGAAGTGATGGAAAAACTTTCCCACAATATTCCCGGCCTTGTCATACCGGAATAACTTTATAAATGCCGGATTGGTGTACGTGACAACTCCCTTAAGATCGGTGGTGACAACGGCAGCAGTACTGAACTCGACAACCTGCTCTTTGAACATCAGATCGGCCTGGGCTACATCCCGTTCAATTTCGCGCTGATGTATGGCCTTGAGCATATTGTTAAAGGAGATATACAGGGTACCGATCTCTCCCTGGGTACGGGGTTTCAGGCGAACATCATAATCCGCATCTTCAGATATCTGTTCTGCAATACCGGCAAGCTCCAAAATGGGCGCTGCAATCCACTTCTGGGCAAAAGTCGCCAACAGATAGGACAAAAACAAAAGACAAATAAAAACAGCAAGTGCAATCGCTGCCCTGTCATAGATTTCCTTCCTGAACTCCGGGCTTATTTTTAAAAAAATCATGCCGTACTTTGCATCCTGATATATGATGGGAATACTCAGGTGCAAAAAACCGTCCTTGTACTGATAGGTCTGCATCCGGGAGGAGGCTAAACCCGGAGGATCGGGATCGGTCGTGTCGTAGGCCGCAAAGAGTTGCTCATTATTGTAAACCCACGCATTGATCATGCCGGGGAAAGTACTCAAGCTTTTCAGGTTCTTCTCAGCGGTCCGGGGATAGTCAAAGGTGAGCGCGGAAACGCAGCTTTGTCCGACAAGGGTCCCTGCAACCGTGGCCTGATCGGCAAGGTTTTTCTTGATGTGGTTAATATCCATAACCAAGGAGATAAAAAAACCGGTCCCAAGGATGACCATGCT
This sequence comes from uncultured Desulfobacterium sp., assembly GCA_963668575.2. Lineage (GTDB taxonomy): Bacteria > Desulfobacterota > Desulfobacteria > Desulfobacterales > Desulfobacteraceae > Desulfocicer. The sequence goes on along the minus strand of OY764894.2, from coordinate 7,355,788 downwards.
GATTATAAGAATAATGGCAATGATTTGAAACCGGATGGAGTGAATAGGGATCAACCTCATAGATGCTTTATCAGCCCCCTACTATTTTAGCAATTTCAAGCAATATGATCTGAATGGTCAATCCTGACCTTTTTGCCGCTTTGGGGTTGATTTCAAAATGAAGGGTTCCCTTGGATGTAATATAGAGGTTAATGTGAGTTCCCTTTTGGGCGAATCCACGGGTATCGCTGATGATCAAAATCGGATAATTGCGGGCGGTTTCTAAAATCCAGCCAAGCCTTTTTGTTTCCGATTTACAAACAAAAAGAATGTGACTTCCCGGAATTTGGCTGACGCTATCAATATGTTGTATCTTTACAGGCCGGTTTTTAATGGTGGTTTTTTTATAAACTTTTTCCAATGCACCGCCAAATGGGCTGTTACCGATCACCGAAATCACAAAAGGTGCATGGGAATCTTCTTCCAGGACAGAATCCGGCCAATCGGTGAAGCGTGCAAATTTTTCAAGGAATCCGGCCTTTAAAATATACTCTGTGGATTGTCCCGGGCAAAGACCGGGAGTCCCAACAACCAGAAAAAAAACACATAAAAACAAGCCCATACAATGAAAGGAAAAAATATTTGCCAGAGGGGGCAGATACCGCAAAGCGGTTTTATGGGGTATTAAATATGGCAAAGCATGCTCTTTATCATCGTCCGCATAAGTCTATGCATTATTTTTCATCCCAAACGATTAGGCAAAACCAGCGTAACGACACATCATCCGCCGGCAGGGGGCAATGGCCGGGATAACCAGGCAATCTTAAAATTTCATGCCCAGTGTCACAAGGAACTCCCTGGAGTTGCCCATGGTGCCCAGGTCTGCCCAGGTATTGGTTACATAAGTGGGGTAAAAATATTTCTTATTCAAAAGATTGGAACAGCGAAGGTTCAGGTAAACCCCTGGCCAATACAGGTCACGGATCCTCAGGTTGGCTCCGAGCATAAAATACCCTTCCGTCTTTTCACCGATTCTTCCACCGGCTCCGTTGTTCAGGCTTTCATCCCATTGGGTTTCCATTGCTCCCACATAGGTGCCGGTTAAAGAGCAGACGGCATTGTTGGTCAACCCATAGGAAAGCTTGGCATATCCCAGCAAATGCGGGGAATAGGCCACATCAATATCTTCATACCCGGCCCGTTTGTCTTCAGTCTCCTGATAAGTCACACTCAGGTCAGCCAGGAGTTTTTCAACGGGCCGCACCTGAAGGGAAATCTCCACCCCATTGGTCATCAGATTCCCATCGTTGGTATTGTAAGTTACGACATTACCGCCGGAAGCAATTGCCGTACGGACAATAAGGTTGTCCAGAACATTATGGAACAGCGACATGCTCAAGGTCACATCAGAAGAAAACAGTGCCATATAGTTTAATTCTAAGGTCTTGATCCTTTCTGATTCCAGGGCCGGATAGCCGTTTGCAAGCTGATCCCTGGTCTGGAAAAATGAGGGACGCGCAATGGCCTCACCATACATGAATTTAAAAATGTGATGATCGTTGGCAGAATAAATGGCGGCGATGTTTGAAGTCAGCTCAATGTCATCCTCATCAAAATCCATTTCCGTATGGGTGTATAAATCGCTTCCGGATCGGTTGTCATGGGTTGCGGTGTATTCAAACATCTGTTCCGGTCGGAGGCCGCCAACCAGCCGCAGTTTATCACAGGGTTGATAACTGGCCTGGATAAATGCAGCCCACAACCAGATATTATTGCCGGTTGCATCATCATAGATGCTGTTAAGTAAAGAGGTGTCTGCATGAAATTGGGTATTATCGTAAAACTTAAGATACAATCCGGTGGTCAAATCAAAGGCTTCGTTCACATCAATGAAACTGTCCAGTTCCAGTTCAAGCATGTTTGCTTCGCCAGTTGTTCCGCCTGCATCTTCCCCTGGGAATGCCACATGGGAAAGGTCTATTTCGGTCTCAAAGTCAAAATGATTCAAGACAACACTCGTATCAAGCTTTATCGATTCACTAACCTGACTTTCAAATCCGATTTTTGCTTTGACAGACTCCCGGCGATAACAGGAACCCTTCGCATAGGAAGGCTTGTAAAAACACAATTCATCCGTGCTCTTATTCAACTGCAAATCTGCGTAAATTTTTTTATATTTACCGGAAAATATAAAATTAAAAGCTTCCCGCTCCAGCCTGTGGTCAGTCGTATCATTGGCCTCATCAATATTCCAATCCAAAAGTGCCGGCATATCGGAAGTCATTTGATCCAGTGGATGAGCCGGGCCCTGGGAACCGGTATATCCGGCTGAGATTGAAAATCTGCCCTCCCCTTTATTTCCGGTTATTTTAGCCGCAGTTTTCCGACTCATATTGCCAAGGGAAACAGCGGCAAGATCAGTGTCGTCATATGCGTCATTGGTGATGATATTAATGGCCCCAAAAAAAGCCCCCTGACCATACATCACGGACATGGGTCCCCTTACCACCTCTATTCTATCTATGGCCTCCACAGGGATACTGAAATTGGCCATGACATTGTAATCGAACACGCCGTCAGACTGGGAAACCCCATTAACCAGAAATATGATATTCCTGGGATATCCTGCGTAAAAGCCGCGAACGCCAAAGGTTTTCCTGTAGGGTCCATAGTCATCAATCCCATACACCCCGGGAACATTTTCCAAAATCTCTTCAAGGCTCATGTACCCGTATTTTTCAATATCCTTCCGGCTGATGATGACGGCACTGGCCGGAATATCGACGATTTTTTCCGATTTTTTCCCGGCTGTTGAAATTTTGACGTTCATCATATCTTCAAGGGACATGCCTAAAACATTTTCCGGTAAAACGGACGAGGCTTCATTGGCAAGTGCTGTTGTGCCGCATAAAACAGAACACAACAACAAAAAGATAATCTTCATGGATTCCTGGAAGATACGATTCATTAAAAAAACTCTCTCTTCTGTTTTTTTTCCAATCAGCTTTTTATAAAACGGTCACGGGCGGACCAGGATTCTGACCCGGGTTCGCCCGCAACAAAAGCTGAAAGAATATTAGGAACGCCTACTCTTTCACATAAAAAATCTTTTTCAATCCACCGTTAGAAGTTATTTCCAAACCATGATTCTTTTCATAGGATAGGTAGTTCTTCTTTGTCAATCAAAATGTATGGATCTTCAACGATTTGAAAGTGTCAATAACGCAAGCCTGACCCTCCTACGCACATCAAAAACACCTGATATTCCGTTAAAGGTGAGGGGCATTTGTATTCAGAAGAAACCCGTTTTTAAAGGGATCTTTGCACTCTGCCACAAACTGATGAAACCCTGTGATATGGGCACTGCCGGTGATTTCCGGCACAATGGCCGCCCTGTCTCCCACCCGGGTCTCTGCGACGATCCTGCCCATAAACCGGGTGTTTAAGATACTGGAGTGATGATAGGGTTCATCCACACTTAGACGGCCCATTTTATGGAGCCAGGCCATCTTGGCACAGGTACCCGTACCGCAGGGGGAACGATCCACCTGACCGTTGCCGAAGATCACCGTGTTTTTCACGGGGTCACCATTCCGGTATATTTCCGTAAGATCCACCCGGGCGGGTTTGCCCGTGCCGGGATGCACAATGGAGATGGCCCCATTGACCCGATCCCGGATCTCAAGGCCCAGGGCTTTGAGTTGGTTCAGATGGGACAATTCCAGGGGTACCTCAAGTTGATCGCCATTGACCAGGGCAAAAAAATTGCCTCCATAGGAGATATCCACCCGGATCTTTCCCAGTGGGGGAAGTTCAATGGTAACGGAATCATAATAAAAGGCAGGTACATTGCAAAGGGTCACCTCCCCTGCCCCCTCCTCGTGAATTTTCACCCGGGCCGTTATCTTTCCGGCGGGGGTGTCCAATATGATCTCTTTCTCCATGCCCTCTTCAAGGCCATCCACGGAAACCATGCCGGTGTCCACCAGCATCGTGGCCACCCCCATGGACCCATGACCGCACATGTCCAGATATCCGCCGGAATCCATGAAAACAACCCCGGTGCGGGCATCGGGAGAGGTCGGTGCCGTTAAGATGGCACCAAACATATCCTGGTGGCCCCGGGGCTCCCACATGAGCATTTTGCGCAGATCATTTAGATGCTCCTGTATCCATTTTTTTTTCTCCGCCATGGTGTTCCCTGGGATATATGGAACGCCCCCTGTGACAATGCGCGTGGCCTCCCCTGCGGTGTGAGCATCCACGGTGGTGACTATTTTTTTAATCTTCATTCAATGCGCCTTTCATTCTTTACATGAGAAAGTAGGCAAGCCTAATGTTGTTTCAAATTTCCTTGTGAGCCAAACTGAGTCCCAAATCCCGGTCCGCCCGTGGCGGTTATTTCAACCCCTCTTCTCCGCCAAAATCACGATACAGGGAAAACTCGTCAATGACAACCCTATCCCTTTGTGTGAGGTTCTTGGTGACCATGCGTGCAACGATCTCTCCCAGGCCCGGCCCCAGCATATATCCCTGGCCGCACATGCCCGTGGCATGGAGCAACCCGCCAAGTGCTTTGTTCCATCCCAAAAGAGGAATACCGTCCGGGGTCATGGGATAAAGGCCCCGCCACACCCGGCGCACCCGGATATTTTTCAGCCGGGGCAGAAGATCTACCATGCGAGCCGCCACCTGGGGAAGAAACCGCGACGTTTCCCGTTTGTCCGTCCCCACAATGGGGGGATCCGGGGTGATGCAGAAGATGATATGCCCATGGACATTCTGATAAAAATAGTAGTTCCGAGACCCCGGTGCAGGCCGAAGATCCACCAGCATGGCCTTGAAAAAAGGGGCCACCGGCTCGGACACGCCCCCTTCATGGCTGTCGGGAAATACGGGAATTTCCTGGTCCACAAGGGCACCCAGTTCCCTGGAAAAAGGCCCGGCAGCATCGATAATCACCGGCGCATCATACCTGTCTTTGTTGGTTGTCACCCCGCACACCCGATCCTTTTTGCGGTGTATCTCCATGACCTTTTCATTGAAATAGAAATCCACATTGCCGGTGGATACGGCCCTGCGGAAAAAGGCACTGCCGGTGATCAGAGGAGAGGCAGACCCGTCATCAGGAGAAAAAGTTCCCCCCAGAAGCCCTCGACGATTAATGCCCGGTGCCACGGCAGCCACGCTGTCTGCATCCACATAATCAATATTGAGCCCATGTTTTTTCTGGGTGGGAAGAAAGCCCTTTAAAAGGGTCTCCTCCTCCGATCGATACACCGGAAAGAGATACCCGCCCTTGAGCCACTCAATATCGTCCCCATGGGTCTCCTGCCAGGTGGAAAAGATTTCAATGGATCGCATGCAGGCAATGATTTTGCCGGGATCGGAATGGGTGGCCCGGATGCCGCCGATGGCATGCTTGTTCTCCCCCTGGCCCGGTGATGCCATCTTGTCTATCACACAGGTTTTCACCCCCAGGGCACCCAGGGCCATGGCCGAGGGAACCCCAACGGAACCGGCCCCAATGAGAATCACGTCATACTGTTTTGCCATCATTCACCTCCTTTAATGCCGGCCAGGGTGCCAAAGGGCACCTCCACAAACAACGGGCGATCGGTTCGATCCGTTACCTCTTTAAGATCAATGCCCTCGTCCCGGAACAGGCCCAACACCATGGGCCTACAGGTTTTGGAGCCGCAAGCCCCCATGCCCGTGCGATTCAACCCCTTGAGCTGGTTCATGTCCCTTACCCCCTCCCTTATGGCGGCCCTTATCTCTCCTGCGGTGATGCGTTCACACCGGCAGATAATGGCATCATCGGGGCAGGCGGAAAGATCGGGAATCTCCATGGGTTCCATGGGGCTTTTCTGTTCCTTGATACCAATGGCCTTTGACGCAAGTGCCTTTTCCATCTTTACCTGGACCAGAAGGGTGCCGGGAAACTTCTTTTTGTTCACCACCACCCGTTGCACAGGATAATCCCCGATGACCGCACCCTCCACATCGGTGACCGTGATGATACTGCCCTTTTCCACCCTATCCCGGCCCATCTCATAGGGAAGGGTCACAGTGGGATGATCCGGGTCCTTGCGATAATCCACCACACTCACGGCAAGTCCGGGGCAAATAGCCACACAGTTGAGGCATCCCTTGCATTGGTCCACGGCACCCACCTGGGGAAGACCGGTGATGAGATCTTTTTCCGTTGTGATAATATGTTCCGGACAGATGGAGGTGCAGGGGTTGCAGGGAATCTCCTGGGAACAGTGAAACACCGGCATCACCCCTTCCGGCACAATTTCGGAAGCGGCAGCCTTTTGTCTAACCTTTCCGGGCCGGGATTTCAAGACGTTTGCCTTGTCCAGCCACGCTTGCGGAATCTCTCCCTCATATACCCCCAGGGCCTTTCCAATCCTGACCCCCTCAATTTTTCCTGTGAACATGGCAGCTGAAGCTTCGGCAATTTCCCGGGCATCCCCGGCAGCATAGACATCCATGCCCCACTCCTTTGCCTTGAGAAAAAACTCGTTCACCGGAGAAAGCCCCACGGCAATGAGCAGGGTATCCACCTCAACGGTTTTTTCCGTACCGGCAATGACCTTCCACTGATCATCCAAACGGGCCATGGTCACCGATTCCAGACGATCCGTGCCATTGGCCGACACAACGGTGTGCCGGGTAAAGATCGGCACGCCCAACCGTTTCAACTTGTCCGCATGCACCTTATACCCCCCCACCTCGGGCAGGGCTTCAATGACGGCCACCACCTCGATGCCTGCCTGGAGGGCGTGGTATCCGGCGATGATGCCCACATTGCCGCCACCAACGATGAGGACTCGATCTGCCGCCTTGATAAGATCCCGGTTCACCAGGGTCTGAAAGGCCCCGGCCCCATAGACCCCAGGTAGGGTGTTGCCGGGAAAGGGAAGCATCTTTTCCCGGGCACCGGTGGCCACAAGCACCTTTTCCGGTTTAATCATCACATAGCGATCTTTCTTCACCACCCCCACCACGCCATCGGAAAAAACCCCCACGGCCGTGGTCCCAAGCCAGGTTTCCACCGAAGAGAAGGCGGCCACCTCCTGCTCCAGGATATGACCGATCTCATATCCCCTGGTCCCGGCCCAGGAGTCTTCAACAGACCCAAAAAACTTATGAGTTTGAAGCACCAGCTTTCCCCCCAGTCGATCCTTGTCATCAATGACCAGGGTGTCCACTCCCAATTTTCCCAGTTCAATGGCCGCAGAGAGACCTGCCGGGCCTCCTCCGATGATCAGGACCTGTACGTTCCTTGTCTCCACCGCTTCCGGATCAACCGGGACATCAGACTCCGGAACTTTGGGAAGGGCCTCCATGGAGGTCACCACCATCCCCGGCTTCAGGGACGTCATGCAGGACTTCACCGGCAGGCCGTCGGCCATTACAAGGCACTGGGAACACTGACCATTGGCGCAGAACATGCCCTGGGCACTGTGGTCTTTGCTGTGGTGGCCAAACACCTGAATACCATTGGCAAAAAGGGCGGAAGAGATCATCTCCCCTCTGACGCCCTGCAATGGCTTATCATTCCATGAAAAGGTCACCGTCTCCCCCTGGGGCACGTCCAGGACAGGATGCGTTGTCAAGCGTCGATCAGACATTGGAGTTCCTCCAAAATAATATAAAAAAATTGAGGTTCACGGTGGGTTCCGGAACCTTTGTGAAAGAGCAGGCAGGCCGGACCTTCTTTCCTGAATGCAACAGCAGAGCCCTTGGCTGCCGGCCGTCAGGGGCGGCATCATCTCAGTGCTGTTCTCCGGCCCGGGACTCTTTTTCTTGCATCCGTTCATTGAATCGATGCACATGCTGCTCGGCAAGAAGGGCCGCCTCATGGGATCGCTTTTCCCGAATGGCCGCAACAATGCCCTTGAGATCCTGAAGGTTCTCGTCCATTCTCTCCTGGGTAAACTCCAGAAAATTATCATAGTATTTACGGATATTGTCATGGACCACCTGGGCTGCGTACCGGTACAGTGCATTGCCGGCAATACGGCCCACGGCCTTGTGAATCTCCTGATCAATGTCAAGAAAAGGTTCCACCGCTCCTTGACGGGCCTGAATTTCCGCTTTATCCACCAACGTTTCAAGGCAGGAAATATCCTCGGGGGTGGCCCGCTGGGCTGCCAGCCGGGCGATCTGTCCCTCCATTCCCTGCCTGAACTCCCCAATGTCCCGGACGGAAAGGGTTCCGGAGCGAATCATAAGGGCCAATGTTTCCGTGAGCTGCTCAGTGCCGGCACTTCGGACAACAGCCCCACCACCGGTGCCCAGGCGAATCTCAATGAGCCCTTTCTGCTCAAGCACCCGCAGGGATTCCCGCAGGGTCCCGCGGCTGATGTTAAAGGTCTCCCGCAGCTCCCGTTCCGGGGGAAGCATGTCTCCCGGGCGAAGTGTTCGATTGAGAATGGCCTCCTGTATCTGGTCCACCACATCCTGAAAAATTCTGCTTTTTTTTACCTGCTGAAAATCGGTATCTCTTTTCCGGGGCATATCCACCCTCTCATTGTTAAATGGTTAGACCATTATTATGGTATGTCTATTTACTTGTCAAGCCCTCATTTTCAAGCCCGGGTCCACCGCTTAAGGTGTTGTGGCATCACTGTGTGGAAAAGGTTGAAAAATCTTGACATTTAACTGAAAGATATCATATTTCTGTCAATATTTGAACTTTCTCGTTGATTGGTTGATTGGCGTGGCATCCGTCAGAGCCCCACAATAAATCCAATTGACTCAACCCGACAAATTTACGTCATTACTATGGAGATTTTTAATATAAATGTTTATCCTTGGAAATTTTTTTGAGGCCGTTGCCGTTGTTCTGGATTATGCATTGAGCATCTACATGTGGATCATCATTGCCAGAGCCGTCCTCTCCTGGGTCAACCCGGATCCCTACAACAACATCGTCAGATTTATCAACAACATCACCGACCCGGTACTCTACCAGATCAGAAAAAACTTGCCGGTGACCTTTGGAGGGCTGGACATCTCCCCCATTGTTGCCATGCTGGGAATCATCTTTATCCAGACCTTTGTTGTGGGAAGTCTTCATCGCCTGGCCATGACCCTGTCCTGACCACGATCATCCTTCCGGGCTGCCCCCATTTCGTGATAACCAGCCAGTTTCATTGGATTTACTGGCCTGGCTCCACTGTCAGCCCCACACAAGCCAACCCACTCAGAATGTTGCGTAAAAACCGCAAGGAGTAGAAATGGGAATTACACCGGCCGTCATTCAACAAAAGGAGTTCTCCACACGTTTCAGGGGCTTTGATATTCGCGAAGTTGACGCATTCCTTGAAGAGGTTGCCCATGAAATGACGCAGTTAAACGATACCATCAAGGCCATGGGTGCGGAAAACAATCGCCTGAACCTGGAAAACAAAGGATACCGGGAACGGGAAAACACCATGAAGCATATCATGATAAAATCCCAAAAGGTTCTGGATCAAATGAAGATAAATGCCAGCAAATCCGCTGAATCCATTATTGCCGATGCGGAAACCCGGGCCGAAAAGATATTAAACCGGGCACACCAGCGACTGGCCCAACTTTACAGTGACATCACGGAACTCAAACGCCAACGCATGCAGATAGAAGTTCAGATCGGTGCGGTCATTGAAAACCACTCAAAACTCCTTGAAATGAGTAAAGAGGAAAACAAATCCGCTGATGAGGCAGATCCCGCCCTGAGGTTCATGCAACATGCCAAGGGATGATATTCTCCAAACGTATTGACAAACGCACGGAGCCTGTTTAAAGATTCAGACATCAACAACATAAGCCAGGCCCCCGTGGTACCACGGCCGGAATGGCCAAAGTGAGACGCAAAACCAACAATACACCACCAGGAGATGTCATGGCAAAAATAGACGCATTCTTCAAATTAATGAACGAACAGGGAGCTTCAGACCTCCACCTTGTTTCAGGGCAGCCGCCGGCATTGAGGCTCCACGGCGATATTGAGCGAATCCGGTACAACGTCCTTTCCAATGATGATCTGCGAAGCCTTTTGTATGAGATCACACCGGAAGAGAAGATAAAGGTCTTTGAAGAGACCGGAGATGTGGATTTTGGCTATGAGATCCCCGGGCTTGCCCGGTACCGTGCCAATTACTTTATGCAGAAATACGGCATTGCCGCCGTCTTTCGTGAAATCCCCTCGGACATCCTCACGGCGGAACAGCTGGGGCTTCCGCCGGTGATCTCAAAACTTGCCAACCTTCCCCGGGGGCTTGTGCTGGTCACCGGTCCCACGGGCAGCGGTAAGTCCACCACCCTTGCCGCCATCATCGACCAGGCCAACAAAACCCGGAAAGATCATATCATCACCGTTGAAGATCCCATCGAATTTGTCCATAAAAGCCAGGGATGTATTGTCAACCACCGGGAGGTGGGGACCCACACGAAAACCTTTTCATCGGCATTGAGAGGGGCCCTGCGTGAGGATCCGGACATTATCCTGGTGGGAGAGCTAAGGGATCTTGAAACCATCTCACTGGCCATTGAGGCCGCATCCACGGGTCACCTTGTGTTTGGCACCCTGCACACCTCTTCGGCGGCAAAAACCGTTGACCGGGTCATTGAGGTGTTTCCCTCATCGGAACAGGCCCAGATTCGTTCCACCCTGTCCGATGGGCTCCGGGCCGTGGTGGCCCAGGTCCTTTTCAAACGCATTGATAAAAAGGGTCGATGTGCGGCTCTGGAGGTCATGGTGGCCACCCCTGCCGTGCGGAACCTGGTCCGGGAATCCAAAACCCACCAGCTCCCCTCCATGATCCAGACAGGGAAACAATACGGCATGCAGCTGCTGGATGATGCCATTATGGATCTCTACAAAAAAAGATGGATCAGTGCGGATGAGGCCTATGCCAAAGCCAATACCAAGGCATTGTTCAGGCCGTTTCTCAAAAATCCGCCGGCGGATTTTACAGATGCTTAAACTAAGGACGCAAGCCTGCCCCCATTCGTCCGGCAGGAACGGTTAAAAACCGGGGCATCCCGTAAACAGACATCGTAACCATCACATATCAGGAATCGACCATGCAAAGACAAGAGTTGGACCACATTCTCTTAAAAATGCTCGAATCCCACAGCAATGTTTCCGATCTCAACATTACCCCGGGAAAACCGTTGCAGGTGGAAAGTTCCGGCGAACTGGTTCCCGTCCATATGGAGCCGGAATTTAAGTTATTAACGCCCTTTCAAACAGAGGCCATGGCCCTGAACCTCATCCACGATGATCGCCGTCTCACGGAAACCCTTTTGCGGGAAGGCTCCTGTGACCTATCCTATGCTCTGGGGGACAAGGCACGATTCCGGGTGAACATCTTCTCCAGGTCCGGGAAATATGCCATTGTTTTAAGAAAACTGGAAACCCGGATTCCCACGGTAAAACAGTTGAACCTGCCCCCGGCCTTTAACAAAATGGTCAATGAAAAAAACGGGATCATCTTTGTCACCGGCTCCACCGGCAGCGGAAAAAGCACCTCCCTTGCGGCCCTGTTGGATGAATTCAATGACACCCGGTCCGTTCATATCATCACCCTGGAAGACCCCATTGAGTTCCAGCATCCCCAGAAAAAAGCCACCTTTAACCAGCGGGAGCTGGGCACAGACTTTGATACCTTTGCAAGTGGTCTGCGCGCGGCCCTGCGCCAGGCCCCCAAAATCATCCTGGTGGGAGAGATGCGGGACCGGGAGACCGTTGAAATCGGGCTGTCCGCAGCGGAAACCGGCCATTTGGTGTTGTCCACCCTGCACACCGTGGATGCCGGGCAGACCATTAACCGCATCGTGGGCATGTTTTCATCGGAGGAGGAGAAACAGATCCGCATTCGCCTTGCAGACACGGTGAGATGGGTGGTGTGCCAGAGGCTGTTACCCCAAACCGGTGGCGGCCGGGTGGCGGCCTTTGAAATCATGGGGACCAATTTGAGAATTAGAGACGTCATCGCCAACGGAGAATCCGAAGACAAAACCTTTTATCAGATCATCAAAGACGGCACGGCCTTTGGCATGGCCACCTTTGACGATTTTATTCTGGGACTCTACCAGAGGGGATTGATCACCGAGGACGTTGCCATGGCCTATGCCTCCAGAAAGGCCGTGGTGGGCAGAGGAATGGACTCCATTAAAAGTGCCCGGGGAGAAAAGACCACAGAAATTGAAAACCTGGAACTCGACCATAACTATGAAGGAGTGTGAGACCCGTGGAAATTACCTGTACCGGCTGCAGCACCAAACTCAACATACCGGACCACAAGATCCCCAAGGACAAAAAAGCCTCGTTTCTCTGCCCCAAATGCAAACAGCGTCTCTATATCACCCCGGATTCCCCTGAAAATACCGGGGAAAATCATCCCGGTCCCGGTGAAGCCGCTGCCGAAGAACCCGTCGTTGGTACGCCGGATTATGATGTGACACAGAGGCCCTTTGATTATCTGGATGACAATGCCGAAACCGCTCTGATCTGCCTGGGAGATCCCACCACCGGCCTCCATGCCCGCACGGCTCTGGAAAATATGAAGTACCACATCGAAAAGGTAGTGGATGTCAGAACGGCATTGACACGGATGAAATATCACGTGTTCAACATCATCCTGGTGGATGAGACCTTTGACGCGGCACACAGTGGTTCCAGAATTCTTCTCCAGGAACTCAAAGAGCTTGATATGGGCCTGAGAAGACAGATAGTGGTGGTTCTCATCTCCCAAAACCTGAGAACCCAGGACAACATGACGGCCTTGAGCAACAGTGTCAATCAGGTCCTTAACACCAAGGACATGGCATCCAACGCTCTGAATCTCCTGAAAAAGAGCATGAAAGATCATGAACAGTTTTACGCCATATTCAATGAAATCCTTAAAAAGACGGGTAAAGGGTAAACCGGACCCTGACATGGTCACAACAAAAAAATAAAAACAGCTTGATGCCGACTGCTGGGGGCGCGACTGTCGGCATTTGTATATGAAATTAAAGCTTTTTATCCAGCTCCCGGCTGATAATGCGAAGGCCCTCCAGGGTAAGGTTATTGTCCACAATCTCAATGCTGTCGGTGAGTTCGGCAATGAGTACGGCAAGCCCCCCTGTGGCAATGACCCGGGGAGAGGTTCCCATCTCTTTTTTCATCCGGGCCACCATGCCGTCCACCAGGGCGGCATTGCCATGCATCAGACCGGATTTAATGCTGTCGATGGTATCCCTTCCGATCACCGATTCCGGGGGCATGAACATCTCCACCCGGGGAAGCCTTGACGCCTTTTGAAACAAGGCCTCGGCTGAAATCATAATTCCCGGGATGATGGCCCCCCCCAGATACTCTCCCTTTCCGGTAATCACATCAAATGTAGTGGCCGTGCCAAAATCTATAATGATCAGGCTCTGTTGATATTTTTCATAGGCAGCAATGGCATTCACCACCCGATCCGCCCCCACTTCAGCGGGATTGTTATAAAGAATGGGCATTAATTGCCTTATGGCATCGGGGGTTACCCACAGCGGGGCATGGCCAAGGTATTTATGACAGAAATTGTTCAGTATCCTCACAGCAGGGGGGACCACACAGGAGATCACCGTTTTTTTTATGTCTGAAAAATGAATATTCTTGTCAAAAAACAGCCCTTTGGCAAGGATATTAAACTCATCGGCAGTGGTATCTCTGACGGTGCGAATTCGCCAGTCACTGATCAGACGATCATTTTCAAAAACACCCAGCACAGTATTGGTATTTCCCACATCAATTACCAGCAGCATTTTTTTTCCTTATTCATCATCCGTTTTGGAATGAGTTTATCCAGGCCCGATTTGCCGGATGTCACTCTCACATGGCCGAAAAACCAGGTAGACTATTCAATTTTAACCGTAAAATTTTCAGGCTTCGCATTCACAAGGACCAGCCCCACCGGCACACTGATCACAGCCGGTCTCACATATACCCCGGCAGGTAAATCTTTTAAGTCAATATACACCTGAAGACCAACGTCGTCACTGTTATTTTTTAGTCCGTTGACAGGACCTTTCAGGGTTATTTCCACTTGGGGAGGGGTTATCTGAACGGTGGATGGGCCATTTCGAACGGTGACCGGAACCCCAGGGTAAGTACGTGTATCAATCTTCTTCCGGATGGACACTGCCACGGTCACCAGGGACGCGGGCATTTGAAAGCCCATGTCATCAAAGTCCAGGGAACCCGCTTTTTGAAGATCTGCATCTGCACCGGTGATGTCCACGGGTTTTGTCTTCAATTGAGTGATCTTTTTCAGCATTGATTCCGGTCCGGTGAGGGGCACCTCTGCCGGGTCACTTTTTACCTGGCCCACTTCATACCCCACGGCGGGCTCACCGGTAAGTACCACCTCCACGGGGAGCGTACAGGTCTCTTCTCTGTCCAGCTGCACCGTAATAAACCCCGGTGTAATCTGGGTAATCTCAACACCCGAGGGAATGGCCAGCCGTTCTTTGATCACAGGAATGGCGTAAAATGAAGGTGAGATAAAGGCCCCGCCGTCTGCAGGGTCTGAGGTCAGATCCGCATAGAGATCCACAAGGTAGGTGAGATTGAGGCTCTCCACCCGGCGAATTTGCCGAGCAGATCCCTTCACCCGGACTTCAATGTTTTGGGTATGAAAATCCGTTTTGGCAAGCCCTGAAGGCATAGCAGCAAACTTTACAGGGACCAGCAGATCTGTCTCCATAGGTTCCGGAGTACACCCCGCAACCAAAAGAAACAGCAAAAAAGTCATGCAATAGAATGGTTTCACACTACTAATTCACGATGGGTCCAAAAACGATGAGGCGCGAAGATACCGGAAGGGATCTCCCCATTGAGATTCAATGGGGTCTGGTTATCCTCGGAGCCACAAAACCTGTAAAATCATACGTTTTGTATGGAGTTGACAATGCGGGTCAAGGGTTGCACCACACTCACATCATGAACCCTGACAATCTGTGCACCGTTCATGATACAGGCGGCAACGGCACCGAGGGTCCCCAATTCCATACGAGACATATTCACATCCGTTCCGTCGCTCCCCTGGGACAAAATATTCCGGATAAAGGATTTTCTTGACGGTCCCATCAACACGGGATAGCCCAATGAATGAATTTGATCAAGATGTTTGATGAGCATCAGATTATGATCCACGGTTTTACCGAACCCGATGCCGGGATCAACAATGATATGTTCCCTTGGGATTCCTGCCTGAAGGGCAAAGGAGATCCGCTGTTCCAGATAATCGGTTATCTCCTTCATGAAATCATCATAACTGGGATTGATCTGCATGGTTTCAGGATTCCCCTTCATGTGCATGAGCATCACAGGCACTTTTTTCTCTGCGGCAAGGGGGGCCATGGCAGGATCTTTTTCCAGGGCGGTGATATCGTTTATAATGGCTGCACCGGCCTTGAGGGCCTCTTTTGCCACATCTGCCTTCACCGTATCAATGGAAATGGGAACGGCAATCTCCCGGGCCAACAGCTCAATCACTGGCACCACCCGATCCATCTCTTCCTGGGCGGACACCCCCTTGGAAAAGGGCCGGGTGGACTCCCCACCAATATCCAGAATGCCGGCTCCGGCGGCCACCAGGGCCCGACCCTGGGCCACGGCGGCATCAAAATTCAAAAATTTTCCTCCATCGGAAAAAGAGTCCGGGGTGGTGTTGAGAATGCCCATTATACAGGTTTTGCCCGGGGCCAGATCAAGTCGGTACCTGCCCCCCCACTCAATAATAAAAGAAGTCATTACTCTTTTCCCTCATCATCATCTGGCTGGGAATCGTCATGGCGGGCACCTTCCTGTTCATCTGTCTCTGCTTCATTCCGGGAACCCTCTTTTTTCCCGCTGTCACCGTCATCGTCCCCGGTGGCGGTATCCTCTTTTTCCACTTCCGCCAGAAGCTCTTCATCTTTAAACAGGTTTTCCGGCTTGGGCGGATTAAAGTCCGGCTTCATGGATTTGATCAGCGCATCCAGTTCAGCACCCATGACCGTCTCCTTCTCCAGAAGCAGCTCTGCCAGTTTATGAAGAATGTCAATATGTTCTTCCAGCACCGTCCGGGATTTTTCATAGTTGCGGTTGATAATAGCAGACACCTCAGCATCTATCTGCCGGGCCGTATCTTCGGAATACTCCTTGGCATGCCCCACCTCCCTGCCGATGAAGATCTGTTCCTCGCCGGAATCATAGGACATGGGCCCCAGTTTTTCGCTCATGCCCCAGACACGGACCATGCGGTTGGCCACGGCTGTGGCCTGCTTGATATCATTGGATGCCCCGGTACTGATGCGTTTAAAAATCAACTCCTCCGCCACCCGTCCGCCAAAGGCCACGGCCAGATCATTTTCCAGCTGGTCCTTGTACTTGAACCCACTCTCTTCGGGCAGAAACCAGGTCACACCGGCGGCCCTTCCCCGGGGAATAATGGTCACCTTATTCACGGCGTCGGTGTTGGGAAGCAGCCGTGCCACCAGGGCATGGCCGCCCTCATGGTAGGCAGTGGTCCGTTTTTCATCCTTTCGGATCACCTTGGATTTCCGTTCAAGGCCCATGTAAACCTTATCTTTGGAATTTTCAAAATCCATCATGGTTAATTTTTCATGATTCAATTTTGCCGCCAGAAGGGCCGCCTCATTGACGAGGTTTTCCAGATCTGCGCCGGAAAAACCAGGGGTTCCCTTGGCCAGGTTCACCACGTCCACATCCTTGTCCAGGGGGGTTTTTTTCATGTGAACCTTCAGGATACCAATACGGCCTTTGATGTCAGGCATATCCACCACCACCTGACGATCAAACCGTCCGGGACGAAGCAGTGCCGGATCCAGCACATCGGCCCGATTGGTGGCAGCCATGAGAATAACGCCCTCATTGGACTCAAATCCATCCATCTCCACCAGCAGCTGGTTCAGGGTCTGTTCCCGCTCATCATGACCGCCGCCCATGCCGGCACCCCGCTGACGGCCCACGGCATCAATTTCATCAATGAAGATAATGCACGGTGCATTTTTTTTGCCCTGGGCAAAGAGGTCCCGCACCCGGGACGCCCCCACACCCACAAACATCTCAACAAAGTCTGACCCGCTTATGGTGAAAAACGGCACCCCGGCCTCCCCGGCCACAGCCCGTGAGAGGAGCGTCTTTCCGGTTCCCGGGGCACCCACCAACAACACCCCCTTGGGAATACGTCCTCCCAAGCGGGTGAACTTTTCCGGTTCCCTGAGGAACTCCACCACTTCGGTGAGTTCTTCCTTGGCTTCGTCAATGCCTGCCACATCCTTAAAGGTAATCTTGGCCCCTTTGTCGGACATGAGCCGGGCCCTGCTTTTGCCAAAGGACATGGCTTTGCCCCCTCCACCGCCCTGCATCTGACGCATGAAAAAAATCCATACGCCGATGAGCACAATCATGGGCAGCCAGGAAATAATGATGGACATGAACCATGAAGATTCCGTGGGGGGCTTGGCCTTGATGGAAACCCCTTTCTCCCTGAGGGTCCGGATGAGATCCCCATCCCCGGGGGAATAGGTTTTATATCGGGCACCATTTTTATCCGTAAAATATAGATCCTGACCCTGCATAACAACATTCTGAACCCGTTCAGAGTCAACCATGGCCAGGAAATCCGAATATCCCAGACTGTTTTCGCCGACCTGTTGCTGGTTGAAAATGTTATACAACATCACCATCATCAGCACGATAACAAGCCACAGAGATAAATTTTTATAAAACTGATTCAAAGGTAGTTCCTTTCTGAGTCTGTTATTGATCCCATTTCACTTAAGGATTGATTTTAAAATTTCAGCCGTAATAAAAAAAACACAAAAAACATTTAAATTCAATAATAAACATCAATTTTCATTAGGCAAGAAAAACTTTATGCCCATGTTGGGCTTTACTTGATGATCAAGTTTTTGGAGCTGATTCCCGGAAAAACAGGATCAGGCTTGTGTATTGCCCCAGCCCAAGTCCTATTTGTCATCAATGCCGCGCTTTTGTTCATGCGCTGTGCAACGGTCCCAGACGTCTCAACGGCCTGGAGGAGAGAGTGAAATAGACCCACTGCCTTGTCAGGGTCACCCGGATGCCATGGGGCAGATCCAGGCTTTTCACACCGGTGCTGCCGGCCATCAGGCCCAGGATATCATCAATGTGCCCCAGGGTAATGCGTTTTAAATCACCTTTGACCTCCCGGATGGCCCCCCTTATCACCCGCCGGGCCAGGGCCGATGACAGGGTGGGAAAAAGGGTTCTGGCAAGACGAACTTCCCCGTTATCTCCTGACCTTAGATGACGTGAAATCATGAACCGGGTCTCCTCTTCCATCCAGGCCTCCTCCGCTGTGAGGATATTGCTCAGTCTGTTCAGGGCGGATTTAATTTCAGGATTGTATTCCCGCATCAGACAGGGGAGAAGCTCATGTCTGATCCTGTTTCTAAGATAGCTGGTGTCCTGGTTGGAGCTGTCCAGGACAAAGGACTGGTGACGTTGCGCCAGAAAAGCCAGAATTTCCTGCCGGGATACCCGGATCAGGGGACGAACTATCCGGTTATCCCGAATGGGAGGAATCCCGGTGAGCCCCCGGAGGCCGCTCCCCCGCAAGAGGTTCATCAGCACCTGTTCCGCGTTGTCGTCACTGTTATGCCCCAGGGCAATACGGTGGTATCCATACTGCGCGGTGATTTCCCCATAAAAGGCGTATCTCACATCCCTTGCCGTCTCTTCAATGGATCTTTTCTTTTCACACGCCAGGGCCGCCACCTCTTTTTTCCTTACATGGACCACCAGTCCATAAGCATCCGCCAGCTCCCGCACAAAATCCTCGTCCCTGTCAGACTCCTTTCCCCGGAGGCAATGATTCACATGGACCATGGCAATCTTAAGGGAGAACTCCTCTGCCATGTCGGTGAGAATCCCAAGCAGGGCAACTGAGTCCGGCCCGCCGGACACCCCCACCAGCACCGAGTCACCGGGTGAAAACATGGCATGGTCCTGCACGGTGTCACGAACCCGGGCCATCAGAGGAACTATTTTCTGTTGTTTTCCGGCCATTTAACTTAATGTATTCCTCCCATGGG
The DNA here is from genome assembly GCA_963668575.2 of uncultured Desulfobacterium sp. Taxonomy (GTDB): domain Bacteria; phylum Desulfobacterota; class Desulfobacteria; order Desulfobacterales; family Desulfobacteraceae; genus Desulfocicer. The sequence continues at coordinate 7,336,693 of OY764894.2, read as the reverse complement.
ACAAACAAAAAATGCCGGGTCGTTTATATCAGGAAAAGCGGATAACTTCCACTGGGTTTTTTTGAAACCGAGTTCGAGTCTCTTTTTAAGGACAACCACCGAAAAATGGGCATCCACCTTGTGAAAGTGTAAAGCGGGAATGAAGAATGCCGGATTTTGAGTGTTTTTAGCACAAGCTCACTTGATCTATAATGATTGTGTTCTATATTTATCAGTTAACAGCCATTTAACATGGCCCAAAAAAGACAAGGAACCATTTATGTTACATATTTCGGATGATGTAGTTATCCTCGACAATGAAATAGAACTTAATGCCATACGGGCCCAGGGTGCCGGAGGGCAGAATGTCAACAAGGTGTCCACGGCGGTTCATCTGCGGTTTGACATCTTAAAATCAAGCCTTCCGGAGGATGTTAAGGAAAAATTGCTGCATCTCAACGACCGGAGAATATCCAACGAGGGAATTATCGTCATAAAGGCACAGCTATTTCGAAGCCGGGAAAAAAACATCGGCAATGCACTGAACCGGCTGACCCAAATTATCCGAAAAGCACTTGTTCCCATTGCAAAAAGAAAACCCACACGGCCAACCCAGGGGGCAAAGCAGCGCCGACTGGACAACAAGGCCAGACGTAGTGAAAAAAAAGCATTACGGAAAAAAATCAATTTTCCCCATTGACCATGCATTACAGCGGTGGAAACGGATGGATGAAAAAACACTGTTTCCGCCTGATTTATGTTATATTACCATCAATCAAAAAAAGGAGTATCCCATGGCAAAAATGACGGAACGAATGAAAGAGTTGTTTAATAAGGTCCACGTTGCGGTTCTGACAACGGCAACGCCGGATGGAACCCCCAATGCGGTTCCGGTGGGTGCAAAAAAAATTATTGATGATGAAACCATCCTTATTTCGGATCAATTCTTCAATAAAACCCTTGCCAACCTTAAAAGCAACCCCCAGGCGGCCGTTACCTTCTGGGAAGGCCGCGAAGGTTATCAGTTGAAATGCAGCATCACCATTGAAACCCAGGGTCCTCGATACGAAGAGACAGCCAAATGGATTGAAGAGATGGGGAAGAAAAAGGGGCATCCTTTAAAATCAAAGGGAGCCGTGATACTTCACATTAAAGAGATCTACGGGGTCTCACCAGGTCCCGGTGCCGGCAAACAGCTGGTATAACTACCACGGGCAGACCGCATTGGGGACCTGGGTCTGCCCACAACGAAGCTTGAAAGAATGTTAGGCTCGCCTACTCTTTCTTATAACGGGCATGTCCTGCCGGACACAACAAATATAGGGTCGTAGACGCGGAGCCAAATGGTATTATACCGCCGCCCCCCCGACGGGCAATGGGCCCGGACCGGAACTGTAGACAGCTCAATTGTCCGGTTCCTATTGCCCATCGGGGGGGCGGCTCTGCTGAGGTTGCCTTGGAGGCTGCCTTTTCATATAAAAAAAAACACCCCATGGATTCAGGAAAGGGGATTCCCATTCTCTCCTGAATCCAATGGTATCGGAAAAGGGGCATGCCATGATCATATATGACGGTATCTACAAATGGGATGGAAAACAACGGGATGGACAGCCACCTGTATGCTGGTGGCCTGGAGAGTACCGCATCCGCATCATCCGGCTGAATGCGAAAAATCCGAAAATTCATTTTCTAAAGGACCATGTGGTACTGTGCCGCAACCTGGGAAAAGGCACCTCCATCCAGAACTATATTCAGAATTTTGCCCGCCTGGTCTCGGCAAAATACCACCTTCAAATGGAAAAAACCCTGTGGGTGGAATTTCTCAACATCCCCCGGGGAGAGATTCTGGTGGCAAAAATGAACCGCGTATCGGACATGGGGGGGAAAGGTCTTTTCACCGCTTCCTGGCGCCCCATTCTTCCCAATGAACAGAAAATGCTCGCACCTTATATGGAAGGGTTTGAGGGGCCGCCTCCCGAATCATCTCATTGATTCGGATCAGGGGAGGGATGATGAGAAAAGGTCGTATCCTCCCCTTGGGGGCGCAATGTCAGACTATTTGCTCAGGAGCAACGTTGAAAAAATTTTCTGAACCTCTGCAACCAGGTTATCGGAAATATCCACTCCTAATTCCTCTATCATCTCTTTAAAATATCCTGCTTTGTACAGTGGGGGAATGGTGAGATTCCAATAAATAAAAAAACTAAGCGTCATCAATCCCAAGATCAGGGGATTGACCTCTTTTGAAAATGTACCTTTTTCCTTACCTTCATCCACAATCTCACAGATAACCCCCAGTCCTTTATTAAGGGTCTCTAAAATATCCTCTGAAACGTCATTTTCGTTGTATAGCAATTCCCTCAATGCTATGGAGTGAAGATCTCTAAGGCCACCAATCTTAGACACGCCTTTAATATACTGCTTCAATTTCTCGTCATTGGGCAGATTTTTTTTGATCGGATTCAATTCCACCAGTTCCATGGCTTCACCGGTTAATTTTTTTATAACCGATTCATATAAATTGTCCTTGTCCCCTGCATAATAGTACATCGTTCGCTTGCTGACCCCGATACGATCTGCGATCTCATTTGTACTCGCACCGTTATAACCCTTCTGTGAAAAAACAGAGGAGGCAATATCAATGATCTCAGTGATTTTTTCCTGCCTCTTTTTCTTAATGTCTTTCCGCTTCATTGAATTCTCCCGGAAGTTTATCTTTAAAAAATCTGATGTCGATGGGTGTCAATCAAAAAACAGAACCTATCAACAATGATTTAACATACTAAAATAAAATCAAAATCACAAACGACATAAAAAATTATCATCAATACCAATAAAATTCTTGACATTCAAAACCAACTACGCATATATTGGTTGTACCGATCGGTTCAACTAATTGGTTTAACCCATTAGCAACATAACTTGGTGTACTATAGCACGCACCCAATTTTGGATCAACCGTTTAAAAAAAGTAACGAATTGATTCCACAGTTGGGTTAGGTGAAAGAATAAAGATTTTGTATTTCAATTTAAACGATAAACCAAAATTGAGGAGAATGCTATGTGTTTTAGACCCGTTATGGCAAAAAAAGAAAAAGAGAAAGAGAAACTCTGTCCAAATCCGGAATGCAAGAAACCAAATCCCCCGGATGCAACAAAATGCAAATTCTGCGGCACGGAACTCCCTAAAATGACCGGTCCTGCCGGGCCGGGTCCCAGGTAATCCTTACGCAAACAATCCATTCTCATCAACAGCCAGCGTAGAGAACAGGAAAGGGAACTACCATGGAACTTATTTTTCTTGGTACAGGAGCAGGAAACGGTGTACCGGAGTTTTATTGTGGATGCCAGGTCTGCAGGGAAGCCCGCGAGAATCCCTCTTTCAGAAGGACCCGCAGTGCCGTTATGCTTGCCGGCAATATCAATCTACTCGTAGATGCCCCACCCGAACTCTCATCGCAATTATTAAGAGAAAACATTGGGCATGTTGACCGTTTCCTGTTAACGCATGCGCACCACGATCATTGTGGCGGGATTGGAGACCTTGAAATTTATGCCAGATTTTACAAAAAATCCAGACTGCCCGCAATAATGAGTCAGGAAACTTTCCGTCAGCTCGACAGACGATTCGAATCCATCAAGGACTGGATGGCGGTGGCGTTCATTGAAGCCGGTCAGACCATCCAGTTCCATGGGATCAAGATATCAGCACTATCCGTTGCACACAGCCCAGGCACACTGGGGTTTCTGTTTCATGTCGGCGATTCGTCCATTGCGTATCTGCCGGATACGGGCCCACTGCCTGAAAAAACGAAATCGATATTGACCGACATCAGTACCCTGATCCTGGACGCGACCTTCTGGGATGAGAACTGGTATCCGGACGATCATCATACGGTGGATGAAGCGATTCAAACCGGATTGGCGTTAAGGGTTAATCGGCTTTATCTGACGCATCTCTCCATGCACTACAGCACACCTGTGACCAACGCCGGCATTCAATCCGCCATTCAGTGCTACGGCGAACAGGTAAAACTGGCCTTTGACGGGATGCGAATTTCTCTTTAACCATTGACACTGACAGGGTGACACCAGGATCTATCACAACCCGGTCAACAACTGCGGAGAAAATAAATCTGATGGACATAAAAAGCACTCATGAAAGAATCAGCCGGATCAAAGGGGCAAGAATGGTACCTGGTGTATGCATTATTTGCCCATGGCATTGTCCGACAGAGGTGTTTGTAAAAAATAATGAGGTCATTTACGTCAGGGGCAATGAAAATGCCCCAAACCGGAGTTCCAGATGCGTAAAAGGCGTTTCAAGTCTCCATATTTCCAAAGATCCGGACCGGTTGCTTCATCCGATGATGAAAACGAAATCCGGCCGACACAAGGCCATCTCATGGGATGACGCCTTTACGATCATCGCGAACAAGCTGCTCAAGATAAAAAAGGAAAACGGACCTGAAGCCGTATCTTATCTATGGCACCTGGATTCCAATGAAATGTTCTCATATCAGCTTTTCACTCAGCTCTATGGTACACCCAACTGGTCCGGGCATGGTGCGGCATGCGATCAGGACCGCCGACTGGCGGGAATGATGACCTACGGTCATCCCCTTCCAACCAAAGACTACGAAAACAGCCGATTCATTATGCTGTGGGGGGAAGATCCGTTGGGCCCGAATCAGAGTCTGCATGAGAATCGGGAACTGGTCGAAACCCTGAAACGGGGAACAAAACTGGTGGTGGTGGATCCTTACCGGAGCCGGAGTGCGGAAAAAGCCAATATCTGGCTTCCCATCAAGCCGGGTACCGACGGTGCCCTGGCACTGGCAATGGCCCACCGCATCATTGAAACCAAGGCCTATGACGCAGACTTTTGTGAAAACTGGGTATACGGGTTTGATGCGTTTGCAGATCATGTGCGATCCAACAACTACACGCCCCAGTGGGCCGAATCCGTCACCGGTATAGACCAGGCGATCATCATAGATATTGCCGACGAATTCGCATCCACCAAACCGGCCGTGATGGACGGACTGAAAGGCCTGGTCAATTATTCCAACGGATTCCAGGCGTTAAGGACCATATTCTGTCTCAACGCGATTACCGGAAATATCGATGGGCCAGGCAACCTGATCTTAAAAGAGGCATCCCCCCTGAACCTTCCTCTGGTTATTCCGGAAGAGGCCCTGTCAATGCCTGAACGGCCTATTATCAGTGCGGAAATGGGATATCCCCTGGCACCGGATATTCCGTCCCAATTACTACCTAAAGCCGTTCTTGAAGGATCTCCCTATCCCATAAAAGCGGCATTTTTCCACATTGTCAATCCTGCCATGAGTGATCCTAATACCGGGTTGTTCCGGAAAATGATGGACAAACTGGATCTATCGGTCACCATTGACATTTATATGAGCGAAACGGCCCAGCTTTCCGATATCGTACTCCCTGAGGCATCGTTCTACGAGCGTGCCGAGGTTCGTGAGAGCCTGTGGTCAGGGCCCCAGACGATCATGGCCCAGCCTGCCATCCGTCCCCTGGGAGAATCAAAACCGCTGTACGAGATCATGAGAGGACTGGCAAAGGCCCTTGGATATGGAGAATATTTCCAATGGAAAACCTGGGAAGACTGGGCCAGAACCGTTGTCGAGTATCTCCCGGTGAGCTTTGAAGAACTCAAGGAAAAAGGGGTCTGGCACGGAGAGATGAAGTACCACAAATATATTGAAGCGGGTGGATTCCAGACCTCCACCGGCCGCATTGAGGTCTATTCAGAGACCCTGGCTGAATACGGATATGAGCCCATGCCGATTTATGATGAAACCCAACGGGTCAAGCCGGATGAAGCGTACCCCTTTCAGCTGATCAATGGGAAAATGCAATGTCATTGCGGAACCCATACTCAAAACAATCCGTTCCTCATGGCCATAGAGGGAGAAAACTGGGTGGAAATCAGCACCAGGGATGCAGCATCCCTCAATATTATGGACGGGGACAGGGTGGAGCTTTGTTCACCGGTGTCCAAGGCGATCATCAAGACCCGTGTCAAAGAGGGGCTGCTGCCGGGGGTTGTGCGGGTGGTTCATGGACACGGGTTCGGCAGGACCATGGGATCCGTGGCCAAGGGAAAAGGAACCCATGTCAATCCAATATTTGATTCCCAGGTCAATCCCGTGTCCGGCGGGATCGGATACAATGAATGCAAAGTTGCGGTTCGCAAGGTTCAGGAGGCGTCATGACTCAGTTTGGTTTCTATTTTGACAAAGAGAAGTGTGTGGGCTGCCGGGCCTGCGAGGTGGCCTGCCAGATGTGGAACGGTGAAAACCAGACCGTTAAGTGGCGGCATGTCACGACCCTGGAAAAAGGATCGTTTCCCAATATCAGCAATGTAAACGTATCCCTTGCCTGTATGCACTGCGCGGACGCCCCCTGCATGAATGCATGCCCCCGCCAGGCCATCACCAAAAACGAGGAGACCGGAGCGGTCACCGTGGATCAAAAGCGGTGTGTCGGATGTATGCTCTGCCTCTGGGCCTGTCCCTTTGGCGCACCCAAGCTCAGCCTGGAGGGCAGGATGGAGAAATGCACCTTTTGTGAAGACCGTCCCGCCGACTTGAAACGGGCCTGTGAAGAGATTTGTCCCACCCAGGCAATTGTGTCAGGAGAAATAGGACAGCTCTTCCACATCTCCAAGAAAAATGTAGCGGAAAAACTGGCCCACTCGGCTGAGGTGTGCATTCTGGGCCATGAAGAGGTCTGCCCATGATAAAATTCACCTATTTCTGGATACTCATCATCTTTTCCATGGGGCTGTTTTTCATCGGCCTGTACCGGAACATTGTATTGAAAATCGTCCATATCCTCTGGATCAACCATCCGGAAATGGCAGGACCCGTCTTTCGCGACACACGCATCGCACTGCCAATGCCCGACAAAAAGACGATCATACAGGAGGTGCTTCTCCAGAACCGGATCAAAAACCGGTCGACCTTTTTGTGGCTTCGCCATGTCATGATCTTTCTGGGGTTTGTTTCGATCTTTCTGTTTGATCAATTATACACGCTTGTGGTGAAACTCATTCCCATGGGATTTTTCATAGAGGGAGGCGGGCGGGCGTTCCTCAAGTTCGGGTTGGAACTGAGCGGAACCATCCTCCTTATCGGGCTTGTGCTTGGTTTCTGTCATACATACTTCAACGCCAAGAGTGAAAACCGCTATGTGGATATCCGGCTGATCGTTCTGTTGCTGGTCGTCGTCATCACCGGATTTTTAACAGAGACGTTCCGGTTTGTCGTGGAACCCAATGACGCGTTCATGGGATACTCGTTTTTAGCCGGCCCCATGTCAAAACTCTTTGCCTACCTGCCACTGCCATGGGAAGTGATGGCACCTGGGATGTGGATCATTCACGCCAGCGTGACAGCTGCCTTTTTTGCAACCATTCCGTACAGTAAATTCGTCCATATATTTGCGGCCCCCATTGGCAGGAGTATCGCATTGTCAGACGACATTGGAAAACTGAAAAGGGAAAATATCAGCAAAGGAATGTTTTAGATCATGTCAATCTATCAGAAAGCGACGGTTGGATTTCTCATTGTGGCCATTGGATTTGAAATGGTGTTAGTGGCTGCCTCCCTGCTTTATCTGAGGGCCGGTTCATTATCGTTCGTCCTGGTTGTACTGACAGGCATCTTCACCTGTGCGGGCATCCTCCACCAGGTTCACCATGAATACAATGTGCATAAAAAATAGATATCGCAAGTTCAGGAGGATAAACCATGCTTAATCGCGTTCGGGAAAAATGTCGGGAAAAAATGGTGTGTGCCAAGGGTTGCAACCTGCTCCGGGACCTTGACGGTCTCACACCGAAACAGATTGCGGCAGCCGTTTTAGATGGCCATGATGATCCAAAGGTGATGGAATTTGTGCTCAACTGTTCCCTTTGCGGCTTGTGCACCGAGGGGTGCGTCATGGGACTCGACATACCGGAAATGGTCCGGCAGGCCAGGCAGCACTATTTTGACAACGGCTCCATAGACCCTGACTGGTACCGGCATTTGTGGGTGGATCATGATTGGAATGCGTTCAGCATCTATCGGGATGCCTTTGACACAGAAGCGGTGTACAGGCAATTTAAGGAAAAAGCGTGTGATGTGCTCTTTTTCCCGGGCTGCATGCTGACCAATGAAGGGCCTGAGCTGGTGCAGGCCACCGCCCAATGGCTCAGCGACCGCGGCATGAACGTGGGGGTGTTGGACCAATGCTGCGGAGCGCCTCTAAAGGAGATGGGTCTGAAACATCGGACCGATGCATACGGAAACCTCCTCAAAAAAAAGATTCTTGAGAGCAAAGCCACCACCCTTGTTACCTCGTGTCCCACTTGCCACCGCCAACTGGAGCGCTATTTAGAGGCAGAAGAAATATCCATTCGTTCTCTTTACCAGATGATGACCGAGGCCGGCATAAAGGTTCCGGTAAAGGGCCGTGTCACGGTTCATGATTCCTGCAGCGACCGATGCGGCAACATCAGCCGCCATGTCAGGGATCTTTTAATGCCGGATGAACTCGTGGAGATGCCCCATACCGGCAAAAATACCATCTGCTGCGGTTCAGGCGGCGTTGTGTCGGCCATTGATCCCGAGCGATGCCACAGCCGGGCCCAACATCGCATGGATGAGGCGAGCGGCACCGGAGCCGAAACATGCGTTGTCTACTGTATGGCTTGCGCACATAGATTGAACAGCGCTGCCGATACCGTTGACGTTCGGCATATCCTGGAGCTGTTCTTTGATCACCTGGTTGACCATGACTTATTCAATCGTCGGAACATGTCCCTTTGGCAGGGAACCGAGGGAGAGAAGAATATGTCCCGCATGGAAAACGCGAAACTTCTCAGGATAACAAAGCCATGAACATTATCCGTCAAACAACCAGTGTCTGCCCCCATTGTCTGAAGACACTTTCAGCCGTTGTCTATGAAAAAGACAGCGAAGTGTACATGCATAAAACCTGTCCTGTCCATGGCAGATTCGACGTTTATCTATGGCCGGATTCACGTCACTACAAGGAGATGCTTTCCTTTGATTTCCCAAGCAATACCAGGCCCCCCCAGACCCGGACAAACAGAGGCTGCCCCAACGATTGTGGACTTTGTCCGAACCACAAGCGAAAAATCACCCTGCCGGAGATCGAGGTGACCTGGCGATGCAATTTATCCTGCCCGGTTTGCTTCATGAACGATGGCAGCGTCCCCAAAGATCCTGACATGAGTGAGATTCGCGACATTTACAACACCATTAACAGCGTTGACGGCCACGGCCTTTCCATACAGATCACCGGAGGGGAACCCACGGTGAGGAGCGATCTGCCGGATATCATTGCCCTGGGGAAAGAGCTGGGGTTTTCCGCCATAGAGTTGAATACCAACGGTATTAAAATCGGTGGGGACCTTTTGTATTTAAAAGAACTCAAAAAGGCCGGGCTCACCAATGTCTACCTCCAGTTTGACGGATTAAATCCCTTAACCACCATGAAGTTGCGGGGAAAAGACCTGTTGAACGACAAGCTTACCGCCATTGAGAACTGTAGAGAGGAAAAGGTCCCGGTGGTCCTGTCCGTTACAATAGTCCAAGGCATCAATGACCGGGAGTTGGGAACAATCATTCAATTTGCCATGAACAATCTCGATGTGATCAAGGGGCTGGCCCTGCAGCCGGCATTTGTCTCAGGACGATTTGACGTTGAGAAACCCAGGCATCTCTCTGTGGGAGACGTGGCAAGGCTGATTGCCCAACAGACAAAAGAACGCATCCGTGCCAGCGACTTCTGGCCGGTGGGCAGCTCCCACCCGCTGTGTTACGGTTCAACCTACCTCATCGGAGAAGGAGAACACTACAGACCCTTTACCCATAACCTCAAGAAATCGGATTATCTTGACATGCTGTCATGGGACAGCCCCCAGGGAGCGATGTTCACCGACATCGTTGCCGCCCTCTCCCCTTCCGGACAATTGCCTGCCGGCCTTCCCATCCTGATCATGGAATACATGGATGCCTGGACCATGGATCTTGAGCGGGCCCAGGGCTGCAACCTTGCCGTCACCGGAACCCAGGGCAGCTCCATCCCTTTTTGTATTTACCATCTATCCGACACAAAGGGCAATCGCCTGTATGACCACGGCGGAAAGAGGATCTATGGTTAGCATCATAAAATCCAACTGCCATTTATGCGGATATTTCTGCGGGGTACGGGTGTGGGTGGATGACCACCAACAGATTGTCAAAATCAAGCCCGATCCCGACAGATATCCCTATGATGCAGCTGTGATGGCAGGATGCCGGCGATTTGCCGCCAACCGGGAACTCATCGATCATCCCGGCAGAATCAACTATCCCCTGAAACGCATGGGGAAAAGGGGAGACGGGCAATGGGCCAGGGTCTCCTGGGACCAGGCCATTGCAGAGATTGCATCCCGTCTTGCCAGCCTGAAAGACCGTTACGGAGGTGAAACCCTTGCCACCTGCATCAGTGCGCCCCACACCATTTACTGGCCCCTCCACAGGTACATGAATCTTTTTGGCTCACCCAACAATGTGGGGATCGGAACCGTTTGCTGGAATCCGAGAATCTGGGTGAACAGCATCACCTATGGCTGGCCCATTGACGATGAACTAAAACCCGATCTTACTCAATGTGTGATTCTCTGGGGCATCAACCCTGCCCAGTCAGACCGGAACCTGTTCTGGAAGACCCTGGTGGACTATGCCCATGTCGGGGGCAGGATCATCGTCATTGATCCCAGGCAGAGTGAAACCGCCTGCCTGGCCACCCACTGGCTCCGCATAAAGCCGGGTACCGACGGCATCCTTGCCATGGGACTGATCCACCTGATAATTGAACGCGATCTTTATGATCGAACGTTTGTCTCATACTGGTGCTCCGGGTTTGACGAACTTCGCATCAGAAGCAGCCTGTTTTCCCCATCCAGGGTGTCTGAAATAACGGGCATACCGGTACGCATCATTGAGGAGACAGCGCAATTGTACGCCAGGCCCGGCGGCCCGGCATCCATCTTTACGGGTCTGGGAATAGACCACAGCGGCATTAACTGCACCCAGACACTCAGGGCCATTGCGATTCTCAGGGCCATTACCGGCAACATTGATGTACCGGGCGGCTCCCTTATCAACGAACGATCGGACTTTACCCCGGAAGTTGATCTGGAGCTGGGGCAGATGCTCTCTCCGGAACAGCGTAAAAAAAAGCTGGGGCCGGAACTTTTTCAACTCCAGCGGTATGACGGGTATGAGCAACTGACCCGCTTTACCATGAAACATGGCAAAAAGCTCCCCACCCGTTATCTGACATCGGCCCATCCCCATCTGGTCTGGCAGGCAATGCTCACACATGATCCATATCCCATTCGGGCCATGATATGCATGGCAAGCAACCCCCTCCTGTCCCAGGCTGATACGAAACGGATATACCGTGCATTGAAGGGGTTGGACCTGCTGGTATCACTGGAGCATTTTATGACACCCACCGCCATGCTGGCCGATTTTGTCATGCCCATTACCGGCAGCTTTGAGCAATCCATGATTCAGACCAATGGCGGTGTTGCCAATGTGGCCTATGGCGGAGGCCCTGCCATCCCGCCCCTGTATGAACGAAGGAGCGATTTTGATTTCTGGTGCCAGCTGGGTAAACTCAGCGGCCAGGAAGCCCACTGGCCCTGGCAGACCCTTGAACAGGCCCTTGATGACATCCTTGCCCCAACCGGTCAGAACTGGGAGGAATTCTGCAAAGAAGGCCTTTATGCACCGGAACCGTCCTATTACAAATATCTGTCAAAGGGATTTTCAACGCCCAGCGGGAAAGTCGAGCTCTATTCAACGCTTTTAAAAGCGTTTAGTCATGATCCCCTGCCCTCTTTCAGGACACCTGAAAAGCCGGACGAAACATGGCCCCTGCGCCTGATCACAGGGACAAGAAAGCACCCCTACTACTCATCGGAATTCCGCCAGATCAACTGCATTCGCAAACACCATGGGTCACCTGTGGCGGAGATGTCCGGGGAAACGGCAAAACGCCTTGGGCTTGAACAAGGTGACGAGATCCGGATCGAAACCGCAAAGGGCACCATCGGGCATCTTCTCAACCTGAAAACCATGGTTCCCAATGTGGTCAGCATTGAATATGGCTGGTGGTATCCTGAAAAACCGGCCAGAGAGCCGGAACTCGGGGGATTGTGGGAATCCAACGCCAACGTGCTCACCAGCTCGGACACCGCGTTGTGCGACCCGATACTCGGTCAATGGAATTTTCGTTCCATCCCGTGCCGGGTCTCCAAAGCCGTGAAGGACGGATTTGCCATCACCCTCAGAAAGGGTGGTGCCGGGGATGTCGATCCGGTTACCGACCTGCTCCGGGAAAAGGATATGGACTATGCCGGCCCCATAGAAGATTACACCCTGGCAATGAAGGGTGAAGAGGTCATTGGATGCTGCCGTCTGGAGGACCACGGCACCATCACAATGATACGGCCCATTGCCGTGAAACAGGCATTTCAGGGTCATGGGGTGGGTAGCCGTTTAATCCGGTATCTCATGCCGTCCCATAAATCCCTTGCTCTGGTGGCAAGGGGCGATGCTGCCGATTTTTACAAACAGTTGGGATTTACACCCACCTCGTGGTCCGCCATTCCCTCAAAAGACCAGATAGAGGAGTGCCGATACTGTCCGAATCAGCAGGAGTGCAGCCCCTTACCCATGATCATGATCATGGGCAGGGACCCGGCATCACACAATAACCGTCACGACGAACCGGAATTTTATCCCGAGTTCGCCCACAATAAATAAGGAATCGGATCATGAAAAAAAAACATGCATTGGTTATCTTTTCAAAATTCCCGGAACCCGGTGTGACCAAAACCAGATTAACCGAAGCGCATGGTGGTTCTCTCACGCCGGATGAGGCAGCAAAACTGTATCGGGCAATGGTCCTTGACACCGCAGCCACCGGCCTGCAGGGACTGGTGCAATGCCGCCGGAACACTGACAGTGATATCTTTGATTTTTTTGTATCGTCCTCCCCTGCGGATGAAATGGTCCGGGTCAAGGAGATGTTCAAGCAGGCCTTCCCATCCGACGACATCGGATATGTTGTGGATCAGGGAGAAAATTTTGACGCGCATTTCAACGATTGCTACCGGCAGATATTTGACCTGGGATACCACTCGGTGGTGTGCATCGGAGGAGATCTTCCGGGCCTTACGCCGGACATGATCACCCGGGCGTTCAGCAGCATGTCACAGCTGGAGGCACCGTCCCCATCCGGTGCCATGGTTCTGGCACCCTGCCAGGCGGCAGGGGTTTCGCTGGTGGGAATCACTAAAACCACCCGGATGGATTTCACCGGGGTCTTTTACAATGGGGACGGAATTGCCGCCCTGGATGCCCTTATGGCCATTGCCGCAGAGAGACGGATCCCCACCGCACTTCTGGAGACACTGTCCGACGTGGATTATATGGAAGATCTGGGGCATATGATCTCCATGATCAACGCCATGGACTATTGTTCAGGATTTCAATCCGAATCCCAAGTCCCCCAAAGGACCCTTGCCTTTATCCGGTCGATCGGCCTTGTGACCACCACACCGCCCAATACCTCCCATGACCCAAGGAGCCGACTTGATGGTTGACATTACGATTGACATTGAAAAATGTTCCGGATGCGGGCTGTGCGTGGAGATCTGCCCCAACGAAGTGCTGGATTGGCAGCAGATAAACGGGAAACGGTTTCCAGGACCTGTAAGCACTCAGGACTGTTCTGCCTGTATGACCTGCTCAGGGAAGTGTCCTGAAAAGGCCATCGCCATTCACCAGCCCCCCCCGTTGAAACGCTACATAGACGATGAAAACAAAACGCCCTTTGAACCTCTGCCTTCTGAGAAAAAAGAAGTTTACCAAACCTATACCCAACGTCTGGAAAACATTCTGAAGCTTCGGTGGAAACCGGTGGCCATTACCCTGATCAAGCAGGGCGCCCCCCTGCCCCATGTCCCTGTCCCCAGGGAACGGCTGCGGTACTGCCAGTCCCTGATCATGGCAAGGAGGGGATTGAGCATGCTGATGCCAATGGAATCCCATGCATGCCCGGACGGCGCATCCATACTGGGGCTGGCCAAGGTGCCGCCCAAGCTGGCAAGCGGTGAGATTTACGTGCAGCTCGGCAAACTGGCGACACAGGAGGCTGCGGCCCAAATGGTCAAAGAACGTCCCATGCTTCCGGAGAGATCGGTAAGGGCCACACTGGTGACCCCGCTGGATAACCCTGTCATGGAACCGGATGTCATTGCCATTATTGCCCCGCCTGAAACCATGATGTGGCTGTGCATGTCCTCCACCTATTATACAGGCACGCGCAAGCTGTTTCACATGAGTTCCTACAATGCCCAATGTGTCGAAACCACCCTTTACCCGTATTTGAACAAAGAGATGAACCTCTCCCTTGGCTGTTATGGGTGCCGGGCCATATCCGATCTTGACGAGTCCATGATGTTCATGGGGATTCCACGACAGATGATGCCAACGGTGATGGAGGGATTGAGCTTTCTGGGTAAAAAGGCAATTCCGGATGCCAGATCCAAAATTTATCTACCCCCAATGGTTTGATAAGGAGGTAAGGGAGATGAAACCCTTTGAAGCGTTGTTAAAAGAATCGGTGGCCGAACACGGTCACCTGTGTGCCGGCCAGGTCATTGGTGTCAGAATGGCCATGCTGGGATGCCGGCTGATCGGAATTGACGAGCCCAAAAGCGACCAATGGCGTAAAAACCTCATGGTTTTTGTTGAGATTGACCGTTGCGCCACAGATGCCATCCAGAGTGTCACCGGTTGCAGATTGGGTAAACGGACACTCAAATTCAAGGACTTCGGTATCAATGCAGCGACCTTTTATAACCTTAAAACCAAGGAAGCCTACCGGATCATATCCACTGAGACGTCCCGGGAACTGGCACTTAATTATGCGCCAGGTGAAACCGAGCCTGGCCAAAGGCAGCTCATCGGATATCAACAGATGCCGGATGACGAACTGTTCCGGGTGGATCGGGTCAGCATCACCATAAAAGAATGGGAGATGCCCGGACCGCCTCGAAAAAAGGCTGTCTGCCTGAAATGCGGGCAGGTGGTCAGAGATGGCAGGGACATCGCGTCGGGATCAATGACACTTTGCAGAATCTGTGCAGGGCATGCCTATTTCAAGCCACTGAATCAGCCAGACGTCAACCGGGTTTTTAATTAGTGTAAAGGAGTGGATCTATGCAAGTAATCAGTGTTGAAGAAGCCGTTGGACATCAACTGGCCCATGACATAACGGAAATCAGGCCCGGAGAGTACAAGGGACCGGCCTTTAAGCGGGGACAGATCGTAAAAAAGGATGACATCGACCACCTGATGCGTCTTGGCAAGGATCATCTCTACGTTCTGACCATTGAACCGGAAAAAATGCACGAAGATGACGCCGCCACCGCCATTGCCGATGCCCTCTGCGGCGACGGCGTGGCCTGGGAAGGCCCTCCCCGGGAAGGCAAACTTCACTTGAGGGCGAACCGGGACGGACTGCTTAAGGTTGATGTAGAGGCGCTCAGTAATTTTAACCAGCTCGGCGAGGTGATGTGCGCCACCCTCCATACCAATACCCTGGTCAATGCGGGGAACAAAGTGGCCTCGACCCGGGCCATTCCGCTGGTCATAGAGCGTTCCACCGTAAACAGGGCGGTCCGAATTGCCCGGCAGTGTGAAGGGGTGCTCCGGGTACTGCCGCTTCACAAGGCAACCGTGGGGGTATTGATAACCGGAAACGAGGTGTACCACGGCCGCATCGAAGATAAGTTCGAACCCATTATCCGAAACAAAATTAACGCATTGAACTCAGAGGTCCTGGAGGTTCGTTTCTTACCGGACGATGATGAACAGATTGCATCTGCCGTTCTTGATCTCATCCAAAAAGGGGCGGACATCATAGTGACCACCGGAGGCATGTCCGTGGATCCGGATGACAGGACCCGGTTCGCGTTTAAAAGAGCCGGTGCGGAAACCCTCCTTTACGGCTCTGCCGTTCTGCCCGGGGCGATGTTTATGACCGGGCTGCTGAAGGGGGTGCCCTTTCTCGGGATACCGGCCTGCGGGTTATATTCTGCCACCACGGCGTTTGATCTTATTTTTCCACGGATACTTGCCGGCGACATCATAACGAGAAAAGAGATTTCCATGCTGGGACATGGCGGATTGTGTCTGCATTGTGACCCCTGCCGATACCCTAAATGCCCTTTCGGAAAAACAGGTTAAACGCTCATAAACGGATTTCGTCCACCCACGAACCATGACACTCAAACTGTATTTTCATGGATAAAAAAATTATATTGCCGGACCACTCTTTCCAGGAGCTGTCATGCGTATAGATCAAAAACAGGCAAACCATCATGTATCATCTCATTGACAACTATGGCAGAACCGTCTCATACCTGAGATTGTCGGTCACCGATCGATGTAATCTGCGCTGTGTCTATTGCCGGCCCGGAGAGCCGTTCAGGCATCTGGAAAACAATGCCATCCTCAAGTATGAGGAATTTCATCGCCTGACCCGGATTGCGGCACGGCTGGGTATCAGAAAAATACGGATCACCGGAGGTGAACCCCTGGTCCGAAAAGGCCTGTTACCCTTTATCAACCGGATGACAAAAATACCGGGGATCGAAGACCTGTCTCTGACCACCAATGGCACCTTTCTTGCCGATTGCCTTGGGAAGCTTTACGCCAGCGGTATCCGCCGGCTCAATATCAGCCTGGACTCTTTGCGCCGAGAACGATTTCATCTGATTACAGGTGCGGATCGGTTTGAAGATGTCTGGAATGCCATACAAAAAGCCCACAAGATGGATTTTTATCCCATTAAAATAAATACGGTTGTCATGAAAGGGGTGAACGATGATGAGATCATCCCGCTTGCATCATTATCGAAAAAGTATCCGTTTCATGTGCGTTTCATTGAATACATGCCCATCGGCATCTTTACCGAACCTTTTAAGACCATGCCGGTGAACGAGATTGTACACCGGCTGGAAACCATCGGAGAACTGATACCGGTTAGCGGGGATATAAATGACGGGCCTGCCCAGCGATACCGGTTTGCAGGTGCACCAGGGGAAATTGGCTTTATCAGCGGCATGAGCCAGCATTACTGCCACTCCTGCAACCGGCTTCGATTAACAGCGGACGGATTTTTACGGCCATGCCTGCTCTCCAACCATCAGATAGACGTTAAAGGCCCCCTTCGCCAGGGGGCAGACGATGATGAGCTGGCAGCCCTATTTGTAAAAGCGGTGAAAGAAAAACCCCGCCAACATGGCTTGACCTTTCAAGGAACCTCCCATGTTGAGGCCCAAATGTCCGCCATTGGAGGATAGCCACGGAGTCCGACATTATCCGACATCATGGAAACCGACTTTCAGCCCTGAATGCACAAAATGAGGATTTATGCTTTTTGAATATACTCACATCAATGGCCTGATACTGAAAAACAGATTTGTCCGTTCCGCCACATGGACAGGCCTGGCAGACGATGACGGGTTGTGTACTGAAGAACTGACCCATCGGATGGCAGAACTGGCAAAGGGGGGGGTTGGGCTCATCATTACCGGCCATGCCTATGTCGACAAACGGGGCAAAGCCGGTCCCAGACAGTTGGGCATTGACCGGGACGATTGTATCAGCAGACTCAAAACCCTTACGAAAACCGTACATGACCTCAACAGCCGGATCATCCTGCAGCTTTCCCACGCAGGTATTTACAGCCCGCCGGAACTCTCAGGCAGCACGCCCCTTGCCGTTTCGGATGTAAAAGGGACGGTGCCCTATGCGGTCGAACCCATTGCCTTTGATGATATGGGCAAAATTGTGGAGGCATTTGGCATGGCTGCCAGGCGGGCCAGGGAGGCCGGATTTGACGGCATACAGATTCATGTTGCCCACGGGTATCTGCTCAACCAGTTCCTGTCACCGGCTTACAATCAACGGGAAGACGGGTTCGGTGGTTCCATCGAAAATCGGTCAAGGGTTTTGCTGGCCGTTCTCCGACGAATCCAATCCATTGTGGGACCGGATTTCCCGATTCTGGCAAAACTCAATTCAAGTGATTTCATTGATAACGGCCTTGCCATGGAGGAGTCCCTTTTAATTGCCCGGATGCTTGAAGATGAAGGCCTTCACGCCATGGAAATCAGCGGCGGAACACGACTGTCAGGGGAGTTTAAATCATCGCGCGCCAACATTCTGTCAAAGGCCGATGAAGCGTATTTTGAAGCGGCTGCCAGAGCTTTCAAAAAGCAGTTATCAATTCCCATTATCCTGGTAGGCGGAATCCGGTCCTACGAAACGGCAAACCGGCTGGTCAAAGAAAACAGTGCGGACCTTATTGCCATGAGCCGTCCGTTCATATGTGAACCGGACCTGGTAAATCAGTGGGAAAAGGGCCTCAGCAATAAAGCGGCCTGCATTTCAGATAATCGCTGCATGGGGCCTGGTCTCAATGGGGATGGCATCCGCTGTCTTTTAAAAAAGAGGGGTTGATCATGACATCGGCCATGCACACAAGGGGCCAGGCCTTAATACAACGTTTGGCATCCTTCATTTCTCGGTTTACACTTTCCAGAGTAACATTTCCGTTTTGCGGGGGTTTCTCTCAAAAAAATGTCAAGTAATTTTGATGGCAAATGAAGGATGCCCAACGTTTAATGATCTTTCAACACAGGACTTTTCAATGCAGCCGATTCAAACACATCGGGTCTTTTTTTCCACAACATTCAGACTCTGTGACAACAACGGATATTTAAGCACCCAGATCTGCAATTTTTTCAAACAGAACGGGATGGAACTGGTGAACGCTCCGGACACGGCAGACACCATTGTGATCAGCACCTGCGGGTTCGACCAGGAACGGGAGAATGCATCCTATTCCATTGCCGGCCGGTATATTGAACAGTACGCCGGTGACAAACATCTCATTGTGTGCGGATGTCTCCCCAAAATCAACCCCGGGCTCTTTGATCTGTCAACGGTTACCCTGATCGGTCCGAAAGAATTGTACCGATTTAACGAGCTGTTTTCACCTGTTGTTCCCATTGAAGCGGTTTCCGGCAGCTGCCTGGATGAAAATTTCATCAACCGGGACTACGGTTTTCTGGATGCCTATTATCTTCAGATCTGCCAGGGCTGCGTCAACCACTGCAGTTACTGCGCCATAAAAAAAGCCAAAGGGCATGTCACCAGCAAACCCTTACATCGCATCACAAAAGAGATTGAACATGCGATGGATTCAGGATTTAAAACGATCATGCTTCTTGCAGACGACTGCGCCAGCTACGGTATCGACATCGGGATTGATTTGGCCGACCTGCTGAACGGATTAAAGGCCTATGATGTCGGATTGCACCTCAATTATGTCGAACCCGGCGGATTTCTCCGTTTGCTTCCCAAAATCGACTTAGCGGTGTTTGAAAAAATCCGTTTTATCAATATCCCGGTCCAGGCCACCTCAAAACGGATACTTGAAAGGATGAACCGCCATTACAATGTAGACCATGTCGGTGAACGGATTAAGGCCATCAAACAGCAATTTCCAACCACCTATTTTGAAACCCATGTGATCTACGGATTCCCGGGAGAGAACCGGTTGGAGTTCATGGATACGTTTCGGTTGACCCAATATTTTGATTCCGTCATCTATTTCTATTACACGGACAGAAAAAACGTTCCCTCTTCCAGCCTGCCGGATAAAACCGGTTGCAGGGAGATGATCTGGCGCACCAGACAGATCATGTCCCACGACCTGTTCTCCGGCACGCACGATACTGAAAAGCAACCCCTTGTGCTGTTAGGGTATGGGCTGGATGCCCAGGCGCTGTTTAAATCCATTGAGAGCAGTTGTCCCTGCCACGATCAGTGCCTGACCAATGTATGATTTCTCAGGAGAACACATTATTTATCAGGTTGACGGTAAACGGATGAAAGTTCCGGGCAGAGCAACCGTTCCCTCGTCCCTGATCCACACAAAAACCAAAATTAAAGAAGGTTAACCAATGAATCATCATGATGACAACAATGAAACGGTAACTCCGCTTCCGCGTATTGGAGATCCCGCACCTAAATTTGAAGCAATTTCCACCCATGGCCCTGTGAAATCGGATGACTATCTGGGGAAATGGTTGATTCTGTTTTCCCATCCGGCTGATTTTACACCGGTTTGTACAACCGAATTCATAGCATTTCAAAAAATTCAAAATGATCTCAAAGCGCTCAATTGTGAATTGCTCGGCTTAAGTATTGACAGCCTGTTTTCACATATTGCATGGGTGAGAAATATTGAAGCGCACTTCAACGAAAAGATCGGTTTTCCTGTTATTGCAGACATTAATTCCGAAGTGGCTAAGGCCTATGGAATGATCATGCCCGGTGACGGAGACACATCAACATCAAGATGTGTGTTTATTATTGATGATGCTCAAATCATAAGGGCCATGATTTATTACCCGCTGACCACCGGAAGAAACACCGATGAAATTGTCCGTGTATTAAACGCATTGCAATCAGCCAGGGCCAATGAAGTTGGGACACCGGCAAATTGGCAGCCGGGTGACAATCTGATTTTATACCCTCCGTATACACAGGAACAGGCTGAAGAAAGAGTTAATGACAAAACGGTCAGATGCCGGGACTGGTATTTTTGTGAAACCGGTCCTGCCGATTCAGATCTTCAATGATACAAAATTAAAATTTAAATATTGACAAGAAAGGGCTGAATGGCATAACTACCCTTCGGGCAACTTAAGTTGCACCGATCAGTGTATATATTTGACGATACGCTGATGGAATTCAACGGTCGTCTATCAAGACCAATCTTTTTATCGTTTCATCCAAGGATCTGTTCTCCGTTGACCGGACCATCCAATGGGTTCATGGGATTTATGGAGAGAAGGGTTGAACTAAAAATGGCAAAAAAAAAAGAGCTATTATCCAGGAGAGAAAAAAAACAGCACATCATTAATATAGCCACGCAGGTTTTTGCAAAAAAGGGGTATGAAGGCGCCCGGGTTGAAGAAATTGCCGCCAAAGCCGGTATCAGCAAATGGAACCTGTATTATTATGCAGGAGATAAGGAAACGCTGTATTCATATGTGCTTGATGATTTGCTGACAGGGGTAATGGAAGATATGGATATCAACCTGGACTCCGACCAGAGCCCGGAAGAGTCGATGAGAGCCTTTATCCGGGGAATGGGGAAAGGGGCGACCTATACGCCCCTGCACTCCATTGTTTTGCGAGAGATGTTTTCAGGGGGGAAATATCTGCCGGACAAGATACTCAAAGCTGTGGATAGAGGGGTAACGATCTGCAAACAGATTCTGGCAAAAGGGAAAAAGCAGGGAACCTTCAAAGAGGTTAACCCGTTTGTGGTTTTTATGACCATCTTTGGATTTTTGCACTATTATCAGATCAATATCCCGCACATCCATAAAGCCGGACTGATTCAGCAGTACATCGGCGATCTTGGTCCAACCGTTTCGGACAAGGTCATTAAAGAGCTTGAAAAGGTCGTTTTCGACCATATTCTGGCGGAAAAATAAAAAGGAATGGCATGGACAGAGGCGTTAAAAACGAAAAAAGAGAACAAAAAATTCGTCACCTGATAGACGTTGCCATACAGGTCTTTGCTGAAAAAGGGTATGAAGGTGCCCGCACGGATGACATTGCCGACAGGGCGGGTATCAGTAAAATGAGCATGTATTACTATATCGGGGACAAGGAAACGCTTTATGAGGCTGTTATTAATGACCTGATTGCCTCTGCCGAGCATCACATCGTTTCGGTTATTTCTCCTGAAGATACGCCTGAGAACAATATGAAGAAAATTATCCGGGGAATTGCAGAGGTCGCCGACAAAGAACCCTATCTTCATGCTGTTTTGCTCAGAGAATTGATATCGGGAGGGGACCATCTTCCGGGCGATCATTCCAAAGGACTTCAAAAACAGATAAAGATAATCAAATCGGTCATTGATCAGGGCAAAGAAGAAGCGGTTTTTTTTGACGCGGATCCGGCCGTCCTTTTTTTCATGCTTATGAGCTTTTTCGTCTATTGGAAATTTCACTTGCCGGTGATATCCGTTGCAGATTTTCAAAGCCACTTTTCAAAAGACGATGGATCTACCATTTCTACAGGATTGATCGACTATATCGAAACCATGTTTTTCAAAATACTTACCTGCCACAGTGACTGACACATCATGAATATTTCCGTTGACCGGCTCTATTGCACCGGATGTGGAGAATGCGTTGCCATCTGTCCTGAAAATATCATTACACTGAAAAACAGACGTCCCTTGATAGCACCTGAAGTGGAAGACCAATGCACCGATTGCGGACTATGCCGTGACGTTTGCCCTGCCGTTGTCGAGAAGTCAAAGGGACGGCGTTTCGTTCATTTGGAATACTGCCAGAATTGTATAGGGAACTGTTTGTATAATCGGGTAAAATGCCTTAAAAAATAATTCATCCATTTCGACCTCTACAACCTACATCTCGCACCTTCAAGCACATGTTCTTTGAATTATAAATACTACATATTGTGTGCCTTGCTAAAGCAACACTATATACGACTATTATGACAAAAAAATTTAGCAATTAAACAATACAATATGAAGTAAATTGTCAACCTATTCCAACAACATGCTGTGCTATTAAATGTGCGAAATGTAAGCTACACTGTTGGTTACACACTTACCCTTCAGCACTGTCATCAAAATCTTGGTGGCTGTCACCACGAATCAGATGCATCAATGACGCTACAATTTCAATCATGCCATCCGCTTCGTCGGTCATCTCTTTGGATGCCGCAGCGGATTCTTCTGAAAGGGCAGAATTTTGCTGCACCACTTTATCCATTTCATTCACCGCAAGATTTACCTGCTCAATACCCTGTGCCTGTTCATTGGAAGCAGCGGCTATTTCAGTGAGTAATCCACCCACTTTAATGGCTCTGTGGGCCACTTGCCCAAAGGCACCGCTCGCCTCACCGGCCAGCGTAGTGCCGTCTTTTACGCTGGCCACCGTGGACTCAATGAGTTCTGCGGTATTTTTTGCCGCCTTGGCAGATCTGATGGCCAGGTTACGCACCTCATCGGCAACCACGGCAAAACCCGCACCCGCTTCTCCGGCACGGGCCGCTTCCACGGCTGCGTTCAGCGCAAGAAGATTGGTCTGGAACGCGATGGAATCAATGGTCTGGATAATTTTAAACGTCTCTTTGCCTGAATCTGAAATCTGCCCCATGGCAGAGGTGAGGTTGGACATGGATTCCTCCGCTTTTTTAACCACCTGGTTAACCTCACCCATGAGAGAGTCCGCCTGCCTGGAATTATCTGCGTTTTGACGAATCATGGCAGCCATCTCCTCCAGGGCAGCCGATGTCTCCTCTATGGAAGCCGCCTGCTTACCGGAACCTTCTGCCAGCTGCTGACTGGACGACAATACCTGGGAGGAAGCCATGGCAACCCGATGGGCACCGGTTTTCAGTTTGGTGCTTATCATATCCACAGGACGGGTAATCTGGCGGGTGGTTCGGACCGCTACCCCCAGAATGACGACAAACCCGATGACGGCAACTGTCCATATGATCCATGCCAGGGATTTCCGGGCCGCCAGGGCTTCATCACTGCCGATTTCCGCAATGAGGGCCCAATTCAACCCATCCCCCTTTATCGAAGTAAAAGCGGACAAGACCCTGTTGCCATTATAGTCCGCAATGATCTTTTGTCCGGTTTTTCCGGAAAGTGCCGACTGGGAGGCTTGGGTATCCACCTTGCCTTTTTCCCTGTTTTTGAAAGAGTTAAGCACGCTGTGAAACTGCATGTCCGATCTGGAATCGGATCGCATGAGCTTGTCCGGCCCCACCAGATATGTCTCTCCACTTTCACCCATACCGCTTCTTTCAGACATGATGGCATTGAAAAAATTAATGGGAAGCTGGAATATCGCCACACCGATCCTCTCGTTGGAAGTACCTCCAAATACAGACGAGGCCACAAAACATGCAGGATCATCAAAGGCAGGAGCAAAGGGGGCAAAATCCACGACAAACACATCGTCTTCATTTTCGGCGGCATTGGCCAGACGGAAGGCCTTTCCCATACCACTGTCACGATAGGGTCCGTCCACAAGGGAGGTGCCAAAGGCAAGGGTCTTGCGGGCCGAATAGACCACATTCCCGTTTTTATGGTCTGCCAGCAGAATATCGTAGTAGCCGAAAAGCATCATCTCATGTCTGAATATGGGATGAAACATTTTATGCTGTATACCAAAGTATGACCCAGGGTCATTGGGAGACTTGTCGAGCAGATGCTTGGAGCCCATGGGATTGTCATTTGCAACAATATAATCGTATTGCAGGGCAATCCCGTCAATCCCCACCCCCTTCAGCAGTGATGCGACATCAGGGGATTTGCCGTTATTGCGTTTTCTGTATTCATCGGAATATGCGTTGTGATAAAATGCGTTCACGCCTTCAATGATGTCGCGCTCAAGGATGTTACCGTCCTGGGCTCTGCTTTTTTTCACTTCAAAATACTGTGAAAAATGATCCTTAAAATCAAACAGGGCATCCTTTGTCGAAATGCTCTTGGAAAACACGATCATCTGTTTTTTAATGCTGTCAAGATAGTTCTCCACCTGGTTCTTTTTTATGTCTCTCACGGCAATGAGCTGTGAGAAGGCTTGAAAGGTGAGGGATTTATTCACTTTGTGCAGAGAAATAATACTGACAATGACAAATGGAATAATGCCCACTAACAGAAACGCCACCAACATCTTACCTGCAAGATTCATCTGCTTCATCATATACCACCTCCGGAGGGATGAGAATTTAAGTTGGGTTTTCGCGGATTCGTGTGATTGAGGTATGATTCTTGTGCGCAATTTTCACTGTTCACGCATCAGCCGCTATAATTTTTCACACAAATCCGTGATGGGTCTTTACGTTTTTTCGCTCACCACAAGCGCAATCAACCGTAGCCAACGGTAATCAACAACAATTAACGGCAATCAACAGCGTGACAGCCCCTTGAGCAGACTCCGCAGGCGCAGGATGGTCATGGTCAGTTCCTTGGCATTGCGCCGACGCGGCTGCTTTCGGTGGATGCGGATTTCACTGTACAGGCTGGTGGGTGGCGGCCTCATGGTAATGACCCGATCGGCCAAATAAGCGGCTTCCTCCACACTGTGGGTGACGAACAGCACTGTTTGGCGACGGCTGGCGCAGATCTTGAGCAGCTGGTCCTGCAGATGCTCGCGGGTATCGGCATCCAGCGCGCTAAAGGGTTCATCCATGAGCAGCAGGCGCGGCTTCAGCGCCAGAACCCGGGCCAGCGCCACCCGTTGTTTCATCCCGCCCGACAACTGGTGGGGATAGGCGTACCGGGAAGCGTGCAGGCCCACCAGGGCAAGACTCTCATCCACAAGTTTTTGCCGTCTCTCCCGGTCCGTTCCTGCGGCTTTGAGTCCCAGTTCCACGTTACGGCGTATGTTCAGCCAGGGGAACAGGGTGGCCTCCTGGAAAACGACCCCACGTTGGGGTTCCGGCCCGGTGACCGGTTTACCGGCGAATTGAATGCTGCCCCGGTCCGGTGCAAGAAAACCGGCAATCAGGTTGAGAAGTGTGGACTTCCCGCAACCGCTGGGGCCGAGGATACAGACGAACTCCCCGGCCGCAATGGAAAAGGAGATGTTTTCCACAGCTGCAGGAGGATTGGCCAGGTGCGGCTGGGGATAACGTTTACTCACATCGGCGACATCAATCAACATGTTCACATCTCCCTTTTCAGTCCCCAGAGTTCAATGGTTCTTTTTTCCAGCGGGATGAATATCAGCCGTTCGACAATCAGCCCGATAACACAGATGATGGCGATGCAGACAAATGCCCCGGAATAGTCCAGGGTCCAGCGGGACTGAATGATGGCGTAGCCCAGTCCGGTGCCGCTGCCCACGATCATTTCGGCGGCTACCAGAACCCGCCAGCTGTTTCCCAGCCCGATGCGCAGTCCGCTCAGGATATGGGGCAGCGCCCCCGGAACCAGGACATTGACAAACAGCATGTGGTTGTTCAATCCCAGCATGCGTGCGGCGCGGACATACATCTCATCCACCCGCTTGACCCCGCCGGTGACATTAATGGCCACCGGTGCAAACGCGGTGACGGCAATCATGAACAGGGTGGCGCTGTCACCAATGCCGAAAATGAGAATTGCCACGGGAATCCAGGCCAGTCCGGGAATCAGCTGTAAAATCTGCACCGACGGCATGAACAACCTTTCCACGGTATGCCAGCGGCCGCAGGCCATCCCCACCCCGGCACCGAAAAGCGTCCCCAGCAGGAATCCGCCGACCCATCGGCCGAGGCTGTTGCCGATATGGGTGTAGATGGAGTGGTCGAGAAAGGGGCGACCGGCCAGCATGTGCAACAGTTTGATCAGGGTGGTGGCGGGCGTGGGAAAAGGAACCCCGCGCAGCCAGGTGACCGCCAGGGCGGTGAGTTCCCAGCTCAGCAGCACCAGGGTCAGCGCGGCAGCGCTGCAAAGGAGGCTGCGCCAGAGGCCGGCACCGCCTGGAAACCGTTTCAACCGGCGATCGGCATTGTCATGATCATCATGCACTGGCGGCATTTTTTCCCCTTTTAACATGGCATTAACGGACACCGTTTTCCAGCGCAGTAATCGGCTGTGGTAAATTGCTCACAGCGAAGATTTTCCTGTGCCAAAATGGGATGGGGAAGCAGCTCCCGGGATATCTCCTCAGCCTCTTTCAGGGCGTTCCAGCACTCCCGCTGGCAACAGCGGCTGAACGGTTGTGCGGCGATTCTACCCGCAACCCGGATGACGATCTGCTGCACCAGCTGGCGGCTTTTGCCGTCAAAGGGGGACGCTCCGGTGATGACGGAAAAGGCGACTCCCACGCCCTGGGCTGCACCGTCCACTCCGAAAAAGGAGCAGGAGGCTCCCGGAATCTGGGCACCGCGGGCAATGCCGGTGATGATTTGGTCATCATTGATTGGGCCGCCGTTGTTGCGGTAGGCAGCCAGCAGAATGCCCGGAACCATGGGATGATGGTGGGGTCCATGGGTGGGAAAACTGGGATGGGCGCGCAATTGCCGGAAGATGGTGATCACATCCTTTTCCCGGGTGGTCAGGCAGACCTGTTTGATGATGTCGGCGGCGGCATGGATATGACATTGATCGCAGACAAAATGACCGTCTTCACAACAGCTCTCCACGCGCTCCTCTTTGCCGCAGTAGTGACAGCTCAGCACGTTTGGCGTTGTCAGAATAACGATGGGTTTACCGCAGATCAGACAGCCCGATTTATGGCTGCTTTTGACCTCCGGGCGGTTTGTCTCCATGGCACCGGCATCGGGCAGACAGCAGCAACTCATTTCCTGGTCCAGGTTGGTGACCTCTCCTTTGTCATCAAGCAGCATGAAGTCGTCACCTAAGCGCAGTTTGGCCGTGAGCGGGAGCCGCGTGGTCTGGCCCCGCGGGATGACTTGCCCCTGGTCGGTGACAACGGCGGCAAAGGGACCGCGGTAGATCATGGCGGTGTTATTCACAGGGCCCGGTTTAAAGGCCTGATAGGTGAGGGAGTAAAAGGGATAGCCCTTGACTTCGCGGTAGAGGAAGCGCTTGACCACCCTGACATCGGTAAAGCCAAGGTCCGTCAGAATCCCGAACAGATCCCGTTCATGCATGGCACCGCCGATACATTCGCCGCGCAGTTTCTCATTGAGCCGGATCGGCAGGGGAATATCCGTGTTATTGATGATGTCCGAGATGAGGATGCGGCCCCCGGGTTTGAGAATCCGGAAAATCTCCCGAAAGGTCTGGCGTTTGTTGATGGAGAGGTTAATGACACAGTTGGAGATGACGACGTCACAATGGCTGTCCTGCAACGGAATTTTTTCAAGAAAGCCCTTCTTGAACCGAACATTGGCGTAGCCGAGATTCTCGGCCACCTGCTGCTGGGCCGAGCGGGCCTGGGCCAGCATGGTATCGGACATGTCAATGCCGTAGACCCGGCCGGTGGCGCCGGTCTGCCGGGCGGCGATAAAGCACTCCACACCGGTCCCCGAGCCGAGATCGACCAGGGTTTCTCCGCTCTCCAGGCCGCAGTCCATCACCGGGCTGCCGCAACCGTAACTGCGGACCCGTGCGCTTTCCGGGATATGTTCGATCAGCTCAGTATCGTAATGGACGGGATTGACAATATCTTCGTTCACCTCTTCAGCCGCCTGGGAGTAGAAGGAGCGGATCATGGCGTGGCCGTCATGGTCGGCCAGGGTGAGCACACAGTTGGAATGGGTGAAACAGACTTCAGAGCCGCCCTGGTCGCACTCTTCAATGCGCTCCCCCATGCGTGCCAGCAGGCCGATACCGGTTGCAGATACGCTCTGCTCCGCTTCACGGCTGATCAGATAGAGGGCCAGCTGCCGGTAAAGGGGCAGGTAAGGATCGTGACCCACCAATTCACCGCAGGCGATGTAACTGTGGTCGATATCACCGCCCCCAATCAGAAGTCGCAGCGGATCATCTGCCAGTGCCGCGCACTCCACCACGGACAGGGCACGGATTTTCTGCATCAACAAACTTTGCCTCCACACCTGCCCCAGGCCGTCGGCCAGGGCGCCGCAGCAAAGATCCGTTTCATAGACCGTGGCCGGTGACGGGTAGATGTTGCCGTCAGGTCCCACTGTCAGGCTTTCCCAGCAGGCGTTGCTCAGATCCATGCGGATACCCGGGAAGTTGAAGACCTGGCTCTTCATGATATCGAAGTTGTCAATGGAGATCTGTAACGCCTGGGCTCTCTCATAAGCGTTACGTGCATGCCGGAAGATCTCCTCCGGAGGGACGAACAGCGGCTGCTCTGCCTTACCCTTGAGGAACAGCCACATGAGGTGCAGGTTGGATACGCCCTGCTCAGCAGAGAATTCCACCACCTGGGTCATTTCATGGACATTGTTGCGGTTGACGGACATGGACAGGGTGATGCCGATCCCTGATCCTTTGAACTGCTGCAATATCGTTTTCAACTCGATAAAACTGCCCGCTCCGCGCAGCTGCTCATGGTTCTTTTGCATGCCGTCGATACTGATCTGAAAGTGCAGCCGGCTCAAGTCCTGTTGAAGCACCCACGCCTTCAGGTTGGGCAGGGCCCGTCCGTTGGTCAACACCACCACATGACAGCTTTTATCCTTCAGGATCTGCTCGCAAATCTCGCTGAAGCGGGGATAAATCAGGGGCTCGCCGCCGGTAAAATAAAAAATCCGGCAACCCAGCTCAAAGGCCTGGTCCACGGCGGTGCTGAGATCGGCAAAGGAGAGTTCCGAGCGGTCCCCGTCACCCGAAGCGAACAGACAGTGGCTGCAGCGCATATTGCAGCGGTTGGTGATGTGAAACCAGCACTCCTTCAGCTCTTTCAGCTGCTTGACTTGTGCACGCCCCGCCAGGGTGGGGGGATGGTGTGCGGGAAAGCGCTCGGCCAGGCGGGCCAGGGCAAAACGCTCAGCCGGGTTCGTGGTCCCTGCCGCCTTGCGGAGCAGCTCGGTGGTCCGGGGGGTGGCGACAAACCAGTCCGGTTGGACAGGATCCACAAAAATGGTGGTCTCTTCAAAAACCAGGGGCAGATAATCGGCTAAGCTCATGTCCTCTCCTTTCGCTCTTTTGCAGATGATTACGGGGCCGGATGCCTTTCCAAAAAAGCGGAAATCATCGGAATGGTATCGATTTTTCCGAGATCGTGGAGATGGCGGGCGGTCATGGCCAGGCTGTCGCGGTCCTGTTTATCAAAGCCGATGCCCCAGTCCAGCTGGTAGGTGCACCGGCGCTGCTGCGGTTCCGGCAGGCCGATGGCAGCGGCGAGAATCCCCACCGTCTGGTCCGGCTTCTCCTTCATGAACTTTATCGCTTCGGCAAGGGCCCGCAGCAAAGCCGCAATATCCTCCTGGCGGTCCTCTGTGACATCGGCTTGGGCCGCAACCACCAGGGGAAAGGAGTTGTGCAGGGCGCTGAAGTCGGTGAGTTCGTGAACCTTGTCACCGCAGGCAGTTTCAACATTGCTGGGCCAGGGTTCACTGCCTGCCATGGCATCAATCTGGCCGCTCTGCATGGCCTGGGGCATATCCATCGGACTTAGGGAGACAAACTTTATTTTGGCCGGATCAAGCCCCTGTTGCCGGCACCAGGCCAGAAAAGCACCATAGGTGCTGGAGCCCATCTGGATGCCCACCCGGGCGCCTTCCAACCCGCCAATGTCGGTCAATTTAACAGCGGCAATTACCCGATGCATTTTGCTGCCGCCGCCATAACGGGCCAGAAGCCGGACATTTTTGCTTCTGGAGGCGGCGATGAGAAACGGGGCATCCCCCATGGCGGCAATATCGGCTGCTCCGGTCATGAGGCTTTCGGCCGCCATGATTCCGCCGGTGACCAGTTTGATATCCACCGTAAGCCCTTGCCTGGCAAAACAGCCATTGGCTTTGGCAATGATGAAGGGCTCATAGCAGACCTTGTTGGAATAGACCAGTTTCAATGGTTTTGCGGCGTAAGCGGCCGGAACCGTTGCACTGATGCAGAGCAGCAGGCTCAACAGGAATACGAAGAACAGCAGGGAACGAGTGTGTTTCATGAGGTTTCCTCTTTCAATTTAGGCCTTGTCTGCCGCTTTTATTGCAGCCAGAACCTTATCCGGTGTGGCCGGCAGATCGGTGATCAGGACACCGCAGGCATCCCTGATGGCATTGATCACCGCCGGTGCCGTTGACACCATGGACATCTCTCCCACTCCCGTGGCGCCCAGTGTGCCCCGGAGCCTGGGGGTCTCCTGTATCACCACATCCATATCAAAGGCGGTTTTCATGGTGGGAAACTTAAAGGTGCGCCAGTCTGTGGTCTCTCCGGCGATGAACTGTTCCCGGAGGGCATATCCCACCCCCATGTCCATGCCGCCTTCCAATTGACCTGTCAGGTTATTGGGGTTGATCACAGTTCCTGCATCCACTGCCATGGTCATTTTCACCACCCGCACCTCTCCGGTTTCCGTATTGACCGCCACCTCGGCCAGTTGGACGGCGTGGACATCGGATTCAGAAGAGGGACCCTGGCCGGTGGTGGGATCAAGAGGGGCGGTTTCAACAGTGGCACGGTGACCCACGTAGCGTGTGGGAACATTGGCGGCTTTGAAGGCCTCAAAGGTTTTGGCGCCCACCTCATCCATGGCTTTTTTCAACTGCTCCAGGGCCGCCACGGTGGCACCACCGATCATCAAGGTTACCCGGCTGCCCGAGGCCGGACCTGCTGCTGCCGTGTTTCCCGTGGATCGGGTTTTTGCCCTTACCTTGTCAAGGGGCAGCTCCAGTACCTGGGCCGCCAGCTGGGTGAGCATGGAATCATTTCCCTCTCCGGGATCTGCCGCCGCAGCATATACGGTGACCCCATCGTCGGGTTCCAGCTCCACGGCGGAGATGGATTTATCTCCGGGAAATCCAATGCCGAATGCAGCAGCTCCCAGCCCCACGCCCCGTTTGACAGTGCCCTTGTTGTCGTGGGCCGTTGCATCTGCCACGGCCCGGTCATAGTTGGGCTTAAGGGCATCGCACAGCTCAGGAAAGGGCCATTGATCCACCGAATGGCCCGTGGCTTTGGTCAATCCCGGTGCCAGGCTGTTGAGTTTCCTGAAGGCCAGGGGATCCATGCCAAGCTTTTGCGCCAGAAGATCCATGGTGCACTCCAGGGCATAATGGGTCTGTGGCGGACCGGCTCCCCTGGCGGCGCTTCCCCAGGGATTATTGGTGTAAATCAGCTTGGAAGAGACGTTGATGTTGGGAATGTAATAGGAGCTTGAAAGCATGTGAAGGGCCCGGTTGATAACGACGTTGCCAATGGAGTGGTAGGCCCCGTTGTCCACAGTGATGTCCATTTCAAGGGCCGTGAGCTTGCCCCTGGCATTGGCGCCCATCTTGATTTTCATGTCAAAGGGGTGGCGCTTTGACGTGATGAGCATGGATTCGGCAAGGCTTGGGGTGTAGCGCACCGGTCGATTGAATTTCAAGGCGGCGGCAGCGGTAATGCCTTCGGTGAAGATCTCCAGTTTGATGCCGAACTGCCCCCCGGAAAAAGGTTCTTCATACCGGATGTTTTCAAACCCCAGGGCCTGCTGGAGCATGGACATGTGTAGATGGATATTGATGCCGCGGCCCATGACCACCAGGGTGGCATCTTCGCCTTTTCCCTCCATGTAGGCCACGCTGTTTTCCGGCTCCATGGGGGCCTGGTGATTGATCTGGGTGGAAAAATGCTCTTCAGCTATCACCGCGGCATCAGCAAAGCCTTTGGCGGCATCTCCTTTGATTACGGGTTGGCTGAAACAGTGGTTGGGCCGGTCAGGATGAATCTGAACGGCATCCGGTGCCAGGGCCTGGTCTGTGGTTCTTAGTTCCGGCAGCGGCACATAGTCCACCTTTACGGCATCCACCGCGGCCAGGGCCTGTGCCCGGGTCTGGGCCACCACCACGGCAACGGCATCGCCCAGGGTGCGTACCCGGTCTTCACAGATCACCGGCCGGTCTCCCACAATGTATTTCAGACGATTGGTGCCTTTGATGTCCGCGGCTGTGAGCTTTCCGATAAATCCCGGCATCTTTTCAGCTTCGGAAAAATCAATGTTTTTAATTTCAGCATGGAAGTGGGGACTTCGCACCACAGCTATTTCAGCGGCTCCGGGCATGGTGATATCCGCCCCGAACTGGGCTGTACCACAAGCCTTTAAAAGGGCCGAGGGTCTCACATGGGAAACCCCCATTTTGGCATCGGTGGGTTGGGGTTTGATCTCGTCGGGTGTCAGCTCTTTTCTGAGAAATCGCGCGGCCAGTTGAACGGCTTCGATGATTTTGACGTAGCCTGTGCATCGACAGATATTCCGACGGAGGGCGTGCTTGATCTCATCCACCGTAGGGTTAAGGTTGGTGTCCAGGAGAGCCTTGGTGGCCATGATCATACCCGGGGTGCAGAAACCGCACTGGATGGCACCGGCCAGGGCAAAGGCTTCCTGGATCAGGTGGGGATTGTCCGGTGTGCCCAGCCCCTCAACGGAGATCACGGTGGCACCTTCAAGTTTATGAACCTTGGTGAGGCAGGATAATACCGCTTTTTTATTGACAATGACCGTGCAGGCCCCGCATTGACCTTTTCGGTCACAGGACTGTTTGGCCCCTGTCAGATGCAGATAATCCCGGAGCAGGTCCAGCAGAACCATCTCTTCATCTGCAACCACCTGTTTTGCTTGTCCATTGATAGTTAAATTAATTTTTTTCAAACGTTACCCCATGATGTGCTTATTGAAGAAAAATGCAATGAACTTGATCATGGCTTCGGCCACCCGCATGGGCCAACGGGATTGTGATCAAGCCCAATGCAATCTTATCGTGGCGGCATGCTCTGTGATTTTACGCGATATACGGAAATGGCTTTTACCGGGCATTTCTCAACGCAATTAAAACATCCAATACACCGTTCCGCTGTAATTGCAATGGACCTCACAGAAGCCAATTTCCTGAAAACGCCTTTCTTGCATGTGGAGAGACATGTGCCGCAAACGGTACAGATAAAGGCTTTATGATGGATACCAAAGGCACCGGCCTTTGAGGGGCCGGTGCCTTTGCTTGATTGGCTTGAAGGGTTCCCGGATAGATCATGGAAGCCCTTCAATTTTTCCTGTTTTTCTTTCATACACCTGGAAATCCGGATTTTCCTTCCACAAACAGGTTGCTTGGAATTCTATCGGCAAGCCATTCAGGCTCTTCGCATCGATAAACTTTACACATAAGTCCCCGGTTCACCCAATTGCCGCACATGGGATCCAGATTGTCCGGATCATCATCGGTAAGAACGTTGATATTGGACTCAAACGCGCCGCACAGCCAGGGTTCCTCCACAGGTCGTTCCGGGTACCACCAGCTTGGCTGGGCAATGATCGTACCGGGTGCGATATCAAAACCAAGCCTTGCACGCTGGCGGACCCTGCCCCTGGGGCTTTCTATCCAGCACCAGTCGCCATCCCGTATCCCAAGATCGCGTGCCGTTTCCAGGTGAATTTGAAAAATCGGCCAGGGGAACATTTCCCGTGTTCCGATTCCGGGGACCCGATGTTCGGAGTGAAACATGGGAGACCAGCGGCCTCCGGTTGTCAGAATGATGGGATACTCTTTGGCAAGGTCCGGATCACTCACCGGAGTTTCCGGAAGTTCCCGGTAGGAGGGGAGGGGATCATAGTCCAGTTCTTCAAATATACTGGGATAGATTTCAAGTTTCCGGGAAGGTGTGGCATATCCCCGGACCTGACCGTCTTCCCTGACCTCCTTGTGCTTTTCCAACCTCATATCCGGGAAGAGGATGCCGGTTTCACAGAATTCATCATAGCTTACGCCCACACGTTCCAGCCTGTGTGCGATGACCTCTTCGTAGGTTTCCCAGGGCCAGTCGTTCTCCTGCCCCAACCGCATCCCAAGCGCCCGGAAAAAATCATAGTCCATGCGGCGATCTCCCACCGGCGGTACGGCCCTGCCCCCGCCCAGGAAAAGATCGGCAGAATCTTCAATGGTTGAACACATGGGACGTTCCATCCAGTCCGCAGCTGGGAATACATAATCAGCCAGTGCTGCCGTCGGGGTCATCCAGTACTCAAGAACAACCAGCAGGTCAAGACTCTTTAACGCTTTATATACCAATTTTGTATTGGGGGCCCAGACCATTGGGTTGGAAGACCAGCAGATGGCGGCTTTCACCGGGTAGGGATCATCTTCCAGCATTGCCCGCCATACAACAGGGGCGGTGGACAAAAGTTGATGAACCTGGGGACGCGGGATACCCCACATTTCCCGATAGGTTTTGTCAATTTTTTCAAAACCGGGCCATCCCATCAGACGGTATCGATCATTTCCAAGAAGCTTCTTGCGGGCTTCAGGCGATACGGTATGGGACAGTTCAAGTTCACAATCACGGACCGGAAATTTCCCGTTAATAAGGGGGCCGGGCTCAGGCACATAATCGCCACCCAGTATGTCAAGGTTGCCTGTGACCCCCCTGATCAGCAATTTTGCCATGCCGCCGTAAGTTGCATTCCAGCCCTGCTGGTCAATGGCACCCACACCCCATCCCAGGGTGCTTGGACCTTGGGTCGCGTACATCCTGGCAGCCTTTTGTATTTTATCCGCCGGTACCGTGGTGATTTCAGCGACTTTTTCCACAGGATATTCATCAATCCGTTCCTTTAAAAGCGTAAAGGCGGTCTTGCACGTCACTGTGTTTCCATCCGCAAGGGTGACGCGGTATTCTCCCTCCAGGGGACTTGTAACGTGGGGTCTTTTTTCACCTTTGCTTTTTTTACTTCGGACTCTCTTCCCGGACTTTGTTTCAACAAAATCTTCTTCATTGTCATCATCATCGTCGACGGCATTGGAATTATCACGATATTTGTTTTGAGCGGATAACCAGATTGCCGGTGATTCAGTGTTGGAATTCCAGCTGACAAAATTGGTGCTATCCCCGTCTCTGTCAAGATCGGTTTCCCTTAACATCTTTTTGGTATCCATCCTGATCAGAAAGGGACCGTTGGACCACTGTTTTAAAAACTCTTCATCATAGAGTTTTTCCGTAAAGATGACATTCAACCAGCCAAGCATCATGGCAAGATCCGTTCCCGGCCGCAGCTGAAGGAAATGGTCGGCATGGCGTACCGGATCGATCATGACGGGATCAATGACGATGAGGTTCGGACGATCCACCGGTTTTTCATAGGCGGCCCTGAGTGTCCGGGTTATCCAGCTTTTGGGGCTGTACCTTTCTGTGAGGCGGGTTCCCCAGATCACAATGGTTTTGGCCTGGTCAATGGTTGCATTCAGGGAGGTTTCACAGGTAAAACCGCACATTGCCATATTCACTGCATACAACCAGCACCAGCAGATGGTACCTGGATCGGCAATGTTGCCCGGGTTCCCCCAGAGATTGGAAAAGCGGCTTCTGGCCCATAGATGATCCGAGCGGTATGTCCCTTCGATGGCCGTCAGGGTTTCCGGCCCAAATTTTTCTTTAAGTTGGGTAAGCTTTTCAGCGACTTCATCCAGGGCCTGTTCATAGGGAATTTTTTCCCATTTATTTTCTCCCCGTTCGCCCACGCGCTTTAACACATGGTTGATTCGTTTGGGATGATAATGGTGTTTTATCGCCCGTTCAC
Organism: uncultured Desulfobacterium sp.; assembly: GCA_963668575.2. Classification (GTDB taxonomy): domain Bacteria; phylum Desulfobacterota; class Desulfobacteria; order Desulfobacterales; family Desulfobacteraceae; genus Desulfocicer. The sequence goes on along the minus strand of OY764894.2, from coordinate 7,300,323 downwards.
CGGTTTCCCCTATGCGTTCGCACATTCCATTGAAATAATCCGACTCATTGGGTTTCATGGTTATGATTTTGCCATCTTTTGATCCAATGAGCATACTGCAATGAGAATGGCAGAAAAAGCATCGTGATTTTGTCCATTTAATACCGTCTTCATCAACATAGTTGTTGGGTATCATCTCCTCAGACATATTTCTCTCCTTTTTTTCTGATTGGTTTGGGTAAAGATGCAGGCCCGCGTTTTGACGCTCATCTTGGAGAACAGACCATGAGGTCATCTGACGGCCACTGGGTAATGACTTTGTGCCCGCTATCCGTTACAATGATTTGAGACTCGATTCGGGCACCGTCATCTCCTTCTCCGGCAAAGGTTTCAAGGGCGAAATGCATCCCTGCCTCAATGGGGGTCGGGTGGTCGATCAGCACTCTTGTGATAAAGGGCTTTTCGTGAATGCTCAATCCAATGCCATGTCCGATACACAATCCCACCGCAGCGTACTCATTGGGATACCCCAGTTCCTTTGCCGTGGGAAATCTCTCGGCAATGTCGCTTGTGGTAATGCCCGGTTTAACCACATCAACGGCCTCCAGTAACCAGTCGTTTGCTTTTTTATAGAGATCTTTTTGTTTTTGTGTGGCTTTTGTGGTTACAAAGGTTCGATAGTAGCAGGTGGCATATCCCAGGTAATGGCTCATGATATCAATAAACACCATATCACCTGGACGAATCATACGATCCGAACAGTCGTGGGGGTGGGGATTGCTTCGAACGCCTGAAACACAGTTGATACCGGTAATCCTGTCCGCACCGTTCTTCATCAGCCATCCATAAGCGTTGGCAACGATTTCAGATTCCTTGACACCGGGTCGGATGCCATCGACAATATGTTCCCAACAGCCGTCGGCAAGGGATGCGGACAATTCGATCAGTTTCAACTCATCCGGGCTTTTAATCCGCCGCGCATCCCACATGACATCCCAACCGTTGACAATATCCAGTTCCGCTTTTTTCAGGCCGTCAAGGATGTACATGTCCAGAACATCAATTCCCACAGGCATGGATTGGACATTGCACTCTTCAAGTGCCGCTCTGATCTTTCCGGCGGTGGCCTGTACCATCAGCTGGTTTCCTGCTGCCACATTGGCACCTCTCAACCAGCCGCCACCAGGCCTGATATGCTCAACCTTAAGCCAGGGACACAGATCCGACTTGACCTCACCGGCAGTGCCGACTTCAAACAGAAACGGTTCTCCCCGGCGTGGAACAACACACCAGCGGACAAACTTATCGCGACTCCATTCGCCAAGTGCCGTTGATGTGGCATACCGGATATTGTCAGGGTCAAAACAGATGATTGCACCCAATCCCTTTTCTTCAAGCTGTTGTTGAACTCTGCCAAGTTTGTACTTACGCATCGCATTAAAATCGACCCTCTGTTCAATGTCTGATGCCATCATGCCCAAGGTCATTTGCGACCTCCTTTGTTTAATGTTCACTGATCAGGAAGGGCTACAAAGCCCGTCCTTTTCAGTCTGTTCAATGCCGAAATCCTTTTTAAAGGGGTAACGTATTGTGGGGGTTGATCATAATGCAGGCCACTCCCGGCTGTTCATGGACCAACGGGGTGAGGCTTGTGTATTGTGCATCAGATCCCAACATCCATATCTTTGATCTCTGTTTTGCCATAGCCGTCTTTATCGTAAGTCGATTTCCCGGGTTTCATTTTCTGGATCATCGGCAGGATGTTTCTTCTCGGCATAGCAGACATCCTTCCACCATCAACGGGGATTTCAATTCCCGTCAGGTATGCAGCCTCGTCAGAGGCAAGGAAAAGAGCGGCATTGGCAACATCTTTAGGGGTTGCCATTCGATTCATGGGAACCATGGAAGCCAGAACATCCCACATTTCCGGCGGATGGTGGCGGAACATATCGGTCTTGACAAATCCCGGTACAACACAATTTACCCGGATCTCAGGTGCAAGCCATCCTGCCAGAACCCTGTACAGGGCATTCACGGCATTTTTGGCTGTCATGTAATGGGGGTCTGTAGGGGTTGCAGTGCCGGCAGAACTGGTGGATGTGAAAATGACAGTTCCGCCTAAACTCTTTTTCAAATGGGGAATGGCAAGCTTCGTCAAGAAAAAGGGGCCTTTAATGATACTGTTATAAGTGGTGTCCCACACCTCTTCCGTGACATCGTCCAGTTCCTGGCAAACCCAGTGAATCGCCGCGTTATGGTACAGAATGTCCAGCTGCCCAAACCGCTCTATACAGCCGTCAATAAGCTTGGGCAGGTCAGATATGTTCCCGACATCCGCCTGGATGGCGATTGCCTCGCCGCCTCCCTCCTCTATTGTTCGTACAACCTTGTCCGCCGCCTCTTTGTTACCATGGTAATTGACCACCACTTTCGCCCCCTGCTGAGCAAATAAGAGCGCTGAAGCCCGTCCCATTCCCCGTGATGATCCTGTAATGATTGCGACCTTGTTTTCCAATTTTCTTTCAGACATATAGATCTCCTCTGTTTTAATGATATTCGGATCTTTCCCCTTTATCCGGGATGATTCCTTTGCACTTGATGATCAGTTTTTTGGGGCCGGCTTTTTTAAAAGCGGCGTCAGATTTGCGTTATTGGCGGTATCTTTTCAAAGCCGGTGCGAATCCAAAACGCCACCGTCAATGCCCATAACGCAAGTCTGTCCCCCCTCCCATGCGTCAATATAAACTGCCACTGGCAGACCGCATTGGGGACCTGGGTCTGCCCACAACGAATAATGAAAATAATGTTAGGCTTACCCACACTCTCTTATAAAAAAACACCTGATCTTCGAGTTACACCTATTGCAACGCAACTTCATGCCGTGTGTCTTATCCAAAAATGAAGACGTCGCTTGTTCACAATCTTTATGTTATATTTGGTTTTACCATATAGTTGCACTGATCGGTTCAATTTATATCTTCTCATCAAATAATTTGTCAAGTTTTTTTTTAGGCTCATGTCGTATTCCAAGCTTTTTTTGCCAAAAGCATTGTGTGCACGCAGGATTGAGGTTTGTGATATTGACATTATCTTTTCAAAGCCGGAGGCCAACCTCAAACCCCGCCGTCATACCCATAACTCAAGCCTGTCTCCTTCCCCACATCAGTCAACACACAAAAAAACCGATCATCAAGTGATCCATGTTCCGAACTTTTTTAAATTCTTCAAGACAAGCCGGATATTTGCCCAATATTGTACATATTTATTTATAAATCGAATAGTTATAAAATTTTTTAAGATTTAAAAAAGTTCTTGACATAATTATGGGAAGGCCATATAAGAAAACTATCTACAACAATCGGTTATACCAAACGGTTCAAAAAACAAAGACAAATCGGACTGAATTCAAACTTTTTGGCTGCTTGTACACAATGTGAGATAAGGCGTTTTCGGGCCGATTGCCCCATATGTTCAACACTGTAACCAATGGAGAAACACAATGGCTAAAACAGAAATAAAGACCAGCACATGCTACGGGTGCGCCCATACAGCATGCTTCGTCAAGGTTCATTTCGAAGATGGAAAGATGGTGAAGGTGACGCCGGACACCGAAAAAATCTCAGTGACAAACTGCCCCAGAGGATTTCTGGATAACGACGGGAAAGCGGGGATTGAATATCATTATGGTGACAAGCGAATCAATTATCCGATGAAGCGTGTCGGCAAACGGGGGGAAAACAAATGGGAGCGCATCTCATGGGATCAGGCCTTCGATGAAATAGCGGACAAACTCAAACACTTAAAGGAAAAATACAGCCCTCATACGGTCTGTCTTGCCACAGGAACCGCCCACCACTCCGACAACAACTGGGTTCCATGGCGATGGATGGTCGGCTTCGGAACCATGAACAAAATCGGCAACGAGCAGATCTGCTACGGGGCACAGTTCATCACGTCGGAACACACATTCGGCTGGACGGTAAGTCCGTTTCCTCCTCCGGGCATTGAGCCCAAATCCGCCGTATTGATCGGAAACGTACACGAAACAGTCCCTCAGCTCATGCAGGGACTGGAGTTCGGAAGAAAGGAAATGGGCCTGAAACTGGTGGTTCTCGAACCCAGATGTACCGAGCCGGCCAGGCTCGCCAATATCTGGCTGCAGCTGAAACCGGGCAGTGATATCGCCCTGTTGATGTCGTGGGTGCGGCTCATCATTGAGAACAAATGGTATGATAAAGAATTTGTGGAAAACTGGAGCAACGCACCCTTTCTCGTACGCACAGATACAAAGAAAATCCTCCGTGCACAGGACATGGCGGAAGATGTCCCAGCCGATGCATTCGTTGTTTGGAACAAAAAAACCAATGCCCCGGCCATCTGGGATGCAGAAGAACGTAAATACCTTGAAGAAGATGTTGAGAAGTCACTTGCAGGCACTCACACAGTGACGCTGAAAGACGGCAATACCATTGAATGCAAAACCGTATGGACACTGCTGATTGAACGGGTTGACGAATGGACGCCGGAAAAAGCCTCGGAACATACCAACGTCCCGACCGATAAAATTATCGCAGGCTGTGAGATGTACGCCACGAACAAACCGGGATTTTTCATGACACCGGGCCATGTTTATGACTCTTTTGCCCCGGGTTCATCCAGTGTTTACCGTCTTCGCGACATTATCCGAGGCATCACCGGCAATATCGACCGGATCGAAGTCCTGACAGGGTGCTACGACACCAAAAAGCTTGTCAGCATTTATGAAATGGAGCTCAAACCCGACGAAGCCTTTTCCGAAGAAGAGAAAAAAGGACAGCCCGGCTGGGATAGCTTCCGTGCACTGTCATTCCCGGGATACGACCTGAAAGCCAAATATCAGAAAAAACAGTGGGGAGTTGCCACCAATGCCATGTATTCAAATCAGGGGCATCATCACATCATGTGGCAGGACATCCTGGACGAAAAACCCAACCGTACCCGGGCCATGATTATTAACGGCAGCAACCCTGTCATAAAATACGGAAACAGCAAACGTGTTTATGAGGCAATGAAAAAACTTGAACTCATCGTCGCCCTGGAGTTCACAATGACCCCGAGTGCCGTCATAGCAGATTATGTGCTTCCCATGTCCGATTATTTTGAACGGCCCGAGATCGGACCCTCAACCCCCTGTGATATTTTCAATTTCATTCACATGACCGATGCCGTGACAGCGCCCTTATATGAACGCAGATCCGATTATGATGTCTTTAAAGGCCTTGCGGAAAGGCTGGGCTTCGGGGATGACTGGGCCTGGGACACCCTCACCGACTGCTACAACTGGCGGGCTAAAGGTTTGCTTGAGGAACACGGTTGCAAAGACATTGCTGAGTTCGGAGAAAAAGTGGGGTTTGATTATCCGATGCCCATCTATGAGCAATATAAAGAGAAAAACGGTTTTGCCACACCCACGGCCAAAATGGAAGTATGGTCCGTCATGCTGGAAGAGCTGGGATACGACCCATTACCGTATCACTGTCTCCCGGCCCTGAGCAGGGAAAATATGCCCGAACTCTGGGAGGATTATCCATTGACGCTTATCGGCATCGACCGGCATATGCCCAACTATCACTCCCAATTCTATGAAGTGCCTTCGCTTCGACAGATAAATCCGGACCCCATCATGGAAATACATACGGACACCGCAAGGCGGATGGATCCACCCATCACCAACGGTGACTGGGTCTGGATCGAGACCCGGAAGGGAAGAATCAAGCAAAAAGCAAACCTCACCTTCGGGATCGAACGGGATGTCGTAAAAACCCAGCATCACTTCTGGTATCCGGAGCTTCCCGGTGAAGAACCCTATGTCCACGGCGCATTCCTGTCCAATACCAACGTGCTGACCGAAGATGATCCGAAATACTGCGATCCTGTGTTCGGATCATGGCCCCACAATGCAATACCATGCAGGGTATACAAGGATGTCGGAGGACAACATCTGAAGGATGACAGGTCAAGGGGCTGAAGAAGAAGGGGTGTTCTTCAAGTTTCAGAAACAAAACCGGAAGGCTCATGTTGGCTTCCAAGGTCTTATTGAAGAGTGATCGGATTGAAGAGTGACCGGAAACACAACATGAGCCAACCAGAATTGGCAGACAGGAGCACATGATCATGAAAAAATTGACAAACGAACAATTATTGCAATTGTACCGAAATCTCGTGCGTACCCGGAAATATGATCAGTTAAATGTAAAAATGGCTGCAGAAGGGAAACTGTTGACCTTCTATCACAGCTGCGAAGGCCATGAGGCTGTCGGCGTCGGTGCCTGCACATTTTTAAACAAAGATGACTATTTGTATGCACATATCCGTGGACACGGACTCTCCTATGCCATTGGAAAGGGCATGGATCCCAAACCCTGTATTGCCGAACATCTCGGGAAAGCAACCGGATGGGGCGGCGGCATCACCGGCATTCATATGGCGGCCCCCGAGTATGGACTGCTGGGGGTCGGTGGGACCATCGGTTCGGCATTTCCGCTTGCTGCAGGCTATGCACTTGCCGCCAAAAAGAGGGGCAAAAAGCAGATATGTGCCTGTTTTGTGGGAGACGGTACCATGCAGCGAGGGCAGGCCCATGAATCAATGAACATGGCAGCCGTCTGGAAACTGCCGGTAATATGGATCGTTGAGAACAATCAAATGGCCTGGTTTACCCCTTTTTGTGATACCTGTGCTGTGGAAGATATTGCGGTGATGGCAAAAAGTTACAACATGCCCGGTGAAGTAGTAGACGGTATGGATGTAGAAGCCGTGCACGAAGCGGTACAGAGGGCGGTGGATCGTGCCAGGGCCGGGGAAGGCCCTTCCCTGATCGAGTGTAAAACATACAGGTTTCGCAGCCATTCCGAAGGGCGGCCGGACGTAAGCCACATCGAACCCCGGAACAAGGAAGAAATTGCCAAATGGAAACAACGGGACCCTGTAAATACATTCCGTGAAAAACTTCTTGAAAAAAAGATCCTCACCCAAAAAACAGTGGATGAGATCGATCAGGAATTTAATGCGGAAATTGAGGCAGCAGAGCAATGGGCCCTTGAAAGTCCATATCCTGATCCTTCAATACTGAATGAACTAATATATGCGCCCTAACAGGAGGAAAAAATCATGAGGGAATTGATGTATTGGCAAGCGATTTCCGAAGCTATTGCCGAAGAGATGGAAAGAGACGAGACGGTATTCCTGATAGGGCAGAACGTTCAGGAGGCGACGTTCAATGCCACAAAAGGGCTTGTTCAAAAATTTGGCCCGGAACGGGTCATGGATGCGCCCTTAAGCGAACTTGCCATTTACGGAGCGACGGTGGGAGCGGCCATGGCAGGGTATCGTCCGGTCTGCGATATGACATTTGCCGATTTTGTTTATTGCGGTGCCGATGAGATATTACTAAAAGCGGCCCAGCAATATTTTGCCCATGGCGGAAAGGTGAACGCCCCTTGTGTCTTCTTCGGGGTTGCCGGCGGCGGGTTCGGAACCGGTCCGGAGCACTCCCATATCCCATCGGCCATGGTAATGAATAACCCGGGGCTGAAGCTTGCTGTCCCAAGCACGCCCTATGATGCCAAAGGGCTTATGAAAGCGGCGATTCGGGAGAACAATCCTGTACTCTACTTTTTTCACAAAAAGATGATGGGGATGAAACAGCATGTGCCTGAAGAGGAGTATATCATTCCTTTTGGGGTCGCCGAAATAAAACGGGAAGGGACAGATGTCACGGTGGTGGCAACCTCGTATATGGTTCATCTGGCCCTGGAAGCGGCGGAAAAACTGAAAGGTAAAATCAGCGTCGAGGTGATTGATCCAAGGACCCTTGAACCCCTGGATATGGAGACCATTATCGCTTCAATCAAGAAGACCAACCGAGTCGTCGTGGTTGACGAGGACACTGAACGATGCGGAGTTGCAGCAGAAATCGGTCAGCAAATAATGGAAAAAGCATTTGACTATCTGGACGCTCCGGTTAAACGGGTGTGCTCCGCAAATATGCCCATTGCCGGTGCTGCAATGGAAAAGTACTGCGTGCCTCAGCTCGATCAAGTTATCAAAGCCATCGAATCAATGGTTGAGTAGCAAGCATCAAAACGGATTATCCGTTAACATTTGAAAGGTAACGATAAATGGTTAAAGATATATTCATCCCTAAGCTGGGAATGACTATGGAAGAGGCTACCATTGCCGAGTGGCTGGCAAAGGACGGCGATAAGGTAGAGACAGGCCAGCTTATTCTCGTCATTGATACTGAAAAAGTGGCCCATGAAGTAGAGTCGCCGATTTCCGGTTACCTGTTGATCCTTGCCGCACCCGGAGATGTCCATCCCTGCGGTGCGGTTGTGGGGAAGCTGGCAGAAACAATGGAGGAATTGGCTGTCCTGCGCAAAAGCGACCTGACCGTTGAAGTTAAAGAGATCGGGGAGAGCGAGCCATCAACGGACCCGTCTACGGCAAAGGGATCGTCCTCCACTGCTCCTGAAAAAATCAATGACAAAAAAGACGGTCGTATAAATATAGCACCGGTGGCCAAACGGCTTGCAGAACAGCATCAGGTGGATTATTCCGGGTTGACCGGGTCCGGTCCGGGCGGACGCATCGTTAAAAAGGATATTGAAGAACTTATCAATGCTCAGTCAGCGGCGGCACAGCGGTCTGAAACGGCGGCACTGCCTTCTGAAAAAAACTCAAAAGACGTTGACGTTGTTGCAGCACCCCCAAAAGAGACTGCTGATGCCATCCTGAAAAATGAGAGCATCCGGGTCAAAAAGATCATTCCGCTCCGGGGCATGCGCAAGACCATTGCCCAGCGAATGCATTCAAGCACCACGGCTGCAGCCAGGGTGTCCGTCCTCACCGAAAGCGACATGTCGGAAATGATACCGCTCAGAAAGTATTTCAACGAAAAATTAAGCGGTACAGGGGTAAAAATAACCTTCACGGACATGTTGATTCTAATTGTGGCTAAAGTGCTTAAGAGCGTCCCGATAATCAATTCAAGTCTGGTGGATGACCAAATCAAGGTCTGGGAAGACATCAACATCGGATTCGCGGCTGCCGTGTCCATCGGCGAGAATGAACACGGCCTTATGGTGCCGGTCATTAAAAATGCCGATCAGAAAGGCCTGGTTGAAATAAGCCGGGCCCGTAAAGAGCTGACGGATAAAGCCAGACAGGGCAAGCTCTCCCCGGATGAAATGAGCGGAAGTACGTTTACCATCACCAACACCGGCCCCATATACAGTGAATGGCACCTCCAGACCCCAATTATCAATCAGCCGGAGTCTGCCATCCTGGGAACGTCGGTGATTGTCGAACGGCCGGTTGTAAAGAAGGGTGAGATTGTCATCGGGTCGATCATGCCCATGAGCCTCTCTTTTGATCATCGTGTCATGGATGGTGTGCCCATATCACAATTTTTCGCAAAGCTGAACGAAATGATTCAGGATCCCCGGATGTTGATGTTGTAATTCTATAATGGACTTGATCATGGCATCGACCATGCGTAGAAGGGGTCAGGCTTTCGTTATTTCGCTAATGACACAAGCCTGACCCCGTGGCACAATGCTTTGGCCAAAAGAGAGTGAAATACAACATGAGCCTATAAACATTATTCGGCTCATCACGGATTTGTGTGAAAATTCATAGCTGCTGATGCGTAAGCAGTGCGGATTAAATACAAGAATCGTACCTCAATCACACTAATTCGCGAAGCCCCCATTATTCATCCTAAATTTGAGGATTTGTTGAATGAAGACAATTGATCAAAAAGATTTAGTTGTCATCGGTGCCGGTCCGGGCGGTTATGTCGCTGCCATACGCGCATCACAACTGGGTCTGAACACCTGCATAATTGAAAAAGACAAACCTGGCGGTGTGTGTCTGAACTGGGGGTGCATACCGTCAAAAAATTTAATCAAACAGGCGGGCGTATATGCACAGCGGACAGAGTTGAAAGAGATCGGTGTAAAGATCGACGACTCCGGACTCGATTATGCAACCGTTCAAAAGAAATCAAGGCAGGTCGCTGAAAAATTAAATAAAGGCGTTGAATTCCTGTTAAAAAAAAACAAGGTGACCCTGATTCAGGGCACAGGGAAAATTACCGGAAAGAATAGCGTTGCGCTGGAAGACGGTACGGAAATCCATACAAAACACATTCTTGTGGCCACAGGATCCCGGCCCCTTGAAATCCCCGGGTTTGAGGCAGACGAAAAACAGGTGCTGTCATCAAACGGAATTCTGGCGATGACCCAGCTTCCCAAAAGCCTGGTGATTCTCGGTGCCGGTGCCATCGGTTGTGAATTTGCCTATATCATGAATGCCTTTGGTGTCAAGGTGACCCTGATCGAGATGGCAGATCACATCCTGCCCTTTGAAGATAAAGAAACCGTCTCTGTTCTGGAAAAAAGTTTTCAGAGAAAGGGCATCGTCATTAACACCGGTACCAAAGCGTTGTCCATCAAAAAACAGGCCCACAGCGTCCGTATCACCACGGAAAAAGAGGGCACCACAATGACGGTTGATGCGGAGAAAACGCTCTGCGTTTTCGGTCGGAGGCCGAATACGGAAAACATTGGACTTGAAACCCTTGGAATCAAACTATCCAAGGGATATGTCGACGTTGGCCCTTATAACCAGACCAACGTCTCCGGTGTTTATGCCATCGGCGATATTGTGAACACACCGCTATTGGCCCATGTGGCGTCAAAAGAAGGGGAGATGGCGGTTGAGCATATGGCCGGAAAAACCGGTAAAAATGGCCTTGACCTCAATTTGATTCCGTCTGCCATCTATTGTGAGCCCCAGATCGCAAGCTTTGGTTTGAATGAGGCAAGGGCAAAGGCGCAAAATATTCCTTACCAAAAAGTGACGTTTCCCTATCAGGGTATCGGTAAGGCAGTGGCCGTCGGTCATACGGAGGGGCTGGTTAAAGTGTTGTATTCTCCGGATATCAAAGAGATTCTGGGAGCCCACATTGTGGGAGCCGACGCAACTGAGATCATTCATGAACTGTTGCTGGCAAAATCCGCAGAACTGCTGCCGGAAGACATTGCCGATATGATACATGCACATCCAACCATTTCCGAGGCATTGATGGAAACATTGAGATCCGTGGACGGTTTACCCATACATATATAACAGATAAAGGAGGAGACATTGATGAAACCCCACAGTAGACCCCTATTAACCCCATGGTTGGCAAGACTGAGAGCCGCTGTGATCCCTTTGGCTGCAATTATTTTAGTTATCTCTTCCTCTGTTCCGGCGTTGTCGTTGAGTTGGGATTTGACCCCGGAAACAACATTGGATCTGGATACCACCTTAAGCTACAACGCTTCCTGGCGGGTGGAGGATCAGGACAGCAAGGCCCTGACTTACATCAACAACGACGACGGGAACCGGAACTTTGATCAATGGGACATGATCAACAACCGGTTTAAAGTGACCATGGAAGGCGATTTACAGCATCTCAATTACGGTGTGTTTGTTCGTGGCCGCGCTTTTTATGATCAGGCATATATGGGGTCCAACGCCAATGATTCTCCTGAAACCCTTAACAACTCATCCTTTTTCGGAGGGTCGCTAAGCGATCATCAAGATTTTTCCGATGAAACAAAGGACCGCCACGGGAAGGATGCAGAGTTACTGGATGCCTATGTGTATGGCTCCTTTAATCCGGGTGAGACCAATTTAGATCTTCGTATCGGCCGCCAGGTGATCAGCTGGGGGGAAAGCATTTTTGTGACGAACAGCATTTCATCGGCAATGAGTCCGGTTGATGCCACGGAAACGGTTGTGCCCGGCGTGGAACTCCGGGATGTGTTCCTGCCTGTCGGGCAGGTGTACGCCGCTCTCACCTTCCTGAAAAATTTTACCATGGCCGGTTTTTATCAGTGGGAATGGGAGAAAACCCGTCTGAATGAGTCAGGCTCTTATTTCGCTACCAATGGAACCAATTTTGCCTGCGATGCGATTCTTGACGCCGGAGAGAACGTGCTGTTAGCGCCCGGACTGCCGGAATCCATCGACCATGGCCGGGATAACGAGGCCAGGGATGACGGTCAATTCGGATTTACCTTACGCTATGTGGCCGAAGCATTGAATTACAGTGAATTCGGCTTCTATTTCATCAATTATCATGAAAAACTTCCTGCGGTTACATTTATACCTGGCGGAGGCACTGTTGACGGCTCGTTCGTGCCGGCACTTGCCGGGCTGGACGCTTCGGCTTACACCCTCAACTACGCAGAAGACGTTAAGCTCTATGGTTTCAGTGTGGGGACCACCCTTGGTGACACGAATTACGGTTTTGAGATGTCCTACCGAGAGGGTTACCCGGTTGCCGTGGAGGATGCGTCAAGCCCCTTCGGAGTCAATGTGGATGCCGATGTTTTTCAGGCACAGCTTAGCTTTATCACCCTTTTTCCCCAGACGCTGCTGGCCAACAACTGGCAGATCATGGGCGAGGTGGGTTACAACACAGTTTCCGGTTATGACGGAGAACTGATAAAAGATGAGGATGCCTGGGGCTGTACCCTGAAAGTTACACCGTCGTGGGACGCCATCGCACCGAACCTGAATCTGGAAGTACCTGTCACAGCAAGCGTCAACCCCAACGGCAACTCCGCCGTACTGGGTACTTTTTGGGAAAATGCCAACAGCTATAGCATTGCCTTCAACTTCACCTACAGGGCCGTTTACAAGGTGGGGCTCTCTTATACCCTTTACACAGGTGATGCGGAGGATAACGTCAACACCGACCGGGATTTCATCGGGATAAGCCTTAAGTACACATTTTAAATGCAGTTACCGTGGCTATGTACGCCGATGGTGTTCAGCCTTTTCAAGATTAAATACGATTTAACGATAAAGGAGAAAGTCATGCGTTACGGAAGGATAATGATTATAACCCTGATGGCTTGTTTGCTGGCAGGCAGTTATTTAGAATCTTCCTGGGCAGGGGTATCTGCCGAGGAGGCCAAGCAGCTCAAAAGCACACTAACCCCCTTTGGTGCCTTGCGTGCCGGAAATGCCGACGGTACCATTCCGGCCTGGAAAGGAGGGTACACCCAAATTCCGGATGGATTTGAAAAAAACAGACCCCACATTGATCCTTTTGCGGATGACAAGCCGTTGTTCACCATTACCGCTGCCAATATGGAGCAGTATGCAGAGAACCTTTCAGCCGGTCAAAAAGGTCTTTTAAAAAAATTCCCGGATACCTACAGCCTGAAAGTCTACCCCACCCGCCGCAGTCATGCAGCTCCTGACTGGGTGTATGAAAACACGTTTAAAAATGCGACCCGGGCAGAGATAACAGAGGATGGGCTGGGCGTTACCAACGCATTCGGCGGCATCATCTTCCCCATCCCCAAAAGTGCTGAAGAGGTGATGTGGAATTTTCTATCACGCTGGAGAGGAAGTTTTGTAACCTACAATTTCGACAATATCATCATCCCCGGGTCCGGAAAATATTTTATCAGTTCATCAAGCCTGGTGAGTGACAAAAATCCACTGTATGATCGTGAACTCGGTTTTGAAGGATATAATGCACAGGAAATTCCCATTGTTTATTGTACAGTGAATCAGTATACCGGCCCTCCACGCAAAAAAGGCGAAATCATTCTGGCCATGGATCCGCTGAACCTGAAAGATCATTCCCGGCTTGCATGGCAGTATCTGCCGGGGCAGCGCCGCGTACGACGGGCCCCCACCGTTTCCTACGACACCCCCAACACCGGCGCACAAGGGCTTATGACCTATGATGACGTCTATATGTACAATGGCTGCTTTGACAGGTACGACTGGAAGCTGATAGGCAAAAAAGAGTGCTATATTCCATACAACTGTTACCAACAGGAACAGAAACGACCCATTGAAGAGATGTATCCTGCCAACCATCCCAACCCGGAATATTGGCGCTGGGAACTGCATCGTGTGTGGGTTGTGGAGGCGACCCTTAAAGAGGGTAAGCGGCATGTGTATGCCAAACGGGTATTTTACCTTGATGAAGACAGCTGGATGATACCCATGCGGGATATATACGATGCCCAGGGCAGTCTGTGGCGAACCGCTTATAACGCATTGAAAAATGCCTATGAACTCCCGGGAGTGGTTGAAATCCCCACGGTTTACATCGATTTTTACACCCCTGAATACATCGTCAATCAAAGCCCGATCAACTACGAAGGGTTGCTTGATTATGACACTGAAAACACAGCTGATTTCTGGAGCCCTGAAAACATACGTCGCCTGGGCAAGAGATAATCCCCTATAACTGCCACGGGCAGACCGCATGGGGGACCCGGGTCTGCCCACAACGAATAATGAAAGTAATGTTAGGCATACCTACGCTTTCTTATAAAAAAAATTAATTAATAACCGGGTGCCCCCCGATCCTTCGACCGTAAATAAGGAAGGATCGGGGGCCGCCTGGCCTGTCATGTGAATCTTACCAACCATTTGAATAAGGAGAGGCCCATGGCTTATTCTCAACACCATCGCAGAACCACTGTTTTCTTCGGATGCCTGGCCAAAACCGTGGCATTTGTGGTGCTTTGGTGTACCATTGCATCCCCGGCGTCAGCCCGAACGGATCTGCTCAACATCCCGGCCAAAAAATCAAAGCTGGCTGAATGTTCACCGTTCCTGGACGTGGCCAAGACAGGCAACCGTCTGGTGGTTGTGGGGAGGCGCGGCCATATAATGTACTCGGACAACCAGGGAACGACATGGACCCAGGCAAATGTGCCTGTGCGTGTCACCTTCACCGCCGTCCAGTTCCCAACCGATGAAAATGGATGGGCAGTGGGACATGACGGCGTTGTGTTGCACAGTACCGACCGCGGTATGACCTGGATAAAACAGTTGGACGGTTTCAAGATTAATGAACTCGAGCTTGAGCTTTATAGCCACCTGGTCAAGGAGAAGCAGGCCGAGCTGACCCTGCTCGAAAACTCGGTTAACAGCCCTGTTCCCGAGAATACTTCCGAACATGAAATAAAAACGGATGATCATAAAAAGCAAATGGAGACCCTTGCGTCAGCAATCGAAGACCTTGAGTTTAAATTGGAGGATGTCCGGCTGGACAGTGAGGAGGGAGCCTGGAAACCACTTCTGGATCTCCATTTCGACGATGATCGGCACGGGATTGTGGTCGGGGTATTCGGCACCATCCTCTGCACGGGTGATGGCGGTCATACCTGGAGATCACTGAGCAATCGAATCCATAATCCGGACGGATATCATTATAAAAATATTACCCGTGCCGGCAAGGCTATCATCATTGGCGGTGAAATCGGGAATCTTTACCGATCACTGGATAACGGAGAAACCTGGCATCAGCTCGAATCATCCGCTAAAGGATCTTTTTTTGGATTGATCGCAAATACGTCCGGGGACATTGTAGTGGGCACCAGTTTTAAGGGGCAGCTTGTATTTTCAAGGGACCAGGGGGCGACCTGGAAGTCCGCCCGGGCCAAGACCATGGCTACGCTTGCAGATGGAACCACTCTGGAGAACGGTGCGCTGGCAGTTGTCTCTTATGCCGGAGAAGTATTTAAAATTGAGGCCAACAGTCCGAATATCTCTATTCGAAAAATCGGACAGGTTAAATTTCCTGGTATGATTTCAGCCGTTGTAACGAACGACGCTCATTTTTGCGCAGTAGGACAAAAAGGTGTTTTGCGTTTTCCCTTTCAATGACACCCAAACCACTATGGCTTTGTCATTGCTTGATTTTGGGATTAACGATTTTGGGGGATACCGTGACGTACTGCTGCCCTTCGGGAAGTTTAATCCTAATCCTTAGTCTTGACTATGCACTACGTGCATTTGATTAACAAAATGGAGTTTTACTGATGCAACAAGCACCGATCGAAAATAGAGAAAATTTGATGACGAAACAATCTAAAAAACCATGGGCGGAAAAAATTATTTTCAACAACAGGGTTGCAATATTGATTATTTTATCAATCATTACAGTCCTGCTCGGTGCCCAGGCATTACGCTTGCGTCCTGAAGCCAGTTTCCTGAAAATGATTCCTTCCAAACACCCGTACATAGAAAATTATCTCAAGCATGAAGCCGATCTGGCACAGCTGGGCAATTCGGTCAGCATTATCGTTGAGAATACCGCCGGAGACATATTTACCGCCGATTACCTCGAAACACTTAAAAAAATAAATGACGAAGTATTTTTTACCAAGGGCGTCAATCGGGGGGGGATGCAATCACTATGGACCCCCATGACCCGCTGGTTGGAAGTGAACGCCGAAGGCTTTGATGGTGGGCCGGTGATACCGGACACCTACGATGGATCTCCGGACAGCCTTGAGCAGGTTCGACTCAATGTCATGCGATCAGGCCAGATCGGCAAATTGATAGCCAATAATTTTCAGTCATCCATTGTGATCGCACCGTTGCAGGAAGTAGACGGGGAGACCGGCAAACCCCTTGATTACTTACAGCTTTCCAAGGCCCTGGAAAAAATCAGAAACAAATATCAAAATAATGGAATCAAAATTCATATCGTTGGATTTGCCAAAATCGTCGGCGATATGATTGACGGTCTGGCCCAGGTGGCACTCTTTTTCGGCATTGCCGTGGTGATCACATTCGTTATCCTGTTTGCCTACTTCAGAGCCATACGCAGCGCTACCCTGCCGGTGACGATGGCCATTATCGCCGTGATTTGGCAGTTGGGTCTGTTAAAGACATTTGGTTACGGGCTTGATCCCTATTCCATGCTGGTTCCGTTCATGATTTTCGCCATTGGTGTGAGCCACGGGGTTCAGATGGTAAATGGTATGCAGACCGAATGTGTTGGCGGTGCTCCTGATAAGATAACAGCCGCCCGTCAGGTTTTCAGCCATCTCTGTATTCCCAGCCTGTCTGCACTGATTACGGATGGAATCGGTTTTTTAACCCTGCTTGTGATCCAGATAAAGGTGATACAGGAACTGGCCATATGTGCCAGCCTCGGAGTTCTGGTGTTAGTTGTCCTTGTTCTGCTGCTGTTGCCGATTTTGATGTCTTATACAGGCATCAGTCCGAGAGTCATTGTCCGCATCAAGAGTTTCCGTACCCGTCGTCGCCACCCGATTTTCCGTCTCCTGGCAAAGTTCGCTACTCCCCAATGGGCCGGTGTTGCCATCGTTATCGCTGTGGCAGCATATGGCCTTGGAATCTATCACAGCCGAAATCTTCCCATCGGCGACCTTGATCCGGGGGCCCCTGAATTAAGGCCGGATTCACGCTATAATCTTGACAATGCATTTTTGAGAAACAATTATTCCACCAGTTCCGACCTGTTCGTTGTGTTGGTTGAAAAGCCGGGCGAACCCTGCGGCGAATATTCAACCCTGGTTGCCATGGACCTGCTCAAGTGGGAGCTGGTTCATCTGAAAGGGGTACAAACAGTGCAGACCATGGCCGATGATGTCCGCAATGTGCTGATAGGCTTCAATGAAGGGGATCTACGTTTCGGCGGCCTCAACCGCAGAACTGAGGTCGTGAACAATGCCATGCAATATGTCAACTATGAACTGGCCAATCGGCCCTGCACCCTGGCAATGATCCGAATCAATCTTGAAGATCATAAAGCCGAAACTCTGCAGCGCATTGTCGATAAGGTTGCGGCATTTGCAGCAGAGTACAATACCGATGACGTGAAATTTCTGATGGCTGCCGGCAATGCCGGTATTGAGGCAGCGACCAATTTAGAGATAAACAAGGCCCAGTATACCATGCTGCTGTGGGTATACGGTGTTGTTATCCTGGTGGTGCTGCTTGCCTTTAAATCTCCGCGTGCCGTTCTCTGTATTGTTCTCCCCCTGGGACTTACTTCCGTTTTGTGCAGAATTTTAATGATGCATCTGGGGATCGGTGTCAAAGTGGCCACATTACCGGTAATCGCCCTTGGGGTGGGCGTTGGTGTGGACTATGGTATCTATATCTTTGATCGTATCCAGCAATACATGGAATTGGGTATGCCATTGTTTCACGCCTATTTTAACTGTCTGAAAACAACCTGCAGGGCCGTGGTCTTAACGGCCATCACCTTGGCTATTTGTGTTTTCACCTGGGTGTTTTCACCCATCAAATTCCAGGCGGATATGGGCGTTCTGCTGACCTTCATGTTTCTGGTGAACATGATCGGTGCAGTGGTACTGCTGCCTGCCATCGCTGCGGTGTTATGGCGCGCTTCAAATAAGGATGTGGACGTCAGCGACCCCCATGCCTATGATGCCGATCCCAATGCATGCAGTATGTAACCGGCACTGGCTGCAGCAGAAATTCGGCAGGGACTCAAAAACGGTGACTAAACTGACAGGAGAAAAAATGGGCACACAAAAAACACCGCTGGAAATCATTGATTTGGGGCGAATGCCTTATGATGAGGCATTCAATCTTCAGAAAGAGATGGTTCAACATAAAATTGCCGGCCAAACAATGGACCGATTGCTCTTTGTTGAGCATCCACCGGTGATTTCAATCGGTCGATCAGGAAATAGCAATGACCTTCGTTTATCTGAAGCCCTGCTGGCAAAAAGGGGAATATCCGTTTTTCAAAGTGACCGCGGAGGAAAAGCAACGTTTCATGAACCCGGGCAATTGGTGGCTTATCCCATTATCACATTAAAGAGGAAAGATCTTAAATGGTATGTGGGAGCCATGCTGGATATTCTTATATCCATTCTCGAGTGCTATGGCTTAACCCCACGCTTAAAACAAGGAAATCCAGGCATTTGGATAGAGGACCGGAAAATTGCAAGCATCGGTATTGCCGTTAAAGAATGGGTAAGCATGCACGGAATCGCCCTTAACATAAACAATGATCTGACCGGATTTGACTGCATCATTCCATGCGGCAATCCAAAACAGATCATGACCTCAATGCAGAAGGAACTGCACTATACCATAAATACTGCCGAGGTAAAGGCACTGTTTGCGTCCCATTTCAAAAAAAAATTTGATTTCCAGGAGGCTGTGGAAAAGCCCAAACCCGAATGGCTTACCGTATCATCACGTCAATCCCGGCCTGCCAGGGGTGTTAAATCCGTTGTCGATGAATTGAACCTCAATACTGTCTGCAGCAGTGCCCATTGTCCCAACCTTTCGGAATGCTTCAATCGTGGTACGGCAACCTTTATGATACTGGGTGAGCGGTGCACCCGAAATTGTCGTTTTTGTGCAGTGAAGAAAGGCTCTCCATTGGAACCGGATCTTAGGGAGCCCGAAAATGTGGCCAAAGCCGTTAAAAAACTGGGGTTGACCTATTCAGTAATCACCTCCGTCACAAGGGATGATCTCCATGATGGCGGGGCCGAGCAGTTTGCCGAGACCATCCGCCAGATCCGCCGATTATGCAAAGATACCCGGGTTGAAGTCCTGGTGTCTGATCTTTCAGGATCACTTACAGCCATCAATACCGTATGCAGGGCCAAGCCCGATATGTTCAACCACAACATGGAAACGGTCCGACGGCTCTATCCCGAGGTTCGGTCCCAGGCGGATTATGAACGATCGCTGTATGTCCTGCAATCGGCTGCTGCCTGGGGATTATCGGTAAAGTCAGGGTTGATGCTTGGATTGGGTGAACTAAATCATGAAATCATAGAAACACTGAAGGACCTTCGCAAGGCAGGGTGTACCTATCTGACGCTGGGCCAGTATCTGTCACCTTCAAAAAACCATTACCCGGTTGCAAGATATTTGCACCCCGATGAGTTTGCGGCGTTAAAGGATATCGCTTTTTCAATGGGTTTTGTGGATGTGGCTTCCGGCCCGCTGGTCAGAAGCTCCTATCGAGCGGAACAGTTCTTCAGGACAATCAATGAAACAAAAAGCGAGCAACGTTTGGCTATCTTGTTGGATGGGTGACAAACCAGTGGTAGCGGATTGATGTTTATCCAATGGCAACACGTTTATAGAACCTTGAAATGAAAAAAATCAACACCTTTGCGTCTGACCACTTGAAAATGGAGTACACAGCAATTAAAAGGCCCCCATTTCTGTTAAGCGGAACCTGCCAGGGAGCCGGAAATCCCATGATACTGCTCCACGGATTATTCGGCTCCGGCGACAATCTTAGAGGGATTGCAAAACGGCTGTCCCCATTTTTCAAAATTTACTCCCCGGACCTTCGCAATCACGGAAATTCGCTTAAAGCCGAATATTTCAACTATTCGGTAATGGCAGAGGACGTCAAACAGTTCATGCGTCACCATAATCTGAAAAAAACGGTGATGGTCGGGCACTCAATGGGCGGGAAGGTCGCCATGAGGCTTTCGTCGTTGTACCCTGACTGTATAGAGAAACTTGTTGTTCTTGATATCGCTCCTAAAGCGTATTCCGTCAAACAGAGATCATTTTTCCATGGACTCTTGGACCTTGATCTTTCAGTCTTTTCAAGACTGAAACAGATTTTTGATGAATTGTCAAAACAAACCTCCGATATATCCCTGTGCCGGATGATGATGAAAAATATCAAACGGGACACGAATGGTCAATACCAATGGACCATTAACCTCAAGGCCATCCTCGACAACATAGACCACATCGGTATGGACCCAGGTGCAAGAATTCAGTCAACCATCCCGGCACTGTTTATTCGAGGCGAGCATTCGGATTTTATTGATGGCAGGGATACCAATCGAATCCTGAGTTTCTTTCCCAAGGCGACGATCAAGACCATGACCGGAACATCCCACTGGATCCATATGGATGCTCCGGACAGATTGGCAGAGATGATTGTTTCTTTTGTTTAGGACGTCATCACTCCCCTATCCCCACCAAAAGGGCCTTGGCATTGAGCCTCTCCACGGCTGACAAATCCTGGCGGGTAAACCCATCATAGGCTGAAAGCCCCTTGATGGTGTCCCGGGCGATCTCTTCAGGGGCAAAGGGAAAGTCCGTGCCGAAAACGATTTTCGACGAACCGGCCAACTGATGAACCGAGGCCAGGCTGAATTGAGAAGCGGACAGGCCGGTGTCGTAATAAATCCCTCTGAGATAATCGATAAAATTCTTTGGGGCTTTTTCAGCTGCACCGGGAATCACAAGGGCACCAAGGGAGAGACGCCAGGCCAAAAAGGGCACGGTGCCAGCCAGATGGGCAAAGATAAACCTGAGATGGGGAAACCGTTCCAGCGTACCACTGTAAACAAGGTTGACCACGGCCCGTGTAGTTTCAAATGCAACCTCAAAGAAAAAATTCGGCACGTTTTTCCCCAAGGGCGGGGCATAGGGTGGATCTGTGGGGTGGACATAAACAACGGAATGCCTTTTGTCCAGTTCGGCAAAAAGATCATCAAACGCCGGGTCACCCAGGTAAACACCATCGTAATGGGTTAACAGTGCAACGCCGTTCAACTTGAGCACGTCCAGCCCGTAGATAGCCTCCTCCGCTGCCCGGTCCGTGTCCGGCAACGGCAGGGTGGCAAAACCACCAAATCTGCCGGGATAGCGTTGAATCGTCTCTGCCATGTACTCATTGCAATTCCTGGCAAGATCGGCGGCAAAACCCGTGTCCCCAAAATAGACCCCTGGTGATGAAATGGACATTACGGCGCAGGCAATGTCATTTCTTTCCATCATCTCAAGTGAAATGTCCGGGGACCATTCAGGAAAGTCTCTTCCCATGGAATTTTTAACGTTTTGCTGCCGGAGCTGACTGAGATACCGGTCCGGGATGATATGGTGGTGGATGTCAATGCGTTGCTCTGTCATCTGTATCTCCTTTTATTTTGCGCTTTGATAACTCATTTATGTTGCATGACTGACTCATCAGTCATTTTTCCTCCCCAAAAATTTAAATTTCCCAGCCCTCCCCCGCCCGGTCGGTTCAGGGGACGGTTCTTTCACCGACCAGACCTCCGATGACAAAATCGGTGATTCGGCAGCTCAGGGCGTGAGCATCCACCTCTTTTTTTACTTCAGTAAAATGAAACAGGGTTCTGTCAAAAAGGCCAAGCAAGATCGCGGCCACGGTTTCGGCGTCGTCAAACCGGAACAGCCCGCTTTCCATAGCTTTTTCAAGCCGTTGGCGTATAATCTCCACAAATTGGATGTGGATGTCTTCATAGATATCGTTAAATTGCCCACCATACCCGTTGCCCTCCCAGAATACAAGGCGGGTCATCTTGGTATTGGACAAAAAAAGGGTGACCAGTCGCTGGAGATAACGCTGCATATTATCCCTGATGATTTCGATGGAATCGCCTTCAAAAATATGGTTGTTTTCAATGAGCACACTGGAAAAGAGGCCTGTAAATTCCGAACAAATATGCAGGAATATCTCCTCTTTGGATTTAAAATAGAGGTAAAATGTCCCCTGGGCCAAGCCTGCCTCAGCCACGATATCCGACACCCGGGCCTTTTGAAACCCCTTTTTATGAAAGATCTCAATTGCAGCATCCAAA
This sequence comes from uncultured Desulfobacterium sp., assembly GCA_963668575.2. Lineage (GTDB taxonomy): Bacteria > Desulfobacterota > Desulfobacteria > Desulfobacterales > Desulfobacteraceae > Desulfocicer. Next base: position 7,277,887 of record OY764894.2, on the reverse strand, counting down.
AGCTGCTTTTTTGTCTGAGCCTGTTTGTCTTCCATGGCTTTACCCCTTGTATCTATAAATCTCCGAACAAAGTCGGATGTCGCTATTTTTTGAGCATTATCCACAGAATCCCCAAAACTCACCTTTGAGAATCTCGCATATAATGACTGACATGTCATTCATATAAAAAACATATGAGCATGTCAAGAAAATATTGGCTCCTCACTGTTTTTCGTTGTGGCAGGTTTTTCTGCCATGTATGTTATATGAAAAGGCAGCCTCCAAGGCAACTTCAGCAGAGCCGCCCCCCCGATGGGCAATAGGAACCGGACAATTGAGCTGTCTACAGTTCCGGTCCGGGCCCATTGCCCGTCGGGGGGGCGGCGGTATAATACCATTTTCTATATTTGTTGTGTCCGGCAGGGCATGGGGGTTATATAAAAACTTCTCCAGCCTCTTAAAAACACATTATGATTTCACAAGGTGTAAAGCGGGAAATGAAGGATACATACTTTTATCAGGTAATCACCTGACTCTTTTTTTTATAAGTTGTGTATAGTAAATCCATTAAAACAAAAAAACATATGATCTGCACAGTCATTTTTGAGCATCTCATCCAAAAATTGCCTACCAAACAATAAAATAAGGAGGTTGACAAAATGAAAAAAAAAGATTGTGGGGTAATTGCTTTATGGTTATTTGCAGCAACAATTCTTATGACTGTTATACCAAATAGATCAATTGCCGGTGATTACGATATTATCTGGAGTTTTCAAACCAGTACCAATTTCACAAATATGAATAGAGGAACACCCGCTATAGATCATGACGGCAACATCTATTTTGCATCACCTGACGGATGTCTTTATTCCATTAACAGTGACGGTAATCAAAGATGGAAGGCTCATGTTTTTGATAGCGGCAGTAGAACGGCTACTCCAATCTCCATTGGACCGAATAACGAGATATACAACGTCGGTTCAACCACTTTGTACTCTTTTTCCCAAGATGGAACGATGAATTGGTCTTTTCCACTTGATGAATGCAGTAACCCCGGTGTAGCAATAAGCCCCAGTGGCATACTATATCTTGGTACGGATACAGGGTCATTTTATGCGATAAAACCCGATGGATTGGAAAAATGGAGCATTCAACTCACCGGCAGCAACACAGAAAGTGGGATAACGATAGCCCCCGCAGTGGCAGAAGATGGAACTATCTACACCGTTGCATCCGACATATTATATGCGTTAAACAGTGACGGAAGCGTAAAGTGGGAATTGGCACTTGAATCAAACGTTGAACAATATTCATCATTTGCCTTGGATGACGATGGAACCATATATTTTGGAACCAGCAATGGTTTTTTGTATGCAGTCAATCCGGATGGATCTAAAAAATGGGCTTTTGATTCTTCAAGCCTCTATTCCGATGGCACGTTTTCTATTCAAGGCGGTCCGGTTATCAATGGTGATGGTACAATATTCTTTCCAGTATACGACGACACCAGCACAAACGCAGGAAGAATTCTTGGGTTTAATAAGAATGGGGAGCACATATATACCAATAGGAGTTCAACCGAAGGCTATCACGGTGATATCTGCATCACACCGGCATTAGACTCTTTAAACGACATTTGGTTTGGTGACAGCCGCGGCCGTTTTTACTCCTGCGGTTGCAACGAAGATAACTACACCAACTGGGTTGTAGCCCCTGGTGGTGTAGTAAAGGCTTCTCCTGCATTGGATGATAAAGGACACGTTTATTTCGTTGGTTCAGACGGCACCCTTTATTGCATTGACACCACAGCCTCCAATCACTTGGCCGATTCACCCTGGCCCAAATTTGGCATGAACAACCAAAACACACATTGCCTGGCCACAACAACGGTATGGGAAAACCTGCCCGTACCGGACATAAAAATAAACGGGGCTGACGAACCTGTAACCTTATCTGAAGGCTCAAGCATTTCCGTAACAATAAGTCTTGATCCGGGAAAATATGAGGGACAAAAGGCTGACTGGTGGATTGTCGCCAAAAGCTCGTTGCCATTTCCCTATAACAGGATGAGCTATATTTATCCCACTGGCTGGGAAACCGGTATAAATTTAAGCGATCAAAAATCACTTTCTAATATTGATTCATTAGAGGTGCTTAACACAGAAAGCTTAAGCTCCGGCTCATACATCTTTTATTTTGTCGTGGACAAACCGGATGAAATGCTGCAGGGAACCTTTAAAGATTCGGTGAAACTGGAAATTCAATAAACCAGCATCGCAAACAAATTGCCATCTGGCTTGACAAGGCGTTAATCCCGGATTAATAATAAATTCAAGATCAAATTACGGCTGAACAAGTCCGTACTTGATGGCATATCGCACCAGGTCGGCCACGGAATGAAGATCCAGTTTGCTCATTATGCGGGTGCGATGGGTATCAACGGTTTTTATGCTGATGCACAGAAGATCGGCAATGGATCTGTTCGTATGACCCAAGGCTATCATGGAAAGCACCTGGGTTTCACGGGGTGTAAGGGGTTCCAACTGCACACAAAGGGAAGGACTTATATAAGTACGGCCTGACATTACGGTTTTGATGGCCGAAAAAAGTTCATCAAAGGCGTTCTGTTTGAGCAGATACCCTGAAGCACCAGCCTCCATTGCCTGGGAAGCCAAGCCTGGCTCGGTATGCATGGTCAATATGATAACACGGGTGGGGTGGGCAAGAGAACAAAGTTCCTTTGCCACCCCAATGCCTGAAATGCCGGGCATGGAATTATCCAAAACGGCCACATCAGGCCTATACTCCCTGATGAGTTTAAGAGCCTCATTTCCGTTACCGGCCTGCCCCACAAGTTTTATCTCGGAAAGAGTTTGCAAAAGCAAAGCCAACCCTTCACGGAATATAGTATGGTCATCAGCTATGATAATCTTTATCATAAACGGGAACCTCTATTTTAATTGTACGCTCCTTTGTCGGCCAGCTTTGTATGCTGAACACCCCTACCATAAGAACAGAGCGTTACCTCATGGACATCAGGCCCACCCCTGTGCCGAAAACATCAAACGCAAGGGGATCGAACTTTCGCCCGTTGTCCCGAATATCGATAACCAACCGACAATTCTAATTACCGGTACCATGTTTTTTTTGATATCAATATGATGCCGCGACCGCCCATAGGTTACGAACAATACCAATGAACATATTTCCCTTTTTCTACTTATTTTTTAAAAAAGGAGGTATTAAAATGTGTCAAATTGTCAAAAAACAGAAAAGAAACAATCAAGCATTCTTTTGGAGATTCATCACCACGCTGTGGTGGACCGGTGTATTCCTGGCTCTTACGCTGACGGGCCCCATGAAGACGTCTGCCCGATTTGTTGAACAAGTAAACGCCACATATCGGGTGGGATGGAGTAACGACTGTACTTCCACGGTGCTTTTTCAGGTATTGCAGGAAGATCAATGGCAAACGGTACATACTGCTGCAGGGGCCGGTCATCAAACTTTTACAACAAGCTTTCAGATCGGTGCCGACATTGCTGGTATCCGGGTGACGGAACAGGATGCTCCCCAATGTTATGTGGACTACTCGCTCTTGCAGGTGGATTGCAGAGAAACATCCCTCACACTGGAATGCGGTGTGGATAACGAAGAAAAGGCGTGCTGCTGTTATCTTGATGCTCATACCTATTTATTGGACACAGAAAACCCATTAACTCTTTCCCAAGGCGTAGCCAATCCTTCCGGTGGGGTAGTGAGTCCCGGAGGTGAAGCCTATATCGTTAATCATATTCAATTAGCACTGGATGATAATACCACTGAATCCATTCAAATTCAAGGGCTCACCTTCCACTTTTCCGGAAATGGCAATCCGGATTATATTCATCACGCGGAACTCCATTTGGATGAAAATTGTGACGGTATTTCCGATGGAGTACTTCAAAGTGCTTTTCTGGAAGAGGGAACAATGTTTTTTGCTCCGGGAGATACCATTGAACCAGGAAACAACATCTCATATATTGTAAAATACATGTTTGATTATGAGCACGGAACCGAAACCTGCGGACTTATTTCAGCAGACAGCCTATGCACCGCACAAACCTGGGGAGCCACCCTTTCCACCCAAGATATAGATGCCCGCCAAGGAGAAAACGCGGTTGATGTGGACGGTGAAACTGTGGAAGGAACGGCAGCCCCCCAGATACGATATATCGTCATCTGTAACCCCTCCTATTCCATTGAAGCGGGTAAATTTCTGGATGCCTCCACATTTGAAGTTATGGGTGCTTGGGTGGGACTGGAGGTGTGCAACGGGCAAACTGAATTCCTACATCAGGTGGGGGAAGAAACCGTATTTCAGATATCCATTAAAAACGGGACTTCCCTGGGAATCATTTCAGATTATGCCAATTATTATGGATTCAAGCTCAGCCTGTGTAACAATACTATCGAAAGTCATGATGTGCAACGTGTTTATACTCTGCTGGATGCCTATGAAGAGGATGGAGGGATAACGTATTGTCTGGGAGATGAACTTTCCGATCCCTATGAAGCATGCTGCTTGCAGTTTGCTGGGGACATTTCCCTGGAAATTGTGGGGCATCACCGGAATTGGACGGATTTTAAATCTGAAGTTCTCATGCCGCTGCGGCAATCCCCTAATTGGTCTCCAGAGAATGTCTGGGTGAAGTATTTCAGGCGATTTCCCAAACAAGATCTATATTATGCCCGAGTAAAGGTTCAAACAAATTTATGCAATAAAAATGCCTATACTTTGCTTTTGGGGGCTCCCACCATTGCCAGCGATGGGAGATTGGTAAACGTGGTTTATAACGGGGAATAGGCAAAACAAAAAAAATCTTTCTGTTCCGAACTTATTGCCCCTGGATTAGAAGTCGGAGGTGCGGTTGACACCGTGCTTTGTGCATCATCACCAAATCTTTAATATAATTATGGAGGACTATCGTGAAAAAAATTATTTCTTCTTTTGTAATATTAAGTATATTTTGTACTATTGGTGAAATGGTTTTTGCCAACAGGAGTATGGCAACGGATTCAATGAGTCAGTATACTTTGACCAGCGGGACTTATAGCTATACCGCAGATTGGGATGCCGCAGTTCAAGCAGAATTCGGAGCTGATGCACAGGTGGCTGACTTTGCAGCAATAGAAGCAAATTTTACCGGACGTGCTGCTGAATTTTGTGATGCCATCGGTCTTACGAGTTATAGAAGTGCTGCTTTGTGCGTATACAATGGAACCAAATATGACGGTACTTATGATGGTAATCAAAGATATTATTATATGGAAAGGCACGATGGAAACAAACCAAGTAATTTTTTGGCACACAGTAACATCGACAATTACACCCTCTCTTTGGGATCCTGGTTCGGGACTGAGGCCAGAATGCATATTGCAGTTAAATTGTCGCAAGCGATTCTGACTCTCTCCCAAGGCTCTGCTAATCCACAGAATCTGGCAGTCCACCCTGAAGGAGAGCCTTTTACAGTAAACCATATCAAGTTATCCCTTGATGAAAGTGCGAGCGAAGATGCTGTGATTTCTAATATGAGTTTTGCATTTTCAGGTAATGGCAATACTGATTATATTCATCATGTTGAACTTCATAAAGATGAGGATTGTGATGGTATTTCCGATGCTGCAATCCAAAGCTCCTTTCTTGCAGATGGCAATGTAAGTTTTGAAGGCCTTGGTGAAACAATTTCCCCGGCAACCGAGGTTTGTTATTTATTACAATATGTATTTGATTATGAGCATGGTTCACAGGACACAGCAATCTTAGCCGCAGGGGAAGATTGTGAAGACATAAAATATGGTGCTTCAATAAATCCGAATGATATTACAGCTTTCATTGGAGAAAACCAGGTGGAGGTGGAAGGAGCATCTGTAGAAGGTCAGGTAATTCCGCAAATAATGTATATTGTAACCCATAATGCTTCTCAATCCATTGAAGGAGGACGGTTTGTTGAAGCAGCCAATTATGAAGTACTGGGGGCATGGGTCGGGCTGGAAGTCTGCAACGGTGAATCAGCATTTAAAACAACAGTTGGAACAGATAATAAATTCGATATTTACATAGAAAATGGAACATCTCTTAATATTTTTTCGCAATATTCAAATCAGCTGGGTTTTACATTAAGCTATTGTAATAATACGAAAGATACACATAAAATTCAACAGGTAAATCAGCTGATAGATTTTTATTCTGACGACGAATATATTAAATTTGCCATAGGCGATCAAATTGACAGTCCCTATGAAAATTGCTGCTTGAAATTTGCAGGCAACATAAGGCTGGTAATCGTTGGAAAAAACAGAGGGTGGTCAAATTTTAAAGAAGATGTTCTCTATCCCTTAAGGCAATCTATGTATTGGTCAGAAGAAGATGTCACTATAGAATCCTTTAGAAAGTATCCCGCATACAATCATTATTTTGCCAAGGTAAAAGTCCGTACGACATTTTGTAATGCAAAGGCATCTGAACTTTTACTGAAAAATCCTGTAATTACATTTGACGGCAGAAAAATTGAAGTTATATATGAATAATCGGTAGCAATAAATAGGTCATATGTCATTAGAGATCCTTCTCTATTACTGTAACGGAAATTTTTAATATTTTTGTCAACAATTTAACCGGAACCAATTATCAGGAGACCAGCGCATATACCATGCTGAAACATGTTTGGGGCATTATGGTGGAACTTAAGTATTAACGATTCTCTCCTGCTGTTACTCCCGTTTCATTGTCCAGGCCGTCTATAAGAGGAGCTATCCACCCGCAAGGTCCTGCTGCGTAACGGGGGTGACAGGGTGTCCGGGAGCCCCATTCAATCACGGGATCGGTCGATAATACGCCGATATCCCGTAATAGTTCATCCAATCGCGCACATATGGCGACAGTGCTATGAAAAGGTACCTTCGGGTGAAAAACAAAATAGCTCTATGAATTTGATGTATACTGGAAATCACTCATTCACCAGAAGGTCCCTTTTGTCAGCAAATCCGCCATATTCCGCTAACTTCTCGTATCGGTATTCCATGGAAACAACCCAGCGCCTCCCGCTAAAGAGACGCAACAGCCGCTTAAATTCAGTTTTTTTCCGGTTCCTCCAAAGCCTCCAGAAGGACCCGCTTGAGATCATTGAGCAAAAACGGCTTTCTGATGTAGCCGCAATTGCCGAGCTTTCGCACCGCCTTTATGTGGTCAGTCTCACTGTACCCGGATGCGATCACGGCCTGTTGATCCGGGTTAAGCTTTAGGCTGCGGCGATAGGTTTCCAACCCATCCATACCCGGTTCCATCATCATGTCCAGTATCAGCAGGTCGAAGCGACGTTTTGCTAAAACTTGGAGTGCCTCCTCCCCACTGGCAACCGCCATGGCCTGAAATCCCATCTTTTTCAACATGCTTACCGTAATAATTCGTTGCTCTTCAAGATCATCAACAACTAAAATCGTTTTGTTTTCCATGCCGATACTTTCCGGCATCTCCTGAATGTCAGGAGATTTTGCATATTCACCGGCGGGGAAATAAATGGCAACGTTTGTCCCGAGCCCCACCTTACTTTGGATATCAATGTGGCCGTTATGGTCTTTTACCGTCCCCCAAACCACAGCCATGCCCAGACCGGAACCGCTTTTGCCCATGACTTTTGTTGTGTAGAAAGGTTCAAAAATATGCTCTAAATCTTCGCTGCGTATTCCCGATCCGGTGTCTGATACGGACAATATGAGAAGATCACCCGCCGGCACAGCCTTGTCTGCCAATTCAAGTGCGTCGGAGTGATGAGGGAAAATGGTGATTCGAACCGTACCGGTTTCCGAGATGGCTTCGGCGGCATTGGCAACCAGATTCATAACCGTTTTGGTGATATGCACGCGTGATCCCTTTATTTTCAATCCCCGGGTGTTGAAATCCGTTTCCACCTTGACACCGGAGTGTGATTCCAGGAGTTTGCGGTACTCAGGCGAATCCAGATAGCCCGAAACAACCGCGAGCAAGTCCAGAACTTCATTGGCGGTAACGCCCCTCCGTGCCAAGGTCAAGAGATCCTGCACCACAACGGCGGCCCTTTCCCCTGCCTGCTGAATCATTCGCAGGGGAGCATGGAGCGGGTCGTCCTCGGGGATGTCCAATAGGAGCAGCTCGGGATAACTGACAATTCCCGACAAAATATTGTTAAGATCGTGGGCCACCCCACCGGCCAGGGTGCCCAGGGCTTCCATCTTTTCAGCGCGTTGAAGTTTAATTTCGATTTCCCTGCGCTCTGTCTCTGCCCGCAGGCGGTCTTTAATTTCCTGCTTCAATTCCTTGTTGGATGTGGTTAACTCGACCGTCCGTTGGTTGATGATATCTTCAAGCTTTTCCTGGTGATGCATTAGTGCAGCCTCGATCCTGCACCGTTCAGCCACTTCTAACTGCAGGCTTTCGTTGGTTTTTGTCAATTCATCCGCCTGCCCTGCGATGCGTATATTGGTCTGTTCCAACTCCTGAAAAAGCGTTGCCAGAGACTGGCGCGTCTGTTCGAAGCTCTGGCCCAATATTCCCATTTCGTCATGTTGGGTCCAACAAAATTCCTGGTCAAGCTTTTTGCCGGCCAGATCTTTGGATTGCTGAAGAAGTCTGTCCAATGGTTTCAGAATTTTCAGGTTCAATACCCAGAACAGAATCACCGTGCTCAAAAAAAACGGCCCCAGGAAGATCCACAGATACCGGGTGGCCTGTCTTATCAGAATCATTTCCATGGGATTGGTGTCAATATCAACGGACACCTCTCCGATGAGTTTGCCGTGGTAGAAGATAGGGCTTTCCATTGTTTGGATGCGGTCTTTTTCAGCTCTCCCCCGGGTCCGTCGAATGAATGGACCCTCCTCGCAATCTACCCATATGCGCAGAATGCGGCTGTCGGCCATGACGGCGTCTACCAGGGGTTCACCCATCTCGGGAACCAGGGTCCAAACGGCTTCACTCAAGCCCAGGGCAAGCACCCGGACTGTGCGTGCCTGATCTTTGTTTAGTTCGGCAGTAAGGACATGACGTTGATATTGGATGGTTAGACAGCAGGCGATGAGTGTCGGCATTAAAAAACCTGCCAAAAAAACCAAGCAGATTGTGGTGCGAAGCCTCATGTTATGTAAGTATGACAAGTGTAATTTCCTTACAGGCCATATTTGCGGGCGATTTCCCGATAGCGGCCGTCTGTTTTGATGACTCTCAGGCAGTCGTCCAGTTGTTCCAGGAAACCTGGTTTATCGGCAATGCGGGGGGATGCTTTCGATACTGTGACAAAATACGGACTGGTCTGGATATCATAGTCAAGGATTGTAATTTTTTCCGTAATCCCCATCTGCTGCGCACGCCACAGCACCGTGTTCCTGGTATCCACAAAAATGTCGATGATATTTTCCGTAAGCATCCGAAGACATGAATCTCCCGTGGTACCGGTGATGAGGGTGCCTGCGTTACGGCGTTTCTTGATATAGGTCAGAAACGCTTCAGAGTACCTCAGTCCGGCCAGATGTCCGATCTTTAGATCGTCGAAATCGGTAAGGCTAAGTATCCGAATGCCGCTGCCTGAACGTACCACGGGCCGATACCCAGAGACAAACAGCGGTTCATGGCCGAAATAAACCAGAGCTTCGCGGGATTTTTTATGGGAAAACAAGGAAATGTCAAGCTCACCTCTTTCCAGATAGGCATACATTCGTTTAACCGGGTAAAAGGTGAACTCAGCCCGATATCCCAGCCGGGATATACAAATACTCAAAATTTCTCTGGCAAAACCGGGCAGTTTGTCGGATTTATTTTTAAAATAGTATGGCGGCCAATCGTTTTCAATAATCTTAAGTGATTCCGGGTCTCCTGCTTCGGCAGTCCGGAAACCCGAAATTGCAATAAAACAAGCAACGACAAGGCCAAAATTCAGAAGATTACGCCTCATGGGACACTCCGGTTTTCATATTTTGAACTGCAACTAACTAATGCCCGATTATCATTACACTTTTATTGTGACTAACGACTTCCACCATCTATTCTGAACTCTGATCGGGGTTAACAACGGGACGATCACATTATTGAGCCTTGCCTGATATGATACGGAGGACATAAGAACCTGGATAAACGCCGACAGGGACCAGGAGGTGGCCCCCCCACTGCCGGTCTATTCTGTATCAAACCACCTTTCACAAGGCAAGACCCTGGGCCACCTGTTTTCTCTTTTCCCCGGAATAGAGAAGCTCAACCAGGACCAATGCAAAATCGCAGGCGGTTCCGGCCCCCCGGCTGGTAATGCAATGCTTGTCTATCACCACATTTTGTTCCAGGATGTTTCCCTTGTCAATCAGATCCGCAAATCCCGGATGGCAGGTCACTTTTCCCGGCGTGACCAGACCGTGATGGTGCAGGACCAGGGCCGGAGCGGCACAGATCGCTCCATAAAGTTTTTGCGCTGCCGCCTGTTTTCTCAGCAAGACTTCAAGGGGTTTTGAGTTGCGAAGATTCTCGGCCCCTGGGATGCCGCCGGGAAGGACGATCAAATCAAAGTCATCTTTGATACATTCACTGATCAGGCAGTCGGCCTTAAATTCGATGCCCCTGGAAGCCTTGATATAAAGTTGATCCACAGAAGCCACCACCACATCGGCCCCTGCCCGACGGAGTACGTCAATGATGATGATGGCCTCCATCTCCTCTGTGCCTTGGGCCACCGGCACAAGAACTTTTTTTCCCATGAGCAGCTCCTTTTGTTGCAGATCCTTATGAGCGAAAATCCCGGTCCGCCCGTGGCGATTCTAAAGAATAATGTTCAACATCCGTCGCAGGGGCTCAGCCGCACCCCACAAGAGCTGATCCCCCACGGAAAACGCAGTGAGATACTCATCCCCTAAAATCATCTTTCGGATACGTCCCACAGGAACGGTAAGGGTTCCGGTGACCGCCGCAGGGGTCAAGTCTGTAATGGACGATTCTTTAACATTGGGAACCACCTTGACCCAATCATTGTTTTCCGCCAGCATGGCATGGATATCATCAAGGGGCACCTCTTTTTTCAGCTTGATGGTAAAGGCCTGGCTGTGACACCGCATGGATCCGATTCTGACGCATTGCCCGTCAATGGGAACCGGATGATCCGATCTGCCTAATATTTTATTGGTTTCAACGCCTCCTTTCCACTCCTCACGGGTCTGACCGTTGTCCATGGCTCGGTCAATCCAGGGAATCAGACTGGCCGCCAGGGGAACGCCCCAGTTATCCGTGGGAAACGCTGCGGATCTCAGGGTATCGGTGACCTTCCGGTCAAGCTCCAGAGCAGATACCTTGGAGTGGCTAAGGAGATCCGACGAGACGTCACCAATGGCCTTCATCTGGGCCACCAGCTCCTGCATGTTTTTGGCACCGGCACCCGATGCCGCCTGGTAGGTCATGGAGGTGAGCCACTCCACCAGATCATTTTCAAACAATCCCCCCAATGCCATGAGCATGAGAGACACCGTGCAGTTGCCGCCGATGTAATTTTTAATACCGTCGTTCAGGGCCTGGTCAATGACCCTGCGATTCACCGGGTCCAGAATAATGATGCTTTTCCCGTCCATTCTCAGGGTGGATGCCGCATCAATCCAGTAGCCGTTCCAGTGGTTGGCTTCCAGTTTCGGTCTCACCGCTTCGGTGTATGAACCGCCCTGGCATGAGACAATGACATCCATACCCATCAACGCATCTACATTGTGTGCATCCACCAGAGGCGGGGTTTCCATGCCGATGTCCGGCCCTTTTTGTCCCTGCTGGGAGGTGGTGAAAAAGAGGGGCTCAAATCCCTTGAAATCATTCTCTGCAATCATCCGTTCCATGAGAACAGAGCCCACCATTCCCCGCCATCCCACAAACCCGACTTTTTTCATTTTATCAACCTCATTATTATTTTTTTACCCCATTGAACTTAAATGACTCCACACCCATTTACCACACATCAATACCACATGGCAATTTTCAAATAGTGGATTTCATTCCTGTCCCGGCTCTCCTCCCATCCCATGGGGTCCGACTGCAGATAGGCAGATAGATGCAAAAATGCCATAACCCACGCCTGACTCCATTGCCCGCCCATTCTGACAGGTGGAAGGTTTTGTAATCAACCCATAAATGACGGTTGAACACTTACCCCATTGACATTTCGCTAAAAACATGTGAAATTAATAGACTTTCCAGTGGCATATACCGGTATCCGATCCGGGAATCCCATAAAAATTGAGATGAATTTTTTTCATCTTATGGAAAATGTCTGGGGATTAAAATAAATACAAATTGAGGAAATCAATGACAAGGTCCAGCACTGGAAAAAGCTTCCCATTCTCTGTCTCCCGGCGTATCATTAAATTGATGTTTTCTGCGACGCTGTTGCTTTTCCTGTTCTGCCACCTCCCCGCCACCGCATGGGGGGAGGAGACCAACCCATGGTCCCATAGCTTCTATTTTGAAAATGATCTTTTTACGGGAACGGACAGCAACTACACCAATGGCGTAAAATATGTTTTGATCTCTCCGGATCTATCCCCCAGGGCAGAGGATATGGGCAATATCCCCAGAAAGGTATTGAATTATATTCATAAAATACCCTTTATCCGGAACACGCCCCCCCAAACCTCACACAAGGTGGAGTTTGCCTTTGGGCAGAACATGTATACACCGGAAGATATCACCACCCATGAACTTATTGAAAACGACAGACCCTATGCCGGATGGACCTATTTTGCCACTGCCTATCACCACAAAAGTGATCTCTCTCCCCAACGATCCGTCATGGACACGGTTGAGCTTCAGTTGGGAATGGTGGGGCCAGCCTCCCTGGCAGAAGAGAGTCAAAAACTGATCCACAGAGTCCGGGGGCTCCAGATGCCCAATGGATGGGACCACCAACTGTCCAATGAGCCCGGTGTGGTCATGGCCTGGGAGAGAAAATGGCTCTACCATCCCGTGGTCCGGGGGTGGGGGTGGGATACGATTTTTCATTCCGGGTTTACCCTGGGTAATGTCTCCACCTATGTCAACGGCGGCATGGAATTCAGACTGGGGTGGAACATTCCCAAAACCTTCGGAGTCTCCCTGATACGACCCGGGGGAAGCACCCGAATGAATCAAAGTGAACATCCCGGTGTCTACCTCCTGACTGCCGTGGATGGACGCTGGGTGGCAAGGGATATTTTTCTGGACGGCAACACCTTCTCTGACAGCCACAGCGTGGATAAAAAGCCCTTTGTGGCGGATTTTGCAGCCGGGGTGGCATTGAATTACAACCGATTCATGATTACGCTGACCCAGGTGCTGCGAACACGTAAATTCGAAGGACAACCGGACCAACACTCATTTGGCGCCATCTCCATTTCCTGGTTTTTCTAAACTTAGCGCCCTGCGGGCGGACGTTTGTCCAACTCAATTCATTGTAACCAAAATTGCAAGCTCCTATACTATAAATTTATGACAAATTACAACCATGTTGCATGGCATCTTATAAAGAATTCACTGTTAAGACGGATTCTCATACTAACCATAGGGATAACCCTTCTTTTTCCCCTGATCAGCGTCTATTTTATCTTCCCAAAATTTGTGGGGTATCTTACCACCAACACGGAAGAGACGGCCCTTCGCGTAGCCCGGCACGTTCACCGTAAATATTCGGCTTCTTTTGAATAATCAGAAAAAAGTTCGGGACACGATTCAAAATTTCTGATAAAAGAGAGACATGAATGCTTCTCAGCACAAAATATCAGTGACCATCAGCACTGGCATGAATAAGCCATTAATTAAGCTTATTGCTGAGCCGTCACCGCAGATTTTCATTTCAGAAAAAGAATATTTAACACTTAAACATGGTGTTGGCTATTGGCAGGCCGTGCATAAAAAAGCCATAGTACGTGAAGAAATTCTAAAACAAAAAATAAAAGAGCTTGAAGGTGAAATTCGAGGATTAAAATCTCGTTTATTCGACAATCCAAATGAGCAAGGCAAATCTAAAAATAATGAAGGCCAGTCAGCGCCTTCTCCATCTCCACGCCCACGCGGTCAACAACCCGGCAGTAAAGGCCATGGACGAACTTTACGCCCCAATCTTCCTGAAAAAGAAGAACTGACAGATTTTAAAAAAACACCTCAATGTGAAAAATGCGGTACACCCTATGTTCAGGATGAAAATCAAGAAATAGAAATTATTGAAGTTGAGGTCAAAGCGTATACTCGTAAAAATATACGTGTGTGTATGAAAAAAGATTGCTCCTGCAAGGGTGTTCCAAATACAATAATCGCTGGTTCCGCGCCTCCTCAACTTATTAAGAGAAGTCCATATGGGATATCGGTCTGGGAGGCAATTTTATTAAACAAGTTTTATTACAGCCAACCGACCAATCGACTTCTGAATCAGTACGAGGAAATGGGTTTACCTATTTCTCCGGGTTCCATTGCAGGTGGTTTAAAAATACTCAAAGAGTTATTTCAACCGATTTATGATGCCCTTTACGCCCAGCAAATGACCGAAAAAAGATTTCATAATGATGAAAGCGGCTGGAAGGTGTTTGAGAATATTGAGGGCAAAATAGGTAACCGTTGGTGGTTGTGGCTCAGTCGTTCCCCATCGGTAATCTACTTTGAAATTGCCCCGGGCCGTGGCGCGAATGTTCCCCTTGCACATTTTCAAAATATCCAGCATGACAAAATAATTATCGTTTGTGATCGCTACAGCGCTTATAAATCATTGGCAAAACAGCTGGATTTTATTATTTTGGCTTTTTGTTGGGCCCATGTTCGTCGTGACTTCCTGGATGCAGCAAAAAAACATCCTGATTTGGAGGAATGGGCATTTTCCTGGATTGGGAAATTTGGTGAACTTTACCATATCAATAATCTGCGTTGTGATCAGTTTGATCCCAAGTTTCCTGTTCAATGGCAATCTGAATCATTCAAAAAACATCATGAAACACTCGTGGAAAAAATGGCTGAAGTCGCCAAAGATAGGGATGCATTTATCCAGGCAAATAATCCGGAAAATTCTGAATCAACGCTATTGACCAATATCCAGTATAAAATTTTGACAAGCCTTCAAAATCACTGGAAGGGGCTAAGCGTTTTTGTGGATTATCCGGAAGTCCCCATGGACAATAACAAAGGCGAACGCTCCATCCGCAATCCTGTGACAGGGCGTAAAAATTTCTATGGCTCGGGAAGCTTGTGGAGTTCTCAGTTGGCAGCGATAATGTTTTCTGTTTTGCAAACCATAGCCTTGGCTGGCCTCAACTGTAGTCACTGGCTAAGACTTTACCTGACTGCCTGTGCTGAAAACAATGGGCAAGCCCCTACTGATTTGTCACCCTTTCTTCCATGGAAAATGGATAAAGATCGTCGGGAAAGACTCTCCAAACCACCAGCGGACACATCTTGATACGCTACTCTGGGCGGAACTTTTCCTCTAACGAGATTAAACAGATCCGATCTCTCATAAAACGAAATCCGACTTTCAATCGATCACGACTTTCTAAAGAGGTCTGCCAGCTTTTTCAATGGCTCAAGCCTGATGGTAATCTCAAGGATATGTCATGCCGTGTTGCAATGCTGCGTATGCACAGAGATGGAATCATTCAACTGCCAGCTCCAACCCGTGCGAAAATGCCTCTTCAAAAAATTAGGTTTACACCTGCCACTGATCCGCAAACCCCTATTACTTGCGCTGTGAATCAGCTACCACCATTGCGATTACAGATGGTCTCCCACAATGACTCTGCTCTATGGAATGAGTATATTGAACGATATCATTACCTTGGCTACACACCCCTGCCAGGAGCTCAGCTTCGTTATTTCATTATTGCAGATAAACAGATCGTTGCTCTGACTGGCTTTGCTGCTGCGGCATGGCAAACTGCACCAAGAGATGAATTTATTGGCTGGGATCATGAGCACCGACAAAAAAATCTAAACATGATCGTCAATAATGCCAGATTCCTTATTTTGCCATGGATACAATCAAAAAACCTTGCTTCAAAAATACTATCACTGTCTGCACGCCAGCTTACTGATCACTGGGAAGAAAAATATAATATCCGACCCGTTTTGTTGGAATCTTTTGTGCAAAATAATCGTTTTACCGGTACTTGCTATAAATCGGCAAACTGGACAAATGTTGGACAGACCAAAGGGCGGGGAAAACTGGGTGGACAACCCGGAAAAATCGTTGTTCCAATAAAAGAAATTTGGGTGTATCCTCTTGATAAGAAATTTAGAACTTTGCTACAAAAATGAGCGTTGGCGTAAGAAGCCGAATATTTACCGTTCACCATACCATTATCAAACATAATAAGTCCGTTACAGACACCCTGTTCAGGCCAGATATCATTGCCGAACTCTTTAACGTGAAAGAAGATCTCCACCTGGAAAAATTAAAAATATTTTCAGATTCAGGAAAAACGCTGTTTTCCACCGATCCGGAGGAGGTGGGAAAAATGAACACCCACCCCTATTTTAAGGAGAGGGTGACCCGGGGAGAGATCGTCACGCATCTCGTTGAAAAAAACAGCACCTCCCTTGAAGGTCGAAAAGTTTTCATGGATGTGGTGGAAACCTATGTCCCTTTTATGCAACAAGACATTTTCTCCGGTGCCGTTGAGATCTATTATGATATCACCGACCATAAAAACAGCCTGGCCCGTCTTTTAAACCACCTGAAACGAACCATCATTCTATTTTCCATTTTCATGTTCGTGGTTCTCACCGTGACCCTGATCAAGGCAAGCCGGCACATGCTTGAAAAGGCCCAGGCCGAATCAGAGCTGAAAGACGCCCACACCCTGTTGGAAAAAAAGGTGATTGAACGGACAAGGGATCTTGAAAAAACCAACCGGATACTCAAGCTTGAGATTGAAGAACGAAGGGCTGCGGAATCAAACAGCCGGGAAAAAGAGGAACGCTATCGCTCCCTGGTTCAAAGTTCTGCCGATGCCATCATCTCCATTGACGAATCCCAGCAAATCATCCAGTGGAATCAAGCGGCCACCGCCACGTTCGGATACCCTCCGGAAGCCGTCCAGGGAAAGCCGGTCTCCCTATTAATTCCCAAGCATTTCATAACGACTCACAACGACAGCATAAACAACTTTCTCAATGGCCACCCCTCCCATATCCTGAATCGTGCCGTTGAAACCGAAGGAAGGACAAACACCGGAAAGCAGGTCCCCATTGAATTAACCCTGTCCACCTTTAAACAGCATAAAAAACAGATCATTACGGCCATCATCCGTGACATCTCACTTCGAAAGGAGACGGATTTCAAACTGCAGTGCAGCCATGACATCCAGACAGCGGTGAACCAGCTGTTAAAAGAATCCCTGAAAGCCACCGGAATTCCCCAAATTGTGGGCCAGGCCCTTGACCTTCTCCTCTCCCTGCCCTGGCTCTCCTTTGAACCCATGGGGGCCATTTTCCTGACGGAAAAAGAGCCGAATCTTCTGGTGCTGAAGGCCCATCGGGGATTTTCAGAGGAACGGATCAAAACATGTCAATTCATCCCCTTTGGGAAATGCCTGTGCGGACAGGCGGCGTTGACCGGAGAGGTGGTTTTTGCCGATCAGGCGGATCATCGTCACACCATCCTGATCCCCGACGTTCCCGATCACAGTAACTATTGTATTCCCATCAGGGCCAGGAACCGGACCCTTGGCGTAATTACCACTTGCCTTAAAAAAGACCATCAACCCCATGAGCTGGAAAAAAATTTTTTAACCACCATTGCCAACACTCTGGCGGGCATTCTGCTCCATCGCCACAGTGAAACGGAAAAAAATGAGATCCAGCACCAACTGGTTCAATCCCAAAAAATCGAATCCCTGGGAGCCCTTGCAGGCGGCATTGCCCACGATTTCAACAATATTTTGTCGGCCATCATTGGATACACGGAACTGACACTGGAAGATGTGGACAAAGCCTCCCAACAGGCACAGAACATGAGTGCGGTTTTAACGGCGGCCATGCGGGCCCGGAAGCTGGTCAAACAGATCCTCACCTTTGCCCGCCAGGCCAAGGAGGAAATTACGCCCCTGAAGGTAGATGTCATTGCCGGAGAAGCCCTTAAACTGCTCAGATCCACCCTACCGACCACCATTGATCTCCGGCACCACATCTCAAGCAAAGGGATGATCATGGGAGATGCCACCCAGATTCATCAAATTTTCATGAACCTGTGTACCAATGCCGCCCATGCCATTGGAAACAAAATAGGACGATTAACGGTGCAGGTGAAAGACGTCCATATCCATGACGTCTCACCGGAACACCCTGAAAAAATCCCCCCCGGAGATTACATTGAAATTGCCATTGAAGACACAGGCCAAGGTATCTCCCCAGAAATCATGCCCTCCATTTTCGAACCCTATTTTACCACAAAAAAGAAGGGAGAGGGAACAGGCATGGGGCTTGCAGTGGTCCACGGCATCATCAAAAATCACCATGGTGACATTTCCGTAAAAAGCCAACCCGGGGAAGGAACTGTCTTTACGATACATCTGCCCGCCACAAGAGAAACAGACCGCCCTCCCCTCATATCCCATCCGGAAGCAACCCTTCCCATGGGCAAGGAACATATCCTGTTTGTGGATGATGAACTGCCCATTGCAAAAATCAACAGTCTGATTCTGAAACGACTGGGATATGAGGTGACCATACGCACCAACAGTATTGAGGCGCTGGCCCTGTTCAAAGCACAACCGAACCGATTTGACCTTGTCATCACGGACATCACCATGCCCACGCTTTCAGGCCCCCAACTGGCAGAAAAAATAATCAAAATCAGGGCAGATATTCCCATCATTATCTGTTCAGGTTATCAGCATGAATTTACGGAACAGGAATTCCATGCCATTGGCATCAAAGCGTTCCTGAACAAACCCGTCTTAAAAAAGGATCTGGCCGCCACCGTTCGCAGGGTTTTGGATGAATTGAAAACAGACGTCTGAACCGACTTTTGCCATAACGATCCTTCTCATCCTCATCTTTTCAAGGTGAATCCCAATGGCAGAAGGGATGATCGGAGCCGGCCCTGATTCCGGTGGCCCGGGAAGAGACGTCTGCGGGATTGAAAAGGGCTCATCCCACCAGTGTTTTCACCGCCGTCATGTACGCTTGGAGCCCCCGCATGAAAATATCATTGTGGTTGGCACCCGGAATCTTTAACAGGGTTTTATTGGAAGCCGCGCAGGCATCAAAGAGATCCTGCCCATCGGAAAAAGGAATGATATGATCAAACTGGGCGTGGATAATCAGGGTGGGACCGGCCCATGCCTTTATCTTCCCAACATTGGCAAACCCCTGCTCCTCTTTAAACCCAATGGCATCGGGATGTATGCCCAGCACCTTTAACAATTTTCCGGCATGGGCAAACCCGCTTTCAATGATGAGATTGTCAAAATCAGGGCTGGGGCGGGAGGCCAGTTCCAGGGCAGATGCACTGCCAAGGGACCGGCCCATGACGGTGAGAGTGCCGGAAAAACTATTTTCTTTAAGGTACTGTCGGACATAGTCTAAAATCACACGACAATCCTTCATCATGGCGGTCACCGAAGGTTCACCCGTGGATCGGCCATACCCTCTGTAATCCACCACCAAAAAATTGATTCCCATGCGGGTGTACACCTCTCCCAGGTCATCGTAATCGGAAACGATCTCTCCGTTACCATGGAAAAAGAGGATGGTGGGATTGCTCTTCTCTGCCACATGAAAACAGGCCCCGATGTGGACATCCTCTGCCACCGGTATCTGAAAATCTCTGTCCGTGATCTGTCTGGAGCGCTCCTCAGGTCTGGGATGAAAAATATGGGCCAGCACCATGGGCTGATCCAGGACTGAATAGTCGGAATTCATTTCATAAGACATGCTCTCCCCCTTGGTTTGAATTCAAGAATAACTTTCTGGTGAACAAACAGTTGCTTGCTATCAGGCTGATCAAATTGACTTATCCTTGCGTTTAAAAATATTTTATTATAGCGTTATAGTCAATTTTCAATTCTCTGATTTTTATTTGAAATTCAGGAAATTCAATTTGTTTTGTTCCGGTTTCTGATTAAAACGGATTGTAGCACAAAATATGACTCGGTATTGGCTACAGGCATGTCCCAATGGATATGAATTGGACAAATAAGATCTTAACTATTAAAAAAGGCATGCGTTTTTATATGTCATCCGACGGTATTTTCGACCAAATCGGGGGGCCCAAAAGAAGAGGGTTTGGAAAAAAACGATTCACGAAATTGCTCGGCACTATACAACATCTCCCAATGGCAGAACAGGGCGATGCAATTTATCAGCAACCGGTTGATTACCAGGGAGAAGAAAAGCGACGCGATGATGTATCGGCCATTGGCTTTACGGTTTCCGGCAAAAACTTCTCTGAGACATCATTGAGCGCTTGAAATGGCGTAACCGTTTAAATTGCGGATTCAAGGAAATCGGAAAATATGCATGCCTGCCGGACAATTCAATTAATGGACATTCTGGAGAAAATTTCTGCCCCATGGCCGGCCCCTGCCATCACCGCTGTCAGCGCCAATGGTGCCACCCCTTTCCGGATCCTGGTGGCCACCCTCATCTCCCTGAGGACACGGGACAGCGTTACTGCTGCTGCATGCCGGAAACTGTTTCAAAAAGCCACCACCCCCCAGCAGATGATTCACCTTGGCAACCACACCATTGAACAGCTGATCCATCCGGCATCTTTCTCCCCCACCAAGGGAAAAAGAGTGGTTGCCATCAGCCATATTCTCCTTGAAAAATACAACGGAGAGGTACCGGACACCATGGACGACCTTCTGAGCCTACCGGGGGTGGGCCGTAAAACCGCCAACCTGGTGCTGGTGGAAGCCTTTGACAAGGTAGGCCTCTGCGTTGACACCCATGTCCACAGAGTCAGCAACAGACTGGGAATGACATCCACGCAAACCGCTGAACAGACCGAGAAGGCCCTTCGAAACACCCTGCCGCAAAAATTCTGGAAACCCTATTCGGAGATACTGGTAATGTTTGGCCAGAGAATCTGCAAGCCCCGGTCACCCCGCTGCCCGGAATGCCCGGTCTCCTTTCTATGCAGCACCTGGAGCCGTCAAAACCCCACCTCTACCCCTTGAAGCATCCCATGAAAACGATCCTGCAAAACAAAAACCTGACCATCCTGTTTGCATCCACATTTCTCTTTTTCTGCAACGAGGCCATGTTTCTGCCCACCATGCCCCTTTATCTGTTAAAAGCCGGGTACACCAACACGGAGATCGGCATTATCCAGGGCTCCTTTGCTCTGGAGGACAAACTGCCGGGTTAAGGGAATGACTGTTTAAAACGACTGACGTCCTAAGCCCCCATCTTTATGAGTCCAAGAAGGTTCAATGCATCACGAAAAAGCACACCGGCAAAGACAAACAAAAAGATACCCAGAATACGCATGGTCCAGACATAGCCCCTTCCCGAAAGGAGATGGCGGGATTTCCCCACCAGAAGCACCATGAATACCTTTGCCCCCACCAGGAGCAGATAAAAACAGATAATAAACCCCAGTGCAAAAATCAGGTGCTGGTCCATGGCTTTTAAAAAGGTGGGAGTTCCCACACTGATCCAGAACAGATAGGGATGGGGGTTGGTCAAATTCACCACGATTCCCTTTTTAAGGGAGGCATTTTCCACTTCCGGAACATTTTCAAGGATGCTGCCGTCCGTTTTCAGGCTGGCATACCCCATGTGTACCAGGACCAGTCCGCCAATAAAGGAGATGGCCCCCAGCACCCCATGGGAAGACGTAACTTTTGTCAGAATCAAAAAGGTGAACAAAATAACGGGAAGATCCGTTATCAGAGGGCTGATAGCCACCCGTATCCCGGCTTTCATGCCATACTGCAACGTCTCGGAAATCACCAGGGCGGTGAGAGGACCCGGGGCAAATCCTGCAGAAGCCCCCAGAACAATACCTGCCATCAAAAACGCAACCACACGCTCTCCTTTTCCGTCACTTCATGAGAAACCCACGGGAGTTGAGGAATCCACGCATGTGGGGACGGGACTCCTTGCCCACAAGCGCTTTCATCTCCCGGGTCCAGCAACTCTCCTTAGTTCCGCCGGTACGGGTTCGATAGTACATGGCCAGTTTTTCATCATAGGCATCTATGCCGGCAATATCCTGATCATCATCATATTTCTCCTCCTTCAGCACCATGGGAAGAGGCAAACGGGGTTTAATCTCCGGGTCCTGGGCCGGATATCCCATGCAGAATCCAAAAACAGGATAGACCTGATCCGGAAGCGCCAGAAGTTGTGCCACAGTAGCAGGATCGTTGCGTATCCCCCCGATGTAGCAGATTCCCAGTCCCATGGATTCCGCTGCAATCGCACAATTCTGGGCAAACAGAGCCACATCCACGGTGGCAATAATAAAATGCTCGGTCATTCCCGGAGTAAAGTGGCCTCCCTGCAATTCACAGGCAATACCCGGCCGATGAAGATCGGCGCAGAAAACCAGAAAAGCCCCGGCAGTGACCACATACTGCTGATCTCCTGCCAATTGAGCGATCTTTCGACGGGTGGCCTCTTCCCGGACACGGATCACTGTGGTGGCCTGAAGATTGCTGGAGGTGGCGGCAGACTGGCCGCACCGTATTATCTCATTAACCAGGTCATCCGCCACCGTCTGATCCGTAAACTTCCGGATGGACCGGTGGGATTGAAGCAGTTGCATCATGGCATTCATACTGTCAGCTCCTTCATGATCTTGCAGGCGCCATCGAGCAAGATGAGCGCTGTTGATTATGAAAGAAATTGGCTTTTATGTGATTTTATGTCAAGATATTTTTGTGTAAGAAATCCGAATATTCCATAGAACTGCCACGGGCAGACCGCATTGGGGACCTGGGTCTGCCCACAACGAAGCTTGAAAGTAATGTTAGGCACGCCTACACTTTCTTACCGAGTCTATTTTTCTGAAGATGATCAATCTCGTTCAGCTTCAAACAGTGCCATCTGCCGGAACTGAAACTTAACCGGTTCAACGCCATTCGTATTCCCTGGTATGTATGGACACAATTTTCAGATGCGATTACATGATGCATGAAATGCTCAAGTGCACCACCATGTGAGACAACCAGGACCTTTTGTCCCTGATTGTTCCACGCAATTTCAGACAATACCGCAACCATTCTTTTACGAAGAGCCTCTTCATTCTCCACCTCCACATAAAACGGCAGTGTCGGATATTGGCCTGACCTTTCCTGCTGAATGCTTCGGCCTTCCCTCAGCCGGATATCCTTGATGATGTCAATGCCGCTGAGACGCGAAAAAGGAAGTGCCGTTTCAACGGCCCGCCTTAAATCACTGGTATAAACGGCATTGATATTTTCTCTCAAAAGCCGTTCACCCAGCAGACGCGCCATTCTGTGCCCTTCCTGATTCAAAGGCAAATCCGTATGGCCCTGAATTCTACCCTCAACATTCCACCGGGTCAGGGCATGGCTGACAATTATAAAATCGGTTTTCATTTCTCCTCAATTCAATACTGCCTGCTCATCTCACAAGTCATAATCTCTCTGATTGGAAGCATTACCTGTTTCTCAAATTTGATATGATTTTGGCTAATTAACCCATAGAAATGGAGCGGATTGTAAAAGTATTGAAAAACGGGCGATGCCCCCCACTGATTTAGCCTCCATATGAAGTACCGGTAATACTTGATGTTCAAATTTTTCCCGGCCGGTTTTGCAAAAACGGGTCAATACAAGAACGGTTCAGCCGAGTGATAAAAAATAAGTGTAGCCTTTTTTGATGATCCGGGGACGACCGGGATCTATCAAACCTTACCCAAGCGCCCTCTTCATGATTGGAGAGGGGGAGGATACGGCAAAAAGGGTACACTCATAAAAAATTAAGATCACATGTCCGACTCTCTGTAACTTATCCCGGTAATTTCATCCTCCTGAAAATCAAACAAAACCCTCTTTTCATCGCCGTTAATAATATTCACGACAGGAGAAGATGTCACTTTTCCCACGATTGCCGCATCAATCTCTCTTTTGGCAAACACCTCCCGAACTTCCCGGGTATGTTCAGGCTTTACCGCCAGGATAAATCCAAAACTCTGAAAACAGTGTATCCAGTCGATCAGGTTAATGGATGAAGGTCTTGGAATGGCATCCAGATAGATCTCTCCGCCCTTTCCCGAGTTCTCAAGCATGATGGAAATGGTGCCAAGAATGCCGGCATTGCTGATATCCTTGGCGGCACAGGACAACTCATTTTCCGCAATTTCAGGTAACGCCTCCAGTCGATACAGCAGCTGTTCCGACGTCTTGCCCGAGTTTGCATCCCAGCTCATTACGGATTTACATCCCCGCCGTCCGCTGAGATCCAGTGCCAGCATCAGGTCATCCCCTGGCATGGCCTGATGGCACCGAAGCAGTTTTCGCGCCTTTCCTAAAATAGCCACACTGAGGGAGGGCAAATCAGGGGCACTATCCGGATGCAGGTGCCCGCCCAGCATGGGCACCCTGAGCTTGTGGCACCCCTTTTCAATGCCGTCCACAATCAGGGAGCGCTGAGCATCATCTCCGCTTGCCAGGACATTCACCATTCCTATGGGACGTCCTCCCATTGCATAAATATCATTTACCGTCACCATTATGGAGGCCTTGCCTGCCGCATAGGGCTCATTTGCCAGCAGCCCCGTCATCATGCCGTCCGTTGCCAGAAGAAGATACTCATCCTTCCAGGGAATCACAGCCGCATCATCCCCATAATTGGGCAGCTGTTCGCCATACTGATGTGTCAATTTAAGTTTATCAAATACACCCTTTATGGGATTTTTCCGGACAAGACCCAGATATGTCCGAACCGACGTTACAACATCATCTAATGGATTGATCATTGGAAATCCTCTTTCAAGTGCCGACAGCAGAGCCCCCAGCGGTTATGCTATTTCATATGCTGGAGTTCTTAACGGATATCCGGTTTCCGCATCAAGCCCCAAATCCGCCTCCATGGCCATGTGTTCCTTGCCGCGATAGACAAAAAGCCCACCAAGGGGCCGCCAGCCAAGCCTTTTAAAAAATTCTATATTTTCTTTTTGAATCGTTGCCGTAAACTTACGGCAATTGTGCGCTTTGACAAGGTCAACAGCCGCCTGAACCAGCTGCCATCCGCTGCTGCTTCCACGGAAACGCTTTTTAACTGCCAGCCGGCCCCCAACCCACTCATCATTGCCAACGGGAAAGACACGGACCACACCAACGATCTCTCCATCAATAAATGCGATCAGATAAAGTGCCTGCGCGTCATGCTCGTCCCTGTCCGTCTCTTTAAAAATTTTTTGTTCACTGACAAACACCTGCCGCCGGATCTCAAACACCGCCCGGATCTCCTCTGCCTCAACTGCCTGACGAATCTCTATTTTCTGCATTTTTCAAACCCCGCTAATCCTGAACATGCACCGCATCGGACGCAACCTGCCCGGCTTTTTTCCGATGAAAGGCCATTTTTTTCAAGTATTTTGCTCACCTCTTCATACACCCCCTTCATCAGATCCGGGGCCGGAGGCACCCTGTCTCCCAAGCCTGTCCCCGGAATAGGACGAAACGGCACCACAAAAGGAAAAACCCCTATTCCGGCCAGATACTCAGCTCCCTCTATAACCGATTGCCGACTCTCCCCAAGGCCTGTAATCACAAAACTGCTCACCTGATTTTCACCAAACAATTCCACAGATTTTTTCCAGGCCCTTTTATATCTTTCCATTCCGAACCTTGCCTTGGCAGGGGCAATTTCAGACAAAATATCAAGATCAAAGCTCTCAACATGAAGCCCCATGGTGTTCAGACCGGCATCCTTCAGCTCATCAAACACCCCGGGATCTTCGGGCGGTTCCACCTGAACATGAACAGGCAGCGCCGTTGCCCGCTTGATCGAACGGACACACTCGCTCAGATAACCAATTGCCCTGGGGGATGAAGCAGGTGATCCGCAGGTCAGAACGACATGGCTGACACCATCAAATGTCAATGCCTTCTCAGCGGCTTCTGCGATCTGGGCCGGCGATTTCAAGGCAAGGGTTTGGCCATCTTTCAATGAAAGCTCTATGCCGCAGAACCTGCATCTATCCGAGGTATTCCAATAAACACATTTTTGAATCACCGTCGTGGCCAGGCAATCTTTCCCATGCAACAGGGCGATCTGTTTCAATCCAATGCCGTCCCTGGTTTTCATCCCATAAAATTTCGGCTCAGGAATGACCTCAACGGGAAAGAGTTCCCTATCGTTTTTGAACAGGAGACCACCGTTGTTCACGGGTTTCAGGAAATAGGGTGATCCGGCAACATAATGGGCCCCCACAGGCACACTGACGGAACGGTTGTCCATCCATATGGCCATCCCCTCGGCCGGACCGGCCCCACCCTCTCTATTGGAGCTGCGATCTGAAAGGCGCAGCCCCAGACTCTGTATTTCAACAGCCGTATCTCTCATCATTTTGCCGCTATTGAAACAAGGATAATGGTCTTTCCAATGGCGTTTGTGAGCACATTTTCAGTAACGGCGCCAAGTTTTGTAATGGGAATTTTAACCTTTCTTCTCTTGGCAATGACAATCGTATCGTAATTATGATTGTAGGCTTCCCGTAAAATGCATGCCGCCACCTCCATATCCTTGACCACCAGTTTGTCCTTTATATTGATGTCAGTGAAACCCGCCTCTTTCAGGATTTCCCTGGCTGAATTAAATACATCCTGACAGCTGAATATATCCTCATCCGGCCTGTCATGGTAATAGTCATCCAGCACGTCGTCGATACTGATCTTATCCGAGGCACTCAGTTCCAGTTCACTGCTTCCAAGATCAAGCTCATTGGATTGAATGCAATGAAACAGCGTTATCTCGGTCTCTTTGTCGCAACGCACCTGATCCCTTACATAGGCGGCAATTTTTTTTGAATGTTCAAGATCATCCAAACACACCAGAATTCTGTTGGACATGTTCTGCCCTCCTTAAAAAAATGAAAAATTAAAAAGATTGGAAATTACTTTGGGTTTACATGAAAGCCTCATCAACATGCTGGAATTAAAGGACTTTCATTTTTCGTTGTGGCAGGTCTTTCTGCCATGTATATTATACATACTGTCCACGGTTATAATCTGCGTTTTCGCAGAGGTGATATATCCTCTTCAAGTTTCTGTGAATAAAGATAACAAGGCGAACGTATTCATAATAAATCCAACACCTGCCTTCTGATCCGGTTACATGTACGGCTGGTCCTGTCCCTGGGCCTCGGGCAGGGCACATCTATGATCTTGACAATCCTGGACGGCCGCTCAGACATGACGATAATCTGATCGCTGAGAAAAACAGCCTCATCAACATTATGGGTCACAAACAGGATGGTCTCCTTTCTTTCCAGCCAGATGTTCAGCAGAAACTCCTGGAGCGAATTCCTTGTCTGACTGTCCAACGCCCCGAAAGGTTCGTCCATCAAAATAATATCGGGATTACTGATCAATGTTCTTGCGATGGCCACCCGCTGCTGCATGCCCCCTGACAGCTCTGCCGGATATTTACTTTCAAAGGCTTCGAGTCCAAATGCCTTAAGATACTCCATGGCAGTACGCTTCCGATTCTGTTTTTTAACCCCCAGTATTTCAAGGGGAAATTCAACATTTTTTCTGGCCGTCCGCCATGGAAAAAGAGCGTACTGCTGAAATACCAGCCCGACTTTTCCCTCTGAGCCTCTTAACTCCCTGCCCTGCAGCAGCACCCTGCCGCTTGATGCCTTTTCCAGACCGGCCATAATTCTTAACAGCGTTGTTTTTCCGCATCCACTGGGACCTGTAATTGAAACAAACCGACCGTTTTCAATGTGATAATCAATGTGCTGCAGGACCTCCACCGGCTTCCCTGCACGTCCTGTATATGTTTTTCCCAAATCAATTAATTCAAGCCCCATCATTTTCTTGCCTCCCGCACCGGTTTCCATTTCAACACCTTGGCTTCCACGTACCGAAACACGGCATCAATTAAAAATCCGATACATCCGATGACACACATGCCGGCCATGATCTCATCCAGCCGCTGGATATCCCTGGCCGTCATAATCATATATCCCAGTCCATACCCTGACTTTATACCGGTGAACTCCGCCGCCACCAGTGTCATCCATCCAATACCGACCCCAATACGCATGCCAACGAACACAGATGGCAATGCCGCCGGCAGCAGCACTTTAAGGAAGATATCCCTTTCTTTTGCGTTCAAGGTCCGGGCGGCCTCGATATACATTGGATGAATGGAAATAACGCCCGATAACGTGTTCAGAAAAACCGGGAAAAAAACGCCCAGAAAAATAATGAAAGCCGACGACTTGACCCCGATTCCGAACCACAAAATGGAGACCGGAATCCATGCAAGGGGTGGAATGGGTCTTATCATCTCGATCAAGGGGTTGAACACCGCCCTCAGTCCGGGGGACCATCCCAATATCAGGCCAAAAGGTATCGCCACACCCACGGCCATGGTATAACCTAAAAAGACACGATAAAGGCTGTGAATCACATGATTGTGGAGAAGCCTTCCCGGAGGCATTCCTTCAAACGCCAGACACCTCAATCCATGGAGAATCTCAACAGGCGACGGCAGCCTGGTACTGGAAATCACTCCCAGGCAGGAAAGCGTCTGCCACACAAGTATCAATATGACAGGCATTAAATATCGATTTCTTTCCGGTCTCATTTTTTTGACCATTATGGGCTTGATCATAAGTTCAGCCACCTGTCACGATTGGTGGAGCAACGGGGCCAGGCTTGTGGTATCGGCGTTATCGAACCTTCATTTATACATTTTTATAAAACTCCGGCCGTTATTTTTTAACGATCTCCATTAATATGTCATCGTTTATGAATCTGTCGGTAAATCCCTTTGGATCACCAACGGACATATAGCCTAACGTATTAAGGAAATTCACGTACTCCATCTCACCGTCAATGCTCAAAGCATAGGTATAATTGATATTTTTCATTGCCAGGCGTATGGTACCTTCATCCATGCCCGTATACTTCATACCGATTTTAACTGCCTCGTTCCGGTTACTGTTAATAAAATCCGTTGCCTTCACATGGGCACGTACAATGGCTTTGATTCCCTCCGAATTTTTCTTCAACAGCCCGGCCTCGGCAATTAGCACGCAGCAGGGATGGTCCTGCCAGATCTCCGACGAATTGATCAGTACGGTGCCCGCCCCCATGGTGACGGCTTTGGCAATATAGGGCTCCCAGGCAATAAAGGCATCAATCTGGGATGTTTTTAACGCCGTTATCATCTCCGGCGGTTTTAAAACAATGACATTGACCTTGTTCGCATCAACGCCATATATTGCAAAGGCTTTTCGTAACAGAAAATCCTGTACCTGGGCAAAACCGGGAACGGCAACCGTCTTTCCCTTTAAATCTGCAACTTCACTTATATCGGAGTCGTTCCCGACCACAATGGCCGATCCCTCCGTATTGACCTGGGCCATGACGACGACATCCGCCATGTTATTGGCCACAGCCATTGTTGCAGGGGCCTCTCCCACATACCCCACATCAAGGCTTCCGGAGGCAAACCCGGTCATCTCTTCAGGCCCTGCCTTGAAGGTTCCGGCAATCTCCACCTCAACGTTTTCCTGGCTGAAAAACCCTTTTTCCAAAGCCACCCAGCATGCCAGCTGATGCAGATCTCCCTGTAGATATCCCATTCTGAAGACTTTTCCGGTCCCGCTTCCGAAAACGGGCATCATCAAGCCTGCTGTAACCATAAGGGTGATCAATACGACGATGGTGAATCGTTTTAAATTTTTCATCAAACACTCCTTTCCAGTGAGTCATAAACTTTCATTTTTCATACGATATGCATGGGTTAAATCTTCATTGAGCACCCTATGCAGCGTCAACCTGATAACCGATGCCTGATAACCGATGCCCGACAACCTATACCCGATAACCTATACCCGATAACCTCTATGCCCGATCACCTATGCCCGACGACCTATGGCTGATGAGTGAGTTCCGGAAGAAAGAGACCTATCAAATTCCACCAGCAGGTTCGACATCTCAATATCGCGTCCGTATGTTCGGGAAGCTTCCTTCAAATTCGTAAGGCAGAAAGGGCAAATGGTAAACAACTTGTGGCATCCTTCCGGCATCCCTTTTTCCAGTCTTTTTTTGCCTATTTCAACGGCAAGTCCCGGAAAGATTATCTTCATCCCTCCATCGGCTCCGCAGCACATGGCCCGCTCCCGGGAAAGCGCCATCTCCACAAGGGAATATCCCATTGCATGGATGATATTTCTTGGCTCCTCATACAACCCAAGGGACCTGCCGATATTACAGGCATCATGAAACGTCACCGCCCCTTCACTGGGCTTTATGGGAACGGGGCCTGCCTCAATAAGGTCGGAAACAAGCTTGGAGATATGAACCACCTCAATATCCATGTGATAATTTCTGGTCAGAAACGTCGTGCATCCGGGACAGACACTGATAATACGTTCAATGCCCATCTCCTTGAACCGCCTTATGTTTTTTTCGATCAGTTCCGCTGCACTGGCATGATCTCCGGTGTTGTATATAAAATAACCGCAACAGGGTTCATCCTCCAGGCAGGTAAAGGCAATGCCCAGTTTTCGGAGAATGTTGAAGCTTGCCAGGGCAATATCTTTGTTCACATAGGCGGAAAAACATCCTGTAAACAGCAGTGTCCGGGGCAGCGGTGTCCGGGGTACCTTCGGTAAAACCACCCGGCTGCCCGACCGGCCAAAGGGTGTTCCAAACGCCTTTACATTACGGATAAGCTCCCGCTGGGCCCCGAATTTCACGCCCTTTTTCGATACATATTTCCCGCGTGCCCCATCAATGATCTCCGTGACCCCGATGCCCTCAGGGCATACCACTTCACATGCCCTGCATTTGGTACATTGAAAAATATTTTTAATATCACTGGGCTTGTAATTCCCTGCCATCACCTTTGCTGCCGAACGCAGCTTTTCTGCCGGAGAATTTTTACCCCCGGAAGCCAGCGTCATGGAGCAGACCTCCTCACATGCACCACATTCCGTACATCCAAAATCCATCATATCTCATCCTTCCTTCAAACGCCTAACTGATGGCTTCAATACCCATGGCACGGGCAACCAACTCGGAGAGGTCCGTCATCTTGACCTTTGAATCTATGGCATTGATGCCGATCTGAAGCCCCTGGTAGCAAAAAGGACAATTGGAAACCAACCGCTCAGCTCCGGTTTTCTCAGCATCCCTCACCCGTTCCTGAGCCATCAGGTTCTGTATGTCTCCGAAACCGGCCTTAAGCCCGCCCCCGGCGCCGCAGCACCGCGAAAATTCCCTGTGGCGATGCATCTCCACAAACTCAAGCCCGGGAATCTTTGACATGACCTCCCTTGGATCATCATAAACATCGCTGTGCCGTCCCATGTGGCAGGGATCATGAAAGGTTACCTTACCGGGCACTTCCTGGGAGAACTTGATCTTCTTGTCTCTCAACAATCTGGCAATCAGTTGGGTGGTGTGAAGGACCTCCATGTTGAGAACCCCCATCTTCCTGTAATCATTGGCAATGGTTCTGTAGCATCCGGCACAGGAGGTGACCAGCATCTTCACGTTCAAAGAGTTGAACAACTTGATATTGTAAGTGGACAATCTCTCGAATTCCCGGTTTCCGATGCGCAGCAGGACGCTGCCGCAACATTTTTCCTCCTTGCCCAGAATACCGAACTTAATTCCCAATGCATCCAGGATATTGATGGTATTTATCCCCACCTCCTTGACATTGATGTCATAGGAGGCCGTGCATCCGACATAGTACAGTACATCTATTGAATCAGCGCTCTCCATTTCCTTTTTGTCACGGGCTTTGGCAAATTTTCTATCGATCTCACTTTCATGCCCGTTCCTGACTTCCGCTGAATTTCCCGAGGGACTTTTGGTCGTTTCCTGCAAGGCTTACCTCCTTGATTCTTTTTCTGCAGCCTGTTTAACATCCTTATCCGGTTTGATCATGATGGGCAGCTCCTTGATTCTCTTTTCCTTTTTGGCCACCTTTGTCCACCTTGCCCTGGTTGCCCGGGGCTGTACCCACGGGTTATCGTAGGACTCCGAACTCTTTACCATGGGCATATGCGTATCAATGTGCGGACTGCCTGAATCCACAAAAGACCGTCTCAATGCTTCGTACAACTCAACCGTGTCGATGCGTGACGGACAGACAAAATGGCACTGCCGGCAGGTGCTGCATTCATAGAGTATGGCAGCGGCCTCCCTGATCTCCTCTTCATCAGGAGGTTGGGGACAGATCAAGCGTCCCAGCCAGCTGTCCGGATTGATGAACTTGCTTCTCAGGCTGTTCTGGGCAATGAGAAGCTTTTCAAACACACGAAGTTTTGACCGCGGCGTAATCTCCTCCCTTGCGTCCTGAACATACACCGGACACCATTTAACACACTCTCCGCACCGGGTGCAGGAGGAGATTTCCATCACCTGCCGCCATGTCAGATTACTCACATCGATTTTTATCCCCGGTTTGTTTTTCTTAAGCGGCATAGTTCTCCCTCCTCTCTTTTTTCAGCCATTTTTCCTTTGTGTAAGAATCTTCAGCTGTGACAAAACTGTAGACCAGAGGAGACGACAATATGTGTTTGAACTTGCTCATGGGGATATAGGCCACAAACACAAGCCCAATAATGCCATGGATCCAAAACGCCCATTTCAGAAAGCTTTCAGAAAACGAATACCCGTTCAAAAACGGCAACATCCAGGAGATGACAAATGAAGAGGCAGCATCATGACTATCAGGCCTCAGGGCGATTCTGACCACCTCACAAAACCAGCCGGATACCACAACGATAAACAAAAACCATATGGCAACCGCATCATCTGAAATGGTGTTGAATGTCTTTGGCGGAAAGAGATATCTTCTGATCAGCGCAATTAAAATGCCTGCCAGAATTGCCAGTCCGGCCATATCGCCCCAGACAGCCCAGATAAGCGCCCCTTTTCCTGTTTTAAAATAGGCCATGGTCCACTCAGATTGGGGCGCAATCAGCCAGCTGACGGCCGCCTCAAAGGAAGTCAGCAGAAACAGGGAGACAAATCCATAAAAAATCAGCATATGAGCGACCCATGCCGCTGTGCTGTATTCCAGAATCTGCGTCTGCAAAAAGATCCCCTTTAATAATGATTTTATACATTTTGAGGTGCTGGTCTTATGCGGTGTCTGATGCTTTCCCAACCGCCACAGATGGATCAGGCCGATAACCCCTCCCGTAAACACCAGGATCGCTATAACGCTCAGCAGATAGAAAACGATTCCGAGCATCTCTTCATAATTCATGTTTTATACCTCCATTCAATAACTTGGATTTAAAATAAATCTCCAGAAACAGGGTTGATACGATATTCAGCCTGCCAAATATCTGCCGGGCCAGGTCTGTACTGTCCACACCATTATCAATACGCTTTTTGATAGCTCTTGATAACAGGGTGACATCCGAAGCATGGACGACCAATTTCCGGGGATCGCTGCCCCCAGGCAGGGCCAGTACATCCCATTTTTCAAGCTTCAAAAGCCGCTGCCACAAGGATTCAATAAAGAATCTGATCTTTACCGGATCATAGAGTTTCTTTCCTATCATCCAGCGGACAGGCAGCATTTCCAGCCCGATACTGACGATCCTTGAATTACTCAACTCTCTTTTGATGTTCCGGAGCAGCTGTCTTGCCTCTGTGCCCTTTATCGTTTTGGCATCATCCTTTAAGCTTTGCCCCGTTACATCCCGCCCGGCCCCGGTCTCAAAGGCAATGACATCCGCCACCAGTTGATTGGCTTCGGGATAAGCGGGATGTTCAAAATGGGGGCCAAACAGATACAGATGCCCATCCCCCATCTTTTCCCTGACAACGGCTGCCTTTCCGATAATAGTATCGTGGGCGATGTCCCGGTCTGCAAGGAATACGGTTTTATTGGTAAACCCCTCATAAAAGGCCAGAATCTCTGAGCTGCCGCCATTCACCACCAGCGACGGGCCGCCATATAACGGGGCAAGCACAGGCCCTGCCCCTCTGTCAAAAGGCTCACATCCGTTAAGCCTCACCCTGACCTCTTCCCGTACCGGATGGAACACAAAGGAGCAGCCATAGGGGGTACAGAATTTTTCAGGAATCTGCTTTGCCTTGGGTAATATTTTGGTTAAATTCCCTATTTTCACCGGCACAAAGTTAAAGTAATTAAGATGCTGTTTCGAGGAAACCAGCGGCAGATACGCACCTGCACATGAGCCGATATAAAGCCCGCCGCGCCGGATGAAGCGCGCCAGCTCCTTTGCACCCCTCTCTCCCATGCCCTGGGCCACTGCAAAGGTATCTCCGCCTGAAACAGCCAGCACATCCACATGGTCCAGGGCCTGTTCATGAATATCCCTTTCAGTGAGAAATCTGAGCGCCAGCAGCCCGAACCGTTCAAATATATCGACAAACCATAACCAGGAATGGGAGGTTCCCATTCCCGTATAAATACCAATCACGGCATTGAAACGGTTCCCGGAAGGACGTGCCTTTATAGGAGTTTTTATCTCATTGTTCAGCATCTTGATCATCTTGCCTTTTTAATGCATTACAGACGATATCACCTCATCAAGGATATCCGTGGTGATCTCCAGGTCCGTACCGAGATTGACAAGCTCAATCAATTTCTCTTCGGTCAGCTCCGGTGCCATAAGGGCAAAAACAGGGTCAATGCCGAAAATATAGGCAACGGCCTGACGTCTTTCCCACCATGCATGGTCTTTTTCGCCCCCAAAATCGGCAAACAGCGGCACGGGGGGTGCCCATGGGCTGAACAGCCCTGTACTGTCACCTTCCACCGGTCCCTGGAGGTCTGCAAGGCCCTTCTCCATGGCTTCCAGGCTGTTTATGCCTGATTTTGCAAGAAGTTCGGACGCGCATACCGGATCAATGCCATAGCGATTACAGGCGGCAACCATCCGGCATGAGTCCTCGGCATTGAGCCCTGCATTTTTAAACCCCATCAAGCCCTCAATATCCGTAATCAATACACCGGGTTCTTCAATGGGTGACTCCTTCAGAACTTTAGGATCTTCATCAAACTTGACAAAGGTATTGTAGGGATATGGCGTGTTAAAGCTTGCCATGTGCCGGTGCACAAAGGGAGAGATCCACTCTTTGATCTCTTCCTTTCCCATGGCCCCGGGGAATTCGATGCAGCCCTTCCGGGTCAGGGCAGGCCCCTTGGCAATGGACCCGATCAATTCCATTGCGTCTGCAACAAAGGTCTCCGGCTCTGCGATCTCAAGCAATCCCATGCCCCTCATGGCAATGGTCTTCAACCCCTTGTCTCCGAAAATTTTTCCAAACCCCCACCGGTCACCGCTTGACCAGCAATTGATCAAAACCTGTGCCAGATCGGATCCGTTTTCAGCTGCCTTTCCCACGGATAGAAACTGAATCAGTTCATCGCCAAGCTCAGACCTCAATCCTTTTTTGATATCTGCGATCTCCCACGGGCTCATCTCCATTATGGCATCGGCATCATTGATATCCACGATGCCGTCATGCAGCCACAGATAAACAGGTTTATCTGACTTTCCCTTGATCACCAGATAGTCAAACCCTGCGTATTTCATCTCCATCCCGGCATACAGGCAAAAGGGGGCATGACATACGGTTCCGGTTCGCGGACTCTTTGCCGTCATGATGCCAAGGGACCCGCCGGGCACGAATGTTCCGGTCAAAAGACCTGTGCCCAGCACAAGGGGATCGTCTTCTTCATACTGTTTGTAAAGATATGAAGTGATACCGACACCACCGATGCGATTCGTCACAAGATCTTCACTCAGCTCGTCTTCATCCACTTCCCCTGTTGTCAGGTCAACCACCGCTATCTTGTCAGAAGAAAGATATTCCATTATCTTGAAGCTCCTTGTCTTTTTAGTACCTTACATCCAAATTCTCGCTCAAAAGAATAAGAATTTTATGAGAGGTGCTTGGGTTGCGGGTTTCCCGCGTTAGTATAGAATTGATTTGCTCCGGTAGTTATTCTATGGAAAGAACACCGTGGGGACACACCCTTATACAGTAAGGTCCCTCTTCGACATCCTTGCATAAATCGCAAGCCTCTCTGAGCAAAATAGGCTTTGCAGCAGGATCCGCTTCCACATTTTCATCCACGACACCGATGCGCTGAACCTCGACCCCCTCAGGCCTGGCAAGACGTAAATTCTCAGATTCTTTCAACATCAATCCAAAATAATTCTTTTTTTCTCTATTACGGTAAGTTACAATACTTGAAGCCAGCATGGCCAAGGCATCATCCCTGTAATAGCCACAGGCCAGTTCACATGCCATGCATGAAGTGCATCGCAAAGAATCAAATTTCAGTCCCATTCTTCTTCTCCAAAAATTTTTCGTTTACTTTTAAGGCATCCTTCATTTCTCGATCCTTCATTTTGCGGTTTACACTTTTCAAAGCAACATTTCTTTTTTGCGGAGCTTTTTCTCAAAAAAAAATGTCAAATACTTTTGAGGGCATATGAAGGATGTCACTTTTAAATTTCTCTTCCGATCTTGAAGCCTTCCCAAATAGCCACATCCGCCAATCTCGGACATACGCAATCACCAACGGAAAAAATCTCCTTTACCTGCCCCTTCAAAGCACGATAAAGATCATAACACACCTGTTTTTCGCAGACCGCAACCACAGTGTCTATATCCTCCAGGAGATCCTCTTTTTGTCCGAAAAGAGAATCGCAGATGACAACCCTGTTCCCTGCTATCTCTTTTATCGTCGTAAGAGGTTTCATGGTCAGATGCTCCGCACCCAACAACCGACCATGCAGCAAGTATTTAACAGTAAAAGGTAATTTTTGACCGACACATAGAAAAGGGGTCACTACCGTTACCTCTTTACCCTGATTGATTAACACTTCACTTATTCCTGCAAATCGCCAATACCCTTCACCACCATCCCAAACTACGACCTTATTACCTGTTTCCACCTCTCCTTTCAGAATCTGTTCCGGCATCACCACATTGTCCTGATTCATTCCCGGAATAGGGGGAAAGACAGGAACCGCTCCTGTTGCAATCACCACCGAATCCGGGGATTGTTCTTTTACCAATTCAGGCGTTGCTTCCGTATTCAAGACAACATCAACTTTCAATTTTTTAATTTGATGCTCAAGGTATCTTGTAATTTCCTTGAACTCCGACAGTGCAGTGAGCTTTGTCGCAAGGTTTATCTGCCCGCCCAATTTATCCGTCTTTTCGTAAAGGGTTACGCTGTGCCCTCTCTCCGCAGCGGATTCGGCGGCTTTCATTCCTCCAGGCCCGCCTCCCACGATGATGACCTTTTTCTTTACCTTTGCCGGTTTCAGGGTGCCGAACCCATATTTTTTTTCTCTACCCATGACCGGGTTCTGGAGGGACTGAATATCTAAATTATTTAACAGTCTTCCGATATCGGACTGAGCAGAGGATTCGTTTAGACGAATATCATCCAATCTTCCCTCTCTGGTTTTATTGGGAAGTTCAGGATCGCAGTTCAACGCCCTTGCCATGCCAATAAGGTCAATGTCGGTATCGGAAAGAATTTTTTCAGCCTTTATGGGATCTCTGATTCTGCCCACCACAGACACGGGAATTTTCACCGCATTTTTAACTGCTTCAGCCAAAGGAACCGCATTTTCGGCAGGAATGGTGGCATCTCCTATCCACATGGGCATAATGATCCAATGTCCCCTGCTGATCGCCAAATAATCGATTTTCCCCGTAGCTTCAAGCCGTCTTGCGATCTCCACACCTTCACCATTGATGCTGATTCCTCCCGGTATCCCTTCATCCGGGGAATAGGCTATACCCAAAACAAATTCAGGACTTACCTCCGCTCTGATGGCTTCTATAATTTCAAGGATGAATCGCATCCGGTTTTCCAGACTTCCTCCATATTCATCGGTTCTTTTGTTAGAAAAAGGAGATAGAAAGCTTTCAATCAAGAAACCATGGGCAGCCTGAAGCTCAACACCGTCATAACCGGCCTGCTCCAAAATTTTCGATGTCTTGGCATAGCCTCTTATCACTTCATTTATTTCTTCCTTTTCCATTTCATGAGTCATCTCTCCGACAGGTGGGCATGGCCTGATCGCAGACGCCGTCCAACCGGGGTGATTGTGAAGCATATTCTGACAAGCGGCCCCGATATGATGAATCATTTGAATTAATTTGGCGCCATTGGAATGAACCATTTCAGATACTTTTTTGAGATGCGGGATGTCTCTTTCATCAATTGTCCTGAATCCAAGCCCTGCACCGGAAATGTGCGGAGTTATATCAGAGGCAGTCACCAGACCCGCCCCTCCTTTAGCAATCTCGGCATACCAGTATGCCTGCCGATCCCACCATCCTGCTCCCTCTTCCCGATCAAACATCCGCCAGCCCGTGCCCTGGGGATAGAAGACAAATCTATTCTTGAGTGTAATAGTTCCTATATTAAGCGGCTCAAACAACAATTTAAAAGATTGATTCTCCATTTGTCTTGTCCTTTTTTTCGCTTATCTCATCAGTTATAGTTTTCGTAATATGTTCGTAATATGTTTGAACACAGG
Source organism: uncultured Desulfobacterium sp. (assembly GCA_963668575.2). Taxonomy (GTDB): domain Bacteria; phylum Desulfobacterota; class Desulfobacteria; order Desulfobacterales; family Desulfobacteraceae; genus Desulfocicer. The sequence continues at coordinate 7,239,185 of OY764894.2, read as the reverse complement.
CATCTTCCATGCCCCAAAAGTACGTCAGAAAACATAGGCCCACTGAAAATGAATCGCCCTTGTTTCAGCGGCGTTTTTGCCATCAAACTCTGTGCTGTATTTCAGATAAAACACGGAATTGGGCTTGGCCGCATATGTGATACCAAAGGCGCTTCCAAAGGTATAAAAATCATCGTCATCCTGTTTCACGCCGTTCAGCTCGGATTCATTCAGGGCAAACTGATAATCCGGTTGTATGAAAAACCCCAGTTTCATGTTGTTTCTGTCCAGCCAGTAGGTGGCGACAAAATTAATCTCAGCAACATCATGCTCATCATAATTGGTATCATCGTTTTTGTACCGCCACTCACAATTCATTCCCAGATCAAGCATGAACAGGCCGCTGGAAACAGGTTTACGGTAATGGAGCATCACAAAGGGGAAATAAAATTTCCATCGATTTTCGCCGATATTCAGGGCATCCCCGGTATCATAATCTCCCAAAGGCAATGCAAGGCTGAACCCTCCTGCAAGATGCAGGTTGTTGGGTTGATTATGCCAGCCAATATAATGCGTCATGATGGGATCTCCCATGCCTGAGGTGCTCACATCCAGCTCGTCCACGCCCACATGGGCAAACGGGACAATAAGAACATTTGTCAGCTGCAATTGCTCGCTCAACCGCTGGGCATGGGCTATTTTATTGATGGATTGAAATCCTTCAACTTTAGGACAAGACTCACTATCACCTGAACCATTCCATGAATGATCATATTCAAAATAACGAAGCTGTACATTCGTCACCCAGGTGGTGGGGATATCCTGAGCCCATGTCCCCGGAAAGGCATATAAATGGATATCACCGAATCCGTACACGCCCATGGGACACATCAGTATTATCCCGATAATGATCACCATCGCCCTTATCGTATTTTTTTTCATGATCTTTTCCAAAACGACACCTCCTTATTTTTCCCATAAACTGCCACGGGTAGACCGCATTGGGGACCTGGGTCTGCCCACAACGAAAAACGAAAGTCCTTTAATTTCAGTATATTGGTGAGACTTTCATATAAACCCTCATGCCCTGGCGGGCACAACGAAGATAGAAAATGGCATTATGCCGCCCCCCCCCGACGGGCAATGGGCCCGGCCCGGAACCGTAGACGGCTCAATTGGCCGGTTCCTATTGCCCGTCGGGGGAGGGGCTCTGCTGAGGTAGACTTGAAGGCTACCTTTTCATATAAAATCATTGAACATCTCCGGCACAGCGGAAACCAATATAATTATCGGCATGGTCGGGTCTTCTGAAATATCTTCTGGCACAGCGGCAGGAACCTTTTTCGTGAATCCAGGAGCCCCCGCGAAGAACACGAAATTCGCCCAGATCAGGCCCCTTTGGATTGTTCAGGGAAGCGGATTCCCGATAATAGTCCTCCTGGTACCAATCCTTCACCCATTCCCAAACGTTTCCCGCCATATCATAGCATCCGCTGGGGCTCCTACCCTGCTCAAACGTCCCCACATTCATTAATGATCCCTGTTGCTTACATGCTGATTTTTCTTTGGCCCAGATATTCCCCCACGGCCATGTTCTGCCGTCCGTTCCTCTGGCAGCCCTTTCCCATTCCGCCTCGGTGGGCAACCGTTTTCCCGCCCAAGCGGCATATACCAAGGCATCATTCCAAGCCACCAGAACCACCGGTTTATCCCCTGTCCCCGGAGAATAGGTATTATCCTTCCAATTGTATTGTTCCGCCCACGGCCTGTCGATATAAGGCGCCTTATACCCGGTGGCATCAACAAATTTCTTGTATTCCGAATTGGTTACCTGATACTCATCTATGTAATACGCGTCTAAAAAAATCCTTCTCCGGGGTTGCTCATCATAATTCTCATCAACATCACTGCCCATTATGAACTCACCTTCAGGAATATAAATCACGCTTCCCCCTTAAATACTCTTCCAGTATTTTTTCTGTATACTCACGACTCTATCCGTCATCTCCCGCACCAGGTCATGAACATCCTCTGTATTTTCCGGAAATTTGCAGAACTCTTTTGAATCCGCATCATCTATGCCCAGCATGGCGCTTATCATCAACTGCCAGGCCGGTGTCAGTACACCTGGAGCAAACGAAGCTCCCAGGGAAAGCACCATCTTCCCGTCGCAGATATCATCCGCCACCCCTGATATTGATTTCATAAGTTCGTATATTCCGTTAAGGGTAAGATTCAAATGACTTAAGGGGTCAGCAAAATGCGAATCCACGCCTCCGAAAACAAAAATGATCTGTGGTTGAAATTCCAGAATAATGGGTTTGCATATCCTGTCAAAGGCATGAAGAAAATCCTTATCTCCACTGCCCGGCGGAAAGGGGATATTGACCGTATATCCTTTCCCCTCCTTCAAGCCCACCTGCTCCGCAAACCCTGTTCCCGGATATAAATTCAGGGGATCCTCGTGCATATCCATGCAGAGCACGTCGGAAGAATCATAAAAAACATTCTGTGTGCCATTACCGCAATGGGCATCAATGTCCAGCACCAGTATCCTTGACTGCTGATAATGGTGGAGAAGATATGCAACGCCAATGGCCATATCGTTGATGATACAAAATCCGCCGCCAAAATCATAACCGGCATGATGTCCGGCGCCACCCAGCACAATGGCCCGATGGAACAAATTCTCAACAACCAATCGTCCTGCCAAAATTTCTGCGCCTGCAAAAAGCCGGGCTATATCATACAATCCAGGATGAAATGGGGTATCTCTGCTAAGGAATCCCCCCTTATCGTTCAACATTTCCACAAGCCTGATATAATCACTGCTGTGAACCCGATTGACATCTTCAAAGGTAGCGGGTTTGGGCTTGATCAATGTCAACTCCTCCCTCTTTTCCCGGAGACGAACCGGGGCAAACACCTCTGAGAGGTCCCTGTATTGATCCCCTCCAAGGGGATGATCCGGTCCAAACTCGTACTTTCTGAAATCATCATGATAAATCAAGGCATTTTTTTTCATATCACACAGATATCCTGAATCGTATTGTCTACTGATTAAAGCGGCTGTTGCCATTGATTCCCCACCCAAAGAAAGCAAACATCCTCAACGGAGAAAAATTGAAATCTTAAAAGGACAAATCAATAACCGCCGGTTACTTTATGGTTCAAACTCCGACGCTTCTCAGGCAAACCGGATCATGGCGGGCGGCCATGATTAGGCGAAATAGAATCCCCATCGACTTTCACCTATCTTCAGACCGCCTTGATATGCCATCATGGGCAGGTGATCAGGATTTCATCGTCGGCAAAGCACCGGGAAGCGGCTGATCCGGATCCGGCAGCCCTTCCTTATAAAAGGGCTCATCCTTCATATCCGCCCGGGTCGGTCTATGAAAGGGCTGAACCTTGGCATTGAAGATGGCATCCTCATCAACATGCTCGGTAAATCCCATCTGCCTGATGTGTGCTCTCCACTCTTCTTCCTCGTACTCCCCGAAACCGATCATTTCTCCGTTCTCATCGCACCGGTTCACCTCTTTCCACCAATCTGCCTCGCCGATCATTTTGGTTTTTCTCCAATAGCCGACGCCCTTCTGGATGCGGTGGTAATGGGGAATTTCGCTCTCAAACCAGGTTCTCACCCCGGGTTTCTTGAGTTTATCGTCATGTTTTCCCTCTTTTACCTCTTCAAGCAATTTATCGACATCAAGCCCCACTTCCTTGGCAGCAGACCATTGTTTCCCGCCCTTTTCATAAAAGGCCTCTTCCTTGGGAGTAAACAGGTATTGGACGACCCTGGGCTTTTCCCGAACCATTCTGTGCTTATCCTTGACATACACCCCTGGAATGGAAACGTCGGTAGTTCCGATAAGGGAAGCAAGCCGCGGGAAATTGTACTTGGCCGTAAACATCATGCTATTGGTCGACAATGGATAGACCCACCCTCTTTCATAGGATTCCCCAAACGCCATGAGTGCCTCGATCGCTGTCTCGAAGTGTGCGAAATTAAAAGGGTAATTAACATCTCCAGTCCATTGCATAAATGTACTTGGTGTGGTCTCGACCGGATGCCGTTTTCCTACCATGGGCTTGATATCCGGATCTTCGGTCAAAAGGCCGGGGCGTGTAATCCATTCATCCCCCTGGCCCATATTGAATTTATGAAACATGATCGGCTGACCAAAAAATTGCACGCCGGATTTATCCGGAGCGGTAAATCTTTGAACAAAGGTAAGTCCGTGGGACCACAGCCAGTTCATAATACCGGTAACCCGATCGTAGAAATCGGAATGCTTGATATCCAGCCTTTTCTCAATGCCCAACGCCGACCATTCATCATATTTCTTCATGCTTTTAAGGAACCGGTCCTTGAGCTGCTTGGGGACCATGATGCTGTATCCCGGCAGTTCCACAACCTCTACTTTTCTCCTGGGGCCTCCAAGATCAACTTTTTCCATCGCCATTATTTGTTCTCCTTTTACAAAAACAAACGGTTTAATCCGATATCCTCTCTCATTATCAATTCACACCCAGGGACTTAAGCGCCTCCAGAGGCTTGGCGCCGGCACTCACCGCAAGCAACTGAATTGAATCAAAATTCTTTATTTTTGAGTTGAGTCCGATAATACCATCCCTGAAATTCTGTTCGCAGAACGGACAGTTATTGACGAGAAACTCCGCACCGGTCGCCTCTGCCTCCTTTACTCTGTCCAGACTGATATTGGTGGATAGATCGCCATATCCGCTTTTAACCCCTCCACCTGCACCGCAGCATCTTGAGGTTTTTCCATTTCTCGGCATTTCAACCAGATTGATACCGGGGATGGAGGTGAGCAGATCCCTGGGGATTTCATAATAACCGCAATGCCGGCCGTTATGACACGAATCATGATAGGTCACCGTGGCATTGACCTCGTGCTCCAGTTTCAGTTTTCCCTCTTTTACATATTGAAGCATCAGGTCAAAGGTATGGCGGACATCGGCTTTAATCGCACCACCGACCTCCTGATGCCACTCAGGATAGTCTTGAAAAATCGTTTTAAAACATCCGGCACACGAGGTAATGATCGTCTTCAAACCATAGTTGTCAGATAAATCGTTAAATACCTTGACATTGTGCGATGCCACCCGTTTGAATTCAGCTCTTTCCCCTACCCTCATGAGGATGGAGCCACATTCCACCTCATCCGCTCCCAGGTATCCCCATTTAACACCGACCTTGTCCAGCAACTGGGCGGTGGAAACGACAACGTCCCTCATGCTGCGATCCAGGGCAGCCGTGCATCCCGTATAATAAAGAACCTCTATCTCCTCTTTCTTTTTCGCTAAATTGACCCCGTTCTTAGGCTTGTAGGTTCTGGTCCAGTCACCTTTGGCCCTTCTGGGCTGCCCCCATGGATTGTCGTTCTGTTTTATGCTCGCAAGCAGCACCTTGTGGCCGGGTCTGTGTTCAAAACCAAGGTCCACGAGATCGGCCCGCAGGGTCTCAAATACATTGGCCTGATCCATGACCCTGTGAATGGGAAAACTGGATGTTCCCCCATCCTCTACTTCGTCCCAACTATTGTGGCACATGACATTGCATAGGTTGCATACGGTACACATACCCACCGTATCAAAGAGTTCCTGGGACGGCTCAAGCCTCCCTTCAAGAAGTGCCCTGATAACCTGATTCTTCCCTCGGGAAAAAAACGGCTCAAAACCGGGCACGAAATCATGCACCGTACATGTCCCATCGGCTCCGACTTCACTTCGTTGATCATTGATGCATGTACCGCATTGCATGCAAAATGTCAGCGGACGTATATCCAATTGTTCCAAATTATGAAATTTGGTTCTGTACATGTTTTTGGGCTCTCTATCCATAGAAAAATCCTCCTCTCCTTAATACTCGAAATTTAGGGTGTGCGGTTAATACCTGGCATCGGGCAGATCGTTCATGTGAAATTTTCCCGGGCTTAATATGCCTTTGGGATCAAGGGTATCTTTTATTGTTCGAAAGAGTTTCATGTACGAATCTTCAAGAATGCCGAGATCAATCATATTCGGGCTGTTAATATAACCTGACCAGATCGGCAGGCACCCGTTCTTCCACATGATTTCGGAAATGTCTTTGTGAAGCTTCCTTCGTGTATCCCACTCATGCTCAAATTCAGGAATTTCGTTTCTGCAGGGCGCATAAACCAGAAATTTTACACCGCCGCCCACAACGGTCATCTGGCAGTCAAACCCCATCTTCACATCCTGAAACTTGTAAAGATTCTTGTGATAATAGGCGGCCAGTTCTTCCAGCATTTTATCGATATATTGCCATTGAACGTCCGCAATCCATAAAACACATCCCGAGCCTCCACCAGCACCCCAGGCAGAGTGCGCATAAAGCGTATTGCCGGATTTATCCAGGAGATATTTGGCGTAATTACCGTCTTCGATCTCCGGCCCGAATTCCTTGCACCCATATTTTTCCAGAACGGCATCAAGTTCTCGTTCACAGTAATCCAGCTCTTCCTGACATTTGGCCGCAATAATATAGATCAATGTGGCCTCATTGATCTCTTTGCCGGGATCCACCGCTCTGGTAAAGGGTTCAAAGCATTCATATCCGCCGTAAAGAGCTAAAAACTCATGATCCCAGATACTGGTCGCAAAAAGTCCTGGATTACCAATTTTTTCCCATTCTCTATAAATTGAGACACATGTCTTGATATCGTTGAAGGGATCTTCCGGAGTTACCTTTCCCGGAACCAGAACCGTTTTGCATTTGGTAAATTTGGGCACGCGATATATTCTGAATGTGACCTGGGTTTTTATACCGAGCATTCCCGGATCACCGATAAAAAGTCCGGTAAGATCAGGTCCGGTAAGATATCTGCCTGCAAACCAAGCCTTTGAATATTTCGAACATTCCGCGCCTGTCCTTACAATGCTCCCGTCGGCAAGCACCACCTCAAGGCCCACTGTCTGATCTCCCGGAGCCCTGAAGAGACATTCTCCGCCGCCACCGACGGAATTACATCCTAAGCCGCCTCCGACCCTTGCAGCATTATTGGCCGGCCCAAAGGTTGTCCAAAAGCCCCTGGCGTACAACTCTTTTCTCATCTGTCCCCAGGTAGCTCCGGTTCCGACATTGACCACCTGGGCATCCTCATCCACGTCAATTCTGTTCATTTTTTTCAAATCAAATACAACACACCCCTTCCCTGGAGGCCTTGAACCCGAACTTAAATCAGTCCCTCCCGACCTGGGAATAATCGGTATATTATGTTCATTACAAATCTTTACCACCTCAGAAACCTCTTCAACGCTTCTTGGTATGATCACCGCTTCAGGTGGTATTCTGTGACTAAAGTCATCAATCGGCTTTGCATAGGATTGACAAATAAAATCTGCTTCAGAAACATATTCGTCCCCCACCACCGCTTTTATTTTCTCAATTACTCCTGAATCCAATGACATTAACGATTCCTCCTTCCATGATTAATTCAAAAGGTATTGCACTCATCAATTTTTCCATTAAATATCTCATCGGTTTTCAACCTCATATGGCACTTGAACCAATACTCCGATTAGCCATGCCCCGACATGGATGAACCGATATGTTTCAACGAAATCACCCCCCTTCGTTTCCTCTCCTTTTTGCATTCCCTTATTCCTGATAACTGCCACGGGCAGACCGCATTGGGGAGCTGGGTCTGCCCACAACGAAGCTTGAAAGAATATTAGGCTCGCCTACTCTTTCTTATAAACGGCCATGAGCGAATGATCACAACTGTGGTTTATCGAACGCAGCTGTGGTGCGCACCTGTCCCCCATAGATCGGCCAGGCGAAGGTGTATTCATTGTTGCCCGGTTTTCGTCTCTTTATTTTCCTTGGACCTGCCACCCGATGGATCAATACGTCGTCAGCCTATATTCCATCCTCGGTGTTTCGTTCGTTATTATTTCGTCGACTTATATTCAAAATATGATAATAGGACCAGCACTCCTTCTTGAGAATATCACGCGCTGCCTCGTATTTTCCAGCGTGAAGGCCGTTTTGTGTCATATCGGTATCTATGAACACAAGAAAAAAACCTTGTGCTTTGATTTTACGACAAATCATCCTGATCTCATTTCCAATCTCCATTCCGTTGCCGGTGGGAATATTGGCTCTGCCGTCGGATATCAGCATGATAACCGGAATGGTCCCGCCATATCGCATCTGCTCTGAGGACAACAGGCGGGCTGCCTCCAGCAACCCTGATGCCAGTGGGGTCCCGCCACCGGACGGCAGATCCCTTAAATACTCCAGAACCTGTTTTAAATGAGATCTTGGACACAGGGGCATCACCTTTTGTGCCTGGTGATTTCTAAAGGAAACCACACCTACTTTATCCCGGGTCCGGTAAGCGTCCTGAATCAATGAACGGACCAAGCCTTTAAGCCTTTCCATGTTTTCTCCGGTAATGGAACCGCTTGAATCAATAAGAAAAACAGTTGAAAAAGAGATTTTCCCTTTTGATAATTTTTCCCTGATCTCCCCGGGCTGAATCGGCAGGAGGGCCTTATAAAAATTTTTTCCTGACATCCGGCGAAACACCGAAGCCCGAATTGTTGCCACAATATCTATATCGTTGATTCCGGCATTGCGAAATACACTGCCAATATGCCGGACCGCCCTTTCTGCAAATACATCCTGCCTTTTACCGATCAGTCTTTGTTGTATTTTTTTTTTACTCGGAATTTCTCCCATGATTTTTCCGCATAGAACTTTCCTACTCCGAAAATCTCGCCCTCATCCATCACGGAAATCCCCCTTATCGAATCCGTTACGACATCATCCCTTTTTCCCTCGGGGGGAGAGGATCTCTGTTTAGCATCCTTTTCCGAGCAATCAAGAATCTGCTCTATTTCGGCCATTTTTTTGTCAAGTAAGGACTCATCCAGGTAAGGTTCCTCAAAAGGCCTGCTCACCGTTCGATGGGTCAGGGCTAAATCTGCAACCTCCTTGAGATGACGACGTGTTACATTCAGATCGCCTTCATAGGCAGCTTTGGCCATGGCCGCTCTCATGAGATTGATCTCGGCTCGATGGGTCCTGATGTTCAACATCGTGACCAGATGGGCACCAAATTCCATCAGGCTTTCATCCATTGTGACCTTTGGCAACAACTCCCTGGCCTTTTGAATACGTAATGACAGCGCTTCCTGCCTTTCCCTGTAATGCGCTCTTATGCCGTCGGGATCTCTTTCAAAATCACGGATTAACCGGATGATCTTAAACCGCTCATCAGGATCGGCGATGGCCTGCACCCGGATATAGAGGCCGAATCTATCCAGAAGCTGTGGGCGAAGCATCCCCTCCTCAGGATTCATGGATGCCACCAGACTGAAATCCGAAGGATGAAACACCGCAATACCCTCTCGTTCTATGGTATTGATTCCCATGGCACTGGAATCCAGCAGAATATCGGCAATCGTGTCATTCAGGAGATTAACTTCATCCACATACAGAATCCCCCTGTTCACCTTTGCCAGAATGCCGGGTTCCAGTGCTTTCACCCCCTCCTTCAATGCCCTTTCAATATCAATTGTTCCCAGTAGTCTGTCTTCACTGACCCCCAGGGGAAGATCGATCACCCTAAGTTTTCGGGTAAATACCGGCAGCCCCTCTCCATGATGCCTGCGCTCACGGCACAGGGAACACATCTTTGCCGAATCATCAGGATCGCAGCCAAAGGGACAATCCTTCACCACGCTGATCTCCGGAAGAAGATGCGCCAGAGAGCGAACAGCTGTGGACTTTCCGGTCCCCTTATCGCCGCTGATAACGACCCCTCCGATATTCGGATTGATGATATTCAGGATCAGAGCGGTTTTCATCTTTTCCTGTCCTATCAGGGCGGTAAAAGGAATAATGTTTTTATATTTAATGTCAGGCATGGGAATACTCCCTGCATAATTTTTTTGGCTCATGTGAACTTAGCACCCTGTGAGTGGGCTTTTTCCAACGCATTGATTTAATAATCAATAAAATGGAAACTCCTATCCTATTGAATTATAGGGTTTATCAGGTGAGTCAGGCTTGCGTTATCGGCATTATCGCTGAGAATTCCGGTTTGCATGAATGGGAAACGATAAGGTCAATGACACAAGCACGACACGCTGAAACAATAGGTCATCAAGTGGCAAGTTCTTCCATATTTTCATAAAAATCAAGGCTTTGAGGATTGCTCAATGAATCCTTGTTCTTGACTTCCTTCCCGTGAATCACCTTTTTTACCGCAAGCTCGACTTTTTTCATATTCAAGGTGTAAGGAATGTCCGGCACCTGGATTATTTTTGCAGGAATATGTCTTGGGGAGGCATTGGCGCGAATGTCTTTTTTGATCCTGTCCCTTAGCTCATCTGTCAAAACGGCATCCGGTTTCAATTTGACAAAAAGAATCACCCTGACGTCATTCTGCCACTCCTGTCCCACCACAAGGCTGTCTTCAATTTCATTGATCTGTTCCACACGCCTGTAAATCTCTGCAGTACCGATTCTGACCCCGCCCGGGTTGAGGGTGGCGTCGGATCGGCCGTAGATCACGACCCCACCGGTTTCCGTGATTCTGATATAGTCTCCATGGCGCCATATATTCGGATAAACATCGAAATAGGCGTGATGGTATTTTTCTCCATCCGGATCATCCCAGAAATAGATGGGCATGGAGGGAAATGGCGCTTCGCAGACAAGCTCACCCTGTTCATTCTCAACCGTCCTGCCGTCACTGCCATAGGCTTTGACTTTCATCCCCAGACATCGGCATTGAAGTTCTCCGCGATACACCGGGCCTATTGGATTGCCGCCGCAAAAACATCCGTTAAGATCCGATCCGCCGGAAATTGAGGCAAGTTGAACATCCTGGTTGATGTTCTCATAAACAAAATCAAACTGCTCCGGCGATAGGGGAGAGCCTGTGGAGAGAATTGTCCTAATGGATTTTAAATCAAACAATGTATTAGGTTTCATTCCGGCTGTTTCAAGGGCGGCCAGATAGCCGGCACTGGTGCCGAACACCGTGATTTTTTCATCCTGGGCCATTTTCCACAAGGCACCGGGATCAGGATGAAACGGATTTCCATCGTAAAGCACAATGGTGGCCCCGGTTGACAGCGCACAGGTAAGCCAATTCCACATCATCCAGCCGCAGGTCGTAAAATAAAATATGGTGTCCTCACGGGTAAGATCTGTATGGAGCACCAGCTCCTTCATCTGGTTCATGATAATCCCGCCCGCACTCTGTACCATACACTTGGGCAGCCCTGTGGTTCCGGAGGAGTACATGATATAAAGAGGATGGTCTGAAGGAAGCTGCTCAAACGCAATATCGCCCGGGGTGTATCCGGAAATAAAATCACCATAATGAACTGCGCCGGGAATTGTACTGATGTCAGCCCGTGCCTCCAGATATGGCATGACAATGACCTTTTCAATCTGCGGTATCCTTTCCATAATATCGCCGACAACCTTGAGTGAATCAATTTTCCGGCCCTTGAAAAAATACCCGTCACCGGCAAACAAAATCTTTGGCCGTATCTGCCCAAAACGATCAAACACCCCTTTGATACCGAAATCAGGAGAACAGGATGACCATGTTGCCCCGAGACTGACGGATGCCAGCATGGCGACAATGGTTCCTGGCATGTTGGGTGTAAAACCGACCACCCTGTCACCTGGCTTCACCCCTTCCTTTTTAAGGGCCTGGGCCAGGAGAGAAACATTGTCATAGAGCTGGGCATAGGTCATTTTTGTCGACTCAAGGCTTTCTCCTTTAAAAATCAGCGCCACACGATCATCTTTGTAGCGGAGCAGATTTTCGGCAAAGTTGAGCAAAGCCCCTTCAAACCATTTTGCACCGGGCATTTTTGTTTCATCATCCACGACACGATCATATTTCCGGGATGCCTTGATTTCCAGGAAATCCCACATTGCTGCCCAAAAATCGGAAATACTGTTGACAGACCATTCGTAAAGGTCGTCATAACAGGTCAACGTCATGTCATATCTTTTGTTTACGAATTTGATAAAACGGGTCATGTTTGAATTTTTGATTTGGGCCTCTGTTGGCTTCCACATCGTCTTTGGGGTGGCCATCATTCTCTCCTTTTCATGGCTTCTTGAGATTTAAATATCAACATATATAATGTATGAGCTGCGTTATAATTTAACCACAATCATTAAATATGATTCATATTCATGCTTTGTTTTATTCATTTATTATTCACTATTTAGAAAGCAAGTCTGATGCCACACGGATATATATTTCATAACATACTGATATAATATAATTATCAAACCTTAATACCCTTTTCTTTTGATCCTCAAAATCATAAAAAAATGGCCACCCAAGGCCATCATAAAAACACATCACAAATAGTATAAAGGGGAAATTTAATTTTTATTCAACCATTCAGGATAGTTATAATATGGCCGCATATAGCCATTTTATAAACACAACATGAGCCTTGACTTTTCCTCAGTCTATTTTTAGAATCACTTCATTTATGCATTACTCTGCCAATTGAGAGGGGTATCGGCTCTCGCATTTTCCATGCTTAAATTCATTGGTGCGGGATATCTGGTGTATCTGGCCTGGCATGCTTTTCATGCGTCTGCAGATAAAATCAAGGGGAAAGCCGGAGAAAATGTCGATCATTGGAGGCTTTATTGGCGGGGTACTGTCTTCCTGGGTCTGGCGCTGAAACTTGCAACAACAAAACGATAGTCAGAACGACAAGCTGTGGGACGGACCTGAAACGAAATTCCGGTCCGCTTATGACGATTTATATAAACATACATGGCAGAAAGACCTGCCACAACGAAAAACGAAAGTCCTTTAATTCCAGCATATTGGTGAGACTTTCATATAAAAATCTCACCTAACATACTTCAATAATGAGAGTTTCAAAATTCATTGTGGCAGGTTTTTCTGCAATGAGGGTCTATTTGAACTGCCGGGGATCTAAATTATATTTACTGGTTCCATGCCTGAAACTGCCCCGGGACAATCCAAGCAGCTTGGCCGCTTTGAGCTGATTTCCCTTTGTGATCTCCAAGGCCTTCTGCATCACCAGTTTCTTGACTTCATCCATGGATATACCCCTTTGTAAAATATTGATGGTGACGAGGTTGTCGGAGCTGGAATTCCGGTCATCCATGGCAAGCATTTCCGGAGTAATGGTATTTTCTTCTGACAAAAGAACCACTCTCTCCATCACATTTCTAAGTTCCCTGACATTCCCCCGCCATTCATGATAAAGCAACCTGTCCTGAGCCAAGCGGGAAATCCGGGTTATCTTTTTATTGAACTTAAGATTGAAAATCTCCATAAAATATTTTGCCAGGGGAATAATATCATCTTTTCGCATATGCAATGAAGGGACATGGATGATAATGACATTCAGTCGATAATATAGATCCTCGCGAAAAGTTCCTTTTTTGACCTCTTCAGCAAGATCTCTGTTTGTGGAGGCTATGATGCGTGCGTCACTCCTCTGCTGTGAACTCCCTCCCACTTTAAAAAAAGTTTTATTTTCAAGCACCCGCATCAGCTTCACTTGGGCATGCATGCTAAGTTCACCCACCTCATCCATCAGAAGTGTCCCTCCTTCCGACAATTCAAAAAAGCCTGGTTTCCGATGTTCAGCGCCGGTAAACGCCCCTTTTTCATGCCCGAAAAGCTCCGATTCAATGAGTTCCCTGGGTATGGCTCCGCAATTGATTTTAAGAAAAGGGCCACTGGATCTTGGGCTGTTGTAGTGTATGGTATGGGCGATCACCTCTTTGCCCACGCCTGTTTCTCCCTGAATAAGGACAGGCGTATCACTGCTTTTAGCCACATTTTTAGCCATTTCAAGGACACTGCGTATCTCTTCGCTTTCCGCTATAATATGCATTCCACACATATTCAAGGCTTGAGCACAGTGCCTTAAATGCTTTACCTCTTTGGTCAGCTTTAAATGCTCCTCAGCTTTCAGGAGAGCGAGAAAAATTTCTTCATTCTTGTATGGTTTCTGAATATAATCAAAAGCACCAAGCTGCATGGCTTTTACGACAATTTTAATGGTACCAAAGGCGCTGAAAAAGAATATGATCACATCCGGTGCCATCTCCCGTATCTTTTCCATCGTCTCAAGACCATCCATATCAGGCAGTTTATAATCAAGAAAAATGATATCAGGTATAATTTTTTTGATTTTTTTCAGAGCATCCGTGCTGCAATCGCTTAAAACCACCTCATAGTTTTTTTTTTCAATGAGTCGCTTTAACGAATTCCGGATAGTCGGTTCATCATCAACAATCAAAACAGTCGGTTTCATTTTCTCTCTTATTTTCATGGTCGATCCAAAAATTTATAAAGACCTGTGTTCCCAGCCCTACCTTGCTTTTAATCGTTATAGAGGCGTCATGGTCTTTCAAAATTTTGTGGGAAGTATAGAGCCCCAGTCCTGACCCCTCTTTTTTGGTGGTAAAAAAAGGATCAAAAATCCTTTTCAGGTTATCCTGGGAGATCCCGCACCCGGTATCGCTTATGATCACCTGTACGGACTGCTGAATGTCACCGTTAGGTGTCTCGGCATGTGTCAACCGGGTCTTTACGGAAATCACCCCCACGTTTTCCATGCTTTCCATACTGTTAAGAAAAATATTTAGCAATACCTGCTTAATCAGGTTTCCATCCATATGGATCAGGGGGACATCTTCAGATAGCGAAAGTCTTAAAGTCACACCTGAATCCTTGATTTTTTTCTTCAGCAGACTCAAAATCTCACTTATGAGATAATTGATATCATCCTGACAAAATTCAGGTTCTCCGGGATTGGCAATGCAAAGAATCTTCCGGGCGGTCTTTTCAACCATGGAGGCACCGACCATGATCTCCTTTGCTATGGTCATACGGCTTTTCCGGCTGATACGGCTCTCCTCAAACAGAAATTGCGCATTGGAACTTATCCCTGTGATGGGATTTCTTATTTCATGGGTCAATTCAGCAGCAAATTTACCCAGGGCAGATAACCGTTCAAACCCCTGAAGTTTTTGCTCCATCTGCACTCTCTGCGAAATATCCCGCACAACGGCAATACCATAAACAACATCGCCATTGCTCTCTCTCTCGTAAAGGTATTTACTTTTGACGATTTTTTGCTTTCCGTTCTTGGTATATGTGCAAACTCTGGGAACAGAGACTGTTTTTTGCTCCAATAAAGGACACAGCATGGGACATCGGGTTGAATTACACATCGAAGTCCCATTGGGCATATAGCTCTGATAAAGATCTTTACAGTATTTTCCAATGGCCTCTTTTTTATCCCAGCCGGTAAATTGTTGGGCAGCCTCGTTCATGTCAAGTAATTTTCTGTCCGGACCAACAACAATAATCCCATCATCAGAGTTCCTGAAAATTGAACTCAGGGCGCAATCCTCGTCAACCGTCTTTTTAAAAAAATAGGTATTATCAATGGCCAGTGCGATATGATCTACCGTCAGCCTGAGCAGCTCCAAGTCATCTTCCTCAATTCGCTCCAGTTTACTGAAAAAACTCAGATACCCTTTCACATGCGCGGAATGGACGAATAAAAGCAAATGATATTTGATCGTTAACGCTTGCAGTTTGTACTTGATCTCTGTATCCGATATCTCTGCTATATTTACAACCTTTATCTTTTCTTTCTGTAAAACATAATTTTTTAAAATATCATTTTGCGACACATCAAAGCCGTTGCCCTGGCATACCGGACTGTCGCCACCCTGTTTATAAAGTTCACTGCCGCTCTTTTTCTCCCACAGTGTTAACTCCGGGAAAACACCATCAAACCTCAGCAACAGATTCCGGGTCATCTGTCCCAGAAACTCTTGCAAGGTCAAATGTCTTTTTTTAATATAGATAAGTCTCAAATGATATACCAATGAGGCCTGAGCATAAAGCTTCTCAAACACATCCTTTGAAGAAAACTTTAAATCCTTTCCTCGCAGATAATACCTAATGACCTCCGGACAGTTCAAATCCTCAAAAACAGATAGGATATTTAGCGGGGTGAAAACGATCCTGACACCGGTAATATATTGATTGATGATGATATCCAGGGCGTTTCTATGGTTGACAAGCTGGTTGATGAGTTCGTGTAATTTGTAGTATTGAAAAACGACATCAATATAAGGGACGGCTGAATAGAAAGTGGATATTTTATTGAAATAACTATCAAAACCATCATATATAGTAATAATTATCCCGTCGTTCATCTTTCTAATTTCAGAACAACAAAAGTCGGCAACAGACAAATCATTCACAAAATATGCTACATGTTGTTTATTCATCGGTGCAGAATTTTGAATCCTTCTTTTAGGTAGGCTCATATTGTGTAGGTAGGCTCACATTGTGTTTCAGGTGGAATCCAGCATAAGCCTTACGATATATTTAGCATGGACTCATAAAAATTTTATAAGATGCATGTTGATGCATTGTCAAGAAAAAAGATGCTAATTATAAAATGAATACAGTTCAGAAACTCTCTTTGGTGCCGCCGCCGGTACGGGTTCGGTAATACCTGGCCAGTGTTTCATCATAGGCATCTATCCCAGGAATATCCTGATATCTCCTTAATGATCTTGCAGGCTCCATCGAACAAGATGAGCACTCTTGACTATGAAAGAAATTGGCTTTTATGTGATTTTATGTCAAGATATTATTCTGTAAATTTGGACACTCCGTCAACAATCAATTAATTCAAGATTGGGCATCCTTCATATGCGCCCAAAAGTACTTTACGTTTTTTTAAGGACGACCACCGAAAAATGAACATTCACCTCATAAAAGTGTAAAGCAGAAATGAAGGATGCCCAAGATTGCTTTTAAATTGCAAATATTATCCTGAGCACCATATACAACAACACGGTAAAAAAATGAAAAAATTTTGATAAGAATTCCTTTTTCTGAAAACAAAAAAAATACAGGAGAAGACATGATATCCAATGACGTATTATTAACATTTATTTCAGCATCATTTTTACTTGCCCTTGCACCCGGCCCGGATAATATTTTTGTCCTGACCCAGTCCGCCCTGCGTGGAAAAAGCGCTGGCATCACCGTTACACTGGGGTTGTGCACAGGCCTCATCGCACACAGCACCGCCGTTGCCCTGGGAGTTGCCGTTATTTTTCAAACGTCTGCCCTTGCATTTTCCATGCTTAAATTCATTGGTGCCGGATATCTTGTGTATCTGGCCTGGCATGCGTTTCATGCCTCTGCAGACAAGATCGAAGGAAACGCCGAAGGGAATGTTAATCATTGGAAACTCTATCGGCGGGGTATCATTATGAATGTCACAAACCCAAAGGTATCCATCTTTTTCCTGGCATTTCTGCCCCAGTTTGCAGACCCTTCAAGGGGAAAAATATCAATACAGATCTTCATGCTGGGGGGGCTGTTCATCATCAGCACAATAGTCGTCTTTGGCGCCATAGCTCTCATGGCCGGCACCATTGGCGAATGGTTGAACAGAAGCGATAACGCCCAAAAAATTCTGAACAAAATTGCCGGGACTATTTTTCTGGGTCTGGCGCTGAAACTGGCCACAACAAAACAGTAAGGACCTCAGCAGGTTTTGATACACCGTTTAATCAAGGTAAAAATTAGAAAACATGCGTGCCTGGATTTCAAAAATGATAAATCAATAAGGACTGATGTCCTAAGCGAAACGGCAGACACTCGGATCAGCTTCCGGAGGAATCCGGCCTTGAACGGGTCGGGTCAAAACAAAAAAGCCCTGACCATTAAAAAATTAATGATCAGGGCTATTTAAAAAGATAATCCGGCGACGTCCTACTCTCCCACACAGCTGCCCGTGCAGTACCATCGGCGCTAAGGTGCTTAACTTCCGTGTTCGGGATGGGAACGGGTGTGGCCACCTTGCCAGTGTCACCGGATTAAACCGGGTTCGGATTTTGATTGACAGGGAGAAATCTTCTCTCAATTATCAATAACTGCAGGGTCAAGGCCCTGGGAGTGTGATTATTCACACCTTTATATAATCAGCCATTCATACGCCGCCATTCAAGTTCCGTATATTTTTATTGCTACGATAAATTATGGGTTGTCTCTTCCATTCTCAACGCTGTATCCAAATTCATTGACAACCGGGTAAAATATATTTGCAGTAAAACGTTTAAAATTATTTGGGTTTAGGAAGTGGCTAAGCCTCACGACCTATTAGTATCGGTTAGCTCAACACATTACTGTGCTTACACACCCGACCTATCAACCTTGTAGTCTTCAAGGGGTCTTCAGTCTATAAATAGAGGGGATATCTCATCTTGAAGTTGGTTTCCCGCTTAGATGCTTTCAGCGGTTATCCATTCCAAACTTAGCTACCCTGCAATGCCGTTGGCACGACAACAGGAACACCATTGGTTTGTCCATTCCGGTCCTCTCGTACTAGGAACAGATCTCCTCAAATATCCTACGCCCACGAAAGATAGGGACCAAACTGTCTCACGACGTTTTAAACCCAGCTCACGTACCACTTTAATTGGCGAACAGCCAAACCCTTGGGACCTGCTCCAGCCCCAGGATGTGATGAGCCGACATCGAGGTGCCAAACCGCCCCGTCGATGTGAACTCTTGGGGGCGATAAGCCTGTTATCCCCGGCGTACCTTTTATCCGTTGAGCGACGGCCCTTCCATACAGAACCGCCGGATCACTAAGACCTACTTTCGTACCTGCTCGAAATGTCTCTCTCGCAGTCAAGCTCCCTTATGCCTTTACACTCTTTGGCTGGTTTCCAATCAGCCTGAGGGAACCTTCGCGCGCCTCCGTTACTCTTTGGGAGGCGACCGCCCCAGTCAAACTACCCGCCAGACACTGTCCGTAATCCCGATCAGGGACCTACGTTAGAACCATAGAATATGAAGGGTGGTATTTCAAGGGTGACTCCACAAGTACTGGCGTACCTGCTTCCAAGTCTCCCACCTATCCTGCACATCATATCCCAAAATCCAATGTCAAGCTGTAGTAAAGGTGCCGGGGTCTTTCCGTCTTTTCGCGGGTAGACGGTATCTTCACCGCCATTCCAATTTCGCTGAGTCCCTGGTTGAGACAGTGCGGAAGTCGTTACGCCATTCGTGCAGGTCGGAACTTACCCGACAAGGAATTTCGCTACCTTAGGACCGTTATAGTTACGGCCGCCGTTTACCGGGGCTTCGGTTCAATGCTTCGGTTGCCCTAACAAATCCCCTTAACCTTCCGGCACCGGGCAGGCGTCAGACCCTATACCTCGTCTTACGACTTTGCAGAGTCCTATGTTTTTAGTAAACAGTCGCTACCGCCATTTCTCTGCGACCCTCTTATGCTTTGTTCAGTTAATAAACTCACAATTGAAGGCATACCTTATCCCGAAGTTACGGTATTATTTTGCCGAGTTCCTTAACCAGGGTTCTCTCAAGCGCCTCGGGATACTCTCCCTGCCTACCTGTGTCGGTTTACGGTACGATCACCCATTATCTCGATAGAGGCTTTTCTTGGCAGCATGGGTACAGTCAGTTTATGGGATAAATCCCTCCTCATCACTTCTCGGCCTTATAAAAAGACGGATTTGCCTGTCTTTTAAGCCTACCAGCTTGAACCGCCTATTCCAGCAGACGGATGACCTGCCCTCCTGCGTCCCCCCTTCTCTCAAACGATAATTAGGTGGTACAGGAATATTAACCTGTTTTCCATCGCCTACGCCTTTCGGCCTCGGCTTAGGGATCGACTAACCCTGAGAAGATTAGCTTTACTCAGGAATCCTTGGGCTATCGGCGAGGGGGTTTCTCACCCCCTTTATCGCTACTCATGTCAGCATGGTCTCTTGTATTCACTCCACATCACATCACCATGACGATTCAATACGAATACAATGCTCTCCTACCATGAAAATAAATTTCCATCCGCAGCTTCGGTACTATGCTTGAGCCCCGTTACATCTTCGGCGCAGAACCACTCGATCAGTGAGCTATTACGCTTTCTTTAAAGGATGGCTGCTTCTAAGCCAACCTCCTGATTGTCTGGGCATTTCCACATCCTTTACCACTTAGCATAGATTTGGGGACCTTAGCTGGCGGTCTGGGTTGTTTCCCTCTCGTCCGCGAAACTTAGCTCCCGCGGGCTGACTCCCACATTTTAACTTTATCGGTATTCGGAGTTTGGTTAGGTTTGGTAATCTGGTGAGACCCCTAGCCCATCCAGTGCTCTACCCCCGATAAGAAACATGTGAGGCTATACCTAAATATATTTCGGAGAGAACCAGCTATCTCCAGGTTTGTTTGGCCTTTCACCCCTATCCACACCTCATCCGAGTAGTTTTTAACCTACAACGGTTCGGGCCTCCACGCGATTTTACTCGCGCTTCACCCTGGACATGGATAGATCACCTGGTTTCGGGTCTACTCAATACAACTAACTCGCCCTGTTCAGACTCGCTTTCGCTACGGCTACACCTATCGGCTTAACCTTGCTGCATTAAGTAACTCGCTGACTCATTATGCAAAAGGCACGCGGTCACAATGACAATCGCCACTGCTCCCACTGCTTGTAAGCAAACGGTTTCAGGTACTATTTCACTCCCCTCACAGGGGTTCTTTTCACCTTTCCCTCACGGTACTGGTTCACTATCGGTTGCCAGGTAGTATTTAGCCTTACGAGATGGTCCTCGCAAATTCCCACAGAATTTCTCGTGTTCCGCAGTACTTGGGTGTCTGTATAAGAGATCAATTACTTTCGCATACGGGGCTGTCACCCGCTATGGCCACACTTTCCAGTGTGTTCTGCTAACAATTGACTTTTTAACTCTCTGTGCCTTCCGAAACAGACACACTACAGATCCCACGACCCCTGCCATGCAACGCCTTCGGGCTATCACACATGACAGGTTTGGGCTGTTTCCCGTTCGCTCGCCGCTACTTAGGAAATCGTTTTTACTTTCTCTTCCTGGGGGTACTAAGATGTTTCAGTTCTCCCCGTTGGCTCCATAGCACTATGTATTCGTACTATGGTGTCACAGTATTAACCATGACGGGTTGCCCCATTCAGACATCTCCGGATCAAAGCTTGTTTAGCAGCTCCCCGAAGCTTTTCGCAGCTTACCACGTCTTTCTTCGCCTCCTGGCACCAAGGCATCCACCGTTTGCCCTTTATAGCTTAGCCACTATAAACCACAAATAAGTTTAAACGCTTTAGTGCAAATATATTTTGACTCCATGCAGTCAGCCTTAAGCTGACCTTATTTCGTCACAAAACAGCTCATTTTTAAAAAATGCCGCTGTGTTGAACATATTATAATTTACCACAACAAATTTTCAAAGAGCATGAAAAGATCCGGTGGGAATCAATGATCTCAACCTGTCGGCATTAAACATCGACATCTCCCCATCGGCATGCGCTCCAATCAGATTGGAGCAACAACGCCTGACTTGATCTCTCAAAACCGATTAGTGAACTTCATGTAAAAAGATGCTTTTTTATTTCTTTCCTTAGAAAGGAGGTGATCCAGCCGCTGGTTCCCCAACGGCTACCTTGTTACGACTTCACCCTAATTATCAACCATACCTTAGGCACCTGCCCCCCCGAAGGGTTGGCCCAGTGACGTCGGGTACAATCAACTCTCATGGTGTGACGGGCGGTGTGTACAAGGCCCGGGAACGTATTCACCGTGGCATGCTGATCCACGATTACTAGCGATTCCAACTTCATGGAGTCGAGTTGCAGACTCCAATCCGGACTGGGATATGCTTTAAGGGATTGGCTTGCGCTCGCACGCTTGCTGCCCGTTGTACATACCATTGTAGCACGTGTGTAGCCCCAGACATAAGGGCCATGAGGACTTGACGTCATCCCCACCTTCCTCCCCGTTAACCGGGGCAGTCTCTTCAGAGTTCCCACCATTATGTGCTGGCAACTGAAGACAAGGGTTGCGCTCGTTGCTGGACTTAACCAAACATCTCACGACACGAGCTGACGACAGCCATGCAGCACCTGTCTTTGAGCTCCCGAAGGCACTCCTTTCTTTCAAAAGGATTCTCAAGATGTCAAGTCTGGGTAAGGTTCTTCGCGTTGCGTCGAATTAAACCACATGCTCCACCGCTTGTGCGGGCCCCCGTCAATTTCTTTGAGTTTTAGTCTTGCGACCGTACTCCCCAGGCGGTATGCTTAATGTGTTAACTCCGGCGCAGCAGGGGTCAATACCCGCTACACCTAGCATACAACGTTTACTGCGTGGACTACCGGGGTATCTAATCCCGTTCGCTACCCACGCCTTCGCACCTCAGCGTCAGTATCGGTCCAGAAAGGCGCCTTCGCCACCGGTGTTCCTCCTGATATCTACGAATTTCACCTCTACACCAGGAATTCCCCTTTCCTCTCCCGTACTCAAGTCCTGCTGTTTCAAATGCACGTCCGGGGTTGAGCCCCGGGCTTTCACATCTGACTGACAGGACCGCCTGCGTGCCCTTTACGCCCAATAATTCCGAATAACGCTTGCACCCCCCGTATTACCGCGGCTGCTGGCACGGAGTTAGCCGGTGCTTCCTTCATGGGTACCGTCAATACAAGGTGCTATTAACACCATGTAACTTCTTCCCCATTGACAGAGCTTTACGACCCAAGGGCCTTCTTCACTCACGCGGCGTTGCTGCGTCAGGGTTGCCCCCATTGCGCAAAATTCCTCACTGCTGCCTCCCGTAGGAGTCTGGACCGTGTGTCAGTTCCAGTGTGGCTGATCATCCTCTCAGACCAGCTAACCATCGTAGTCTTGGTAGGCCGTTACCCCACCAACAAACTAATGGTCCGCGGACTCATCTTCAAACAGATGCTTTAATCAGAGGCACCCTTTCATCTTAAAAACCAAAGTTCTCACGACTTTATCCGGCATTAGCCATCCTTTCGAATGGTTATTCCCGATTTGAAGGTAGATTATCCACGTGTTACTCACCCGTGCGCCACTCTACTCGCTCCTGCAAGCAAGAGCTTTCTCGTTCGACTTGCATGTGTTAAGCACGCCGCCAGCGTTCATTCTGAGCCAGAATCAAACTCTCCAGTTATAATTCCTTTAAAAATGTTTTTTTATGTGCTTGCCTGCACTTTCAAACATCTTCTCTCATTTCATTCACTAACCGATTTTCAAAGATCAAATATATTTTTGACACAAAAAAATCTTGTCGAAACTTGCCGCGCTGTTTGCAAGCGGCAACGCCGTCTCAACAAGACCCGGCGAAACTACATGCAAACGACTTCCTTGTCAAACACTTTTTTAATTTATTTTTCACATAATCCATAACCTGTTGAAATAATATATGTATTAATTTTTTTAAAAATGGTTTGTTTTTCCACATCTCCTTTTTCCTCCCCCATAAATTCATTGCATGGGGGAGTGGGACTGGCCTTGTTTCCGCTCATTTGTTCTTTTACGTTAAAAATGGTATGAAGGGACAATTTTTAAAAAGTTACAGGGACATTTATGATCATAAACTCTTTTACAACCGATGGGAAATTTTCCTTTGCACTGGATCTGATAAAATTTGTTGCAGCATCGGCATTGATTCTCTGGCTGGTGTACACCGGCGGCACTCACTCCCATTACCATTGGCAATGGTATCGGGTTCCCCAATATTTTGGACAATTCAGCCATGGTGAGTTTATACGGGGACCTCTTTTACGAGGAGTGGTGATCACCCTCCAGGTCTCCATTGTCAGTTTTCTATTATCCAGCCTGATGGGGCTTGCCACCGCACTGTGCCGACTTTCAAATCTGATCTCTCTTCGTATCATTGCAAGGAGTTATCTGGAATTGATTCGTAATACACCGTTGCTGGTTCAGCTGTTTTTCATCTATTTTGTCATCGCTCCGGTGTTGGATCTAAGTCGATTTACTTCGGCTGTGCTGGCCCTCTCCCTGTTTGAAGGGGCCTATGCGTCGGAAATCATTCGGGCCGGTATCATTGCCATACCCAGAGGGCAGTGGGAGGCTTCGGCCAGCCTGGGGCTGAGCAGGTATCGCATTTACCGACACATTGTGTTGCCCCAGGCCATGGCCCAAATGATTCCCCCTCTGGCGGGCCAGACCATCTCCCTTGTGAAAGATTCTGCCCTTGTCAGCACCATCGCCCTGTATGATCTGACCATGGAGGGACAGATGATTATTGCCGAAACGTATATGGTTTTTGAATTATGGTTTACCATTGCTGGGGTTTATCTGATACTGACCATGGCACTCTCCCTGGTCACCCGGCAAATGGAACACCATTTTGCAATTGCCCGGACGTAGCCCGTAAGTCATTCATATAGCCTGTCAGTCATAAAGAGGTCAGAGGATATCATATAGCAAAAAAACAAGAGCTTACGGCTCACAACAGCGTTATAAAAAAACATAATAATTAAGGAGGAGGTTGTACATGTATTTTTTCTCTCAGCTCAAAAGAACGGGTATACTTTTAACCCTGTTGACGGCACTGATTTTGGTCTCGCTTCCCGGTTCCGCTCCGGCTGCACCCAATGAGGAGAGTGCCATTGAGCAGGTGATGCAGCGAGGGGTCCTACGGGTGGGAATGTCCACTTTTGTACCCTGGGCCATGAAGGACAAAACCGGCGAACTCATCGGATTTGAAATTGATGTGGCCCGCCGCCTTGCCGAAGATATGGGCGTGAAAATTGAGTTTGTCCCCACCAAATGGTCCGGCATCATCCCGGCCCTTCTCATGGGAAAATTCGACGTGGTTATCGGCGGCATGGGCATTCAGCCCATGAGAAACCTTAAGGTCAACTTCTCCATTCCCTATGACTACACCGGCATGTCCATGGTGGCGAGCAAGAAACTGGCAAACGGCTTCAATTCCCTTGAAGCGTTCAACAAACCCGAAGTGATTATTGCCGCAAGACTTGGCTCAACCGCCGTCACCGCCACCAAAAAATATCTGCCCAGGGCACAGATCCGCATGTTTGATGATGAATCCCAGGCGTACCAGGAAGTGATCAACGGCAGGGCCCATGCCGTTGTGGGTTCTGCCCCCACTCCGGCATTCCAGGCCATTAAAAATCCTGATCGGCTCTTTTTACCCCTGAAAGCCAATTTTACCCAGGAGCCCATCGGCTTTGCCATGAGAAAGGGAGATGTGGATACCCTGAACTTCTTTAACAACTGGATCACTTACGTGGCCGCAGAAGGATGGCTCAAGGAACGAAAAACCTACTGGTTTGAAACAAAGGAGTGGGAAAGCCGAATTCAGTGATACAAGGGCCTCTGAAATTCACCCGCATTGATCTGGTGGTGCTGGGCCTCTTTTTTGCCCTCATTGCCGGCTTCTTCATCCTGGCGGGCATGGATTTCCAGTACCAGTGGAACTGGAAGGCCATGCCCCAGTATCTTTTCAGATGGGATGCGCAATTGAACCAATGGGTTCCCGGCATGCTGATGCAGGGGGTGTTCACCACCCTTCGCATCAGCATCTGGGCCACCCTTCTGGCCCTGATCCTTGGCACCATCGCCGGGCTTGCCCGCACCGGAACCAGTCTCTTTTACAAAATGGCAGGGGCCACCTATGTCGGGTTGATTCGCAACATCCCCATCCTGGTGTGGATCTTCATTGCCTACTATTTTATTGGAGACAGCGTCATCCCCTTTCTGGGTATCCAGCACCTGACCCACCTAAAGGAGGGCATATTAAAAAGCTCCATTGAACTGATAGTGGCACCGGTGTCCCAACTACCGGTCTTTATTTCTGCGGTGGTTGCCCTGGCCGTTTATGAAGGGGCCTATATAACGGAAATCATCCGGGCAGGCATCCAGTCCGTGGAAAAAGGCCAATGGGAAGCCTCACGCGCATTGGGATTCTCACGCTTTCAGCTCATGAAGCATGTGATTCTTCCCCAGGCATTGAAGAAAATGCTCCCCCCCCTGGCCGGGCAGATCATCTCCACCATAAAGGATTCCGCCATTGTATCGGTGATCTCCATACCGGAACTTACCTTCCAGGGCATGGAACTGATGTCCGCCACCTTTCTCACCTTTGAGGTGTGGACCGTCATTCTGGTGATCTACTTCACCGGCTGCTTTTGCTGTTCCATGGCCGTGGCGCGGCTGGAGTTCATCCTTAACCGGCCCCATTTACCCGGCACAGATAATGGAGGTTAAACGAATCATGGGCCATTTCCTGCACTACCACCTCATCAAAGCCGGCCTCTTTCAGTAATTGTTCCGCCCGTTGGCGGCCCCACATCATGCCAAGCCCGGCACCGTTATCGTTCAATCCCACGGGCATGCAGTGCATGAGACTGACGGTGTAAAGAAAGGGCCCCATGGGATGCTCCAGGTTTCCGGCGTGATGGGAATCGGCGGCAATGTCCACCATGGAAAAAAGCCCCCCCGGTGCCAGCATCTTCCCAATACTTTTCAATGCCTCCAGGGGTCTTGATTGGTCATGGATGGCATCAAAGGCACAGATATAATCAAATTTCATGACAAATCGTGGATCATCCGCCAGCAGCGCAGCATCTTCCAAATAATATATTGCATTGTTCAGCCCCATTTTTTCTGCCTCGTTCTGGGCTCTCTCCAGGGCTGCACCATGGTTATCAATGCCCGTAAACCGGGATTTTGGAAAGGCCTTGGCCATGAGATTCAAGGCCACGCCTTCACCACACCCCAGGTCACACACGGAAATCCCCTTTTCCAATTTTTTGATCAGCCTGCCATCCTCCACCTGGGGCAGAAACTGTTCCACCAGCACCTGGCGGTGCTTGGCATTGGAGAGTTCCGCCATAAAGGATTGAAACCGGGGATACTGTGAAAAGGGAACCCCCTGGCCGGAACCAAATCCCTCCACCACTGCCTCCATGGCACAGTGGGTCAGCAGCGGGATCTCCTGGGTATAAACCCCCAGGTTATTGTTACCTGAATTTCTCGTCAAAAAGGCGGCATGTTCCGGGGGAAGATGATACAGGGTTTCTCCCGAGGGATCCGTTGTCATTTCCACCACCCCTCCGGTGACCATCACCCCCAGCCACTCCCGGAGATAGCGCTGGTTCTGTGAACTTTTCAATGCAATATCTTCCATGGACGATGGGGTACCCAACTGCTCCATGGTATCAAACAGCTGCTGCCGATACCCCAAACCCATGGCCAGGTTCAACGCACCATGGTTCAAGATATCCATCATTTTTTTACCAAAGGCATCTCTCTTTGCCATCTCATGTTCAGCCATCTTTCACCTCAAAATGTTCTTTCAAGCTTTGTTGTGGGCAGACCCAAGTCCCCAATGCGGTCTGCCCGTAGCAGTTTTATAAGAAAGTGTAGGCATGCCTAACATTACTTTCAAGCTTCGTTGTGGGCAGACCCAGGTCCCCAATGCGGTCTGCCCGTGGCAGTTATATGAAAAGGCAACCTCCAAGGCAACCTCAGCAGAGCCGCCCCCCTGATGGGCAATAGGAACCGGACAATTGAGCTGTCTACAGTTCCGGTCCGGGCCCATTGCCCGTCGGGGGGGTGGCGGTATAATACCATTTGGCTCCGCGTCTACGACCCTATATTTGTTGTGTCCGGCAGGACATGCCCATTATAAGAAACTTCGTCCAATAGTCTGTAATAATAGGAATTTCAATTTTCGTTGTGGCAGACAACTCTGCCATGTTGGTTATATGATCTCTTTTTCACCCAAGATCATGCTGCTGTTCTCATAGAGAGAAAGGACCTGGTTGTCCGTAAATGAATTTCTGTTTTTATACTGGGTTTCCCGCCACCACTGGGCATTGAGCAAATTTTCCCTGGCCTCCATGTGAACCTTTGCCGGCAACCCCACCATGGGGGTCTTCCAGGAAATGGATTTATGGGTCAACTCAAAAAGGGTGTAACGCATGGGATGGGAATTGATGGAGGGCACCACAAAATAGTTTACACCGGAAAGTTCTTTGTAGTTCAGGCCGATGTGCCGATGTCCCGATATGACCACGGGAGCCGCCTTGGAATGTTTGGCAAGCAGTTCTCTTACCGCTTGTGCATTGTCAATGGTGAACCATTGCTTGGGGCCCCCGGCCAACTCGTCCGCCGTCCATTGGACCAAGTTGTGGTGGATCATGATCAGGTTCAAATCCTCTTTATGTTCGGTGAGTTGCTTATCCAGCCAGGAGAGTTCTTCCTGGGGAAGTACACCACCCCATTTTTGGGGATCGTCGGGAAGACAGGCATCCAGGCCGATTATCCGAAGGCCCGGTTTGATCTGATGGGCATAATAGCGGTTCATGGATGTGTCATATCCGTGTCCCTTAAATGTTTTAACGAAATCATTAATGGTAAGGTAGGAAAAGCCCTCCCGTCTTCTTTGAGGATCTGCCGGAACATAATCATGATTTCCTGCAATCACAAAATAGGGGTATTCCAAGGTGTCCAGGAGAATTTTTATCTGATCGGCATTTTCCTTTTCCCCATCCAGCAGGAGATCCCCCGTCACCAGCACAAAGGAAAGATCCTCCTCCAGGTTCAGGCCTTCAACGGTTTTTCTGACACTGTTCACACTTTCCCCACTCATTTTCATGCCGTTTTTTCCCCTGATATCCAGATGGGCATCCGATATTACCCCAAATTTTACAGACCCGAAATCCCGGGAAGCCGCCTGCGCAAAAAAAGTGGAACCCATTCCGGTGTAAAGAAGACTACCGACCAGGGTCGTGCCTGAATATTTAAAAAATTGCCGTCTTGAAATGCCATTTGTACACATTGATTTCCCCTGAGCTAAATGATTATAGTTTGATAATTTCATATTCCGCTTGACAAAAGGTCATACAAATAGTTCGATTCATACGGGCGGTGTCTGAAGCTGGGCGCATCACATTTCCTCCGGTAAAAAGTTGTCTTTGGCGATTCAACTTTATCACAACATACCGGAATTTCCAGCCTACTTCACTGTTTCCGGCATCAAGTCCCAAAATCTGTTATTACCGCCACGGGCGGACCGGGATTTGGGACCCGGGTTCGCCCACAACGAAGAATGAAAGTAATGTTAGGCATGCCTACACTTTCTTATTAACCTACATGGCAGAAAGACCTGCCACAACGAAAAACGAAAGTCCTTTAATTCCAGCATGTTGGTGAGACTTTCATATAAACAGGCATGTCCTGCCGGACACAACAAATATAGGGTCGTAGACGCGGAGCCAAATGGTATTATACCGCCGCCCCCCCGACGGGCAATGGTCCCGGACCGGAACTGTAGACAGCTCAATTGTCCGGTTCCTATTGCCCATCGGGGGGGCGGCTCTGCTGAGGTTGCCTTGGAGGCTGCCTTTTCATATAACATACATGGCAGAAAAACCTGCCACAATGAAGAAAAAAATATTTAATTTCAGCATGTTAGCAAGGCCTATATATGCTCAAAAAACGTTGTTCACAACTCAGCCTGGATGTCACCCATTACGCAAGGAAATCACCCCATGGAATTTTTTTTCAATCCCAGAGGCATCGCACTCATCGGAGCCACCCCCAACCCCCTCAAGGGGGGCAATGCCATTTTAAAAAATCTCATCAAAGGATTCAAAGGCGGTATTTATCCGGTGAATCCCCGCTATGATGAGATCCTTGACATTACCTGCCACAAATCCATTGCCGACGTCCCCGATCCCGTGGATCTGGCCATTGTGTTTATTCCGGGCCAAAGGGTTCCCGAGATCATTGAAGAGTGTGCACAGCGGGGCATCAAACGGGTCATCATCGAATCCAGCGGATTTGCCGAAAGCGGAGAAGCGGGTCAGCAGATGCAACAAAAACTTGCCGACTTTGCCCGCAAGGCCGGTGTTCGTCTCTGGGGTCCCAACTGCATGGGGCTGGTGGATGCGGTAAATAAAAATGTCTTTTCCTTTGTCTCCCCTGAACTGTGGCACACGCTGCTCCCCGGCGACGTCTCCCTGATTGTTCAGAGCGGTATGCTGTCCGGGGCTTTTCTTATAGACTGCATGTCCCACGGCACCATGGGGGTGAGCAAGGTATGCTCCATCGGCAATAAAATGGATGTCAACGAATGTGAAATTCTGGAGTACCTGCTCACCGATCCCCACACCCGGGTCATCGGTCTCTACCTTGAATCCATCTCCCATGGCCGCAAATTCATGGAGATCTGCAAGCGGTCCACCAAACCCATTGTGCTGCTCAAGGGGGGAAAAAGTGCCATGGGAGCAAAGGCTGCCATGGGTCACACCGCCAGCATGGCCGGGAACGGTGCCGTCATTCGAGGGGCCATGGCCCAGGTCGGCGTGATTGAGGCAAATGATTTCCAGCAAATGATGGATCTGTGCCGGTCCCTTGCCGCCTACCCCAACATGCGCACCAACCGAAAGAACCGAAAGGCCCAGGTGGCCATCCTCACCTACAGTGGTGGTGCCGGCATCGTCTCCTCGGATTTCATGGAAGCGTTTGACTTGGAGCCGGCCCTTCTGTGTGATCAAAGCAAAGAGATCTTAAAAACCGTCTTTCCCCAGTGGATGTCTCCTTCCAATCCCATTGATCTGTGGCCGGCGGTGGAGCAGCACGGTGCGGAAAAAGCCTTTGGTACCGCCATTGAAACCGTCACTAAAGATCCTGGTGTGGATGCCATCCTTATCCACTCCTTTGCGGGTGGATTCAACCTGAACTTTGACCTGGCACCCCATATCCAAAAGGCCAGAAACATAGAAAAACCAATACTTTGCTGGCTCATCGGCGAACAGGAAGTAGCCAGAACCGTTCAAATGGAAAACCAGGCCAAAGGAATGCCTGTTTTCCGAGAGCTGTATCGTGCGGTTGAGTGCATGGATGCAGTGTTCACCCACGGAAAGAGAACAACCGCCCCAACACATATCCAGCATGATGAAACACCCCGGATTTCCCATAACGTCATTAAGGCCAATCTCCAGGAAAAAGAGGCTGTCTTGGACGAGTACGTTTCCAAAACCATTCTGGGGGCCTGTAATATCCCGGTGACACGTGAAAAAATAGTGGCAGACTCCGATGAGGCCTGCCATGAGGCAACCCAAATCCTGAATTTTCCCGTGGTCATGAAGGCCCTGGTTCCGGGGGAAGTGCACAAAACAGAAGCCGGACGGGTAAAACTCAATCTTGACACCCCGGATCAGGTGAAAAAGGCCTTTAACGACCTCACCCAGTCCATGGCAGGCAGCGGAAACATCCTCATTCAGCAGCAGATCAAGGGAGATCTGGAGCTCATTGCAGGGGTGGTCCGGGATCCCCAGTTCGGAGCCTGTGTTATGGTGGGGCTGGGGGGTGTCATGGCGGAAATTTTAGATGATGCCGTGTTTGGAGTGGCCCCTCTGAACCATGCCGATGCCCTGGCCCTCATGGGACGGCTGAAACATCAGAAACTCCTGAATGGTTTCCGGGGGGCCAGGGGCGTGGACCGGGATGCCATGGCTGACATCCTTTCGGCTCTGGGACAGCTGGCCCTGGAGTATCCACAGATTAAGGAGATCGATGTAAATCCCTTGATCATCTCCCAGGGAAACCCCATTGCCGTGGATGCGTCCATCATTCTGGCATAAGGACATCCGAACTGGCATTAGATTCTTATCTCTGATTTTCATGTTATTTTGGCAAGAAAATCAGAAAACCTTTTTGGTTCTGGCTTGTCCAGGTTAGGGCATCCGAATCTTAAAGCAGAAGATTGGATTGAGTGGCGGGCTTGATCAGAACACCATCACTTCAAAGGAGGTGTCCACCACCTGAGCAAGCCCCATGTCATCCACCTTGTTGAAAATCTTATCCACCATGGCGTTGACAAGACGTTGATCCGAGCCTGTCAGGGAAAAACCGATTTCCCCCCGTTCATGGACATCATTGGCCCCAATCTCCGCCACAGACGCATTGAAGCTGTTCCTGATGCGGCCAATAATGGCCTTGATAATTTTCCGCTTCTCCTTCAGAGAGTGAACCCCGTGGAGTCTCAACACGATTCTACCGACACCGATGACCATGTGATGGACCTCCGTAATACGATTCAAGCCATATTTCACCCGAATTCAAAGGGTGGACGGCGTATCAGCCCCCACCCTATGAACCTCAAGGGCCGCCCGTACATCATCGGGTAGGAGAACGGATTTTTTTTGAGCATAGTCAAAGTACACCATGGTCACCCGGGAAACCGCAGCCGGCCTTCCATGCTGAATCAGGTTCTGTGCCAGGATAAAAGAGGAGTTTCCCATTTGAGCCACACCGGTCTCAACGGTTACCTCCCCTTTTGCATCCACTTCCACCAGATAGTTTACCTCAAGCCTGGCCACAATGACCGGCCTCTGTTTTTGCTTCTCCCCTGTGGCAATCCGGTAAATGCCCTCAAACCCCTGTTCAAACCATCGGGGCAGCACCGAGAAACCCACATGACCCACCCTGTTGAGATCCCCGGATTTGGGGTATATCTGTGTAAAAAACATCGTTTAACCCTTTATTCTTTTTTAAAATATTGATGATGTGGTTTTGTTGTCATCCCATGTGGACAATCAAACCAAACACCGGGCACCATATCATTGATCAAAACAATTGCACAAAGATTTTTATCAACGCGGGTGAACATCAGAATTGGAATGGCTGCATCACGGCCTGCAGGCTTGACATCCCGTTGCTGCAAGGGTACAAAACACCACAATACCTGCTATTAACACAAAAAAATCCGGGCATAGCCCATGATGAAAACAGGGGGCGCATGAAAATCAACCTTCCGTGCAGTACCCTAATTTTAAGGAGATTTTTATGAGGACATCATCACCACTGCCATGGATTGTCTTTGCGGGCCTGTTTCTCTTCTCTTCCACCCTGATCAACGGATGCTCCCATGCCTATTATGGCGCCATGGAAAAGGTGGGGATTCACAAGCGGGATATCCTGGTGGACCGTGTGGAAAAGGCAAGGGATGCCCAGACCGAGGCCCAGGAAGAATTTAAATCGGCCCTGGACCAATTTGAATCGGTGGTGCATCTGGAACAGACCGATCTGAAAATGGCCTATGAAAAGACAAACGCTGCCTATGAAGAGAGTGAAAAAGCCGCAGAGGCGGTCTCTGACAGAATTGCCAAGGTGGAGGATGTGGCAGAGGCGCTATTTTTGGAATGGGAATCGGAACTGGAACAGTACAACAGTGCCGAGTTAAAACGTCTGAGCCAACAGAAGATAATGGAAACCCGGTCCAGATACCGGAAAATGCTGGCTGTGATGCACCAGGCCGAACAATCCATGGCACCGATGCTCACCACCTTCCATGACAACGTCCTGTTTCTGAAACACAACCTCAATGCCCAGGCCATCGGCTCTCTTAAGGGAGAATTCTCCCAGCTCCAGGGCCAGATTCAATCCCTTATCGGAGAGATGAATCGTTCCATTGCCTCGTCCAATGATTTTCTGGCTGAACTGAAGGAATAAGGGTTTAATTCATGCGCACCTCTTTATTAAATCGAATCTGAATATAATTAAGATACGCATGCCGATTATTTAAAGTCGACTTTAAGATTTAAGCCAAAAAATTAAAGCCGGATTACCGTTTTTGCACCAGACGGATTTTAATGGGCACCCCCACCTGCTCGGCCAGCGCCGTTTCGGTGCGGGCCATTAATTTTTCAAGCTCCTTGATCTCATCGGAGAAGAGCGCGTCATCCATGACCAGGGCGATCCCCAACATTTCCGTGCCGCCCTGACGAATCCGTTCCACGGTGCAGTCGGGGCATTTCACTCTTAGGGCCTGTTTAAGATAGAATTTCACCTGGTCCAGGGAGACCTTGATGCCGGAAAT
Source organism: uncultured Desulfobacterium sp. (assembly GCA_963668575.2). Lineage (GTDB taxonomy): Bacteria > Desulfobacterota > Desulfobacteria > Desulfobacterales > Desulfobacteraceae > Desulfocicer. The sequence continues at coordinate 7,205,397 of OY764894.2, read as the reverse complement.
GATGATCATGTTATCGCTGCGTTTTTTTAACCACTCCATCTTCATCAGAGGAGAGCCGCACCCGCAAGGCTCCGTGACAAACCGGGCCATATCACCGGTGCGAAAACGAATCAGGGGAAAGGCCCTGGCAGACAGAGTGGTAAGCACCAGCTCTCCCTCTTCTCCCATGGCCACGGGCAGGCCTGTGCCAGGATCGATGATCTCCGGCAGGATGTGATCGTCATTGATGTGAAGTCCGCAATGGCTGCCGCAGGCATGGGTATCACAACGGCTGCCGCACTCATGGGCAATGGCCGGACCCGGGATTTCGCTCAGGCCGTAATTGAGCCACACATCCACATGGAGCCTCTCTTCCAGGTCCGCCACAGACGTCTCATCCACAGGCTCTCCCACCAGAATCATCCGTTTCAAATTCAGCTCATTGGGGTTTCGCTCCTGGTCAAACATGTGATCCATGAGCTGTTCGGCAAAGGTTGCTGTGGTGACCAGGGTGGTGGTTTTATAATCCCTCAACACCATGAGGGTCTTATTAAGGGAGAGGGGGGAGTTGGGAATCACCCCGGCGCCCATGGCTTCACCACCGTCCTTGTAATCCCGACCCCAGTTGGCAAGTCCCGGGGGCAGATGGATCTGGATAATATCAAGGCTTGTGACCCCGGCAGCCTCAAAACTTCTGGCCACCAGTTTTTTCCAGATCAGCAGGTCCGCCCGGGTATACCCGCTGATGGAGGGGCTGGCACCGGTACCCGGTGCTGTATGAATCCTGACGATATCCCTGAGGGGCACGGCAAACAACCCGTAAGGGTAGTGGGTCCCCAGATGGGAGCGATCCATGAAGGGCAATTTCTCCAGATCTTTTAAGGAGACAATCTCCCCGGGCAGAAGGTTTCGTTCCAGGAACCGGTTACGATGAAATGGCACATTTTTACATGCCCGGTTCAAGGTGCTCTGCAGTCGCTCCAGTTTGAGCTGATTTTTCTCTTCAACACTGATATCCAGCATCACTGATCCCTCCCGTCATAAAAATCACCATAATCCCGGCCCAGGTAGGCCCGCTTGACATCATCATCCACCAGCAGTTCGTCGGCACTTCCCTGGAGCACCATCTGCCCGGTCTCCAGCACATAGCCGCGATCGGCAATTTTCAAGGCAGCCCTGGCATTCTGCTCCACCAGAAGGATGGTGACGCCCTGGCTCCGCAGGGTGGTGATCACGTTGAAAATCATCTCCACAATCTTGGGGGCAAGGCCCATGGAAGGTTCATCCAGTACCAGAAGACGGGGCCTTGCCATGAGGGCCCGGCCAATGGCCAGCATCTGCTGCTCTCCGCCGGACAGGGTACCTGCCAGCTGGTCCGCCCGTTCCCGGAGGATGGGAAACATCTTCATCACCATGTTGAGATCCGCTTCCACCTGGGATTTCAACCCTTTCCGGTACATGGTGTAGGCCCCCATTTTCAGATTATCCATGACGCTTAGAGGGGAGAAAATTTGCCGCCCTTCGGGGACCATGCTGATACCGGCCCGGACAATGGCCGGCGGCGACATGCCGTTAAGGGCCTTGTCCCGGAAAAAAATCTCCCCGTCCCAGGTTTTTAATAAACCGCAGATGGCCAGCAGCAATGTGCTCTTCCCTGCCCCATTGGCACCGATGATGGAGATCAGCTCCCCCTCCTTCACCGAGAGACTGACCCCGTGAACCGCCACAATACTGCCGTAACTGCATTTTAAATTTTTTATTCTCAGCATATGTTATTTACCTATCCCTGCCCCAGATAGGCCTCCATCACCGCCTGATTGTTCTGAACCTCCCGGGGCGTTCCCTCCGCCAGTTTCTTTCCCCGGTCAAGGACAATGATCTTATCGGAAATCCCCATGGCCAGGCTCATGTCGTGTTCCACCAGCATCATGGTGACTCCCCTTTTCTTTACCTTTTGAATCAGTCGGCCCAGGGCTTCGGTCTCCACGGCGTTCAGCCCGGCAGCCGGTTCATCCAGCAACAGCAGCTGGGGGTCCGAGGCAAGGGCCCTGGCAATTTCCGCCATTTTCTGGCGCCCCACGGGCAGATCTCCGGCCGGTCGATGGGCATAGGCCTCCAGACCGGTGAACTCAAGCAGGGAAAGGGCCTTGTCCCGGGCCAGGCGCTCCTCTTTCAGGACCCATGGCAGACGGGTCACCGCCCCCCAGAAGCCGCTCTTTGTTCTCACATGCATCCCCACCAGTACATTCTCAAGCAGGGTCATGGAGCCAAACAGCTCCACATGCTGGAAGGTGCGGGCGATCCCCGCCTTCACCAGCTGATACACGGCCATTTTCCGGGTGGATTTCCCATTGAACAGCACGTCGCCGCTGTCGGGCCTGTAAATCCCGGTGATCATGTTGAACAAGGTGGTCTTTCCCGCCCCATTGGGACCGATGAGACCGCACACGATGCCCGGTTCAATGGAAAAGGAGATGTTGTCCTGGGCAATGACGCCACCAAAGGTTTTGGTCAGGGAACGCACCATGAGCATGGCCTGGGCCCGCTCCCCATTCTTTGGGGCAGGGGCATCGGGCATACTGGAATTTTCCCGGGATGGGTTCTTCACACTATCAGTTAACATGGTCTCTTATCTCTTTTCCGGACCGGATCACAACTTCGGCCACCATCACAAGGGATGGGCCAATCTGCCCCACCCCAAGGTTCCGGAGGTGTGATCAAGCCCTCTTTTTCCGTGAACGCTCATAGATATCCAGCACACCCCGGGTGAGCCCCTGGGGCAGAAAAATCATGACCCCCATTAAAATCAATCCAAAAATGATCATTTCATACTCGGCAAAACCATGGAGCACCTCCGGCAGCAGTGTCAGCAGACCGGCCCCCAGAAGGGCTCCCCAGACACTGGCCATACCGCCGATGACCACCATGGTGACCATCTTCACGGACACCATAAACCCAAAGGATTCCGGACTGATGAACAGAACAAAATGGGCATATAAAAAACCGGCCACCGCGCCCAGTGCAGCGCTGAACATGAAAATCTGCAGTTTTAAAAAATGAGTGTTCACCCCCACGGCCAGGGAGGCGTTCTCCCCGTCATGAATGGAGCGAAGGGCCCGGCCCATGCGGGAGGAGAGAATTCTGCGGCACAGAATAACGGCCACCAGCACCACCACCCACACCAGAAAAAAATAGTTCCGGCCCGACATAAAAGAGACAGACCCCGCCTCCAGCATGGGAATGCCCACAAACCCGGACGATCCACCGGTGACAGAGCCCCACTCCCGGAACAGAATATTGACGATCATGCCAAATCCCAAAGTACCCATGCCCAGATAATATCCCGACAGTTTCAGGGTGGGAAGCCCCACCACAAAAGCGATGAGCACGGCACAGACCACGGCACACACCAAGGCCAGCCAGGGCGAAATGCCGTAGGTTCCGGAAAGAATGGCCGTGGTGTAGGCGCCGATACCGTAAAAGGCAGCATGGCCCAGTGACACCTGACCGGCATACCCCATGAGCATGTTCAATCCCAGGGCCAGCAGGGTATTGATGCCGATGAAGGTCATGATCTGAAGATAGTAGGTGTTTTCCACCCCCAGCCCGCAGCAGAGGATCATCACCATAAAAACGGCATTTTCCACCCAGTTCTTTTTTTTATTGTCATCCATAATTTAAAACCGTTTTGCCTCTTTTGCCGAAAAAAGCCCACCGGGACAGATATAAAGAATCAACAACAGCAGAATAAAGGCAATGGCATCTTTGGACCCCGACGAAATCAACCCGGCTCCCAGGGATTCCAGCACCCCCAGCAGAATGCCGCCGGCAAAGGCACCCCACAGGCTGCCAAGGCCGCCGATCATGGCGGCACAGAACCCCTTGAGCCCCAGCATGGTGCCCATGTCATAGCTGCTCATGGTAATGGGGGCGATGAACACACCGGCAATGGCGCCGCACCCGGAACTCATGGCAAAGGCCAGCACCCCCATCTTTTCCGATGGAATTCCCGAAAGCCAGGCTGCCTTTTTATTCACGGCACAGGCCACCATGGCCTTTCCCATCAGGGTTTTCTTAAAGAAAAAATGGATGCCACCGGCCAGAAGGACCGCCGCAGCCACAATCCAGATGCTCTGGGGCAGCAGGGCCGCCCCTGCGATCTCTATGGATTCATGGCTGGAAAAGGAGGGAACACTGAAGGGGTCTTTTCCCCACACAATCATGGCCACCCCCCGCAAAAAAATGGAGGCCCCCACGGTGATGATCACCAGAACAATGGGCTGGGGACTCCTGGCGGTGCGGATGGCAAACCGTTCAAACAAAAGCCCCATGCAGCACCCCACCGCCACGGCACCGGCAAAGGCCACGGGTAACGGCAGGGCCATATGCACCCACAGGGTGACAACGGTCATGGCCCCCAGCATGACAAATTCACCATGGGCAAAATTGATGAGTTCCGTGGAGCTGTAAAGCATGGAGAGCCCCACGGCAATCACCGCATAGATGGCTCCGGTGGTAATACCGGAAAAAAGATACTGAATAATCTCCTGCATGGGTCTTCCTGTTTTTTCGAGTTTGATCACACCACCGGCCATCTGTCACATAGTCGGTGTTATGATCAAACCGTCTTTTTCTATCATTGTTCGGCAACTCAGAAAGTTGCGTTATTGAATCAGTTTCCAGGTACCGCCTGAAATCTCCACCATAACAAAGGCATCCGGGGAGAGTCCGTTATGATCCTGGGGAGAAAAATTAAACTCGCCTGTGGCGCCCACATGTTTTTTCATGGATTCCAGGTTCTGTCGAATCTTGTTTTTGTCTCCGTCACTACCCTTCAGTGCCTGGGCAAGGAGATTCACCGCGTCAAAGGCATACCCGCCAAATCCGGAGACATTCCCCTTATATTTGGCACTGTAGTCGGTCTGGTACCCTTCAAGGATTTTCTTCTGAACATCATCCGCAGCCAAAAGCCCGGTGACAAGAATCTTGCCCGTGGGAAGGATGATGCCTTCGGCGGCGTCACCGGCAAGCTCAATGAATTTGGGGGATGCCACGCCATGACTCTGGTAAAGGGGGATATCGATTTTCAACTGCTTGACGTTTTTCGCCACCACGGCAGGACCCGGATTGGTTCCCCAGCAGACGATGGCATCGGGGGCGGCGGACTTGATCTTGGTCAGCTGGGCCGTGGTGTCGGTGTCCTTGGCACCGAAACTTTCCGCCTGCACCACCTCAAGACCGAAATCGGCTGCCTGGGCCAGCAGTTGATTTTTGCCACTCTCTCCAAAGGAGTTGGACACGGTAATGATGCCGATTTTCTTCATTCCCCGGGCCTGAAGGTGTTGATACACCGCTGCCACGGCCAGCAGATCACTCTGGGCCGTTTTAAACACCCAGGGTTTCACAGGGGTGGTGATGTTCACACCGGCGGCACAGCTGATAAGGGGCACCTGGGCCCGCTCCACAAAATTGACGATGGCCAGGGTGGTGGGGGTGGTGGAGGGGCCGATGATGGCCAGCACATTGTCTTTGTGAATCAGTTTGTTCACGGCGCTCACCGCCTTGGCAGGATCGCCTTCGGAATCGTAGATCACCGCTTCCAGCGGATGCCCGTCAATGCCACCGGCCGCATTGATCTTTTCAATCATCATCTCCATGGTCTTTTGTTCCGGGTCACCCAGAAAAGAGGCCCTTCCGGTGGAAGAAAAAATCCCGCCCACCTTATAAACGCTCTTGGCCAACAGAACCGCCGGAGAAAGACACAGCAACATCACCAGTACACCAATTGTGGTTTTTCGCAACAACATTTGAATAATCTCCTTTTTTATGGTTTATCAAAATGTGAAGTAAAACCAAAGATTTAAATTGTCTCAAAACCGCCACGGGCGAACCGAAATTTTGTCTTGGGTGTACCCACGGCACCGCATGAAGAAACGCATTAAAAAAGGCTGAGAGTATACACCCACAGCCTTAAAACAAAAAAACCATGGGGATTACTGAATCTCAGTCTGCCCATGGTTTGAATTCACGTGTCATCTTTCGATATTTTATATAAACTCCCCATCAGCAGACTTTGTAAAATAAAAGTCGCTGAAGCAAGTAAATATAAAAAAATAAAAATATCGATGTGCCATCAAATCCTCGTATGAATTGAATTACATTAAGATTCTTACTCTTAGTCAACCTTTCTCAAAGAGTCAAGCTTTTTTTTGTATTTATAGGTATCCTGCTTCCCCATCCACGCTTTTAATACCGCATGCACCAATGTGGCCAGCGGAATGGCAAAAAACAGCCCCCATGCCCCCCACAATCCGCCAAAAACCAGTACCGCCACGATAATGGCCACCGGATGGAGACTTACCACTCCTGAGAGAAGCAACGGCACCAGCAGATTACCGTCCAGGGCCTGGATAATGCCGTAGGAAAACATCAGCCAGGCAGTTTTAGAAACAAACCCCCATTGAAAAAAGGCAACCAAAGCCACGGGTAGAAAAATCACAGTGGCACCAATATAAGGGATCAACACGGACAGCCCCACGATGAGAGAAAGCAACAGAGTAAACTTCAATTGAAAAGAGATAAAGGTAATATAACTCACCCCCCAGACAATGAGGATCTCCCAAATTTTTCCCCGGATGTAGTTGGTAATCTCAAGGTTTACCTCATGCCACACCATATTGGAAAGATCCCGGTTATCCGGCAGAAAGCTTTTTAACCAGTCCAGAATCACCTGTTTGTCCTTCAGGAAAAAAAAGATCAGCAGGGGAACCAGCACCAGATACACAATAATCACGATAACGTTTTTCACCGATGCCAAGGAAAAGGAGAGAATCTGCTGCACCTGATTGTAGATTTCCGAGGCAATGGAGGTCATCAACTCATCAATCTGTGCCCGACTGATGAGATCCGGATACTGCTCAAGCAGGGCCTGAAGCCCCTTTTGTCCCTTACTCAACATGGAGGGTAACTCCTGAACAAACTGCACCACCTGGCGGGACAAAAGGGGGAACAACCCCACCACGGTGATCACAAAACAGGTTACAAAAAGGATGAAAACAATGAGAATACCCGCTTTTCTGGGGACTTTGAAGTACTGAAGGCGCTGCACAATGCCCTCCAGCAGATACGCAATGATAATGCCCATAAAAACGGGCATGAGCATGCTACCCATAAAAAACACCGTTAAAAATCCCACCAGCAGCATCACGCCCAGAATGATGATCTGGGGATCTGAAAAATACCTGTGAAACCAGCTCCGAAACATCTCTATCATATTTTTCCTCAATACAATCCGGCCATTTTTATCACACCGGCTCAACAAAGCTTAAATGCAGGGTCAAAATTTTCCCATTTCATCGGCCATGATATCAAATGATTTTTCCATGGAAAAGCCCTCTTTGAACAATCAACTATACACGCTAATTATCAAAAAACAATGACTTTTTTATTCACCACGCAACGCCGCTGTTGAGATTATTTCAATAGCAATCAGTTTTGAAATTATTATATTATTCAAAACAGTTATCTATTTGTTTTCCATTACCATACCCATTGATTACCCGAGCTTGATCACAACACCGGCCGTTTGAGGAAAGGGTCAAAAAAAAAAGATCCTGGCAATCTCAAACAAAAAGATCACAAAGTGGTTACTCCTTGATCATGACGCAAAATACTGATAGAAATATGACACATTATCATGAAACGAAAATCAGAGTACCATCACGCGTTTGTTGCCTTTCGGTTTTTCGCGCCTTACCATGGCAAAAGCATAAACATCCCGGTCGAATTTGTTGCCCACGCCGGGTCAGGAAAAAACGGAATGCCAAATAAGCTGCCATAAGGAGCGGGTTATGTCTTTTGTTAATAAAAACAACTGGGAATCACATCTGGTTTCTCCGGAAACGGTCTTCTCCATGATCAAACCCGGGATGACCATTTTCATCGGAACCGGACCGGCAGCGCCCAGAACCCTGATGAAAATTCTGCTGGATGCCGATGAGGACAATATCCGGGATATTGAGTTGATCCAGCTGGCGGTGCAGGGGGATGTGATTCTCTCCATTGATAAAATCCATGCACGAAATTACCGATTGAAAACCTTTTTTTCAGGGTTTGTCTCCTCTTCAAATACCATCTCCTCCGGCCAGATAGATCTGATTCCTGCCTATGCATCCAAAATACCGGAGATTTTAAAATCAGGCAGAATCCCCATTGATGTGGCATTCATCCAGATTACGCCGCCCAATGAGGCAGGCTACTGCAGCCTGGGACTTGCCGTGGATGTAGCACGGGAGGTGATGGAACAGGCAAAAATCGTGGTGGGTGAAATCAATGAGGAGGTGCCCTTCACCTTTGGAGACACCTTTGTCTCCGTCAAAGACTTTAACCTTCTGGTCCGTTCCACCCGGGCCCCTGTTATCTATGAACGGTTCAGGGTCACCGAAGAGATGGACAAGGTGGCCGCCAATATTGCCTCCATTATCAGGGATGGCGACTGCCTGAGTTTTTCCCACAGTCCCCTTTTTGAAGCGTTGTCACCCCATCTTACCGGCATGAAAGATCTGGGTATCCACTCCCTTTATTTCACCGATGCCCTGGCAGACCTGGTGAAAAGTGGTGCCGTGACCAATTATCGGAAATCGCCTTTCCGGGGCAAATCCCTGACATCCTATGCCCTGGGCTCAAGGGAACTTTTAAAGTGGCTGGATCGAAACCCCCTGGTGGATTTCCAGGGAACCGACTATGTGTGCAATCCCCGTCTTATTTCGGAAAACCCTCAATTTACGGCCATCTATGAGGCAAGCAAAGTGGATCTCCTGGGAAGTGTCTCCTTTCCCCTGAAGGGGGCGGTGATGACCGGTCCCGGTGAAGTGGTGGATTTTCTCACAGGGGCAGAGGCATCAAAGGACGGATGTACCATTATCGGTCTTCCCAGCCGCAACAGCAAGGGAGAGGCCAACATCATGGTCTCATTGATGGATTATCCCAATCAGCTCAGACTCCGGGAGTCGGTTCATATGATTGTCACTGAATATGGTGTGGCCAACCTGAAATGGCGGACCATAAGGGAGAGGGCCCAGGCCATGATCGAGATTGCCCACCCCGATGACCGTGAATACCTCATTGAAACGGCAAGAAAGAAGAAGATCATCTACCCCAACCAGATCTTCATCAAAGAGTCGGCCCATCTCTACCCCTCCCACATCTCCACCACAGCGGAATTCAAGGGCGGGGTTACCGTAAAATTCAGGGCCATCAAACCCTCGGATGAAGAGGGCATGCGACGATTTTTCTACCGATTCTCCGATCAGATGATTTTCTATCGATTTTTTTATCTGGTTCAAACCATGACCCACGATCAGATGCAGGAATATGTGAATGTGGATTACAGCAAAGAGATGTCCATTGTGGGGCTGGCCGGAACCTCCGACAGTGAAAAAATCATTGCCGAAGCACGGTTTGTAAGGGATGAAGAATCTAACTATGGGGATCTGGCCTTTCTCATTGACGAGGCTTACCAGGGTATCGGAGTGGGGACATATCTGCTCCACCTTCTGATTAAACTGGCCCGGGCCCGGGGGCTTAAAGGCTTTACGGCTGAGGTGCTTCCGGAAAATCAACCCATGATGAAATTATTTGAAAAAACGGATCATCTCCTGGAAAAAGGCATCTCCAACGGTACCTGTTATGTGAAAATGCGGTTTAAGGGGTAACCTGAATTTGCCCGGGCTAAACTCGTTTTTCGTCGGAGACATATCTCAACAAAGGAACCAATGCATTGAATACAGATTCGGACAAAACCATCGAACGCTCCATCGGAAGATAAATTCGATCATACCGGCAAAAAATCGGCCTAACCCTTGCAGAACTGGCGAATCAAGCGTCATTATCCACTGGGATGCTATCAAAAATTGAAACCGGCAACACCTCCCCCAGCCTGGGAACCCTTCAGTCTCTATCCAGGGCGTTGAACATCCCCATTACGGCATTTTTCAGAAAATTTGAGGAAGAACGGGATGCAAGCTATGTCAAGGCCGGGGAAGGGCTGGTAATCGACCGGCGCGGAACCAGGACCGGTCACCCATATCGCCTGCTGGGACACAGCCTGGGCAAGGAAATTTCAGTAGAACAGTTGGGAGATAGGAAGGCGAAAAAGGCTGCTGCCCCTGAAATCCGGGGCAACAGCACTTCAATGTCCGTTTTTTCCGACTCCAGAGGAATCGGAAGGTTAGTCAACATACACCAATTCAAGGACATTGTCCGTTTTTCAGCAACAGGTTAAAGTCAACACGATCATAAAAGGTTTTGACCCGGGTCTTCGTGGTATCCAATTCAAAGAAACAGGAATTACCCTGAACGCACGTTTCCACATGCACCTTTCCATGAACACCCTCCATATGGGCAATCATTGCCCTGTCCCTGCCGGCGGCGGCAAGGGCCAGATTGTCAATGGTCCGAACCATGGTAACTCGCTCATCGGCTTCAGATAAACCAGGTTCGGAAATCAACACCAGATCGCACCCCAGTTTGGCCAGGATAACGGAGAGTTCAGGATGACGCAATTCATCCATGGGGACCATGGAAAGGGCAGCCGGTCCGAAATGACACACCCTGTAGGGAAATTCCCCTTCTAATGTCATAAAAGGAGTGATCTCCTCAGCTGTAATCAGAAGCGCAGAGCGCTTATTATCATTGGTTGTCAAAGAGAGGGCAAAGGCGCAGTTGTCGGTTTCTGCCAGGTTTTTAAGTGCTTTTATATCCAGATCATCTGATCCGGCCTGGGGCAGAACCCACAGGACAGGGCTTGATGAGGGATGGGCCTTTACCTGTTTTTCAACGGCCACCATGTCCAGGCCATCGGATGCTGATGTAAGACAGTGAATCTCAAGCTTTCCCGGCTTTGGCAACTGATAATATTGAGTCAGGTTCTGGGTCCATGGGTCCAGATAAATCTGCCGATAGGAGTCAACCTTCCGAAGGGCCATTTTTTCCCGGCGCAGGCTGTTTTTGATTTTTCCCTCTTCATTCAGGGGAATCCTGGCAAAAAAGAGAGCAGATTCCGTTGAGGTGCGGTTGAACATGGAGGTGCCGTCCGGCCTGATCACGGCGGAAACAGCCTTGGTGCAGTCCATGACCCGGTCCTTTCCTGTCCGGTTGCAGGCGGCAATATAGACCCCGTTTTCCAGGGCCCGGGTCTGCCAAACATCCAGAGGAGAAAGAAAACCTGAGGGAGGCCAGTTGGCAGGCACCCAGATAAGATCTGCACCTTTGATTGCCAGGGTCCTTGGAATCAATCCGAAATAACTGTCTGCACAAATGGCCACACCGATCCGGCCCCAGGGGGTGGAAAACAGATTGTTCTGATAGGGACTGCCGGTCCGGGCCCACCGTTTTTCGCCATAAATCTTATGGTATTTCAGCACCAACTTTCCCTGGGGAGAAAAAACCGCAGCGGCATTGTAGAAGCTGTCGGTTTCAGGGTCACGCTCCGGGAAGGTGATGCCGATGTATACACAAAGCTCCCTGGCGAGGTTCGCCATCTCTTTCAGATCTTCATCTTCCAGGGTCCGGGTAAAGGGCCGGATATCCGCCCTGGAAGAAAAGGAATAGCCGGACAGGGCAAGTTCAGTGTTCAAAATGAGTTTGGCCCCTTTGGCGGCCGCCTCCCGATGGAGTTGTTTCAGAGCCAAAAGGTTCTGATCCGGCTGTTTATAGGCCACTTTGAAATGGATCAGGGCAATCTTAAGGAAGGTGCCTGCGGCAGCCTGAGTCTCCAGGGATGAAGCCTGTACATTCAACGTGGAAAAAACGACAATAAGAACAGGCACCTGGATCAGTTTCAATAACAGTTTCAAGGTGCTTCTCCTTTTTGATTTTTTTCGCCGGGAATATAAATCACCCGGCCGTCCTTGAGCTGGTAAGCCGTGCCCAGTTCAAAGCCTTCGTCTCCGCCCACGGTGCGGTCCGTCACCTTTTTCACCTTGACCTCATTTCCTTTTTTGGTGATGATCTGCCACTGGTCTTTAACCTTTTTCATCACCGTTATTTCGCTGTCCGGGTTAAAAAAATCCAGGATCCGGAAGGTGGCCATGAGCGAAAGCAAAAGAGCCACAATAAAGACCAGGGCCACATCAAAGAGGTTGGCAACCCCGTTCATGGGATCCTGATCACCTGCCCGCCGCATCCGGAGCGGCCGGGAACTGCTCATGTATTTCATGCTGCCTTCACCCCTTTAAACGCCGGCTCCTCCACTTTGGTCATGGCCTCGGTAATGAGGTTGATATGCCGCAGGTCTTCCATGACCCACTGCTCCTTAATAACGGAAAAGAAATGGGCAACGATGCCCAGGGCCAGCCCCACCACCGTGGTGGTGAATGCCAGAATCAGGTTTGAGGAGAGCTGGGCCATGTTGCCCTGGGCCAGACCGGCAAGCCCTGTGCCCATGGGAATCAAAGTCCCCATCAGTCCCAGGCTGGGACCGATGCGGACAATGAGCCGGATGCGATCCACCTCCCTGAAGAGCCTAAGCTGGGTTTTCTGGTTAAGGGCCTCCACCCGCTCCGGGATGAAACCATCCTCCTTTTCTGCGGTGCATGCCAGTTCCCCGGCATAGGCGGTCACGCAAAAGGGCAGCTCCCGGGCCAAGTCTTTGGGGATCTCTTTTTCGCGGCAGATGGTGGCCATGGCATCTTCCACACCGCCTTTGAGACGTCTGCGTGTGATCCACTCCGCGGCAAAGCCCCCGGCATGGATCAACATCCATAAGCAGAGCAGAATCAGACAGATCACCACCGGATAGAGCAGAGCCGTTGAAATGGTATATAAAATAGTTTGACAAGCAGGAAACAGATTCAAAACACTTCTCCTTTTTTAATATGAAATCGGATAAATCCCACACCGGCCAGCACCCCGCACACCCCCAGCAGGATAAGGGTGGCAGGAATGTCCATCTGGGAAGCCGGATTATTAGAAACCGCCATGTTAAAGGCGGGTTTGATTTTCGGGTAAATGGGCGCAATGAGTACGGTGGCCAGAAAATAGATGGAAATCAGGGCCATGGATGCCCCCAGAAATGCGTTGTCAACCCCGGTTTTTCCCTTAATAAGGGCCAGGGTCAGCAGGGTCGCCCCGATGATAGCCCAGAACAGGCAGAAAAGCGACACCGTGGTGGCAAGGGGGGAAAGGCTGGACAGGGAAAGGGCCAGAGTCAGGTTGAGCAGAATCACCGTAGCGCAAACCGGACAGGGCAGCACCAGGAAAAGCCCGGCTCCGGGGCCTGCTGCCTGATGGTGTGCATGGGGGTTCAGCAACAGTTTCACCCCCCAGAAAAGCAGTCCCAGGGCCACGGCCAGATGAATCACCATGCCGTATTGGATCAAATGGGTGATCCGGTCCAGATAGGCCATAATATCCAGTCGGGTAATTGTCAGATGCAGGGCAGCAAAAAGGATCAGGTAAGTCCCCAAAGTACCCAGGGAAAAAAACCATGCCGATTTCTTTGAAACCCGGGAATTGAAAATACGGGAGCCTATGCCCATTCCAGCCTTGATGCCAAAGGAGAGAAAGGCCATGATCACCCCGCTCATCCAGAGATGTACCACCATCAGATTTTCCTCCGTTTCCAGCCAAACACCACCAGTACCAGGATCAAAGCCACAATGGCCATGACCATCCACGATGATCCGGAAGAGGTTACCCGAGTCTCTTCAGCCTTCTCTTCCACCATCTCATACCCCTGTATCTTTTTCCTGCTCTCCTCTGCTTTGACCTTCTCCTCCTGGCGGTTCTTCTCAGACGCCTTTTCCAGGGCCTTCCGCATTTCCTGGTGAGCTGCCTCATGTTCCTCCTGGGTTTTACCCACGGCCTTGGCAATGGTCATTTTGAACTGTTCCAGCTGTTTGGGGGTGAGCAGGCCATAAAGGGAGACGATGTTGGCCACAAATTTCTGGAGCATGGGGTTGTTGCAGGTATGCTCGCAGCAGGCCACGCCCTTTTCAATGACGTTCAGGGCATAGGTCTTTGCCAGATCCTTTTTCACCTCCTCCGGTGCCTTCCAATAATTTTTCCGGTCTGCCTCCAGCATGCGTGCAGCCATGGACTGCCTGGCCCAGGGGTTATGTTCGTTGAAAAATTTCTCAAGTTCAAGGCCGTACTTATCCTGGACATAGACCTCGTAGATCTGCTGCCATTTGGCGCCGTCAACGGCAAAGGGGGTGACCACCTGCCAGCCCCAGAGGTGTTCGGAAAACCGGTTCATCTCCCTGGCACCGGCATAGTTCTCCTGTTTCATCCCTTCAATCCATTTGGGGTTGAGGTATCGGGCTCTCAACTCGCGACCAATGGCGGTCTCAATGTCCTCCACAAAGGCGGCGTCCGGATCGGCCTGGTTGGACAGGACCACATCGGGATAGGCCCCCTTTACCCGTTTCACCGCCAGGGAGAGCCCGCCCAGCTCCGAAAAGACTCCGTCCGTGTCAAGACTCTTGAAGATATTGGAGGACCTTGTGTGCATGGTCATATCCACATCCTCCAGATTTTTCTTGTAGGCCGACTTCAGGGGCTTTCCCCAGATGCCTTTACCATAGGCAAAGGAGACATAGTTGATAAAGACATCGGCGATCTCATCATCATTTTCCCAGGTACCTGACGCCGGTACCAGATCTTCAATGGTGTTGCCGTAGGAACCGGGCTCATTGGAAAAAATCCGCAATGCTTTCAGCCGATCTGCCGTTTTTTCATCATACCCCTTTTCAAGCAAGCTGGTTTTAATTTTTTCGCTGTGCAGGGCAATGAAGTTCTCCACATCCTTGAGCTGTCCGGCCTTTTGCACAGCCTCGTCCAGAAGCAGGATCAGACTTGGGAAATTGTCCCGGAACAGGCCGGACACCTGCATGTGAACATCGATCCTGGGTCGTCCCAGGATTTTCCCCGGAACCACCTCAACCCCTGTGACCTTGCCGTTTCTGTCCCATACAGGTTTCATGCCCAGAAGATGCAGAGCACAGGCCATCTGGGTGCCTTCGTTGCGCTGAAGCTCAATGCTCCAGAAAACCAGGCCGATCTTTTCAGGAAACTTACCATGTTCCTTTTTATATTTCTCAATGAGCTGGTCTGCCTGCTCCTTTCCAAGCTGCCAGGCATCCTTTGAGGGGATCTTGGCCGGGTCAAACCCGTAGAAATTACTACCCGTGGGAATGGCATCCGGGTTGCGCAACGGATCATTGGCCTCCCCGGCAGGCACATATCCGCAGGAGAGCCCATTGATCAGGTGCTCCATTTCCAGGTCGCACCGGCTTAAGTTTTGTTTCACGGTTTCCGTATTCAGTTCGGGATTTCGATCCACGATGAGATCTGCAAAATCATTTAGTGCATGACCTTCAGGTGACACACCAAAGGTATGAAGTCCGTAAGGCAGGGTGGCTTCGGTGATCTCCAACAGATAATGCTCCACCCTTTCCAGGGCTTCTTCATCAAAGAGGTCCAGTTTGAGATCTTTCATAAGCCCCAGGGTTTCCACCATGGACTTGACCCGCTCAAATTTTTTAGCGGCCAACTCCGGATTGTTATCCACGGTCTGGCTATAACCTGAGATGAGATCGGTGAGTTCGGTGTACTCTGCATAGGAGCCGGCCTTTTTCATGGGCGGGATAAGATAATCAATGATGACACCCCGTCCCCTCCGTTTGGCCTGAACCCCTTCGCCGATATCATCCATGACATAGGGATAAATATTGGGAAGGTTTTGAATCAGCACCTCGGGCGGGCAGGACTGGCTCAGGCCTGCCTGCTTGCCCGGCAGCCACTCATGGGTACCATGGGTACCCAGTGAGATCAGGGCATCGGCTTTGAATCCCCGGGTGAGCCAGAGATAAAATGCCGTGTACTGGTGATGGGGCCACAAAGTGGTGGAATGGTAGAGCTTGGTGGGCTCGTCGTGCCACCCTCTGGAGGGCTGGGGGGCCAGAACCACATTACCCAAGGTAACGCAGGGAAGGATAATTTCATTGCCCTGTGTCATGACCTTGCCCTGTTCAGGGCTGCCCCAGTCCTTTTCAATGAGATCTCGATATTCCGGGTCCAGGTCCCCATACCATTTTTTGTACTGATCCATGGAGAGCCGCACAGCCTTGCCCTGGGCCAGGAGCCGGTCCAGTTCTCCGGGGGCCCAGGAGCCGATGTTCCGTCCCGTGGAGAGGATCAACTCCTGAATCTCCTTTTCACCGGGCAGCTTGCCTGTGACAGTGTACCCTTCAGCCTTAAGGCGGGCCAGAATCTTTTCAAGGCTTTTAAAAACGTTGAGATAGGTGGCCCCGATATTCTGCTTGCCCGGGGTGTGGTTCCAGAACATGATGACGATTTTTTTATCCCGGTTGGAAAGCGCCTTGAGATTGAGCCAGGCCTTGATCCGGGTGATGAAAAAATCCAGATTTTTCTCAATGGACGCATAGGTGTAAAGGGGTTTACCGGTGTACTCGTCAACGTGGGTGACTTTCCCGCCAATGACCGAAGGCTCGATGAGCCCGAAAATCTCGGGGTTGCACATGGCATAGGTGACCTCCATGGGGCCTAAACCCTGGAGATCTTTTTCCCATTCGGGAATTGTTAAAAAATGGACCCGGAAGGCATTGAGGATGGGCACATTGAGGCGCGCCATCATCTGCCGGGTGGCATCCACATCAGCAGGTGAAAACTTAAAGGACATGGAGGCCACAAGATCCACACGGGATTCAGACGTGGTATCATCAAAAAAATAGGCTTCCAGGGCTTTGGCGGCCGGATATGAATAGACCGGCAGCACGTTCATACCGGCCCCCTCCAGTTTGTCGATCAGATCCTTGACCACCTGGCCGGTCTCACCGGGAAACACATAGGTGTTCATCTCAGGAATGCCGATCCAAAAGCCCTTTTCTTTGTACAGCCCGCTTTTTTTGTACCAATCAAGGTAGGCCTCAAACGTCTCGAAAATCATCTCACTTGCAGGATGAAAAATGCCCATTTGGGGCACCACCTGGGGCCCGACACAAGAAATATCCATCCCCAGTTCCCGGTGCATGAGAAAACGGGTCAGATTGATCAGGTTGTTCCGGGTCAGGGGCCGGGCATAGGCCTTGACCTGTTCATCGGAGATGATCCGGTCGGGATTGTTGGGCACGGTGGAGAGCCCAAAGACCTTTGTGGTATTAAAATCCACCTGATCAAGCACATAGTCCCTGAGGGTTTTGTACATGTCGTCCAGGATAATCACCCGGGACCGGGCTATGACCTCCGGGTCAATGGCCCCGGCAGCCAGATCCTCTTCCGTAAAATAGAACAGCTCCACCTCTTTGGCAGCAGGATACTGCCGCACCGTTTCCAGGGCACGGCTAATCTTGTAAGAGTAGGAGGAGCCGCCCAAAAAGGTGATGGTATCCGCAGTCCCGGTCCCGGCATGGAGCATGGGCGGCATCAGGCCAAACAGGCAGAGGGTTACAAGACAAAATTTAAACCATGATTTCATGGATCACGACTCCTTGGATAATGCAATGGCTGAAATGAGTGTCCCCAGGGCCTTTGCCACAGGAACGGGAATGTTGTCCGATTTACAGGAGGCAGGTGCAATTCTTTTGCCGCAGATCTTAAGGCCAACGTTTTGACAGGTCTCGGTCCAAAAGGGACTATCCTGTATCAGGGCCTTGTCCCGGGCATCTGAAACCGCCAGGGAGGATTCCACAAAGGCGGCAAAAAAGGGCTGGGCAAGCAGGGCCTCCAGCCGGGTGGTCAGGGAACGCTGGTCCATCTTGGTATCAAATTGGCTGACCAGAGACTCAAGGCTCAATCCCCGCTCGGCCAGGCGCTGGAAAACATCCCGGCCGGCCAGGATACCGTTCTGTCCGACCAATGCCTGGGTAACGCCCTGGTGAACCGCCTCGGCCATGAGCTGGGCAAGTTTACTGTGGCCTCCGGCAAATTCAACCCAGGGACCCCGGCCCTGGATGATCAGCACACTGTCCGTACCCGTGCCGGTGGCCGGATTACACCAAGGGGTGTAATGACTCCGAATATCCAGGTCGCCCAGGGCCGCTGTCTTGGCCTCTGTCACCGTGATGATGGCCCTGGACATGGCCGCTGTTGAAAGCGTCCGGTTGGTCCCCACTATAATATTAATGGTACCGTGGGAGAAATAATATCCCTTGTCCTTTGACAGACGCATGGCGTTTCCCCTGACACCGGCGGTGACAAAGGCAGTGACCTTGAGGTCCTTATATGTCTTTTCAACCACGGCCAGATTGTCCATGTCCGCACCGGTCATGAGGGTGGAAAAACCACCCTTGGGAAATCCCAGATTCTTCTCCAGGGTTTGTTTGACCCGGTCCACGCCACTCCTCATATGGCCAAGACTTGCGGCCATGGGAATGTAGGTGTTGCCGCATCCGTCCTGATGTTCACGCAGGCCTTCAAAGGTGGAGAGCACTGTTTGAGGAGTGCTGAACCGAAGCACCAGGGATTTATACGGGGTGTCCGCCAGCCGGTGGCCCACCACCCGGGCCGTGTCCACATAGTCAAGATCCACTGCAACCGGCCGCTGGTAAAGGGGGGTGTCCGGGGTCACGGCCCGGTCCGGATCGGCAAAGATATCCGGATACAGCTCGGCGGCCAGCCACTGGATAAAATCTCCGGTGATGGTGGAAACCCGGCAGGTCATCTCACAGGGAAACATGTGAACCCTGCCCTGTTTTACGGCATCCACATTTTTATACGCCGGTGTGTCAAGCAGACGGCGGACCTTATCTGCGTTGGCGTTGCAGCCGTAGATGACCTGGGGGTTGAACGCCTGCCAGGCCTCCGGCGTGATGGTGACGGCAAAGCCGTTTTTCCCCCAATGGGGGGTGATCCCGCCGGCGGCCCGGATCATTTCATTCTGAAATGAATCATCCCCCGGACAGGTGAGGGTATCCCCGGCCATCACGCGGACCACCCGTTTTTTCTTCAAGTTTTTTTCCCGGCTAAGCCGCAGCTCCACCATGGAGAGCTGGGTCTCTATCCGCCCAAGAATCTCTTCGGCCTTTGTCTCGCACGCAAACAGCCGGCCCATTTGCCGGACCTGATCAAAGGCCTGGTCCATGGATGGGGCCGTCATGGCCAAAACCTGTACTTTAGTGCCCAACGCCTTTTGAATGCGATCCGCCTGCCCGGGCGGGCAGATCACCAGATCGGCACGGCAACTTTCAATGAGAGATGTGTCCGGAGTGAAATAGCTGCCGACCGTTGTTTTTCTAAGGTCGGCATGAAACACCAGATCCTGCCGGGTCAGGCCAACAATACGATCTCCCTGCCCCAGATCCACCAAAATTTGGGTAATATAAGGGGAGAGGCAGACAACACGTTCAGGCGGCTGTGAAAATATCATTTTTTTACCAAATGCATCAATGATGTGAACGGAAAAGGGAGCAGATGAACCGTTCGTTGTTAAGAAAAAAAAGAGGCAGAAGAAGCACAACAAAAAAACGTATTTTTTTTTCATGATGTTAAATTTCTATTCCAAAAGTAGTGCTCCGTCAGGGCTGATAATCAGAGTAGCCAATCCATAAAACCACCCTGAAATCAAACAGTGACAGCGCCGTAAGCAACCTTCAAATATCTCCGGGTAAAAAGAAATATCGGAGCAGCCTGCCTGTTTGGGAAGATACTGCTCCGACACCTCTATCCCGGGCCGATAATCCTGTCAGAAACGATTCTGTCAGAGATGATCCTGTCAGAGATGATCTCAACGGAATCAATCAGAAGGTATAGTTCAATCCCAAATAAAAACTTCTGCCCGGAGAAGGATATCCCTGGATCAGGGCATAGTCTTCATTGAACAGATTGTTGACTTCTCCCTTCAGGGAAACATCGCCATATTTTGCAAGGGAGAAAAGCCGTTTTGAAATACTGATGTCCGCCACGATATCATCGCCCAGGGTGGTGGCTCCGGTGCCTTCATAATCGGTAATATCGTGTTCTCCGAACAGGGTGAAATTCAGGCGGGAAAAAAGCCCCAGTTCGGTATGGTTGAATTGAAGTCCCCAGGAGGCGGTCCATTCAGGTACATACTGAAGGTTATCTCCGTTTTCAGATTCTCGTTCCCGGCCCAGATGCCGAACCCCCAGGCGCTGTAGTCGTCATACATAAACAACTCATCGGCCGTGGGCATTCTGAAGGCCTCGGCATAGTTGGCACGGACGGAAAGGCCTGTCACGAGTTTATAGAGAGCGCCAAAGCTTAGGGAGTGGTTGTTTTCCTCTTTGCTTTTTCCATCATCGCTTTCAACTTCATACTCATCGTATCGGCCACCGGCCGAGAACACCAGCCTGTCATCCAAAAATTTCGATTTTGCCATGATAAAGACAGCAGGGTTCTCATAGGTATTCTCCTTCCCGGACAGGGTATAGGAGTTACTAATGGCGTAATCGCTCCAGTCAAATCCGCCCGTTATATGAGCAATATCCCATTTTGCCGTAATCTGGGCCTGAACCCCCTGATTGTCCGTATCTCTGTAATAGGTATGGCTGCTGCCGGTGGTCGGATCAAAGGTTTCGTACTCATCCTTTCCCTTAAAATAACGGAGATTCCAAAGCAGGGACCCATCCTGATTCTGCCCGTCATAGTGAATATCAAAGGACTGAAGCGCATGATCCACGTACTCTACCTTGTTATTATCACTCAGGAAGTCGGGATTGCCGATGCCTTCTCCTTCATAATTGGAAAAGCTGACCCCCAGGCGATTGTTGGGATAAAAGGTGAATCCGACGGAAAGATCGACATTTTCCTTGAAATCATATCCGGTATTGTAATAATGGCTGCCGTCTGCCGTGTCATAATCGTCCTGGGATGATTTGGAGGCACTGGCGGCAAAATCAAATTTACTCTTTTCTCCGGAAATATCCGCTTTTGTCTTTTCAAAATTCCAGGAACCCAAGGTAGTTTCCAGGGATGCCGTAACCCCTTTCTGCCCTTTTTTGGTGATCACATTGATCACACCGCCCATGGCCGAGGCACCGTATTGTACGGATCCGGGACCTCTTATGATCTCGATACGTTCAACATTGTCCATGGATATTTTTGCCAGATTCCCGGTACCGGCCCTTCTCCCGTTGATTAAAATCAGGACATGGCTGGCAAGATCGTTTCCATGTGTTTCGGTCATGAACCCACGGATACCCACTGAAATGGTGGAGTTGGGATATTCCCGGATCATGAATCCCTCTTTGATCAAGAGATCGCTTAAATCATTGGTGGAGAGTTTTGCCAGATCCTCGGATGTATACACCGAAATATTGGTGGTAACATCCTCTTTTTTCTCCATGACCCTTCCGGCGGTAACAACCATGGACTCCAGGGTCTGGGGTTTTTCCCCGTCAGTTTTTCCGGACTCACCTCCACTGACGGCGGTCCCTGCAAAAAACAGCCATCCCGTCAAGAGAGCTGCAATGACGACGGATCTCCTTTTTTTCGACATAGTGGTAACCTCACTCAATCAATTAAAGTTGCGCCTGGCCCGGAAAATAAAAATCCCCGGACGACTCAAAAATGTCAATCCGGGGATTTCCCTGTTTTATCCTTGGATATAATTTGGAAACACCCTTATCCCTGGGCGGTTTCCAGCACTTATTTCGGCAGGTCTTCTGACTTAGGGTTCATCCTAATAACTGCGCCTTCCCAACAAACATAAATTATCAGTGGCGATACAGCAGCGTTCGTCCCCTTCACAGCGGTGGGCCCGTCCCTGGTTCTCACAGGGTTCCCTTTTCAGCCTAATGGCACCCGAAATAATCATAGTCTCATAATAAATGCCAATATTGCTGTCAAGCTTTTTTCTTATGCCGGCTTCATGACAACTACCTCCGGCAAGGTGGTTTGGGTATAGGCAAGATTCAAAAAAAATGTAGTCCCTTTACTCTCTTCCAGGGAGAGGAACTACAAAGACCGGCTTTGGAGATCTGCGAATCACATGCTGAGCGGTACTCCCAATAAAAGTGCCGGTAAACGAACCATGTCCATGGCTGCCGATGACAATAATATCACATGTTCTCTCGTTGGACAGTCGGATAATATGTTCGACCGGATTTCCTTTTTCTACAATGATTTCATCCATATCAAAAGATTGACTTTCATATTTACTTTTTGTATTTTCACAAAAGTCCAACAATGCTCCTCTGATGGCACTGTTATCCCTTTTTTTATCGATAAGCATAGCCCTTGTCTCTTGAAAATTTCTTTGCTTTATCCTTGCCAACGCTCTTCACCGATGTAACCGGAGACATTTGCATCCAAACCGGGAGTATCCGTCATGACGTGAAGAATAACAATATGTGCACCATAGGTATTGGCAAGGCTTGTTGCATATGCAAATGCATACCGCGCACCATCGGAAAGATCTGTGGCGTAAAGTATTTTATTAATCTTAATGTCAGATAATTCCATTTTCAACCTCATACCGTCTTTTATTGAAAGTGTGCTTTTATTTATTAAAGCAAAAAGATATCATTATTTATTCCATCATTTTTGTCAGCCACAACGCCGTGCTGGGCACCATGACCACCAATATAATGTTTAGCCCCATAAGCATTATGTAGGGGAGCACACCTCTAATAATCGTTCCCAGTGGAACACCGCATGCCGCATCTTTCACCACGTATAAGTTCAATCCCACAGGTGGAGAAATCAACGCCATTTCCATGTTAATAGTCATCACAATACCGAACCACACCGGATCCCACCCCAGCTGCATAATAATTGGAACCGCAATGGGAGCACAGATAACGATGATGGAAATTGTCTCTAAAAAACATCCCAGCAATATAAAAATCATATTAATGCTTATCAGTACCCACCATTTCGAAATTCCGGAATCAATGGCCACATTTACCAAGGTTTGGGGGAAATTCATGGCGGTGAGAAGATAGCCGAAAAGCATGGCACCCAAAATCACCATCAGGAGCATAGCTGTGGTTCGCGTAGCCACCTGAAGCGCACCCCATATCTTTTTCAGATTCAATTTCCGGTACACAAAACCAAGCCCCAGCGTGGCAACGACACCGACGGAGGCTGCTTCCGTAGGTGTCGCGATTCCTGCATAGATGGACCCAATGATAAAAATAATCAACAGTAAAAAAGGACAGATATCCAAAAGTGCATATATCCTTTCCTGCCAGGAAATGACGATTTTTTCTTTGGGAGCGGCGCCTTGAATGGATGCCCCCACCTGGTAAAGAATAAACAGTCCCACTAAAATAGCCCCCGGAATAACGCCGGCGATAAACAGTTTGCCGATGGATGTTTTGGTGGATATACCGTACACGATCATCGGTATGCTGGGGGGAATCAGTATACCTAATGTTCCGCCAGCTGCAATGGAACCTGTTGCCAGCGCATCGCTATATCCCCGCCGCTTCATTTCCGGGAGCGCCAACGAACCCATCACAGATGCAGTCGCCACTGAGGATCCGGAAACAGCGGCAAATATTCCGCAGGCAATCGTACTGGCCACGGAAAGCCCACCCGGAAGCCAGGCCAACCATTTGTATATACCCTCATATAGTTTAGTCCCCAATCCGCTTACGGTTATGAGGGCACCCATAAAAATATACAAGGGGATACAGGTCAACGCAAAACCGTGAACAGCGTTATACGCCGTGTTTGAAAGAACATTTAAAGCAGAAACGCCTCCCAAAACACTGTAAATCCCTACTACTGACACTAATCCCAATCCAAATGCAATCGGTATACCGGTGAATATCAGCAGCAAAAACAAAACCACAAATATAATCACACCCATTTCAATCGGACCCATCAGGACCTCCCCACAATTTCTTTTATATCTTTGATATTATCAATAAATTCAACGATTATCTGAAAACTTAAAAAAAGCATTCCAATTGGAAAAATAATGTAAGGCATCCAGAGAGGGACGTCAAAAAGTCCACCAGAGGTAAAATTAAACTCATACGCCTCATTCAAAAGCACGCACCCTTGCCATAAAAGCGTGACAGAAAATACTAATATCATGATATTGACAAATGCTTCTAAAATTTTTCGCGTCCGTTTAAACAGACGCATGATAAAAAAATCAACGCGAATATGGCCTTTGTGCTTCAAACAATAGCTGCTTCCAATAAAGCAAACAACGGGCATTAAATATTGACATGTCTCAATAACCCAGATCGTAGGGCTTCCCAGAAAATAGCGGGCAATCACCTCCCAAAAGATAAAGAGGTTAATGGCAAAAATCACGACATTGCACACGCCTCCACAGAATTCATTAATATAATTAATCGATACTCCGGCACATTTTCCTATCCTACTTAGCATATTAATATCGAACCTCCATTTATACGAGGACCACCGTAAATTTATCAGGGTGCTCCTTTTGGGGGAGCTCCCTGATAATATTTCAATCTTTCATCATACCAGACAGTCAGACAGAGACATCGTACCGATGAATTTATTTGTATAGCTTCAATGTTTCTTCCACCAACCATTCGCCGTTGGGGACTTCCTTTTTAAAGTCTTCAATGGTTCTATCCATCAAGACTCTCCATGCAGCCCAGTCTTCCGCCGTCATTTTCTCTACGGTGCATCCGTGGTCCTCAAACATTTTCGCAACTCGGACATCTTCGTGTTTAGCCCCCTCCAGCGCAAAAGGTTCCAGTTCTTTACCCACCTCAAGCATAATCTTCTGCTGTTCAGGCGTTAATTTTTTCCAAGCATGCATGCTGATAAATATCGGTTCGCAAGATCGATAACTGCTGAAATCAATGGGAGATAAATAAGATTTTGACACCTCATATAATTTATAAGCGCCAAACGATGCTGATGAAGTCTGCATCGCGTCTAAAAGCCCCCTCTGCATGGCCGTGTAGGCTTCCGACGACGGCATGGTAACGATACCTGCATCGGCAAATCTAAAATTTTGCTGGCAATATTTTCCGGCAGCTCTAACCTTAATGCCCTTCACATCCGAAGGTCTACGGACCAAATCTCCCCGTGAAGCAATACCCCCGGCGAACTGAATCCAACACACACTCTTTACCCCCATTTTATTCATTTTCTTTTCCAGGTATTCCCATACCTTGGATTTACCGAACTGATAAAACGCTTCATGGGTATTTGCCCAGGGAACCAGGGTGATGTTGAGTTCAGGCATCTCTCCTGCCGCATAAATGATCGGATAAATTGACATATCGATGATGCCTTGCCGCATTGCCCGAAACTGATCCTTTGCCTTTATCAACGATTGAGCAGGATAAAACACAATGTTAATGGCACCACCACTTCTTTTCTTAACCTCTTCTGCAAATCGGACACCGGTTTGAATGACAAAATCATCCAGATCTTGAGGCCACTGATGGGACAGCCTCAGGGTTATCTTCGGGCCCACCATTTCAGTCCCTTCCGCAAGGCAGACGGACACCGGAGCGCCTAAGGATACGAACAGAAAAAAAAGCGAAAACACTCTTGCCAACATCGTACATGTTCCTTTCATTTTTTTTCTCCTTTTCCGACAAAACGCATTAACTTTCCGTGGGCACTCACCCTATTTTTTAAAAAAATCTACATTAAATACTGGATGGCACTCGGTATCAGACATGCAGAAATCTTGCGTGGTAATGCCCCATTGACATGCTTCAGTTATAGTATAAAATCGGCAAGCCGATTTTTACCCTTTCTCTTGTTTGGGTGTGAACGCACCCTGCTTTGCAAGCGCAATAAAATGTGCGACATCAATTTCCTTAGGGCAAACAAACGAACAGGCTTTTGAAGTATGACACCGGTATACCCCCTCTTCACTGTACAAAAGCTCCAAACGCTCCTCTTTTGCCTGTTCTCGGGGATCCATCAGGCGCACAATACTTGCCATCGCCGCATTGGGGCCAATAAAATTCTCATGGCTGCTTATACAGGCGGAAGCGCAGCAAAAGCAGTTAATGCACCGTGTTGCTTCAACATATTGCTCCTGATCACGGGGCAATATGTTATATGCCTTCTCCTCTTTTTGTAACGGGCGAAGATCAATAATAAAAGGTTTCGCCCGATGCACACGTTCATAGGCTTTTTCCATATCAATGATCAGATCACGAACCACAGGTGCGATGTCAAGGGGTTCAATCGTAAACGATGTCGTCCCGAATGAAGCAACGGCATTTTCCACAAGAAGCTCGCAGGCTATGACGGGCTTTCCATTGACCTTGACAGAGCAGGTTCCGCACTGTCCGTGTTCACAAGATGAATTCCAGGCGAGCGTCGCATCCTGCTCATTGCAGATCTTTCGGAACACATCCACAAAGCGCAGGATGCGACCGGCTTCAACATTATAACTCTGAACCCAGGACTTTTTTTTATCCGGATTATATCGTTTGATTTTTAAGGTGAGATTATAGATTTTCGCCATCGTGACCTCCCAAGATATACGACCATCAAAGCGTTACCATACATGCCGATTGGAAAACGGATGGATCACATATCCAAAACTTACTGTTTTAATGTATATTTAGCGCCCAGTATCCCCGATCTCTGTCAAAAAAAAGAAATCGGATAAAGGCAGATGGGTTGTGGGGTTCCCGCATTAATATTTTCTTGGTATCATTCCAAACTTTTCGAAATTCTCACCACGGGCTTCATATATACACATGTTTATCTGACGTTTCCCCAACGTGACCTTTCCATACTCCGTCATATACGCCAAGGTATGATAATCAAATTCAGAACTTCTCTCCTGGTAATCTTCGCGATAATGGGCACCCCTGCTCTCCCGTCGATGCAAAGCACCTTGGGCAATAACCATGGCAACCTCCAGTAGATTGTCCAGCTCCCACCGCTCAATCAGTTCCGGGTTCATGGTGAGTGTCCGGCAGGTCAGCTGTGTACGATTGGCACGATGTTTCAGTTCCTTGAGGGATGAGATTGCCGTCGTAATTCCTTCTTCCGTTCTGAACACCCCCACATTTTCGGTCATGACATTTCGCATCTCTTCCCGGAGTGGTCCCGGCTTATCCTTCCCCTTGGCATCCATATATGAACGGAATCTTGCAAATGTTCGCTCTCCGGCATCCAGTGGCGCATCATTCCCTCCATTTGAAAGATATTCGGCGACTTTTTCACCAACAAACCTGCCCATGGTAATCAATTCCAAAAGAGAATTCGTTGCCAAACGGTTAAATCCGTGGAAACTTGCACAGGCACATTCTCCTACGGCAAAAAGGCCGGTGATAGTCTCTTCGGCATTCTTCTGAACCTCACCAAATTCAGTGGTGGGAATTCCACCCATGTGATAATGGTTGCTGGGTCGTACAGGGCATACCTCTTTTTTGGGATTGATATTGACAAATGTTTTGAAAAATCCGGAAATTTCACGAAGCTTTACATCGTGGACATATTCAGACAGGTGCCTGAGATCAATCCACACATGCGGTATTTTATGATCGGGATTCATAATACCACGGCCCTCTCTGATCTCCATCTCATTGGCACGGGATACCACGTCACGGGGAGCCAGGTCCTTCATTTTGGGTGCATACCGTACCATGTATGCTTCCATATCCTTGTTCCTCAGGATTCCACCCTCTCCCCGCAACGCCTCACTGGCAAGGATACCAGGACCAACAATCCCGGTCGGATGGAACTGTACCGCCTCAAGATCCATGGCAGGAAGTTCGGATCTAAGAATAACAGCCAGGGCATCTCCTGTGTTTTGTCGACAGTTAGTGGTAACTCTAAAAACCTGACCGCTTCCTCCAGCCGCGAGAACGGTAGCTTTGGCAATAACTTTAATGAACTCGCCATCTTTTTGATTAAAAATGATGGCACCAGCACAGGTGTTTTTTTGTATAAGAATTTCGGTGACCATACTCTGATTCATGTAGGTCACCCCTTTTTTCAGGGCCTCTCCCCACATGGAGTCAAGAATACCTTTACCGGTCCGATCCGCTTCAAATACAGCCCGAAATGCCGAATTTTCTCCAAAATTCAGGGTATGGCCACCAAAGGTCCGTTTACTCAGTCCGCCTTCTTCGTTACGGGTAAAGTGCATGCCCCGCTGTTCCAGCCACTGAATCTCATCCCAGGCACCTTCGACGATCTTTTTTATGACATTCTGATCAGCAGTACAATCAGAGCCCTTCCACGTATCAAACATGTGAAAGATAGGCCTATCAACCGGATCATTTGGATCTACAGCAGCAAGTCCCCCCTGGGCTGTACTGGTATGCGACTTTTGGGGATGAGGCACCTTTGTCACTGCGATAATCTTAGCCTGGGGTTTATGACGCATAATCTCCTCTGCACAACGCAGCCCGGCACCTCCTGCCCCGATGATCAAGACATCCGTATGTATGGTCGAACCGATCTTAAATAACTTGTTCATTCTAAACCTCTATTGTCTTTTTTAATCAAAAGCTAATGACAGTATTTGCATTCTCTCGATGAAAGGAGTCAAGATGAAGGGACTCCTTTTGTATCCATCTTGCTTACCCCCAAAAATCAGCTGCATATACCGCACGCAAATCACCTTTTTCACAAACAGCCATTACGGCGCTTAATGAGTTACGCTCCGATTTTCATCGAAGAAATAAGAAATCTGAGAAAAAAACAGATGATGGACTACGGGAAGCGCGTTAAATGGTAAGCGTCAATTTTACCCCATAAAATCCTGCAATCAGAGCAATGATCGTAATCATCCAACCCAACCCCGATCGAATAGATTTACGATGGCAATAATCCGTCACAACCGAGTACGCACCATAGCCAGCATGAAACAAAATGCCTGCCAGCAAAGATAGATCGACGAGTTTAATAAACCAATGCCGCATTCTCATGGCGACAACACCTGCTTCGTGGGCCACAGCCGGATTCAGGTGGGTAAAAAGAATGTGGGCCGGAATCATGATCAGCAAAAAGGCCCCGGTTATCCGCTGCCATTTCCACAATTTGGAATGCTGGTGCTCCCATTGTCGATTCAGCAGCGCATAGGCAAGGCCGATGGAGATGACGACGGCAACCAACCAGAAAAAAACCGGCGATACCGTTTGGTTTCCCATGGCCATTAGCAGCCCCACGACAGCCGCATATATGACGGACAAAATCCAACAAGATCGCATCATAAATGCATTGTGGCGACTGCCAATAAGCTCATACAAAATAAGCCTCCCTCCATTTACCGCATGAAATATGACAGGAATCGATATCATCCATTCAAGTATGACAAAAAACGATGAAGAAAATATTTTCATCTTTGCTTCATATATATCCGGTGTATGCAAAGAGTGCAGGGTATAGATATGGAATAGCAGGTAAATGGCAAGTCCCCCACCTGTCAGTCGATGCAGCCAGGATACGGCAAAATGCCATCCCCGTGTTCTCACATAGGTTGATATAATCGGCAGACGCTCAAACTTTCTCAGGATCAAGGCCTCAAATTCGTTCGTAGTGGAATTTACTTCCATAATCATAGCCTCCCCAGTGATGAGCACGTGTCTCAATCACTTTGCAATTGTCTTTCATTATCATTGTGTCGCTCAATATAACTGATAAATTTTTCCATGGCGACCTCGATATGCTCCCGCACAACATTTTCAATTTCCTGAACATCACTATCCGTATTTTGAAATAGATCAAAAATCCTTTGATGGGTTTTCAGTGATTTGGCAAGATCCTCACTGGAATAACGATAGGAAAATTGATACCACATCGCATGCATCCTTAGTGATCTCAACAAATTAATCAACAAAGCATTCCCTGTTGCCTTAATGAATATTCCATGAAAATCAACGTGATACTCCCAATAAAGTTTGCGATTTTTATCTTTGACGGCCTGCATCATCTGATCAAGGGTGGAGCGGAGATCATCCAAAACCTCTTCATTCATATTTTGATAGGCGAGCCGTGCTGCCAAACCTTCCAGAATTGACCGAACTGGAAAATTTTCCTTGATATCTTTTCGGGTGATGAATCGGACAAAGGTTCCCTTGCGGGGAATAACCTCAACAAGACCCTCCTTTTCCAGCTTCCTGAACGCTTCACGAATCGGAGATCTGCTGGTGGAAAATTCTTTTTGCAAATCGGTCTCGACCAATTTCTCACCGCCCTTAATGTTTCCCTCTAAAATATTCTCAGAAAGAATTTCAGCAACATATTCTACCAAAAGTTGAGGTTTTAATTTTACTTTATTTGATTTATTTGACATTTCACTCATTTTTATCTCCTCCGACAAAATAGATGCATTGAACAATATTGAATATGCTTATTCCACATTCACACTCATAACCAATCAACAAAAACACATCTATTTTGCCGGGACAAGAGATAAATTACTTCTCCTTCATCATTGTACAGAACACAAAGCAACTGATATAGACATAACCAATTTAAATATAATATATAACAATACTTTATTTTCTTACCTGTCATGTTTTAAGGTGCCATGCCTTTAACGGAAATTTTCAAAAATAATTTAAACCGGGTTAACGCCGGAATCATCTTCACGCATCGAATGACTGCTCATATAATTTATGAATCACAATCGCATCTGCATCACATTGCTCAATACACAAGTCGCACAGCGTGCATTCATCTTCGTTCTTTTTATCGACAACAGGAATATTTCCGTCTATTGCCATGACATTGACCGGGCATACGCGGACACAACGGCCACACGCCTCTATTCCTGCACATTTCTCAGTATCAATTTCAACACATATAAACTCACTCATATTTCACCTTTGTGTTTCATATTTGGTTTAACAAGACGCTTCGTTCGTCATCAAGGCGGCTATTTTAACAATCCGTCTGGCTCTTTCAACAATAGGGTAATCAACAAATTTTCCATCCACCTGAATAGCAGCCTGCCCGCCGTTCTCTGCTGCTTCAAATGCCTGAATTACTTTTTGGGCATACTGAATCTCATTTTCGCTTGGAGAAAACAACTGGTTGCACAGTTCTACCTGATTGGGATGAATACACAACTTTCCTTGAAAACCGAGCTGCATGGACTGCAAAGAATCAGCTTCAAGACCGGCCCGGTCTTTCAGGTCAATCATATAAGGAGAGTCAATTGGGGGATGGACCCCGGCAGCACGGCATGCAACGGCGATTCTTGAACGGGGATAGAAAAGTTCCTTGCCACCCGCCGTCATTTCAACCCCCATATCCAGGGTATAATCTGCAGCACCAAAGGCTGCCGTCCACAATCGTTGAGGTTCGGTCTTCTCAGATAATATGCTGAAGATATTCTGAACCGCCTGTGCAGTTTCAATAAGCGGAATAACGGACACCGTTCCCAGGGGCAATCCTTTTTTGCCTTCCACTTCCAGCAGTAATCGATGAATTTCACGAATATGAGCATCCGTTTCCACCTTTGGCACCATGATACAGGAGAGCCCTTCCACAACAACTTCATCCAGATCCCCTTGAATAAATTCCGAATCCAATGCATTCACCCGGACAATAAGGTTCTTGTTCACATATTGAAGAATCTTTTCACAAACAATGGCACGGGTCTGTCTCTTCAATGACAGGGGTACTGCATCTTCAAGATCGATAACCACTGCATCGGCCCCTGAATTCATCGCCTTATCCACGCGTTCGGGTCGATTGCCAGGAACAAAAAGCGCCGTTCGAACGGAACGATATTTCGCCACCATATCCCACCTCACCATACAATTCTGTCAAATCAAACCCCAAGCACGTCCTTCCTCTGGAGGCCTGAAGGGCTTGAGCCTATTTGCTTTCCTGTAGTCTTTTTTTTATATAAAATTCACTCCAATAATCTGTAATGATTGGAGTTTCAGTTTTCTTTGTGGCAGGTCTTTCTGCCATGTATGTTTTTATATGAAAGAGTAGGCAAGCCTAACATTCTTTCAATCTTCGTTGTGGGCGGACCCAAATCAGAATATCGCTCCGCCCGTGGCGGTTATAAATACTCTTTGAGAATCGGCACGATATCTGAAAAAGATTCTGCCACTCGGACTCCGTTTTTTTTCAATATCTCAATCTTGCTTTTGGTACTGCCCTTTTCACCCTCCACAATGGTAGCGGCATGTCCAAATCGCACGCCCGGCATATCGTCTGCAAAACGTCCGGCAATAAACACTACGATGGGCAATGATATGTTTTCTCTTTTTATATAGTCGCACAATGCTTCTTCAACAACTCCGCCAGGTTCACAAAACAAAACAACGGCTTTGGTTTCCGGGTCTGCATTAAACAGGGGAATAAGATCCAAAAAATTTGCGCCCACAACCGAATCGCCACCGATACTGATGCAGGTGCTCTGACCGATTCCATTGGTCGTGAGCAAATTAGCGATTTCAGTAGTCATTCCGCCGCTTCGCGAGGCAATGCCCACATTCCCGGGCATATAGGCTTTTTTCACATCCGCAACCGGCCCTCCGGCCATGCCTAATTTTATGGAATGGGGTGAAATAAAGCCCAATGTGTTCGGACCAATCACCCGTGCATTTTTCTCTTTCGCCACTTCCAACAGTTCAATCACATCTTTACGCGGAACCCTTTCCGTGACGATCACCGCCAGCTTGATTCCGTTTTCAAACGCCTCCATGGCAGCCTCTTTCACCATAGGCGGAGGCACGGAAATCACAGAGGCATCACAGGGATGCTCCTGTACGGCGGTTCGGACCGTATCATACACAGGAACACCATAAATCTGCTGCCCCTGCTTTCCCGGTGTCACACCTGCAACCACTGCTGTGCCATAGTCGATCATATCTTTGGTAAAAGACGCCGCTTCCCGTCCTGTTATCCCCTGAATCAATACCCGTGTATTCTGATCTGCTAATATCGCCATATGTTATCCTCTCCATCTCTTCTCAATGTATCATTTTTTCGACGGCAGTCTTTGCCGCCATATCAATGGAGACCGTCCTGTCGCAATAGGGCACACCGTATTTTGATAAAATCTTAACCCCCTCTTCTTCCCATGCTCCAGGTACCCGGAATATGGCAACGGTCTCAGACGGCTTCTTGCCAGCCTCCAAAACCCCCTTCACAATACCACGCGCTACCAAATCCACTCGAGTGTTACTGACAACATTCATGATGACGGCGACTTTTTCAACACCTGGTTTGGATAAAATATGCCCGGTCAATTTCTGCACCTTGATCACCGAAGGATTCCCCCCAATCTCACAATAATTGGCCGGCTTACCCCCATGGGATTTCACCGCATCAAAAGAGGTAAGAGAAGCACCTCCGCCACCGATAATCAATCCCATGGTCCCGTCAAATTCAATAACGCGCCCGGCTACGCCGCGATGATCCACACTGTCGATTTCTGCTGCCTGACGTTCAAATTCAGACCTGCTGTTGCCCCCCTTAATTCGTGCTTCGTCCTTTTCAATCTCCGCGATATCCTTATGACGGAACAAACTATCGTCTTCAATATCCAGGTGACAATCCAATGCCAGTAATTCACCACTGTGCGTCAATGCCACCGGATTAATTTCCGCAAGAGTGGCATCGCAATCCAAAAACACCTTTGCCAGATTAGCCAGGATACCTCCCAACCGAATCAATTGCTTGCCTGTAATGCCTGTCCGAGATATAATTTCTCTTGCCCGAAACTGAGGAAGACCGCCACGACACGTAAAATGTTCCTTGATCACTTTTTCCGGATGCTTAACGGCAAGTTCCTCAATATCTACTCCCCCTTCTGCCGAAAAGATAACAAGGGGCGCCTTGGCCACCGTATCGTAAGTGATGGCCATAAAGTATTCCTGCAGGACTTCCACACTATCTTCCACGAGGATTTTGCCTGTTTTAAACCCCCTTATTGGGGTTGTAAAAAGCTTTTTCGCCTGTGCGTTGGCTTCTTCAACGCTTGAGACTTGCAAAACCCCGCCGGCCTTCCCCCTTCCCCCGATAGGAACCTGTGCTTTCAGCATGACCGGTCCATCTACATCAACATGGTCTTCCGGAGCAATCAACCTTCCCGCAGGAACCGGAATCATATACTTCTTCAAAATACTCTTGGATTCGTATTCCAGTAATCGCATCAAAACCTCCAGCTCTAATTAAAATAAATTACAAGATAAGTTTTTTGTGTATTGTCGACATTATGCATTTGCAAATTTCCTTTGTCAAGTTTAAACTCAGAACACTACAAAAAATAATTTAAAAAAAACAAATAACGCTTATTCATTATCTATCAAAAACCAACAAACGACTTACATCCGACATATTTTCCAGATGCAGAACCTTTTGAATCAGACTAATCATGACATCTTCGGACAAAAATTCCTGGCTCAAATGTTTAAATTTCTCCACTGCCTCATCCTCAGTAATCGGATTCTCAGGGTCTCCTTTGGGATAGTCCACCTCTCCGCTTAGCCGTGTCTTGTCTTTTTTGAGTATTTCGATTCGAGCCGGCCATTTTGATGGATATGCTGCCGTCAAAGCGGAATCAACGTGCACGCATATTTGTTTCATGAGACGAATCAACTCAGAATCGTTAAGTCGTCGTTCATTGAAATCACTCATAACCACATGGCCATAACGCACGGCCGTCGCCACGCAAAAGGGAATGCAAAACTTGGCGAGGTATTCCGTTGTCGGTTCCACATCACCCAAAAGATCCACCGCCGCTTTGTACACATAAACATCAATCCGTTCGATTTCATTCGTCGCCATGGGCTGATGATGAATAGCCTTTAAAGCTGCCTCAATGGCCGAATGCGTATGCCCGCATGACGGGTAATATTTAAGTGAATTGCGTTCCCACCACGAGCTTTCACCAAGCTTTTCAAGGCATCTGGATGCATTATAATCATCTGAGGTTGCCTTGAAAAAACCTTTGTCTCCTTCCAAAATCCTGCAAGCACCTGTAAAATTCCTTTGGGCCAGAAGAGCGGCCAAGACACCGTTAAACGAGGCCTTTCCCGGGTGAAGCTGCTTGCTCATGGCGCTTTCCACCAGAAACTCCCATAATCCGCTGGCCTGGGTTCCAGCAGAGCCCAGCGCCCATACCATTCTTTGCTCATCAAGATTTAACAACTTCGCCGCTCCGGCAGCCGCACCAAAGGTGCCACACGTGCCCGTGGTATGCCAATATTTATAATGATCCGGCCCCACTCCGACGGCGATACGAATACCCACCTCATATCCGGCAGCAATGGAAACCAATAGTTCCTTACCTGATGCATGCTCCCGTTCGGCAACAGCAAAAACAGCTGGCATAATGGCGGCCGCCGGATGAAAAATAGACTCCCGATGCAAATCGTCCATCTCC
This sequence comes from uncultured Desulfobacterium sp., assembly GCA_963668575.2. Lineage (GTDB taxonomy): Bacteria > Desulfobacterota > Desulfobacteria > Desulfobacterales > Desulfobacteraceae > Desulfocicer. The sequence continues at coordinate 7,170,164 of OY764894.2, read as the reverse complement.
AAAACGTGGGATGCACCTCCGTTGACCAATGCAGCCAACAGGCAGGTGGACTTCGAACCATCCGGAATGAGAGTAGATTCAGGTTTGCCCCCCATATCTTTTGCAAGGTTCAGCATAATTTTTACCGGAGCCTGGGCCTGTCCACCGCAGGCTGAACCCAGCCAATCCAAAAAATATATCTTCAGCTTTTGAACCTGTTGAGAAGTAAAATCATCATAGGACAAATTTCTGACGTAATGCGCCAGTTCTCTGGTCAAAGTCATTTTGAGCATATTCATTCCTTTCATATTCAAAAAATAGATTTTAAAATGAATTGAGATTGTGTATTGTCGACAACGTACAATCGCAAATCTCTTTTGTCAACCCCAAAATATAAAAAAATAATTCAAATGGTGGGCAGCGACGAATCGTTACTGTCAACATTGAAATATCATTACACGATTTAAATTTGACAAAAGTACTTGACACGATAAAATTGATTATGATAATTCATTCCCATATTGTCGACAATAAACTATTGTTAGGTCATATTATCAATAAAAAAACTCGTATCCCTAACCTGGACAAACCAGAACCAAAAGGCTTTCTGATTTTCTTGCCAAAATAACACGAAAATCAGAAATAAGAATCTAATAACCCACCGAGCGTAACCTCTCGGTAGCACAAAATCAAGCATCGGATATGAGCAATTTAATCTCTTTTCTCCGCTTTTAAAAAAGGAGATCTTCATGAGTGTAAAAGAAATACCCTCAAATAGAATTACCCAACTTATCAAACAATTGTGCATTGAAGCCAACACCGTTCTTGGCGATGATATGATACGTGCTTACAAAAAAAGCATCCAAGCAGAAAAGAATCCCGTTGGGAAAGACATTTTTCAACAATTACTCGAAAATGCCGACATCGCAAAAAAAGAAGGAAGGCCACTGTGCCAGGATACCGGCCTCGCCGTAGTATTTGCGGAAATAGGACAGGATGTTCATATAACTGGAGAAGATTTGCAGACCGCCATCGACAAAGGTGTTCAGCAGGGATATGCTTACGGATATTTTCGCGCTTCATCACTGGACCCTTTGAGCCGAAAAAATTATGGAGATAACACCCCCGCAGTTTTCCATGCGGAAATAGTTCCCGGCGATATGCTCAGACTCATTGTCGCGCCCAAAGGTTTCGGCAGTGAAAATATGAGCAGGGTCGTTTTGTTTCCTCCTTCTGCAGGCATTGAAGGAATAAAGGAATTTGTTATCCAGCGCTTGGACGAGTCAGGTGCCAACCCCTGCCCTCCCGTTGTTGTTGGAGTCGGCATCGGCGGAACAATGGAAAAAGCAGCTCTCATTGCAAAAAAATCGTTGCTTCGACCCGTTGGCATACGGCATGTAAACCCTGCCATTGCCACACTGGAACAAGAACTTTTAGATGGGATAAATAAGCTGGGCATTGGCCCCCAGGGATTGGGAGGGACGGTTACGGCTTTGGATGTGCACGTGGAAACATATCCAACCCACATCGCCAGCATACCGGTGGCTGTAAATATTCAGTGTCACTGCAACCGCCATAAGGAGGCTGTTCTTTAACTGTAAGGAGAATGAAAATGACGGCAGAAACGCTTATACATCCCCCTCTTACAAATGATGTGATACAAGCACTTCATATAGGAGACAAAGTATTTATCAGCGGTACCATATATACAGCACGGGATGCTGCACATCAACGTCTAATAGAATTGGTAAAGGAGGAAAAGGAGTTGCCTTTTAATTTATCCGGCCAAATCATATATTATGTTGGCCCCACTCCTCCCAAACCGGGAGATCCCATCGGCTCTGCAGGTCCGACGACGAGTTACAGAATGGATACGTATACGCCAACCCTCTTGAAATTAGGCCTGAAAGGTATGATTGGAAAAGGCGCACGAAGTCGGGAAGTAATCAATTCCATCCAAAAATACAAGGCAACATACTTTGCGGCGACCGGCGGTGCAGGCGCACTTATTTCCAAAGCCATCAAAAAGGCGAAGATTGTTGCATACGAAGATTTAGGACCGGAAGCCATACGGGAAATCGAAGTAGAAAATTTTCCTGTCATTGTGGCTCACGACGTACATGGAAACGACTTGTATACAGATGGCAAAAAACGCTATCGGTCATTTTAACCCATTATCATTGCTGGAGAAAGCGGCTCCGAACAATTCGAACACCCAGGTTTCAAGGCACCTTGTCCACATTCAATTATATGCTCTTTACTACACAAACGTTTTGTAAATATAAGAAAGGATGATTATCATGAAAGATCAGATACCCAGTTGCGCCAAGTGTCCCTACAAAATGCTTGATCGATTCTGTAAAAAAGAAGACGGCAAAGCGCCCCCCTTCTGCCCCACCCAAAACAAAACGGTGTTGATAAAAAATACTTTAGAAGAATATAAAAAAAGTGACATTTTAGAATTTGCAAGACAGGCATCAATTCAGGAGGGAGAAGGATATGGTGAGAAGGAGCTGGGCTATGCTCATGTAAAACCGATCAAACCTCGAATCATGGAATTGATCGAATTTGCAAAAAAAATGAAATATAAACGCTTAGGCCTCGTATTCTGCGTCGGCCTGAGAAAGGAAGCCAAGGTTGTTGACAAAATCCTTTCTTCCCACGATTTTGAAGTGGTGTCGGTAATATGTAAAGTCGGAAGGATTCCAAAAGAAAGTATCAATGTTCTGGATGAACAAAAAATTGTCAAGGGCTCCTTTGAGTCCATGTGCAATCCTATTTTACAGGCCTTTGTACTTAATGATGCAAAAACGGATTTCAACATCCTGTTAGGCTTGTGCGTTGGCCATGACTCTCTATTTATCAAATACGCGGAGGCCATGTGTACCGTTCTGGCGGTCAAGGATCGCCTGTTGGGTCATAATCCCTTAGCTGCTATTTACAATATTGACAGCTACTACCGTTCGTTGAAATAGATCATAATGGGTATCGCGTACATTGGATCAATAATGCGCATCGCCCTGTTTTTAGCATTTCTTTGTGGAATTGCCGGTAATGCTAAAGCCGCTGACTCAATATCCCTGGAGGTAGATGGGGGAAGGCTTTACGGTAGCCTTGAGATTCCCAAAGCGACACACAGATTCCCTGTGGCCCTGATCATTTCAGGTTCCGGCCCTACGGACAGAGATGGAAACAATGCCTTGACCGGTAACAACAACAGCCTCAAAAAGTTGGCCGAGGGGCTGGCTGATAGAGATGTGGCTTCAATCCGATACGATAAAAGGGGTGTTGCAGAAAGCGCAGGAGCAGGATCGAAAAAAGCTGATTTTCGATTTGAGATATACATTGAAGATGCAAAAAAATGGGGGAACTGGCTCTTACAGAATCAACGCTTTTCTCAACTCATTGTCATCGGCCACAGTGAAGGGGCGCTCATTGGTGCCGTTACCTGCAGGGACCTCGGTGCCCGGGGCTTTATCTCAATAGCGGGTGCCGGATACCCTGCATTTGAAATTATTGAAACCCAGTTAAAGGAGAACCTGCCCTCCGGTCTCCTCTTTGAAAGGGACAGGATACTTGATCATCTTAAAGCGGTCATAATCATGGATAAGGTTCCATTGCATCTCATGGCGTTCTTTAGACCTACGGTTCAACCCTATCTGACTTCATGGTTCCGATACGATCCCATACGCGAAGTTTCAAAAATTAGGGTGCCATCCCTCATTGTGCAAGGCACAACCGATATCCAATTGAATATATCCAACGCAAAACGACTTGCCAAATCCAACGGCCTCGCTCAATTAAGCATCATCAAGGGTATGAATCATGTTTTAAAAATTGTACCGATGAACACCGCACTTCAAATAAAGTCCTACGACGATCCAGACTTACCAATTTCACAAGAGTTGGTGGATAAAATCGCGGCATTTATTAAGGAGGTGAGTCAGAAGAAATAAAAGCTCAGAACCTGCTTAAAGCTTATTTACATGGGGTTAATCCGGCTAAATTCTTCTGACCTGCCGACTATGCTTTGGCCAGGTGGGACTTACACCCACTGGGTAACATTAACAAATTTCTTGGAGTTGACTTCTGCCTTCCCGATGTTTCGGATTTATTTTGAGGCAATGTAAAGTACTTTTGGAGGCATATGGGGATGTCGTAAACTCTTTCGGCATCCTTCATGCGCTCAAAAGTGCTTGACACTTTTTTGAGAGAAATCCCACAAAACGAGACTGTTGCTCCGGAAAGTGTAAACCGAGAAATGAAGGATGCCAGCCTTTTTGGGTGCACATCACCCATGGCAGAGACACCGCATTGTACGGTATTATGGGTACTTCTCTGACCCCAAAAATCAATGGCTCACGGATTTGTGTGAAAAATCATTGCTGCTGATGCGTAAACACTTAGAATTGCGCACAAGAATCATACCTCAATCACACTAATCCGCGAACCCCCAAATCAATGTGCCTTTACCTCATATTGAAATTCATCCACAAGCTTATCCTTTCCCACCAGGGCCTTGGCTTTTATGGTGTAAGTGCCCGGCTGGCCCAGGTTCACATCCGCGCCATACCCACCGGACATCCCCATGGTCATGGCCTTCTGCAGGGTTCCGTCGGGATTTTTCAACAGATAGCCCACCATGGCATCGGTGACAGCTACCCCCTCATGGGTTTTCACAAACAGCATCAGATGATGGGTGGCTTTCATCTCCGGCATCCCTTTCATTCCCTTGAGTTTCTCTCTCATGTCGATGAGTTTATAATCCAGCGCATAATGCTTCACCATGGAGGAGTGAATCATCATTTCGGCGGAGGTCTCCATGGCCTTGTCAGACATGCCGGTCATGACATCTTTGGTTTTCTCGCCGTCCATGGCATCCATGACGTTACCTCCGGTATCGGCACTCATGGTGTGCTCCGAATGAGAGGAAGATGCGGCAAGGGCAAAGGGGCATGAAGCCACGGCAATGGAAAGGGTTATTACGCTTATTATGACTGACTTTTTCATAGTACGTCTCCTTGAATAGTATAATTTCCAGATAACGCCCACTGTTTCCAGATAAAATAGACAGCGGGAATGATGACCAGTGTCAATATGGTGGAAGAGATCAATCCTCCCACCATGGGAGCGGCAATGCGTTTCATCACCTGGGAGCCGGTGGCATTGCCCCACATCACCGGCAACAGGCCGATGAGGGTGGTGGCCACGGTCATGATCTTGGGCCGGACCCGCTCCGCCGCCCCCTCAATAATGGCCTCACGCAGGTCCGATGCAGAACTCATTTTCCCTGCGGTCTTCTGGCGGTGGAAGACATCATCCAGATAGACCAGCATCACCACACCGGTCTCTGCAGCCAGCCCGGCAAGGGCAATAAACCCCACCACCACCGCCACGGAGACATTGTATCCCAGAAGATAGATCAACCAGATGCCCCCCACCATGGCAAAGGGCAGGGTTCCCATGACAATGGTGGCCTCGATGATGCTTTTAAAATGCAGAAACAGCAGAATGAAAATAATGACCAGGGTGGCGGGCACAATCACATTCAGGGTTTTTCGGGCCTTTTCCATGTATTCGTACTGCCCTGACCACACCATGGAGTATCCCGACGGGATATCAATGGACTGATCCACCATTTTTTTGGCATTTTTAACATAGGTACCCAGATCCACGCCCCGGATATCCACATAAATCCAGGCCGTTCTTCTGGAATTTTCACTCTTGATACCGGCGGGTCCCTTGTGAACGGAAAAATCCACCAGCTGGGCCAGGGGAACCTGGGCGCCGGAAGGCGTGGGAACCAGCACCCGCCTGAGGCGCTCCAGGTCATCCCTCAGTTCCCGATTGTACCGCAGATTTACGGGATACCGCTCCAGCCCCTCAATGGAATAGGTGACGTTCATGCCGCCAATGGCGATCATGATCACATCCTGCACATCCCCCACGGTGAGCCCGTACCGGGCAATCTGGTCCCGCCGGATATTGAAATCCATATAGTTTCCGCCGGTGACCCGCTCGGAAAAGGCCGAAAGCGTGCCCGGGATGTTCCGAACCACCGCCTCGATCCTGGATCCCAGATCACTCAACACATCAAGATCCGGCCCCATGAGCTTGATGCCCACAGGTGTCTTGATACCTGTTGAGAGCATATCAATCCGGGTTTTTATGGGCATGGTCCAGGCATTGGTCAAACCGGGAAACTGTATGGCACGATCCAGATCCGCCACCAGCTCGTCACTGGTGATATAGCGCTCCTCCGGCCATACCCAGGCCAGGGGAGCTTTAACCCATCGGGGCCAGTGTGAGAAAAAACGGGGGATCTCTTTTTTCCGCCATTCATGGAAAATTTTTCCCCTTTTCTGTTCAGGCCACACCCAGGCAAAGGGTGTTTTCAACCACAATGGCCAATGGGAAAAAAAACGTTCCACCGGAACAATTTCGTACGCCACCTGGGGCCGAAGCATGATAACGGTTTCAATCATGCTTAAAGGCGCCGGGTCCGTGGCGGTTTCGGCCCTGCCGATTTTTCCCAGCGTATGATGAACCTCCGGAAACCGCTGGATAATTTTGTCCGTCTGCTGCAGGAGTTCCTTGGCCTTGGTGATGGATATCCCCGGCAGGGTGGTGGGCATGTACAAAAGATCCCCCTCATTCAGGGGGGGCATGAACTCACTGCCCAGCCGGGAAAAGGGATACCAGGTCAACACCACCACCACCAGGGCCATCAAAGTGGTGATCTTTCTCCAGTTCAACACCCATTTAATAAGGGGCAGATACAGTTTCACAAAAAAACGGCTGATGGGGTTCTGAATCTCCGGGAAAATCTTCTGGGGAATCAGGCACATCACTATAAAAAAAGAGAGCATCAACGCACCGGCAAGGCTCCAGGACGGCAGATGAACCCCCGCCCCCCCGGCAATAAGCACTCCGGCAACGGGCAACAGGGGAAGCCCATAATAGATCCATCGCCTTCTTGACATGGAAAGTGTCTGTGGCACCGGCCTTTCCAGCACAAAAAAGGTCATCAGCACCGGAATCACTGTGACGGCAAGCACGGATGAGGCGGCCATGGCAAAGGTTTTGGTAAAGGCCAAAGGTTTAAACATGCGGCCGGACTGCTCCCCCAGGGTAAACACCGGCAAGAAAGATACTGTGATGATCAAAAGACTGTAGAACAGAGCCGGTCCCACCTCTTTGGAAGCGTCTATGATGATCTGGCTGTGTGATTTCGTACCCCCATCCCGCTCCAGGTGCTTATGGGCATTCTCCACCATCACCACCGATGCATCCACCATTACCCCGATGGCAATGGCGATTCCCCCGAGACTCATGATGTTGGCATTGATGCCCAGGGGGTAGATGATCATGAACGAGATGAGAATCCCCACGGGAAGGGTGAATATGGCCACAAATGCCGACCGAAAGTGCATCAGAAAGATAATGCAGATCAGGGCCACCACCATCATCTCCTCCATGAGCTTGCCCTTCAGGGTCTCCACTGCCCTTTCGATGAGACCGGAACGGTCATAGCCGGCTTCAATGACAATGCCCTCCGGCAGCCCCTTTTCAAGATCTTTAAGTTTCTCCTTAACCCGGTGGATGACCTCCAGGGCATTCTCTCCATACCGCATCACCACAATGCCGCCCACAGCCTCGCCCTCCCCATTGGACTCCAGAATCCCCCGGCGAAGTTCCGGCCCCAGCTGAACATTGGCAATGTTCTTCATGAGAATGGGGGTGCCGTATCCGTCCACCCCCACGGAGATGTTTTCGATGTCTTCCATGGACGTTATGTAGCCCAGTCCCCGGACCATGAATTCCGTTTCTCCCATCTCGACAAGCTTGCCGCCCACATCGTTGTTGGAACGCTGGATGGCCATCTTCACCTTCTGGATGGGAAGGTTGTAGGCCGTGAGTTTGTTGGGGTCCACTTCGATCTGATACTGCTTGACATAGCCTCCGATACTTGCCACCTCAGACACACCGGGAACCGCCGTGAGTTCATAGCGAAGATACCAGTCCTGAAGACTTCTCATCTCCTGAAGATCATGTTTGCCCGAGGTGTCTTTGAGCACATATTCATATACCCAGCCCACACCGGTGGCATCGGGTCCCAGACTGGGCGTCACCCCGGGGGGAAGACGGCCGGAGACAAAATTTAAGTACTCCAGCACCCGGGAACGGGCCCAGTAAAGATCCGTACCGTCTTCAAATATAATATAGACAAAGGAGTAGCCAAAAAAGGAGTACCCCCGGACCACCTTGGCAAAGGGCACACTGAGCATGGCTGTGGTCAACGGATAGGTCACCTGATCTTCCACCACCTGGGGGGCCTGGCCGGAAAACTCCGTATATACAATGACCTGAACATCGGACAGGTCGGGGATGGCATCCACGGGGATGTTGACCACGGCCAACACTCCCCCCAGAATGGCAAACAGAGTGACAAGGATCACCATGAATCGATTGTTCACCGACCATTCAATTATTCTTTCAATCATTTTATCTGTCCTTTCCAGTGATCACAGCAGAGCCCCCGGCGGCATTATGCCAGGTTCACTGTTCGTTGTGTCGGTGTCGTTATTTTGGTATTTGATCACCACATCGTTAACGCCTGGCAATTCGCAGTTCGTACCGCAACGAAAACCCAGTATAAACGATGAATTACAACCAGACCCGCTTATTCCATCTCCTTGAAAAAATCATCGCCATCCTGATCCCCCCCCTTAAACGAATCATCTTCCACAGGTGCATTTTTAGAAAGATCATGGGGTGACGTACCGTCATCCAAAGGCGATTTACTGGAAATATCCACCATCTTTTTCACGGCTTCCTGGAGTTTGGATTCCGAATCCAGGAGAAACTGCCCCGATGTCACCACCTCTTCCCCCGGCGCAAGACCGGTGAGCACCTGAACCTTATTATCATCCAGTGCCATGCCCAGCCCCACCTCCCTCGGGGTGAACTTCCCCCCGGACCGGGAGACAAACACCACATTGCGCTCTCCTGACCGAAGCACCGATTCCGAAGGAATGATAACACCGGTAACGGTTCCGCCGGTTTTGATACGGACGTCCCCGTACATCTGGGGCTTCAACTCCATGAGCGGGTTATCAAATTCCAGACGGATCACCACATCCCGTGTTTTTTCCTGGAGGTAAGGATAGACAAAGGTGACATTACCCCGGTACACCTTGCCCGGCAGATAGGGAAGGGACATCTCGGCCTCCTGGCCCACCTTAACCTGATCAAGCTCATACTCATAGATATGGACCTCCACCCACACCCGGGAGAGGTCGGCAATGTTGTAAAGGGTGGTTCCCGCCTTGACATACCCCCCCTCCACGGCCCGGTTCAGGGTGACAACCCCTGAAAAAGGAGACCGGATCCGCACCGTCTTGTTCACCTCTCCCGAGGCTTCCATGGCATGAATCTCCGATTCCGCCACATCAAAATAGCGCAACCGCCGCCGCGAAGATTCCAAAAGAGAGGCGTTCTGGGAACTCCGGGTCCCCTTGAGGGAGCGATACAGCGAAAGATATTCCTCCTGGGCGGAAAGGAGCTGGGGAGAATAGATCTCAAAAAGGGGATCCCCGGCCCTCACCCCCTCTCCGGTGAAATTCACATGAAGGGTTTCAATCCATCCATCCACCTTGGGACTCACCCGGGCCGTCCGGGTCTCATCGTAGGTGATATGTCCATAGGCACGGATGGTGTATTTCAGGAGCCCTTTTTCAACGGGAGCCGTGCGAATTCCCATGTTCTGGCGGGTCACCGGGTCCACATGGACATCCACCCCTCCCACCAGTTCGTCTTCATACACCGGCACGAGGTCCATGCCCATGTTGCTCTTTCCCGGAGCGTCATGGATCTCCAGGGGATCCATGGGGGCCCGCCAATAAACGATCTTTCGCTCTTTGCCCCCCTTTTCATCCTTGTTCGTACCCGGGGACTTCAGCACAAAATCCATCCCGCAGATGGGGCATTGTCCCGGCTCTTTGGTGATAATCCAGGGATGCATACCGCAGGTCCACAGCTGCTGATGCTCACCGTCCTCCAGGGAGATCTCTCCCCCCGGGGCAGCAGGACTCTGGTGGGGAAAGTGCCCCCCCATGAGATAAAATCCGATACCCATGACCATTGCCGTAAAAAGGACGGTAATAAAAATGGTCTTCATGGGAAATGCCGTTTTTTTGTTTTCATTCATATCTCTCCCCCTGAGCCTGTTACCCGGGCCAGCTGAGCCCTGGAAATACCGATATCACTCACGGCCCTGGCATGGTTCAGACGGGCCTGAAGCCAGTCGGAATAAGCCCCTGCCACATCGGCAAAGGAGATCCTTCCGGACTCATACTCCCGGGTGGAGACCTCCAGGGCCGTGGCCGAGAGTTCCACCACTTTCTCCCCATACAATTTCGACATCCTCACGGCCCGGTCCAGTTCATACCATGCCTTTCGAACCATTTTACGGGTGTCTGCCTCCATCCCCAGCAACGCTTCTCTTTTGGCGGCCAGCCGTTTTCGGGTCTCCATGAGCCAGGAGGCGCCCGTACCATACCACGGTTTTCTGGGAAGTCCCTTTCCCATGAATGCCGGAATCGTCTCAGCAAAGGAGGGGACGCTGACCAGGGAGCCCACCTGCATGACAGCGCCCTCCCCGTACCGGGAAAATCCCAGATCAAATCCGGGCAGAATCATGGTTTCGGCCAGTTCCACCATCCGTTCCATTTTTCCGATCACGGCCCGGATCTGCCTCAACTCCTGGCGATCCTGCCGGGCTCTGACGTACAGTGTTTCAATTTCAGGAACGGTAAAAGAGGGTGCCGGTGGTGCCGGGGGCCCCAGAACTGTTTCCGGCGGCAGATTCAATAAAGAGAGGATCAACGAATTTACGTTCTGCTGTTTTTCCTGAAGCGTCAACAATGTCTCTTCCAGGATGTCCACTTTTATCGTCACACGGGTCACGTCCTGGAATCCGGTCTTGCCGGAGCGATAGAGGCTGTCCGCCACCCCGTGGAGATTCTTGAACACCGCCAGGGTTTCCCGGGTGATTCCCTGTGCCCGGGTCAGATATACCAGATCCCAAAAAGCCTTGTGCACATCGGCAACGGCGTTGCGCTCCGCCAGGGCCAGGGATTCCCTGGCTGCCGCCACTGACTGATCCACCACCTGACCTTTTAAGGCGGTGACACCGGGAAAGGGGAATGCCATTTCAATGGAGGGACGTCCCCGCACCGGCCCCACGCCATTCATCACGCCCTTTGTAAATGCGGCATACTGTTCCAGCACAAGATCCAGATCCGCCACCTGGGTATAGGCGGCCAACTCCGCATCCACCAGAGCCCGGGCCCGGGCAATGCCGGGATTTCTTAAAAGTGTCATGGCCGCCAGCAATTCAGGAAAAATTTGTTTTTTCAGTAAAGCGGCTGCTTTTTTCCCGTCCCGGTCCACACCGGACAGTGCATGGGCAAGGGGGGCCGGAATCACAAAAAGAGCCGGATTTTTTCCCAAGTTCCCGGATAATGGCTCTGGCTGAACCGTTGTCTTCTCATCGGATCGAGCCAGACTCCCATCGGTGCCATGTGAAGAAGAAAGAGCAGCAGCAGAAGAAGAAGAAGAAGAAGAAGAAGAAGAAGGAGGAGGAGGAGGAGGAGGAGGAGGAGGAGGAGGAGGAACCCTGATCATTGCTTTTTCATGCGGCCCAGGGAAACCGTCTGTGCCCTGAATCTCTGGCACCTCCCTGATAATGGATGGAAACAGCTGAGACACCGGCGGCGGTACATACTCGTCCAAAGCAGTGGTCAGAGAGACATAATTGCACCACCCGGAGAAGGAGAAGCCAAACAACATCAACACCATCGTCGTTGTCATCGTCACGATTCTAATCATCACTTGCCTCCTTTGCCCGGAATAATGGGGGATGATCCGCGGCATTGATCAAGGCCACCGCCCACAAGACGATCCAGCTCTGCAAGGGTCTTGCCATGGTCTGCCCCGGCCCTGGCAAGGGATAGCTGAAAATTGTAAACAGCCGCCCGGGCTTCCAGCACATCGGAAAAACTGCCCTGGCCCTGGCGAAACCACTCCTGGGAGAGATCCAGGGCCTTCATTGCCTGGGGAAGGAGATCTTCACGGTAAAGGATGACCAGTCGTCTTGAGTTGTTCAACTTGAAATAAAGGGATCGTATGGTGCTGTGGGTCTGGTTCACCGTTTCAGATTTCATGGCCTTTTGTCGGGCAATTCCGGCCCTTGCCATACGAATCCGCGCCTGATTTTTGCCGAACCACAGGGGGATATTGACCCCGAACTGTATCCCCACCGCATCATCACCGGCATCCCTGGGAGGCGATGCCACATCCGGCTCCCCAATGGCCGCATAAAAGAGTCCCAGTTTAAAGTCAGGTTTGTTTGAATAGCGTGACAGGGCCACATTCAGCTTTGACTTTTCAATTTCCAGATCAGCAATGCGAATTCCTTCCTGATTGGCATCTGCCAGGGCATATAAGGTGTCCAGCGGGCAGGAGAGTGTCACCATGCCCACATCCATCAGCTCCCCAATGGCGGCATCGGGGGGCCGGTTTAAGAGACTGTTCAACACAGTCTTTTCCGTCTGCTCAAGCTCTTTTAGGAGCAGCATGTCATATCGCAGCTGTCCCACCTGGGACTGGGCCTTTACCACATCCACCAGGGCGGTGCGATCATCGGCATGGGCCCCTTCCGCCATCAGCCTCAGCCTGTCCAGCAGCACAGCATTGTTACGGGCAATCCCAAGGGCTTTCTGAATATAACGTAATTCATGAAAGGAGCGGGCCACCCGGGCTCTCACCTCCCGCACACGACCATCCGTGGCCAGCTTTGCCATGGCCGCCTCTGTCTTGACCACCTCTCCGGATGTGGCAAGTTTTCCCGGAAAAGGGATGGTCTGGGATAGGGTGGCATTCCAGTCCTGGGGCCCCAAACGTGTCTCAATGGGATCGGGAAACCAGGTCACCATAAGCTGGGGATCGGGATAGGCCGTTGCCACACGATACGTTTCCACCACCCCTCGCCACTTTTCAAGGGCCACCTGTATGGATGGATTATTTTGCACGGCATAGGCCAGCACCTGGTCCAGGACCACCTTTTTCGTAAAGAGGTCATGGGCCTGCCCCATTTCGCCGCCTTCTCCGGCATGAAGCGTTCCCGGCCCCATCAGCAGCATCAACACCAAAGAGAGGATCAACCTGTTTTGATTAATAATTTTATTCATCCGTTCACCTGCCACATGGATAATCAGATGCCGCCATTGCTGCACATTCCAGGCCCCATGCCCGAAGTGACGTTCAATGAAAAATCTGATTGTGCCTGATTGTGCCTGATTCTACCTGATTCTAATGAAAAGCAAAAGACGTGCCTGGTTTGACGATCACACCGGTATCGTCATAAAGGAATCCGGTCCTTGTTGTTGAAAGCGTTACCAATATTCCTTTATGCCCGGTTGCTCCCATGAACATAACGTATCTTTAGGATTATGTCATGTTTTATTTTTACCATGAAGATTGCCCGACATTATGGTCAAGCCCTAACATGGAATTTACTCGCCGGCGCATCCGGATGAAGTTGGTCCGGTCAGCCCCCATTATGCATCATTTTTTATTTTCAGAGGACTGAATATGTGTTATCGAAAAAGTATTGACCAAACGAGCTGACCATGCCACTATCTGTCAAATCACCCCCTCCTGAATCAAAAATTCAAAAGGGGACTCCCAGGTTGAACAGTGGTAAAAGCCGGGCCCGCTCATGTAATGGGTACGCATTCCCATTTTCCCGGCACTGGATTAATCATCAGGGTGCTTTATTACCACGCCTTGAAATCAAGCCGGAATCCTGTATTGACCCGGTACAGTTCAAGATTTCCATGCCCTGAAAAAAAAGGAAAACAATATGTCTTTACAAAAGAAAATCGGAATCAACTTTTTTATTATCGCCGTCGCCATATCCCTTATGAGCTGGAACAACTGGAATCTTAATTTCTTTTCAGCACTGTTATTAACACTTTTTCTGGGAATAATTTCATATAAAACTGCGGCAAAGCATCACAAACGAATGAATTATCTTGAGGGAACCCTGGATGCCGTGCAGCTGCCCATCACGGTGACGGATATGGATATGAATTGGGTTTTTATCAATAAAGTGACGGAAAGCCTGCTGAGCGCTCAAAACCTTGATAAAAAAAATTGCCTTGGCAAGCATTGCTCGAACTGGAAGGCGGATATCTGCGGCACGGAGAATTGTGGTATTGCCAGCCTTCGTGAGGGACGGCCACAGACCAATTATACCCAGGAATATCCGGATCAACCCAGTACCTATATGCAGGTGGACACATCTTATATTAAAGATGACAAGGGCAACCCGATCGGGCATGTCGAAATTGTGACCAACATAGATGCAGAACTCCGGCTCCATGGCATGATAAGCAATGTGGCGGCGTCCCTTGAGGAATCATCGGCCTCCCTGGAAGAACTTTCGGCCCTTACCAAAAATACCGCATCCATGGCGAAAGATGCCGATGGCCTGATGAATGAAACCAGCGAAAGCGTTAATAATGCCCAGGGAAATATGAAAGCTCTTACCGATTCAATGGAAGATATTTCAACGTCCAGTGAAGAAACCTCTAAAATAATAAAAACCATTGATGAAATTGCATTTCAAACCAATTTACTGGCCTTAAACGCTGCAGTAGAAGCGGCCCGTGCCGGAGAAGCGGGTGCCGGCTTTGCCGTGGTTGCTGATGAAGTGAGAAATCTGGCCCTGCGCGCTGCGGAAGCCGCCAGGAGCACTGCTGAGCTCATTGAGGGAACGGTAAAAAAAATAAAATCCGGTCATGACCTGGTTGAAACCAATAATGGCGAATTCGTCAACATGTCCGGGAAAATCGAGAATATCGCCACGATGTTCTGCGAAATCACCAATGCTTCACAGGAACAGGCCATAGGAATAGAGCAGCTCAACCAGGCAATCCGACAGATTGAAGGCACGATGCTTGATGCCAACGGGGTATCTTCAGAAAGAACTGATAATGCTCGGCATTGAAGCGTTGTGCGAGGTATGCAAAGTACGCCGGCTATAAAAGCAGATATGTGTCAGACCGTGAATATAGTGCCATTTGCTGAAAGCGTGCTGATCAATCACCAGCTGGGTCATAATGCCCAGCCAACCGCCCTGGTTTAACATTTTAAACAATTAGGAACGTAAATCTTCACTGGCGCATAAGGGACAATGGGGCTTTCCACATTGAGGTTTCATCTCTTTGGCGGCCTGTCCTTTTAAAATCATTATCCCCACATCAGGCTTTCAAGTTGCTTTATACTCTTCGTACTTCCCATGACGACAATAGTATCCCCGCTTTTAAATTTTGCATCTGCCCCAGGGTTAAACATCATTTTTCCTTCGTTATGTGATTTTATTTATATTTTCTTTGCAACAATGACCACAACCATACATTTTTCGGGGCTCAATACAGAGCCTGTAATCTTGATCCGTCCAGCTTCAGACTTCCGTTTCCGGGTTTACCTGTGGACTTCTCTACTGACCCGCCGGCTTCGCTCTGGTCAGGTGGGACTTTCTCGACATCTTCGCCAGAGCAAGCTCTGCAATGATGAAGGAAACTGCCGTTTCCTGAGCACCCACTGGGTAACATTATCGAATTTCAAAGGGTTTACTCCTTATTCCATCGATTCGAACTTAACTTGGTACGAGCAGCGACTGGTTAGCCGCCGAAATACCAGTGTTCTTCTCCGGTTTTTTCAATAACGGGATTTCTCCGACGGTATTTGCATAGGTAGTTTCATACTGTTCATGCAAATTGCCGAAGTTATGACCAAGCCCGAGATTACGAATAGACCATGATTATGAACAAATCAAGAGATTTCTTCGAACTAAAAAGTTATCTGACAATAAGGAAAAAAATACTGACCCCATATATTTTTATTGACACTTATAATTAGTTGCCATATACAACAGTTGATGATTACAATTAATTTTGAGGTAAACATGAAACAGGAAATTATCAGGCTTTTTAGGATGAATTTGAGAAAACTGGAGCAACTACTGACAAACTATCTCAAAAAAGACATCTGCTGCCACGGGGTCAGTATTGCCCAATGTCACACCCTGCTTGCAGTGGAGCAGCTTGATCAAATCTCTCTCAATGTTCTGTCAGGTTTCATGGGGCTGGATAAATCCACACTTTCAAGAACCGTGGAGGGACTAGTTGGCAACGAACTTTTAACCCGCATAACGGATTCTGCGGATCGAAGAATTACATTGATCAGTCTTACCGCCAAAGGGAGATTGATCTGCGACGAAATCAATCGGGTAAACGACGAACGGTTCTCTAAAATACTTACTGCAACCCACAAAAACCCGACAGAGCTGGTGGAGATGTTTTCAGCCCTTGTAAAAGCAATGGCCGAAGCGGAATCCACCCGGCAAACCTGTACTTGCGAAGAAAAAAAGGAGCAATCAAATGAAATACGGGAATGACGTACACTGCGAGGAAGCCTGTGAAACGGCAAAGTCGCTTTTTGAGAGCGGTTTTTACTGTGCGGAAAGCGTTCTTATGGCACTTGCAAATAAAAACAGCAAAGCAACCGATAACCTCTCCTGTCTGATGAGCGGAATGTGCGGTGGCCTCAGCCGATCCGGAGGAACATGCGGAGCCCTAGTCGGCGCCGTTGCCGCGTTCGGACTCCTTTTCGGCAGGAATAACGCAAACGACTCCAAGCAGACTATTTATACTATCAGCTACAATATGGCAGAAAGATTCAAACAGGAATTCGGTTCAACACTTTGCAGCGGAGTTCTCGGTTGTGATATTTCAACCATAGAGGGCGCAAAAATATTTGAGGAAAAGGATCTCGATGCAACCCGTTGCCTGGAAGTAACTACGAAAACAACAATCATGGCCCAGAAGCTGATTCTCAACTATGAAAAACTGGTTCATCCACTTCTTTAAAAAAATTCTGATTTTATGAGACAATATACCGGCCGTTCAAAGATATGAATGTAACTGTGTATTTAGGGGGGCGGAAAGTACAGGAAGTTGTTTTCCGCATACAACCTGACTGGAGCACACATACGCCTCCGTGCAGAGAAACAACTGAAATATGAAAAAACAGAAACATTGGAATTCAGACGGGATCGCCTTTGCCGATCATTGATTATCGGGGCAGGAGGAGCGGCCGGACATTCATGTGCCCTGCTGCAGAACTTCGGGGCTTGGTCATAAGATGAGCCGACCTTTGACTTGGTTGGGCTTTAACTACTTTAATTTATATGGAATATTTTTAAGCTTCCATACGCTTTATGAAAATTGGCCGAAGTTATGACCAAGCCCGAACTTCGGAATAAGCGGAAAATCCGCAGCACAAAGATGTCCGCAATCCAAGGCACCGAGAACCCCAATGCTAAGTGCCAACCGCAAACATCTGCGGCTCGACCGCAGCATGTTTTTGTTTGATTAAATCTTCCAGTCTATCGTTTTTATTCGATTCTCAATGTTTTGGAGGGTCACGATCAAATCATTTTCATCTGGCAGGTCACCAATAACTAAATCTTTGAATATGGTTTTATAAGTATTTTTTATATGGCTCCAGACCATTTCCGGATTTTTAAAGATGATGGCTGAACAGGGATGATCTTTCAACCATGCGTTATTGTTCTTGTAGCTTATGAAATCGTCTTTTCCGACCTTTTGGAGCATTTTAGGGAAATCATTACTTTTGAAAAATGAGTCGACCGATCCATTACCCAACATTTGGTCAAGATCATATACATGCCTGATTTTATTTGATAATTCATCAAACGGATCTTCCACCCGTGAAAATCGGACCAGGCTCATTATTTTTTCACAAAATGTTCGTTCAACGCTTAGAGCCTGAACTTTGAATGGCTGAAGATTATATTTTTTTGTCAATGCCTCCTGTCCTGTCTGTTGCATGAGATTATGGATGTAGCTGTCGACATTTTCAATTGTAAAGGGTTCATAGTTCCCCAGCCATGTTGTCTCAAGTATCAATTGTTCTCTAACCTGGCCGAAGCTTCCAACAAAAAGCCTGTCGAATTGATGAACCGTTTTCCTGATATTTCCTTTTTTGTTGGTTATGCCTTCAACAGTGATTTCAGGTAATACTCCTTCAACAATCTTGCTGATACGTCGAATTTTCTTTTTCAACTGATTGCCATTTTCACCTTCATTACGAAAAACAACCAGATCGATATCCTCAGAAAATCTCTGAATGAGTTGATGGCACTTTGAAAGGCAGGTTCCTCCTTTGAAAACGACTTGATAGGCAATGTCCGAATGGAATATTTCGTTTAACACCAATGTAGCCCAATAATCTTTTTCCACATAGATTTCCGGAATGCCAAATCTCTGGGAAGCAGCGATAACCGCTTCTTTAAAAAGATCCTTATTTTGGTGAAGGTTCAATTTATTTTATATTCCATTTCTCTGCAGTTGACAGCATGTCCGGTGCTATTCCCAATTTATATTCCGTCAATGGATTCAGACTTTGTTTTAAATTGCCGAGCCCCATATCCCTATTGATTTTTTCCAATAACGCCCCTAAAAATGCCTTGGTCCGGGGTGGATATTTGTTCACATATCCTACAAGACGGGAAAGCTCCTTCTTTTTTAGTGATGTTATGTTGGAAATCAATAATTCTATGGCGGCTTTTTTATTCAAATTCGGAATTTGCTTAAAATCTTTCAGTGCATCAAGAATTTCCAGCAGGCGATAGTTTCCATTTGTTACGTCAATATAGCTTTTAACTCGTCTGACATTTATATTTCCTATCCGGGTCCGAACCTCTTTAGCCTTGCTTGCAACCTTTATGTCTTTGGGTACTTGGGTTGTAAGTCCCATTCTGTTATACAATGCTGTGCCTGTTATATAAGCAATTCTATTGTTTCCAACAAACAGATAGGGGCGGAGCAAATCCTCTTCTCCGGGTTTCAATTCACCAAATGCTGTTTTCTTGGGTTTGTAAAAAACGCCAATTGATATTCGTTTGATTTTTTTTTCTGCGATCAGCCTTTCAATTGCTTTGGCAGCAGCCCCATACTCATTATTTGAGACGTTAAGCTGTTGGTATTTGAAAGTTGTACCATCCGGTAGCTTTTTTATGGCTTCTTTTATTTTTTCTGATACTTTCATATAGTTGCCCTGTCATCTTATTTGCATCAAACGATAGGGTGTTGATATTAATTTGTCAAGTATTTTCCGGAAAATACTTGACAAAGCTCAAGTCTCCCTTGCGCTAAACTCCATATTTTATATAGCCTATCCCTGCCCTTTACCCATAAATAAATCCCCACAATCTTACCCACCCTCATGCAGGACAAATCCCATGGGTGCAATTCAATAATTTAGATTTTTCCCCTCTGTATTGATAGAGCAGCGCATGCTACCAAATTTCTAAAATCCTGTGCCAGTGCCTTGCTCCAATTATTCTTTAAATATTGCCATCTTCCATACAAAATCTGAGACCTCAAATATATCATTTTTTCAGCAAAATCGAGTTTCCAGAAAGATCCTGGAGATTTTAATCTCAAATTAACAACACGACGAATAGCACTTTCGATGACACCGGATCCGATGGGAAATTTCATTCGCAAATTGTTTTTGTATTGCATACGATTTTCATTTGAGGTGAAGTACGTTTTCAGTTTTTTCATGATTTTGCTTGAGGCTCGCATTTTAAAAAGCCTCTTGACTTCACTGACAATTTTACTGATATCCCCAGAAAACAATAGCTCTTTAAAATCCTTAAACTTGACTTGGGCAGCTTTTTTTTAGGAAGCAATGCAAATGCCTTCCGGAGGTTCTGCTCTGCATGCGTCCAGTCTATGGTTTCAGTAACTTGCAGTGATTTTCCGCCCGTTTCCCTGATAAGCTTGGGAAGACGTTCCCATATCCATGGAGCTCCGTCTCCAACAAGAACGACTTCGGACGCTTTTTCGATTCCCAGTCGAACAAGATAATGCTCAAAAAGTTCCAGAAAAGCATTGAGTTTACCGGTAGTTCCATCAATGAAAGGAGGAATTTCTTTCACCAGTTTCCCCTCTTCATCAATTACGTAGATGGCAAACAGTTTGGGTTCGATCCATTCGGTATGAAAAGCATTTTGTTTATAGCCTTTGGGAATGGGGCCTCGTTTGGTTTTTCGTTGTCTCAGACGTCCTCCGTCTACACTTATTAAAACCCGTTGATTCTCCAGTGGACAGGAGGTTTCATCATCCAAAAGTAGGTTGACCCTGTCTGAAAGAGTAACGTTTCCAACTGTAGAAGCAAGATTTCTGATCTTATTGGGGCTTAGATTTATTCCTTCCTGCTTCAAAATCTGAGAAGCAATCGCGAAGGATGGTGCAATTGCTGCAAGTTGCACTGCACGAAAGGCCAGCCCCGGCTCGACCTTGTCGATAAACCCCATCAAAGACAGCAATAGGTGTTCTCCTCTATTGTTAGGACCTTTCTTCTTACGCCCTTTTTTAGGGGCAGCTTTAACAAAAAATGGGCTCCTCACCTGAATTTTGGTTCCGCTCGGCAATGTAATTATAATGGTCTGATATGACACAAATTTAAGCGCTTTTTGAGCTCCAAGTTGTCGTAAGCATGCGAGAATCATTTACATTTTAAGAGGTTAGTCAAATAAACTTCCCAAACCAGATCCTCAAATGAATTAACCAGATCCCGGATACTTTCCGTGGTAGAGTTAATAGAGCCAGCGAACAGGGCATCTTCTATTTGGCACCCCGCAGCCTCAATTTTTTCTGACAGGCCTTGCGTTATTTCTTCAATCATCGTATTTTTGATTTGGGTTATGCTTATGGTTTCCATTCTTCCCTTTCTTCTTTTCAGTTATTGTTTTTGGCGACATATAACTTACTTAAATAAGAACAAAAATGGAAGCCATCTTTTGTTTTTTCTCAAATCTAAATTATTGAATTGCACCCATCCCGATCTTGACCAAATTAGCACGTGTACACCCGTTGTTTGACGCGGTACAATTAAACGGATTATCATCAAAGGCGAACTCAAGCTGCCCATCTCAAGAAATCCGGAAAACAAATATACAACTTCGCTTTGGAAGCCAAGGGGGGGATTTGGGAGTCGGAAAAGTCGTATAAATATTGCCGGCAGACGCAATTAGCACTTGACATACTGTAAATAATTTAATAGACAATCCCAACCTTATAACCAGAAGGTTATAAAAAAAAGAAGCTGTAAAATACTGTAAAATAAAAAATAATACACCACGAAGGTGATGCTGTTTCATCCTTCGTGGTTTTTTTTTGCATTGGAATCTGTAGGGGTTGTATTTCCATGATTTGCAATTATCCGATCCCCCGTTTTCTGCTTATCACCTGTAAAATGTGGGAGTCAACAATTCAACTCATAAAATATAAACCGGATCGTGATTCAGATGGACAAAAAAGAGGGGGGGGCTCATGATCATTACTTTTGCGCCATGATACATGCGGTTAACAAGTTGACTTAAGGAGATTGGCTTTTTCTCAATCAACAACACTGTCACATATTGAATGGAGGAATGGATGAAACACTTATTGCTGTTGGTTCTCATGTTGTCTTTCTTATATTTTCCTGTCGGTCCGGGCTATGCCGATGAAACTGAAAACAAGGAGACAGCTTCGGTTGACGAGGCCGAAACTATTGAATCTGGAACGGAAACCGAAGCTGAACAAAGCAAGATATACATGAAAATCGGTGAAATCACGGTTACGGAAAAAGCATACCTGCCCACTGCGGATATTCCAGCTTCGGTGGATGTCGTCGGGAAGGATCAAGTCGAGATGGAAAACGTCGACACCAGCAACGAGCTGATGAAAAAAATTCCCGGTATCTATTTCGGAGACTGGAACCAGGGCGTCGTCTCCAGCACCTTCACCCTGAGAGGATACGACGTGAACACAGCCCCTCCCGTGGCCCTTATCATCGTAAATATTCGGCTTCTTACGCCAACGCTCATTTTTGTAGCAAAGTTCTAAATTTCTTATCAAGAGGATACACCCAAATTTCTTTTATTGGAACAACGATTTTTCCGGGTTGTCCACCCAGTTTTCCCCGCCCTTTGGTCTGTCCAACATTTGTCCAGTTTGCCGATTTATAGCAAGTACCGGTAAAACGATTATTTTGCACAAAAGATTCCAACAAAACGGGTCGGATATTATATTTTTCTTCCCAGTGATCAGTAAGCTGGCGTGCAGACAGTGATAGTATTTTTGAAGCAAGGTTTTTTGATTGTATCCATGGCAAAATAAGGAATCTGGCATTATTGACGATCATGTTTAGATTTTTTTGTCGGTGCTCATGATCCCAGCCAATAAATTCATCTCTTGGTGCAGTTTGCCATGCCGCAGCAGCAAAGCCAGTCAGAGCAACGATCTGTTTATCTGCAATAATGAAATAACGAAGCTGAGCTCCTGGCAGGGGTGTGTAGCCAAGGTAATGATATCGTTCAATATACTCATTCCATAGAGCAGAGTCATTGTGGGAGACCATCTGTAATCGCAATGGTGGTAGCTGATTCACAGCGCAAGTAATAGGGGTTTGCGGATCAGTGGCAGGTGTAAACCTAATTTTTTGAAGAGGCATTTTCGCACGGGTTGGAGCTGGCAGTTGAATGATTCCATCTCTGTGCATACGCAGCATTGCAACACGGCATGACATATCCTTGAGATTACCATCAGGCTTGAGCCATTGAAAAAGCTGGCAGACCTCTTTAGAAAGTCGTGATCGATTGAAAGTCGGATTTCGTTTTATGAGAGATCGGATCTGTTTAATCTCGTTAGAGGAAAAGTTCCGCCCAGAGTAGCGTATCAAGATGTGTCCGCTGGTGGTTTGGAGAGTCTTTCCCGACGATCTTTATCCATTTTCCATGGAAGAAAGGGTGACAAATCAGTAGGGGCTTGCCCATTGTTTTCAGCACAGGCAGTCAGGTAAAGTCTTAGCCAGTGACTACAGTTGAGGCCAGCCAAGGCTATGGTTTGCAAAACAGAAAACATTATCGCTGCCAACTGAGAACTCCACAAGCTTCCCGAGCCATAGAAATTTTTACGCCCTGTCACAGGATTGCGGATGGAGCGTTCGCCTTTGTTATTGTCCATGGGGACTTCCGGATAATCCACAAAAACGCTTAGCCCCTTCCAGTGATTTTGAAGGCTTGTCAAAATTTTATACTGGATATTGGTCAATAGCGTTGATTCAGAATTTTCCGGATTATTTGCCTGGATAAATGCATCCCTATCTTTGGCGACTTCAGCCATTTTTTCCACGAGTGTTTCATGATGTTTTTTGAATGATTCAGATTGCCATTGAACAGGAAACTTGGGATCAAACTGATCACAACGCAGATTATTGATATGGTAAAGTTCACCAAATTTCCCAATCCAGGAAAATGCCCATTCCTCCAAATCAGGATGTTTTTTTGCTGCATCCAGGAAGTCACGACGAACATGGGCCCAACAAAAAGCCAAAATAATAAAATCCAGCTGTTTTGCCAATGATTTATAAGCGCTGTAGCGATCACAAACGATAATTATTTTGTCATGCTGGATATTTTGAAAATGTGCAAGGGGAACATTCGCGCCACGGCCCGGGGCAATTTCAAAGTAGATTACCGATGGGGAACGACTGAGCCACAACCACCAACGGTTACCTATTTTGCCCTCAATATTCTCAAACACCTTCCAGCCGCTTTCATCATTATGAAATCTTTTTTCGGTCATTTGCTGGGCGTAAAGGGCATCATAAATCGGTTGAAATAACTCTTTGAGTATTTTTAAACCACCTGCAATGGAACCCGGAGAAATAGGTAAACCCATTTCCTCGTACTGATTCAGAAGTCGATTGGTCGGTTGGCTGTAATAAAACTTGTTTAATAAAATTGCCTCCCAGACCGATATCCCATATGGACTTCTCTTAATAAGTTGAGGAGGCGCGGAACCAGCGATTATTGTATTTGGAACACCCTTGCAGGAGCAATCTTTTTTCATACACACACGTATATTTTTACGAGTATACGCTTTGACCTCAACTTCAATAATTTCTATTTCTTGATTTTCATCCTGAACATAGGGTGTACCGCATTTTTCACATTGAGGTGTTTTTTTAAAATCTGTCAGTTCTTCTTTTTCAGGAAGATTGGGGCGTAAAGTTCGTCCATGGCCTTTACTGCCGGGTTGTTGACCGCGTGGGCGTGGAGATGGAGAAGGCGCTGACTGGCCTTCATTATTTTTAGATTTGCCTTGCTCATTTGGATTGTCGAATAAACGAGATTTTAATCCTCGAATTTCACCTTCAAGCTCTTTTATTTTTTGTTTTAGAATTTCTTCACGTACTATGGCTTTTTTATGCACGGCCTGCCAATAGCCAACACCATGTTTAAGTGTTAAATATTCTTTTTCTGAAATGAAAATCTGCGGTGACGGCTCAGCAATAAGCTTAATTAATGGCTTATTCATGCCAGTGCTGATGGTCACTGATATTTTGTGCTGAGAAGCATTCATGTCTCTCTTTTATCAGAAATTTTGAATCGTGTCCCGAACTTTTTTCTGATTATTCAAAAGAAGCCGAATATTTACTTATCATCGACGGTATTCCTTCTTATTACAGCAGCTTGAACGGCATTGATTTTCAGCCCATCTTTCCCCTCGAAATCGAACGTATTGAGCTTCTTAAGGGCACCACGGATCCCCGTTACGGTCTGAACAATATTGCAGGCACAACGAATGTTCACACCAAGCAGGGAGGCAATTTCACAAAAGTAAAACTTACTGCCGGGAGTTTTGAAACCTATGACGGTGAAATTGTCACAGGTTATGAAAAGGGAAATTTCTCCCAGACTTATTTTGCAGGCTACCGAAGCTCAGATGGGTTTCGGGACAATTCGGATCAGCAGAAAGGGGCGTTTTCCGGAAAATGGTTTTACACAATGGATGATTCCCAGAGTCAGATTGGGGCCATTGTGAGGTATTTTTCCTTGGAGGCCGATGCACCGGGTTATCTCACCGAAGAACAATCGGAAGCAGACCCCACACAAGCTGCCTCCTTTGCCCTTTCCGACGGCGGTGAACAGGAGAATGTCCATGCGAGCCTGCATTACGACCGCTGGTTTACAGATCAGCTTTCCTGGACGCTCAAAGGTTATGCCCAGACAGTGGATCGGACAAGATGGGCCCGGTGGAGCGATGCGGGATCACAGACCGAAACCCTTATCCAGGACGCCCAGTATGGCATGATATCCACACTGACATATGAAAAGAATTATACCTTTATCAAGCGCTTGAAAATAGACTGGGGCCTGGATTATCAGTACAACGAAAGTACGGAGCAGCGGTGGACAACTGAAAACAGAAATAGAATCGGCAGTGAATATAGGTACTATGACGATTTGATCTATTACTGGGGCAGCTATGTCCAGGCCGACAGCGACATAAACGACTGGCTGAGGCTTTTCGCCGCCATCCGCGTGGACAGCTTTGACGGTGAAATGGAAAACAAACTTACGGGAACCAAATCGGACATGGTGGACCTGGATTTCCTCTGGCAGCCCAAGATGGGGGCGGTCATCACCCCGTATCATGGATATAATTTATACGCAAACTGGGGCCGCACGGTTCAGCTTCCCGGAATTCCGGACCGTTACGGCCAGGATACGAGCGGCAACTTGAAATCACGGGACCTTACCGAATCCACGAACGACGGCTGGGAAGTGGGCATAAAGGCATCCCCGCTTGACTTCCTTTCCATCCGCGCGGATTACTGGAAAATGGTGGCAACGGATGAAGTTCGCAAAAAAGCGGACGGCTCAGGCGACAAGATCAATGTCGGTGAAACAGAACGGGAAGGCTGGGATGTATCTTTGAGCGTCAAACCCCATGAAAGGTTTTCCATCTGGGGCTCCTACTCATATGTGCAAGCCATCTATACCGAACCCGGTCCCGAATATGCCGACAGAAAAGGAAAAGACATTGAACTCATTCCGGATTTTACGGCCAAGCTGGGTGTAGATTTCAAGCATCCCATAGGCTTCGCCAGCAGTTTCTGGATGGAGTCCCAGGGCGATTACTATGTTCTCAACGATCCTGAAAACAAGAACAAGGAAGTCGGCGATTACAACATCTTCAATTTCAAGGCCAGTTACAAGCTTGAAAAAGCCACCATCGGCTTTGAAATCAAGAACCTTTTTGACCAAGACTACTACGCCTATGCATGGAACCTTTCAAACGGCTTTTCACCCGGAGACGGAAGAAGCTTGTATGTATGGATGACCTTTGAATACTGATGCGTTGCAGCAAAAGGAAATTGATTTATGAAACATTGTTTTGTCATCATATTTCAAATCGCTGTTTTTTTCATCCTGCTTCATATTCCACCTGGAATTTATTCCGGAATGCCCCCGGCAATCGCATCGGCTGAAAATAAAACGCTGAACGACTAGTGGAACTGCAACGTCGGGCCGCTCAATCCTCGGGGGGTTAGATCCATAAGCCATAGGATGTCAAATTGCATGATGATAATAAAGAACTTAAGGATAATTAACTATAATGAAGTGTTTTTTTGCACTACTATTGGCATTTGTCCTATCTCTAACTCTGACTGCTTGTGGCAGCGGATCTCCAGAAAAGTCCACCGGAGCAGACAAGACTTCTGCAAATAACGATTCCAAGCAAATCGTTTTTGCGGCAACTCATGACATTCATAATCTTAACCCGCACCAAACTACAGGCGCAATGGTGGCGCAAAATATGGTTTATGAAAGTCTGGTTGATTCCACTGAGAAAGGCATAGTCCCCTGCCTGGCAACCTCTTGGGAGATATCTGATGATGGTACTGTCTACACTTTTCATCTGAGAAAAGGTGTTAAATTTCATGACGGTACTGATTTCAACGCTCATGTTGCCAAGATGAATATTGATGCTGCCCAGGGCAACAAAAAGCAATTTAGTTGGCTTCAGTTATCAAATGTAATTGATCATGTGGAGGTAGTTGATGAGTATACGATCAATCTGGTTCTGAGCAAGGCTTATTACCCAGCTCTGGCAGAGCTCAGCCTGTGCAGGCCGTATACAATGCTCTCTCCTAATGATTTTATTGACGGAGAAACCCAAAACGATGTGAAAGGATATAATGGTACAGGCCCTTATGTGCTGACTGACCATGTTGTTGATGAACATGCAACCTTTCAAGCCTTTAAAGATTACTGGGGTGGAGTGCCTAAGGTTAAAACCTTTGTATGGAAGGTTATGCCCGCCGGCCAAACTACATATCTGGCAATGTTGAACGGAGAGATTAACTTTTCATTTCCTTCATCCAGTGACGGAGATCTGCTTGATGAGGAAACAATGGCCAACCTTAAAAAATCTGCTGACTTTACAATCTACAGAAGCAATCCGGTATCCACAAGAATGTTGGATGTCAACACAGTTGACGGTTCCGCCGCACTTACCAATTCCGATGTCCGTAATGCGATTTGGTATGCAATTGACCGAGACAGCCTTGCGAATGGCGTTATGAGCGGTAATGAATATGCGGCATATACATTGTTCTCCAGCAAAACACCATACTGCAATGTTAAACTTGAAGACAAAGAAATGAATGTCAAAAAGGCAAACGAATTGCTGGATAATGCCGGATGGCGCAATAAGTCCGGGGCGGAATACCGTTCCAAGGACGGCGTAACGCTAGAACTTGGGCTTATTTATAATGGCAGCAGTGCAAAAAACAAGTCTATCTGCGAAGTTATTCAGAGCAATCTAAAATCAGTCGGTATAAAGATAAATCTGAATGGTGTTGAAAGTACCGCTCATAACACATACCGCAAATCGGGCGGATATGATCTGATCCTGGATCAGTCTTGGGGTGCGCCTTACGATCCCGCAACAACTCTGGGAGCACTTACAAAGGGTTCTTCGTATGGCAAGTGTCTGGAAGGACTGAGTAGTGCTGATAAAGTATGGCAGAACATCCTCGACATGATGTCCTCCACCAAGGAAGATGTTCGTCAGAATTTCTACACAGACATTCTCACTGAGTTACATGACGAAGCAATCTTAATACCCTTGACCTATTCCAGTGTTGTGCTGGCAGCTTCCAACAATATTAAAAATATTTTGTTTAACTATTCTCAGTATGATATCCCTGTCCATAATTTTTCATGGAAAAGGCTGAATAATAACTCAAACTAATATGAAAAAGTATATTATTAAACGTGTTTTGATTATAATTCCGCTGTTAGTTATTATTTCACTTGCAGCCTTCATCCTTATCAATTTATCTCCGCAGGATCCGGCTACCGCTGCGCTTTTAGCCAACGGTATACCAGACCCAAGTCAGGAGCTGATTGAGCAAACGAGAGAAGAACTGGGCCTAAACAGCCCTTTTCTTGTCAGGTATGTAAATTGGATGGAAAATGCCATTCATTTAGATTTCGATAAGTCGTATGTGTATAAAACCAATGTCGCAGAATTGATAATTCCCCGCTTTATCAACACCGTAAAGCTGGTTACCGTTTCGGCCATAGTTGTTATCATCGTTTCCGTTTTAATTGGCATGGTATGCGCCGCAAATCAGAATAAAACAATTGACAGAGTAACCCGGGGAATAATGTTTATCCTGACGGCTATGCCAAATTATTGGACCGCCATTATTTTAATGTTTTTGCTTTCGTATAAATTCAGGTTATTGCCGACTAGCGGAAAAACCACGTGGCAATGCTACATACTGCCTGTCATGTCACTATCGATCACCTATATTACCTTCTATTTCAGACTTATAAGAAATTCGATGCTGGAAAATAAAAACGAAAACTATGTCCTATACGAAAACGCCTGTGGTTTGAAAAAGTCCGTTGTAACCAAACACATCCTTCGCAACTCGCTGCAAACGGCAGTTGCCGGATTTTGCATGAGCATTCCCGGAATGCTGGGCGGCTCTGTTGTTATTGAGAACATTTTTGCATGGCCCGGTATAGGTCGGCTTTGCGTTACGTCTATTTTCAACCGTGACCTGCCAATTATTCAAGCGTATATTCTATTATTGGCATTTGCATTTCTGTCATTTAATTTATTTGGAGATATTGTCAATGCGCTTATCAATCCAAAGCTGAGGGCGCATTGACAAATGCTGGTATTCAAAAAACTAAGTCGCGATAAAATTGCAGTGGCGTGCATTCTCGTACTCTCCATAATAATGCTGGCTGGGATTTTTGCTCCTTATATCGCACCAAATGATCCGCTGAAAATTAGTATGGCATTAAAGTATGCAGGTCCCAGCCATGATTATCCCTTAGGAAACGACCAGCTTGGACGTTGCGTTCTTTCTCGGTTGATTTTTGGGATTAGACCAAGCGTTTTTTACGTCTTGCTGATTATGGTGATTACACTGCTTATAGGAACTGTTGTCGGATCAACTGCCGGATTTATCGGAGGAAAAACCGATGAATTTTTAATGCGGCTTTGCGATATTATGCTCTCTTTTCCAACCGAGGTAACTGTGCTTGCCGTTGTGGGTATTTTCGGAGTAAGCATGAAAGTTCTTTTGATTGCGTGCATTTTTACACGTTGGGTGTGGTTTGCAAAACTCATTCGCGCGTCTGTTCAGCAATACAAGGAAGCAAACTATGTTCGCTTTGCAAAGGCAGCCGGTCAGGGCAGCCTCCGCATTATCACAAAGCATATACTGCCGGCGGTGACGTCGGAGATTGCAGTTTACGCGAGTAACAATATCGGCGGATTGATTATGGTTCTTGCGGGTTTCTCCTTCCTTGGGATTGGCGTTCAGGCACCGTCACCGGAATGGGGCATGATGCTGAGTGAGGCAAAGAACGTTATGGTTTCAAGACCGCTGCTTATACTTCCCCCCGGAATCGCGATTATGATTGTGGTCTGTGCGTTCTCGTTCCTAGGCGACAGTTTGCGCGATGCGCTGGATCCGCAGTACACAGGCCGGGGGAAAGACCACAAATCTCAAGCGGGTGAAGTATGAGTATTTTAGATATTGTAGACTTAAAAGTTTGGGATACAAGACGCAATCACCAAATTATAAAAGGGCTGTGCTTTGGCTTGAATAAGGGAGAATGCCTGGCAATTGTAGGCGAGAGCGGCAGCGGGAAATCTGTTACCTGCAAAGCGATTATGGGCTTGAACAAGCCATGGCTGAAAACCACGGGCACTATTAATTTTGAAGATAATGATTTGCTTAAATATTCAAGTGAACAGTTCAGAAAAATACGCGGCAAAAAAATTGGCATGGTTTTACAGGACGGCATGAGCGCCTTTGACCCGTCATGTGTGATCGCCGTGCACCTCAGAGAAACGCTGAAGGAGCATTTGAGTTATGACAAAGGAACGGCGGACAGAGCAATGATCGCAGCCATGGAAAGCGTAATGCTCAGAGACCCTAAGGGTATTCTGAAAAAATATCCGCATCAGCTCTCCGGCGGTATGCTGCAGCGTGTAATGATTGCCCTGGCCTTGGCCCTTAAGCCGGATATTCTTATTGCAGACGAACCGACAACTGCGCTTGACTCCATTACGCAATATGAGGTTATTGAGCAATTTGTCGAGCTGCGCAATAAAATTGGCGTTTCTATGATTTTCGTTTCTCACGATTTGGGCGCTGTAAAAAAAATTGCCGATAAAATCATAGTAATGCGTCAGGGCATTAAAGTTGAGGACGGAACAAGGGAAAGTATTTTCCACAATCCTCAGCATCCATATACTCAGTATTTGGTTCAAACAAGAATGGCGTTTGGAGAAAAGTTCAGAAGAACCATGGAAGGATAAACTGCTTATGATAACGGTTGAACACATCTCCAAATCCTATTTAAAAGGCGGCTTATTATCAAAGGAAAAACAGCTCGTTTTAAATGATGTCTCATTTAAGATGGAGAAGGGCGAATGTCTCGGCATCATTGGAGAAAGCGGGAGCGGCAAATCTACGCTTGGGCGGCTTATCCTTGGAATTGAAAAACCCGATAAGGGACAAATCCTGATATACGGAGAAAATGTGCAAAATCCAAAAGTGCGTTCTCAGTATATCAGCGCCGTGTTTCAGGACTACAGTTCATCAATAAACCCGCGATATACAGTGGAGAACGCAATTTTGGAACCGCTTTCAATAAAAAACAAATCAAGAAAAAAAGAAGATTACCGCAGTCTGATAATTGAACTGCTGGAGCAGGTTGGACTAAACGAAAGCTATCTCAACCGCTATCCCCACGAGCTGTCAGGCGGAGAGGCACAGAGAGTTTGCATCGCGCGCGCAATCTCAACAGAACCAGAATTTCTCTTGCTTGACGAGGCTATCAGTTCACTGGATGTTTCAATTCAGACGCAAATTCTTGACCTGTTGATAAACCTGAAAGAAAAGTTCGGAATGAGCTATTTGTTTATTACGCATGACATTCAGGCGGTTGCATATATCTGCAATCGTGTGCTTTTTTTTAACCATGGACAGGTTATTGAGACATCTGCCGTTTCAAAACTTCATCAAGTAAAAAATGTGTATTCAAAAAAACTGCTATCCGTGGTTATGCCGATATAGAAGTGCACTTACAAACGAGATTTGGCGCAATTTACTTTTAAAGGATGTTGAAATATGAATTACGGAAAAGAAACCTCCGGCTATTGGGGACAGGCTTCGAATAGATTTTCGAATAACATCAGGAAAAACTTGCAGAGGGACGACAGAAACATATGGAGAGATTTAATTATCGAAAATGCTCCACAGGGAGAAACTATAAAAATTTTGGATATCGGTACGGGTCCGGGCTTCTTTGCGATTATTCTGTCACAGGCCGGATATGACGTCACCGGCATAGATATCACAGAAGAAATGATTCGCAAAGCGGAGGAAAACGCCGAGCGGGAGGGCGTACATCCGAGGTTCATGGTGATGGACAGCCATCATCTGGACTTCCCCGACGAAACCTTTGATTTGATTATTAACAGAAATGTTACATGGACGCTATATGAACCTGAGACAGCATACCGTGATTGGAAAAGAGTTCTCAAACCAAACGGAAAGCTGATCGTTTTTGACGGTGAATGGTATATGAATTTCTTCGATGATGAGAAATATGCCGAAATGAAGTCCGGGCTTAGGGAATACCGAAGGAAATATGGGCCTCTTCCGGAAACCTTCGCCATGAACAAAATAGAGGACTATTGGACAAAGCTTCCGCTTATCGGCGTGAAACGGCCAGAATGGGATAAGGCTGTGCTGAGAAAGATCGGCTTTAAACAGATTGAGACGATAGAGGACATCTCTGATACGGTTTCAAAAATAGAAGCTGATAGATTGCTGTATGGTATTGCTCCGATGTTTATGATTATTGCCGTCAAAGCGACGCAAGCGGAAGAAAAACAAAAGCTGATTGAAACCTATTGGAACGGCTACGCTCCCGAAAACGGACAGTCCTGCATAGAAGACTGGGAATCTTTCAAAAAAGACGCATATGCACACTACATCGGCGATCTAATTCCAAGCGAACGGCCACTGCGGATTTTGGATGTCGGCTGCGGTGCCGGGTTTCTCTCTTGCGTTTTGGCAGAAGGAACGCATGAGGTGAAAGGCCTGGATATATCCGAAAATATGCTGGAAGAAGCAAAATTTTGTGCCGAGCAATTGGGCGTAGACGTAGAATTTTACCGCGGAGATGTGGAAAATCCACCTTTTGAGGGTGAAAGCTTTGACATGATTATCGGCAGAAGCATAACATGGCTACTTCAAGCTCCTAAGGAAACCTTTCTAAAGTGGCACAATCTGCTAAAGCCATCTGGAAGGCTTATATATTTTGATACAAACAGATATCCCTATCTGCCAGATCCTGATTTGGAAAGTGCTTTTAAAGAAAACAGACGGAAGATGCTGGAGCGGAGCAGCAAGATCATATATGGCGCGGGACTGCCAAAAACCCAAATAATGGATGTTTTGGCTGAAAAGCTGCCAATGACAAACCAAAAGCGTCCAGGTTATGACCTTGCATTGCTGGAGCAGACCGAATTTAAACTCGTTAAGATCGATGAAAATATAAATAATACCATAATGGATGACAAGGAATGCGAGGAAAATGAACTTACGCCGCTGTTTGCGGTTTGTGCTGAAAAAATCTGAAACAGAATCACGTTGGTAATCTGATCCCAGCTAAAGGAATGGCTATACCCATGACGAACATTATTCAGGCACTAAAGTACGAAAATCCCGATAAAGTGCCTATTAACAGTGAGTTTGACCAGGATCAAATCAAGAGACTTGCAAGGTACGGTCTGAAAATAAAGCCTCAACTTGCTGTGGAAATTTTGATTTTGTTGTTGTCAACCGGTACATATGTGCTGCAGGCGTTTATGCTGGCGGGGGGATGTTCCGCAATATTCGCGGGAAGCGATGCCATGACGATCTTTACATATTACGGCATTGCAGTCGCCTGTATCGTTGTTCGCTCTTTCCTTGTAAAGGTGAAAGAAACCTATGCTAAGCAGGTTGCGGGCACTCTGAAAGCGATTATGCGAAAAGAAATTTTAGAAAAGCTGATTGCTCTGGGCCCCCAATATATGAACGTCAACCGCTCAGGCAGGATACAGTCGATTGTGACAGACGGCATCGAGTATATGGAAGCCTATGTGGTGGATTACATACCGCAGGTTTTTAATGCCTGTTGCAGCGTGATTCCAATCGTTGCATACATATTCTATCTGGATTTCAGAGCGGGCATCGTTTTGACGGTTGCCTCCGCACTTGCTATTGCAATGCCCCACATACTGCGTTCTTGGGTCAGAAATGGCTGCATCGGCTATTGGCGCGGATATGCGATCCTGAATGCGCAGTACGTTGACACGATGCAGGGAATGACAACACTGAAGGTTTTCAATGCCTGTCAGGACAAGGAAAAGGAATTGATTGCCGACAGTGAGCATTTCCGTCGTGAACAGATAAAAAACACAACCGTATCGCTTGTGTCAACCGCCAACATTATTTTAATGGCAGCTATTGGCGTTTCGATCACATCAGGCGTAGCGGCGCTGGATGTTGCCACGGGTCGCTTGGGCAGTGCCGGAATGTTTATTATACTGTTTCTTGCTATTGAATGTATGCGCCCAATTTCAGACCTCAACAATTCCTATCACTCCAGCTACATGGGATTTTCTGTGGCGAACCACTTCTTTGAAATTATGGATTTGAAGCATGGCGTCGTGGATAAGACCGACGCGCGGACTGATGGAATTTCAGATGCGCTTCCGGGCGTTGAATTTGACCGAGTTTCATTCTTCTATGAGAGCAATGAGAACTTTGCCGTGGACGATTTGAGCTTTGCTATTGAGCCGGGAAAAACTGTCGCAGTTGTCGGAATGTCCGGTTCCGGCAAGTCAACCCTTGTCAATCTGCTTCTTCGCTTTTATGAGTGTGGTAGCGGAAAAGTCAAAATCAACGGCATAGACATCCGTGATTTCTCCCAGGAGTATTTGAAGCAGAAAATATCGGTTGTGTTTCAGGACACCTTCCTGTTTTATGGCAGCGTTGAGGACAATATAAGAATTGCAAAGCCTACGGCCACGCAGGACGAGCTTGAAGCCGCGGCAAAAATGGCAAATGCGCATACCTTTATCGTCCATTTGCCCGACGGATACCAGACAAAGGTGGGAGAACGCGGCGCAACGCTTTCCGGCGGCGAACGTCAGCGCATTGCGATTGCTCGCGCAATCCTGAAGAATGCGCCGATTCTGGTGCTGGACGAAGCAACTTCCTCCGTTGACGCAGTAAGCGAGGACGTGATCACCCACACAATTAACAGTCTTGACAAAAAATATACAGCGTTGATTATTGCCCACAGACTTTCAACCATTCGAAATGTAAATACCATTATCGTTATGGACGACGGCCACATCTCGGAGGTCGGAAATCATGACCAACTGATAACTCAAAACGGCATATATCGAAAACTGGTTGAGTCCCAGCAGACGGGGAGATGACGGATATGAATGAAAAGAATATCGGCAGAATGGAAGGCTTCCGTTATTTGCTCAAAAAAATTGTGCCATACAGAGGCGAGATGGTTCTCAGTGTTATCGTCGGAATTTTTAAAGAGATTTTCATTATCGGCGCTGCGGGGATTTGTGCCTATATGGCAGCGGCTGCTGTTGAGGGAACCCTTACAAATGCAGGACTACTTATGGGCCTTTTGGTGCTTTGCGTGGCAGGCCGGGGAATTACAGGCTATTTCGAGTCT
This sequence comes from uncultured Desulfobacterium sp., assembly GCA_963668575.2. Taxonomy (GTDB): domain Bacteria; phylum Desulfobacterota; class Desulfobacteria; order Desulfobacterales; family Desulfobacteraceae; genus Desulfocicer. The sequence goes on along the minus strand of OY764894.2, from coordinate 7,134,889 downwards.
TGGTTTTCCCACGACGTTGCGTATTATATTATTGTCGATTACCGCCTCGCATTGTTTCAGACATTTGAGAAAATTTGCCCCAGAGCGTTGCTTAAAAACCGCTCCGGCCAACTTGCCTCCACACTGATGAACGACGTTGAGGCGACAGAGTGGTTCTTCGGTCACGTCGTTGGTTTGACAGTGGTAACTTTAATTGTGTCAGTTGCCGTCATTGCGTTCTTCGGATGGCTTAGCCCGTACCTTGCGCTGGTTATTGTCGTCTGCATTTGCGTGATAACGGTTGTGCCGTTCATTTTTCGCAAGGATGCGGATGAGCAGGGGGCGGAAACACGTTTTCGCCTTGGTGAAGCAAATGCCGTTACCCTTGAAGGCTTGAACGGAATGAAGGAAATCCACACGCTGAACTATAAAAACGATTATATCAAAAAGAACAGCCGCTATATAGATTTGTTTACAAAAAGTCAGGTGTCGTACGCGCGCCGTCAGAGTACAGAGAGCAGTTTGCTTCAGTTCGCTGTCGGGCTTTCGTCCGTGGGTATCAGTATGACGGCAATCTTGTTGGTGTTAAATGGTCAGCTTTCTCTGTCTTGGTTTGCGGTCGTCAGCACGACTGCTTGGTTTGTTTTCGGGCCGCTCATGGAACTCGCGAAACGTGCCAGCACCTTTGGAATTGTTTTTGCTGCCTGCAACAGAATTTATGCTGTACTACAAGCTGCTCCGCAGGTTAACGACAAGGGCAGAGAAATTAACACCGAGTCTATTGTGCCGGTTATTGAGTTTGAGAACGTAGGCTTTAGGTATGAGAACAATTTGGACAACGCCTTGAAGGACGTCAGTTTCTCGGTTAACCCCGACGAGGTTGTCGCGCTTGTCGGCCCTTCAGGTGCGGGCAAAACCACCTGCACAAACCTACTGATGCGTCTGTGGGATGTAAACGAAGGCCGTGTGAAAATTGGCGGAATCGATATTCGCAATATGTCTCTCAACTGTGTCCACACGCTTACAGCGGCTGTTTTGCAAGACGTTTATCTGTTCAACACAATCATTCGCGAGAACATCCGATTGGGCAATATGGAAGCAAGCGATGAGGAGGTTGAATTTGCCGCAAGACGTGCAACTGCACACGATTTTATTATGAAACTTCCCCATGGCTATGATACCATTACGGGTGAACGCGGAGTTCAGCTCTCCGGCGGGCAAAAGCAAAGAATTGCAATTGCAAGAGCACTCCTCAAGAACTCACCGATAGTTATTTTCGATGAAGCTATATCCAACCTCGATACTATGAGCGAGCAGGAAATCCAAAAAACCATCACCGAGATGGCGAAAGGAAGAACCGTTCTGATGATTGCACACCGTCTTTCGACCATTGCAAAAGCTGACCGTATTATTGTGCTTAACGGCGGAAACGTAGAAGAAATCGGTACCCATGAATTTTTGTCAACAACGGACAGCTTTTACCGCCATCTTCTTTCATCTCAACTGGTATAAAGTGTTAGAAGACGGACTTGAGTTGACACCTTGTCAAAAGTAAGGGTGGTCATATATTCCCTGGATTAACGCGAATTAATCCAAATTTGATGGCGTATCGTATCAAGTTTTTGAAATTTCCATGCTGTAGGACATTTGGCTTTCGCCCGAGGTACTGCCGGTTGTGCCAGCATTTGCATTTCCTTTGAAAAATTGTGTACCATCATGGAAGCAAGAGTGAAAACTTGATTTGCTGCCAGCCTTTTACACGGGATAACACCAAGGGCAGTATCATTTTTAGCATCCCCGAATATCGACTCTTGGGAGCCACGACCATTATGAAACAATACCAGACTTTTCCAGGGTGTATTGAGAGCCATTTAACGCACAAATTGAGCAATGAAATTTCAAACTTGTCTCCAGATTAAAGTCAACTCGAGTACAATAAACTATGAATTATCAATATATTAAGCTTAAAAACTTTGTTTTTGTAATTCAGAAGTTTATATAGCCAAACAGTAAGTTTTTTTGGTTCATCGCGGATTAGTGTGGAAATCACCCAATCCTGCGAGTACCCGTAGCTTGAAATTGTCAAAATTTCGATATCCATAAGCCATGCGTGTTATTACTCTCAGAGCATTATTGGTACCTTCTACAAACCCGTTGGTAATTCGTTCAATAAAATAATTAAGAATTTGGTCTCGCCAGTTTTTAAAAGTATCAACAAATTTTGCAAGAAATTTGTTGCCCGTCCGCTTGGCCTTTCGACACCACGCATCAAGAAATCGGGCAGCTTTTTCCCTGCATGTAATTTTTTCAAAAATTGTGCGGAATTCTTCCTTGAGCAGGTACAAGGTGCGAAGTTCCGGGCACGCCTGTAATATCTGTGTTAACTGATCTTCCTGTTTTTCTGATAATTCAGATCGATTGCGTACTAAAATCCAACGACTGCCTTTGAGTAATTTTTGTATTTCGGGGATACACTGCTTCTGATATGTTGTACGAAGTTTTGTCAGGCGCATATTGAGTTGTTTCATCACATGGAAGCGGTCAACAACTATTTTGGCATGGGAAAGCTTACTACGTGCTGCTTGATAATAAGGTTTCCACATATCTATGGAAACAAAACGGATTGACTTTCGGGTTTCAGGGCTTAACGATTCGATCCAGGTTTCCAGTGTTTTTTTCTCCCTGTCAGGCAGCACTGCAAGAATGCATTTTCTGGAAATGTCTGAAATAATAAGGATAAATTGCCTATGACGTTTTTTTATTGAAATCTCATCTATTCCCAGTACTCTGATTGTGTTGTAATTATTCGAGTTCTTTTTCAATACCGCAAGGCGATTGAATATCTCTTTAACCGTGGAGTGGCTAAGCATCTCACGTATAGCAACAGATTTACGGGTTGCTGTGAGACAGGATTGATAGACATGCATCTCAAAGGCAGAAGATTGCCTGCGATGAGAATCTACAAAAGGCAATTGCTCAGTAAAAATTTTACCGCACTCGTCACACTTGAAACGACGAGATAAAAAATGTAGAAAAGTCATCCTACCCCACACATTCAAGTGTCGGATACATTGATTTTCCTCTTGATGAATGTTCATTGAAACACATCCGCAATGAGGACATAAGGCAACTTCATCTTGATGGGTGCACCAAAGATGGGAATAGCGATTTAATTCCCAACCATTATCAAGGATTTTTTTTCCACCATTTTCAGGATTGCCACCAGCCACTGCCCCCATTTACTTCATATAATTCTTTTAATTCCGTGATCAATTTTTAAATCATATGATTCCCTCCATCTAATTCGCTTCATTTTCATTTTCTGGAGGACATGTGAAACCCATTCCCTGTTTGAATTGCCAAATATTTTTTACCCCTCGCAACTGCAAACAAAATTATTGTTCAGATCCGAAATGCCAGCGTGCCAGAAAAGCATTATGGCAAAAAGAAAAAATGGCCGCCGATTCGGAATACCGAAAAGGTCAGAGACTGTCACAAGAGAAATGGCTTCAAAACAATCCTGATTATTATGAAAACTATCGCCAAAACAATCCGGAAAAAACCCAACGCAACCGCTGTCTGCAGAGAATCAGGAATCAAAGAAAACGTGAAGGCGGTTCTGAGTCAACTACTCCAAGTTTATTTGGAATTGCAAAGATGGACGCGAGGAAATCCGCTATTGACAAGCTTCCTGGAGAATATGTGCTTGTTCCAGTGATTGCAAAGATGGACCCCATAAAAATTTTAATTATTACAAAACCAAGCAGTTATGAATGATTGCAAAGATGGACTCGGGGATTTTAGCGTCAATCCATGTTAGGGGTGCTAATGAATGAGGACTTGATAATACCGGCATTTATGGGAACCTCAGTATCGGGTTTTGTCCTTTAATTGCAGTAAGTTAATGAATCCTCGTTCCCTAATTATTTCCCAAATTCATGGAGGAGACTATGATTAAAAAAAAGGTTCTGTCCCCGGAACGTATCCGCAGCACAGGCAAACGTTTCAGTTTTATTCCCCATCAATTTCTTACCGGTGGTTTCCTGGAGGCATTAAGTGGAGAGGAACTGGTTTTGTATATTTTTCTTGTTCTGGCATCAGATCGCAATGGTGTATCGTTTTACGGAGATGACAGAATTTGCGCCATGCTGCACTTAAATAATGAGGTCTATCATCAAGCACGTCACGGCTTGATTCGTAAAGATCTCATTGTTTATGACGGTACGCTGTTCCAGGTACTTTCATTGCCCTGCCCACCCTCCTTGTCGTACAATAGAGGTGTCCGATGATCAGCAAACTTCAAATTTTTGAAATGCACCGATTAAAGGGAATGGGTTTTTCAAACAGAATGATTGCAGGCACACTGGGATTGGACAGGGCTACGGTGTCAAAATACATAAAAGAGCCGGATATTCTCCCGCAAAATAATGTCCAACGATCTTCCAAACTGGATCCATACCGGCTGATTATCAAGGAAATGGTAGAGCAATATCCCAAAATCAAAGCCCCTGTGGTTTTGAGACATATTAAAGAAAAGGGCTTTGAAGGAGAGGTCACCATTGTCCGGGATTATCTGCGAACGCTTAAGCGCGATGCAACCACCAGGCAGGCTTTTATTCGTTTTGAATCGGATGCCGGGCAACAGATGCAGATTGACTGGGGGCATTTTGGAAGTCTCATTTACGGGGGCACCTCAAGGAAGCTGTATGCCCTTGCCGTTATTGAGTCCCACAGCCGGATGCTGCATGTTTCCTTCACCCACAGTCAAAAGCAGGCGGTGCTACATCAGTGCCTTGTGGATGCGTTCCGCTATTTTGGCGGTACGCCCAAAGAGATTGTGGTGGACAATATGCTCACGGCAGTGACGGACCGTGCCGGTGCCATAATCCGCTTTAACGATGCCTTTCTGGATTTTTTAAGGCCCTTTGGTATTACACCGGTGGCATGCAATGTCAGAGCGCCCCATGAGAAAGGTAAAATTGAAAACAGTATCAAATATCTGCGCAATAATTTCTGGCCGCTCAGGGAATTTGAAGACCTTGACGATGCACAGAATCAAGTTCTGGCATGGTTGGATATCACTGCCAACAAAAGAAAACACCAGACCACCGGCCAGGCTCCTGCACATCGCCTCAGACCGGATGCACTCAGATCCCTTCCGAATCCAATGGCAGACTTCCGGGAAATTGAGACTCTTCAGGTCTACAAGGATTTTGGCATACGTTTTGATGCCAACGTCTATACCGTTCCTCCACGCATGGTGGGCAAAACCGTCACCGTCAAGGCGGACCGTAAAACAGTGAGTATTTACCACAAGGATAAAGTGGTGGCTGCCCATAAAAGATGTTGGCAAAGACGTAAACGCATTGAACTTGAGTCTCACAAAGAACAGGTTCGCAAACTCAGGAAAAAGGTGATGATGGATAAGGAGGTGTCGGTGTTCATGTCACTTGGCCAGGATGCCGTGGATTACCTTGAAAAACTGGCAGACGCTTCCCAACCCCTGAAAAAAACGGTCAAAGGCCTGCTGCTCCTTCAGGATAGCCATGGTTCTCCGGCACTCATGTGTGCAGTAAAAAAAGCACTGAAACACAAGCTTTACGGTCTTGACTACATACAAAATCTTCTGGATCAGGAAAAGGCGCACAAAGTAATGCATATGCCTGTATCCCTGAAAAATGACAAACTCAACGATATAAGACTGACGTCACCCAACCTGGCTGAATATGATGCCATTGCAATGAAACGAAGGGGGTACAATGAATCAGGTAATTGATAAATTTAAAACACTTCGTCTGAAAAACTGTGCTCAGGGTCTTGTCGGTGTCATAGAAGAAAGCAAAGACAAGAATCTTTCACCTCTTCAAACAATAGACCGTCTGCTGGAAATTGAAATCGCCTGCAGAGCAAAGACCAGGATTGCCTTACGGTTTAAGCAGTCCCGGCTCCAAGACAAAATTACCATCGACCAGTTTGACTTCACACATCATGAATCGCGTAAAAAACAAAAAGCCCTGATATTGAGCTTGCTGGATTTGGAATTTCTTCATACGAAAAAAGACATTATTTTCATCGGTAATCCTGGAACTGGAAAAACCTTTTTGTCAAACTGTATTGCCTATGCAGCTACCCAGGCAGGCATAAAAACACTGTTTACTACCACTACCGAGATGATCAATCAACTTGTTGCCGCAAAATCAGATCGTACGCTGCTCAAGAAGCTGCATTATTATCAATCCCAGGATCTGCTTGTTTGTGACGAGATCGGGTATCTTCCGCTGGGCAAGGAGGGTTCAAACCTGTTTTTCCAGGTTATCAGCCAACGACACGAAAAAAAGTCGACCATCATAACGACAAACCTTCCCTTTGCTAAATGGGGAGACCTCTTTGACGGTACGTCTGTTGCCACAGCCATAGCCGACCGACTTGTTTATAACTCGGAGATCCTCATCATGGAAGGTCAAAGCTATAGAAAAAAGCAGTGAAAATGATAACATTATGATTTTATTGGAATATTGAGATAGCAGGAGTCTGTTTAAGCTAACTTTTTAAAAATTTACCTGAAAAAAGGGTTAATTCTTTGTAAAGCGTATCACATTTTTCTAAGAGGCTTAACCGACAAGTGTTTCAACCATCTTAAATTACCAAATAGGAGATAAGATGCAAGCTCCACGCGGTGGATACAGGGGAAAACCTAAGCCTAAATTACCCACACATCTCAAGCGAGTCCATGTAAATGTTCGCATTCAAAAATGGATGCTTGATGAGTTAAAATCAAAAGGAGAACCTGGAATTGTGTTAGAGGATATTTTAAAAAAAGCGGGTTTTAAATATCGTGGAACTCTAAAATAAGTAACAATATATCACGCATGATTAAAACGCTGTGTTATTATCAATATTGAAGTCTGCTTGTCAGTGACAAAATAGGTTATCATTCGCTGGGCAAAAAGGGGTTAAAGGAATTTTCTTCATTCAGGGCATCCGCCATCGGCACGAAAAAAGTCGAATCTTATTACGACAACCTGCCGTTCAGCAAATGGGGGAAATTTTTAAATTACATATATTGCCACAGCCCTTGCCAACCGCCTTGTTTGCAACTCGGAGAGCTTCGTAATGGGGGAAGATAATTATCGAAAGAGATAAAAGAAATTGATGAAAATCATGGGTATCCCGATTATGTCGGGATACCTTTAAAACAGGAAGGCTTTTTCACCTTTGGCCTGAACAGGGGGGGCTGTTGGTTTGTTTTTTTTTACCTTTTGCGCATAGGTACGTCCGCTTCATTTTATGGCTGGTTTCTATCCGATGAATTTGGCTGATTTTTTTCCCGCTGTTTCCACAAAGATGCAGTACGTCGTGACACCCTTCTCGACAAAGGGAATACATCGTCACAAGTAAGGTCGGAATACCCAACAATTCGGTGAGTGTACTCTCTTCGGTTTTTTTGAATTCTATATTATTGATGCGTTTCACGGCCTTGGATGCATCCTTTACAAAGTTTGTTATGTACGGTAATAATTTCATGGGAAATCCTCCTAATAAGTAGTTTCTCCCATTTTTAGTTATACTATTTGACAGACAATGTCCCGCAAAAAATGAACTGAACACATTTTTTTCACACTAATCCGCGATGAGCCGAATTATTTTCGTCATGATTAAATATCTTCAGTTTAGTGCCTTGCACCATACGGTCAAAATCAGGGGCAAAAAAAAGCCGTCTAAAGCTTCAATAATGACCTGCATTTTATGGTTATGACTTTACCCTCTGTTTTCTGGAGCAAAGGCAATTTTCCACCGCTGCTTTGGATTATCAAAACGAACCTTGTCAGGAATGAATTCATCTGGTTCATAGGGATAATAATTCTTTGCATGACCTTTAAGCCCATATTTACCACTTTGCTACCAGCAAAATAGTCTAACATATTGATATATAAATAAATATATTTTTTACCATAAAATGGTTACGTCTAAGATATAGGTCTTGACAGAAGCTATTTTCCTTGTTATTATTGCTTTTTAATTTATTTTATGACGTCTAAGGTGGATTGGGTATGGATTTAGCAAAACTACATCTTCATTGGCGAGTTAGTCGACACAAAGACAAAACTTACCGTTCATATAGTCTCGCGCGTGCATACAGAAAGGATGGAAAAAATCGAAAAGAGATAGTCTTGAAACTTGGAAAACTTTCTAATGCAGAAGCTGACGGGTGGCGAAACGTCCTAAAAATAATAAAAAACCCAGACACCTTCCTGGCAACATGCGATGACATTGTTGTTACTGATCATTTCAGGTATCTTGATGTTGCTGTGGCAAATTCCATAATGGATTTCTGGGCCATAGATACAATATTTCAAGACAATGGGAAACGAGACGTCAGTCTTGCAAAAGTTGTTCGGATTCTAAGCGTTAACCGTTGCATTGATCCAGTCTGCAAGTCAAAAATACCGGAATGGTTTGCGGATACCGCATTGCCTTGGCTACTTGATGTAGACTCCGAAATGATCAACTCCTCTCGAATTTTCAGAGAACTGGAGGCTATTGAAAATTTTAAGGAATCTATATGTGAGCATCTTTTTAGAATAATTAATCTCAAATATCCAAATTCAATGAAATCGGTTTTTTACGATCTTTCAAGCACCACTTTTACTGGATCTCGCTGTACTTTGATGAAATGGGGGCATTGCAAAGAAGGATATCAAAATCACGTAGTCTTAGCCATCGTTGTCAACAAAAATGGATTACCGTTCTATTGGGATGTATTGCCCGGTGGCACTGCTGATGCAACTACAATTATCTGGTTAATGGACAGCTTAAAAAATCGTTTCAAAACCATTGACACAACGTTAGTTTTTGACCGAGGGATGGTTTCAGACGATAACCTTTCCCTTATCGAGGGAGAAAAGATCAAGTACATTACGGCAATGGATAAAAGCCAATTGGAAGGAATAACGGGTATTGATTTCGGAATATTTTCATCTCTCGATTCTAAGAATGTTGATGCACAGGCTAATGGGCTTGAGAATTTTACTAAACTTAACAAAAATACATATTTTAGTGAAGTTAAATTAGAAGGAGAACGACGCTATATCCTTTGCTTCAACCCGCAATTGTTCAAAGATCAGCGCAAGGCCAGAGAACAAGCAGTTGTAAATTTCAAAACGTTCGTTGATAATCTGAATGCAGAATTAAGCGATGCTAAAAGGTCTCGACAAAGAAAAGCTACTTATCAGAAATTTAAAGACGGAATTAGAAAATTTAAATTAACCAAATTTGTCGATGTGAATTTGGAAATGAAACACCTGAAACGTACACTGAAAGATGGTTCAGAACAAAAAGTTCGTAGTTATTTAGGAACTGTCGAGATAAATGAGATCAATATGCTATCTGCAGGTAAACTCGACGGTTTCTGGCTACTTGTAACCAATCATACGGAGAGGGCTGGTGAAATTTTTAAAATATCCCCGGAATCGGCTATAGCTCCTTATCGGGAAAAGGTTGTAATTGAATCTGCCTTTCGAGACATCAAATCATTCGTGGAGGTCTCACCTGTTCATGTGTGGAAAGAAGTCCACGTTAAGGCTCATTACACGATCTGCGTTTTGTCTCATCTGATTAATCGTACCCTCACGTTACGACTTCATGAGAATACAGGAAACTTAACAGAAGATTACGTGTCACATGAGAGACTGTACTCTGAATTGTCAAAATGCATGATTGATCGAATTAAAATTGTGAGCGCAGATTTATCAACTTACAAAAAGAGCCTTCCAACAGAAAAACAAAAGGAATTGCTCGAAAGGATTGGTAAAGAAGATTTACTTACGCTTGACATTATAAAAAATTGAAAAATTTTTATAACCGCAGATAATTACGTCTACAAAAAAAAACGGGGCGTCAATAAAGGCGCTGGTTTGAGCTGTTTAAGTGGTAAATATGGGTTTAAGCCATTCGACATACCCTTCATACTCATCATGGTTTGGATCTTGCAGAATTCTAATAACTCGATAATAACCATCAACACTTCCACAGTCTTCAGGAAGACAAGCTCGTTCACCAGCCAAACATTGTGGATATTTTATTCCTTTAGTTTTTATAAGTATCCCTTCAAATAAAATCTCGTGAAACCAATTATCACCGAAATCATATTCGTAATTGATTATCTGACCAGGCTCAGTAAAATGATCAATAATTGGGACTTCCCAACCAGGAATTACCTCTATATCATCATAGACATCTCCAGGAATACCAATTTCAATGGATTTTCTTTTATGTTTTGGGCGGAAACGAAATGCATGTAAATGATAATCCAACCACCCCATCGAATCTTGAATAGCTACATGAAAATCCCAGAAATTATATGTTGCAGGTACTTGTATTCTTCTCCAAATTAAAGGCTCTATTTCAAATAAACTAATTTTAAATTGATAAACTAAATGTTTATTGTTCTTAGTCATGATTATACCTATGTGTCATAACGTCCCAAATCAGCGGTGAGGGCGTTTAGCCCGAATCCGCTGCATTTGGCTGGTTGGTCGGCGTTTAGTCCGCTATTCCAGTAATCTCTTTCTGCTACAATTATCTTTTTCTTGAACAGCCGATATCCTTCCGTTTAAGGGAATTTCCTTCGACAGCGATTATCTTTTTCTTATTCTTTCCTCAAGGTTCCTAATTGGTATCAATATTACATAATTTCAATAGATCAGTTCGCCAAATAGGTTTACCATTTTTTGTAGCTATATAGGCCAATTTATGAGCCATTTGATTTTTTCTTCTGGGTTTGTATCCGAATTCTACATTTTCAAACCTTTTGGACATTCTTATTATTTCTCCATGCAAATCATTTCTGTTATGGCCAATATCATTGTCATAACTTTTTTTGAGTGACTTTCTCATGGTATTGTAATCAGATATAGTCCTTATGTTTTTATATCCACGTTCTAATGCAATTTCTAATGCTCGAAAAACAGCAAGCATTTCTGTCTTTCCAGAATGAATACCAACGTAAGATTCGCTAATCTCATCTATTACGATACCATTCTTGTTTTTTATTGGATTATTAGATTCATGAATAACAATACCGATGCCAGCAACATCCGTTTCATGATCATAGCTTCCATCCAATATGAATGTGTGTCTTTTCATCATTTTATCATTATTTGATACCATGCAACTGAGTATATCCTTCCATTTTCAAAGATTCATGTACTCATGGATATGATTTTCTTAGCCTTCTCCGGATGATATCCATCCGTTTTCAACGAATCATGTGTGGGCATTATTTTGTTTACTGCCCATATGTTATGAATTCTGTTTATATGCCTATAGGCAAGTGAGCCCAATTATGAAGCAGTGATTAGAAGATCATTTAATTCAGTATACAGTGGAAAACAGTTATCAAAACTAATCAGCCTTATATTATTGATAATAGACGTAGCAATAATAAATCTATCGGCAGGATCTTTATGATGATATGGGAGTTGACCTGCCATACTATCGATTCTTTCGTTGATGGGAAGTGCCGTCACTTCTGAACCACTTAATGCTTCCTCCAACCATTCATTAACTGATAATGGCAATTCTATCCTATTGAATTTTTCCAGTAAAACAATCTCCCAGCATGAAATGGAGGATACAGCCAATGATTCAGTAGTTTCAATTAAATCGATCAACCTTTGTGGTAATGGGTCATTTGGCAATAACCAACGAATCCAAATATGAGTATCCATCAAAATCATTGCATTGCTTCCCAATCTTCAACTGGTGAAATAGGTGATATGATATCTCCCTTTATTTTACCTTTTCCAATAATTTTAGATGAAGGTTTTCTTCTTTTTTCTTCTTTCATTTTATCTTCAATAATTAAAAAGATTGCTTCCATACGGGCATTTGCTGGCAAGCTTGGTTGATGAAGTAATTGCCCGTATTGATCTGTTTCAAGGCGTATCAAACTCTGTAATTTTTTATCATTGCCTTGATGATATCCTTCCATTCTCAACGGCTATCATGATTCTTTTCCCTATTTCTTGATTTGATAATATCATTCGGTTCGTAACGAATCAAGTTCGAGCATGATTTTTATCCTGCAACTGATGATATCTTCCGTTTTCAAAATCATAGTCGTGCATGCCAACGGGGAGCTGAGGGGCCAGGCTTTTAAACCCAAAAACTTCCGATAAAAAGGTTAATTTGCCTGAACCAGGGACTTCCGAAAAGGCCGCGCAGTAAGCCTGGTCCCTCTCCAGCGTTTTGTTATACTTTTATAATGTTTCGTTCTTGAAAAACCTCTTTTGCTACAAACATAGCATTTAAAGCTGCCGGAAAACCAGCATATACGGCCATTTGTATTATTACCTCGATTATCTCCTCAGGTTTACACCCCACATTTAATGCTCCGTTAATATGAACGTTCAATTGTGGTAGGCAATGGCCTAAAGCTGCCAACGCTGCAACTGTTGCAATTTCACGACTTTTCAAATCCAAGCCTGGGCGTTGATAAATATCACCAAATGGGAACTCAATGGTATACTTTGCCAAATCTGGTGCAATAGATTCTAAGCTTTCTATAACCTTTTTCCCAGCCTCTCCGTCAATTTCATTCAGTTTCTTCAAGCCAGCTTCAAATCTTTCGTTTTTCATGTTGTTTCTCCTGTAAACTATTTGGGTTAACTTGCAAAATTAGCTTACAGGTTAGAGCAAACTCTAAGTCAAGAAGATTTTTTATTTAAAATAACCTTTTCATAATATTCAATTTTTTGGTTAATTTTATCTAAATGCTGCTTTTCAACCAAAATTTTATTTTTTAAGGCTAAGGCATGCCCCTCTAACCTTTAGGATTGTGTCGACCCCCATACGACAAATCACAAGTTCAAATCACACTTGATGGGGGTCGATCTCAATCCTTTGTTCAAGAAGCCCGGCACCGAAGCCAAGTTCATTTTTTTTGCCATAAGGGTTTTGCTTTGAATAATTCAGGAGGGAGATCCCACCGAAGTGGGATAACCTCCGGTGGGAAGGAGGATGGATTTAAATAATTGCTTTGAAATCGTGCTGCTTCAGCCTGCTCTTTGACAATTTGTAGATAAAAACGCTCATCCACTGGAAGCGTAAGCGCAGAGATCCTTTCCCGTTCACACGGAATTCAAAAACAACCATTTTTGAACAACTGGTGCTCTAAATATTACCCGGTATCCCCGGGGATCATCTGATGCGGCAGCACCGAATGGGAATATTTGAGCTTTCCACCACACGCCGGACAGGTAAGTGAGTGCAACGCTGTCTCAGGCTCAGGAGATACTTCCGCAGCCTTTATCCCATAGGCTGACGCCATGAGCTGTCGGATGTGATCCAGGTCAATGGAAGATGAAGGGCTCAAAAAGCCATAATACCTCACCTTCATAAATCCAGTGGGCAGCACATGTTGAAGAAAACGTCTGAGGAACTCCATGGCCTCAAGTTTCATGGTGCGCCAGCGCTCACTACCGGCCTTTTTGTACTTGAAAAAGACATCCCGACCCTCAACCTTGACGATGCGATGGTCGGAGATGGCCACCTTGAAAACATAAGGCGCCAGGTATTTGATGCTGTTTTCGCTGTTGCCCACAGCCTGACAGTTCACATTCCAGTCCATTTCCCAGACGGCGGCAGGTATCTGAGGCAAAAGACCTGCTTTTTTCATCTCTTCACAGAACTTTGCCCGGAATATCTTTGACATGGCCCTCACCGGCAGGTAAAAATCAATCCTGGAAGGATGCCAACTACCATCTTCCTTTGAGATTGCGCCACCAGGAACAATGTAATGGATATGAGGGTGGTACTGCAACTGACGGCCCCAGGTGTGGAGCACGCCAAAGAAACCGGGGAGATCACCTCCGATATATTTGGGATCGGGCGTAAGCGCTTTCAGGGTTTGTGAAGATGCCGCAAACAGGGCTGCATATGCGGCTCTCTGGTTGCTGCGGATGAATTGCCGCAATTGTTCGGGCACTGTGAAGGTGATCATAAAGTGGTGACCCGGCAATTGCCGATTCATCCGCCCTTCCACCCATTGTTTGATTTTATGATTTTGGCATGCCGGGCAATGGCGGTTGCCGCAGGATCTGAACGAGATGTGCTGAGCATGACACTCGGTGCATTCATAAACAACCAGACCACAAGCTTCTGTCCGACATTCCATGATGGCTTTAATCACCTTTTTGTGATCACCGGGCATTGACTCCCCGAAGGATGCCATATACTCCGGTCCGAAGGTTCGAAAAATTTCATTAATTGAGTACACGGTCAAATCCCCTCATGGTTTTGTCTATGATCTCATAAGCATCCCCGGTGCCTTTGTTGGTGAAATGGAAATAGACCATGGTGGTTTCCAGCTGACTGTGGCCCATGTAACGTTGAATCAATCGGGGGTTGGTCCCGGCTTCCAGCAGATGCGTGGCATAGGAGTGGCGCAAGGTGTGGATGGAAACGCGCCGCTTGGTGATACCAGCGGCAATCTTTGCCTGGCGAAAGGCACCTTGCACGCCTTCAATGGACATCGGCTTCTCTGAAACCGGAGCTTGATTACCGCCTCTGCCCATGGCGGGAAATATCAGTTTGGGGTTTCTATGGGTGATCCAATACCGTCGCAGCAGCTCAAGGGTGCTTTGAGGCAGGGGGACAAACCGGTCCTTTGCCCCCTTCCCTCTGTGCACATGGATCATCATGCGATCTTTGTCGATGTCCGATACCTGTAGTGCAAGCCCCTCGGAAAGCCTAAAACCGCAGGAATACACTGTAGAGAGAAAGGCGTAGTTGTGAAAAGTGGTCACACAGCTCAGTATATCGAAGACCTCTTTTTGGCTCAAAACACAGGGAAGGCTTTTTTCCCTTTTGGCATTCATGTAGGTGAAAACATGCCATTCCCGCTTGAGCACATTTTGAAAAAAGAACCTGATGCCGCAATAGGCAATACGCATGGTGGCCGCAGACCACTGATCCTTTTCTTGCCTGTGAAGAAAATAATCTTCAAGCTCAAACTCTGTGATGAGATCAGGGGTTTTGTTGTAGAAATCTACAATTTGACGAACAGAACGGGTATAGCTCTCCTGGGTACTTTTGCTCAAGCCGGCAAGCTTGAGGGCTCTCACGGATTGTTCATAATAATCTTTCATTTTGACACTTCTCCTTATATTGGGGTTAAAAGAAACTACCCCTTTAAATTACAGGAAGTGTCTGATTTTATAAAACTTTAAAATGGAAAGGCGGGTATGTTGGGAAACATCTTAGGGCGGAAGCCTTCGCGAATCTGCCGCGTAGCGGCTTACTTGAACAATTCCTTTCTTTCGTCAGCAGTGCTTTCTCCTTGCTGTCTCAAGAATGCATATTTTTTGATTTGCTCTAAAGGCATTCCTGTTTCTTTTAACCTGTTGATAAATTCTGCCCATAACAAATCTTGTTCAGTAAAATCTCGATGCCCACTTGAATTACGTCTAACTTCTTGAAAAATCCCAATTTTTTCATAATATCTCAAAGTGTATGCTGAGATTCCAGATATTTCAGAAAATTTTTTGATGTTCATCGTTTCTTTTTGAGCATAACGTGCGCATCACCGGTTCATCCGGTGCATGCGATTGTTATGCCTTTCGTGTTCCGATAATTATTGGCTGAAAGAGCCTTCCGTCCATTCTCTTTACGTCAGAGAAACCTGCCTTAGTCATGAGTTCGAGCAGGCGTGGGATTCCGATGGCGTAGTATGTTGAACGCATGACATGCGTTTGGCAATCCTGTCCACCACGGTCTTCAACAAAGTACATCGTTATATCATAGGTTGGCGGGTGCGGATCCCACACTTGCCAACCTAACCACCGAACTCCGTCCTCTTCTCGAATCCCGTATGGTTTTACCTGTTGCTTGGACAGGTCTTCCTTCTCGTAATCTCGAACGGTCACAATGCAGCCGCCACCGGGGTTAGTACATAAGAAGAACTGTCGGAAGGCCGTAAGAATGTCTTCGTCTGTGAGTAAATGCGGAACTGAGTTGTCGGCCGAGAGGACGACACCAAAATCCCTGGCGTGGTGGTCATGTGCTTTGCGCATGTCAGCCACGGAAAAAGCTATCGAAAGGTTTCTGACGTCAGCCTCCTTTTTTGCCCGTTCGATTTCTTCGGGGGATAGGTCGGATGCTGTCACTTCGTACCCGAGTTGAGCGAGGCCGAGTGACTGAGTCCCAATCCCGCATGAAACATCGAGAATGCTGGATACCTCCCCCCAAGTTTCCTTGATCACCGAGTCAAGCATGGATGCCTGCCGTTGCACGCTGGCTTCCCAATTCGGATAGACCAGGTGGTAGAGCGGTGTAAGCCCTGCGTAGAATTGGTTCGTGTTTACTTCCATATTACGTTCCTCGTGATCGGGTAGCCGGGGGCCATTGCTGGCCCCAAGCCCCCTCAGAACCGTACGTGACAGTTTCCCGTCATACGGCTCAAGCATTTCTAAGACTAAGTCCTTCCAGACCGCCCGGTTGTTATCTTTAACAACCTTTGCAATACGCATCTGCAGTCTTTTCACAAATATACTGACTGTTTTCCAGTTAATGGAATTCCAGACGGTACAATTGCCGGTGGGTGCACCAGCTGGCCAAAAGACCGCCTTCATTTGCTTTCCCTCCTAAAAAGATTCTTCAAACTCTCTCACAAAGAAACACCTGCCCTGATGTGCCTGTAAACACACCAGCCGGACGTCAGCTTCCTTTCGGACGGGATAATGTCGGACATGTCCTCAATCCCTATCCATCATGTTACCTGATGGCATTCGCTTTTTCCTGCATCTTACTCCCGCACCTCCAACAGTGTGCCTTGCGGTTTCACCTGCCTGATTTTCCAGGCGAAGATACGGGGCGGTCTTGCCGATTTATGAATGACTTAGGCCTGCCCCCTACACCGGCTGCGCTGCATCTCAGTATGGGCAGTTAAAAAACCCATAACCTGGCCGCTCACCTTTTGGTCCAAGCTTGCCAGCTTCTTTAGCTTGTTCTACTTAACGGTGCTGCAGACATTTGCTTGTGCTGGCCCTATCATTCGAACCCTTGCCCTTACCCGGATGAGGCTTCCCGGAAGCTGGTTATAACGGATTTGGGGGACTGGTGTCGGGGGCAGTAAAATAGGCTGGAAAGATCTATCTTTTGTGATAAAGTTGAATCGCCAAACACAACTTTTAACAAAAGGATTTATGATGACTCCAGCTTCAGATACCACCCCCCGCATGAATCGAACTATTTGTATGCACTTTTGTCAAGCACAATATTACATCCTTATCCAACATTCCATGCAATTCCGGATGGTAGTCGACTTGGCAATCAAGGAAAACCCTGAGCTTTTTCCAGCTAAAATCAGTTCCGGTTACAAAATGAAAGAGATTAGATTCTCAAAAAAATTGAAAATTAAAACCAGAAGAGTATTGGTGGCCGGTGCCAGCTATACCATCAGGCCGTCTTTTGTCATGCCATATATGACTGGGTTTGTAGAAGACGTTGAAAGTCCTCTGTTTTTACGTAAATTTGCAGTTCCGTTTTGGGCTTTGAGCCACTGCTTTGGAAAGAATCCCATGTTTTGGTATCGACTTGAAGCATCCCTTGGTAGGAACAGTCTTTTGGGAACTACCATCAAATCAGCAGAACATTTACCCCAGCACCTTTCTGCTGATGAAAAGCACACCCGGCTATTGGGTAACAAAACCTACATTGCTACAACCGCCGGAAGTGACTGTATTTTAGGAGCCAGTGTTTCTGAAAGTGCCTCTGAAGAAGACCTTAAAAAGGCATACAGTGTTTTTAAGAAAGAAGCGGCATGCGTCAATCCGGAATATCGGCCAGATACCGTAAATACAGATGGATGGCTATCAACCCAAAATGCCTGGAAAAAATTATTCCCGGGAATAGCCGTGATACCCTGCTTTTTACACATTTTCATAGGCATCCGTGACCGCTCACGCAAAAAACACAAGGAGACTTTCCTGGATGTGGCTACCAGGTTATGGGATTGCTTCAAGGCAGAGTCCAAAGGAGCATTCTCACAGAGAGTACGGAGGCTTTCCGAATGGTGTCAAAATACAAAAAATAAGCTATGGTTCCAATAACCCGTTGGATTTACCACTCAAGGGCAACAAGTTGTTTTTCATATCCGTCATTTTTTGAACTCTGAGGTAGATTAATCAGATTTTTCGGAGGTTGCCATGATCTATCAAATAGTTTAGCAAATTCCTCAGCAAGGGTGTTATTATCGTTGAATATATCTCTGAAGAGATTGTGATCTCTCATCGTTAAATAATACGGCAGCAAAGCTCCTATTGAACCAAATTCTTTTGGAAGTTTGCTATGTCCACTGCAACGGCGGAGTAAGCGTTTAATGAATCTAAACAAACCTTCAAGATAATTATTTGTCCGTGGAGGAACAAGTAGAGTTTTCTTGCCATCAATTATTACTGAAAGTATAGGGACATGAAGATTATCTTGATATTTTTCTACTTGAGCTTTGAGATTCATCAGAAAGGCTATTCGATTTGTATTTTTACTGCATTGAAGTTCCTGCTTAATAGATCTCAAAAAAATGTTCAAACGTTTCGGTAATATTTTGGCCTCTGCAATTGTCAATCGATATTGTTTTGAAAGAGGAGCCAGCGTCCTATCGTCCTCTATTTGTGATTGCAAAAATAGTATAGCACGAAGTTTATTAAACCATTTATAAGTATATTCAAGTTGTCGTAGAGCCTTTCTGAACCCAGGCTCATGATATCCGAGTTTTTTCGTTTTCTTTGTCATCTGATAGAAGTCATAATAATACTTTACACGCATCTCGACGTCTGCTTTGGCAAAAATGCCATCTATGAATTTTTTCCCAGCAACAAAGCGATTATATAAATCTAAATATGGCAGATCAAAGGGGATACCTTTTCCCGAAGAGTCCTGTTTGAAATTTAGTATCCAACGCAATGCGTATTGATAGGCACCCAGGGTATCACTGGTCTCATCAAGATACGCTTCAATCTCTTCAAGGGTTTTCAAGTATTTCGGATAACCCGCATTGGACTGAGTTTTCTTAAGCGATTTCAGAAGTTTCGATAGCCCCGTGTGTAACTTCCATTTTTTAGTCATGCATGATTTAATAAAAATATGGTTCGGCATAAACTCATCCCGAAGGGTTCGCAAAAAATGATAATGGCAGAGGATATGAGTCACGTTTTTGCCAAAAACAGCTACGCATGCCTTTATGAAACCTGATCGTAAATCGCTAATAACGGCTAATGGCTTCCCATACTTTGGGAATAGCGATTTAATTCCCAACCATTATCAAGGATTTTTTTTCCACCATTTTCAGGATTGCCACCAGCCACTGCCCCCATTTACTTCATATAATTCTTTTAATTCCGTGATCAATTTTTAAATCATATGATTCCCTCCATCTAATTCGCTTCATTTTCATTTTCTGGAGGACATGTGAAACCCATTCCCTGTTTGAATTGCCAAATATTTTTTACCCCTCGCAACTGCAAACAAAATTATTGTTCAGATCCGAAATGCCAGCGTGCCAGAAAAGCATTATGGCAAAAAGAAAAAATGGCCGCCGATTCGGAATACCGAAAAGGTCAGAGACTGTCACAAGAGAAATGGCTTCAAAACAATCCTGATTATTATGAAAACTATCGCCAAAACAATCCGGAAAAAACCCAACGCAACCGCTGTCTGCAGAGAATCAGGAATCAAAGAAAACGTGAAGGCGGTTCTGAGTCAACTACTCCAAGTTTATTTGGAATTGCAAAGATGGACGCGAGGAAATCCGCTATTGACAAGCTTCCTGGAGAATATGTGCTTGTTCCAGTGATTGCAAAGATGGACCCCATAAAAATTTTAATTATTACAAAACCAAGCAGTTATGAATGATTGCAAAGATGGACTCGGGGATTTTAGCGTCAATCCATGTTAGGGGTGCTAATGAATGAGGACTTGATAATACCGGCATTTATGGGAACCTCAGTATCGGGTTTTGTCCTTTAATTGCAGTAAGTTAATGAATCCTCGTTCCCTAATTATTTCCCAAATTCATGGAGGAGACTATGATTAAAAAAAAGGTTCTGTCCCCGGAACGTATCCGCAGCACAGGCAAACGTTTCAGTTTTATTCCCCATCAATTTCTTACCGGTGGTTTCCTGGAGGCATTAAGTGGAGAGGAACTGGTTTTGTATATTTTTCTTGTTCTGGCATCAGATCGCAATGGTGTATCGTTTTACGGAGATGACAGAATTTGCGCCATGCTGCACTTAAATAATGAGGTCTATCATCAAGCACGTCACGGCTTGATTCGTAAAGATCTCATTGTTTATGACGGTACGCTGTTCCAGGTACTTTCATTGCCCTGCCCACCCTCCTTGTCGTACAATAGAGGTGTCCGATGATCAGCAAACTTCAAATTTTTGAAATGCACCGATTAAAGGGAATGGGTTTTTCAAACAGAATGATTGCAGGCACACTGGGATTGGACAGGGCTACGGTGTCAAAATACATAAAAGAGCCGGATATTCTCCCGCAAAATAATGTCCAACGATCTTCCAAACTGGATCCATACCGGCTGATTATCAAGGAAATGGTAGAGCAATATCCCAAAATCAAAGCCCCTGTGGTTTTGAGACATATTAAAGAAAAGGGCTTTGAAGGAGAGGTCACCATTGTCCGGGATTATCTGCGAACGCTTAAGCGCGATGCAACCACCAGGCAGGCTTTTATTCGTTTTGAATCGGATGCCGGGCAACAGATGCAGATTGACTGGGGGCATTTTGGAAGTCTCATTTACGGGGGCACCTCAAGGAAGCTGTATGCCCTTGCCGTTATTGAGTCCCACAGCCGGATGCTGCATGTTTCCTTCACCCACAGTCAAAAGCAGGCGGTGCTACATCAGTGCCTTGTGGATGCGTTCCGCTATTTTGGCGGTACGCCCAAAGAGATTGTGGTGGACAATATGCTCACGGCAGTGACGGACCGTGCCGGTGCCATAATCCGCTTTAACGATGCCTTTCTGGATTTTTTAAGGCCCTTTGGTATTACACCGGTGGCATGCAATGTCAGAGCGCCCCATGAGAAAGGTAAAATTGAAAACAGTATCAAATATCTGCGCAATAATTTCTGGCCGCTCAGGGAATTTGAAGACCTTGACGATGCACAGAATCAAGTTCTGGCATGGTTGGATATCACTGCCAACAAAAGAAAACACCAGACCACCGGCCAGGCTCCTGCACATCGCCTCAGACCGGATGCACTCAGATCCCTTCCGAATCCAATGGCAGACTTCCGGGAAATTGAGACTCTTCAGGTCTACAAGGATTTTGGCATACGTTTTGATGCCAACGTCTATACCGTTCCTCCACGCATGGTGGGCAAAACCGTCACCGTCAAGGCGGACCGTAAAACAGTGAGTATTTACCACAAGGATAAAGTGGTGGCTGCCCATAAAAGATGTTGGCAAAGACGTAAACGCATTGAACTTGAGTCTCACAAAGAACAGGTTCGCAAACTCAGGAAAAAGGTGATGATGGATAAGGAGGTGTCGGTGTTCATGTCACTTGGCCAGGATGCCGTGGATTACCTTGAAAAACTGGCAGACGCTTCCCAACCCCTGAAAAAAACGGTCAAAGGCCTGCTGCTCCTTCAGGATAGCCATGGTTCTCCGGCACTCATGTGTGCAGTAAAAAAAGCACTGAAACACAAGCTTTACGGTCTTGACTACATACAAAATCTTCTGGATCAGGAAAAGGCGCACAAAGTAATGCATATGCCTGTATCCCTGAAAAATGACAAACTCAACGATATAAGACTGACGTCACCCAACCTGGCTGAATATGATGCCATTGCAATGAAACGAAGGGGGTACAATGAATCAGGTAATTGATAAATTTAAAACACTTCGTCTGAAAAACTGTGCTCAGGGTCTTGTCGGTGTCATAGAAGAAAGCAAAGACAAGAATCTTTCACCTCTTCAAACAATAGACCGTCTGCTGGAAATTGAAATCGCCTGCAGAGCAAAGACCAGGATTGCCTTACGGTTTAAGCAGTCCCGGCTCCAAGACAAAATTACCATCGACCAGTTTGACTTCACACATCATGAATCGCGTAAAAAACAAAAAGCCCTGATATTGAGCTTGCTGGATTTGGAATTTCTTCATACGAAAAAAGACATTATTTTCATCGGTAATCCTGGAACTGGAAAAACCTTTTTGTCAAACTGTATTGCCTATGCAGCTACCCAGGCAGGCATAAAAACACTGTTTACTACCACTACCGAGATGATCAATCAACTTGTTGCCGCAAAATCAGATCGTACGCTGCTCAAGAAGCTGCATTATTATCAATCCCAGGATCTGCTTGTTTGTGACGAGATCGGGTATCTTCCGCTGGGCAAGGAGGGTTCAAACCTGTTTTTCCAGGTTATCAGCCAACGACACGAAAAAAAGTCGACCATCATAACGACAAACCTTCCCTTTGCTAAATGGGGAGACCTCTTTGACGGTACGTCTGTTGCCACAGCCATAGCCGACCGACTTGTTTATAACTCGGAGATCCTCATCATGGAAGGTCAAAGCTATAGAAAAAAGCAGTGAAAATGATAACATTATGATTTTATTGGAATATTGAGATAGCAGGAGTCTGTTTAAGCTAACTTTTTAAAAATTTACCTGAAAAAAGGGTTAATTCTTTGTAAAGCGTATCACATTTTTCTAAGAGGCTTAACCGACAAGTGTTTCAACCATCTTAAATTACCAAATAGGAGATAAGATGCAAGCTCCACGCGGTGGATACAGGGGAAAACCTAAGCCTAAATTACCCACACATCTCAAGCGAGTCCATGTAAATGTTCGCATTCAAAAATGGATGCTTGATGAGTTAAAATCAAAAGGAGAACCTGGAATTGTGTTAGAGGATATTTTAAAAAAAGCGGGTTTTAAATATCGTGGAACTCTAAAATAAGTAACAATATATCACGCATGATTAAAACGCTGTGTTATTATCAATATTGAAGTCTGCTTGTCAGTGACAAAATAGGTTATCATTCGCTGGGCAAAAAGGGGTTAAAGGAATTTTCTTCATTCAGGGCATCCGCCATCGGCACGAAAAAAGTCGAATCTTATTACGACAACCTGCCGTTCAGCAAATGGGGGAAATTTTTAAATTACATATATTGCCACAGCCCTTGCCAACCGCCTTGTTTGCAACTCGGAGAGCTTCGTAATGGGGGAAGATAATTATCGAAAGAGATAAAAGAAATTGATGAAAATCATGGGTATCCCGATTATGTCGGGATACCTTTAAAACAGGAAGGCTTTTTCACCTTTGGCCTGAACAGGGGGGGCTGTTGGTTTGTTTTTTTTTACCTTTTGCGCATAGGTACGTCCGCTTCATTTTATGGCTGGTTTCTATCCGATGAATTTGGCTGATTTTTTTCCCGCTGTTTCCACCATACTTTAAGTAAACTTTTTCGAGAGCATCCTTTATGGTGTCGTACTTTTCACTTTCTACCATGAGGCACTCAAGTATATGCCCGGAGCGACTGTCCATAAGAAGAAGACTACACTGGCCGCACTTCTGTTCCGTGGATCCATCGAAGTGAAGAAAATACCCCCCATTGGTATGAATGTCCTCAAGAATATCTGATTCGCGACTTTGGTGAAGTAATCGACAAAAATCCAAAAATCTTTTGGAGATCATACCTATAGTACTAAGTGGAAGTTCGATCTTGGCAGGAGAACATTTAAGATAAGCCTGGATTTCGTGTAATTGGCGGTGGTCGTCATATCGAATTCGGCCAACTTCTACTACTAAATCGAATGCCACACGGTATCCTTTTTCTACGATCATTGCAGCCATATTTGATTCGTAGCGTATGATCTGATTCCGAGTGTTAGAAAAATACTTATGGGTGTTGCAAAAAGTAGAGCCGGAAATCAAAGTGAATTTTCCAAAATTGAGCGAATAGCAGGTTTTACGATCGGTCTTGAGAAGATGTGTTTTTTGTTTGCAAATTAAACAGGAGGATTTCTCTGGATATAGGCGTATCACAAGATTTGAGATTGATGAGAGAATGTTCTGGTCATCCCGAAATTTATAACGTAAATGCCTCAACAGAGCTAAAGCATTTTTCCTTAGCGTCATCTATCGGTTGGATTTAAAAATAGCTTAATATTACAGGAGGTTTCGCTTCCGCCATCTTGTCCTGATTGTACCTAAAAGTCACCAGCCCACGAACCCATCTGGCTTAAGTGATTGAATTTATTAAACCCATGATTTGACTACTATACCAGAATTTGATACAATGGTGATTGTTATTTAACAAATAATCCTAATTGTATCTATGGTGTGGTATGCTTGACAAAAATGCTTCAGATAAAGCGCTGGATAAATTTTTCAAGAAATTTTCAATTGTAACGATTGAGGACCTCAAAAAAACATTGAAGACTGAATCTCGAATGAGCATATTTCGACGTTTAAAAGAGATCGGGTATCTTTCCAGTTATACTCACGCGGGACGTTACTATACGCTTTCACATATCCCTCATTTTGATAAATTTGGATTGTGGTTTTATCAGGGAATCGGTTTCTCGCAAGCAGGCTCTTTAAAGGCTACCATAGCCATATTGGTCGACACATCGCCCGCTGGTTTGACTCATGGAGAACTGACCGATATATTACGGGTTCGAGTGCATAACACACTTTTAGCTCTATCCCGGGAAAGCAGAATAAATCGGCAAAAATTCAACAAGATGTTTCTGTATATAAGCCCAGATCCTGATAAAGGCAGCGAGCAGCTATCCAATAGAGATGAACTTTCTATCGGTGCGGTTGAAAATGAAAAGGGGATTACCGATCACATTGTAATAGAAGTGCTTATGGAGATCATTCGGACCGCAGAATTATGCATCGCGCCGGTTGTGATTGCTAACCGCTTATCTGTTCGAGGATTAGCCATTTCAGTAGATCAGGTCAAACGGGTTTTTCTTAAGTACGAGATAGACACAGAAAAAAAAAGCCCAAGCTCAGACTTGACATTTTAGAAGCCTTGAGAGGCTTGATCCGGTCTGTGCGTTCCAACAGCCACCATCAATTGCTGGAAACGTCTGGTGTCCTTGTTTTTGTCAAAGATAACGCCGGTAAGTGTCCAGTCTGCGGCGGGCAAATGATTGTACAAAAATCAAAGCCCCATCACGGGAAGACTATCGCCCACGGGCAGTTTAAAATTCGAGAAACCATTCACATGTGCGGCCGAAGATGTCGCAATGATTCTGGAAATCTTGTGACCAAGCACGCCACCACTCTTTCAGAGCATCTCGTTCCGAATAAAACCTTTGGTTATGATGTAATGACCTTCGTCGGAGTCCACCGTTTCATTCACCACCGTCAACGAGAAGAGATTAGGGAGTTCACAAGAACAAAACTACCCACCTTCAAAGGTAAGTGCCTTTAATTACGGGTATATTCAATCAACCTCGGGTATCTTATTTGTTGTGAACTCCCTTAGAACTCGACTCCTGCATGAATACGGAATATCACTATCAACAGGCTCTATCAGCAACATTTCCAGGCTTTTTCTGAACTACATATTGAGACTTCACAACCGTCACACTGATCAATTGCGTGAAGTCTTGATTGGAGACGGTGGCTGGCCCATGCACATTGACGCTACCGGTGAAGATGGACGTGGAACGCTTCTTGTGGTACTTGCTGGTTGGCGCCAATGGGTACTCGGGTCTTGGAAGATCTCGAGTGAGCGTACTGACACTATCCTGTCTTGCCTACGGGATGTCGTCAGTCAGTTTGGTTCACCCTGCGCTATCGTTCGTGATCTCGGTCGAGCTATGATTCCAGCGGCCAACACATTGGTAAACGATATGGATTTAAAAATTCCTGATTATAACGGATTTAGGGGAGGACTTATTCCTCTGGACAATTGAGCGCCTTCCAGGTATGGTTGAGTTGAAAAATTTAACCTACAAAAGGAAGGTCGAATGCAACAGACAGAATCAAAGTCAACTTTCAGGAATAACCGTACAATTATAGTGGATTTTATTCAAGCTGAATATGAGCCTAATATTCATGATACGCGTTATTTTCGATTTCAATTAAATTCCTTTATGAATAGGCATCCAGAACTTTTCCCATTTGGAATTGATCATGGTTACGAGATGAAAGATATTTATTTGTCAAAAAAATTATTCATTCATATCAGGCGTATTCGGACCACTATTAATGGTAAGGTTGTGTGTTATACCATCCGCCCATCATTTGTCATGCCATACTTGACAGCTATGACTATGGATGTTGAAAAACCGCTGATGCTGCGTAAATTTGCTGTTCCATTTTGGGCCTTGAGTTACTGTTTCGGAAAAGATCCCATGTATTGGTATCGCATGGAAACATCCCTTGGGCGCCATAGCATAGTCGGCACTACCATCAAATCTTCGGATAAATTACCCCAGCATCTTGCTGCAGATGAAAAGCACACAAAAATTAAAGGAGAAAAAGCCTACATACCTTGCACCGTAGGCAATGACTGTATTTTGGGAGTTGCGCTTAAAAAAGGGGTTGGCCAAACCGATTTAGAAGCAGGCTATGGCGTTTTTAAAACCGAATCGCAAAATTTAAAATCTGATTATTGTCCTGCTTCCGTTAATACAGATGGTTGGCTGGCTACTGTTAATTCTTGGAAGTCCCTTTTCCCGGCAGTTGCTTTAATTGGCTGTTTTCTCCATATTTATATCAGTATCAGAGATCGATCCCGAAAAAAGTATAAAGATGTGTTTGAACTGGTTTCATTAAAACTTTGGAATTGTTATTATGCCGAGAATAAGCGTACTTTTTCACAAAGAATAAGACGGTTATACGAATGGGGAATGGCATCTGGAATTCCAACGTTCATGATGGATAAAATCGAAAAAATCCGTAAGAATCTTATTGTGTTTACCAAAGCATATGATTTAGCAGGTTCACATAGAACGAGCAACATGGTTGATAGACTCATGCAAAGAATGGATCGATACCTTTTCAATACACAATATTTTCATGGCAGCATTGAGGCAGCAGAACTTGGAATTCGCGCATGGGCTCTTATTCAAAATTTTGCACCCTCGAATCCATTGACCATTCAAAAATATAATGGTCTGCAAAGTCCAGCCGAAAGATTAAACGGCTTCCGATATCATGAGAACTGGCTGCAGAATCTATTAATCTCAGGATCTCTGGGAGGATTTAGAAGTCCTCCCCAAAATCCGATATAATCAGAAAAATTCCGGTACTTGCCTGCCATCTACATTTTCTAAAAGACATCGGCAAAGACCTACTTAATCCTGCCCATGGAGAACTCAGGGCACTATTTAGAAGAACCAAGATTCGGCCAAAGATGAAAACTTTGATCCGAGATATCGGTGGCAAACTCGGTGAAGAGATTGTTAAAGCACGTAAGGAGGTAAAAGCATGGCAGGAGCTGGTATCGGACGATCATATAATCCCTGAAGGAAGAGCCGGGATCGCAACGGTACGGACAATCGCCCAGTGGATAGTTGATTATCACGCAGACAGCACAAATCATGATTTTCCTTTCGACAGGCCTTATCTCGACTTCTACGACCGGTGCATGATAGCACGTAGAGCGGTAGATGCTTTTTTACGAAAGGAACCTGAGGATTCTGAGGTGTCAAGATTGCTAAAACGATTGCACGGTATTCTCGATCCTCTCCTGTCAGAGGTCCCATTCAAGCATATAACTCAAAGGTTGCGGGCCAGAAGCTGTCTGTTCGATGAATTGAGAGTGGCTCTCCGTATTTACGGACAAGACTCTCAAAAACCAGGAAAATTCTCTTCAGGAGCGAAACCGACATCGGAACATGAAGTCAATGCACTCAATGATATTCGGGAGCAGGTTGACCAATTTGTCGAAGCCTTGAAGACCCGTCGCCCACAACGTGGGCCTGCACAAGACATCAGAAAAGCAATCGACATCATATTACGACACGTTGAAGATCATGGTGATTATTTGTGGGGGCACGTGGTCACTTTGCCGGATTCAACGGGTGGGGGGATCAGGCTCGTGGATAGAACAAATAACATAATTGAGGGGTTCTTTCATAAAATGAAACACGACGAGCGTCGAAGAAGTGGAAGAAAAAAATTGACTCAGGATTTTGAACACTTGCCACCGGAAGCGGCATTGGTCTATAATTTAAATCGTCCTGATTATGTTGAGATTACTTGTGGAACTCTTGAACGTCTTCATGAAGCGTTCGCAAAACTTGATATCGAAAAAGGTGAAAATGCGCCGGTGTGTAACCAAAACACCTCACGTATATCTGGTAATATTATCTCCCTTACCGAGACAGCATCTCTTCCAACCGATGATCGCAAGCTAATACGATCAGAGCAAATGCACCGACGAATATTTGCTGCCGCTAAGAGCAGGGCACCTCGATTATGATAAATCCAACCGAAAAATGACGCCAAAGGCATTTTTTTTTCATCCAATTCGTATTTCGTAATAATATGCTCCAACTTTGCCACCGGTATTTTCAAGGAGTATTTATTAATCCAACGTTTAAGTAACCGCATTTCAATTCTTCCCTCTTGGAGCACGACTTTTAGTACTGCAATGAGATCGGAGATCGTTACCTCTTGTCCGTAATGTTCTTCAATTTGGCGGGAACCAACTATTTTTAATCTCATTTTTTTATCTGTTATAACCTTATTTGGAATATAAACATATTGCGCTCCTATTTTTATGCGATGGAGACGTTCCTGTTCAAGTAAAATTTGGATCTGTTTTGATATTCCAATTCGTAATAGTGACTCAATCTCAGCCTTAGTTATTCCTTCCTTTGAGGCTTCGATAATTCTAATAATGAGTTCAAGGCTATTCTTAAATTTTGAAAATCCTATTCCTTTATAAAACCAAATTCCAAAATTATTAAACTTAGGGATATCTGGTAATGTTACATAACTTCCTCGATGCGTATAACTGGTAAGCGTTTGAAG
This sequence comes from uncultured Desulfobacterium sp., assembly GCA_963668575.2. Taxonomy (GTDB): domain Bacteria; phylum Desulfobacterota; class Desulfobacteria; order Desulfobacterales; family Desulfobacteraceae; genus Desulfocicer. The sequence continues at coordinate 7,105,876 of OY764894.2, read as the reverse complement.
TGTTTTTAAATCCCGTCGCAAAGTTATAGATGAACAGGTCACAGTAGAGACAATAACTGAAAACAAAATGGCTTTTTCCTGGTAAATCATTTTTTTTATAATATCTAAACGATCTGATTTGGTCTGCATCAACAAATCTCCATGGTGAATAAGAATGATAAAATTACACTATGATAATATTACATAAAAATGTAATTTGATCAATCCAAAAAAGACCTGTTTTTATAAGATTTTTTTGTCCATTGACAGAAAAATCAGGTAATTTAATGAAAATTTGAGAGATATTTTATGTTTAATCATTTGTTATTATTAGTAAAATTTAAATCCAACGGGCTATTGGAACCATAGCTAAAAAGGTAGGTTTAAGATCAATTTGAAGGGTATGAAATTAAGTGATATTTTAATATATCAGTTGGTTACGTGAGCCCGACCCAGGGATGGATCAGGGGTCCAGCCAGCTTTTTGGCCCGGCCCCAGGATCTCACAAATCTATGTAAATTATGAATCAGGACCTATTCTCCTGAACCCACCTTCCCAAGTGGAGGCGGTACCACCGTAAATTTGATCGATCAAATTTTTATCTGTGGTTAAATTATAATAGATTTTTAGAAGTTTATTTGCTTTTTTCCAATTTGTTTTAATATACTTTTCGATCTCAAAGAAACGATATTCTGCCTTAGTTTTTTTTGTTAATAACTTTGAACAGGTCGACCCTAAAATTAAGGCGGAAGCTCCAAAATTTATAAATGCTCTTGTAGGTAAGATTTCAATTTCTCTTGCAAAATCAACTATTCTTTCCATGTCAATCTCATTTATAAATCGATGAAGTATCATACCACACCGGTCCATAAGAAGTTCAAGTCTCATTGTTGTTGAATCGCCTTCTATATCGGCTTTCAAAAAGCTGAGGTAATCACCAAGCATAGGCTTGAGATAATCTTGTATTTCTTTAGTAATTAAATTCCCAGCAAAAAGTTCGATCCATATACGAGATACATTTTCATCGTCTAATATCCATTGGTTTGCACCAATAAGATGATTTTTTTTTCTTCTTTCAGTGATTTCATAAGTAAATATTCGGCTTCTTTTGAATAATCAGAAAAAAGTTCGGGACACGATTCAAAATTTCTGATAAAAGAGAGACATGAATGCTTCTCAGCACAAAATATCAGTGACCATCAGCACTGGCATGAATAAGCCATTAATTAAGCTTATTGCTGAGCCGTCACCGCAGATTTTCATTTCAGAAAAAGAATATTTAACACTTAAACATGGTGTTGGCTATTGGCAGGCCGTGCATAAAAAAGCCATAGTACGTGAAGAAATTCTAAAACAAAAAATAAAAGAGCTTGAAGGTGAAATTCGAGGATTAAAATCTCGTTTATTCGACAATCCAAATGAGCAAGGCAAATCTAAAAATAATGAAGGCCAGTCAGCGCCTTCTCCATCTCCACGCCCACGCGGTCAACAACCCGGCAGTAAAGGCCATGGACGAACTTTACGCCCCAATCTTCCTGAAAAAGAAGAACTGACAGATTTTAAAAAAACACCTCAATGTGAAAAATGCGGTACACCCTATGTTCAGGATGAAAATCAAGAAATAGAAATTATTGAAGTTGAGGTCAAAGCGTATACTCGTAAAAATATACGTGTGTGTATGAAAAAAGATTGCTCCTGCAAGGGTGTTCCAAATACAATAATCGCTGGTTCCGCGCCTCCTCAACTTATTAAGAGAAGTCCATATGGGATATCGGTCTGGGAGGCAATTTTATTAAACAAGTTTTATTACAGCCAACCGACCAATCGACTTCTGAATCAGTACGAGGAAATGGGTTTACCTATTTCTCCGGGTTCCATTGCAGGTGGTTTAAAAATACTCAAAGAGTTATTTCAACCGATTTATGATGCCCTTTACGCCCAGCAAATGACCGAAAAAAGATTTCATAATGATGAAAGCGGCTGGAAGGTGTTTGAGAATATTGAGGGCAAAATAGGTAACCGTTGGTGGTTGTGGCTCAGTCGTTCCCCATCGGTAATCTACTTTGAAATTGCCCCGGGCCGTGGCGCGAATGTTCCCCTTGCACATTTTCAAAATATCCAGCATGACAAAATAATTATCGTTTGTGATCGCTACAGCGCTTATAAATCATTGGCAAAACAGCTGGATTTTATTATTTTGGCTTTTTGTTGGGCCCATGTTCGTCGTGACTTCCTGGATGCAGCAAAAAAACATCCTGATTTGGAGGAATGGGCATTTTCCTGGATTGGGAAATTTGGTGAACTTTACCATATCAATAATCTGCGTTGTGATCAGTTTGATCCCAAGTTTCCTGTTCAATGGCAATCTGAATCATTCAAAAAACATCATGAAACACTCGTGGAAAAAATGGCTGAAGTCGCCAAAGATAGGGATGCATTTATCCAGGCAAATAATCCGGAAAATTCTGAATCAACGCTATTGACCAATATCCAGTATAAAATTTTGACAAGCCTTCAAAATCACTGGAAGGGGCTAAGCGTTTTTGTGGATTATCCGGAAGTCCCCATGGACAATAACAAAGGCGAACGCTCCATCCGCAATCCTGTGACAGGGCGTAAAAATTTCTATGGCTCGGGAAGCTTGTGGAGTTCTCAGTTGGCAGCGATAATGTTTTCTGTTTTGCAAACCATAGCCTTGGCTGGCCTCAACTGTAGTCACTGGCTAAGACTTTACCTGACTGCCTGTGCTGAAAACAATGGGCAAGCCCCTACTGATTTGTCACCCTTTCTTCCATGGAAAATGGATAAAGATCGTCGGGAAAGACTCTCCAAACCACCAGCGGACACATCTTGATACGCTACTCTGGGCGGAACTTTTCCTCTAACGAGATTAAACAGATCCGATCTCTCATAAAACGAAATCCGACTTTCAATCGATCACGACTTTCTAAAGAGGTCTGCCAGCTTTTTCAATGGCTCAAGCCTGATGGTAATCTCAAGGATATGTCATGCCGTGTTGCAATGCTGCGTATGCACAGAGATGGAATCATTCAACTGCCAGCTCCAACCCGTGCGAAAATGCCTCTTCAAAAAATTAGGTTTACACCTGCCACTGATCCGCAAACCCCTATTACTTGCGCTGTGAATCAGCTACCACCATTGCGATTACAGATGGTCTCCCACAATGACTCTGCTCTATGGAATGAGTATATTGAACGATATCATTACCTTGGCTACACACCCCTGCCAGGAGCTCAGCTTCGTTATTTCATTATTGCAGATAAACAGATCGTTGCTCTGACTGGCTTTGCTGCTGCGGCATGGCAAACTGCACCAAGAGATGAATTTATTGGCTGGGATCATGAGCACCGACAAAAAAATCTAAACATGATCGTCAATAATGCCAGATTCCTTATTTTGCCATGGATACAATCAAAAAACCTTGCTTCAAAAATACTATCACTGTCTGCACGCCAGCTTACTGATCACTGGGAAGAAAAATATAATATCCGACCCGTTTTGTTGGAATCTTTTGTGCAAAATAATCGTTTTACCGGTACTTGCTATAAATCGGCAAACTGGACAAATGTTGGACAGACCAAAGGGCGGGGAAAACTGGGTGGACAACCCGGAAAAATCGTTGTTCCAATAAAAGAAATTTGGGTGTATCCTCTTGATAAGAAATTTAGAACTTTGCTACAAAAATGAGCGTTGGCGTAAGAAGCCGAATATTTACTTTCATAAAGCTTAAAACCAATATATTCTGCTGATAAGTATTCACCAAATGATTTATGCTTGAATTCCCATGACTGCTTGTCTGATGTATAAAAATGAAACGAAAGTAATGTTTGTTGAGCACGCAATTCATCAGATACATCAGTATCAATAGATCCAAAAGGTTTTTCTTTCGATATAAATTTTTCTAAATCTTTAATATGAAGATCTCTTTTATTAAGGCAGAAAGTTGTAAAACCAGAAACCATTAGCAAATGTCTCATGGTTGAAGAGGTAAGTGGTCCACCCAAACCGTCTCCTCTTAGCCTCTCCTGACGATTACAACTCCAATCAATAATACTTCTATAAATTTCTGATTTCGAAATATGTTTTTTTTTGAAATCAAAAAACACCCCATCAGCCTCTAATCTCGCCAATAAATAAAGTAAAAATGGTTGATGGGCCATTTCATGTAATTCTTTGTTGCTTTCTGTTTTGGATACAAATCTTAGTCCATTAAATTTGAAATTGGTTTTGTTAGACCAAATCTGACTCCATGTTCTTATTCTATCGTTATCAAATTCGTTTATTTCAATTACGTATGAACCTATTGGTATAATAACAGTGTCATTACGGGTAAATAAAGTATTTCGTCCTGTAACAATTACGGAAGCTTTTCTATATTTTGATCTCTTTTTTAAAATCTCTAACTGTAGGAAAAATTCTCTCATAAGTTCTCTGCTTGCTTGAGCCAATTCATCAAAGCCATCGAGTATAAAAACTAAATTAGAACAATTGCACAAACCTTCCACAACAGAGCCCATATCTAAGAATGGGTTCCGGAGGTAGTCTTCAATTTCTTGTATAATATTTTTTGTTGGATCAATTTTCTTCAAAGAAATATAGATAGGGTGCATTGATGGGTCTTTTGCCAGCAAAGAAGCAAACATTTGCATTGAACTGGTTTTGCCTGTACCTGGTCCACCGAAGAGAAAAATCAAATCCCAATGATCTGTTCGATTGCTAACCAGATTGCTCAATAGGGCAATTAAATTTTCATAGATAGGCGCATCACTAAAATTCATTTCTAAATCGTCGTCAGCGCTAAAGTGACTGCCAAATCCATCCATTTCATTTCTTTTTTTACTATCTGACTTTATCTTTGAGATCTGTCCGGTTTTATAATGATTACAGGAGGGAGTTATATATAAATCTTTAATACCCATTTTCGGCAAACCATTTTCGCCGCTGCCAAATATAGGCTCAGAAATTTGGTCAATTAGTAACGCTCTGTATCGATCCCATATTTTCTCGTTGCCATCTGTATTACGATCTTCTTTGAAATTCTCAAATACAGCTGCCACAATTTTAAATATATTGTCCGAAATGTTGTCGTGGTAAAGTGGTGGTTTGTTAAGTTTTTCAAAAATTAGGTATCGATAAACCCATTCATATGGTGTTTTGTGATCGGTTATTAAAAATTCGAATTGGATTTTTGAATTATTTTTAACCCTCTCGCAAATTGTATCAATATCTTTTATATCTTTGTCTGTTATGCTTTTGGAGAGTAAAAATATTTTTAATGTTTTACATAAATTTTCAAATAGCTCATTAGCTCCATCTAAAATACCACGTTTAGACCACGCGTATGTATCAATTACATCAGGAGGATTCAGATTTAAATTTTTTATTTCTTTTTCTAATTCCTTTATTATTTCAGCCGTGCTTTTTTTAACTTCGAAATCGATCAGACTCTCTTTTCTTAATAAAAGCTTGTTGAAAAACTTAGATAGCGTGCTGTCTTTAAATTCTTTTTCAGTTGCTAATAAAAAGGATTTTTGGCAAAGAAGGTGGTATGTTATTTCAAATCTCTTCTGGTTTGAAAGTGGTTTGTCGGCTGGACTATTATCGTCTAAAATGACAGATAAGATATTTGATATTCCTTTATTGGCATCTGCCGCAGCTTTGACTAACCCTGATAATGATATATCTGGTGCACCAATAACAGCTCCTGAAATGATACTAATATAGGGTACTATATTAGCAATCCCGTCTGAAATTATACCGGATTTGGAAAAAAAATTAGAAAGATCTTCTTTTACTTTTTTAAAATTTGACATTTAGAATAATCCATAGAGGTTGAAGATTGTGACCTGCTCCAATAATATGTATCAATTTTAAGTTAGAGTGCAGCATTATTAAAATAATGCCTATCCACATCGGATTCTATTCCAGATGTAATATGGTTTCTGGAGCAGGAGAGCCTTGGTCAAAAAAGCTGTGTGGACTTATCTTATTATATTCCTACCTCCGTTTATCAATAATCATTTGAGCTTCCTTGAAGTAATATTTTCCTTGAACTCAAGTTTGTGCATTCTCGTGATTGAAGATAACCCGTGATCATTTGAATTTGAAACAATTTTTCCTGTAAATTTTTCAAGAAATTTCATTTTTATGCTATTACTCGACTATCAAGTTTTTTTCATGACAGTTTGAGCTAACTCACTCATAATTGACCCATATTTACATTTTGTATCTCAATGAGGGTGTCGGTTCTAATCTTCCCAAATCCCTTCCGACCATATGCTTGGCAGATGGTATTAATTGGAAATGTTCTTTGACAAGTTGAATGAATTCTTTAAGCTTTGCAAAAGGATTGCTCTCCTGCAATATCGACTTGATAAACGCCAGCAGGGATTCTACTTGAGACAATCTTTGCAGGCTGCCTACGGTATAAGCGGGCAGTTTGTTTTCCAAGCGGGCTGTTTGTTTTCCAAGCGGGCTGTTTGCTCTGGATGAAGGAGTAAAGCGTGGTCTAACAACAGACTCAGGATCACTCCGCGGACTGCTCCCTCTTCGTCAAATTGCCTGGCCTCTCTTCCCCAGCCTTCATAAAGCTTCCAGTCCTCAAAGAAAACCTCTACAAGCCATCTCAGCGTATAAGCCTGGGCAATATCAAGCGTACGCCAACTTATGTCTGTGGCAACCAAAAAGCGATAGTCCTTTTCATTTTCGTATTTCAAGGCAATAACAAAACGCCTTTTTCCGTGTGCATCAACTTTTAATCGGGCACTGCTGACAGTCACTTCAATCTGCTCGTCCCCTCTTACTGTCAAAGTCTGCTGCACTCCTTTGTTTGTGTCGTTGAAATACTTCTCCAATTTCTTTTTTTTGTTTCTGACAAGGATATTCTGGTTTTTACGTAACTGACTGATTGTCTGCACTCCACCAAAGATAGAAGAGGCTTTGTCCATAAAATCACCTTCACCATACAAAGCGTCTGCCATAATGACAGAGACCTTGATACCACTATGATGTTTTACAAAGTCATGCAGTAGGCCCAGAGCCAAATCCAACTTTGTCGGATAATCAGGGTTACGCTCCGGCTCAGGCGCTCTCTGGCTTTTTGGGACACCTTTTTTTTCAATGCGGCTTCTTCTTTGTTCCAGGCCGAGAGCACAGGATCCGGCTGGTAAAAGACAAAACCAACGGGTATCGTGATGGAGGATGTAACCAGCAGCAGTACAATCACTGTCTGACCGTTGACATAACCTCCTGAAGCTTTGTGCTTCTGTTTGTAGATTTTATGGATACGTTTTGTAGATTTGGAACGCGCTCGGTCCACTTCATCAAGAACCAACTGTCCCTCAGTAATTCCATGGCGGAGCAGTATCATTTTAACGCTGGCGATGAGAAGCAGATTCCATGCGATTTTTCCATGTCGAAACATCCAGGACAGAGCACTGGCAGTATAGTTACCCAGAGAACAACGTTTAAATTTAGTCCAGTTGATTCCATTGGTAAGCAAAATACCCGTCAAACAAAAACTTAACCATTGCGTTTGGAGTCTTGTCAATTGTGCATCTGAACGCAACTTTTTTAAAGACTCATTCAGGTTTCCGATAAATGTTTTTATGAAAGCGGCATCGTCCGTTAATAGCATAATGAGGAACCTTATATTTATGTAGCCATGCTGTTGTTCTGATTCTGCTCATTATTAACATTCATTAGGTTCGACATGCAAAAACTAAAAACTTGATAGTCGAGTGTCGAGTAGCCAGGGGATGTTGCCATCCCCCAGCCCTCTAAGAACCGTGCATGCGCCTTTCAACGCACACGGCTCAAGCATTCATAAGGCAAGCCCTTTCGGGGCCACCCGGTTGTACAGCCTTTGCGATACGCACCTGCAGTCTTCTAACTTCTTCACCGATGATTTTCCAGTTGATGGATTTCCACCAGTTTAGTTCGTCCAAAGGTGCACCAGTCGTCCAAGCGGCAACCGTCATTTGCTTTCCCCTGTTTGAAGATTCTACAAATTATCTCGCAATTGAACACCCGTCGGAAGTCTGCTCCCTTTCGGGCCGGATAATGTGGGCAACATTGTACCCTCAATCCGTATCCCCGTCATTACAACGAGGCATTCGCTTTCTCCGACATCCTCTACCCGCAGCCCCATGGGCTCGCCTTGCGGTTCGCTTTCCCCAAGGGGAGGGCTACGGGCTTACCATGTTCCACGTAAGTACCCGGACAGGTTAGGTTCCGCCCCTACGCCGGTGGCACGACATCTGCGACGGTGGAGTTAAGAGCCCCCGTTCCTGGCCACCTACCTTTTGGTCCAAGCCTGTCAGCATCTTAGGCTTGTTCTCATAACGACGCTGCAGCGATTCACATATGTTAACCATACTGTCCAATTATAGCTCCCTTACCGCATGATGCTTGCAGAGTTGAGTTCCCCTCACGGTTCCCTCTCCCGGAGAAAAGTCCTCCGCGGGCTTCATTGTTCCGAGAGCTTCACACCCCCGGATTACTCCGGACGCATGTCCCGGTAGAATACCTGTTGCAGAAAACAGGGTTTTGTGATAGTTGATATTAACTTCCAAAACAGCTACTTACGCGACTTCATGTCGCACATTAACACTTAAGTTAAGCGGCTGCTACACAGCCAAAAAAAACTCCTAAGGTTGATGCCCGCTTCAACTTAATGGTTAAATGAGCCCTCCGAATTTGTTGTATCTGGCACGACGCTTGCATTATAGGTAAAGTAACTTTCAACCTCGTCCGCCCGTAGGGTTTCATTTAACGGGGAGCTCAGCCGACCGGGGCGTACAGCCGAGCAAATTGTCGAAGCCAAGTTTTTTCGAAAACCAAGGGCTTCCGAAAAGCCGCTAGCCCCCCGGGTCGGCTGCAGCGTTTTGTTGTGTGATTTTTACTTTAAAAGGGGAGGTATCGTCTTCAATTGTTCGAGAACTGAATCCCCTTTCTCCCAAAATTCTTTAAATGACTTCCCACCATCTAAATATAATTGATGGCGACCTAATAGCTTCATTTTTTTTGAAATTTCTGTAAATATTGAGATTAATTTGTTTTCTGGATCGGATATAATTTGTGATCGGAAATGAATTAATTCATCAAGAGCATGGCTGACTATGTACTTAGCATCATCGATGTTGTGAGGTTCACTATCTCTTTCTGCAGCCCACTCCGCTTCATATCTTCGCAAGTAGGTCTCAAATTGAGATTTAAACATTTCAATTTGATTATGGTCCTCATTTCCAGATTCATCAGCAGCCCCATCATTTGTCGATTTAACAATAGAAGCCATTAAAGTTGATAAATGCCGTTGTAGCATCTCCCTGAATTCACCAATATCCTGATAATCAAAGGTGATCCCTTTATCTCTTAGGCTGTTCTTATATTCTTTTAGGGCTTTGTATTGGTCTGGATCTATACTATCGGGTACGACAGGAGCTGATGAGAAGTATAGAAAAGTTTCTTTCCCATGGCTTCTTAACCTTTCTATTTCTTCAGCCGTTCCAGAAATATGTTTGCCCGTATCGGTTCCAATACGCGTCCAAAAGGCCCCTATTAGAAAGTCACATGAATCGACTATTTGTTTGTTAATGATTTCCTGAGGCCTATCCCCTAAAGCTGGTATAACGTGTGTTTCCCACATCACGGGTTCCAAGATGACAGAAGTATGAAAAGAATGTACAGAATTCCAAGAGTAAACTATTTCTGGTATTGCTGTGCGTTCTTTTTTGCAATCAGAAGGAGATGCTATAAGTACCCTGTATATAGTGCCTTTTTGTGGCATAATTCGTCCTTTATTTTACACACAACGCCGTGCTCTGGGGCAAACCGCAGCGCAGCGTAGGTTTGTCCCTAGCAGCACTTTGTTAGCTCTAGAATGCGCAGTGCCATTCATCGTAAGCCAGCCCATTGGATAACTGGCCATTGTAAACCCGATCTCTAATTCCTTCGGAGTAGATGGTTATTGGCCACAGCCTCATATGACCTTGACCGCTCCCCATCATGTTAACCTTCCGAAAATATGCATCAAGCTCCCGCATGTCGTTAAAAGTCCAGGCTAGCTTTGAAAAAAGTCCTGACAATAAAACGCTTATCGGTGTAAAAAACTCCTCTTGCCTATCTCCGCCAATTGCGGCACATACATATGAAGATGTACCGGATCCGTTATCACCATAGATCTTTCTAATTTCTTCGTTGTAATGTGGCCATGTTGGGCTAAGAAATACACTTTTCATAGATTGCCAGGTAGCTAGATCAGAAACCGTAATGAAGTCCAATTGTTGGATTGGGTGATCCACATGAACTCCGTCAGCTTCCCATAACGCACTTTCAACATTCTCAAGTGGTTTGGATTTTTCGCCTTTCCAAGAATGTGAGTGTGCCAATAGGCCGTAAATAATATTAGAGTTTAATTCTTTATATGGAGACCCTTCTCGCTTTGGTAGATTTTTTCTTATGCTCGCTGCTGTTTCTACAGCTTCTTTGACATGTACTGCTTTGAGTGTTGTTTTGCATTCAAAAGCAGCCGCTACGCCTCCAGCTAAATACAACTTCTTGTCCAATAGTATTTTGGGGTACGACGGATGTAAAACGAGAACATCAATTTGTGGGCTCGCATATCCATTCTCACACAGGATTCTGCCCTTCGTTACTACGTGGAAATATGAAGGAAGCCAGTTTTTTAATAATGTGGCCCAATTTTCTTCTCCCTGGTCGCCTGCGGTGCCAGGGTCTTCTGTAGCACGCTTCATAATCCGATCATACTCTTCTTGGATGTCTCGCTGAGCAGAAATTAAGAAATCATGGATGTCGTGCTTTTCTTTCATTCTAAAATTTACTCCGTTCTAAATGGAGAGCTAACAAGTAATTGTGTGGTTCCGTATAACTTACATCATTATGTTCTGTTTGTTATATTTGACAAAAAAATAAAAGTCAAGTATGGTTTTTCCTAACTGGATAACACCACAATTTGCATATTATCGGAGTTGGATATCATGATCAAAATCCCAGATGCGCTTCGCATGATAAGATTCAAATACTGTAACGCCATCCTACAATGAGTGAAGAAATAGTGTAACGCTTTATTTTCCCACCCCATGTATTCATCACCCCACCTTGTTCAACCTATAATGGACCCCATAATCTGAACCAGTTGCTAAGCGACAGAAGGGATGTTAAATCCAGGTTCAAATTTAACCTGACAGAGGAGGTCCATGAGAAAAATCATGTCTCTGGCCCATATTTGATCATCCTGTTCCCACGCCCGCTGCAGTTCCCTCAAATGATGCGCATTGCAAAGAGCATGCAGACAACCATATTTCTATCCACATAAAAAGCCTTGAAAATATCCCGGGTTAAGCGGGTGGAAACAGCGGGAAAAAAATCAGCCAAATTCATCGGATAGAAACCAGCCATAAAATGAAGCGGACGTACCTATGCGCAAAAGGTAAAAAAAAACAAACCAACAGCCCCCCCTGTTCAGGCCAAAGGTGAAAAAGCCTTCCTGTTTTAAAGGTATCCCGACATAATCGGGATACCCATGATTTTCATCAATTTCTTTTATCTCTTTCGATAATTATCTTCCCCCATTACGAAGCTCTCCGAGTTGCAAACAAGGCGGTTGGCAAGGGCTGTGGCAATATATGTAATTTAAAAATTTCCCCCATTTGCTGAACGGCAGGTTGTCGTAATAAGATTCGACTTTTTTCGTGCCGATGGCGGATGCCCTGAATGAAGAAAATTCCTTTAACCCCTTTTTGCCCAGCGAATGATAACCTATTTTGTCACTGACAAGCAGACTTCAATATTGATAATAACACAGCGTTTTAATCATGCGTGATATATTGTTACTTATTTTAGAGTTCCACGATATTTAAAACCCGCTTTTTTTAAAATATCCTCTAACACAATTTCAGGTTCTCCTTTTGATTTTAACTCATCAAGCATCCATTTTTGAATGCGAACATTTACATGGACTCGCTTGAGATGTGTGGGTAATTTAGGCTTAGGTTGTAAATATTCGGCTTCTTTTGAATAATCAGAAAAAAGTTCGGGACACGATTCAAAATTTCTGATAAAAGAGAGACATGAATGCTTCTCAGCACAAAATATCAGTGACCATCAGCACTGGCATGAATAAGCCATTAATTAAGCTTATTGCTGAGCCGTCACCGCAGATTTTCATTTCAGAAAAAGAATATTTAACACTTAAACATGGTGTTGGCTATTGGCAGGCCGTGCATAAAAAAGCCATAGTACGTGAAGAAATTCTAAAACAAAAAATAAAAGAGCTTGAAGGTGAAATTCGAGGATTAAAATCTCGTTTATTCGACAATCCAAATGAGCAAGGCAAATCTAAAAATAATGAAGGCCAGTCAGCGCCTTCTCCATCTCCACGCCCACGCGGTCAACAACCCGGCAGTAAAGGCCATGGACGAACTTTACGCCCCAATCTTCCTGAAAAAGAAGAACTGACAGATTTTAAAAAAACACCTCAATGTGAAAAATGCGGTACACCCTATGTTCAGGATGAAAATCAAGAAATAGAAATTATTGAAGTTGAGGTCAAAGCGTATACTCGTAAAAATATACGTGTGTGTATGAAAAAAGATTGCTCCTGCAAGGGTGTTCCAAATACAATAATCGCTGGTTCCGCGCCTCCTCAACTTATTAAGAGAAGTCCATATGGGATATCGGTCTGGGAGGCAATTTTATTAAACAAGTTTTATTACAGCCAACCGACCAATCGACTTCTGAATCAGTACGAGGAAATGGGTTTACCTATTTCTCCGGGTTCCATTGCAGGTGGTTTAAAAATACTCAAAGAGTTATTTCAACCGATTTATGATGCCCTTTACGCCCAGCAAATGACCGAAAAAAGATTTCATAATGATGAAAGCGGCTGGAAGGTGTTTGAGAATATTGAGGGCAAAATAGGTAACCGTTGGTGGTTGTGGCTCAGTCGTTCCCCATCGGTAATCTACTTTGAAATTGCCCCGGGCCGTGGCGCGAATGTTCCCCTTGCACATTTTCAAAATATCCAGCATGACAAAATAATTATCGTTTGTGATCGCTACAGCGCTTATAAATCATTGGCAAAACAGCTGGATTTTATTATTTTGGCTTTTTGTTGGGCCCATGTTCGTCGTGACTTCCTGGATGCAGCAAAAAAACATCCTGATTTGGAGGAATGGGCATTTTCCTGGATTGGGAAATTTGGTGAACTTTACCATATCAATAATCTGCGTTGTGATCAGTTTGATCCCAAGTTTCCTGTTCAATGGCAATCTGAATCATTCAAAAAACATCATGAAACACTCGTGGAAAAAATGGCTGAAGTCGCCAAAGATAGGGATGCATTTATCCAGGCAAATAATCCGGAAAATTCTGAATCAACGCTATTGACCAATATCCAGTATAAAATTTTGACAAGCCTTCAAAATCACTGGAAGGGGCTAAGCGTTTTTGTGGATTATCCGGAAGTCCCCATGGACAATAACAAAGGCGAACGCTCCATCCGCAATCCTGTGACAGGGCGTAAAAATTTCTATGGCTCGGGAAGCTTGTGGAGTTCTCAGTTGGCAGCGATAATGTTTTCTGTTTTGCAAACCATAGCCTTGGCTGGCCTCAACTGTAGTCACTGGCTAAGACTTTACCTGACTGCCTGTGCTGAAAACAATGGGCAAGCCCCTACTGATTTGTCACCCTTTCTTCCATGGAAAATGGATAAAGATCGTCGGGAAAGACTCTCCAAACCACCAGCGGACACATCTTGATACGCTACTCTGGGCGGAACTTTTCCTCTAACGAGATTAAACAGATCCGATCTCTCATAAAACGAAATCCGACTTTCAATCGATCACGACTTTCTAAAGAGGTCTGCCAGCTTTTTCAATGGCTCAAGCCTGATGGTAATCTCAAGGATATGTCATGCCGTGTTGCAATGCTGCGTATGCACAGAGATGGAATCATTCAACTGCCAGCTCCAACCCGTGCGAAAATGCCTCTTCAAAAAATTAGGTTTACACCTGCCACTGATCCGCAAACCCCTATTACTTGCGCTGTGAATCAGCTACCACCATTGCGATTACAGATGGTCTCCCACAATGACTCTGCTCTATGGAATGAGTATATTGAACGATATCATTACCTTGGCTACACACCCCTGCCAGGAGCTCAGCTTCGTTATTTCATTATTGCAGATAAACAGATCGTTGCTCTGACTGGCTTTGCTGCTGCGGCATGGCAAACTGCACCAAGAGATGAATTTATTGGCTGGGATCATGAGCACCGACAAAAAAATCTAAACATGATCGTCAATAATGCCAGATTCCTTATTTTGCCATGGATACAATCAAAAAACCTTGCTTCAAAAATACTATCACTGTCTGCACGCCAGCTTACTGATCACTGGGAAGAAAAATATAATATCCGACCCGTTTTGTTGGAATCTTTTGTGCAAAATAATCGTTTTACCGGTACTTGCTATAAATCGGCAAACTGGACAAATGTTGGACAGACCAAAGGGCGGGGAAAACTGGGTGGACAACCCGGAAAAATCGTTGTTCCAATAAAAGAAATTTGGGTGTATCCTCTTGATAAGAAATTTAGAACTTTGCTACAAAAATGAGCGTTGGCGTAAGAAGCCGAATATTTACCTTAGGTTTTCCCCTGTATCCACCGCGTGGAGCTTGCATCTTATCTCCTATTTGGTAATTTAAGATGGTTGAAACACTTGTCGGTTAAGCCTCTTAGAAAAATGTGATACGCTTTACAAAGAATTAACCCTTTTTTCAGGTAAATTTTTAAAAAGTTAGCTTAAACAGACTCCTGCTATCTCAATATTCCAATAAAATCATAATGTTATCATTTTCACTGCTTTTTTCTATAGCTTTGACCTTCCATGATGAGGATCTCCGAGTTATAAACAAGTCGGTCGGCTATGGCTGTGGCAACAGACGTACCGTCAAAGAGGTCTCCCCATTTAGCAAAGGGAAGGTTTGTCGTTATGATGGTCGACTTTTTTTCGTGTCGTTGGCTGATAACCTGGAAAAACAGGTTTGAACCCTCCTTGCCCAGCGGAAGATACCCGATCTCGTCACAAACAAGCAGATCCTGGGATTGATAATAATGCAGCTTCTTGAGCAGCGTACGATCTGATTTTGCGGCAACAAGTTGATTGATCATCTCGGTAGTGGTAGTAAACAGTGTTTTTATGCCTGCCTGGGTAGCTGCATAGGCAATACAGTTTGACAAAAAGGTTTTTCCAGTTCCAGGATTACCGATGAAAATAATGTCTTTTTTCGTATGAAGAAATTCCAAATCCAGCAAGCTCAATATCAGGGCTTTTTGTTTTTTACGCGATTCATGATGTGTGAAGTCAAACTGGTCGATGGTAATTTTGTCTTGGAGCCGGGACTGCTTAAACCGTAAGGCAATCCTGGTCTTTGCTCTGCAGGCGATTTCAATTTCCAGCAGACGGTCTATTGTTTGAAGAGGTGAAAGATTCTTGTCTTTGCTTTCTTCTATGACACCGACAAGACCCTGAGCACAGTTTTTCAGACGAAGTGTTTTAAATTTATCAATTACCTGATTCATTGTACCCCCTTCGTTTCATTGCAATGGCATCATATTCAGCCAGGTTGGGTGACGTCAGTCTTATATCGTTGAGTTTGTCATTTTT
This sequence comes from uncultured Desulfobacterium sp., assembly GCA_963668575.2. Taxonomy (GTDB): domain Bacteria; phylum Desulfobacterota; class Desulfobacteria; order Desulfobacterales; family Desulfobacteraceae; genus Desulfocicer. The sequence goes on along the minus strand of OY764894.2, from coordinate 7,090,191 downwards.
CAGGGATACAGGCATATGCATTACTTTGTGCGCCTTTTCCTGATCCAGAAGATTTTGTATGTAGTCAAGACCGTAAAGCTTGTGTTTCAGTGCTTTTTTTACTGCACACATGAGTGCCGGAGAACCATGGCTATCCTGAAGGAGCAGCAGGCCTTTGACCGTTTTTTTCAGGGGTTGGGAAGCGTCTGCCAGTTTTTCAAGGTAATCCACGGCATCCTGGCCAAGTGACATGAACACCGACACCTCCTTATCCATCATCACCTTTTTCCTGAGTTTGCGAACCTGTTCTTTGTGAGACTCAAGTTCAATGCGTTTACGTCTTTGCCAACATCTTTTATGGGCAGCCACCACTTTATCCTTGTGGTAAATACTCACTGTTTTACGGTCCGCCTTGACGGTGACGGTTTTGCCCACCATGCGTGGAGGAACGGTATAGACGTTGGCATCAAAACGTATGCCAAAATCCTTGTAGACCTGAAGAGTCTCAATTTCCCGGAAGTCTGCCATTGGATTCGGAAGGGATCTGAGTGCATCCGGTCTGAGGCGATGTGCAGGAGCCTGGCCGGTGGTCTGGTGTTTTCTTTTGTTGGCAGTGATATCCAACCATGCCAGAACTTGATTCTGTGCATCGTCAAGGTCTTCAAATTCCCTGAGCGGCCAGAAATTATTGCGCAGATATTTGATACTGTTTTCAATTTTACCTTTCTCATGGGGCGCTCTGACATTGCATGCCACCGGTGTAATACCAAAGGGCCTTAAAAAATCCAGAAAGGCATCGTTAAAGCGGATTATGGCACCGGCACGGTCCGTCACTGCCGTGAGCATATTGTCCACCACAATCTCTTTGGGCGTACCGCCAAAATAGCGGAACGCATCCACAAGGCACTGATGTAGCACCGCCTGCTTTTGACTGTGGGTGAAGGAAACATGCAGCATCCGGCTGTGGGACTCAATAACGGCAAGGGCATACAGCTTCCTTGAGGTGCCCCCGTAAATGAGACTTCCAAAATGCCCCCAGTCAATCTGCATCTGTTGCCCGGCATCCGATTCAAAACGAATAAAAGCCTGCCTGGTGGTTGCATCGCGCTTAAGCGTTCGCAGATAATCCCGGACAATGGTGACCTCTCCTTCAAAGCCCTTTTCTTTAATATGTCTCAAAACCACAGGGGCTTTGATTTTGGGATATTGCTCTACCATTTCCTTGATAATCAGCCGGTATGGATCCAGTTTGGAAGATCGTTGGACATTATTTTGCGGGAGAATATCCGGCTCTTTTATGTATTTTGACACCGTAGCCCTGTCCAATCCCAGTGTGCCTGCAATCATTCTGTTTGAAAAACCCATTCCCTTTAATCGGTGCATTTCAAAAATTTGAAGTTTGCTGATCATCGGACACCTCTATTGTACGACAAGGAGGGTGGGCAGGGCAATGAAAGTACCTGGAACAGCGTACCGTCATAAACAATGAGATCTTTACGAATCAAGCCGTGACGTGCTTGATGATAGACCTCATTATTTAAGTGCAGCATGGCGCAAATTCTGTCATCTCCGTAAAACGATACACCATTGCGATCTGATGCCAGAACAAGAAAAATATACAAAACCAGTTCCTCTCCACTTAATGCCTCCAGGAAACCACCGGTAAGAAATTGATGGGGAATAAAACTGAAACGTTTGCCTGTGCTGCGGATACGTTCCGGGGACAGAACCTTTTTTTTAATCATAGTCTCCTCCATGAATTTGGGAAATAATTAGGGAACGAGGATTCATTAACTTACTGCAATTAAAGGACAAAACCCGATACTGAGGTTCCCATAAATGCCGGTATTATCAAGTCCTCATTCATTAGCACCCCTAACATGGATTGACGCTAAAATCCCCGAGTCCATCTTTGCAATCATTCATAACTGCTTGGTTTTGTAATAATTAAAATTTTTATGGGGTCCATCTTTGCAATCACTGGAACAAGCACATATTCTCCAGGAAGCTTGTCAATAGCGGATTTCCTCGCGTCCATCTTTGCAATTCCAAATAAACTTGGAGTAGTTGACTCAGAACCGCCTTCACGTTTTCTTTGATTCCTGATTCTCTGCAGACAGCGGTTGCGTTGGGTTTTTTCCGGATTGTTTTGGCGATAGTTTTCATAATAATCAGGATTGTTTTGAAGCCATTTCTCTTGTGACAGTCTCTGACCTTTTCGGTATTCCGAATCGGCGGCCATTTTTTCTTTTTGCCATAATGCTTTTCTGGCACGCTGGCATTTCGGATCTGAACAATAATTTTGTTTGCAGTTGCGAGGGGTAAAAAATATTTGGCAATTCAAACAGGGAATGGGTTTCACATGTCCTCCAGAAAATGAAAATGAAGCGAATTAGATGGAGGGAATCATATGATTTAAAAATTGATCACGGAATTAAAAGAATTATATGAAGTAAATGGGGGCAGTGGCTGGTGGCAATCCTGAAAATGGTGGAAAAAAAATCCTTGATAATGGTTGGGAATTAAATCGCTATTCCCAAGCGGGTAACCCATAAATGCGAATGAAACAGTCTGAGTTTGACAATTTGGTCAAACTCCTCCAGCCTTTCAAAGGCCTCTTTGTTGAAGTTATAGATAGACCCTGGAATTTCCAACTGATCCCTGAAGGTTTCTTCTACCCTGTCATAGGGAATTAACTGATACTGAGAAAAAAATGTAGACCACGCCTTCACGCTGACACCATACTGAACGGCTTTGGTAACACCTTCAGGAAAAATAGCAGTATAGCGCATGCCATTTTCATCCTCAAGCACTTGAGCACGGTATTCTGTAATGACTTTTATTATGTCGATGTCAATCACCTGTCTGACAACCGGGTCTACCTTGATTTTTATCTTGACTTAAGTCTTTCTCCCCTGATACAAGCACAACATATTGTGCTTGTATCAGGGAAGGAGTAATCTTTTAAATTTTAGGGTTTTCCGATACTTTCTTTGACAAAAAGCAAGCTCCTATCCCTCAGCCTATTGATGATCTTTTGCTTCTTATCGGTTGAAATGGAAATGAAAAAAACAGTCCTGAAAAAATGATCAAATATGGCATTTTGGAATTTGTAACCAATTGACATTGTTCAATTCAACCGTTATTTGTGCTCATAGATATTTCTTGAAAAAATTCCAAAAAGTATCTACTTATTCCAGGAAATAATGGATAACAATGGAAAGAGGGGTCATGTTTAAAAGAAATAGCGTATCAAAAAATTTATTTTTATTTGCAGTGTGTATTAACCTCTTGACGCTTTCTTTGTTTCAATCCATGTCCAATGCGAAAGAGTCAAATGGACAATTCCTTAAAGAAATCACTCTTCAACTCATCTGGAAGCACCAGGCACAATTCGTAGGATATTACGTTGCCAAAGAAAAGGGTTTTTACAGAGATGCCGGATTCCATGTCGATATCAGAGAATTTAGATTCGACACAGATGTCACTCAGGATGTTCTGTCAGGAAAAGCTGACTTCGGTGTTGGCCGTTCGTCTCTCGTACTTGAAAAAATGGAAGGCAGGGACATGCTCCTTCTTTCCGCCATTTTTCAGCACTCCCCACTCGTGCTTTTGTCATTAAAACGGGATGATCTGAAAACCATTGCCGACCTGAAAGGTAAACGGATCATGGTTGCCGATAACATGGTGGGGATGGCGGCATTGACGTCCATGCTGCTGACCAACAGAGTTATTCCTGACAGCTATACCAAACAGGAGCATACATTTAATATTGATGACCTTATTAACGGCAAAACCGATGCTATAGCCGCTTATGTTTCGAATGAACCATTTCAGATGGAAAAACGGGGTATTGACTATACGGTCTTTAAACCTGCTGATCATGGGATCGATTTTTACAGTGACATTCTCTTTACCTCTAAAAAATTGCACAATATAAACCCAACGATGGTGCATCAGTTCAATGAGGCAAGCCTGCGGGGTTGGCAGTATGCTTTCGATCATATGCAAGAAGCGGTTGGTATTATTTTAAAAAAATACAATACGCAAAACCGTGATCCGGACGCCCTGCAATTTGAAATCGAAACCCTGAAAAAACTCGCTTACAGCGGCGACACCCCTTTGGGGAATATTGATGAAGACAGGGTTGAAGATATTGCCAGAGCGTACAGACTTCTCGGATTTACCAAGAATCCCCTTGAAAAAAAAGGATTCTTAATGCAAAACGATGCGTCCGCCACGTTGACCTCCGAGGAAGACGTCTGGATCACACAACGGAAAACCCCGGTCATTGTTGGGGCGGAAACGGACTGGGCACCCTTTGATTTCGTGAAGAACAACAACGTAACCGGGTATTCGAATGAACTTCTCCGCCTGGCTGCAAAAAAGGTCAGGTTACCCATTGAATTTGTTTCGGGTTACACATGGAGCGAATTGCTGAAGCAGTTCGAAGCGGGTTCAGTCGAAATTCTTCCGGCCATATACAAGACACCCGAAAGGGAGAAAGCATACGCATTCACGAACATGTATGCAGTCAACCCAACCGTGTTGGTTGCTCTTCGTACCAATGAAAGTATCAACGGGATTGACGATGTTTCCGGAAAAAAGATTGCTTCCGTGGCAGGGTATTCCACAACCCAGCTTATGAAAAGTCGTTGTCCTGACATCCAGGCAGTTGAAGTGAAAAATGTCTACGCCGGATTGAAGTCTGTTTCCCTTGGCAAGGCCGATGCCTTTATCGGAAGTCTGGCCGTCATTTCACACATCATGAAAACCCATGTCCTGCCGGATATCCGGATAGTAGATGAAGTAACCCTTATGAACTTTGACGAAACAACCCTGCATATGGCCGTGCTTAAAAAGCATAAAATGCTCCGTGATATTCTCCAAAAGGGCCTTGATGCGGTAACCGAAGCAGAACATAACGCCCTGCGCAAAAAATGGCTGATGCCTCCGGCGACTGAAGAGAAGGTTGTGAAGATCAACTTCACACAAGAAGAGCAGGCATGGATCGCAGCCAATTCGGAAATTAAGGTCTCTTTGACGGATTGGCCGCCTTTTGAGTTCATCAATGACGCCGGCGAACAGGAAGGCATAAGCATTGAAGTGACCAAACTCGTTGCTTCGCGTGTCGGCCTGACGCCTGTTTTCGTGTCTGATAAATGGTCCGTTCTGTCAGAGAAGCTGAAATCCGGAGAACTGGATTTGGCTCCCAGTGTTGCCAAAAACAAAGAACGGGAAACCTATTGGTTATTCACCGAACCCTATATTTTCCTGCAAGATGCCGTATTTACCCGGCAATACTTTGAAAAAGAAGTCAAGGACCTCAACGACTTGGAAGGCATGACCATCGCAGTTGAAAAGGGATACTATCAGCATTCCCACCTCAGCGAGCATTACCCCAAGATCAAGTTACATGTCGTACCGTCGACTCTTGAGGCGTTGCAGGCCGTGAACCGTGGAGAGGCTGATGCATATATCGGGACCCTGGACGTAGGATCGTATATGATCGGCAAGTATTTGCTATCGGATTTAAAAGTTGCCGCCTACCTGGATATAGGCGGAAATGACATACACATGGCAGTCCCTCTGGATAAAAAGATCCTGTGCGACATCATGCAAAAAGGGCTTGATTCCCTCACAAAAAAGGATATTCGTGAGATCAAGTCTCGTTACATCATGGTGGAGGCTTCAAGATCCGAACCGGAAATCATTTTGACGCCCGAAGAAAAAGGGTGGCTTAGAAAGTACCAGACAATGATAATGGGCATTGATTCGGATTTTTTCCCCTTTGATTATGTGGACGAAAACGGCGCACATGGCGGCGTTGCCTCCGATTACATCGGCTATCTGGCACGTCGACTCAAGGTGAAGTTCAATTTTACCCGTGGATTGAGCTGGCAGGAAATGTTGAAAAAGGCAAAAAACGGCAAGATCGATGTTATTCCCTGTCTTATGGCCACCCCGGAACGAAAAAAATTTCTCCTGTTTACAAAACCATATATTTCTTCTTCGATTGTCATTTTCACCCGGAAAAGCAGCCCGTTTATGCATGGATTGGAAGATCTGCTCGGAAAGCGAGTGGCTGTACTTAAAAATTATTACATCCACGAAAGCCTTGTGCGCGATCATCCGAATCTCGATTTGGTAACTTTCGACTCTGGGGCAGAGGCCTTGCAGGCGCTGAGCGAAGGCAATGTGGATGCATATGTAGGTGAAATCCTCTCCACCGGATATGCCATCGAAAAGTTGGGGATAAACAATCTCAAGGTGGCAGCCGCCTCGGAATATAATATTGAGCTGGCCATGGGGGTACGAAAAGACTGGCCGAATTTGGTCACCATCCTGAACAAGGGGTTAGATTCCGTCACCCCCCAAAAGGCGGCTGAATTCAGGTCCCACTGGATAGGGCTGACCTTCGAGCACAAGACAGACATCAAGACGATCCTTACATGGGCACTTCCCATCGGTGGCGGCCTGATGCTGATTATTTTCGTGATCGTTGCCGCAAACCGTCGGCTGGGCAGAGAGATCACCGAGCGCAAACGGGCTGAAGCCAAAATCAAGGAAAGTGAAGAGCGTAACCGCCTGATCCTCAATACGGCCGGCGAAGGCATCTTCGGTGTCAACACAAGCGGCGAAGTCATCTTCATCAATAAGGCAGCCTTGGCTATGCTTGGATATACCCGTAAAGAATTGTTGGGACAAAAAATTCATACCGTCATCCACCATATTCGTCCTGATGGGACAAGCTACCCGGTAGAAGAATGCCCGATGAATCATGCCTCTGTCCGAAACACGACAAGCCGTATTGAAGATGAAATACTTTGGACAAAGGATGGAAAAACCATAGAAGTCGAGTATGTCGCTGTCCCAATGACGCAAAATGGAGAACTCATTGGCGCAGTCATCTCCTTCCAGGACATCTCCGCCCGCAAAAAGGCGGAACGTGAGCGTGATGACGCCTTTGAGGTAATTACAGGGAGCATCAACTACGCGTCCAATATTCAGGAAGCCATCTTGCCGTCAAAGGGGTGTTTAACCGATGTCATGCCCGAGCATTTCATCCTTTGGCAGCCAAGGGACAAAGTCGGCGGTGATATTTACTTCATCAAGCCATGGGGCCCTGGTATAATGATCGCCCTGATTGATTGTACCGGCCACGGCGTGCCAGGTGCCTTCATGACGCTCATTGCCAACGGTGCTCTCGAAATGGCGATACTGAACACCCCTCCGGGTGAGACCGACACACTGCTTCAGTGTACCCACCAACTGCTTCAGCAAACCTTGAACCAGGATACTGACGGGGGCAATTCGGATGACGGTCTGGAAACAGGCATCTGCTACCTGGCACCTCAGAACAAGAAAATGATTTATTCAGGAGCGCGATTCACCTTGTTTCAGGTCTCGCAGACGAACGTGACCGAAATTAAGGGCGACAAGAAAGGCATAGGATACAGAGCGACCCCCCAGAATGTTACCTTCAGACGACAGGAAATCGCACTGGAAAAAGGGAGGATGACATACTATCTCACCACCGACGGCCTGATCGATCAAGTGGGTGGCGGAAAACGCCGCGGGTTCGGCAAAAAACGGTTCAAGAATCTGCTGCTCGAACTTGAAGGTATCCCCATGGACCAGCGTAGTAAAATCATTCTCAAAACCTTAGAAGAATACCAGGGCCAGGAAAAACGCAGGGATGATGTCGCGGTGATCGGATTCAAACCTTGATCTCGTTCAATCGGCGCGACAGACCGATCGGGTTTGAATAGAATGAGATTTTGAGCAGCCGCCACCATGGGTGTGTTAAAACTTCGTACCTGGAAGCACTTGATCCGTTCCGGCGGGTGGAGGCTGCTCCCTCTATATTTTATATTTTTTGAAATGGTCGTACACCAGGGGATTGGTACAGACCTCATAGAAAAATCTATCTGTGGCGGCAATCAACGACAGATTCTGTTTCCTAACATGGGAAATGCGTCCCTGCCGGATAATAATGGGCTGATATCGTCCCGTGACCGTGGGAAAAATCCCGGTAAAAAACCGCATCTTTTCCGACTGAATTCCGGGGATACGGCATTCAACGGATTTAAGGCGAATCTCCCGGGACAACTTTTCAAACGCCCGGGGATGGAGTTCTATGCCGTTTACGTTATAACGGGTGAAAATGTCATCGGCGGTGGCGGCCACTGCTTCGTTGGTGGCGGTTTGAAAAACATAATTGTTAAAGGGAGGCTTTTTGGCATCCATCTGTTTTCGGATGGCCTTGGAGCAACCGGAAAGACGGTCCGCCAGGTTAATGGCGGAAGAGATCATGATCTCAAAATTCCCGTCAAAGAAAAGCGTGGGGGCCTCATCACTGAAGGTAATGCCGATGCCGATCTCCAGCAGGGGAAGATGATATTGCTGATTTTTCACATTATACCGCTGTATAATCTGCAAAATCTGCATGGCAAGCCCACTGGCCCTGGCAACGCTGTACCACCCCTCGGGCATCTCCTCTCTTTCATAAATGCCAAGTATCATGGCATCGCCTTCAATAAAAACCTTGAACGCTCCATAATCGGACAGCACCTGGGTAATGGGCTCAAACATATTCAAACTGAAGTAGGATGCCGGATTCAATCCCTTTTCCTTCATCCGGTGAACAATATCCGTGGAGCCCCTGATATCCGCCTTGAGTATGGTGTGGGTGATCACCGGTTTTTCCTGGGTGTCGACCTCATGGGGAAGGAGGAAGGGATAAAGGGTGTTGTTCACCCGGGAAAGCCTGAGCTGTTTTTCGTCCGTCACCAGATGAACCCGATCCATGGCCTTCTCAAGCATTATAAAATTTTGGAAATCCCTGTGGTATCGAAAAAATCCTTTAAAAAACCGAACCAGATACACCTCTTTTCTGGCCCAGTCAAGATGTTTGATTCCCCGCCGGCATTTTTTCAGGGGCCCCATGGGAAAGGGAATGTGGTTGATCTTTGACAAGCGCTTGAGGCGATTCATGATGGTCTTCCGGGAACCTGGAACCAGCATGAACTGTAACAGCACCTGGGGTACCAGTGGCGGGCAATAGACAGAACAGATGGGGCGAATCTCAAAGGCGGCACAGATGCGCTCCATTACCCCGGCTGATTGAATTTTTTTATAAAAAAAACGCAATACACGGCGCTGTTGCTTTGCCATCCGATTAACTTCTTTGAGCTTCTTTCCTTTTTCACCCTGCTCTTTAATGAATTGGCAATGGTCCCGGGTGGCCATGAAATCAAAAAGAATCCGGGCATTTTCCTCCTGCCGGATCCAGCCATCCACCATATTCTCCTCCCCGGATTTCCCATGGAGCCCCACCGGAGCTTCCCGGCTTTCCCCGGCCAGGGAATCCATATCCGGAACATTCCGATTCCCGTGCTCAATGGCATCTGCTCCGCCCTTGGGAAGCATCTCCATGAATTGATGATGAATGGTGGCAAGCAGCAGATCATACCGATCGGCATCATCCATTCGCTGACCAGGCAGAATATCATAGGTCTGCAGCATGAAATCATCATCCATTTTACCGGCGTAAAGAAAGGGACTTACAAACAGATCTTCAGGCAGCAATGCGTCGGCACCAAAATTGGATTTTCGAATGCCGTTGAGATGCCGTTGATCCACATCGTTGAGAAGATCGAATATGATTTTTCCCGTGTTCCGAAGAATCTGTTTTTTATTCAGTAAAATTTCAGACAGTGTGGCCTTAAGCGTCAGGGGGTCCTCGTTTGCATATCGACTGCCCATCTCTTTTTCCCGGATCAAATGTCGAAGGGTGGTGACAAACTCCCCAAACCCATTGTTGATCTCCCGGATAACAAGGGTGGCCACCGCTGTGCGGGCGAGATAATCCACCTGAACCTGCTGCCGGACCTTTGCCTGGTTAATGGCAACGGTCATCAACTCCAGATAGCTTTTTTTGAACGCCTCCCTGGCCGCCATGTCCATGCCCTTTTCAGCATGCTTTTTCTCTTTGTCAGGCATGGCGATCTCTTTCATGAGAGAGAGAACAAACTCCGCCACTTCCCTGCAAAAAGAGGGGCTCAAACAGACATCATATCGATTGTTATCCACCCCAGGTGTCAATCGGTCCAGGCTGAAAGGCATGATATATTCAGTTAGATGAAATTGGTCCAGGCTGGGTGGGGTGGAAAAAAAGAGGCCCATTCAATTCACTCCGTATTTTTTCAGTTTCAACTGATCAGATACCTGCATGCCTGGATTTATATCACACCACCGGAAAAACTTTGAATATTTTTTAAAAAAGGGATAGGCTTTTGAACATACTGATTCCGGTTTTTCCTCTCACCTTTAACGTCAGGAGGCCGACCAAATGACAACACAATCCATCCATCCGGGAAAACTTCTTACCCTTTCGGGTGCCTATTGGGAAACATGTACCCTGCATGGGGCCGTAAAGCTGGACATCTTCACTACCCTTGGTTCCGAAGGTGACACCGCCAAAGGTGTGGCCCAAAAAATCAACGGTGCCCCCCGAAGCGTGGCCATGCTCCTCAATGCACTGTGTGCCATGGAACTCCTTGAAAAAAAAGACGACCATTACAGCAACACCCTTCTATCAACCACTTTTTTGTGTAAAGACTCCCCCGGGTATGTGGGATTCATGATCATGCACCACCATCACCTGGTGGAATCCTGGTCTCGGCTGGACGAGGCAGTGATCTCAGGAAAACCTGTACGCGGCCGCATCTCCCATGAGGATGAAACCCGGCGGGAGAGCTTTCTCATGGGTATGTTCAACATAGCCATGGGCACGGCACCCACCCTGGTCCCCACCCTTGATCTCACCGGAAAAACCCGGCTTCTGGACCTGGGCGGAGGTCCCGGCACCTATGCCATCCATTTCTGCATGCACAATCCGGATCTCAAGGCAACGGTGTTTGACCTTCCCACCACCCGCCCCTTTGCGGAAAAAACCATTGAAAAATTCAACATGAGCCATCGGATTGATTTCCAGGAAGGAGACTTCATTGAAACTGAAATTAAAGGACGATACGATGTGGTATGGCTCTCCCAGATCCTCCATGGGGATTCACCTGCGGACTGTAACCGCATTGTAAAAAAGGCTGCCCAGGTGCTGGAACCGGGGGGAGTGATGATCATCCATGATTTTATACTGAACCGTGAAAAGGATGGCCCCTTGTTCCCAGCCCTTTTTTCCCTGAATATGCTGCTTGGCACCCAGGGGGGACAAGCCTATTCGGAAGATGAAATCGGAGAGATGATGCGCCTGGCAGGTATGGAACAAATTCACCGCACTTCCTATGTGGGGCACATGATGTCGGGACTTATGGTGGGTACACGGAGTTCCGCCACTTCTTGAGGCATGATCCGAAATTTAATACCCCATGAGATCAATCCCCTTGCGCTGTGCAACAAGCAGGTTATTTATGAACTGTTGTTCAAGGGGAGACTTGCACCCTCGATAAGTTCACGCCCATACCGAGCGTACCACAAGGCTTTTGCAGCGGAGCGCAAAAAGCTCGCGCCCGCTGAAAAGCGACGTTCTGTTTCAATACCAACATGCCATAATGAGTTGACAAAAGGCAGACATTGGCATATATTTATCGCATGAAATATTTGAATTGGAATTCTGAAAAAAACGAAATTTTAAAACGTAAGCGCGGGATATCCTTTGAGGAAATTACCTATTTAATTGAGTCAGGTCAGGTAATTGGGATTGAGGAAAATCCAGGGCATCCCAATCAAAGGATGTATGTTTTAGAAATCGATAGCTATGCCATCATTGTACCTTACGTAGAAAACGATGATGAAATATTTCTAAAAACAGCTTTTCCAAGCCGTAAATATACAAAAAAATACGGTTTGAAGGGGGAATGATGAATAAAATTACTAAAAATGCGTTTAAGGCAATCGATCAGGAAGAGAAAGACCTGATGGAATCAATCGAACGTGATGAGTGGCAACCAGTCAAAAGCATTGATCAGGAAAGAAAAAAAGCAATAGAAGCTGCTCGAAATACTTTGAAAAAAGATAAAAGAATAAATCTTCGTCTTTCTCAAAAGGATTACCATCAAATCCAGGTCAAAGCGATTGAGGAAGGTATACCTTATCAGACTCTTATTTCGAGTATTGTGCATAAATATCTGAATGGCTCCTTAACGGGTAGATCGTAGAGAAGAAACAGCCTCACCCAAATGAACATTAAGGAATTTTATAAAATATCAGGAATATCGGCACACACACTACGGTACTATGAAAAAATTGGTATCTTTCAGGAGATAAACCGTAATGGTAGTGGTCACCGAAATTTTTCAGAAAATAATATTTTATGGGCAGAATTCATAAATGGACTAAAAGAGACGGGAATGCCTCTTGAGCAAATTAAGAGATATGCCGTTCTGAGAAAACAGGGAGAGCATACAGCGGACGCTCGTATGAAACTACTGATAAATCACGCTGCTGCCCTGAAAAAAAAAATTTCAGATGAAAAACAGCATCTGAACAAAATAAACGAAAAAATCAAGTATTACGAAAAAAATGTTGGTTGCAAGCCGGAAGAAATAGTTGAAACAATTATACAAATGGCTGCGTATGCTGGGTTTCCAGCTGCTTTGAATGCAATGTTCGTTGCAAAGGAAGTCTTTCAGGAAAGAAACATCATAGAAGCCTAACCTGGCGCTCAACCGGGCCCCCGCAAACAGCGCGGTTATTTGAGGCCTCTGAAAGGTTTTTCACCGGTAGTCCATGCGCTCCTAAAAAAAGGGGCAAATCCTAACGCCTCAGACACAGAAGGATTGCCCCCTCTTTCGCGCGGTCAGTTATAACCCCTTTTCCGATAGGCTGAAGAGAAAGACGCAACAAGAATATTCCTATCAGAGGATACTCGCGCAAACCCTGTTACGCCCCTCACCCTTTGCCTTATACAGCATCTGGTCAGCCTTTTGCAGCAAGGTATCCACTGCCATATAGTGAGCTGGAGAGACAGTGGCTGCTCCTGCGCTGATGGTGACATAATCCGCCACTTCTGAATAGGCATGCGGTATCTTCAAGTCAGCAACGGCAGTTACTAAACGCTCGGCAATAAACCGTGTCCCGGCTGCGTCGGCATGTGGAAGAATGGCAACAAACTCCTCTCCCCCATAGCGGGCGATAAGATCCCCAGTTCTGCTGACGCATTCAGCAAGCGCTGTGGCAATCTGCCTCAAGCATTCATCACCGGAGCCGTGACCATAGTTGTCGTTAAACTGCTTGAAATGATCAATATCTATCATGATGACTGACAGCGGTCCGCCGCCTCTGACGGCTCGCTTCCATTCCGCATTTAGCGTTGTATCGAATCCCCGTCGATTGGGAATGCCGGTCAGGCCGTCCAATGCGGCCAAATTTTCAAGAAGATCGGTCTTGCGTTTCATCCTGAGATGATTGCGCACCCTGGCAAGCACAATGGGCAGGCTGTAAGGCTTGGATATATAGTCGACAGCACCCAGATTCAAACCAAACTCCTCTTCTTTGGCCCCCGACTGAGCGGTGACAAAAATAATGGGAATGCTCTTGGTCCTTTCACTCTTCTTGAGACGGCGGCAGACTTCGTAGCCATCAATCCCCGGCATGATGACATCCAGAAGTATCAGGTCAGGTTGATCATCCTGCTGAGCCAGTTCCAGAGCAAGCAGGCCATTTGTTGCAGCCATGATTTCATAGCGGGGTTGCAAAGCTTCGGCCAGTATCTGGATGTTTGTTGGCTGATCATCAACAATCAGTATGGTTTGTTTTTTAATATCCATTATATCTATTCCTTGTGTCAGCGATGTGGCCGATTTTCCAATACCTGCGATAGTCGTAAAAAGTTCGACCATCTGTTGTTCCAGGGTATCCACCAGTTCGGGCACGTTCTCTTCACGCCCCTGTTTTATCGTCTCTTCAAGTTCACGCGCGGTGGCAGCAAGCGCCTCAGCGCCAATGTTGCCTGCCACCCCTTTGAGGGTATGGACCAGAAACCCTACCCGTTCATCATCATGCGCCTGAATTGCCTGCCGGATCTCACCCATGGTGGAGAGGTTTTTGGAATGGAAATCAATCAGGACTGTCCGCAGCAAGGTCTGGTTGCCACTGAACCGTTCCAGCACCTCGGCCATGTTTATGCCAGTCAGGGTGTCAGGGGTAATGCCATCCTGTATCTGGGGACGTTGCACGTTTACCGGTTTGCTGCGTGGCTTGATCCACTGTGCAAGGGTTGCATACAGCTCATTCGGGTGAACCGGCTTAGAGACATGACCATTCATACCCATCGCCAGACACCGTTCCCGGTCCTTTGCCATGGCGTGGGCCGTAACAGCGAAAATGGGGAGCTCCGCAGCTGATTTCATTTGCCTTATCTGGCGGGTTGCCTCATAGCCGTCCATAATCGGCATCTGCAGATCCATCAGGATGAGATCGAAGGGGGATGACGACACAAGTCCCACCGCTTCCTGGCCATCACCGGCGCACACGGCGGCAATGCCGATCTGGGCCAGCAGTTCAAGCATGATCATCTGATTGGTGCTGTTATCCTCAACCACCAGAACCCGCGCCCCTGACAGGTTATGTTGTTGCCGCTGCACTGTGGAACGCTCATCAATCTGCATCTCTTTGGATGTTTCCTGATTCTTCAGCACAGATATCATCATCCGGAGCAATGACGGCGGGGTGACCGGTTTGGTCACGAAGGCCTGGATGCCATGATTCTCCAGTCCTTGTTGGATCGCTTCTTTTGAATAGGCAGTGACCATCATGATTACAGCCCCATTGGCAATGTCAGGGGCATACTTTTGACGTATGAGTTTGGCTGTTTCAATGCCGTTTAAGCCCGGCATTTTATAATCCAACAGAATAATGCGGTAGGGGTCTTCTGCCGGGTTATTCTGAAGGATGTCAAGCGCAGCTTTACCTGAATCAGCTGGCGTGACCCGCAGATCGCAGGATTCCAGCATGGAGCGGAGGATCTCCCGCGACATCTGGTTGTCATCTACCACCAGTACTTTCATCCCCTCAAGAGACAAAGCCTGATTAACCAATGGCTCATATTGCTCAGATGAAATGTCAAAGCTGACAGTAAAGAAAAACGAGCTCCCCACACCAGGTTCTGATTCTACCCGCAGCGTACCGCCTTGAAGGTCTACCAGTCGTTTTACAATACTCAGCCCCAGACCCGTGCCGCCGTATTTACGGGTAGTGGAGCTGTCGGCCTGGACAAAGGGGGCAAAGATCCGTTCTACCTGCTCTTTATCCAAACCGATGCCGGTGTCGAGCACCTTGAAGGTCAGTTCAACCCTGTTATCTACAACCGGAGCAGCCGGTATTGCCGAGACGATGATATCGCCATGATCAGTGAATTTTAAGGCATTACTGAGCAGGTTGTTTAAAATCTGGGCCAGTCGCGAGGGGTCTCCCACCAAGAGCGGCGGGATATCCGGTGAGATGGAGAACATCACTTCATTCCCGCGTTCTTCGGCTTTTAAGGATATCTGGTCTCCGAGCTTTTCAAAGAGATCATGAAGGCTGAAATCAATTCGTTCAAAATCAATTTTGCCTGCCTCAATCTTGGAAAAATCCAGGATATCATTGATGATACCCAGCAGTGAATCCGCCGCATGGCTGATTTTGGTGACATATTCACGCTGCTTTGGGTTCAGGTCGCTCTTTAATGCGAGGTAGGAGATGCCGATGATGGCATTCATCGGGGTGCGGATCTCGTGGCTCATATTGGCGAGGAATTCACTCTTGGCCTGATTGGCCGCCTCGGCGCTCTCTTTCGCTTGTTCCAGTTCAAGCTCAAAATGCTTACGGTCTGAGATATCACGTATTGCTTCAACAGAACCAATACGCTCGCCATTACTGTTGAAGAGCGGAGAAGCAATTGCCCAAACATGAGCACCCTTGCCCGAATAGACCTTGGGAACAAACGTTTCAGCATATAGGGCATTCCCTTTCCGTTGGATGTGACTATATTTGTTTGCGAGGGCTTCATCCGTGATATCAAGAAGATCTATCAATTGCTTTCTTCGTTCACCATAAAACGGCAGGGTGTAGGCATAATTGCCCTGGCCAAGAATGTCTTCCTTGTTGACTCCTGACATCTGCTCCATCGCCTTGTTCCAGGCAATAACAACCTTGTCCTGGTCAATGACAAAGGTAGCATCGGGGAGGAAATCAATGATATCTAACAACTGCTGCCGTGATTCTCTTAAATCATTCTCAATCTGTTTTTGTTCGCTAAAGTCCCTGCCAATAGCCATTAAATGAGTTTTCCCTTTTAGTTTAATGGTGCAGAGCGTGACCATGGTGGGAAAAGTTGACCCATCTGATTTGCAATGAGTCCAGTCAAAGGTATCCTTTCCAAGGGTAAGCGCCTGTTGAATATGATCCTTGACAAGCTTTGAAGAGAGTTCTCCGTTCTCCTGATACTCCGGCGACAGCCTGTCAGGAGTTGTGCCGAGGAAACGCTCCTGAGAACCGGTATCGTGTAGTTGCACCGCAGCTTCATTGCAGTCGATAAATGTGCCGGTTTCAGGATCAATGATGGAAAGCGCATCAACAGAAGACTCAAAAATAGTTCTATATGTTATCTCTCTTTCACGAAGAGCCTCTTCCGCACATTTTAATTCAGAAATATCCTCATACGTCCAAATGATCCCTTTTTCAATGCTGGCTGAATCCACCGTTTTTCCGCTCATTCTTGCCCAGAAATGTGTCCCGTCTTTTTTCATCATTTCATAATCAGTACTGAATACGTTACCTTGCACAAGGACAGGATAAGCAGGTTCAATAAAACGTTCAAAAGCTTCCTGTGATGGGAAAAAGATGCGAGTGCTCTGGTTTTCCATCTCTTCAAGCGAATAGCCGAACAGTTCACTCATTCTTTGATTCGCCCAGATCTGTTTCCTGTTAACCACGAAGGTAATACCAACACTGGCGTTCTCAAGAATCACGTTTTGCTGGCGCATGACATCGTGCAGTTTTTCCTCAAGAGCGCCTTGATGCCGTTGGAGCCGTTTCAGGCCAAATATTCCTGCAAAACAGAGCAGAACAAAAACAAGCGCCTGTATAAGCGTATCACTCCACCACTGTTTGTATATGGCCGAGTATTCCCTGCTACAGTTAATATAAAGCGGCTTAAGCAGTTTTAGTGATTCCGGCTGTACGGTGCGAACTACCATGACGCGAACATCAGGATATGTAGGAGACTTACCTATAAAAATATTTTCCTGCCTGCTGCTTGCCTTGTGCCATGTATAAAAGGTGTCGGGAACGGCCAAGTTTTTACCGGAATACTGCATTTCCTTATCAGGGGACATTATAAAGCGGGTCCCGTCACCGTGGACAATGCTGGTCAGCATATCCGGTGCATAGAGTACAGAATCAAGGAGAGTTTTAAAGTAGGCCGGGTCGATTGCGGCTGACACGACGCCGTTAAACGTACCATTTGATGATGGAATGACACGGGAGATATTAAGAAGGAAATTCCCCAATACGGTCTTAAAGGGGGGGGAGATATAGAGTCTGGAAGGGTTATTATCTTTTTTGGGGGTGGCAAAATAATCCCGGCCTCGAAAGTTCCGTCCGATCAGTTCTTCCCGGTTTGAGTGAGTAATGGTTCCTTCTGCATCAAGAATGAATATGGTGCGAATGCCGGGCATGGCGTCTGAGAGCGCCTGCAAACGTCGGTTGGCCAGTTTGATATTCTCGTGCTCACGGAAATATGACATGTTCTTGATGATTGATTCCAGCGCCAGGTTGGTGGCCAGAAGTTGAGCTTCAACATTTGCGGCAATGACTCTGGCTTGAGTCTGCAGGCGATATTCCTCCTGCTTTATGATGGTACGATACTCGGCAAATCGCTGGTAACCGATGACGGTTGCAACGATGACAAGGACAATAATCAGCATCAGCCATTGGGTGCGAAGGTGCTGCTTCAAGGCTGTTGTATGTCTGTTATCCACAGGATTCCCAGATTTGTGAGACATGTAATGTCGCTCCATAGGCCGGCTTACACCGGTTCCTTGATAGTAACCTTAATTGATGTTGCCAATTGTTGCAGCGACTTTTGTGCCCCTTTGAAATCAAACCCGGCCAACTGCTGCTCCAACTTCGTCCGCTCCGGGATATCCGGCAGGTGTGGTTTCAATAGCTTGAATTCCCCGGCGGCAGACACCTTGCCTTGTCTGACAAGGTTATACAATTCCTGTAGTCCCCGCGCAAGGAGATCTCTCCCCATCATATCCGTGGCGCTGGTTTCAGATACAGTAGGCGATGTGGCCGATTTTCCAATGCCTGCAATAGTCGTAAGGAGTTCGACCATCTGTTGTTCCAGGGCATTCAACAGCTCGGGCACGTTCTCTTCACGCCCCTGTTTTATCGTCTCTTCAAGTTCACGCGCGGTGGCAGCAAGGGCTTCAGCGCCAATGTTGCCTGCCACCCCTTTGAGGGTATGGACCAGAAACCCTACCCGTTCATCATCATGCGCCTGAATTGCCTGCCGGATCTCACCCATGGTGGAGAGGTTTTTGGAATGGAAATCAATCAGGACTGTCCGCAGCAAGGTCTGGTTGCCACTGAACCGTTCCAGCACCTCGGCCATGTTTATGCCAGTCAGGGTGTCAGGGGTAATGCCATCCTGTATCTGGGGACGTTGCACGTTTACCGGTTTGCTGCGTGGCTTGATCCACTGTGCCAGGGTTGCATACAGCTCATTCGGGTGAACCGGCTTAGAGACATGACCATTCATACCCATCGCCAGACACCGTTCCCGGTCCTTTGCCATGGCATGGGCCGTAACAGCGAGAATGGGGAGCTCCGCAGCTGATTTCATTTGCCTTATCTGGCGGGTTGCCTCATAGCCGTCCATAATCGGCATCTGCAGATCCATCAGGATGAGATCGAAGGGGGATGACGACACAAGTCCCACCGCTTCCTGGCCATCACCGGCGCACACGGCGGCAATGCCGATCTGGGCCAGCAGTTCAAGCATGATCATCTGATTGGTGCTGTTATCCTCAACCACCAGAACCCGCGCCCCTGACAGGTTATGTTGTTGCCGCTGCACTGTGGAACGCTCATCAATCTGCATCTCTTTGGATGTTTCCTGATTCTTCAGCACAGATATCATCATCCGGAGCAATGACGGCGGGGTGACCGGTTTGGTCACGAAGGCCTGGATGCCATGATTCTCCAGTCCTTGTTGGATCGCTTCTTTTGAATAGGCAGTGACCATCATGATTACAGCCCCATTGGCAATGTCAGGGGCATACTTTTGACGTATGAGTTTGGCTGTTTCAATGCCGTTTAAGCCCGGCATTTTATAATCCAACAGAATAATGCGGTAGGGGTCTTCTGCCGGGTTATTCTGAAGGATGTCAAGCGCAGCTTTACCTGAATCAGCTGGCGTGACCCGCAGATCGCAGGATTCCAGCATGGAGCAGAGGATCTCCCGCGACATCTGGTTGTCATCTACCACCAGTACTTTCATCCCCTCAAGAGACAAAGCCTGATCAGCCAATGGCTCATATTGCTCAGATGAAATTTCAAAGTTGACAGTAAAGAAAAACGAGCTCCCCACACCAGGTTCTGATTCTACCCGCAGCGTACCGCCTTGAAGGTCTACCAGTCGTTTTACAATACTCAGCCCCAGACCCGTGCCGCCGTATTTACGGGTAGTGGAGCTGTCGGCCTGGACAAAGGGGGCAAAGATCCGTTCTACCTGCTCTTTATCCAAACCGATGCCGGTGTCGAGCACCTTGAAGGTCAGTTCAACCCTGTTATCTACAACCGGAGCAGCCGGTATTGCCGAGACGATGATATCGCCATGATCAGTGAATTTTAAGGCATTACTGAGCAGGTTGTTTAAAATCTGGGCCAGTCGCGAGGGGTCTCCCACCAAGAGCGGCGGGATATCCGGTGAGATGGAGAACATCACTTCATTCCCGCGTTCTTCGGCTTTTAAGGATATCTGGTC
This sequence comes from uncultured Desulfobacterium sp., assembly GCA_963668575.2. Taxonomy (GTDB): domain Bacteria; phylum Desulfobacterota; class Desulfobacteria; order Desulfobacterales; family Desulfobacteraceae; genus Desulfocicer. The sequence continues at coordinate 7,070,216 of OY764894.2, read as the reverse complement.
TCCGAGCTTTTCAAAGAGATCATGAAGGCTGAAATCAATTCGTTCAAAATCAATTTTGCCTGCCTCAATCTTGGAAAAATCCAGGATGTCATTGATGATACCCAGCAGTGAATCAGCTGAACTACTGATCTTGGTGATATACTCACGCTGTTGCGGATTCAGGTCTGTTTTTAAGACAAGGTAGGAGATGCCGGTGATGGCATTCATCGGGGTGCGGATCTCGTGGCTCATATTGGCCAGGAATTCGCTCTTGGCCTGATTGGCTGCCTCGGCCTGGTATCTCGCCTGCTCGGCATCCTCCGCCAGGCTCAGCAGCTGCTCGTTGACGCGGTCATGCGCGGCATTCTCCAGTTGGCGGTTGGTTGCCGATACCGTATCCGCTATGAGTTCCGTCAGCGCACACATGAATTCCAAAGCTGTCCGGACAGCGCGCTGGTCGAGAACAGGCACGTCATCCAGGGCTCTGAGATAGGTCGGAACGTCATAATTGAACCGGCTGGCCTGGTCTTCGAACCATGCGCGGTCGGGTGCTTCAGTCAGAAACTGTCCAACGAAAACATTGGCCAAATGCTGGCCGTTCAGCAGTACGGGCGAAGCAGCATCATTGAGGCCGTTCCTGCATTTGTACAAGGAATAGGGTTGCCCGTCGATCAGACTGGTGGCCAACGAGGTATCGCTTTCGTGACAGTTTGCAGCGGACTCAGGATACGCACGGTGAAAATCCGTACAGATCGGATGCCAGTTGGATTTCACCAGGATCTTTCCACCGGGTTCAAGGATGGCCGCCGCAATGCCTGTACTGCTGCAGAATGCGTCAAGGACACGCTGCCAGAGCGTCAGGTCCGCCAGTTTCTCAAAACCCGCCGGGGTCGATGCTTTGGTATTGTTTGTTACGGCGGTTTCCTTTTGGGCTTGCGCCACGTTTTCTCGATACGCATGGGAATGCCCCAGTTCATTGCACAGTCGGTTGATTTCATGTTTGAGGGTCACAATCTTCGCTTCCCGCCCCTGCATCAAGCGATTCAACCGGCTGGTTTCGTCCAGGGCCGCCTGGATTTTTTGCTCGGACTTTTTCCGTTCGCTGATATCGCGCCAGCCCCCCATCAATACTTGCCGCCCTTGAAGGCTTATAACCGAGATAGTTACATCAGCCCAGAAGTCAGTTCCGTCAAGGCGTTGATGTACCCATTCAAAATTATGCTTTTTGTTCAGGAGTGCGTCACTAATCCGCTCGGCAGCGGCTTCCGTTGAAAGTCGTCCATCAGGCTGATACAGCGGCGATACCTGGTCGGGAGTTTTCCCTATAATCTGGGATCTTGCTCCCCGAAGCATCACCTCGGCAGCCTGGTTACAATCGGAAATCACGCCTTGATCTATTTCCATGATCAGGTACGCATCGGGAGATTTATCAAAGACCAACTGGAAGCGATCTTCTGTCTCTTTTTGCTCGGTTATATTCCTGTCCGCACCACGGTACCCAATGATTGTCCCGTCGTCAGCCAGCTTCGGCATGCCATTACTGCTGACCCAGACAATCGAGCCATCCTTAGCCCGGATTGGACTAATCTCATTTTTAAATTCACTCTTGCTATTTAATAATGAAAAAGCAGTTTTTTTGAACTGGTCGCCGACGTTATGCGCCTGAAGGTCGAAAAAATGTATTTTACCAACCAGTTCTTCAGGGGTGTAACCAAACACTGATTCTGCAACAGGACTTATATAGGTATAAAGACCGGTCACATCAACTTCCCATATTACCGTGTGGCTTTGCTCGGCAAGTTGGTTAAAACGTGAGGTGTTTACCCGAAGCTCCTCTTGTATGAGATATCTTTTTAGGCGATCAACAAGTAAACTCCCTAATAAGGCAGTACAAACCGGATAGATGAGAAGAACGGGCAAAGGGAGCGACAGCATCGCTTTCCCAATAATGTCTTGGGGCAACAGAAATATGCAGAGCACCATGGAGATGTGTACGACAATGCCAAGCAGATAGGTTTCAAGAAAAGGGTTAACCTGCAATCTGCCATGCTGACGGTAGCGATTCCAGGCTAAACCAATCAAACCTGAGCAGATAATGGTGGCAACCCCCATATAAACGCCACCACCACCAAGAGTTACTCGATAGAGTCCTGAGATTACCATAGCCAAAATAGTGGGTATGGTGCCAAAGAAGAGGCCGGTCAAGCTGATAATAATAGTACGCGTATCGAATATAATTCCTGCTGCCCAGTTAACTGGAGTAACCATCAGAACAATGGTCATACAACCAATGGTGATGCCGGTTAGTATCTGGCCTAAAACAGAAAATTTATTCCCCCCACGATAAAATCGGTCATAAACCAGACCAAGCACCAGAAGCAAAGCAGCATTATTAATAAGGCCTATGATAAATTTTTCATTCATAATAACCTCAACCGAAATATTTATAAGGTGGACGGGTCCTTGATAGTGATCCCGATTGATGTTGCCAATTGTTGCAGTGACTTTTGTGCCCTTTTGAAATCAAACCCGACAATCTGCTTCTCCAACTCCGCCCGCTCCGGGATATCCGGCAGGTGTGGTTTCAATAGATTGAATTTCCCGACAGCAGACACCTTGCCTTGCCTGACAAGACCATACAATTCCTGTAGCCCCTTTAGAAGGTCATCATTCATCATATCCGTAGAGCCGGTTTCAGATGCAGTAGTCGACGAGCCCGATTTTTCAATACCTGCGATAGTCGCAAGGAGTTCCGTCATCTGCTGTTCCAGGGCATTAAGCAGTTCGGGCACCTTCTCTTCACGCTCCTGTTTTATTGCCTCTTCCAGTTCACGCGCGGTGGCAGCAAGTGCCTCAGCGCCAATGTTGCCCGCCACCCCTTTGAGGGTATGCACCTGGAACTGTACCCGCTCACGATCCCGCGCCTGAATTGCCTGCCGGATCTCACTCATGGTGGAGAGGTTCTTGGAATGGAAATCAATCAGGGCTGTCCGCAGCAAGGTCTGGTTGCCACTGAACCGTTCCAGTACCTCGGCCATGCTTATACCGGTCAAGGTATCCAGGATAATGCCATTCTGTTTCTGTATCCGGGGGCTTTTCACTTTTACCTGTTTACTGGGTGGCTTGATCCACTTTGCCAGGGTTGCATACAGTTCATTCGGGTGAATCGGCTTGGAGACATGGCCATTCATGCCGATCGCCAGGCACCTCTCCCTGTCCTGTGCCATGGCATGGGCCGTCATGGCAATGATGGGAAGCTTTTCGGTGCTCTTCATCTGCCGGATCAACCGAGTCGCCTCATAGCCGTCCATGACCGGCATCTGCACGTCCATCAAGACCGCGTCAAACGGCATTGAGGAATCAACCATATCCACCGCTTCCTGCCCGTTGCAGGCTTGTTCCGTCGTAATGCCAACCTGTTTCAGCAATTCAATCATGATCATCTGATTGATGCTGTTATCCTCCACCACCAGCACCCGTGCCCCAGCCAGTTCCTGTGTGTTTACCTGTGCGGTGGTGCGTGTGTCTGTGCGAACCCCACTTGATGAGGTTCCGTGGGTTTTATCTGCTGTCGTAACCCGTAGATTGCAGAATTCCGGCATGGAAGCAAGAACCTCCCGCGACATCCGGTTGTCATCCACCACCAATGCCCTCATACCGCCTAACGTGGCTGAAGAATCCAATGATCTGCTTTCCGGCGATACCTCCAGGCTGATGGTGAAGGAAAAGCAACTTCCCACACCCAGCTCCGACTCAACCTGTAGCGCGCCCCCCATTGTCTCAACCAGGCTTTTCACAATGCTCAGCCCCAGGCCGGTGCCTCCGTATTTGCGGGTGGTGGAGTTGTCCGCCTGGACAAAAGGAGCAAAGATCCGCTCTATCTGATCTCGATTCATGCCGATGCCACTGTCGGATACTTTGAAGGTGAGGGCTATTCTGCCCTCCTCGATCGGAGAAGCCAATTCAGCGGAGATAACGATATCACCATGCTCGGTGAACTTTACCGCGTTGCTGATCAGGTTGTTCAGAACCTGACTCAGCCGGTGCGGATCACCGACCAGCAGATGCGGGATATCCGGGTCTATATGGAACATGACTTCGTTCCCTTTTTCCTCAACTCTCAGGGATATCTGGTCGCCTATTTTTTCAAAAACTTCCGGCAAGCTGAAATCAATCGATTCAAAATCCAGCTTGCCCGCCTCGATCTTGGAGAAATCCAGGATGTCGTTGATAATAACGAGCAGCGAATCGGCGGCGTCACGGATTTTAGTGACATAATCCCGCTGGTGCGGATTGAGATCGGTTTTCAGAACAAGATAGGAGATGCCGGTAATGGCGTTCATCGGGGTACGGATTTCATGGCTCATGTTGGCCAGGAATTCGCTCTTGGCGCAGTTGGCCGCTTCGGCGGCTTTCATGGCTATTTCAAGTTTTGCCGTGCGCTCATTTACCCGTTGTTCCAACTCACTGTTCAACTGCTGCATCTCATTCATCATCTCTTTCAGTCGATGAGTCATGACATTGAACGATATGCCCAGCTGACCGATTTCATCGTTCGAATTATCCTGAACCGTAACCGTCAAGTCACCACTTGCGATGGATTGTGCCGCCTGGCTCAAACTGCCTAAACGACGGGTCAGCAGATAACCGAATAAAATTCCCAGGGCAGCAATGATCATCATCCCGGATATGGCAATTGTGATGCCACGCCTTGTTACCCTCCTCATCGCATCGTTAAGTGCTTTGTTGGAAAACTGGATGGCGGCAACTCCGGTGCCAAGATCCTTGCTAAGCCAGAACATCTCTGTGGAATCAGCTAATGCTGCGGGAAACGGGCCGCCAACTTCGGAGAAAGCAGAACTTACAACAATAATTTTCGAACTATTGGCCACCAGCACTTTGTTGACATGAGGATCTTTGATCAATTTTTCCGCATAAAGCTGCAAATCACTGAATTCGATCGTGAAGAGCGCCGGCTTGCTGAGGTCGGAAAAGATATCCAGAAAAACATGCTCATGTTCCAGCAACTGCTGCCGGGTATTCTCTCGGAAATAGGGGAGTGTCTGGCTGAGCACCAGAATCATCATAACCGCTTCAAGCAGGAAGATAGATGCGGCGATTCTAAATTTGAGAGAGGACAAATTTAAACGCATCGTTATTTGCCGGAGTTGATATATTTTCTGATGATGTCGTAGTCGCTATCCTCCGCCGGGACAAAGGATTTGAAATGAAGGTCATCAAGAATTTTCCTGCCACCGGCAGTATTTTTAAGATTAAGGAGTGTTTGAAACAAAATATCCCTGTCTTTTTGTGGAACCCTTTTATGTACGACTATGAGCGTATTAGGTATTTTGATTGTCTTATGAATAGTCTTGAAAGGAACCGCCAGCTTTTTCTCGCTTTCAAATTGCTTGATCATCTGACTTGCTGAAATGCAGGCATCCGCTTCACCGATCAGAACATTTTGCAGACAGGAAAAATGATCTTTGGAATAATCTCGCCTGACATCTTTCTCCAGATTCAATCCGGCTTCCTGCAGAGACATATTGGCCAGATGCGATACCGCTGCATCAGGCGGAGGAGATAAAACTTTTTTCCCGCGCAGATCCTGAATGTTATTGATTTTACTGTCAGGAAGTACAACAAAAAGAGCCTCTATTTCTCCTCCTCTTCTGGCTAACGGAAGATAATTGTGCTTGTCATGCGCATTAATATAATCAAAGGGCTGAATGTGGGCGATGTCATAGAATTCAGTATTCAGGACCTCTTTGAATTTTTCAAAGGTCGGCTTGCTGCTGAGTTGTACCTTCTTGTCCAATGCCTTGGCAAACTCATCGGCCATAGGCGTAAAAAGCGCCTGAATCCTGGCAATCGGCATATTGGGGAATGCCCCCATTTCGCACTTACTCTCTTCTGCCGCCGCCGTACCGGTTAAACAACAAAGCATCGAAACAACAGAAACCAGCTTGCCCAATAATGCCATGCCACCCCTCCTCGAATAATAACATTTATGATATTTGCCTGCATATTTTTTATGTTATGCGGTCTGGCCCCTCATTCATAATTGGAATTTCCTCAAGAAGCTACTCATGCCCAAAATGATTGTATGATTTTCATTTCAAACTATTCAAGATTCAGCATCAACGACAAGAATTGATTTGAAAAATATACAGATGGGAACTTGCTTTTAGTTAACCAAACCATAAAAATCCTCCAAAATCCGAAATATGACCACCAACCGTATTCAAGCACAACATGTTGTATGTTGTATCCTATCTATGCAAATTAAGACAAGAAAAAAATCAAGCTGTTTGCCCCACCCCGTTGTTGCGTATTTCTCAAATATTAAACTTGAATCCTCGCCGTGCTTCCGACTGATTTTCAGAGTAGAGGTCGAGATTGTGGTTGAGTCAAACGCAAGTACCGGGGATTTGTCCAAGCGAGCTGATCGGAATGTACAACTTATTTTAACTTATGCCCTAATCCTGTTATTCATGCTTGCCCAATCCATACTTTTTCATCTTTCTAAAAAATGTCCGACGCGCCATACCAATACTGGCCGCGGCTTTTGCCCTATGCCATTGATGTTCTTCCAGGCTTGCTTTAATAAGATCTCTTTCATAGAACTCGACAGATACCTTGTGGTCATCCGATCTACGAACGGAATATTTTTTCCCCACATCCAGGTCAGTGTGTGTGATTTTTTCCTGAAAAATTGCCAAATCAAAATGGCCCAGGCTAACATAGCGACGCAAAACGTTCTGTAGTTCTCGTACATTACCCGGCCAGTCATGTTGCTGGATCGCTTCCATGATGTCACCCGTCAATGGGGGATGCTGAGAATTCTTGCATAATTCACGCATAAAATGTTCGACTAAAAGAGGCAGATCTTCTTTACGATCACGCAGTGGAGGGAGGTGGGTCGGCAGAATATGAATTCGGTAAAAAAAATCTTCTCTCATGAGCCCCTTTCGTACGCGCGCCTGTAGATTTCTATTGGTGGCCGCGATGAAACGGGTATCGACATAGTGAGTTTCATTCCCACCGATCGGAATATAGCCACACCTGTCAAGAACACGCAGCAACTTGACCTGCATGTTAAGGCTGAGTTCCCCCAATTCATCCAGGAAAAGAGTGCCGCCATCAGCAAGATCGAGATAACCTTTTTTATCCCGGTTAGCACCAGTGAAGGCACCTTTTTTATGACCGAAAAATTCACTTTCCATCAAATTATCCGGAATGGCACCGCAATTGACTGTGATAATATTTTTATCTTTCCGGTCCGACATCTCATGGATTGCGCGAGCAACCAGTTCTTTTCCTGTGCCTGATTCACCGGTTATCATTACACTGGCTTCCGTAGCTGCCGCCTTCAGAATGAACGTGTAAACTTTCTGCATAACCGCACTTTTGCCGATGATATCCCCAAACCGATATCGGTCTTTTATGTTGGCGCGCAGCCGGATATTTTCCTTGCGCAACCATTCCTCACTTTCCCGTAATGCTTCTGTGGCTTTTTTGCGATCAGTAATGTCCGAAAATATGCCTTCGATATTGAAATCTTCTCCCTCACGCCCTTCAAGTAACCGTGCATGGAGAGACACCCAGATAATACTCCCATCTTTGCGCAAAAATTGAGTTTCAAAGCCGGAGAGATGTTTTTCCTTACGGATGAGGTCAAGGAAATGCTTCCGGGCATCTTGGGACACATAAAGCTGACAGCCTATGTCTGTAATCTGGGATATCAAATCTTCAACAGAATCATACCCCAAAATTTTAGCCATTGCGGGATTGGCACTAATAATCTGCCCGGCGATGGTCGTCTGGTAAATGCCTTCGACGGCATTCTCAAAAATACGTCGATATTTTTCTTCTGTTTTTTTCAGTTGCGCATAGAGGCTGGCATTGTCGATGGAAACGGCCATCTGGGACGTCAGTATCTGAACAATCTCCATGCTGATAGATGAGAAGAGGCCTGAGATCAACCGGCTTTCCAGATACAGGATGCTGACGAGCCGCTGCTTGTGGATAATAGGGCAACAGAATAATGCCCGGGGCTTCCGGCTCAAGACATAGGTGTCATTTTTAAATAGATCATTCTTTGTAACATCATCTATGATTAAAAATTCACGGGTTCTTGCAACATAATGAACAATGGCTGTTGAAACATCTTTTGCTTTTTCAATCGGCACGTCAGTCAAAAGACAAACTTCACCTGTTTTGGCCTCGTATTGCGCGGCAATCTTCAGATCTCCCAAGGTACATAAAATCAAAGCCCCCCGTTCAGCTCCTGAATTTTCGATGGCAAAGTGCATCAAGGAAGCAAGGAGTTTCTCCAAATCAATTTCACCATAAAAAACCTGTGATGCCTTCATTGCCGTTACCAGATCCAGTTCTGAAACAGACAATCTTCCCGGTGGTGTTGGTGAGGTCTTGTGATGATGGTGCCATGCGTCTATTTCAAGTTTTCGGTTTCCAGGTAGTTCCTTCATTTTTTTTTCCAACTGCCCTGCTTTTGCATAACAGCCCCATAGGGTATAGCATGCATGCGCACGGCGCAGGAAAGACTCCGCAAAGGTTTGTTTTCCTTTACGCTGCCAGTAGCTGGCGGCAAGTTCATTGGCCAAAGCCTCATCATGGATGAGGTGTTGGACTTGTGCGGCCTCAATCGCCCGGTGATAGTGCTCAATTGCATTTTCATCATCTCCCAGGATCGAAAAACGTTCCGCCTGCATGAGATGAAACTTGGATTGATAATTGGCCGGTGCCTGCCTGGCCCACGTTCGCATTTTTTTCTGACTGGCCGCTATTGTCTTGAGAATCTGCTTTTGCTGCAGGGATGATACCTTATGATAGAAAGCCATACGGGCAAGGGCACCATAAAAAACAATCAGTGGCACCGCAAGTGGACCGCCATATTCACCTGCATCTTCTTTTTCTGATAATTCAGCATAATATATCGCTTTTTCATAATTACAAAAAAGATAATTCAGTAGCAATTTACAAAAATAAAAATAGAATATGCCCAACCGATTGTTTGCTTGCTGATAGAGCCGGAGCAAGCTTTCCTCACCACCTGTCGTAAAGCGGCATGGATCATGGGAGCGTCCCAAAAGATTCAAAACAGTTTGATGGAATGTTTTGAGAAAACGGAGAGATGTCTCTTGTCCGAGTTTGTTAATGGTGTGCCTGTAATCCTCCATTTCCTGCTCAACGCCTTCCAGTGGTTTTCCTGATAGAAAGGAATGTTTGCAATAACAATAAATATTATAAGAGGCAAATTCGAAATCTCCGACATCAAGGGCGCTGCGATAGCCTTTTAGGGCCAATTTCAGTGTTTCCCGCAAAGGGGATTTCCAATGATTGATGTAGCAGGTAACGGCGTGAATGGCCTGCCCTTTGTACTCCATGGTATTTCGCTTTTCCGCCAGGGAAAGGGAAAGCGCTCCGAACCGATACCCGGCTTTGATATTATTGCCCAATTTACTGCAAAGTAAAACACCGAAAGCTGCATACAGAAATACTGATCCCGGCGCGTTGCCATAACGGATGGCACTCTGTACCTGTTTGCAGAGAAGATGTGAAAACAGTTCCGGCGTACCAATATAAATGAGGCTGATCATGGTCACCAGGATCTTCATGACGGCAAGCTGAAAAGGATCCTTCATCTCGGGAAGGTCAACCAGTGCTTCAATGTTTTTGCCTGCAAGCGTGGACATGGTTTCTGCCAATATCCGTCGACTCTCGCTTTTTGAGGCGTGTTTTGGTATGGTTACACCGAGCAGATTGATAATTTCCCGTGCAAAAGCAAGCGCTTCCCTCAAGCGGTCTTGGGCCATAAAACCTTTAATACGACTTTCATAAGCTTCCACTGTCTCCAGGGGTGCGTGGGAATATTTCTTTATTGTGTCAAAAATCGGATCCATCTCGTTCAACCGACCTGTAAGTCGCAGTGTTTCAAGATATTCCAGGTGCAGACGGAGAGACAACTCATAGCAGGTCTCCCAGCCGTCGTCGGATAACAGGGAGATTCCTATTTTGATATAATTGAGTGCCGGTTCAAACGCGGCCGAGGACTTTGCTTTTTTCCCTGCCAGAAGGTTGAGCTCTGCCAACGCCAGCTTTTCTTCAGCCATAGTAATGAGGTCTGCGGTAAAATTCAGGTGAACAAGGATATCAAAAATCTCCTCCTCTCTTTTTGCCGCGTCGAAATTTTTCAGGAGGGCGCGTCCGATCAAAAGGTGGATCAATTTCCTTTGACTTAAAGGAACGAGTGTGTAGGCTGCCTGCTGTACACGATCATGTTGGAAACGATACGCTTCCAACTCTTTTTTATCGTCTGCTTTATTCTCTTTGATCCGAATGACATTGATCGGAACCAGCAGGTCATGCTGCAAGGCGGGAAAGAGGTCACGACAGATTGCAGAGACAGATGAACCGGTGATTGCGCACAGCATCTGTAGATCGAAACGGCTCCCGATACAGGCTGCCATTTGCAATACAGATCTTGTTGTCTCAGATAAATGGTGCAATCGATGAACAAGCAGATCAATAACATTGTCGGTAAAACCAAGCTTCTTGATCGCGGGAAAATCCCAGGTCCAGGATTTTGATGCATCATCGAAAACCAACAAAGATTCTTGGTGAAGTGTTGTCAGAAAATGAGATACAAAAAACGGATTTCCTCCTGTTTTAAGTGTGATCAACTCCGCCAGTTCCCTCACCTCATCGTCACCTTTGTGCAGCATTTCGGCAATCATGCGGCTCACGGCGTCATTGGACAATGGCGAGAGATCAATGTACCGGAGAATGCCACCGCCTTCGATCACCGCATCCAGGATGGATAGTAGGGGATGGGTATCTTGAACCTCATTTTTTCTGTAAGCACCGATCAGCAGCAAGTGGTTAAGTTCTCCCATACCCATTATCAGTTCGATCAACTTGAGAGTGGCCCGGTCCACCCATTGCAAATCATCGAGAAAAATGACAAGAGGATGCGCTTCTTTACAAAAAATACGCATAAACTCAAGAAAAACCAGATTGAACCGATTTTGTGCTTCGGTTGCCCCAAGCTCTATCAATGGGGGGTGTGGTCCCGTGATCAGTTCCATTTCCGGAATGACATCAATAATGGCACGGATGTTTGGGCCAAGAGAAACAAGAAGTTCTTTTTTCCATTTATGCAGGCGTGAGTCGCTTTCACTCAGGAGTTGATCAAGGAGGTCCTGAAATGCCTGAATGAGACCGCTGTATGGGATTTCGCTGTGTAACTCATCGAATTTTCCGTGGATATAATACCCACCACGGGTAATGTGCGGTTTGTATATCTCCTGGACCAAGGAGGTTTTCCCGATACCGGAATAACCGGACACCATGATCATGCGGGTGCCATTCTCTCCGGTACCGTCGAAGTAATTCCGAAGCAGTTTCTTTTCTTGCTCCCGACCATAGAGCTTCTGCGATATGTTCAGTCGATGGGAAACATCCTGGATGCCCAAGGAAAAATAAGAGATGCTGCCACTTGTTTCGAGCTGCCGCAGACATTCGTCAAGGTCGATTTTTAATCCCCAGGCACTTTGGTAACGATCTTCCGGGGACTTTGCCAGCAACTTCATCACGATGGCTGATGCCATTTCCGGAATGAGAACGTTAACTTCGCATGGAGGCAGTGGGAAACAGGCAAGATGACTGTAAATAATTCCAAGGGGATCGGCTCCGGTAAAGGGCACCACCTCAGTCATGAGTTCGTAAAGGGTTACACCAAGAGAGTAGAAATCCGTTCGAAAATCAATGGACCGGTTCATCCTGCCTGTCTGCTCGGGAGATATATAAGGCAAACTTTTTGTGGCTATTTTCGGTTGGCGACGCATGTGCGCAAACTGATCTGCAAAAGTCATGTCGGCAACATCGCCCAACCATACAGCACCTGAGTCAGGGTCATAAAAAATAGTTTCCGGTTTGATATCATTGTGAATTGCATTGATTGCATGCAGGTAATCCAAGATTCCGGCCATGTTCGTACCGATCATAAGGATGTCACGGAGATTAAAGGATGGGAAATCCTCTCTTTCGACAATGCACATACCTGGTAAGGACTGCAAAATGAGGGCGTAGCTGTTTTGATATCTCTCAATGTCATAACATATAGGAATACCGGGATTATGAAGCGCATTCAAAAGGTCGCGTTCGTGGCTGAACCTTTGCAAATCTTTTTCTCCATTGTTTACACCGACAGCCACCTTGACAGTTACCGGCTGACCGTCTTTGTTTCTAACGCCTCTGTAGTAAGCGCTTTTTGAACCAATAAAGATTGGTTCATGAATGGTGTATGTCGGTAAAAAAATCATCCCCTTTTTTCCGGGGACCACTTTTTGCTCTTTCATAAACGACCTCTTTGGCGGTTGTATCCTCACTTGGACACTTTAATAGCTGCATCAGATGAGTTAACTGAGTCAATATCAACACGTCGCCATGTATAGCATGAATAGTGCCATTATGGCATTGTAATATTTAAACTTATTTCAATGCGTTAAAATACAAGTGGCACTACAAGTGCCATATTGGCAGTAAATATGTGTTAATTCCTTCTATCTCCTTCAAGAAACTTTAAATTTTTCTTTTAATATTCAATGAGTTATATCCACAAATAGGATCTGGCATTGTTCTTGCTAATCATGTTGCCGGACAGAGATTCTTCTATAAAACCGCCACGAGCGGAGATATTTTGACCCAGGTCCGTCCACAACAAGCATGAAAAAAAAATTTAGGGGGTCCTAATTTTTCATGCAGAAAAACGCAGGATCAATCATCCTGAAACTTGCCTGGAAAGTCAGAAATTCAACATCAATAAGAGGAGTGTTTAGATGGATCATTACAAATTATTTATCAATGGTGAATTTGTTAATGCAAAAGACAATAGAACCTTCCAGACAGTTGACCCTGGAAATGACCAACCGATCGCTACCGTTGCCCAGGCAGGTGTCGCAGATGCCGAAGAAGCCATTATGGCCGCACGCCATTCTTTTGATAGCGGAGTATGGAGTGGGTTGACACCTGCTGCCCGAGCCCAGAAAGTGTATGATTTTGCGGATCAGATCAATACCCAGGCGTTACGCCTCGCCGTTACCGAATCAATGGATGCCGGTCAGATCATCAATTTTTCCAAAGTGACACCCCTGGGGTTTGGTGCCAATATGCTGAAGGATCTCGCCAATTATGCTTCTTTTAAATTCCCATGGCAGGAAGAAATTAAAGTTCAGGGAAATCCTTTTGATTTTGGGCGTGATTATGTTCGTCGAGAACCAGTTGGTGTTTGCGTTGGAATCATCCCCTGGAATTTCCCCATGGTGATGGCGTTCTGGAAAATTGGTCAGGCCATTATTATGGGCAATTCCGTTGTCATCAAGCCGGCGTCGCTTACCCCACTGACGGCTCTTATCATTGCGGAAGCTGCAAAAACCGTGGGTATTCCCAAAGGCGTCATCAATGTGATCCCCGGACAGGGGGGAGAGCTTGGAAATGTTCTCTGTACACACCCGGAGGTTGACAAGATTTCGTTTACCGGAAGTACCGAGGTTGGACGGGAAATTATGCGTATGGCCTCTGGTACTGTCAAAAAGGTAACCCTTGAATTGGGAGGAAAATCAGCCAACATCATTCTGGACGACGCCGATATGGAACATGCGATCAGCGGTTCTGCATTTGGTACCTATTTTCATGCAGGTCAGGTCTGCGAATCAGGCACACGCATACTGGTTCATTCAAAAATTTACGATGCGTTCATTGAAAAATTCAAGAAACGTGTGGAATCTCTGCGCGTCGGATATCAGCTTTTGCCTACCACCCATATGGGACCGCTTGTGAGCCATGAACAGCTGGCTACAGTAGACGATTATGTTCAAATCGGTAAGGCGGAAGGTGCGGAAATTATCACCGGAGGTAAGCGTATCGAAGTCGAGGGCATTGAGGGGGGATGCTATTATGCGCCCACCGTATTTGCAGGGGTTAAAAACGAAATGCGCATCGCCCAGGAAGAGATCTTTGGCCCTGTGGTCTCCATCATAAAATTCAATGATGATGAGGAAGCCGTAGCCATCGCCAACAAATCCATCTATGGTTTGGGCGGCGGTGTCTTTTCCAGTAACACGGCCCGGGCGGAAAAGATTGCCCGCAAGGTTCGCACCGGCACCATGTGGATCAATAATTATCATTACTTTGGTCACTTCTGCCCATTTGGAGGTTACAAACAATCCGGTGTCGGTCGTGAACTGGGTCATATCGGTTTGGAAGAATATACCCAGACCAAACGGATCCATGTCGCCAGCTTTGCCCACTCGGAATCGAACTACACCATGGCCATCCTTTCCGACAAAAAAGAGCTGCCCAAATATACATACAACTGTCCGACAAAAATCAATGCCGGCCATGGCTCACTTGCATCCGTCGCCAAAGAAGTTGTCGATCTGGGAGGATCACGTGTGCTTCTCATGACGGATGAGGGAATCCTAAAGGCGGGCCTTGCCAAATTGGCCGAGGATGCCTTGTCAGACTTCTGCGTGGGTGTTTTTGACAATATCCCCCAGGATACAGATCTGGAAACAGTGGACGCCGCTACTGAGATGGCCAGAAAACTGCAGGTCGATTGCATTGTGAGCGTCGGTGGCGGCAGTGTAATCGATACGGCCAAAGCAGTCTGCGTAACCCTGAAAAATGGCGGCTGCTGCAATGACAATATCTCCTGGGCAAGACTCCACGAACCACAAACGCCTCATATCGTTATCCCTACCACCTCAGGAACGGGCAGCGAAGTGACATGGGCTGCGGTGATCAAAAACAAGGTGGCCGGACGAAAATCATACATCATTGAATCCCGGATAGCCCCAAATGTCGCCATACTTGATCCCCGCTTCACCATGACCCTGCCCCCAGGCTTGACTGCCGGCACGGCCATGGACGCGATGACACACGCTGTCGAGGCCCTGACCACCATTACCACAAACCCCATTTCCGATGGCCACGCGCTACATGCCATTCGATTGATAAAGGAGAATCTCCCCATTGCAGTAAAAGATGGAAAAAACGAAACCGCCCGCTTGAATTTAGCAGCGGCTTCGACCATGGCTGGGTGTGCCTTTACGATCTCTTTTGTCGCCCTTGCGCATGCCATGGCACACACGGTCGGTATGCTTTATAACGTGCCCCATGGAATTGCCTGCGGCATTATGCTTCCCAAGGTGATGCGTTTCAATATCGACCACGCCACGGATAAACTGGCGTTGATTGCTCTGCAACTGGGGGTCAATACCTTTGAAATGGATAAACGAGCGGCAGCATTGGCCGCCGCCGATGAGATTGAAAAGCTGATGGAAACCGTTGGACATCCCATGAAACTTCGCGATGTAGGTGTTCCCGAAGACGGTCTTGAGGAGTGCAGCGTACATGCAGCAGGCGATCCTGTCGTGCTCTATAATGCCCGCCCGGTGGGAAGTCCCCAAGAGATTTTGGAACTCTACCACCAGGTTTACTAACGCACCATGTGGCCCAGTAAAAGGAACACAACTTTCTCTGGGTCGCATACCATATTCTCTGGGTAGCATACCATATTTACAGGCATACCGTCCTGGACTCGTACCACTCCGGCATACAATTATGATGTGGTTTTATATTTAAAAAAATATACTTCATATCGTGGAACCTTGGCAAGTCGAAACGGGGTTTGAGCCCTGTGCCGACTCGAACTCTTTCAAGTTTTGTCGTGGGCGAGGCCGGATCGGAATATGGCTCCGCCCACGGTGGTTAAATTTTTTAAAAAAAGGAAAAACAGTATGAATATGAAAAGGACTTTTTGGTTATTTGCGGCTTTGTTTTTGTTTTTCAGGGCTGATGCATCAATGGCGGTTGATGGTAATCCACGGGATTATATTCCGGCACCAGTTGGCACCAATCTGAGCATTCAATATTTTCAATACTATAACTCTGACAAATTCATGTTTGATGGAAAAAATCTCTCTGGTGACGATAAACTCAAAGTAGCCGTTCCATTTTACCGTTTCATCCATTATATGAATTTTATGGGCATGACCATTGATCCACAGATTGTCATACCTTTTGGCAGAGTCTCTACGGAGATAGGAGCTCTTGGCCTGAAACAAGACGATACAACATTGGGGGATCTTTTACTGGGTTGCACGTTCTGGTTTATTAATAAACCGACACAGCAGTTATGGGTAGGATTTACGCCATGGGTTCAAGTTCCTACCGGCAGATATGACGAGGATAATTTTGTCGCGAGCAGTGTTCTTGCCTCCAATAGATATACTTTTACAACTCAGTTGGGCATAGAAAAAGGACTGGGGCATGGTTTTCATCTCAGTGAATATATAGAAGCGAATTTTTTCTCAGACAATGACGACTGGAAATCTCTCACTGGAGAGACGCTTACCCAAAAGAAAAACACTTGGTTTTTATCCCAGATGGCGCTGTCGTATGACCTTACAGCAGCAACATTTGGAGCGATTAAATGGCGCTATGCGTGGGGAGGAGAAACTGAACTTGGAGAAAACAACCTGAAACAGAAAGACAAAGAGAATAATCATCGACTTTGCCTGGCTCTTTCTCACTGGTTGACAAAAACAGATCAGCTCATGGTGGAATTTCAAAAAGATGTGAAGGTTGAAAATGGATTTAAAGCACAAGGCTTCTGGCTGAGGTGGGTGCATGCATTTTAGTCTGATGTGAAAATCCTGGCTCTCCGGCTGGCTCTCTTAAAATTCCTTGCAAAATGCATATTTATAGCGCATATTAATATGCATAAACGATGCATAGATAAGAGGGGAGGAGGCAGAAATGAGAACAACGTTAAATATTGAAGACGCGCTTGTCGAAAGAGCCTCAAAACTCACAGGAATCAATGAAAAAACAGCGCTTGTCCGCAAGGGGCTTGAAGCCCTGATTAGTCTGGAGAGTAGTAAGCGGTTGGCTGCACTTGGGGGAAGCGAGAAAAAAATCCGAATGCCAAGTCGGCGGAGATCGGAGCTATGAAATGATTCTTGCCGACACAAATGTTTGGATCAAACATTTCAGAGAATCTGACGCTGAACTCATTTCTCATTTGAATATTGGCTTTGTTGCTTGCCATCCGTTTATTATCGGAGAATTAGCCTGTGGTAACTTAGGCAATCGTGCAGAAATTTTAATGCTTCTCCGGGCGCTTCCCTCAACACCTATTGTTGAGACTATGGAAATTTTGGAATTTATTGAAAATAATTCGCTAATGGGGCGTGGCCTTGGATACGTAGATATCCACTTATTAGCTTCCGCAATTATCGGCAATGTTGTTCTTTGGACTTTTGATCAACGTCTCAATCAAGCCGCAATAGAACTGGGCGTTTCATATCCAAGCAGCTAACCTTTAGGATTGTGTCGACCCCATACGACAAATCACAAGTTCAAATCACATTTGATGGGGTCGATCTCAATCCTCTGTTCAACCATCGCTTCCAGCCGACGCTCATAGTTTCTGACGGCACCAATTACCTTGGTTAACCTTCCTGAATTCATCTTGACAAAGAGGCTTTATGCTGATAAATGACGAACAATACTGAAGTACCGTATGCAAAGTACAAAAAACATGAAAAAGGGATAAGAATGGTCAGCAATAAATCAAAAAAACTTGTCATAGAACAGCCATCGCCCATACGTAAACAAGTGTACGAACACCTGAGAGATCAAATTCTGGAAAATATCATTGCACCGGAAAGCCGTCTGGTGGAGGCACAGATCGCTAAATCCCTGGGCATCTCCAGAACACCGGTGAGAGAAGCGCTCCATCTGCTGGAAAAAGATGGCTTTATTGATTCCATCCCCAGGGTGGGATACCGGGTTCGAAAGCTGGTATTGGATGAGCTGGAAGAAATTTTTGAAATCCGCAAGGTCAATGAACTTCTGGCGTGCAGCTGGGCCATTAAAAAAATTACCACCAAAAGCATCAAGGCATTGGAAGAGAACATCAAAATGACTGCACAGGCATTAAAACAAGATCGACCGGAAACCTTTCTGGAGCTTGATCAGGAATTTCACGAAATTCTTGTGCTTGCCAGCGGCAGCCAGCATTTAACGGACCTTTGTCAACAACTCAGACGGCTGATGTTGCGATATCGCATGGACAGTATAAAAAAAAGAGACACGGTTGAAAATGCACTGAAGGGACATACCGCCATTTTAAACGCCTTAAAGGAAAAAGATGAAACAGCACTGATGGATGCCCTTGTCAGTCACCTAAATTACTCTAAGTTGGATATCAAGGAGAAACGGCAATCACGGGATGTCCCATGACACAAAAAAAGACTTGACAACAAACTTGGGATACCGTAAACAATACAAAATTCTTTTTTTAACAGTTAACATTTGATGAGTCCGTCATAACCTATCCGCTTTGCGACCACATGTGCTACCCCATGAAAATCAAAAACAGCACATGTGCTATGGATATTGGAAACTAACAAACCAGAGGTAGAAGCGCTATTTTTGCATTGTGTTTAAAATTTTGGCATCTGTCATTCCCGCTTTACACTTTCATGAGACGAATGCCCATTTTTCGGTAGTCAGCCCAATAAAAGTGTAAAGTACTATTGGGAGCATATGAAGGATGCCAAAATTTTTTGTACTTTTTTCTGGGGTACCGTATTCAAAACCACCGTTCAGTGGGGCATGAAACATCTCTAAATATAACAATTTTCCACCAGTCAAGAAGGAGATAAAATATGAAAATCACCATCATCGGTGCCGCAGGATGTGTTGGATCATGTTCCGCATTTTATATTGCAGCCAGGGGCCTGGCCACAGAAATGGTCCTCATTGGCGGCACACGGCAAAATGTCCTGAAACAGCACGCCATGGACCTGAGCACAGCGGTCTCTTCCCTGGACGTTAAGGTATATGCGGGCCAATTCCCTGACATGGCAGGATCAGACATCGTCATCAATTGTGCCGGTGCGGCCCAGGGGATCATTGCCGACCGCATGGAAATGCTTCCCAAAAACGTTGGTATCATTCAAACCATTACCCGTGAAATCATGAAATACTGCCCCGATGCCATTATTATCACCGCCAGCAATCCCCCCGGCCCACTGAATATCGCCACCCACATGGCCTCGGGTATAGACCGCATGAAGCTCATCGGCTATTCCACCAACGACTCCTTCCGTTTCAGGGAAATGGTGGCAAAAGAATTCAATGTCAAGGTGAGCCAGGTGGAAGGGGTGGTCATCGGTGAACACGGCAGCACCCAGGTGCTCTTGTTCAGCTCCGCCCGCATTGATGGAAAAAAGGTGGTCATTACGGAAACCATGAAACAAAAAATCCGTGGAGAGGTCCCCCACATCCTGAGACGATTTGAGGAACTCAAATCAGGTCGCACCGCTGGTTGGACCTGTGCCGTTGGCCTTGCAAATATTGTAAAGGCCATTGCCGACGACACCAAAGAGATGATCCCCGTCTCCCTGATTCTGGAGGGAGAATATGGCCACAGCGGTCTAAGTATGACGGTGCCGGCCATCATCGGCAGCGGAGGCGTTCAGGAGATCCTGGAATACGAGCTGGCACAAGACGAGATGGAGGGCCTCAAAAAAACCACGGATACACTAAAGGCCGCCGTTGAAACGGTGAAGGCGAGTTTTTAGGGGATCAGAGGATATTCTAAAACTCAACACCCATTGAACATGGTTTTACAGATCAAACTACCCCCTTCGGCAATGAGTCAAGCACCTTACCAGCACCCAAGGCCGAACATGGATAAATAAGGAGCGCGCCATATGTCCTCACGATTTTCAAAACTGCTGGAACCGGGAATGATCGGCCCGGTGAAGGTCAAAAACCGCATCATTAAAACCGCCAACGGCACCTCCTTCATGGAGGATGATCAGACCTGCGGCCCCCGCATGGTGGCCTATTATGAACGACTTGCCAAGGGGGGAACGGGTTTCCTTGTGGTTGAATCCTGTGGAACGGAATATCCTCTGGGCATCCAGCATATCCACTACCATGATGACGGCACCTACGATGGGGTGCAGCTCCATTTCGACGATGACCGACTCATCCCGGGCTTTAAAGTCCTCACCGACACGGTTCACCAATATGGCTGCAAGGTTTCCATTCAGTTTCAGCATGCAGGCCCCTGGAATCCCACAGGACTTCTGCCCAGGGACCCCAATGTGCGCGACATTAAATGTGCATCGGCCTTGACCGAAGCGGAGCTGCCCGGACCCGATTTTCTTCCCTGCCGGGCCATGACCAAAGAGGAGATTGAAGAGCAGATTGATTTATGGGCCAGCGCGGCGGAGCGGGCCTACAGGGCAGGTTTTGATGCCTGCGAAATCAATCACGGCACCTGCCACCAGGGTAATACCTTTCTCTCCCGGGTATGGAACAAAAGGGAGGATGAGTATGGTCCCCAAAGCTATGAAAACCGCACCCGCTTCCTTCGCCGCTGCATTGAAGAGGCCAAAAAACGCACCGGTCCCAATTTTGCCGTCCACACCCTGTTTAACATTGTGGAGTACAACCATCCCCTGGCCACCACCATGGAGGAAGGGGCAGAAATGGCCAAACTCGTTGCCGAGGTGGCCGACGGCATCAACTGCCGGGCCGAACGGTATGGCCATCGGGGAGGCCTGCTCCAGCCCGATCGTATTCTTTTTCCCGAACCCCCGGATGATCTCCCCCAAGGACTGGACTGGAGCCGTGGCGGTAAGGGTGCCACCGTCCCTCTGGTGGAAGCCGTTAAACGAAAGGGGGTAAAAATTCCCGTGTGGACCGCCTGCCGATTTGACCCTGTCCTGGGAGAAGAGTATCTCCAAAAGGGAAGCATCGACTTTGTGGGAATGACCCGCCGACTGCTGGCCGACCCGGAACTTCCCAACAAGGTCATGGAGGATCGGCTGGAGGATATCCGCTGGTGCAATGGCTGCCTGCACTGCTTTGACATGCGAAATCGCAACAAAAAACTGGAGTGCCGTACCAATGCCACCCTGGGTCGGGAGATTGTTCCGGAATTCATGCCCACCCCCATAAAAAGGAAAAAAAAGGTGATGGTGATCGGTGGCGGTCCGTCGGGCATGGAGGCAGCCCGGGTGGCTGCCAAACGGGGCCATGCAGTGACACTTTACGAAAAAGGCCCTTATCTGGGAGGCCTCATCCGCCTGGCAGCCATTGTTAAGGATCTGGAAACCGAAGATCTTATCCTCTTTGTCAACTATCTTGAAACCCAGTTGAAAAAAGAGGGGGTGACGGTTCACATGAAAAAAGAGGTGACCAAAGACCTCGTCAAAAAGGAACACCCCGATGTGGTCATCGTGGCTGCCGGTCCGGAGCATGCCACCTTTGACCTCCCGGGGGGTGACAGTTCCAAAGTGCTCAAAGCCGGGGACATGCATGACCAGCTTAAATTTTTCCTTAAATTCTTCAGCTCCGCCCAGATGGAAAAACTCTCCAAATTTTATATGCCGGTGGGGAAAAAGGTGGTGATTATGGGCGGTACCCTCCATGGATGCGAACTGGCGGAATTTCTGACCAAACGGGGTCGGAACGTCACCATTGTCCACAATGGTCCCAAGGAAGAGCTGGGAGATAAAATCACCGTGGACGATCTGGACAATCTCTGGCCCTGGCTCAAACAGAAAGGGGTGCCCATATGGTCCGACGTTAAATACGAAAAAGTCACAGATGACGGGCTTCAAATTCAGTTAAAAGATCAAAGACGGTATGTAATCAAAGCCAAACATATCATTGACACCCAGGACCTCATCCCCAATTCACGCCTGAGCGATGCCCTGAAGAGCCTTGTCCCGGAGGTCTATAACATCGGCAGTTCCAAAGAACCGGGATTGATTGTGGATGCCATGCGTGAAGGCGCAAAAATCGGCTATGCCATATAGCCCCCCCCATTTTTTAAACAAATTGGCCGGCATACTCTTGTTGGATGACCCAGGGGGATCTACTGCCTGGATCGTACCGGTTAGGTACTCTGATTTCCTTGCCCAAATAACACGAAAACCTGGGATACGCATCTGAGAGACCCGGATATTTTTGATCCACCAGTTAATCAAGACAAAACGTAGAATATATGAACATGCATATTTTTAACATTATGCTTGACACACTGCGCAAAATTCCATTACGATGCGCTTAATTGGGGTACCGCATACCAGCATTCCATAAACACAACAAAAAGAGGTGAAAATGTCAGGAAAAGAGATCCGATTTCACGGAAGGGGCGGCCAGGGGGCCGTGATGGCAGCAAAAATGCTGGCATCGGCCATGGCGGTGGAAGGAAAACATGTGGCCAGCTTCCCCATGTACGGTTTTGAACGACGGGGCATGCCGGTTATCGCTTTTACACGCTTCAATGAAGAGATCATCCGTGAAAAAACCCAGATATACACCCCGGACTGCCTCATGGTTATTGATCCAACGTTGCTGGGGCTTGAAAATTTGTTCACAGGCTTAAAACCAGGCGGCGTCCTGATCTTGAACAGTGCGGCCCCCCTTAAAACCCAACCGTGCGAAAACCTTGAACGGGTGGGGCACATCAACGCCACCCATGTGGCGCTATGTGAAATTGGCCGGGATATTCCCAACACCTGTCTGATCGGTGCCCTTGCCAAAACCACGGGATGGCTCTCCCTTGATGCCGTTATCAAAGGGATGGAAGATTATCTGAGCGGATCAATGCTCAAGAAAAACATCCGCAACGCCGAACGGGGTTACAATGAAGTGGAGGTACAGACATGGGCGTAATCAACGAAAAAGAGAGCGGTATATTTGAGACAGAGGCCAGCTGGTCCTATGCCAATAAAAATCTTCTCTGTCTTCACACGGGAGAATGGCGCACGGAACGTCCGGTGGTGGATATCAACATCTGCAATGCCTGTGGTATCTGCGTCACCTATTGTCCGCCCCAGTGTATGGTGGATGACGGCGAATTTTACAAGGCAAACCTTGAATTCTGCAAGGGGTGCGGTGTTTGTGCCAAAGAGTGCCCCAAGGGTGCAATAACCATGAAGTCCGAAGGAGATTATGCCAATGAGTGCCCCAGCAAATACTAATAAAATCAAAGTGATCACCGGCAATGCCGCAGCGGCATATGGTGCCATGCTCTGCCGGCCCGATGTGGTGGCAGCCTATCCCATCACCCCCCAGAGTGAAGTCATTGAACAGCTTGCCAAATTCCATGCCGACGGCGTGCTGGATACGGAATATGTCACCGTTGAGGGTGAAAATTCCGCCCAGAATGTGGTGTGCGGTGCCTCCATGGCAGGCGGCCGCACCTTTACGGCCACCTCCTCTTACGGTCTTGTGTATATGTACGATGCCATGTTCAACACCGCCGGATACAGGGCACCGGTGGTGATGATCAACGTCAACCGTGAACCGCCGGGGATCCATGCGGTGTGTTCCGGACAGCAGGATATGATCTCCGTGCGGGACACCGGATGGGTTCAGCTCATTGCCGAAACCGGCCAGGAGATCCTTGATCTCACCATTCAGGCCTATCGTCTGGCCGAGGATTATGATATCCAGCTGCCGGTGATCATCAACTATGACGGATACTACCTCTCTTTTCTGGCGGAAGCCGTGAATATTCCGGCCATAGAGGAGGTGGATCAATATCTCTCCGTTTTAAAAACCCAGCCCCAACGTCCCACCCTGATTCCCGGAGAGGCCATCGGATGCGGCAGCCATGGCCTTGGCATGGGATTTGTGGAACTCAGAAAAAAACACATGGCGGCCATGGACCGTGTCATGCCCCTGGTGGACACCATTGATGAGGAGTTCGGCAAGGCCTTTGGACGTCGGTACGGAGGGCAGATAGAGTGCTATCGCACCGACGATGCGGATGTTGTTCTGGTCACCTCGGGCAGTGCCGTGGGTACCGCCCGCACCATCATTGATGCCAAACGGGAACAGGGCATGAAGGTGGGTCTGGTGAAACTTCGTCTCTATCGCCCCTTCCCCATTACCCGCTTGAGTGAAGCTTTAAAGGGCATGAAAGCCATTGGCGTACTGGATCGCAGTCTCTGTTTCGGCTGGGGATGCGGCCCGCTTTATATGGAAACCAAGGCGATTTCATCTAAAATCGGTGATGTCCCCATGTTAAGTTTCATTGACGGGCTTGCCAATATGGATATCACCAAAGAGCATATCAGTCGCATGGTCGATGACATTTATAACGCATCCCAGGGAAACTCCTACGAGGAAGTCACCTGGTTACCATAGGGAAAGCGAGGGCAGAAAATGGAAACAAAAAAGAAAAAAAGACCCAAGGTATTTGATTACTTTGAAAACGAGGACCAGTTTGCAGGGGGCGTGGCATTTTGCGCCGGATGTGCCCTGGAACTCAACGTTCGGTTCATATCCCGGGTAATGGGTAAAAACACCGTTCTGGTGGGCACCCCTTCCTGTTCCGCTCCGGTGCTCAATGGACAGAACACTGCGGCCTGGCATAAAATGGGCCACTATGCCTGCACCATGACCGGCGTGGCATCCAGTGCCACCGGACTCGCCAGATACTATAAGAGAGCCGGCATTGACGCCAATGTGGTCTGCTTTACCGGTGACGGCTGTGCCCAGGACATCGGGTTTCAAACCTTAAGCGGGGCCGCCGAACGAAACGAAAAAATGGTCTACATCTGCTATGACAATGAAGGCTACATGAACACCGGTATCCAGAGAAGCAGCGCCACCCCCTTTGGCACGTCCACCAGTACCACTCCGGCGGGCAGTCAAAGCCAGGGGAAAACCACCGGCTCCAAGAACATGCCCCTTGTCATGTCCATGCACGATATTCCCTACGTGGCCACGGCAACCCTGAGTCATCTGGAAGATTATGCCAAAAAACTGGTGAAAGCCCGGGAGATGTCCAAAAAGGGATTTGCCTATATCCATGTCTTATGTCCCTGCCTGGTGGGCTGGAAAATCTCCATGGATAGCTCCATCCAGGTGTGCCGTGCCGCTGTCAGAACCAACTATTTTCCCCTGTGGGAATCCGTTGACGGGCAATTCAAGATGACCCATAACGTCAACAAACCCAAACCCATCCGAGAGATGACCGACCTGCTGGGAAAATATAGACACCTCAATGAGGAGAATATGGCCATCCTCCAGGGCCAGGTGAACAAACGGTATAAAACCCTGCAGGCGCTGTGCAACGGCTCTGAATAGACCTGGGGCAGGTATAAAACCGGGCACCTTTTATTTCACTCCCGTTGCCACTTTTTTATAACCGCCACGGGCGGACCGGGATTTGGGACCCGGGTTCGCCTACTCTTTCTTATAACGGGCATGTCCTGCCGGACACAACAAATATAGAAAATGGTATTATACCGCCGCCCCCCCGACGGGCAATGGGCCCGGACCGGAACTGTAGACAGCTCAATTGTCCAGTTCCTATTGCCCATCGGGGGGGCGGCTCTGCTGAGGTTGCCTTGGAGGCTGCCTTTTCATATAACCCCCATGCCCTGCCGGACACAACAAATATAGAAAATGGTATTATACCGCCGCCCCCCCGACGGGCAATGGGCCCGGACCGGAACTGTAGACAGCTCAATTGTCCGGTTCCTATTGCCCATCGGGGGGGCGGCTCTGCTGAGGTTGCCTTGGAGGCTGCCTTTTCATATAACATACATGGCAGAAAAAGCTGCCACAACGAAAAACGAAAGTCCATTAATTCCAGCATATTGGTGAGACTTTCCTATAAAAACCCAAGCCTGCGGTTTATCTTTTGCGAAAAAAGTAAGCAGGAAACAAGAGGTGCCCTTTTTTAATGAACACACCGGATGTAACGTTAACCATCGGAGAAACCCATGAACAAGGAAATCATCACCGATCCCCTGTCTCCTGAAGATCTATGGCAGGATCTGAAAAATAATATAAAGGCGTTCAAGACATTGGAGATAAGCCAAGTACTTGTCTTATATGGATTTTCATGGGGAACTCATTTTTATGACGGGCACTGGACAGAACTCCCTGTGGATGTGGACAAACTGGAGGGGCTCCTGCTCCAGGCCGTGGAAAAGGGATATGGTGCCCTGGGACACGATAACCTCTACATATCAATCCCAGGATTCGACATGAAACTCCAGTACTCCCATGAAACCGATATTCATCTCTCTTTTGGGGATGACAATGAGCTGGTTCGGTCCATTTGTGAACGATGGAAAGACAACGAATGGCTGCTGTACGCAAAAAAAGCCAACAACCACTGAAGTCTGAGTCTGCACCCCGCTCTCCCAAAATCAATTTTACAAAAACTTGATCATCAAGTATTCCGCCTCAAGTGCCACAACCATGACCCGTAAATTTCTTTACAATCCCCATATATATTTGGTACACATTATCATTGTATGTTATTCAATTCATATTATTCGTAGGTACCACGATGATTTTTTTTGTGGTATTGATGACATGTTAATTGATAACCAAAGTGCTGAATCGGCTGCAGTTAAAATAAAAATTTTTACTGTCACTTCTTCCGTCCATAGTTGTCTGGCAGCGCTTCCTGACCAACTGACGACATTGAATATTAAGGCCTTTATCCGTAAGATTTTCGATTATGGATATAAGCCAGTCCGCTAAGTGAATGATATTGCATTCCAACAGATCAAAAGGAGTGAAAATGAACTGGAGAAACTTTACAATTGGTAAAAAGATTGCCATTGGATTTGGTATTATTATCCTGTTTTTAACTATTTTAGGAGCCATCAGCTTTACAGGTGTCAGTCAAATCGTAAAAAATGCTTCCGAAGTTATCAAAGGAAAGGTCCTGGATGGTGAACTTGCTCAGAAAGAAGTTGACCATCTCAACTGGGCCAACGAGATTAACAAGTTACTGACCGATCCAAGTATAAACGAATTAAACATTCCGACAGACCATGCACAATGCAAGTGCGGCAAATGGCTCTATGGTGAAGGCCGAAAACAGGCAGAAATTCTTGTTCCCTCCCTTGCGCCCCTTTTAAAAAAAATCGAGGAGCCCCACAGGCTTTTGCATGAATCCGCCATTGAGATCGGCAAGGTCTATTCCATTGCGAATCCTGAACTTCCCGGATATATCTGCACCAAGTTGAATGAGCACCTGGAATGGTCCGCAGCCATCCAAAAAGCCATTCTTGACAATAAAAAAACCATTGACGCTCAAAGCGATCCTACCATGTGCGCCTTTGGCAAATGGCTGTACAGTGAAGCCGCAAAACAGACAGGCGCTTCAGATTCAGCCATGGGAAAATTGCTTGAAGAGATTAAAAAGCCCCACCAAAAACTTCATGAGTCCGCAAAAAAAATAATGGCATCCTATCGGCAGATTCACGAAGGCCTTATCAACACACTTCATATAAGGCTGGATGACCATAGAAAGTGGGCTGCGATGGTCGCCCGAGGTCTTCTGGAAAATTCCAAAATCCAGGTTGAAACAGATCATGAAAAATGCGATTTTGGGAAATGGCTTGTCTCTGATGAAGTTGCAGTCCTTATGGCAAACGATGCTAAAATAAACGAACTGTTAAAAAAGGTTGTACCCCCTCACAATGCACTTCACAGCAGTGCCGTTAAAATTAACAATGCCATTGAAACTGAAAATCCGGAATTGGCAAAAACAATATTTAACACTGAAACAGAACCGTATCTTGTCGAAATCTCAGATCTGTTCGGGCAGATCATCAGCTATGAAGAAAACCTTGTCAAAGGGCGAGAAAAAGCCATAGATATTTTCAAACAGGAAACCCTGCCGGCACTTTCCAGAACCAAAGAGTTGTTGTACTCGCTTCAACAAAGGGCGCAAGAAATGCTCCAAGGCCAGTATGAGGCCGGTAAAATCTATGCCAATAAAACAGTTCCCAATTTAAAGATCATGCAAACCCTGCTCGGCCAGCTAAGAAAGGAAGTCAAAAGCAACATACTGACCGATGAGGCAATGCTCAAAGCCGCAACCGATACCAAAAGAAATGTATTAATCATTTCTGTGTGTGCAATCATTGTCGGGCTATTTTTCTCCTTTTTCATCGCCAGGGGTATTGTATCTGTGCTGAAACAGATCACCGCCGGAATGGGTGAAGGAGCTGCCCAGGTAGCTTCGGCAGCAGGGCAGGTCTCCTCCTCAAGCCAGTCCATGGCAGAAGGGGCTTCCGAACAGGCGGCTTCCATCGAAGAGACATCCTCTTCAATGGAAGAGATGTCCTCCATGACCAAGAAAAATTCTGAAAATGCCGGCAGCGCAGATAATCTGATGAACGATGCTAACCAGGTTGTTATCACTGCCAGTGAGTCAATGAGACTATTGACTCAATCCATGACAGATATTTCAAAAGCCAGTGAAGAGACGTCAAAAATCATAAAAACCATTGATGAAATCGCTTTTCAGACAAATCTCCTGGCTCTGAATGCCGCTGTGGAGGCAGCACGGGCAGGTGAAGCCGGTGCAGGGTTCGCAGTGGTTGCCGATGAGGTAAGAAATCTTGCAATGCGAGCAGCCGAGGCTGCAAAAAACACTGCTGAACTAATTGAAGGAACCGTTAAAAAAATCAATGATGGCTCGGCACTTGTATCATCAACCAACGAAGCCTTTGTCAAGGTGGCGGACAGTGTAACCAAGGTCGGACAGCTTGTATCCGAAATAGCAACAGCCTCCAAAGAGCAATCCAACGGAATCGAACAGGTGAATATTGCCATTACTGAAATGGATAAAGTGGTCCAGCAAAATGCTGCCAGTTCCGAGGAGTCCGCTTCTGCGGCCGAAGAGATGAACGCCCAGGCCGAACAACTCAAGGAGTATGTGGAAGATCTCATTAAGCTGGTTACCGGCAAAACAACACAAACCGATACCCAGCCTGTCAGAAAAGCCCATAAAACCATTTCCCATATCCCTAAAATTCAAACGGAGAAATCATCCGGATCAACATCGCTGACAAAACACACTGCCGGTGAAATAAGACCCGAACAGGTTATTCCCTTTGATGACGATTTCAAGGACTTTTAACTCAATGCTACCTGGAAAAGTTGGGGTTTCGTTTTTCAAGAAAGGCGCTAACCCCCTCTTTGGAGGCATCAATGCAGGAGATGTCTCCGGCTGCCTGGTAACTGATCTCCAGGGCTTCTGTCAGGGTGTCTGCCGCAGCAGCACCATTGATCACCCGGGCAAAGATCCCAAGGGCCTCCCGGCTCAAGGGCAGCTTTCCAGCGGTGGGCATCTCAGGCACCTTAAAGGGAGGAATGGATACCGGACCTTGCGGTATTTTTGGCATCTCCTGCTGCAGTCGCAACACCTCTGCAATGGCGGCATCAATGAGATCCGGATAGTTCGCTGTAATCTTTGAAACCATGCCGATTTCCCGGGCCTCCTCTATTGTCAACTTTTGGGCACTGCCGATCATGGCATGGAAGGTCTCCGCCGCATGGGGCCATTTACGATAGGGGATAACGACACCGCCCATGCCCGGCATGATCCCCAGGGTGATCTCAGGCAGCTGGAAAAATGCGTTCTCCATGGCCACCATGCCATGGCACCGGGTGGCCAGTTCCACCCCGCCGCCCATGGCCAGTCCGTTCACCGCCGCCACAACGGGTTTGGTCATTTCATCAATGAAATGGAGCACCTGGGAATTGCCCCGGGCCAGATCAACACCGGCCCCACGGTTGTCAAAGGTGGCGATGAATCCGCCGATGTCCGCTCCGGCACAGAAAGCCTTGGTGCCATATCCGGTAATCACAATGCCTTTAACCGCACTGTCGGCCGCTGCGGCACGAAGTTCGGCAAGAATTTCATTGCAGGTACCGGCACCCAGGGCGTTGGCAGCCTGGGGTCTTCGAATGGTGATGATGTTAACGCCGTCTTGATGATCCACCAGAATATCCCGGGGAAAATCAAGGTAGTGATCAATATCGCCCTTGGGTTGCGGAAAACCTGGTCGTTCCGCGTTGAAATCTTTGCTGATGCGGGCAACTTCCGCCGACCCCAGTTCGCCCATGATATCAAAAATACCCTTTTTAAATCCCAGCGCAATAAGACTGCCAAAGTTAAGGTCGGCAGAGGTGCCGATGTTTCGATCTGCAATGTCAAAACACTGGGAAAAGATCACCCCCAGCATGCGATCCCGAATCCATTCGGCAAGATCAAGGGGGACATCCACCGGGGTGCCGGGCCGCAATGTGTTCCATTTATTCACGGACAACAGCACCGGAGAGGGCTTGTAACAGGCTCTTTCCGCCGTTCGCCGGGTCTGGGATTCATAGGTCAGGGGATTACCGCCGGCCATGTTCAATACAAAAAACGGGCCTGCGCCCACAAATTCCTCGGTGACGGCATCCACCTGCATGGTGGTGGCCCGGTCCACCAAATAGGCAGCTTCATTGGTCCAGTTTTCAAAAATCCGATTGAGTAGAAAAGAGTATACATTCCGGGTGACAATGGGTGCCTTTCCGGTCTGGGCAAAAAACCAGATCAGGAAATCCAGCACCTTTGGATCGGCCCCTTCCCAGTTGATCACTTCCACGGCCATGCTGCGCCAGGCCGGTGAAAAAAAATGGGTGATGGTGGTACGCTGGGGATGGGAAAGCCCTTTAAATATTTGATCCGCCGGAATGGAGCTGGTATTGGATGTCAGGATGGTCTGATCACTGACGATGGACTCCAGCTGCTGAAAAATCTTCTTTTTAAGTGACAGATTCTCCGTGGCCGCTTCAATGACCAGACCGCAGTTCCTGATGCTGTTGTAATCCGTGGTGTAAACGATATTGGCCAGAACGGCCTCTGCCTGCTCCGGGGTCATTTTCTTTCTGTCAATTCCCTTTTGAGCATATCCCTCGAACCGCTTTTTTGCCTGTTTAAGGGGGGCTTCAACCACATCCACAAGATAAAGCTTTTTATGGGGAAGACCGGTACGCAGATAATAGGCAATATCTGGGCCGATATTGCCGGCACCGATTACGGCCATCTCCTCGGGCATGGGCCGTGTGGGACGAATCAAAAAGGGATTATTAAAGGATGAATAGAGTGCTTGGCTTTCCTTCATGGGGTTTCTCCTGTGCATATAGTATTGTTAATTAATTGACCTTGATAATCAGGGCTGCACCGGAATCACCGGCGGCACACCCGGCCAGCAGTCCGTATCCCCCACCTTTTATGACCAGCTCTTCAATTAATTCCACCAGCAGGCGCATGGTTGTGGGCCCCTGGGGATGACCAAAAACCAGAGAACTTCCGTAGTTATTGAAAATAGCATCATCTATACCCAGCAATTTTGTCATGGCCAGATCATTAACGGTGAATGGGTTATGGGTTTTAACGGCTGCCAAATCCCCCACGGTGATATTGGCATTTGTAAGGGCTTTTTTTGCCGCCGGAGTCGGTGCTTCAGGCATATGCGCTTTATCGGCACGGGCAAATCCATAGGCAATAATCCGGATGGTAATATTTTTATCGTGGGACAACTCACCTGCCCGCTCTTGGGACGTGATGATCATTCCTGCATTACCGTCTGCCGGATGGGTTTGGGCACCAAAGGTCAGTATACATCCCGGCTTTGTTTTAAGGCGTGCCATCCCCTCCGTTGTGCAGGGGGTAATCCCTTCGTCCGCCTCAATGATGACGCTCTTTTTCCTGGAAACCTGTATCTCCATGGGAATCATATATCGTTTCTGAAATTCACGATGATTTTTCAAAGAATCCGTATATTTTTCGTACCGACTAATGGCCATTGCATCGGACGCTTCCCGTGTAAATCCATATTTTCTGGCGACATTTTCAGCTGTGTCAGCCGGGCTCGTCTCCGCTGTGGGGTCCCAGGCAAACCCATCCATGACCCAGCTTTCAAAATCCGGTTTTCCACCGGGTCCTTTTGAATTGGGCCAAATCAAATTGGGACCGTTGGACATGCGATCACTGGCAACGATCAGCATGGTCTCATTGGAATCCGTCTCCACACAACCGGCCGCATAGTTCACGGAAACGGTGGACGTGGCACATGCCTGGGAAATACGGGGACCACTGATATCGCAATTTCCCATCAAGGTTGCAACGTGGGGAGAGTCATAAAACCACCATCTTTGCGGGATGGTGGATGCGTAGACGATACCGTCAAAAACATCAGGAGTGTAACCACGCAGCTCCATGAACTTCCGGGCTGCGGCCGCACCCAATTCAACTGAGTCTTCATTTTGAAAAGATCCCTGCCATTTACAAAAGGGTGAACTCCAGTATCCTCTGTAAGGGACAAACGCTTTCTTAAACATCTTTTTTCCTTCTTGGATTTTTATATGAAAGTCTCACCAATATGCTGGAATTAAAGGACTTTCGTTTTTCGTTGTGGCAGGTCTTTCTGCCATGTATGTTATATAATAATTGGTCATTTCGATATGGCTGAACGCTCATGGCCGAATTTTACGCACCCCCGAACCATGAAAATCAAAAAGTGTTTTCATGGTAAATCAATATCGACCGATCAGTTTTTTGGCGATAATTACCTTTTCCACCTCTTTACTGCCCTCAAAAATTTCCAGGACCTTGGCATTCCGCCAAAAGTGGGCAACACCGTATTCCTCCAGAATGCCATACCCGCCGTGGAGTTGAATGGCCTCATCGGCAACCTTCACTGCCACTTCTGCACAATACCACTTGGCCATGGAGCTCAGTGACGGATCAGGGGTACCGGAGTCCAGCTTGGCGGCGGCCCGATAACAGATGGATCGGGCCGCTTCCGTCATGGTGACCATCTCTGCAATCTTTCCCTGTACCAGCTGCAGTGCAGCCAGGGGTTTTCCAAACTGTTCGCGTTTCCGGATGTGGGCCAAAGCTTTATCCAAGGCCCCCTGGGCCGTTCCCACACCCAGCGCCGCCACCTGAACCCGGGTTCTGTTGAACAACTCCATGACGTTATAAAATCCCCTGCCCTCCTCGCCCAGCAAATTCTCCCGGGCCACTTTGACATCCTTAAAAAAAGCATCCCCGGTGTTGGAAATTCGCAAGGAAAGTTTACCGTGATAGTCATGGGAAGTGTATCCGGGACTGTCGGTTTCCAGGATAAGGGTGCTCAAGCGGGCATGTTTCTTGGGGTTGTCCGGATCGGTAACACATAAAACAATGAGAATATCGGCAAGGGAGCAGTTGGTGATAA
This sequence comes from uncultured Desulfobacterium sp., assembly GCA_963668575.2. GTDB lineage: Bacteria > Desulfobacterota > Desulfobacteria > Desulfobacterales > Desulfobacteraceae > Desulfocicer. The sequence continues at coordinate 7,037,079 of OY764894.2, read as the reverse complement.
AAATCTTGCTCCCATTGATGACGTAGTGGTCATTTTCTTTCACCGCTGTGGTTGAGATGGCCGTGACATCGCTTCCGGCATCGGGTTCCGTGACGGCAACGCCCATACGCATGCGGCCGTCGCAGATGGCTGGCAGATATTTCTGTTTCTGGGCTTCGGTGCCCAACAGCAGAATCAGTTGCGAACCGAAAAAGGTGGATTCCAGCGCATGCGCCATCCCTAAATCCACCCGGCAGAACTCTTCCACAATCAGGCATTGATCCAGGTACCCCATTCCCATGCCACCGTACGCTTCCGGCACAAAGACACCTAAAAAACCCAGTTCAGCCGCTTTTTTCCACAGGCGATCATCAAATCGCTCCTGGCGATCCAGTTCACGTGCAACCGGCCCCAGCTCTTTTACGGCAAATTCCCTGGCCGCCCTTTGAATATTGATTTGCTCCTTAGTTAAATCAAATTGCATGTTTTGAATCCCTCAACAGTTATAGTGCCGATCGTATAAATAGATATTTTTATAAAATGTTCATAAAAATGAAGTCATTAACATTTTTTATTGAGTTACAGTCCAAAATCCATAAGATGGGGAACAATGGTTGAAATCCACGGGACAAAGGTTAACACCACCAACATCGTGATATAAATCATCAACGTGGGCATCACGGCCCTTGAGATATAGGTAAAGTCTTTTCCTGAAATGGCACAGGCCGTATACAATAATAATCCCAAAGGCGGGGTGATATACCCGATTCCCAGGGCAATGGTAATGATCATGCAAAAGTGCAATGGATCAATGCCAAACTGGGCAGATATGGGCATTAAAATGGGCACCAGAATCATAATGGCACCAATGGGATCAATAAAGGTACCCACAAGCAGCAAAAGGGCATCCGTAAATAACAAAAAGATTACTTTGTTGGGGATATACTGTAATGAAAAGTCCAGTATTCTTCCGGGAATACCCTGGATGGTAATGTAATCGGACAGCACACCCGCACCAGAAACGGTGATGACCAACGCCCCGCTGATCATCCCACTGCTCAGGGCCAGGCGGTAAAAGTCTTTCCAGGTTAATGTCTTAAAAATAAATGCCTCGACGATCAGGGCGAAAACACAGGAGACAACCGATGCCTCGGTGATGGTAAAAGCACCGGTATAGATCCCGGCAAACAGAACGAAAATCAACAAAATGGGTAAGATCGCATCCCACAGCACCTTTGAAACCATTGGCTGTTCGGTGTTCTCAACCTCTTTGGGACGATTGAGTCCTCCGTGCTGTGATTTAAAAAAAGCATAGACACATAGTGCGATGACAATACAAAGTGCCGGCAAATAACCGGCGGCAAACAATTTGACCACGGAGACACCGGCGGTCAATGCGCAAATAATCATAATAATGCTGGGGGGAACAATAATGCCCAGAATGGCGGAACTTGTGATTAATCCCAGGGAAAACCCCTTGGAATAACCGTTCCTGTTCATATGGGGAAACATGATCCCGCCAATGGTCACCACCGTTGAGATACTGGATCCGGACAGCGCGCCAAAAACACCGGAGCTGATGACGCTGGTAATGGCAAGGCCCCCGGGAAGAGATCCGATGAGTCTCTCCGGTACCCTGATCAGCCTTTTGGCGGATTCCCCATGGACCATAATGGCACCCAGAAAGATGAAAAAAGGAATGGCAAGGAGCGAAAAGTTTTCAAGTTTTTTCACAACCGTCTGGGCAATAAAAACGAATTCAAGATCGGTGAACACAAAAAGACCAAACACCCCTGTCAGAAAAAGACACAAATAGACAGGAATACGAAGCAGCAGCAGGGTCAATAAGACGATTAAAAAGAGTACGATTTCCAATGATCAATTCCTTTTCCATAATTTACAAAAACGTTCAATGGATCGGAAAGCCATGAGGACTCCCCAAAGTGGCAACATGCTGAAAATCAGAAAAACCGGTATTCTCAAAATGGGGGTATACGTAGCCATTTGCCACTCCACGGCAGCAAATTTCAACCCGATGACAATCAAAAAAATACAGACAGAAAAGCGTACCAGATGAAGGAAAATATCCAGGATCAGACGTAATTGGGAAAATCTCTCGTATAACACCTCTACTTTTAATTCCGAATTGTCTTCCACCGAGGCGGATGCCGCAAGAAATGTCATTAAAATGAAAAGGTATGTGGTCAACTCATCCGGCCAGGACAGAGGTCTTTGAAATAGATAACGACTCAAAATACTCACGGTCAAGATGATTAATATTGAAGAAAAACTGATAAATATTCCCCATCTTTCAACTCGGCCAAGAATGGTGCTGATTTTTTTCACAATCGTTTTCCCCACATATGAGTTCGTATTGAAACCGCCCGGCCTGCACGACGTTGGACGGTTTCCCAATCATATTACTATAAATCGGCAGTGAACTTATTGACCTTGTCCAACCACTCTTTTCCGATCTCCGGCTCAAGTTCTTTCCATACCTTCATTTGACTGTTCTTGAACTTCACCATCTCTTCCGGGGGTAAATGGATAACCTCCACACCCTTGGCTGCCAAAGAGGCATTCATCTTATCATTGAGCGCCATGTCCTGGGATCGTTCCCTGGCCAGATTTCGTGCAATACTGCCCATGATGACCTCTCTGGTTCCGGGCTCCAGGCTCTGGTACCATTTTTCGTTAACCACCAGAAACGTCAGACCGATCATGTGGTTGGTGCGGGTGAAATACTTGCAAAGATCGGCCAATCTCAAATCGGCAACAAATGCGGTGTGATCGGTACCCTCCACTACCCCCTGCTTAATGGCAGGAAACACATCCGCCCAGGCCAGGGGAACGGGATTGACACCCATTGCATTCCAGAAAGCCACCGGATAGCGGGCCTGGGTGGTTCTCATTTTCATGCTTTTAAGATCGTCCAGCTTTCGGACGGGCTTGGTGGTGGCCATCCCGTAGGACCCGAAGTAAGTCAAATCCACGACCCGAATGCCCTTGTCCAGCATGGAGGTGAACAACTCCTCCCGCAACGCCTTATTTTCCAGGAAAGCGTTCCATTTTTCATAGGTATCCATGCAGTAGGCCAAGGTCCCGATGCCAAATTTGGCACTCAGGTCAGGGGCATAGTTACCTGTCATAAATCCCCCCTGCAGCACTCCCATCTTGACTTTTTTAACGATTTCAATGGTGCTGCCCATTTGGGCACTGTGGAAGAATTTACAATTGACCAACTCCTTCGCATTCTTGTTGAGATCTTCTTCAACCCACTGTCCGCAGCACACCGCCGGTTCATTGGGGGGAGCAAAATGGGCAAATTTGAAAGATACCGGTTTGGCCCATGTCATACCGGCAAAGACCATTGATGCCATTAGCAGGACCGCACTCAACAGATGGGATCTTCTCTTCATTACTTTTCCTCCACTTTAAATTATACGTTAACAGCGAAAAGGTGCTTGATCACATGATGTACCTCGTTACGATTGAGGGGTACGATATCCGGCGTTATGGTGCCTTTGAGGACACAAATAAACAGTACCACTCACAAGGCAAGACCGGCCCTGCAAACCCACCGACAATGTGGTCAATTCCCTTAAAAAATCCATTATACTGATTTTTAAGCTTGTTGTTCCTCAGCCTTCAAAGCCATTTTTCTAAGTTCTCTTTTGAGCACCTTTCCCTGGGGACTTTTAGGTAATTCATATAAAAATTCCAGGCTCTTAGGCGCTTTAAAACTGGACATTCGGGCTCTGCAGAAATCAATGATCTCTTTTTTTGAAACCTGAACCCCCTCATTCAAAACAACCATTGCATGGACACGTTCCACCCAATAGGGATCCGGTATGCCAATAACTGCGGTCTCATAGATGGCCGGATGCTGATACAATATCTCCTCCACCTCTTTGGGGTATACATTTTCCCCACCGGTTATGATCATATCTTTCTTACGATCAGCGATATATATGTATGCGTTTTCGTCATAAAATCCCAAATCGCCTGTATATAACCATCCGTCTTTAATAATTTTTTTAGTATCGTCTGGCTGCTTCCAGTATCCTGACATGATATGACTTGAGTGCACAATCAGTTCACCGATTTCTCCTGCCGGCACATCCTCGCCATTTAGATCCACAACCCGCATCTGAACGCCGGAGCAGGGTCTGCCACAAGAGGTCAGCACACTTGGACCCGATGGATCACCGCTGCTATTGTGGGCTTCCTTTGAAAGCATGGTTGTATTTGGGCCGGATTCGCTCATACCATACCCCTGCATGAAGATGGGACCGAACATCTTCATGCCCCGTTTCAGCACCTCCGTTGGCATGGGAGATGCCGCATACCATATTCTGTTTAAACGACTCAGATTATACCGATCAATATTGGGCGTACCAAGCAATGCCACCAGTTGGGTCGCCACAATTTGAACGTCGGTAATTTTCTCATCTTCAAGGGTTTTCAACATGGAGGGCGGGGTGAATACGATCTCTTCCATGATGACATTGCAGGCACCAACAATAAAAAAAGGCCAAATATGACTGTCCCCCCCGATATGAAACATGGGCAAGGCAATAAGATTTCGGTCATTGACCTGCACCCCTAACCCCAGGGCCTTGGTCATGGCATTTTCAAGTTTTTGGCGATGGGAATAAACTGCCCCTTTGGGAAGCCCGGTGGTTCCGCTGGTGAAAAATATGGTCACAGGATCCTCTGCTGTGAGGTCCACATCAATTTCATCTCCGGAATGACCCGATAACAGATGTTGATAACTGGCATCAGTGCCCATTGGGCCAAACACATACTGATGTTCAAGTCCTTGGATGCATTGCACCATATTTCCTGCCATTTCAGCAAGTTCTGTTCCGCAAAAAATCACCTTGGCCTCAGCATATTTCACAAGGGCGGCAAGCTCTTTTTCCGAAAGACGGGGACTCAAATGCGCCAGAATGAACCCCGCTTTCATGGCTGCACCCCACACTTCCATATATTCAATGCAGTTCCATGACAAAATAGCAATGACATCGCCTTTTTGACAGCCTACGGCCTTCAGACCGTGAATCAAGCGATTTACCCGGGTGTTGAAATCGGCAAACGTTACGCGCCTGGAGCCCATGACAAAAGCTTCATTGTCCGGATGAAAACGTGCATTTCTGTATATAATTTCTGCAAACGTTCCCAACGGATATCGACACAACTCTTTCAGAACAAAATTTTCTACCATACGAATTCCCTTTATAATGCCTCGTCAATCATCAATTCTCTGATGTGCCACTAATATGGTGCCCATGAAAAATGAAAGCGACACTCAATATTAAAAAACCGAACCATCAAATTTTAACATCCGGGCCTGGTTCCGATTTGTTCGGATTAGGTATTTATACTTATACTTTCGTCGTGACAGATTAATATAGTATGTATGCGTTTTTTTTATATAAAACTCCCTCCAAAAGCCTGGAATCATGAGAGTTTCAAAGTTCGTTGTGGCAGACACCTCTGCCATGTGGGTTTTTTTATAAGAAAGTATAGATATGCCTAACATTACTTTCATTATTCGTTGTGGGTGGACCCAGGTCCCCAATGCGGCCTGCCAGTGGCAGTTTATGAAAAGGTAGTCTTCAAGTCTACCTCAGCAGAGCCCCTCCCCCGACGGGCAATAGGAACCGGCCAATTGAGCCGTCTACGGTTCCGGGCCGGGCCCATTGCCCGTCGGGGGGGGGGCGGCACAATGCCATTTTCTATCTTCGTTGTGTCCGCCAGGACATGTGGGTTATATGAAAGCGGTTTCATGCTCCACTGAGTAGTGATTTTGAATACGGTACCCCAGAAAAGCATAAAAAATTTTTAATCATAATACAAAAACAACTCTTTTATATTTGATTCGTAAATTTCAATCATCCATATTACAGATGCCATTTTTGTTTTTCATCGGATGGCACATGTTGTTGTAACTCAGAGCAGTATAGAATTTTATTCTGTCTACGGTATCCCAGATGTGTTGTCAAGTCTTTTTTTTCCGATACCGGCCAAGATAAGCAATGGCTGAATTTTTTATAACCCACATGGCAGTAATCATCTGCCACAACGAAGTTTGAAACTCCAATTATTACAGCTCATTGGCTGGAGTTTCTTATAACATACATGGCAGAAACACCTGCCACAACGAAAAACGAAAGTCCTTTGATTCCAGTATATTGGTTGGACTTTCATATAAACGAGCATGTCCTGCCGGACACAACAAATATAGAAAATGGTATTATACCGCCGCCCCCCCGACGGGCAATGGGCCCGGACCGGAACTGTAGACAGCTCAATTGTCCGGTTCCTATTGCCCATCGGGGGGGCGGCTCTGCTGAGGTTGCCTTGGAGGCTGCCTTTTCATATAACATACATGGCAGAAAGACCTGCCACAACGAAAAACGAAAGTCCTTTAATTCCAGCATATTGGTGAGACTTTCATATAAAACTGCCACGGGCAGACCGCACTGGGGACCTGGGTTTGCCCACAACGAATAACGAAAGTAATGTTAGGCATGCCTACACTTTCTTATAAAAAAAGAGTAGGTATACATAACATTACTTTCGTTATTCGTTGTGGCAGGTTTTTCTGCCATGTATGTTATATTAATAAAAAAATTTCTTGATAGATATCTGTTATCATGTGTTTTTATGGCACCCCACCCGATAAGGCCACTGTGATGAAAACAAAGCCTGATACTGGTAGCCGCCCGTATCTCCACCGGAAGCCGGATTCGACCATATTTGTCACACAATTTCCAAATGGGTCAGCAAAATACGCCCGCCGATAAAGATCAGCACCACACCACCGGCAACGGTCATGCGCTTGCCGAACAGTATCCCCAGGCGGATGCCGACCTTGATGGAGAGAAACGACATGAAGGCAGTGATGATGCCGATCATGATGCTGGGATACCAGATGTTCACCTCCAGCATGGAGAAGCTCAATCCCACGGCCAGAGCATCAATACTGGTGGCCACGCTGAGCATGACCATGGTCATGCCCCGGGACGGATCGCCGATGGGAGTATCGCCGGAGTGATCCAGCCCCTCCTGGATCATGCGACCCCCCACAATTGTCAGCAGCACCATGGCAATCCAGTGATCCACCGCTTTGAACTGCGTCACAAAACCGATGCCCATCATCCAGCCGATGACGGGCATCAAAAACTGAAATAACCCGAAATGAAAAGAGAGCCTGAAAACCGCCCGGGCATCCTTGGCAAATCCGGCGGCTGCCGCCGCCAGGGAAATCGCTGATGCATCCATGGCAAGGCCCACAGCAATAAGAATAATTTCAAAAAGACTCACGGCTAAATACCTTTTCCTCCGCCTTTCCTATGGGATATACTGATGGCAATCTTTTTCTGATGCATGGCCAGAACAAAAAGGATCTATATCCTCTGTTCAGTCACACCTTGGAGAGCAAAAATAACACAGGTCGTACCAGGTTACCATATCTGATTTCAAATACAGATAAGTTTAAAAAATCAAATCTAAACATTGAGTGAAAGGAAGACCAGGGAGCCAAAAAGGCTCCCTGGAAATTGGGAAGGAGGTGACTGGAGGGGGTAATTCGGGGGGAGGGTTACGCTTTTTCCAGTGCCACGGCACAGGCTTTATATTCAGCGGTCAAAGTAACCGGATCAAAGGCCGGATTGGTCAACCAGTTGGCATTGCCCTCCCTGAAGTGAAAGGCCATCCACACCATGCCTTCCGGTACCTCAGGGGTTACCCTTGCCTTGACACACACCTCGCCCCGCCGGGATCTCACCTTGACAAAATCATGCATTGCAACACCCATTTTCCGGGCATCCACAGGTGATATATCTGCGGTCTCTTCTCCCAGCAGCTCATTCAATCCCTCACACCGACCCGTCTGGGTTCGGGTATGGTAGTGGTAAAGCCGCCGCCCCGTGCTGAGTACAAAGGGATAGGCCTCATCGGCTACCTCGGCAGGCGGAGTCCATTCCACAGGGTTAAATACGCCCAGACCGCAGGAGAATTCACCGTTCTGGTGAAGCACACAGGTACCGGGGTGGGCTGTATCAGGACAGGGCCACTGGAGCCCGTCATTCTCAATACGATTATATTTGATTCCCCCCAAATTGGGAGCCAGCACGGAAATCTCATTGTCCCAGATCTCCCGGGCACTGTTGGAGGTCCATTCTTGTCCCATGCGCTTGGCAATCTGCTTGAAAATCCACCAATTGGGTTTTGCATAGCCAGGTGGTGTGCTGGCCGTGCGTACCCGGCTCACCCGTCGTTCACTGTTGGTAAAGGTGCCGTCGTTCTCACTCCATGCAGCGGCGGGAAACACCACGTGGGCAAATTTAGTGGTCTCATTTTCAAATATATCCTGACACACGATGAACTCTGCAGATGACAGTTCGTGCTCCACCTTGCGGATATCCGGTTCGGTGTTGGCAAGGTTCTCTCCAAAGATATAAAATGCCCGCACCTTACCGTCCACCAGTCCGTCCATCATCTGGGGAATCATCAGCCCGTTTTTCGACGGGAGATTGGATACCCCCCAGAACTGTTCAAACTTCTTTCGTGAACCACTGTCCGTCACCGCCTGGTATCCGGGGAACACATTGGGAAGTGCCCCGCAATCGCAGGCCCCCTGGACGTTGTTCTGTCCCCTGAGGGGATTGACGCCGCCGCACTCTTTCCCCATATTACCCAGAAGCATCTGGAGATTGGCGGTATCCATAACATTGTTCTTACCGCAGGTGTGCTCGGTGATGCCAAGGGTGTAGCACAACATGACCGGTTTCACTGATGCCAGCAATCGTGCTGTCTTTCGAATGGTATCGGCATCAATGCCCGATATTTCAGCAGCCATTTCCGGCGGATATTTTTGTACGTTTTCTTTTAACTCTTCAAATCCCACACAACAGGAGGAGACAAACTCCTTATCGTAGAGATTTTCCTCAATGAGGACATACATAATACTGTTTAAAAGGGCAATATCACTTCCCACCTTCAACGGCAGATGCAGCTCGGCAAAATCCACCAAGCGATGCCGTCGGGGATCAATAACGATGAGACGTGCACCTTTTTCCACAGCGTTCTTCAAAAAGGTGGAGGCCACGGGATGGGCCTCGGTCATATTGGACCCAATAACAAGAAACATTTTTGCCTTGGAAAACTCTCCAAAGGAGTTTGTCATGGCACCTGAACCAAATGATGTTGCCAGCCCGGCAACGGTGGGAGCATGTCAAGTGCGGGCACAATGGTCTATGTTATTGGTCTTAAGTACCGCCCGGAAAAACTTCTGCATCTGATAGGAATCTTCGTTAATACTCCGGGCACAGCTTACACCTGCCAGGGCATCAGGGCCACTCTCCTCAATAATCTGTGTAAATTTTGCCGCCACAAGATCCAGGGCTTCATCCCATGTGGCCTTGCGAAGTTCACCGTTTTCCCGAATCAGGGGTGTCTTCAGCCGATCCTCTGCATAGATAAAATCATACCCGAACCGGCCCTTTACACAGAGGCGCCCCTCATTGGGATGTCCCTCTTCCACACCGGTGACCTTGATGATCTTTCCATCCTTCACATGAAGCCACTGCTGGCATCCTACACCGCAATAGGGGCAGGTGGTTCTGATCTTTTTTGTTTCCCATGGCCGAATGGCGTTGAGCGCTTTTTTCTCCACCAGGGCACCTACAGGACAGGCCTGTACACATTCTCCGCAAAATACGCAGTCCGATGTGATCAGAGAATCCTCTTCTCCGGCGACGATTTTGGGTTGACCTTTCCAGGAACCCACTGCAATGGCCCGGTTCACCTGAACGTGGTTACAGGCTGCCACACATCTGCCGCACATGATGCACCGGGAACTGTCCCGTATGATCATGGGATTACTCAGTTCCAGGGGAATTTCCCTTGCCGGAGCAGCGGTATGCTTTCCCTGAACCTGATATTTGTAGGCCAGTTCCTGGAGTTTGCAATCTCCCCAGGCAGGGCAAAGCTCTTCATAGCCGTCATTGGAGACAACCGCCATCTGAAACTGTGTCCAGGCATCATCGCCGGAAGAGCCGATGGTGCAGTTATGATTTCCCGATGACAGCAATTGTTCCAGAACGGCCTTTCTCCGGGCCACCACCCTGGGAGACGCGGTTTTTATAACCATTTTATCTTTTGCCACCGTGGAACAGGAAAGTTCAAGATCTTGATACCCGTCAATTTCCACCACACAGATGCCACAGGTTCCTGTGGGGGTGGTTTCCTTTAAATAACACAGAGTGGGGATCTCCAGGTTGTTTCGGGTTGCAACATCCAGAATGGTTTCACCTGGGTCAAATATACAGGTCATGCCGTTTATAGTAATAATGGGTTGAACCACAGCCAACTCCTTTTGTTAAATTTTGTCAACCATTCCCATTTTAAGACGGTATTAGTTAATTTTTGTCGATATTAGATATTTAAAAATACATTGTCAATAAAATACGACCAAAATTCCTATATAAAAACAAAAAACAGATTGAAATACTAATAAATTACCCATACAAACACTTTTATAAGCCTGACCCCATTCCCATACCATGAGCCTTCAAAAACAAAAAATATGAAGATAATCGTTGAACAGAAACGCGATTAATTGTATGTTTTACCCGCATATTTTAGAGGCAATGATCTTTCAACAATTAAGATTTATGATAAGGGGGTTTTTATTTGAATTTTTCATACCGTGTTGTTCTGCTGTTTATATCAGCACTGTTTTTTATTTTTCTGACCGGCATGGTTCCCCTTACGACACCCCCTTCTGTTAAACAGCAGACAGCAATTCAACCGAAAATTCCTAACTGTAATGAACCTCTGACGACAAAAATTTTACCCCCCCCCCTGCCCCCCCCACCGGCTAAATTATTTTGCGGCATTGCCATAAATGACTATGAAGTAAAAACCGAAGTGGTAAAACCAGGCCAGACACTGGCCCATCTGCTCAATCCCCATGGCATCTCCAAGGCCCTGATTTTCCAGGCAGCAAAAAAAGCCAAACCTGTTTTTGATGTTCGTCGTATCAAGGCAGGCAACACCTATAGTCTGATCTACGACCCCGGAGATAATGGCCGAATAAAATATTTTATTTATAACCAAACCCGTAAAGACTACGTGATCTTTACCTTTGATACCCCCATCCAGGTTTATACCCGGGAAAAAAAAGTAATAACAAAACCCCGAATTCTTTCCGGAACCATTGCAACCAACCTGTGGACCAGTGCAAGGGACGCCGGCATGAACCAGGATCTGATCTATGCCCTGGGGGATATTTTCAGCAGTACCATGGATTTTCGTCATCTGCACAAAGGAGATCAATTTATAATCACCTTTGAAGAGCAGTTTGTTCAAAATAGATGTATTGGCATTGGGAAAATAATCGCAGCACAACTCACCTGCCAAGGTCAGACCTTCCAGGCCTTTGGATATAACGTTGATGGGGTCATCCGCTATTATGATGAAGAGGGAAACAGCCTGGAAAAATCCTTTTTAAAATGTCCCTTGAAATACAGCCGGATCAGTTCAAAATTCACCACCAGGCGGCTTCATCCCATTACACAGAAATACATAGCCCACCCCGGTGTTGATTTTGCCGCTCCCAGGGGAACCCCGGTGAGAAGTGTGGGTGACGGAGTAGTCATTTTCAAGGGGTACTGTAAAAGTGCTGGGAATTATATAAAAATCAGCCATGGCAGCTTTGGCACCAGCGAATATATGCATCTGTCAAAGTTCCACGCCCGCATCAAAAAAGATCATCGGGTAAAAAAAGGACAGGTCATCGGCTACGTGGGCAGCACCGGCTATGCCACGGGTCCCCACCTGGATTTACGATTTAAAAAAAATGGTAAATATGTGGATTACACCAAAATGAATCTTCCCAATGGTAAATCCCTGGAAAAGGATCATAAAGAGGCGTTTTTCAAACAGGTGGCCATGATAAAACAACAATGGGATCATGAAATCCGGATCGCCTTGAATCATCAGGAAAAAGAGGGGGATGAAACACCCGGTGCCCCCCCGCGGATGACAACAACAAATTAATTCTCTTCATGGGAACCTTTCCCGCCCATGTGAAATGAAAAATATGAAGAATCCTCCCACCGTCTCACTCTTTGCCACCTGTCTTGTGGATACCCTATATCCCCAGGTGGGGCATGCTGTAACAACTGTTTTACGCAAACTGGGGATTACCCCGGACTGTCCCCCGGATCAGACCTGCTGCGGCCAGCCAGCCTTTAATGCCGGATATCGAAAAGAGGCCCGACGGGTGGCACGCCATTTTATTGAGGTGTTTGAGAACAGTCCGGCCATTGTCTCCCCCTCCGGTTCATGTGTACACATGGTCCGGCACCATTACCCCATCCTATTCCGGGACGACCCGCCCTGGCAGGCCAGGGCAGCGCACATTGCTTCAAAAACATTTGAATTCACTGAGTTTCTGGTAAATAAAATAAACATCACCGATCTCGGCACCCATTTTAACGGCACCGTTACTTACCACGACGCATGTCATATGAACCGGGGTCTCGGCATTACCCAAGCCCCCCGTCAATTGATTGGAATGATCCGGGGAATCACCCTCAAAGAGATGACCCCTTCTGATAAATGCTGTGGCTTTGGCGGCCTGTTTTCCGTAAAATATCCGGAAATTTCCGACGCCCTTGCCCGTGATAAGGCCGAACGTATTGTGGCCACCGGGGCTGATGCCGTGGTCTCTTCGGACATGGGGTGCCTCATGAACATTGAAGGGATTCTCCACGAAATGAATCCATCCATCCAATGTCTTCACATTGCAGAGCTTCTGGCCGGGGAGTGTCTGCCATGAGTGATCGTTCCAATGGCAGCTATAGAGAAAGGGCCACCCAGGCCATCCATGATCCCCGGCTTCAACGCTCCATTGCCAATATCCAGGAACTCATCGGCAACAATGCCGGGCCGGCCCTGGATCAGCTTCCCGGGGGAAAAGCGGCAAGGGAGCAGGGCAGACGTCTCAGAGAAGAGACCCTGGCAGATCTGGATGTTCATCTGGCAACCCTGGCACAGAAAATCAGGAATAACGGAGGAGAGGTCTATTTTGCTGAGGATGGGAAAGCCGCCTGTGACTACTGCATTGAAGTGGCCCGAAAACATGGAGTGAAACTGGCGGTAAAAGGCAAATCCATGGTCACCGAAGAGATTAACCTCAACCATGCCCTGGAAACCGCTGGCATTGAAACCGTTGAAACGGACCTTGGGGAATATATCATCCAGCTGGCCGGCGAAACCCCTTCCCACATCATTGCCCCGGCCATTCATAAATCAAAGGAAGAGATCGGCCGGTTGTTTGCTGAGAAACTGGGCATTGAATACAGTGATGATCCAGGTACCCTGACACTGGCCGCCAGAAAGGCCCTGCGAAAAAAATTCCTCTCAGCAGATATGGGCATCTCCAGCTGCAACATGGCCTGCGCCGAAACCGGCCACATCACCACAGTATCCAACGAGGGCAACATCCGCATGGCCACAACACTGCCCCGGGTCCATGTGGCCTTCATGGGAATGGAGCGCATCACCGCGTGCCTCACCGATCATGAGCTTCTCCTGTCTCTGTTAACAAGGGCTGCTGCCGTGCAAAAAATGGCCACCTACTTAAGTTACATCGGAGGGCCCCGGAAAAATGAACACAATGACGGACCGGAGCACTTTCATCTGGTGATCATCGACAATGGCCGGTCCAAAATTCTTGGAGATCCCGCCTTCAGACCCATCCTCAATTGTCTGAGATGCGGAGCCTGCCTCAATGCCTGCCCGGTGTATGGAAAAATAGGCGGCCACACCTATGGCTCCCCCTATCCCGGACCCATTGGTGCCGTCATCACTCCCCTGCTCTTCGGGGTTAACAAATTCAGTGACATCTGCCGGGGAGAAACCCTGTGCGGTGCCTGCGAAAAGGCCTGCCCGGTACAGATGGAAATACCAAGGATGCTCCTGGAACTCAGGGCAAAACTGGCCGACGGCGACACCGCCTGGCAGGTCAAACGGGAAAATCCATTGGACAAAATACTAATGATGCTCTGGTCTTTTGGCAACCGCCATCGTCTTCTGTTTAAGTTAGCCCTGACCCTGGCAGGCCGGCTTGCGCCCCTGTTTCCCGGCAAACAAATTTTTTCGGGAACAATGCCCCCCCCCTTACATGGATTTAACAGGGGAAAAGGGCTGGGCCGTATGACCGGAGGCAGTTTTGTCTCTGAGTTCAACCGGTCCGCTAAACCTGCATCTCTCCATTTATCCGGTCCAAACAAAAGCACCCGGGATTCACAGCCGTCAAAAAAACAGGGAGGCATCCATGGGCCACGTCACTGACCCTTTTTTAAATGAATCTCAATTTCTGTCACGAATCAGAAGTGCGCTGGGAAAAACGGAAAACACCGAAACAAAACCCACCCTTCGGACAGAAAAAAATGATCCGCAACGCCACACCGGTCTATTGCTGGCACAAAAGCACCTCACCCGCTCCTCCCGGGAGATCACGGCACTGATTCAACAATTAAAAGAAGCCGCCCTCCCCCTGGGTATCATCATCACCAGCTGTGACACAATTGAAGATGCCGCCCGATTGATAACGGATGTGGCCCGGACCAAAACGCCGGAATGGAGCCGGGAATCCTCCCTGGTGGCATGGGCCCATCCCCTGGTGGATGCGCTTTGTCTTGAAAAACGATTGCAAAACAGTGAGATCGCCTGTTACAGGGAATGGTTTTCCAAGGAAAAAGATCCCACCCGGAACCAGCGCCGGGAAATGCATATCAGGGCATCCCAGGCCCTGATGGGGGTGACCTCAGCGGATTTCTGCGTGGCCGGCACCGCCACCCTGGCATTAACGGCCCGCAGGGGTCAATCCCGCAGCACGAGCCTCCTGCCATCCATCCATGTGGCCATTATTAAAGCATCACAGCTCATTGAAGAAATAAAAGAACTTCATGCCATTTTACAATGGAGTGAAGATCCTGACCTGAGGGGACCGGACCGGTCATTGACCCTCATCTCCGGTCCCAGTAAAACCGCTGACATTGAAGCTACCATGATCCACGGTGCCCACGGTCCCAGGGAACTTTATATATATGTCATCGCCGGGGTATGAGCCCTCCTTTTTGATATAAAAATATAATAGATGCCGGATCTCTCTTGATTTTAATACCATTTTTCTTTACCATACCTCAGTTAACCTTTAAGTAAAGAAAATTTCGTAAGTTTTATTGGCATCCTTTCATATCACCATAAAAGTAATTGACACTCTTTTGAGAGAACTCTTGAATGGAATGTTCTCAAAGACTGTAAATTAAATTTGAAGGATGCTGTTTTATTCATTATTTTTCCATTACTTCTTTAACCCTCACCATAGAACAAAAGGAGTTCATTATGACACTGAAGGCCAAGGATATCATGGTAACGTCGTTTGATATGATTCATAAAGAGGCTTCCATTGCGCAGGCCATTGAAAAAATTACTCATGGCCGGGTAAGAGAAAATGGAAATAAAACAACCAGTCTTATGGTCATTGATGAATATAACCGCCTGGCCGGGGTGATCACGATGTTTGATATTCTTTACCATTTAAGGCCGTCTTTTCTCAATTTCGGTATCAACGGCGATGAACTGACCTGGGAGGATCCCCAGTTGGTCAAATTAATTGATAATCTCAAAGCCAAAAAGGTCAGTCAGCTCATGAGCAACGTGGTCACCGGAGCCTCACCCGATGATCACATTATTGTTATTCTTGACCGCATGATCAAAAACAACTATCATCGTCTACCAGTGCTGCAAAACAGCCAACCCATCGGGGTGGTGTATGTGGCAGATATTTATTATCACTTATTTGCAAAGAATCATGACAACAGTTGATTATTACAAAACATTGGGGATTTCCCGCCAAGCGGATTCAACGGAAATAAAGCAGGCCTATAAGAAGCTTGCCATCCGGTTTCACCCGGACAGAAATCCCGATGATGATAAAGCGGCAGAAAAAATGACCCAGCTAAACGAAGCATATGCAGTGCTGTCCAATCCTGAAAAAAGACAGAATTATGATGGGCTTCGGGAACGATTCGGTGATGATGCCGCAGGCAGATTTCGACAAACCCACACCTATGAAGATATCCTTCGGGAATCCGACATTGAGAAAATATTCCAGGAAATTGCCGATAACTTTGGCATTCGCGGATTTAACGAGCTGTTTAAATCGGGAAGAATGCGCGGGGGAGGATTTTTCATGTTCGGCTCTTTTGGTCCCCACCGCGGAAAACTGAAACGTACCGCCGGTGGCAATTTTCTCCAGGGCGTTGGAAAAACCCTTTTAAATAATCTATTTACCCATGCATTAAAAGGAGTTGAAATGGATAGGGGTAGAGATATCCACGATACAATTATTCTTTCCCCCTCCCATGCCAAGAAAGGCGGCCCCTATGCCTATTTTCACAGAATACAAGACAAAAAATTCATTGTAAAAATCCCGAAGAATGTCCAGGAAGGCCGTAAAATAAGGTTAAAAGGGCTGGGTAGAGAAGATTCCATTACCGGAGAAAAGGGCGATCTTTATCTCACCATATCAATTAAAAACAGTCTCATATCAAGACTAAAAACATACTTAATCAAATAATATCCTGTTCAGCCGGTACAAAGGTGTCGGTAACTGTTCAGAGGTCAGATAAAGCCATCGTCCATCCGAACTGAAACAAAGCCCCTCCCGTTGGACAAGGGATGTCAGAGTCACCGGTGGAAGATAAATAATTTCAGGATTCACTTTAAGACGGGATCGCCATGTCTGGTGAAGCGTTTTAGAATAGAGATAGGCATTTTTATAAGTCAGTATCACCAAGGTCTGCCCATCGGATGTTATGTCCATGGCAGTGGGCTGGGATCTATTTTTGCCATAGGGCTGTGCCAAATCTTTCAAATCAGGCCCCGGAATGGTGGGGACCACGGCTATCTTTTCAGCTATCACAGGGGTCGTCTTCCCCGGTGAAGGAAAAAGAGGCACGGTGTACAATTGCGGAGGATTATCTCGTTTTGTCAGGAGCAGGCACTGACCCGTGGTCACATCCACGGTAACGGCTTCGCAGTCCCGGGGACCGTCTTCATACTGAAAATTAATCTGCCATTGGGTGGAAACCTCACCTGAAAAGAGTTTCTTGTCCGTCAATGCCGGTTCTTCAATGATATACAGGGTACAAGTCTTTCGTTTGGCCCTGTTATCCCCCACATCGGCGATCAACAGGTAGGGTCTGTTCTTCCATTGAAATGAGGCCATATCTTCCCAGTCAATATTTTTCGCACCGGTCAGATGCACCTGCCCCAGATCCCCACCCTTTCCTGACAGGGCATAAATGACAGCAGGGTTCCCACTGTCATTGTGGGTCCAGAAAATATCCGTGTTCCGATGTGAGGCCGCCAGACCCGATGCTTCGCCGATATCTTGATTAATCAGATGTCCCATCAACACGGCCTTGCCAAAAGTGGGTTTAAGGGAAGCCATGGCATTATCCTGGGCAGACACACCAGGTGCTGCGCAAAGAACACAGAAGAAACAATAACATGCGGATAAAAACAGTGATCTATTCATTAACGGCCCTCAATACCCTGTCCGGACTGCCCGACAGCGTGGCTACAATGGTGCGTCCCAGGAACAACGGAATGCCTCCACCGGTGTTGATTACCCGATCCTCAATATCCACGGCAACGGTTTTCCGGCTGGTGCCGGCAGATTTTCCCAACTCCCGGACATGTTCTTTAAGGTATTTCACAGCCCATGCCTCTGCCTTGTCAATGCTCATGAACTGTTGGGTGCCTGCCACCCCCTCCACCACAAATCGTCCGAAACTATCCGTCTTTATGGAGAGCTTTCGCTTGATCATGACATGGCTGGTAATGGCCCCCACGGCATTTGCCACATCGGCATCCTCCGGGATAATCACCCGGGCATTCAATCTTTTTCCGGCCTGGGGCAGAAAAAAGTGCACCGGTGCACCAATACCGATGACCGGATGGTTGAATGTGGCCGTGATGGCATACCGATTATTCTCCGGATTCACAATCTGTCTCATCAACTGCTTGAACACCGGTGTTTTTTCCATCTCATCCATGGCAAAATCCCGGGCCATCTGTTTTTTCAACAGCTCCAGGGCAAGATCCGTCTCCACCTGGGTCAACAATTCGTCAATCAAAGTCTCCACCGGCTTTTTTGAAAACAGGGACATGATATTCACCATGGCATGGGCAGGGGTTGGGTCCCATCGGGTAAATTTGCCCCTTACATGTAACAGATCCGTGGGGGTTAGTCCGCATCGCTGCACCAGACCGCTCTCCTCCAGCCGCTCCAGGGGAAGAAACTGTATTGCCAGTATATTGAGATGCGGCAAAAGTTCTTCCGGTGTGTGGGGACGTTTTCGGAGCAGATCATACACCTTTTGTTCATTGGGGGTGGGATCAAAGGAAAATTTTCCCTCCATGGCCACAAGTACTGTCTGAGAGATCCTGGAAAGCTGATGATTTTCCATATACTGAAGGGCACGCTTAACCCCTTGGGGATGTACGGCATTGGCCCACACCATGGGACCCACCCGGCGGGGACCTATGACAAATGCGTCCTGGTGCCAGCAGATCAGGCTGTCCCCCCCAAGCCCCACCGTGCGCATATCCAGGGCCTTGACATGGGTGACAAAGCCCCCCACATTGGCACCGCTGTTACATACATCCACCAGTCCTTCACAGATGTCGGCAGTGTCCGTTGTGGTGCCTCCCATATCCACCACCATGGCCTCCTTAAGACCGGTGAGAAGCCTGGCACCGGCAACGCTGGCCGCAGGTCCGGACAACACGGTTTCCACAGGACGTTCCTTGGCCATGGCCGCGGACATCAACGTTCCATCCCCCTTCACCACCATCACCGGTGCATGGATGCCCCTCTTTTTCAGCACATCATCCAGTTCTCGGAAAAATTTAATCATCCGGGGAATGATGCGGGCATTGAGCACCGCTGTCTGGGCCCGAACCACAAAATTAAGCAGATCGGAAAGTTCATGGCCGCAGCAGGCCACCATACCGGTCTCCTCTCCAATGATCCGTTTAATCGTCAGCTCATGGGAAGGATTGACAGCCCCTGCAAACCCGGATACGGCAAAGGCGGTGACTCCGTCCCGCTCCACCATCTTTCGAACATTCCTGCGAACTTCATCTTCATCCACCGCTTGGATTTCAATGCCGCTGATGTTCATCTGACCTTTCACATTGCACCGCGGAGTATGGGAAATCAATTTGTCATCACCGGTGCTTGTCATGAGAATCAGGCCTGTTTTCTGCCCCTCTCCCTCCACAATGGCATTGGTGGCAAGGGTGGTGGAGACTGACACCAACTCCACCCTGGAAAGGATATCGGCATCAATGCCCGATAAGACCGCATCAATGCCAATGGAAAAATCCCATTTTGTGGTCAATGCCTTGTTTTTATCAATGATTTTTTTAAGATCAAAATCATACACAGAGGCATCGGTATAGGTACCCCCGGCATCAATACCCAACCCGTAACGGATGGACAGCCCTTTATTCTGCTCCTCATCATACACCAAATGACGGGCTTTTCCATCGCCGGGAAGGGCACTGTCCCTGTCCGGTGCAGAATCCAGTCCGTTTTCAAGGGCGGAAAAGATGGTGACATGGCCCGGCGGAACCACGACAATATCTCCATCGGAAATATCCTGTGTGAGCAACCGGGTTAATAAAGAGAGATTTCCGGGAATACGTTCAAACTTCCAATTATATTTTTCCGCCATTTTTCGTGCATGTTCCGCACTTTTTTTCTCTGTTCCGATGCCGGTATCAATAAAGGCTGCCCGCTGGTAATTGTGGTGCCAGGAACTGAAAAAATCAATGATCCTGCCGCCCCCCTCTTCGCCGTATTTATCCTTTAATTCCCGACATCCCATGGATTCGGTTCCCACCCATATTTTTTCAGATTCCTTCTCTTTGGGAGCCTCTTTTTCCCTGTACCATCCGGCGGAAATATAAAACGTGCCGGGATACTTCTCAAATTCCTGTTTGTAGGCCCGGTCACTGCCCATAAAAAGGGCAATGCAGTCGTGCACCCGGGGAAATACCAGGGGTACCCGGGGGGCGCGAATACCGATAGTCCCTTTACCGCACACCCCATATCCCACCACAATGCGATGGCACAGGGGATCTGTGGCCGCTTGATCAACGGCTTCCTGGAGCCGCGAACGAAGCACATCCGGCGTATTATGCAGGCCGCCGGGAAGAAAATTCGTTTTTACGTTCAGCCCTTTTTCCCGGACAATATGATTGATATCCGGAGCCAGCACACCACATCCGATAATGTAAACTATCTTTTCTTTTTCCATCTGGTGATAATTACCTCCCGTTGTACAACACAAATTATGCAGATTGTATAACCATGCCTTTCCAACCCGTCAATATATTATTCTTTTTTGAAAAACGAGCGGGTCAACGTCTGAATTCTGCCGGCGATCTGATCCTGATTAAGGGGATCACAGGTAATGGTTATTTCTGCATATTTTTCATAAAGTTGTTGTCGCTCTTCAAAGAGTTCCATAAATGTCTGGGTGGGGGCTTTGGCAATGCCCCGGGTTTCATAGTTGTGGATACGCCTTTTCAACGCCTCCATACTTACCTTTAAAAAGACAATCCGAGAAATTTTTTCAAGCAACGTCATGGACTTGGGGCTGTAAACGACACTGCCCCCGGTGGCGATAATATGCTTTTGAATATTGAGTTTCAAAATTTCCTTCTCTTCAATATCCCTTAAATTGAGATGACCGGACTCATCAATGATTTGCTGCAGGGATTTTTGTTGATTGATCTGAATCAATATATCCGTATCTATAAATCCAAAGGCCATCTCTTTAGCCAAAATAATTCCCACAGTACTTTTTCCGGCCCCGGGCATGCCGATAAGTGTGAGGTTTGTTTTCATATTCTCAGTTTTCCTTGAATCGTATTTTTAGGTAATCAATGTTCATGATCAAGATGGACTGCGTTATCGCCACCTTTACTGATGATCAGCGTTTCCACTGATAATACCACTAATTTTAACCTTACTCTACCTCTATAATAATTCGCTGTAACGGATACCGACAAAAAACGCAAGAACACAGATCTGTACCCATGCCTTGGTAAACACCTAAATACAACATGGATCAAATAATAATATCCAGTCACAATAAAAAAATGAATCTGACCTTAAAAATTGAAAAATAGCGACATCTGTTATATGATTTAAATCATATTTTAATAAACGGTTGTTATACAAGGAAAGTTAAGACAGATGATTCAGAGTATTCTTGACAATGATCTATACAAGTTCACCATGCAGCAGGCCGTTCATATGCTGTATCCCCGGGTGGACGTCGAATATATTTTCATAAACCGGTCCAATACCCCTTTTCCTGACGGATTTGCGGAAAAACTGCAAATCGAAGTCAACCGCATGTCAACATTTAAGCTGACCTCCGAAGAAAAAAAATATCTTGCCGATACCTGTTATTTTATGACCCCGGTTTATCTTGATTTTCTGGAGCATTATACCTTTGACCCAGGTGAGGTTCATATTGATCAGCAGGGAGGTAACCTGAATCTCACCATAAAAGGTCCCTGGTACCGTACCATCCTGTGGGAAGTGCCTTTGATGGCTGTGATCAGCGAACTTTACTTTATCCTCACCAATGCCGAGCCCCTCTCCCATTCAAAACAGACTGACATCAATTTAAACAAAACCAAAGTATTGAGCAAAAATGGAATAAAATTTGCCGATTTCGGTACCCGACGACGATTCTCATCGTCGGCTCATATGAATCTGATTCAGGATATATTAGGGGTAAAAGGCAACACCCTCATTGGTACCAGCAATGTCTATCTGGCCAGATATTTTAACATTAAACCCATTGGCACCCTGGGCCATGAATGGTTCATGTTTCATGCCGTTTTAAATGGTTATAGAATGGCCAATCCCACGGGTGTGGAGGCCTGGACCAGCGCCTTTCACGGACATCTTGGAATAGCACTCACCGACACATTCACCACCGATGTTTTTCTCTCCACCTTTGACACCATGCACGCCAAACTTTTTGACGGTGTCCGCCACGATTCCGGTGACCCCTTTGAATACATAGAAAAGGTTATCCAACACTACAAAAAACTCCACATTAATCCCGCCACCAAAACCATTGTCTTCTCCGACGGTCTGGATATCGAAAAGGCGGTGCTCATCCATGAAAAATGTGTGGGAAGGATTAATGACTCTTACGGTATTGGTACCAATCTCACCAATGATGTGGGGGTAACTCCTTTGAACATTGTTATAAAGCTTGCCAAATGCAGAACCGCACCGGATAAGGCATGGCACAATGCCATCAAATTATCCGACAATACGGCTAAACATACCGGAGATAAGGAGGAGTTGGACCACTGCATCAATGTGTTGCAGCGGGGAATTTAGAAATTCAACACTGGCCTTACGCGATTTTTTTTCGTGGTGTTACCCCTTTCTTAGGGCATGATTCGCACAGCACACACCTGTCACAATGGGGAGAAACCGGCCGACAGGTCCCCTGGCCAAAAGCCACAAGGATTGAGTTGACCTCCTTCCAGTGACGCCGCGGCAACTTTTTTCGAAGCGCCATTTCCGTCTCCAGCGGGGTTTTGGTTTTCACATATCCCCAGATGTTCATTATACGGTGTACATGGGTATCCACACAGATGGCATCTTTGTCAAAAGCCACACTCATGACCAGGTTAGCGGTCTTTCGCCCCACCCCGGGCAGGGTCACCAGCTCCTCAATGGTATCGGGAACCTTTCCCTGAAAAAAATCCAGAGCACCGGGCAATTTTTCCAGATATCCTGCCTTGGATTTATAAAATCCCACGGGATAAATTCGTTTTTGAATCTCATGTCTGGATAATTTTGCAAGGCGTTTCTTATCCGGTGCCACTTCAAACAACCTTTCGGCGGCCCCGGCCGTGGTTTCATCTTTGGTACGGGCAG
The DNA here is from genome assembly GCA_963668575.2 of uncultured Desulfobacterium sp. Classification (GTDB taxonomy): domain Bacteria; phylum Desulfobacterota; class Desulfobacteria; order Desulfobacterales; family Desulfobacteraceae; genus Desulfocicer. The sequence continues at coordinate 7,014,020 of OY764894.2, read as the reverse complement.
ATAAAATGGTGGCCACCAGAATCTTGAAAGGATCTTTTGTCTGAACGGCAATGAGATCCACCACGGGGACGGTGTATTGACGGACCTCCTGTTTCAGGGTTTCAATAAAGGTCGATATGTTTACTGCCATGTGTTTTTCGCTCCGGATCTATCCTAAGGAATCAACATTCATATTTGCGAAAACTAAGGTCAAACTTGCGCGAATTGGTTCTAATTTCGACCTCCCTCCTTAACAGTTCATGGGCTATCGGGTTTATCCGAATCAGCACTTTGTGGTTGAATCAAATACCCGATTTCCCTCAAAATCAAAAATAATCGCATCAATTTTTATCTTTCCATGGGCAAATTTATCTGCGGCTTGAATGATCATCTGTCCCACATGGAATATCAAATCAGGAAAACCGGGATGGATAAAGGTAAATGCGTGGCGGGCCGTGTTGGATGCGGCAATGTGTTGACTCAACGCTTTGTTCCCTGTAATTTCCATGGCCCACACCGCCAGTTTTTTCATGGTCAGTTCCGATTTTGCCGCATGGGTGTGGGGAAATCCCATGGCCATCTTCACCGCTTTTCCAAAAAACACAGTGATTATCACCCGTTGCATCTTTGATACTGCCGCCGCATCCAGGGAGGCTTTAAAAAAATCACCGGTCTGGATAAACGCCTCTTCACGCAGATGGGGAAAAAGATCCATGGCAAACCGCTCACTTCTTCTGCCTGTGGTAAATACAAGAATATCATCTCCCATGGCCTCGGCCACGGAAATTCCTGACTTTATGGTGGCAATATAGGCATCATGGGACATGGGTTTTACAATACCGGTGGTACCCAGTATGGAAATTCCCCCGATAATTCCCAATCTGGCGTTGAGGGTTTTTTGTGCCAGGACCTCTCCCTCCGGTACGAACACTTCCACAATGATTTTTTCCGGAAAACGAAAACTATTACGGCAGACCTTTTTTCCTTTTCTGAAACCTTCTTTTATTATTTTATTTTCACGATTACAACACGTTTCAACAAATTCATCCATTACCTGGTGCACGGCCTGATGAATCATCTTTACAGGTCCGGAATTAATGGCAGGCTTTCCTGGCGGCACTTCAAGGCCCGGTTTTGTCACCTGTCCCACCCCTTCCCCTCCACGGATCTCAATGAGAATCGCTTCCCCGACATCACTGTTTGGTACGTCGTCATCCCTGGAGGCACACCATTCCACCCGAGCACCAATTTCTGCCTTGTGGGTGACATCGGGATCATCTCCGGCATCCTTGATCACCACACACTCCACTCGGTTTGTGGAGAGGGATTTCAATCGATGAATGGGAACGGTAATGGTTTCATGGGTGAGGCTTTGAATCTTAATGGGATCTATCTTTTGATTGAACAGCAGATAATAGAGAGCCCCTTTTGCAGCCGCTGCTGCACAGGCCCCTGTGGTAAACCCCCGCCTCAGCTTTTTGGTCTGCGTCATTCGGCCTGACTCCCGTCCTTGAGTTTAAACTCAATACATGATGACACAAAATGCCCTGCCGCATCCGGATGACTGCCAAAATGGATGTGCATGTAACTGCCCAGGGTATTGCCTTTCTGATACCCTTGCAGAGAGATCTTTTTTCCTGCTCGGGCGGTGGTGTTGTAAATGCACTGTATCCCTTCACCATCAAGGGTTTCATCTATTAATGAAGAGTAATGAAACTCATGACCCTTAAGTGTATCTCCCTTTTTTCCCACAGGACAATCCGCTTCAAGGGTGATTTCTCTATACCCAAGGGACCGCATTTTTTTTGACATGGCGGCGGTAAAGGGAAAACAGCCGGTCATGGGATATATGGTGGAGGCATCGTCCATGCCGATGATATTTGAACAAAGATACATAAACCCGCCACATTCACCGTAAATCGGCATGCCCCTGTCACTTTTTTCCTTGATTTGCCGTCGCATAACACTGTTTTGAGATAGGGTTTCTGCAAACAGTTCAGGATATCCCCCACCCAGATAAATACCATCAATGTTTTTGGGTAATTCTGCATCAAAGACAGGGGAAAAGAAAACCAATTGGGCACCGGCGCTTTCCATAAACTCCAGATTTTCCGGATAATAAAAACAGAAGGCTTTGTCCCTGGCAACGGCGATTCTCACCGATTTTTTTGCTGTTGAATTTTCCACAAAAGAATTTATCTGTTGCGTTGTGCCATCCAAAGAGCCATGGGATGCATTCAAGATTTCAGGAGAAGCGTCGTCAATTATCTCATTTTCAATGTTGAGATCCGGGAGGGTGGTCACCATCTTTTTTAAATCGGTGTGCTCTTCAATCATGGAAATAAGGGTATTTACCATGGTGGATGAGATCAGATGCTCATCTGAGGTCACCAACCCCAGATGCCTTTCGGGCATCATCAGATGCTCATTTCGGGGCAGATGGCCCAGACACTTCATCCGGCATCGATCTTCCACCGCCTCTTTCAGATACTCATAGTGGCGGTCACTGCCGGTTTTACTGAAGATCACCCCGGCAAAGAGAAGGTCCTGATCAAATTCTTCAAATCCCTTGACGATGGCGGCGGCACTTCTGGCCATGCTTCTGGCATCCACCAGCAGCACAACGGGAAGCCCCAGCAACTTAGCCATCTGAGCAGTGGAGCCGGCCTCGGAAACACCGCTGTATCCGTCATAGAGCCCCATCACCCCTTCCACCACCGCCACATCTCTGTCCTCACATCCCCGGGCAAAAATCTTTTGGTTCATCTCTTTTGTGAGCATCCAGGAATCCAGATTTCGACTTGGGGTACCGGTCAAGGCCGTGTGGTGTCCGGGATCAATGAAATCCGGCCCCACCTTAAACGGTGCCACCCGGTGCCCCATGCGGGCCAGCCAGGCCATGATGCCAAGAGATGCCGTGGTTTTTCCGCTACCGCTGCCCGTGCCAGCAATGACAAATCCTTTCATGGACTTATTCCTTTGCCGCCATGATGGCCATGGCGTTGATAACGCTGGCACCCAGATTGGATCCCCCTTTTCGGCCTTTGTTGGAAATATGGGGAAAATCCAGGGTCATCAATTCCGCCTTGGACTCGGCAGCATTGACAAATCCCACAGGGAGCCCCACGATAAGGGCAGGTTTTATTTTATCTTCCCGGATAAGTTCAATGAGACGAAGCAGGGCTGTGGGGGCATTTCCCACCACATAGATGGCACCCTCCATCATGTCACACGCCTTATCCACGGCCGCCACTGCCCGGGTAACCCCTTGCGCCCTGGCGGCATCCGCCACATCTTTATCAGCCATCATGCACCGCACCTCACCACCGAATTTTGAAATTTCACCCTTTCGAATGCCCTCACGGGCCATGTTGGTATCCGTCAAAATGGTGCAGCCGTTCTGAATGGCCTTAATTCCCACGTTCAGGGCATCCTGATGAAAGTGAACTGTTTTAATGTATTCAAAATCAGCAGAGGTGTGAATCATTCTTCGAACCACCTGCCAATGTTTTTCGTCAAATCCATGGGCACCGGCCTCACCGTCAATTATTTTAAAACTTAAATCTTCTATTTCCTGGGGTTTCATTATAGTTTCTCCAAATTTTGAACATAGTACCCTACGAACGGGGTTTTGATGAGTTGATTTATTGTAATAAATATTACAAAACTATTAAAAAAAGTTCATGGACCAATGGAGCATGATGTTTCTCCATTTTTATCAAGAGCCAAATTATAGCAAAAACGGTAATAAGGCAACCCCAAGAGAGGAAGGAAAGACAGGTATATAAAGAGGAACCAAATTAAAAATATGCCACCAATTGCACTAAATCCAACTACTGTGTTATAAAAAACCTATGTTTATAAACATGTTCATAAAACCAAAGTTATGAATATTTTTTTCAAAGCCATACAAAACCAAACAATTATCAACAGCCACATCATATTTATTTAAACCCATTTTTTTGCATTAATTTTATTAAATTTCAAATAGTTAGAACTTTAATAAAATTATCAACACAGCTTATTATGAATTATTAAAAAAATGAATATATAAAAAAACAGAAAACCCTGAAATATCATCTAAGGAGAATATCAATGGAATGGTTTCAAGAACTGGGACCGGTAACACAAGCATTCCTGGGAACTTGTTTTACATGGGCAATAACGGCATTGGGTGCGAGTATGGTTTTCTTTTTTACCACCATTAAAAAAAATGTATTTAACAGTATGTTGGGATTTGCATCCGGAGTAATGATTGCCGCCAGTTTCTGGTCCCTTTTAGCCCCTTCCATTGAAATGGCAGAATCCATGGATATGATTTCATGGATTCCTCCCCTCATCGGTTTTTTGTTCGGCGGTTTTTTTTTGTGGGGAGTGGATAAAACCCTGCCCCATCTCCATTTGGGCATGGAAACAAAAAATGCCGAAGGTATTAAAACCAGTTGGCAAAGAAGCGTTCTTCTGGTTCTTGCCATCACCCTCCACAATATTCCTGAAGGGCTTGCCGTGGGAGTTGCCTTTGGGGCTGCCGCTGCAGAACTTCCTTCGGCTACACTGGTGGGGGCCATTGCATTGGCAGTGGGTATCGGTATACAAAATTTTCCCGAGGGGGCAGCGGTATCCGTTCCCCTCAGACGGGAAGGATTGAGCCGAAGCCGATCATTTTGGTATGGACAGCTGTCCGGTGTGGTGGAACCCATAGCCGGTGTTATCGGAGCTGCTGCCGTTATTTTTATGCGCCCTCTTCTTCCCTACGCCCTTGCCTTTGCCGCCGGTGCCATGATTTACGTGGTGGCTGAAGAGTTGATTCCTGAAGGAAAATCAGACAAACACAGTGATGCCGCCACCATTGGCGTCATGTTGGGATTTGCCGTTATGATGACCCTGGATGTGGCATTGGGTTAATTCATATTGAAAAGAGCATAAGGGTATGTTAAATCATTCGATCTGACACTTTATTTATCTGAAATTACAGGAGTAATTTAAATGAAAGAGGATAATATTATACGATTCGCCAGTCGAATGGATCAACTGCCTCCCTATCTTTTCGGCATGATCAACCGGATTAAAATGGAAAAACGGAGACAGGGAGATGATGTCATCGACCTTGGTATGGGTAACCCCGTTGACCCCACACCCGACAATGTTATTGAAAAACTGATTGAAGTGGCCAAGGATCCCAAAACCCATCGATATCCCGTCTCTTCGGGTATGAAAAATCTAAAACGGGAAATTACGCTCTACTATAAACGACATTATGACGTTGACCTTGATGCAGATAAAGAGACCCTGATGACCATTGGATCAAAAGAGGGAATCTCCCATCTGTGCCTCACCCTTCTGGGACCTGGAGATTCGGTGCTGGTACCGGCACCGGCTTTTCCCATCCATATATATGCAGCCGTCATTGCTGGTGCCACGGTGGTTCGGGTACCGTTGTCCCCACCGGAATCGTTTTTAAAACGTATTGTGACGATCTGTGAGTCCTTTTATCCGGGACCCAAGGTTTTAATGCTCAATTATCCTCACAATCCCACGGCCACCCTGGGAGATATAGATCTTTTCAAAGAGATCGTGGCACTGGCCAAACGATATAAATTCATGGTGATTCATGATTTTGCATACTCCCAGATCACCTTTGACGGATACAAAGCCCCGAGTTTTCTGGAAGTACCCGGTGCCAAGGAGGTGGGGGTTGAATTTGGTTCTTTTTCCAAATCCTACAACATGGCAGGATGGAGATTGGGATATTGCGTGGGAAATCCTGAAATTATCGCAGGATTAAGTAAAATAAAAGGATATTTTGATTACGGTATTTTCTCGGCCATTCAGATCGCGGGTATTATTGCTTTACGGGACTGTGATGACACCATTTCGGAACAGGTGGCACTGTACCAGGCAAGAAGAGATACCCTGTGCAGTGGTCTGGAGCGCATGGGATGGGATGTTGATTGGCCAGGTGCCGGTATGTTCGCCTGGATTAAAATACCAGAACCTTACAATAAAATGGGTTCCATGCAGTTTGCCATTGAGATGATGAACCGGGCCAATGTGGCTGTTTCTCCGGGAGTGGGCTTCAGTGAAGAGGGGGAAGGATACATACGCCTGGCTTTGGTGGAAAATGAAGAACGTCTGCGACAGGCAATACGTCAAATGCGAAAAGCATTGCAGGAAATAGATATAACACAATATAAAGGATAACCTGCCAATGAGTTCTTTTTTAAGTATGTGCGGTAAGTTAATTTATCACTTCATGGGGTGGACTTACGATGATCTGCCCCCATACTGGGCAAAAAAATCCGTGGTCATCGGGTTTCCCCACACGGCCAATAGAGATACGGTGATGGCCCTTACCTATATAAAACTGGCCAAAGTCAATGCAAAATTATTGGTAAAGGCTGATTGGTTTGTTTGGCCCATGTCCCTGCTTCTCAGAAGCCTTGGAGCCGTGCCGGTTCACAGAGATAAGGCCCATGGATTTGTGGCTGGTATTGCCGATGAGTTTCATAAAAACGATGAATTTATCCTTGCCCTGGTACCGGAAGGAACCCGAAAAAAAACCACCCGGATTCGTACAGGATTCTGGAATATTGCCCGGGCAGCAGAGGTTCCCATCATCTGCTGGTTTCTTGATAATAAATGCAAAAAAACCCGCTGGGTGGGACATATCATTCCCAGTGACAGTCTGATAAACGATCTTTTAAAAATCAAAGACTTCTACCAGGTCCATGGATATGACATTCCATTGGGAGATATGGCGCAATATAAAATAAAACCGTAAATCGGTTTTTTTTTATATGAAAAGGCAGCCTCCAAGGCAACCTCAGCAGAGCCGCCCCCCCGATGGGCAATAGGAACCGGACAATTGAGCTGTCTACAGTTCCGGTCCGGGCCCATTGCCCGTCGGGGGGGCGGCGGTATAATACCATTTTCTATATTTGTTGTGTCCGGCAGGACATGCCCGTTATATGAAAGAGTAGGCGAGCCTAACATTCTTCCTAAGCTTCGTTGTGGGCGAACCCGGATCCAAAATTCCGGTCCGCCCGTGGCGGTTATTATCCTTTTTTTAAAATGGATATAATTAGCCCAGAACCCATCACGCCTGCCAAAACCAGACCTGCCAGACCCGGAAAGGAGACACCGAATAAAAGAGGGGGAACCTTGAAGCTCATCAGAAGAGATGATCCCAATATTAAAGAGGCAATAATGATGGAAAGCACTATTTTATTGTTGGCCTGGTGATGATGTGCCGCTATTTTATCAAGCTGGGAAAGCTCTACTTTCACCACCAGTTCCCCTTTTCTGACCTGCCGTATGATCGAAAGGGATTCTCTGGGAACATGTTGTAAAAATTCAAAGGATTCCTTGGCAATGGTGCTGATATCATGGGTAAGACGGGCAACGGAAAATCGATCCACCTGGGCACGTTTAATATAGGGTGCCGCATGACTCACCATGTCGAAATCGGGGTCCAGAATATGGGCCACTCCTTCCACGGCGGCAAATGACTTCATCATAAGAAAGGTTTCCGGAAAAAGTCGTAATCGATGATTCAGGGTCAGAGCCACCAATTCCTGAAGCATCCTGCCAAAATCAATGTCCTTGAGCTGTCGGGTAAAGTAATACCCCGTAAAGTTGGCCACATCTCGTTCAAGTACCCGCATATCGGGCGTTTCATCGTAATCGGTTAGTTCAAGGAGCAGCCGGGACGCCATGGCGGTTTTCTGCATGACGGTACTGGCAATGAGATCAATGAACACTTCCCGGGTGTGCTGATCCACAAATCCCATTATACCAAAATCCACCGGACAGAGTACATTTTCGGGCAGTACAAAAATATTGCCGGGATGAAGATCCCCGTGGAAAAATCCGTACATCAACACCTGTGTAAGGATAAAATCAGCACCCCGACGGGTCAGAAGAGATCGGTCATATGCCTGACGATCCAGTTCATCCACGTCCGATATTTTGATTCCCTGGATATATTCCATGGTCAAAATGGAAGGCGTTGTATGTTCAATAAATACCTTAGGAATATGAATGGTTTCATCGTTCTTAAATTGCTGTGCTACCCGCCTCATATTTGATGCTTCCAGCGTATAATCCAGCTCCCGTTGCAAGGTGGCTGCAAATTCGTCCACAATTTTTACGGGCCTGAAAAAGGAAAGATCTTCAATATGGCGTTCCATCAAGGTTGCCAGATGCTGCATGATCTCAATGTCCACCCGTATCTGTTTATCAATACCGGGACGTTGAATCTTTACCGCCACCCTTTCATGGGAAACAAGGGTGGCCAGATGAACTTGACCGATGGAAGCCGATGCAAAAGGGATTTCCTCCATGGCTAAAAAATGAAGGTACGGATTTCCCAATTCGGTTTCAATAATGGACTGAATCTGGGAAAAAGGAACACTTGGTATATTATCCTGAAGATTTTCCAGCTCGGCAATATAGGTCAGGGGAATGAGATCGGGACGGGTGGAAAGAATTTGACCAAATTTAATAAAGGTGGGACCCAGCTCTTCAAAAATAAGGCGAACCCGCTCCTGGGGGGTTAACTTTTCCACCCGGTCCCGTTTTTTGCTGGAAATCATCTGCAGACCGATTTCAAGATATTCATCTATTTTGAGTAACTCAATAATATTGCCAAATCCGTATTTAAAAAGAATGGTCAATATTTGACGATATCGATTGATATGTCTGTAGGTTCTGCCAACAGCTCCAATGGTACCAAGATCCATCATAATAAAAGAATCCTCTGAAAAAGGTTTACTTGACAACCCCGACCAAGGTCAATACTATGTATCATAGTTTATATATGGATCAACCATCGGAGGAAAACCATGATAGATATCAAGAAATATGCCAATGGGAAATTTTATGACACCTTAAATAAAAAGTACATTTCAAAAGCAACCCTGAAAGAGATGATTAAAAAGGGAAGCGATATCAAGGTTACCCTGATTAAAACAGGTGAAGATGTCACCCGATCCATCATTGCAAAGTATGATGAGACCATGGAGAAACAGGGTCTGGAAGATACCTTGAGCACTGAAAAAATTAAAAGCTGGCTGGGGGATCAGATTGATAGGCGGATTTCCAGGGTTTTGGAAATGATGAATCTTCCCACCCGGGAGCAGGTAGATGAATTAAATAATAGTCTCCGGACCATCAGTCAAAAAATAGATGTTCTGGAAAATGCAGTTAAAAAATTTTCTCCATCGCCTCAAAAAAGAACCCCTCGAAAAAAGACGGAAAAAGAACCGAATCCATAATTTTAACTTAAAATGGAAGGGGTCAAGCTCGCGTTATTGGCATTATCGACGGAATTTTAAATTCGCATCGGTTTTGGTAGATAGTGCCAATAAAACAAGCCTGACCCCGATTGTTCGCTATAAATTTTCTGATAAAAATTTAATAATCCAGGGAGGAGACCTCCAGTGCATTGGTCTGGATAAAATTTCGACGGGGTTCCACCTCTTCACCCATGAGCAAAGAAAAAATTTCGTCGGCCTTTTCCGCATCATCCACAGTGACCTGGAGCATTACCCTTTTTTCCGGATCCATGGTGGTTTCCCACAACTGATCGGGGTTCATCTCTCCCAGACCTTTGTATCGCTGGATATTAATTCCCTTTTTAGCCTCGGCCATCATGTAATAAAAAAATTGACGTTTATCAAAAAATTCTTTTCCATTTTCAGTAGCACCTTTGGTGAATATATTAAAAGGCGGATTATCAAACATGCTGATATTGCTTTGTTTTTTTAACATTATCTTATAATCAATGGTGGAAATTAAATCTTTACCCACCCGGATGGGAAGGGTTTTATCCATGGGCTGGGAAATATCGTCACTTTTCTTTTTCCCGGGTATATCCATCTCATAGATATTGAAAACATCATTGAACTCAATATTTCCGGTGTAATAATCGGAATTTTCCAATACTTCTTTCAACCGGATCATTTTCTCATTGTCTTCCAGAAAAAATTTGTCACTGACCCCTTCTTTGATAAGAATATTGAGAAGGTCAATATCAATTTCTCTTCTTTCCAGACGTTCCACTGCATTGTGATACTCGGCAAGCTCCCTTAAAAAGGTATACAGCTGTTCATCTTCAAGGGGGGTTTCCTGACCATTAAGAAAAACATCTTTGTTGGCACACACCCGTTTCACCAGATAATCCCTGTACTCTAATTCATCTTTAAGATAGATGCCGCTTTTTCCCTTTCCCACTCGGAACAGCGGGGGTTGTGCAATGTAGAGATATCCCTTGGTGACCAAGTCGGGCATCTGCCGGTAAAAAAAGGTGAGTAAAAGGGTCCTGATGTGGGAGCCGTCCACATCGGCATCGGTCATGATAACGACCTTGTGATATCTTAGTTTTTCAATGTCATACTCTTCTTTTCCAGCACCGGTGCCAAGAACGGTAAACACATTCTTGATCTCCTCGCTTCTCAGAATTTTGTCAAACCGCGCTTTTTCCACATTAAGAATTTTACCCTTTAAAGGTAAAATGGCCTGAAATCGGCGATCCCTGCCCTGCTTTGCACTACCCCCTGCAGAGTCACCCTCCACCAGGAAGAGTTCCCGTTCTTTTGGATCGGCAAATTGACATTCAGCCAGTTTACCCGGCAGGGTGGAATCCAGCAGTGTTCCTTTTTTTCTGGCCAACTCCCTGGCCCGTTTGGCCGCATCCCTGGCCCTTGACGCATCCACAGCCTTCATAAGAATTTTTTTGGCAACAGCAGGATTTTCTTCAAGGAAAATGGCCAGTTTTTCATTGACCAGAGATTCCACGATTCCCTTTACATCACTGTTTCCCAGTTTGGTTTTTGTCTGACCTTCAAACTGGGGATCCATGATCTTGACGCTGACAACCGCGGTCAGCCCTTCCCGCACGTCATCTCCGCCAATTTTAATGTTTTTCATGTTTTTGGGCAGATTACCTGATGCGGCATAGGTATTCAGGGTTCGCGTCAGGGCACCCTTGAATCCGGATAGATGAAATCCACCCTCAATGGTATTGATATTATTGGCAAAGGAGTAAAGTTTTTCTTTAAAAGTTTCGTTATATTGAATACAGACATCCACCTGGGTATCATTTTTATTTCCCTCAATAAGGATGGGGGGATGCAGGGGAATATTGTTTCTGTTGAGGTATTCAACATAAGAGATCAACCCCCCTTCATAACAGAAATCATCTTTATCTGCGGAGCGCTCATCTTCAATGATAATCCGGATGCCTTTGTTTAAAAACGCAAGTTCCCTGAGTCTTCTGGAGAGTTTTTCATATTGGAATTCGTTTTCATTCATTACGGAAAAATCAGGAAAAAAGGTTATTTTAGTTCCTCTTTTATCTGTCTCTCCAATGATGGACAATTCGCATTGCTTAGCGCCCTTTGCGTACTCCTGATAATAGATTTTACCGTCTTTGAACACTTCCATCTCAAGCTTGTCGGACAATGCATTCACAACGGAAATACCCACGCCGTGAAGACCTCCGGAAACTTTATATGAATCCTTATCAAATTTGCCGCCGGCATGGAGTTTTGTCATAACCACTTCAGCTGCCGGGATATTTTCCTGTTCATGCATGCCAACGGGAATCCCCCTGCCATTATCCTCCACACTGACCCGCATATCCGGATGAATACGCACGATAATGGTATCACAATGGCCTGCCATGGCTTCATCAATACTATTGTCTACAACCTCATATACCAGGTGATGCAGACCCTCTATTCCTACATTGCCGATGTACATGGAAGGTCTTTTGCGAACGGCTTCAAGCCCTTCAAGGATTTTTATATTTTCAGCACCGTAATCTTGTGATAATTCGTTTTTTTCCATGATCATCCCATTTATCAGACCGACATTGCCATAATCGCACAGATCAGTTGAGTGTCATCACTGCCCTGAATTACACAGGGATTTCTACTGTCTTTGACATGAAGGGTTATTGTGTCATTTTTTATGACGTTTATTGCATCAATGAAGAATTTAGGGTTAAATGCACTTTCAAAGGATTCCCCGGAATATGCGATGAGAAATTCTTCCTTGGATTCACCAATCTCAGGATTGGTGATGGTGACCACCAGCTCGTTTTCCATGAAATTGAAAATAACGCTTTTATAATCATCCGACACCAGGATGGACATGCGTTTCATCATCAAAAAAAACATATTTCTATCAATTTCAATGGGGGTAAAGGATTCGGTGTTCAAAACACGTCGATAATCAGGGTAATCCCCTGAAAGGAGCTTTATCATCACCATTTCATTTTCTTTTTTGGCAATGAAATGGTTATCTTTGACGCCGATGTGTATGGTTCCTTGGTTATCAATGAATTTTGATAGCTCGGAAAGGCCTTTTTTAGGAATGATAATGGTTTCTTCCGGAATATCAAATTCACCTTCATAGGAGATGTCGATGCAGTTCAACCGTCTTGAATCCGTTGACACCATTCTTATCATATTTCCGTTTTCTTCACTTATTTTTTCAAGAAGGGTCCCCAGAACGTAAATTCTTTTCTCATCCGGTGAAAATCCGATAACGGATGCCACATCAACCATTTTTTTAAATTGAATGGAATCGACTTCTATAAATGAGATATCTTCAATAACCGGTGTTTCAGGAAAATTTTCACAATCAGAGGAGACAATGTGATATTGAATATTGCCTTCTCCGATTTCAACCCACCTGTTTTCAATTTCATTTATCGGAAATTGTGTATCCGGATATTCTTTGATGATCTCAAAGATTTTTCTTGAATTAATGGAAATCATGCCGTCCGATTCCACATCCGCTTCATAGGTTCCGCAAAAAACCGTTTCAAGATCATTGGCTGTAATGGTTATTTTAGATCCTTCAGCTCTGATAAGGACGTCAGACGTAATACTGAGATTTGTTTTACGACTTGTAATACCCTGTACCTGGGTAAGTGCCCCACTTAATTTTTTTCTATCTGCTGAAAATTTCATTTTAATACCCAAAGTAAAAGTTTCACACAAAATCCAATACAATTATTCAAATGGAATATTATATCATCTTATTGAAATTTTTCAATATATTTTTTATCATACGCTTAAAATGCGAAGCGTATGAATATTTATTACATCTCTTGTTTTGACTGAATTATTTGCAGAAAGGGAAATATGAATATTGAAACCGCAGGGTAGAAAGTCTTTTATAACTGCCACGGGCAGACCGCATTGGGGACCTGAGTCTGCCCACAACCAATATAGAAAATGGTATTATACCGCCGCCCCCCCGACGGGCAATGGGCCCGGACCGGAACTGTAGACAGCTCAATTGTCCGGTTCCTATTGCCCATCGGAGGGGCGGCTCTGCTGAGGTTGCCTTGGAGGCTGCCTTTTCATATAACATACATGGCAGAAAGACCTGCCACAACGAAAAATGAAAGTCCTTTAATCCCAGCATATTGGTGAGACTTTCATATAAAAAATATATTTATATAATAATCTATAATAAGCCTTGTTGAAAGTTTCATTAAATATATAAATATTTGAATTTAAATATAAAAATTCTTACTATATGATTTAAAATCCATGTTATCTTTGTGTTCATAACCGGCGGGTTTTGTATGGAATTGAAAAAGATGTTCATAACCTCATTTTTTATGAACATTTGATAGACATATTTATTTTAAAACGTTGTCAGAGGTATTCAATCCGGCTTCCCGGGGGTTATGAGAAATGATCAGTGGGATAAATTACAGTGAAATCCATGCTCTCATGGCCGGCAGTTCAAGATCCTTCCACTGGTCTGAGACCCTTGTTTTTATAAACCGGTCAAAAAGCGTGTCAATTATTTTAAAGGGGATGGCATATAGTTCAATTTTTTCCAGAACAGCCCCCTCTATATCGTCCTTGCTTTCAACGTTCCCGGTGGCGGGTGTTTTCAATCCGGTAATATTCATACTTTCGCCTTTGATGGAAAATCTCCATTCATTTTCGTCAACGGTGAGAACGAGGTTCATGTCCGTCACAACGGCACCCTTTCGCAGTGCGGTTGTTCCCTCTTCCAGTCCGGCATCATCCCCTTTAATGGATATTTTTTCACTGGATTCATTTCCCAGTGAATTTTCAAGTACAATACTGTTGCCAAGTTCAAGGGAGATGGTGTTGCACTCCATTGTTATCCAGTTTTTGATACTGATATTGTTTTCCACGAGATACCAGATCCAGGTGAGAAACTCGTCACCCAGGAATTTATATTTATTGTAAGATACTGCGATATCAAGCATTTTTTTACCTTAACAGTTTAGTTGAACCTAAATTGGCAGCCAGATCTTTTTCCTTATCACTCAATGTGGATGAATTTTCAATCAACGTAAAGGGAAAAAGGCGAATCAGTTTTAATTGAAATGATTTTTTAAATAAGGTTTCAAGTTCTTCATTGGCAGCTTTTTGGGTGGAGAAAAAGAGGACATCGGCATTTTCGTAATCCCACAGAACATCGTAAATATTGGGTGTGGACGGCATCTGCCGCATCAACTTTTCCGTGATAAGATCTTTGATATCTTTTTTTTCATTTTTTGAGAGAAAATCCCGATGGCTCTCTTTTAATTTTTTAATTACTTCCAGGGCTACATATTTTTTAATTATTTTGGCAGGAACGCTTTTTTTATCAATTCTGATGGAAAAGACAAAATAGTTGGCAAAGGAAAAGGTGAATTTTTCAAAATCAGGATCAAAGGCACTTTCCATGGGGGTCCAGCCCACAGATATTTCTGCATATTCATCTTCAATCTGGCTGATCACATTTTTAGTAAGACCGGTTCTGACCTTTTCAAGAACCGGTTCTTCCAATTCTCCTTCCACTTTATACCTGGATACGGAGACACTCGACGATAACAAACCCATATACACTCCACTTTATCGATAAAAATTAAACAGCATTATTTCATCATGGCACCCTGCAAGGGGATTTGCCGAAATAAGGATAAAATCTATTTCATTTACAGCGGGTTGTCAAATGATGGTGTTTTATATAGGGTATAAACGTTCATGGTCAGATTCCGGCCACCCCGAACCATGAAAACCAACCGCTATTTTCATGGTAAAAAAAGAGTTGACAAGGGAGGGGCTCTCTTTTTATGATTCAGTCGGTCGTATGACTGACTTACCTTGAATTTAAAATCATCACTGTTTATTTTTTTCACTGAAACAGGGGAGGAACCATGGAAACGTTCATTGAAATAAAACCTGGCCGAAAACCGTTTCAGCGTATTTACCTTGGTATCATGCTCTGGTTTGTGGGACGGGCCATTCAGGCCGCTTCCCGGGTGGATGAAGTGGTACGGAAGGAGTTCCGGGATATGCCTGAAAACTACAGATTTTCCCTGGGCGCATTTCCCAATGGGCCATACATGGTGGTGGGAAAAGATAAAAAGGGAAAAGTGCGTTATCTGGGAGGCAATATCGCAAAAACACCTGTAAATCTTGAAATGACACTTAAAAGCATGGAACATTTTTTCATGCTTATGACCTTCAGGGAAAGTACCCCTGAAGCCAATGCCCGGGATCGCATGATTGTAACTGGAGATGTACCCCAAGCCTGTGCTGCTGTCAGAATATTAGATATTGTTCAGGTCTATCTGCTCCCCTGGTTTTTAGCAAAAAAAGCCATCAAAAGATACCCCGCATGGTCCCTGAAACGACATACCCTTGACAGAGTTTTGATACTGATTCGTACCCTGTCAGGTATTTAGCGTTGTGGGCGAACCCGGGTCCCAAATTCCGGTCCGTCCGTGGCGGTTTATATGAAAGTCTCATCAATATGCTGGAATTAAAGGACTTTCGTTTTTCGTTGTGGCAGGTTTTTCTGCCATGTATGTTATATGAAAAGGCAGCCTCCAAGGCAACCTCAGCAGAGCCGCCCCCCCGATGGGCAATAGGAACCGGACAATTGAGCTGTCTACAGTTCCGGTCCGGGCCCATTGCCCGTCGGGGGGGCGGCGGTATAATACCATTTTCTATAGGAGGTGATTTAACATGACAAACCCTGGTGATTTTACATTTTTGTGCCGGACCAAAACCTTGTTCGGTGTGAAGGCACTGGCCCATCTTCCCTTTGAACTGTGGGGGATGGGCGTCAGAAAACCAATGGTTATTATGGATGACAGCGCCCGGGCCGCGCAACTGACAACCCCCCTTTGCCGGATTTTCAAGGAGTCAAATATGATTCTGGGTATATCCGCTCCCATTGATGGGGATCGGGGAAGGGAAGAAATTGTTGATTCTAAAATAATTCAAGAGCTTTACAGAATTTATACGGACCGGGGATTTGATGCCGTCATTGCCCTTGGGACCGGACGTGTGGCAGATATGGCAAAAAATTTAAATATTGCCGTCTCCCTGGGGCCCGGGGTGTTGAAGAAGAGAGATGATAATCTGAAAATCGTCCACTCCCTCTCCCCGTGGGCCTATGTGCCCACGGGCGTGGGAACCGGTTCGGAAACCGGATGCCAGGCTGTTTTTAACCGTCATATGATTGATTCCCCGTTTCTGGCGCCTGATCTTGCCGTAATTGATCCGGTGATGTTACTGACGGAAACGCCGACACCCCTGATTAATGCAGGTCTCACCGCGCTTTCTGTCTGCTGTGAAGCATATGTCTGTTTAAACAACCCCCCGGCCAGGGCCTATGCTGCCACCGGTATCCGGCTGGTCATGGAGAGTCTGCTGCCCCTGCTGATCTTCCTGCTGGATACTGCACCTGGGTTGAAAAAAAAAGTTCATAAAAATGCGGCGGCAGAGCATCTGGCAAAAATAACCCATGCATCGGTGATCACCGGATATCTGCTTGCCAATGGAGAACGGTTGACGGGTTTTAAGCTGGGTAGCCGTTTGGCACATTACTGCAGTGTTTCGCCGGGTGTGGCCATGGCCATTATTTTACCGGCACTACTGGAACTGTCAGCGGACCATGTTGCCGATGCCGGCAGGGTGTTGCTGCCCCTTGCGGGACCGGACGGTTTCGCGGCAGTACCCAAATTCCGTCAATGGTCGGGGGTCATTCATAAACTCCATGACATTATGGCTGAAATTCACCGAATTTTCCAGGGAACCGTCCCCCGGACACTGGAGGACATGGGGATGGATATGAAACAGGTCAAGGCGTTTTGTCTTCAGTTGTCAGCGGGGAAAGATGTCCCTCTAAAAGGTGAATCGGTAAAAGGTGAACCGACAGTTGATCCGGAAACGGCGGAATCAATTCTGGCCGGCTCCCTGAACAATAGGAGATTTTGATGTATATTCCCGATTATTATGAGTTCTGCTGCCGGGTCAACATCGTGGCAGGTTACACGGCCCTGGAAAAAATTCCGGAACTGCTTCTGTCCATGGGAAGTGTCAATCCAATGATTCTCACAGATCCGGGGGTGAAAAGTGCCGGGCTCGTGGATGTGGTTCTGGGGGCCATCAGTGATAAAATTTCCATTACCGTTATTGAGGATGGGGTGCCACCGGATTCGGATTTAAAGGTGGTCAATGTACTGGCAAAAATGTATCGTGAAAAAAAGTGTGATGCCATCATTGCCGTTGGGGGCGGATCCGTCCTTGATACAGCCAAGGGGATTAATATCCTGGTATCGGAAAAAGCCGATGATATTCTGAAGTTCACCGGTGCCGGAACACTCAAGCGTAAATTAAATCCCCTTATTGCAGTACCCACCACGGCGGGCACCGGTTCCGAAGTGACCATGGTGGCCGTCATAGCCGATCCTGAAAAAAATCGTAAAATGCTGTTTGTTTCCCATGTATTGCTTCCGGATGTCGCCATCATAGACCCCCGCATGACCCTCACCCTGCCCCCTCATATCACTGCAGCAACGGCCATGGATGCTCTGGCCCATGCTGTGGAGGCAAGTGTGATGCTGGCGAAAAATCCCCTGAGTGATGCCCATGTCAAAGAGGCTATCGAGTTGATATGTCGACATCTTTTTAAGGTGATGAACAATCCGTCGGACAGTGAGGGACGTCTGGGGCTGGCCACGGCGGCCACCCTTGCCGGTATCGCCTTTTCCAATGCCATGGTGGGCATGGTCCATGCGCTTGGCCACTCTGTGGGATCCGTGTGCCACGTGGCCCATGGCACCTGCATGGCCATTTTGTTACCCTATGGATTGGAGTACAATCTGCATAAGGTGGAGGATCGTATTGCCGAACTGCTGCTTCCCCTGGCAGGGGCCGATGTCTATACCGGAACCCCCGTATCCTGCAGGGCACTTGAAACCATCGCACATATTCGAAAAATGAACCGGGATCTTGAGGGGATCACCAGGGGGGCTCATGCTACCTGTTTAAAGGATATCAAGGATGCACAGGGAAAGAGTAGAGTTCCACGGGAGATGCTGCCGGAAATTGCCAGAATCGCCATGGGAGATGGTGCTGTTTTTTATAATCCCGAAGAACTGGATTATGGGGAACTGCTCATGGTGGCCCAGGCCGCATGGGAAGGAACACCTCTGGACAGGACCAGGATCAAAAAAGGGCGATGAGAACTTACGATCCACGAGGAGAGAAAAATAAATGACAACAATGCGAAAGGGATATATGGGAAAGATCATGGTGGTGGATCTTTCCACGGGGAACATAGACATTGAAACCATTTCCCATGCTGTGTATGAGACCTTTTTATCGGGTGTGGGGCTTGCCGCCCACCTGCTTTATCACAGAATTCCCAAAGGGGCCGATCCCCTGGGACCGGACAATATTCTGGGGTTTGTGTCCGGGCTTCTCACCGGCACCGGTTCTCTTTTCACCGGACGATGGATGGTGGTGGGAAAATCTCCCTTGACCCTTGGCTGGGGTGAAGCCAATTGCGGCGGAAATTTTTCTCCGGCCATCAAACGGTGTGGCGTAGATGGTATCTTTTTCAAGGGCATCAGTCCCACCCCCGTCTATCTTTATGTGGATGACACCACACGGGAACTAAGGGATGCCGGAGAGCTCTGGGGGCTGGATACGGTGGAGACGGAAAGTAGTCTCATTGAAGCAGCAGGCAAAAAAAAGGTGCGGGTGGTGTGCATCGGTCCGGCGGGTGAGCGGCTTTCTCTCATCTCCGGAATCTCCACGGATAAGGGTCGTATGGCAGCCCGCACCGGTCTGGGCGCCGTCATGGGATCTAAAAACTTAAAAGCACTGGTTTTAGGGGGCACCCGGCGTATTACTTCCCATAACAAAAATGAGATCCATCGATTAAGCAAAATATGTAATAAATGGGTTCAATTCCAACCCCCTTTTATTCCCGGCGTATTCACAGCGCCTCTGGGGGCCCTCATGCGTATTTTGCCTGCGGTGCTCACCCAGGATGGAATGCTTTACAAAGTACTGCTGCGCAAATGGGGGACGGTTTCCATGAACCAGATGTCTGTTGAAATGGGGGATGCCCCCATTAAAAACTGGAAAGGGTCCAGTGCCGACTGGGGGTTTTTCAAAAGTTTGAGCACCAATCCCGATGGAATTATCAGAGAAGAGGGGGAAAAGTTTCACTGTTATTCCTGTCCCCTGGGGTGTGGAGGAATTTGCAAAACCAAGGGGAAATTTAAAGAGACCCATAAGCCGGAATATGAAACCGTGCTTTCATTGGGTGGCCTGCTTCTGAATCGGGATATGGATAAAATTTTTTATCTCAATGAACGTCTCAACCGGGCGGGTATGGATACCATTTCAGCGGGTAACACCGTGGCTTTTGCCATGGAGTGTTTTGAAAAGGGAATTCTCACGATTCAGGATACCCAGGGAATACCACTTACGTGGGGAAATGCCGAAGCCATTGAATTTATAATAGATAAAATGATCACCCGGGAGGGCATCGGCGAACTTCTGGCCGACGGGGTAAAACGTGCGGCACAGCGGATTGGAAATGGTTCCGAGTCTTTTGCCATGCACGCGGGAGGGCAGGAACCTCCCATGCACGACTCCCGCAATGATCCGGGATTTGCCCTTCATTACAGTGTGGATCCGGCACCGGGTCGACATAATGGTTCCGGCCTTTATTATGAAATGTATCAGTTATGGAAAAAGGTGAAGGATGTACCCAGGATGGGTCTGGTCTACACCAAAAAAAGCAAATATAAAAAAAATATTAACCATGCCCGCATGGGAAAAGCCAACTCCCAATTCATGAATGTGATGAACGGGGCCGGGATGTGTTATTTCGGGGGATTCCTGGGTGTTCGCCGGATTCGGATTTTTGACTGGCTGAATGCCGCCACAGGGTGGCATCTCACCCCTGATCAATATATGATTTTGGGCGGCAATATCCAAACTCTGAAACAGGGGTTTAATATTCGCCACGGCATTCTGCCAAAGGATAATCGGGTCAAGGACCGGCTCCTGGGAGTGCCGCCCCAGAGCCAGGGTGCCAATAAAGGGCGCAGCGTGGACATTGATACCATGATGAAAGACTATTGGGAGTTGTCCGGATGGGACCGGGAAACCGGAATTCCCCCCAGAGAGATCATGGATAGGGTTACTTCCATTTTTTGAATGGCAAATAAAAGAGGACATCATAGTATGGCTTATTCTATCATGGATAGATGTATCGGATGCGGTGCCTGCCGGAGTATCTGCCCTTGCGACGCCGTCAGTGGGGAAAAAAAACATCGGCACACCATAGACGGCGCTATCTGCATTGAGTGCGGTGCCTGTGGCAAGGTTTGCCCGTCCGGTGCCATTGAAAATCCCTTTGGATTAATAACACAGAGGCTACCTAAAAAGGAGTGGGATAAACCGGTCTTTGATCCGGATATCTGCATGTCCTGCGGCATGTGTCTGGATACCTGTCCGGTGAATGCCCTGGATGCCGGCAGGTATAAGGTGGGCAGTCGCCATCTTTTTCCCTGGTTGTCCCGGGAGACCCTGTGCATGGGATGCGGGTTCTGTGCACAGGATTGTCCTGTGGGTGCCATTACAATGGTTGTGAGGAAGAGTGCATAATGGCAAAAACAGCAAGGGGATCAGGTCTGAATAATCGTCGGAAAATTATTGACGCGGCCATCGCCATCATCGGCGAAAAAGGGGTGGATAAAACCAGTCTTGCTCAAATTTCCATGGTTTCCGGTCTAAGCAAGGGAACACTCTATTATTATTATGCCAGCAAAAACGAACTGATTTTTGATATAGCTGACCTTCATATGGAAAAAATTACCACAGATCTTTTTTCCATGATTGAAAAAAACAGAGGGCTTTCCTGGGAAGCACTGCTCACCGCTTTTTTTAATATTTTGCTCTCCTCCCATACCCGAAGTCGTCTTCATCTCTATTTGGTTCGGGAGGCAATTTCCGGAAATAATGTCCTTAAAATACGATTTCAGAAGACCTATTTAAGTTGGTTTGAAATGGTGGCCCGTGCAACATCTGAAATGCCGGGCCCACCGGTTGATCTTCAGGCAAAATCAAAATTTCTGGTTGCGGTGGTGGATGGCTTTATTCTTCAGTCCCTTTTGGAGGTGGATGAAGTTTCCATAAATGAAATCGTTCGTCTCATGGTAAAAGTGATCACCTGATTAAAGAATATGTTGAAAGGTAATACCAATTTATTATTTAGTAATTCAAGTCTGTTTATTTAAGTGTTATTTTAGTTTATTTTTTTGTATATCAATAAGATATGTTTGAATGATTTTATCACAACTATTATTGTATGTTTCATTTTATATGGAAATGATAGGTCTATTGGTATTTTGGGATATCCATTATTTTTATTTACTTTCATATTTATATATTGTAAATCAAATTCGGGCTAAATATATATTCAGCTGATTGGTATGAAAATCATAGGAATATTGTCCTGTTTTTGCCTGACCATGGCCATGTTTACAGGTTGGATATACGGATTCCCTTACCCCCCTTGGTAAACATGAATAGAGAATATGGTTAAGCCGTAGAATATCGGGCAGATAAAATCAAAATTCCTGAATAGATTGTAAACTTGGCAATAGACTCTAATTTTTCAAAAGAAGGTGGTTATATGAAACACAAAATGCAGACAATTGATGGTAATACCGCAGCAACCCATGTGGCGTATGCAATGAGTGATGTTGCAGCTATTTACCCGATTACCCCCTCCAGTCCCCTCGGCGAAATTGCGGACAGCTGGGCTTCGGCCGGCAGGAAAAATATCTTTGGTCAGGTACTCACCATAAAGCAGATGCAGTCTGAAGCCGGAGCTGCTGGAACGGTTCATGGCTCTTTATCCGCTGGTGCACTGACCACATCATTCACCGCTTCCCAGGGGCTTTTGCTGAAAATACCCAACATGTACAAAATTTCCGGTGAGCTGCTACCCTGTGTATTTCATGTTACTGCCAGAGCGCTTTCAACCCATGCGCTTTCCATTTTTGGAGATCATTCCGACGTCATGTCCGCCCGTCAGGCCGGATTTGCCATGCTGGCATCCAGTTCGGTACAGGAGACCATGGATCTTGCTCTGGTGGCCCATCTTGCCACGCTGGAAGGCCGGGTACCTTTTATGCATTTCTACGACGGGTTCAGAACCTCCCATGAGATTCAGAAGATAGAAGTCATTGATTATGAAGATATGGCATCGCTGTTTAATTGGGAAGCTTATAAAGAATTTAAAGCCCGGGCCATGAATCCGGAAAACCCCAATACCCGTGGTACGGCTCAGAATCCGGATATCTATTTTCAGGGCCGGGAAGCGGCCAACTCTTTTTATAATCAGATTCCCCATGTGGTAAAAAAATGTATGGATAAGGTGGGAAAACTCACCGGTCGCCATTACAAATTATTTGATTATGCCGGAGATCCCGAAGCAGACAGAGTGATTGTTGCCATGGGGTCCGCTTGTGAGGCCATTGAAGAGACTGTTAACCAGTTAAATAAAAACGGTGAACGGGTGGGTGTGGTTAAGGTTCGCCTCTATCGCCCCTTTGATGTGGAAGGGTTCATGGCAGCGGTTCCCGCCACGGCGGAAACCCTCTCGGTTTTGGATCGAACAAAAGAGCCAGGTGCCCTGGGTGATCCACTATATATGGATGTCTGCACCGCCTTCATGGAAAAAGGGGAAGGTCCCCGTATTGTGGGGGGCAGGTATGGACTGGGTTCAAAAGAATTTAACCCCTCCATGATTAAAGCTGTTTTCGACAATATGAAATCCGTTGGTCCGAAGAATCATTTCACCGTGGGTATCAATGATGATGTCACCCACTCCTCTCTGGAGCCTGTCACGGATTTCAACCCGGCACCCGAGGGTACGGTGAGTGCAAAATTCTGGGGTCTTGGCTCGGATGGTACGGTTGGTGCGAACCAGAGCGCCATCAAAATCATCGGCGACAACACCGATAAATATGCCCAGGGTTATTTTGCCTATGATTCAAAAAAATCAGGCGGCATTACCATTTCCCATCTTAGATTCGGCGATGTGCCCATAAAGTCCACCTATCTCATCACTGATCCCGATTTTGTGGCGGTGCATAAATCCAACTATGTGGAAATCTACGATGTGCTTCAGGGTATTAAAGACGGTGGTACGTTTCTGCTGAACTCTCCCTGGAGCGTGGAAGAGATGGAACAGCATATTCCCGGGGATGTCAAAAAGACCATTGCCGATAAAAAACTGAAATTTTTCAATGTGGATGCTGTTAAAATCGCTGAGGCCGTGGGCCTGGGTACCCGCATCAACATGATCATGCAGACCTGTTTCTTTAAACTGGCCAATGTCCTTCCCTTTGAAAAGGCCATTGAGCTGTTAAAGGCCGACATCAAAAAAACCTACGGCAAAAAAGGCGATCATATTGTTAATATGAACATTGAAGCCGTGGATCAGACACTGGAGAACCTCGTTGAAATCGACGTGCCCGACTCCTGGAAGAGTGCTGCCGGATGGCCGGTATCCAATACCGTGGGAACGGATTATGTTGAAAATGTGATGAAACCCATTCTTTCCCAGAAGGGAGATGAGCTGCCAGTGAGCGCTTTTACACCCGATGGGTTCTTTCCCAACAGCACCAGTATGTATGAAAAACGGGGTGTTGCCATTAATATTCCGCAATGGATTCCGGAAAACTGTATTCAATGTAATCAATGTGCCTTTGTCTGCCCCCATGCGGCCATTATCCCCGTTGTGGCCACCGATGAAGAACTTAAAGGGGCACCTGAGACCTTTGTAACTGTTGAGGGAAAGGGAAAAGAACTCAAGGAGTTCAAATTCAGAATGCAGGTGAATCCATTGGATTGCCAGGGTTGTGGTAATTGTGCGGACATCTGTCCTGCCAAGGAAACCGCCCTTGTCATGAAACCCCTGGCCACCCAGACCATTACCGAAGTGGCGAACCATGAATTTTCTCTCACCGTTCCCTTTAAAGAGGGACTGGGTAAAAGAGATTCCGTCAAGGGCAGCCAGTTTGTTAAACCCTTGTTTGAGTTCTCCGGTGCCTGTGCCGGATGCGGCGAAACACCCTATGTTAAGGTATTAACCCAACTCTTTGGGGAGCGCATGACCATTGCCAATGCCACAGGTTGTTCCTCCATCTGGGGAGGATCTGCACCCTCTGCACCCTATTGCACCAATAAAAACGGCCATGGTCCTGCCTGGGCAAGTTCCCTGTTTGAAGATGCGGCTGAGTATGGATACGGCATGATGCTGGCCACCAATAACCGACGGGCCACTTTGGCCGATAAGATGAGAAAGGCACTTGAGGCGGATATCTCTTCTGATATTAAAGATGCCTTGTCCGGATGGATTGCAGGTATGGACGATGTGGCTGCGTCCATGGAATATGGGGATAAACTCAAGGCACTGCTTTCCGGAAACAGCGGCATTGCAATTCTGGATGAGATCGCCGAAGATAAGAATCTGTTTACCAAAAAATCCCATTGGATTTTTGGCGGCGACGGCTGGGCCTATGACATCGGATATGGTGGCGTGGACCATGTGCTGGCATCCGGCGATGATATTAATATTCTTGTTCTGGATACGGAGGTGTACTCCAACACCGGTGGTCAATCCTCCAAAGCCACGCCCACCGGTGCCATTGCCAAGTATGCGGCGTCCGGTAAAAAGATTGGCAAAAAAGATCTGGGAGCCATGGCCATGAGCTATGGGTATGTTTACGTGGCTTCCATTGCCATGGGTGCTTCCAAGCAACAGGTGATGAAGGCCTTTGTTGAGGCCGAAAGTTATAATGGACCTTCTCTGATCATCTGTTATGCACCCTGTATCAACCAGGGCATTCGAAAAGGGATGGGAAAAACTCAGTTGGAAAGCAAACTGGCCGTGGATTCCGGTTTCTGGCCCACATACAGATACAATCCGCTGCTCAAGGCGGAAGGTAAAAATCCCTTTATTCTGGATTCCAAGGAACCCGATGGAACCCTCCAAGAGTTTCTGATGGGTGAAAACCGGTTTGCCGCACTGGCAAGATCTTTTCCTGGAGAGTCCGAGCGATTGAAAGCCAAAATTGAAGCAGAGGTAAATGAAAGATATGCCCAGCTTAAAAAACTGGCTGATTGATCTTTCATAATTAAAATCTACGATCTGTAAAAAAAGATCTCCATGGCCCAAGGCGATGGAGATTTTTTTTTAACAGATTTTTGATCGCCTGGCTCTTTGGTTATTTAGGGTGGGGTCAAGCCCGAATTATCATACTCATTCGTGATGAGTTCAAAAAAAATCGGATGACAATGGACAAACAACAAAACGGAATATTAGGAACGTTGCTGGCAGCCTTTGCAAGCAGGTCGGTCATTAACACTACCAACCGATTTATTTATCCCTTTGCAGCGGTCATCAGCAGGGGACTTGGCGTTCCACTGACCTCGGTGACCTCGGTGATTGCCCTGAATCAATCAACGGCCCTCATCGGTCTTTTGACCTCCCGCATCGGAGATCGCACCGGATATAAGCCCATGATGATCCTGGGGCTCACCACCGTTTTCACCGGCATGATGTTGGTGGGATGCCTGCCGTTTTATTACAGCTTTGTGGTGGCAATGTTTTTAAGCGGATTGGGCAAAAATCTTTTTGATCCTGCCATTCAGGCCTATGTGGGTACCCGGGTGAGCTATAAACGCAGAGGATTTGTGGTGGGGGTGCTTGAAATCAGTTGGTCCGTGGCAACCCTTGCGGGAATTCCCCTGGCAGGCCTGATTATTTCAAAGATGGGATGGCAGTCTCCCTTTTTCGTCATGGCGGGTGGTGCTGTTATCTGTCTGTGGCTGGTGGTGGCCTATATAGCGGATGATTCCAAAAAGAAAACAGTTCGGACAGAAAAAACTCCATTCCTGTCATCCATGGCTGAATTAATGGCAAATCCCAGGGCCATGGGTGCCATGGGATTTGCTTTTTTTGTCAGTTTTGCCAATGACAATCTTTTCGTTATTTACGGGGCTTGGCTGGAAAAATTGTTTCATTTTTCAGTGGTGGATCTGGGTATGGGTACGGCTGTAATTGGTGTGGGAGAACTCTGCGGTTCTACGGGGACGGCAATTCTGGCAGACCGCATTGGGTTGAAACGGGCCGTTCAATATGGAATTTTCTTTTGTGCCCTCTCCTACCTTCTCGTTCCCCTGTCCGAACATTCGGCAAAAGCCGCTCTGGGTGCCCTTTTTTTAATTTTTTTTCTTTTTGAATTCACCATTGTGTCATTTATTTCCATGTGCACGGAGTTGATTCCCGGTGCCAGAGCCACCATGATGTCTCTGTTTTTCGGTGCGGCAGGACTGGGTCGAGTTGCAGGTGCGGTTTCCGGGGGCATGATATGGCATCACTGGGGCATCAATACGGTTTGTTATATCTCTTTTCTGTTTAATCTGGCAGGATTTTTATGCCTGAGATGGGGTACTAAAAATTGGATTCCGGAAACTCTTGGGCTTGACGATCATAAAAAAACATTATAGAGATCTCTCAGGTGTTGGATTGAGACGTAAAATCAGGATTTCATCACAAACCTGACTTCTCCCCCTCAAGTAGTCAATGGTGTGATCAATCCCGGAGTTTACTTATTATTCCTGCTTTACAACTTTTAATCCCGATGGTATTCTTTTATGTATTAACTGCCTGTTTTTAATTGCAGTGTTCATTTAAATCAACACAGCTTC
The DNA here is from genome assembly GCA_963668575.2 of uncultured Desulfobacterium sp. Classification (GTDB taxonomy): domain Bacteria; phylum Desulfobacterota; class Desulfobacteria; order Desulfobacterales; family Desulfobacteraceae; genus Desulfocicer. The sequence goes on along the minus strand of OY764894.2, from coordinate 6,986,955 downwards.
AGGAGTTTTCTGTAATGGAATATTTAGAAATTATCTTTGGCGAAGATTTTGATCGTTCTTCACGGGGAGAAAAAGAGGGACAGGATATGTTTCACTCCATTAATCCCATGTTTTGCCTTTCAAAACGAATCTGGAAACCCCAGATGGATATTTTTGAATCCAGGTACTATATCATCATTCAAGCCGAAATTTCAGGGGTTGAAAAGGATGATATTACCATTCAGGTAAGTAACAAGGCCGTCAAAATATCGGGAAGCAGATGCCGAAAACCACCGGAACATCCGGCCACCTTCAGACTTGCCGAAATTCAGTTCGGCAGGTTTGAGCGAATACTTTATCTGCCGACCCTGATCGATATTGATAAAGTTTCCGCCTCATATTCCAATGGGTTTCTTGAGATCAGCCTTGCAAAGCTTCCAGTGGAACGAACCGAAACTGTTGAAATATCATACAGATAAAAGCATAATGCATAGGAATTTCCCATGAGTGAACTAAAGTCTTCAGTGAATGTCAGTCCCGATCATATACCGGAGATCCTTCCCGTTTTACCCATTGTGGATACCAATCTGTTTCCCAAAATGGTGCTTCCCCTTGTGATCATGCAGGATGAGGCAATTAAACTCATTGATGAGACTATGGCTGGGGACAGAATGTTAGGGGTGCTGTTATCAAAACGTTCCGATGTATCTTCACGCCATTCCTCAAAGGATCTGCATAAAATCGGTACGGTGGCCATCATATTGAAAATGGCCAAAATGGAAGATAATCGAGCTCAGTTACTGATCCAGGGCCTGAGCCGATTTAAGGTGACTGAATATATAGAGGGTAAACCCTATATTCAGGCCAAAGTTGAGGTGGTGGAAAGTAAAAATATCACCGAAGATAAAGAGACCCGGGCGCTGATGTCCAATGTGGTGGACCAGTATGAAAAGATTGTTTCCCTTTCACCGGGGTTGCCTGCAGAGATCGGCGGCATGGTAAAATCCATACGGGAGCCTGATGTTCTGGCGGATATGGTGGCTTCCACCATTAATGCTCCTATTCTTGAAAAGCAGAAAGTTCTTGAAATTCTGGACGTAAAGGCCAGGTTGACCAAGGTCACCCGGCTTGTGAATGATCAGCTGGAAATCCTTGAAATGGGTTCTAAAATTCAAACCCAGGTCAAGGAGGATATGGACAAACGGCAGCGGGAGTATTATTTACGCCAGCAGTTGAAAGCCATTCGGGAGGAGTTAGGCGAAACCGATGATGAAAGCGTTGAAATTGAAGAGTATCGTAAAAAAATAGCATCCAAAAAGCTTCCCAAAGAGGCCGCAAAAGAGGCGGAACGGGAGGTGACACGACTCTCCCGCATGCATCCTTCCTCGTCTGAATTTGTGGTTGCCTCCACCTATCTTGATTGGCTCACCTCTCTTCCCTGGGCAGAAAAATCTAAAGATAAACTGGATATTAAAGCCGCTCGTCGCATTTTGGATCAGGACCATTACGGCTTGGAGAAACCCAAAAAAAGAATTCTTGAATATCTGGCGGTTCGAAAGCTGAAAAATGATTCCAAGGGGCCTATTCTCTGCTTTTCAGGTCCTCCGGGTACCGGAAAGACCTCTCTTGGTAAATCCATTGCCAGATCCCTTGGCCGGAAGTTTGTCCGCATTGCACTGGGGGGAATCCGGGATGAAGCCGAGATTCGTGGCCACCGAAGAACCTACGTGGGCGCCATGCCCGGAAGAATTATCCAGGAGATCCGGCGTGCGGGAAAGAACAATCCGGTGTTTATGCTGGATGAGATTGACAAGGTGAACTCCTCCTATCATGGAGATCCGTCAAGCGCCCTTCTTGAGGTGTTGGACCCGGAACAGAACTTCTCGTTCACCGATCATTACCTGGATGTTCCCTTTGATTTGACCGATGTGATTTTTCTCACCACTGCCAATGTGCTTCACACCATACCGGCCCCATTGCTGGATCGCATGGAGGTGCTGGAGTTGAGCGGTTATACCGAAGAGGAAAAACTGAAAATCGCCACCAAATACCTTCTGCCACGACAGCGCATGGCCAATGGATTGAAAACATCCCAGATTACCCTTACCAAAAGTGCATTACAGCAAATTATTTCAGGATATACCCGGGAATCCGGATTGCGAAACCTTGAAAGGGAAATTGGTTCCGTGTGCCGGGGAGTGGCCAGCAAGATCGCCCAGGGAGAGGCGGAAAAAATATCTGTGGGTAAAAATGATCTTCATGAGTATCTCGGATCCATCAAAAATATGGTGGAGAATGGAACCAACATCACCGTACCCGGCGTTGTGGTAGGCCTGGCATGGACCCCCGTGGGGGGGGATATCCTGTTTGTGGAAGCCACAGCCATGAAGGGAAGCAAAGGATTGATGCTCACCGGACAACTGGGGGATGTGATGAAGGAGTCTGCGCACACCGCCATGAGTTATATTCGATCCCATGCAGATAAATTTAAGATTACAGAAGATTTTTTCGATACCCACGACATTCACATTCATGTTCCGGCCGGTGCCATACCCAAGGATGGTCCGTCAGCCGGGGTGACGATGTTGACGGCACTGGCATCCCTTGTCACCGGTAGAAAGGTGAAACCGAAACTGGCCATGACTGGTGAAATTACCCTTAGGGGAGAGGTGCTGCCGGTGGGCGGTATTAAAGAAAAAGTTATTGCCGCCAGTAGAGCCGGCATTAAAAGTCTCATCCTTCCCCTGTGGAATGAAAAGGATCTGGAAGACATACCGGAAAATATCCGGCAGACCATTGACTTTCATTTCACAGATAAAATGGATGATGTGATTCATCAAGCCCTGGAGCTGGATGGTTAATTTTTTAAGATTTTCATTTGTTCTGATATTGATTTTTTTCTTTGTATGGGGATGTGCGTCATCCCCTCCCGGACAGGTTACAACGGGTTCTTCCGGTGACGTACCCGAAGCATCAGGAACGTATAAGCCCTATAAAATTAATGGAAAAACCTATCATCCCCTGGCCCATGCCAGGGGATTTTCCCAAAAAGGCCTGGCCTCCTGGTATGGTAAAAAATTCCATGGCAGAAAAACCGCCAATGGAGAAACCTATAACATGTATGCCATGACAGCGGCCCATAAGACCCTTCCCATTAACACCTGGGTCCAGGTGACCAATACCGACAATGGAAAACAAATTGTGGTTCGAATTAATGACAGGGGACCCTTTGTGCGAGGCAGGATCATTGATTTGTCTTACACCGGAGCAAAAAAGCTGGGGATAGTGGGGCCGGGAACGGCACCGGTTAAAGTGGTGGCCCTGGGAAAAAGCGACGGCGGAAAGACCTATACAGCGGTGGACTACTGGAAGGGAAATTTCACCGTGCAGGTGGGGGCGTTTGCAATTTACGCCAATGCCGGCAACTACCGGGAAAAACTCTCATCAAGATATGAAAATACCCATATCACCACTTATAAAGATTATCGGGGTACCTTTTACCGGGTTCGAGTGGGGAGATTTACCCAGTTGGAAGATGCGGAGACCTTCAGCCGGAAACTCATGACTTCCGGCGTGGACAGCGCCTTTCCCGTGGCAGAATAGAGAGATAGCATGCCCTGTACCATTTTTCTTGACCGGGACGGCGTGATTAATGTGGATTCTCCGGATTACATCAAAAGCCCCTCGGAATTTTATTTTATTCCCGGCAGCAGGGAGGCCATTGCCCTTTTAACGGCCCATCAGTTTGACATTATTCTCATCACCAATCAGTCGGTTATCAACAGGAAAATGGTCACCCCTGCGGGGCTGGAGGCTATTTTCGATAAATTGAGTGTCGGTGTAAAGGCCCTGGGCGGTGAGATCAAAGATATCTTTTTCTGCCCCCATACCCCCCAAGAAGCGTGTTCCTGCCGAAAACCATTGCCCGGACTAATTTTACAGGCCCGGGAAAAATATGATATCGACCTTGAAACCAGCTGCATGGTGGGGGACAGTGCCAAAGACATCCTGTGTGCCCGCAATGCCGGGTGCGGCACAGCTGTGCTGGTGAAAACCGGTAATGGTGAAGAGGCATTGAAGACACTTCACGCCATGGGACAGCCGCCGGATCATGTGGTTCCTGATCTCATGGCCGCTGCCAGGCTTATGATTGAAAATGATAAGCAATGACTTTTTCCCATGATCACCATTAAAGGCACCCTGACGCGAATCACCTTTCGCAACGAAGAAAATCATTATACCATTGCCCGGGTTAAGGTTCATGGTACCAGAGAACCCATTGTGGTGGTGGGTCACATGGCAGGGATTGCCCCTGGGGAGACCCTTTCCCTGGTGGGTGCCTGGGTCACCCATGTAAAATACGGGGAGCAGTTCAAGGTGGAATCCTTTGATGTGGTTTTGCCTGCCACCGTGGGGGGGATCAAAAAATACCTGGGCTCCGGCATCATCAAGGGTATCGGTAAAACCATGGCGGACAAAATCGTGGAACGATTCCAGGAGCGATCCCTTGATATCATTGAAAATGAACCCCACCGTCTCCTGGAAATCCAGGGGATTGGGAAAGCAAAAGCGGATTTCATTACAAAGGCCTGGGACAGTCACCACGCCATTCGCAAGGTGATGCAGTTTCTGCAGCACAACGGTATTGGCATTTCCCATGCTGCCGCCATTCTTAATTTCTACGGTTCCAACGCCCTTGATATTCTGAAAAAAAATCCATACCGGATCAGCCGGGATATTCCCGAAGCCGGTTTTGAGGTGGCAGACGTCATTGCCCTGAAGGCCGGTGTAAAGCGGGATGACCCGGATCGAATCAAGGGCTGTATCATCTATTTTCTGTTGAAATGGGAAGCCGATGGTCATGTGTTTGCCCCCAGGTCCCAGCTGCTGAAACAGTGCAGCCAGATGACATCCGCCCTTGAAGCGTGCCTGTGGGATGCCCTGAACGCCCTTGAAAAAAGTTCGGAAATTGTCATTGAAAAGGCGTTTGAAACAGAAGAAACAGATGATGCCCTACAAACCGATGAAAGAATTTACATTAAACGGCTTCACCGGGCCGAAGAGGGAATTGCCCGGAGAATCCGGGCCATGCTTTCCATTGGTGCCCCAGCCTTTGAAATGGATGACGCCGCCATCGAGCAGGAGGTGCTGTTTCGTCTGGCACTAAAGCTTTCCGATGAACAGATGGCGGTGGTGAAAGAGATCCTCACCCACCGGGTGGTGGTGATCACCGGTGGACCCGGCACCGGTAAGACCACTCTGGTGCGGTCGGTGTGCTCCATTTTCATGAAATTAAGACAAAAGGTGCTGTTGGCCGCCCCAACGGGGAGAGCTGCAAGGCGGCTTGCCGAAGTCACGGGTCGCAAGGCCTTTACCCTGCACAAAATATTGCTCTATGATCCGGATGATGCCAGTTTTGGCAGAAATATAAACAATCCATTGGACATTGATGTGATGATTGTGGATGAATCTTCCATGGTGGATACCATGCTCATGTACCATCTGGTCCAGGCGATTCCGGTAAATTCGGTGTTGATTCTGGTGGGGGATATTTTTCAGCTGCCGTCGGTGGGGCCGGGAAATGTGCTGTCGGATATTATCCGATCCGGTGCCGTAAAAGTTTTTTCTTTGACCCGGATTTTTCGTCAGGCGGAACAGAGCCCCATTATCAGAAATGCCCATTGTATCAGAAACGGCCAGATGCCGTGTCTGGATCGGAATAAGGACGACAAGGGCTTGTCGGAATTTTATTTCATTGAAAACAATGATCCCGACCGGGTAGTAAAAACCATTTTGAATCTCTGTTGCGGCAGAATTAAAAAAGCCTTTTCCCATGTGGATGAGATCCAGGTACTCACTCCCATGCACAGGGGAGAAACCGGTACCATCAATTTGAATCAGCAGCTCCAGGCAGTTTTAAACAAGACCCCGGGAGGGATCAATGCCGGTGGTATGACATTTAAAACCGGTGATAAGGTGATGCACCTTAAAAATAATTACCAGAAAGATGTGTTTAATGGTGACATTGGTGTGGTGGATGAGGTGGTGACATCGGAGAATCGACTGGTGGTGAATTTTGACGGACGGTTGGTGGATTACGACATCATGGAACTGGACGAACTGACCCTGGCCTATGCCGTTTCCGTTCATAAATCCCAGGGATCCGAGTATTCTGCGGTGGTGATTGCCATCACCACCATGCACTATCCGTTGCTCCAGCGAAATCTTTTGTACACGGCCATGACCCGGGGAAAGCATCTTGTGATTCTGGTGGGATCCCGAAGGGCCGTTGAAATTGCACTGAACAACAACAAAACAGATTATCGGTTGTCCGGGTTAAGCCATCGAATTTAGGTTTTTTTCGGCATCTTTCAATCGTACTTTACACTTTCTGATGCCATTCCCCATTTTCACACCCGACTTTGATTGAAAAATAAGCCTGGGAAGCGTGACCAATGAGGGTGGAAGGAAAATCTGCTGCCCTAAAAAAGAGCATTGTCAGTGTTCCAGTAAACCCAAAACCCCTTCCACACTGCTTTGGGAAAGAAGCGATTCCGCATAGATTTTGGCATCCTCCAATTTCCATTGGTTAATACATTTTTGAACAGTAAAGAGAAAGTGCTGATTGACGCTGAGTTTTCGGATGCCGATACCGAGAAAGAAAGGAATGAACGCTTTTTCCTTGGCCATTTCACCGCACACGGAAAGATCTTTTCCGACAGAGATGACTGCCTTTGCAATACGGGACAATGCTCGTAAAACACTTGGGTGATGGGGGGTATAGTATTCAGTGACCCTGTCGTTGGTGCGATCTGCCGCCAGCATGTACTGGACAAAATCATTGGTGCCGATGGAGAAAAAATCCGCCTCTTCTGCAAGGCTGTCAATGATCTCCACAACAGAGGGCAGCTCCAGCATCATACCGATTTGAGGTATTTTTTTAAGTCCGCTGGGTTCCGTCTCCATTGGTAGCTCTTCATCCCCCCGGCCAGATCCTTTCAATTCTTCATAACAGCGAACCACCACCTGCTTGGCCCTTCTAAATTCATCCAAGGAAGAGACCATGGGAAACATGATTCTCAGTTCCGTGGCAGGATCGGCTTCAGCGGCAGCGGTGAGAATGGCCTTGATCTGTTGCACCATGATATCGGGATATTTAAAGGAGAATCTGATGGAACGAAGCCCCAGTTCGGGGTTGGCCTCTCCGGCATTGTCAAAATAGGCCAGCATTTTATCTCCCCCCACATCCAGGGTTCTGATGGTCACCTCTTTTCCTGCCATCTTTGACAGGAGAATATCATACACCCTTTTCTGTTCTGCATCGGTGGGGAAGTTGCTGCGCACCAGAAACGGAAATTCCGATCGATAGAGCCCTACTCCTTGTGCATTGAGCCGGAGGGCGGAATCCAGTTCGCCCAGTAAATTGATGTTGACCATAAGTGCGATGGAAACATTATCGGCGGTGCGGGTTTCTTTGTGCGGAATTTCATTGGGAAGGGGCGCAGCCGATGCCATGGGTTGTCGAAATTTGGCTTCAATCTCCGGGTCGGGATTAAAATAGATATTGCCCACCTGGGCATCCATGATGATGGTGGGATTTCCTTTTATGGCAAGTAGATCCAGTTGTTCGGTGATGAGCATGGGAAGCCCAAGGGAACGGGCCAGAATGGCGGCGTGGGAGGTGATGCCGCCGCCGGTGAGAATGATGCCGGACACCCCTTTCATGGCAAACCGCACCGCTTCCGACGGCAGAAGATCCCGGGCAATTAGAATTTTATTTTCATGACTTGGGGGGCCTTGTGCGGTGCTCTTCACAAGATTTTCAATGAGCCGGACGGCAATATCTTCGACATCCGCCACCTTTTCCTGGAGATACTCCTCCTCACTGGAACCAAAGAGATTGATATATTTTCGGGAAACAGTGACCACGGAGGAGAGCGCCGATTGCCCCTGCCGGGTCAGCTCCTTCATTTTTAATGAAAAGCCCTTATCCTTTAATATCATGATATGGGCATCAAAAATAAGACTTACCGCTTCAGGGATGCGTTGGGAAATCTCCTGTTCAAGGGCTTCAATCTGGTCGATGGTTTGGGTAATGGCATTTTCCAGAGCATTGATCCCCAGGGAAGGATCATCGTTAATTTTTTGATTGCTTCTGAGCATGTCAAGTATGGGGTTTCGCTGGGTCAGCATGGCCTTTCCCATAGCAATGCCCCGGGAGGCCACCCGTGCCGGTATTATCCGGGGAAGATCCATATCTGTCTGAAGGGGGAGGAATGAGTGAGCGTCCTTTTCCGGCAGGTCATTTTTTTCAAACCCCAGCAGAATTTTTGCATTTTGGATGAGCATTGCCAGCTGGGATGCAATGGATCGTAATACCATGGCTTCATCACCGGAAAAACGACGGTTGGCCTGACGCTGGACAACCAGAACACCAATTCCCTGGGTCCCCCTTAATATGGGAATGGCCAGAAAACACTCAAAGGCCTCTTCCCGGGTTGTGGGGAAGTATTTAAAATCAGGATTGAGACTGGCATGGTCTTCCAGAATGATTTCCATGGTTTCCATGGCTTTTCCCACCAACCCTTCCCCCACCTTCATTTTAACAATATCAACGGAATCGGGGTTTAAACCGGTGGTGGCGCGAAGCACCAACTCCTGTTCCGGGGTCTCAAGAAGATAGATGGAGCACACCTCGGCTTTGAGGTACTTTGCCACCAACTTGACACATCTCTGTAATATTTTTTTTGTGTCTGAAACACCGGAAAGCAGGGCAAACATCTCTCCAGCATTGCAAAGTAGTTCCAGATGTTCTTTTTTTTTCATAAAACCCTTCCCTTGCCCATCAGCCATCTACTTATTCTTTTTTATAAGAAAGTGTAGGCATGCCTAACATTACTTTCATTGTTCGTTGTGGGCAGACCCAGGTCCCCAATGCGGTCTGCCCGTGGCAGTTTATATGAAAAGGCAGCCTTCAAGGCAACCTCAGCAGAGCCGCCCCCCGATGGGCAATAGGAACCGGACAATTGAGCTGTCTACAGTTCCGGTCCGGGCCCATTGCCCGTCGGGGGGGCGGCGGTATAATACCATTTTCTATATTTGTTGTGTTCGGCAGAACATGCCCGTTATAAAAAGATATAGGCATATCTAACATTACTTTCATGATTCGTTGTGGACAGACCCAAGTCCCCAATGCGGTCTGCCCGTGGCAGTTATATGAAGTACAAGATGCGGTTCATGCAAGTCAAGGATTAAAAAATTCGGATAGCCTCGAACCATGGGAATTTCTTCATCGTTATGGACGCTACCTCAACGTGGCCGGTGTTATGCTTAAAACGGGCTTGGTCCTCAATCACTTGGGGAAAAACGGTAATCGATACTTGATGAGTAAATCCGTACCAAACCCATTAGGCATGTATGTCTGTATTTACGGGTTCAAACCTCAATCATGATGTGGTATATCTTGATTTTTGTCTCACCGCCAGTTTGGAGATGATTGTAAAGGGGTGGAATGGTGGAACAGTACGGAAAAAATTAGATAAAATCAAAATAATGAAGGACAAGAAAAATGAAAAAAATTGTTGAGTGTGTGCCCAATTTTTCCGAGGGACGGGACCAGGCTGTTATTAATGCCATTGCCGATGCCATTGGAGCAACCAAAGGGTGTACGCTGCTGGATGTGGACCCTGGTAAATCCACCCATCGAACGGTGTATACCTTTGTGGGTGATCCCGACAGCGTGATTGAAGGTGCCCTTGCTGCGGCCCGGGTGGCAAAGGAAAAGATAGACATGCGCCAACACAAGGGAGAGCATCCCCGGTTTGGTGCCATGGATGTCTGCCCCTTTATTCCCGTGGCCGGCGTGACCATGGAGGAGTGTGCCGATATTGCCAGGCGGTTTGGAAAAAAAGCGGCAGAAGAGTTGGACGTTCCTTTTTTTCTTTATGAAGAGGCCGCAGTGCAGGCGTATCGGAAAAAACTTCCCGATGTTCGCCGGGGGGAGTATGAGGCTCTGGAGGAGCGATTGAAAGATCCAAAATGGAAGCCTGATTTTGGTCCTTCTAAGTTTGTTCCCACCTGGGGAGCCACGGCCACCGGTGCCCGCATGTTTCTCATTGCCTACAATGTGAATATCCTGGGAACCTCCAATCAGGCCCATCGCATTGCCCTGAATCTTCGGGAAGCCGGCAGGGGTGTCGATCAACCCGGTCGATTGACTGAAGTAAAGGGCATGGGATGGTATGTGGACGAGTACAATATGGCCCAGGTGACGGTGAATCTCAATAATTACACAGTGACCCCCATCCATGTGCTGTTTGAAGAGGTGAAAAAGGAGGCTGCAGCCTTGAATCTTGCCGTGGCCGGCTCTGAGATTGTGGGAATTGTTCCCCTAAAATCCCTTATCATGGCTGCGGATTATTACATTGAGCGGGAAAATCTTTTTATTTACGAGGAGGACCAGAAAATTCGCCTGGCCATTGAGCGACTGGGACTCAATTCCGTTGCCACATTTAATCCCCGGGAGAGAATTATTGAATATATTGTGGCAGAACCCCCCCATGAGCCATTGGCGGGCATGACCGTGAGGGAATTCATTGAAGAAATTGCCGCACGCACCTCGGCCCCCGGCGGAGGTTCTGCATCGGCTGCCATGGCAGCGGTGGGAACGGGTCTTGGATCCATGGTGGCCAAGCTCACCCATGGCGTGCGAAAGTTTGAGTCAGTGGACGCACATATGCGTAAAAACATCCCCATTCTCCATGAATTGACCGGAAAATTGATTCCCATGATTGATGCCGACACCTCGGCCTTTAATGAGTACATGGAAGGTCTTCGTATGCCAAGGGGAACGGAGGCGGAAAAGGAGGCTCGTATTGCCAAAATGCAGGCCGGACTTAAAACCGCCATTAATGTTCCCTTGAATACCATGCGTCTGGGGGATGGGGCCTGGGATGCTTTATGTGAAATCGCCCGTTATGGAAATCCGGCGTCAAAATCCGACACCCAGGTGGGTGCAAGGGCACTTGAAACGGGTATCTGGGGAGCTTATCAGAATGTCTTGATCAACATAAAGGGTGTTCAAGACGAGGTTTATAAGGAAAACATTCTTAAAGAAGCCCAGACCATAGAGAAACGTTCCAGAGAAAAATGTGCAGAGGTGCTGGCTATTCTGGATCAGAAATAAAGAAAGCTGGGTATTCTTAGCGGTACCAAAGACACGGTATCATCCCGAACCTCTTCGGATACCAAGGTGTTACCCATTCAGTCTTCGACATGAATGGGTTGAAAGCGGCTTTATCGGGATGATATGGGGCCTGTCCTGCACGCTGTTCACAACGGCTTCCACATGATATACCGAAGCGATATTTTCAGACGTCAGGACAGAGCAGGGATCTCCTGATGCAATGATTTTACCTTGGTTCAGCAGGATGACCGTATCGGCGTATTTGGCGGCCAAGTTCAGATCATGCAGTGTTACAACGGCCGATATCTCATTTTGTTTTACCAGATATCTTAACAACTCCATCACCTCGAGCTGGTGCATAATATCCAGATTGCTTGTGGGTTCATCAAGCAAAAGAACCTCAGCCTCCTGTGCAATGGCTCTTGCCATGGTCACTTTCTGCCGCTGTCCGCCGCTGATCGCCCCAAAATCCCTCATTGCAAGGTCTTCGGCACCCATCAACCGAAGTGCATTAAATGCCTTTTCAAGGTCTTTTTTGTCGTGGCGGAGATGTCGATGGGGATACCTGCCCTGGAGAACCATGTCAAACACCTTAAACGGAAAAATGTTTGAAATGCTTTGCGGCACATATGCCATATACTTTGCAATATCCTTTCGTTGCATTTTTTTTATCTCTTTTCCGTTCAGCTCAATCCTTCCCTTCCGGTGCCTGATAAGTCCGTCCATGCATTTGAGCAATGTGGATTTACCGGCGCCGTTTGGACCGATTAACGCCAGTATCTGCCGGGGTTTGAGTGTAAAGGTGATATTTTCAAGAACCGGCAGGGTGTCATAACGAAACGCGAGATCTTTGATTTTAAGTTCTATTGCCAGAATTCACTCCTGTTTTTCATGATTAAATAGATAAAAAGCGGCACTCCCATAAAAGATGTCATTACCCCTATGGGGATGACAGTGGGTGCGATGATATGCATTGCCACCATATCCGATCCGGTGAGAAGTAGGGCACCGATACACCCTGCCGCCGGTATGGCAAAACGGTTGTCCCCGCCTAACATCATTCTTGAAATGTGCGGTGCCACAAGGCCTATGAATCCGATGGTCCCGGTAAAGCAGATAATGGTTGCCGTTAAGAGCGAGGCTGCCATCAAAATCAGAATCCGGTTACGCCGGATATTTGCTCCCAGGCTTTCGGCAATGTCATCCCCGGCGTTCATTATATTGAGATCTTTCGATTTTAATAAAAGATACGGTACACAGACCAGCATAATGGGAAACACAAACTGCAGATTGGTCCATGTGGATCTGGCAAGGCTGCCCACCATCCAGAAGACCACCTCAGCTACGGCCCAGGACTCGGCAAAGTACTGCATCACCGTTGTACCGGCGCTGAAAAGATATGACAGGGCAATGCCCACAAGTACCATGTTCCCGGGTGTGGCCCCTTTATATCGGGACAGGCACAGAATGATAAAAGCTGTGAACAGAGAAAACACAAATGCGTTTATCACCACAAAATAGGTTCCTCCGCCCAGGCCTTTACCGAAAAGTATGGCAAGGGCCGCACCGAATCCGGCGCCTGCCGATATGCCCAGGGTAAAAGGACTTGCCAAAGGGTTTCTCAGTACCGGTTGCATCACTGCGCCGGCAATGGCAAGGCTGGAACCTGCACAAAGTCCCATGAGAAGTCTGGGAAGCCTCATATACCATATGGTTCTTTCGGCGAGCTCACCCGGTGTTGAAAAACAGTTCGGGAAAAATCGGTTCAGAAGCGTGGCATACACTTCGGAAATTGATATGTCCAAAGGTCCCAGTGTGATAAAAAAAGTTCCGAGCAGGCCTGTGGCAACCATGAGCATCAGAAGGAACCATCGCTTTCTGCCGGCATATCGTTGATATTCAATGAAAACATCCGGCATATGGCGCACCTGTATAAATGCGGTCTCCTGCTTTTCCGGATCAGGCCTTACGCCTGTCAGGCAACTCAATTTTTTAATTCCTGTTTCCAGCGGTGAAGTTCGCTTTTTGAGATAAAATCCGTGTAAAGACCATCCACCCTGTAAAATTGTTTTAAAATTTCATTTCCCTCTTTTTCAACGTCAAGATCCGGATACAATTCAGGGTAAAACAGCTTGGCCATATAGTAAATTTCACACAATCCCATGGCAGGGTCCCATCCTTTCATGAAACTTCGAGAGTAAAACACCTGCCGTTTTTTTACAGCAGAAACCGTTTGAAGGGCCGGGTCGGATAGAATTGTCTCTATGCGGACACCGATAGTTTGGGGGGTCCACCACTGGAGCAAAATAACATCAGGGTTCCATACCGCCAGTTGTTCTTTGGTAATGTCGTAAATTTCATAGGGTTTGATCTTGGCCTGCATGGCCACGTTTATGCCGCCGGCCAGATCAATGGGGTCGTAGGGTGCAATGGTTTTCGGGGAGTCCTGAACAGGCCATCCCCAGAAAAAGACGTTTACCCGTTTTGTTTCAGGAAGCTGTGACGTTATTTTGATGATCCTTTCAATTTTTTTTCGGGAATAGGTAATAAGATCTTCCGCTTTTTTCTGCCTACCCATAATGTCGGCAACCAACCGGATCATTTTAAAGTCAAGGCATCCGGAGCTTTTAATACAGACAACCGGCAGACCGGTCTGTTCTTCAAGGGCTTCGGCCAATTCCGCATAGGAAGCGTAGGCCAGAATAATGTCGGGTTTCAGTGATTTCATCAGCTCAATGTTTGGCTCACGGCAGCCTCCCACACTCAAAAGGTCTTTCAAGCGGGGTTCCACCCTTGGCGGAGCAAACCAGCATGAAAGCGCCCTGCCCTCTTCTCCGTACATGAAATTCTTGACGACATCATTTACGCCTGCAAGCTTGTCCGAAACGCCTAATTCAACCATTGTCCGAGTTCCGTCAAGCAACGCCAGATCCACCACCCGCTCAACCTTGGGTGGGATCATAACTTCCCTGCCGACAGCGTCTATTATTTTTTTTTGATAATTGCGTTGTTTTCCGTCAGGTTTCTGATCCGTACATCCGGTCGCCAAATTAAAAATCAAGACGAGTCCTGCCGCGTACATTATCAGGTGAAATTTCCTGTTGCAGTTTTTATTGCGCATGTTTTCTCCGAATTATTTAAAGCTCAAAGCTCAAAGCGGCACCGCATGTTCGGTCCGTTGCCGGATAACCACTGAGATTCTCATAATCTTCATTGAGCAAATTGTTGATATAGAATTTTAAGGTGGCATTCTTTAACGGACCCCGATGTTTAAAAAGGGTTTGCTGAACCGCCAGGTCGAAAACATGATAGGCATCCATGGGAATTTTGGTAAACTCCCATTCATTCGGCGTAATTTCTTCACTTTTCTGGACAACCTGTTCATCCTGGTATTTATAATCGAGGAGTAGCAGCGTGTTCTCGAATAAATGATAGCGCAATCCGGCGTTGACCCTGTTTTTGGCAATATTATCCACTGCGGTTTCCCCGGCCGGCTCTCCCCCCTTGTTATCAAATGTCTGATACGCATAACCAAGGTAAAAGGAAAGATCATCCATAAGGTGACCGTTCAACTGCACTTCAACGCCATGCCGGGTGACTTTTTCAAGATTTAAGATATAATCTTTGTATTCCATGCCGGGCGTGACCGGATTGCTGCTGCTTGGCGTATACGCTGCATAATCCCAATTCCAGGCAAGATAATCTTTTATTTCATAGTAGGCGTAATTGATCTTCAACTGAATGTCATTGACCAGTCTCCTTGATAACACGACGTCGTAGCCGATACCGTGCTCCGGTTCCGTCCATGCACCGGCCGGCATCCCCCTGGGATTGAAGTCACCGAAATTAATGGGTGCCCGCCAGATTCTGCTGACTCCCAAAGAAACGGACGTATCCCTGAGGCCTGCTGCAAGATCATCCAGTTCATAGGTGAGAAAGGATTTGGGAAGCCAGTCATCCCAACTGCGTTCTATCCATCTGGGTTTTCCGGTAATGAGCATACTGCCTGTGCTGGAGGAAAGATTGTCGATCCATACATCGGCATGTTCATACCGCAGTCCGGCCGTCAGTGTCAGGCGGGGAATTATCCGCCATTGGTGCTGGGCAAAACAGGATTTGAGTTCAACTCTTTTTTTATCATCAAAAGCGGCCAGTGATCCTTGTTTTGTATCAAAACCATCCAAAAATTGCTCCAGATCGGTGCCGATAATGGTCTGATGCTTGTCAGAAAATGTGATGGTATCCTGCAATTTACCCCCCCGCTCATACCATGTTGCTTTCCATCCGGCATCATAATAACCTCCTGAGGTATTTTGGCGCAGGACTGTTTTTTCCCACTCTTCTTCAGCATAATATGCATTCAGATCCCAGGTACCGATCGGTGTGGGTTGATTGTAATTTATCCGGTAAGATATTCCTGTTTCATCCCACTTGGGCGTTTGCCATTTATAATAGGAAGACGTTGTTACCGTCGGATACTTGTTATTGTAATTCGTAAGAGAGGAATCATTTTTAACGGGAATTTCCCGGTTTGCATCCGTGTGGGAGGCGGTCAGCGAAATGTAGCCCTCCGAAGGCAGAATATAGCCGACACGACCGAAAAATGTGTCTATGTCTGCTGCCGCATTTCTCAGATAACCGTGCGTGGCATATCGCTGATACCCTGTGTCATAGATAAAATCCCCTGCACCTCCCCGGACATAGGCACTGTGGTTCTGGGTGTTGTAGGATTTATAGCTGGTCATGACCGTCATGTCAGGCTTTACAGTACTATATCGTTCAGGTGTTTTGCTGATTAAATTGACCACCCCTCCGATGCTCTGGCCCGGGTACAGGGCCGAGTGCGGCCCGGGCAGGATTTCAACCTTTTCGATTAAAAATGTCGGGAGTAATGAATAATCCACCACATGAAAGGTGTTTCGACCGCCGGGTTTATGGATATTGGATCCGTCAACGGCGGTAATAAAGCGGTTGCTGCTGAAGCCCCGCATCCAGATGGTGTCATCACCGTCCACCAGATCTCCGGGCACCAGATCGGTGGCGCCCCGGAAATCGATAATGGGTTGGTCCTTGACAATGTCTCCGATATTCTGCGCAACGCCTGTAATTTTATAGGTGCCCACGTCAATGGTGGTTTTTTCCGGCGTATGCGTAATCTGCGCATCAATATTTTTTTCAGTGACCACGACATCGTCGAGGGTATTAATTTTCTTTTCTTCAGCCACTGCCATGGTTGACAGTAATACTGCCCAAAAAACAGCCATAAACACTTTCATCTTCATCTTCATCTTCATCTTATTTTCCTTTTTCAAAAACCAGTTTATCTCAATGAGTCATATTGTGTTTCAGGGATTTTTATCTTTGCCCGCGGGGTCGTGTTTGGCGTTATCGACCCCCATTTTTATTGCAAATTCATCCCCGGAGCGGCAAATAAATAAAAAAAGCCATGAAAGCGCATCCCTTTAAAGGGGACGTCAGCCTTCATGGCTTTGATTGTCCGTTTTGTTATTTTAGGCGCTTATTTTTGATTTTCGTGTTATTTGGGCAAGGGAATCAGAAAACTTTTTTGGTTCCGGCTTGTCCGGGTTGGGATTGTTTCCACAAAAAACAACAAAGCTGAATCGTAATTTCGGCATTCTTCATATGTCCCCAAAAGTACTTTGCATTTTTTTAAGGTTGACCACCGAAAAATGAACATTCACCTCGTGAAAGTGTAAAGCAGGAATTAAGGATGCCGCAATTTGTTTATGTTCTATAGACCATTCTCAATCTTTACTTTTTTAACAACCGGTTGAGCGACTTCAGTCGCATGTTTATCTGATTGATGTATCTGTAGAACCATTGTTAAATCTTGTTGATTGCTATTTTGAAAAAAATAGATACCGTAATCAGGTGAATTTTGTCTTTTGAGGAAAGCATTCTTTTTTATGAATGCCGCACAAAGCGGCTTACCCAATCCGGGCATAGAGGTGTCTGGGAATCAAGTCATGGCATTGGGTGGGAACGGATCACCCAAAATATCCCGGCGTACCGTTTTTGGGGTTTTTCCGAATTGTTTTCGAAAAGCAGTGGTAAAATTGGCTTGATTGTTGTAGCCCACTGACAGAGCGATTTCTGACAGACTCAGATTTGTCTGTTTTAAAAGTGACCAGGCTTTGGACAGTCTGGCGTTGCGTAGCACGTTGAACACGGTATCACCATAAATTATTTTAAATCCCCGGTTTAATTTATTACGGTTTATTCCCACCAGGCGACTTAAACCGATCAGACTCGGTGGATGGTCAAGATTGGACAGCAGGATGTGATATGCTTCTCTTGCCTGATCCAAATCTTTATGATTCGGATTCGGTATATTGTTGAAACTGCCCTGTTCCAGTTCGGCAAGTTTGAGTGTGACCAGCTCCAAGGCCTTGGATTCAAAATACAGTCTTCGGGTTTCACCTTCATACGGGCATCCCAGAATTTGTTTGAGTGCAAGAGAGGTTTCCCTGTTAAAACGGGATTGCTGATAAAAGCCCTTCCCTGCCGGATCATCTATGGCTGAACAAAGTTCTTTTAAACATTGAGGCGGATTATTAAACAGTTCA
Organism: uncultured Desulfobacterium sp.; assembly: GCA_963668575.2. Lineage (GTDB taxonomy): Bacteria > Desulfobacterota > Desulfobacteria > Desulfobacterales > Desulfobacteraceae > Desulfocicer. Next base: position 6,969,204 of record OY764894.2, on the reverse strand, counting down.
TAAAACATATGCGTGCAAAAATGAAGAGAGACTCCAATGTTTTTTTCACCCAATGAGATTGCGGTCGTTCCCCGGGTCTTTGGCAGATAAGCCAGCACACCGTCCCCTGGAGATCGTTCAATAACCCTTTTGCCCCTGATCCCGTTGGTCATGGTGCTGCGGATTCGTTGGGATATCGTGTAACAGAAACTTATCGGCGCCCGCTCAATTTCATAATCCATTTGAAGGTGCGGACACTGTCCATGATTAACGAGGATCATCTTAACCCCTGGCCGGATACTGATCGTTTCAAAAATGGCATCACCATGGAAATCTCCATGGGTGATGTCCACCTCTTCGGATGGGAAATGATTATTCACGGATTTTGGCGTGTTCGGGCTCTCGCTTTTCTCTTTTACGGTAATGTGTCGAATCACCTTGTTTGTCCTTTAGAAAGATATGGAAAGTCGGTCAAGGTTGGTTCTGTCATTAATATCAATAATGCAATCCCGACCTTTTTTAAAATAGCAGGTGTTGTGATCAAATCCGATATTTTATCCGGATCGGTTTCACGTGAAACCGGCCTGGGTTAAATCGGTTCCAGTTCCAAAGCAATTGTGTATCCTATTCAAATTCAGGGGTAAACAATAAATCTTTTTTGAATAGACATAACAGTACACGGATGCTACAGTCAATACATGAATATTTTGGAGATAAAACAAATCGCTATAATCGTCTCAGTCCCATTGTACCTCTGAATATCGAATGCTTTCGACATGCTCTCCCTTGCGGAACTGATTAAACTGTTTGGAAATGGTTTATTTTCAACATGTGTAACTATTAATACAAAGTTGGCCGAAGCACCCTTGAGGGGTATGACCATCTTTGAGCATCATCCGTCCGGCAATGCCTCTGATAACTACAGACGGTTTGCCCGGGAGGCCATTGCACGGGGAGAGAGCAACGAATCTTGCCGTGGCCGGCTCTGAAATCGTGGGGATTGTTCCCCTAAAATCTCTTATCATGGCTGCGGATTATTACATTGAACGGGAAAATCTTTTTATTTACGAGGAGGACCAGAAAATTCGCCTGGCCATTGAGCGACTGGGACTCAATTCCGTTGCCACATTTAATCCCCGGGAGAGAATTATTGAATATATTGTGGCAGAACCCCCCCATGAGCCATTGGCGGGCATGACCGTGAGGGAATTCATTGAAGAAATTGCCGCACGCACCTCGGCCCCCGGCGGAGGTTCTGCATCGGCTGCCATGGCAGCGGTGGGAACGGGTCTTGGATCCATGGTGGCCAAGCTCACCCATGGCGTGCGAAAGTTTGAGTCAGTGGACGCACATATGCGTAAAAACATCCCCATTCTCCATGAATTGACCGGAAAATTGATTCCCATGATTGATGCCGACACCTCGGCCTTTAATGAGTACATGGAAGGTCTTCGTATGCCAAGGGGAACGGAGGCGGAAAAGGAGGCTCGTATTGCCAAAATGCAGGCCGGACTTAAAACCGCCATTAATGAGCCTGTTGATTTAATGCAGATTAGTGGTTCATGGGTACAATATGATGTACTCCAAGGCTATGAAATACCATACATATTGGAATACATTTTTCAAAAATCGACTAAATCAACAGCCTCATTAATGTTCCCTTGAATACCATGCGTCTGGGGGATGGGGCCTGGGATGCTTTATGTGAAATCGCCCGTTATGGAAATCCGGCGTCAAAATCCGACACCCAGGTGGGTGCAAGGGCACTTGAAACGGGTATCTGGGGAGCTTATCAGAATGTCTTGATCAACATAAAGGATGTTCAAGACGAGGGTTATAAGGAAAACATTCTTAAAGAAGCTCAGACCATGGAAAAACGTTCCAGAGAAAAATGTGCGGAGGTGCTGGCTATTCTGGATCAGAAATAAAGGTTGTACCAGTTTCTGCAACTGCCTGACCTTTCATTTTGGCTCATGTTGGATTTTATCCGGATCTGTTTCACGTGAAACCGGTCTGGGTTAAATCGCTTCCAGTCCCAAAGCAATTGTGTATCCTACTCAAATTCAGGGGTAAACAATAAATCCCTTTTTTGAATAGACACAACAGTACACGGATGCTACAGTCAATACATGAATATTTTGGAGATAAAACAAATCACTATAATCGTCTCAGTCCCATTGTACCTCTGAATATCGAACGCTTTTGACATGCTCTTCCTTGTGGAACTGATTACTCAAAAAAAATCTGCCACAAATTGACTGGCACGGTTTACAATCCATTCACAGTTTGGCATCCTTCATACGCCCAACGCATTGTAGTTACAATTTTAGGACAATACTTGTAAACGTATCCGTTTAAAAAAGGGAGGTTTTACATGGCTCGAAAGATTGCCATATGCAGTCAAAAAGGCGGTGTCGGCAAGACAACCACATCCATTAATCTTGGAGCCGCCTTGGCACTGGAAGGCCACAGGGTTCTGCTAATCGATAACGATCCCCAGGCCAATACAACCACCTGCTGCGGGTTCAGACAGCAGGATATCCACACCTCCTTGTATGACATATTGGTGAAAGAGGAGCTGTCTCCTGGAGAAGCTATTCGGAAATGCAATCTTGATTCCCTATGGCTTCTTCCAGCCTCTGCATCCCTTGTTTCAGCCGAAATTGAACTGGTCAAGGAGATGGGAAGGGAGCTGATTCTGAAAGAAAAAATGGAGGCTGTTCAGGATCAGTATGATTTTATCATCGTGGACTGCTCTCCCGGAGTCAGCTTGCTGGTGCTGAATGCCCTGTTTTTTTGTGAGGAGATCATCATTCCCATCCAGAGCCAGTTTCTTGCCCTGGAGGGGCTGAACAGGATTTTGCATGCGGTTCATGTGATTCAGAAGAGGATGCACCATCCTCTTCTGATCACAGGGATCGTGTGTACCATGTATGACCGCAGGACCAAGCTGAGTCCCTATATCCTTTTTGAGTTGTATAAACTATTTGGAAACGGTTTGTTTTCAACGGTTATCACTATTAATACAAAGCTGGCCGAAGCACCCTTGAGGGGCATGACCATCTTTGAGCATCATCCGTCCGGCAATGCCTCTGACAACTACAGACGGCTTGCCCGGGAGGTCATTGCACGGGGAGAGAGCAACTGGAAAGAGGGTTTCCGGATCGCTCCTGAGCTATCTTGTCTTGAAACCGGTAAAAGTTATTACAATTTAATGAATGATGGCAATCAGATCTTTAAGCAGACCATCGAAATCTTAATGCCTCTTATAACCAAATGTATGGCAGTGGATTACCCTTCCCGATCCGAACCTCTTATTGCCGGAAAGGATATAGTGGAGGAGACTCCGGATTTTTTAAGTAAAGAGAAGAAAAAAGAGACAACTAACCCCCTTACAGAGGAAGACCTGTTGTGGACATAACCCCCCTGTCATCCTATTTGCCAAGCCAGTTGAACCGCAGAAAAATTTACACCATCGCCATTGCCAGCGGCAAGGGCGGAGTCGGAAAAACCTCTGTGGCAGTAAACCTCTCCCTGTCACTCTGTCTGTTGAAGCAGAGAACCATCCTTTTTGACGGAGACATGGGATTAGGGAATGTCACCTTTATGCTGGGGTTAAAGGGTGTAACAGCAAACCTGGAGCATGTGATCAATGGGGAAAAAAAACTGGATGAGATCATGCTGGAAGGCCCCAAGGGGCTGAAGATTATTCCTGCAGCCTCCGGCGTGGAAAAACTGGCAAATCTGAGTGCTTCCGAATCCAGGCAATTATGGACTCAGTTTGAAAAGATTGAGGCTTATGGTGATTTCCTGGTCATTGACCTTGGAGCAGGTATTTCTGAGACGGTTTTGAGCTTTCTTCTCGCATCCGAATCAACCATTGTTGTGGTAACTCCTGGGAAAACAGCTATCCTGGATGCCTATGCACTCATCAAGGTGCTTCATCAAAGAGATCCTGGATGCAGTATTAAGCTTTTTGTCAACCAGTACAAAGAGGAGACGGAACGGGTCGAAACTGCAGCAAGACTTAAAAATGTTGCAAAACGTTTCCTGGATAAGCAGCTGACAGAGATCGGAGCCATGAAAAAGGACTGGCGAGTGGATAATGCCTTGAATACCCAGGAGCCGTTTGTCGTCAAGTATGCCAGGTCCGCTATCTCTAAATCCATGCATGATCTTGCCGGCTATTTTATCAGCCAGTCCCATAAGTATGGAGATTCCGAAAGCAAGATCAAAGGACTTTTTAAATCAGCAAAATAGCAAAGGAGGTCTGATGAGCCTTTCAGAGGATATGCTTCGTTTAAAAACAGCTATTGAAGGGTTGAGATCCGAAAGAAGAGCCAAAATCCTTGAGCTGAAACAGGAGACGCTGGAACGTAGGAGGCGTATCCATTCGGTCAGAATGGAGTTTATGAGCGGATTTAGAGAAAAGGCCAAAAGAGAACGCAATGAACGTATCAACTATATCTCAGCCATCAAAAAAGAGGTTGCAGGCGTAAAAGAGGTGGTTCTAAAAATACGCAAAGACTGTTCTCCGGACATGGTGCATGTCCAACAGATTTCGAAATCGGCCTCCCCATCCCCCTCCCTGAATAAAGAGGCGGTAAAAATTCTGGAACTCTTGAAAGAAGCGATAGAAGGCATGCGTCTGAAGGAGATATCGAGCCGGTTAAACATTACCAACGGGGATGTCCGCAGGGAGCTTAAGGATTTAATGAATAAAAATATGGTAGAAACGGTTTTTTCAAAATATTTTTTTAAAGAGAGTTGAGCCATGCCAAAAAGCAAGATCATCGCAATTATGTCCCTGAAGGGCGGGGTTGCCAAAACCACCAGCGCGGTAAACATTGCAGCATGCCTGGCTGAATCCGGAAACAAAACACTGCTGGTGGATCTTGATCCCCACACGGGGGCCTCCCTTCATCTTGGCTACGACCTGTCAGCATTTGATTTAACCATTTCGGATCTTTTAACGGATCCCGATCTGGATATGGATGACGTGGTTGTTAAAACAGGAAAAGAGAATCTTTTTCTTATTCCCTCCAATGAGAGCCTTGCCAATGTCGAAAATGAACTTGAATCGAATATTGGAAGAGAAAACCTGTTGCTGGAATGCCTTGAAAGAAGAATAGGGGGATATGACTATGCTGTCATTGATTCTCCTCCTATTGGTTCTTTTCTCCTGTACAGTGTGCTGAAGGCATCCACATTTGTCATGGTCCCTTTCAGAACAAACAGCATGAGTGTTGTGGCAACCCGTGAACTGGCTGAGTTGATTCATAAGGTCCGGCGTAGGATTAACCCGGATATCAAGTTGTTGGGTTATTTCGGTACCATGGGTGACATGCGGACCTTGGAGTCACGCAGCTCCATGGATGAAATGCGGCAGTATTTCAAGGAACAGGTTTTTGAGACGGTGATTCCCTCTACAACAATTCTGGCCCAGGCCGCAAGAAAGGGTACCACTGCCTTTGACCATGCCAGGAATTCAAAGGGGACCCTGGCTTATAAGGCGCTGGTTGACGAACTGCTCCTTCGCATGAAAAAAGAAGGCAGCTGATCCTGAATATCGCTCCATTGATTTTTTGTGAGGAGTCATGGTGCTATGTATGGTGCTGTTTCTCAAGGCATTGATTTCTGTTATTGATACCCATATTTCTGTGAAAAATTAATGTATAATTTGATTTTTGCCTGTTTTTTCCTTTGCTTGACAAAAAGTATGATTCTATCTTATTTAAAAGATGTTGATGTGTCGTATGGGATTGCCCAAATGGCTCTGAAGTTCATCTGCAGCGCTCCTGGTTAGCTTCTCATTATAATATGGATATATTATGCCTAAAATTCTTTTTGTCGATGATGATAGAAATTTTTTTTACAATATAGAACATTTGCTGCACCCCCACAGCAATCAGTGGCAGCTCTTTTTTGCCCAAACCGTGGACCATGCTTTGGAACTTATAGCCCGTCACCCTTTCGATCTGGTCATCTGTGATCTTGTGATGCCTCGGAAGAGCGGATTTGATCTGTTAAAAATACTGATGGATCAGTCTGATTTAGGGTTGATTCCGGTCATCATACTGACCGATTCCGTGGCGCATGACGACAAACTTAAAGCTTTGGAACTTGGTGCGACTGATTTGCTCAATAAATCTGTAGATAAAGCTGAACTACTGGCCAGGATAACCAGTTGCCTTAAGTTAAAGGCTTATCATGACAGAATTGTAAAGCGGAATATTTCCCTGGAGGAGAAAGTCAAAGAGAGAACCCGTTATATACTGCTCGGGGCCGAAATCGGAACCGCACTTGTCAAAGAAAATGATCTAAAAAGCCTGCTTCAACTTTGTGCCGAATCCATTGTAAAACAATTGGACGGCGCCTTTGCACGGATTTGGGTTATGGATGGGGAGAAGAGCCATCTGGAGCTGTTGGCAAGTGCAGGATTGTATACCCATATCAACGGGGAGCACCAGTCTGTCCAGGTGGAAAAAGGTAAAATCGGAGCCATTGCTTTGAAAAAAAAACCCCATTTGACCAATCATGTGATGGATGATCCCCAGATCAGCGACCACGAATGGGCCAAAAAAGAAGGACTGGTCGCCTTTGCCGGATACCCCCTTGTGGTGGGGGAGAAGCTGGTCGGTGTGGTGGGAATGTTTGCCCGAAAAAAGCTGACCCGTTCCGTTCTGAATGCCCTGGGAACTGTCGCCAATGAAATTGCATTGGGCATAGATCGAAAACGTTCGGAAGACCGGGCACAGTTCTATGCATTTTACGATCCCCTGACCCGTCTGCCCAATCGGGAATTTTTTAACGATTTTTTGGGTCGAATGGTTGAATATGCCGTTCGGTATGAAAAACAGTTTGCCGTGGTGATCATTGACCTGGATGACTTTAGTCGGATCAATGAAAGCCTGGGCCATGCTGTGGGGGATCAATGTCTGAAAATCGTTTCACAAAGGCTGTCGGGTGTTTTCAGGGCATGTGACTGCCTTGCCAGACTGCCCGGTGAAAAGGCCTCCATTGCCCGACTTGGTGGGGATGAATTTGTTGTGTTGCTTCAGGAGACATCGGAGATTTATCAAATTTCCCATATCATCCGCAGAGTGGTCAGCAAGTTGGCAGGAGGCATGCGATTGGCAGATTGTGAAGTCTTTATCTCCGTCAGTATGGGGATTTCGGTTTTCCCTGAAGACGGCAGAACCATTACCGATCTGTTCAAACATGCGGAAACCGCCCTGTATCATGCCAAGGGTATGGGTAAAAATCGTTTCGCCTTTTATTCCGAATCCATGCATAGATCCTCCATCGCACTTCTGGAGTTGGAGGCAGAGTTGCGCAAAGCCGTTCAAGAACAGACATTTGAACTCTATTATCAGCCAAAAGCCACCGTTTCAAACCGGGAATTGGTTGGTGCGGAGGCACTCATCCGGTGGAAAAATCAACAGGGGGAATTCATTCCTCCGTCCACGTTCATCCCTCTGGCCGAGACCGGCGGATTGATTGTTTCCATTGGCGATTGGGTGTTGGATACCGCCTGCAGGCAAAACCGGGCGTGGCAGGATGCAGGTATGAAAAAAATTCCTGTGGCAGTCAACGTCTCCGGCCGTCAGTTCGAACAAAAGAATTTTGTCGAAAAGGTACAAAGAACCCTGGACCAGTCCGGACTTGAGCCTGAGTTCCTTGAACTTGAAATTACGGAGACGGTTCTTATGTCTGATCCCAAAACGGCCATTATAAACTTAAACGAGCTGAAAGCGTTGGGGGTGCAAATAGCCCTGGACGATTTTGGTACCGGATATTCTTCCCTGGCGTATCTGCAGCAATTGTGCATTGACCAATTGAAAATCGATATCTCTTTTATCCGGAATCTGCTGACCAATCCCAATGATGCTATCATGGTCAGGACGATCATTTCAATGGCCCATAATCTCGGCCTCAAGGTTATTGCCGAGGGGGTGGAGACCACTGGGCAGCTGGATTTTCTGGCCGACGTCGGCTGTGATGTCATGCAGGGGTATCTGTTCGGTCGTCCGGTCCCGCCCTCTGATTTTGTAGCATTTTTTTCGGAGTGAATTCGGTCTGCCATTGTTTGTTCGGGCTGGATGAGACGTCGGTTCCGGGATTACAAAACTTTGAATGGGCGCAAACCTTCAAGAAAAATTGTCGTTCATCCATTGACGCATAGTTGAGGAACGTGGGTCTCCTTTTGTGATAATATTTCCACACCTCCGTCTTTAACCGTGTGACCTGCGGTCAGAATGACCACATGGGAAGCCAGCGTGAGAATTTCATCCCGGGAGTGGCTGACATAGAGGATGGGCAGGGAAAATTCACGGCACATGCGCCGGATAAATGGCAGTACCTCCTGTTTGCGGTCCTGGTCCAGCGAGGCAAGGGGTTCATCCATAAGCAGCATGGCAGGGCTTGTTAAAAGCCCCCTGCCGATGGCCACCCGCTGTTTTTCTCCACCGGACAGTTTTGCAGGTCTTCTCTCCAGCAGATGATCAATGCCAAGGAGTTCCACAACGGCATCAAACTTAACGTATCTCCGGGATACCGGAACCCGTTTCATGCCATAGGTTAAATTTGTTTTCACCGAAAGATGGGGAAAGAGTCGACCATCCTGGAAAATATACCCGATGCGGCGTTTTTCCGGTGCCAGGTTAATTTTTTTCCGGGAATCAAACAGCCGGTGGTTATTGATGACAATGTGCCCTGCATCGGGCGCAATAAGGCCTGCCACCATATTGACAATGGAAGTTTTCCCCGCCCCGGATGGGCCAAACAATGCAGTGACCCCCGATGCTGCCCCCTTGAAGTGGGCATTGACTTGAAAATCGCCCTGCCGTCGTTGGATGTCAATATCAATCATACGCCTATCCCTTTATGTACTTGGCAAATCGTTTTGCCATGATTTCGGAAAAAATCAGAGCCACCATGGCAATCGCTATGGAGAGAACGCAAAGTCGCATGGCCCCGGTCTCTCCTCCGGGCATCTGGGTTAAGGTGTAAAGTGCCAGGGGCAGGGTCTGGGTCTGACCCGGAATATTGGAGACAAAGGTGATGGTTGCTCCGAATTCCCCCAGGCTTCTGGCAAAGGCCAGAATGAGACCTGTGATGATACCCGGGATCATCAACGGCAGGGTGATGGTGAAAAAAACCCTCACCTGCCCTGCCCCCAAGGTTCGGGCCGCAAATTCCAAACCCTGGTCAATACTCTCAATGGAGAGTCGCACCGATCGGACCAGAAGGGGAAAAGCCATCACCGCCGCTGCAATGGCGGCCCCTTTCCAGTTAAAGGCAAAGGTAAGTCCGGTGTATTTGTAAAGAAAGGCCCCTATCACCCCTCTGCGGCCCAGAAATATCAGGAGCAGATATCCCGTTACCACCGGGGGCAGCACAAGGGGCAAATGGAGTAATCCGTCCAGAATGCTTTTTCCGGGGAATTTCAGACGTGCCAGAACCCATGCCGCTAAAATACCGGGGGGCAGGCTGAAGAAGACGGCCCACCCGGATATGCAAAGACTCAATCGAAGGGCTTCCAGTTCAATGTTTGTTAGATGAAAAAAAGTGGTCACTTTACACTGAATCCGTATTTTTTTTATATGAAAAGGCAGCCTCCAAGGCAACCTCAGCAGAGCCGCCCCCCCGATGGGCAATAGGAACCGGACAATTGAGCTGTCTACAGTTCCGGTCCCATTGCCCGTCGGGGGGGCGGCGGTATAATACCATTTGGCTCCGCGTCTACGACCCTATATTTGTTGTGTCCGGCAGGACATGCCCGTTATAAGAAAGTGTAGGTGTGCCTAACATTACTTTCATTATTCGTTGTTGTGGGCAGACCCAGATCCCCAATGCGGTCTGCCCGTGGCAGTTTAATAAAATAGAAAGGTCCCATGTACAACATGAAATCGTGTTTTTCAATGATTTCATGTTTGCCTTACTTTTTTTAGTTGTTATTAGCTGACAATAATGTATTTTGAAGAAAAGTGTTGACGTGTTAAAATTGCACATTACATGGGATTGGTCAAGGGCATTTTGGCTCTTGATCACAGCACCGGCCACTCTGGAGTGGGCTCAGGCTTGCGTTATTGACACTTTTGTTGAAATTTACCTTATCATAGTGTACCTTGAAATGCTGTAATCCAGCAGGAATCAAAACCATAATTCTCCATGGAGCGTAAAAAAAATGTCAAAGGAAAAACCACAAATTACCTGCCATGTGAAGACCTATCGTCAATCAAAGGGGTGGTCTCAATCCGAATTGGCACACAAGATCGGCGTGAAAAGACAGGCCATCTATGACATTGAGTCCGGGCGTTATCTGCCTAATACAGCGGTTGCCTTGCAGTTGGCCAGACACTTTGGCTGCAGAGTTGAAGATCTTTTTGTGGACGATTCGGTCAGAGAAAGAGAAGCCGTTGTGATGGTGGAGAAACCCAATTCAAAACGGATTTCAGCTGCCAGGGTCAGAGGCCGGTTGGTGGGGTTCCCCCTGGATGGGCCCGGAATAATGGTGAACACCTTTCCCTCTGCAGATGCCATTGTATCGGAAAATAGTTCTCTTGCTGAATTGTTGTGTCCTTCAGATTACCTGGACAAGACCATTCTGCTCATGGGATGTGATCCTGCCTTTGATATTTTAAGCGCCCATGTGGCACGCATTGCATCCGATTCGCGAATCCACTGCCGTTTTGCCACCAGCCATCTGGCACTTACGCGGCTGGCCCAGGGGTATACTCACATTGCCGGAACCCATCTGCATAATTCAGGCATCAGTGAATCCAATGTTTCCATGGCTTCAAATATGCTGTCCGGTACCAATGGTATTGTTGTGGGTTTTTCCTTGATGGAAGAAGGACTTATCGTGGCCCAGGGCAATCCCCTTAAAATAAAAGGGATAAAAGACCTTATCCGATCCGATGTCCGATTTGTCAATCGGGATTCCGGGGCGGCACTGCGGGTGCTGCTGGATGACCTGCTCCAAAAAGCCGGTATTCCCGGGTCCGCTGTAAATGGATATGACAATTTGGCATACAGCCATACACAGGGTGCCCAGAGGGTGAAATTTAATCTGGCCGATGCAGCCCTGGGCCTGCGGGTGATTGCCAATGCCTTTGATATGGATTTTGTAACCCTGGATGCGGTGCGCTGTGATCTGGTCATCCCATCGGACATGATGGAACTTGCCACGGTGAAAGTGCTTTTGGATGTCCTCCAGTCCCGGGCCTTTCGACGGGAAATCATGGCTATACCCGGTTATGAAACCACCATGACGGGAAAAGTGATTGCTGAGGTGTAATCAATACAAAAGGCTTCAAACTTGAACATCAAGTGTCAGCCGGTTTATCGATGCTGAGAACAGAACACAATGGATCATGCGACACTGGAAAATTTGAAGAAACGGCACACAGCACTGAAGTTGCTCAATGCCGATCACATGCCCCTGATGATCAGTTTTTTTCACAGGGCGTTTATTATCCCCAACCAGCGGTCCATTTCCATGACCGAACTTTGCACCCTTCTGGATGATTATCTCTTCCATTTAAGAGAGGAGGTCGGTGAAAACAGGTATCCCAGATCTGCCAAAATGTACCTTGAAGAGTGGGCCGCCGGAGACAATGCGTTTTTGCGGAAATATTATTCCGACACCAGTGATGATGCGCTGATGGATCTCACCCCGGCTGTGGAAAAGGTGGTGGAGTGGCTCCAGGGGTTGCGTCAGCAGCAGTTTGTGGGAACTGAATCCCGGTTGTTAACCGTGTTCGAACTGTTGAAAGACATTGTATTTAAAACCGAAGAAGACCCTGAAAGCCGAATTCGGGTGCTGGAAGATCAAAAAAAAGAAATTGACCGGGAGATAGAAAAGATCAAACATCAGGGGGTGCTGCCCTATGATGCCACCCAGGTAAAGGAGCGGTTCTTCCAGGTGGAGGAGACGGCTCGGAAACTGCTGTCGGACTTCAGGCAGGTGGAGCACAATTTCCGGGAGCTGGATCGCATGACCCGGGAGCGCATTGCCAAAAGCGACAAAACCAAAGGGGCACTGCTGGATGATGTTTTCCATGACCAGGATGTGATCTGGGATTCCGATCAGGGGAAGAGTTTTAAGGCGTTCTGGGAATTTCTCATGTCCGGCGCCAGCCAGAAACAGCTGCACTTTCTCCTTGAAAAAATAAAAGCCTTGAGAGAGATCCGGGAAATGAATCCGGACCCTTTTTTGTTTGATATCCAGTACCACCTGCTGGACGCCGGAGAGAGTGTCCACAATACCAGTACCCTCTTGACGGAACAGCTGGGCAGGTACCTGGATGAACAGACCTATCTGGAGAACCGCAGAATCATGGATCTCATCCGGAAGATAGAGAAAAAAGCCATTGATCTCCGGGACGATCCTCCCCTTGAAAAAGAATTTGTCACCATGGACGGGGTTAAACCCGATATGGATTTTACCATCAGTCGTCCTCTGTTTGTGCCGCCCAGAACCCCCCGGATGAATGTGTCCGATCTTAAGCAGGGCAAGGCCCCCATGGAATTGGATGCCCTGTATCGGCAAATTTACATTGATGTCAGCGTGTTGGAGTTGAATATCCAGAAAGCCCTGGAAACCCGGACCCAGATTTCACTTTCGGATCTTGTGACGCAATTTCCTGTGAAAAAAGGCCTGGCGGAACTTCTGGCCTATTTAAATCTGGCATTTAATGGTAAAAAGGCCATGGTCAATGATGAGGTCACCGAAGTGGTTTGCTACACAACCAAACCGGGACGATGTAAATCAGTCACCATGCCCCAGGTGCTTTTTACGCGGTGATGGAAAGACAGCTGCTGGGCTCGGACCGTTCCGGCGTGTCAAAATTTTCACAATATGAAGTGGGTTTATTGAAGTTGGAACCACATCATATTGTATGCTGAAATGGTATGAGCCCAGTGCCGAAAAGCAGGAAGGAGTTTGAACATGAATGGTCAACCAACGCTGCCAACCCCGGGGCCGGAAGTCTCCCCGGTTTTGATTCAGTTGTTAAAAGGGGTGGTATACCAGGAACGACACCCCGGCATCTGGCAGGATCTGGTGACCTTCCAGGGGCCGGTGCGAAACTATTTCAGCGTCATCGGGCTTGAATTGCTGCTGGATGAAACCGAAGGCTTTGCCTTTCTTCGCCAGGTGGAGGGGGCCGGGAGTGACGATGAAACCGAAGATGAAAGCGCCCTGCCCCGGCTCATTTCCCGTCGCCCCATGGGATACCCCTTGAGTCTTTTATGTGTGCTGTTGCGAAAAAAGCTGGCGGAATTTGATGCCAAGGGAGGTGCCACCCGCCTGGTGTTGAGCCGGAAACAGATTCTGGAGATGATGCATGTGTACATGCCTCCCCAGAAAAATGAGGCCCGCACTGTGGATGTCATCAACACCACCATCAAGAAAACCATGGACCTGGGATTTTTAAAAAAGATGGACAGTGACGACCATCAGTATGAAGTGGGTCGCATCATCAAAGCACTGGTGGATGCCGACTGGTTGAAAAAGCTCGACACATTGCTTAACGAGTATCTGGAATATGCAAGCAGAGATAACTGAAGAAATTGATATCGGGGATTTGGCCGGATTCCGGCTCCATTGTCTGGAGTTGTACAACTGGGGAACCTTTCATCAGGAGGTGTGGCACATTGATCCGGGTGGGAGAAACAGCCTATTAACCGGAGATATCGGTTCGGGTAAGTCCACCCTGGTGGATGCCGTGACCACCCTGCTTGTGCCCCACCACCGTATCGTGTTTAACAAGGCTGCCGGTGCCGGTGCAAAGGAGCGCTCCCTGTACTCCTATATCCGGGGGGAGTATAAAAACATCAAGTACGATTATGAGCAGACCGGGAAACCCGTGGCACTGCGGGATGAAAATACCTGCACCATTTTATTGGGGTATTTTTACAACCGGGGCTTTCATAAAGGGGTGACCCTGGCCCAGGTATTCTGGCTTAAGGATAACCGTACCCAACCCGAACGTTTTTTTGTCACAGCGGAATCACAACTTTCCATCACCGGCCATTTCACCGACTTTGGGGATAACATCCTGGATTTGAAAAAAAGGTTGAAAAAAGAGCCCCATGTACAGGTCGTGGATCAGTTTAAATCCTATAGCAGTAAATTTCGTCGGCTTTTCGGCATTAAAGATCCCCAGGCCCTGGATCTGTTTCTCCAGACGGTTTCCATGAAATCCGTGGGGAATCTCACCGACTTCATCCGTATGCACATGCTGGAGAGAACCGATGTGGCCACACGTATCCAGGATATCCGCAAAAATTTTGATAATCTGAATAAGGCCTATGGAGCGGTGATCAAGGCCAAGGAACAGGTGGCGGCATTAACCCCCATTTCCGAGGACGGAAAAAGCCTTCGGCAGCTGGACGCTGAACAGAAGCATCTCCACTCCTGCCGGAACGCCCTCAACCCCTATTTTGCTTATATACAGATCAAACTTTTAAAAAGAAAGGTTGAACAGCTCCAGCGCGAGAGCAATACATTTCAGCACAATCTTCAGACCATGGACCAGACCCTTGCAGGACTGCGACAGAAACGCCATACCCTGGAAAAGGACATTGACGACAATGGCGGTCGGCGCATCCAGGAGATTGCAAAGGAGATACGGTATCTTGAAAGGGAGCGCGATCAGAAAAAGCAGAGGGAGCAGGATTACCATGACATTATCACTGCCCTTGGCTTTGTGTCGGTGCGCAGGGTGGAGGGATTTTGGGATAATCGGAAACAGGGGGAGATGCTTTTAAAGCGGGAGGAGACGCATCTGAAGGAGATCCAGGATCGACAAGTGGACACCCGGATTTCCATGAATGATCTGGAAGAGAAGATCAGGGGCATTGATGAAGAGCTGATCTCCCTGAAAGGCCGAAAAAGCAATATCCCGTTGCGAAACCTGGCCCTTAGGGAAAAGATGGCCCGGGTACTTGGCGTGGAAGAGGAGACAATGCCCTTCATCGGGGAGCTGATTCGGGTGGATGAAGAGGCTGCTTTGTGGGAAGGGGCCCTGGAGCGGCTGCTGCGCAACTGGGGGTTGAGCCTTCTGGTGCCGGAACAGCGTTATGACCATGTGAGTCGATATGTGGAAAAGACCCATCTGGCAGGTCGACTGGTCTATTTCCGGGTACCTGATCTCTCCAGGCCCACCCCCCATGGATCGGAACCGGATGAAAACTCTCTGGTGCACAAGATCCGCATTAAGCCCGACACCCCCCATTATGGGTGGTTGTTCAATGAACTGGTTCGGCGGTTTAACTATGCCTGTTGCGACACCATGGCCGATTTTCACCGCTTTCCCCGGGCCATCACCCAGAAAGGCCAGATGAAAACCGGAGGACAGCGCCATGAAAAGGATGATCGGTATGCCATCCACGACCGGAGCCGATATATTCTGGGGTGGCAGAACAAAGAGAAGATAAAAACCCTTGAAGGGATAAAAGCAAAGTATCAACAGGACGGCAGAAAGCTGGTTGATGGCTTGACGGCGCTCCTGGAACAGCAGCGTCACGCCACACTTTTGGCGGACAATTGCCGGCAGCTGCTTCAATTTACCCGGTATGAAGAGATCTTATGGCAGGAGACCGCAGCAAATATCCAGGCCCTTGGCCTGGAAAAGAAAAAGATCGAAGAGAGTTCCGATATTCTAAATACATTGAAAAAGCAGCTGAAAATCGTGGAGACCGCCATTGATGAGCAGGAACAGGAAAAATCGGTTCAGGCAAGGGCCCTGGGGCGGATTCAGCAGCAGCACGCCGACAGAAAAAAGGAGTTTCTGGAGGCAAAAGAGGAGGTGACACGGATTGATGCAAAGGAGATGGAAGCCCTTTTTGACACGCTCAAGGGGTTTACCGCCGATGCACTCAAGGAAAAAACGGTGAATCTGAATAACTTTTTTGTCTGCAGACGAACGGTGCGGGAACATATTCAGGACAAAATAGGAACCCGGCAGAAGCGGTTGACCACTTTGAACAATAATATCATTCGGGAGATGCAGAATTTTAAAAATTGCCATCCGGAAAAGAGCAGTGAGGTGGATGCGGCCATTGAATCCCTGGATGAATTCGATGAGATGCTGGCCCAACTTATCAACCAGGATCTGCCTCGTCATGAGGCAAAATTCAAAACCCTTCTAAACACAGGTACCATCAACAGTATTGCCCTGTTCCAGAATCAGCTGGAGAAAAAACGCCGGGAGATTGAGAAAAAAATTCATCTCATCAACACCTCCCTGAGCAAGGTGGACTACAGTCCCGGCACCTTTATCGAACTGATCATATCGGCCTCCCTGGACAGTGATATCCGGGATTTCCAGACAGACCTCAAACAATGCCTCTCCCACACCCTGGATGGCGAGGATATCTACAATGAAAAGAAATTCCTTGAGGTGAAAAAGATACTGGACCGGTTCAACGGCAGGGAGGCCCATGCCGACCTGGACCGCCGGTGGACCGCCAAGGTCACGGATGTGAGAAACTGGTTTGTCTTTTCCGCCGTGGAAAAATGGCAGGAGACTGGGGAGGAAAAGGAGTATTACTCCGACTCTTCGGGAAAATCAGGCGGGCAGAAGGAAAAACTGGCCTACACCATCCTGGCATCGGCCCTGGCCTATCAGTTCGGCCTGGAGTGGGGGGAAAAGAAATCGAGAACCTTTCGCTTTGTGGTCATTGACGAAGCCTTTGGGCGGGGGTCGGACGAGAGTACCCGGTATGGCCTGGAGCTGTTTAAAAAACTCAATCTTCAGCTGCTCATTGTCACGCCGTTGCAGAAGATCAATATCATTGAAGATTATATCAGTTCAGTGCATTTTGTTCACAATGAGGGCGGTAAACGATCCGTTTTAAAGAACCTCTCTGTGGATGAATACCGGGAGGAAAAAAAGGCTTTCCTTGACAGGGAGAGCGCATGAGTCCCATGGCCATTTTTGAGAAGTGAGAGACAATTTTTTTATACCCTATGGCGCTAAATTTTTATATGAAAAGGCAGCCTCAGCAGAGCCGCCCCCCCGATGGGCAATAGGAACCGGACAATTGAGCTGTCTACAGTTCCGGTCCGGGCCCATTGCCCGTCGGGGGGGCGGCGGTATAATACCATTTGGCTCCGCGTCTACGACCCTATATTTGTTGTGTCCGGCAGGACATGCCCGTTATATAAAAGAGTAGGTAAGCCTAATATTCTTTCAAGCTTCGTTGTGGGCGGATCCGGGTCCCAAATCCCGGTCCGCCCGTGGCGGTTATGAAAAGGGGCTATTATGAAATATGATCTTCAAGAGACTGAGCTTGGTCCCATTCTGGCCGGAGCCGATGATGAAGGCCTTCGATATGTCAGTTTTCAACATGGCAGACATCCCATGGTGATTCCAGAGCAGTGGATCCGGGATGAGCGGTTTTTAAAACCGGTGTTTGATCAAATTCACGCTTATTTACGCGGTGAGTTGATAACGTTTAATCTTCCCCTGGCACCCACGGGGACCCGGTTTCAGAAATCGGTGTGGGCTGCATTACTTGAGATTCCCTATGGAAGGACCGCATCCTACCGGGATATTGCCGTGGCCATTGGAAACCCCAAGGCATGCCGGGCCGTGGGCGGAGCCAATGGCAGAAATCCCATTCCCCTGATCATTCCCTGCCACAGGGTCATTGGTGCAGATGGCAAATTGGTGGGATATGGAAGCGGTCTTCCCATCAAGGAAAAATTACTGGCGCTGGAGGCAAAACAAAGGTCAACTCTGTATTAAGCGACCTTTATGGTGGTCACGGGACAATGGGCTTCCAGAAGAATAAATTGTACGGTGGAACCAAATACCAGCTTGCCCACTCTGGACTCTTTTTTCATGCCGAAAATGATCTCATCCACCTGTTTATCCTTGGCAAAACGGACAATGTCATCCCCTGGTGCCAGTCCCCGGATCAGCAGGTGGACTTCACTCTTTACGCCCTGTTTTGTAAGGTATTCATGGATGAAATTCAATTTTTTTTCAATTTGATCGATTCGTTCCGTTGTGGCATCGGAAGAGCAGGTTTTGACCAGATAAACAAAGGCGTCGGACTCCTTGGCTCTCCGGGCGGCAAGTTCCATTATGGCGGTTGTTCTCAGGTTTTTATCGTAGCTTACCAAGATTTTCATTTTCCTTCTCCTGTGATGATGGACCCTATTGGACTTAAGATTCTTAAGAGCTTTCCATTGTAAGTATGACTTGGGAAAATGTTATCATGTTGCCGGCGATTAAAAAAGTAGTTTTTTCAGGGGAAATCCCATGCAATGGTCCGGGGATTTCCCGGGTTTGATCAGGCCGTGGCCTCATCCACGATTTCAGCAATGTCTTTGACCGGCAGGGCGGTGCCGGTTTCCATGATGCCGTCATTGAGCATGGTGGCACAAAAGGGACAGGCCGTGCACACGGTGTCTGCATCGGTGGCAACGGCCTCGGCGGCCCGGACATTGTTGATGCGCTTTCCAATGGTCTCTTCCATGAACATTCTGCCCCCCCCTGCCCCACAACACATGCCTTGGGAGAGGTTTTTATCCATTTCCAAGAGGTTCCCACCATTGTTCATCAGGCCCAGCAGCTCCCTGGGAGGTTGGTAGATGTTGTTCCAGCGTCCCAGGTAACAGGAGTCGTGGAAGGTGATATTTCCGAAATGTTTGCCATTTGTATGGAGACGCCCCTGGTTCACCAGGTTCAGTAGGTATTGTGTGTGGTGAATCACCGGATAGGCGGCACCAAACTGGGGATACTCATTTTTGATGACATTATAGCAATGGGGACACCCGGTGAGGATCGTTTTAGGCTTGTACTGGTTGAGTACTTCGACATTCTGTTGAATCAGCATCTGGGCCAGGTACTCATTCCCGGCCCGGCGGGCCATATCCCCGTTACAGATCTCTTCGGGTCCCAGAATGGCGAAATTGATACCGGCTTTCTGAAGCACCCGGGCCGTGGCCTGGGCGATTTTTTTACCTCGGTCATCAAAGGAACCGGCACATCCCACAAAATAGAGGAGTTCGGCATCGGGTTTGTCGGTGATCAGGGGGACATCCATTCCTTTGCACCAGTCTGCCCGGGTATCCGCACTGAACCCCCATGGGTTGCCCTGGTTTTCCATGTTGGTGAAGGTCTCCTGCATTTCCGCAGGAAAATTGGCCTCCATGAGCACCTGGTGCTTTCGCATTTCAATGATAAAATCCAGATGCTGGTTGTTCACCGGGCAGATCTCCTCGCAGGCGCGACACGTGGTGCAGGACCAGAGCACATCATCGGAGAGGGGAGACCCTTCCCGCATGAGCGGTTCAATGGATTCTTTATCATCGTTCAACAGTTTGTCGGCCTGGTCAAACAGATCTATCTTGAAATCATGGATGATCTTTTTGGGCGACAGCGGTTTGCCGGTTCCGGATGCGGGACAGAGTTCTTCGCAGCGTCCGCACTCGGTGCAGGCGTAGAGGTTCAGCACATTGTGCCAGTTGAATTCGCTGCATTTGCCAAGGCCGAAGGTTTCTGCCGCCTCATCTTCAATATCCGTTTTAAATATGGCCTTTTCTATCTCCAATGGTTTGACAAAAACATTGGGGGCCGCAGCCAGCAGGTGAAGATGTTTGGAACCGGGGATATAGATCAGAAATCCTAATATGGTGCCGATGTGGATGAAATAACTTAGCTCAAATCCAAACATTACCTGACCCTGGGAGAGGTGGGAAAGGCCAAGCATGGAGACCAAGAGGCCTGAAATGGGGAAGATTCCCTGGTGGGAAACAGCGTCGGTTCCAACGGGCATCAGGGTCTGAAAGGCATTGATGAAGTGAAAGGAGACAATGATGACGCAGGTAAAGACAATGATGAGATTGGCATCCCGGCCCATGGTGAGGTATTCCGGTTTGATGATGGTGCGGCGGTACAGGGCATAGGCAAACCCCACCAGTACAAAAAATGCCAGAATATCCGCGATAAAAAGGTAGCCACTGTAAATGGATGGAATGAAATTAAGCAGATCAAAGGAGGGGAACACTCCCCGGATCATCAGTTCCAGGGAGTGGATCTGGATGGCCAGAAACCCAAAAAAAATCAGGGAGTGAGAGAGTCCGGGTATCCGTTTTCTGCGGACATTTCGCTGTCCCAGCACATCGGTGAACAGTACTTTGATTCTTTCACCGATTCGATCTATGGGTTTTTCAACCTTTCCGTCCACAGACACCATGATCCGGTAAAGCCGTTTCACCTTGGTAAAAAAATAGCCAAAGGCCGAAACCAGTGCCACAACCATTATAATTGATTTGATGATAAGATAATTTTCCATTCAGGCTTTTTTCCTTTTGTGGGGCTTGCTTGCTCTTGGCACCGTCCATTCAATAGCAGGGGCAATAGATCATTTCAGGGCCTCTGTCAATGCCGGAATCACTTCAAATATATCACCGACAATGCCATAATCACACTTGGCAAAGATGGGGGCATCCTTGTCGGTATTGATGGCCACAATGACCTTGGAAGTTTTCATTCCCGCAAAATGCTGAACCGCACCGGAGACACCACAGGCCAGATAGAGTTTGGGTCCCACGGTTTTTCCGGTCTGGCCCACCTGCATGGCGTGGGGTGCATAGCCGGCATCCACAGCAGCCCGTGAGGCGCCCACAGCCGCTCCCAGAAGTACGGCGCACTCTTCGAGCATTTTAAAGTTTTCAGCGGATTTGATGGCCCGGCCTCCGGTAATCACCACCGGTGCTTCCGTAAGATCCATTTTGCCGGCAGCCTCTTTTTTTCTTTCAATGACCTTCAGGCTACCTGGATCGGGAACATCTGCAGTGAATGAAATGACCTCGGCATCCGTCTGCGACTCGACAGCTTCAATGGCATTGGGTCTGACGGTGCATAGCATCAGGTCGTCGTCCACCTTGATGGTGGCAAATGTTTTGCCTGAAAAATGAGATTTAACCGCAGATTTGTTTTCAATATCCACTGAGATGCAGTCGGAAATCAGCGACAGATCCAGCTGGGCGCAGAGCCTGGCAAAGAGATCCCGGCCGGTGGCACTGGCAAGCCCCAGCAATGCATTCAATTCATAGGTCTTTGCCGCGGCAGCAAGGGCCTGGGCCTGGCAGTCGGGGCTGTTTGCAAGATCTCCGGAATCAACAGAGATCCGGACCACTTTCCGGACACCAAAGGATGCAAGTTCCGCTTTTACGGCGTCGGCATCTCCGTCCAGAAGCAGTGCATACACCTCATTTTCCCCTGCGGCACCCCGGGCCGCCGTCACAACACCAAAATTGGTTTCCTTTATTTTCCCATCACCCATTTCTATTAAAACACCTGTTCTGATCATATAGGTTCTCCCCTTGAACGTTTGGCCTTTATCCCATCTCAAACGTGCCGATATTGTGAATAATTTTCTGTTTTTTTATTGAACTTAGCGCCCTGCGGGCGGGCTTTTTCCAACGCATTGATTTAACAATCAATAAAATAACTATACCATAAATTTATTAAAATCTCGATATAACAGTCTGAAATCATATGTATTTCAGGGTTTGTTGGGGCAGTGCCTTCTGCCATGACGGTTATATGATTTTTTCGTCCTCTTTCAGAACCCGGATCAGTTCCGTTATCTGCTCCGGGAGAGATCCCCGGATCATTTTTGCACCGGATCTCTCCGGGGCGGCTACAAGTTTAACCGGTCGGGATGATCCGGACTGTTCATCAATGTTCAGATCGGCAATGGCAACTTCATTGATTTTCTTTTTCTTTGCTTTCATGATATCCGGGAATTTTGGGTAACGGGGTTCGTTGAGGCCTTTGGTGGCGCCAATAATTCCCGGCAGCGTCATTTCAAGAACTTCCCTCTCCCCTCCGCCGATTTCTCTTTCAACGATGGCTTTTTTATCGTCAATGGTGAGCCTTGACACCTCATTTACAACAGGTATTCCCAGGGCGGTTGCCAGACGGTATTGGGTCTGAGCGCCTTCGGTGTCCACGGAACCCTTTCCGGTAAAAATGATATCTGCCCCACCGTCCTGTTCAATGGCAGCTTTCAGCGCTTTGGCCGTCAGGGCGCTGTCCAGAAACTGGCCTTGGGTCTTGACATGGATGGCCCGATGGGCACCCATGGCCATGGCACTTCGAAGGGTGGCTGTGGCGGCCCCTTTTCCCACAGTGACGGCAACCACTTCCCCCCCTGTTTTTTCAACCAGACTGACAGCCTCTTCCAGGCCATACTCGTCATAGGGGTTGATAATGAACTTGCACTCCGAGTCTTCAAATCCGTTATCTCCCACCAGTTTGATACTGGCGGCAGTGTCTGGAACGTGTTTGATGCATACAAAGAGTTTCATAATAACATATCCTTTGATCCATATTTAACTTATGATAAGTGAACACTTGGTTTTTTTATCTTTGATTTCTATATTTGTATAAACGGTCATGTCGGGTCACCGACACAACGAATAATGAAAATAGCATAATGCCGCCCCCGACGACCGGCCGGTCCAGCCCAGGACCGTCGGCGGCCCTTTTGCCCTGCCGATCTAAAGCGCAGGAACTGCGGGCAGGTTTGTCCTCAAACAGCCTGCGCTTCTTAACGCCCGGCAGGGCAAAAGGGCTGATCGCCTTTGGGTCCTAACGGGCTGGACCGACCGGTCGCCGGGGGCTCTGCTGTTGGCACTTTGAGCAGCATTATTATATAACCCCCATGCCCTGGCGGGCACAACGAAGATAGAAAATGGCATTATGCCGCCCCCCCCCGACGGGCAATGGGCCCGGCCCGGAACCGTAGACGGCTCAATTGGCCGGTTCCTATTGCCCGTCGGGGGAGGGGCTCTGCTGAGGTAGACTTGAAGGCTACCTTTTCATATAACCGCCACGGGCGGACCGGGATTTGGGACCCGGGTTCGCCCACAACGAATAATGAAAGTAATGTTAGGCATACCTACACTTTCTTATAAAAACTGCCACGGGCAGACCGGGTTTTGGGACCCGGGCTCGCCCACAACAAAATCAGCTTTTCATTTTTTTGTTTTGGGGATCATATAGGGGCATGGCAACCACCTCTGCGGTGCGCATCCTTCCCAGAATTTCAACTTCAAGTTTTGTGCCGGGAACTGCCAGATCCGGCGCTATGAAACCTAAGGCGATACTCTTGTCAACACGGTGCCCATATCCCCCAGCCGAGGTGATCCCCACCCGTTTGCCATCCTTGTAAATGCCGTTGTAACCATAGGGATCGGAATCCTTGGCATCCACCACCATGCAAGCCAGTTTCTGGGTTATGCCCGCCGCTTTTTTTTCAGAGAGTGCCTTTTTCCCAATGAACTCCTTATCCCATTTAACGGTCCAGGCTACATTGGTTTCCAACGGATGATGGTGGCGGTTCATCTCACATTTCCATGCCAGATATCCCTTTTCAAGACGCATGGAATCCATGGCATACATGCCGAACATTTTTAACTCAAACTCTTTTCCCACGGCCATGAGATGGTTAAAAAGGGATATCTGCTGCTCCATGGGATGAAAAATTTCAAATCCCAGCTCTCCCACATAATTCATCCGGTTGACACGGCATTTAACACGGCCCACATAGAGCGTTTTGCTGGTGCTGAACTTAAAGTTTTCATCTGAAACATCATCGTAGCACGCTTTGGCAAGGACCTCCCGGCTTTTGGGGCCGGCCAGGACCAGACAGCCTGTTTTGTAGGTAAGATCCTCCATGGAGACGGAGCCGTCATCGGGGAGATTCTGAAGCATCCAGTGCTGATCATGTTTTTTACCCACACTGGCGGTGACACAGAAGTAATCATTTTCGGCAATGCGGGAGATGGTCATGTCGGTTTTGAACATGCCGTCATTGTCAAGGCAGGGGCTTAAAGCAAGGGCACCGTCCCTTGTGGGTACCTTCTGGCAGGTAAGATTGTTGAGCCAGGCTTCTGCGCCGGGTCCGGAAATGCGGGTTTTGGCAAACCGGGTGAGATCCAGGAGGCCCACCTTTTCCATGACATGTTTACACTCGGCCTTGACATTGTCAAAGGCGTTATTTCGTCGCCAGGAAGGGGTTTCCCGGGGAGACTGTCCTTCGGGGGCAAAGAAATTGGGGCATTCCCATCCAAAGTAGTCGCCAAAGGAGGCATTGGCCGCTTTCTGATATTCAAATATGGGGCTGGTACGGTTGGGCCTGGCCGCTTCCCGCCATTCATTGGGAAAAATGATGGAGTAGAGTCTCGGATAGGTGTCGGCAATTTTTTCGTGGTTGTAGGCCCAATTGGCATAGCTGCCGTACCGGCGGGAATCCATATCCCACAGGTCGATTTCAGGCTCACCGTTCATGATCCAGCCGGCCAGGAAGTGGCCGATACCGCCGGACTGGGTGATGCCGAAACTGTACCCGCAGGCGTGGTAGAAATTTTTAAGGGGGGCTGCGGGACCCACCAGGGGATCACCGTTGGGCGTATAGGTGATAGGACCGGCAGTGACATGTTTGAATCCGGTATCTCCCAGAACTGGGAAACGATACATGCCATGTTCGATGTTTTCTGCAATGTTATCAATGTCGGCATTTAATTCGGTCTGGGCATAATCCCATGGCACACCTTTGGCTTTCCACTGCTGGCCGTATTTTTCATACATTCCCAGAATAAGGCTGTCCATCTCCTGTCGAAGATAGATGGAACGATCAGGATCCCGAACCAGTGGAAGCATGGTCTCCCGCTGGTCAACGGCATTGATTTTTTCATATAAAATATGGGTATGGGCAATGGCGATGGAGGGGATTTCAAGACCCGCCATCTTGGCCACTTCCGGTGCCCAGAGGCCGGCGGCGTTGATCACATGTTCGCAGGTGATGTCGCCTTTGTCCGTTTTTACCACCCATTCGCCGGATGGCAACTGGTCAATGCCCGTCACCATGGTGTGAAGATTCAGCTCTGCTCCGAACTTCCTTGCACCCATGGCCATGGCCTGGGTCAGGCTGTTGGGATCCACATCCCCGTCATCGGGCCAGTAGAGGCCACCCAGCAGCCCTTCGACGTTCATCAGTGGATGAAGTTCTTTCATCTTGTCCGGGGTCACCCACTCCACATCCAGGCCGAGACATTTACTCATGGAATAAAAATATCCAAGCTCATCCATGCGGTCCTTGTTATCGGCGGTGCGGATGGAGCCTGTGGTATGCCATCCGGTATTCTGCCCGGTCTCTTTTTCAAGCTGTTTGAAGATTTCGATACTCTTCATGTTCACCTGGGTGCCATAATAGCTTGAATGAAAAAAGGAGACATTTCCGGCGGCCATCCAGGTTGATCCCGATGTGAGTTCATGTTTTTCCACAAGGACGACATCATTCCCCCATCCATATTTTGCCAGATGATAAGCGACACTTACGCCTATGGCACCACCGCCGATAACCACTGCTCTTGCATTTGTTTTCATGTAAAAGCTCTCCTTATTGTTGGTTTGATTTGGGGACCCTTTTTTTTGTTTTTCTGCAAGGGTGAATTTGTTTTGCAGATTAAGGTACGTCGTATCAAAAGAGTTTTCCCGGTTTTGTTTGTGTTGTATTTGCTTTCTGTTTGCGTTTTCTCTGCAATTTATAAGCCAATGTTAATGAATCGTTGTGAGGCGCTGAATTGCCGGAAATTTTTCATCGTTCGTTTAATAATGTCCTCAGTAGTCTGTTTTTTGAGTTTCGAATATGAAGATCAAAAAAGTGTGAAAATCCACCGGGATAGTAGATCATTACCAGGATGAGCATGAGGGCATAGATGACGAGGTTAAGGCCCGGCAGGTGGGACAGGGTGGATCGGATGATCTCCATGAGAAATATAAAGGGAAAGGCCACCACGGCCCCGCCCCAGAGACTTCCCCGACCGCCGATGTAGGCCACGGCCAGTACTTCTACTGTTTTGGTGGTGTGCATCACTTCGGGGGTGAGAATGCCGTAGTAGTGGCCGTAAAATCCTCCCAGAACCCCTGCAAGGGCGCAGGAGAGGGTGAAGTTGAGCACCCGGTAAAACACCGGGTTGATGCCCGAGGTACGGGCGGCATCCATGTTTTGTCCGATGGCCTTAAAGGCCAGCCCCACCTTGGAGTTCACCACCATGCGACAGATGATATAGGTGAGGATGAGAAGCACAATGATGAGGTAATAAAAGGGAATGTTGGATTCGGTTGCAAACATCCGGGGGGTGCGAAGCCCCAGGGGGCCCCTGGTGAGCCACACCAGTTTGGTGGCAAGTCCCATGAGAGCCAGGCCGAAGAACCAGGAGAGGCATGCGGCAAAGATGCCCCGCAGGCGCAGGGAGATCATGCCGATGATGAGTCCTAAAACAGCGGCATTGGCCCCGCCGATAAAAATACCGATCCAGGGTGAGATGCCGAAATTTACGGCCAGCAGGGCCGAGGTGTATCCGCCATATCCGGCCACGGCGGCATAACCAAAGTTGACAATGTTGATGTATCCTGAGGTAAAATCAAATCCCACCGACAATGTGGCGATAAAGGCAGCATAAATGAGCCAGCGCAGCAGATACTCCTGGTTGAAGGGCGGTATGAACGGCAGGGCCATCAACAAGAGGATACACAGAATGCCGGCGGGGTTGAATCCGATTTTTCCAAGGAGGGGGCCCGACGCAGGGCCGGATTGAACGGTGTTTGTAGTTTCCATCACTATCTCCTATGTATCCAGAACGCCGCGGACTTCAGAACCGAATATGCCGCTGGGCTTAAAGATGAGAATGAGCATGATCAGAATGGATGGCACCACGAAATCCCATCCGGCCCCCACATATTCCACGGTGACCACCTTTAAAAGGGCCACCATAAAGGCACCGGCCACGGCCCCTAAAATATTGCCAAGGCCTGAAAGAATCACCACAAACCATGCCATGTAAAGAGGTTCCAGTCCCATGGTGGGATAGGAGGGATACATGAACAGGAGGCTGCCGCCGGCAACGCCGGCCAGGGCGCAGCTTAACGAAATGGTCGTTAAAAAAATGGTCTCAATGTTGATGCCCACGATCTGGGCACCGGTGGCATCCTGGGATACGGCCCGGATGGCCCTGCCGGTGCGGGTGTAGGTCATGAAGAGCCAGAAGAGGAAAACAATGAGGACTGAGATGCCAAAGGCATACACCCGATCCCGGGAGATGAATACATCGCCCATGGAAAAGGGCATGCCGCCCCAGTATCGAACAATGCCTTTGAAATCGGCACCAAAGATGAGCTGATGCAGGTTTACCAGGAGTACGCTCAACCCCACGGTGAGAAGAAACGAATTCATGACCCAGTTGTCCGAAGCCCGTTTTCGCAGGGGACGGAACACCAGAAACTCCGAGATGATGCCGGCCACGGCACCCACCAGCATGGAGGCGATGATGGCAAGCACCGGACCCCAGATGACCAGAAAGGAGTCGGGGTGCAGTGTGGTGTAGTGGGTGATGGGGGTGAATACGTAATAGGCGGACAGAGAGCCGATCATAAAAAATTCACCATGTGCAAACATGGCGATATTCAATACCCCGAGCATGAGGGTCAGGCCCGTTGAGACAAGGGCCAGCATACCGCCGGTGATAATGGTATTGGCAAGGACATAAGGGCCGCTGTTGATGGTGGCATAAAGGGCCAGCAAGATGGAGCCAAGGATGGTAATCCCCCTGGCTGATTTCATCCAGCCGATGATATCCTTAAAATTGTCAGACATACAGTTTCTCCAGACTTAAGTTTGGGATTAAACGCCAAGGAACACCTTTTTTACATAGACGTCGTTAAGAAGATCCGCACTTTTCCCCTCCAGTCCTACCTTGCCGTTTTCCAGTACATATCCCCGGTCGGTCACCGATAACGTGGTGGTGACGTTTTGTTCCACCAGCATGATGGTGACCCCGTTTTCCCGAAGAACCTCCAGGGAGCTGAACACGTTGGCCGTAAGCTGGGGGGCCAGTCCAAAGGAGGGTTCATCCACCAGCATCAGTTTGGGGTCAGACATCATGCCACGACCGATGGCCAGCATTTTTCGCTCGCCGCCGCTCATGGTTCCGGCCAGCTGTTTTTTCCGTTCGGCCAGTCGGGGAAACAGATCAAATACGAAATTGAGGCGTTTTTTCTGAACATTTTTATCCCGGATGATGTAGGCGCCCATCAACAGGTTCTCTTGTACGGACATATTGACAAAGAGGTTCATCTCTTCGGATACAAAGGCAATGCCCCTCTGGGTGATCTGATAGGCGGAAAGACCGGTGATATCTTCTCCGTTAAATATGATTGTGCCCCCCATGGGGGGAATCAGGCCTGCAATGGTTTTCATGGCGGTACTTTTGCCGGCACCGTTGGGGCCCACAATGCAGACATATTCTCCCTTGTCCACATTGAGGCTCACCTTCCTCAGGATCTGCAGGTATCCATACCCGGCATCCAGTTTTTTTACTTGTAGCAGCATGGTGTCTCCATTGGTTTCTCCTGGTTCCGGTTCGCATCATCCGGAAAATTTGCAGACTCGTTTACAACGCGGGTGAAATCAAACCAGGGCTTTATTTATGATGGGTCATCGTCGGCACTGCCCAGATACGCTTTGGTCACCCGGGGATCGTTGGCCACCTCTTCTGTGGTGCCTTCTGCGATTTTAGTGCCGAATTGTATGCATAAAAGACGGTTGCACACCGCCATGATTAACTGCATGATATGTTCGATCATCAAAATGGAGATGCCCTTTTGGCTGATCTTGTGAATGATGCGCATGATGTCGGTGAGCTCCCCTTCACTGAGTCCCGAGGCAAGCTCGTCCATGAACAGCAACTTGGGGTGGCTGGCCAGGGCCCTTGCCAGGTCCAGGCGCTTTAACTGCACCGTGTTGAGCTGTTCGGAGAGCACATTTTCGGCCATGGGGAACTCCACAAAATCCAGCATTTCTCTGCTGTGCTGCATGGGATTTTGTACCACCCCGGGATCATTGCCGAAAATGGAGGCGGTCATGACACTTTCAATGGCAGTCATTTTGGGAAAGGGGCTGGGTATTTGAAAGGTGCGGGAGAGGCCTTTTCTGCACATTTTTTCCGGGGTCATCCCGGTGGTCTCCTCCCCGAACAGGATGACCTTGCCTGATGTGGGGGGATTAAGGCCTGAGATGGCATTGACAAAGGTGGTCTTACCGGCACCGTTGGGACCGATAAGTCCCACAATATCTCCCTGATAGATGGTCATGGAGACGTTATTGACTGCGGTAAGTCCACCAAATTGTTTGGTCATATTATGGGTTTCCAGTACGATCATGATGGGGTCGCTTTTCTTTAAAAGGTTGCCGGTGTGAAATGCAGTGGCGGTGTTTTTCTGGGATTCCGGGGAAATGGCCGGAACCCCTTTTTTTCACCACCTGTTTTCTAAAGCTAAAGCTATGGCTTTGGCTCAAACTCCTTTACTTTCCAGATGTCCGGGAAAATAATGCTGCCCTTGCCCGCCTTGTACTGGAGGATGGGAAAGAAATAGGCATCGCTTGACACCACCATGTCCGGCATGGTTTCCTGGGTATATTTGTATTCGTTCATGATGATGGCCCCATCTTTTTTGCCATAGGTGAGCTGGCCGGTGTTGACTTCGTCCACCATGACATCGTGGATGGATTTCTTGTCAAGTGCGCCGTATTTTTCGTAGGTTCTGTTGAGAATTTTGATAAACATACGAATGCCGTCGTAGGAGAGTCCTCCGGCGGAGGGGCTGGGGTTGAAGCCAAACTTGTTTTTGACATCTTTGGCCCACTGCCGGGCTTCGGGAGTGGTGAGCTGGGGAATGGAATCCAGCACATAATCGGATGCCGGTCCGGTCATTTTATACCAGTCTCCGACCCATCCCAGGCCCGATGCCACCAGAACACTTTTGAGACCCACTTCAGAGAACTGTTTTACAAAGGATGTGAGGGCTGTGGGAGAGGTGGAGGTGCCCAGAACGGCAGAAACACCGGCTTTTTTGAATTTGCTCAGCAGCGGGTAAAAATCGGTCTGGGTGGCAGGGAAATACTCTTCGGCAACGATTTCCCAACCGGTGGACTCCAGGGCCTTTTTGTACGCCCCACCGGCACTTCGGCCCCAGTCGGTATCCCCGCCATAGATGGCGGCAAGTTTTTTCTCAGGCTTCCAGATACCTGCCTTGATGGCGTTGTTTAACGCTTCCACATAGTTTTTTTCAAGCTTGGCCGGTATCGGCCATCCCTTGCCGCCCCAGTAGCTGTATTTTTCCGGATTGGCCTGCCATTTTTCATTGACCACTTCACTGGCGCCAAAACCGAACATGTGGGGGACCTTGTACTGGGCGGCCACGTCCATGACGGAAATGGCCACAGAGGAGTGCCAGTTGAGCACACCGGCCTGAATCCCCTTGCCTTCCACAGCCTCGGCATAAGCGCCTGCAGCTTTGGCCGGATCGGATTGGGAATCCACCCATACAATGTCAATCTTGTAATCGCCCACGGTGTAGTCAATGGCTTCCATGGCCATCTGTACCGATGCTTTAAACTCCTCTCCGGTCTGGGCCGAAGGGCCGGTGAAGGGGCCAAGAACCCCCACGGCAACGGTTTTTGCTGCGGCAAAGGCAGGGCTTGTACAGAAAGCCATGAACATGGCAAGGGTTAAAATAATGAATACGTTTTTTTTCCTGTTTCTCATACTCGTGCCTCCAAAACTCGAACGTTCTTAGGTTTTACTGATTCAGTTCTCTTGGATAACTACCACAGGCGGAGCGGGATCCGGGACCCGGGTACGCCTATAACAAAGCATGAAAGAACATATATTTGATCTTTCAGATAACAGCCCTATAGAACAGCCTGCGGGATTTCCGGTTTATCCGGTGATATGGGTAAGAAATCCAATTTTGTTACATAATTCTGAAGCAGCATACGAATGGGACAGGTCTGACAAAGATGGTCTGGTTGACCATCTGAAGAGTAGTACAGCAATAAGCATACCAATATTGAAGGCGAAATTTATAAAAAAAGACGTTCTCCGGGAGGCATGAAGAGTGGTTTTATGGCTGAATTAAATTTATTGATTGGAGCGATTGTTCAGAACCTGCTATGTGTAAAAAAATTTACAGTAAATTTGTTTTACACTTACAGTAAAAAAAATTGCATTTATGAAAGGTAGTCTGTCCTTTGCATTTTATATTTCTTCATTTTGTAATAAAGAAGTTGGCGGGAGATGCCGAGACTGGCTGCGGTTTGTGCAATGTTACCGGTATGGATGGAAAGAAAATGGTGGACCGTTTCCTTTTCCTGCTCAGCTTTTTTCCCAAGGAGATTTGCATGGGGAGGGGATGGAGAGTCCTGCATGGGAAGGGAGGGTCCTTTATGAAAACGGGGAAATTCATGTTTTGTATGTGTTGCCGGTGCCGGTGGCGCAACGGATGAAAGCTGTGAGAAATGAGATTGGAGATGGCGAATTTGGATGGTTTCTCCGCTGCCTACGATATTCATGGCACCTTCAATGGCGTGTTCCAGCTCCCTGACGTTACCGGGCCAGTGGTATCTTTTGAATTGCATCATGACATTGTTGGATACCTTTTGAATACTTTTTCCCATGAGTTTATTGTGTTTATGAATGAAGTGATTGATAAGGGGTTCAAGATCCCCCATTCTTTGGGTCAGGGGGACAATACGGATAAATACCACTCCCAGGCGGTAAAAAAGATCGGATCTCAAAGTGCCGTTTCCAATGGCTACATGGGGATCCACATTGACGGAGCTGATAATTTTAACATCAAAGGGAAGCTCTTTTAACGCCCCTATCCTTCTGACCTTTCGTTCCTGGAGTACCCGCAGGATTTTACTCTGGAGCCCCACGGGCATGGAGTTCAGCTCATCTAAAAAAATGGTTCCTCCATGGGTTTTTTCAAAGAGTCCCGCCTTGTTCACTGATCCGGTGAAGGCTCCTTTTGAGGTTCCGAACAGGATGCCCTCCAAAAGGTTTTCAGGGATGGCTGCGCAATTGATGGGGGTATACTTCTGGCGGCTTCTGGCACTGTGGTTATGGATGGCCCGCGCAAAGAGTTCTTTCCCTGTACCGGTTTCGCCGTACAGCATCACGGGTGATGGCGTGTTGGCGGCCATTTTTGCAGAGGCAACCGCTTTAACCAGTTCAGGGTCCTCGCCAATGATGGAATCAAAAAAGATATCGGAATTAAATTTTTTATGGTCAACAGGCATGTCCGCAATGGTTTCTGCAAGGACATTATAATCCCTGACAAAGCAGATCACGCCGATCATCTGGCTGTTTCTTGTCAGGGGAAAGGCACTGTGGATGGTATTGGCGATTTTTCCCATGCGGGTGCGATAATAGATGGGTTTGTCTATGATGGAGGCGCCTTTTTTCAGACATTGCATGATGATGCTGCTATCGTCGGTAAGGTGATAGACATCCGTGATTTTTTTATGTAGGGCGTCACGGGGGTCCAGTTCATCAATGCGGGACATGGCCCGGTTATAATAGAGAATGACCCCCTTTAGATCTGTGAGGATTATCCCTTCACTGAATTTGTCAAAGACAGAGATGAAGTCGGCATCTGTTATGGCATGTTTACAATAGGTGCTGTCTTTTTTTTTCATTGGCTGCCTTTGGGTGTATTCCGGCTCATGGTTGTAATTTTTTAAGCTCCCCGGTCAGCAACGGGATGACTTCAAAAAGATCTCCTTGGATAAAATAATCGCAATTGGACGTTATCGCTGCTTCGGGGTCGGTATTCACAGCGATGATCATACCAGACATTTTCATTCCTGCAAAGTGCTGTACGGAACCGGAGATGCCGCAGGCGATATAAACCCGGGGTGCCACCTTTTCACCGGTCTGTCCCACCTGCATGGTGTACGGCACCCATCCCATGTCCACGGCAACCCGGGATGCCCCCACGGCAGCCCCCATGAGGTCAGCGCATTGGAACAGCAGTTCAAAGTTGTCTTTATTTTGCAGTGCCCGACCACCGGAGAGAATGATATCCGCCTCGGAGAGATTCACCCGGGAAACGTCCGTCTGTCGGATTTCAATGGTTTTGAACCGCTCCGGGACGGGAACCTCAACCATCATAGATAGTGTTGACGCATCGGTTTTCATGGGGACAGCCCGGATGACGTTGGGCCTGATGCCAAAGAGGTGGTATGCCCCTTTTAATTGGATGCTTCCCAGGGTTTTGCCGGAATAGAGCGCTTTTTTGGCAATGCCGTTTTCACAGTCTACATCCACGCAATCCATGACCAGGGGTGCATCCAGGATGGCTGCAATCCGGGGAAGCAATTCTCTGCCCATGGGGGTGGTCAGCCCGAGCAGGTTGGTGATATTGTGGGTTTTCATAGCCTGGATGATGGCGTGGGACCATTGTTCCGGGTTCCATTGTGCCTTTTCCGACGCGGCGATGGTGATTTCCACAATGGTCTGCACACCATGGGCTTCAA
This sequence comes from uncultured Desulfobacterium sp., assembly GCA_963668575.2. Taxonomy (GTDB): domain Bacteria; phylum Desulfobacterota; class Desulfobacteria; order Desulfobacterales; family Desulfobacteraceae; genus Desulfocicer. Next base: position 6,935,808 of record OY764894.2, on the reverse strand, counting down.
GTGCTTCCCGATGGAGGTCTTTTTTTTCATTGATGAGCAGGGCATGGACATGGTGGCCTGCTTTTCCGGCGCAGGCAATCATGCCGAAGTTGGCAGCTTTGATTTTGCCTGATCCGGTTTCGATAATAACGCCTGTTTTTTTCATATCCCCTCCTTAAAATCTTTGACTGAATCGTCAATCATATCACCCGGGCCTCGTTTTTGAGGATATCCACAAGGGTTTTCACCTGTTCCGTCGGTGTCCCGCTTAATTTTTTTGCCAGCCGTTGTTTGGAAAAAGGTTCCAGGGAGAGAAGGGCCATGGATGACGACGGGGGGGCGATATTCAATGTATTGATATCAATGATCTTTATCTCTTTTTTTCGGGCCTTGACCACGTCGGGGAAGGTGGGATAGGAGGGGGTGTTGATTCCTCGCCCCACACCCAAAATACAGGGAGTGGAGAGCTCATACCTGTTTTTGCCGCCTCCTTCGGTTTGGGTTTCCACAGTGGCATGGTCCTGCTCAGGCGTAAATTTTATCACGTTGGATGCCACGGGAAAATCAAAGGCCGCGCCCAGGCGAAACATGGTCTGCATGCCTTCCATGTCAATGGACTCTCTGCCGGTGAAGATAATGGCCGGGGATCCGTCCTGTTCAATGGCAGCTTTGATGGCCCTGGCCGTAACAATGCTGTCTTCCTGTTTATGGGTCATCACCTGTATGGAGCGATCCGCTCCCATGGCCATGGCCGACCGAAGTGTTTTTTCCACATCGCGGTTTCCCACTGAAATGGCAATCACTTCTCCCTGGCTCAGATGTTTTTTATAGGTCACGGCTTCGGTGACAGCGTGCTCGTCATAGGGATTGAGGAGAAATGGGATTTTTTCATCAATGTGATGACCGTCCGTTATGATAATGTTTGCCGCAGAATCGGGGACCGGTTTTACGCAGACATAAATTTTCATATCCATATTTCCTAAAGGCGGCCTCATGCCGTTTTTTTTTATATGAAAGTCTCATCAATATGCTGGAATTAAAGGACTTTCGTTTTTCGTTGTGGCAGGTTTTTCTGCCATGTATGTTTTATATGAAAGTCTCACCAATATGCTGGAATTAAAGGACTTTCGTTTTTCGTTGTGGCAGGTTTTTCTGCCATGTATGTTTTATATGAAAGTCTCACCAACATGCTGGAATTAAAGGACTTTCTTTCTTCGTTGTGGCAGGTTTTTCTGCCATGTATGTTATATGAAAAGGCAGCCTCCAAGGCAACCTCAGCAGAGCCGCCCCCCCGATGGGCAATAGGAACCGGACAATTGAGCTGTCTACAGTTCCGGTCCGGGCCCATTGCCCGTCGGGGGGGCGGCGGTATAATACCATTTGGCTCCGCGTCTACGACCCTATATTTGTTGTGTCCGGCAGGACATGCCCGTTATAAGAAAGTGTAGGTACGTCTAACATTACTTTCATTATTCGTTGTGGGCAGGCCCAAGTCCCCAATGCGGTCCGCCCGTGGCGGTTATAAAAAAGGGCTTGTTTGCCGAAAACAAGCCCTTGGGTACTCAACGATTCATCAGCTGTGTGAGAAAAAATACGGGCTAACCGTTAACGGAAAAGCTGGAGTCCTGATTGATTTCTCTTTTGCGGGAGAAAAATCCCACATCAATTGTTCGATCAATATACTTAAAGGTGAACTGGAAAGGTTCGTTGTCATGGTCCAGCCCTTTTTCACAGGCATCAATCAGCTCTGCCATCATTCGACCCACCACCGGAGCGTTTTTGTACTGATTGCCACTGGTTCCAATGGCCAGGTAGAACCCCTTAAGATCTGTTTTGTCATAGATGGGAATCCAGTCATCTGACACATCATAGAGGTCACACACGCCTTTGGGCTGGTTGGGCACTTTAAGTTCCGGGATGCGTTTCCCATAACGGTAGCACTGGGCTTTCCATTGTTCATCGGTTAACTGATTGTCTTTGCCGTGTCCACCCTTTCCGGCGTAGAATTCGTCAGGATCCACCCATACCTGGGTATCGCAATCGGGGTCTTCGCTGCCGATGAGGAACATGTTACCCACTTCAGGTCTTACATAGCACCCCACGTCTCCATCGGACATGTGGTAGCCGTCATTGAGATAGTCATATCCTTCCGGCGAGGGACAATGCATGACTTCGTGGCGCAGGGCTTTGGTTTTGATGTTGCAACCCTCCCAGACACCTTCAGCCATTTGAGAGATCTTGGCGGAGTGAGGGCCACCGACATTAACGACAACCGGGGCATCTATCATTGTTCCGTCTTTCAGGGTGATGCCGGTGGTTTTGCCGTTTTCGCTTCTGATCTCAACCACTTCCGCATTAAACATGAACGTACCGCCCTTGGCTTCGGCAGCTCTCATGATATTATGGGCAGACAGGGCCGGATCATTGACATAGCCTCCTTCGTCACAGTAAATACCACCTTCCAGCATCTCAGTGGGTTCATCATAAAATGTGGGATCTTCGGGACGTCGTACCGGCCAGTATTTATGAAGATCAATGGGGGGAATTTTTTTCTTGATGGTTTCGTTGTCCCACTCTTCGTATTTTACACCCACTTCATCATAATTTTTCCGGACTTTTTTCCAGTCATGGCCTTCGGATTTCAGAAGAAGAGAACCGGTGTTCATGTATCTGGCAAAGCCCTTTTCGTCTTTGACATGATCCAGATAATTATCCCAGTCCAGCCAGTATTTAAACCCCTCATAGGCCATGGCAACACCATCGGCCGTTGAATAATGGGCTCTTACAATGGCACATGACCCTGCAGTGGAGCCTTCTCCTGCATCCGGTTGTTTATCAACGTTGAGGGTTTTGTAGCCCATCTTGCAGAGTTCATAAGCAATGGGGCATCCAATAACACCCGCTCCGATGATGATGGCATCATACTGTTTGTTCATTTTTGTTCTCCTTACACGGAATACATTTAAAATTGCGCTGTTTTTTACATGTGACTGCGGCCGTTTTTAATATGCTGTGTTGTCCGTCGTCAGCCAACACTCGCTCTGCTGATTTTCCCTCATTACCGCTGATCCTCCCCCATTGTGACGGGTGGCCGGTGTTGTGATCAACTCAAGTTGGCTTTATTGTCGGCCGTTAGAGTTGATATGTGTAATGATGTTCATATTCAGGAGATCGGTTGTGCTTTAGAAAAGCAAATATTGTGCCAACTTTTATCAAAAAAACAATTTATTATCCCGAGTTGAGAAATATTTTCAGTGGGATATCTGGCTCCTGATAACCAATGACAGGAGAGATGTCAAGATAAAAACAAAAAATATATGAATTTTATTTTAATAAATTAATGTATTGTTAAATTTTTAACAAATAATTGTTTGAATAGCTAAAATTGAGCAGATTCATTTTTATGAGTCCCTGAGTGTCCGTCGTAACACCTTTCCCACGCTGGACACAGGGATCTCATCCGTGAATTCAACAATTCTGGGTCTTTTGAAGCCCGTCATTCTCTCCTTACAGAACTCAAGGATCTCCTCTTCCGTCAGGATCCGGTCGGGTTTGGGTTTGATAAACGCCTTCACCGTTTCCCCTCTGTTTTTGTCAGGTATCCCCACTACGGCCACAAGGGCTACACCGGGGTGCTCATAAATAATGTCTTCCACCTCCCGTGGGTATACATTGAAGCCACTGACCAAAATCATGTCTTTTTTGCGATCCGTGATGGAAATATAGCCCTCCTCGTCGATTCTGGCGATGTCACCGGTGAGAAGAAATTTTTTTCCGTCCAGAATCCGGAAGACCTCTGCATCGGCCTGGGGCCTTTTCCAGTATCCTTTCATTACCTGGGGGCCCCAGACGGCCAGTTCCCCCTCTTTCCCCTGAGATAGCGTGGTTGTGCCTGTGTCCACATCGACAATATTTACATGGGTTCCGGGCAGGGGAAAACCTATGGTTCCAATTTTTCTTTTCTCTTTTATGGGGGGATTTGAGCAGACACAAGGGGCTGTTTCCGTGAGTCCGTAAGCTTCAAAAATGACGGCACCTGTCTTTTCTTCAAATTGCCGGCACACTTCAGGTGGTAGGGGTGCCCCTGCAGAGAGACACACCTTGATGGAAGAGAGGTTATATTTTTTAAGGTGGGGATGGTTGTTAAAGGCCACGAACAGGGTGGGCACTGCGGCCATATAGGTGGGGTTGAATTTGGCTACCGCCTTTAGCACATCGGTGAAGGGAGGGTTTCCCGTTCGGGGATCCGGAATGCACACGATGCGATTGGCGGTCAGGGTGGTAAAAAGTAGAGCGCCGGTGAGCCCGAAACTGTGATACCATGGGAGAACCCCAAGGGTTGTGTGGGCACCTCCCTGGCGAAAGGGTTCCGGAGGGGCCCCGGGCTCATGAACAATGCGAAAATAGGCATGGGCCGCTTTTAAGTCGTAGGTAAAATTGGTATGGGTCAGTTCAACTCCTTTGGGAATGCCGGTGGTGCCTCCGGTGTAAAGCATTACAGCGGTATCGTTTTCAGGGTCGATTTCCACCGTGGGGGGGGGCTGGGGCCGCTTCAGCCACAATATCATCAAATTTCAGATGCCCGGGCAGGTGTTTTTTTATCTTGGGGAGTTTGCCGGTCAGACTGCCCAGGAAAGCCAGGAACGGGGGAAGGTATGATTTGATATTACATGTAATAACGGTTTCAACGTCGGTATTCTCAATGGCGGTGACGGTGTTGTCATACAATGCAGGATGATCCATACAGAAGATCAGTCTGGCACCGGAATCGCTCAATTGGTGATGGAGTTCCGGTGCCGTGTACATGGGGTTGCAGCTCACGCATATGGCGCCTGCTTTGAGTATGCCAAAGAAGATTTCGGGAAACTGCGGGAGATTGGGCAGGAATAGCGCCACACGATCTCCCTTTTGGATGCCGTACCGGGTTAGAAAGTTTGACACTCTGTTCGCGGTATCCTTTGCCTGGGCATAGGTCCTTGCCTTCCCCCGGAACAGTGTAAACGTCCGTTCAGGATATTTTCCGGCCGCATGGTCCAGAATTTGGTACAGGGGAAAGTGATAATCAGAGATGGTTTGGTTCACCCCTTGGGACCCCAAAGGGGCTTTCCAGGTCGTTGTCGTCATTTTAACTCTCCTTGTTACAGGTAATCCCACATCACTTGAATCTTGATCATTGAATGAAATACGTCATTCTCAAGTGGGCATCCTTTTATATCTTCTCAAAAGTGCTTGACGCTTTTTTGTGGGAAAGTCCCACAAAACGGGAATGGTGCTCTGAAAAGTGTAAATCGAGAAATAAAGGATGCCCTCAAGTATAAAGGAATTTTTGGAACATATCAGACACGACCCGCGCCTGATCCCGGAACCGGACAGGCCAATGCTTCTCCTTTTTTTCCTGGAGGTCAAGCCGGTGGATGGTTCTTCGAAGGGCGATATAGCTCGCTTTCAGCTGTCCTGCCTGATCGCTTGTTAAAATAAGTTCTTTTTCAAGGGTTTCAATAAGGCGGATGTTATCTGTCCATTGAGCCAATGCGGGATGTTTCCATGCGTGGTTCAGCGTCAGAAATTGAACCAGGAACTCAATGTCCACAATACCGCCTTTTCCCTGTTTGATATCACTTCCCCGGGATAATTGATCCGGGTGTTGTTTTGCCATGCGTTCCCGCATCTCCCGTATTTCCTGCTGCAGGGTCTTTGTGTCACGCTGGAGCGTTATGATCTTTTGTCTGATGTCATTGAACTGATCCCGGAGAAGGTCATCCCCGGCAATGGGCCGGGCCCGAATGATGGCCTGGTGTTCCCATGTCCAGGCTTGTGTTTCCATGTATTCCCGGAACGCATCGATATGGCTGACAATCATTCCTGACTGGCCGCTGGGGCGAAGCCGCATGTCCGCTTCGTAAAGCGTGCCTGCAGGAGTGTGCATGGTGAGCATATTGATGATCCGCTGTCCCATCAAGGTGTAGAATCTCATGTTTTCAATGCATCTCGGGCCACCGCAGGTCTGGCCTTCAACGGCGGAATGGATAAATACCATGTCCAGGTCGGATTTATATCCCAGTTCAATGCCCCCCAATTTTCCATAGGCAATGGCGGCAAATCCCGGTGTGGTGTCCGGGGTGGGCGTATCAATGCCCGATGGGAGCCCATATCGGTTTTCCGTCTGATGCCATGCAATGAGAAGCACCTTTTTTAACACGGTTTCCGCAATGTCGGTGAGGGCATCACTGACCTTCATCAAGGGGTAGTTTCCGCTGATGTCTGCCGCTGCCACCCGAAGGGTACTGCTCTGTTTGAAGATGCACAGCTCTTCCAGCTGAAATTCAAAATCATCCGGGGGAATGGGGGCCATGCGATGGTCCAGATCCTTTTCCAGGGAGGTACGGTCCGGTGGTCGGTAAAGGGTTGCCGGATCAAGGAGTTCATCCAGTAGAGCGGGATGTTGTGAAAGAAAGGCGATGATCCACGGGCTTTTGGCGGCAAGCGTGGTAAGCGTAGTGATGATGGATGGGTTCTCAAGGAGCAAGGCAAGATAGCAGGTACGCTGTTCTATGGCGGTGATCAAAGAGATGAGCCGATGGAGGATGGTTTCTCCATGGGGCTGTTTTCCTGTGATTCGGGAGATCAGAGGGATCAGTTCGTTGAGGCGTTGCCTTCCGGTGGGGGTCAGTTTACGGGTGTTGGGATGTTCAGCCAGGGATTTCAACAGCTGAATTACCTTTTTCGGGTGTTCATAGCCGGACAGGGGGTATTCTTTTATTTCTGACTGGGGATCATTGATGTTTTCCCAGAGGTATCGGAAGGGATCATTTGCCTTTATCTCCTGGTTTTTTGATTGCTTTGAAATTAGGAGCCTGTTGAAATGATCATGGACAAGGTTCATCTGGTAATCCAGATTTTTTTTAAATGCCTCCCAGGTGTCGAATCCCATGGAGAGTGCCAGACGTCCCCTTGCCATTTCATCTTCGGGGATGTCATGGGTCTGTTGGTCGTCATATTCCTGGAGTCGGTGCTCCACGGTGCGCAAAAAAATGTAGGCGGTTTTAAGGTCGTGGGCCGTGGGTTTATCTATCAGGGATTCCTCTGCCAGGAGATCCAGCACCTTTAGAATCTTCTTTTCCTGGAGTTGGGGGGCGACCCCTCCCCGGATCAGCTGGAAGAGCTGACCGAAAAATTCAATTTCCCTTATGCCGCCGGCCCCCAGTTTAATATTGTTTTTAAGGTGCTTGTCCCGGACCTGCATGCTAATTCTTCTTTTCATGTCCCGAAAGGCATCAAAGGTGCCGTAGTCCAGATATCGTCTGAAAACAAAGGGTTTCAGGTTTTCCAGAAGGCGCTGTCCGGCCACCCGGTCTCCGGCCATGGGGCGGGCCTTGATCAGGGCATATCGTTCCCACTCCCGGCCCTGGGTCTGGTAATAGATCTCCATGGCTTCACTGCTCATCACCAGGGGGCCACTTTCTCCAAAGGGCCTTAAACGGGTGTCCACTCTGAAAATGGGCAGACCGGTGGCACCACTGTTGAATACCTTTAAAAATTCCCGGCATAATTTTGTAAAAAACTGTTCGCAGGTTTCCATTTTAACGGCATTTCTGATGCTGCCCTCCTGGGGAAAGGCAAATATCAGATCAATGTCCGAAGAGAAATTGAGCTCCCCTGCCCCCAGTTTTCCCATGCCGAGCACGATGATTTTTTGTGGATTTCCCTTTTTGTCCACAGGGGTACCATGGATGGCGCACAATTTATCATAAAGAATCGACATGGTCGTTTCCACACATGTATCGGCAAGGGCGGAAAGATCGGTAAGGGTCTCGTCCAGGAAGGCACTGCCATTGAGATCCCGCCAGGCAATCCGAATCATCTCCCGTAATCTCAGAGTGCCTAAAATGGTTTGAAGCGTCTCTGCCTCTCCAACGGTGTCAATGGCCTTGTGCAGTTTTGTTGTGTATTCGGTAACGGTGTATGGGCGGTGAAGGTCACCGGAATCAAAAAGGTCCGTCAGGATTGAAGGTGTTTTGATGACGGCGGAAGCGATGAATCGACTGAATTTCAGGGCCGTATCCAATTCCTTTAAAAAGCCGGTTGCCTGTGGAAGGATAAGGTTTTGTGCGTCCATGGATGTTTTAAGGGATTGTTTGAAAAACACTGTCTGTTCAGTGCAGGAATGCAAGGCTGACCTCATGTAAATCCATCAACGCAGAATGTTGAGGAAGAAATTGATTGAAAAAAAAATAAAATTTGCTTATATTTAAAAGCTTATATATCGCTCAAACATGTGAAAATAACAAGGAGAAAAAAGAGAATGTGCCGTTTGTTTGCACTTACAAGCAAAGAGCCCGTATCTCCAATGGTTGCCATCAAAGCCCTTGATGTGATGAAAGAGGGGCATGATGGTTCAGGCGTGGGGATTCTACTCCGAGATCTTGGGGGCCCTTTTGAAGAGATGAAAGATGCGCCCATCCTGTCGGGTATTTTCAGTGAAGAGGGTATACGAAAGCTGGATCTGTTCATGATGGACAACGGGTTCATGACAAAGTACAAAATGAACATCAAGATCCCCAAGCAAAAACTTGAGGGAACCCCTAAAAGGGGGGTGTACCTGATTCGGGCTTATGAGTATCCTGAATCGTGGGATGGTCTTGACAAAACGGAACTTACCTGCCGTCTCATGAGCATTCGGTTGAAGATCCGTGAAATGGGGGAGGAGAAAAACGATATGATCGTTTACGCCTTCTGGCCCGATACCATCATGATCAAAGAACTGGGTGATCCCCTGCAGATTGCCCGTTATCTGGGGTTGGACCGCAAGGATCTCAGGGCCAGGACCATCATGGCCCAGGGCCGTCAGAACACCAACTATGCCATCAATCTATATGCCTGTCACCCGTTTTTCATTGAGGGATTTTCCACAATGACCAATGGTGAGAATACGGCCTTCATTCCCATCCGGGACTTCTTGTCCACCCGGGATTTTCCCGGTTACATGGGATATCAGTCCGATTCCGAGGTGTTTGCCCACATCCTTCATTATACCATGCAGGGTCTTGATCTTGGTATTGACGCCTACAAGCATGTGATTACCCCTCTGCAGGATAAGGACATCGAGATTCATGCCGATAAGGATTTTTTGAAGCATCTTAAAAAGACCTGCCGTCAATTGATCATTGATGGTCCCAACTGTGTCATCGGAACACTGCCCGACAATAGCCTTTTCATGGCCCAGGACAGAAAAAAATTAAGGCCCGGCGTTGTGGGGGGTAGGCCCGGCTTTTTTGCCTTTTCTTCGGAGATCTGCGGCCTGGATGCCGTGATTCCGGACCGGGATAAAAGTAAAGATATTCAACCCATGCACCTTGATACAGCCATTGTCGGCCCCGATCGTCAGGAGATAAAAATATGTCGTCAAACAGAACCATTACGCCTTCCTCTTTAAGCCTCAGTGACCTGCCCTGGCGGATTAATTGGAAAAAGGATCGGTGTACCCTGTGCGGTCAATGCACCGCTGTCTGCCCTGTGCAGGCCATAAATCTGGATGTTTTCAGAAAAAGAAATCTGGATACCTCCCTGAACCCTGCCAAAAGAGAGCTGTCCGGATTTGAAACCTGGTATGGCATTAAACAAAAGACCACCATTGAAGAGGTTTGCATCGGTTGTGCCATGTGCTCCATGGTGTGCCCCAACGATGCCATTGCACCGGAAAGGAATCCGGGTACGGAGCGGTTCAAGTTTCATCGAAACCAGCACGGAGAGCCCAGAACCCGTGGCGGGCGCAGGAACAGCACCGATTCCCTGCTGGATCAGATCAAGTTCATTCGAATTTCCATGCTCACCGACCCGGCCCTGGATGCCGGACGTCATGAATTTGAACTCAGGACCCTGCTGGGACGGATTTTGCCTCCCAAAGAGAATATGGCCCGCCTGAGATCCAAAGGCTGGATTCCACCGGTGAGGGAGATTTATCCCCTGATCATCGGCGGTATGTCATTTGGAGCCCTCTCTCCCACCATGTGGGAGGGGCTGCAGATGGGGGTGGCCTACCTCAACGAAGAGCTGGGCATGCCTGTCCGTATCTCCACCGGGGAAGGCGGATGCCCTCCCCGGCTGCTCAAGAGTCGGTTCTTAAAGTATGTGATCCTGCAGATTGCCTCCGGGTATTTTGGCTGGGATGAGATCATTCATGCCATTCCTCACATGAAGGAAGATCCCTGCGCCATTGAGATTAAATATGGCCAGGGGGCAAAGCCGGGTGATGGCGGGCTTCTCATGTGGCATAAGGTGAATAAGCTCATTGCCGCCATCAGGGGCGTTCCCCAGGGAGTCAGCCTGCCCAGCCCCCCCACCCACCAGACCCAGTACTCCATTGAGGAGTCCGTGGCCAAGATGATCCTGTCCATGTCCATGGCATGGGGATTCCGGGTACCGGTATATCCCAAAATTTCGGCATCTTCCACCTCCCTTGCCGTGTTAAACAACCTCACCCGTAACGATTATGCCTCGGCCCTGGCCATTGACGGCGAGGATGGCGGTACCGGTGCTGCCTATTCCGTCTCCATGGATCACATGGGGCACCCCATTGCCTCCTGTCTTCGGGACAATTATCTCAACCTGGTGAAGATCGGTAAGCAGAATGAGATTCCGTTGTTTGCCGGGGGCGGCATCGGTAAAAACGGCAATCTTGCGGCCAATGCCGCCGCCCTTATTATGCTGGGTGCCAGCGGTGTTCAGATCGGTAAATATGTGATGCAGGCAGCTGCCGGATGCATCGGCACCGAGCGGGATCGATGCAATGTCTGTAATCTGGGAATTTGCCCCAAAGGGATCACCTCCCAGGACCCCAGGCTGTACAGACGGCTTGACCCTGAAAAAGTGGCCCAGCGTGTCGTGGACCTCTTTGTCTCATTTGATATTGAGCTGAAAAAAATTGTTGCCCCCCTGGGACGCTCCACCTCCCTTCCCATTGGTATGTCGGATGCCCTGGGGATCAACGATTATCAAGCGGCCCAGCGTCTTAATATCAAGTATGTGGTTTAGGAGGTGAAAATATGAAAAAGATTAAGTACAAGATCGTTTCCGGAAGAAACGATGAAAAGAGGGTTCCTTCCCGCATTCTTGAGGAGATGATTCAAAAGGAGATAACGCAGGGACACCGGGCCATTGAGGTGGATGCCTTTGGTCAGCACGGCATTGGCGGAAGGCTCTGGCATGAAGACAATGAAACCATAAAAATCCGGATCAAGGGGCAGGCAGGCCAGCGAGCCGGTTCATTGGGGTGTCCCCATACGGAAATTGAGATTCTGGGTCCGGTATCCGATGATGTGGGCTGGCTCAATGCCGGTGCGCAGATTACGGTGCATGGCAACGCCTCCAATGGGGTCATGAACGGTGGCGCCCAGGGTAAAGTCTATATCGGCGGGAACATCGGGGCCAGGGGTATGACCATGACCAAGCATAATCCCCGGTTTGATCCCCCGGAACTGTGGGTGTTGGGTTCTGCCGGAGATTATTTCGGAGAGTTCATGGCCGGTGGCATTGCCGTGGTGTGCGGGTTTGATAAAAAATCCCATGAAAATACATTGGGCTATCGTCCACTGGTGGGGATGGTGGGCGGCAAGGTATTTTTCCGGGGAGATGCCTCGGGTTACAGTGAAAAGGATGCCCGACTGGCTTCCATTTCAGATGACGAGTGGGACTGGCTCTGTACAAATCTTGCCGTGTTTCTGGATAAAACAGAAAAATCGGCGTTGTTTGACGTCCTTTCCAAGCGATCCGAATGGCAGCTCTTAAAGGCCAAAAGTCCCATGGATAAGGTGGGGGCTGTCCGGAATATCACCATGGCCGCATTCCGTCAGGATGTGTGGGACAGGGAGCTTGGAAGAGGGGGGCTTATCGGTGATCTCCAGCAGATGGACCGGGGGACCATTCCCCTGATCACCAAAGGTGAGTTGCGGCGCAGGGTGCCGGTGTGGGAACACGCCGTTTACAAAGCCCCCTGCCAGGCCAATTGTCCCACGGGTATTCCGGTCCAGGAACGGTGGCACCTCATTCGCAACGGTCTTGTTGATGAGGCCATCTCCATGGGATTGAAATATACGCCGTTTCCGGCCACGGTGTGTGGATATCTCTGTCCCAGCCCCTGCATGGCCTCCTGCACCAAGAACCTTCAATACATGACCCCTGTGAATGTCCGGTTGTTGGGTCGGTCCGGGGAAAACACGGATCTGCCGGAATTTCCGGAATCTTCGGGTAAAAAAGTGGCGGTCATCGGTGCCGGTCCGGGTGGAATCTCGGCCGCGTGGCATCTGACCCTTAAGGGGCATGGGGTGGCGTTGCTGGATGAATCTTCATCCATTGGAGGGAAAATTGCCTCGGTGATTCCCGATTCCAGAATTCCAAGGGAAATCCTTGAAAATGAATTGGATCGTGTGAAACAACTCATTGCCGATATCCGTCTGGAACAGAAAATCACGGCCAAAGGGTTTAACAAAATTAAAAAAGAGTTTGATTTTGTGGTGGTGGCGGCCGGTGCCCGAAAGCCCAGGATGCTGCCCGTTCCCGGCATAGAATTAGCTGTCTCCGCCAATGATTTTCTTGCTGCGGCCAAAACCGATACCGCCTCTCCGGGCAAAAAAGTGGTGGTCATCGGTGCCGGAAATGTGGGATGTGATGTGGCCACCGAGGCCCATCGTCTGGGCGCTGAAACCATCTCCCTCATTGATGTGCAGAAGCCGGCGGCATTTGGCAAGGAAAAAGAGGATGCCGAAGCCGTGGGTGCCACCTTTCATTGGCCCTGCTTTACCAAGGAGATCAACGAAAAGGGCGTTTTGCTTGATGATGGGGAGTTGCTTGAGGCCGATACGGTGGTGGTATCCATCGGAGATGCTCCGGATACCCGGTTCCTGGGGACGAATATTGCCACAAGAAACGGATTTGTCCAGGTGAACAGTTTGAATCAGACCTCGGATGAGAATATTTTTGCCATTGGAGACATTGTGGGACCGGGGCTTATCACCAATGCCATTGGTGATGGCAAGCGGGTGGCCGAAGCCATTGACGGTATTATTTCCGGCAACGTGCCTCTGCCCATGGATAACCGGGCAGAGATCGACAAAAACAGGATCAGCCTGGAGTACTTCGATCCCCGGACCAAGTCCTATGACTCCCTTCACCAGTGTGGAGAGGAGTGTGCCTCCTGCGGTCGCTGCAGGGACTGCAGTATCTGTGTCAATGTCTGTCCCGAGGCGGCCATTGAGCGGGTGGAAGATGAAGACGGTACTTTTGAGTATAAAGTGGATCCGGATCAATGTATCGGGTGCGGGTTCTGTGCAGGGGCGTGCCCCTGCGGTATTTGGAACCTGGTACCCAATTCGCCCCTGTGATCCATGGCAGATTTGTCTGCCGCAACGAAAATTGAAACTCCACCGGTTCCGGTTTGTTGGGTGGAGTTTCATATAAAAAACAAGTGGAAACAAGGATTATGAAAGCGTTATTGGCTCTTGAGGATGGCAGGACATTTCCCTGCCGAAGTTTTACAGGTTCGGGAGAGGCCCGGGGCGAGGTGGTGTTTAACACCAGCATGACCGGCTACCAGGAGATCCTCACTGACCCCTCCTACCATGGACAGATGGTGACCATGACCTGCCCCATGATGGGCAATTATGGGGTTTGTCCCGAAGATGCGGAATCCGACAAAATCCAGGCGGCGGCACTGATTGTCCGGGAATATGTGGACGTTCCCAGCAACTGGCGATCCACAGGTACATTGGCGGATTACCTTAAGAAAGAGGGGGTGCTGGGTATTGAAGACCTTGATACCAGAGCGTTGACGCGACATATCCGCAATGGTGGTGCCATGCGTGCAGTGATCTCCACCACGGATCTTGATCCGGCCTCCCTTGTTGAAAAGGCGAAACAGGTGCCCCCCATGGAGGGGTGTAACCTGGTGGATAAAGTGACCACCCAGACACCCTATTTCTGGCGGGAAAATCGTCCGGATTACTTGAACGACTGTACGCTTTTGGATGCGTCCCTGTGGCGTCACAGGGGCAACTGTCACGCAGTGGTGGCATTTGATTTCGGTATCAAGTACAATATTATCCGATGCCTGGAAAGAGTCGGCTGCGAAGTCCTTGTGGTCCCTGCCCATACCCCTGCCGCCGTCATTCGATCCCTGGAACCGGACGGTATCTTTCTCTCCAACGGTCCTGGAGATCCCGAGCCCGTGACCTATGCCGTTGACACCATCCGGGATCTTCTGGGGTACCGACCCATGTTCGGCATCTGCCTTGGCATGCAGCTCATGGGGCTGGCCATGGGAGCCAAAACCCATAAAATAAAATTCGGTCATCGGGGGGGAAATCAACCGGTGAAGAATTTTGCCACGGGCAGGGTGGAAATCACCGCCCAGAATCATGGCTTTGCCGTGGATCTCAACACCTTGGGAGGGGGGAAAACCGGGGGGATCATGACCCACATCAATCTCAATGAAGATTCCCTGGAGGGAATTAAAAATGAGTCCCTTAAGGCCTTTGCGGTCCAGTATCATCCCGAAGCCTCCCCCGGACCCCACGATGCTGCCTACCTTTTTAACCAGTTTGCCGAGATGATGGACAAGTAAAAAATGCCAAAACGTACAGATATTAAAAAGATTCTCATTATTGGAGCAGGCCCCATCATCATCAGCCAGGCCTGTGAGTTTGACTACTCCGGCACCCAGGCATGCAAGGCCCTGAAGGAAGAGGGGTATGAGGTGGTGTTGATCAACTCCAATCCCGCCACCATCATGACCGACCCTGACACTGCGGACAGGGTGTACATTGAGCCGGTGACCCCGGAAACCGTGGCCAAGGTCATTGAAAAAGAGCGACCCGACGCGCTTTTACCCACACTGGGCGGTCAGACCGGGTTGAACACTGCCGTGGAAGCGGCAAAGATGGGGGTACTGGAAAAGTACCATGTGGAGATGATCGGTGCGTCGGTGGAGGCCATCAACAAGGCTGAAGACCGGGAGCTGTTCAGGGATGCCATGAACAGGATCGGTCTCAGGATTCCCAGAAGTGGCTTTGCCACCAACATGTACGAAGTGGACAAGGTGGCCCAAGAGATCGGCTTTCCCATCATTGTCCGGCCCAGTTTCACCCTGGGCGGCACCGGAGGCGGCGTAGCCTACAACCCTGAGGAGCTGGCCATCATGGCCAAAAGCGGACTGGATGCCAGCTTCATCACCCAGGTGATGCTGGAGGAGTCGGTGCTGGGGTGGAAGGAGTATGAGCTGGAGGTGATGCGGGACAATGCCGGTAATGTGGTGATTGTCTGCTCCATTGAAAACATTGATCCCATGGGGGTTCACACCGGTGATTCCATTACCGTGGCACCGGCCCAGACCCTGTCTGACAAGGAGTACCAGATGCTCCGGGATGCCTCCATTGCCATCATGCAGGAGATCGGTGTGGACACAGGGGGCAGTAACGTACAGTTTGCCATTAACCCCAAAGACGGTGAAATGATCATTGTGGAGATGAATCCCCGGGTCTCCCGAAGTTCAGCGCTTGCCTCCAAGGCCACGGGGTTTCCCATTGCCAAAATTGCAGCCAAGCTGGCTGTGGGATTTACCCTGGATGAGATTGAAAACGATATCACAGGTGAAACCCTGGCCTGCTTTGAGCCCTCCATTGACTATGTGGTGATCAAGATCCCCAGATGGACCTTTGAAAAATTCCCTGAGACCGATGACATTCTCACCACGGCCATGAAATCCGTGGGGGAGACCATGTCCATTGGCAGAACATTCAAGGAGGCCTTTCAAAAGGGGATTCGCTCCCTGGAGATCGGTCGGTTCGGGTTTGGTGGTGACGGCAAAGATCCCCTGCCGGGGACGGTGTCCAAGACCGAGCTGGAGCACAAGCTTGCCACCCCCAACTCCCAGCGGATTTTTTTCATCAAGCATGCCATGGAGAACGGCATGGCATTGGAGACCATCAATTCCCTCACCGGCATTGATCCCTGGTTTCTGCACCAAATGAAGCAGATTGTGGAGTTTGAAAAACGCATCATCCTTGCCGGCAAAGATATTTCCCAAGAGATCCTGGAAAAGGCCAAGCGCATGGGCTTTTCCGATCGGCAGCTGGCCTGTCTCACCGGCCTTGCCGAAGAAAAAATAGAAACATTGCGTAAAAAGCTTGGCATTGTGCCGGTGTATAAGCTGGTGGACACCTGCGCCGCCGAGTTTCGGGCCGCCACCCCCTACTACTATTCCACCTATGAAAAGGAGTGTGAGGCCAGGGTGTCTGACCGGAAAAAGGTGATGATCCTGGGTGGTGGTCCCAACCGTATCGGCCAGGGCATTGAGTTTGATTACTGCTGCGTCCAGGCCTCCTTTGCGCTTCGGGAAGAGGGGGTGGAGAGCATCATGGTCAACAGCAACCCTGAGACGGTGAGCACCGACTATGACACCTCGGACAAACTCTATTTTGAGCCCCTGACCCGGGAGGACGTGCTTCACATTGTGGAAAAGGAGAAACCTGACGGCGTCATTGTCCAGTTTGGCGGGCAGACGCCTCTGAATTTGGCAACAGCCCTTAAAAAGGCTGGGGTTCCCATCATCGGTACCACCCCTGAAAGCATTGACATGGCAGAGGACAGGGATCTGTTCCAGACCATGCTGAAAAAACTTGACATCTCCCAACCGGCCAACGGCATTGCCGTTAACATTGAAGAGGCCAGAGAGATTGCCGAAAAAATCGGTTACCCCGTCATGGTGAGACCCTCCTTTGTCCTGGGGGGGCGGGCCATGAAGATCGTATTTGATCCCCTGGAGCTGGAAGGCTATTTTGATCTTGCCGTGTCTGCTTCTCCGGACCATCCCGTGCTCATTGATCAGTTTCTGGAAGATGCCTTTGAGCTGGATGTGGATGCCATATCAGACGGTGAAACCACCGTTATCGGCGGCATGATGGAACATATTGAAGAGGCGGGAATTCATTCCGGAGACTCTGCCTGTGTTTTGCCTCCCTACAGCATTTCCCAGGAGCACATAGATGAGATGACCCGGGCCACCCAGGCGTTGGCCAGGGAACTCAATGTGGTGGGGCTGATGAACATTCAGTTTGGTATCATGGATGACAAGGTCTATGTTATTGAGGTCAACCCCAGGGCTTCCCGGACGGTTCCCTTTGTGAGCAAGGCCACGGGGGTTCCCCTGGCAAAACTTGCCACCAAGGTGATGCTGGGGAAAACCCTGGCGGAACTGGGCTTTACCCAACAGGTCATTCCCTGTCACTATTCGGTGAAGGAGGCGGTATTGCCCTTTGACAGGTTCGCCAAAGTGGACCCTGTGCTGGGACCTGAAATGAAATCCACCGGAGAGGTCATGGGTATTGACAAGGATCTGGGGGCGGCGGTGGCCAAGGCCCAGCTGGGTGCCGGACAAAATCTTCCCGTTGAAGGCAATGTGTTCATCAGCGTGCAGGACAGCGACAAGATTGCGGCCCTTCCATTGGCCCGGGATTTTTATGAGATGGGCTTCAAACTTCTGGCCACCCGGGGAACGGCCATGTTTCTGGAGGATCACTCCATCCCTGCAAGGGTGGTGGAAAAGGTCTCCACCGGTCGTCCCCATGTGGTGGATGCCGTAAAAAACAGTGAGATTCAGCTGATTCTCAATACCGGTGTTAACCGTCAAACCAAACGGGACGGGTATGAAATCAGGCGGGCGGCCATTCGGTTTAAGATTCCCTATGCAACCACCACCGATGGTGCCAAGGCCATCTGCAAGGCAATCAAGGCCCTTAAAAGAGAGCCTCTTACGGTCAAAGCGATCCAGGACTATCATATGCAAGGCGGCAATTCATGATAATTGAAAATGAAAGACCCAGGGATGAGTGTGGTGTGTTTGGCCTGTACAGGCATGCTGAGGCGGCCCAGCTGACTTATTTCGGACTCTATGCCCTGCAGCATCGGGGACAGGAGAGTGCCGGTATCTCCGTGGCCAGGAATAAGGATAAAATCTTCTCCCACAAGGGGATGGGCCTGGTTCATGATATTTTTGACACAGAGACGCTGAAAAAAATTGAGGGCGGTGGCGGCAGTGCCATTGGTCATGTCCGGTACTCCACCACCGGAGATTCCAATCTCACCAATGCCCAGCCCTTTGTGGTGCAGCACCGGGGGAGAGCCTATGCCGTGGCCCACAATGGAAACCTGGTGAACGCCCATATCCTGAAACAGGAGCTGGAGGAGAGTGGTTCCATTTTTCAGACCACCATGGACAGTGAGGTATTTCTTCATCTGTTCATCAAAAATCTCAAACAGGGGGATGTGGTGACGGCCATTCAACGGTCCGTGGCCAAGATCAAAGGCGCTTACTCCTTTGTGCTGCTCACCTGCAAAGGAGAGATCATCGGTGTAAAAGATCCCAACAGTTTTCGGCCTCTGGCACTTGGAAAGCTTAACGGACACTATGTTCTGGCTTCAGAAACCTGCGCCTTTGACCTGGTGCAGGCCGAGTTTGTCAGGGAGCTGGAGCCCGGAGAGATCGTCCTCATCAATGAGGACGGGGTGACCAGCATCATGCCGGAAACCCCCATTGTGAAGAGATCTCTGTGCATTTTTGAGTACATCTATTTTGCCCGTCCGGACAGCACCATTTACGGTAAAAATGTCTACCAGATGAGAAAGGCCCACGGCCGGCGGCTGGCACAGGAAGCGCCGGTGGATGCGGATATTGTCATGCCCTTTCCCGATTCCGGGAACTACTCTGCCATCGGCTATGCCGAGGAGTCGGGTATTCCCTTTGAAATGGCCATGATCCGGAACCATTACGTGGGCCGAAGCTTTATTCAACCCACCCAAAGCATGCGGGATTTTGCCGTGCGGGTGAAGCTCAATCCGGTGCGGGAACTCATCCGAAACAAGGAGATCATCATCATTGAAGACTCCATCATTCGGGGAACCACCGCTAAAACCAGGGTGGAGGCATTGAGGGCTCTGGGAGCCAAAAAAGTCCACATGCGTATCAGTTGCCCGCCCCACCGGTTTCCCTGCTATTACGGTATTGATTTCTCCACCAAGGGCGAACTGGTGGCTGCTTCCAAGACGGAAGAAGAGCTGACCCAATTTCTGGGGCTTGATTCCCTGCATTATTTGAGCATTGAGGGCATGCTGGAGGCCAGCGGGGTTGAAAACCCCGAGGATAACTTCTGCAAGGCCTGCTTTGACGGTTCTTATCCTGTGGACTTTGACCCCAATCTCTCCAAGCAGTGCATGGGGTGATGTGTGGCCGTGGTGTCATTTGTTTGATATGTTAAACCCCCTTGGGTCTTAAAAATCCAGGGGGTTTTTTTTATATGAAACTCTGCCATGTTATGTGAAAGTGCCGACAACAGAGCCCCCGGCGGTGGCATTGTGCTGTTTTTATTATTCGTTGTGTCGACATGGCAGTTATCTGAAATGCCTATTGTGGAGCGTATATTATGAATAAGAAAACCGTTGCCTTTTCAAGGGATGCTTCCAATCTTTTTTTTCATCTTCTCACCAAGTGTAATCTCTCTTGTAAACATTGCTACATCAATCGAAAAGCGCACGGTGAAAACACGTTGAGCATTGATACCATCAAAAGGTGGCTTGCCCTTTTCTCCGCAAAATGTGAGTCCATTAATGTGATTTTTCTGGGGGGAGAGCCCACCTTGCATCCGGATCTTTCCCTGGCGGTGAAGGAGGCAAAACGTCTGGGGTTTAAGTCCATCACCATCGATACCAACGGGTACCTGTTTCATGATATCCTGAACCGGGTGACACCGGATGAGGTTGATTTCATAAGCTTTTCCCTGGACGGTGCCAGCCCTGCCGTCAACGATGCCATTCGGGGAGAGGGCTGCCATCAACAGGTGGTGAAAGGCGTAAGACAGGCGGTTGATGCCGGATTTTCCACCTCCATGATCTATACTGTGAGCGGGGAGAATATCAACGAACTCCATCTGATGCCGGATTTGATAAAAGGGTGGGGGCTTAAACGGTTTTTCATCCAGGTCATTGGTATCCGGGGAGCCTCGGCCGAAGCGAACGACAAACTCCAGGTCTCCATGGATCAGTGGCTGAATGTGGTGCCCAAAGTGGCCCAAGAGATCGCGCACCAGGGAATCACCGTCACCTATCCCAAGGTGTTTTTAGATGAAACAGAGACATTTCAATGTGCCGGTTTGGTGGCGGACAACTACTTTATTTTCCCCAATGGACGCATTTACCGCTGTCCCTTATGCGAGGATTTTCCCCTGCACAGCTTTATCATTGACAATGCCGCCATTGTTCCCACAGACAAAATCAATGAAACGGATCTGTTCGGACTTACCATTCCTGAAGGCTGTGTCATCAACAAGATGGTACAGCCGGGCAATATCTCCTACAAGGAAGACGGTACCCCCTTCAAAAAGATCGCCTGCTGCATGCTAAAGGAGGAAATTGGCTGATTTACCCACAATGATTACCGGGGAAGAGGTGAGGGCGTTGAACTTCATCAATGCCTCTACATCCCACCACTTCAGGAGGCATTTTCGGCAGGGGTTGCGCTCTCATATATTTGAGGTTCTTGATGCCGGGGATGTTTTTAAAGAAACGCAAGGGGAGATGATTGATGGTGTCCGATGGTTTCCCAGGGCTGTCCCCAAAAAAATGCTGCGGATATTGAGAACCCGGTTTTCCTGCCTTGATCAGGTCCTTGATGAGATAAAAAAATATGCCCTGATTTTAAAACTCCTGGGTCCGGACCTCATTGCCGTTTCACAGGAGTTCATTGTTGAATATACCGGATCAGGGCGTTCCGAAATCGTTTTGTGCGGGCTTCAGGAATATGTTCAGGGGAAAGTGTTTGATCCATGGAATCTTCATGGGGATATCCCCCTGAAAACGTTTTATAAAACACACTTTTCCGGTGAGATGTCCGAAAAATCCTGGATGGCAAGGGCACACGAGGTCATTGATGTCTTTGTTCGAAGGACACGAAAAATGATCATGGAAAATGGGTACATCCCCGATCTTGCCGGTAATGGAAATCTGCTTTTTACGGCCCAGGGGGAGTTCAAACTTGTGGATATCAACAATATAATTGAGGCCCGTTGTGATGGCACCATTGCCCTTGATGATAAAAAATATCCTTCCTGTGATAAATCGGTGGAGGTGCTTGCCATCCTGGAGCAAAAAATTTTGAAAAATAAAAATTTTCCGGATGACGATCTCTATGGCCATTTCCTCACCTTGGAGAGAAGGGCCCGGGTGAGGCAGATTGAAGAGACATTTTATCAAAATTTGGAAACGTGATCAAAACATCAAGTGAACCCTTTATGATCAAGCCCGAAAATAAATTGACTTTCGTTAAAAAAACGTTTAGTCTGCCCCGATAATTATAGTTTCAGATGTCATGGCGGATCGATGGCATAGAGATCGATTCATAAATGAGCAGGGAATCCTGTGAAAATCAGGAGCGGACCCGCCGCTGTAACCGTTGAGGATTTTTGTTTGAAGCCCCTGTTTAAAAACAGCCCATGGTTGTTTAAAGGGCAGGAAGGCCGTTGATATGAAAATCAGACCGGAAGTCAGAAGACCTGCCTGAAACAAGTGGCCCGGAAATGTGCACGCGGTTGGACAGGGCTGCTACACCATTGAGGATACAATACGGCGTCCCCATATCGATTTTACATCGGTATGGGTTTTTTTTTGCCTGTTGTTCAAGGGGAGTATTTTTTGTTGTGAGCTGGATTCAACCATGCCTGATTGCAAGGAAAACAGGAATACTGGTGGCGCTTTTTTCTGCGCTTCTGTTCGGCCTTGTGGTGTTATCTGCTTCCCTTGGGTATATGAAAATTGAGTTTTCAGATGTGATTAAAATCATACTGGCCCAATGGCCCGGACAGGAAACCCTGGCGGCTGCCATTTCCCAAGCCTCCCAGGTGATTGTCATGGATGTGCGCCTGCCGAGAATATTGACCTGTGCGGCGGTGGGGGGAGGGCTTGCCCTGTCCGGTGTTATTTTCCAGGGGATTCTTTTAAACCCCCTGGCTGACCCTTATACATTGGGGGTGTCAGCCGGTGCTGCCTTTGGAGCCTGTTTTGCCATTCTGCTGAATCTGGGGGCGGCATTTGTCTCTGTCCCCCTGTTTGCCTTTGCCGGTGCCTGCCTCACCCTTTTTTTCGTGATTTTTCTTTCCTATACCGGTAAAAATTCCGCAGCCGTTTTTTCCTCCAACAGCCTTATCCTTTCCGGTATCATTGTGGCGGCCATTTTATCTGCCGGGATCAGTTTTTTGAAGTACACGGCGGATGAACAGGTCTCCATCATCATTTTTTGGCTCATGGGAAGTTTTGCATCCAAGACCTGGCTGGATGTGGGGGTGACACTCCTGTGCCTTGGGGTGGGGGGGGTGGTATCCATTGTGTTTGCCAGGGACCTTAATCTGATCTCCCTGGGTGAACGGTCCGCCTCAAGCCTTGGGGTGGATACCCGCAAGGTGACCCTTGTTCTTTTGGTGACAGGGTCCATGCTGGCGGCGGTTTCCGTGTCTGTGTCAGGCATTATCGGGTTTGTGGGGCTTCTGGTGCCTCACATGGTAAGACTCCTCACCGGGCCGGACAACCGGCGGTTAATTCCGGTCTCTCTCTTTGCCGGTGCACTGCTGCTTTTAGGGGCGGATACCATCACCCGGGCCGTACTGCCCCATGAAATTCCCATTGGCATTTTAACGGCCCTCATCGGTGGCCCGGTGTTCTGCTGGATTTTCAAGCGAGGAACCATTCGGTAGATGACAATGGAAAAAGAAAAATCATATGCCGGGCCGGAAATATCTCTTGAACAGGTCTCCTTTGCCTATGAGCAGGAGTCGGTGATCAAGGAGATAACCCTTGGGTTTTCCCCGGGAAAGTTCTATTCCATTCTGGGTCCCAACGGATGTGGTAAAACCACCTTGCTGGATCTTCTCATCGGGCATCTCACCCCGGACAGCGGCGGGGTGTTGTTAAGGGGAAAGTCCCTGTCCCAGTGGTCCAGAAAAGAGATTGCCCGCACCATTGCACTGGTGTCACAGAATTATAATATTAACTTTCCTTTCACCGTGGAAGAGGTGGTGATGATGGGAAGGCATCCTTGGATCTCCCGGTTTTCGCAGCCCCGGAAAGAGGATTGGCAGCGGGTGAATACCGTCATGGCCCGCACCGATACCATGGCGTTCCGGAGCAGACAAATCACGGCCCTGAGTGGCGGAGAGCGCCAAAGATGCGTCTTTGCCAGGGCCATTTGCCAGGATACCCCCATCCTTTTTCTGGATGAAGCCTTTTCCAATATGGATATCAACCATACACTACGGCTTTTGAATCTTGTGAAGGAGGAGGTAAAAGAGCGAAATCGGACGGTGATTTCCGTGTTCCATGATATTAATCTGGCTGCCGTCTGGTCCGATCATTTGATTTTTATGAAGCAGGGCAGGGTGGCCGCATCCGGCGCAACAACAGAGGTGATGGATGCCGCCATCATTGAAGAGGTGTTTCAGGTGAAAAGCCATGTGGCATACAATGCATATTCTAAGGCCCGGCAGGCCTGTTTCAGGGCAGGATGATATGAATTTTTCAGCAAAGATCGGCATTCTTGGTTTCTCAGTTTACACTTTTCGGAGCAAACTTTCCATTTTGTGGGATTTTTTCTCAAAAGGGTGCAAAATAGATCGCCGCAGAGGGGGGATCGTTTTCCCTGCTCTTTTTTTATTTTTCTGCCAGCTTGCTTTTGGAGGGAGTCTGGCAGGCGCCATGGAAATAAGAGATGCGGCAGGTAAAACCGTGGTTTTTGACCACCCCTTCCACCGGATCATCTCCCTGTATGGTGCCCACACGGAGAATCTTTTTTTTCTGGGGCTTGATCAGGAAATCATCGGGGTTTCAAAAAATGAATCCTATCCCCCTGGGGCAAAGGAGAAGCCCTGGTTTTCATACCATGATGATCCTGAAAAATTTCTGGTGGCCGGTCCGGATCTTGTGCTGGTGCGTCCCATGATTGAGAGGGGATATCCCGGCCTCATGAGCCGGTTGCGCAAGTCCGGAATTACCGTGGTCTCTCTGCAGCCTTCCACTGTGGAGGGGCTCTATGAATACTGGCTGGCACTGGGTGTCCTGACGGGACAATCGGGTCGGGCGGAAGCCATGGTGCGGAAATTTAAGGAACGTGTGGCATATTTTTCACGCTTGACCCAGAAGGTCAAGCAGAAGAAGCGTGTCTATTTTGAGGCCATCCATTCCCGAATGAAGACATTTGTCCCCGGATCCATGGCCATATTTGTCCTGGAGAGTGCCGGTGGGGTCAATGTGGCCATGGATGCCGTCTCTTCCAGGGGAACCAACATCGGCATATACGGCAAGGAGCGGATTCTGGCCCGTGCCGATGAAATTGATGTGTTTCTGGCACAGACCGGTGTCATGAATCACACCTCCCCGGAGATGATTAGAGAGGAACCGGGATTTAACATCATCCGGGCGGTGAAGGAAAATCAAATTTTTTTAATTGATGAAGCCTTGGTGTCCAGGCCTGTTTTCAGGCTTGTCGCTGGCATCGAAACCATCGGGAAAATACTGTATCCGGATATTTTTGTAAAATAAGGAAGTGAGTATCATGAGTGATCAAGGAAAATTGTATGGCATCGGCGTGGGTCCCGGAGATCCGGAACTGCTCACCCTGAAAGCCGTCCGGCTGATTAACGAGGCCGATGTGGTGTTCACCGCCGCTTCTGCCAAAAGAAGCTACAGTCTGGCCATGGAGATTGCCCGGCCCCATCTTTCGGCATCGGTGACGCTTGAATCGTTATCCTTTACCATGAATGGGGACAGGGCCGCAACGGAAGCGGCCTGGGATGCCAATGCCGAGAAAATTGCATCGGTTATGAGGGCAGGTAAAAATGCGGCCTTTCTGACCCTGGGAGACCCCATGACCTATTCCACCTTTGGATATATTCTAAAGAGCCTGAAAAGGGTGATGCCCCAGGCCGAGGTGGTGACCATTCCCGGAATCACCTCTTTTCATGCGGCAGCGGCCCGGCTGAACAGAACTCTGGTGGAGGGGGAGGAGTCTCTGCTCATTACCTCCGGTGCCTATGGCGGGAATCAGCTTCAGCAGGTGGGCAAAAGTGTGGAAAACATCGTGATGATGAAGGCCTATAAAAATATCAAAAAAAACAATGAGGCCCTTGCAAACGCCGGTCTGCTTGAGAACAGCGTTGCCGTCACCAAGTGCGGCCGAGAGGGGGAAGAGATCATCCGGGATATCCGAACGCTTGAAACCCGTGATCCCGACTACTGGACATTGATTCTGGCAGGAAGATGAAAGATTCTGGGTTTTAGCGGATTACCATGAAAACTCTTTTTGATTTTCATGATTCGGGGGTGGGTAAAATCCCGTCATGGAGGTTTCGTTTTACGATGTGGCGGTTGGAAGCAGGGGGCAAACAGGAGAGATGCTATGCATAAAATTCATGTCATCGGTCTTGGTCTTTCCAGGGAAGATTTAACGCCGAAACACCTTAAGCTCATTGAATCGGCAGACTTGCTGGTGGGGGGACGGCGCCATCTGGACTATTTCAGCCAAAATGATGTCCGGAAACTGGCGATCACCCGGGACATTGCATCAATGATCCGGGAGATAAAAGCGTGCATGTCCACGGATAAAGTTGTTGTGCTGGCATCGGGAGATCCGTTGTTTTACGGTATCGGCACCACCCTTGTAAAGGCCCTTGGCCGGGACAGATTGGTGATACATCCCAATGTCTCCTCTCCGGCCGCGGCCTTTGCCGCCATTTGCGAACCCTGGGAAGATGCCCGGTTGATCAGCTTTCACGGGCGGGTACCGGAAGATTTCAATCGCATGGTTCAATGTGAACATAAGATTGCCGTTCTCACCGATGGTACCCATACCCCGGGGTGGATTGCAAAATATCTCATCTCCCATGGCAGGAATGACTTCAGCGCCCATGTGTTTGAGTGCATGGGCAGTGATGAGGAAAAAATTCATTGTTTTGATTCAGTGGCGCAATTATTGGACGATGCCTTTGCCATGCCCAACATCATGCTTCTCAAGCGGAAGATATTGCCTCAAGCGGGTGGGGATCTCCATGAAACATCTCCGGCCCGGGGCACCGTGGGGGCAGGGCAGGGGCGAGATGTTCCATGTGGCACATCCGTGGCCCCGATCTATCCCGGAATGCCCGATGATCGGTTTTATCATGAAAAAGGTCTTATCACCAAAGCCGAGGTGAGAAGTGTTGTGGTGTCAAAGCTGAAGCTTGATGCGGATTTTTATACCTTCTGGGATCTGGGCGCCGGTTCCGGTTCCGTATCCATTGAGGTGTCACGGTTTTTGCAACAGGGACAGCTGTTTGCCGTGGAGAAGAACGGAAATCGCATCCCCCTTATTGAGCGGAATGTTGAAAAATTCGGCGTCTCCAATTTAACGGTGTGCCATGGAGATTTGCCCGAAGCCATGGTGGATCTGCCGGCCCCGGACAGGATTTTTGTGGGGGGCGGTGGGAAGAATATCGCGCAAATCATTGAACTGGCCGGAAAACGGCTTTCCCCCCATGGCATCATGGTGGTCAATACCGTGCTGATACAAACCATGTATGTGGCGGTGGAAACCCTAAAAATGCTGGGATTTAAAACACAATTTATCCAGCTTCAGGTGGCAGCCTCCAGGCCCATGCCCTTTGGAGAGCGACTTGAAGCATTGAACCCTGTGTGGATTATTACAGGTGAAAAAAGGAAGGAGAATCAATAAAAATGCCAACCATGTCAAATCCTGTCATGTTCGTGGGGGCAGGGCCCGGAGATCCGGATCTGATAACCGTTAAAGGGAAAAAAGCGTTGCAGCAGGCAGACCTTATTATATATGCCGGTTCCCTGGTCCCCCGGGAGTTGCTTACCTGGAATCCAAAGGCCCGGGCCGTGGACAGCGCCTCTTTGAATCTGGAGGAAATTGTCGAGATGATTCAACATGCCCATGGGGAGGATAAAAGAGTGGTTCGTCTGCACACCGGCGATCCATCCCTTTATGGGGCCATATTTGAACAGATGCGGGAGCTGGATAAACTTGAAATTCCGTATACGGTGGTTCCGGGGGTTACTGCAGCCTTTGCGGCGGCGGCTGCCATGGGTATGGAATACACCCTGCCCGAAGTGACCCAGACCTTGATTTTCACCCGGATCTCCGGGCGTACCCCGGTGCCGGACCAGGAAGCCCTTGCGTCATTGGCGGCCCACCGCTGTTCCATGGCCATCTATCTGAGCATTGCCCATGTGAAACAGGTGGAGGCCATCTTGTCGGAACACTATGGACCTGAAAGCATCTGTGCCGTTGCCTACAAGGTGAGTCATCCGGAAGAGCGTATCGTGTTTACCAAGGTCAATGCGCTGTCTGCCACGGTCCAGGCGGAAAATCTCAACCGTCAGGCATTGATCTTGGTGGGACGGGCAGTGGAAGCCGCCCATGACAAACCGGAAATCATAAAGTCCAAGCTCTATGATGCGGGATTTGCGCATGGCTTCAGATCCTGAAAAAATATGTATCTGGGCCATCACCCCCGGGGGAATAACGCTGGGAAAAAAACTCCAGGCCCATTTTCCCGGCAGTGATTTCATGGTCTCTGTGGCTGCGGGAAAAGAATTACCCCGGGGGAGCGTGGCGTTTAAAACCCTGCGCACCGCCCTGGCGGCACACTTTTCAGGGTATGACGGGCATGTGTGTCTTTTTTCCACAGGCATTGCCGTCCGTCTGTTGGCCCCCCTGCTCACCTCCAAGCTCCAGGATCCGGCGGTGGTGGTGATGGATGACCGGGGGATACATGCCATCAGCCTGATTTCCGGTCATCTGGGGGGGGCCAATGATCTGGCCCGTCGGGTGGCTGATGTCACCGGTGCCATCCCGGTGATCACCACGGCTACGGATGTCAATGAACTGCCATCCATTGACATGATGGCTAAAAAATGTGGTTTGATCATTGATAATCCGGGACAAATCAAAGCAGTGAACATGGCTTTTTTGAAAAAGCAGACGGTGCGTCTCATTGATCCGTTGCCGTGTCTCATCCGTGCGATTCCGGAGCGGTTCCGGGCAGGGCAGGGGGATGATGCAGAAAAGAGGGTGGCCGTTCAATGCAGCGATCTGGTGTTTCCGGTTCCACGTGAAACCCTTGTGCTGAGACCCCGATCCCTGGTGGCTGGCATGGGGTGTAACCGTGGCACCACGGAAACGGAACTCATGACACTGCTCACCACCTCTTTCCACAACCTGGGGTTGTCCTTGAAAAGCCTTTTTGCCCTGGCCACCACCCGGGTGAAATCCGACGAAGCGGGGCTTCTGGCACTGGCCCGATCATTGAATGTTCCCCTTTTGTTTTATGATAAAGACGCATTGAATTCAGTTGAAAATATACAAAACCCATCTCCAACGGTGGAAAAATTTTTGGGAGTGAAAAGCGTATGCGAAGCAGCAGCGATTCTGGCATCACACAACGGAAAACTGGTGGTGCCCAAGATCAAACAGGGCAATGCAACCCTTGCCGTAGCAAGAATAGAGCCCGACTTTTTGTGATTGGAACCGGTCCCGGAGATGCCTCCTACATGGCGCCAAGGGCCGCAGCGCTTTTGGGGATTTCCGATTCCGTTGCCGGGTACACCACCTATATCGATCTCATCCGGGAGGTTATCGGGGATAAAACCATCATCTCCACCGGCATGACAAAGGAGGTGGACCGGGTGGAAAGGGCCATTTCTGAGGCACTGAAGGGAAATACCTGCTCCTTGATATCCGGCGGTGATGCCGGTATCTATGCCATGGCCGGTCTGGTGTTTGAGATGTGTGAAAAAAAGGGGTTGACCCTGGTGCGACACGGCCAGCCCTGTCCTGAAAACAGTGACGGCACCTGCCTGGAGATTGAGGTGGTTCCCGGCATTCCGGCGCTGGCTGCAGGGGCTGCTCTGGTGGGGGCGCCCCTGACCCATGATTTTGCCGTTATCAGTTTGAGTGATCTGTTGACCCCCTGGGAGAAAATTGAAAAACGCATCTCTGCTGCGGCTGCGGCTGATTTTGTCATCGCCATATACAACCCCAAAAGCAAAAAAAGAGACTGGCAGCTGGCTCGGGCCAGGGATCTGATTCTGGAACACCGAGACGGCAAAACCCCGGTGGGGGTGGTGACATCTGCCATGCGGGAGCAGCAGCAGGTCTCTGTTACCACCCTGGAGAAAATGGATGAGGCCCATGTGGATATGCAGACCATTCTGTTGGTGGGCAGTGATGCCTCGGTGGCCTATCTTGATTTTATGTACACCCCCAGAGGGTACTCTAAAAAATACGATATATGACATTAACGAAAGAGGAGGCTCCATGAAAAAAGGATATGTTCAGGTATATACGGGAAATGGAAAAGGAAAAACCACGGCATCCCTCGGGCTGAGTATCAGAGCGGCAGGGGCCGGACTTAAGGTCTACATCGTTCAGTTTCTTAAAAAGGGAGATTACTCTGAGATCAAAGCCCTGGATCGGTTCAATGACCTGATCACCGTGGAACAGTACGGCATGGGAAAGTTCGTCAAGGGCAAACCCTCCCCGGAGGATGTTGAAGCCGGTAAAAAAGGATATGCCCGGCTCCGGGAAATTCTGGAAAAAGGGGAGCACGATCTTGTCATTGCCGAAGAGGCCAATGTGGCGGTGATGTGTCAGCTTTTTTCAGAGCAGGCCCTTCTGGATCTCATTGATATGAAACCGGACCATGTGGAACTGGTGATCACCGGCAGAGGGGCTGCCCCGACGGTGGTGGAGCGGGCAGACCTTGTCACTGAAATGACGGAGATTAAACACTATTATAAAGCAGGTGTCCAGGCACGGGTCGGGATTGAAAAATGAAAAAGATGAAACCCATTGCTGTTTTCGGTACCGGTTCGGATGTGGGGAAAAGCATTGTGGGCGCTGCCATCTGCCGGTCCCTGGCTGACAAAGGCGTTCATGTGGCTCCCTTTAAGGCCCAGAATATGTCCAATAATTCCGGAATTACCCCCGAAGGTCTTGAGATGGGCCGGGCTCAGATCGTCCAGGCAGAAGCCGCCGGCATTGCCCCCCATGTGGACATGAATCCGGTGCTGTTAAAGCCCACCGGGGAGATGGGCTCCCAGGTGGTGCTCAACGGAGAGGCCTTTGAAAACAACAGTGCTGTGGAATATCATGCCAAAAAGGATCTCTACTTTAAGGTGGCGTGTCAGGCCTTTGACCGGCTCCGGGAGCGATATGAAATAGTGGTGATGGAGGGAGCCGGCTCCTGTGCCGAGGTGAACCTCATGCCGTCGGACATTGTCAATTTTCGCATGGCCGAGTATGCCAATGCCGATGTGATCCTGGTGGCGGACATCCACCGGGGAGGTGTGTTTGCCCAACTGGTGGGAACCCTGGCCTGTCTTCCCCCAAAATATCAGGAGATGATCAAGGGGTTTATCATCAATCGTTTCCGGGGGGACATTGAATTGTTCCGGGGAGGCGTTGACTGGATAGAGGAGAAAACCGGCAAAAAAGTGCTGGGGGTATTGCCATGGTACCACCATTTCAGAATCGATGCCGAGGATTCCGTTGAGCTGGAGAAATGCCCTGCAACGAACCGGCTGGTGGAGGGTGTTCCGGCCATTGCCGTTATCAAGCTGAAGCATATTTCCAATTTTACGGATTTTCATGCCCTGGCTGACACGCCGGGGATTCAGGTGGTGTTTGTGGAACAACCTCGGGATCTTTCGAAATTTCAGGCCGTTATTTTGCCGGGGTCGAAAAATACCCGATCCGATATTAACTGGTTGAGGCAATCCGGATGGGCAGAGAAAATAGCGGCCTATGAGGGCGCCGGAGGCCATATATTGGGTGTCTGCGGCGGATTTCAGATTCTGGGTCAGTACGTTGAAGACCCCCAGGGGCTGGAAGATCAGCCGGGAACAACGCCGGGACTTAATCTTCTCACCGTGGGCACGGTGCTTAAGGCACCCAAGACCACCACCCTGAGTCGATTTTCATGGGGAGAGGCCATGGGAGAGGGATATGAAATTCATATGGGGCAGACCTCGCGCCTGTCAGGAGACCCTCTGTTTGAGGTGATATCCCGGAACAGACGTCCCTGCAGTGATGCGGAAGGTGCGGTTTCAAAAAAAGGCAATGTGGCGGGAACCTATATGCACGGCATGTTTGATTATAATGATATTAAGTTTAAATGGCTGAAATCCATAGGGTTGAATCTTGATGACACAGGTGGCGGGGATGGATTGCTGCGGAAAAATGAAAGTTATGAACTGTTAAAAGTTCATTTTGAAAACCATGTGGCAATGGAGAAAATTTATGATAGACGAGTCATCAGGTAACAGGTGAGAAAATGAACACGAAAAGCATGCTGATCCTTGGCGGATGCCGAAGCGGGAAAAGCAGTCACGCCCTGGCCCTGGCCAATCAGGTGTCCGGAAATAAAAAAATATTCATGGCCACATCCGTCCCCACGGACAGAGAGATGCAGGAGCGGGTGAACAAGCACGTTCGGGAGAGAGGCGATACCTGGCAGACGGCAGAGGTTCCTGTGGATATTCCCGAAAAGATTGAAATCCTTGCCCCGGATGTTGATGTGATCCTGGTGGATTGTCTGACCTTATGGGTGTCAAACCTCATATTTAACGAGGTGGATGAACATGGGATTTTTGAAAAAGTGGAACATCTGACAAAGGTACTGGAAAAGGCTGCCTGTCCTGTGATCATGGTCTCCAACGAGGTGGGGTCGGGCATTGTTCCGGAAAATGCCCTGGCAAGAAAATTTCGGGACATGGCAGGCTTTGTGAATCAAAAAGTTGCTGCGGTTGCGGATCGGGTGACCCTGGTGGTTGCCGGAATTCCCATGGTCATAAAACATTAGGTTCATGTTGTGTTTCAGGGGCTTTTGTCGATTCTCTGTAAAGGGCAAGGAGACCGGATCTTGAAAGTTTTTGGATGCCGAAGGGTTCCAGAAGGGCGATGAGTTCATCAATGGCAAAGGCCCTGCCTGTCACCTCCATGGTGAGATTTTGACTGCCGATGTCCACAATTTTGGCGTGGTATGCCTCAACCATGCGCAATAATTCTGTTCGTTTTTCCGGTGGGGCCTTGACACAAATCAGGGCCAACTCGCGTTTTACAGCCTCTTTCCCTGTCATATCTCTTACTTTGATCACGTTGGTCAGCCGTTCAATCATTTTTATACACTGGGCCAGTTGGTGGGGCTCTGCCCGGGTGGTGATGGTAATCCGGGACATTTTGGGATTGGCCGTGGGTGCCCCGCAAATGGTTTCAATGTTATATCCTCTTCCGGCAAACAGTCCGGTGACCCTTGCCGTAACTCCGGGCTCATTCTCCACCAGCATGGTGATGACATATTTTTTTTCTTCCATGATATTCCTTAGTTAAATAATTGTGTGCGGTACAAACGCGTCAAGGATACCCTTATTTTGGAAGGCCTGTCCAGCAATAATTCACAATGGAATCATGAATAGGCCATGATCCCTACTTTGGTTTGTATCTTTTTAGCAAAAAGGATATGATGTGACAACTTGACAGTGGTCAATGCCATGAACATCCCCAATCGTTGCCGAGGTTCAGACCACTCTGTTTTCAAAGGGCACCGCAATTCCCATTCATTATCGATTCATCTCACAAAATGGGACCTGGAAAGTATTTGATGTTGTTATTGAAGGGGTCAGCCTGACAAAAAATTATCGCAGCCAGTTCAAGTCGTTTTTATCCGGAAAAAGCATGGACCAGTTGCTGGAAGTGTTGGAGAAGAAAACCGCCGGTGTAAGACCCGGAAAGTAACCCTGCAACCTGATAATTTTATTGCGGGAT
This sequence comes from uncultured Desulfobacterium sp., assembly GCA_963668575.2. Lineage (GTDB taxonomy): Bacteria > Desulfobacterota > Desulfobacteria > Desulfobacterales > Desulfobacteraceae > Desulfocicer. Next base: position 6,902,924 of record OY764894.2, on the reverse strand, counting down.
TCTTTCGACTGCAACACCGGACTTGAGGTTGGTGGGGTCAGTGAGGTGTGATCAAACGCCACATGCTGAGAGTTAAGTACCAAGGGAGTCAGCAATTTTCAATCTACCGTTTAATCAAGGCAAACTATAGAAAAAAATAGCTGTCTGGGTTTTTTAAACGGTAAATTAATAAGCTCGGACTCCCAAAAACGGGATTGTCGAGTGTTAGGCGTTTGTTAGGAATTTGTTAGGAAAGTGTTTTAATATTGTGATCAGAACCAATATGAACTAATAAATGCCCGGAAAGATGATTTTGGATACTTATTTAAATTAACCGATTATCAGGTATAAAAAATGAATATAGAATTTTATCTCTTTGCAGTGTGCATTCTCTTATTGTTTGCGGTCTTTGATCTTGTGGTGGGCGTCACCAATGATGCTGTCAATTTTCTCAACTCCTCCATTGGATCCAAAGCTGCCCCTTTCAGGACCATCATGCTCATTGCAAGTTTGGGAATACTGGCCGGGGTCACTTTCTCCGGCGGCATGATGGAAGTGGCCCGGAAGGGTATTTTCCATCCACAGTTTTTTACCATGCCCAACCTCATGACCATTTTTTTGGCGGTGATGCTCACCGATATTCTGCTGCTTGATCTTTTTAATACCCATGGGCTGCCCACCTCCACCACGGTGTCCATTGTGTTTGAACTCTTGGGTGCGGCCGTGGCTGTCTCTTTGATCAAGATCATGAGCACCGTGGACGGCACCATGGCCATTTGGGATTACATTAATACGGCAAAGGCCATGATCATTGTCTTTGGTATTCTGCTCTCCATCATTGTGGCTTTTTTTTCCGGTGCCGTGGTTCAGTTTTTTTCCAGGCTGCTGTTCACCTTTGACTATGAACCACGGTTGAAAAAATATGGTGCCCTGTGGGGCGGGGTGGCCATGACAGCCATCACTTTTTTTATTTTAATAAAGGGTGCAAAGGGAGCCACCTTCATGACCCCCGGGATGGTTGTCTGGATTAAAGGGCACTCCCTGCTTATCATGTGCACCATCTTTGCCGTGTCTGCCGTCCTGTTTCAGGTGCTGTTGACGTTTTTTAAAGTGAATATTTTAAAACCCATTATTCTTGTGGGGACATTTGCACTGGCCATGGCCTTTGCCGCCAATGATCTGGTGAACTTCATTGGCGTTCCCCTGGCCGGATTAAACGCCTATCAAACCGCCGCGGCCTCCACAGACCCCCTGGGAATCGCCATGACGGCATTGAGTAAACAGGTTCATTCTCATACGTTTCTTCTGCTTCTGGCAGGCCTCATCATGGTGCTCACCCTCTGGCTTTCCCGAAAGGCCAAAACCGTAACAGAGACGGAGATCAGTCTGGGGCAGCAGGACGAGGGCACCGAACGGTTTGAATCCATCTGGCTCTCCCGGAAAATTGTTAATATGGTGGATTCTTTGTTTGGCTCCATTAAACATGTGATTCCCGGAAGCGTCCGACATACGGTGGCAAAAAGACTTGCCCCCGCCACCACTGAGGTGGTGTTAAGCCATACGGACAGGCCCTCCTTTGATCTCATCCGTGCTTCGGTGAACCTTATGGTGGCCAGTGCCGTGGTCTCCCTGGCAACCTCTTATAAGCTGCCGCTGTCAACCACCTACGTCACCTTTATGGTGGCCATGGGCTCCTCTTTTTCGGATCAGGCCTGGGGCAGAGAAAGTGCGGTTTATCGGGTGACCGGGGTTTTGACCGTTATCGGGGGCTGGTTTATGACAGCCCTGATTGCCTTTGTGGTCTCCTTTGTGTTTGCGCTGATTCTTTTTTATTTCCAAATTCTGGGTGTTGTTGGGCTGGTGGCGGTGGCTGGATTTCTCATCTGGAAAAATCAGATTAAACATAAAAGCCGTGAAAAGGAAAAGGACGAGATCAATATCTTTACCATGAACAAGGTGGATAATTTTCAGGATGCAGTGTCCGATACCTTTGATCACCTGGCCTATCTTCTGAGAAGCATCAAAGAATCATTGAACATAGGGTTTGATGCCCTGTTTGAAGATGATCTGGACCGCTTGAAAAAGGAACGAAAGCGGGTGAAGCAGTTTCAGCTGTGGACCAATGTCATCATTGCTAATATCTTTAAAGTTCTTCGACTACTGCAGCAGGAGGACATCAAAACCTCCTATAACTATTACCAGATCATCCGTCGCCTTCAGAAGCTGTCCGATGGTCACAGGGATATCATCATCCGCTCCACCCGTCATGTCAGCAATCGCCACAAGGGGCTTCTACCTGTCCAGATAGAGGAGTTAAAACAGATTCGGTCCTGTGTGATCAATATCTTATCCATGATGGAAGATGCCTTTAATCGAAAGGAACTGGTCCATCATGAGAATATCATCTCAGAATTTAATAGCATGAAAGTTCTGATCAATACCTGCAATGAAAATCAGATCCAACGCATCAGGGACGATTCATCCAAAACCCGTTTGAGCATTCTTTTTTATGCCATCAGCGGTAATTGTCTGATGATGATGCGCCAGAATGCCAGACTCATTGAAATTTTCAATGATGCTTTTTCTCTGAACAACAGGCCTGAATCATAGGTGTTGCTGGGAGTTCAGAAGAAAATCTCGAGGTAAGGTGGTCGCTTTGCATCCCCCCGATCGGCGGTGGCTGCCCGAGCTTGCCGCAACGGGTTATTGTCAGTTAATTGAGCCAATGTCATGGTAAATAAAATGATGAAACAGTTAAACCATCGATCGAACCCGGAACTTGTCTGGGGAAAACCCGAAAAGGTTACCCCACAGATTACCCAGCAGGACCATGATTTTTTCTTCCAGGTGGTCTCCTTTGACCTGAACACGGAACAGAAAAATAGAATTGTTCACCCCGAAAGGCAATTTCCCAGACAAACATCGGTTCTGGCGGTTCACTGGCATCCTGAGTTTATCCCCATGGATCTGATTTCACAGCGTCTGGACCTGCTTTTCCCCCATCGGGAAAATGAGTTGATCATTCCCACCCAGCATAATGAAATTTTGGCATTTGACGGGTTTGCCGGTGTTGAAGTGGACTGTTATTCCAGGGGGTTTAATCAGAAGGTGCAGTTGTTGCTCCATTTCAAGGAGGCCAATGTCCGGGAAGCCCATACCTTGAAAAAAATGTTGGACCATACCTTCAGGTATCGTTCCTCCCAGCTTTTTGACTTTATGGATACCATTACCCGGCCCCGGGAAGAACGCATTGAGGCCGCGGCCCGTCAGACAGGCGCGGATGCCGACCTCATTGAATTTGTGCGGATATATGTTAAAAAAATTGAAAGCCTCATTGATCAGAACAGTTCCGAATTACCCCCCTCTGCCATGAAAAATAAGGTGTTGAGGAATTTTTTTGATCTGTTACGACCGGAATATGGAGATCCCTTTATTGACAGGGTTCAGACCTATTTGACGGCGGTGAAGAAAATTGTTAAGGCGGATTTCTCACTGAAGTATTTTTTCAGAACCTCTGAGATCATTGAAGAGGCTCGGGCACTGAATGCCGGGATTGTCATTCCCCACCCGGAGCAGTTCTGGCCGGTACTTCTGGCGGGTTATGATGTGGATGGGGTCGAGGTCTGGAACCCCCAGTCCCATCGGTACACTGATTTTCTCATATCCGTGATCCAGGGGATGAATGAAAAGAACGGCAGGTCCGGACGAAAAGTGTTGATATTAATGGGCGATGATACCCATTTCGGAGAAAAAATAAAGGATCTTCACAACCAGGATCAAGCCAAAGCCCAACGGGAAATAGGTGTGCAGCCTCCCTGGGAGGACCTGCACATTGAAAAAAAACTCATCAAGGAAAACATAAGCCGGAAATGGGTGATTGAAGAATATAAAACGCGGCTTTCAATATAAAAAAAGGCAGTGACGCATCATGCAGGATATCATCGGAAATTTTAAATTGCTCGTCATTGAGACGGAAAACCAGATTAAGCTAACCCATGGCTTGCTTTCCGATTTTAACATTGATGTTCTGGAGAAAATAACCGCCAAAGACGATTACATCGATAATTTAAAAACAACCGTGGAAAATGCCTGTTTTTCAAATATTTATAATATGGCAAAATCTTCGGACATGGCACCCCTCAATCGAATGCGGGCCCTTCACATTATCTGTGTGAATCTTGAACGCATTGCTGATTTTTGTGTCAATATTGCCCGTCAGACCCAATATCTCACCAGTAAGGATTTTATCCAGAAATATGATTATCAGTCCATGTTCCTGGAAATTCAGAACAGTATTCACCGGGTTACCTGGGTGTTTGACCACGGGAATCTGTCCCAGGCCCTGGAGATCTGCCGCGCCGAGTTCAAGCTGGATGACCTGTGGGAGCAAACCTTTAATATCCTTCTGGAAGACCTTAAAAAAGGACACGAGGTGACCAACCTGGTCACCACCATTTTTATTTTTCGATACCTGGAACGTATCGGAGATTCTCTTTTAAACATTGGAGAGGCCCTGATTTTTGCCATTATGGGGGACCGTATTAAAATTCGGCAGGTGGAGGCCCTGGAGAAAACCTTGACGGAATCAGGTTTCAAGGGAAGTCTGGGAGACATTGATTTTGCATCCATATGGGGCTCTCGCTCGGGTTGCCGCATCAGCAAGGTGAGTAGAAAAAAACCGTCCGGGTTTAAAGCCCAGGGGATCTTCAAGGAAGGTGAAATCGGAAAAATCCAGGCGGAACGGTCCAATATAAATCGGTGGGAAGAGATTTATCCGGGGCTTGCACCAAGGGTGCTGGGATATTATGAAAAATACCGTACCGCCTCCCTTCTGGTGGAATTTCTTTCGGGATGTACACTGGATCAGGTGTTTCTGACAGAAAATCCTGCGGTGGTGGATAATGTTACCTTTGTCCTGGAACAGACCCTCATGGAAATATGGAATAAAACCCTGAAGCGGCAGCCCTTTCCCACCGATTATATGAAACAGCTCATGGACCGCCTGTCCGCAATTGATCGGGTGCACCCCAAATCTTTCAGGCCCCCGCGTTCCCGGAAAAGTTCAAGTTACATCCCATTACGGGAGCTTGTGAAAACCTGTCAGACCATTGAAAAAGAGCTGCCGGCCCCTTTCACCATTTTCATCCATGGTGACTTCAATACCAACAATATCGTTTATAGTCACGATGAGCAAAAAATCCATTACATTGATCTGTACCGATCCCGGGAGGGGGACTATGTCCAGGATGCCGCTGTCTTTCTGATTTCCAATTTCAGGATGCCGGTGTTTGAGGCTGAACTTCGAACCCGGTTAAACAAGGTTTCACTTCATTTTTATGATGTGTTTCGTAATTTTGCGGCTCAGAAGGGGGATCACACCTTTGAGGTCAGACTGTGCCTGGCACTTGCCAGATCGTTTTTAACCTCCACACGGTTTGAGCTAAATAAGGTATTTGCCCGAGATATGTCCGGAAATGCCCAAACCCTGATGGAGAACCTTATTGCCCACCAGGGGAAGTCCTGGGATACTTTTGTTTTTCCCAGAGAAATATTGCTTTATAAGACTGGGGTATAAGTATCTGTTACTGAGATGTGGTCAGGGGTCAGGCCTGCATGGGATTGATCATCCCAAGGTGGCCGGTGTTGTCATAAGGCCATCGGAGTGATCTCTAACCCGGAAAAATAACAGGGAGAAAAGGTATGATAAAAATAGGTGTGGTGGGGACCCCAGGGGGATGGTCTTCGGAAAGGCTGGCAGATGCCGTTGAAAAGCAGACAGGCTTTCGCCTTATTGTTGACTTTCGGAATGTCTCCCTTGACCTTGACGGTGGAAATGTCTGGCATGGAAACACTGATCTTTCCCGGCTGGATGCCCTGATGGTCAAAAAAGTGGGGGCACACTACTCACCGGCGCTTCTGGATCGCCTTGAAATATTAAGATATCTGCAGGAGCGAGGCCTGCCGGTTTTTTCAAATCCCCATCGTATCATGGGGGTTTTGAATCGGATCAGTTGCACCATTACCCTGAAGAATGGGGGGATACCTATGCCGCCCACCACCATTACCCGGGATATTGAGATGGGCATCAAAGCGGTGGAAGCCTATGGTGAAGCCATATTAAAACCCATGTTTTCCTCCAAGGCCAGGGGGATGGAGGTAATGACGTCGGGCAGTGACACCCGGGAAAGAATCAAAGTGTTTTCTGAAAAATACGGCATGATGTATATCCAGAAGAGAGTCGATTTCGGGGGGCAGGATCTGGGGATTGTCTTTCTTGGGGGAAAATATCTTACCACCTATGCCAGATGTGCCAAGGGCGCTTCATGGAATACCACCATCCGTTCCGGTGGAACCTATAAGGCCTGTGATCCTTCACCGGAAATTATTGCATTGGCCCATCGTGCCCAGGCCCTGTTTGGCCTTGATTTCACCTGTGTGGATGTGGCACAAACTCCTGACGGTCCTGTGGTATTTGAGGTCTCCGCCTTTGGGGGTTTCAGGGGCATCCATACGGCCAGGGGCATGGATGCCGCCGATCTTTACGTGGTTTATGTGATGGACAAGTTGAAAAAAAGGCCTTAAATGCATCTATGACGGTTTCAATGTCATCGGCGGTGATGTTCCGGTGGGTCACCAGACGGAGATAGTCTTCCCCGGAAATTAAAATGCCCCGTTCCTTCATAAATAATTGTGTTAATCTACGAGGTGTATCCCTTTGATCCGGGAGGACAGGTATGAAAATTTTGATTGTGGACGATGAACCTGAAATTGTAGCACATTTAACAAAAACCCTTGTTGAACAACATTATATGGTTGAAAGTGCCCGGGATGGGGAGGAAGCGCTGGATAAAATTTTTGATGCCGTTTATGATCTCATTGTCTTGGATATCATGCTTCCCAGAATTGACGGGCTGTCGCTTTTAAAGGAGATTCGGCGGGCCCAGATCACCACGCCGGTTTTAATGTTAACGGCACGGGATTCCCTGGAAGACAAAATCATGGGTCTGGACTGGGGAGCCGATGATTACCTTGCCAAACCCTTTTCCATTTACGAGTTGATGGCAAGAATTCGTGCCCTCTTGAGAAGAACTGGAGACAACACGGATTCGCTTCTCATGACAGGAGATGTGGTGCTGGATACCATTGGCCGTCATGTCACCAAGAACGGCGTTCCCATACCCCTTACCCCCAAAGAATTTTCAATCCTGGAATTTCTTCTTTATAATAAAAACAGGGTCGTTTCTCGATTCAACCTTGCCGAACATGTCTGGGGAGAAGATTTTGATCCGTTTACCATGTCCAACTTCATTGATGTGCACATTAAAAATATCCGTAAAAAAACCGATGATAAAAATATTATCAAAACGGTGCGAGGCCTGGGCTTTATGGTTGACCATCCCCTTGGGAAGTGAATTCCAGTGGATGAAACCAGATACCTCTCCGTTGCCTGGGAAATGTTTTCTCAGAGCACATTTCTGATTCCCCGGTTAAATGGTTTTCCCTATTACCACAAGTCACCACTTTTATTCTGGATGATCATCGGTATGTGGAAACTGTTCGCGGTTAATGATTTCCTGCCTCGATTGATTCCCTTGTTTTTCAGCATTGCCAATCTTGTGATGGTCCACAGAATCAGCTTTCTTTTATGGGCGGGAAATCATAAAATACCAAAAGTTGCATCCCTGATGCTGGCCACCTGCCCGGTGTGGATTTTTTTTTCATCGGCCATAATGTTTGACATGGTCCTCACCTTCTGGGTACTTTTGTACCCATGGGGAATTCTCCTGGCATGGGAGAACAGGTTTGTGGGCTGGGTAGTGGTGGGACTGGGATGTGGTCTGCTGACCAAAGGTCCGGTGATTTTTGTTCATGTCCTGCCTTGTATTTTGTTTTATATGAAAGTCTCACCAATATACTGGAATTAAAGGACTTTCGTTTTTCGTTGTGGCAGGTTTTTCTGCCATGTAGGTTATATAAGATCTGGTACCATGGCAAGATTGCCTTTGATAAAAAAAAAATTAGCAGGCCTGTTGATGTCTCTATCCATAGGCATCCTCCTGGGGCTTGCCTGGGCAGTGCCGGCGGCCCTTGAGGGTGGAGAGGCCTTCAGTCGGGCCATTTTCTGGAACCAGACGGCGGGAAGAGTGGTTTCCTCCTTTGCCCATGGTCGACCCTTGTGGTGGTATTTACCCATACTGCCCCTGGTGTTTTTTCCATGGGGCTTGTGACACAGATCCTGGCAGGTCCTGTTTTTATTTCCCAGAACAACATTTTTGGATAAAACAAGGGTTGTCGCTTTTTCTTCAACGCTTTTTGTCATGATTATTTATTGCGGTGGGCAGGGAATCTTGCAACGATATGATCTGAAACAGATATCCCGGGAAATATCTTTGCTTCAAGAGAAAGGCGTTAACGTTGTCCACAAGGGGAAATATGAGGGAGAATTTCAATTTTTGGGTCGACTGACAAAGCCGATATTCACCGTAAGCACTTTAAGAGAATTTATGGTACTTGAAAAGGATCATCCGGAATCCATATTGATCATCCAGGAAAATAGAAAAACGCTTTTCCCAAGTGAGCAAGTTCTGTATCAGCAGAGATATAAAAACAAAGAGCTACTGCTGCTGCGACCATTGTAGATTTAACAACCCTGTGAAGTATGATAAAAATAGACGACCTTCTTCAGCCAATGCCATTGAATCCAGAGGATGAACCATGCAGATCAGACATAAGATAAATCTATGGATCACCTCTCTTGGGCTGCTGATTAACCTGGTTCTTGCTTCCATCATTTTGTTTGAAGCTGTTGAACTTGCCTATCAAACGCTGGATGAAGAGCTGGAGATTGCCATCCGGGAAGATTTAAAACCATTGGAGGATATCCAGGGAAAATCATTTGATTCTCAACTGTTTGGTGAAATGTTTGATTTCGATGAGCAGTACTGGATCAAGGTATTTGATATCAATAAAAAAAAACTGTTTGCATCAACACTTGCAAAACACATTGATATCCCTTTTAAACAGACAGAAGACGGATACAACTATGATACTATTCTTCCTGCAAACAGTCCCTTTTTCAAAGGGGAAAAGGCTGAATTTGACCGATTCTCTGAAAATGACGGGGACGGAGCGGGTGGAAGAAGAAAAATAACCCTGACCTTCAGGGTCAATCAATTCAAAATCAATATGGGAGAGGCGGTTTTTTGGGTTCAGATTGCCCGATCCGTTGAGGTGCTTGATGATGAAATTGATGAATTGATCTCCATTGTTGTCATGGGTTTTTCTGTGGCAGCGGTTATTTTACTGGTGTTGAGTAATTTTCTCACCCATAAAATTTTGCAACCCATTGTTGAGATCAATGCCCTTGCAAAGGCGATCAGTGCCAGCGACATGACCCAGCGGATTCCCCTGGGAAAGAGTGTCGATGAACTGTACCACCTGGCAAAATCTTTGAACAGCATGTTTGACAGGCTGCAACAATCCTTTGCCACCCAGAAACAGCTGGTCGCCGATGCGGCCCATGAATTGAAAAGTCCCATTACCATGCTTCTTTTGTTCATGGAACGCTCCATGGAACGTCAGGATTTACCCCTTGACTATTCAAACCAGCTCATTAACCAGGCAAATACCCTCAGACGCATGGGACGTCTGGTGAAAAATCTTCTGGATATATCTACCCTGGATGAAAAAGCCTCCCTTCATCTTGAATCCTTTGATCTCGGGAGTGTGGTGGCGAAGATTCTGGATGACTTTGAAGCACTATTTGAAAATGGTGGTATTCGGGTTGAAAATACCATTCCTTCCACCTGCAAGGTGGTGGGGGATCGGGAAAAAATTCAACGGTTACTGATTAATCTGGTGGACAATGCGGTGAAATATAATTGGCAGAGGGGAGAAATAAGAGTTGGTTTTGTTGAAAAAAGTAAAGAAATCCATATATTTGTCTGGAACACCGGTGTGGGCATACCGGGAAATGAGTTAAAACAGGTATTGAAAAAATTTTACCGGGTTGAAAAGTCCCGTTCCCAGAAATATGGCGGTTCCGGTCTGGGGCTCACCATTGTTGATAAAATTGCCCGGCTGCACGGTGGCGGAGTGATCATGGAGAGCGAGCCTGGTAAATGGTGTCGTGCCACGGTTTTCTTTCCCTCTGAGCCCATGGAAAATATAAAAAAAACGGCATCCTTCATATGTCCCCAGAAGTACTTTACATTTTTTTAAGGTCGGTCACCTGAAAATGAACATTCACCTCGTGAAAGTGTAAAGCAGGAATGAAGGATGCCAAAAAAACATACAGGAAAATAAATGCAGAAAACAGCGGATGAGCATCCACAGGCACCGTATCTGAGTATTGTTGTCCCCTTTTATAACGAAGAAGAAAATCTTGAACAGGTCTGCCGGGAGATCATCTCCGTGGCCTCCACTGAACTTAACATCCCATGGGAACTGATCATGGTCGATGACGGCTCAGTGGACAGTACCCCTTTGCTGATGGATGCCATAGTCCGTGAATTTTCTTTTTGTCGGGCCATCCATATGACCCCCAACAGCGGTCAGTCCGCTGCCCTGGAAGCCGGTTTTTTAAGCGCCGTGGGAGAACTCATTGCAACCCTTGACGGAGATGGTCAGAATGATCCTGCAGATCTTCCAGGGCTCGTGGAAAAGATGACGCAACTAAAGGTGGATATGCTCTGCGGAATAAGGACACAAAGAGCTGATACCCTGGTCCGAAAAATCTCAAGCCGGGTGGCCAATGGTTTGCGATCCCGTCTGTTGAAGGATCACATTTCCGATGTGGGATGTTCTTTACGTGTCTTTCGGCGGGCCTGCCTTCACCGGATTCGGTTTTTTCGCAATGCCCACCGTTTTTTCCCGGCATTGATGATCATGGCAGGATATACCGTTGCGGAAACCCCCGTTTCTCACAGACCCCGGTTCCAGGGAACCAGCAAATACGGACGCGGCATCAACAGCCGCCTGTGGGTGGGCATTGCCGATCTTGCCGGGGTGTGGTGGCTTCAGAAAAGGGTATTGCGGTATGAATTAACGGAGTATAAATTAACGGAAGCGCACAGGGGGGGGATCTCCAAATGAATGGTTTTCCAACAAAATCAGCGTCCTCTCCTCCCCGGCACCACACAGGGGGCAGGGGGGTGATACAGCCCCTGTGCATTGGCCTGATCTTTTTATTGTTGCCCCTGGCGGTTCAGCTGCTGGATGGCCAATCCTATTTTTTGAAGATCAGTGCATTTATCGGGGCGATGCAGGCAAGAGAGTATGGAATGCTCCTTACGGTGCTGATCTACCTTGTGGTCGGAGGGCTGTTCATCAGCATGGGGGGGCCCCGGTTATGGGTCAGCGCCGGTGCCGGTGCGGTTTTTAACCCCTGGTTGGGCACAATCGTGGCTTTGGGGGCATCTCTTCTGGGGGCCGCCGCACTGTTCCAGGCGGGGTGGTGGTTCCTCTCTCCGGGGAAATGGCCTTTTCTGGAAAAGCGACTGGGTCGATATCGGCTTACCTTTCAACAAAAAGCTTTTTTGTGGGTGCTGTACGCCCGGCTGTTTCCCTTTAGTAACTCCACGGTTGTCAGCCTTTTCAGCGGATATTGTAAAATTGGGTTTATTCCCTATCTGACGGGTTCCCTCATCGGTTTTATCCCCCTGACCGTCATTATGTGTCTGTTTGGCAGCGGTAGCACCAGTGGCAGAATGTTTCATTTCATTTTGGGGTTTGGCCTCATTATTTTACTGCACATAGCGACCCTTTTTATAAAAAAATGGTTTCCCATGGGAACCCCTCAACGTTCCGTAAGGAGAAGTGATGATCACCACTGTTAAACACAAGACGGTACCCATTCTGTTCATTGTTCTTTTTGCCCTGACCGCCTGGAGTGCCCAGTACGCCTTCAGAGGATTATGGGAGCCGGATGAACCCCGGTATACCTATGTGGCCTGGGAAATGGCACACACCGGCAACTATTTTACCCCCCAACGCAACGGAGAATATTACGCCCACAAACCCCCTCTCATGTTTTGGCTTATCCAGGCTGGTACCCTGTTCACCGGAGGGGAGTTCAACGGCATTGCCGGACGTCTTCCCACACTTTTGGGCGTCGTTCTGGCATTATGGGCCTTTGCAAGAATTGCGGCCATGTGGTATCAGCGGGAAACGGCCTGGTGGGCACTGTTTATCCTCTCCACCTCTTTTCTTTTTTGGCACAAGGCGGGTACCGGGCAGATAGACATGCTGCTTTTGGGGCTGGAGCTGTGTGCGCTCTATTTCCTGTTTAAAAACGATGTCTCCCCCACCCGTGGTTACAGCGTGGCGGCCTTTTCCTTTATGGGGCTTGGCATTCTTGCCAAGGGCCCGGTGGGACTCATTGTTCCCTGTGGTATTTATCTTTGTGCCACGTTATTGTCCGGCCAGCCCAGAACTATTTTGAAAAAACAGTGGGTGTGGGGTATTCCCCTGGCTTTGGCATTTCCTCTAATCTGGCTGTTGCTGGCAAAGATCACCGGGGCACCCGGCGCCTATTTCAATGAATTAATATTTGATCAGAATTTGGGACGGGTCCAGGGAAGCTTTGGAGGGCATTACAAACCCTTTTATTACTATATTCAATACCTGCTCATTGATTTCATGCCCTGGACTTTTTTCATGCCCCTGACAGGGGTCCTTCTTGCCCGGCACACCGATTTAAAAAACCAGACCCGGTGTTTAATTGGATGGATTCTGTTTGTGGTGATTTTTTTCAGCCTGTGCGGCGGGAAGCGCAATCTCTATATTCTGTCGGTGTATCCTGCGGCCAGCCTGCTGCTGGCATCTGTGCTGCCATCCATGGCCACCGTGTCGGAGCGGTGGAAAAAATGGAGTGTTTACCCGGTTCTGGGGGCTTTTTTCCTGCTCGGAGTGGGGCTTTTCATCGCGCTTTTTATCCCGTTACCTATTCCCAGGACCCTTATTGCCGGAGGAGCTGCGCTGTTGCTTGTGGGAGCGTTGCTGCTGGCACGCCTGCATCAGTATGTTCCCCTGGGAAAGGTCTGGTTTGGTGGGTTTATTCTTTTTCTGGTTTTTCTGGAATTTTACATTGGCTCGGCTGTTTTTCCGGCATTGAACCCCATTAAAACACCGGCGGTGGCCTCCCGGCACATTGCCGCCCTGTTGCCGGAGAACCAACCCATTCTGTACTACGGAATGAATGGTGAAATTATCTCTCTTTATGCCGGTCGTCAGGGAAAACGGGTAGATGAGATTCCGCAGCTGGTTTCCACCATGGAAAAGGCCGGCAGGGGGGTCTTGGTTTTCCCAATGGGCACCCATGATCTCCTGGAACCTTATATCAAAGGGTTTGGGGAAATTGAGCCGTTCACGTTGGGAAGCAAACAGTTGGCCTGGGTGGCCTACACTCAATGACCCGTTTTTTTTGCCTACAGTGCGGGTAATGATTGAGTTACACTAATAAAATACAGCCAGCCAGACGGTAATATCATGGGGATCCGTCCATTTTACTTTGTGCCTTGAATGGGCTGGAATATTTAGATAATCACCCATATCCAACCGGATTTGAGTTCCATTTTCAAACAGTATGATTCCGGAACCCTTTAAAACAATTACCCATTCATTTTCATCCTGGTCATACCATCCTTTTGGGGGAGAGGTATGACCTTTTGATACTATCCGTTCAATTCTCACCTGTTCATGTTTTAACAGGTCAGTGAATATTTCTTCTTCAAATGTGTCCGGTAGAAAGTCAAAAAGATTGCTCATTATCGTTACCACCGTTCCTGAACAATGGTCCGCTGGGTCTGGTTCTGCCATTCCATGGGGGGATGGACCTTCATGATGTCATCCAGACGATTCTGGTCCTTGAGGCGTTGGAAAATATCCATCCAGGCACAGGGGATGGTGTTGTTGATTTCGCACATGCCCTTGTTGGTGCCGCCGCAGGGCCCGTTGAACAGTCCCTTGGCACATCGGGTGACAGGGCACACTCCTCCGGTGTAACCGACCACGCATTGGCCGCATGCCCGGCAGCGTTCCTCGTACACCCCGATGTCCCTGTCAATGCCGATGGCTGCCGTGTTCACCGCCGGAAAGACCGGTGTATGGGGGTAGGTTTCGGCCACATACTGGGTTCCGGCACCACAGGCCATGGATAGCAGTGCATCAAATTCCCCGACAAAGGAGGTCAGTTCCGCAATATAGATCATATTGCACTGACGTTCAATGGTGTACCCCTTGACATATTGTTTCCGAGCCTGTTGTTTAAATGCCATTTCAAGCTCCAGGCAGAGATGGTCCACCTCCCGCTGTCCGCCACCCAGGCACACCGATGCACATCCACCGCATCCCAGGACCAGTACGCGGTCATATCCCTCAATCGCCTGTACAATCTCTTTAAGGGGTTTTTCTTTTACCTTTATCATATCATCAACCTCCGCAGGCGGGGGAATGCAACCCGGTGCCGCCGTTATACTCATGAAAAATGCCCTGAGACCGGCAAATGCACCGGGTCAGAGAGATCAGATGGGGAATATTGATACCCAGAGGGCAATAGCACCGGGTGCACAATACACACCGTTCCCATACAATTCCTGCCATGGATTCCAGTTCCTGGCGGGTGACCCTGCCCTTTTTTCGGTGGATGACCCCCAGGGAATTGAGAAATTTATGGGAAGGCATGTATTCCGGTTTCTGCTGCCGGCAGCGATAGAGGAAACAGCTGTCAGCGCACAGGCTGCAGTGGGCGCACACCTTGAGGGACATTGAAATCTCCATCCGGTGCTCCCGGAGGATGGATTGGATCTTTTTGACATCTACAGGTGAGGTGGTTGCCTCCATATCTTTTCCGTTCTTCTTCATTTGTCTGAGGCTTATCACAAAAGTTGCCCTTTTTTATTTATGGGGGTTAAAGGGCTCCATGCCCGGGTACCCCCTCTTCCCAGCGTCAGCTGATGCACCAGGATAAACCGGTTAAGGAAAAAATACACCATGTGAATCAACCGGGTAAAGGGGATCAGCATCAGCATCAGCTCGCCGGATGCCATATGAATTGCAATCATGGTCCGGTAGTCAAAAAACTGGTGATAGGCCACAAAGCCCGTTACAAAGGGTGTTGTGGCCAACGTCAGCAGGGCAATGTCAGATACAGTGGTAATGGACCGCACCTCCCGGATACAGTACCGCCGCACCAGAAAGACCAAGGCGCATAAAAGGATGGCCAGTGTCAGCAGATCCACCAATACATTGGGCAGTGCCGGTAGAAAAATTCCCGTGGAAAACCCTGCCATCATGGTGTGACCTTGAACAAAAAAGGGCAGCACCAGCAGACCGGCATGGAAAAAAACGGTCATGGCCGCAAAAAAAGGCCGCTGCCCCGGCAGGGTCAGCTTCAACAGCGACAACCGATAACCAATGGTGGTGCGATCCAGAAGGTCATCCTCCTTTGGCACGGCAGGCCTTTTTCCCATGCCAGGGGGATCAGGATGAAGCCGTGTAAACCGATAAAAGCACAACACCTGCCATACCGTACCTGCCAGGAACACTCCCAGAGCAATCCAGACCATGGGACCGCACAACAGCCACAGTAACCACATCTTCAGTATGGGCAGATTATCCATAGTTGTTTCCCGTCAGTAAAGAGCCAGAACTCCAAAAGGCCCACAAGGTCCAGGGCCGGAACAATATTAAGGACAATATTTATGCTTCGGGGCGCATCTGTCAAGCTGAAAGTCTGCCAATGCGATAAATGATTATGGATAATCATGCCTATTCATGCCTATTCGGTTGGCTCGGAATTCCATATGCGTTATCAACATTGTTCATGTCGGTCATGGTGGTGGTTTTTGCAGGCAGATTTCCACAATGGGGATCTCCCATTGCGGGCAGATGATTCCGGGTTGAAAATCGGGTCTGCAGTCGATTATTTTTCGTTGAACCATGGCAAGGATCTCTATTTTTACGATGAGAGGCTGTTTTTCAATCCAGCGCGGCCGGGCCTCCCGGGAGAGGATAGCAACGGGTATTCCTTTTTCCGTGCAGAGACCGGTCATGGTGGCGGTTTGAATGAATGTCAATGTGTCCCCGGGAGCAAGCTTCTTTAATGCCGCGTGGATGGGGTGATCAGGTGCCTTTCTGCCGGCATAATCCAGAAAGAGATCCTTCAAAGGGATCATTTCGTAAGAAAGAAGAGGGGTACATGGGGGCTGCGTGGGCAATACGCCGGCATTGATATCCGCAAACCGGCACTCATCAAGATTCGTTTCATGTCGCAGGATCTCCACATGGGGATTGGCGCTGCCGGCCAGGGAAAAAATGCCCAGCCACTGTTTTGCCCGGGTCATGGCCACATAGTAGAGTCGTCGCTCCTCCTCCATCTCCGCAATGGTCCGGGGGGTGGCCCAGCCGCCATCCAGAATAAAGACATGGGAGAATTCCATGCCTTTGGCACTGTGAACCGTGCCAAGGAAGATGCCCTTTCCCAGGCGCTGTTCCCGTTTCTGTTCCAGAATCAGTTGTGAAAAAAAGTGGTGGACCTGGAACAGGGTGATCTCGCCGTCTCCGGTTTCCGCCTCCAGGGCCGCCAGTCCATCCTCAATGAATTGATGCCATGGGTTCAGGGTTTCTTCCGGCAATATGGGATTTGATTTTTCGGGGGTGAAAAGCGATGTGATGCTCCGATGTGATTTATATAGTGCCAGCAGTTCGGATGCCCGGGAGAAGAGGTCGGGATGGCCTGCCAGATCCGCCATGAAACCGGCAATTTCCCGAACCCGGAACAGGGAAAATCGGCTGGAGCCGGTGAGGGGAAGACTCATGGGAACGCTCCTCTCCTCCAGCACTGTGCGAACGCTTTGGAGCATGTCATGGTCCAGGCCGTTTCTGGAGAGAACCGCCATCTGTTCCAGGGCCGGGGCAGGGTTTTTTGCTGAAAGGTGCGTCAGGGCTGCGGCCACCTGCCGGGCCTGATCCATCACCCCCCGGGCCTTAAAAAAGAGTACCTCTCCTTTGGGGCGTTGGCTCAGACGTTGGGGGCTGATCTTCATGGGGTGACCGGTTTTCATGCGGTCCCGGTTGTGGGCGATGAGGGCATTGCCAAGGTCCATGACGGCAGGCCCGGATCGGAAATTTTCCGTGAGATGGAACACCTCGGCGGCATAATCTTCCCGGAATTTTCGGATGAATTTCACACTGGCGTTCCGGAACCCGTAGATGGACTGGTCATCATCCCCCACTGCCATGATATTGAGCTTGCCGGAATGACCTTCTGTGCTGCCAGTCTTGAGACGTCTGCCGGCCACGGCGGAGATGAGGTCGTACTGGGCCTCGTCAATGTCCTGGTACTCGTCCACCAGAATATATTCGTACCCCGCCAGAATCTGTTCCCTGATGTCGTCCGGGGCAAGGCCGGGCAGCTCCTTTTTACCCAGGAGGATCTCCGTGGCTTCGGTGATGACCGTGTCAAACCATTGGCTCAGGGACTGTTCCGATGGGGGGATGTGGGACGTGATTCCCCGGATTTTCTCCCGGGTGCGTCCCTCCATGGTCATGCCCGGTGTTTTTCCGGTGATCTGCATGGCAAGGCAGTGAAAGGTCATCACCGACACCCCCCGGGCATCCTTGTCTATCAGCTTCCGCAATCTTTTTTTCACCAGCACACCGGCGCTGTGGTTGTAGCACAGCACCAGAACGGCACCGGGTTTGACCCGTTTCACCCGCACCAGCCAGGCGCATCTGTGTACCACGGTGCGGGTCTTACCCGAACCGGGACCTGCCAGCACCAGCAGATTCCGATCCGCTCGAAAGGTGACGATGCGCTCCTGGTCAACATGTTTGAGGCTGGAGACAATGTGTTTAAACGACGTCTCACTGGTGGCCATCTTGAGCATACCCTTTCTGCCGGGGAAAAATTTTTTAATAAAGGCTTCCGTGTCCATGGAAAAATAGGACAGAATCATATTCAGGGCCTGATTGAGTTTTTCCGTGCCCATGCGGGCAAAGGCGTTCATGATATGGATCTGGAAGATACGCTGGGTGTAGTGCTGGGACAGAGGTTCAAAATCCGATCGTGTGTAGCGTTTGGCAGCGTTGTTTTTGTCCATTTTAAGGGTCATGGCCTGGCGAAACACGGCCATGCCGTGCTGCAGGCTGATCACCCTGTTATCGTGGAGAAACAGAAGACCTGCTTCCAGGGCTGCCATCATTTTACCGGGTTTTATATCAATGGTGGCGATGCTGCTGTTAAGATATTGGGAGAGATAGTCGTAGGAGAACTGAACCAGGATCTCCTTTTGTGTTTTTTCCGCGGCCGGGGCTGCATCCCTGATGGCCTGGAGAAGCAGGGTGGCAAGGTCGTGGCGCCGTTTGCTGATGGCCGCCATGGTGTGCCACTCCCGGCGCAGGCAGATCCGACACATCTCCCGGTTCTGATAGGAGCGCTCCAGGCTGGGAATGGAATTGCCGAATCCCTTCCCGTCATTGGCCATGGTTTTTAACAGCTGTTTAATGAGTTCCACACTGGTGCCATCCACGCCCATGTCCACGATCTTTTGGTTCATGGCCCGGAAGGTGAGGTGCACGGTTTCACCGATCTCTGCATGGGGATGGGCCTCGGCCATCACCTCCAGCATGGCGTTTTCCACGGCGCACACCTTACCAAGGGTGGCGGCGGCATTGCCCCTGCCCGACTGTTTCACCCAGGCCGACAGCATCATGCTACGCTGGATGAGGCCCGCTTCGGCCATGTCATTCATCACGGAAATGATCTTCCGGGTGCTGCGAAATTCTTCTGGCAGGTGGGCAATTTTCCCCAGTGATTCACAGATCTGGTCGGCATTGAGTCCCATCTCTTGGGGAGCATTGACCAGCGCCGAAAGAATGGTGGTCCAGATACTCCGGTTCATGGCAGAGAGGTTCAGGGACTCCATGCGGTGGATGGCCTGGTCCATGTCCTGGAACTTTGGTTTTCCCTGGAACACCGAGGTACGGTTTTCCTCTCTGGATAAAAAACCGCCCCGTTCCAGCCAGGAGACAGCGGTTTTCACCCGGGTATCATAGTCTCCATCGGACAGGTCAAATCCGGTATCCACGCCATCGTCCCTCAGGATCTCCCCGGTGGTGATCACAATGTCGCCGTCCCGGTTACGTCGGGCCCTTCGAATGCCCTTTAAAATCTGGGCAATGTCCTTTGTGGTGAGCCGGGTGGCGCTGCTCAGTCGAAACTGCTCCTCAATGTCGTTCTCGTCATATAAGAGGATACACCGGGCATCTTGGTTGTCCCGTCCGGCCCGGCCCGCCTCCTGGATATAATTCTCCATGGATCCTGGGATGTCGTAGTGGACCACCAGACGGACATTGTCCTTGTCAATGCCCATACCAAAGGCGTTGGTGGCGGCAATCACCGGCAGGGTGCCGGAGAGAAAGGCCTCCTGGACCTCCCGTTTTTCCGGTGGGGTCATGGCCCCGTGGAAAAAGCCGGCCTGCCACCCTTTTTGGTTAAGATATTCCGATACCTCCTGGGTCTTTTTACGGGTAGCGCAGTAGATAATGGCGGCCCCTTCTTTCTCATGGGGCAGTCGGTCTTTCAGCATGCCGTGGAGGGTTTCAAGCTTTTCATGGGTGGATACAGCGTAGATTTTAATCTCAAGGTTGGTGCGTTCCACCCCGCCCTGGAACAGGGTGAGGGTGAGATTCAGCTCATCTTTGAAGTGGGTGATGATCTCTTCCACCACATCCTGCCGGGCAGTGGCCGTGAAGCAGGCCACCGTGGGCGTTAACTTCTCTTTTACCGAAAATTCCCGGATGAATCGGGAGGCATAGAGGTAATCGGGCCGGAAATCATGCCCCCATTTGGAAAGGCAGTGGGCTTCGTCAAACACCCAGCAGCGAATCTGCCGGGTGGTTAAAATGTTTCTCACGGAGCCGTTGCGCAGCTGTTCCGGTGAGATGTAGAGGATGCCGATGTCCCCCATGGCCACCCGGTCCATGACCTGGCCCCGCTCCGGCGGGGTTAATAGTCCGCTGATGGCAGCTCCGGCCATGGTGCCGGTGCTGTTGTTCAGGTTATCCACCTGATCCTTCATCAGGGCCTGGAGAGGGGAGATCACAATGGTGAGGCTGCCGGTGTTGAAGTAACCGGCCAGGGCCGGAATCTGGAAACAGATGGATTTCCCGCCGCCTGTGGGAAGAATGCCAAGCAGCGGTTTTCCTGCCAGACCATGGGTGACGATCTGCTCCTGCAGCGGTGTGCCGTCGGGCAGTTTCCGATAGGCGTTGTATCCAAAGAACCGGGTAAGGTGTGCTACCGGATCATGGTTGTTTCGGCAATGGGTGCAGGCTTTGTCTGAGCAGGGCGCCTCCCGGAGGCCGGACAGCAGGGAAACAATGGCGGGAAACTGTTTTCTGACCCAGGGGGGCAGCACGGAATTGCCCCCGGCCACCTGGAGCCATGCCAGGGCATAGGAGAGGAGGAATCGTGTGCGAGGGCTGTTCCAAAAGGTTGAAAAGACCCGTTCCCAGGAATGACGGCATACCCGGTTCCGGGTTTTTTCCCGGAAGATATCCATGGCCCGATCCCGGGTGATCAGGGCCGTTGCTCCGCATAGTTCAAAGCAACCGGCAAGACCTCTTCCCGGCAGGGACAGGGGAGTGCCGGTGGGTGTCTGAAGTGGTTCCGGCAATTGCATGTTTTGAAAGCAGGCCCGGTGGAAGCAGACCTGTTCACGATCCAGTTGGGAAAAAGCGTTGAGTTGATCCTGGAACAGGGCGGCTGAGAGTCTTGCATCGGCAACGGGATTGTTGACACTCTCTTTGACTAGTTTATAATCCTTAACCAGCCGGTGGTAGGGGTTTTTAGGAAAGGCCAGGGGAGACAGCCACAATGTGTCAATGATGGGCAGGTTAAAAAGGGGAAGATCCGGTGCAATGCCGGTCATGGCCGGCAGGTCATGGAACAGGATGTTATGCCCTGCCACACTGTCTGCCCCCCGGGCAAATTCATTGAGTTCCCTCAGAGCGGTTAAGCTGTTAAACCGTCCTTTTTTTTCAAAAGCCTTCCCCTTTAACACGGCCCCTATCTGGATGATCTCCCCTCGGGGGATCATTTCCAGATCAAGGAAAAGGATTTTATTAAAACTCATTTTTGATTCCGGATTTCAGGTGTTATCATAAATAGAAAGAAGCCACAGGTTCAAAAGTACTTTCCATGGGCGGTTTTATGGCCTATGAATGGATTTGTCGGATGATGATCATAGCATGACCCGTCGCAGCATCAAAGGAATCTGTTTGCAAGCCGGTTGGAATTGTCGGGTTTGATCATAACGTTGGTCACTCGTCACAATTGTTAGGCCAATGGGGTCAGGGGGGTGATCAAGCCGAAGATTGCCGGAACGGCAATGGCAGCCGGGATTACGTTTATTTATCCATGTAAAGGAGTTGATATGAAAGGTTCTGAAATGTTTGTACAAACCGTAATAAATGCAGGAATTGAGTGGATTTTCCTATATTCCCCTGGCAGCCACAGCGCTCCGGCACACCTATCTGACCCTCACCGGCGGGGCCATTGGTCAGAGGATTCCCTGTGCCACCGGAGCCGCTCTGGCCTGTCCCCATCGGCCGGTGATTAATCTCCAGGCCGATGGCAGCGGATTATACACCTTACAGGCCCTTTGGACCCAGGCACGTCACAACTTGAATGTTATCACGCTGATTTGTGCCAATAGCAGTCCCAATCTCATTGAGATGAGGCTGGCACCATGGGGATAAGTTGTCTCCGCCCCCTGTTTGGCAGTCATCATAAATAGAATAACAAGAATGTGTGAACTATTTTACAAGAGGTGTTTTATGAAAAATTTTAAATCTTTTTTGACAATACTGATGTTGATAGTCTGTTTTTCAGATCTTGCCGTTGCAGATAGTTATTCAAAAGCTATTTCGGTATTCAAACAGTCCGAGGCTGTGCAGCCGTTTTTCAATAATTGCTATGGCTATGCAATTTTTCCGACCATTGGAAAGGGCGGTATCGGGATTGGGGGTGCCTACGGCGAGGGTAGGGTTTATCAGGGTGGTGCGTTTACGGGAACGACCTCACTTGCCAAAGTGAGCATTGGTTTTCAATTGGGCGGCCAAGCATTCAGCCAGATAATTTTTTTCCAGGACAAGCGATCATATATGGAGTTCATCGGCGGTGAGTTTGAATTTGATGCATCTGCATCTGCCGTGGCCATTACGGCCGGGGTTCAGGGAAAGGCAGGGACAGAAGGGGCAACAGGTAGCGCAACAGCCGGTCCTGCGACAGGTGTTCAGGCAAAAACAAGCTATTATAAGGGAATGGCTGTTTTTGTTCATTCAAAGGGCGGTCTGATGTATGAAGCCGCCATTGGCGGACAAAAATTTAGTTTTAAAGCCAAATAGGCGATTTTCAGCTTGTAGCCGCGATACGGCATTCTCTCTATAACTGCCACGGGCAGACCGCATTGGGGACCTGGGTCTGCCCACAACGAATAATGAAAGTAATATTAGGCACACCTACACTTTCTTATAACACACATGGCAGAAAAACCTGCCACAACGAAAAACGAAAGTCCTTTAATTCCAGCATATTGGTGAGACTTTCATATAAACGGGCATGTCCTGGCGGACACAACGAAGATAGAAAATGGTATTATGCCGCCGCCCCCCCGACGGGCAATGGGCCCGGACCGGAACTGTAGACAGCTCAATTGTCCGGTTCCTATTGCCCATCGGGGGGGCGGCTCTGCTGAGGTGGAGGCTGCCTTTTCATATAAAACATACATGGCAGAAAAACCTGCCACAACGAAAAACGAAAGTCCTTTAATTCCAACATATTGGTGAGACTTTCATATAAAAATTCCAAAGGAGCGGGTGGCTCACCGGGTATGGCGGCAGGGCTTTTTACATGCTTTGCATGCAAAGGGAGAGAAAATGAAAGATATCCCTCCCTGAGGAGTCCTATGGGGTGTTCGGTTTCAGATCCTCCGCTGGTATGGCGATTTGCGTAAACATACTTTTGGAAACCAGTTTCTCCACATCGTTGGCAACGGAATAGACTTCGGATTCAACCACTTTGATTTTTTTGCCATTGTTGATGACCTTTGAACGGCAGACGATCACCGGCCCCATGGCAGGTTTAAAATAGTTGATCTTGAACTCCACCGTTAGGAGGCGGAACTGATCGGGTATGGTGGTATATGCGGCGTACCCGGCCGTATGGTCCGCCATTGTCGCTATGACACCGGCATGGACAAAGCCGTCCTGCTGCACATGGGTGTCTCGAACCTCCAGGCGGGTTTCAAATTCACCCAGATCCACCCGGACCACCTCAAACCCCACAAACGCGATAAATCCCTGAACAAAATCCTTTTTTAAAAATTCAAACCGCTCAGATGTCATATATCCATCTCCTTTTTGTCATGGCTTCCACGGACAGACCGAATGCGCTCTGATGAATCTTCCAAAGGCCAGTGCATTGTAAAATTTTTTTGATCTATTAAGTCAAATTTCAGCCATGGTGTCAACAACGGTCATGCCGGAGATATTCATTGTTTTTAAACTCATTTTTTATTTTGGCTCCCGGGTGTTATCATCATGCAGGCCTGACCTCTTCCTAACCTGAACAAGCCAGAGCCAAAAAGGTTTTTTTGATTCTCTTGCCAAAACAACACGAAAATCAGAGATAGGCATCTAAAATGGCCGGGATTGTGATCAGGCCAAGCCACAGGCTCAAAAATACTTTTCATGGGCAGTGTTATGGCCTATAGATGAGTGTGTCAAGAAGTGATCATAACATGGCCTGCCACCGCATCAAAGGAATCCGTTTTCAAGCCGGTTGGAATTGCCGGAATGGCAATGGTTTCCTTGGGGCTGAACCAGCCGGCTGCCGGGGGCTCTGCTGGGGCATTTTCAGAAAACAGGACGTGGGAAGGATAAATTGATCCCTTGAATACAACAGGGACCCAATATACGGTAAAGGAGTGAATATGAGAGGTTCGGAAATAGTCGTCCACACCGCAGTCAATGCAGGGATTGAAATATGTTTCAGTAATCCGGGAACCACGGAGATTCCCCTGGTTGAGGCATTTGATGCGGTTCCGGGCATTCGTCTGATTCTGGGATTGTTTGAAGGGGTGTGTACCGGTGCAGCTGATGGATACAGTCGTATGAGTCAAAAGCCCGGCATGACCCTGCTTCATCTTGGTCCGGGGTTTGCCAATGGGGTCGCCAATCTGCACAATGCCAGGCGGGCAGGCTCTGCCGTGGTGAATCTTATTGGAGACCATGCCTCCTGGCATCTGCCGGCGGACCCGGCCCTGGCCATGGATATTCAGTCCCTGGCAGGGACGGTTTCCGGATGGGTGGGGCAGGTGAGACAGGGGGACCGGATTTCAAAGGAGGTGGCCAAGGCCATCTCCGCAGCATCCACCGGATGCGTGGCAACCTTGTCAATTCCCCACGATTTTCAGTTGGAAACAGTGGCGGATGACATTGCCCCGGTGGTCCTTCCCCCCCTGATGAAGCCGGATATGAATATCCTTTCCAGTGCCGCCGAAATTCTAAAAAAAGCCCATAAACCTGTTTTGATTCTGGGAGGCAGTGCACTCACTCAGGAGGGGTTGATGGCGGCGGCACAGATCCGGGCAGCCACCGGCGCAGCGCTCTATATGGAAACCTTTCCCAGGCGTGCCGAACGGGGGGAGGGACTGCCGATGCTCCACAGGATTCCCTACATGCCCAATGCGGCAACGGAAGTTTTAAAGGCTTTTGATGTGGCGCTGCTCATTGGCGCCAAAGAGCCTGTGGCGTTTTTCGGATATCCGGGCAGTGTCAGCCGACTGCTTTCCTCTGACCAGGACCGGGTGGATTTAGGTGTGGCCAATGCCGATGCCTCCATCAAAGCCCTTGCCAGCCTTTTATATAAAGGAGAAGGGCTGACCGAGGTCCTGGCGACCCGTGTGCCGCCGGATCTGCCCACCGGTATTCTTACGGCAGCTAAAGTGGGGCCCCTTCTTGCAGCACTTCAACCGGAGCAGGCCATTATTGTGGATGAGGGAATTTCCTCCGGATTTTCTTACATCCCCCTGGCGGCCACTGCGCCCCGGCACACCTATCTGACCCTCACCGGCGGCGCCATCGGTCAGGGCATTCCCTGTGCCACCGGAGCTGCTCTGGCCTGTCCCCATCGTCCGGTGATCAATCTTCAGGCCGATGGCAGCGGATTGTACACCCTTCAGGCCCTCTGGACCCAGGCACGTCATCACCTGAATGTCACCACCCTGATCTGTGCCAATAACAGCTACGATATTTTAAAACTGGAACTTGCCAATGCCGGGAACCATCACCCTGGAGAGCAGACCCAAGCCATGACCACCCTTGGATTGCCCCATATGGATTGGGTAAAACTCTCCCAAGGATTTGGCGTGCCTGCAGTTTCCGTGGATTCTGCTGAAGGACTTGCCCGGGCACTGCAAAGCGCACTGGCCGAGAACGGCCCCAATCTCATTGAGATGAAGCTGGCTCCATGGGGATAAGTTGCTGTTTCGGTGTGGATTTAGCTTCAGTTTTAGGCAATCTTGTGACAAGTGGTTTTTTTTATTCGTTTCCATGCCTTTGTACCCAGCATGCTTTGGGGCCATTTTTCCAGCATTTCCAAAAACAGATCAAAGGGTACGGTATAGGTTAACTCGTTTTTCTTCAAATATTTCAGACAGTTTATGTCAAAACCGCCGATTACGGCCCGCATTTTTCCCTGTTGGAGAAATTTTCTCGGCCAGGAGATCAACCCGCAGCACCCCACACCAAAGGGTATCTGAACGGCTCCAGGGTTGCTGGTAAGAAATACGGTCAGGGCATTCAGGCCAATCATGTTTTCACGATTGGGAAAGAAGATTACAAGCTCCGGCCGTTCATCTTTTTTGAACAGACTCAGCGGCTGGATGATCAAAACCGGAGCCGTGGCGTTGGGCGGTTCAAATGCATCGTAAAACGCCTTGCCGGTTTCCGGAGAATCAACATACCGTTCTCCCTCCATCTTACCTGGGATGCCTGTGGAGAGAAGGGCGGGTTCAAATGCCTCATAATACGGCTTAAAGCCCATGAAAAAGGCGCCGCCCAGACAACCGTAGTGTTCATGGTCAAAATAGGCCGGGGCCTTTTCCCGGCGCGCCCTTCTTATTTTTCCCAGGACGCAGGAGATCCAGTTTATCTCTCCGTCGGAGGCTTGGGGCAGTTGCTTTAAAGAAATCTGTTGCCTGGGAGTAAAACCTGTGGCAGGTTTTTCATCGGTGTAAAAGAGTCCCATGGGTTCCTCAACAAGTCCCAGTACGTTCATAAAAGGCTCAAGTTTTTCTGAAAATTCCATTGTTATTCCTCCGGGTGACAGGGTTGATTTTTATTCTTGATGTGGAGACTCAAGGTGTTGATGAACGGTTTTTATATGAAACTCCGCCTAACATACTGCAATAATACGAGTTTCAATCTTCGTTGTGGCAGACAGCTCTGCCATGTGGGTTTTATATGAAAGTCTCACCAATATACTGGAATTAAAGGACTTTCGTTTTTCGTTGTGGCAGGTTTTTCTGCCATGTATGTTATATGAAAAGGCAGCCTCCAAGGCAACCTCAGCAGAGCCGCCCCCCCGATGGGCAATAGGAACCGGACAATTGAGCTGTCTACAGTTCCGGTCCGGGCCCATTGCCCGTCGGGGGGGCGGCGGTATAATACCATTTTCTATATTTGTTGTGTCCGGCAGGACATGCCCGTTTATATGAAAGTCTCACCAATATGCTGGAATTAAAGGACTTTCGTTTTTCGTTGTGGCAGGTGGTTACTGCCATGTAGGTTATATGAAAATGCTGCTCAAAGTGCCGACAGCAGAGCCCCCGGCGGCCGGTCGGTCCGGCCTATTAGGACCCAAATCCCGGTCCGCCCATGGCGGTTAGATGGTGAAAAAAAAGATGGCGGCAAAGGCGCTCAAAATGCCCAGACACTCTTTCAGATTCAAGGGTTCCTTTAACACAAGCCAGCCCAGGGTGACGGTGATCACAGGAGATAAGGCCGTGAACATGGCCACCACCGATACCTTCCCCGATTTAACGGCAAAAAGAAAACAGAGGGCGCCGGTCAATCCGATGATCCCGGTTGTGATGGCAAGACAGATCCCCTTGATGTGGACATCCGGTTTGAAATCGACAAGGGTAAGAACGACCAGTCCGACAATGACCGCGCCAATGGTTTCGTAGATCATGGCACTCATGGGGCTGATGTACCGGGTGGTGATTTTAGGAATAAAGCCCCATATTCCCCAGCAGACAAATGTCATAAATGCGGGCACTATCCAGGTAGCCATAATGGATTCCTCTTTTTGTTTGGTTATTATCGCCACGGGCGGACCGGGATTTAGGACCCGGATTCACCCACAACAAATAATGAAAATGGCACGATGCCGTCCCCGACGACCGGCCGGTCCAGCCCGGAACTCGGTTGTCGGTACTTTGAGCAGCATTTTCATGATAAACAATAGCATGGCACCGTCCCCAAAACGTCCCCAAAAACGTGACAGGGAAAAAATTGTCAAAAAAGCGGATTTGTTCTATTTATACTCCCTGGGAGAAAATGATAATGGCGGAATTGAAGTTTCAATTTTTCGGTCCCCCCTGTTTTACATTGAATGGGGCATCCATCCGGGTGGGACGGCGCAAGGCCGTTGCCTTGGCCGCATTTCTTGTTGTCACGGGGAAAAAACATTCCAGGGAGCGGCTGGCAGACCTGTTCTGGCCGGAGTATGACCGGGAACGGGCAAGATCCTCCCTGCGACGCACCCTTTCTGTGATGACAAAGGCGTTGGGAAAATTTTGGCTTTCCATTGACAGAGAGAGCATCGGATTTGTCTCCCATGGGGATCTTCGGGTGGATGCCATCCGATTTCGGGAATTGACGGAACGTTCTCTTTCCGGCCCTGGATCTGTGGCCGATCTGGAGGAGGCGGCCGGTCTTTATGACAATTCCTTTCTGGCAGGGTTCACCCTTGGCGACTGTCCTGATTTTGATGACTGGCAATTGGAGCAGACCGAGGGGTTCTGCCGGGAGGCTATAAAGGTGATGCAACACCTGTCAGGATGGTACATGGAGAGAAGAGACTATCCCCGGGCCATCTGCCATGCCCGGAGCTGGGCCGGGTTGGAGCCCCTGAACGAAACGGCCCACAGACAACTCATCCGGCTTTACCATCAGGCCGGCCACCGGGAACTTGCCCTTGGCCAGTATGAAAAGTGCAAAGCGCTGCTTCAAAAAGAGCTGGGGGTTGAACCGGATCAGCGCACGCTGGTGCTTGCCTCAGCCATGCGGACAGAGCCGGCCGCAACCACACAGAAAAATATTTCGCCTTTAACTAACCTGCCAACTTTCTCCACCGGTTTTGTGGGACGGAAACAGGAGCTCAGGAGCCTGAAAAAACGGTTGACCCGTTCCGGAGTGAGGCTTCTGACCCTGACCGGTCCCGGAGGCATGGGAAAGACCCGGTTGGCACTGGAAGCTGCAGCCCTAATGGAGACGGCACCTGATCTGAGAGATCAATTCCCCCAGGGCGTATTCTTTCTCTCTGCCGGTGATCTTTCCTCCACAGAAGCCGTGGTGACGGCCCTGCTCAAAACCTTTGGACTCAGTTTTGATGAAGAGCGTTACCCTTTGAGGCGGCTTATGGCATTTCTCAGACCCGCAAAATGCCTTGTTGTGCTGGATAACCTGGAGCACCTGCCGGAGGTGGGAGAACTGGTGTCGCAAATGCTGGCCCAGGCGCCCGGATTGAAGATTCTTGCCACCTCAAGAAGCCGGCTGATGCTCAAGGGAGAACATCTTTTACCACTTCCCGGTCTTTGTTATCCGGAACTGCCGTTAACAGAAACAGACACAGCTGCCATTGTAAAGAGAGAAGAAACGTATGATGCTGTGGCGCTTTTTCTCGGCACTGCCCGGATGGTGCAGCCGAATGTGAAATTAAACAGCACCAACGTCCATGAGATCGCACGCATCTGCGCATTGACCCAGGGAATGCCTCTGGCATTGATATTGGCAGCCGGATGGATGGAAATCTTTCCTCCTGAAAAAATCGCAATTGAGATTGGCAACAGCCTCGATTTTCTCAAGACAGAGCTCCAGGATCTTCCCCCCTGCCATCAAAGTATACGGGCCGTATTTGACGCTTCCTGGAAGCGTTTACCAAAAGCCGAGAAAAAGATTTTTGTGAAACTCTCCGTTTTTAGAGATGGGTTTACCATGGCAGCCGCAGCAGATGTGATGGACACCGCAAGGGATTATACCGTCTCAATGGGTGCACGTCTTGTAAGAAAATCCATGCTCAAAGTCAATCCTGAAACCGGTCGTTTTGAGTTCCATCCCCTTTTACGCCAGTATGCCCGGGAAAAACTTGTCCATCTCGGGCTGTTGGATGAAATGATGGATGCCCATGGGCATTATTATCTGACCCGGGCACATGAGAATGAAAAACAGTTGATCGGAGATGGGATGCTCGCCTGCCGCCAGGAGATGGATGCGGATCTCGCCAATATACGCCAGGCATGGCTGCGGGCCGTGGATCAGGAAGATCTTGCCGCCCTTGCCCGTGCCGCAACAGGCCTGTACGTCTATTTTGACATGCACACCCGTTATCATGAGGGTGAGGCCTTGTTTCGCCCGGCCAAAGAACTGCTCATAAAAGCGTGGAACCCAGGTATGGATCCGGGGGCAGGTGTGATTCTTTTATGCTGGTTCGACATGCAGGCCCAGGGTCTCCCCCCTCAAGAGCAGCTCATTTCCTCTGTGGAAGCAGTTGAAGAGATAATGGAGATGGCCCGGGGATTGCTGAGGATGGCAGTGAAACGTGCCAACGCTCAGGCCAGGGCCTTTGCCCTTATGACCATGGGCGCCATTGCCCACAGGCAGGGGCGGTACCAGGGAGCTATCCGGTTTTTTCGACTGAGCCTTGAACAGGATGCCCGCACTGAGCATGCTTTCTGGGTCTACATGCGCATTGGATTGTGCTGGCAATCCCTGGGGGAGACAGAGCGGGCCATCCGGCGTTTCAGGCAAAGTCATGGGATCGGGGATCGGCTGGGCGATGCCATCAAACAGGCATGGTCCCTTCACAACATTGGAGCGGCTGAACTGTGCATGGGTAACATGGAAACAGCTGAGTCCCTTCTGCAGCAGGCTCTGACCGTCTTTGAACAGATTAACGCGCCCATCGGAATGGTGTTCTCCCGGGAGGAACTGGGATGGATCGCGTTTTTGAGGGGAGATCTTACCCGGGCCATATTTCTGGCGGATCAGGCATTGGAAATCTCAACAGATCTCTGTTTTGCCCTGTCGCGCTATCAAAAAGTCCAGGCACTGAAAGGCCTTGCCCTTGTTGCCCTGGGCCGGCAGACCCAGGCACACTCCTGTCTTGAAAATGTACTGAAGACCGGCTTGTCCCGTTCTACAGCACATTTGGGCATGGCGTTTTTAAGTTATATAAAGGGAAAGCGCTTGGCCACTGAATATCACCTGAAATCAGCTGCAAAAAATGCTTCCTCCGAGCAGAAACCCCAGTTGAAGCTCTTGCTGATACTGGCTTCAGCTGCAGCCGCCCGCCTGTCCGGAGAAAGCAGGAGAGCCAGCGTACTTCTTAATCATGTGCTTCATCATCCCCATTGCCCCGTGGGGCTTTTCAAGGCCTGGGAGCTTCCCGGAACTTTAGCCGCAGGGCTCAAAAAGGAAGTCTGAAAGACTTCAGTTTAAAGCTGCCATTTAAGGCTCACGCCTATATTGTCTCAGATTCCGTGGTTTGTCCAAGTTAGGGCTGGCAGATCCGTACACGGTGCGGTTCTCAAATGATGAATCTGGATTTGTCAGTAGTTGATTGAAAAAAAAGATCCGGGCTAACGCAGGTTCATTTTGCTTGTGCGCCGGGTGTTAAAACTCAAAAGGCAGGGCAATTGAAATGGGCCGGCTTTTTAATCACCGGCCCCTGGCAGACATACAAACAAAGATTCAGGTACTATCCGTGGATTGGAAAACCCGTCGCTTTTGAGGCGACTTCTCCCATGATCTCTCCTAAAGTGGGGTGGGCATGGATGGTGTGGGCAACCTCACTGGCGGTCAGACCTTTTTCAACGGCCAAGGTGGCTTCGGCAATAAGATCTGTGGCATGGGCACCCATGAGGTGAACCCCCAGGATTTTACCTGATGCTCTTTCAAGGACCATTTTTGCCTGACCTGCGATTTCGTCAATGGCATGGGCTTTGCCCAGCACCCTGAAGTTGACGCTGCTGGTAAAAATATCCAGGCCCCTGAACACGGCCTGTTCTTCACTCAACCCCACAGTGCCGATCTCAGGCATGGTAAAGATGGCTCCGGGAATGGCATCATAGTCCATTTTTGTTTTTTGCCCCATGGCGGATTGGGCAGCAACGATGCCTTCATGGGACGCGACATGGGCCAGCATGATTTTGGAAGGTCCAAGAATGTCCCCAATGGCGTAAACGTTTTCCACTGCCGTTTCCATGGCATTATTAACGGGTATCCATCCGCCTTTGTCGGTCTCAAGACCGATATTTTCTAACCCCAGGGCATCGGACAAGGGTGTTCGGCCGATGCAGACAGCCATTACTTGGGATTCAATCTGCGATATTTTAGGATCTTTGGCATCTGGGTTATCTGAAAACGGGCTTTTGGCAAGACCAATTTTCACATGGTCTCCTGAATTTTTAGCGGATGTAACCACGGTGTCACAAAGGAGGTTGATCTTTTGCTTTTTCATCTCGCGGACTAAAAGCTTTGAAATATCCTTGTCAACCGAAGGCAGCGGCAACGGTCTTGACATGGCCTCCACGATTGTAACCTTTGCACCCAGAGCTGAAAAGATAAAGGCAAACTCGCATCCGATCACCCCGCCTCCCACAATAACCAGAGATTGGGGAATATGCTCAAGGGCCAGGATATCGTTGGAAGATAGAATTTTTTCATGGTCAAATGGAAACGTTGGCACGTTCATTGGTCTGGTTCCCGGGGCAAGGATTAGTTTGTCATATGAGATCTTCTTCTTTGTGCCGTTTTCATCTGTCACTTCAAGCATGCCCCTGGATTCCAGCCGGGCCGTCCCTGGCTCAACCATTATTCCCCTTGATTTGAGCAAGGAGGCGATCCCTTTTCTCTGGGTATCCAGGATATTGTCTTTATGTGCCATAAGCCCTTCCATGTCCGGGCTTACCGTTCCCCGGATACGGATACCGATTTTTGCAACCTTACCAAAATCTGCCAGACTCTGGGCCGTATGCCGCATGATCTTGGATGGAATACATCCATGGTTAAGACAGGTTCCCCCAAGATTATTCTTTTCCACAACAACAACCTGAGCTCCCAGGGCCGCTGCCTTGAGCGCGGCCACATATCCTCCAGGGCCCCCTCCGATGACTACCAGCTTAATCGGCATGCTTTACTCCTTTCTTTCTAAAAATGTTTATTTCAGTCTTATTCAGGAACGTGAAACAACAACTCCTCAATTTTGCTTGTCTTTTTATCTGTATTTATCATTGTGTGCCTATGGTACATATTTCAATATGTTCCCTGGGTCCCGCCTTGAATACGAATAAAAAAACGGTGCAAAGTCTGTAGCATTTATTTTTTCCGAGTCCCTTATTAGTTAATACTTTGTCTTAAATTTACTCGTCAGTCATAAGTTCTCCAGTTTGCCACCACAGAATGTGTTTCATTAAAATTGAAATAAACACATGTGGTATGAAAAATGAAAATTTAGGACTCATGAGAAATTTAGATATTCTCCATATTGGGGCTCCAACAATTCAAATTTCTGCGAAACTAAATTTTATTATAAGGTGATTTGTGAAATTTTACCAAGATAAATTTATATTTTCATAAATTTTTTAAAAAAAAATTGACATTATCCTCACTATAGAGGTATTTTATAAAAAATTGAATAACTATGATATTTCGTCATGATCGTCAATTTGGAGTTGACCTGGAATTTTAAAAAATGAAGATTGATGGCATTAGCATAAACATTATAAAGGAACTCAGGCAGGGCAGAGCGTCCCTTAAAGTGATTGCCGACAAGCTGGGAATTACTGAAAACACCGTCAGTGCCCGCATGAACCATCTCCAGGAAGGGGATTAAACTATCCCAGATGAACTTGGTGGACAAAGGCCGGGAAATCAGCAAGCTCAAAGGGGTGGTCTCCACCACTGTGGTGACTGGCCGGTATGATCTTATGGTCCTGGTCCTGTTCAACAAAACGTTTGGCCTGTTTGAGTTCTACACCGAAAAAATTTCAAAAGTTGAGGGAATAAGTTCAGTAGAAACCTTTGTGGTTTATAAATCGTATAACCTGGAGGCCCCTTATCTCTTTTAATTACTAAACCC
Source organism: uncultured Desulfobacterium sp. (assembly GCA_963668575.2). Lineage (GTDB taxonomy): Bacteria > Desulfobacterota > Desulfobacteria > Desulfobacterales > Desulfobacteraceae > Desulfocicer. Next base: position 6,869,515 of record OY764894.2, on the reverse strand, counting down.
CAAAAATAAGGTTAATCATGGATACGCAATTAAAAACAACACCTTTGAATCAATGGCATAAAAATGTCGGTGCCAACATGGCTGATTTTGGCGGATATGACATGCCCCTTTGGTATGAAACCGGGGTAAAGACGGAACACCTGGCCGTGCTGAAGTCAGCCGGCATATTTGACACCAGCCATATGGCCTGCATCAGTCTTGACGGGGCCGGCTCCTTTGATCTGCTCAATATTTGTTTTACCCGGGACCTTTCTTCCTTAAAGCAGGGCCGGTGTGTTTATGGTGCCTTTCTCAATGAGAAAGGGCATTGTATGGATGATGCCATTGTGTATAAATTGGGTGACACCCGGTTCATGGTCTGCGTCAATGCAGGCATGGGAGAGGTGATTGCAGCTCACCTGGAAAAAAATAGATCCGGCCGGGAAACCCGAATCAAGGATCTGTCCGGGAAAGTGGCAAAAATGGATATCCAGGGCCGGGATTCAGCCAGAATTCTTTCAAAACTCATTAAATCCCCGGAAAAGGTGTTCTCTGCCATGCCCTATTTTTCTTTTAAAGGGCATTTTGATCCCGAAGGACCTGGCGCTTTGGATGTCCGGCTTTTGAACGACACCCCTGTTCTTTTGTCCAGGTCAGGATATACCGGCGAATTCGGGTTTGAAATTTTTCTTTCTCCCGACGTCATTGTGGATCTCTGGGCCCGGATACTTGATGCCGGAAAGCAGTTTAATATTACGGCCTGCGGTCTTGCTGCAAGGGATTCACTCAGGACCGGTGCCTGCTTGCCCCTGTCCCACCAGGACATTGGCCATTGGAAATTTATCAACCATCCATGGCAGTTTGCTTTGCCCTGGTCCCGGGATAACGCCTCTTTTTCAAAGGATTTCATAGGCGCTGCCGCCCTGATGTCTGAAAAGGTGGAATCATATATCTTTCCCTTTGCCGGGAACAGCCTTAAAAAAGTCTCGGCAGGAGAAGACACCAAGGTCTTTGAAGCAGGAAAGGAGGACTGTATCGGCCATGTGCTGACCTGCGCAACAGATATGGGGCTTGACAGGATAGACGGACAGCTTGTCAGCATAGCATCGCCCGGTCTTGCCCCAGACACGGTAATCAAAGGCATTAGCTGCGGATTTGTCATGGTCTCAAAGCCCCTTGCCCCGGGCACTGGTATTACCATGAGCCAGGGGAAACGAAAAATTGAAGCGACCATTGTAACGGATATAAGACCGGACAGGACTGCAAGAAAGAAACTGGATAACTTTATTAATTAGTGCCTGAACGAAAAACCGTGTTTGGACGGCTCGTTAGAGGAGCGTATGCTCACAAAGTTACCCAGACGCAACGCCCCAGGTGGATGACGTTTTGTTCAAACATTGATTAATAGAACGGGCTAAATGCGAATAGCCTTAAATTACAACAGGAGTCAGCTATGAAAGAACTTAATGAGCTTAATTTACCTGAAGATATTTTGTACACCGAAGACCATGAATGGGCAAAACTTGAAAACGATGTGCTCACAGTGGGCATCAATGATTATGCCCAGGATCAGTTAGGTGAAGTTGTATTTGTTGAGATGCCGGAAGTAGGTGGTTGTTTTGCCAAAGGAGATGAATTCGGTTCCGTTGAATCGGTCAAGGCCGTATCTGAAATATATATCCCTGTTTCCGGTGAAATCGTTGAGGTCAACCATGCCCTTGAGGACGCTGCGGAACTTGTCAACAATGAACCCTATACCGGGGGATGGATCATCAAGGTTAAACCTGACGATCCGTCTGAAATGAATGGATTGATGGACAGGACAGCGTACCTTGATATGCTGAAAGGATAAATTGCCATGCGTTATCTGCCACATACTCAAGACGATATCAAAGCCATGCTGTCAAAGACAGGCTGCACCAGCATGGATGAACTCTTTGACAGTATTCCCAAGGAGTTGAAAACAAAAACGGCACTGAACCTTGAACCGGCCATGAGCGAGTGGGCTCTTGATGCTCATATGGATGAATTGGCCTGCACCAACAGCTTCGGCCGGAACAATAAATGCTTTATCGGGGCCGGCAGTTACGATCACTTTATCCCTGCAATTGTACCTTACCTGATTGCAAGGTCTGAATTTGCCACAGCCTATACCCCTTACCAGCCCGAAGTCAGCCAGGGGACGCTGCAGGGCATTTTTGAATTCCAGACCATGATCTGTCAGCTTTTAGGCATGGACATTGCCACAGCTTCCCACTATGACTGCGGCACAGCCCTGGCCGAGTGCGCCCTGATCGCCCTTCGCAAAAATAAAAAAGCCGATAAAATCGCGGTATCCTCCCTGGTTCACCCCAGCCACAGGCAAATCATAGAAACCTATCTTAAGCCCACAGGGTTTGAAATGGTGTTGATTCCCCATACACCGGACGGGCTTACTGACCATGGCTTTCTGCAATCCCTGGAGGGAATCGCCGGCATTGCCGTCCAATCCCCCAATTTTTTGGGAAATATTGAAAACCTGGCACTTTTTAAGGAAGTTGCGGATCAAAAAAGGGTGTTGCTCATTGCCTCTTTTACAGAAGCTCTGGCATACGGCCTTCTCAAATCCCCGGGTGCTTTTGGCGTTGACCTGGTTGCAGGAGAAGGCCAAAGCCTTGGAATCCCTAAATCCTTCGGAGGCCCGGGGCTTGGACTTTTGGCCGGAAGCCGCGCCCTGTTGCGAAATCTTCCGGGCAGGTTTGTGGGCCAAACCGCAGATACCAACGGCAACCGGGGGTATGTACTGACCCTGGCCACCCGGGAACAACATATCAAGCGGGAAAAAGCCTCTTCCAACATCTGCTCCAACAACGGACTCAATGCCATGACCGCAGCCATCTACCTTGCCTGTGTGGGAAAAATCGGCCTGCGTGAACTTGCCCTTCAAAACCATGACCGTGCCGCTTACCTGAAAAAAGGCCTTGAAAAAGCCGGATTTGAATCTGTGTCCAATGCACCTTTTTTCAATGAATTCGTACTCAAGGCACCAAAGGGATTTGATGCGAAACAAGACAAACTTGCCAAAACATCCTGTATTTTTGCAGGCCTTAACCTTGAACCCTATTATCCTGAATTAAAAGGACATTATCTTTTCTGCGCCACGGAAAAGACGTCCAGACAGGATATGGATAATCTTATAAAGGAGGTTGCATGATGAAACTTGGAACCAGCGGCCTTATCTTTAACGAACCGTTGCTCTGGGAAAAAAGCCGGGAGGGGCGTTGCGCCATCTCCTTTCCTGAAGCGGATGTGGACCCAAGTCCTTTGGCATCGGAACTGACCGGGGATGCCCCTGATCTGCCCCAATTATCGGAACCGGAGGTGGTGCGCCACTTTACCCGCCTGTCCCAGTGGAATTTTGGTGTGGACTCAGGCATGTACCCTTTGGGGTCCTGCACCATGAAATACAACCCTAAAACCAATGAAGTCCAGGCGGCCCGGCAAGGGCTTGCAGGTGCTCATCCCCTGGCCGGGGAAGAATTTTCACAAGGGTCCTTGAAACTGATGTATGATCTTCAAAACGCCCTTGCCGAAATTGCAGGCCTTCCAGCCGTCACCCTTCAGCCTGCGGCCGGAGCCCATGGCGAGCTCACCGGTATGCTCATCATCCATGCCTTTCATCAGAAAAATGGTAAGCAGCGATCTAAAATTCTTATCCCGGATACAGCCCATGGAACCAATCCTGCCAGTGCCAGTCTGTGCGGATATACTTCCGTTAATATCAAATCCGGGGAAAAAGGAATTTTAGAACCCGATACAGTGGCAAAAGCCATGGACGAGGATACTGCCGGCATAATGATCACCAATCCCAATACCCTGGGGCTGTTTGAAGAGAACATCAAACAGGTGTGCGAAATCGTCCATGCCAAAGGCGGTCTGGTTTACGGTGACGGAGCAAACATGAACGCAATCATGGGTATTGTCAGGCCCGGAGAGCTTGGCGTTGACGTGCTCCATTACAACCTGCACAAAACCTTTTCCACGCCCCACGGTGGTGGAGGTCCGGGGGCCGGACCTGTTGCCGTCAGAAAAGATTTAATACCCTTTCTACCTATTCCCCGGGTGGAAAAAGATCATGATACCTATAGGCTGGTCACTGACTTCCCTGATACCATTGGCAGAATGCACACCTTTTACGGCCATTTCGCAGTTATGGTCAAAGCATATGCATATATCCTGTCCATGGGGGGCAAAGGGCTTAAAGAATCCTCCCAGTTAGCGGTTCTCAATGCCAATTATATTAAGGAAAGCCTTAAAACCACCTTGAATTTGCCCTATGACCGGCCATGCATGCACGAATGCGTATTCAACGATGAAAAACAGCAGGACTACCATGTTTCCACCATGGATATGGCCAAGCGGCTCCTGGATTACGGGTTCCATCCCCCCACAGTCTATTTTCCCCTTGTGGTGGATGCAGCCTTTATGGTTGAGCCCACTGAATCCGAGTCCAAGCAGGACATAGACCAGTTCATTGAAGCAGTAAAAGCCATTGCAAAAGAAGCTAAAACAAATCCTGATCTGCTGCACAATGCACCTGTGACCCCTAAAGTCAGCCGGCTGGATGAAGTTGCAGCCGCCAGAAAGCCCTGTCTGCGTGGTTAAACCGGTTCAAAGTCAACACCTTGCCCCAAAACGCCGGGGGGTCTTCACCGATTTAGGGCTCATGGACTATGATAATGCTCTTGAACTTCAAAAGAAAACAAGGGACAAAATCATTGAATCTCCTGGGGAGCCGGACCATATTTATTTTGTCCAGCACCCCAGAGTGTATACCCTTGGCAAAAATGGCGGCAAGGAAAATATCATGGTTTCCCAATCTTTTCTCACCTCGGAAAATATCCGGGTTGTCCATACAAAAAGAGGGGGCAATATAACCTATCACTGTCCGGGCCAGGCAGTGCTTTACCCAGTTGTTAACCTGGAAAAAGCGAAAATAACGGTGGAAGATTTTGTATCCGGGCTTGAAGAAATCATGAAACTGACGGCAAGGGATTTTGGCGTTCAAACGGCCGGGAATCCGAAAAACAGGGGGCTCTGGGTGGGCGAACACAAAATCGGCTCAGTGGGGCTTGCCCTTAGAAAAGGGGTCTCCATCCACGGGCTTGCCCTGAACGTGGATCCCGATCTAACTCCTTTTTCCTGGATCAATCCCATTTTAGGGGCCGAGTGTACCCGGGACTGTAGGTTCTGCAATGTCAAGTCTAATCAGGTATTAGGCAATATTGGGAGGAGCACTGGGAGTATCAGCCGGTTCTGCTGGCGATCTTTGTCGCATATGACAGTAAGGTTAATTTTCGAAAAAGCCTTTAGAATTTTTTCCGCAGAAGGTTTAGCCCTCACATTTTCTTATTCAGCTTATTATACAAGGTTTTTCTTGATATCCCCAGACTGACAGCGGCCTTGGTTTTGTTTCCCTCGTACCGACTGATTGTATCAAGAATAAGGGCAATCTCTTTATCGTTCACTGATTGCCGTAGCGGCAGCGAATTCTTGGTTTTTTTGGCGCTTTTTCTTATGTAGGGAGGCAGATCAATATCTGTTATCAGATTCCCTTCGGCCTTGATAAAGGCATATTCGATTATATTTTTCAACTCCCTGACATTTCCGGGAAATGAATAGTTATCCAGGATAGTCCCGGCTTCGGCAGAGACACCTTCTATCTGTTTTGTAAAAGAGAGGTTATTCTTGCTGATCATATAATCCATTAAAAGACGTAAATCGTTTTCCCTTTCAATCAATAACGGAATATCAATGGGGAACACATTGATTCTATAGTACAGATCTTCCCTGAACCGGCCTTTGTCAACGAGGTGTCGCATATTCCTGTTTGTGGCTGTTATTATTCTGACATTGGTACTAATGGTTTCTGACGCGCCAACCCTTTCAAGTTCGCCCTCCTGCAGGACACGAAGCAGCTTGGCCTGAAATCTGGTACTGATTTCCGATATTTCATCTAAAAATAGGGTTCCCTGGTTTGCCATCTCAAAGCGGCCGACCCGCTTAGCGTAGGCCCCGGTAAATGAGCCCTTTTCATGGCCGAACATCTCCGACTCCAGTAAATTTTCGGAAAGGGATGCACAATTCACTTTGACAAACGGCATTTCAGACCTGGCACTTAGCATATGAATGGCATTGGCCACAAGTTCTTTGCCCGTTCCAGTCTGGCCCTGGATCAATATACTGCTGTCAGTTGGAGCCACTGTTTCGATCAATTGAAAAACGTTTTGCATCTGGGGGCTTTGGGCGACTAATCCCAATTTTTGAAAATTGCACAGGCGGCTGGGGTAATAGTTTTCTAAACTGTTAAAAATTAAAATAGCCCCTTCAATTTTTCCATCTGTTAATACAGGGAACGTTGATAAGGTGATGGGAATGGCTATTCCCGATTCCGGATATATTGCGGTACGGGGCAAATGCTTTTTTATGCCTTGGTCAAGGGTTTGCAAAATGCATTGTGTGGGCAAAAGGGAATCACGAAAAATTGTAGTGCAGCTTTGATTGATCAAATAACTTTTATCACATTTTATGGTGTCACAGCAAACCCGGTTCACATTTTTGATGACCATCTTATTATCAACAACAATCAGGCATGCTCCGGCATGGTCAATGGCATGATTGAAGGATAATTCATTCATAAAAAACCCATCCTTATTAAACTATAACTGCCACGGGCAGACCGCATTGGGGACTTGGGTCCGCCCACAACGAATCATGAAAGTAATGTTAGGCATACCTACCCTTTCTTGTAAATAATAGTTTCTTCGTATCTATTCAGCATCGAAAAAAAAAATGCGTTTGATTTCATTTTTTGTTTGACAGGGTTTTTGCGCCTCAAATGATTATTTGAGGTGTGTTTGAAGTTCTCTTGGTTTGAAGAGAATAATCCCTGAAACAGGACAATACATCAACGAACCTGGCACTGTCAATGCCTGGCTATATGGGAAAAAAATAAGACTCATCGCGGATTAATGATGAAAATCATTGAAATCTGCAGTTTTCTAAAAACTGAATATTCTGAATTTATTGAGTTATCACAAAATTGTGTGAAGATTTTTGTCATAGAATCACACTAATCCGCGTTGAGCCAATATTGTTAATCATCTGCCTTGCTGCTATGATTAATGATAGAGTTGGATTGTTCAGTAATAAACTCCGATATATCCGTTAAATGCGCACCCATGTGGTCCACAATGACCTGAATATTTTTTATGGCAGCAAAAAATGATGCCGCATGAACATCAAACTCATTTAGCATTTTGATAATCTGAAGTGCGGCTTCCTGGGTTTCATTGGCCATTTCTTTGATTGAATCAAGAAAGATGGGATGGTTATCTGGGGCAATGTTGCTATTGCCGTTGAATCTTTGTACCGAGTTGACTTGTACCATAGTTGCTTTATGGTTGACCTGTTGCATTAGGTCAACGATTTTACGGGTCTTATCATAGCTTTGCAGCAACTCATCCATCTTACCTGATGCATTGTGCATGCTGTCCGATAATATACCGTTGACTTGGAGCAGGCTGCGGCATCTGGCCTGGGTTTCTAAAATGGTATCCTCTCTAATGATACATATGCCGCCTGTTAAGATACCGTCTTCATAGATTGGAATTCCCACTGCCAGGTAGGGGACCTTACAAACGCTCTCGTTGGATGAAAAATAGTGGGTTCTTTTCTTTTTGTATTTGACAACCTGGCCTAACATTACTTTATCATCAAGCAGCTTGCCCGGGTATAACGCTTTTCCAATGGCTTTGCCGATCTCGTCTTCTCTGTTCCAGACAGCAATAAATTTACTACAATCCGACAAAGTTATTGCAGCTAAATCAGGTGGAAACATTTCTGAAATAAATTCCAGCATATTTTTTAAAACACTGAGCTTAGTCATTTTAAACAATCTCCTTATTTAATCAGTCGACTGGCAGACCCTGGCAGATACGGCCCCGGGGGGTAACCTGGGGCTGTATCCAATGATTATTTTATTATAAAAACATACGAATTTAAAATTCAAAAAGGCTACCGACTTTACAAGCCAAAAATCGGTGGCCAAACTTTTTGGCGATGTCAATGCAGGCTTCAATTCCGGTACAATGAGAGGCGGCAATGAAGTCAATATCAAAACTCATTAATTCATCAATGGTGGCTTCACATTGGTCTGCCGTAACCATTCCAAGATGCGTGCCACCGATAATTGCATGGATTTTATTGGTATTGGTCATTTGAATGGCATGCTTTAGGATATTAATTAATCCTGCATGGGCACAGCCCAGCAGGATCACCAAGCCTGAATCCGACTCAATGATCACGGATTGATCGTCCAGCAAACTGTCTTGAACCAAAGAATTCCCGTTTAATACAACCTGATCTGTATCTCCTTTTTCATAAGATGTCACCCTGGGGACTTCACCGGTTAGCCAAATTTTAGGTGCTATTTCCATGGGCGCCTTGTTGAATGAAAAAGTGGCTCCAAGCCCCTCAAGACAAGCTTGAGAATATGGAATACCCAGATATGTTTTTTTACCGTTGTCGTAAAGACTATAACTTGATTTGAATAATTGGAAGTGGGAATATACGGGAATCGGTCCTGTTTTTTTCAGCACCTTAGCAAGTCCCCCGGTATGGTCAACATGATGATGACTAAAAATTATTCCATCTAATTTAGTGAAGTCCATGCCGAGTATTTCGGCGTTCCCGACTATGGTTTGTCCTGTTCCGGTGTCCATCAGAAAATTGCCAGCCTGGGTTTCTAAATGAATTGACCAGCCATGTTCGGCAAGCACGTTGTTAAACCCGAACACACTGTTGTCACATAACACTTTTGCTTTCATTTTGATTTTATTGCTCCATTTTATATTTGCGAATTCAATTCCCTATTTTTCATCCACACGCCGACATAAAGAGAACCGAAAACAGATACGGGGATAATCAACCATACCGGAAGTTTTAATAATATCAGGGACGAGGATAATACCAGGGCAATAAAGCCAAGACGGATATTCCTTAAGGCAAATTGTCCGAACACACCGCCAAAAACAGCAGGAAGGACATATTTCAATGCCTTGTGTACTATTGGTGGAAATGACTCTAACATCTGGGTGCCAAACATCACTCCGATGGTAAGGATGACTATCCCGACCAAGACTGATGCTCCGATAGCAAGAGTGGCTATCAAAGATCCTTTCCTTGACCCTTCCTCTACACCGGCTGCATTTTGGGCAACTGCTGAGCAGGGAACACGAACATTTGCTATATTCCCGGCCAAAAATGCCATATAAGTGCCTGGTATGCCCAATATAGGGAAATACGAGGGCGGCTCAACGATCCAAAGGACCCCTGAAAAAGAAATTATAAGCAGAAAACCTGTCATTATCTCATTGAAAGAGGGAATCGCACCATAAAAAAAATAAAGGTAAAGCGGAGGGGCAAAGGACCACAGGGCAGCAGCAAAGCATGTGATCGACCCCCAAAAGGTAATAGGTTTTAAAAAATTTTGATTATAAATTGCATAGTTATCCATTTCATTCCTCCTGTCACCGTCACGGACGGCCTGCATTAAAACAACGCGGCACTGAACATTCCCACTACCATTGATAAGCCAAGGGACCACTCTTTTAGCCAGTTTATCTGCCTCTTATTTGCGATTGTATAACAGGCGACCATAGATAATCCGCTGATAAGGGCCGCGATGCTGCCTGGTCCGATTTTAACAAGAAATTTTGAAACCTGATAACCAAAGGCACCTAGCACAGCAGCAACAGATACCACCGGCAGCAGTTGCTCCCGACCTCTGACAATATAGTTGCGCATGCTTTCAAGTTTTGTTGTAAACAGGCCGGTTATGACTAACCAGCCTATGGACCCAAGACACATAACCCAAAACGCACTGGCCAACCCGACTAAACCAAAATCAGGCGCACCGACTGTGGTGCCCAAAGCCTCTGCACCACAATTAACAGCCAACCCTTCAAACATTACCGCTCCAATCACGCTCAACCGCATCCACGCCATGGGTCCGCCAATGATTGATACCAGAGACACTAAACCGATTAAAACCGCAAATGACGGTCCAAGAGACGTTATGATACCGGCACGCAATCCGCTGTTCATCTGTTTCTTTGACAGCCCAACACTCGTACCAGCCTTATATGCCTTAGTCATAAAAATTACAGATTGTACAATAACAATACCAACCATTATCAATGCAATTATCCACATTCCAAATGAATTGGCCATTTCCAGATAACCCAGATCCATTGTTTGAATTTCCTTATTTAATTTTTCAACAACGCCGCAGATGGCGGCGGCTCATGATCAAAACATAATCACCCGGATGCTTGCCTTTTAAGCTGCCTTTCCGCGTTAAGCCAGTACATTATATCTTAATATGCTTCCACTGGCTTGCATTGAAGGTAACTTAAAATTCAGCGCATCTATGGAAGATTGAATTCTGATCATAAGCCGGTAACTTTTAGTTCAAACACTAACTAAGATAATTTAGAGCCAACCTGATATAGTATTTGGTGCTGTCCAAAAGTTGATCCAACTCAACATATTCGTTAACTTTATGATTGTTTAAAGGGTTTCCAGGACCGTATATCAGCAGTGGCAGATCCTTTTTAGGCGTCAATGCGACGGCATCCGTAAAATAATACGTCCCGCTGGGTTCGGCCTGACAGCCAAATACCTGTTCATAGGTATCCAAACTAATTTGTGCAAATCTATCTTCCAAGTCCGTATTCAGCGGTGAGAAGTCATTTATAACTTCATATTCAATTTTCAGATCCTTATCCTCTTTTTTCAAGTTATCAATGATAACTGCAATATCATTTATGATATCCTGATGCTTAATCCCCGGCACAGTTCTGATATCCACAGTTGTCTCGCATTGGATCGGCAGTGCATTGGTTATTGTACCCGAATGGGTTGTTGTGATATTTAATGTTGGCTCCCCAAGCAATTCATGATTGGAAACCGAAAACTTATATTTGCTCAGTTCATTGAGAAATTTGAACATTTTTTCCAATGAATTCACACCTTCCCAGGACACGCCGGGGTGTGCGGCTTTGCCATATGTTGTAAATTTAATCCACAACGCTCCTTTTTCCGCGAAAAACATTTTTTTGTTGCTGGCCTCACTTATGGCCATGGCATCAATATGATCGGCACCGTATGTGTCATTATATGCCTTTGCCCCGAAACAGCCGACTTCTTCACCGGCAGTCCCTAAGAAAGTCAGCATTCCTGACAGGTCTGCAGACGTCTTTTTCAAAAGACACATGGCCATAACCATAGCAGCCACCCCGCCTTTCATATCACACGTCCCGCGTCCGTACATGCGGCCATCGGCAATCGTGGCGCCAAAGGGGTCATAATCCCACCCGTCGTCCACCGGCGGCACAGTATCAAAATGGCCTCCATAGACTAAATTGGGCCTTGCTTTATCTCCAATAGTAGCGATTAAGTTCGCCCTGTTTGCTCCCAAATCATCTATCTTACAGTCTATTCCATATTCATCCAGCTTGCGTGCGACAACCGCAGCAACATCTTTTTCATTAAATTCTGGTGGATAGCTTTTTATTTTAATCAGGTCTGCCAAGAACTCTCTGAGTTCTTTTTCATCTAAAAGCCGCAAGCATTCTTCATATTTCGTTGTCATAAAATACCTCACCATAGATTTTGTGCGCAAAATGCGCAAAATGCGCAAAAATAGATAACGCGGATACATAGTTATGGAATCTTTTTTGATTCCTTCCACCTGTTTTTTGACACGGTTATAACCTGTTAATCGGTAAAGATAAGCAAATACCATACCAGACGTCATCTTGATTTTCCTGGCTATGGGGGCTGGCCTTAATAGAAGGTGACTCCCGTTAAAAAAAATATATTATCCAGGACTAAACATCAGGCCTTGTATCTTCATACTATACTTGAAACCGTAAAAAATATTATACAGGTTACACAATGGGGATTACACACTTACCCATCTGCGACGTATGGGGCTTCAAGTAATTAATTACGCCTTGGCCACATACGACATATTTTCCGCACCCATCCTGCTTATATAATGTGGGGACTTTTTGCTCGTAATCTGGTAAGACAAAATACCTGAAGAGAGCATGAAAATGAGCAGAGAGAGTCTGAGACGTTACAACAAAAAATTTAAGGCCCAAATTATTGAAATATAGGAGTTGGGTATGAAAAATGATGTAAGAATCGTAGAAAGGTTGCCTGACGGTGGGGGATGCCTGATACTTTGGGAAAAAAAGAAAAAAGGCTCTTTTAAAAAGGGCGTGGTTTTGGAAACCTCAATATGTGATAATCCCGACTGTCGGTATGTTCATATAAGGGGCTTTGTCGTTGATGAGCGTTTTGAAAATATAAGGGTTGATAAAGACGGCCTCTTCTATACACTCAAAAAAGGGATTGTGAATTCTGAAGATATCCCAAAAGATAAGTGTTTGGGGTTTGGGACTTCCATTGATATTGATACGGGTGAATTCGACTTGGAGGAATTACCGGATGAAATGGACAAAGATTTCAAAACCTGGCTGGCAAAAGAGATAAAATATAAGCTTGGAGAATTGATTAAACACAGGTGGCTTAAGAGCAAATTCAAAAGGGATGATGCCTGGAAAGAAAAGGACTGGAGCTGGTGGGAGGCGGATGTATTGCTTGGTTGGGATGAGATTTACCCGAATGATTGGGACTTTATAGTCAGTGTTTCGGGAAGTCTTTATTGGGTTCAGGATTTATATTGCGTGAATCCCCAATGTGCCTGTAAAGATGTGAGGTTAGTATTTTTTGATATCAATAGGAAAAAATCAAAAGATCTGGGTAATGTATTGCTGGATATGAAAAAGTTTCGTTATGATGACATGCATAGCAATACAGGGGAGACAAAGGTCTTGGAAACCTTGAAAAATGAGTTCATGAATATACCTGACATCAAAAACAGACTTCTTCAGCGCCAGAAAGAGATGAAAAAGATTGGAAAAGAGCTGGTCAAAATAAAAAATAAAAACGGTGTATTGAAATCATCACCTGTAGTTGGGCCCAAGGTGGGTAGAAATGATCCGTGTCCATGCGGATCAGGTAAAAAATTTAAAAAGTGCTGCTATTGATTGCTGATTTCTGAAATAGGAGAGACGGCCGCTCAGGAATAGATACCATACGGATTGTCCGGTTTTGTGGTTAAATAAGACACATTACATAAAATCATGAGTTATTGACGCCCATATAATAAAACCCATTGGATCTGTTACCGTTCATTGTTTTATAATTTACCGGTTCAAAAATAATGTCAGAAAAAATATCCGTCAGTTCGTAAATCCTCTGTCTGGTATGATGCCGGAGTAACGCACCCTCCGGAAGTTGGAATGTTCCGTAATTGTGGTATGTTGACTCGTATTTGTCGTAACGTTCCCTATTCCGACGGTCACTGTTCAGAAGAAAATCATTGATATATACAATTGCCCCATTTCGTAAAACCCTCTGAATTTCCTTAATCAGTTTTTCCTGCTCATGATCAGAGACAATACAAGTCAGAACAGCCAGCAAAATCACTGCATCAAATGTATTGTCTTTGAACGGGATGATGCCGCTTTCGCTTTGTTGAAAATTGAGATGAGGATAAAGCGTCTCGCCCCTTTCTATCATTTTTTTCGAGAAATCAATCCCGAAAAGATGGGTAAAGCCTGATAGGTATAATTCATTCAGAGTTCTGCCGTATCCGCAACCGACATCAAGAATTCGGGCATCTTTCGCAACAAATTTTTTAAACAGCTCCATCTGAAAGGGAGTTGTAAATTCCTTTTTTTCAGCGGAACTATCCCAATATGCTTCTTGATTCAAAAATTTATCTGTTTCCATATGTTCTGCCGATGGTTGGAGCTCCCATGTTTGAGATAAACGTTCATTGCCGGATTCCGGCCACCCTGAACCATGAAAATCAAACGCCATTTTCATGGTAAAATTTATAAAATGTTTGTTGACACTGAGCATTATGGATCTCAGAGGGTCCATGCCATATAATCCTTTTTTCCATTGACGTCAACATATGCTGTCAATGCGGACGCATGAATTCGAACCCGGGTCCCAAATCCTGGTCCGCCTGTGGCGGTTTGTGGGCAAACCTGGGTACAAAATCAGGTCTATTTATCCATGGCAGTTATATAACTTTATGCTGATGGCAATTTTAAACAGTATGGTTAAAATCAAAAGTCCAATGGCTGTCACACCCGCTGAGATAATCAGTTCATGGAGTGTGGGCACATATGCGGTGATATGATGCAGTGCAGAGGGGGTAAAGCCGCCCACAATCATGCCAAGGCCTTTATCGATCCAGGTTCCCACAAAGACAAGGATGCAGGAGAAAAACAGGACGCGGCTGTTTCTCCTCGTACCGGGTATCACCAGAAGAGCGATGGCAACGAGCATGCAGACAATGGAGGTCCACATCCAGGGCACCAGGGGGCCATGTCCATGAAGACCCGTATAAAGATACTTGATGTGATCCATATGAGATGGAACACCCGAATAAAAAACCACAAACACCTCACACATGAGAAAAAAAACATTGGCGATGAGGCTGTATCCCACAATCAGGGCAAGGGTCTGGATGGCCTCTTTACCGGGATCAAAGGCTGTTATTTTTTTAATGAACATGCACAACAGGATTAAAATGGCAGGGCCTGCGGCAAAGGCAGAGGCTAAAAAACGTGGGGCCAGAACAGCCGTCAGCCAGAATCCTCGTCCCGGCAGCCCGCAATAGATAAAGGCCGTTACCGTGTGAATGGAAAAGGCCATGGGAATGGAGAGGTAAATTAGCGGCTTGATCCAGGGGGGAGGGGAGGTGTCGTTTCGTTCGGCATCAAGGACATTCCATCCGATAATGATGTTCAACACAAGGTACCCGAACAACACATTGCCGTCCCAAAAGAGCATGGACCACGGTGTGGGATATAAAAACACATTTAAGGCCCGCATGGGCTGCCCAAGATGGACCAGAAGGTATAAAAGACACATGACAATGGCGGCCACTGCCAAAAATTCTCCCAAAATCGTAATTTTGCCAAATGCTTTATAATTGTGCAGATAATAGGGCAGTACAAGCATGACCCCGCCTGCTGCCACGCCCACAAGGTAGGTCATCTGCGCTGTATAAAATCCCCAGGATACGTCCCGGCTCTGTCCTGTGAGCATTAATCCGTATTTTAATTGTTCCGAATAGTAAAAAGCACCCGTTGCTATGACGGCCAACAAACCTGCAATCCAGATCCAGTAGGTTCTGTTTCCTTTCAGTGCCAGTTCAAGCATGGTTTCTTCCTCCCCTGTTTTTATCATTTTATGAGCCCAACGCCCATGGCCGGATGTCGACCACTTCGCACCATGAAAATCAACACCTGATTTCATGGCAAATCAATTGGGGAGAGATATAATTCATGCCACTAAATTTTGACTAAACTGAATCGGTTTCCTGAATCAGTTTGCGATATAGATTCTTGATATCGGAACGGACAGGGCAATCCATCTGTTCTGCCATTGTTTTATAATTGAGGTAGGTTTTCTTTGTTTTGGACAGGTGTCCTGATCCGGCATAAAAGGTCATCAATAGTTTAAACGCGTTTTCATCAAAGGGGTCTGCGTCCAGGATTTTCCCGGTAAAGAGAATGGCTTTTTCAATATGGTTCTCTCCTTCATAAATGGCAACAATCTCCCTGAGTATTTTCAGGTACTTGGCCATAAACCGCTCTCTTTTTCCAATACACCACTCTTCATAACGATCCTCTTCAAGAAACGCCCCTTGATAAAGAGATTGGGCAAGAAGACAGATTTCAAGCCTTTTTTGGGGATTGTTCTTTTGGGTATTGACGGCAATAATCGCATCTGAAAACTGTTCGGCATCAATGCGGATTCTTGACCCCTGATAAAGTCGGTACTGATCTTTTTTTCGTTCAATGTAAGCAGATGCGGATTTGGGGGAAAGATGGGGTTCCAGTGTTTTTCTCAATGCACTCATGGCCATGTTAAAACGGCTGCCGGTTTTTTGGATATCCTCCTCGGGCCAGAGCAGTTCAATGAGCACCTCGCGCGGGATAAACCCCTGGCGCCTGTTGGCGGCAAGGTATTTGAAAATCATCAGGGCTTTTGAACTTTTCCATGCGGATAAGGGGAGCTTTTGGTCGCCGATGGTCACATTGAATTTCCCCAGCAGGTTTATTTTGAGTTGTGGCGGTGCTTCTGTCAGCTCATTTTTAAAAAGCGTTTCCAGGTATGTCCCGGATTTTTTTTTGAAAGGTGCATGTTGGGACAAAGCCTCCTTTATAAGGGGGACCAGCCAGTCCGCCTCTTTTTTGATGAATCGATCATAGGCATTGTTTTCAGATAGAAGCAGCGCATGGGATAATTGTCTAACGGCATCTCCGGTGTTGCCGGTTTTAAAGTGGGCCTTAGCGGTGAGCAGGTGATTGTTGAACTTGTGAAAATTGGCTCCGTCAAGTTTTTTCCCGGCCTGTTCCAGGCAGTCCAGGGCTGTTGAAAATTGGTGTTCCATCATCAAAAGGTTGGCACGGCTGTTTCCAAGGATGCCTTCGGTCAGGACCAGCCCGTAACCCTCTATGACCTCAATGGCTCGGTTTAATATCTGCCGGGCAGATTCGATTTTTCCCTGGGCCAGGTAAACCTGGTGCTGGCATTCCCAGGCATTGGCCATTCCCCAGCGATTGCCCGGGGCTTCAAACAGTTCAATGCCGGCGTCAATCAATTCCATTGCCTGGTCTGGCTTCCCAAGTCCCATGCAGTTCTGTGCCCAGGCAAGGCAGTTCCATCCCTTACGGCTGTCTGAAAGAGATATCTTCTCACAGGTTTCAACGCCTTTCCGGGCGAACGCAACGCCTTCCTGAAATTCGCCCAAAAAGAAGCTGGTGGCGCTGAGCTGGTAATAGACAAGGGGTAGACACGGATCAATGTTAAGCGACTGTACGGTTTTCAGCAGTTTTTTATTCTCCTGCTGTGCCCGTTCAAACTCTCCGTTGATATAAAGCGTATAGGTATAAGAGGTGTTGATCAGGGCTCGGGATATTTTCCGTTCAAGATCAGGCAGTTCTTCAATCACCTCAAAAAATGTTTTGTAGTATTTTTTTGCCGTTTCAAATTCCCCCAGGACAGAGGATAAAAAGGTGAGATAGGTCATGGCGATACTATATGTTGTGGAGGGTTTCTCTATCTGGTCAATCACCTGTTCCATCAGCAATTTTGCCTCTTTGACATATCCGGTAAAATAGTACTGGGAGCCCAGCTCCACCATACACTTTACCATATCTTCTTTGGACTCCCGTTTTTTAAACAGCTGATGCGCCTGGATGAGATTTTCAACGGCTTTTCCGGGATTGCCGAAATAGGTAAGGAGTTTGGCCTGGGCCAGCAATAATTGCGGATTTTGTTCAATGATTGGTTTGGGGATTTTCTTAAGGCACTTCTCCAGAAAAATTATTTTACCTTCTATCAAAAATTTCATTTCATGGGTGTCAATCAGGCGTATGGCTTCATGAAAGGCATGGCCCTCAATAAAATGATCCAAAGCCTGGAAAACATCCTCATTTTCCTTTTCCCTTGCGATGGTGCAATGCAGTTGATG
This sequence comes from uncultured Desulfobacterium sp., assembly GCA_963668575.2. Taxonomy (GTDB): domain Bacteria; phylum Desulfobacterota; class Desulfobacteria; order Desulfobacterales; family Desulfobacteraceae; genus Desulfocicer. The sequence goes on along the minus strand of OY764894.2, from coordinate 6,851,862 downwards.
AATTTCTGATTCTGAAAACGTTTTTTTAAGCTGAGTTGTTAAGAACTCCTTGAATAGATGATGCAGATAGAAAATTGTTCCGGATTCATCCACCGGAAAGATCATTAAATGGTCTGCAATCATTTTGTTTATAATGGTGCCTGCATCATTTACATTAAATATTTTACCGCAGCAGCGGGTGTCTATTCTCTCCAGAAGGGCGGCTTTCATCATGAAGGCTTTAATATGGGGTGGCTGGGGATCAAACACATTTTCTTTCAGGTAAGCGAAAATATACCGAGGTGTCTGTTTAAATAACTCCAGGCTGTCGGCAAGCGCTTCCGGAGTTTTTTTATGAAACGTATATCGTAGAAGAACCAGGCCGGCGGCCCAGCCACCGGTACTTGAACGAATCTCTTTTATAAAGGTGTCTGTCTGCAAAAGAGTGCCCGCAAAAAAAAGTTTGATTTCACTGGCTGTAAAAGTCAGATCGTTTTCGCCTATCTCAATGAGTTGCTCTTTTGCGCGAAGCGATGATAGCCGAAGGCTTAAGTTCTTTCTGCCAATGATGACCAGATGAACATGACCCGGCAGCCGGTCAAGGATAAATTCAACGGCATGGTTGATCTGGGGACTCTCCTGAACCAGGTGATAATCATCCAGAACAAGAGCGGTGGGGTGTGTTACCCTCTTTTCCAGAAAGGCCAGCCATTCAAGGAGCATGTCCGTCTGTTTTTGTAAACTTGCTTTGGGAAGGGGACGTTCTTTTTTATCTTCTTTTGGATCGGGGAAATGGTGTTGGACTGCGGCGTACAGGTAAGAGATAAATACAAGAAAATCACTGTCCTGCATGTCCAGCAGATACCATATGGGAACAACATTCATGGCCTCCAGGGCATCTGTCACAAGGGTCGTTTTGCCATATCCCGCTCCGGCCGTCACAGCAATAAGTTTATATTGACAACTGTTTTCAAAGCGTTTGATCAACCGTTCCCGGTGAAGGGTGTGGTACCGTTTGGGTGTCTGAAGTTTTGATTGTAAAATGACCATGATATTTCCTGCTCTCTCTCCTCTTCGGGCACATTTCCATTCTCCCGAGCGTTAAGTGTCGACTTAAAGAGATCAACTACCGGCTTCCCTATAACATACATGGCAGAAAAACCTGCCACAACGAAAAACGAAAGTCCTTTAATTCCAGCGTGTTAGTGAGACTTTCATATAAACCCCCATGCCCTGGCGGACACAACGAAGATAGAAAATGGCATTATGCCGCCCCCCCCCGACGGGCAATGTGCCCGGCCCGGAACCGTAGACGGCTCAATTGGCCGGTTCCTATTGCCCGTCGGGGGAGGGGCTCTGCTGAGGTAGACTTGAAGACTACCTTTTCATATAAACCGCCACGGGCGGACCGGGATTTGGGACCCGGGTTCGCCCACAACGAATCATGAAAGTAATGTTAGGCATGCCTATTCTTTCATATAAACTTTTTCTCCTTGATAAGACTTTTTTTCATGATTGTCTCTTGGGGGTATGATATCATGCTCAGTTCTGTTTCAAAAGAGAGAATGGATACACACAATGAGGTTTTAAAGGAGATAGTCGCATGTTCAGAAAATTGAGAAGAAAAGAGAAACAGATGCCGGAACAGGAGGCTTTTGAGGTGTTAAAAAATGGTCGGGAAGGTGTGCTGGCAACCCTGGGGGCTGACGGCTATCCCTATGCGGTCCCTCTGAATTATGCCCTCTATGACGGCAATATCTATTTTCATTGCGCCAAAACCGGACATAAGATCGACAACCTGGCCCATCACGCCAGGGTCTCCTTTTGTGTGGTGGCGGATGCCGAAATCATCCCGGAGAAATTCAGCACCCGGTTTACAAGTGTCATCGTGTTCGGTACGGCCGCAGAAGTCTTTGATGATGAAAAAGCGGCGGGACTGCTGGCGCTGGTTCAGCGATATTCCAATGAATATATTGAGGAGGGTAAAAAATATATCGCAAGCGATATGAATAAAACCAAGGTGTTTAAAATTGAAATTGAACAGATAACCGGTAAGACCACCCATAAAAAGTGATAAAAAAACAGGAGGGGTTCTGATTTCGGCCGCCCTGGACGAATCGCAATGAACCAAAAGGCTCATGTTGGATTTTTGGGGCTTATCGGAGAAGGAACCGGTATTGTGATGTGATCAAACCTCAAAAGTGAAAAATGGTAAAACCATGTCCATCAACGGTATAAAAATACTATCTCAAATCTGGTTGGCTCTGGAGAAAAAATGGCTTCCGGCCTATGTCTGGAGTAGCGATCCCTTTACTTTTTGGCAGGAACGGATTCTGTTTGTCATTTGTTTTACAGCAACTGTTTTGGGGCCATTGGCCCTTATTCCTTCCGTTTTACTGTCATTCTCAGCAGACTTGGTAAATGTTGCGGTTCTGGATATTGTTGCTTATATTGCAGCGGTGATCGTTTTAATATCCCGGAATGCACCTTTTAAGATTCGGGCCGGTTCGGTTTTTTGCATTTTATATGTGCTGGGTGCAGGATTGCTGTTTTTTCTTGGCCCCATTGGTGCCGGTTACATATGGCTTCTTGGGGCTTCCATTATCATCAGTACCCTTTATGATTTCAGAGCGGTAATTTTAACGTTGGTATTAAATGTGGCTACCCTTCTGCTGCTTGGATTTTTGCTTTCGGGTGGAATGCTGGATTAGAGCAACCGGATGGACAGAATTCAAAGCACAAAGCACACCTCCTTGTTAAGGATGCCCTGGGTGGAAATCCCCAATATTTTGAGTGGCGGTACCAACTGAAAAATGGGAAACTCATTGAATCGGAAGTTTCTTTAAATCGGTTGACCCTGAACGGAGAGTTTTATCTTCAGGCCGTTGTAAGAGATGTTACCGAGCGTAAATATGCTGAGGATAAGCTGCGTGAGAGTGAGACGCGTCTTTATGCTGTGTTTAACGCCGTTGAGAGCATCCCTGTACAGGGATATAATCGGGATCGCCGAGTGGTTTTCTGGAATCGTGCAAGCGAGCGTGTGTATGGTTATACCCGTGATGAGGCAATGGGCCGAAAACTTGAAGATCTCATCATACCTGATTGGATGCGTCAGGGAGTGGTTGAAGGCATTGGGGCTTGGTACGAGAAAGATATTCCCATTCCGGCCGATGAACTGGTCCTGAAGGATAATAAAGGAAGATCGGTCTCGGTGTTCTCCAGTCATGTCATGATTACCAATCGTGCCGGTGATAGGGAGTTTTTTTGTATTGATGTGGATCTCTCTGAGTACAAGCGAATTGAAACCGAAAAGAATCAAGTGGAGGAACAGTACCGGCAGGCTCAGAAAATTGAATCCATAGGACGTCTGGCCGGAGGTGTGGCCCATGACCTCAACAATCTTCTGTCTCCCATACTTGGATACTCAGAGATGTTGTTGGACGATTATGAAATTGAAGATATCCGGCGGGAATCTGTGGCGTTGATTTTTAAGGCCGGTAGCAGCGCCCGTGACCTTGTGCGGCAATTACTGGCATTCAGTCGAAAGCAGACCCTGGATGTCAAACCCATTGATATTAACAAGACCATTTCAGGTTTTGAAAAATTTTTGCGGCGAACCATTCGGGAAGACGTTGAGCTGGAATTGATTCTGGCTCCTGATAATCCACCCGTCAAGGCAGACATTGGTCAGATAGAACAGGTGCTCATGAATCTGGTCGTGAATTCGGCGGATGCCATGCCCGACGGCGGCATTGTTGTCATCGAGACCACCTTTGTGGACCTGGACGGAGCCTATGTAAAATTTCATCAGGGTGCGAAGCCGGGAAAATACGTTTTGGTGACCATCAGTGATACCGGTTGCGGAATAGATGAAGAGACCCGCATGAAAATTTTTGAACCTTTTTTTTCCACTAAGGGAGAACAGGGGACGGGCCTGGGTCTTGCAACGGTTTATGGTATTATCAAACAACATGGCGGAAACATATGGGTCTACTCCGAGCCAGGGAAGGGGACGACCTTTAAGCTGTACCTGCCGGTTTCCGACGAAGTGGAAATTGAAGATGCGAGAAATAATCCGGAAATTATAGACATTGGGGGAACGGAGACCATTATTCTGGTGGAGGACAATGAGCCTGTACGTAAACTTGCCCACACCCTGTTGAGACAAAAAGGTTACATGGTTCTTGTGGCGGAGAACGGAGAGGATGCTTTGACGCTGTTGGACAACCATGTTGGATCGATAAGCCTGATGCTGATCGACGTTGTCATGCCTGGGATGAACGGCCGGGAGGTCTATAACAGAGCCAGAAAAAAGCATCCGGATTTAAAAGTTCTATACATGTCCGGTTATACATCCAATGTGATTGCTCACCACGGTGTTCTGGAAAAAGGCGTTCAGTTTATTCAGAAACCGTTTACGGTTCAGCAGTTGCTGACTAAAATTCGCGAAGTGATTTCTATTTCAAAAGAGAAAGTGATTCCACCTGACCAGGTCACGAAAGAGACTGCTGTCCGGGGCTCAGACCGTTTTGATTTGCCCAAATTCCATAATATGAAGTAATTTTCTTGACATTGGAACCACATGACAATTGTATGATGGAATGGTACGTGCATGGGCTCCGGAATCGCTGAATCGCGAAACTCTTCATTGACTTTTTTCCTTATAAAAGATACAGACAATCATATTTTGTGAAAGAGCAATTTATACATTTTCATGACAAATTTTTGTTTAACCCGTATCTGTGCCTTGCCGGTCATACGTTGTGTTATAGCTCGAATGATTACTTCATGTTATCACTCACCGCGATCCTGAAATGGGCAGCAGTTGTTTGCATGATAAAGCTTGATGGACCGGTTTTGATGCTGACACGCCTGTTAATGTGTTTTTGCCGATCAAATAAAATATAGCCATGTTTTTACGGTTTGGAACGGTACGAGTCCGGCACCACATGACATCAGGTATGATTTCATTTCCTCCGTCAGCCTCAAAACCCGGACCAGCAATTAGTCGGAGTGCCACATTAATCCAAACATTGGGAGGTTCTTGTGATCAGATCGTTAGCAGGTTATTTCACTAAAATCGTTCATCGTTGGTTACCGGATGCGTTTTTGTTTGCAGTGATTCTTACGTTTATCGTGTTCCTTTCCGGTATTTTTGCTCAAAATCAGCCGCCCATAGATATGGTGAAATTCTGGGGTCAGGGATTTTGGAAATTGTTAGCCTTTGCCATGCAGATGGTTTTGGTGCTGGTCTCCGGCCATACCCTGGCAAAGACACGAGTGGTCCGGTGGATTCTCAAAGCCATTTCAGCTCTTGCCACGACACCTTCCCAGGCCATCCTGGTGACCACCTTTATCGCACTTCTGGCATGCTGGATCAATTGGGGATTCGGCTTGATTGTCGGGGCTCTTCTTGCAAAGCAGATGGCTAAAAAAATCAGAGGGATTCATTACGGTCTTCTGGTTGCTTCCGCCTATTCCGGCTTTCTTATATGGCATGCCGGACTCTCCGGTTCCATCCCGTTGAAGGTTGCCCAGGCAGCCAACAACTTCATGTCCGAGATTACAGGCGGTGAAATTATCCCTGTGAGTGAAACCATCTTTACATGGCAAAGTCTTTTGATCTGCGTGGTTCTTCTGAGCACCCTTCCCATCATGAATATGATGATGATGCCGCATACAGGGGAAATCGTTGAGATAGACCCGTCATTGCTGGACGATTCTGCCGGGGATGCAGGAGAAGATAAACAACGGGCCACAACCCCCGCGGAAAAACTTGAAAACAGCTTTATCATCTCCATGCTTCTGGGGGTGTTTGGTTTTTCCTATATCGTTTATTATTTCGTCAATGGCGGTACATTGGGATTGAACAGTGTGAATTTGATTTTTATTTTCGCAGGAATTGTGCTTCACGGCACACCGGCCAATTTTTTAAGGGCAGCCAATGAAGCCATTAAGAACACCACCGGTATTGTCCTTCAGTTCCCGCTTTATGCAGGTATCATGGGTATGATGGTTCACTCGGGCCTTGCATCATCCATCAGTGAGTGGTTTGTCCAGGTTTCCACCGTCACCACGTTTCCGTTTTTTACTTTTATCAGTGCCGGGATCGTTAATTTTTTTGTTCCGTCAGGAGGGGGGCAATGGGCGGTTCAGGGCCCCATTGTCATGCCGGCGGCAAAGGCCCTTGGGGTTCCCCTTGGTAAAGCAGCCATGGCCATTGCCTGGGGGGATGCATGGACAAACATGATTCAGCCGTTCTGGGCACTTCCCCTGCTTGGTATTGCAGGGCTTGGCATTCGTGATATCATGGGGTATTGTGTGGTGGCGCTTTTATGGGGAGGGGCTGTGATTTCCCTTGTTTTGATGTTTCTATAGAGATATGGGCATCCTTCATTTCTCGGTTTACACTTTTCAGAGAACATTCCCGTTTTGCGGGGCTTTCCCTCAAAAAAAGTGTAAAGTACTTTTGGAGGCATATGAAGGATGCCGAGATATGTCTATAGATCGGTTTTTTTTAAGAGGCTTATGTTGTGATTTCAGAATCTGCATTTTTAAGCAGGCTCTAACACCTTGAAACACAACATGAGTCTTTTCAGATAGAGGAGGGTGGTATGACATCGTATTGTTTTGCATCGGCATGGGATCTTGCAAACCTCATTGCAAAAAAACAGTTATCCCCGGTGGAACTGATGGAGGCCACCCTTGAACGGCTGACGTCTGTCAATGGTAAGCTGAATGCCTTTATTGCACTTCAGCCGGAAAAGGCCATGGCAGAGGCCCGGGCCATCACCGAATCCATGGCGCGTGGCAATTCACACGGCCCCCTGGCAGGTATTCCGGTGGGGGTGAAGGATCTGGAGAACGTTGCCGGCATGGTAACCAGTTTTGGCTCCATTCCCTTTAAAGATAACATGCAGTCCATGGACTCCATTCAGGTGGCCCGGCTTCGGGTCGCAGGTGCCATTGTGCTGGGCAAGACCAATGTACCGGAATTCGGGTTCACCGGGTTTACCAAGAACAGGCTCCATGGTATTACCCGGAATCCGTGGAATTTGGAGCGAACCCCGGGCGGATCCAGCGGAGGCTCGGCTGCCGCCGTTGCAGGCGGGATTGTGCCGCTTTGTACAGGGTCTGATGCGGGCGGCTCCATCAGAATTCCTGCCTCCTACTCGGGCTGTTTTCGGTTAAAACCCTCCTTTGGCAGGATTCCCCATGGTCCCCAACCGTTTTTAAGTTACAGCGCCATGACGGTACCGGGGCCGTTGACCCGTACGGTTACTGACGCAGCCTTTTATCTTGATTGTACCGCCGGTTATCATCCGGCAGATCCATATTCACTGCCTCGACCGGAGAAATCCTATGTGAAACATATAGATGAACTGCCTGAGAAATTGACCATCGCCTTTAGTGGATTTGGTTACATCCCCGATCATCCCGGGGAGGCTGCCGGCAGGTCTCCAGATTATGATCAGGCTCTTTAAAAAAACAGCCGGAGAGAAAATGAGATTTTGTAAAACATACGATTTTGATCATGGTATTAAAGCTGTGCAGCTGGGATGGTCCCTTGCAGGGCCTCCCATGATGACCGTCCATTGTTATCTGTTTGACGAGATCATGGTGGACACGGGCCAGTCCCACATGGAAAAAGAGGCCCTGGCCCTGGCCGATTCCCATGGGATCAAGCGACTTTTTCTGACCCATCACCATGAAGACCATTCCGGAAATGCCGCAGCCATTCACAGGGCTCTTGGGGCCGGGGTGTATGGCCATGACCTCACCCGGAACAAATTAAAAGCGCCCTATCCCATTCTGCCCTACCAGAAATATATCTGGGGCAGGACCACACCGGTGAAGGTAAATACCCTGCCGGAAAAGATAGAGACCTCCCTTGGCCGGATGGTGCCGGTACATACCCCGGGCCATTCAAAGGACCATACTCTCTATTTTTTACCGGACCGGGGAGTTGTCTTTTCAGGTGATCTCTATCTGGGGGACAGGATTAAGTTTTTCAGGTCGGATGAGGAGGTGGGGATTCAGATTGCATCGTTGAAAAAAGTGGCGGCCCTGGATTTTGACACACTGCTCTGTGCCCATAATCCCCGACGGGAAAATGGCAGGGATCACATTCTCCTTAAGCTTGATTTTTTGGAAAATTTGTACGGAGATGTCACTTTCCTGTGGGAGAAGGGGCTTTCCGAAGGGCAGATTTTCAGTCAGCTGAAACTAAAGGAGGCCCGGTTTACCCAATGTTTTTGCTGGGGCAATGTCAGTATGGTCAACGGCCTTCGATCCATCATCCGGCATCATTCAAATCTCATTTAATTCACTGCATGCCGGGTTAAAAACTTATCCAGGTTATTGGCAAAGGTGTTTCGATTTTTCTGGTTCAAGGCCGGCGGACCACCGGTATCTACACCACTTGCCCGTAGACCGTCCATGAAATCCCTGATATTCAGGCGTTCTCTGATATTTTCTTCGGAATAGAGTTCTCCACGGGGATTGAGGGCATGCCCTCCCTTTTCGATTACCAGTGCCGCCAGGGGAATATCCCCCGTGATGACAAGATCGCCGGAGTTGAGCCGTTTAACGATCTCCATGTCAGCCACATCTGAACCTGCGCAGACTTTGATGGTTTTAATCCACGGCGACAGGGGAACGCGCACTGCTTGATTGGCCACCAGTGTCATTATCACCCTGGTGCGTTCTGCTGCTCTGTACAAAATCTCTTTGATTGCCACAGGGCATGCGTCTGCGTCCACCCATATTTTCATTTTTTCCTTCCCGCCACTCTGAATTTGCATGGTGGCGGAACAGGACCCTTTGTGCAGCTATTTTTCATGTATCGTTTCATGACGTCTATCTTGGCATAAATTTCTAAATGGTCAAGACTTTTTAAAATCTCATAAAGGCCTCTTTAGCCGATGTTTGAATTTTTCCTGCCTCTCTCCCCCACGTGTCAACATAAAAAAATTTGGTCATCGGGTTTTTGATTTTTATTAAAAAAAAAATTGACAATAACTCTGGAGCGGCTTATTTTGACCGCGTAGTCATTTTATTGACTTGCTATTCATGGAAGTCTATTGGGGAGGCGTAAACCACCGTATGTTGGCTGTACAGGACAAAAAAACAAAAAGAAAAAACTCCTGCCTGATATCTTTTACCATAAAAACAGGGATATTAACGGCATGACGACGATCCGCAAGAAAAAAGAACTGATCGATAATTTGATGAAGGGTGAAATTGTGAAAACCGTTTTGGCCCTTATTAAAAAAGAACAGCCTGTCACCATGGAGGAGATTGCAAGGCAATGCGGGGTGGCCAAGGGAACCTTGTATAATTATTTCAAAGACAAGAAAGCGCTGTTGCACTATGTCCATCAGACGATTCTTGCGCCCATAAGAGAGAGAAACAATATCATATTTAACAGCCGTACCGGGGATCCTCGGGCCGCGCTGCATACCTTCATTGATAATGTTTTTGACATTGAAGAGGATGTTGCTCTTTATTTCCATTTTGTTCATCAGAAAAGAACCGTGGCCAATCAAAACAGTGAGAGATTTGATCTTGTCATGCATCCGCTGATCAATTTTTGCAAGCGGGGTATTCAAGACGGTTTTTTTGTGGACGTGGAGCCTTTGGTTCTGGCGGAGATGATTTACGGCACTGTGATCGGACCGCTGATATCAATACGGTTCTGGAGTGATGAAACCCCGGACAGGGAAAAAATAAAACAGGATGTTTTAGGTCTTGTTGATAGAATCATACTGAAATAACAGGAGAAAACATGAAAGTGAAGATATTGATCGGAGTCATTGTGCTGGCTCTTTCAGGCGTTGGTTATGTTGTGCTCACGGGACAGGATCAGGTGACACCTGCCCAGGCGTTGCAGCACCCCTCTCCTCCCATGGAAGTAACCGTTTATACCATAAAGCCCCAAGAGGTGGTATTCACCAAAGATCTTTCCGGACGAACCTCTGCTTTCCAGATAGCGGAGATACGTCCCCAGGTATCCGGAATTATCCTCAAGCGCTTGTTTACAGAGGGAAGTGCTGTAAAAAAGGGGCAACAGCTTTACCAGATCGACCCGGCAACCTATCAGGCGGCATATGACCGCGCTGCGGCCGGTCTTGCCCAGGCCCTGGCAGATCTAAAGGCCATTGAACCCAAAGTCGAGAGATATTCAAGACTTGTAAAATTAGGGGGTGTCAGCCACCAGGCCTATGATGATGTCGTGGCCTCCCTGGCACAGGCCAACGCTGCGGTTACCGTTGCAAAGGCAAATGTGGCAACGGCGAAAATCAACCTGGATTATACCAGAGTTTTTGCCCCCATATCCGGGCGCATCGGCAGATCTTCCGTCACGGAAGGTGCACTGGTCACGGCGGGTCAGGCAACGGCCCTTGCAACCATACAGAACCTGGATCAGATCTACGTGGATGTGAATCAGTCAAGTGGAGAGATGATGACGCTGCGCAGGCAGATCAATGAAGAAAACCGGAATTCCGAGGTTTTGCTGTTCATAGACAATGAAGATGATGCCTATGCAGGCAAAGGGAAAATACTATTTTCCGATGTAACCGTGGATGAAGGGACAGGTATGGTTCAATTGAGGATACTCTTTCCCAATCCGGAAGAGGAACTGCTTCCCGGGTTGTTTGTCAGGGCAAGGGTGGAGCGGTCCAGACAGGAGAATGCCATCACCATACCCCAGCAGTCCGTGGTTAGAAACCCGGATGGCAGCACCATAGTATGGGCTGTTGACGATGCCGGAACGGTGAATTTTCGTCCAATAGTTGTTTCTGCAGTTGTTGGAAACAGATGGCTTGTCACATCGGGTCTGAAACCCGGAGATAAGATTGTGGTGGAGGGGGTGCAGAAAATTCGTCCCATGGCAAAAGTAACCTTTGTGGAGATGCCGTCGTCCAATAGTTGATGGTCGGGATCAGTCGGTAACAGGATAAAAATAATGTCTAAATTTTTTATAGAGCGACCCATTTTTGCGTGGGTAATTGCCATTGTCATCATGCTGGCAGGTCTGTTTGCTGTAATGACATTGCCCATAGAACAATACCCCAAAATTGCCCCCCCAAGCATCGCCATTAGCACCTCCTATCCGGGGGCATCTGCAGAAATACTGGAAAATAGCGTTACCCAGGTTATTGAGCAGAGTCTGACAGGGATTGACTATCTCAGATATTTTTCCTCGTCCAGCGACGGCAGTGGTAAGCTCTCCATCACCCTGACATTTGAACCGGAAGCAAACCCGGATATCGCCCAGGTTCAGGTACAAAACAAAGTGCAGTCAGTGAAGAGCCTTTTGCCCCAGGAAGTTCAATCCCAGGGGGTGACCGTGAGTAAGGCTGCAAAGAGTTATCTGTTGATTGTGGGCCTTTACTCCGATGACGGCAGCATGGATGAGTATGACATCGGTGACTATATCAAGTCCAATATGGCGGATCCTTTAAGCCGTGTCCAAGGTGTGGGAGAGCTGAATGTGTTCGGGCAGCAGCACTCCATGCGCATCTGGCTGAATCCGGAGAAACTCCACAGTTATGGTCTGATGCCGTCGGACGTCATCTCGGCCATAAAGGCACGCAATTCCGATGTCACCCCGGGTCAGCTGGGCGGAGCCCCGGCAATTGAAGGGCAGCAATTAAATGCCTCCATTTCAGCCCAATCCAAGCTGCAGTCCACGGCAGATTTTGAAAAAATTCTGATAAAGGTCAATCCGGACGGATCCCAGGTCAGACTCAAAGACCTTGCAAAAGTTAATCTGGGGGTTCAATCCTATGATACCGTGGGCAGATTCAAGGGAAAGCCAGCCTCTGGTATGGCTGTCAGTCTGGCCACAGGTGCCAATGCCCTTGATACGGGCAACCGAATTAAAGAAAAAGTGAAGGCGCTTTCCGCTTTTATGCCCCCGGGGCTCAAAGTGATCTATCCCCTTGATACCACCCCCTTTGTCAGGCTCTCCATTGAAGAGGTGGTAAAGACCCTTTTTGAGGCGGTTATTCTGGTGTTTTTTGTCATGTATCTGTTTCTGCAGAATTTCAGGGCAACCCTGATCCCCACCATTGCCGTGCCTGTGGTTCTGCTGGGAACCTTTGGTGTTTTATCTGCCTTTGGTTTTACCATCAATGTGCTCACCATGTTTGCCATGGTGCTTGCCATTGGTCTTCTGGTGGATGATGCCATTGTTGTGGTGGAAAATGTCGAGCGGGTGATGCACGAGAAAGGGCTGTCCCCCAAAGACGCCACCCGGGAATCCATGCAGCAGATCACCGGCGCCCTGGTGGGTATCGCCATGGTCCTTTCCGCTGTATTTATTCCCATGGCCTTTTTCAGCGGTTCCACCGGTGCCATATATCGTCAGTTTTCCATTACCATCGTATCTGCCATGGCCCTGTCCGTTCTGGTGGCCCTGATTCTTACCCCCGCACTTTGTTCCACCCTGCTCAAGCCCGTGGACAAAGCCCACGAACAGGGCAGAAAAGGCTTCTTTGGCTGGTTTAACAGAAAGTTTAATGCCGGGAAAGCGGCATACCGGAACAGTGTGGAATACATTGCCGCAAGATCTGTCCGGTTCATCTTCATTTATCTGTTCATTATCGGGGGGCTGGTTTACATGTTCCAACTGCTGCCCACATCCTTTTTACCCGATGAAGACCAGGGCAATTTGATGATGATGGTTTCCGCTCCCCCCGGTGCTACCTTGCAACGGACCCGTCAGAGTGTACAAAAGGTGGAAAACTATTTTTTAACCCAGGAAGCTGAAAATGTGGAGGGGATTTTCACGGTTACAGGTTTCAGCTTTGCCGGACAGGGGCAGAATGTGGGGTTGGGATTTATACAACTGAAAGACTGGAAAGTGAGAACCCGTCCCGACCAGAAATCTGCCGCCATTGCCCAGAGAGCCATGAAAAAACTGTATGGCATCAAGGATGCGTCCGTGTTTGCCTTTATTCCCCCTCCCATCTCCGAACTTGGCAGGGCCACCGGCTTTGATTTTCAGCTGGTGGACCAGGCCAGCCTGGGGCATAAAGTCCTTGTAAACGCAAAAAATCAAATGCTGGGCATGGCATCACAGGATTCAAGCCTTGTGGGTGTCCGTCCCAACGGCTTGGCAGATGTGCCCCAGTATAAACTGGATATTGACTATGAAAAAGCGGAGGTCCTTGGTGTATCCACATCAGACATCACAAGTACCCTGGCAACGGCATGGGGATCCACCTATGTAAATGATTTTGTGGATAAAGGCCGGGTGAAAAAAGTGTATATGCAGGGGGATATGCATTTTCGGATGGTTCCTGAAGATATCGATAAATGGTATGTTCGCAATGCAAACAACGAAATGGTGCCGTTTTCATCCTTCAGCCGCGGACACTGGACATATGGATCTCCTAAACTGGAGCGATATAACGGTTTGTCCTCCATGGAGATTCTGGGTGCTCCGGCCCCCGGTGTGAGTTCCGGAGATGCCATGAAAATAATTCAGACACTTGGGGAGAAACTGCCCAAGGGAATCGGACTGGAATGGACCGGTATCTCCTATGAAGAGCGGATGGCAGGATCCCAGACCACCCTTTTATATCTGGTCTCTCTTCTCTTTGTCTTTCTCTGCCTTGCGGCCTTGTATGAGAGCTGGTCGATTCCCTTTGCCATCATGCTTGTGGTGCCCTTGGGGATTATCGGTTCTGTTGCCGCCACGCTGGCAGCGGGCCTTTCCAATGACGTCTATTTTCAGATCGGGCTCCTTACCACTGTGGGGCTTGCGGCTAAAAACGCCATCTTGATTGTTGAATTTGCCAAAGACCTTTATGAAAAGGGGAACAATCTTGTTCTTTCTGCCATGCTGGCAGCAGAACAGAGGCTTCGCCCCATTCTCATGACCTCCCTGGCATTTATTCTGGGGGTTACGCCCCTTGCCCTGTCAGACGGTGCCGGCTCTGCCAGCCAGAATGCCATCGGTATTGGGGTCATCGGCGGTATGGTGGCGGCCACCACCCTGGCCATCATATTTGTGCCGCTGTTTTTTATTGTGATTGAGAAGTGGTCTGCTAAAAGAAAACCGGTTGAGAACAACACCGGAAATGAGGTGGCATATGTCAAATAGAATAGTGGCAGCAGCTCTATTGCTGGTGCTTACCACCGGTTGTACCATGATGCCGGAATATAAACGACCCGCACTTCCCGTGGCAGATAAATGGCCCACAGGCAGTGCTTATCTGCCCACGGATCCCCATGGAAATTCATTCGGTGGAAAGCCTTCCGATGCTAACTCCTCCGATGCTACCGTGTCCGATATCGCCTGGGAAGCGTATTTTAAATCGGATGCCCTTAAAGCCCTTATTAAAAGAACGCTTGAAAATAACCGGGACCTTAAGGTCGCTCTGCTCAACATTGAGAAGGCAAAGGCGGCATACCGGATACAGCATGCCGATACCCTCCCCGTTGTTTCCGGGGCGGGTTCCGCCTCCCGTTCCGGGGTGCCAAAAGATGTCAGTACCACAGGGAAATCCGTGACCGGTTCAACCTTCAGTGCAAAGCTTGCGGTGACGTCATATGAGCTTGATTTTTTTGGAAGGGTCAAAAGTCTTAACCAAAAGGCCCTTGAAACCTATCTCTCAACCGAGGAAGCTGCTTTAAATACACGCATTGCATTAATCGCTGAGACGGCCAACGCCTATATGACATATCTGGCTGAAAAAAAATTGCTTTCGCTGGCAAAGAACACACTTAATGCATACAAAGAAACCCATGCCGTGGTGAAACTGCAATGCGATGTCGGTTCCGCCACCCAGCTTGACCTGGCCCAGGCAGCCACCTCCGTTGAAAGTGCGAAGGCATCCATCGCCCAATATACCCGTTTGATGGCCCAGGCAAAGAACACCTGTGTTCTGCTTGCGGGAACCTTTGTGGATGATATTCTTGATGGCGGTGATACCATTGATAACCTTGAATTCATGGAAAACCTGCCCCAGGGACTCCCCTCCGGGGTTATGATGGCAAGACCCGATATCAGACAGGCAGAGCATCAATTGAAAGCGGCAAATGCGGATATCGGCGCAGCCCGGGCAGCGCTTTATCCCACCATCAGCCTCACCGGCGCATTCGGGCTTGCCAGTGACAGTCTCTCCTCACTGGTCAAATCCGGTGCCGCCTATGCATGGAATTTTACCCCTTTGGTTTCCATGCCGATATTCAACCGGGAAGGCCTCAATGCCAGTCTTGAGGTTGCCCGGGTAGATGAAAAAATTGCCGCCGCAGCATATGAGGGCGTTATTCAAACCGCCTTTAAGGAAGTCGCTGACCAGTTGGCTGCCAGGGGAACCTATCAAGACCAACTGGCTGCCCAGAATGCGCTGGTGACGGCCACCCGGAAAACATATGACCTGTCCAGTGCCAGATATCAAAACGGCATTGATAACTTTCTGACCGTGCTGGATTCCCAGAGATCTCTTTTTGCTGCGGAGCAGACCGCAGTAACGGTGAGGCATGCCTACTTGAGTAACCTTGTCGCCATGTACAAAGTGCTCGGCGGCGGACAGTTGTAATATAAACGTTCATGGCCGAATTCCCCCGTTCTCGTAAAACAGGCCGGAAAAAGCTTGAACATCGAGTGAAGGTCAAGCTACGGCCCTGAACGTTTTTTGTACAGAGACGGGGATCAGCTCCTTTCAAGGGGCAGAGGCCCCGATATCTTTTCAAACCGGTCCTCATAGTCCCGGGCAAGATCTCTGTAAAGTTGCTTGCCGTAAGTCCAGAACTCTTTATGCCTCTCTTTGACATCCCCGATGATGGAAAAGGGAACCCCTCCGGCAATTTTTTCGTCCGGAATGGTGGCCTTCCGGGGGACCACACATCCTTCGGCCACAATGGCCCATCTTCCCACCACCACATCAAAACCGACGACTGCCCCGATTCCGATCACGGCCCAGGATTTGATTGTACTGCCGTGTATAAGGGCCCCATGGCCGATGGTCACTGACTCTTCAAGTGTCAACAGACCATCGGGCCGGACATGAAGTACGGCATTTTCTTCGACAGCTGTTCCGGAACCGATGATGATTTTGCCGTAATCCCCGCGGATGATTGCCCCATGGCCGATATAACAATTATCGCCAATGGTGACATTTCCGATCACCCTTGCAGAATCGCTGATAAATGAATCTTTTCCCATTCTTGGGATCTGGTCTGCATACTTGTAAACGGCCATTTTGTCTCCTTTTGTTTGTCTTGTTGGATGAAAGTTTGGGGCTTGATCACAACCCCGGTCATGCGGGGAAAGGGTCAAGCTTGTGTTATTGACAGTTTGGTTGAAGATTACCCTTAAACGCAGGTTATTGTCAAAAGCATGGAACCTGTTCCTCACGCTCCAATAATACAAGCCAGACGTCGTTGGTCCATGATGGGTGGCCGAAGTGATGACCAAGCCTGAAGTTTCTTTAGCAAAAGCTGTGCCGTATCCTCTGGATCAGGCCATCAGGGTGGGCCCCTGTTCCGGATCTGCGCCATCCGGCAGAAAGAAAGTTTCACGCCTGGAAAAATTCTTTCTACTCGGCCAAATAAGATTCTTTTTGCCTGTTACGTAATTAAGCCCAAATCCGGCCCTTCAGACGGGCAGGGGGAAATACGGGCTTGTGGCATATAATTTGCTCATTAAGCTTTTAAATCGGTCAATAATGACACGAGGCAGCCGGCCAGACCCTGTTGCAAGGGCTAACGCGCATTTCCTGGCCGTACACAGAACAGCAGGACGCATTTCGGGGCATACATAAACAGATGAAGAGAGGGAAACACCATGAATATCGTTCATCACCTTGAACAAAGCGCAAAATTTTCTCCGGCTAAAATAGCGGTAATATTTGAAGGCCGGGCAATATCCTATGAAGCACTCCATCTTAAGGTAAACCGGCTTGCGGCCGGTATGCAGCAGGCCGGTATTCAAAAAGGTGACAGAGTCGCTTTGTTCATGCCGAATATTCCGGAATTTTTAGTAGTCTATTTTGCAACTCAGAAACTTGGTGCCATTGCCGTAGCCCTGAATGTAATGCTGGTAAAAAATGAAGTTGAATATATTCTTGGCGACTGCACGGCAAAAATTGTTTTTGCCGGTAAAGAGCAGGCCGGTCAGGTTCCGGTTGAAGCATTGGATTCCATGGAAACCTTGGTGTTGGTGGAAGGGGATGAAAATGATGACCGCCATATCAGCCGGCTTTATGATAACCGCGTTGAACGGTTTCCTGCCTTGGATATGGATGGTGACGATCCATCTGCCATTCTGTATACATCCGGCACTACCGGTTTTCCAAAAGGTGCTACTCTCACTCAATTCAATGTGATCACCAATGTGAATGCCGTCAATTATCATATCGGTATTAAGGATGATGACGTCCTTCATCTGTTCCTGCCCTTGTTTCACTGTTTTGGCCAGAATTTCGTCATGAATTCCTGCATCAAAAAAAGGGCCACCCTGGTGATGCACAGACGGTTTGAACCCGATCCCGTGATTACGGCTGTCAGAGAACATAAAGTGACCATGTTCTTTGCTGTTCCGACGATCTATATCCATTTATTAAACAGGAAGGATGAAGATCTGGATTTTTCAAGCATCAAATGTTTTTTCACAGCAGCTTCTAACATGCCCACGGAGGTAGCAGAAGCCTGGCAGGCTAAATATGGAATACCCATTAACGATGGGTACGGTCTTACAGAATGCTCCCCATTCGCTTCCTTTAACCATGATTTCAAACACAAACCGGGCTCTATCGGCCATCCAATCATCAACGGAGAAATGAAAATTATCGGGAACAATGGTGAGCCTGTTGCGCTCGGTGAATGGGGTGAAATTTGTATAAAAGGTCCCCATGTCATGAAGGGTTATTGGAACAGGCCCAAAGAGACCGCCAAGACGATTGTGGATGGATGGCTCCATACCGGTGACGTGGGTACACAGGACGATGATGGTGATTTTTTCATTGTAGACCGTGTGAAAGATATGATTAATTCTGCCGGCAACAATATTTATCCGACTGAAATAGAAAATCATCTATATACCCATCCGGCTGTGAACGAAGTCGCGGTTTTTGGAATTCCGGACGCTGTCAAGGGCGAAGCTGTTAAAGCTGCCATCGTTCTCAAACCTGACACGACACTCACCCCTGAAGAAATAATCATTTTCTGCAGGGAAAGAATGGCCAAGTACAAGGTCCCCAAACAGATTGAGTTTGTTGATGAACTGCCGAAAAGCGCAACCGGAAAAATCCTGAAACGTGTTCTTCGTGAAGCTGTTTAGAACTCTGTCAAAAATTATCATCATGCCATTTTAAATCAAAGGTTAAAGCTATAATTATCCGGACGTCTGCCTAAGCTCTTAAATCAATGAATGACACAAGGCAGCCGGCCACAAGGGTGAACGCGCATTCCCTGGCCGTAGCAGCAGGACGCATTTCAGGGCATACATAAACAGATGAAGAGGTGAAGATCCATGGAACAGCCGAAGTTATCAAAACAGGAGATTCAACGTTTATATAAGAACGGTTTGAACGACGATTACGGGGATGTCATGATTGTGGGGGGAGGGATCAGCGGTATCCAGGCGGCCCTGGATCTGGGAACCGCCGGTTTCAAGGTCTTTTTTATTGAAAAGTCGCCCACTGTCGGTGGTAAGATGGCTCACCTGGACAAGACCTTTCCCACCAATGACTGCTCCATGTGCATTGAATCGCCCAAATTTGTGGAGTGCAAGCGCCATCCCAACATTGAGATGATCACCTATGCAGAGGTGGAAGCGGTGGAGGGGCAGGCCGGCAACTTCAATGTCACTGTGGTGAAAAAGCCCAGATATATTATTGAAGAGAAATGCACCGGGTGTACGGTTTGCGTGGAGTACTGCCCGGTGGAATACCCGGACCCCTTTAACCAGGAGATCTCTGACAACAAGGCCATCCACATCTATTTTGCCCAGGCCATTCCTCTGGTGACCTATGTGGATGAGAGCTGCCTCTACCTTAAGGAGAGAAAATGCCGGATCTGCGAAGCTGTGTGCAAAAATGACGCCATTGATTTCAATCAGACGCCGGAGCGGGTAAGGATCAATGTGGGAAGCATCATTCTCTCCCCGGGTATTGAGCCTTTTGATCCCAGGCTGAGGGAAGAGTATCACTATAAGGAGTTTGACAATGTGGTGACGGCCCTGGACTATGAGCGGCTTTTATGTGCCACAGGGCCTTACGAAGGGGAAATTTTGAGGGCTTCGGACCTGAAGCACCCTCACAAAATTGCCTGGATCCAGTGCGTGGGATCCAGGCGGGTAACCCAAGGGGACAACTCCTACTGCTCCGGTGTCTGCTGTACCTATACCCAGAAGCAGGTGATCCTGACCAAAGACCATGACGAAGGGGCGGAATGCGTGATCTTCCACAACGATATCAGGGCCTATGGTAAGGATTTTGAGCGGTTTTTCCAGAGAACCGAAAATCTGGACAATGTGAGATTCCTCAGAAGCTACGCCTCCATTGTCAGGCAGGACCCGGAGACCAAAAATGTTACGGTCCGCTACAGTACCCCGGACCGGGGGGTGAAGGAGGAAACCTTCGATATGGTGGTCCTGTCCGTGGGGCTGACCCCGCCGGCCAGAGTGGAGGAGCTGTCCAAGGTCTTTGGCATTGAACTTAACAGCCATGGGTTCTGCAAGATCAACCCGGTAAATCCCATGGAGACCACCCGGCCCGGGATCTTTGTATCTGGCGCTTTCCAGGGTCCCATGGATATCCCGGAATCCGTGTTGACGGCCAGCGGGGCAGGGGCACTGAGTGGTCAACTCCTTTCCGCACGCCGGGGAAAGCTGGCCCGGGACCGCATCTATCCCGAGGAGCGGGACGTGTCCAAAGAAGAGCCCAGGGTCGGGGTCTATGTCTGCCACTGCGGGGCCAACATCGGACGGATTGTGGATGTGCCGGGCACGGTGGAATATGCCAAAAGTCTGCCCAACGTGGTCCATGCCGAGGAGAGCCTGTTTATCTGCTCCACCGAGGCAGCTGCCATGCTGGCCAAGGATATCAAGGAGAGGGGGTTGAACCGGGTAATCGTGGCGGCCTGCACCCCCAGAACCCATGAGCCGCTGTTCCGGGACACCCTAAGGGAAGCCGGGATCAACCAGTACTATTACGATATGGCCAATATCAGGGAGCACTGCTCCTGGGTCCATTCAAAGGAGAAGGAGAAGGCCACCCAGAAGGCCAAGGATATCATCCGCATGTCCGTGGCCCGGTCCTATTTTTTAGAACCCCTGCAGGAATTTAACCTGCCCGTGGACAAGCGGGCCCTGGTGGTGGGCGGCGGCATTGCCGGCATGACCTGTGCCCTGTCCATTGCCAACCAGGGCCATGAGGTCTTTTTGATCGAAAAACAGGCCGAACTCGGGGGCATGGCCAGAAAGGTGCACACCACCCTGGAGGGGGTGGATGTCCAGGCCTTTGTGGATGATCTTGATCGCAAGGTCTGTGCCCATCCCATGGTCCATGTCTATACAGAGGCGGTGGTCAAGGAGGCAGCAGGGTATGTGGGTAATTTCACCACCCGGATTCAGTCGGAACGGGGACCCTCTGAGATCAAGCACGGTGCCACGGTGATTGCCATCGGCGCCCGGGTTCACACGCCTGACGAATACCTGTACGGCGACCATCCGGCGGTGGTGACCCACCTGGAACTGGAAGAGAAGATCATGGGTCGCCACAGCATGGTGACCGATGCCGAAAACATCGTCATGATTCAGTGTGTGGGTTGCCGGAATGAGGAGCGCAACTACTGCAGCCGGATCTGCTGTGCTGAATCGGTTAAAAACGCCCTGCTGCTCAAAAAAATGAACCCCATGATGAACGTTTATATCCTTTACAGGGATATGAGAACCTACGGGTTCAAGGAAGACTTCTACAGGGAGGCCTGCGATCTGGGCGTCAGGTTCATTCGCTGGGAAAAGGATGAAAAGCCTGAGGTGGAGGCAGTGGAAGAGGGCGGCAGATCCTTTGTCCGGGTGACAGTGGCGGACCCGGTGCTGGGCAAAAAGCTGGAGCTTGACGCCGATGTTCTGGCCCTGGCCGCTGCCGTGCTGCCCTCTGAAGAGAGTGAGGCGGTCTCCAGGATGTTCAAGGTGGGCTTAGGTCCGGACGGATTTTGCCAGGAGGCCCATGTCAAGCTCAGACCTGTGGATTTTGCCGCAGAAGGAGTGTACCTGTGCGGGACTGCCCATTATCCCAAATTGATCTCGGAAACGGTGAGCCAGGCATACGCGGCTTCAGGACGGGCCTTGACCCTGCTGTCCGGCGATACGGTCACTGCCTCGGGTTCGGTGTGCACCATCAACGAGAAGATGTGCATGGGCTGCGATGCCTGTGTTGCCGCATGCACCTACGGGGCCATTCATATGAAAAAGACCAAATCGGGGAGCAAGGCTGAGTTGATCCCGGTGCTGTGCAAAGGGTGCGGCTTGTGCAACTCCAAGTGTCCCACCGGTGCGATCCAGCTCAAACATTACACAGACGAGGAGCTCTTCGGCCAGATCCTTGCGGCGGGATCGGAAGAGATAAGACCTGAATTGACCATAGAGGAGGTGGCATAAAGATGAGCGGAAAATCCACATTTAAACCAAAGATGCTGGGCATCATCTGTAATTGGTGCTGTTACGGAGGGGCCGATCTTTGCGGCGTCTCCAGATTTCAATACCCGGCCTACATTCGCCTGATCCGGGTGATGTGCTCGGGCAGGGTGGACATGAAGCATATCCTTACGGCCTTTTCCCTGGGCCAGGATGCGGTGTTTGTGGGCGGGTGCCACATCAATGACTGCCACTACAATCCCGAAGGAAATTACGATGCCCTGAGTATGGTCACCCTGTGCCGGAAACTGCTGGAGTATGTCGGAATTAACCCGTTGCGCCTGAGAATCGAGTGGGTCTCTGCAGGGGAGGGCATCCGGTTTTCCCAGATCATGAACGAGTTTGCAGGGCAAATAGAAGACCTGGGTCCTCTGGGCGAAAGCGAGGGACTGGATCCGGACCAGGTTCAAAGCGGGCTGAAAAAGCTCATCAAACTGGTGCCCTATTTTAAGCTGGCCCAACGGGACAAGCTGGCCCTTCATGATTTTAACCTGGCAGAAGAGGAAAAATACGCCAACCTTTACTCAAAAGAAGAGGTTCAGCGCCTGATCGAAGAGGCACCAAGCTTCTATATCGACCCTGAAAAGTGCAAGGGCTGCGGGATCTGCGCCCGAAGATGTCCTGTTTCGGCCATTGACGGGGGTAAAAAAATGATTCACCTCATTGACCAGGATCTTTGCATCAAGTGCGGCACCTGCCTGGAAGCCTGTCCGTCCAAATTCGGTGCCGTCATGAGGCTGGAAAAAGAACCGGTGCCTGCTCCTCTGCCCCAGGAGATGAGGGTTCTTGAAGTTGTTGCCAATTAATACTATGATCATAGACGGTCATACCCACCTGTTTTCCCCCAGAGTGGCTTATCGTCGCCCACATGGGGGCGTGGTGCGCCATCTATCGAGATAAAGGTGATCCTGCGATCTGTCCCGTTCAGGCGGTCCACGGCACTGAAAAATGGGTTCAGCAGGAAGAGAAACGCTATTTTTGTCCGGAATGGGGAAATAAGGTCTTCAGAGGAGCTGCCAGATGCAATCAGTGTAAGCTGCCTTTGGATCTGGCCTAAGCTTTCGAACACCGGTCATCGGCATAGCCTGATCCCAATGGGTATTTTGAGATTGACTTTCCATGTGTACTGCATATTTCTACTGCTATTCTACGGCCCTCGGCCTGATGTGACCGCCGAGGATACCACCAATCACGGCCGCATTGACATGACGGTTCAAGTGGGGGAACGGATCTATATAAAACCTACATGGCAGTAACCACCTGCCACAACGAAAAACGAAAGTCCTTTAATTCCAGCATATTGGTGAGATTTTCATATAACGGGCATGTCCTGCCGGACACAACAAATATAGAAAATGGTATTATACCGCCGCCCCCCCGACGGGCAATGGGCCCGGACCGGAACTGTAGACAGCTCAATTGTCCGGTTCCTATTGCCCATCGGGGGGGCGGCTCTGCTGAGGTTGCCTTGGAGGCTGCCTTTTCATATAACATACATGGCAGAAAAACCTGCCACAACGAAAAACGAAAGTCCTTTAATTCCAGCATATTGGTGAGACTTTCATATAAAAAATCGACAGGAGTCCGGGAACGGCCCTGCAACAGATCAAACAAAAGGGATATGCGGACAAATATCGTGGAAACGGTGCTGTTTTGCGACCTTTTGCGACGATTCAAGTACCGGAGGCAATCCAGGGGTTAATTAATTCCAATCCGTTGATATTTTCAAAATCCTTGACGTTTCTAGTTGCCAATATCAAATTGGCTGTTTTTGAAATAGCCGCAATTTGTGCATCCTCTACGCTGATTGGCCTGCCTCTCTTTGATCTTTTTGAAACAATTAGGGCATATTCAGTCGCGGCCTGATCGTCGAAGGGTAAACATCTGTCCTTGAAATCTTCATCAAACATCTGTTGGGCCAATGAAAATAACAATGATTTCTTTTTACCATCATCAAGAAGCGCAATGCCAAGAAAAATTTCAGCAACCGTTATCGCACTCGTCCACACATCCCACTCGAATTGTTTGTCAAGCCAGGATACAACATTCTTATCCGGCCTCGGTTTCATTAATTCAGAAAGCACATTTGTATCGAGAAGGATCATTTTTTCGTACTCAAAGCAATGTCCGACAGCACACGAGGCATTGCTCTTTGAATTTCGGGCAGGATGACGCCCCCTGCATCAGAAAACCGTTTGGCAATCCTGGAGCCGATCCCATCCGAACATCGGTTTTGCAATAAAAATCGTTTAAGAATTTGCCTGGCCTCTTCTTCCATTGATCTTTCGTTCATGGCGGCAACCATGCGGAGTTTTGCCTTTAGCGAATCGTCTACATTCCTTATCGTTAGACTTCCCATTTCATACCTTTTAAAATTGAATTTTAATAATTCTTCCAACTTATTTTGTTCTTAAAATAATGCTATCAATGTATGCGTTGCAATCATTTTTGTCAACCAACTTTTCATTACAGTCTACATCTAAATGTATTTGCAGGGCAATTGGGCATCCTTCAAAAATACTTTACACTTTCTAAGAAGCATTCCCCATTTTCAGGGGCTTTCCCCCAAAAGACTGTAAAGTACTTTTGGGGTGATATGAAGGATGCCCAAATATTGAAAAAAACTAAACACAAAAGACAGTTAAAAATTATCCCCTAACAAAAACATGCTACGGACAAGCCGCAGATGTTCACATTCTATTTCAAAAATTGACACTGCATTCTTACTATTGTACATTTGTCTATATTCTAAATATAATAAGGATGATTAATGGATATTGTAATTGATACATCGGCATTAATAGCAGTGATTGTCGGTGAACCAGAAAGGGATAAAATTATTGATCTGACAAAAGGCCAAACATTAATTGGGCCAGGATCAATTCCCTGGGAAATAGGAAACGCCTTTTCAGCTATGTTTAAACGCAACGAATTACTTTGGAAGAAGCTCAAAACGGACTATCAATATTTGACAGTATTCCTTTAAGGTATATCAAACCGGATTTTTTTAATTCCGTTGCCATATCAAAACAAACCAATATGTATGCATATGATGCTTATTTTATGGATTGCGCCATTAAACAAAAAGCACCCTTGTTAACATTAGACCGTAAGTTGATTTTGGCCGCTCAACGTTTAAATATTAAAATAATAGAGGTTTAAAATGCAGGTATATACTTATTCGGAAGCACGCCAAAAGCTGGCTGTCGTTCTTGAACAAGCTGAAAATACAGGAAAAGTATTGATTCGAAGAAAAGATGGTAGAACGTTTGCTCTTATTCCTGAAGAAATTGTTACATCACCTTTAAATGTGCCATCTATCAAGGCGAATATTACATCAAAAGAAATAGTTGATATCATTCGCGAGGGCAGAGAAAGATAGAATCGGGATAGGACTCCCCATCACTGAGGAGCCCTCCCACACCACCCGGCATACGGATCACGTACCAGGGCGGTTCGGCTGATTTTAAAGGAGAGAGCGGGCCTCCCTGGGGAGTTCCCTCTTCCGTGGGAACCGTAACGCCTGAGATCATCACACCGGATCGTAGATATTGCCGTATCACCTTTAATACGCGCTTATCCTTGATTCTGCCGGCGAGTCTAGTCATCAGGCGGTCGTGCGAAACTTTCGGTACGTTAATGCCGAGTTTACGGACACACCCTGTAATGGATAAATGCAGCCAAAACCGGCATCTGTTTGTTAATGTCAAGCAAGAGTTGAGGCGATTACAAGAGAAATGATGATGAGGCTCTGCATCACGATGAGCCAACTGCGATAGTGCCCGAATCGTTTTGAGCCGAAACGATCAACCAGTGGCGCCCACAGAATTTTCACTACCCAGATTAGCCCCAGACTGTAAATCCAGGCAATACTTTCCAGCCCGGCTCCGGATTTGCGCATAATGGCAGGAACAGCCGAAAGAATAAATCCGAATCCCAACATTTGGGTAATATATAACCATGCCAAAAATAGCATCTTGTGGCTTTGTTTATATCTTTGTCTAAGATTCAAGGCCATTGTCTTTGATGTTTCCCATTCCGCTATTGTGAAATCCGGACGAATGTCCGGTCGGCACTTTTGTCCTGTATGATTTAGAAGGAAATATGATCAAAATTACATCCCTTGAACAATAACCCGATAACAAATCTGTTTTTTTTAAGAGTAATAGAGCGGCCCATATCATGGATAGTACCCCTGCGCTCCAGGTTCTTATGTGGGGTCTGCCGGAACCCGGCCAATGTCCAGCAGCAATGGGCCCATGGATGTTCCAACCCTTCGGGAATCAACGGGTTCCATCCCGGCCCGGGCCATTGCATCGGCGATACTGCCTGCTTCCAGGTAAAAATCTTCTCCGGCAAGGGCCATGGGCAGAAAACGGCGCACTGAAACGTCAGGGCCGGTACCGTCAGGGGTAAGGACGTCATGGAGGCTGATGAAAATGCCGCCCGGTGAAAGGGCGTTGTATATCTTGGCCATGATCGGTTCCAGGAAATCCTTGGAAAAATTCAAGGTGCCCCCGGCCAGGATCAGGTCATAGCCGCTGCCCAGGTCGTCCCGTGTAAAGTCTCCGCCCAGCGTGGTGATTCGATCCTCTGTATTACGACCTCCCTGTCCCCGGATGCGAGCAATTCCATAGTACCCAAAGGATCAAAAGCAGCAGCCCCGGTTTCACTTTTTTATATGAAAGTCTCGCCAATATGCTGGAATTAAAGGACTTTCGTTTTTCGTTGTGGCAGGTCTTTCTGCCGTGTATGTTATATGAAAAGGCAGCCTCCAAGGCAACCTCAGCAGAGCCGCCCCCCCGATGGGCAATAGGAACCGGACAATTGAGCTGTCTACAGTTCCGGTCCGGGCCCATTGCCCGTCGGGGGGGCGGCGGCATAATGCCATTTTCTATCTTCGTTGTGTCCGCCAGGACATGCCCGTTATATGAAAGAGTAGGCGAGCCTAATATTCTTTCAAGCTTCGTTGTGGGCGAACCCGGGTCCCAAATCCCGGTCCGCCCGTGGCGGTTATACAGACGATAAGTGCTGCAATGGTAGAATACAATTTTCTATACATGCCTTCCTCCTTTCCTTCTATTGACGGATATTTCATGAAAATCGATCCTGAAAAGTGCAAAGGCTGCGGGATCTGCGCCCGAAGATCTCCTGTTTCGGCCATTGACGGGGGCAAAAAGATGATCCACCTCATTGACCAGGATCTTTGCATCAAGTGCGGCACCTGTCAGGAAGCCTGTCCGTCCAAATTCGGTGCTGTCACGCGGCTGGAAAAAGAACCGGTGCCTGCTCCTCTGCCCCAGGAGATGAGAGTTCTTGAAGTTGTTGCCAATTAATACTATGATCATAGACAGTCATACCCACCTGTTTTCCCCCAGAGTGGCTTATCGTCGCCCACATGGGGGCGTGGTGCGCCATTTATCGAGATAAAGGAGGAAATGTGATGAGTTATAATCCGGATTTCGTATCGCCCTGCGGCCTGTATTGCGGGGTCTGCGCCATCTATCTGGCAGATCAAGACAACAATGAGAAGTTCAAGCAGAGCCTGGTTCGCCTTTACAGCGGAGGGGTACCCGGAAAAGGGACGCTGCCGGGCAGCCAGAGTATGACCACCCAAGATATCCACTGCCGGGGCTGCCTGTCTGATCAAAGATTTATGCATTGCCAGAACTGCAAGATCAGGGATTGCACCGAAACCGGAGGAATTGAAGGCTGCCATGAGTGTGAAGAATTTCCCTGCGAACATATCCGGGATTTTCCCATGGCTGTGGGTAAAAAGGTGATCCTGCGATCTGTCCCGTTCAGGCGGTCCAACGGCACTGAAAAATGGGTTCAGCAGGAAGAGAAACGCTATTTTTGCCCGGAATGCGGGAACAAGGTTTTCAGAGGAGCTGCCAGATGCAACCAGTGTAAGCTGCCTCTGGACCTGGACTGAAAGTGTAAAACCATTGCCGGCACACCGGAGCGTAAAATGATATGGTAATTTGACAAACATAACGAAGATAACGGAGCCATTCCATGAAGAAGCTACCTGTCGGCATCAGCAATTTAAGAGAAATCATCGAAGAAGGATATGTCTACGTAGATAAATCCCCGTTTGTCCATGACCTTTATGAAACGGGCAAATACTATTTTCTTTCCAGACCCAGGCGTTTCGGGAAATCCCTGTTTATCGATACCCTCAAAGAGGCGTTTGAGGGCAATCAGGAACTCTTTCGCGGCTTATGGTTATATGATCACTGGAACTGGGAAAGGCGTTTTCCCGTAATACACCTCTCTTTTGGCAGCGGGGTGATCAAAAGTCGTGAAGAACTGGATCGAAGAATCAGGGATATCCTTTTCCAAAACGAGACATCCCTGGGAATAACGTGCCGGCAGCCCAATGATATTCCAGGGTATTTTGGTGAACTCGTCCGAAGCAGTGCAAAAAAATACGGCTTGCGCACCGTTATTTTGATCGATGAATATGACAAACCTATCCTGGACAATATTTCTGATAATAAGCAGGCGTTTGAAATCCAGGAAGGGTTGAAGAATTTTTATTCTGTTATCAAGGATAGTGATGCCGATATTCAATTTGCATTCCTGACCGGTGTCTCCAAGTTTTCCAAGGTGAGCCTGTTTTCCGGCCTGAACAATCTTACCGACATTACTCTGGAAGCTGAGTATTCCTCAATTTGCGGTTATTCCGAAAAGGAGATGCTGCAGGAATTTTCAGCGCATCTGCAGGACAAGCCCCTGGAGGATATCCGCAAATGGTATAATGGATATTCCTGGCTTGGAGAAAAGGTCTATAACCCGTTCAGCATTCTTCATTACCTTCGCACAGGAATGTTTCGTAACTATTGGTTTGAAACAGGTACTCCCTCATTTCTGATTAATTTGTTACTGAAACGCAGATCTTATATTCCGGATATTGAACATATCGAGGCATCGGAATCCCTGATCGGCGCATTTGATGTAGATTTCATAGAACCGGAGAATCTCCTTTTTCAGACCGGCTATCTCACCATCGAGCGTGGACAGAGGGTGGCGGGTAAAACTTTTTACAAACTCCGGTATCCCAATATGGAGGTGAAAGCCAGCCTGTCGGATTATATTCTGAATCGCTATTCCCATGACCCGGTGCTGAAAGAAAAAATACAACTTAGGATTTACCGGGCTTTTCAGGAAACCGATCTCGATTCACTGAAGACGGTTTTTCAGTCCCTTTTTGCCGCCATTCCCCATGGCTGGTACCGCAAAAACAAGCTTTCCCAATACGAAGGCTATTATGCCTCTATCTTCTACTGCTATTTTACGGCCCTCGGCCTGGATGTGACTGCCGAGGATACCACCAATCACGGCCGCATCGACATGACGGTTCAAATGGAGGGGCGGATCTATATATTTGAATTCAAGGTGGTGGACATCGACAGGAGTCCGGGAACAGCCCTGGAACAGATCAAACAAAGAAAATATGCGGACAAATACCGATCCGGTGCCTCTGAAATCTACCAGATCGGCGTGGAATTTGACCGGAACGAGCGTAATATCGTCCGGTTTGAATGGGTACAGATTCAAAGTGTGTAGAGCGTGTTCGATCAAACCGCAGTCTTGCAGACCAATGCGTTGTCTGTACAGGCGCCACAGGCACCGGGTTTTGGGGCGGCCCGTTTTCCCGGTAATACGTTTGGCACCCATAAAGGGGCTCTTTTTCCATTGTGGCCGTTTACCTTGAAAAAGTTTCCGTTCAGCCCGGCAACGGCCTGGAGTACATCCGGATGACCCATCATTTTAAGGAGTACGGGTTTGACAAACTGATCGAAGGAGAGCATGGCTGCATAGGGATTGCCGGGCAGGGCAAAGAAGAGCTGATCTCCTCTGGTGCCGAAAAGGGTGGGTTTTCCCTTTTTTCGGGCCTGGTTGGAAAATTTTATCCTGACTCCCAGGGATTCAAAGGCCTCGTGGGTCAGGTCATACCGTCCTTTGGATGTCCCGCCCGAAGTAATCACCACATCTGCATGACCGGTTTCTTCCAGGACCTGGATGAGGTCTTCCAGGTGATCCTGGACCGACCCCTGGCACAAAGGGGTGGCGCCGGAGTCAATGACCTGAGCGGATAAAGCGTAGAGATTGGAACTCATAACCTTGGACCGGGAAAGCGGATCATGGAAATCAGCCAGTTCGCTGCCCGTGGAAAGCACGGCCACCACAGGTTTTCTGTGAACATGGACCCAGGCCCTTCTTAAGCCCGCCAGCCCTCCGATTTCAAGGGGGGTGAGCAATGCGCCTGCCTTGAGCACCACATCCCCCTTTTTAAAAGACTCTCCCTGAAGACGGATGCCCTGGCCGGGGCCGGGCTGATCCAGGCAGAAGACCCGGTCCTCTTTTTCCAGGGTATGCTCGATCTTGATGATGGCATTCGCCCCCTCCGGGACCAGGGCACCGGTCATGATGCGAACAGCCGTACCCGGTGTGACCCTCCGGTCACAGGGGTTGCCGGCCGAAGATTCGGCAATGATATCCAGAGCAACCGGCCACCGATCCGATGCCCCCTTCAGATCCCCGTGGCAGAGGGCATATCCGTCCACGGCGGAGATGTCCGCCGCAGGCAAGTCTTCAACCGTTGCCACATCCCGGGCAAGAATTCGGTTCAAGGCGTCCAGGACCGGTACGCTCTCTTTTCCCAGGATGGGGGTCTCTTTTAAAATGGATGCCAGCGCCTCTCTAAGATCCGTCATAATTCGCCTCCTGTGCCGCCTTGTATGATCAGAGCACCTCGTTGATGATTTCAGTGATGTCCTTAATTTCCAGGGACGCTTCCATTTCCAGGTTCAGCCGGCTCTCTTCAAAGTTGGTGATGCAGTAAGGACAGGCCGTTGCCAGGATATTGGCGCCTGTGGCCCTGGCCTGGTGAAGCCGGATATCGGAGAATCGCTCCTCTTTCGGGGTGTCCATCCAGATGCGGCCCCCGCCGCCGCCGCAGCACAGGCTCCTGGCCCCATGGGTCTCCATCTCCACCAGGTTCAGCCCCTGAATCTGTTGCAGCAGCTGCCTGGGTTCTGAATAGATCTTGTTATGCCGGCCCAGATAGCAGGGATCGTGGTAGGTGACGGTGTGGTTGAAACTTTTGGAAAAGGTCAGCCGGCCCTGGTCCACCAGCTCCGGAATGTACTGGGACATGTGGATGATCTCAAAATTGACCATGAACTCGGGATATTCGTTTTTAAAGGTGTGGTAGCAGTGGGGGGAGGAGACCACCACCCGTTTGACCCCGTGATCAATGAAGTTTTTGATGTTTTCCTTTGCCAGGTCCTTGAATACCTCTTCTGCCCCGGTTTTACGGATGCTTTCTCCGCAGCAGCTCTCCCTGTCACCCAGAATGCCGAAATCCACCCCTGCCCGGTTCAGAATATTGACCGTGGCCCGGGCCACCTTTTTCATCCGCGGGTCAAAGGAGAGATAGCATCCCACAAAGTAGAGTACCTCCATGCCCTCTTCAAAGGGCTTGACAGACAACCCCTCTGCCCATTGGGACCGGCCGGATCGCTCGCCCTGAAGGGGATTGCCTTCGGAGATGAGGCTGGATCTGGCGGTCCTGGCCGATTTTGCCGAGGCCGGAAACAGATCGTAGGCCGTGGCCACCCGGCGCAGGGCCACGGCCACGTCTATCTGTCCCACCCCCCTGGGGCACTGCTCCGGACAGGTGCCGCAGGTGGTGCAGCGCCAGATATCTTCGCCCTCCACCTCGCTCAACCCGAAAGAGGCCTCTCTTACCACTCTTCTCATTGAAAAATCCCGGACCAGGTTCCACGGACATACCGTATCGCACAGACCGCATTGAAAGCACATTCTGAAAGACGCGCCACCAGCTTCACTGATCTCCTCCATGACTTCTGAAAAGGGTGCTAAAGTTTCCATTTTTCCTCTCTTGTTCACTGTTATTTTACCATGAAAATAGCGTTTGGTTTTCATGGTTCGGGGGGGCCGGAATCCGGCCATGAACGTTTATGTCCTTGATCATGCCGGAGTTCTTCAGTTTTTGAACAGTCTGCGGGCCAGGGCAGATTCCACATTTTCCCGGCCAAATTTGTTGATCAGCTCGTCCAGGCCCACCTCCATCTCTTCCATGGGGGCCTCTTCCTCCATCTCCTCTTCTCTTACTTCAAAGGTCAGCACGTTGTTGAGGCACCACTCCACACACAGGGGCTGATCCTCTCCCTCGCACATGTCGCACTTGAGGGGCAGGCCGGAATCCGGATCCTTGAACAGATCCCTGGAGGGGCACGCTGCCCGGCAGAAGGCGCACTCGTCATACTCTTTGCCGTCAATGGTATATTTGTCCCGGCCGGCGCATTCGGCCGGGGTATATTCCCCTGCAAACACGGGCATCCAGATATCCTTGAGGCGGTGGGTCGTCACATGGATGCGGGCCAGGGCCGGGTTGACACTGCTGAACCTGGGTTCGGAATGATAGGCCGAACAGATGATTTCACAGGTCCTGCAGCCGTTGCACTTGTCTGCATCAATTTTAATGGTCTTAATTTTCTTTTTGATTTTTGCCATTTTCCAAAACCCCTCTGTTTTCCAGGTCATCTGCTACATAGGCCAGGTCCAAGGCTTCCAGCCGCTCTCGTGTGGGAATCCCCTCTTGATTCCAGCCCTTGTAGGTGTAATAGGTGGACAAAAGCGCATCCTCAATTTCCGGAAACCGATGCTTCCAGTGATCTTCCGGCGGCTTTTCATCGGCTCTTCGCATGCCCCTGATATTGTTGAAGGCCCGGTGCAGGTTCCGGCTTCGGTTGACGATCTCCTTCAAACTCTCTTGCGTCAGTTCAAGGCCTGTGGCCGCAGAAATCAGTTTATGGTAGTTGTTGATATGGTAAGGGGGTTTCAGGCAGAAAGATCCCATGCCGGCGCAGATCCCCAGCGCATCGTCAATATTGTGGAGCGTTTCCATCCAGTCCACGAGTTCCGATGCCATATCAGGGGTCGGATAGTGAGGATTTGCCTTGTCCCCCCTGAACTCCCAGTCCGTAAAGTACTTTTTAAACTTTTCATCCGGCAGCTGGGGCCACTCCTTGACAAAGGATTCCCGCTGCTCCTTGGTGGGAAAGGGGGCCTGGGGCCAATTCCCCTCAATCTGGGTGATGCTGATCTTCTCGTTGGTGGCATACATCAGAAAGTAAAGGGGATCCATCATCCCCAGTTTGATGTTCATCTGTTCATGTTTTTTGGTGGTATTGTGGTCAAATTTTTCAGCCCCTTTGCCAATGCGCCGGGCCGCATAATAGGTGCCGTCGGCCAGATAGTCGCCAATGCCCTCCCGTTTGGCCATTTTTTCCAGCAGCCAGAAAAACCGGCCCTCCTTGTCCTTGGGACACCCTTTGAAATCTTCATCCGTAAAGATGCCGGCTTCGTAGAGTTCCACGGCAAAGGCAAGGATCTGGGGGGTGGAAAAGGAGTCCATGCCGTACTCAAACGCCTTGCGGCAGATTTTCCAGGAAAAGTCCAGGTCATCCACATTGGCGGCCATGGTATAGGTCAGCTTGGAAAAGCATTTCATCATGTAGGGCGGCACATCTTCAAAGTCGATGAGGGCTCCGCATTGCTGGGGACAGTTGTAGCAGGAGATGAAGCGCTTGATGGCGGTGCGCTGGCTTTTGGTCCAGCTCTCCTCAATCTCTTTGGACCAGAAGTCTCTGCGCCTTTCCCGGGCGTTTCCCCAGGCAAAACTCTCCGTATGCCATTTTTCATCCACATGTTTCATCATCTGGGGGGAGCCGATGCCCGAAAGGATGGGCATCACCTCGGGGATGGGGTTTTCGTTCCTGAAATCAATGTATTCGCGCACCTTTTTCAGGTGGGTCATAAATTTTTCTCCATCCGCCAGAAAGACCGGTTTGGTGCCCCGAACCGCAATGGCTTTGAGTTTTTTATCCCCCATCACGGCCCCGCCGCCGCCCCGGCTGGACGAGGAGCGAGCCTGCTCAATGGAGGCGGTAAAGCACCTGTTTTCCCCGGCAAGGCCGATGGCCAGGATCTGGGCATCAGGCTCCTTCAACTCTTTTCGGATGACCTCCTGGGTCTCAATGGCGCCCATGCCCGCAAGATGGGTGGCATCCCGGATCTCCACCTTATCGTTGTGGATCCAGAGGTAGACCAGATCTGGGGATTTACCCCGGACAATGATCTTATCATAGCCCGCGTACTTGAGTTCCGCCGCCCAGAAACCGCCCATCATGGGGTAGGCCAGAAGATCGGTTTGGGGCGAAATAAAGCTGACCAGGGCCCGGTTGGCGCTGAAGGCGGGTGTGCCGCATAACAGCCCGTTGCTGAACACGATCAGGTTTTCCGGATCAAAGGCCTTGGTTCCAGGGGGCACCCGGTCATAGTGAATCTTGACACTGGTGCCAAGGCCTCCCAGGTAAAGGGCCATGAGTCTGGGGTCGGTCTCCATCCGTTCGATATTGCCCTTGGTCAAATCAATTTCCAGGTTATACCCGGCTTCTGCGTATCTCATCTGCCATGCCTCCCTTATTCAACCGTTTTTCCACTCGGGCCGCCGCTTTTCCTCAAAGCTTTGTATCCCCTCAAGGGTGTCCTGGGTTTTCATCATTGTCTTTAAAAAGTAGTTGCTGATCAGATCCACGCCCTGGCTGAACCCGATGCCAAGATGCCGTTTAACCGCCCGTTTGTTCAGCCGGATAATCAGGGGGCTGGCCATGCAGATCTCATTAACCGCCTTGTCAACTTCTTCGTTAAGTGCCTCCTTGGCAGCGGTCCGGGAGACGAATCCCAGGGTCATGGCCTGGGATGCGGAATAGCTTTGGCCTGTGGTGCAGATCTCTATGGCCTTGGCAGGGCCCACCAGTTCAGGCAGGCGCAGGGCCGCATAAGGGGGAAAGAATCCCAGCTTGATTTCGGGCTGGCCGAAAAAGGCGTTTTCAGCGGCAATGATCATGTCGCAGGCAATGGCCAGTTCCATGCCCCCACCCAGGCAGGCACCTTGGACGGCTGCGATGACCGGAATATCAATGGTGTTGATCAGTTCAAAGATCCGGTTGAACACCGCCACCATCTCATCCACCATTTCAGGTTTGTGATCCCCCACTTCAACCCCTGCGCAGAAGCTCTTTCCCGCACCCGAGATGACCAGGCACTTGAGGGTATCGTCTGCGGCCACGGCGGCAAGTTCCTTGTTAAGCTCATTCATCATGGGGATGTTGAGCACGTTGTGTTTGGGCCGGTCCAGCACGATGCGGGCCACCTGATCTGTTCGTTCCACGCCAATATGCTTGTATTCGTTCATGGTATACTCCTTTGTTATCCCACATTTTTTTTTCATCCCGGGTCATCCCGAGCAGGATCAAAAAATCCCAGGCCGACCCGTGGCCGTTATTTTTTCGGTTTCCCCATGACTTCTTCGAACATGGACTCATCCCAGAGCCTTGAATCGGCGATATTCTGGCGAAATCGGATAAAGTCAATGGTATCCTTGCCCGTCATCTTCTTGGTGTTGAAGGCACCAAACCCTAAAAAGGCCTCTCCGGCCATATTGGCGGCCAGCCAGTGCCGGTTGCCGTTCTTTGCCATATCCCAGAAATATTTCTTTTTCATTCGGATGCCGTCAATGGACTTGATCAGGCAGCCGGGAAAGAGGTTGGCAAATTTCCAGGTGATATCGTTCACTTCCCTGTCCAGCAGTTCAAAGTCGGCATTGGCTTGATTGGCCTTGATAAAGGCCTTGGCATCGGCCAGTTCCTGGCCGGTCTTGTACTCTCCGTAAACGATTTCACCGTTGTCCACATATCGGTCTGTGATGACCATGGGATTGCGCACCCATTTCCCGTCCTGCTTGAGCACGGGCACACATTTGGAGATCAGGTTTTTCTGCTTGGCCTTGTAGGCGGTGTACATCTCGCAGGAGACGCAGTTCCACATGGCATCCTCCATACTTAGGTACCAGGGCAGGAAATCCGTGGATCCACCGTCCGGTGCAGATCCGTGCTTGGGGCCGGCCTGGCCGAAGATGGCCAGATCCGAGCTGATGGCGATGTCGCAGGCCATGCCGATCTCCTGGCCGCCGGCCACCCGCATGCCGTTCACCCGGCAGACGACAGGTTTTTTACAGGCCAGAATGGAGTCCACCATTCGGTTGAACAGCTCCATGTACTGACCGTACTCATCGCAGCGCTGGCTGTAGAATTCGGAGTATTCCTTGGTATTGCCGCCGGTGCAGAAGGCATAGGGGCCGGTGCCGGTAAACACCACCGCCACCACGCTTCTGTCAAGGGAGGCATTGTCAAATCCGGCGATCACGCCTTTGACCATATCCGTGGTGTAGGAGTTGTACTGGCTCGGGTTGTTCAGCCGGATCCAGGCCACATACAGCCCCTCTGCAACGTTACCGTCCGGATCGGTTAAAGGCCGTTTTTCGTAAACCACTGAAGGGGCGTCTTCCCCCCAATAAGGGGTCTTGTGCAGGGTATGGTCTTTGGGTTCATAATCTCTTGGCATCCAGTCAAGGCTCATTTTTCTTCTCCTGTTCAAAATTACTTGGTTTTGGATCGTGTTTGGCAGAGGATGTTCCGGCAGCCCGGGTGAAAAAATCCTCTGGGGGCGGTACCACCTGACGCGGGAAACCCGCAACCCAGGCATCTCTCATCAACTTCTTGTTTTTTGGGGCAAACATTCAGATCTCAGGTGCTAACCGATGTAGCCGCCGTCCACGCCGATCACCTGGCCGGTGATATAGCTTGCGTCATCCGATGCCAGAAAGACAAAGGCTGGGGCGATCTCTTCAGGTGCTGCATATCGTCCCAGCTGAATCCGCGATTCATAGATTTTTTTAAGCTTTTCGTCTGTCTGCAGTGTGTGGGTCATGTCTGTTTTAGTGATACCCGGACAGATGACGTTGACATTGATGTTGTACCGCCCAAGTTCCCTGGACGCGGATTTTGTAAATCCGATCACCCCTGCCTTGGCCGAGGCGTAATTGATCTGTCCGACGGTGCCGAAGATGCCGGCTGTGGAGATGACGTTGATGATCTTACCGTATTTTTTTTCCTTCATATACTGTCCGGCCGCCTGGCAGGTGTTGAAGGTGGCTTTAAGGTGAATATCAATGATGGTATCCCAATCTTCCTCTTTCATTTTCAGCATCAAAGAGGGTTTGGAAATCCCGGCGTTGTTCACCAGGATATCGATTCCGCCCAGCTCTTCCACGCATCGGTCCACCATGTTTGCCGCATCCTTGTGGTTGGCCACATCGGCCCGGACGGCCACACCTTTGCGCCCCAGTTTCTCAATTTCAGCCACCACCTCCCTGGCAGCGGCATCGCTGGAATGGTAATTGACCAGCACATCTGCCCCCTCTTTTGCATAGGCCATGGCAATGGATCTGCCGATGCCTCTGCTGGCGCCTGTGACAATGGCTTTTTTTCCTTCAAGTCTCATGGTTTTTCCTCTGTTTTTTTGGCATCCTTCATTTTTCGGTTTACACTTTCCGGAGTAACATTCCCGTCTTGCGGGTTTTTTTTCAAAAAAGTGTCAAGTAAGTGGGTGGACCAAAATTTTTTCCTCTTATCCTCTAAGACTTAACCGGAATATTTATTTGTCCGGGCACTTACTTTTGATGACATATGAAGGATGCCGTTTTTTTGAACAAGAATTCGGATGTAAGGGACTGAAGTTTAAAAATCAGGTACCAGTATCATCCGTTTGTCCGGCGATTTTTTGTGGGCCTCGGCAAAGGCCTCGCTGATGTGGCTCATGGGGATGGTCTGAACAAAGTCAGACAGGTTGATCCTGCCCGAGGTCACCATGGAAAGCACCAGCGGGTAATACTCGGGCGGACATCCCCAGGTGCCGATGAGTTCGGCGTCAAAGGCCATGAGCCTGGAGATGGAGTATTCCACCTTGTGGGGCCCGAATCCCACCACCATAAGCTTGCCGGTAAAGCTTAACAGGCTTAAGGCCAGTTCCTGGCCCGGTTTGGTGCCGCTCACCTCAAAGATTTTCCAACCGGTGGCGGCAAGGCCCTTTTTTTTGCGGTATGCCTTGATCTCCCCTGCCACGTCCCTGCCGGTCTTGCCGGAGGTGTTCACGGCCACATCGGCACCGTTGGCCAGCATGGTGTTTAGCCGCTCCTGGTTGATATCCACGGCAATCACGGTGCCCGCCCCCAGGGCCTTGAGTTCCTGGACCAGGTACTGGCCCACCCCTCCCACCCCTATGACGATGGTATTGTCTCCGAACTGAATATCGGCGCGTTTGGCCGCCTGGAACGGGGTGGTGGCGGCATCGGCCACAACAGAGAGGTGGGACAGGGGGATCTCTCCCCGGTCTGTCACCTCGCAAAGATCAATGGACGGCACCGGAATATGGCTGGCAAACCCGCCATAGATCCCCATGCTGTTGCCCGGCATTTTCTGGGCCAGGCAACGGTTGGCTCTGCCGGTCTTGCACAGATGGCATTGCCTGCAGGGCATGACCGCAGGAATGATTACCTCCTTGCCGACCCAGGCATCGTCTCCGGCCACCACTATGCCTGAAATTTCATGGCCAAGGGTCAACGGCGCTGCCTGAATGGTGGGGACACCCTGGTAAAAATATCCAAGGTCCGTATGGCAGATGCCGCAGCCGGCCACTTCCACCAGAACATCTCCAGGCCCCAGTGGCGGAGTGTCTATTTGGGTTTTTTCCAATCGGCCCGGTATGATCTGTCCGTTTTCCTTGTCTTTTGTACAGGGCTGTACCATCTGCCAGGTATCTATTTTATCAGGAACACTGCTCATCTTATTCTCCTTTCATCCCGTATCGTTTCAAAAGATTTCATGGGCGTTTAAACACAAAGTTCATCTTGCCTTCTTCAAGTGAATTGGGTTCAACCTTCATGGGCATGCCGATTTCCAGGGATTCCTCCGGAATGTCCCGGCTCAGCCTGCCAAAGATGCGGTATCCGTCAAAACCCACCACGGCAATGGTATAGGGCAGGTCATTTTCAAATCCCTGGGGGCCGTACTTCATTTTTGAATAGGTGATCAGCACGCCGGTGTCGTTGGCCGCATCAAACCATTCCAGATCCTTGCCATGACACTGGCAGCAATCTGCCCTGGGGGGGAAAAATTTAATATCGCACTGGGGGCAGAAGGTCCCTGTGACCTGTCCCGCTTTTAGGTGGTCAATAAAATCGTTGACCTTGCTTGTGGATGTAAAGCTTACGGTGCCAAACCGTTTAAACCGGTCGTCAACCTCTTTTTTCGCCATGATTTATCTCCCTAAAATCGTCACGTTTCCGTAAATTCCGACACCGCCGATATTATGTACCAGTCCGATCCCGGCATCTTTCACCTGGATGTCGCCGGCCTCTCCCCGGAGCTGCTGCACAATGGTCCTGACCTGTGATCCGCCTGTGGCGCCGATGGGATGCCCCTTTGAAAGAAGACCGCCGTCCACGTTTATGGGGATGCTGCCCCCAAGATAGGTCTCCTTGCCCTGGATCAGCTCTTTCCCCCCGCCAGGTGCTGCAAAGCCTAAATTTTCATAGGCCATGAGTTCGGCAATGGTGAAACAGTCGTGGACCTCGGCCACATCCACCTGTTCGGGGGTGATGCCTGCCATTTCGTAGGCCTGGCGGGCGGCCTCCTCGGCTGCGGGCAGCCCGGTATAGATGGCCCTTCCGGTCAGGTTGACGCTGTTGGTGGCGGCGCCCACGCCCATGATCCAGACCGGGTGGGCGGATTCAGCCCGGCAGATCTCCTCATTGGCCACAATCAGGCAGGAGCTGCCGTCGGCATTGGCGCAGCAGTCACCCATGCGCAAGGGGCTTGCGATGGGAGCGGCCATCCGGCTGTCCGGCCCGGTGAGCTGTTCCATGTCCAGGGCCTTTCTGAAAACCGCCTTTTCGTTGAGCCGGCCATAGGTGGATGATTTGATTCTGATCTTTGCCAGGTCCTCCGAGGTGGAGCCGTATTTGGCCATGTGGGCCTGGGCAAACAGGGCGTAATAGGCCGGCATCATGGTGCCGAAAGGACTCTCCCATTGGATGTCGGTCCCCCTGCCCATGCGCTCCTGGGACTCGGCAGAGGATATTTCGCTCATCTTTTGCACCCCGATGACGGTGACGCAGTCATGAAGACCTGATTGTACAAGGGAATAGGCCAGCTTCAAACCCGTGCTGCTTGAAGAACACAGGGTCTCGACGTAAAAGGTGGGTGCAGGGGTCAGCCCCAGATATTCGGCAATCACCCCTGAAGGCGACCGCTGCCTGTCATATTCAGGCGCGGAA
The DNA here is from genome assembly GCA_963668575.2 of uncultured Desulfobacterium sp. Lineage (GTDB taxonomy): Bacteria > Desulfobacterota > Desulfobacteria > Desulfobacterales > Desulfobacteraceae > Desulfocicer. The sequence goes on along the minus strand of OY764894.2, from coordinate 6,811,951 downwards.
CAGACCACGGAAGCCTTAATTGTCGTGGAGGATATGCCCGCATCCTGGATCGCCTCCCGAAAGGCCTCATATGCCAGCTCCTTTAAAGAGCCAGGATAGGATCGAACAAATGAAGACTGGCCCACGCCAATGATTCCAACTTTACCCATATTATCCTCCGTTCAATGATTGTTTTGACATTTTCTCTATGGACGAAATGAGTAAAAGGCAAATTGTGTGCCATGGAATGAATGAGATGGGGAATGCCTGTTTTTGCAGGTGTTTCAGGCATTGATCCACTAAACAACTTTAGAAAATAAGGGATGGGGTAGAAAGAAACTTTCTATGGCGAAAAGAAAGTTTCCGTTAGGGGGCAAGGTTGTATTTTGAGATCTTTTTTCTAAGGGTGGGCAAGGAGATTTCAAGCTGCTTGGCTGCCTTGGTTTTATTCCAGTTAAAGGCCTTAAGGGTCTTGAGAATATGCAGGCTTTCCACTTCAGACAGGGAATAGGCAGCCGTAGAATCTGCAGGCATGGCCAGTTCATGGCTGGCCAGCAGTTTTTTGATGGAATCCAGCAGAATAATGTTTCCCCGGGCCTGGACAGAAGCCGCCACAATAATGTTCTCAAGCTCTCTGACGTTTCCGGTCCAGGGGTGGGCTTTTAAACATTCAATACACCCGTCCTGGAAGTTCAGCTTTTTAATCCCCCATTCCCGTACGATTTTACGGGAGAAATGGCTGACCAGATTGTCGATGTCAGAGATTCGTTTCCTCAGGGGCGGGACAAAAAGGGTTACCACCTTAAGCCGGTAGTACAGGTCATCCCTGAATTTATCCTGTTTGACCATTTTGAGCAGGTCTTTGTTGGTGGCGGCAATAATTCTGCATTTTGAGTTGCAAACCGTCTTTCCACCCACCCTTGTATATTTTTTCCGTTCCAGAAAACCTAAAAGCTTGCCCTGGAGCATCAAGGGCAGTTCGCCGATTTCATCCAGAAAAAGGGTGCCTTCACCGGCCAGTTCGATTTTTCCGGGCTTGGAGTCCACAGCACCTGTAAAAGCACCTTTTTCATGGCCGAACAGTTCGCTTTCCATCAAGGTCTCCACCACGGCGGAACAGTCAAACGTGACAAAGGGCTTGCTGCAGTTTGCAGAGCTTAGATGAATCTGTTTGGCAATGAGCTCCTTTCCGGTTCCGGTCTCGCCCATGATCAGTGCGGTGGCCCAGGTCTTGGAGAGCATGCCGATCATCTTGTAGATCTCTTTCATGGCCCGGCTCTTGCCCACAATGCTATCTGCGTTAAAGTGGGTCTGGCATTCAGGTTTGACCTTATTCTCTTCCTGGTAATGAAAAATGGCATCCTGGACGGTTTGGGAGACTTCGTTTGCATCCAGGGGTTTGTGGAGATAGTCGTATGCCCCCAGTTTCATGGCCTCTATGGTGGTTTCCATATCCTGAAATGCCGTGATCATGATGATTTTTGTCATGGGATGCAGCAGCTGCATTTTTTTCAGGGCATCCAGACCGGATCCGTCGGGGAGCCGGATATCCAGGATGACGACTTCGGGCAGGATATCTTCGAACATCTCAAGCGCATCTGCCACATTGGATGCCGTGAACACGGTATGATTCAGTTCTGACATGAACATGTTGATGGATTCGCAAATAGGCTGTTCGTCATCTACCACAAGCAAATTAGCCATTTGATGGTTCCCTTCCCATGGGGATCAATACTTCAAAACCGGTGCCTGCATCGGGAAGAGCATGGATATTTATCATTCCCTTATGCGCATTGACAATCCGTTTGACATTGGCCAGGCCCAGTCCGGTACCGGCGGCCTTGGTGGTATAAAAGGGGTTGAATACATTGGGCAGCAGATTCTTGGGAATTCCGTTTCCTGTATCATCCACACGGATCATGGAGAAGGTCTTGTTCTCTTTTATGACTTTGGCGGTTGTGATGGTGACGCATCCGTTGCGGTCTGTGGATTCTATGGCGTTGAGCAGCAGATTGATGATCAGTTGTTCGATTTTGTTTTCATCTGTCATGACAAGGGGCATATCCGGATCCAGAACCATGTTGCAGCCAATTTTTTTATGACGGAACTTAACGTCTAAAAGCTCCATGCAGGAGGTCACCACCTCATTGATACGGGTGGATGAAAACTGAAGTGAGATGGGCTTGGCATAATCCAGAAGTTCCTGAAGAATCTTTTCAAGCCTCATGATCTGCTGTTCGGATATTTCGATGCGCCGCCGGTCGTTCCCCTGGAAAGATTTATTCTGGCTTAGGATCTGCAGGTTCATCTTTACTGAAGATAACGGATTGCGGATTTCATGGGAAAGGGAGGTGGTCACCTTGCCAATATAGGCCATCCGTTCGTTATCCCGGATCATCTTTTCCATTTTGACCCGTTGGGTAATATCCCGGACGATGCAGAAGTAGCGCTTTTTCCCTTTGAAAAAAGAGGGCGTGAAGGTGATCTCCGTGGGCAGACTCTTTCCGGACTCAGTCTTTCGAAAGTAGACAATGCCATTCATTGAAGGATCCGGGCTGATATCCTTGTCCAGGGTGTCAATCACCAGTTGCCTGTTTTTTGAGGATATGAAATCTAAAAAGGGCCTGTTTTTCATCTCATGGGGCTGATAGCCGTGCATCTTGCAGAAAGCCGGGTTGATAAATTCAATCATACCCTTTTTAAGTACGAGGTATCCGTCCTGGATCTCTTCCACCAGGGTTCTGTACTTATGTTCGGAATCCTTTAATTCTGCGGTTCTTTCCTGGACTGCCTGTTCCAGTCTCTGGGCATGATGCCTCAGGTGCAATTCATGTTTGGCCTGAAAATAGTGGCTGAAGCGGTGGATGGTATAGGCCAGGCATTTGTTGACGGTCTGAAGGTTGGTACAGAGGCGCTCTCTGGAAGACTCCTCCACCAGGATGGGGGTCATAATGGTTCGGAAAAGTTCAAAAGACCTCTGAACGTCATCCAGGGGAAATCCGGCATCCAGGCGAATTCTGGTAATGGCTTTGATAAACTGGTTGATCTCCATGAAACGGTTGAAGGTAATTACCCGGCTGAAGGAGTCAAATGCCATCCCCACTGTCATCAGCAGCTCGCCTTCAGGCCGTTGGGCATATAATGGTGAAATTTCAATCTTCAGTCTTTGGTGCCATTGGTGAATGACAGTATCCCGATGCCGGTTGAATAGATTTTTCCAGAAAAGATTCATGGATAGCGTAAAAGCTCCCTATATTAAAAAAAATATCAACTTGTGCGGATAGTTACAGGTTAAACGCTTATGGTCGGACTTCGACCATCTTTGAGCCATGAAAATCAAAAAGTGCTTTCATGGTAACGAGCGAAATGCGAGGTTGAATCCGGTCCGGGGTGTGACAGGACAGGGCATTTCAGAGAGCAGGGCACACCACAGACTTAAGCAAGCAATATAGATGCCAGAATTTTTTTCCGGTTTGCAGGATATTTTCACCCATCAGGTTGCCATGAAGTTGCCGATCAGGTTCATGGATCAGATCAAGCTGAATTTAAGCCCAAAGCCTTGGGCGATGGGTACCGGTTCAAGGTTGGGGCATTTAAATTTCAGCCTGTTATCTAATTCCCCATCAAAGAGAGATAGTCAAGAACTAATTTGAATTCCTTTGAGCCCACAGATATGGACCTGAAAGAATCTTTCAGTTCCGGAAACTTTTTTTCTATTCCGTTTTATACGATCAACCTGCCCGGCAGATGCAAATCAGCAGATTCTATTTGCTGAAGGCCGGTTTGGGCAGGCCCGGCCGGATACACGTCTGTATGGCATATAAATTGCTGGTATAAGCTGTCAGCCTTGATGTCAAAGGGCATAACTCTTTTGAAATTAATATCAAATAGTTATGGATCAAGCAACATAAAATACTGTAATGAGCCCGTTTTATTATTAGAGTTTGTTTAAAAAGGAGGGTGAATTGAAGATTCTGACCACTGTAAAAAAAGTTGTTGACGTGGAGTTGAACATCCATGTGGAAGACAATGCCATTGTAGAGGATGGACTTCAGTACGTCATAAACGCCTGGGATGAAAATGCCGTTGAGGCCAGTGTGCAGCTCAAGGAGAGCCATGGGAGTCACACCACTCTGGTCAGTATCGGCAGGGGGGATCACTCGGACATGATCCGGAAATGCTATGCCATGGGAATTGACGATGGGATACATATTGAGGATCCGGCATTGGAAAAGGCGGATTCAACCGTATACGCCAGGGTGCTGCAGAAGGTGTACGAAAAGGGGGATTATGATTTGATCATTACCGGCAAGCAGGCCCAGGATACGGACAGCGGCCAGACCGGGATTATGCTGGCGCAATTCCTGGACCTGCCCTGCGTCAGCAACGTGGTGAACATTGAGGTCATTGACGATACCCGTCTTAAGGTGTCCCGGCTGGGGGATGCCGGCACTGAAATCATCGCCCTTGAGTTGCCGGCGCTTTTGACGGTCTCGGACAGTATTAACGAACCCAGGCTGCCGGCCATGCGGGGGATTATGATGGCCAAGAAAAAAAAGGTCCGGACCATGGATCTTTCAGGGCTCGGTACCACCTGGGAAGAGGTGGGAGGCAAGGCCCAGGGCTCTGAGGTGATCGGCATTTTAACTTCCAAAAAACGGGATGCCGGACAGATGTTTGAAGGGGATGCTTCAACCATCACGGCCCAGGTGGTGAGTCTTCTGGCAAATGAGGCCAAGGTCTTTTAGCCGGCAGCCCGGCAGGTATCACCGGAACATCCGGACATAAACTCAAATTGATGATGAAGGAAACCATATCATGGCAAAGATACTTGTAGTTGCAGATATTAAACAGGGCAAGCTTAAGAAAAGCACGGCCGAACTTCTGTCAAAGGCCAGATCCCTGGGTGCTGAAACCGGGGTGGTCGCCATTGGCACCGGTCTTGACCCTCTTATTCCGGAACTGGCCAAGGCCGGTTCCGACACCCAGTATATTTCAGATGATCCCGGGCTTGAGGTTTTCAGTGCGGCCCCGTTTGCTTCATGTGTGGAAGAGGCCGCCAGCCTGTTCAGCGCTGACGCGGTGTGGTTCGGTTTTTCCGAAAGCGGCAAAACGCTGGCCCCGCGTCTGGCAGCCAGGCTCAACGCGGCCTGTGCCAGTGAAATTGTTGATATCGCCCTGGAAGACGGTGGGTTTGAAGTGGTCCGGCCCGCCATTGCCAACAAGGTGCTGCAAAGGGTAAAGATCCATAGTGAACGGCTGGTGGCCCTGGTCCGCGCCGGTGCCTTTGAAGCGGACCAGAGCATTTCCGGCACTGAAAATCCGGTCCGGCTCTCCATCCCTGCCCAGGATATGAGGGCGGCTGTCAGGGACCTGGTATCTGAGGCCGGTGGAGAGATTGACCTGGCTGAGGCAGATATTGTGGTCTCTGTGGGCCGGGGAGCAAAGGATCAGTCCGGCATTGATCTGGGTAGAGGGCTGGCAGATCAGCTGGGTGCAGGCTTTGGGGCTTCCAGGGCCATGGTGGATGGCGGGTTTATGGCCCATAACAAGCAGGTGGGCCAGACCGGCAAGATTGTGGCCCCCACTTTGTACATTGCCCTTGGCATTTCAGGGGCCATTCAGCATCTGGCCGGTATGAACGGTTCCAAAACCATTCTGGCGGTGAACAAGGATCCTGAAGCCCCGATTTTCAAAGTGGCGGATTACGGCATTGTGGGGGACCTGTTTGAGGTGGTTCCCATTTTAAGAGAAGAGATCAAACAAATCAGAAGCTGAATCGAGGTGGTCCATGAATCCTGTATTGATGTCCTTGCTGCTGGTGGTGGCGCTGACCCTGTTCAGCCGTACCATGATCAAGAAATTAAGGCTGCTTGCCGCGTTGCAGCCGGATCAACGGCTGGATCGAATTTTTGACCGGCTCAAGGCCGTGGTGGTAATGGCGCTGGGCCAGAAACGGCTGGTGGGCAGGAAAGCGGAATGGACATCGGGTATCATGCACGCTTTTATCTTCTGGGGATTTTGCGTTCTCCTGATTCGGAGCATTACCCTTTACGGGCAGGGATATGTCAAGACCTTTGAGCTGCCGTTGTTCAACCAGGCGTATCTGTCCGGATACCTCTATCTTGCCCTCAAAGATTTCATGGAGGGCGTGGTCCTGATCATGGCGGCTTGGGCCGTTTGCCGTCGGGTGGTTCTGCAGCCTAAACGGCTGCATAACACCTGGGAGGCCTATTTTGTCCTGGCCATGATAGTGGTGCTGATGGTTTCCGATTTGCTTTTGGACGGGGCCCGCTACAACCTGGTTGTCCTGTTTGGCAACCCGGGCCATCTGCATTTTTTCGATCACCCCCGATACGGGAATGAATTTTTATGGACCCCGGTATCCGTGGCCGGAAGCGCCCTCATATCCCAGGCAGGGCCTGAAGCCAACAGCTGGATCATGAGCCTGATGTTCTGGGTCCATATTGTGACCCAGTTGATCTTTTTGAACTTTCTGCCCCTGGGCAAGCATTTTCATGTGATCACTGCGTTGCCCAACGTTTTTTTTTCATCCCTAAATTATCCCCACGATAAGCCCAAATGGCTGGATCTGGAAGATGAGACGGCCTGGGAAGATGAAAGCTTAGGGATGAACCATATCCATCAGCTGACCTGGAAACAGGGGCTGGATCTGTATACCTGTACCGAATGCGGCCGGTGCAAGGATGTCTGCCCGGCCTATCTCACGGACAAGCCCCTGAACCTCAAAGATTTTAACGATGATCTGAAACATGAATTGTTTGCCAATGCCGATAAAATCGTTGCCCGGGCCGGGCTGGCCTCGGCTTTGAAGCAGACTCCGGCAGATGAAAAAGAGGGCGAAAGGCTCAAAGGGGAACTGGCCGCACTGACCTGTGACAAGGCCCTGGTCGGCAACGTCATCCGGGAAGATACCCTCTGGGCCTGCACCACCTGCCGTGCCTGTGAAGAGGTCTGCCCTGTGACCATTGAACATGTGCCCCGGATCATTGCCATGCGTCAGGGCCAGACCCTGATGGCAGAAAATTATCCCAGGGAGCTCAATATCGCCTTCAAAGGCCTGGAGAGAAATGGCAACCCCTGGGGCATCGGGTATGACAAGCGGGCAGATTGGGCCCAGGGCCTGGATGTAAAGACCCTTGCCCAGGATCCTGATGTGGATTACCTGCTGTGGGTGGGGTGTGTCGGCTCCTATGGCGAACGGGCCAAGAAGGTCAGTGTGGCCCTTGTCAATATTCTAAACAGGGCAGGGGTTAGTTTCGGCATTTTGGGTACAGAGGAGAAATGCACCGGCGAGTTTGCCAGAAAGGTGGGCAATGAGATGCTCTTCCAGATGATGGCCCAGGATAATATCGAGGTGCTTAACAGATACAAAGTGAAAAAAATTATCACGGCATGTCCCCACTGCCTGAATACCTTAAAGCACGAATATCCCCAAAATGGGGGCAATTACGAGGTGATTCACCACAGCCAGTTCATTGATCAGCTTGTCAAAGAGAAGAGAATAAAACTAAACAGACAGGTTGAAGGCCGCCTTACCTATCACGATCCCTGCTACCTGGGCCGCTATAACTCAGTCTACCAGGCACCGCGCTCTCTTTTAAATGCGGTTTCAACATCCGGCTTGATGGAACTATCGAGGAGCCACAAGGAAAGTTTCTGCTGCGGGGCCGGAGGGGGCAGAATGTGGATGGAGGAGAGCATTGGCAGGCGGATCAACCTTGAGCGGTCTGTGCAGATCGACAATCTCGGGGTTAGTCTGGCTGCTGTGGGCTGTCCTTTCTGTTTGACCATGATTGAAGACGGGATGAAAGAACTGGAAAAAGAAGAAGATATCAGGGTCATGGATATTGCAGAACTCGTGGAAAAGGCCCTGATCTAACGCCTGAATTCCACGCCCTTCATTTAAGGCCGTTTCTGTCAAAGAATATACCTGCTTGTTTTTTCATCCGTCTTCTACGTTGGGCTTTTCCGCACATAGAACCACTATGCACGAAAAAACCCGCCTTGAATACGAATGAAAAACCTGCGCATCCAGGTATATTCTTTTCCTCCCCCCCCAAAAAAAAAGATCTTTCATGCCCTTGAATCCCCTGATCCCTCCTCAAGGTGGCCGGGTTGTGATCAAGTCCGTGAACCCATATTTGCCAGCAATATCTCCACTCTCAATTCCTATATCCGCCTTACTCTCCCCGGATATTTTTGTTCCTGTAATATATTGAATTTATATCATTTGTGTCGTTGGTTTTTGCTAAACGAACAGAAAATTTCTTTCTGCTTTAGAAAATTTCTTTCTGCTGTTTTTTTGAAAAATTATTTTTTTTGTTTCCCTTGAAATTTGAAGATCCCCTGTTTAAAGGCCTTTGGAAACGCTGGTGCCAGTGGCACATAATTTGCTCTTATCTATGAAAGCAGTAAGGTCCAAAGCAGTAAGGTCCGATTTTATTGAAATTTTAACCCGCTGGTAAGCAAAAAGGAGGAAAAACAATGAGGTCAAGTTCTAAAAGCATTCAAAAATTTTTTTTTGGATTCTTGTTCTGTATTCTCACCCTGCTGTGTTGGTGTCCGATTGGGTATGGCAGTTACGGGGCGGTCAGTAGCGTTCTGGGTATGCCATTCTGGGCCGCCATGCTCATGCTTATCGGTGCGGTGCTCTTTTGGGTTGAATGGATCTACCTGTTTAAAACTGATCTGGCCTTTTATGACGACGATCTGGATGAAATCATAGGGGAATTAAAAGCGGTACAAAATCAAGAATTCATCAAAGAGGAGGTCTAATAATGATCGCAGTTTCGATAATTACCGCCATTTGCCTGGTATCAGTTTTTATCAGCTATGTCGTGTTCCGTAAAGGCTTTACCAAAACAGCGGATGATTATTTTGTGGCCGGATCCAGCCTTGGTTATTTTGTCTTGATTTTCAGCCTTCTGGCCTCTTTCTTAAGTGCCTTTTCCATGTTCGGCATGTCCAGTTTCGGATACCGGCTGGGATTTGGTTCCCTCTATGTATTGACCGCCAACCTGGTCCCTTTAGGGTTCCTCTGGTACTGGATGCATAAAAAAACATTTTTTTTGGGTCGGGCCAGGAAGTGGATGTCCATGGGGGCTCCTTTTGGGGAACGGTACGGCACCAGCATGAGAGTTGTTCTGGTCCTGGTGGTTCTGATTGCCTCAGTGCCGTACCTGGTGGCCCAGATTCAAGGGATCGGAGTAATGTTAGAGGCCATGAGTGAAGGGATTATCTCTTTTCATGTAGGCCTGTTCTTTGTGCCGGCCTTTATTGCGCTCTACCTGATGATGGGCGGGATGAAAGGAGCCGCCTGGGTTAACGCAGTACAGGGTGTCTTTTTTTCCATCATGGTCTTTATCCTTTTCTTTTTTGTCATGATGAAAAACGGTGGCTTTATACCCACCATGGAGCTGGTCATGGACAAGCACCCCCAGCTATTTGAGCTTGGATGGTCCGGGGGCAAGGTGTGGAGTTATCCCATGGTTTTCGGCATGGCCGCAGCCATGTGCCTGGGATGCGTCTGTTTTCCCCAGCCTTATATGCACGCCTATTCGAGCCGGTCTGTCAAGGGGTTTAAAGCCATGGTGCTTTGGTTCGGTGGCATCTGCCTGGTGGTCATCACCATGCCCACCCTCATCGGTATTGCCGGGAGGGTGATCGTGCCGGGATTAAAAGGTGTTGAGGCAGATAAGATCTACGGACTCATCGCATCGGCCAGCCTGCCTGACTACCTGGCCGCCTTTGCCGTTGCCGGCGGGTTCACGGCGGCCATGTCAACGGTGAACGGGCTTGTTTTCGGCAATGCCACCAACATATCCGTGGACATCGTCAAGGTGTTCAAGCCTCAAACCTCCCAGCAAGAGATGATCACCGTCGCCAGGATCTGCGTGGCCCTGATCATGGCGCTCTGCGTTATTATTGCGTGGAATCCAAATACCCCGGTGGCGGAACTGTCCATTATCGCCTTTGGCATGGTGGCCGTCACCTTTTTTGCCCTGTGGGGGGCTTACTACTGGAAGCGGGCCACCAGCTTCGGTGCCATTGCATCCACCTTGGTAGGGATATTGATGAATGTGTTTTTCTTTTTTAAAGGCGGCAAAGCCATGGTCCTGTTTCCCCAGGAGTCATTGTTCCAGCTCAATGGCTTTCTTGCCTCTTTTGTTGTGTCGGGCATCGTCTTTTTTCTCGGCTGCTATCTGACCACCCCGGGCAAAGTTGAGCAAAAAAGTCTGGATCTGTTTTTTCATCAGGTATTATCAAAATAGATAAAAAGGAAGGAATGAACCATGACGCTCTCAGCATATGATTGTGATCTTTTTAATGCGGCAGATTATTTTGTGGACAGGCATATCCGTGAAGGAAGAAGGGACAAGCTTGCCGTCATCTGCCAGGACCGGAGGCTGACCTACGGAGATTTGGCTTATGAGGTGAACCGATTCGGAAATGCCCTCAGTTCGGCTGACGTCAGGATTGAAGACAGGGTGGCCATGCTCATGCTGGACACCGAGTTTTTCCCCATCGTATTCATGGGAGCCATCAAGATCGGGGCCGTCCCCATCTGCCTGAACACCATGATGCGGCCCAAAGATTATCAGTACTTCTTGAATGATTCCAGGGCCCGGACCCTGGTGGTGGATGCCAGCCTCTATTTTAATATTGAACAGGTCAGGGATGAGCTGCACTACCTTGAGGAGATTGTGGTGGTCAATGGAGGTGCCTATGGGCCTGGGCTTACCCTTTATAATGATTTTGTCGCCGGCCAGTCCGATCACCTGGTGCCTGCAGCCACCTGCCCTGATGATCCCTGTTTCTGGTTGTACAGCTCCGGATCTACGGGCAAACCCAAAGGTACGGTCCATCTGCAGCATGATATGGTCTTCAGTGCAGAAACCTATGGCAAACAGGTACTGAAGGTGTGCGAGGATGACATCTGCTTCTCTGCGGCAAAGCTCTTCTTTGCCTACGGTTTGGGTAACGGGCTTTACTTACCCTTTAATGTGGGAGCCACCAGTGTATTGCTGCCGGACCGTCCCACCCCGGATGCGGTCTATGATACCATTGCACGCAACAAGCCCACCCTCTACTTTGGGGTCCCCACCCTTTACGGAAGCATGTTGGCTTCAGATCATGGCTCCTTTAACGGGGTCAGGCTCTGTGTCTCCGCAGGCGAGGCCCTGCCGGCCGATATCTATTTCCGGTGGAAGGAGCGGTTTAACGTGGATATCCTGGATGGTATCGGGTCCACTGAAATTTCCCATATCTATATCTCCAACAGGATGGACAATATCAAGCCCGGTACCACCGGCCAGATTGTGCCGGGGTATGAGGCTAAGATCGTGGACAAGGATCTAAATGAGGTGGAAGAGGGAGGGATCGGCACTCTGCTCATCAAGGGTGATAGTACAGCCGCCTACTATTGGAATAAGCATGAAAAAACCCAGAAATCCATGCTGGGAGAATGGTTCAATACCGATGATAAGTTTTATATGGATGATCAGGGTTTTTTTTACTATGTGGGCCGGACCAATGACATGCTCAAGGTTGGGGGGATTTGGGTTTCCCCCATTGAAGTTGAGGCCTGCCTGATCCAGCATCCTTCTGTTCTTGAGTGTGCCGTGGTGCCGAGCTGGGACAGTGAAAACCTGGTCAAGCCCTGCGCCTATATCGTTTTGAATAAGGGATTTGAATCTTCTGAGATCCTGGAAAAAGATATAAAGGAATATGTGAAAAAAGAGCTGGCCCATTACAAGTATCCGCGGTGGATCCGGTTTGTGGATGATCTGCCAAAGACGCCCACAGGAAAGATCAAACGCTTTGAGCTCAAAAAATTGGAAGAGGATAATTTGAATGTCGCTTGAAATTAGTTGAAAAAACAGAAGACCGCCCAAAAGTGGCAAAAGCTTCCTGACAGGACAAACAGGTGCCAGATGCCATGAAAGCCGAAGCTGCCGGGCCATGGGTTCGGACGCTTCAGCGCATAGATGACGGCACCGCCGCTGTAGAAAAGCCCTCCAAGGGCAAGCCAAATCAGCGAAGAGAGGTTCAGGGCCATGACAAGAGGGTAGACCGCCACCACAAAGATCCATCCCATGATCAGGTAAATGGCTGTGGAGATCCATCGGGGGACGTTGAAGCAGAAGAGCTTTAAAAAGGCACCCGCCAGGGCAATACTCCAGGCAATAATTAGAAGCGTCCATCCCCAGGGACCCCGCAGGGGCACAAGACAAAAGGGCGTATAGGTGCCGGCAATGAGCATGAAAATGGTGATGTGATCAATTTTTCGCATGATGGCAATGCCCTTTTCCGACAGCCTCAGGCCATGGTACAGGGTGCTTGATGTGTACATCAAAACCAGTGTGGCTCCGAAGATGGAAAAAGAGACCACATGCCACACATCGGCCTTGAGGGCGGCAAATACCACCAGCAGGGTGAGGCCGACAATGGAGGCGGCGGCACCCGCCATGTGGGAAAGGGCGTTGAACGGTTCTCTAAGTATCGGACAAATCATGGGGTATGCCTCCCAGAAAAACAAGGTATGAATTGATATCGTTCAAAGGAATAATGTTTTTTAAATAGAATACGCTTTTTGGGTAAAATCATAAAGCCCTGCCATCTGTTTTACATATGTTTTACAGAGGGCCGGGCTCTTCTCTTCTTCTTCTCAGTAATTCTCTTAAACCGGCTTGACAGAATTAATTTATTTCGATAAATTTTAATACTTTCAAAAATTTTTTTTTATAAGTGAATGATATTGGGTATATAAAATTTATGTCGTTATCAAGAATCATGCCGGAGAGGGCGTGGGGGCAGGAGTCATTATGAGTAAACGGAAGAAGCTGACCGCAAGTCTGGAAGATTATCTGGAAACCCTCTACCATATCATTGAGGAGAGGCAGGCCGCCCGGGTCAAAGAAATTGCCGCAAGGCTGGGTGTGCAGAACTCCTCTGTCACGGGGGCCTTGAAAAATCTGTCCCAGAAGGGCTACATCAATTATGCACCATATGATGTGATTACATTGACGGAAAAAGGGACGGAGACGGCAAAGGATATTATCCGGAGACACGAGGTCATGAAGGCCTTTATCGTGGATATCCTGTGCATGGAGGATGATGAGGCTGCAGATGAGGCCGCCTGCAGCATGGAGCACAGCGTTCCCCCGGAAGTACTGGAGCGGATCATCCGTCTGGTGGAGTTTGCCCAGATTTGTCCCCGTAGCGGGGTCCAGTGGATTGCCGGATTTAAACGTTTCTGTGAGGGGCAATTTAGCAGAAGACTTTGTGGTGAAGATGGGGAAAGCTGTCTCAACCCGGATGCTAAGCCCACGGAAAAGTGCACCATCGGCACCATTAAACCCATTCCTTTACAACAGATCAAAGAGGGAGACAAGGGCCGGCTTGTTACGGTGGATGCCGGCAGCGATATTTACAGCCGGTTCGAGGAGATGGGCATCACACCGGGCAGCCTGTTTCTGGTGGAGGCCATTGATCCCCTTACCCGGGATATGGATGTGGGGGTCAGGGGATATCATCTGACCATTAGAGAGCATGATGCCGACCATATCATGGTCGCTCCCTGTTAGCGGCTTCCCCTGGAGCGAACGAACAATGAGCCCGGCCCATGAGTGACAAGCGTGGGCCGGGCTTTTTTTTTACCGGATAATTTTTACCGGATGATGATTTTACCTGCCTGGTAAACGGCGATGGCCAGGGAGAAGGCCAGTGCCGTGTTGAACAATACGCTGAATGCGGCCCATCGCCAGGAAGCCTCCCGGGCGATCACCGCCACCGTTACAAAACAGGGTGCATATAAAAGGACGAACACCATGAGGGAGAGGGCCGTGGCCGAGGTCCACACGGGGTCTTGGACCAGCCGTTGGCCCAGGGTATCCGAAGCGTCCGGGTCCACATCTCCCATGGAGTAAGCCGTTCCCAGGGAGGAGACGATGACCTCTTTGGCGGCAAATCCCCCCAGAAGGGCGATGTTGGTGCGCCAGTCAAATCCGGCCCATTGGGATATGGGCTCCATAAAAGAGCCGATTTTGCCGGCCAGGGAGTATTTCAGTCCGGCCTGGGCTTCCTGGTGATCAAGGGCCGTAAGCTTCTCTTTCAGAATGGCTTTTTCCGATTCCGCTGAGGCGGTGTCGCGTTTTTGTTCAAGCGTTGCCCGCTGCTCATGGAATCGGGATGCCGTATCCTGGGGAAGGCCGGGGAAGGTCATGGCAGCCCAGATGAGGATGGAGATCCCCAGGATGACGGTGCCGGCCTTTTTCATGTACTGCCATGCCCGCTCCCAGGTATGTATTAAAACGCCCCGGAGGGTGGGCAGACGATAGGGGGGCAGCTCCATGACAAAGGGGGTGGCCTCTCCCCGAATGATGGTGGAGCGCAATAGCCTGGCCACCACCAGGGCCGTGGCCCAGCTGAAAAGGGTGATGAAAAACAGAACCCGGGGGGCATTGCCCGGAAAAAAGGCGGCCGCCAGCAACAGGAACACCGGCACCTTGGCACCGCAGTTCATAAAGGGTGCCGTCAGGATGGTGGCAAGCTTTTCCCGGGGGCTTCTCAGGGTCCGGGCTGCCATGACGCCGGGAACGGCACATCCACCGGGAATACCGCCAGAGACGATAAAGGGCATGAGAGAGGCACCGTGGAGGCCGAAGATGCGAAACACCCGGTCCATCATGTAGGCCATGCGGGCCATGTATCCCAGATCCTCAAGAATGGTGATGGCCATGAACATCACCATGATCAGCGGTACAAATCCCATGACACCGCCCACACCGCCGATGATGCCGTCCACCACCAGGGACTGAAAAAAGCCGTCGGGTATCACGGCCACAGCCGTTGCGGAAAGCCATTCAAAAAAGGTCTCCACCCATCCCATGGGAATTTCGCCGATGGGAAAGGTGATGTAGAAAATCCCGTAAAGGGTGCCAAGCATGATGAGGGGGCCCAGGAAACGGTTGGTCACCACCCGGTCGATTTTATCGGAGAGGTGGATGCGCCGGCGGTTGTCCTTTTGCCGGACAATGCCCTGTTTCATGATGGCGGCGATATAACCGTACCGGTGATCGGCAATGATGGCATCGGGTTCCATGTCCATGGTTTTGACACATTCTTCCTGGCTTGCCTCGGCCATTGTCACCAGCCGTTGATGGCATTTTCGATTTTCCCGCCGGCCCACGGCCATGACCTCTTCATCCCCTTCCAGGTATTTAAGCGCCAGCCAGCGTGCCGGAAACCGCGGAACCAGGAATTTGCTTTTTTCTATTTGTTGGGCCATCTCCTCAAGTACCGGGTCCAGCAGGGAACCATAAGAGATGTGCAGCGGTTGCCACGTTTTTTTCTCCCGGACAAAAGCGATGGACTGCTGGATGAGTTCATGCTTTCCCTGACCGGACCGGGCCACGGTCTCCACCACAGGCACCCCTAAAAGGGAAGACAGTTTGTTCACGTCAATGCTTTTGCCCTGTTTTTTAACGGCATCCATCATGTTCAGGGCCAGGATAACGGGGGCTCCCAGCTCCATGAACTGAATGGAGAGATAGAGGTTGCGCTCAAGGCTGGTGGCATCCACAATGTCAATGACCACCTGGGGGTGCTCATCCACGATGAAGTTTCGGGCCACCAGCTCCTCCGGAGTGTAGGCGGTAAGGGAGTAGGTGCCGGGGAGATCCACCACATGGATAAGGGTTTCACCGGATTTGAGAGTGCCGGAACGTTTTTCAACGGTGACGCCGGGGTAATTGCCCACGTGTTGCCGGGCGCCGGTCAGGGCGTTGAAAAGAGTGGTCTTGCCGCAGTTGGGGTTGCCGGCCAGTGCGGCGGTGATGGTGTCTGACATTTTGATCTTATTCTCCAGATGGTGCCACCATGATATGGTCGGCTTCGTTGTTTCTCAGGGTAATGGTGAAATCCATGAGGCGGAGGGCCACAGGGTCCTTCAGTGGGGCCCGGCCCACCACCTCTATTTCGGTGTTGGGCACAAGCCCCATATCCCTGATGCGGCGGCCCAGTTCTCCGGTGGCCCTCACCGATTGAATCACCCCTTTTTGATTTATTGCCATTTTTCTTAAGTTGATCGGTGCGGTCATAATAATTTGTCTCCCGGAACATCGCAGCAGTTGCCGTTTTTGCGGCAGGTTGCACAGCCACTGCACCCGCTGCCGGATGAAATAAAATGTTTTATCAAATAATAAAAGGCGCTAATCACCAGGATTGCCGTTAATAGCCCATCTAAAAAAGCCATATCTATTCTCCCTTTTTTGCGTGAGTGTTGAGGGGGTTTTTATTTATTTCTGCTACAAAGTGGCATCAATATGCTTTTTTTCAGATAATAACCGCTTTTTTTTAAAAGTCAATAAAAAAATTAGGCATAGCTAAGCCTATAGGTGGGCAGTGGGTGATCCATGATTCAAGGTTGCGGGAGTGCTGACTGCCGGCACCGAAGCCCACGCCGGCCTTGCGGCCTTGACCCCGCACAGCTCGAACAATCCATGTGTGTATAAGATTCTATATGTGTATATAATGCTATACAAATCCTTCTTTGTGAAATTATTTAAAATAGTTACTAATAATTGTTTGAGGGGATGAATATTATCTTATACAGAGCCGTCTGGCAAAATTAAGAGTGCAAATGGAAAATAGATCTATCCTTGTCGCTTGGAATGCGATTTGGCTAACTATCTTATATGATTATATATAAATATATAATACAAGCCCGCCCTATTTTGAAGAAACAGATTTTTTTCTGTTTTTATTCTTGTTGGCAAAATCCTTGCTAAAGATCTCAGGTAATTAAAGAGATATCAAATAAATCGTTCTGACAAACCGTAAAGTCGATGTTCAAATTTTTCAACGAATCATGAACGTAATGTTAGGCCTACCTACACTTTTTTGTAAAAAAAGAGTTTGAGCATCGAGAAGAGAGCAGGAGAAAAAGATGAACATCCAGAAAATGATGGTTGTGGGATCAGGATTGATGGGAAGCGGTATTGCACAAGTCTGCGCCCAGGCAGGAATCCAGGTGATCCTGAATGATGTCTCCCCGGAGGCATTGGACAGAGCAAAGAAAAACATCGCATGGTCTGTGGGAAAATTCGTGGAAAAGGGAAAGGTGTCTGAAGATAAAGAGACCATCATGAATCGGATTCAAACCACCGGCAATTATGAGGTGGGTGCAGATGTGGACCTGGCCATTGAAGTTGTTTTTGAAAATCTTGAGCTAAAACATGAGATTTTTAAAAAGATGGATGACGTCTGCCATGCAGGCACCATCATTGCCAGCAATACATCCGCCATTCCCATCAGTGAGCTTGGCGCTGTCACCCGGCGGCCTGAAAAGGTTCTTGGCATCCATTTTTTCAGCCCGGTTCCCATGATGCCGGCAGTGGAGATCATCAAGGGCATTGAGACTTCGGATGAAACAGCCGGGATCGGCAGGGCGTTTGCGCAGAAAATAGGCAAGGAGCCCATCATGGTGAATCGTGATATTGCGGGCTTTGTCATCAATCGCATCAATTTCCCTTCCACCATTGAGGCCATTAAGCTTGTGGAACGGGGCATTGCAACCTGTGAAGATATTGACAAGGGGCTGCGCCTGGGTTCCGGACGAAAGATGGGAATCTTTGAAACCGGCGACATGGTGGGTCTTGATGTCACCTATGGTGCCATGATGGCTGTTTACAAAGAGACAGGGGACAGTCGATTTTACCCTCCCTTATTGCTCAGAAGAAAGGTAAAGGCCGGGCATCTGGGGCGTAAAACAGGTAAGGGCTGGTATGAATATAATGAAGACGGCACAAGGAAGGGGAATTAAACAGCGCATATGGGACATTTTAAAATCAACCAGAAAGATATCTTTTTTATTCTGAAAGAACAACTGAACTATGGGCAACTCTGTGAATTGGATAAATACGGAGATCTCAATGAAAAGACCCTGGATCTTCTGGTCTCCGAAGCGTTGAGTTTTGCAAAGGGTGTCCTGGACCCGCTCAACGAAATCGGCGAAAAATGGGGCGTTAAGTTTGAGAACGGCAAGGTATCTTCTCCCCCTGAGTTTAAGGAGGCATTCAGGCAGTATGGTGAGAATGGATGGACCGCTGCCGCCAGGGACGTTACGTATGGGGGGCAGGGGTTTCCCACGATGATGCGTGTGGTGATCAACGATCTCATGTATGGCGCCTGCCAGTCCTTTAACATGGCCCCCAGCCTGACCCATGGGGCTGCCCATCTGATAGAATCCTTTGGGACAGAGGCGTTGAAAAAAAGCTATGTCCCTAAAATGTTTAACGGCACATGGTCCGGCACCATGTGTCTCACAGAAGCCGATGCCGGGTCCAACCTTGCGGCCCTCACCACCACAGCCATACGCGAAGGAGAGCATTTTAAACTTACGGGAACAAAGATTTTTATCTCCTGGGGGGACCATGATCTCACCGATAATATCATCCATCTTGTTCTGGCAAGAATTCAGGGGGCCCCGGAAGGTGTGAAAGGCATCAGTCTTTTTGTGGTACCCAAGTTCAGGCTCAACCCCGACGGCACCCCCGGTGAATTCAATGATGTCAAATGCGGCAATGTGGAGAAAAAGCTGGGGCTTCACGCCTCTCCCACGACAGTGCTTAATTTTGGCAGTAATAACGATTGTGTGGGGTATCTGTGCGGAAAGGAGAACAATGGCCTTGCCCACATGTTTCAGATGATGAATGCCGCCAGGATAAATACCGGTGTCAGCGGGATGACCTTGGGCAGCACCGCCTACAGAAATGCTCTGGAATATACCAAAAGTCGTATTCAGGGCAGGGATATTGCCGGCAGAGAGAAGGGGGATGTTCATATCATTGATCACCCCGATGTCCGACGGAATCTTTTGTGGATGAAAGCGGTTGTGGATGGTATGCGTTCCATGATTTATATGGCCGCCATGAGGGCGGATCTGGCATCTGAACTGCCTGAAGGTGAAGAAAAGACGCATCACATGAACCTTGTGGATTTTCTTACCCCCATTATTAAAGCCCACTGTTCCGATATGGGATTCCGCGTATGTGAAACTGCCATCCAATGCCTGGGAGGTTATGGCTTCTGTAAAGATTTTCCATTGGAGCAATACCTAAGGGATGCCAAAATCATGTCCCTTTACGAGGGGACAAACGGTATTCAGGCCATGGATCTCCTGGGACGGAAAATGACCCTTAGAAATGGGGCTGCTTTCCAGGCCTTTAAAAATGAGATTAAGACTTTTTGCGATAAAAATAGAGAACATCCCGAGCTGGGCGATAAGGTAAGGGCCCTTGAAGGGGTTGCGAAAAGTTTGTGGGAAACCGCAGGTGAGCTTCAGAAACGAAGGGAAAACGATCCGTTGCAGTGGGCATCCTATGCCTATCCTGCCCTCACCGCCTTTGCCGATATCACCATGACCTGGATGCTGCTGGACATGGCCCTTGTCGCCTATCCCTACACTGAGAAAAAGGGGAAAAAGAACGATTTCTATAGAGGAAAAGTCCTCCAGGCCACCTATTTTGTGGACATAACCCTTCCCCATACCCTGGCCACCCTTGAAATATGCCAGCGGAACAGCAGAGAGATCCTCGTCGTACAGGACAATGCATTTTAAGCCAAAGGAGAAGGATACGGGATATGAAAGAAGTCGTTATCATCAGTGGCGTCCGAACCCCGGTGGGCAGATATATGGGAGCTCTCAAATCCGTAGAGGCGTATGATCTTGCCTCCCTTGTGCTCGACCAGGCCGTGAAAAAAATTGATCTTGCCCCTGAACAGGTGGATGAAGTGATCATGGGACAGTCCTATCAGAATGGTGAGTATGTCAATATCGCCAGGATGGCGCTTTTAGGCGCAGGATGGCCGGAAAAAATTCCCGGGGTTACCCTGGATCGCCGATGCTGCACCGGGCTGGATGTGGTTCGTTTTGCCGCCGCCCTGATTCAGAGTGAAGCGGCTGAGATCGTGGTGGCAGGCGGTGTCGAGAGCATGAGCAATGCGGAGTTCTATCTTCCCGGCAGCATGAAATGGGGCATTGGCGGCAAAAGAGGTATGCCCAGGGGCCATGGCGATCTCTCCACGTGGGGGCTTCCCTTTTACGATCGCATCCAGAGGGCCAGGGTGATGTCCCAGCCTGAAGGGAGATACGGCATCCTTCCCTCCATGATGTCCTGGGCCGAAACCGGGGCAAAGGAGGAGAATATCTCCAGAGAGGCGTGTGATCAGTGGGCCGTCATGAGTCATCAAAAGGCGTGTGCCGCCATGGCCGACGGCAGATTTGACGATGAGATGGTGCCGGTCACCGTTCCCCAGGCCAAGGGTGCATCCCTGGTGGTGGACAGGGATGAAACGCCAAGACCCGGCACCACCATGGAAAAGCTGATGCGATTGAAACCGGTGATGGGCGGTGTCTGCACGGCCGGCAACTCTTCCACGGAAAACGACGGTGCCGCAGCCGTGATCATCACCTCGGCTGAAAAAGCGGCACAACTGGGCATCGAGCCCCTTGCCACCCTTAAAAGTTGCAGCGTTGCCGGGGAAGATCCCAAACGAGCCTATAAAACCGTTCCGGTGGCCGTGGCCAAAGCCCTTAAGCTGGCGGATATGACGCTTGAGCAGATGGACCTCATTGAGATCCAGGAGGCCTTTGCGGCCCAGGTGCTTGCCGATCTTAAGGAGATGGGGATAGGACCGGATCAGTATGGAAAGATCAACGTGAACGGTTCCGGCATCTCCCTGGGACATCCCATTGCCTGTACCGGCACCCGGGTCCTTGTCACACTGGTCCATGAGATGAAAAGACGAAATGCCCGGTATGGTCTGGAAACCATATGTGGCGGCGGCGGGCTTGGCATTGCCGCCGTTCTGGAGCGAGCATAATCGTATGGGGCTTCCGGGCATTCATTGGATGGGTGCATCGATATCAGGTTGAATTAAACGTTCATGGCCGGATTTCGATCATCCCGAACCATAAAATGCAAAATGCATTGTCATGGCGATAAATTGAAGAGATTGAAGGCATTGATGCCGTGGACCAGGGGTGCGTCAATGACAGATAAACATAAAAGGAGCGAAAGATGGTGTTTAAAGAGGATGATGTGTTGGTGATGGATTCTGTCCGGACAGCCTTTGGCAGGGCAGGTGAAAAAGGGATCTTCTGGAAAACCAGAGCCGAGGATATGTCCGTTGCCGTACTGCAGGGCCTGATGAAACGAAATCCCCAGGTCTCTCCCACCATGGTGGAGGATCTCATCTGGGGCGCCACCAACCAGATCGCAGAACAGGGCGGTACCATCGGAAGAATGATCTCCATGCTGGCAGACTGGGGATGGGAGGTGCCAGGATGTTCCGTGGACAGAATGTGTGCCGGAGGTCTGACCGCCGTGGGCTTTGGGGTCTCCTACATTGCAAGCGGTATGGCGGACTGTGTGGTGGCCGGCGGCGTGGAGCATATGGGGCATCTGCCCATGGGGTATATGCGGGATTCGCATCCCAGGGCGGAAGAGGTCATGGGCGGCGCATCCGCCTTTAACATGGGCATGACCGCAGAAAATATTCACGATTTCTGTCCTGAATTGACCAAAGAGATGACCGATGCCTATGCCGTGACATGCCAGCAGAAAACCCATCGGGCCGTCACCGCCGGAAAGATGCTGGATATGATTGTTCCCATTGAAGTGGAACTGGCCGATGGTACCAGAATCATGGCTGACAAAGACCAGCATCCCCGTCCTGAAACCACCCTGGAAAGTCTTAAGAAACTTAAAACCCCCTTCAGGGAAAATGGCCGGGTCACGGCCGGTAATGCTTCGGGTCTCAACGATGGGGCTGCGGCCGTGCTTCTAATGAACGGGAAAAAAGCCATGGAATGCGGCATGGCACCTCAGATGCGCTGGATCTCCACAGGCGTGTCCGCCGTTGATCCCAAGATCATGGGCACGGCGCCTGTGCCGTCAACCTTGAAAGCACTTTCCAAAGCCGGTCTGACCATGGATGACATGGACATCATCGAGGTGAATGAAGCCTTTGCCATCCAGGCCTTGTACGATCTGGACCGCCTGGGTCTGAAGGCCGATGATCCCCGGGTGAATATCTGGGGGGGCGCCATTGCCTATGGCCATCCCCTGGCCTCCTCAGGTCCCCGCCTCATTGCGTTTATGCAGAGACTTTTCAAGGAAAATCCCAAGGCAAAATACGGTCTTACCACCATGTGTGTGGGAAGGGGACAGGGGTATTCAATGATCTGGGAAAACCTGAACAGACAATAAGATGAGGATGACCATGTCAGCACCGACACCGGAAGCGTTTGAAACGTTCAGATTAAAAATACGTGATTTTGTTGAAACTGAGCTGGACCCCATCTCCCTTGACATTGAAAAAAGTGCGGAAATTCCCCATGAAATAGTTGACAGGATGCGTCAACTGGGGCTGTTCGGCCTCTCCATCCCCCGGGAATATGGCGGTCTGGGGCTGAACACTCTTCAGGAGGTCATCATATATGAGGAGATCACCAGAACCAACGCCTGCCATCGCTCCCGCATCGGTACCAGCAACGGTATCGGCTCCATGGGCATACTCTATGACGGCACAGAGGAGCAGAAGAGAATCTATCTGCCGCGTATTGCCGCCGGGGAGTGGACCGCCTCCTTTGCACTGACAGAACCCGATGCCGGATCAGATGCCGCCAATATCTCCACTGGCGCTGTTTTAAAAGATGACCACTGGGTGCTGAACGGCACAAAGCAGTTCATCACCAATGCGGATACGGCCCGGGTGTTTACCACCATTGCCGTCACCGATGAAAAAAAGAGGGCCCGGGGCGGGGTGACCGCTTTTATCGTGGAGCAGGGAATGCCGGGCTTTTTTGTGGGACCTGCGGATCTGAAGATGGGATTGAAAGGCTCCCATACCCATGAGTTGATATTCAAGGATTGTCTTGTTCCCAAAGAGAACGTCATTGGAGGCATGGAAAAGGTGGGGGAAGGGTTTAAAACCGCCATGCGTGTGCTGGACAAGGGGCGTTTGTCCATGGGGGCATGTGCCCTGGGGGCCTCCCAGAAGATACTGGAGCTGTGCCTGGAAAAAGTTCGCAAAAAAATCAGGGAGGGTGTTTCCGGGAACGAGATCCAGGCTGTTCAGTTTGACCTGGCAGACATGGGCACTCAAATCCATGCAGCCAGGCAGATGTTGTATAATACCGCATCCTTAAAGGACCAGGGCAAGAGTGTCACCACCGAAGCGTCCATGGTCAAGGTGTTCTGCACTGAAATGGCAAGCCGTATTGCAGAAAAGGCCATTGATCTCTTTGAAATGGATGGCAGCCTGACCATGAACCAGCTGGAGATTTTTTTAAGAGATGTGAGGCTGTACAGAATTTATGAGGGAACCAGTGAAATTCAACGGATCATCATTGCGAAAAATCTTTTAAAAAAATAAACGCGGCGTTTGACCGGGATTTTAATGGCCCCCCTTCCCCCTTAGGAGAACGAAGGTGAATTTTGAACTCAATAAAGAACAGAAACAGATCAAAAAAGCAGTTAAGGATTTTGTAAAAGGTGAATTCAAGAAAGAGATCATTCATGAACTCATCGACAACAAAGCCTATCCTGAAAATATATTGAAAAAGGCCGGTGAGTTGGGCTTTTCAGGAATCCATTTTTCCGAAACCTATGGTGGCGAGGGATTGGGATTTTCCGAAAAGATTCTCATTGCCGAAGTGCTGGCCAGCGGCCATTCCACCGTGGGCACCTGTGTGGCCCTTGCCGGATATGGATCGGAGATACTGGCTCAGTATGGCAGTGAGCAGCAGAAAAAAGCCTGGCTTCCCGGAATCGCAGAGGCGGAAATTCTTTCAAGCTGTGCTTTTACAGAACAGGGCATGGGAAGCGACCTCAAGGGATGTCAAACCACAGCCGTTAAGGAGGGAGATTCCTGGTTAATCAACGGAAGTAAGACCTTTGCTGTGAATGGTGGCCCATTGGCAGGATTTTACATTGTTCTGTGCAGAACGGATCCTGATGCAGAAACGCCTGGGCAGAGTCTGAGTACCATACTGGTGGAAGCCGATTGTGAGGGCGTGTCAACCGTTGATGTGGGGAATCGACTGGGGAACCGGCTGTTGCCTTTGAGTCATGTTGATTTCACCCATGTTCGTGTTCCCCTGGAAAATCTCATTGGTGGGGAAAACAGGGGATATTCACAGGTCCTGAGTTTTTTTAATCAGAGCCGTCTGCTTATCGCGTCTCTGGCAGTGGGGACGGCCCAGGGAGCCTTTGACCGGGCCTTTGCCCATGTGAAACAGAGGGAGCAGTTTGGGCGGAAACTCATCGAGTTTCAGATCACCCGACATAAGCTTGCGGAGATGATGACAGCCATTGAAATGGCAAGACTGATGGTCCGGCAGGGGGTCTGGGCCTGTGAAAAAGGCGTGGCCAGTACAAAGTCCTGCAGCATGGCCAAGCTTGTCGCCACCCGTACGGCCATGGAAACAACGGATCATGCGATTCAGCTTCTGGGCGGATACGGTTACATAGATGAGTATGATGTGGAAGGGTTCTACAGAGATGCAAAGATGTTTGAAATTCTTGAAGGGAATCAACATCTGCAAAAGGATCTCATTGCCGATAACTTATAACTGCCCACAATCAGAAGGAGATATAAAAGTGGTTTCGTACAAAAATCTGGATTATGAGGTCAGGCATCACATTGCCGTTATTACCATAAATCATCCGCCTGCCAACACCTGGAACCTTGCCACCATGGAAGAGTTCGAGGAGAGTATTGAAAGGGTCAGCAGTGACCGGGATGTCAGGGTGGTCATGATCACCGGCAGCGGTGAAAAGTGTTTTTCTGCAGGGTTTGATGTCAGTGATGCCGCCAATGTCGATGTCATAAGTCCTAAAGGGCGTGAATTATGGTGCAGGATCGACCGGTTGTCAAAACCCACCATCGCCCTCATAAACGGCCATGCCCTGGGCGGTGGTCTGGAACTTGCCATGTCCTGTCACTTCAGAATCATGGTGGACAGCCCAAAGGCGATGCTGGGTCTTACGGAGTTGAATCTCGGTATTATTCCGGGGTGGGGCGGCACCCAGCGTCTTGCCCGTCTTGTGGGAAGGGCCCGTGCCCTGGATATGATCCTTTTCAGTCAACGGGTGAATGCCGCAAAAGCGCTGGAAATGGGACTGGTTGACCAAACCTCCCTGCCGGGATCCCTTATGGCCGATGGCCGTGCATTTGCAGAAAAACTGGTGGCCCGTCCCCCCATCGCCGTTCAATGTGTGCTGGAGGCTTTTTCTGCCGGACTGTACCAGGGCCTTGAAAAAGGGCTGGAGGTTGAAGCCCTGGGCAGTGCCACCGTTCGCAGTACGGAGGATCGAAATGAGGGGTTCAGGGCGTTCCTGGAAAAGCGGGCACCTGAATTTAAGGGCAGATAAAGAACATAAAAATTGGGGGGGGTGATCACAACATCGGTCACCTTGAAGACCGTAAGTGTTATCCCCTTCTGAAGACGACATCCCGGTTTGATCACAACGTCAATCATCTTGAAGATGAATCTGCCCCGCGTGATGAGCGGTCGACAGGATGATCAAGCCCAAACTTTGGGAATCTATGCGCATGACAAAAAAATATTCAGAAGTATATAAGACCCGGTTGATTTCAGGGAAAGAGGCGGCCGGTCTCATCAAATCCGGGGATCGCCTCCACCTTGGCGGTGCCGCCAATATAGCCGCTGTTATTGACAAGCATCTTGCAGAACGGGTGGACGAACTGGAAAATATCAGAGTCAATACCTATCTGGATACCATAAAGTATAAAATCTGCGAGGCAGATCCGGAAGGAAAGGTGTTTAACTGGTTCAGCGGATTTTTGCTGGGGGCGGTGAGACCTCTGTCAAAGCAGAGGGGTGTGGGGGTGTATGTGCCGGAAACATGGCACACGGCGCCCATGATCTACAGGGAAAAATATCACTTTAATTTTTTCTTTGTTGTCACCTCTCCCATGGATGCAAACGGATATTTCCATTTTGGCCTGACCAGCGGACACAACATGGCCATTTCCGATGTTTCCGATAAGATCGTGGTCATCGTAAGAGAGGATATGCCGGTGATTAACGGCGGATATGAAGAGAGCCTTCACATTGATTCCGTGGATTACATTGTGGAAGACAACGAGTTTCAGACCTTTTGCCTGCCGCCGATTCAAAGCAAACCGGAAGACAGGATGATAGCGGAAAATATTTTAAAGGCCGGTTTGATTAAAGATGGCTCCACCCTTCAGATCGGCATCGGAGGCTTGCCCAATGCCGTGCTTGATTCCGTAGCCTCTTCAGGGATAAAAAAATGTGGCCTGCACACGGAAATGTTAACTTCCAAAATGGTTGATTTGATAGAACATGGCGTGGTGACAAACAGTGAAAAAACAGAGGATCGGTTCAAGACCGTCTTCACCTTCTGCCTGGGGGACAGGGCATTGTATGATTATGCAGATCGTAATGCCGCCTTTGCCATGTATCCTGTGGATTACACCAATCATCCCTTTGTCATTGCCCGGCAGCCGAACATGTTTTCGTTGAACAGTGCGATCAACGTGGATTTAACCGGGCAGGTGGCATCGGAACAGATGGTTTTCAATGGCAGGCCCTACCAGATAAGCGGGTCCGGCGGTCAATTGGATTTTGTCATGGGTACCATGATGTCCCTGGACCGGAAAGGGGTCAGTGTTCTTTCTCTGTA
This sequence comes from uncultured Desulfobacterium sp., assembly GCA_963668575.2. Classification (GTDB taxonomy): domain Bacteria; phylum Desulfobacterota; class Desulfobacteria; order Desulfobacterales; family Desulfobacteraceae; genus Desulfocicer. The sequence continues at coordinate 6,785,207 of OY764894.2, read as the reverse complement.
CTCCACTTACAAAGGCACTTCAAGGATACTTCCCCTGTTGGAAACGGGTTCCAACATAACCGTTCCAAGAACCCTTACGCAATATGTGGCCACGGAGTGGGGCATCGTGAATTTAAGAGGGTTGAGCAACACCCAGCGGGCAGAGGCCCTTATTTCAATTGCCCACCCTGATTTCAGGGAGGAGCTGTCAAAAAAGGCGTATGAGATGGGACTCATCTCATATTCGTCAAGAAAAGAGAAAAATGAAGGAATCGTTTTTACGAGGGAATAACCCCTGTATCTTTTATACGAAAGAATAGGCGAGCCTAACATTCTTTCAAGCTTCGTTGTGGGCGAACCCGGGTCCCAAATCCCGGTCCGCCCGTGGCGGTTATCAGAATAAAGGAGTTTATCATGTATCGGAAATGCTTAAGATGGACCGTATGTTGTGTTGTGTCTGTTTCAATGATTTTTATGTTGACGGGAGTGGCTGCCGCAAAAAAGGAGTTGAAGGTTCAGCTGGTGTATCCCCAAACAAGCAGTGTTGCAACCAATACACTGTTTTTTGCCGATAAGGTGAAGGAGCTGACAAAGGGTGACGTCACCGTCAAGATATTTTATCCCGGCCACCTTGTGAAAGCCAAAGAGGGCCTCACTGCCATGCAGCGGGGCATGATAGACGGCTATGTCGGATCAATGCTTTACTATGCAGGCGTTATTCCCGAGGTGAACGGCGAATGGCTTCCGTTCAGCTGGGAAAATGTGTCAGAAGCCATGGATATTTATTATAATTATGGATATCTGGATGTTATGCGCCGGGCCACTGCCAAACAGGGCTGTTATTATGTGGCACCCATTTCCGTGGCAAAAATGGGTCTGATGACCAATTTTCCCATTAACAGCATGGAAGATTTAAAGGGCAAAAAGATCAGAGCCGTGGGGATGGAAGGTAAAATTGTAAAGGAGTTGGGTGGTTCATCCGTGTCATTGTCCGGGGCGGAACAGTATACGGCACTGCAGAGAGGCGTGGCAGACGGCACGGATTATCCCTGGTACACCCTTAGAGATTATAAATTCTATGAAGTTGTTTCCTATGTGAGCTCTCCCACGCTTCATTCTCCGGGCATGGTGGAAATATTGTTTAATAATAAGGTGTGGGAAAAATTATCCGCTGACGAGAAAGATGCCATTAACATGGCCGGTTTTCTGACCAGTATTCATTCTGCGAATTTATCGGAAAAGAACGATGCTGAAATCATTGATTTTTGTAAGGAAAACAATGTGACGATCATAGAATTGCCCACGGAAGAGGTGAACAAAATGATAACCGCCCTTAAGCCTGTGTATGAAGATCATTCTAAAGGAAGCGATCTGTGTGCGGAACAGATTGAAATATTGAAAAAATATTTCACTGAAATGGGAATCAAGCATCCTTTGTTTTAAAGAGGTGATTTATTTTTAGGCATTCTTGGGTGAGGGGGAACCGTCTGTTTGTGCCTGGCCTGTTCCCTCTCCTGATATGGATATCAATATAAAAATTTGATCATCGAGTCATAGGAAAATAAATGAAAAAAACAATCAAAGCTATTGATTTTATTGTAAGTGCCGGTGGTTACGCTGCGGGTTTTCTTTGTCTGATGCTGGTAGCGATTGTTGTACTTGGGGTTTTCTCAAGATACATCCTGAGAGCGCCGTTGGATTGGACCATGGAAATTTCGCAATATGTTTTTTGTGCCATTTCTCTATTCGCCACCGGTTATGCACTTCTGGAAGATTCCCATGTGAGGATTGATCTGTTTCGTGTCCGTTTGTCCATAAAAATCCGAGAACGTCTGGATCTGGTTCAATATGCAGTTGTTGTGCTTATCTGCATTGTGCTGATCTGGATGGGAGGACAGGAGTTCTGGAATACTTTTGTCAATAATCATAGATCTGAAAGTGTACTTGGACTTCCCCTGTGGCCGGTGTGGTCAACCATTCCCCTGGGAGGCATTTTACTGTTGCTTGCAGCCATCTCCGGTGTTTGTAAATTTTTCTTCAATCTTGAAAACAAATCATAAGGGACCACTTCATGGACTGGACGATATGTATTGTTGGTGCTTCATTTTTTATTCTGCTTCTCATAGGGGTTCCTGTGGGGTTTGCGCTCACCGGCGTTGCCATGCTGGGAACCATCTGTTCCTGGGGGGTAGGGGGATTATATCAGATAGTCAGTACCACCTATAGTGATTCAACCAGTTTTATCCTCATTGCCATTCCCCTTTTTATATTGATGGCAAATTTTTTGGAGCGAAGCGGACTGGCAGATGATTTGTACCAGATTATTTATTTGTGGTCAGGGCGGTTAAATGGCGGGCTTGCCATTGGAACCGTCATTATTTGCGCGATTTTTGGGGCCATGTCAGGGGTTGGTTCCGTGGCCACCGTTACAATGGGACTGATTGCGCTGCCTGCCATGTTCAAGCGTGGATATGACAAAAGCCTGGTCCTTGGCTCGATCATGGCGGGAGGGGCCCTTGGTATCCTGATTCCTCCGAGTATCATCATGATTATATATGCAGGTATTGCCGAGGTGTCGGTGGGCAAGCTTTTCATGGCCGGAATATTGCCTGGTTTAGTGCTCAGCCTGTTGTTTATCGGGTATATTGGTATTCGATGTTGCCTGAATCCCCGGATGGGGCCGGCGATTCCCGAAAGATACAGCCTTAAACAGAAATTACAGTCATTAAAGGGAATTATCCTGCCGATCCTTTTGGTCCTTTTTGTGCTGGGAAGTATTTATCAGGGGATTGCCACCCCCACGGAAGCTGCCGGTATCGGTGCCTTTGGGGCGCTTTTATGCATGGTGATCTACAGGCGTTTTAATTTTAAAAATTTAAATTCCGCGCTTTTAAGCACCGTTAAGGTAAATGCCATGGTCATGTGGATCATTATCGGTGCGGCATGTTTTACCCATTACCTGGCATTTGTGGGCGTTCAGGAGGTGTTTCAGGAGTTAATGCTGAATTTAGGTGTTTCCAGGTGGTGGATCTTGATTTTTATCCAACTGATCTTCTTTTTTTGTGGCATGATTCTGGAACCTGCCGCCATCATCACCCTGCTTGGCCCTATCCTTATTCCCATTGTCCATGCACTGGGATTTGACCTGTTATGGTTTGGCGTTTTGTTTGTGATCAACATGACCATGGGATACCTGACACCTCCGTTTGGTTTTAACCTTTTTATATTAAAAGGGGTTGCACCACCGGAGATTTCCATGAACGATCTTTATCGTTCCGTTGTTCCCTTTTGCGTTTTGCAGGTTATTGGACTGATCATTGTCGTACTTTTTCCTGAAATTGCGTTGTGGCTTCCCAATAATATGGTGAATTAAACCGTTGAGTTAAACCTGGAGCGTAAACAGACAATGACGGATATTTTACTTTGGTTAAACCGTGGACCCAAAAGACGAAATCCTTAAGGAAGAATAACCCGGCCGGTGGAACATATCCAGGAAATCAGGAGGTTGTGGAATGGATGAGAGCAGGCACATTAATGTCGATATTCATCAGGGAATCATGCGCATTGGTATTAACCGTCCGGATAAAAAAAATGCCTTAACCGATAACATGTATAACACTATGCGGTTGGCACTGGAAAACGCCCGTGAAAATCAGGCGGTTAAAATCGTCCTGTTTCATGGAATGGATAATGCTTTTTGTGCCGGCAACGATCTGAAAGCATTTGACCATCGTGCTCCCGGGTCAGCATCGCCCGGAGCACGGTTTTTGATTGTTCTTCAGTCGTTTGAAAAGCCCGTGGTTGCCGCAGTATCGGGCATTGCCGTGGGGGTGGGGGTAACCCTGCTGCTGCATTGCGATCTGGTTTACGCTGCTCCTGACACCCGTTTTGGCATGCCCTTTGTTAATCTCGGGGTATGCCCGGAAGCCGGTTCCACCTTTTTGCTGCCCGCAGGTGCCGGGTATAAAAAGGCGGCTGAAGTGCTGATGTTGGGCGATTTCTTTGACGCATCAAAGGCTGTGGCACTGGGCATCATCAATGATACGGTGCCCGCTCAGGATCTGTTGGCTCATGCCCTTAACGTGGCGGAGGAGCTGGCACATAAACCACAGCAGGCTCTTTTGGTGACGAAATACCTTTTAAAACTGGGCGGGCAGCAGGAAGTTGCCGATCGTATGAGGGCGGAGTTTGAATCTTTCAGTGCATTGCTGCTGACACCGGAGTCTATAAAAGCCCGGGAGAAATTGAAGGCCCGGCTTCAAAAATCAGAGATGAGAATTTGATTTCTTAACATCAGGAGATGTTATATTTTTTCATCTTCTGATAAAGACCGGTACGATGTATTTTTAACAGGGCAGACGCTTTCTCACGATTGTTGCCAGCTCTTTCAAGGGCATCCAGAATGGCCCTTTTTTCCGTATTCTCCATGATGCTCTTTAACGAATCTCCCATTCCCTCCATGGGCAAAGGGCCTGTTTTTTCCTGCAGAGGGATGGGCAGGTCCTTGAGCTCGATTCTGTTCTCACTGCACAGGATGATGGAGCGATCTGCAATGTTTCTCAACTCCCGGAAATTGCCGGGCCAGGAGTAGCTCTGAAGGGCTGCCATGGCTTCGGGGGAGACACTGGGAGGGTTTTTTCTGTTTCCGTGACTGAGCTTGTCCAGAAAATGGTTGAATATTTCAGGAATATCCTCTTTGACGTCCCTTAAAGAGGGCAGGGTGATGACGAACACATTCAATCTGTAATAAAGATCAAGGCGAAAACTTTTATCGCTTACCATTTTATTCAGATCACGGTTGGTGGCACTGATGACCCGAAAATCAATTTTTTTGGGCTTTCCTCCCAGCCGTTCCACCTCTTTTTCCTGGAGAACCCGCATGAGTTTCACCTGGAGCAGAGGAGGCATGTCACCGATCTCATCCAGAAAAATGGTGCCGTGATCTGCCAGCTCAAATTTTCCGGCTTTTCCTTTTTTATTGGCGCCGGTAAATGCGCCGGCTTCATATCCGAACAGTTCCGATTCGATTAATTCGCTGGGGATGGAGGCACAGTTTACCCTGACAAAATTGGCTTTTCTGCGCTGGCTGATCTGGTGAATGGCGTGGGCGAAAAGCTCTTTGCCCGTTCCGGATTCCCCTGTAATCAATACCGAAGAGTCGGATTGGGCCGCTTTGCGAGCCAATGACTTGCATTTGAGGATGGCATCGGATTGTCCGATAATATTATCAAAGGTGTAGCAGATGCCATAGGACTGATGCAGGGCATCCTTGTAATAATCAATCTGGTTCTTGAGGCAGTCAATGCGCTCATAGAGCTGCTTTAATTTATCGGGGTTCATGAACATCATTTTACCGATGGCCCCGATGATCTGATCCTCTTTGAACAGCGGAATTCTTGCCACCACCCGATTGCTACTGTTTAGCACCATGCTTCTGCCGATTTCCGCCTTGCCGGTTTTCAACACCCTTGTCATTTGTGTGTCGGGCCTGACCTCACTGATGTGCCGTCCCACGGAATCTTTTACAGAAAAGGTGGAAAGCCCTTCGTTGGATTGGCTCATGAAGCGGATGATTCCCTGTGCGTCCACAAGGATGAGACTTTCATAGGGGTTGTCAAGAAGGCTGAAAAGAAGGTCTGGGGGAATGGCATCCACGAGGGACTGATAATCCTTCATTGCGTCATCGACTGTGAGTGTTTCATGGGGATGTCTGTTCAACAGTATTTTCCCTCCATGGATGAGCCTGTTGATTAAGTCAATTTTAAAAATTCAGCATACAATATGCACGATACCAAGCGAGTAAAATTACACCATATTGTGTTGTTAAATCATCAACCGGTACTAAATCAACAGGGTCATGGATTATGCAGAAAAGGGGAAATTACCTTGTTGGCTTAGGCATTGATCATTACACTGGTTGCCTTGATGACTACCTCTACGGTTTGGCCCACGGCCAGACCCAGCCGTTCCACAGAACTGTTTGTTATTACTGAAACAACATTGACGTCGTCCGCTACTTCGAGCGTAATTTCAGACATAACCTGGCCGGATTTAATCTCTTTGATTTTACCTTTTAATGCATTTCTTGCGCTAAGTGCCATTGTGACCTCCTTGATTGAATTTTATTAAATTTCAACGTATCTGAGCGTACCTGAAAGAGGATCTGCCGTTCAGATCTGAAAAAGTGTGATAAGGTTTCTTCCCCTGAGATAGTCCCTGATGGAAAAAATAAGGAAGAATCCATGAAAGATTATTAATTCTTATCATATATAAAATAGGACTGCAAATTTTTAAAGAGACCGGGGTAAAGCCGGAGATCGAAATTTTTGAAACCGGCATGATCAACAGCGCGCTTTTTCTCTTAAAAAAAGGATATCTGACAGCCCCGCTTCATTTCAATTTTGTTTTAGGAGCTCCAGGGCCATGCCGGGCACAGTGAAGAACCTGGTTTTCTTAAGTGACTGCATTCCTGCCGGTTCCACAGCCAAAGATAAACATAATAACGGATACCGGCTAAAAACCTTTAGGATTGTGTCGCCCCCACACGACAAAATCACAAGTTCAAATCACATTTGATGTGACGTCGATCTCAATCTTTTGTCTCAGAATTATTCTACAGGCTCAACACTCTTTCAAGCTTCGTTATGGGCGGACCCGGGAGCCCCCCATGGCCGTTATTTGAAAGTACAGGCTATATGAGACCAAAGGTAATGGTGACCTGATCACAATCTTGGCCACTCCGGAATGGGAGCAGGCTTGCGTTATCAGCATTATTTTTTTTAAACCACATATGGTCCATTTTTAATACATTCTTTTGTCAATAGAATCTCTCCCTGTATGTGATGACATTTAAACTTCATGTCATTTTTGATTCCTGGGATGCTTAAATGCCTTTTTTCAAGTTTGATCTTTTTTTTTGGGGGGGAGGGGCATGCCATAAAGCGAAAAAAGTTAGGAACAGAGTGATTTTTTTAAAAAAAAAATCAACCAAAATATTCATTAATTCCAAGATATTCCATAAAAACCATCTTTTTTTAAAAAATATTTTTAAAGAAACCGTTGACTTTGTAAAATGATTTTAATAAACTCCGCTAAAAATTTATGGTAGAAGCCATTTGTTTTATAATAAAGCGGCAAGAAAAAGATACCAAAACATTGTCGTGAGTATACAATAGTAATTAGTTAACATCTTAGAATCAATTTGTTGTGGTTCCATAATGCAACTGCTGTCTATCCAAGTCTAAATAATCAGCAACTTACCTGCATGATAGGGGGCTTCAAAAACTAAGACCACGAAGGTCTGCATTTAAGATAAATAAATGCAGTTTCGTGGTTTTTTACTTTATTTCGAACGAAACCGAATATTTCTTAATCTGTACGTAGCAAACATACATATGGATTTATCTGTCTTAGTGCGATAAAATCATCCATTCTTCAGTATAACCGCCACGGGCGGACCGGGATTGGGGAGCCGGGTCTGTCCACAAAAGAGCTTGAAAGAGTCTTAGGGTATGCCTGCTCTTTCATATAAATCCACATGGCAGGAATGCCTGCCACAACGAAAGTTGAAACTCCAATTATTACAGACTATTGGGCGGAGTTTATAATAGATAACGGTTCTTTTTTTGTGGGATAGATCTGTGATCGACTTCAAAATTTAATGAACACACCCCGGTCAGTTGAAACAAGACCGGATCATTGGCAAAATACTCTTCTCACCCCCATCAGGCACAGCGTTCCATATAAAACGTTTTATTTATACTTGATCTATTAGTATCAGCCTCCACCAAACTTCACGGCAAAGCATCCACAAAAAAACTGTGCATCCGCAATCTTTCAAGACACTTTTTCTACCCTTGATGTAAATCACCTTTTGGATTTGTCTTTAAGCGCATGTAACTCCAAAATTAGAATTACTGCCAATAACCTTCCTGTCTATTTTTTATCGTGAAAAAAATGAGCAAAACTTGTTCTAAAAGAGATTACATGAACTGGTATGTGCTTTCGACATTGCCAGGTAGTGAATGCAATCTAAAAAAATCACTGGATATACTTTTCAATAATCGTTTCAAACTTTACATACCTTGCCGGGAGCTCTTTTATCATATAAAGGGAAAGCAGCGAAAGGTCATAAAACCTCTTTTTTCTGGCTACATTTTCATACACAAGGATATCAATAAATTCCTTAAGGAAATTAACAACGCCCCTTTTAACGATTTGCTTCATCCTATATGTCATAACTCGACATTTGCAAAAGTACATAAAGAGGAGATGCAATTTTTAATGAGTATCACAGATTTCAATGGTGTCGCGAGAATTTCTGATGCTGTATTTGATGAAAATAAAAAAGTAATAATAACAAGTGGCCCTCTTAAAAATATCTCCGGACGTATTCTTTTTATAAACAAAAGAAGGAAAAAAGCAAAGATACTTGTAACAATCTTAAACAGAGAAATACCTATAACCTTGGGTTTAAATATGCTTACTGTCTCCTGACATGCTCATCTTACAATATTATAAATGCCAATTTAAAGATCAATCTGAAAAAGGAGAGCTTATGCATCCAGATGTTTGCAATCCTGCCTGTCTTGTAATACAAAAAAATCATACAGCTACTTTTCGTCTTTTCTGCTTTCCTTATGCAGGAGGAGGTGCATCAGCTTTTCGCCAATGGTCTACCCATTTGCCAGATTGGGTGGAAGTGTGTGCTGTTCAGCCACCTGGCAGAGAGAACCGTATTACAGAAAAGCCTGTGTCCAATGTCCATGAACTGGTAAAGCTTCTCTTACCCTCAATGTCTCCATGGTTTCACAAGCCCTTTGCTTTTTTCGGGCATAGCACCGGAGCGCTGGTGGCCTTCGAATTGGCTCGCAAGTTGCACAAAAAAAACCTCCCTCTACCTGTACATCTTTTTGTGTCGGCGGCCAGAGCGCCTCATATTCCTGAGCCTTCACCATTGCATCATTTACCAAAAGATGAATTTATACAAGAACTTCGACGTTTTTCAGGTACCCCTGATGCGATTTTACAAAACCAGGAGCTTATGGAGATTTTCATTCCCATACTAAAAGCAGATCTTGCCATTGAAGAGACGTATACACTTATTGATGAAACCCCTTTTGAAATACCCATATCTGCTTTTTATGGTTCCAGGGACAAAGAAGCTCCAGAATCCGTTATGCTACCTTGGCAACAGTATACCACATCTTTTTTTGAAATATGCAGAATTGAAGGTGACCATTTCTTCATCAAAAATGCCAAAAATACTTTTCTATCATCACTTACTCATATTCTCGAACCACCTCACTGATAAACCATTTTAGATATATTTATCTTTATTAGACAATGCATTTGTGCAGATCATTTATACAATTCGCCAATTTTATTTCTGATTATAATGGATTTGGGGGACCATACCTAACTATCTGAATTTATTATGGCTTATTTTAAATCCTATCCTGAAATTGTAACCAAAAACAGGACAGAAAATCATGTGCAATGACCAAGAAGCCTGAAAAATAGGGAAGGACCAGAAAGCCGAGTTATTGGCCTCCCCCAAATCCGTTATAATCAGTTTTATTTTAAGCCAAAGCATAATATGACGTGCAAATAGGTATGGTTCTTAAATTTGTCATGCAAGTTTGGCGAAGGTATTGTTCTGTTTGCCCACGTTTTAAAATAAGAGGAATCCATGTTCACAAATACCATTCTTGATCAAATCGGTTCCACTCATTTAATTCCGATTGATTTTATTGAGAAACGGCAAGGTTACAAACCAATTTTTGCCAAGGCAGAATATCTCAATCCCGGCGGTTCCATCAAAGACCGAGTCGCCCTGTTTATCATCAGGGAAGCTGAAAAACGAGGTGAATTAAAACAAGGAATGCGCATTGCCGAGGCTACCAGCGGCAACACAGGAATTGCCGTTGCCATGGTCGGCTTGATAAGTGGATATCATGTCACTATCATAATGCCGGAAAATATGAGCCAGGAACGCAAAAAGATGATCCGCGCTTTGAACGCCGAACTGATATTGACTCCCAGCGAAAAAAATGTCGCTGGCGCGATTGAAGAATTGACGAGACTACGTATGAGTCAATCGAATCTGTTCATACCCGATCAGTTCAATAATTACGATAATAGCCTTGCTCATTACCGTTCCACAGGCCCTGAAATTTGGGAAAGTATGCGAGGGCAAGTTGATATTTTTGTCTCTGGTGTTGGTAGTGGAGGTACTTTGATGGGTACAGGCAGCTATCTTAAAGAAAAGAATCCGAATCTTAAAATCATTGCTGTTGAACCGAAAAACAATTCCGCTTTACTTGGGCACGAACCGGGTCTGCATAAAATAGAGGGAATTGGTGATGGATTCGTCCCTGATATTTTGGATACGGCCATCATTGATAGGGTCCTGGAGGTCGATGACGATGATGCCATTTCAATGGCCAGACAACTTGCATCGAAAAAAGGGCTTTTGGTTGGAATCTCCTCCGGGGCCAATATAAGGGGCGCCCTTATGGCAGCAGAGATATTTGGTCGCGACAAACAGATTGTCACTATTTTGCCAGATGGTATCGAGCGATATTTCAGTACAGATTTATTCAATACCTTTGCAAATAATAAAGAGTACATAATGGGATAGTGTATCGTCAATAGAGTCCGACAGGAGATTTTAAAATGAAAACTACATTGGAGTGGCTCGTCAATGAGATATCTAATGTACTGGAATTAGAAGAAAATGATATAGATATCAAAACTCCGTTTTCTCACATGGGCATAAAGTCCATGCAATTGATATCGGTTGTGGCAAAGTTAGGAGAATATCTCAATCGAAAATTGCCATCAACTTTGGGATTTGACTATCCCAATATAAGCTCTCTTTCACACTATATCGACGATAACGTTGTCAAATCCGACATAGAGGTGCCATGCAAAACCCATTACTCACCTCAAAACCATAGCAAATTTAAAAATATTTATCCAATATCAGATGGTTGTGCCCTTGATGATCATATCGCCGTGGTAGGAATGGCTTGTCGTTTTCCAGGTGATTGCAACACGCCTGATTTCTTCTGGGCATTTCTAAAATCTGGAAAAGATGGAATCACAAAAGTTCCAAAAGGACGATGGGATTTGAACAAATTTTTTGATCCTGACCCGAATGTTCCCGGAAAAACAACAACTCAATGGGGGGGCTTTTTAAAGGATATCGACCAATTTGATCCAGAGTTTTTCGGCATCTCCCCCAGAGAAGCTCAGAGTATAGATCCCCAGCAGCGTCTCATTTTGGAAGTGGGATGGGAAACCCTGGAAGATGCAGGAATTGATCCTGCGCAAATTAAGGGACAGAATACAGGTGTTTTTGTGGGTATCAGCGGTAGTGACTACGGCAGACTTCTATATCAGGACCCTTCCCGTCTGAACCTTTACAGCGGCACTGGCAATTCTAACTCCATTGCTGCAAACAGGCTTTCTTATTTTCTGGGCCTGAGGGGACCCAGTATAGCATTAGATACTGCCTGCTCTTCATCTCTTGTGGCGGTATATCTTGCTTGCCAAAGCCTTGACAACAAAGAGTGCGATCTTGCCCTGGCAGGAGGCGTCAATCTTATTTTATCTCCTGAGATGACCATTATCTTTTCCAAAGCAGGACTTATGGCAGATGACGGGCGGTGTAAAACATTCGATGCACGGGCAGACGGATATGTTCGATCAGAAGGGTGTGGCATGGTCGCTCTTAAAAAATATTCCCAAGCAATCAAAGACAACAATCGTATTTATGGTATTATAAGAGGGTGCCATATAAACCAGGATGGAGAAAGCAACGGACTGACAGTTCCAAATGGCCTGTCCCAAGAGATGCTGATACGTAAAAGCCTGAAAAAAGCGGGAGTTCGGCCGTGTGATGTTGATTATGCTGAGACTCATGGTACCGGAACTGCCATAGGGGACCCTATCGAGGTAAAGTCATTGGGAAAGGTGCTGGGGGAAGAGCGCCAGGAAAAACTGATTCTGGGTTCTGTAAAAACAAATATAGGCCACTTGGAGCAAGCCGCAGGTATGGCTGGCCTGATTAAAGTTCTGCTGAGCCTCTGGCATAAAACAATTCCCGCCAATCTACATTTTCAAAATCTCAATCCCTTAATTTCGTTGGACACTATCCCTGCAAAAATTCCCGTAAAAAATCTCCAATGGTCCGGAGAATCTAAAAAAAGAACGGCAACTGTCAGTGGGTTCAGCTTTGGTGGGGTAAATGCTCATCTGGTGGTGGAAGAGGCACTTATGCAGGACCTTCCTGGTATCAAATCCTCACCTGCATTTCATATTCTGACACTTTCTGCCGGAAATGAGAAAACTCTTTTCCGGCTTGCCAGTGAATATGCTGATTTTATCAGACACCACCCAAAAACAGATCTCACAGACTTCTGCTATACAGCCAATGCCGGCAGAAGTGATTTTAAATGGCGTGCCGCTTTGATTGGCGAAAATATTACGGCATTATCAAAAAAATTGGCAAACTTAAAAAACCATGCTGATAATCCGGATATAATGGTATCTGCCAAAAGCACTTTTACCACCAAACCCGCATTTCTTTTTACGGGCCAGGGTTCACAATATCCTGGAATGGGACAGCAGCTTTACAGAAACCAACCAGTTTTCAGAGAAGCGTTAAATCAATGTCACGAAATTCTGGATAAACTCTGTTCTGTATCGTTACTCGATCTTCTGTATGGACAAACCGATTCGAGTCAATTGAATCAGACACAAAACACTCAGCCTGCCTTGTTCAGTATAGAGTATGCTTTGTCCAAGATGTACAAAGCATGGGGAATCGAGCCCTCATTTGTCATGGGTCACAGCGTAGGAGAATTTGTTGCAGCGTGCATAGCAGGTGTGTTCAGCCTTGAAGATGGATTGAAACTTATTTCTGCCAGAGGACGACTGATACAGTCTCTGCCGGAAGGCGGAAAAATGGTAGTCTGCCTGACATCCTTGAAAGTTGTCAATAAAATTATTGCACCGTTTGGCTCTGATATCTCCATTGCAGCATTGAATGGGCCTGCGAATACCGTAATATCGGGTAAGGATCTTTTTGTCGACAGCGCATGTGAAATTTTAAGCAAAAAACAGATATCGTGGGTTCCGCTTCAGACTTCCCATGCTTTTCATTCGGCATTAATGGAGCCAATGATTGAACAGTTCAGGTCTGTAGCAGAGCAGATCAGCTACAAAGCCCCCCGGATTCCTTACATTTCCAATGTAACAGGGCAATTGGTAAATAATGATGAGGTATGCTCACCTGATTACTGGTGCAGTCATATTCGTTCCACAGTCATGTTTGAAGCTGGAGTCCATACGCTGCATAAACAAGGATGCAAACTATTTTTAGAAATAGGTCCCACACCTATTTTATCTGGCATGGCGACTTCAATTTTACCTGACAACGGAGGATTTTTTGCATCATCTCTCCGACGGGGAGTGGCAGATGAAAAATCCTTATTGTCAGGACTTGGCATATTGTATACCCAAGGAATCAATATCAACTGGAGAGAGTACTCAAAGATATTTCATCCCAAAGTTATTACCATTCCCCACTATCCCTTTCAGCGTAGACGGTGCTGGTTCGAAGAAGGTAAAACGTTAAAACGATTTCATCCATCCGGTGGCACCAGGGTCAAAACCCCACTCAATGAGATTATTTATGCGTATGAATGCCAGGGGAGCTCCTATTTTCTGAAAGACCACAGGGTTTACGGCCATGGCGTTATGTCGGGCTCTACCATGGCCGTCATGGTCATGCATAAGCTAATAGAATTGTTTGGCAAACGGAATTGTTCTCTTGAATCATTCTTTATTCTTGAACCACTTTATATTCCTGAAGAAGAGTCCTGCATATTGCAAGTGGTCTTTTCACGGCAAGAGACACACAGATTTTCATTTGAGATATTCAGTACCGGTTCAGAATCACCCAAAGAAAATTGGAGACTCCACGCTCGTGGAGAGGCGGGTTTGAGTCCTTCCGCGCCCCAATTGAATTCACCTTTTCTGCCGGACAAGATAAAAAAACGTTGCTCACAGGAAATCGATTCTGACAAGCTATATCAAGAAATATGGGATGGTGGTTTGGAGCTGGGACCACATTTTAGATGGATTAAGCGGATCTGGAGGCAAGACGGCGAAGCCCTTGCCGTAATGCGCGAACCAGACACAAAAGAATCCTGTAAAGAGCACCCTTTGCCGCCCGGCCTTATCGATTCCTGCACACAGGTTATCTTTGCCTGTCTGGGATTGGATAAAAAAAGTGCATATATGTTCCTGGGGGTAGATCAGTTGAATCTTTATCATGATCCGTCCGGGCAACTCTATTGCCACATGACCCTCCAGACGTCGCAGAAAGAAAACGATTTAGCGATTGCAAACTATACGCTATGGGACGAAAACAAAAATCTGATCCTTCAGGCGCAAGGCGTTCATTTAAAACGGGCGCCACTGGATATGCTGAGCTTTTCATCTGAGAAAAAGGAACAGGCAAATCTGTATGAGATTCAATGGAAAAAGATACAACGAAACCCAATGGTTCATCATGAGCAAACTTCTGAACAATGGCTTGTTTTTACTCAGGACGATACAGAAGGAGCATCCATTGTCAAAGCTTTTAAAGCAAAAAAAATCGCTTGTCAGCTGATAAGTCCGGACAAAAACAGATGTTATGATCCTTCATGGCTTGATAATTACCTGCTGGAAACACAAAAGCGTTTGTCCGGATTGGCAGGCATTATCTATCTTGGGATAAGAAACCCGGAAGAGTCTGATAAGGATTTTTCAGATTGCAGTGCTCTTTTTAATATGGTCCGCATCCTTGTTCAAAGGGATATTACGGCCCCGATCTGGATAGTGACCCAAGGTGCACAACAAATTAAAGAAGATACGGGGATAAATCCCATTGCATCGTTACTCTGGGGATTGGGCAAAGTCATCGAGCTGGAGCATCCTGAAATATTTGGAGGATTAGCCGATCTTCCTGCCGTACAGAAAAACGGTTCAAGCATTGCCAGAATGGTTGAAGAGATAATCCTTCCCAATGCTGAAAACCAGATTCTCTTCAGGGAAAATCAATGCTATGTTCCACGTCTTTGTCAAATAGAGAGATCGTCATCAGAAAAAAATAAAACAGGCATACGACATAATGCATCATATCTGATCACTGGCGGAACAGGAGGTCTTGGTATAAAACTTGCCGGCTGGCTTTCCTCACAAGGTGCCGACCATTTGATTCTGACAGCCAGACACCAGCCATCGGACAAAATAATAAATGCCATTCATGATCTGGAAGACAAGGGCGTCACTGTTCGTTTTATCCAAACCGATGTGGCACACAGAGAAAGTCTGGAAACAACATTAAAAGAGATGGGCAATACCATGCCTCCTCTCAAGGGTATTTTCCATCTGGCAGGCGTGGTGGATGATGGACTTATCACCAAGCTTGACTGGAACCGGTTCGTAAGGGTTCTGGAACCAAAGGTTAAAGGTGCCTGGAATTTACATTCACTCACTCAGCATCTTAACTTGGATCATTTTGTAATGTTTTCTTCCGTGGCTTCTCTGTTAGGATCTCCCGGACAAAGCAGTTATGCCGCTGCCAACGCTTTTATGGACAGCCTATCAAATTTACGTCAGAATGCCGGGCTTGCCGGTTTGAGCATCAACTGGGGGCCTTGGGCAGAGGTCGGCATGGCTGCCCGACTTGAAGACAAAGAGTTGTATCGGTGGGAAAAAGGTGGCTTTGTGCCACTGGATACGAAAAGAGGATATCAGGCTCTGGCAATCCTGATATCTGACACAATACCCCAGGCTGCTGTTATGGATGTGAATTGGGGCGCTTATCTCAACCATTATCGAAACGACAAAGCATTTCCAATGCTTTCCGATCTTATTCCCAAATCAGTTGGGTTTTCAGCTCAGGACAATAACAAAAGCACGACCATGTCCATTAGTGGTTTAACCCGGTTAAACCCTGAAGCCAGGAAAACCATGATACAGGAGCTTGTCTCAAACATTGTAACTGAGGTGATGTGGCTTAAAGATACAGATAACCTTGATTTCAATGTGTCACTCATGGAATTGGGACTGGACTCCCTCATGGCCATGGAGCTTCGCAACCGGTTTCAAAAAGAGTGGTCCGTGAACCTTCCATTGTCTCGCTTCTTGAAATCCCCAACTTTAAATACGTTGACCCATATGCTTCTTTCAGGGATGAACACAAACGATGAAACTAAAAAAATAAAAGATACTCAACAATATGAAATTATCAAAGATATTGAGCACTCTTTTGATCCATTCCCTCTCACCGATATCCAACACGCTTACTGGATGGGCAGAAGCAGGGAATTGACTCTTGGCAATGTCTCTTGCCATGTATACCCTGAAGTGGAAATAAAAGATCTTGATGTAAAACGATTAGAACAGGCTGTCACAAAGCTTGTGCAACGTCATGAAATGCTCAGGGCAGTGATGCTTCCAGATGGAAACCAAAAAATTCTCAAAAATGTCCCTGACTTTCATATTCCGGTTCAGGATATGAGGGGGTGGGATGCAAATAGAGTTGAACAAGCGCTTCAATCTGTCAGGAATCAGATGTCCCATCAGATATTGAACTCTGAACAATATCCCCTGTTCGAAGTCAGAGCATCCCTTCTGAACAACAGCATTACCCGACTGCATATAAGTTTTGATCTGCTCATAGGTGATGGATGGAGCTTTAACATTCTTATTCGAGATCTATATCGATATTATCAGGATATAAATGCCAATCTGCCACCATTGGAACTCTCTTTCAGAAATTATGTTCTAACTCACAAAAAAATCAGGCAGGGCACAGAGTATCAAATCTCTTTGGAATATTGGCAAAAACGGCTGTCTGATTTACCCCCGGCACCAGAACTGCCCCTGGCTCTGTTGCCGGAAGAGATTCAACACCAGAGATTTATCCGTTTGGCCGGAAAAATGGAGAAAAAACAGTGGAGCCAGCTTAAAGCCAGGGCCGCCAGGGCAGGATTGACACCATCAGGAGTACTCCTGGCAGCTTTTTGTGATGTTATTGCTTTCTGGAGTAAAAGTCCCGATTTTACCATAAACCTGACGATGTTTAACAGGCTTCCACTGCATAAGCAGGTAAATGAGATAGTTGGAGATTTTACAACCCTGACCCTACTGGAAGTTCACAATGATGGAGGGCAAACATTTAAAACAAGAGCTGGCGCCATCCAGCAGCAATTATGGCAGGATCTGGAGTATCGCCAGGTTTCCGGTGTGGAAGTATTAAGACAACTGGCACGGAAGAGTGAAAGGCGCGGCAGAGGGTTAAGTTTTCCTGTTGTCTTCACCAGTGTATTGCCTTACAGCGGCAATGCCGATGACGGGACAACCATAGAACTTCCCCAGCAATTGCCGGTGGAACTGGTTTACTGCATTTCTCAAACGCCCCAGGTATGGCTGGATCACCAGATTTTTGAACAAAATGGTGCTTTGACCTTTAACTGGGATCTGATAGAGGGACTTTTTCCGGCAGGCATGATAGATGACATGTTCAATGCCTATTGCAGCCTCATTCAAAAACTTGCCAGCGATTTATCTTCATGGGAAAAAATTGGATTTAACCTGATACCTGAATCCCAGGCGAACATACGAAAAAAGGTCAATAATACCCAAGTGCCGATTTCCGATAAACTGCTCCATGCCCTGTTCTTTAATCAGGCAGATCTGAATCCTGAAAAGGATGCTCTGGTTACGACAAAAAGACGCATGACATACAAGGAACTTGCCCTTAGAGCAGAATGGATCGGACAACTCCTGCAATTCCAGGGGGTTGCCAGAAATGATATTGTTGCCGTAGTCATGGAAAAAGGGTGGGAGCAGGTGGCAGCGACCATGGGCATCCTTTGGGCAGGCGCTGCCTATCTACCCATAGATGCAGCTATGCCAGCGATACGATTGAAGAATATTCTGGAAAACGGCAATGTACATCATGTCCTGACCCAATCATGGCATCAAAAGAGTATTGAGTGGCCCCCCCAGGTCAAGTGTATTGCAGTTGATAAAGTTGATCTGCCTTTGAACAGGCTGCCCTTTAAACCTGTCCAGAAGCCCGGAGACCTGGCATACGTGATTTATACCTCCGGATCCACAGGGAAACCCAAAGGGGTAATGATTGATCACAGAGGGGCAGTAAATACCATCCTGGATATCAACCGCCGTTTTGGAATAAGTAATAAAGAACGGGTAATAGGGCTTTCGGAATTAAGTTTTGATCTGTCAGTCTATGATATTTTTGGCACTCTCGGAGCAGGAGGGACACTTGTTATACCTGATGCAGATTTGGCAAAAGACCCTGCTCACTGGCTGGAATGGATTGAAAAAGAGGGCATCACACTGTGGAACTCAGTTCCTCAATTGATGCAGATGCTGATTGAATTTATATCAGCAGAGACAAAAACCTTGCCAGACAATCCTGCACTGATCATGCTCAGTGGCGACTGGATTCCTGTTGATCTGCCCGGTAAAATTAAAACCTGCTTCCCAAAAGCCAGGACCATAAGCCTTGGTGGTGCCACAGAGGCATCGATCTGGTCAATTTTTTATCCCATCAACAACCTGGAACCTACTGCCAAAAGTATCCCTTATGGTTATCCCATGGCAAATCAACAATTTCATATTCTCAATAAAAATATGGAGCCATGCCCTGACTGGGTAACCGGAGGTATTTACATCAGTGGCATTGGCCTTGCTAAAGGATACCACCATGACGAAGAAAAAACCCGCCAAAGCTTTATTACCCACCCTGAATCCCAAATTCCCATGTACAAAACCGGCGATCTTGGAAGGTATCTACCTGATGGTACTATAGAATTTCAGGGCAGAGAAGATCATCAGGTTAAAATAGGCGGCTATCGGATAGAATGTGGTGAAATTGAGGCTGCTTTAAATTTATACCCTGGGATACAAAAATCCGTTGTGCATGCCGTACAACACCAATCCAATAAAAACAGATCCCTTGTGGGATACATAGTGCTCTCGGAAGAGAGCACCTTTGTGAAAGCAGATCTGAAAAAATTTCTTGGTCAGATGCTCCCACAGTATATGATTCCCGCTTTTTACGAAATCATTGAGCAAATACCGATAACGGCAAATGGCAAAGTCGATCGCAAACTACTGCCTGTACCAGAAAGTATGACAAAAGACTGTTCAGAAAAAGAAATGGTTCCGACAAATCAGATGGAACAGGTACTTTTAAAAATTTTTTACAAAATAACTCAACTTGAAACAATCGCTGTTAAAAGCAATTTTTTTGATTTAGGGATTGACTCGATTCAATTAGTAAAAATTCGATCCCAGATAAAAAAAGAGTTCAATCAGGCCATACGTGTCGTTGATCTATTCAAACACTCCACAATTAATTCCCTGTCACACTACCTGGTGCACAATGAGAAAAGCAGTCCATCCTTGAATCAAGCAGATAAAATAGCTGAGATCAGAAAATTAAACAGAAGACGACGAACTAATTTTCCAAGGGAAAAAACTATTTCAGTATAGTTCTCTGTTCAATTTAAAATTCAGGTCGGGTGCGATCTTCATTAATTGCATAGGTATATATTTGAAATCTCATAGCCCTGAAATAACCCTAAAAGCAAATACTGACAATACAATTGTAACCATAGAGGGGTGAAATGTCTAATGTGAATATACCCAATGGGATAGCAGTTATAGGAATCGACTGTCGCTTTCCAGGTGCGGTGAATGCAGATAAATTTTGGCAGAATCTAAAAAATGGAGTTGAATCCATCAGCAACTTTTCAGATCAGGATTTAGGGGAATATGGAATTGATCCTTCTCTATATAATCAACCTGATTATGTCAAAAAAGGTTTTATAATTGACAACGAAGATCTCTTTGATGCATCTTTTTTTGGCTATTCGCCAAGAGAAGCTGAAAATATGGATCCTCAACATCGTCTCTTTCTTGAGACCGTATGGAACGTTCTTGAAGACGGAGGATATCCTCCAGGAGAATATGAGGGCCCAATTGGCATTTTTGCAGGCTCCAAAATAAGTACCTATCTGTTAAATCTAATCAATGGTCAACAATCAATGTTTGGAGCAGTTTCCGATTACCAGACGCTTATTGGAAATGATAAAGATTACCTTGTAACCCGTGTTTCATACAAATTAAATCTAAAAGGTCCGAGCGTAACGGTACAGTGTGCTTGTTCCACATCTCTTGTTGCTGTCCATTTTGCCTGTGAAAATTTACTCAGTGGGACGTGCGATATGGCTCTGGCTGGCGGTGTCGCAATACTTGTACCTCAAAAAACCGGATATTTATATCAGGAAGGAATGATGCTTTCACCAGATGGTCATTGTCGTGCTTTTGACGCAAAGGCCAAAGGGATGGCTCCCGGAAACGGCGTCGGAGTTGTTCTTTTGAAAAGGTTGGAAGATGCACTTGAAGACAATGATCATATATATGCAGTAATACGTGGAACAGCCGTAAACAACGATGGATCTTTAAAAACAGGCTATACAACACCCAGTGTGGATGGACAGGCGAAAGTAATAAAAGAAGCCGTAGCGATTGCGGGAGTGAAGTGTGAATCTCTTTCGTATATTGAAACACATGGCACTGGCACAGAACTCGGAGACCCAATAGAAATTGAAGCAATAAATGAAGTTTTTGGTTCGGAAACATCTAAAACCGGCTTTTGCGCCATAGGTTCGGTAAAGAGCAATATCGGCCATCTGGATACGGCGGCCGGTATTGCAGGCTTGATCAAAACGGTGCTCTCTTTGAAACATGGTTATCTTTTACCAAGCCTGAATTATGAAAAACCAAATCCAAAAATCGATTTTGATAATTCTCCATTCTATGTAAACACCCAACTCTTACCCTGGAAAACAAATGGCTGTCCAAGACGTGCCGGAGTCAGCTCCTTTGGCTTTGGGGGAACCAATGCCCATGTAATTCTGGAACAAGCTCCGGAACGCTCTTTTGAACCTCTGAAATCATCCCCTCCATTGCATCTACTAACCCTTTCCGCAAAAACAGAAAAGAGCTTGAAGCAACAGATTCAGAACTATCATATATTTCTTGATGAAAACCGTGATGCAGCGATTGGAGATATCTGTTTTACCGCCAACACGGGAAGATCCCATTTTCAGTATCGGTTTGCCGCAATTGCAGAATCCATAGAGGACTTACGCCTTCAATTGTCCCTTGCCACAGAAAGAAAAAAAGCGTCTACCCTGTTTGAAGGCGTTGCAGACAACCGGATTGAACCTGCAGTTGCTTTTGACCTGTCCAATCGTTTTTTAGAATATGAACAACTTACCGACATAGGCTCTGACTCTCATGTGCTGCAAACCCATTACAACCTCCCTTTATCATGGGCAGACAAGAAAGACTATCTGCTTATTCTTTCTGCTTTGGGGAAATTGTTTATTCAAGGAGCAAAAATTGATTGGGAAAGCTTTTATCAAGATGTCAAGCCCCGTCGTGTTTCATTGCCGACTTATCCGTTTGAACGTAAACGATATTGGTTTTGTTCCCCTTCAAACAAAGATTGTTCTTCTGTAATGCAGCAGACCGGAACAGGTTTGGAATCTATTGAAAACCATTTCTATGAAATAATATGGCAGGAAAAGGAAGATGCAGAAAAAGTAGATATTTTTGCATCAGGCAAACCAGGAACCTGGATAATATTTGCCGATAAAGGTGGTATTGGAGAACTGCTCGCTGAAAAATTGCGCTTGTGCGGGAATAAATGCGTATTCGTTTTTGCTGATAATAGAGAGATACACGGTGATCTGTCTCATGTTTTCGACTCATTCGATTTTTTAAATAAAAAGTCCTATATAAATTTGTTTGAAGAAATTCAAAAAAGCAATCTGCCTCCATGTTGCGGAATTATTCACCTGTGGGGATTAAATTCTGCTTCTTATGCAACTATAACAACTGAACTATTGAAAAATTTACAGGATCTATTTTGCGGCAGCATATTTCATTTGATGCAATCAATTAACAGCTTAAAATGGACTGAAAACCCACCCCGCTTGTGTCTGGTAACTCAGGGCGCTCAACCTGTCAGTCAGGAATCAAAGCCAATTTCAGTTACTCAGGCACCATTATGGGGACTTGGAAAAGTAATTGCCATTGAAAACCCTGAACTCAACTGTCTTAGAGTGGACCTTGATCCTTTGGATGCAAAAAATGATATTCCTTACCTGCTTAATGAACTGTACTCTATTGCTCCTGAAAGCCAGGTGGCTTTCAGAGGCAAACGTAGATATGTTCCAAGGCTTTCCAGAGTTAAGTCCGGTTCGATCAATAGAAGAGATTCTTCTGAGAAACTTTTTCACCATGACGGCACATATCTAATAACCGGAGGATTGGGTGCCCTGGGCATTGAGATCACACGTTGGATGGCCGATAACAATGCCGGTCATATTGTTCTTGTATCTAGAAGAAAACCAACAGAACAGACTATCAGTAAGTTAAAAGTATTGGAACAAAAAGGAACTGAAATTTCTGTATTTAGCGCAGACGTTACCAACAAAAAACAATTAAAAGATATGTTCGAGACAATAAAGAATGAACTCCCCCCTTTAAAAGGAATTATCCATGCCGCAGGTATTCTTGATCGTGGTGCAACCTTAGAAAATGAAAAGTATGACACTTTTCTAAAAGTAACTGCACCCAAAATACAAGGTGCATGGAACCTGCATGAGCTTGGCGATTCATCTCATTTGGATTTTTTTATCTGTTTTTCGTCAGTTGTTTCTCTATGGGGTAGTCATGGAATGGCAAGTTATACAGCAGCTAATTCCTTTCTGGATGCTTTGTCTTATTACAGAAACTCGACGGGTTTTAATTCAAAAACCATAAACTGGGGTCCCTGGTCTGAAATTGGGGTTGTGGCAGAGCATCATATGGAAGAACGCTTGGCCATGCAAGGGATAGGAACCATCAATCCAGGGCAAGGGGTTGCTTTCCTGGAAAAGACGATTCAAAGCGACATCAAACAAATCGGAATTGTATCTGCTGACTGGAATAAGATTGCAGGACAGTTTCAAAATAAGATTGAGACAAAATTTTTACATAAATTAATTGAAAGAACGTTTTTACAAAATAGTGAACTTGCAGAATCAGATAGGAATTCAGATAGTTTTGTACAACTTCAAAAAGCCTCTTTCTTGGGGCGCAGGAAATTACTGCAATATTACCTAAAAGAACACATTTCGAAATTAATGCGTATACCTGAAAACCATATCTGTGAAGATACGGATTTAATTCAGATAGGAATGGATTCATTAATATTTTTATCGCTGGCTCAAACAATAAACAACGATCTTCGTATCAGGGTTGTCCCCCATGAACTATTTGAGAATCCGACCATTGCGGCACTGTCTAATCAATTTGCAAAAAAAATAAATTTTGAAGCACCGGATGACATTAATAGTGAAAATCACACGACGTTCCTGGTGGAATCTGACCCGGAAAATCGCTATGCTCCATTTGGTTTAACCGATATTCAACACGCCTATTGGATAGGGCGCAGCGGTGTCACAGAGTTGGGAGATGTTGCCTGTCATGTCTATTTTGAAATAGCCACCGAACAACTTGACCTTGATCGTTATACCGTTGCCTGGCAGCGGGTGATTGATCGTCATGACATGCTCAGAGCAATCATTTTACCAGATGGCCATCAACAAATTTTGGAAAACATAGCGCCATTCCAGATACATATAACGGATCTCAGGGATGAACCCTCTGATGCGATTACACAAAAGACGGCTTTGATCCGAGAAGAAATGTCTCATCAGGTCAGGCCTGCGGACCAGTGGCCACTGTTCGAAGTCCGGGCAACTCTCCTGGATACCAGTCAAACTTTGTTACATATCAGCATAGATATATTGATTGCTGACGGATATAGTATTTACAATTTGATGCAAGAAGTTTTTCATTATTACCAGACACCTGAACTCACTATTCCCTCCATGGCATGCACCTTTCGGGATTATGTGCTGGCAGAGGCGAAATTCCGGGAATCAGAATTGTATCATCAATCCCGTCAATACTGGCTTGACGGCCTGTCGTCATTACCGCCGTCACCTGAACTTCCCCTGGCAAAAACCCCCTCTGAACTGAAAAAGACCAGATTCGTAAGACGTGAAAAAAGACTGGATGCCAATACATGGGCAGAACTGCAAAAATGCGCTTCCCAGGCTGGACTGACACGTGCCAATATCCTGCTGGCAGCCTATGCAGAAGTACTGGCAACATGGAGCAAATCTCAAAAATTCACACTGAATCTCACATTTTTTCATCGCCTGCAAGGACATCCACAAATAAATGAAGTCATAGGGGATTTTACCTCCTTGATTCTTCTGAAAGTGGATTCAACGTTAAACGTCCCATTTAAAGAGCGCGCTTTGCGAATACAGACGCAGTTATGGAAAGATATGGAGTACCGCTATTTCAGTGGGGTACGTGTTCTGCAGGAGTTGTCCCGTAAAAATCAGGGAAGTGAAAGAACACTTATGCCGGTGGTATTCACCAGTAACCTGGGATATGAAAACATCCGGCAGGAGAGTACTGGATTATCACTACCCGGCAAAATGGTTTACAGCATTTCTCAAACACCCCAGGTATGGATAGATAACCAGATATCGGAAGAGAATAATGAACTGGTTATCGTCTGGGATGCGGTTGAAGAACTTTTCCCGGATAAAATGCTTGACGACATGTTTAAAACATACTGCCGGTTACTTGAAATGTTGGCACACGATGAAACTGTATTGGACAAATATGATTTTGCGCTTATTCCTGAATATCAATATCTCTCCCGTGGCAAGACAGAATCTGAAGTAAAATCTGAATCCACGGAAATGCTCCACTCCCTGTTTTTCTCCCAGGCTGGTTTAACCCCAGACAATACGGCAATTATATCCAGCGGCAAGTCTTTATCGTATAAAGAGTTATCGTATCTCTCTCTTCAAATAGGCCGTCAACTTAAAAAAAACGGTGCCATGCCCAACACCCTTATTGCAGTGGTAATGGAAAAAGGATGGGAACAGATAGCTGCTGTTCTTGGCATTCTGAATTCAGGCGCTGCCTACCTTCCAATAGATGCTGCAGTGCCCAAAGAACGGTTATGGCACTTGCTGGAAGATGGACAAGTCAGGTTAATACTTACCCAATCCCGGTTAGAAAAAAAACTGGAATGGCCGGATGATGTTATATGTATTTCTGTCGACACATTTGAATCAATAAATCAAAATAGCGAGGAAACCTCGAACCTTGTACAAAACTGCAGCGACCTTGCCTATGTCATCCACACTTCAGGGTCTACGGGAGTTCCCAAAGGGGTGATGATCGACCATAAAGGAGCTGTCAATACCATCACAGATATCAACAAACGCTTTAACATCAATGGTAGAGACAGCGTATTGGCCCTGTCGGCCCTGAATTTTGATCTGTCTGTATACGATATCTTTGGAACACTTGGGGTCGGCGGAACCATTATAATCCCTGATGCATCAGGCACCAAAGATCCCGGCCACTGGCTGACACTGATTAAACAAAATAAAGTGACCGTTTGGAACTCCGTTCCTGCATTAATGCAGATGCTGGTGGAGTATCTTGCCGGCAGAAAAGAGTCCGCACCTGACTCCCTCCGTCTGATACTGCTCAGCGGAGACTGGATTCCCCTTGATCTACCGGATAGAATCAAATCAATTTGTCCGCAAGTCGAAATCATCAGCCTGGGTGGTGCTACGGAAGCCTCCATCTGGTCTATCCTTTATCCCATAAATGCGGTTGATCCTCAATGGAAAAGCATTCCCTACGGCCGTCCTATGGTCAATCAAAATTTTCATGTCTTGAATGAAAATATGGAAAACTGCCCGGATTGGGTGACCGGAGATCTGTACATCAGCGGAATCGGACTTGCAAAAGGGTATTGGCATGATGAAGTGAAAACCGGGAATGCCTTTATCCACCATGCCAGAACCGGAGAAAGACTCTATCAAACCGGGGATCTGGGACGCTATCTCCCTGATGGTAATATTGAATTTCTCGGAAGAGAAGATCAGCAGGTTAAAATCAATGGATACAGAATAGAACTCGGCGAGATTGAAGCAACTTTAAAGCGGATTGATGGCATATTAGAGTCAGTTGTTGTTACAATAACTGACTCACATGGAAATAAACACCTTGCCGTGCATGTAATCGCTGATAAAAAACACACATATTCAGACAACCAACTAAAAGAAAACCTAAGATGGACGTTGCCAGAATACATGATCCCTTCCTTTTATTTTTTCTGTGACTCCTTTCCTGTTACAGCCAATGGCAAGATTGATCGTAAAAAGCTTGCAGATCCAGACAAGGTGTCTTTTGAAAAAACAGATGCCGAATATATTGCCCCTGCAACAGAGACAGAACAGATAATCTTTACAATATTTAAAGAGATTGTCGGCATAGAAAAAATCAGTGTAAAATCCCTTTTTTTCGATATAGGTGCTACGTCTATGCATCTTGTCCGACTGCAAAACAGACTTAATGCAATCTTTGAAAAAGATATTTCCATTGTGGATATATTTTCATACCCAACCATCTCTTCACTTGCCCAATTTATCAATCAAAAAGCTCAAGACTCTGCTTCTATTGAGCGTGCGGATCAGCGGGGTGAGAAAAGGATCAGATCCCAAAGAAGAAGATATGGAAAAGATAATAAAAATATGGCGTAAAGATCGAATAACACATTAAAGGATTATTCAATATGACCAATGCAAATGCCATTGCCGTTATCGGTATGAGTTGTCGGTTTCCCGGAGCCAAAAACATCGATGAATTCTGGAACAATTTGAAAAACGGCATTGAATCAATAACAGAATTTTCAGATGAAGATATGATCAATGCAGGGGCTAATCAATCAGAAATAAATAATCCTGACTATGTCAAAGCAGGATTTATTCTTGAAGATGAAGATCTTTTTGATGCTTCTTTTTTTGGATATTCTCCCAAAGAGGCCGGAATAATGGATCCTCAGCAGCGTCTGTTTCTGGAAACTGCATGGAAATCTTTAGAAGATGGTGGTTATGCGATTGATCAATATAATGGATCAATCGGCATTTTTGCAGGGGCAAGAATGAGCAGCTACTTTGTAAATGTCTTGAATTCAGGTGCATTATCGGTAGGCAATCCTGCAGACCTGCAGCTCATTATCGCTAATGATAAAGACTATCTGACTTCAAGAGTTTCTTTTAAGTTAAATTTAAAAGGGCCCAGCATTACAGTGCAATCTGCCTGCTCTACCTCTCTTGTTGCGGTTCACCTGGCTTGTGACAGCCTTTTGAGTGGATCCTGCGATATGGCTTTAGCGGGCGGTGTTTCACTTAACATTCCACAAAAAGCAGGATACTTATTTCAAGATGGAATGGTGTTATCGCCTGACGGGCATTGCCGGGTCTTTGATGCGGGTGCCAACGGATTGGTTCCCGGAAACGGCGTGGGAATAGTTCTCTTAAAAAGATTGGAAGATGCACTTGCAGACCACGATAAAATTCATTCTGTTATTATTGGATCTGCTGTCAACAACGACGGTTCCAATAAAATTGGCTACACAACACCAAGCGTCAAGGGTCAGATTGAAGTGGTCAGAGAGGCCCAGACGGTTTCAGAAATACAGCCAGAGTCAATATCATATATTGAAGCCCACGGAACAGGGACTTCCCTTGGAGATCCCGTAGAAGTGGAGGCTTTGAGCCAAGTTTTCAAATCAATACGCAATAAAACAGGACTTTGTGCCATAGGTTCAGTGAAAAGCAATATCGGCCATCTGGACACAGCAGCCGGTATTGCGGGATTCATCAAAACGGTGCTCTCTTTGAAACATGGCTATCTTTTACCAAGCCTGAATTATGAAAAACCAAATCCAAAAATCGATTTTGATAATTCTCCATTCTATGTAAACACCCAACTCTTACCCTGGAAAACAAATGGCTATCCAAGACGTGCCGGAGTCAGCTCCTTTGGCTTTGGGGGAACCAATGCCCATGTAATTCTGGAACAAGCCCCGGAACGCTCTTTTGAATCCCTTGAATCATCCCATCCATTGCACCTGCTAACCCTTTCCGCAAAAACAGAAAAGAGCCTGAAGCAACAAATTCAGAACTATCATATATTTCTTGATGAAAATCGTGATGAAGCGATTGGAGATATCTGTTTTACCGCCAATACGGGCAGATCCCATTTTCAGTATCGGTTTGCCGCAATTGCAGAATCCATAGAGGACTTACGCCTCCAATTGACCCTTGCCACACAAGGAAAAAAAGCTTCAATCCTGTTTAAAGGAGTTGCAGACAACCGGATTGAACCTGCAGTTGCTTTTGACCTGTCCAATCATTTTTTAGAATATGAACAACTTACCGACATAGGCTCTGGCTCTCATGTGCTGCAAACCCATTACAAACTCCCTTTATCAAGAGCAGATAAGAAGGACTATCTGCTCATTCTTTCTGCTTTGGGGAAATTGTATATTCATGGAGCTAAAATTGATTGGGAAAGCTTTTATCAAGATGTCAAGCCCCATCGTGTTTCATTGCCGACTTATCCGTTTGAACGAAAAAGACATTGGAGGGCCAAAGAAAACAGGAGGCGAGACGTAATACCCTTTGTAGAAAATCGTAATGATAATATCATGCCCTTTATGGGGCAACAGATATCATGTGCTGCGCCAGTTTTTCAATTTGAATTATCAATTTTTTCTTGCCCCTTTTTAAAATATCATAGGATACACGGCAAAATCGTTATTCCTGTTGGAGTCTTCTGGGAAATGGTACTATCTGCAGGTAAAGCGCATTTCAAGACAGGACAAGTGTGCTTAAAAGATATGACCCAGCATGAGGCAATGCTGATATCTGACAGTCAAGAACCACTAAAAGTTCAGGTTGTATTTAATTCAGATAATATAACCGGGCAAAATACTTCATTTGATATTTTTTGTGAAGAAGAATTGTCAGATCGACTTCAAAAAAATTGGAAAAAATATGTATCTGGAGAAATTACGAATCAACGTATTGGAATGAAAGTCAACTCTCTTGATGATATTCAGGCTACCTGTAACACTGAATATGATGTCCCCAGACTTATATCATCCCTTCAAAGAGCGGATAATGTTTCTGAAAATGGTGAAAGATCGTGGACGTTTCAGAAAATATTGATCAGCAAAAATGAGGCGCTTGGAAAAATAGAATTCTCTGAATCCTTTTTAGTCGAAATTGGTGCCTGCCAACTCCATCCTTCTATTTTTGAACCGTGCCTTCAGACCATGTTTGCTATTCCTCTGGCAAAGGGTGATGATGCACTAAACAACAAAATTTTTCTGCCAATCGGATTTAATAGTATCGATTATATTTCTACTCTTCCCAAAGAGGTTTGGTGCCATGCCTCTATCCGGCCGGGAAAAAACTGGCAGGACTCTGAGTTTATAGCAGATTTTCAATTATTTACGCCACAGGGAGAGGGTATTGCGCGGATACTCGGAGCTTATATGCGTCAAGCATCAGCTAATGCGTTTTTACGAAACACCATTGAATCGTTATGCTACACGATTCAATGGAAAAAGGTAAATAAGAAAATTCTTCCTCAAAACCCTTCCCGCTCATCATTGTCCGGGTGTTGGTTCATCCTTGGAGATCAAAAAGGATTTGCTGAGAAACTGGGGCAAAGGATCCAGACCGATGGCGGTACCTGGATTATACTGAATTCTGACGGGCGCTTACACATTCATACGGACCACAGTGATTTTAAAGATAAAATTTCTGTGGACACTGTTCCGACCCAGAAAACATTTGATAGCATTTTTAAAGAAAAATTGCCGAAATATGGTCTGCATTGCAACGGCGTTATCCAATGCTGGGGGATCAATTCGCCACCTTCGGAGGATTTGACCCCGGAAGAATTAAAAAACAACGTTTTTTTAACCTATTCAAGTACTGTTTATCTGCTTCGGGCCATTGTTTCTTCGGGTCATAAAATTACCGACTTCTGCCTATTGACACAAGGTGCCCAGGCAGTGGTCGAAAGAGATCTGGCGAGTGTCACACAAGCCCCTTTATGGGGAATGCGAAAATGTCTTGAAAGAGAACATCCTGAACTGAATATCCATATTTTTGATTTGGACAAATTGGACCGTACAAGTCAACTTCAAGAACTTTGCAAAATATTGAGTTTTGGTACAATCGAAAGGGAAATAGCCTTTCGTGATGGGAATTTGTATGCCCCAAGACTTATGCCACTTGGTTTATCCCATGACAACTTGCAACCAACAGACAATAAATTGAACTTTGATTCCAACGCAACCTATCTTATTACTGGCGGATTCGGTGGAGTTGGGATGGAAACAGCTGGATGGTTGACAGGGCATGGTGTCACACATCTTGTGTTGATAGGCAGAAGTGATCCCAGCCCATCAGTACAAAAAAAAATAAATGTACTTCAAACTAACGGAGTTCAAATTCTGACCGCAAAAGCCGATGTTACTGATTTTGAGACACTTTCAAAACTAATATCCGATATTCGGGAATCCATGCCACCATTAAAAGGGGTCTTTCACCTTGCGGGTATATTAGGTGAAGGCGATATGCTCCGGCAAGATCTGGAGAGTGCAAAAAAAATCATTGCCCCAAAAGTGGAAGGCGCTTGGAATTTACATCGCGCTACCCACGAAGATCCACTTGATTGTTTTATTCTGTTTTCCTCGATCTCCTCCTTGTGGGGTGGCCATGGATTAGGCGCTTATGCCGGAGCCAATAGCTTTCTGGATGCCCTGGCACACTACAGAAAGGCATCAGGATTGCCTGGACTTAGTATCAACTGGGGAGCTTTCTCCCAGGTGGGAATGATTGCCGAAGATGAAAAAGGATCCCAGTTGAGACAGAAGTTCGGATTAAAAGCCTTTTCCCCTCTAAACGCTTTGAGTCATTTTAATCGCGTCAAGGAGCTACCCCAAGCCTGCATCGTTGAAATGGATTGGCGTTGTTTTTTTGCACAGTCCGATATGAAAAACGATCCTTTCTTTTCCGTACTCGTTTCAAGGTATGGAGGTGTTGCCAAAGTCGTTCAGGAAGAAAGTTATGATTTGCAGGCAGAGCTTGCAACAATCTCGCATGAAAAGCGATATGAAATATTAGAAAATTATCTAATCCGGAAGGTTTCTGATGCATTGGGGATAGATACCAGTGATATCTCCATGCAAGGAGATCTACTTCAAATGGGTATGGACTCATTAATTTTTCTTTCCTTGGCCCAAACCATCAGCAACGATCTGCATATCAAAATCGTTCCCCATAAACTATTTGAAAATCCAACTATTGAAGGTCTTTTAAAACAATTTATTGAGGAGACACAATTTGAAGCACCGGATGACATTAATAATGAAAATCATATGGCGTTCCTGGTGGAATCTGACCCGGAAAATCGGTATGCCCCATTTGGTTTAACCGATATTCAACACGCCTATTGGATAGGGCGCAGCGGTGTCACAGAGTTGGGAGATGTTGCCTGTCATGTCTATTTTGAAATAGCCACCGAACAACTTGACCTTGATCGTTATACAGTTGCCTGGCAGCGGGTGATTGATCGTCATGACATGCTCAGAGCAATCATTTTACCAGATGGCCATCAACAAATTTTGGAAAACATACCGCCATTCCTGATACATATAACGGATCTCAGGAATGAATCCTCTGATACGATTACACAAAAGACAGCTTTGATCCGAGAAGAAATGTCCCATCAGGTCAGGCCTGCGGATCAGTGGCCACTGTTCGAAGTCCGGGCAACTCTCCTGGATACCAGTCAAACATTATTACATATCAGCATAGATATATTGATTGCTGACGGATATAGTATTTACAATTTGATGCAAGAAGTTTTTCATTATTACCAGACACCTGAACTCACTATTCCCCCCATGACATGCACCTTTCGGGATTATGTGCTGGCAGAAGCGAAATTCCGGGAATCAGAATTATATCATCAATCCCGTCAATACTGGCTTGACGGCCTGTCGTCATTACCGCCGTCATCTGAACTTCCCCTGGCAAAAACCCCCTCTGAACTGAAAAAGACCAGATTCGTAAGACGTGAAAAAAGACTGGATGCCAATACATGGGCAGAACTGCAAAAATGCGCTTCCCAGGCTGGACTGACACGTGCCAATATCCTGCTGGCAGCCTATGCAGAAGTACTGGCAACATGGAGCAAATCTCAAAAATTTACACTGAATCTCACATTTTTTCATCGCCTGCAAGGACATCCACAAATAAATGAAGTCATAGGGGATTTTACCTCCTTGATTCTTCTGAAAGTGGATTCAACGTTAAACGTCCCATTTAAAGAGCGCGCTTTGCGAATACAGACGCAGTTATGGAAAGATATGGAGTACCGCTATTTCAGTGGGGTACGTGTTCTGCAGGAGTTGTCCCGTAAAAATCAGGGAAGTGAAAGAACACTTATGCCGGTGGTATTCACCAGTAACCTGGGATATGAAAACATCAGGCAGGAGAGTACTGGATTATCACTACCCGGCAAAATGGTTTACAGCATTTCTCAAACACCCCAGGTATGGATAGATAATCAGATATCGGAAGAGAATAATGAACTGGTTATCGTCTGGGATGCGGTTGAAGAACTTTTCCCGGATAAAATGCTTGACGACATGTTTAAAACATACTGCTGGTTACTTGAAATGTTGGCACACGATGAAACTGTATTGGACAAATATGATTTTGCGCTTATTCCTGAATATCAATATCTCTCCCGTGGCAAGACAGAATCTGAAGTAAAATCTGAATCCACGGAAATGCTCCACTCCCTGTTTTTCTCCCAGGCAGGTTTAACCCCAGACAATATGGCAATTATATCCAGCGGCAAGTCTTTATCGTATAAAGAGTTATCGTATCTCTCTCTTCAAATAGGCCGTCAACTTAAAAAAAACGGTGCCATGCCCAACACCCTTATTGCAGTGGTAATGGAAAAAGGATGGGAACAGATAGCTGCTGTTCTTGGCATTCTGAATTCAGGCGCTGCCTACCTTCCAATAGATGCTGCAGTGCCCAAAGAACGGTTATGGCACTTGCTGGAAGATGGACAAGTCAGGTTAATACTTACCCAATCCCGGTTAGAAAAAAAACTGGAATGGCCGGATGATGTTATATGTATTTCTGTCGACACATTTGAATCAATAAATCAAAATAGTGAGGAAACCTCGAACCTTATACAAAACTGCAGCGACCTTGCCTATGTCATCCACACTTCAGGGTCTACGGGAGTTCCCAAAGGGGTGATGATCGACCATAAAGGAGCTGTCAATACCATCACAGATATCAACAAACGCTTTAACATCAATGATAGAGACAGCGTATTGGCCCTGTCGGCCCTGAATTTTGATCTGTCTGTATACGATATCTTTGGAACACTTGGGGTCGGCGGAACCATTATAATCCCTGATGCATCAGGCACCAAAGATCCCGGCCACTGGCTGACACTGATTAAACAACATGAAGTGACCGTTTGGAACTCCGTTCCTGCATTAATGCAGATGCTGGTGGAGTATCTTGCTGGCAGAAAAGAGTCCGCACCTGACTCCCTCCGTCTGATACTGCTCAGCGGAGACTGGATTCCCCTTGATCTACCGGATAGAATCAAATCAATTTGTCCGCAAGTCGAAATCATCAGCCTGGGTGGTGCTACGGAAGCCTCCATCTGGTCTATCCTTTATCCCATAAATGCGGTTGATCCTCAATGGAAAAGCATTCCCTACGGCCGTCCTATGGCCAATCAAAATTTTCATGTCTTGAATGAAAATATGGAAAACTGCCCGGATTGGGTGACCGGAGATCTGTACATCAGCGGAATCGGGCTTGCAAAAGGGTATTGGCATGATGAGGTTAAAACCGGGAATGCCTTTATCCACCATGTCAGAACCGGAGAAAGACTCTATCAAACCGGGGATCTGGGACGCTATCTCCCTGATGGTAATATTGAATTTCTCGGAAGAGAAGATCAGCAGGTTAAAATCAATGGATACAGAATAGAACTCGGTGAAATTGAAGCAGTTATGGAACAGCACCCAAGTGTCAAAAATGCAGTCGCAATTGCGATGTCTGATTCTGATAGCAAAAAATTCATTACTGCCTATGTTATAATAGATGAGGGTGCAGACTGCTCCAAAGATGATTTAAAAAAATTCCTCACAAACAGACTCGCTGAATACATGATACCAACTGCGTTAATGATACTACAAGAATTCCCGATAACGGCAAATGGCAAAATTGATCGAAAAAACTTTCCATGGCCTGATTCTCCGGATCAGAGCAATGAATCAACGTATTTTCCTCCTGAAACCGAACTTGAGTTTAAAATAGCTGAAATTATTGAAGGAATTATTAAAGTCAATCCTGTAAGCATTCATGATCGTTTTTTCAGCGTCGGAGCGAATTCATTGGATATGGTAAAAATTCAGAACAACTTAAACACGAGTTTAGAGATAGATATATCTGTAGTGGATATTTTTGAACATTCCACTATTCACAGTCTATCACAATTTATTTCAACAAACATAAGGAAACGCTCTTTTGATGGACAAGTTCAAAAGAAAGTTACAGCACGTAAAATGGCAGCACAAAAAAGACAAAAAAACAGAATAAATACGCTTATGGGATAATATTGAATGTGCTCTTTATATCCCATATTTACCACTTAAACAGCTCAAACCAGCGCCTTTATTGACGCCCCGTTTTTTTTCGTAGACGTAATTATCTGCGGTTATAAAAATTTTTCAATTTTTTATAATGTCAAGCGTAAGTAAATCTTCTTTACCAATCCTTTCGAGCAATTCCTTTTGTTTTTCTGTTGGAAGGCTCTTTTTGTAAGTTGATAAATCTGCGCTCACAATTTTAATTCGATCAATCATGCATTTTGACAATTCAGAGTACAGTCTCTCATGTGACACGTAATCTTCTGTTAAGTTTCCTGTATTCTCATGAAGTCGTAACGTGAGGGTACGATTGATCAGATGAGACAAAACGCAGATCGTGTAATGAGCCTTAACGTGGACTTCTTTCCACACATGAACAGGTGAGACCTCCACGAATGATTTGATGTCTCGAAAGGCAGATTCAATTACAACCTTTTCCCGATAAGGAGCTATAGCCGATTCCGGGGATATTTTAAAAATTTCACCAGCCCTCTCCGTATGATTGGTTACAAGTAGCCAGAAACCGTCGAGTTTACCTGCAGATAGCATATTGATCTCATTTATCTCGACAGTTCCTAAATAACTACGAACTTTTTGTTCTGAACCATCTTTCAGTGTACGTTTCAGGTGTTTCATTTCCAAATTCACATCGACAAATTTGGTTAATTTAAATTTTCTAATTCCGTCTTTAAATTTCTGATAAGTAGCTTTTCTTTGTCGAGACCTTTTAGCATCGCTTAATTCTGCATTCAGATTATCAACGAACGTTTTGAAATTTACAACTGCTTGTTCTCTGGCCTTGCGCTGATCTTTGAACAATTGCGGGTTGAAGCAAAGGATATAGCGTCGTTCTCCTTCTAATTTAACTTCACTAAAATATGTATTTTTGTTAAGTTTAGTAAAATTCTCAAGCCCATTAGCCTGTGCATCAACATTCTTAGAATCGAGAGATGAAAATATTCCGAAATCAATACCCGTTATTCCTTCCAATTGGCTTTTATCCATTGCCGTAATGTACTTGATCTTTTCTCCCT
Source organism: uncultured Desulfobacterium sp. (assembly GCA_963668575.2). Taxonomy (GTDB): domain Bacteria; phylum Desulfobacterota; class Desulfobacteria; order Desulfobacterales; family Desulfobacteraceae; genus Desulfocicer. The sequence goes on along the minus strand of OY764894.2, from coordinate 6,749,378 downwards.
CGATAAGGGAAAGGTTATCGTCTGAAACCATCCCTCGGTCAAAAACTAACGTTGTGTCAATGGTTTTGAAACGATTTTTTAAGCTGTCCATTAACCAGATAATTGTAGTTGCATCAGCAGTGCCACCGGGCAATACATCCCAATAGAACGGTAATCCATTTTTGTTGACAACGATGGCTAAGACTACGTGATTTTGATATCCTTCTTTGCAATGCCCCCATTTCATCAAAGTACAGCGAGATCCAGTAAAAGTGGTGCTTGAAAGATCGTAAAAAACCGATTTCATTGAATTTGGATATTTGAGATTAATTATTCTAAAAAGATGCTCACATATAGATTCCTTAAAATTTTCAATAGCCTCCAGTTCTCTGAAAATTCGAGAGGAGTTGATCATTTCGGAGTCTACATCAAGTAGCCAAGGCAATGCGGTATCCGCAAACCATTCCGGTATTTTTGACTTGCAGACTGGATCAATGCAACGGTTAACGCTTAGAATCCGAACAACTTTTGCAAGACTGACGTCTCGTTTCCCATTGTCTTGAAATATTGTATCTATGGCCCAGAAATCCATTATGGAATTTGCCACAGCAACATCGAGATACCTGAAATGATCAGTAACAACAATGTCATCGCATGTTGCCAGGAAGGTGTCTGGGTTTTTTATTGTTTTTAGGACGTTTCGCCACCCGTCAGCTTCTGCATTAGAAAGTTTTCCAAGTTTCAAGACTATCTCTTTTCGATTTTTTCCATCCTTTCTGTATGCACGCGCGAGACTATATGAACGGTAAGTTTTGTCTTTGTGTCGACTAACTCGCCAATGAAGATGTAGTTTTGCTAAATCCATACCCAATCCACCTTAGACGTCATAAAATAAATTAAAAAGTAATAATAACAAGGAAAATAGCTTCTGTCAAGACCTATATCTTAGACGTAACCATTTTATGGTAAAAAATATATTTATTTATATATCAATATGTTAGACTATTTTGCTGGTAGCAAAGTGGTAAATATGGGTTATATGTCTTTATGGATATTTTTTATAGCTTGCCGAACATGAATATTAAAAGGAATTTCACACATGGAGCAGAGTATTAATAATGAAGGTGTTGAGCCAATAGCAATCATTGGTATGAGCTGCCGTTTCCCAGATGCATCAAACATTCACGAGTTTAGAAAAAATTTACAAAAGGCTAAAGAATCTGTTGTTTTTTTTTCAAAAGAAGAGATGCTGGAGACTGGAGCTGATAGCAATCTCATCAATAATTCAAGATATATAAATTCAGGATGCATTCTTGAAGATATTGAGATGTTTGATCACAGTTTTTTTGGTTATTCTTCTTCCGAAGCAGAACTTATTGACCCCCAACAACGTATCTTTTTGGAGTGTGCTTACGAGGCATTTGAAGATGCAGGCTGTTTACCACACACATATAATGGCGATATCGGTGTTTTTGGAGGGATGAGAACAAGTGGATACTCAAAGGTGTTAAATCCTATCTTGAAAAAACCAGGCTCTGTAAGATCTTTTGAAGCGCTATTGGGCACAACCGTTGATCAGGCCTGTATGAGAATTTCACATGTTCTAAATCTTAAGGGGCCCAGTGTTGGTATCCAAACTGCATGCTCAGCCTCCATTGTCGCAATTCACATGGCTTGTGAAAGCCTGAGAAATGGGGAATGCCGTATGGCGTTAGCTGGTGCATCAGCAATATACATACCGCAAAAACAAGGTTATTCATATGATCCTGACATGATCTCCTCTCCTGATGGACACTGCCGAGCATTTGATACAAAGGCCAAAGGAACCATATCTGGTAATGGAGTGGGGATGGTTCTACTCAAGCCTTTATCCGATGCCATTGAAAATCATGATCACATTTATGCAGTCATAAGAGGAAATGCCGTTAATAATGATGGTTCAGCAAAGGCAGGATATCGCACACCAAGTTTAGAAGGGCAAACACGCGTCATTGAAGAAGCATTGCTTATATCAGGAGTTAATGCCGAAACCATTACTTACGTTGAAGCCAATGGAACCGGCACACTTCTTGGCGACTCAATAGAGATTGAAGCTTTATCAAGGGTGTTTCAGATGCAGACCGATAAAAAACATTTTTGTGGTATCGGTTCCGTAAAAACAAATATAGGGCATTTAACCCAAGCGGCAGGCATTGCTGCCCTCATAAAAACAGCATTATCTTTAAAGTATAAGCAGTTATTTCCAAGTCTCAATTGCAATACCCCCAATCCCAGTCTAAAAGAGACCCCTTTTTATGTTGTCCAGAAACCATTGGAATGGAAAGTGACCAATATGCCAAGGCGAGCAGGCATTAATTCCTTTGCAATTGGCGGCACAAACGCTCATTTGGTTTTGGAGGAAGCACCTTCAATGGTAAAAAAATCACAATCTGAACATAAAACATCTTTTCATATTCTAACGCTTTCCGCAAAAAAAGACACAACTTTAATAGATATGGTCAATAGATATAAAAATTTTATAGAGTCAAATACAGATTGTACCTTAGAAGATATATGTTTTACATCAAATACAGGTAGATTCCATTATCCCTTTCGCTTTTCAGTGTTAACGAATTCCAAAGAGAAGCTGTTTAATCAGATAAAAGATTGGCTTGTAGATAAAAACAATGCCTCTGAATTTATATCATATGGAAAAAGAGCTAAATCTCCTAAAGTCATTTTTTTGTTTTCTGATATCCCCGATGAAATTCTTCCAAAAAATGATTGGTTTTATAAAAATCACCCACAGTTCACAGAAACGATAAATCAATGTGCTGTAATTTTAAAAAAAATATATGGAGCATTGCCTAAATTATCGTATCTTTTCGGCAATCCGAATGAAAATATTAATTATTGCGACCCAATCAGCCTTTTTGTTATAGAGTTTTCTTTGTTTAAGATGTTTGAATCATGGGGTATATCTCCATACGCTGTAACTGGACATGGTATTGGAGAATATGTTGCCTCATGTGCCGCAGGGGCATTGAGTCTTGAAGATGGGCTTGAGCTTCTCATTGAAAATGAAATTGATTTACAAAACACATCCGGCAACAAAGTTAAAACTATTCAACCCTTATTTTCTGATACTACTGCTGAAAATAGATCTTTTACCTCAAAAATTGAGCTTATTTCAACCGAAAATGAATACTTTAAAAAACAAAACGCTGATTTTTTTGTTCTGATTGGACCGGATAAGACATTTCCAAAGAGATGTTTAAAGGACACACGCCAACAGAGTATCGCGTCTCAATCATTCCAAGGAGATCAAAATGAATGGCGGCAGACATTACAATTGCTGGGCGAATTATACGTCAGAGGAGAAAATCTCAACTGGGATATAATTACCAACGATTTACCCTATTATAGAACTTCACTTCCAACCTATCCTTTTGACAAAAAAGCTTGTTGGTTTATGGGTTAACTCTATACCTCCCACCCATTCTTCCCCTTTCAGAACTCAAAAAAACAAGCATGATCAAGACAAATCAGATCTCAACAGATTAATTCAAGATAGTATAAAAACACGCAAATCTTGCATCTACTGGCGCAAAGAAATAAGTTAGCTCTTCCTTTGCAAGATTTAGGTACTATTCATACTCATACGAGTTTGGTTAACAAAAAGTATCAACACAACATAGATTAATGGTGCTTATCTAAGGAGATATTTAATTATGAAAACACAAGAAATACTTATTATTGGATCTGGTCCTGGCGGAGCAACTGTCGCAAAAGAAATGTCAAAAAAAGGACATGCTGTGACGATTATTGAATGGGGAAAAGATAATCCCCCTTACGGAGGCCCTCTATCAAGTCCTTTCAGATTTTTTGGTGGAATGAAAAACAAATCAAATGCTTTTTTAAAGACAGACAATCAACCACATATTGAGATCGTCAGAGCTATTACGACAGGAGGAGCAACGCTAACATATGGAGGCGTTTCATGGGATCCTCCGTTTGAATTGTTTGAAAAATATGGAATTGATCTTAAAGAAGAGGTCAATAGCATAAAACAAGAGATAACTGTAAAAACACTTGATGACTCCCAAATGGGTCCTGCAGCAAAAGTAATAAAGCGTTCGGCAACTAAAATGGGATTAAAGTGGGAAAAAATCGATAGGTTTTTTCAAGCTCCGGAGAAATTTAAACAAACATCGTACTTATTTGGGGATAAAACTGGTGCACGCTGGGATGCCAGAATGTGGGTGAAAGAAGCAATAAAAGACGGAGCCGTGTTGCATAATGAAACTTTTTGCGAAAAACTGATAATAGAAAATAATAAAGTGCTTGGGATAGTTGCTATAGATGATAAAGGACAAAGCAAGGAATTCAGGGCTGATGTTGTCATAGTTGCGGCAGGTGGTATCGGATCTCCCGTAATTCTAAACAAATCCGGGATTGAATCTGGGAAAGGTATTTTTATAGATCCTTATTTAGTAGCAACTGGATATCTTGACGATAAACTTATGAACGGCGAGGTTACAAGACAAGCTGGGGTTTTATTAAAGAAAGATGGAATATCTCTTGGAGATGCCGCCCTTCCAGCCCAAGCATATGAGAAACTTATTTTTGCAAATAAGAAATTTGATAAAATATCCAAATGGAAACAATCAGCATCAATTGTTGTTGAAATTGAAGATGGTCCAAGTGGAGAAATCAATTCCACAGGCAAGATAAAAAAAAGCTTGTCTGAAGATGACTCTAAAAAATTAACCAAAGGGAGAGAAATAGCAAGAAAAATTCTTGAGAATGCTGGTGCAAAAGATATCTGGTTTTCTCAAATAGCCGGGGTGCATCCAGGAGGAGGCTGCAAAATTGGTAGCGTCGTAAATTCCGACCTATCAACCCGTATCCAAAATCTTTATGTTTGTGATGCAAGTGTTCTTCCTGAATCAATGGCCATTCCTCCGGTTATGTCGATTCTTGCTCTTGGAAAAAGACTTGCAAAGCATATTGATAATTGACGCTATGGAACAAAAATAAGGATAAAAAAAGAATGAAAAACACAATAAGTTTGAAAGCTTTAAAATTCATGTATGCCACAATACCAAGTTTATTGATTATGGTTATTTTTCTGGTAGAATCTTCTCAAGCAGAGGAAAAATCCACAAATGAGTATCAGTTGGAAACGATTACAGTAACTGCTCAAAAAAAAGAGGAAAACGTGCAGAATGTTCCCATCAGCATGAATGTCTTTTCCGGCATACAGATCGAAGATGCCGGTATTACAGATATTGCTGATCTGACCCAGTTCAGCCCCAACCTGTTTCCAACTCCAAATATAGAAAATAGATCTGTTGTTATAAGAGGAATTTCGAACCATAGTGCAGCATTAAATCCCTCAGCCGGTATTTTTGTCAACGATATTCCTTATTCTCTCAATCGAATGCAGAACCCTGACCTGATAGACATAGAGCGTATCGAGGTGTTAAGAGGTCCCCAAGGATCGTTATATGGCAAGAATACTGAATCAGGCGTCATCAATATCATTACACGACAACCTGGTAACGACTGTGAAGGAAAGGTCTTTGGCGATATTAGTGTTTTTGATACTGCTAACGATTATGTCCCTATGTACCGTGTCGGTGGAAGTGTCAGCGGCCCTGTCAAGACGGATACTTTTTTTGTAGGTGTCTCTTTTCAAAACAAAAATTCCGATGGATATTTGGAAAACATCTATAACGGTGATGAAAAAACGGCAGAAATTGACCATAAAATGGGTCAAATCACTTTTCGATGGAAACCAACCACTTTTTGGGACATCTCATTTATCAACGATGTTTCGAAAAATGATGATGGGTACGGTTCTATGAGATATTTGACAGGGGATGGCAAAAGCGATCGTTTTGAGACTAACTGGAACGGAGATAACTATTGGGCAACAGACAATAACAGCCAAGTTATCCGGGCAAAATACAGTGGGCAAAACTTTGATATACTCTCCATTACCAGCCGCAGTGATTTCAAAACGGAGATCAATTATGATACTGACTATGGGCCATTTGACTATCAAAATAATAACATGATTTTTGATATCCTTTCCTATAACCAGGAAATTCGTATCTCCTCTCCTAAAGGTCCCCAAACATTTAACTGGGTTTTTGGCCTTTTTGGTTCCAGAGACGAGACTTATGCGAAAAGAGATACCCCTAGCAGGTCTGTGTTGCGAAACACGGATATGACCTGTGAAAGCTTGGCTGTTTTTGGTCAGGGGACCTATACCCTGTATGACAGGCTGCATCTGACTGCAGGCGCCAGATATGAACATCAGGAATTGGAAGGGGAGCAGTTTAATAAATTTGCCGAGGTCCAGAATTATTCCAGCTCAAATTCCAATGACGAATTTCTGCCCAAACTCTCGGCAGCATTTGATATTAACAAAGATATCATGGCCTATTTAACTTTTGCCAAGGGATTTCTGTCTGGCGGTTATGACTTTTTTATGGGTAACAATGCTGATGATCTGTATTTTAAACCCGAGCATACCACCTGCTATGAAGCTGGTTTAAAAACCGTTTTTTTTGATAATAGATTGATCATTAATGCTGCTGTTTTTTATATTGATATTGAAGACAAACAGGTGCTTGAATGGCCACTTGGTGCAGGTGTTAAAGAGGTTGATATAACCAATGCAGCAGAAGCATCTTCTAAAGGATTCGAACTTGAACTAAAGGCAAGGCCATTGACTGGTTTGGATCTTTTTGCAGGTTTTGGATATACCGAAGCTAAATTTGATGAATGGATTACGACGCTCTCTACAGAAGCCACCTTTGACTATAAGGATAATTACTTGCCGACAGCTCCAAAGTACACTTTTCATGCCGGAGCACAATACCGCGCAAAAAATGGTCTGTATACAAGGTGTGATTTGATAGGGACAAGTGAATATTATTATAACGCCGAGAATACCCAGGAAGATAAGGTTGACGGGTATGAAACCGTGAATCTTAAAATCGGGTATGAGCAGGAAAAATACGATATCGTTCTGTGGGCAGATAATCTTTTTGACGAAAAATACTTTATTAGTTCAATGAAGTATTTGGGCACTATGGTCCAGGACGGAGCTCCCCGAACCATGGGAATTAAACTCACTTACAGATTCTGATTTTCATGTTGTTTGGGAAAGAAAATAAGAAAACCTTTTTGGGCTCTGATTTGTCCAGGTTAGGAGATTGAAAAGAATATGAATATAGACAAGGACTCCCGTGTTTTTTCAAAAAGATGGCATGTACTGTGTGCGGCGATGGTTGGCGCTTTTATGATTGCAGTTGACGCAAGTACCGTAAACCTGATACTGCCCACGCTGGTAAATGACCTCAAAACCAGTTTTGCCATGGTACAATGGGTTATGGCAGGCTATTTTCTGACCGTGAGTACACTAATTATCATTATGGGGCGCCTTGGAGATATGTTGGGTAACAAGGTTGTATTCCTGTTTGGACTTGTGCTCTATACAGCAGGATCGCTTTTATGCGGATTTTCCGGATCTATATGGTGGCTGATCGGTTTCAGGGTTATGCAGGGAATCGGTGGAGCAATGATTATTGCACTGAGTTTTGCTGTGGCAACAACGGCCATCCCTAAATCAGAACTTGGCAAAGCCATGGGCATACTGACCTCAATTATTGCATTTGGATGCGTTTTATGGCCAATCATCGGTGGATTTCTGGTAGATGCACTCTCATGGCGCTGGATCTTTTTTATGAACCTTCCCATCGGTCTTGCAGGAATTCTAATGGTTGTCAGGTATGTTCCCAATACCTTTTCCAAAAAAAAATCAGTATTTGATTTTGCAGGATCGATACTGCTTTTCCTGTCCATGTTATTTCTCCTTATGGGGCTTACTCTGGGGCAGAAAACAGGTTTTACAAGTACTAAAGTGGCGGGACTGTTCATCTGCTCCATTGCTTGTGCGTTGATTTTTATCAGAATGGAAATGAAAGTCAAATTTCCAATTATAAATCTTCATATATTTAAAAACATATCTCTGAGTGCTAACCTTATCATTTTGTTTTTTTGCTCTTTTTCCATCAGCGGCATTTTTGTTCTTATCCCCTTCTATTTTCAGGACATTCTTGGATATCCCCCCAATAAGATAGGTTTTCTATTCGGGCTTCTCGCCATGATGACCTCATTGTTTTCTCCTGTTTCTGGTATTCTATCGGATCGTCTGGGGAACTCAACTATCATTATTTTTTCACTAATTATGATGCTCCTCTCCTATTCTGTTGTTGCACTTAATATTAATCATAATCCTACAACAACATCCTCTGTTTGCGCCATGCTGATTATTGGGAGTGGATTTGGACTTTATCTCTCCCCGAGCCAAAGTGCTATAATGGGCGCTGATATTTCAAAGGCGTATAGAGGAAGCATATCAAGCTTTCTTGCTCTGGCGAAAATATTGGGACAGTCCACAGGAGTTGCCATTATGGGCGCGATATGGACTATACGGGTAAGAGCACATGGTGGTGGAATACTGGAAAACGATATAACTGATTATCCAGTAACTTCAAAGATTCAAGGTTTTCAGGATATAGCCTTTTTTACGATAATTATCACCCTTTTTTCCTTGATGTTTTTTTTGTGGATAAACATAAGATCAAAGGGAAATAAGAAACTGGCGAAAAATACCATTTAACAAAGCTATCAGAATGCCAGGGTCCAGGGTCGATCTGAATCTGTCATAAATCTTCTGGCTTAAAGACAACATATTTTCTTCAATAAAAAGCATTTTAAAATCCTTTTTACATTTTTATTCCAGCTGTTTTACTCTCTTTTTACACCCTGTCCGACACATAAAACTCCTCGTTTTAAAATTTTCAAATAATATAAATACTATTCTTGGTAATCATGATGGAAAATTCAGTATATTTATCTTTGCAGAAAATAGTTGGAAATGATTTTGTTTCCAATCATACGGAAGAACTTTTTCTCTATTCCAGAGATATAGGATCTGGGATGAGTGGTAAGGCTGACTATCTGGTGCTTCCAGGAGGGAGGGAAGAGGTTCAGAAAGTGGTGGAAATCGCCTGTAAAAACAAAATTGCGATCACCCCCATGGGAGCGGGCTTGAATCTTTCCGGACTTACTACCCCCAACAGGGGGGGCATAGTACTTGATATGAAACGGATGGATAAAATCCTGGAAATAAATGAAACCAGCCGTTACGTGCTTGTTGAGCCTGGAGTAACACTTGGCAAACTTCTTTTTTATTTAAAAAAGCACCATCCACAATTGCGATTTTCCGTACCAGATGCCCCTCCCACGGCTACGATAACAGGAAATGCTTTATTTAACGGCTCTGGTCATATTTCCAAATATGGAGCACACCCTGAGATGATCAATGGGCTTGAAGTTGTTTTACCCAATGCAGAAATCTGCCAGTTAGGTTCCTGTTCAATATCACCTTATTGGTTCAGCAAAAGTCCTTTACCAGATTTAATCGGGCTATTCGTCAATTGGTTTGGCACAACAGGAATAGTTACCAAGCTTTCTTTAAAGCTGTATCCCAGACATAAAATCAGAAGAATGCTCTTTTTTGCACTGCCAAGTCCCGATGCAATGCCTTACGTTTTACAGAAATTAACTGAAACTGAATTAATAGAGGACATTATTATCTTAGTATACAAAATAGATGGTCGCAAAAATCTTACAAACCTATTAGTCGTTTATATAACAGCAGAGACACCAAAAGAATTTGATCTGAAAGCTGAGCTTTTCAAAGAGATATTAACGAGGCAGAATAGAAAAGACAATGAAATAATACACCTTCCTGAAGAGATATTCTCTCCTGAATTTATTAACAATTATATGGCGGAACCAAAATATGAAATGAAGATAGCCGATTTAAAAAAAGGCGGTGGCTTTGAATATCTTGGCGTTAATTTTCCGCTTGAACTGATACCAGATGCCTACCGGAAAGGTTGTCTAATAGCACAAAAGTACGATTTTGATGGTCCTGTGTTCACAATTAGAAATATAGGAATCGGACAAAGTGTTATTTTTACCTTTATGTATCCTTTTAACCGTGCAGATGAAATGAGCCTTGAAAACTGTCGACACGCTTTGATTGAAACAACACAGATGGCACTTGATCTCGGAGGTGTACCATGGAAACCGACAATAGAGGAGCAGCAGATGATCCTGAAAAAAATGAATCCGGTTACAATAAGCCTGATAAATAAAGTCAAAAAAACTTTGGATCCAAATGGAATTATGAATCCAGGACACTGGGAGATAAGGTAAATGCCTCTTGATGCTTACAAAGATCTTTTACATCGCTGTTTCCGATGCGGTTACTGCAAACTGCCATCAGAATATTCTAATATCAACTGTCCATCATACAGAAAACATCGAATGGAAACATTCTCTCCAGGCGGTAGGTTATGGTTAATCAGAGCCGTGGCAAACAAAGAACTCAGGCCATCTCGTCATTATGCTGAAATTCTCTATTCCTGTACGATGTGCGGCAATTGCAGGGAGCACTGCTGCCTTGAATTCGGGGAGGAGATTTTAAACATGATGACTGCTGCCAGAGCGGAGCTGGTTAATCAATCTATACTACCCCTAAATGTCCAGAAATATTTTGAAAATATCTACTCTTTTAATAATCCCTGGAAAAAATCGAAAAAAAAGAGGGGGGATTGGGCAGCTGGAACAGGTACTCACCTTTATGAAAGTTGTGATCAATATCTTTATTACGCAGGGGATGTTGCCTCATTTCATCCACGGGCAAGTCAGGTTAGCCGCACCATTTGTCAACTGTTATCACAGGCTGAAGTCTCTTTCGGGATATTGGGCAAAGAAGAAGTGCCTGATGGAAATGACGTCAAGGACATGGGAGAGAGAGATCTTTTTGAATATCTTATGGATAAAAACATTGAGATCTTCAAAAAAAACGGGGTGAAAAAAATAATCACATATTCACCACATGCTTACAATACAATGAAAAATCATTACAAAAAAATGGCCGATTCCACGGTTGTTTTCCATTATCTGGACATCATGCAAACCATTTTGTCTGAAAGACGCTTTGATTCATCAGAAAAATCTACGGTCAAAGTCACATACCATGATTCATGTTTTCTTGGCAGGTGGAACAAAAAGTATGATTTACCAAGAGATATCCTTGCTCAAATTCCTTTTATTGAGTTGGTGGAGATGGAAAGAAGCAGAGAAAATGCATTCTGTTGTGGTGGTGGAAACGGCAATTTTTTTACGGATACAATTGGAGGGAACAAAGATAGCCCTTCAAGAATAAGAGTGAGAGAAGCTCTTTCCTCTGGAGCTGAAATAATAGCGGTATCCTGTCCGATTTGTCTTATTATGCTGGAAGACGCTATTCTCAGCGAGAAAGTTGAAACTCAAATAAGCGTGCTGGATATAGCAGAAATACTGCAAGCCGCCATTAATGGGAATTAACAGGTGATCTTTTTACTTTAGAAAGGATAACTGTCGATTTTTAAACAGATTGCGCTCAAGACGATAAATTTAAACAAATTCAAGATAACAATTTATAGCATAATTTTTTTTGAGGAGATGGTAATGAAATCATTGATGAGATTCATGGCCGAAAAAAAGATGCAGATTATTTTTTGTATAATTCTCGCTGCCACTGGATCGCTGTTAAGTATTGTTCCCTATGCTTTAATCTACTATATCATCGAATTTTTCATACACTGGAAAAAAGGAGCACCAGTTGAACCGGTACTGGGTATGATCGGATGGGGATTTTTTGTTATCCTGATCAAATATGTTTTTGTTATAGGATCTTTTATTTTCAGCCATATAGCGGCATTTGATCTGTTGTACCGGATTCGGGCAAAATTAATCCGGCATCTGGGGAAACTGCCATCAGGATTCTGGAATGAACATAATTCCGGCAGAGTACGCAAGGTGATCCATGAAGATGTAGAAACACTTGAACAATTTCTTGCCCACCATCTTCCTGATCTTGTGTCTGAATTTATCCTGCCTCTGGCTATCGTAGGATTTTTGTTCTTTGTGGATTGGCGAATGGCGATAGCCACCCTGATTCCCCTGCCCATCGGCATTTATATTATGATAAAAATGATGGGATTTGTTGGCAAAGACAGCAAGCGCAAGAGGATCATACGAAAATACCATTCCTCTTTGGAACAGATGCACTCCCACACGGTGGAATTTGTGCAGGGTATGCCCGTAATCAAGGTATTCAACATTGTGGTGAATTCTTTCAGGAAACTCAAGCAATCTCTGGAAAATTATCGTGAGCTTGTGATCACTCTCTCCCGTGAGCATACAAAGTATTGGGCCATGTTTTCAACTATAATCTTTGGTGGCGGAATCTTTATCATTCCAACGGGAATATACCTGTTACATCGAGATTCAATAGATATAACAACCGTACTTTTATTTCTAATTCTGGGTACTGGCTGTTTCATGGAATTTGTCAATCTTGTAAGAAACAGTCATCATATGGGTATGATTGCAGAGGGAGCAGATCGAATAGCCCAGTTGCTTGACGAAAAACCATTGAGAGAACCGCTGTCTCCTGCAATGCCAAGTCGTAATGACATGCAGATAAAAGGTGTTGATTTCAGGTATCGGCCTGATACGCCTCTGGTACTTGAAGGGATAGATCAGACGTTTCCGGCAGGTTCATTTACTGCCATTGTAGGGCCAAGCGGCGCTGGCAAGACGACTTTAGTGCATCTTATGGCCCGACTGCGTGATCCGGATAGGGGGGATATACGGATTGGTGGGGTCTCTTTACCGCAAATGGGAACAGACAATGTCAACAAAATGGTGGGAACAGTTTTTCAGGATGTGCAGATGCTGACAGACACGGTCAGAAACAATATTCTCATGGGGTTGAACAGTGTCTCCCAGGAGCAGCTTGAGGCTGCGGCCGGAACTGCCGCCTGTCTGGATCTTATCAACGCTCTTCCCAGAGGCTGGGATACCATGATCGGCGAAGGGGGAGAAGTCCACTTAAGCGGTGGAGAACAGCAGCGCATTGCACTGGCACGGGTGGTGCTGAAAAATCCCGGGGTGATTTTGCTGGATGAAGCCTCTTCCTATGCGGATGCAGAAAATGAGGAAAAAATGCAGCAGGCATTTTCACGGGTTACCCAGGGGAAAACCGTTATTGTAATTGCCCATCGCCTCTCCACCATTGTGGCAGCAGATAATATTCTGGTCGTTGATCAGGGCAGGATAAAAGAGCATGGAACACATGAACAACTATTGGAGAAAAACGGCATTTATACCAGGATGTGGCAATCTCATATCAAGGCTCAAAAGTGGAATATGAATATCAGGGAGGCATTACATATCAGGGAGGCATTACAATGACCACTAATATTGCAGCCCCAAAATGGGGAGTGTTCGCCAAATACAAAAAAAATCTGGCAAACCTGATCGGTGGACAGATTCTCAGCAACATTCCAAGGGGTATCTTTCAGGGGCTGGTATATTTTTTTATTCTAAGGCTCACGCTGCCGGTATTGTCGGGGGCAAAACCCGACATTTCAGGACTTATGCAGATCTATGGATGGTATGTCGGAATTTTTTTCCTCTATATGTTGCTGTCTATCTGGAGTGAAACCAACGCCTACATCAAGGCATATACCATTTCCACCTGCATCAGGCTTGAACTCGGCGAAAAACTGAGACGTCTGTCACTTGGTTTTTTCAAAAGCCATGACCCGGGAGATGTGACGACCAGAATGCTTGGCGATGTCACCAAGGCTGAGCTTACACTGTCCAACAACCTATCCAACATAATCTCTGCCGCAATCATGCCCTTAATGCTGGGCAGTTTTCTGATCGGCATGAACGCTGTATTGGGTGGCGTTTTGGTTGGCACAGTTCTTTTCTCATCAATCTTTTTTTTCATGGCAAAACAGATAGTGGTAAGACTTGGGGAATCCCACATAGAGGCCGTTACCCGTACTTCATCCAGAATTCTTGAATATGTCAGATGTATTAAACTACTCAAAGCCTATGATATGACAGGCAAAAGCTTTAAAACCCTTGATACAGCCATGCTGGATCTTAAAAACCGAAGTTTCAAAATAGAGGTGACTGCTGGAATTCCTGTTCAGCTCTTTTTGCTGATTCTTGATGCCGGTTATTTTCTCATGATTTATATAGCCGTCATGATGCTGGCAAAGGGGACACTTGATATCCCTGTGTTATTCTGTTTTGTCGTATTGGGGCACTATTTTATCATCCCTGTAAAGCAGTTGGGCATTAATCTTGTGGACCTGCACTACTCTCTTTTGAGCACAAACAGGATATGTGATGTCATGAATACACCGGAACCTGTATTTGATCCGGATCAGACACAGCCTCTTGCTGAAACATGCGGGATTGATTTTCACAACGTTCATTTCAGCTATCCGGATAAAGAAGTCCTTAAAGGGATAGAGTGTCATATACCGCCAAACTGCATGACGGCTCTTGTTGGGTTATCAGGTTCAGGAAAAACCACCATGACAAGTCTTATGGCAAGATTCTGGGATGTAACGGCAGGGGAGATACGCATAGGTGATGTACCTGTCAACTCCATCGAACCTGATCGCCTCCTGAAAAAAATTTCCATGGTTTTTCAGGATGTCTACCTGTTCAATGACACTGTGAGGGAGAATATACGCATTGGAAAACCCGGTGCAACAGTTGAAGAGATAGAGGCGGCTGCCAAAGCTGCCTGCTGCCATGATTTTATCAGCAGGATGCCCAATGGTTACAACAGCATCATAGGTGAGGCAGGCAATACGTTGTCCGGTGGTGAAAAACAGCGCATCTCCATTGCGCGGGCCATATTGAAGAATGCACCAGTGGTACTTCTGGACGAGGCCACTGCATCCCTTGACCCGGAAAACGAGGCGGATATCCAGACTGCCATCGAAAATCTGGTAAAGGGCAGAACCGTTATTGTCATTGCACACAGGTTCCGATCCATCATAAATGCAGATCAGATCCTGGTCATTGATGACGGTTTGATCATGGACAAAGGCACTCACACACAACTTGCTGCCAGGGATGGTCTGTACAAAGATCTGTGGGAAAAACAGCAACGGGCAGGTTCCTGGAAACTTCGGGCATAAATTTCCCCGACAGAAAATATCCGGGGGCTTCCGATCCAGGTACGGGGTAGCACCGTTTCAACCCATGGAGAACGTACAATTTGTAGTATCTGTTGTGACCGTCAAACCACTTAATATCGCATGTCGAAATAGTGAAGCCAGTACCCAGGAGGCTTGTTTAAAAAAGGGAATAAACGGGTATGAAGGATAAAACACTAAACTTAAAAAAAGGCCAGCGTATCGCCTTTATTTCCGTAATCATCTCTTTTTGTCTGGCGATCATGAAAGGGGGGGTGGGATTTCTTTTCAATTCCCAGGTATTGATTGCTGATGCCGTCCACAGTACTGCAGACCTCATGACCCATACAGCATCCGGCTTCGGTCTCTGGATCGCTGCAAGGGGAAAGACCCAAAAATTTCCCTATGGATTATACCGTGCCGAAACCTTTGGCTGCATGTTCGTCGGATTTTTCATATTAATGGCCGGGATTGAGCTGTTCCGGGAGGGAATTGAAAAACTTTTTCACCTTGAAGCGGTCAGCATCTTTCCCGTTTTCCCCATTGGGGTCAGCATTATCTCTTCAGTTGCCGGATTTATTATCGCAAAAATGGAATCCAAAGTCGGACATGACATCGGCTCCCAATCGCTCATCGCAAGCTCAAAAGAGGCTTACCTGGATGTCTATACCTCTCTGGCTGTACTGCTGGGTATTTTATTGGCCTATTTCAGAATTCGTTATGCCGAAGGATCCATCATCATTCTGCTTTCCCTGCTGCTGATCAAAATCGGAGTGGAAAATATCTGGAGGGCCCTGCTGGTTTTGCTGGATGCAAACCTGGACCCTGAATTGCAATCTGAAATTGAAGAAAAAATAAATGGCATCAATGGGGTAAAAGGGGTTGGCAATGTTAAAATCCGGCAATCCGGACCGTTCAAGATGATCCAGTGCATTATCTCCACCCGACCGTCTCTCTCCCTGTACAAAGCCCATGGCGTGGCAGATAAAGTTGAAAAAATGATTGCGGAGAATTATGAACAGATTGAATCCATCTTTATCCATGTGGAACCGAACAAAGAAAAAAAACTGAGGGTTATCATTCCCATCAAAGAGAACCAGGGGCTTGAATCCATTGTTCATGGCCATTTTGCAAGGGCACCGCATTATCTTGTTCTGGAACTAAATGGACCGGAAAGGGCTGAGGTTATTGGCTGTTATGATAATGATTTTTTAAATGCCAGGGAGCATATCGGTGTCAAAACTTCCAGACAGGTCATTGAATACAACGTGGATCTGCTGTTCACCGCAAGTATCGGCGAGATATCTTACCACATCCTGAAGTCCAATATGATTGATGTATACCAGGCAAAAGCAAGTCGTTCGGTAAAAGAAACCCTTCTTGGGTATCACGATAATAGACTGAAATTGCTGTCAGAGCCTTCTCATCTGATTGAAACGTCAATATATCCAACGACATTAACCTTAGGCATGAACAAGCAGGCATCAATCTGGGAAAATCTTTCTGCCAAAGTAAAGCCCCCCGTCAAAGGTCGGCTCATTTCAAAATGAGCCATTTACAGTCAAAACAATTGACCCATATCAGAACTGACGGTTGGAGCGGTTATCATAATCTTCCAGATATCGGATACAACCATACGGTTGTAAATTCAGCTCGATAGTTCCTGTTGAAAAACATTTTATTGCAGGGAAGTAATGGGCTTTATAGCCCAATCACTATACCTACGTTCAAAATTTAAAAAATGCAAAGTATAAAATAGTTTTGGGATTTGACAAAGGATGCCAAAAACTCAACAAAACATTCAGTAATTTCAATATGTTCTACAAAAACTATCCTTTTGTAAAAAAAATATCTTTAAAGAAACCGTTGACTTTGCAAAACGATTTCAATAAACTCTGCTAACAATTTATGGCAGAAGCCAATAACCAGTTGACATCTCAGAGTCAATTTATTGTGGTTCCATAACGAAACTGCTGTCTACCCAAGTTTAAAAAAATCAGCAACATAGCTGATGATAAAAGACTTCAAAAATTAAGACCACGAAGGTCTGCATTTAAGACAAATAAATGCGACTTAGTGGTTTTTTTGTTTTCTATACGGCGTATACCGTTTTCATCATCTGTGAGACCATCGAGGCATAGCTGTTAGATTAAAAACGTTCAAGGTTCGGGAGAAAAAGAAGATTGCTTGTTGCTTTGATCAGCGCCATAACCTCCTCAGCATCTCGGGTAGAAATCTTGGGGTACGTTGGGCAGGAATCGCGATCGCGATATAGATGTCTTCATCTGCAACGCTACCGAATACATGCGTGTAGGAAAGGCTGGGTAGTGTTTTTTACTAAAGCCTGTATCGTAATAATTAACGCTAAAATATTCAAAGAGGTGCTTGTGCATAGGTTGCATTTCAAAAGATTACAAAATATAGTGTTTTTACAGTGTTTATGATATTTATATTTTTTATTGCCATGGCAAATGCAGAGGATATGTTTAAATTGGAAAATATAACCGTTACTGCAGAGAAACAGGAAAATGAGATTCAGAAAATTCCTTCGCCGATAATCGTTTTCACAGAAACAGATCTTGAGGATGCAGACGTGGAGGAAGTCAGTGAAATCATCAAGCAAGTTCCCAACATGAACTTCGGGAAATCGTTTCTTGGCCATGAAACCGTATTCAGAGGAATCCGCAACAGCCAGTTTACGAACAAAAATCCTGTTGTGCTGTACATTGACGGTATTCCCCATGACCATGTTAATAATTTTGATGTGGATCTGAACTATGTCGACCGGGTCGAGGTTCTCAGGGGACCCCAGGGGACATTGTACGGTAAAAACTCCATTGGTGGCGTCATAAATGTTATATCAAAAGAACCAGATAACCATTTCAATGTAAAATGCACAACTGAATTTGGAGAGGATGAGACCTACGGTGTAGGTGCTTATATTGAAGGCCCCGTTGTAAAAGACGCTCTTTTTCTGGGACTCACAGGATCATGGCATGAGACCCGGGGATTCATGAAAAACCATTTTCCCGGCGAGGACTATTTTGGCGGCAATGATGCATTGAGAACAAAAGCGCGGCTCAAATGGCTGCCCACAGACCGTATGAAAGTAAATCTCCATGTGGGCTCGGGCCGTATCCGCAACGACAACGGCCCTGTGATCTATTCGGATGAGGTCCGTTATGAGGACTACAGGGATCCGGACGATAAGTATGAGACGAATATTTTCAATCTGGGAATGA
The DNA here is from genome assembly GCA_963668575.2 of uncultured Desulfobacterium sp. Lineage (GTDB taxonomy): Bacteria > Desulfobacterota > Desulfobacteria > Desulfobacterales > Desulfobacteraceae > Desulfocicer. Next base: position 6,731,029 of record OY764894.2, on the reverse strand, counting down.
ATCTTTCCTATATATGGGATAAAATGGAATTTAATTCCATCACCACCTTCAGCGATAATAAAAACGAAGTGAGACAAAATTTGAATTATTACCGGTCGGAACCCACATGGATCGGCTTGGGCGATATAGACAATTCCGTTTTCAGCCAGGAAATTCGTTTTCAGTCAAAAAACCGCGAGAAAGGTGGTCTTAAATGGGTGGGGGGTATTTACTATTCAAGGGATGAAGAGGATCTGAATGAAAGCGGTAGCATCATGAACACAGAAGCCGCGCTTGGATTCAATAAACAAAGAGACTACCCCGGAAAAATGGAGGAAACGGCCACGTCCGTCTTTGGACAGGTGACGTTCCCATTGATCGCCAGGTTGACCTTTACTGCGGGATTGAGATACGAGTACCTTCAAAAAGATTTAAAACAAAGGTATAGAGAAACCCGTGTCGATACAGGCGAAATCCTTGAAGCCAGCGGCTATGATATTGATGAAGACTGGGGGGCATTGCTTCCCAAAGGCGTTCTTTCCTGGAACATGACCGAAGATGCCCTGATCTATGGCAGCATCTCAAAGGGGTATCTGGCAGGCGGACTCAATATCTATGAAAACAATAAGGAGAACGCGAAATTTGATGAACAGATTTCCATCGATTATGAAGTTGGAACAAAAACTTCATGGTTTGATGACCGGCTCTTTCTAAATATGGCGTTATTCTATATGGATATCAAGGACATGCATGTCTACAGCATGCCTGAGGTTTATGTGTTTGTCGCCTCAAATGCCGCCGAGGCCCACAGCAAGGGCGTTGAGCTCGAGGCAAAAGCAAGGCCGATAAAGGGACTTGATATCACCGCTCAATTATAGTGCCGGTCACATGACTTGATACTTGTGACAAAATCATGTGGCATAATCGCTTTCGAAGTATCTTTTGGATAAGCCCACAAGTATTGACTTGGCTTAAAATATTAAAATAATTTGTTATTTTAATGTGTTTTGATGGTTTATTCTTTTTAAAAAATGACATACGTATTGATGATGCATTCTCATTTTTCAAGGCATTGGCAATTTGAGGCTGGTAAAATTCATGCTCATTTTGTCATAGGTATAGATACCAACCACCTGATTATTAAGCTAAATACATAGGTTAGCACTTGTAGTGCTTATCCGTTTTGGATAAACTTCGAGCGCGATTATAGTACACCAATTTGTCACAAATATCAAGTCATATGACCGGAACTATAGGCTGGATCGATGCCGAGTATGATGATTATGAGAATTACAGCGGGAATAAACTCGCGCGAACTCCTGAATATACCATGAATCTGGCGATCCAGTACAGGCATGATTCAGGTTTTTTTGCACGGGGTGAATTTCTGGGTAACGGCAGGACCTATTATGATGATGGTAATACGGACAGCCAGAATTCCTATGAAATCGTAAATACAAAGATTGGATACGAAGGGTCAGGCTGGGATATGTATCTTTACGCCAAAAATATCTTTGACGAGGAATATTTCAGCTATGGCAGGTCCTCCGGTTTTGGAAACATCAAAGAAGTGGGTGCTCCCCGTACATTGGGCCTCATTGCCTCCATACGTTTTTAAAGGAAAAAGTATATGAATACATTACCTGAGATCAGCAACCGATGGGCGATATCTATCATTTCCTGAAGATGAAAACAGAAGGGAACATCCTGGTCACAGCAATTAAATGGAAAATTTTCGATAATCTGCTTCAACCCGCTTCCGGCCGGGCCGTTGCAGAAAGACTCAAGACGCATCCCAGGAATACGGAACTTTTTCTCAATGCCCTCGCAGCCATGGATCTCATTCGGAAAAAGGGGGGAATTTTTTCCAATACCCGGAAGAGCGCCGAATTTTTAGTAAGCTCAAGCCCAGCATATCTGGGTACTTTCTTCTGCCGTGCGCATCAATGGCATGAACTGCCGCTTCCACAGCTGGAACAGCTCATCATGAACGGACCCGACAAGGACACGGACCGGATGGATGATTCAACCTGGGCTGCATATACAAGAGAAGCCTCCGCACACCAGTTTTGCGGACCCGCACAGAAGATTGCTGAAATTGTGGGTTCTTTGCCGGAGTTTACCGACATGGAAAAAATGCTTGAACTGGGAGGAGGGGGAGGGTTCTATACGATGGCCATCGTCTCTGCCCATGAACGTATGAAAGGTGTTGTGCTTGAGCTGCCGGCAGTTGCAGCCGTTACCCTTGAATTCATACAAGAATATGGTGCAGCAGATCGTGTGTCGGCAATGGCGGGTGATTACACGACCGATTCCCTGGGCGGATGCTATGATTTGGTTTTTGCCGGAGGAACCCTGAACTTTACCCAGAAGCATATCGGGGAAATTTTCAGGAAGGTTTATGATGCCTTGGCGCCTGGTGGAATTTTCATCTCCCAACACGATGGGGTTTCCCATGAACGAACAAAACCTGCCTCTCCTGTTACGGATTTGCTATTTTATGAGCTTTCAGGGATGGATCTGATTCTTCCCAAAGGCATTATTGCAGAGGCCATGCTCGAATGCGGATTTAGGTCGGTACACAGTTTTACCATCAAAACCAATTTCGGAGATATGGATATAGATATTGCAAAGAAGTAATTCAGAAGGTAAAAATTGATAATCCTTTTTCTTGAGTTGAATAAGGCGGGACCAAGCCATACTTTACTTATAGCTCCAACCTAAAATCTTGATACTGAAATTGAGGTTCCCCTTATTTTTTTATTAGAAACTCCATCTAATAGACTGGAATCAGAAGAGTTTCAATTTTCGTTGTGATAGTGGATTCTGTCATGTTGGTTTTGTAAGAAAAAATAGGTATACCTAATATTTTTTCAAACTTTGTTATGGGCCGCCCGGAAGCCCCAATACCGGGCGGCCCGTGGCCGCTTATAAAAAAGGCTCTTCGCGGATTAGTGTGATTTCGGTAAATTCCGGTGCGCAATTCTCAGTGTTAACGCATGGAAATTATAAATTTTCACACAAATCCGTGATGAGCCATTTTTTATTGCATGTGGATTACGTTTAAAGCCTTATTGGTGTCACGGTGGTACTGGGCTCATACCGTTCCGACTTGCAAAAATTCCACAATATAAAGTAGTTCCTTTGAATTCAAAACCACATCATATTGTATGCTGGAATGGTTACGAGCCCAGTGCCGGGGAAATTACCTTGTGCACAATGCAGGCAGGCTCAACGCTTAAAGATCAGGACGGATATAGAGCGGAATTAATGCCGAATATTGTAAATTAAATCTGCCTCATGCTGGGTTCCGGGGGCTTAGAGTCTCAATTTTTAAGGAAACAGGCTCTTGGTGATACAGGGGTCAGACTTGCGCTATCGGCATTATCATTGGGGATGCTGATACGCATCAGCTGAAACGCATCAAGCAAGCCTGACCCCGCGGACATAATTTAACAAAAGACCCTGGAATCTCCTTTTTCGTTCATTTCTATAACCCACATGACTGTAACCACCAGCTACAACTAAAGTCGAAACACCAATAATTACAGAGTATTGGACTGAATTCCTTATAAACCGACACGGGCAGACCGGGATTTGGGACCCAGGTTCATCCTCAACAAAGCTTGAAAAAATGTTAGGTTCGTCTACTCTTTACTTCATGCCGGTACGAAACTATTCTTTCATTGTTCGTTTAGGCATTGATCATTACACTGGTTGCCTTAACGACGACCTCTACGGTTTGGCCCACGGTCAGACCCAGCCGTTCCACAGAGCTGTTTGTTATTACTGAAACAACATTGTTTTTCAGGAATCATTCCCCAAAAAGTGTAAAGTACTTTTGGGGTTATATGAAGGATGCCTGATAAGGCTTCTTCCTCTGGAAAAGTCCCTGATGGGAAAAATAAGGAAGAACCCCCTGAAAGATTATTGATTTTTATCATATATAAAATGGGTCTGCAAATTATTATATCCGTGAATCATAATTTGGGCTTGTCATCCGTTTAATCTGCTGGTTACTCAATGCACGCAACGCTTCAAGGCGGGGACGCAGCGAATATTTTCGATAGTGCTTTGTTATTAAACCCTCCAGATAGTCGTGCCATTCCTGCTGACGTCCTGCCGCAAGATAGGCCTTTCCGGCACTTTCCACCCAGCGTACGGAGTGTTCATAATATTTGGATTTCCCCTGACTCATGCTGGGTTCGTCCTGCTTTTTACACTGTTCAATGGCCCAGTCCGGAAATTTTTTATATACGGCATCCACCACTTCTTTGCTTTCAGCCCTCCAATTGCGATTTCAACGGAGTCTGACAGATGCTGGTTTGACTTCAGAAGATTGATCAATATATGGCGTAATTTCCCTTCGCTGAGTCCTTTGATCAGCTCTTTCCATGGACGCACGCACCATGACCTGATCTGGGGTTTGTATATAGTATAACAGTGCTGCCACGGTGTGTTTGCAAATGCCGCCCCAGTCATAGGGACAGGTGCAGTGGGTGCTTATGATCTTGTCTCCATCCAGTTTCACAGTTATCTGATAAGGTTCATAATGACTGCCATACACTTGGGCTGACAGAATATTGCCGCGTTTTTCCATATTGGTGATGTTGTCGGCTTCATAGACTTCCTTTCCACGGTCATAGGATCTATCCGAGGCAAGTCGTTTAATATCAGCTTTTGTGATTCCCATATGCTTTCTCCCTGAGTGCACTTGTGCAGTGCATTGCCAATCAAAAAAAACAGCCAAAATCAGGCATCCTTCATATCACCTCAAAAGTACGTTACAGCCTTGTGGTGAAGAACCTCTGAAAACGGGAAATGCCCTTGAAAAATGTAACGTTCTTTTGAAGGATGCCCAAAATTCCCCTCAGATATTTGAAAATAGCACTTCAGGCATTATATTTAAATGCAATTTTTGATGGTTAATCAAGCTTCCAGGGGTGTTTTTTTGGGGATAAATCAAGCCTTCGAAGCAAAGCGCAGCAAATGATCAATCGTTTAATTATTTAATTAAGAGAGGCGCAAAAATGAAAAATGAGAGATGTACGCAGGATTCCAGTATGATCATATCAAGGGTGATGCTGCCACAGGACGCAAATCCGGCAGGGATCGTTCACGGGGGGGTTGTCATGAAGGAGATCGATAATGCTGCCGGTGTCGCAGCGATACGCCATACCAGAAGGGTTTGTGTTACGGCATCCATAGACCGGTTGGATTTTCATAATCCCTGTTTCATCGGTGACCTGATAACGGTGAAAGCCAGCGTTAACATGACCGGAAAAACATCCATGGAAGTGGGTGCGCGGGTGGATACAGAGAACCTTGTTACCGGAACCAAGGTGCATGTGGCCTCTGCATATTTGACGTTCGTGGCCCTGGATGAAAACAAGAAGCCTGTGGAAGTGCCCCCTTTGAAGCTGATGACACCGGAAGATACCCGGCGACACAAAGAGGCAACCGCCAGAAGAGAACTGCGGCTGGCTGAAAAACACAAAGAAAAAGAGTGCCAGACCAATACCGAGAACTGTTGATTCAGCTGCTGCGGGCGAACCCCGGACGGATGTCCGGTTTGCCCGCAGCGGTTTACTGACCGGATAAAATCTGTTCGATGGTTAACTTTCTTTTTTCATGTCCATTACGCTCATACCATGTCATCCGGTAGGCTTTCCTGACCTCCCTTACCGTATGATCCATGATGACGGCATTGGGATCATGCCTGTTTTTGCGGCACCATTTTTCAATGGCATCCAGGGGCAGTTTTGGCCCTTTTACCGCACAGCCCGAGGCTGGACATTTGATTGTGCGAAGTAAGACAGTCACCAGATCCGGATATCCGGAGAATGGATTCTTCAGCCAGCCTTTTATCATTTTTTCCTATGATCACAAATAACAGTTGGATGTAATAATATTAGTCAGTTACCATCACAAGAATGCAATATTTTATCATGTGAGGTGATGACTGATGTATTTTTTTACTTTTACTCACCTATTACTGTTCATGTCTAACTCTTTGAATTTAAAGAATATTTCAAATTTAGCACATAAGTATCATTGCTTGTTTCCTTGCCAAAGCTGCTTCATATTGATAAAGTATTGCATTTAGATAGTTATTTTTAGGCTTATTTGCAATACTTTATCAGGAGGTGCTCATGAGCACGGAAATGGATATCACCCAGAAACTTGTTTCTGCCTTTAATCGCCAAAAATGCTGGATGATAACACCTCTTGCCGAACAGATAAACTATTCGATTCCATCTGCTCGTCGTTTCCTGGCTCAAATCGGTTATTACAGTAGTTTTACACATAATGGACGATGGTACACGCTATCTTCGATTCCCCGTTTTAAACAGGATGGATTATGGTTTCACCGAAAGATTGGATTTTCACGTGAAGGCTCTCTGACTCGCACCCTTGTCCAGCTGATAGAAAAAAGTCCGATGGGGTTGACTGCGGAGCAAATTGGAGAAAAAGTTAAATGTCGCTGCCATGCCGTTTTAGTCAAATTATACCGGGAAAATCGCTTGCAGCGCCAAAAACAAGGCCGCTCATACGTTTACCTGGCAGCCGATGAACAAATCGCTTCAATCCAACGTCTGGCTTTACCCAAAGCGCATATTCCCAAGTTGCCGGCAGAGATGGCGGTGTTGTTGCTTGCAGAGTTCATACGAACCCCCGACTCTGAAATTCAACAGTTGGCCAAAACGATATCCCGTCGCACGGGCGTGCTTATTAAGTACGAACAGGTTCAGAGACTTTTCGAACAGCATGGCTTGAAAAAAAAAGCCTAAATTACGGAGAAAGAGCCTTGATTGCGCTGGATCAATGCCTTACACAACTCAAGCAGGAAACATTACCGGGTATCTTATTCCAGCGACCTTTAGTTATTCGTTTCAGACCCGATCAGAATATATGCCAGTGCGGAACAGTACTTGTGGTTCTGAAGACACGGTGCAAAAAAGTCAAGAGTATGACAGGACCATTTAAGGCTCACGAAACCCTGTTAACTTGCCCGAAATGCGATAGAGTGTATACTTCCCAATCCTTACGTCGATTGGTTGCCAAGCATTGTAATGTGGCCTGGAATGTTGTTGTTTTTGTAGGGCAAAGCCTGTTTCAACACCATCGAACCACGGAACAAGTGCGACGAGATTTACAAACCCGCTATGTGACCCTGTCTCCTTCGGAGATAGAATATCTGGGACGTAAATTTATCATGTATCTGGCTCTTGGGCATCGCCAAGCCACTCCGCATATAGAGCAAACAATGCGGCAAAACGGTGGTTATATTCTGCATCTGGATGCAACCCACGAAGCGGATGCCCCTGCATTGATGACCGGCATGGACGGTTTAACCCGATTTGTACTGGGCAATATAAAAATCCCCAGCGAGCATGCTGATAGCATTGTCCCATTCCTGCAACAATTGAAATGTGACTATGGGGTGCCGATTGCTTGCGTCCATGACATGGGAACCGGTATCCTCAAAGCGGTGGCTCTGGTTTTTCCTGATACCCGAGATTTTATCTGCCATTTTCACTTTCTGCGGGATGTGGGGAAAGACTTACTCAATCCAGCCTATGGTCAACTACGTAAGGCACTGAGAACTCATGCAGCTACTACAAATTTAAACGCCTTGATCAGACAGGCACGTCAACATATTGAAAAACAAAGTGCTGATACCGCATGGTTGGCACTATCCATCAGAGACGGGAAGGATCTCGAGGAGATTGAACAGGTCTCTGTGATATCGGCATATTCGCTGGCCTTGTGGTGTTTGAATGGAAAAAAAAGTGGCAACGGTTTTGGTTTTCCGTTCGATCGTCCACTGTTGGAATTTGCCCAGCGACTGCTGATTTTAAACGATTATTTACCAGAAGTTCAACAATGGCTGCCAGACAACGATTTAGTTGGTAATCGGCTTTTTGCCAAGCTTGTAAATAAAATCTCAGACGTTGTTCAGGACCCGGCATTTGCTGAATCCACCCAAGAGTTGAAATGGCGCTGTGAAATTTTTGACGATCTTCGAAAAAAGATGCGCATCGCAGAAACTGGCAGCAAAAAAGGGCTTAATGACGATGGTACTTATCAGTCCATGGCCAGTATCAAACAAGGCGTTCAACAGTTTCGTTCCCGGCTTCAAACGGATCGAACCTTGACTGGTGACGAGCTTTGCTGCAAAGTTGTAAAACAAATCGACAAGTACAGCAACAAGCTATTTGCCGATCCCATAGAGGTAAATACGTCATCGGGTAGCATGACCATTTACCCTCAGCGTACCAATAATATGCTTGAACAATTCTTCCGAAATCTACGCCATGGCCATCGACGTAAAAGCGGGAACAACTCCATGCGCCGAGTCCTTCAGGCAATGCTCGCAGATACCCCTTTAATCAAAAATCTCGACAATCCCAAATACATGGAGCTTTTACTCAATGGTAAAAACCGTCTTGAAGAATTGTTTGCAGAGCTTGAAAGCAATTCTTGTCTTGATGAATTTGAACCAGTACCTGATACCGATAGAATTTTACCCGGATTTCGAAAATTGACCAAAATGCAAGATCTTCCAAGCTTAATTTTTCGGTTGATTGGTGACAACCAGACTATGGACCAAACTACAAAAGCATAATGCTCTTAGCAAATACTATGCCAACCGTTATTTGTGGTAATAGATTTTTTCCTTTGCTTTATCTTCTTGGGTAAGCGATACATGTATGGCATTGAGCTGTTCCATCACATCTTCTTCCCCATTGGCTGCATGGGACACCGGTGATATGGAGAAAAGCATCATGGATAGGAAAAGAGCGGTTATCATCAGATATTGATGTGGATTCATCAGGTATTTCCTTATTCCCATATTTACCACTGAGCTTAGAATTCGGCATGCGTTTTTGAATTTACTTTTTTTTCAATATCGATTTAGCTTCTTGGCATATATTATCAACAATTGATTGATTGACGTCTAATGAAATATCATAAATCATTTCATACCTATCAGTTCCCAAAAATCCTTGTTCGGCAGATAAAATCCCACTTTCAGTTTGTTGCCAGATATGGTTCATTTCTTTGTCGTTTAACTTTGCAAGTAGTTCTTTTGTATAATTTTCCGCTTCCTCCATTAAGATCGCATCACACCCGCCTTTTCCTTTGAATTTAATGGCGCTTTGAATAAGACGTTCCCATAGACTGCTTGTTTTTCTTGAGGATTTGTTTTTAAGGAAAGATTCTACATTGAATTGTATTTCATATAACGATTCCATAATGCTCCAATAGTTTAATAATATAGGGATTTTCATTTTATGATTATTCTGGTTATAACCGCCACGGGCGGACCGGAATTTGGGACCCGGGTTCGCCCACAACGAAGCTTGAAATAATATTAGGTTCTCCTACTCTTCCTTATAAAAATTAACTAAAACAGCTATACCTGGGTGGCCAGGCTGACAATATGAAAAGGGCATGATTATGGGGCAATACATGCCTTAATATATTATTTATTTCCCGGTCACCTGAGGTACGGAAATAACATCAATGCTCACAGAACTCTGGAAAGTAGAGGCTTTTGATGTCTTTGATTTTGTAAAAATGCCTTTTACCTTATTTTGACCGTAACTGAGTTCCATGTTCAGGGAGATACTCATCTTTGGAATATGATACGCAAATGGATATTTTTCCTTATATTCTTTTGTGTTGAATAGATCACTCAACTGGGTTGAACTCTTGACCAAAGCGGTTGTAAACTGGCTGAGAATTGTTTCAATATCAAACAACACCTCAGGGCTGTTCTCCTGGCTCATCTTCACCCCTTCTGTTTTACTATAGGCAATTCAATGGAAACCATCTCTTCCTTTTCCTTGAGCCGGACAGACACAAACCAGTCAAGGGCCATATCCAATTTGAAATTTCGAGGTTTATAAGTTGATGCCGATTCAAAAATACCGCTGACGGGATCAATGTTGAACCGGAATTGACCGGTCAAATCTGTTGTCGTTTGCAGGATTCTTTCGGTTTTCCCTTTTCCGGACGGCTTGAAAATGATGGAAATATCCATGGATGGTTTCAACAGGTTATTTTCATCAATATACCAGATAAGAAAATGGTTCACTCGCTTTCCCTCAGATAGCGGATGAATCCGTGTGATAAGGATACGAGGCCCGTTGATCGGTTCAAGAGGTTTGGGCTCCACTGTGAATTTCAGACGGGACCTGTTCTGTGCGGGCGCATCAAAATCCACCCTTATTTTATCTTCAGATGCGCAACCTTTTTCCATATTGATTTTTAACCCTGCGCTTAAATCAACATCAAGCGAGTCCACAGCATATAGCGTCCTTTTTCCGGTTAAAAAATTAGGGTCATGCTTACTTGCGTCATTGGTTGCCTGTGCAGCCCTGGCAACTCCTTTTTGAAATGCAAGAAGCACCATCTCAAGCGTTGGCAAGTTGCCTTCTTCATTGTTTGTATCGCCCATGGGTTGCTCCATTGCTTGTCGCACCATAATTACTGTTATTATTCGTTAGTTTGAACCGGTTGGGTAGATTGGGGCACCGCCTTCATTTTTATTTTGATGGAGCTGGAGGCCTCTTCCTTGAAACCATAAGTTTTAGAATAGGATGCGTTGACAGAAAACGCCTGCAAACCCAAAGTCCCACCACCTTCAAGCTTGGATGATGAATCAATTGAAATTGTAACTTTTAATTCAATTTCTGCCTCATCAATGGTGTATACCATGTCTGATGCTTTCAATTTTTTGTTTGCTTCTGCGATGGATAAGCCTAATCCTTGAATCAACTCCGGTAACGGAGCAGCAAGCAGCTCCTCACTGGCACGTGTTGTCATTGTGGACCTCCTTTTTATAATTTATGCAACTCAACCGGAACCAAAGATCCGGTCATGAAGGTTGAATTACAATAAGTGACGTCGAGATTGTCATGGCATTTTTTATAACTGCCACGGGCGGACCGCATTGGGGATCTGGGTCTGCCCACAACCAATATTGAAAGTAATATTAGGTGTACCTACACTTTCTTATAACGGGCATGTCCTGCCGGACACAACAAATATAGGGTCGTAGACGCGGAGCCAAATGGTATTATACCGCCGCCCCCCCGACGGGCAATGGGCCCGGACCGGAACTGTAGACAGCTCAATTGTCCGGTTCCTATTGCCCATCGGGGGGGCGGCTCTGCTGAGGTTGCCTTGGAGGCTGCCTTTTCATATAACATACATGGCAGAAAAACCTGCCACAACGAAAAACGAAAGTCCTTTAATTACAGCATGTTGGTGAGGCTTTCATGTAAAAACTGAAATGAAAGAACAGGATGTGTCAAAGTTATTGATTTCAGTTATTTTAAAAATTGGCGAAGGTATTGCATCATTCACCTATCCCAAACACAGGAAAAGAACCAAAGTATCCCGAATCGGAGCGGTGCTTCTCCTTTTGTCGCTCTGAATACATTACTAAGATTCTCATCTTTTTCAAGCAAAAAATACAATTGTTTATGCGATGTTCAACATCAAAGGTTTATAGGCCGGAGTGAAGTCCAGGCAGTATTAAGCAAAGTGGTAACATCAAACACCGGCCGCCCGGTGACGTGTCGGATTTCGTCGGCATAGGGCGGCATGTTGGTACATTCAAGCACAATGGGACCCACCTCGGGATGGGTGGTAATCAGTTCCCGGGCCACCGCTGCCATCTCCCTGCGGCACAGGGCTTCATCCAAAGTGGTTTTCCCCTGGATGAACACCTCGTTGAACTCCCTTGTCCGGTCCATACCCTGAATGGCCATGGGGATATTCTCAATGCCGATGGCGCTCAGATGTTTCCGGGTCAGGGAGGTTTTCCGGGCCGTGATAACCCCCACCTTCTGTCCGGGCCTTAAAATGGTTTGGGCCAGGTGCACCTGGAGCAGGCTGGATGAAAACACCGGAACGTCCAGGGCCTTTGTCAACTCCCGGTGAAACAGGGCCAGGAATCCACAGGAGGAGCCAAGGACAATGGCCCCGGCCTTTATCAAGGAGCGGCCCGTGTCGATGAAGGGCTGGATTAAATCCTTATCCCCTTGAATCAACAGTCGTTCCACCGAGGCGTCCTTTACCACCCGATGGCAAACCGGGAAATCAAAGGTGGCTGGATTGCCGATATCTCCTCTGATGCGGGGAAAGGTGGTGTCCAGCATGATAATTCCCATGAACGGGGCAGGGGGGGGTGTTGTTGGTTCAGTCATATGATTTTCGTATGGATCATTGGTTATTACCCGATGTGCAAGTTTTTTTGCCGGTTTTGCGAGAGATTCTCCCCCATATTGTCAACATAAACGGTCATGGCCGGATTCCGGTCACCCCCGCACCATGAAAATCAAGATCTATTTTCATGGTAAAAACTTGCTCATTGAGTATCATGAATTTAAAAATGCACTGACACTCACATTTTTCACCGGAGCTCTGGAATGGGAATACCCGATCTCCCCGGGATGTTTGGAAGTCAACGCCGTAATAATATCAAAGATAACCGGTCCGCAGATGCGGCCCTGGCATCGTCCCATGCCGCACCGGGTGGCTTTTTTCAGGCCGATGGTGGTGTGAAACCCCTGGCCCATGCTTTTTTTGATTTGGCCCATGGTGATCTCTTCGCATCGGCAGATGACGGTGTCATCCGGGATGGCGGCGTAGGCAGATGACGGTACCCGGCAAAGGTCATTGAGAAACACCCCGTAATCCATCTGCCGACGGCGCTGGGTCATGAGCCGGCGATATTTCCGTTGAAGACGGTTTTTCCCTTCAGTGGTGTTGAGGTGATCCCCTTTTCCCTGCTTTTCCAGGATGGACAGGGCCACCAGTTTCCCCTCCACATGGGATTTCTTTGCACCGGCAATGCCCGTGATTTCACCTACGGCATACACGCCCTGTATTGAGGTTTCAAGATGGTCATCCACCGTCACCACCCAGCCGCCCTTACCCTTGTCATACAACAGATCGCACCCGGCCTGCACCGGTAGTTCAATGTTGGGAACAAAGCCATATCCCATGGCAAGACAGTGGGTGGGGTAGGCTTTTTCCGTGCCCCGGATCACGTGGCCTTTAACGTTTGTTTTTGCGGCGATGACGGACTCCACCCCCCCTCTGCCACAGGCCTCAATAATGCGGACCCCCTGGTGCACGGGTGTTCGGGCCAGGGCCATTTTCCCCATGTGAAATCCTCCTTCCAGGAGCTTGGGCCAATGGTCTTTTGTGTAGGGTAAGAATCGAAGCTTATTTTTCAGATTGTTTTCATCCAGAATACCGCTGACCCGTCCGCCATTGGAGAGCAGTTCCGTGGCCAGCACCATCTGAAGGGGGCTGCTGCCCCCGATAAGAAGCTCCCTGGCCGGCAGAATTCCATGGCTTTTCATGAGAATCTGGGCCGCTCCCAGTGAGATGACACCGGGCAGATCCCACCCCCTGAAGGGAAGGTATCGCTCCCTTGCCCCCGTGGCCAAGACGAGATGATCTGCCTGGACATCCGTTACGCCCCCCCCATGCTCACTGTCACTGGATGACATTTGGATCAGGAGTCTGTTTTCGCTGAAAATACCCAGCACCTGGGCCTGGATCAGTTGTTCCGTACCCTGATGCTGTCCGGGTGAAGCGTGCGTCCCCTGACTTCGGCGTTTTAACCGTTGGGCCAGGGTAAATCCCTTTTTTTTCATGCCATCGGGTTCCATTCGTGAAAACAGGGTCGCCTTTTTGGCAACTTTCCGGATCAGCTGGCCCCCGGCATGGCGGTTTTCATCAATGATCAGGACATCAAGTCCCTGGCCGGCAAGGGTGTCGGCGGCGGACAGGCCTGCCATGCCGCACCCCACAATGATGACGTGATACTTGGCTTTCATGCTCATTTTTGTCCCTCTCCCTGATGTTTTGTGGGGTGTGTGCCAGGGGAGGGGGCCATGTCCGGGTGGGTTTTGCGGGAGGGATGGGTCACAATCTCCATGTGCGCTTTTACCGGGGTCATGCAGGCCCGCCGGTCCGGGATGCCGTTAATTTCAACCCGGCACTGGTAGCAGATACCCATGCCGCATAAAATGCCCCGGTTTTGATGGGTTTTTCGGGTGGTTCTCAAAATCTGAATGTCCGATGCCGCCAAGGCCGCATGTACGGTTTCCCCTTCATGGGCAGTGATGGGTGTGCCGTCCACCGTGAGGGATATCTTTTTGCCCCGCTGCACAGACCCGATTCTCAGTCCTGCGTCTGTTTTTGTTTTACTGTTATCCATGGGATCATGCTCCTTTGTGATCATCGAATCGGTCCGGGGAAAAGGGTTCCAGGCTTATGCCGGGGGGATGTCCCAGAAGCATTTCTGCCATGAGTTCTCCTGTGATGGGAGACAGGGCAATGCCGTCGCCCTCATGACCGGCGGCCATGATAAATCCGTCCAGGGACTTCACCGGTCCCAAAAGGGGCAAGCCGTCCGGGGTATAGGGCCGAAGCCCTGCAAAGGTGCGGATCACCTGAAATGTTTTCAACACCGGCAGCAGGGTGGCCGTTTGTGAAATGATTTTTCGGATTCCCTCCGGTGTGTTTTCCCGGTTCAATCCCACAAATTCCCGGGTGGAGCCCAGCAGCAGGTTGCCGTTGTCCGTCTGTTCCATGGAGATCCCTTCTCCGCCCTTGTCTGCCAGGGTGGGATCGTATTTGGCGGCAATGTATGTGGCGGAAATCAGGCAATGGCGCAATACGGGGTGCGCCCCATGGGTCACCACAATCTGACCGCGACGGGGTCGGATGGGCAACGAAATCCCCACCAGGTCCGCCACCAGGGCCGCCATGGAGCCGGCGGCATTGACCACCAGATCTGCCTTAAAAAATCCCCGGGTGGTATGAACCCCGGTTACCCGGTTGTTTTGAGTGGCGATACCCACTACTTTTGTGTGGGTGACAATGTTTGCATGGGCTCTTTTTGCGGCTTGGGCAAAGCCCAGTGCCAGATTGATGGGATTGACCTGGCCATCCAGGGGGGAAAAAGAGGCTCCCAGAATGTGATCCGATAAAAAGGGCTCCTTTGCAAGGGCCTGGCTGCGGTCGAGCAACCGTACATCCAGGCCGTTTTTCTGCTGTTCCTGGGTAAATGTTTCCATGGCCCGGTATTGGGCATCGGATTCAATGATCACCATGCCGCCGATCTGTTTGAATTCAATGTCCACGGGTAGTTCCCGCTGCAGGGATTGAAACCGTTTCAGGCTTTCCATGGCAAGACAGAGGTGTATCCCCGGTTTTTTGGACTGCATGAACACCAGACCGTCGCAGGCCCCGGAGCTGCCGGCTGCAAGGTCCTTTTCTTCGATGAGGGTCACCCGGGTATTCTGTTTTGCCAGGTGATGGGCAATGGAGGTGCCAATGACCCCACCCCCGATGATGACGATGTGCGGTACTGTCTGTTTCAAACAAATACTTCCTTTAGATTTTCATCTCTGATTTTCGTGTTATTTTGGCAAGAGAATCAGAAACCCTTTTGGGTTTTGGCTTCTCCAGGTTGGGGTCAAGGTTCCAACCATTGACGTTGATAATGAATGCTTTTACTCCTGCTGAGCTTGAGGGTTTTGCACGGATTTTTTTTTAAAACCGTTTTGTCCACGGGGGCAGGCCTTCTGTTCCTGCTGGGGCTCACCGGCAATTTTGGATTTTAACCACAGGGGCCGGAACATAATACCTGCCAGAATCGCAATGACCACTATTCTGGCCAAGGGGGTATTGACCACATGGGGCCTGGCACACAATAGGGTGGTAAGGCCTGCCAGGATAAACAGGCCAATCTTTGAAATCAGATTCAGCGGTTTAAAAAGGTATCCGCTCAGTGCCCCGGCAAAGAAGATGATGGCCAGCACCAGCGTCATTACCACAGTGATGATTTCAAGGGGAGTTCCCCGCATGAGCAGTGCCGGGTTGAACACAAACACATAGGGGATTAAAAATCCGGCCAGGGACAGTTTAAAGGCCTCTATGCCGGTTTGAAGGGGTTTGGACTCGGCAATGGAGGCGGCACAGAACGCCGGCACACACACCGGCGGGGTCACCCCGGCAAGCACGGCAAAGTAATAGACGAACAGATGGGTGGAGAGCATGTCCGCCCCCATGGCCAGCAGGGCAGGGCCGCCAATGGTGATGGCAATGATATAGGCCGGTGTGCAGGGAAGCCCCATGCCCATGACCAGGGAGGTAACCATGATCAGCAGCATGGCCGGCAGCATGTGGCCGCCGGACCAGTTGGTGATGACGGTGGCAATGCCCAGGGCAAGGCCTGTGTGGGTGACAATGGCCACCACCATGCCGGCTCCGGCGCAGGCCAAGGCGATCATGATCATGTTACGACCGGAAAGGCTGAGGGTCTCCCAGATCCTGGCCGGGGTCATCCGGGTCTTTTTTTTAAAAAAGCTGATGATAAATGTAACGCCGATGGCGGCGTTGGCCGCCAGAAAGGGCGAATAGCCGCGAAGAAGCATCACCACCAGGAAGACCATGGGGATGAGCAGATAGGAATCCCTGATAATTTGTTTATAAGAGATGATATCGGTTTCCGTCACCCCTGACAGTTTCTCTTTTTTCGCTGTGTAATGGACCCGTATCACCATGCTGGCGTAGAGCAGCAGGGACCCCAACATGGCGGCGATGACGATGTTGACATAGGAGATGCCCGTGATTTCCGCCATGACAAAGGCACCGGCGCCCATCACCGGGGGCATGAGCATGCCGCCGGTGGAGGCGGCCGCTTCCACGGCCCCGGCAAAGCGGCGGCGGTATCCCAGTTTTTTCATCAGGGGAATGGTAAACACGCCGGTGGAATAGACATTGGCAGCAGCCACACCGGAGATGGAACCGAAAAGCCCGGACGATATAACGGCAATTTTGGCAGGTCCGCCATTGCTTTTTCCGGCCACCCTGCAGGCAAGATCGGTGAAAAATTGGCCCGTCTGGGTCACCTCCATAAAGGCCCCGAAGATGACAAAAAGGGCCACAAAGGTGGCGGAGACGCCGGTGATGGCACCAAAGATACCTGCATCGGTGATAAGGTATTGCATCTCAATGATTTCGGTGAAGGGAAGGGGTTTTGCGTAAAACACCCCGGGAAGATAGGGCGCGGCATAGAGATAGGCAAAGGCGCCGGCAATGAGTATGGCCATGGCCGGCACCACTGCCCGGCGAACGGCTTCCAGGAGCAGCAGGATCATGGTTGTGCCAAGGATAAGTTCAATGGGCAGTACATCATCCACAAATTCCATGCGTTCGCTGAGTCGGTCATGGAAAATCACAATATACAGGGGTGGCAGGATGGACATGAAGGCCAGTATCCAGTTGCCAATGCCCACTTTCAGTCGATCTTTGTTGAATGCCGGAAACAGGACAAAAGCGGCAGGCAATAGAAACATGAGATGAATGCCCCGTTGAACCCGGGGTTGAAAAATCCCCACTGTGGCCGTATACAGCTGGAAAATGGAAATAATGACAAGCCAGGCACCCACGGCCTTGTCCTGCCAGGTATTGGTTTTATTCATGACATATCCCCTGATTTTCATTATTTGTTGTGTCGGAGTCCCGGTACTGGGCTCGTACCATTCGGATCGGTCTGAGCCCAGTGACCGAAAATTTATGACGGACGATTACTTCATGAGTCCGGCATCCTTATAGTACTTTTCAGCACCGGGGTGGAGGGGAAGGGCCACATTCTTCCAGCCGGTTTCAGGCTGGAAATTTTTATTGGCCGGGTTGATGGAGTAGAGTTCCTCTGTGTTTTCACAGATGATTTTAGTGACGGTGTAGGCCACATTGTCCGGCACATCCTTGTTGATGATGAGCTCTCCTGCCGATACAACGGTGGGGATATCCGTCTTCTGACCTTTGTAGGTCCCCTTGGGAATGATGCTTCTGCCTGAATCCCGGGAGAGGGTACCAAGCTCGGTGTTCAGATGGTCGATACAGCCATCGGACAGAGAGATAATGGTGGAGTCACGGCTGACGGTCATCTCGGTGATGGCTGCACCGGGAAGCGCCAGATGGGTAAACACAAAGTCCACATGCTTGTCCTTGTAAAGGTTGACCATGTCCGAGTAGACTGCGTGGAATACCGTTCCGCCTGCGTTTTCAATGTCATCCAGGGAGATGCCGTAAAACCCCAGGATGGTGTTCATCAGCGGCAGGTCAGAAGTCCCTTTCATGGGAGCGGCTACTTTGATTTTTTCTCCGGCTTTGACCTTTTCCGCCAGTTGGGCCATGGTGGAGACGTCCTCTTCGGCAGCACCCAGCACATGGATGTGATAAATGCCAAAAATACCGCCCAGGGAGCGCACATCGGGATTGGGACGTTTGTAAACCGGTGCCAGCCCCTTTAATGCCATTTTGTCCACAAAGGTGATGCCCCAGCCGAAATCGTCTTTGTGTTTGGAGACCCGTACCGGATTGACCACGCCACCGCCGGGAACCACTTTTAAAATAATGTTGGGCTCTTTTTCCGCAATCATTCGGGCGATACCGCCGGCCTGGACATACCAGCCGCCGCCGACACCTCCGGCCACCCAAGTCATGGTGGTGGGTTGGGTTACATTGAGTTCATCGGCCATGCTTGCGCCGGGCAGGACCAAGAAGGCGGCTGCCACAAGGGTTAACATACTGATCATTACTTTTTTCATTTTTTTTCCCTTTGTTAATGGTGGTTAATCGTTTTTTATCCAGGAGTAAACCGGGGGGATATCATCGGATTCCGGTTCACTTTTTACATCCAGAAAAATGGGGCCTTGGGTTTTGAAAGCCATATCAAGGCCCTGTACGAGCTGTTCAGGGGTTTCAATGGACAAGGCCTTTAAGCCGAAACCTTCGGCCACCTTGGCCGGATTATTGGCATTGAAATCCACTGAAAAATACTTTTCATTGCAATGGATTTTCTGCAGCGCCTTGATCCAGCCAAAGGCACTGTTGTTAAAATGGATGAGTACGGCGGGAATATTGAGCCGGGAAACGGTTTCCAGCTCTCCTGCGGACATGCCCAGGGAGCCGTCGCCGAACAGTCCCACCAGCTTTGCATCCGGTCGTGCAAAATGGGCGCCCACCACGGCGGGGATGGCATAGCCCAGCCCTCCGTAGGCCCGGGGAATGATGAACCTGGAGTTTTTGGCTGCCAGTCTCAGATACCGGGAGGTGTAGGGGGTGGGGGTTCCAGCATCGGAAATCACGATGGCGGTTTCGTCAAGGTGCCGGTTCAGCTCCGAAATGATGCGATGGGGTTTTAACGGAATGGTATCCATCTGAAAGGCCTTTTCCGCCTCCTGCCAAAAGGCCTGGCGCTGGGTATTGAGCTCGTTGAGCCAACTTGATGCCTGCCTGTGGGCGGTTTTTCCCTTTAAAAGGATGACCAGATCCTCCACCACCAGTTTTGCATCCCCTGCCACACTGAGGGTGTTGGGGAAATTGTTGCCCAGCATTTCAGGGTTCAGATCGATCTGGAGAATTTTGCGGCCCGGCATGTCAGAGGGCATGGTCCAGTTAATGGTGGAAACGGAGCCCATTTTGCATCCAATGTACAAAAGCACATCCGCCTCTTCAATGGCCCGGTGGGCATGGGGATGGAAGCCGTTGTCGCCGATGACTCCCAATGCCAGGGGGTGGTTGTCTGGCATGATGCCCTGGCCGGATATGGTGGAGACCACCGGTGCTGCCATCCACTCGGCCATGGATTGAACGGCTTCGCCTGCCTGGGAATGGTTGGCACCGCCGCCCACAATGAAGGTCAGGTTTTTGGCATCCACCATGTGGGCCACCATTTTTTCAAGCTCCACCCGGGCCCCCCGGGTGCGGAATGCCGGGTAGCGGCAGCAGTTTTCATCACTGTACAGCGGCATGGCCGTTTCCGGCAGTTCGCCGTACAATACCTCTTTGGGAACGGCCAGGTGGACGGCGCCGGGCCGACCGGTGGTGGCAATTCTGAAGGCCCTTCGCATCACCTCCGGTACTTTTTTAATGTCTTTCATCACATAGGCCCATTTGGTGATGGATTCAAATAGTTTCTGGGTGTCCAGCTCGGTGATGGTCTGTTTTCCCTCGCCGGCAAGGGCCACATCCGATGTGATGGCGATGACGGGAATGGACGATGCATTGGCTTCTGCCACCCCGGGTACGGTGTACAGGGAACCGGCACCGGAGGGGCACTCGCAGATGCCGGGTTTGTGGCTGAGCCGTGCATAGGCATCGGCCATGAATCCTGCCGATCGCTCATCCTTGGCCATGACATGGGTAAGGGTACCCTGATTCTCATGGAGCGCTTCATACAGTTTAATACTTGTGTCTCCGGGCACACCGAACAACACCTCGACCTGGTATTGTTTTAACATTTCGACAATGGTTTGGGCACCATTCATTTTTATCTCCTCAATACTTGATGTTCAAGTTTTTGCTGACCGGTTTTGCGAGAAGGGAGCCAGGCTTGTGTTATTGGCGTTCCGGAATCCGGCCGTGAACGTTTGTGTTGTTGTTAAAAAAAGCATACCTAAATAGTTGTAAACAAAAATGTAAGATTCAACACCTGAAAAATACCCTTTCCTGAGAGGGTCAATTTTTAATTCATTCCCGAAATCAATAGTGAAACGGGCAGGAAAATTATTTGATTAAAGATTTAATAAATTTTTTAATAAATTATTTGATAAAGATATTGCACAAAACAAAAACGGTGTCAACTTAAAAAATGATGTCACCCATTTCTGTTGTTATTCCGGGCTTTTTACCCTGGAGGGCCGGCGCTCCTTTGTCCCTCTTTCATGGGGGTGGAGGCGGGCTTAACGCCGGATATGGCTTGTCATTTTTATGGTTTTGGCATATTAAGCCTAATATAATTGATGTGAACGGCTTTACCATGGTGGTGATAAAGGAATGCTATGCCCCAGAAAAAGAGTGAAAACGAACCTGAAAAAACGGATTTGACCCAGAAGGCATACATGGCCATTCGCCAGATGCTGTTCTACAATGAGATCCAGGCCGGTCAGAAGATAAAGTACAAAGATCTTGCCAACCGCATCGGCGTGAGCATGACCCCTGTGATCCAGGCCCTGAAATGGCTGGAGTTTACCAATATTGTCCGGCATGAAGCCAATAAAGGCTATTATGTCAATGGGATCAGTGTGGCGGAGGTGGTGGAGATTTACGATACCCGACTGTTGCTGGAGGTCTCCCTGGTGCCCAAAATCATGAAAAATTTGAATGATGAAGGCCTTGAGCGGCTTAAAGCGGCCTTTGAAGATTACAAAACAGCCGTGATCGAGGATAATTTTTACAATCGCATCATGACGGACATGAAATTTCATATGACCCTGGCGGCTCTGTCAGGGTGCACCATTCAGGTGAAAATGCTCCAGGAACTCATGGATGTACTATTGTTGCGTTACAGTCAGAACCTTGTGTTTCTCAGCGTCACGGACACCTCACTGCCGGAACATGCCAAGATTTTTGAAAGTCTAAAAAACAGGGATGTGGCTGCATTGGAGGCGTGTGTCAAATACCATGTGGACACGGTGCGGAACCATATCATTAAAGGGATGAACCGGTTGGTTGTGGATAAGAAAGAGTATTTGTAAACGCAGGTGGCTCACACCGTCGATCTTTGCGTCCTCACCATAGATGCTTATCTCTGATTTTCGTGTTGTTTTGGCAAGAGAACCAGGAACCCTTTTTGACGCTGGCTTGTTCAGGTTAGGGTATTCATTCTCATCAATGTTGGATGTGCTGTTTTGACTTTTCATGGAAGGTCTCGCATGGCGACAAGCCCCAGCGCTTATGACCGATGGAGTGTCAAGGATGGAAAACAAGACAAAAACAGGCGGTAAGATCACCCCTCCGCCGTCAGCAGTGGATGAAAAAAGCGGTAAACTGGGAACCTTTTCCGGGGTGTTCACGCCCAGCATACTCACCATTCTGGGTATTATCTTATTTTTGCGTCTGGGATATGTGGTGGGCAGTGCCGGCCTGGGGCAGGCGTTGATCATCATTGCCCTTGCCAATACCATCTCCGTTCTGACCAGCATCAGCCTGTCCGCCGTGGCCACCAATTTAAAGGTAAAGGGCGGTGGCGATTACTATCTGATCTCCCGGACCCTGGGCATGGCATTTGGCGGGTCCATCGGCCTTGTGCTGTTTCTGGCCCAGTCGGTGTCCATTGCCTTTTACTGCATCGGGTTTGCCGAGGCGGTGGTTGCGTTTTTCCCGGCATCCACGCTGTTGACCCCCCGTTTGATTGCCATGGGAGCGGTTTTATTTCTGTTTGTTTTTGCCTGGCTGGGTTCGGACTGGGCCACCCGGTTTCAATTTTTGGTCATGGCGCTGCTGGTGGCGGCCCTGGCTTCGTTTTTCTGGGGCGGGGTGATGCAATGGGATTCGGCACGGCTGGCAGCCAACTGGGTGAACCCTGAAAACACGGTTCCCTTCTGGATCCTCTTTGCGGTCTTTTTTCCGGCAGTGACGGGGTTTACCCAGGGGGTAAGCATGTCCGGAGACTTGGCCGATCCGGCCAAAAGTCTGCCCCTGGGGACCTTTTTTGCCGTGGGCGTTTCCATCCTTGTCTATTTTGCATCGGCTCTGGTGTTCTCTGCCGTTCTTCCCAATGCTGAACTCACCGCCAATTACGGAGCCATGAAATCCATTGCCCGATACGGTTTTCTCATTGATGCCGGGGTGATCGCTGCCACGCTCTCCTCTGCCATGGCCTCTTTCATGGGGGCCCCGCGAATTCTTCAGTCCCTTTCCGCCGATCGGGTGTTTTCCCTGCTGAGCCCATTTGCCAAGGGCGTTGGGCCTTCCAACAATCCCCGGCGCGGCGTACTGCTGTCGGCCATCATTGCCTTTGTCGTCATTGCTTTGGGCCAGTTGAATCTCATTGCCCGGGTGGTCTCCATGTTTTTTCTCATCTCCTACGGGTTGCTCAACTATGCCACCTTTTTCGAGACCCGCACCGCCAGCCCCTCCTTTCGACCCCGGTTTAAATGGTTTTCCCCCCACTTGAGCCTTTTGGGCTTTCTCACCTGCGCCGGTGTGATGCTGGCCATTGATCCCCGCAGCGGTGCCGCGGCCATAGCTGTTTTATTTGCCATCCATCAATATTTAAGCCGCACGGATCGGCCGCCCCGGTGGGTGGACAGCTCCCGGGCCTACCATATGCAGCAGGCAAGAAATCACATTTTGGCTGCGGACAAGGGACCGTCCCATGACCGCGACTGGCGGCCCCGGTTGTTGATTTTGGATCATGGCACAGAAAAGCGGGCGGCCCTGCTTGCCTTTTCTTCATGGATTGAAGGGGGGGCCGGGTTTGCCACGGCCCTGCATATCCATGAGGGCGAGGGTGTTGTTGCCCGGAAAAATGCCGGAGAGATCCAAAAAGAGCTGGCAGCGGCCATCGGGGAAGGCGGGGTTCCCATTTTTCCCCTTACCGTGTGTGCCCCGGAATCCGCAGAGGCCCTGGTGGTGGCGATTCAGAGCACCGGGTTTGGTCCCATAAAGCCCAACATCGTTGTACTCAGCGGCTTTGATACATCCGGAGATGCCACTATCCCCTGCCGTAACCGTTATCATTATATTCAACAGTTAAGAACCCTATTTCGTTTGGGCTTGAATCTTGTTGTACTGCCATCTTCATGCGCCGCCTGGAACGACATTGGAAAGCTTTCTACCCAGGGACGCACCATTGATGTCTGGTGGCAAAACGATGCCACCAGCCGTTTGATGTTGCTTTTTGCCCATTTGATGACACGGACAAAACCCTGGGAGGATGCCGTTATTCGTGTGCTGACCCGGGGAAGCGGTACCAATGTCGAAAGTGAAAAAAAGACGCTGGGTAAAATCCTTGATGATGTGCGCATTAATGCCCAGGCGGTGATCGTCTCTTCATTTGAACCCCATGTTGTTGTGGAAAATTCCCGGAATGCCACCTTGATTTTTCTCCCCTTTATCCTTAAATCCAACGGGTTGATGGATGCCACTGGAAGCCCCTTGGACGAAACCGTGTCCCGGCTTCCCTTTTCCGTGCTGGTGCTTGCTGCAGAAGACATTGATCTGGACTCTGAACCGGAAGAGGGCGCTGTGGCCCTGATGACAGCGGCGGCAGATGCCCTGGAAGCCGCTGAGCAAAGGGCTTTAAAAGCGGAAAAAAAGGCAGAGGCCGCCCGTGAAACCGTTGCAAAGTTAAATGAGAAGCTTACCGCCATTGAGCAGGATGCCCGGTCGGTTCCCCTGGATGAGCACGAGGCGATTCGTCACAAGTTGGATACGGCCCAGACCACGGCGGAAGATGCGGTCCGGCGGGCTGCCAAGGCAAAACTGAAAGCGGAACATGCGGCAAAGGACGTTGAAGATGCCAAGGAAAACGGGAACCTGAAAGAACCTGGCTCCCCAGGCAAATCGTAGGGAACGGGTTGAAACCGTATTTTCAATGAAACCGCTTTTTGATTTTCATGGGTCAGGGGCAGCCGAAATTCGGTGATGGCGTTTAATCCACAAAGCGTTGGTGTTTGTGGGCTATTTCACAAAAAGATATGTCAAAAAGAAAGAGCGTAAATGAAATCCCAGTTAAAAGAGTGGGTCATCCCCAAAGAAGATGCGGTATTCCGGCTGGATAAAAACGGGATCTGGCATGGTCAGGATGGCAAAATTGAGAACCAAAAGATTATCCGGCTTTTCAATGCCTCCATCAAAAAAGATGAGAGGGGATATCATCTCTGCCGGGTCCGCGAAGAATTTCTTGAGAAAGTATACTTTCCCTACGAAGATACGGTTCTGTTTGCCATTGATATTAAAAAGGATGCGGAGATGATCAATCTGACCCTGAATACCAGGGAGGTTGTCCACCTGGATCCGGAACGGTTATTTCTCTGCAATGACGATCTTTACACGCTGATCCCGGACCACTGCATTAAATTTTCCCAAAGGGCACTGGTGAAAATATCCGCGTTTATGGAAGACAACGCCGATGGCCTCTACCTGAACCTGGACGGCGTTTTACATGAAATTCCTGAAAAAGAACCTGGCTGGCTCCGGGGAAGCCTTCGTGGGCCTTGGGAGGTGTGATGTTGTGCTAAACATGGTTTTTTTACTAAGCGGTTTGTTGAAAAAAGATGGGATTGGTTGAGATGGCTTATCGGGTCGGCAGATCTATTGTTGTGATGCGTGTCTCAGATCGTCTTGTTCTTTCTTCTCCATATATTTATTCAACAATTTTAATGTTTTCGTGCTTTGCCGGATGATCAAGGTTTCCACCCTTTTGGCGTTGCCTTTCTTCAACTCCTCCACAATCATCCTGTGCTCCTTGTTGGAGTCCTTTGCCCGGTAAGGCGTAAACTTGAAAACTAAACGGGCAAAAAAGGTTTTTTGCCACATATCGTCGATAAGATTGGTCAATGTCCGGTTTCCGGACATGGCATAAATTCGTTTGTGAAACTCGATATTGAGCTTGCCCATCAGTGCATCATCCTTGGCAGCGATGGCTTCATCCATTTTGCAGATGTGCAGATTGAGAAATTTTAGATCGTCGGGGGTTATATGCTCAGTGGCCAGCCTTGCGGCATACCCTTCAAGCACCCCTCTGACCGGATAGAGTTCTCTAAGTTGCTCAATGTCTATTCCTTTGACATAGACACCGGTGTGGGCAACCACCGTCACCATGCTTTCCGCCTCCAGGCGGCTCAATGCCTCTCTCACAGGGATAATGGATGTTTGAAAATGCTCGGCAAGCTTGTTAATCACCAATTTTTCACCGGGGTGAATATCCCCCTTTAAAATGGATGATTTAAGCCGCCTGTAGACCTGTTCAGCCTTTGTTTTATTTATGATGCTATCGATGGCTTTCATGGTGGGATATTATATAGTATATGATATATTAATCAAGTATCATCATTAAAATTACTGAGCAATTCAAAGTGTTCGGAAATTTCTTGGGCAATCAGCTCTAAAATATGGACTGATTTTTGGGGCAAACCAGCGTGATTGATGCTGTCGTTAAGTTGCATAATGCAACCCGGGCAATCCGTGGCGACCCAGTCGGCTCCGCTGCTTGCTATGTGCCGGGCCTTTTTGGCCCCGATTTTTTTGCTGGTGTCGTAATGATAAACGGAATAGGTGCCGCCAAGGCCGCAGCATGTGCCGGCTTCAGCCATTTCAATAAAATTTACCCCGGGCAGCGCTTTCAGGATGGCTCTGGGTTCCTTGGTAGTGCCGCTGTTTCTCAGGTGACAGGGGTCATGGTAGGTGACATTGATCTTCTCTTTTGTCTGGGGATTTTTTCCCCGGGGAAATGAGGCAAGCTTTTCGGATAATCCGTTTTTCATCAAAAAAACAGAGATATCCTCTGTTTTGTTTGCAAGCGCTTTAAATTCATTGCCCATGTCGAAATAGATACGGGTTAAACCGGCATGGCAAGAAGCACAGGCCGTGACAATATAGTCAGCCTGATATTTTTTCAGTGCGGCAAGATTTTGCTCGGCAAGACCTTCCACCGTGTCTTTGGCACCGGCACTTACTGCGGGGAACCCACAGCAGACCTGTTCTTTGGGAATGATAACGGTAACGCCGAGAAAATGAAGTATTTTAAGCATGGCCTCACCGATTTCCGGGAAAAGATAGTTGATACCGCAACCGGTGAAAAATACGACAGTGGGCTTTCCTCGTTTCCCCTTGATTCGTTCCGGTACCCTCTCCCGGAAGGGAATGGCGGAAAGTGCTGGCAGGGTGCGGTCGGGAAAAAAAACAGATCCCGGAAACCGAAGGCGCAGACCGCTGTCCTTTGGGAGTTTTTTGAATAAAAAACGATTCATCCGGCCTCCGGTGCGCATCAGGGTATCCATGACCTTCTGTCTGCCAAGCACGGCTGACACCGCTTTGCCAAAGGGGGACAGACCGTTTTGCCCGGAAATATGCTGCCTTGCCGCCGCAACGATCTCTTCGGTGGGCACCTTGTTTGGACACTGAACGTGGCAGCTGCCGCACAACAGGCATTGGCTTAGATCCTCAAGCACCTTGCCCTGGAGAGGCACTTCCCCCTGTAGAATGGCCTGGGCCAGTGCCACCTTGCCCCTTGCCACACGGCCCTCCCGGTGTTCTGCACCGAATACGGGGCAATAGGCACGGCAGGCACCGCATTTGACGCATTTCTCCATCTCTTCTTTAAACGATGCCAGATCTTTCAATTTTGCCATGCCGTTAATTCTCTAAAAATATTTTACCCGGATTAAGAATATTGTTGGGGTCAAGGGCATGTTTAACTGTCTTCATATATGACGCTGCGTTTTGACTCACCTCCAGGTGAAGGTAAGGGGCTTTGGCAATTCCCACGCCGTGTTCACCGCTCATGGTTCCTCCCAGCTCCAGGGCCCCCTTAAAGACGTCTTCGATCACTTTCATTGCCTTTTCGCGTTCTCCTGCCACTTTTTTGTCAAACAGGATGTTAACGTGAATGTTGCCGTCACCGGCATGCCCGAAACTGGCAATATCAATGGCGTATCTTTCCGAGATGGACTCAAGTTTTCTGATCATTTCCGGTACCTTACTGCGGGGTACACAGATATCTTCTGTGAACCTGTTAGGACTTGCCTTGCCCAGAGAAGGAGATACGGCCCTGCGAATTTGCCACAGGGCTTCGCTCTCTTCAGCCGTTTCGGCAATGCGCACCGCCACAGATCCAAACGATTCAATGAGACTGCAGATACGGCGGGTCTGCTTATCCAGCCCTTCCGGGTCACCATCCACCTCTATGATCAGCACCGCATGGGCTTCGTCGGGAACTTTGAGATCCGTTGCCCGGCGAATACATTCCAGGGTCCGACTGTCCATAAACTCAAGGGTGGTGGGAATGATTTTACTGGCAATGATTTTTGATACCCCTTTGGCGGCCCCTTCAATTGAGCTGAAAAAAACCAGCATGGTCTTCTTTGCCGCAGGCAACGGCAACAATTTAATGACAATCTTGGTAATAATTCCCAGTGTTCCCTCGCTGCCACACAGCAGTTTGGTCAGATCGTAACCCACCACCCCCTTCATGGTCCGGCAACCCGTGGTTATAATATCCCCGAGGGGCGTAACCACCTCAAGCCCCATGATGTAGTCTTTGGTTGTGCCGTATTTAACACAACGGGGTCCACCTGCATTTTCAGCGACATTCCCCCCAAGCGACGAAAATTTCAGTGACGCCGGATCAGGGGGATAAAAAAGACCGCGCTTTTCCACTTCTTTTTGAAAAAATTCAGTGACGACACCCGGTTCAACGGTTGCCACAAGGTTTTCTTCATCGATCTCAAGAATTCGGTCCATCCTTTCAATGGACAGTACGATTCCCCCCTTGGTGGGCAGACTTCCTCCTGTTAAACCGCTGCCCGCCCCCCTTGGAAACACCGGTACACGCTCTTTATTGGCCATGCGAAGAATTTGGGCCACCTCTTCGGCGTTTTTCGGGAAAACAATGACATCCGCAAGAAACAGCTGTTGGCTGGCATCGTAAGAGTAGCAAATCAGGTCGCTTTTATCCGTGGAAACATGGGCCTTATCGACAATTTTTTCCAGGGCATCAACAATGTGTGGTTTGATCATGATCCATTCCAAACAAAATTTCAGGTGTTAATTTTGAACCGGTTCGGCGGATACCGCTTCCCGTTTTACGGCCAACTGATAAACCACAACAAGAGTCAGAATCACGATGCCTGCGATGTCGGTGTAAATCCCGGGTTTGATGAGGCTAAGTGCCGCTGCCATGAGAAATACACGTTCAAGGGCATGTGCTTTTTTTGCAAACCAGCCCACCACCGATCCTGCAAGGGCAACAACCCCAATCATGGACGATACCGTTGCCATGATGATTTGACCGGTAGATCCCACCATGAGCAGCTGCGGGGCATAAACAAACATGTAAGGTACGATGAATGCCGCCAATCCAAGTCGACAGGAGGTGATCCCGGTCTTTAAGGGGTCTGCCCCGGAAATGCCTGCAGCGGCATAGGCTGCCAATGCCACAGGCGGGGTGATGGCTGAAATAATCGCATAATAAAAGATGAAAAAATGAGCTGCCAGGGGATGAACCCCGAAGTTCTGTGTGAGCACCGGCACGGTAAGGGAAACCTGTATAATGTAGGCGGCTACGGTGGGAAGCCCCATGCCAAGAAGCAGTGAGGTGAACATGGTCAATATCAGGGTTAGTATCAGGCTGCCCTGGGAGATGAGAAGAATAATGGAATTAAAGCGCATTCCAAGCCCTGTCAACGTAAGCACCCCTATGATAACACCGGCTGTGGCACAGGCAATGGCCACCTGAACAGCTCCCTTTGCTCCGCCTTCAAGTGCCGAAAGTATCCGCGGCAACGTCATCCGGGTTTCCCGACGGACAAAGCTGACAACGATGGTTATCAGAATTGCCCATAACCCTGCCCGCATGGGGCTGTTTCCCTTGACAAGAAGAAAGACCAATACGGCCACCGGGATGATGAATTGAAATCCGTAGATAAGGGTCTTTCGAACGTCGGGAAGCTCCTCTGCCGAGATGCCTTTCAGGTTAATGCGCAGGGCTTCAAAGTGGACCATGGAAAACGCTGAGAAATAATATAGAAAAGCAGGAATGGTGGCGGCAGCGGCCACTTTAATATAGGGTACACCCAGAAATTCGGCAATAATAAAGGCGGCGGCACCCATGATCGGCGGCATGAGCTGCCCCCCTGATGATGCCACAGATTCAACAGCACCGGCAAATCGATTGCTGTAGCCAAGGCGCTGCATGAGGGGAATGGTGAATGCGCCGGTGGTAACAACATTGGCAACGGCAGACCCTGAAAGCATTCCCATAAACCCGGAGGCAAATATTGCTGCCTTGGCCGGGCCTCCCCTGGCTTTGCCGAACAGCCCCAAGGCCAGGTCAATAAAAAAATCGCCGCCTTTGGATTGCTCCAAAAATGCTGCAAAAATAATAAACATGACAATAAAGGTAGCGGAGACCCCAGCCGGAATTCCCCAGATGCCTTCAGTGGTAAAAAAGATGTGGTCCACGGCCCACATGAGCGAAAAGCCCTGGTGACTGAAAATTCCCGGCAGATGCGGCCCGGCATAGACATAGCTCAGAAAGACAGTGGCGATAACGGGAAGTCCCAATCCCATGCTTCGCCGGGCTGCCTCCAGAAGAAGCAGCGTGCCGATACAGCCGGCAATGACCTCATATTGGCTCAGTGGCGTTACATAGGAATATCGCGATGCAATATCCCCGGCATTCACAACAACATAACCCACGGTGGTGGCGATGAGTCCGATGAACACCCAATCGTACCAGGGAGGCAGGCCGACTCTTTTCTTTCCTTTGATATTGGTCATGAGAAATACCAGGACCATGGCAAAGCCCACATGGGCACTTCGCTGTAAAACAGACTCGAATATGCCGAATATTCCCGTGTAGATATGGAATGCCGCCATCATCCAGGCAACGGTGGAGACCAAATGCCCGAAATATTTATTGGCGGTTGATTTTGCCGTATCAGTTTGTGAATCCATATAAAAATATCTCCCTTGAACTTAGGCCGCCTCCCAATGGAAGTGGGAGGCGGCCCGTGGCCTTTTCCTCTGCCTTAAACCAACCGTGTTAAAGGCTTTGAATACAGCTCCTGATTCCGGTTGCGTTACTTGATGACGCCGATTTCCTTGTAATATTTGAGAGCACCCGGATGAAGGGGGACGCCGATGTCTTTTACGGCATATTCCGGTGTCCATGACTGGACAACCTTGTGAACTTTGGTAAATTTGTCCTTATTTTCCACAAGCGCCTTGGTCATGTCATAGGCCAGTTTGTCAGGAAGACCCTTCTGACAAATGACAACGTTATTGGACCCAACGCACACAGCGTCGGTCTCATGTCCCTTGTAAACACCGGCTTTTACGGTCAAGGTGGCATAGCCGTCATTGACTTTTTTCAGCTCTTCAAATTTTTCCGGGCTTAGTGAAAGCAGTTTAATTCCGCCATTGATGGAGACGGCCGTATCCTGGATAACCGGTGCCGGAACGGTTGTAAACGGCATAAATGCATCGATATGGCCGTCCTTCATCTGCATGGCAGCATCGGCATAGGCCAGATGTTCAACTTTTTTCATATCCTTATAACTCAGGCCATGGACTTTGAGGATAAGTCTGACCAGAACCTCCCCTGAGGTTCCTTTCAGCCCCGGAGCAATGCGTTTCCCCTTGAGGTCTTCAATGGTATTGATGCCGCTGTCACTGCGA
Organism: uncultured Desulfobacterium sp.; assembly: GCA_963668575.2. Lineage (GTDB taxonomy): Bacteria > Desulfobacterota > Desulfobacteria > Desulfobacterales > Desulfobacteraceae > Desulfocicer. The sequence goes on along the minus strand of OY764894.2, from coordinate 6,699,814 downwards.
ACGACGATCTGGAGAGGTGCCGGATATAATGCGGCAAGACCGGCGATATTGGTCATGGGGGTCTTGAACTGGGCTTTTCCAAGAACTGCGTCGGCATTGGCAAAGGAAAAACTGATACCCAGGGTATACATTTTGTTGCTTACCCCGACGATATTTGCATCTCCCGTGCCCTGCATGACAGACATGTTATAACCTTCCAGGTTATTTTGAATAATGTCTGCAATGGCACCGCCCATGGGATACCAGGTTCCGCCGGCCTTACCTGAGGCGATACTCAGATTTTCGTTCGCATGGGCCGTCGCCGTACAAAAAGAGAGCACCAGGACCACCATCATCAAAAACCGTTTGTTAAAACTTTTGCCTTTTTTCAAGCATACCTCCTTAAAGTTATGGGATGAATATTGATTTTTTATATATAGTATATGATATATCTTGTCAAGGGGCAAAAGCGATTGCAATATTTTTATTATATGACTGAAATATAAGTTTATTTTGAGTTTGTGATCAAAAGATATGTGGTTTTGATGCCCTTATTTTTTGATTAAAAATGGCATTATTGGGCTGGTTTGCTTCGAAAAATTGTTTAATATTTCATTGCGTACACCAAGGAATGTATTTCATATATAGTGGTTTCAAACACCGGAGCCGGAAGCTGAAATACTTCTGTCTGAACTGGGTATTAACAATTTGATGGGTGTTATTTTTGATACCCCATAGAAGATAGGCATGTACTGAACAAAGTTTAGAATAATATTCGAAAGTTATAAGCTTTTTAGCCTTAAGCAAAAAGCCTACCCTAAAAAACCAAAGTTGGAGCACTATAATTCATTTGCTAATGCCTCAACTTCTTTTCTGAGTACTCTGAAATACGGATTACCATGAGCATAGTTCTGACGGTATTGTAATTTTTCCGCTTTTATTGCATCAATTATTTCATCTCGTGAGTCGTAAGTTTTTATAAAAAAGAGATGACATCTTAGAGCGGAGGATACATTTTGAATCTTTCAATATTATGAGGACCAACTCAAAAAAGAAAGACTCAAAATGCTCAAGTATCTCTACCAGACTCTGATATTTTTTAACAAGGCTTTTTCAAGAAAAACCACTTGGCTTATTTTTTGTATGGTATTGCTGGGGTTTATCGGAACCCCTGAAATGGGAGGTGTTACCTCTTTTTGTAGGTTTTGGGGCTTAAATACAGCTGGGTACAATGCGTTTCTTCATTTTTTTCGAGTATCTACCTGGTCTCTTGACAGGGTCATGGAATGCTGGTGGAGCTTTGTTCTTTCACAAAATGAAACAGTGACATCCAATGGGAGAGTGATTTTGTTGGGAGATCACACCAATGTCCCCAAGGACGGACGTCAAATGCCATGCGTTGTCACTATGCATCAGCATTCTGAAACCCAAAGCAAACCATCATATTTTCGAGGTCATTGTTGGGGGGCTGTTGGAATGCTGATTGGCTCTTTTGCCTCTCCGTTTTGCATCCCACTGTCCCTTGGAATTCATCAGGGGCTTGTTCATGTCAATGAAAAGGATGAAACAAAGAAGAAAAAAAAGAAAAAGAAAGGCAACGAGACAACATTGGGCACAAGGATTGTTCAAATGGGATTGGATTTTGCCATAAAACATGATTTAAAGAGCGTCCTCGTACTGGATGCTTTTTTTCCTGGAAAGTTAGTCTTCATGTTGGCTGAATCTGTGTACTCCATCAAAGACCGGTCCCCTCTGCTGACCTTGATAATAAGAGCAAAAAAGAACTGTGTGGCTTATTTTGAAGCAGAGTTACCCGAGGAAAGACTAGCGGGGCGCCCTCGAAAATATGGTGAGAAAATCAAGGTGGTCGATCTGTTTGACTTGCGGGATTTATTTGAACGGGTGGAATGCACCATTTATGGCAAAATTGAAATGGTTTCTATTTGCAGCGTTGATCTATTGTGGAAACCAACAGGCGGCCTTATTCGGTTTGTACTGGCGATTACCAAACGTGGGCCGATTATATTGATGTGCAGTGATCTGAAACAGGACGCAGTTGCAGCACTTAAACTCTATTGTGCCCGAACCCGAATTGAAACCATGTTTGACATGCTTAAAAATGTCATGGGTGTTTTTCAATATCGATTCTGGACTAAGGGATTACCCCGGCACTCCAGAAAACCGGCAAAAAACAAGTCTTTGAAAAAAGCGGAAAACGTTGATCAGATGAACAAGGTCAAACGCTGTTTTGCCGCATATGAACGATTTGTCATGACCGGGGCCATTGCGCTTGGTTTACTTCAGTTGCTTTCTCTGAAATTTGAACATTGCATATGGAAGGCATACGAAGGATTTCTGAGAACAAAATCCAGAAACCTTCCTTCTGAAAGAACCGTTAAATTGGTGGTGGCCAATTTGATCTCCAGGAATTACATCAATTCCGCTGCTGGCGCGGTAATGCATGAAATTCAAGCGTACTGCTTCAAAGGGAAAAAGGGTGCATATCCTGAATGTCAAAGAGCAAATTCAACACAAGAATTGGCAAATTCATGTATTGAAACTTAGAAAAAATGCCACATAAAGAATCAAATGAATCACAAGGTAAGATTTAGGGGATAGTTGTGTTTTTTTCCCCTCAAAAGAACTTATGACTCACGAGATTTCATCTTCTGTTAGGCCAAATTCTTTGCAAGCATTTTTGTGACTGAACGTTCCGCCTTGTTTGGTCCACTGAGAGTCTGACATTTTTAATCTCCAATTTTAGTAACGGGGAACTCAGCCGACCGGGGGGCAAAATGCCGAGCAGGTTGAAAAAGCCAAATTAAGTTCCTCGTTCGATATCCGGTTTGTGAAACCACACTCTCGCGGGCTTTTTATGCAAAAGCGTTTTGTTTTTTCATTAATTGTATGTCCTTTTTAGGTGGAAGGCCGAACATGCTGGAGTATTCCCTGCTGAACTGCGACGGGCTTTCATACCCCACCATAAAACCTACCGTAGCCGCGTCGTTGGTTGTGGAAATTAACAATTGCCGCGCTTCCTGAAGGCGTATTTTTTTTTGATACGTTAGAGGACTCATCCCCGTCGTCTCCTTGAAATTTTTAAAAAAAATCGAAGTACTCATGCCGGCGATTTTTGCAACCCCTTTCATATCCAGTTTCTCCGTATATCTATTATTGATGAACTCAACTGCTTTGGCGATTTTCTGCGTTTTGCCGCCGATCACTCCCAACTGGGCAACCACGTCTCCGTATTCACTTGTGAGCAGACGATAGATGATCTCACGGATGATCAATGGTGAAAGAACAGGGATGTCCACAGGGTGATCTAAGCATTTCACCAATCTGAACACAGCGTCCGACAAAGACGCACCCATTTTTTCCACAAAAATGGCTCTGCTTCTGCGTGAAGACTTCAACTCGTATACGGGCATACTTTTTTGAATCTCAAATATATCGGTCGTATCAATATTGAGCACAAGGCTGATATAAGGCAAGTCGGTCGACGCCTTCACAACACGTCCGCACACAGGAAGGTCCATTGAGGTAAAGAGGAATTCTCCTTTAGAATAGTTGAATATTTCATCCTCCAAAATTACGTCTTTGCTTCCCTGAAGCGTCATGCACACGGAAGGTTTATAAACGGTATGGATTTTAACGTTTTCTTGAGAGGTGCGATAAATCTGCAATGAAGGAATCGCCGTGTCCATTATAACGTCGTCTGCCGCATATGTCTTCACGATATCACATATTTTCTCGATCATATCATCTTCTGTTGTCTTCATTTCGTTTAAAAAAAAAATTCAGCGCACCAAACCAAGACTGATAAAATCATATGATATTATCAAAAAAATATCAAATAAAGATTATCAGGCAAATTTTTGATAGTATTGCTCTATCCCTCCTTTTTCGGTTTGATGTATATAAAAGCCCAATGATAATAAGGATGAACGAATACGCCATTTAGATAATGAAAAAAAGTCATTCATATACCCCTAATTATTATTAGAAAGATAATCAAGATTTTTAACAGTACAAACATCTAAAAAAAGGAGAAGGAAAAATGACGACAAAAAAAGTATGGTTTGTGACAGGAGCATCAAAAGGCCTGGGACTGGTTCTCGTAAAAAAGCTGCTTGCTAAAGGTTAGGGAGTTCACAAGAACAAAACTACCCATCTTCAAAGGTAAACACCTTTAATTACGAATATATTCAATCAACCTCGGGTATCTTATTTGTTGTGAACTCCCTTATGCTGTTGCGGCAACGTCCAGGAACTCGAAATCATTAGAGGAAAACGTGGGCGTAAATAATGAAGCCTTCCTACCCCTTGAAATGAATTTGTCCGACGAGTCCGATATCCGGCTCTGTGTTAAAAAAACAATTTCTCAATTCGGAAAAATTGACGCTTTGGTGAGTAATGCCGGATATGGTCAGACCGGCACCATTGAAGAATTAACGGATGAAGAAGCACGTAATAATTTTGAGGTAAACGTTTTCGGTTTGTTGAATGTCATCCGGGCGGTTCTGCCTTCCATGAGAAAACAAAAATCCGGGCATATCTTCAATATCTCTTCGATAGCTGGAATCGTCGGAGGATTCAGTGGATTCGGCATTTATTGCTCGACAAAATTCGCCGTTTCCGGAATTACGGAAGCTTTATATGCCGACCTGAAAGACCTGGGCATTAAAGTAACATTGGTATATCCTGGATATTTCCGAACGAATTTTCTGTCCAAAGGCTCTCTTAAACTTCCCGCATCTCCCATCGGAGATTACAAGGTCGCCCGAAACCTTATTGCCGACCATGTCAATGAAATCGACCAAAATCAAAAGGGTGATCCGGAAAAAGCATCGGAGGCATTGATTCAAATATTCGGAGAACAAGATCCTCCGCTTCATATGCCCATAGGAACCGATGCCTTTGCCATAGCTCAGGACAAAATAAAGACGTTCTCCGATGAAATTGAAAAGTGGAAGCACATCTCCGTATCAACCGACTTTTGAAAAATGACGTACAATGCAATTTAAACTATACTGTCAACGGTTATAACCTGCGTTTTAGAGGATCTGGCATATCCTTTTTAACCCTTTGAAAATAAAGACAACTATGCGGAACCCTTCATATCTAAAACGCTAATTGTGAACGTGCTGAGTATAGTACGTTAAATACCCTATGACAATCAGGGGATCGGCCGAATTCGGTCGATCCACCGCTGGCAATATGGAAGCCCCCGCGTTTCAACGCTCCGTAATTTCTTTGATCAAAAACTATATTTTAATTCAAAAAAAATTTTATCATTCCCGCCAATGTCCTTGAACATGGGTAGATCCCCTGACTGGTAAAACACGATCCCGCCCTTTACGGTTATGCTGTCTGCAATGTTATATTCGGCTGAAATGCGCTGGTAGGAGCCGCCCTGCCACTTTTCTCCATAACCTGTTGCTAAAAACGTCAGGGTCAGGGCTTCATTCATAAAATCTTTGGTCACGCAGATGACGGATTGAAGCTGATTTTCATCAACGCTGTCCGGATCATTTTTCAGTTCTTTTTTATAATTAAACAGATGCTGATTGACCAGTTCCAGGGTGACTTGGGTATCTGTGAAACCACTGTATTCAAACCCTGCCATGACATCCAGTCGTGAAAACTTCACATCCGGGGCATTGGTGTATTCTAATTTATCCCAGTACGCGGATTCGGCCTTGATAAGCCAGTTGCCTTTTGCCAGGGTGGATGACGTCCCAAACATGTTCACCCGTTCATGTTTTTGTACCCGGATCGGTGTAACATCATCTGACACGGTTTCCAGATGGGTGTCCGGATGGTATAAGTCTGCCCAGAACAGCCCGAAATCCCAGCCGGAGAATGTCCCTTTAAGGGCCAGGACAAGCTGGTTGTTCTCTAAATCAGAGCCTGGTTTTTCTTCATGGGCCGGGGCCTGGGAATAAGGATAAAACGCAGACCCGTAAGGGGGTGTTTCATTGAACCGGACCTCATGGGCCACAATGCCGGAAAGGTTGAAATGCCCCAGGTAATAATCAATTTTACTCATGGTCACAGGCAGGCGAAGGTCTTCGATATCTGTGGTGCCGGGATCTCTGAGATCAAGGGGGTTTAGAATATCCACCACCCGGACATAATCCGATGTTCCCCAGACAACAATCTGGCGGCCGATTTTGATGTCCAGCTGTTTTACAGGGCTTGCCTGCAGATAAAGTTCGCGTAATTGTGTTCTGGTTTCGTATGCATCAAGAACCTTGTCTGTATAATTTTTACGGCCCTTGATTCTGTAAATGCCGTCATACCCGGCAAGGCCGCTGGCAAATATAAACCATTTATCCCCGGGTTTCATTTCAAGTTCCATCAGCAGTTCCATCTTCAAGCTCGAAACGCCCTGCCAGTCTGTGTCGCCTCTGACGGGTGCATCATGGGAAAAATTCCAGGCACCCGCAGTTTTGATATGCCCTCCCAGGCGAATGGATTGGTGTTCGGGTGTGCTGTTGTCAATCAGGGTATCCCGGGCATTCTCATTTTCCGTTTGGTCGTTGTCCCCAAACCCGTCCAGAAGGGTGTCTGCTGAAACGGGACCGGGCTGTTCAAATCCGTCAAGCAGTTCATCCCCGGCCAGGGCCTGACGGCATAGGGTGCCGGTGCCGGCAAATATCATAAAGGCCATTGCCAGAGCCAGCCTCCCTAAAGGCAGGCGCCGGTTTTTTATCATGGTCCTTTGATTACCAAAAAGACCCCGTGGTATTTGACGGTAAAATAATCTCATGTCAGCAAAGCTCTTATAAAGCCAAATGGCGGATTCCGGTTCGTCCGCCCTGTTACAGCCCTTTTTCCATCTGGCGGATGGAAAACAGCCCCTCATCCAGATTCTGGTTGAACTTGATCCGGCTTAAGGTCACATCTGTTTTATGAATGATCTGTTTTCCTTTTTTGCGGATGATCTGCATGCTTGCGGCCACCCAGATGCCGTCAATATTTTCCAACTGGTCCACGGTCATGTATTTCAGATCAGGGCTGTTTTCTACCCAGAGGATGGATCGGATCACCACATAGTTGTCCTGGCGGACAAAAAGGAGCGACTTTTCGTAGCCGGTCTCTTTAATGACCTCGTCCGATCTGGGACTGGACCAGATGGCCCAGGTTTTGACACCGTCAAAAATCTGCTCCCGGCCTTTCTCATAAAACCTGAAGTCATAATCGGGAAGCTCCCGGTCGGTCATATCCGAGTAGTTCATGTCCGAGCCCATGAAACTGCCGCTTTTATCCGAAGATGCAATGCGCTTGGTTTTTCGCAGGGCTGGCAGATAGAGCCATTGGTCATCGTCTTGTTCCGGGTCATCATAATCAATGGTTAAAAAGGCGGTTTTATCCACATCTGCCGGGGAGAGGAAGAACATCAGGGACATGGTGTCCGGCCCCTTATCCTTGGTAAAGGTTTTCATTTCCCGTACCCGCCGGCCCCCGTTTTTGCCGGTGAGGACCATTTGCATCTCTGCGGTGCGGTTGTCTCCGGTATCCCTGGCATCCACCAGTTCCATGATGTGGCGGGCCTGTGCATCATCTGCATCTGCCCGGGCACAAACAGGGTTGGAAAGCAGTAGAATAACGGCAAGCAATCCCGGGCAAAGCCAAAAATTAATTTCTCGAGTTTTCATTTTATCTTTCTCCTGTTTTTATTTTGTTATTTCTTTGGGTTTCATATTTCGTTGAGACCTGTGCCTTTGACATCATTACATCTTAAGATGAGTTGGCGCCCCTTGTCTGCCAGGGTCAGAAGTGCCGGCAGAAGAATCAGGTCTGCGGCCAGGGCAAACAGGACAGCGCTTCCGGTTAATATACCAAACCAGATATAACAGGAAAGATAGGCTGTGGTGTAAATGAAAAATCCCCCGCAAAGCACCAGGCTTGTGATCACCAGGGCCCTGCCCGTGTTGTGAAGGGTCTGGCTGACGGCAGTTTCCACGCAACCGCTCATGTCATAGGCCTTTCGGAAGTGGTGCAGGAAATGGATGGTGTCATCCACCACCAGACCTAACACAATACTACCCACAAGAATGGTCATCAGATCTATGGGGATGTCGGCAGCCCCCATGACCCCGAAAATCATCACAATGGGGACAATATTGGCAACCATGCTCATCAAGCCGATTTTAAAATTTGAAATCATCACCATCATCAGGATGGTAATGGCCAAAAAGGCAAAAACATAGCTTTTGGCCATGCTGGTGATAAACATTTTTGTGATGCCGATAAAAAGCGACATGTGCCCGGTGATGGTGACGGTTTCATTGGGAAATTGCAAGGCCAGGTAAGTCTGTATTTTTTCGACATAGTCCCGGTAAAGGATGGAGTCGGTAAACGGAGCCAGCACAGACATACGGGCCTTCTGGTATGTGCCGTCTACAAGTTCGGCCAAATCGTCGCTGCCGCTGGATTCAAACAGGATCAGCTCCTGGGCTGCCAGCTGCCGGGTGTCAGGCACTGTGTACGCCGTATCTTCATCCTTGTTCAAGGCCCGGTTGGTCTCTTTGAGGACATCGACCATGGAAACCACCTTGCCGGCCCGGATATTGTGGACGCAAAATGTTGGAATCATTTTACCGGCCTGGTCCATGCGTAAAAGAAGATCCGGGTCATAAAGCCCGTTTTCGTGTCCGGAATCAATGACGATTTCCAGCATGACCGTGCCCCCGTTTTTTTGATCCATCAGTTCGGTGCCCACCCGGACAGTTGAGTTGTGGGGCAGCCAGGACATGGCATTATGGGAAAATCGGACACTGAACGCAGCGGCTGCTGCCACCAGGAATAAAACAAGCCATACTCCGGCAATAGTTAATGGTTTGCGTGTTGTTATCCCGGTAATGCCGTCAAATATCCGGTCGGCAAAAGGACGTTTTCCCTGGGGGTTTGGTTGTTTTATCTTTATGGGAAAGACGGAAATCAGGGCCGGCAATAGAAAAATCGTATACAAAAAAGCGATCATCACGCCTGCCGGGGCAATATACCCAAGCTGGGAGATGATGGCCATATCGGCCCAGACAAAGGATAACAGCCCGCAGGCGGTTGTTAAACTGGTCATCAGAACCGGCAGTCCGGAATACCCCACAGCCTGGATGATCGCCGTTTTCCTGTCCGGATCATTTTGAAGATTGCGATAAAATTTGGTGAGAATGTGTACACTGGCCCCGACACCCACAACAATCAGAAAAGTGGGCAGAATCATGATGGCGTTTGAGATGGGAATCCTGCAAATCGCCATAATCCCCAGGGTAGAGGTTAAGGAGAGCAGGACAATGATAATGGGGTATACCACCCCGGAAATCCGCCTGAAAAGGATGGCAAGAAAAACAATGATCAGCAAAAAGGAGAGAGGAATCATCAGGCCCAGGTCTTTTTCAAGTCCGTGCTGAAGCTCAGCCACAAAGACCGGGGTGCCTGCAAAGAAAAATTCAATGCCGCGGCCGCGATATTTGTCAACGATCTTACATATCTGATGATTGATTTCAACATTCTGCTTGTTGTCCGGATACCGGGCAGCAGTGGTGGGACCTTCAGCGCTTTGCACATCAAACCCGGTGAGCAGGTCGTCTTCGGTGGGTTGTACAAAGGCCTGGGCCTTGACTTGAATCATTGCCAGGGTCCGGTCCCCTGAGACCAAAAAGCTTTCATAAAGAGGATAATGGTTGATCAGCGATAAAATTCGTTTGTTTTGTTCACGGGTTTCAGGTGGTTGGGGAATCAAATCCTCCACAATAAGCGTATCATTTTCCGCCCGGACAATTCGTCCGTTGACCAGGCTGTTCACCTCATCCAGATAGGGGACCTTTTCTTCCAGCTCCCTGTGAATCTGGTTCATTGTCTTGAAAAAATCCGGGGTCAGCCCGTTTTCAGGCTTCATGGCAATGAAAGAGATATCATCCTGGCCAAATTGATTCCGGAACTGATCATAGGCAATAAGCGTGGGATCATCCGGGTGGAAAAAACTTTCATCCCGGGTATCAATGGTCAGGCTGGGCAATTGGGCCGCAAGGATAGCTGAGATCAAAAAGATAATGATCATGGTGATGATGCCGTGTGCATAGACCCATCTTGCCGTGGCCTCAAACAACGACTCCAGTTTATTATGAATCATGGTCATAAAAATGTTCCTTTGCTGTTTTGTATTATTGTATGTTCAGGTGATCTCAAGGCCTTTGAGCGTGAGCCGGTTCATGGCCTGGGCCATATCTGCCGCGCTTTCAGGGCTCATGGCAGGATCACGGAAAAACATAATCAACACACCGAAATACTGTGAAAAAAGAGACATGGGCAGAATGCTGCCGTCCACGGACGGGGCCATGCGGCCCGCAGTTTTTTCTTCTTCAATCACGGCCACAAGGCAATTGAAAAAGATGTCAAGATCCCTGCGGATGGCCGGCGTATCCTCTTCAACTTTGAAAATCGTACTGCTGAGCAGTTCGCGATACAGATTTCTGTTTCCATCATAGAATGTGAACATGGTCAGCCAAATATGTCTTATCCGCAGAGCCATATCCCCTTGGGCAGGCATGGTTTTTAACGCACCCTCCCAGGCCCGTCCAATATCTTTAGCCAGGGCTGCCTCCATCAACGCGATTTTGTTTTTAAAGTGAACCACGACAGAGGCGGCAGAGACTCCGGCCTCTGCGCCAACCCGCCGCATTGTGCACTGGCTGACATCTTTTTCAGATAACAGTTTTTTGGCAGCTTCAAGGATTAACCGCCGGGTTTCCTCTTTAAACGCTTCTTTTCGATTCATAATCACCTCAACTGAACACGTTTCTTTATTAAACTCGTTTTTTAATTAAACATGTTTAATGAAGTAAAAAGCTTTTGTCAATCATTTATTTCTTCAGCGTTTTTCGGGATGGGGAATGCGTAAGGCGTTATCAGGCAGGTGGGCAGGCATTCCGGAAGAGAAGGGGTGGGATATTTTGGCATTTGGTATAACATACATGGCAGAAAAACCTGCCACAACGAAAAACGAAAGTCCTTTAATTCCAGCATATTGGTGAGACTTTCATATAAACGGGCATGTCCTGGCGGACACAACGAAGATAGAAAATGGCATTATGCCGCCGCCCCCCCGACGGGCAATGGGCCCGGACCGGAACTGTAGACAGCTCAATTGTCCGGTTCCTATTGCCCATCGGGGGGGCGGCTCTGCTGAGGTTGCCTTGGAGGCTGCCTTTTCATATAACATACATGGCAGAAAAACCTGCCACAACGAAAAACGAAAGTCCTTTAATTACAGCATGTTGGTGAGACTTTCATATAAACATACATGGCAGAAAGACCTGCCACAACGAAAAACGAAAGTCCTTTAATTCCAGCATATTAGTGAGACTTTCATGTAAAAAAAGGTACAAAATTCCTGAGCGTACAGAAAATGATATCTGAGGATCCTTTTAGAAAAGAATGCTGCGGTTCACAGGCCGCGAGGTACGAGAGGGCCTTTGTGAAACCGCATGTTGGGCTTCTTTTATCAGTTTATTGTGAGACCTCCGTCGACAGGGAAGATCCCTCCGGTAATCCATTTTGCCTGATTTGAAGCAAGAAAAACAGATAAGTTGGCAATATCATTTGGCTCTCCGATGGTTTGTAAAGGATAAATTGTTTGAATCATAGCGTTAAAACGATTTTTTGCTTCGTCATCAAGTTGGTCATAATTTTTTTTAACCTGAGGTGTTGTGATGGTTCCCGGGGCGATTGCATTGATTCGGACACCATTGGGACCAAGCTCATAAGCCAGAGCTTTTGTAAAAGATTCAATTGCACCTTTAGTCAGCGAATATGCAGTTGATGGTCTGTCAGGCAACATTCTTTTAGAAAAATATGATGAAATATTGATTACATTTCCTTGAGAAGCAATCAAATCATCCAGGAAGATTTGGGTGAGCAAATATGGAGCTTTGACATTTAAATTGAAATGATAATTCAATAATGATTCGTCAGTATCAGCAAAAGAGATAAACCTTGCGATACCTGCATTATTTACCAAAATATTGATTTGTATATTTTCCCGGTCTACCTGTTTGCTAATTTCAGGAATAGCTTCTTTATTGGTAATATCTTCCGCTATACAAAGGATATCAACATTATATTGCATGAGATATTTTTTTCTTTGGATCAATTTTTGTTCGTCTCTCCCTATGATCACCAGATTTGCTCCATGTTTAGCAAAGGCTGTTGCAATTGCAAACCCAATGCCATCACTTCCTCCTGTGATAAGTGCTGTTTTGTTGGCTAATAGTTTCATATGATTTCTTCCTCCTGCATTAAAAATTATGGGCAAATTTCCAAAACTGATCAGGAGGGTAATTGAATTTAGAAAAAAGTAATTAACATAGGTTAAAATCTATCATTTTTTTTATTCTCGACAATGAAACATTTGTAATTCCAATATAGGTGGCCAAGTGATAGTCAGGTATTCGTTTAGATAGCTTTGGATGATCGATGCAAAAACTTCGAAACCTCTCGGTTGCTGATTTTGTTAAGAATTCATACTCTCTAAGAAATTTTTCCTCTGCAAATAATTCAGCATATGGCAGAGCAAATTTTTCCCAATAGCCATGATCAAATAGCCAAGAAAAAAAGGATTCGAATCGACAAACAGATATCTTAATATCTTCCAAAGCGGCTATGCTGAATAAGCTGTCATTTTTGCGGGCAGAAGGAGCAACAGGCCATGCAAACTGACCTTCATGGAAGAATCCTTTATTAAAATCTTTTCCTTCTTTATCTGTATAAAAAAGTCGAATAATACCTTGATGAACAAAAAAAATTTTGTCCCATTTTTCTCCTGCAATAACCAAAGTCTTTTTGCGTGGATATTCCCTCTTGATAAAAAAACCTGATAGTTCTTCCAGTTCTTTGCTACAGGACGAATCATTATGAAATACTTTTTCTTTTAATGCTGTAATCAGAGATATTTTATCGAAATCTGACAAATTGCTTCCTCTTTTTAAAATGATAAAATAAAAAAGGTACCACTTTATGACACCACAGTAAACTGAGTTTTAAGAACCTGTTTGAAATTAAGGGCTTGATCATAGCGTCGGCCACCTTGTGGTAGAATTTTAGAATATGAAAATAAGCACTATTATTCCTGGTGGTTGCGATGAGTATGGATTTGTCTCCCGCATAGTGACCCATCTTATGATCAAGCCCGTTCCAGGTATTGTGAAGCACATCATGTTGTATGTTGGAATGGTGCGAGCCCAGTGCCCTTGGCTGCCCATGGCAGTTATTCAATAGAACCTTTTTGGCTTCGGCTTATCCGGGCTATGTGTTCATTAATCGAGCACTGTACGAAGGTATGACACTGTTGGAGATGGGCATGTATTCTCATCAAATGCAATGGGCAAATTTTACTGTTCGAAGCTCGAACACTTAAGGGGTTCTTTTCGCGCCGGCACTTTCATTTTCTCTGCTCTGACGATGGAAAATCGTATGGGATTGTTTGCTTCAATGCATTGAAATTAAATAGTATTTTTCTAAAATTTAATTTGGGATAATCCACTTTTTCAAAGTGGTATACCCCTTGCAATTAAGGGAGCTATTGGTTGTTCACAAGTTCCTATTTGAGATAATTGAAAGGAGGAAGGCACATTGACTGTTCATGTAACAATGCCGAAGCTTGGCATGACAATGAAAGTGGGAAAAATTTCCAAATGGTTTAAAAATGAAGGGGATGCGGTTGAGAAAGGAGAAGAACTTTTTGAGGTTGAAACCGAAAAAATAACCAATAAGATCGAATCAATGGGAACCGGAACGCTGTTTCAGATTGTGGTAGCAGCTGGAGAGACGGTGCCCATTGGGACGATTCTGGCAGTTATAGCTGAGGAGAACGAACAACCGGAGCGCATTGAAGGCCTTGAGGTCGGAGAAGTTGTCGAGGCGGGTTGTGAAGCGTCAAAATGCCAAAAAGCCCAAGCCGGGCCCAAAGAAACAAAAAGAATCCTGTCCACCCCTTCTGCCCGTCGGGTGGCCAAGGAATTGGGTGTTGATCTCGCATTGGTACCGGGAACAGGCCCTGATGGAAAGATTAAAGAAGGGGATGTCATCAAATTTCATGAAGAAGGCCCTCCTGCCCCCAAAATCACTCCTCTGGCTGCTGAAATGGCAAAACAAAAAGGGTTGGATCTTTCTGAAATCACCGGAACCGGGGAAAACGGCAAAATCACCCGAAAGGATATCGAAACGTTCCTTGCAGGGGCAACGGGGGCAACCCAGGAAACCCAGGATGAACCCTCCGGCGGAGTCAAGGTTATCCCCTTTGAGGGAATGCGCAGAGCCATTGCAAATAATATGCATGCAAGTTTGCAGAATGCAGCCCAGTTAACCACCTTTACCGAGGTGGATGTCACGGAAATGGTTCGCTTTAAGGATCTTATCAAGGCGGAATATAAGCGGGATGAGTCTGTTAAAATTTCATACAACGATATTATTGTTATGGCAACTTCCCGGGCACTGGTGCGGCATCCCATTATGAATTCCACCCTGGTGGGGGAAGAGATTCTTCTCCACGATACCGTGAACCTGGGGATCGCTGTGGCACTTCCCGAGGGACTCATTGTGCCGAAACTTCGCAATGCTGAAAAGAAAAACCTGCTGCAGATTGCAACTGAGGTCAGACAATTGGCCAAAAAGGCCCGGGAAGGGGGCTTGGGTGTGGAGGAGGTAACAGACGGGACCTTTACCATCAGCAATGTCAGCATGCTCGGTATGGATGGCTTTACACCGGTGCTGAATCCACCGGAAACCGGGATTTTAGGGGTTGGCCGTGTCATTGAAAAACCCAGTGTTTTTAATGGTGAGATCGCCATCCGGCATATGATGACACTGAGTCTGACCTTTGATCACAGGATTGTTGACGGAGCACCGGCCATGACGTTTTTAAGGGATCTGGCCCGCTATCTTGAACAGCCCACGCTGATGATGGCCTGATAACCATATCAAACCCTAAACTCTAAAAGTTGAGGAGTAACAATGTACGACGTAATGATTATTGGTGGTGGATCAGGCGGTTATGCAGCAGCCATTCGTGCAGCTCAGTTAGGCGGCAGTGTGGTATTGGCTGAATCCGCTGAAACTGGGGGAACCTGTGTGAATCGCGGGTGCATTCCCAGCAAGGTCTGGCTGAAGGCAGGCAATTTTCTCAGCCAGGTGGAGACGGGAAAGGCCTATGGCATTAATTCCAATCTTGACGGGATTGATTTTTCAAAGCTTGTGGAGAGAAAGTCAGGGGTGTCAGCAGAGATCCGCATGGGCATGGAAGCGCTTTTACAAAACAACGGCGTTGAGTTTGTGAAGGGCCGTGCGGTGATAAAAAGCGCACAAAAAGTGGATGTGGATGGTCGTAGCATAGAAGTGAAGAAGATTATTGTGGCCACAGGCAGTTCCCTTGGCGAGATAGACGTTCCAGGGCTGGACACGGCTGCCATGACCACTGACGACGTGCTGGAGATGACAGATGTACCAGAATCCATACTGGTTTGCGGCTTTGGTTACATTGAAGTTGAAATGGCCTTTCTGCTCAATACCTTTGGGTGCAAGGTGATCATGGCAGGGGATGCGCCACGGATTCTGCCAAAAGAAGATTCAGACACAAGCCAGAGAGTTGCCCAGGTTTTACGGGAAAATGGAATTAAAATCATTCCCCGGGCAACGCTTGATTCCGTTGAAACAACCGATGAAGGCGCAGTTTGCAAGCTTTCAGGCACAAAAGACCAGAGTGTTACCGTAAAAAAAGTCCTGGTCTCCAAACGGGTCTCCAACACCAAAGGGCTGGGGTTGGAATCACTTAATGTGAAACTCAATGAAGACGGTGGCATAAAGGTGGATGACAGGCTTGAGACCTCGGTGAAAGGCATTTTTGCCATTGGCGATGTTACGGGCGGATGGATGCTCAGCCATGCGGCATCATCCATGGCTGTGTTTGCGGCTGAAAATGCAATGGGGCAAGACAGCCGCTATCCCTTTCATTTGATTCCAAGGTGCTTGTGGACGGAGCCTGAAATGGGAGCGGTGGGGCTTTCGGAAGAGGAGGCCGAAGAAAAAGGCTATGATGTGGAAACCGGTGTTTTCCCCTATGCCATCAATGGGCTTGCCATGGTGCGCAACCAGGTCGATGGTTCCGTGAAGATTGTTTTTGATACCCAATACGGCGAAATCTTAGGCGTGCACATTGTGGGCTCCAATGCCACCGAAGTGATTGGTGAGGCCGTCATGGCCATGCAGCTGGAGTGCACGGTTCAGGAGCTGGCCCGGAGCATCCGGGTTCACCCCACATTTTCCGAAGCGGTGGTGGATGCAGCCAGGGACGCAGGCGACTGGGCACTCTATTTACCCAGGGGATAAGATATCATGGCATACTCCGGATTGAAAAAACTTCAGGTGATGGATTGGGGCCTGCTGGACTATGGCCAGGCATTTGCCCGTCAGCAACAAATGGTTGACCAACGGATAGAGGGCTCTGTTCCCGATGGTTTGATCCTGGTTGAACATCCGTCGGTGGTGACCATCGGACGCAGTGGAAGCCTTGGCGATCTTCGCGTTGCCAAAGAGGTTCTGGATCAAAAGAAGGTTTCTCTGCACCACGTGGACAGGGGGGGGAAGGCAACCTTTCACGGGCCGGGGCAATTGGTGGGCTACCCCATTGTAAAAGTTGACGACAAGGGGGTTCACGCGTTTGTGAAAGCGTTGCTCGCCAGCGTTGCCGATCTGCTCAAGGCGTACCAACTGGTTCCTGAATATAAAAAGGATCAACCGGGCCTGTGGGTAAACGGAGGTAAAATCGCCAGTATTGGACTGTCGGTGCGCAACCAGGTTACCTATCACGGCGTTGCCCTGAACGTTAACATAGATCCGGGTTGGTTTGACCTCATTGATCCCTGTGGTCAAAAAAAGGGAAAAATGACCTCCATGAAGGATGAACTCAACGAACTGCTGGATATGTCGGCGGTGAAAAAGAGACTGGTTGCCCGTTTTTCCAGTCGATTGGGGTATGCCCCGGGAGAAAAAGCAACAGGCGAAAAAGCAACGGATAAAGCTGAAAATCGTCCGGAGTGGCTGACGAAATCCACAAATGACCTGGGTGCCGTCGTCACCATGGAAAAGCACCTGGAGCAATTGCACCTGGCCACGGTGTGCCAGAGCGCCCAGTGTCCCAACCTGGGCGAGTGCTTTAGCCAGGGAAATGCCACCTTCATGATCCTTGGCACATCCTGCACCCGCAGATGCCGCTTCTGTGCCGTGGATAAGGGCCTTCCACAATTGTTGGACAGACAAGAGCCCCACCGGGTGGCCATGGCTGTAAAAGAGTTGGGGCTCACCCATGCGGTTGTCACCTCGGTTACAAGGGATGATCTGTCCGATGGTGGTGCCAGGCAGTTTGCCCAGACCATTCGCCGGATTCGGCAGCATTGTCCCGGCGTATCGGTGGAAGTCCTGGTCCCGGATTTCAAAGGTCATATCCCCTCCATGGACGAGATATGCAATGTGCGGCCGGATGTGTTCAACCATAATATTGAAACCGTTCCCCGCCTGTATAACGAGATCCGGCCCACGGCCATATACCAGCGTTCGCTGGGGGTCCTCTCCTATGCCGCCTCCAGGGGACTTCTGGTGAAATCAGGACTGATGCTGGGCCTGGGTGAAACCGACATTGAGATCAAAAAAGTGCTGACAGATTTAAAGCATGCCGGTTGCATGTTGCTCACCCTGGGGCAATATCTGGCACCCTCAAAAGATCATGTGCCTGTGGCGCGGTATGTTTCACCCAAAGAGTTTGAGATGTGGGATGAAATCGCAAGGGAGATGGGATTTAAATCCGTGGCTTCAGGACCGTTGGTAAGAAGTTCCTATCATGCCGGTGAAATGATAGGCGCACACGGGACTTCATCCCATAACCATTCAATGAGGAAGACAGGTTGATGAAATCAAAACGGTTTATTGTTGAAATCGGGACGGGGGCGGATCTGCACGGGGAAGACGTCACCAAGGCGGCATGCAGGGCCGTCAAAGACGCTATCTCAAGAAGTTGTCTGTGCGGATTGGTGGAAATTCTGGGTCTGGAGGATCTTGGCACTGTGAACGTGGACATTGTGGTGGCGTGTCCAAGGCCGGATGAGGTGGATTTGGAAAAAGTCAAGGCCATGGCACCCATTGGACAAAAAACCGCCCGTGCCATGGCTGGCGGCATGGGTGTGGAGGGGTTGTGCGTACCCAGTTTTGCACCCAATTGTGATCAAATCGTTGTGGCCAATGCCGCAGTGACCGTTTCCATCTCCTGATTTTGATGGGGGATGGAAGGAATTTTGTGAAGTTGTTTATTAATTTTAACAATTAAGGGGGATATCAATGGACCTGGACAATGAACAATTAATTAGAATGTACACCACCATGGTTAAAATTCGATTTTTTGAAAATCGTGTGGCTGAACTTTTTGCAGATGGCAAAATTCCCGGTTTTGTTCATCTTTATGTGGGGGAAGAGGCGGTTGCCACGGGTGTGTGCGAGAGCCTGACCAATGAGGACTACATCACCAGCACCCACCGGGGCCATGGGCACCTCATTGCCAAGGGCGGTGACATCAAGAAGATGATGGCCGAGCTGTTTGGCAAAAAAACCGGTTATTGCAAGGGCAAAGGCGGTTCAATGCATATTGCCGATCTTGACCTTGGCATCATGGGCGCCAACGGTATCGTCGGCGGTGGTCCGCCCCTGGCTTCCGGAGCAGCCCTGGCGTGCCAGTATCTGGGCAATGACCGGGTGGCGGTATGCTTTTTCGGTGATGGCGCATCCAACCAGGGGACAACCCATGAGGCCATGAACCTGGCCGCGTGCTGGAAACTGCCGGTGGTGTTTATCAATGAGAATAATATGTACGGCATCTCTTCGTGTACACTCAATTCCATGTGCGTACCAAACGTGGCCGACCGTGCAGCCGGATACGATATCCCCGGTGTGGTTGTCGACGGAAACGATGCGGTTGCCGTGTGGGAAGCGGCCGCCGAGGGAATTAAACGGGCAAGAGAGGGTAAGGGTCCGTCTCTGATTGAATGTAAAACCTATCGTCACAGAGGGCATTTTGAAGGGGATCCCTGCGCCTATCGCGAAGATGCAGAGCTTGCAGAGTGGAAAGAAAAAGATCCCATCCCCCGGCTGGAGCAGAAACTGTTGGAGATGGAGATCCTGACCCAAAGCAAAGTTGAGGAAATTAAGAAGGGGCTTCAAGAGGAGTTGAGCGCTGCTGAAAAATTTGCCCTGGAGAGTCCGTACCCAGATGTCTCTGAGCTGATGGAAGATGTGTATTCGTAAGGCAACGGGAGTAATGTCTTTAAAAATACACCCTTTCCAATGTTAAGTTTTCGTCTCAGTCAAAGATAAAAAATCTAACCCAGCTGAGCTGGATAAGTACCTTAACGAAATAATTTCCTGGCAAAAAAATGCAGAAATTATTTGTAAGTTACTAAAAGGAGAATAAAAATGCCCAGTATGACGTTTGCTGAAGCAATAAGAGATGCCCATGTTATTGAAATGGAACGTGATCCCAATATTTATGTTGCAGGAGAAGATGTAGGGGTTTTTGGGGGATGTTTTGGGGTGACGGCCGGCCTTCTGGAGCGATTTGGTGAAAGGCGGGTAAAAGATACCACCATTACCGAAAGCGCCATCGTCGGAACCGCGGTGGGAGCGGCAACCGCGGGTCTCAGGCCCGTTGTTGAATTGATGTTTGTCGATTTTATCGGGGTGGCCCTGGATCAGCTTTATAACCAGGGCGGTAAGATGAGATACATGTTTGGCGGCAAGGCCAAAATACCAATGGTGATGCGTGCGGCATGCGGTGCCGGTATCGGGGCTGCAGCCCAGCACTCTCAATCTCTGGAAGCGTTGTTCATGCATCTTCCCGGATTAAAGGTGGTCATGCCAAGTACCCCTGCCGATGCCAAGGGGCTTTTGATCCAGGCTATCCGCGACGATAATCCAGTGGTTTTTCTGGAGCACAAAATGCTTTATGCCATGGAAGGAGAGGTGCCTGAAGGCGACTATGCCATCCCCTTTGGCAAGGCCGATATTAAGCGGGAAGGCACAGACGTTACCGTCGTGGCGACGGCCACCATGGTCCACACCGCCCTTGGCGCAGCGGAGAAGCTTGCCGGGGAAGGAATCAGTCTGGAGGTGGTGGATCCGCGCACGCTCTGTCCCCTTGATGGGGAGACCATTTTTGCATCGGTTAAAAAAACCCATCGGCTGGTGATTATGCACGAAGAGGTGAAATTTGCCGGATCAGGGGCGGAAATAGCGGCCCAGGTGGCTGAAGAAGCCTTTGATTACCTGGATGCTCCCATCATACGGGTGGCGGCACCTTTCTGCCCCATTCCTTTTTCACCACCGCTGGAGCAGGCTTATATCCCAAGCGAACAGCAGCTCATTGATGCCGTCAAAAAGGTAATGGCTTAAATCGCAGTAAATGAGTGTCTTTACCGGACAGGTACCCAAACAAAAACAATAATATTTTTTCGCAATTTAAGTTGTTGATATGTGTAAAAAAGATGATTTGTAAAATTTAGAATTTATTATGCTCCGATACTTAGTTAGTTATCCGGGCAGGACACTCACCACTGGGTTGTAAGAAAGTGTAGGCATGCTAACATTATTTCCATGCTTTGTTGTGGGCGAACCGGGTCGGAAATCCCGGTCCGCCCGCGGCGGCTAAAAAAAATTAACAAGGGTAAAACATGTCATTGATCGGTATCATTGCTAACCCGGCTTCGGGAAAGGATATTCGTCGGCTTGTCGCCCACAGCAGTGTGTTTGACAACCAGGAGAAAATTCGCATTGTTCGCCGCATCCTCATGGGCCTTCAATCCGTGGGCATCCGTCGTGTGGCTTATATGCCGGATTACCACGGAATTGTGGAGCGAGCCCTGGACGGGTTGCAGGTTGAGCTTGCGGTTGAACGGCTAAATTTTGACACCAGGGCAGATCAGCGAGACTCCGTCAAAGCGGCCCGGATGCTGGCGGATCAAGGGGCCGGTTGCATTATCACCCTGGGCGGTGACGGGACCAACCGGGTGGTGGCCAAGACAGCCGGGAAGGTGCCGATTCTGCCCCTGTCAACCGGAACAAACAACGTGTTTCCCTACATGATTGAAGGAACGGTGGCAGGGCTTGCCGCCGGTCTGATCGGTACCGGAAAGGTCTCCGGAAAAGAGGGGACCTTTCAATCCACCCGCTTGGAGGTCGTTGTTGAAGAGAAGGTTGTGGATATTGCCATTGTGGATGCAGTGGTCAGTACGGATCTGTTTATAGGGTCCCGGGCCATATGGAAGATGGATAAGATAAAACAAATTTTTCTAAATCGCTGTCATCCTGCAAACATCGGTTTTTCTTCCATCGGGGGGATGCTGCGTTCCATCGGTCCGGCCGAGCCTTTGAGCATGGCGCTAACATTGGGAAAAAACGGACGTCCGGTTATGGCACCCATCGCACCCGGAATTATTGAAACCGTGTTCATTGAAACCATGCAGTTGGTGGCAGCTGGGGAAGAGATGGATATCGCAACGACACCTTGTGTGGTGGCCCTGGATGGAGAAAGAGAGGTTGAAATCAAAAAGGGGCAAAAGGCGGCAATACGCCTTTCAACAAAGGGTCCCTTGGTTGTGGATGTGGGTGGAACCATGATGGTTGCAATGGAAAAGAAACTTTTTGCACCGATGGTATAACGTACATGGCAGGAATGCCTGCCACAACGAAAAAGGAAACTCTCATGATTTCAGCATATTGACTGGAGTTTCATATAAAACAGTTTATTGGTTTGGCTCGCTGAGCTTGCAAACCAATCAGAAGTTTCAACTGGCATGGTTCTCCATGCGGATGAACTTCAGATTTTACTGCAAAATATTTAAAAAAAGGGAGTTCTGAAATGACATTAAAGGCAGCTTTTATTTTTTTGGCACCCGATGTTGATCCCGATAAAGATCGGCAGACAGTGGTGACACCACAGGTAGAACTGACAGCGGTTGCGGTATGCAACTATGCCGAGGCTGAAACCCTTGCCGTTAAACTGGTTGAAGAAGGAATAGAGGCCATTGAGTTGTGTGGTGGTTTCGGCAACATGGGAACTGCACGTATTGCACAGGCTGTGGCCGGAAAAGCAGCTGTGGGTGTGGTTCGTTTTGACGGACATCCCGGCCTTGGCGGGAAAAGTGGTGACGAGCTGTTCAAATGAAGATATCAAGAATTTTCGCATTGCTTCTCTTGCTTGTCATTGCACAAATGCCTGCAATGGGTGGAGAAGCTGTGGCCGGAAATACCAATGCCCAGTGCATGGAATGCCACGGGGAGATGGCGGCGGATCACGCCGCATCCCTTCACAGGGATATTCCATGCCTGGCGTGTCATGTCCAGGCGGTTGAAGAAGATCATGAAGAGGTGGCAAAGGTTGACTGTCTCCACTGTCACAGCCCCCACGATGAAAAGATGCTCCATGATGCCCACACCCGGGTTACCTGCATGGCCTGTCATCTCAAGGGCGGTATTCCCGTGATGGATCCCGGATCGAAAGCCATTGTTTTTTCCGGTCAGTTCCAGCCAGGGAGCACATTACCGATTCATCAGTCAATAGAGCCCCAAACAGAAATGTCCTGCCGAAAATGCCATTTTAAAGGCAATGTACTGGGCGCATCCGCCACCACACTTCCTCCTAAAAGTATTCTTTGCATGCCCTGTCATGTGGCCACCTTTTCGGTGGGCGATGCAACCACATTGCTCTCTTTATTTATATTTCTGGTAGGCATGGCCGGACTTGTTTCCATCTGGTTCTCGGGAACAAGGGATGGGCAATCCCATGTATCCGGAGTATCCGGAGTATCCGGAATAGAAACAAGGGAAACGTCCCGGTTTAAAGTCGGTGCTTTCTTTAAGATTTTTCTGGAGTTAATTTTACTGCAACGACTTTTTGAACGATCCAAGAGCCGTTGGATCATCCATGCCCTGATCTTTTTTCCGTTTCTTTTTCGTCTGGCCTTTGGGTTGAAAACCCTTGTATTGTCTCTGGTTTTTCCCAACTGGGCCATCACCCAGGCCCTGATGGATAAGAACCATGCCATTCATGCTCTGTTCTTTGATCTCACCGGTGTGATGCTTCTTGCCGGCACGGTGGCTGCCGTTGTCCGAAAGAAAACGGATCCCAAAGAGGTCATTGCCTCACTGCCTGAACCGGGACGGGGTATGCCTCTGCTCATCGGCCTGATGGTTGTGATCGGGTTTATACTTGAGGGGATGCGTATTGCCATGACCGGATGGCCCGGCGGATCAGGATGGGCATTTTTAGGGTATGGTACCAGCCTGCTTTTTAAAGGTATGACCGGGCTGACCGAGGTGTACGCCTATGTGTGGTATGCCCATGCAATTTTGGCAGGGGCTTTTATTGCCCTGATTCCCTTTACGCGAATGGCCCATATTATAACAGCCCCCATTGTCCTGATTCTCGATGCGCGATCCCGGACAAAGGATGGGTCTTAAAATCAACTTGATAGTATAGGAGTTTGTAATTTTTATTACAATGAATTGGATCAGGAAAAAGCCCGCCCGTGGGGGCGCTAAGTTCTACTCAATGATCAAGTTCTAAACGGCTTACCACAATGAAAGGAGTCGCCATATGGAAATAGACGGATATCAAATGCCCGAAGATTTATACTACGAGAAAAATCACTATTGGGTACGTGGGGAAGGAGATCTCCTGGTCATGGGAATGGACGATTTTGCCCAGAAGATGGCTGGGGATATCGTCTTTGTAAAACTTCCCTTTGCAGGAAAGAAACTTAAATTTGGTAAAAAATTTGCCCAGGTGGAGTCCGGCAAATGGCTGGGCAAGGTCTATGCCCCGGTTGACGGTGAGTTGGTTGCGTGCAATGAAGCCCTTGAGGCCGCCCCCTCCCTTATCAATCAGGATTGCTACGGGACGGGATGGATGTATAAGATCAAGCCGGCTGACATGGGAGACGTCGAGAATCTGATCCATGGTAACGACGCGATTACAAAATGGCTTATGGCCGATATTGAAAAATATAAAGAAGAGTGACAATGGCACAGACAGATTACAGCGTCATGGAAATTCTACAGATGGATGCCTGCACCGGCTGCAGCCTGTGCACGGATGTGTGTCCAACGGTTTCGGCCACAGGGGATGGAAAGCTCTCCGCTGTTTATCGGTTGAATGAACTGCGCCGGATCATGCGGTCCCGTACAGGAATTTTGAAACGATTTTTCGGCAGGCAAACCCCCACCGAAGATCAGCTGAAACTCTTCAGTGATACGGTGTTCCGCTGCACCCTGTGCGGCCGTTGCCAGCAGGTGTGTCCGTCGGGTATTCAGCTGAAAGATCTTTGGTTGTCCCTGCGCCAGGACCTGGTTCATGGCCATACCTATCCGGATAAAGTGGACATGATCGCCGAGAACCTTGGGCAGAGTCACAACGTTTTTGATGAGGACAATGAGGAGCGATCCGAATGGGTGGAGGACATGCCCGATGCCCCGGATCATGGGTATGTCAAAGATCAGGCTGAAGTGGTTTACTTTACCGGTTGTGTTTCAGCCTATTTTCCCATGGCCCAGGCCATTCCCATGGCGCTGGTGGAGATCTTTAACAGGGCCGGGGTTGATTTTACCCTTTTGGGAGAAGAGGAGTGGTGCTGCGGTTTTCCCCTGTTGGGGGCCGGTCTCAGGGATCAGGCCCAGGAGATGATTGACCACAATGTTGAGGCGGTGCGGGAAAAAGGGGCCCGAAAGGTGGTTTTTTCCTGCCCCTCCTGTTACCAGATGTGGCATGAACATTATCCCGGAGAATTTGAACTTTACCATGTGACTCAATTTATAAATGAATTGGTCACATCTGGTAAAGTTTCGTTCAAGGAACATTGCCTGAAAGTGACCTATCATGATCCCTGTGATCTGGGCCGGGGAAGCAAAGAGTACCAGGCACCCAGACAAATTCTTAACGCCATACCAGGTGTTGAGCTTGTGGAACTTGCCCATAACCGGGAAAACTGCCTGTGCTGTGGTGGCGGAGGCAACCTGGAGATGATTGATGCAAAAATTTCCGGGGATATTGCCAGGGCCAAAGTTGAGGAGGCCCTGCAAACCGGAGCCAATGTCATTGTAACGGCCTGCCAGCAGTGTGTCCGCACCATGACCGGGTATGTCAGGAAAAACAAGGTGCCCATTGATGTGATGGATATTACCCAACTGGTGCAACACTCCCTTGTTGATGAGGATCTTTCCACCCATGAATAACTATCACACCACTGTTCGATTGACAGAGAAGGGCGCTGCGGTTCAATCCGGGCCGGTGAACTTTACGGTGTCCCGCCGTGACAGCATGGGGATCCATCATGGGTGTCCAATGGCATACATGGCCGGTGCCCTGGGCAGTTGAATTGTGTTGACCCTGTCTGCGGTCGCAGATCACAAAAAGATGGTCATTGAAAAACTTGAAACAGAGGTTGTCTGCATCACGGGAGATCTTTTTTCCCCTTCCGCCCGCTTTATCGTTGAAATTGATTTGGGTGAAGGCTTAACCCAAAGAGAGCGGACGATTTTGCTTAACTCAGCCCGGAACTGTGAGGTAAGCAAGCTTCTTGCAGAAAAGATTGCGCTTGATTACCAGTTAAGAGCCCCATGACAGGAGACTTATGAAAACCTGGAGACTTTTAGACACACCGCCCATGACCGCAGCTGAAAACATGGCCATGGACGAAACCCTGCTGGAACTTAAAGGCCAGGGCAAAAGTCCTGACACCATCCGCTTTCTGCAATTTTCCCCAAGGGCGGTCCTGGTGGGGTTCCACCAGGCCATTGCCGAGGAGATCCGTATGGAGTATTGCCGGGAAAACGGGATTGATGTAAATCGACGTATTACCGGCGGTGGTGCCATCTTCTTTGATGAGAATCAACTGGGCTGGGAAGTCTTTTGTGAAAAGTCTTATTTTAACACCCCTGTTCCCAACATGACGCTCTTCAAAGCCCTGTGTGATCCAGTGGTAAAAGCCCTTGAGATGTTGGGCATTCATGCCTGTTTCAGACCCCGCAACGACATAGAGGTCGATGGTCGTAAGATTTCAGGTACCGGGGGCACGGAGTCTGACGAGGCGTTTATGTTCCAGGGAACCATGCTGGTGGATTTTGACGTGAATACCATGTTAAGGGCGTTGCGGATTCCGGTGGAAAAGCTCAAAGCCAAGGAGATTGACTCGGTGAAGGATCGGGTCACCTGCCTGAAATGGGAGCTGGGCTATGTGCCGTCCCTTGCCCGCATTAAAGAGGCGGTGAAGACAGGGTTTCAACAATGTCTGGGTATTCAACTGGAACCCGGCGGGTTGACCCATGACGAAGAGAGGCTTTTCCGGGAGAAGCTGTTTCATTTTAGGGCTCCTCAATGGATTGGGGGTGTTCATCCCCGTTTCCAAAAACGTGAGGCGGTGCAGGCAACTTACAAGGCCCCGGCAGGCATGGTGCGATTTACCCTGGTGGTGAACCTGCCCCAAAAACGGTTGAAAGATATCTATATCACCGGAGATTTTCTCTCCTTTCCCGTGAGTGCCCTCTATGACCTTGAGTCAGAACTCAGGGGAGCACCCCTTGATCGCGACGTTTTATATGGGATTATTCGGACCTATTTTGACCAGGATCGCATCCTCATTCCGGAATTTTCCTTTGAGGATTTTATCAAGCCCCTGAATCTGTGTCTTGAGAAAATCGCTATTTCAGAATACGGCATTCCTTTGGCGCATTGCAATCTGATTTCTGTTACCAACGGCTCGTTTGAGGCGGTGATAAAAAAGAGACCATCGGTGCTGCTGCTGCCCTATTGTGCCAAACTCACTGATTGTAAGTTGCGATATGAAAAAGGGTGTAATGTCTGTAAAAAAGAGCCCTGTTCCATTGGCCCGGCATGGATCATGGGGCAGAATAGAAAAATGAAGGTGGTCAGCATTGTCAGTTTTGAAGATCTCTGGGATGAACTGATGCAGATGAAAAAGGACGGTGTCCACTCCTATATTGGGTGCTGCTGCCAGCCGTTTTTTGCCAAGCACGTGGATGATTTTAAAAAATCCGGTCTGCCTGGAATCTTGCTGGATATCGACAATACCACCTGCTACGACCTGGATCAGGCCAAAGAGGCCTATGCCGGAAAATTTGAAAGTCAGACCCAGGTGAACCTGGAGCTGTTGCAGGTTGTGATGGATACGGCCGTGGGGATAGAAGCCGGGGAAGCGTGCCGCAATGAGGAGTGAAGCGTGGGATATCCTGGTGGTGGGTGGGGGGCCTGCAGGTGCAAGTTCGGCATTGTCTGCGGCCAGGCAGGGGGCAAAGGTGCTGCTTGTGGAACGTCGGCAACACATTGGGCTTCCCGTACAATGTGCTGAATATATTCCGGCCATGCTCAAAGGACAATTGGGACTCAAGGGTGATTATATTGTTCAGAAAATAGAGGGGATGCGAACCTTTGTGCCCGGGCAGGCCGTTAAGGAGATGACAGCTCCGGGGTATATCATCCGTCGTGAGCTGTTTGATCAGACCCTGGTGAACGCCGCCAGGAGAGCCGGAGCCATTGTAAGATGTGCCACCCGGGCAACTGCCATGAATCCGCACGGTGATGTAACGCTGGTCCCCAGGGAAGGGCGGGCATACAGGGTTCGTCCCCGGGTGATCATTGGGGCGGATGGTCCCCGGTCTACCATTGGCCACTGGGTGGGTTCCGTGAATCGTCATCTGCTGCCCGGGGTTCAGATGACCCTGCCGTTGACAGCCCCACTTGACTATACTGAAATCTATTTTGAGCCCCAGATCGTGGCCGGGTATGGGTGGTTGTTTCCCAAGGGCAGGGTGGCAAATGTGGGACTTGGCATGTTGCGCCCTGAAAAAGGTCGGCCCCCTCTGGGAAAGGTCCTGGATGGGTTTATTCGACGGCTTAAAACCCATGGTAAAATTCGTGGTGGGCCGGTGGCCCATGCCGCGGGTTGGATACCGGCCGAACCGGTGCGCAATGCCGTGCATGGCAACGTCGTTCTGGTGGGGGATGCCGCCGGCCATACCCATGCGATTACAGGTGCCGGTATATTTACGGCTGTGACCTGCGGCGAGCTGGCCGGGACCCATGCCGCAGCAGCTGTGGCTGCCAACGACATGGGCATTTTAAGGGATTATGACCGTGAGTGGCAGGATCTGCTGGGGGATACGCTGACACGGGCCCGTTGCCGCCGACAGCGGATGGAAACGGACTGGAACTCATTTAACACCATTGTGAAGCGGTGCTGGGTCGCTTTTCGGGAGTATTATGTCTGAATTTAATCAGCGTCTGAAGATGGCCAGGGAGATCTCCTGGCAGCATTTGGGTAAAAAGATTGTTTTTTATCTGCCCGGCATGTTTGTGCAGAACGGCGTCAGCGGGAAATATCCTGGGATTTCAATCACCGGGAATGAGTGCGCCCTTATGTGCGACCATTGCCGGGGGAAAATTTTGAATTCCATGTGCCAGGCCCCAACCCCTGAAAAATTAATCGATACCTGTCTGGCCCTTGATGCCAAAGGAGACAACGGCGTACTTCTCAGTGGAGGGTGTGATCTCTCCGGCCAGCTGCCATGGGACCGATTTATCCCTGCCATTAAAGAGATCAAGCAGCGTACAAATCTGTTTGTTTCCGTTCATAGCGGGCTGATGGATGAAAAAGAGGCTCTTGAATTGAAACAGGCCGGTGTGGACCAGGCCCTGATTGATATCATCGGTGATGATGAGACCTTTCAGAAAATGTACCATGTCCCTTTTGGGGTGGAACGAATCGTTGATACCATGGCCAGTCTTGAACGGGCCGGTCTGCCTGTGGTTCCCCATATTGTCTGCGGCCTGAATTACGGTACTATCCAAGGAGAGAGCCGGGCAATTGAAATGATCGCCGATTTTAAGGTGGAGCAGCTGGTGATCGTTTCGCTCATGAGCATCCCGGGCACACCGGCCTGCAGAGCTGTTCCCCCCACGGCCGAGGCTGTGGCGGACATCATCGTCCAGGCCCGCATTAAAATGCCTGCCACCCGTATCAGTCTTGGCTGTGCCCGAAGGCGGGGCGAGTATGATCTTGAAACCCTTGCCATTGATGCCGGGGTGAACCGCATGGCTCTGCCCTCGGATGAAGCCATTGCCCGGGCCAAGCATTATGATCTTGAAATCCATTATCAGAAAACCTGCTGCTCAGTTACTCGGGATATTTTTGGATCGTCCTGGGTGGCTGAATAGCTTATCATAAGGATCAGAGACCATGAAAGAGCATCAAGTTGAAAAAATGGAAAGTCCTGAATATCTGCGCATGAGCCTTGCTGCAGCAATGACCCTTGGATTTAAACAGGGGCTTTTTTATAGAGATGCCAGACTCCACTGCATCAATCTGCTGCTGACATACAACAGCGGCTGTGCGGCACGTTGCGCTTACTGCGGTTTATCCAACAAACGATCTGGACAATACAGTGATAAGAGCTTTATTCGGGTGGACTGGCCCACCTACCTGACCACCGAGATCATCCAACGCATTGCCAGGCGGCAGCAGCGTGTCAAACGGATCTGCATCTCCCAGATTACCAATAAACGCGCCATCATGGATACCCTGACCATTTGCCGGCAACTGCGGGCAAATTTTGACATTCCGGTATCTTTGCTGATTTCTCCCACCATTGTCACGGAGCAGGATTTAAAGGATTTTAAAACTGCCGGGGCTGATAAAATCGGCGTGGCCATTGATCTGGCCACACCGGAGCTGTTCGACCACTATCGCGGCAGTGGCGTTGGAGGGCCCCATTCCTGGGAGAGATACCTTAAACGCCTGGCCCAGGCCATTGAGATATTCGGTGTTCGCAATGCCGGTTCTCATTTTGTCACCGGAATGGGAGAAACTGAAAAACAGATGGTGGAGATCATCCAAAGGATTCAGGACATGGGGGGCTGGACCCATCTGTTTTCGTTTTATCCTGAACCGGGTTCCGGTATGTCGGATCATCCCATGCCGGCCATGGATCACTATCGCCGCATTCAGTTGGCCCGGTACATCCTGGATGAAAAGTTGAGCCGCGGGGAACACTTTGTCTATGATCAGAATGGAAAAATAGTAAATTTTGGCCTTACCACCCAACAACTGAACCCGGTGATCGATTCGGGTCAACCCTTTCGAACCAGCGGCTGTGAGGGGTATGACGGCCAGGTCGCCTGCAATCGGCCCTTTGCCAATTCCAGACCGGGCCCCGGGATGCGTAACTATCCGTTTGAGCCGGATGAGGCAGATATTCAATTGATTCGAAAGCAGTTGTATCCCTCTGAAGTATGAGGGGATTCCAAAGGATCATCCCGAACCATGCATTTATGGGGTGGGGCATTAAACGTCCTTGTAAATATTTTTTAAAAACGAGAATCTGATTTAATCATAAATTTGCATTCAGCTAACCATGGGCCATTTTTTAAAATGGAGAAATCTGGAAAAATTCAGCGATGGAAATCGCAGGATACCCGGAACGCGAAGGGGAAAAGATGTATAGTCTGATACGCAAACACAATAAGTTTCGCTTGGTGGAAAATAATCGGCAAGCGGGCTCGGATACGATTATCAAGTCCTTCTTCAGCCCCAAGTGGTTTGGCTCTACTTGGCAGGTGCTGTCCAGGACGGAAAAGAAAACATGGTTTGAATTTATAAAATCCGGCCAGGTGAATAATCCCAGCTTCAATGAAAAAATTGTGCAATCCTGGTGCCGAAGCCAACAGGCAGAAGTTGACCCCTATCGAGGTATCTGTGAAAAAATTCTCTCCCAGCAGGAATTGGAAAAGAGATCCCAGCGTCTCATAGATCTGGCAACACCCATTATGGGCAACCTCTACCATAGTGTTAAAGGCTCAGGATTTATCATCGTTCTGGCGGATATGGATGGATATGTCCTTCGAACCATGGGGGAGTTAACCGAGTTGAGGCAGGCGGATAAAATAAAGTTCGTACCGGGTGCCAATTGGGGAGAAGAATTTGTTGGTACAAATGCCATTGGAACCGCACTTGCCTTGAAGTATCCCGTCCAGATTACGGGACCGGAACATTATTGTGAAAGTCACCAACAATGGACGTGCTCTGCCGCGCCCATCAGAAAACAGAATGGAGAGATCATCGGGTTTCTGGACATATCAGGCCCCCGTGAACTGGCGAATGAGCATCAGCTTGCATTGATTGTTGCTGCAGTTCACGCCATTGAAGATCGAATCGTTTTAAATGAATCATGCGGCCAGCTGTACGAAATTAATAAATATCTGGAAGCGGTGCTCAATTCTGTTTCCGACGGAATTATTTCAGTAAATGCACAGGGTATCATTACCGGCCTCAATAAGGTGGCAGCCAAAACCTTGAATCTTCATCCCAAAGAAGTGATGGGACAACCGTTGACGGCATCCGTTTATCACCATGACCTGCCACAGAATTTTTTTAAAACCAGGTCGGCGGGCATGATCAAAGACGAGATACGAATCAAGATGCCCTGCGGGCAAGGATCGTTTGTTGCTACTGCGAATCCGGTTTTTTCGGATAATCATGATAATTTGGGGTTTGTTTTAACGCTCTCATCCACAAATCATACCGCTTTGTCAAATATCAAACCAGAGAATGGCACGCCTTGTTTTCGATTTGTGGATATTATCGGTGAAAGCCACGCCATCCAACAGGCCATTAAGAAAGCTAAACAAGTTGCCCCTGGGCCGTCCACCGTTCTTATCCTGGGTAAAAGCGGTACCGGCAAAGAGCTCTTTGCCCAGGCCATCCATGGTGCCAGCGACTGTCGAAGTGGACCCTTTGTGCCCGTCAATTGCGGGGCCATCCCCAAGGAATTGATCCAGAGTGAACTTTTTGGTTATGTTGAGGGAGCATTCACAGGTGCCAAGCGGGGTGGCTGTATTGGTAAGTGAACGTTGTCAGCATTACGCTTCCGTCATTAAAGGCCAGGGAAGGAGACATCAGGTTGTTAGTGCACCACTTGACTGATAAAATATCCCGGAAATTAAACCGAAAGATCAATCAAATAGAGCCCGACGTATTACAATTGCTTGAAAATTTTCATTGGCCCGGAAACATAAGGGAATTGGTCAATGCACTGGAGAGTTCCATAAACTTGATGACAGGTGATACCCTTACCATAAAAGATCTTCCCGCTTATCTGAGACAGGAACCGTCTGAAAAGCCTCAGATTGGCGAAGAAATAATCATGACCCTTGATGTCCAGATAAAAGATAGTGGGCTTGGTTCTAAGTTCGCCCACTTTTGGCAGCAGACACCAGACATCAACAGTTAAATAACTGAAATTTTTCATAATATTAGTTTTTTGAGTATTCTGTGGATACCCACTGGGCAAAGTTAGAACCAAGCCCATAAGGAGAATACAGAGGAATCCGTAAATGTGTTCTAATGGACCACATTTTTTAAATATAATCAAGGTCAATTCAGTGCTGACGCATGAATTAAAAAAAGGTCGCCTGAGGAGACCCAGCATCCTCCCTTGGGGGAGATCCAGCCGTTTTTAATTCCAAAAGGCATCCCTCAGACACTCAACACGACTTTATCATACACTCAAATAGACAAGAGCCTGAATATTTAAAAAGGCTCTTATCCATCGGGAGAAATAAGGCACACTTCTTATCCATAGTTCGCATAATCAAGGCGCGTCAGGCGTGACCTGGGATGTTCCTTAATCGAACACTGTACGAAGATATGACACTGTTGGAGACTGGCCTATTTTCTCATCAAATACCATTGCGAAATTATAGTGTTCGAAGCTCGATCACTTAAGGGGTTCCTTTAGCATCAGGCCCTTTATTTTCTCTATTCTTGCGATTGAAGTTTATAAAAAATTCATTACTATAAAATATTGAAATTAAAGAGTTATGTTTCGACAATCTAACAATGAGATAATCTTGCCATTCAAAATGGCATATCACTTGCATCTAAGGGGGCTATTGCTTGTTCACAAGTTCCCATTTGATATAATTGAGAAGAGGAAGGCACATTGACTGTTCATGTAACAATGCCGAAACTTGGCATGACAATGAAAGTGGATAAGATTTCCCAATGGTTTAAAAATGAAGGAAGCCCTGATTCCCCAGGGTGTCGCACAGACCCCCGAAGACATGGGAGACCTGGCAGTCTTCTTTGCCACTGCTGATCATGTGACTGGTCAGAGTATCAATGTGGATGGTGGGTTTACTTTTCACTAACGACCATGGATGGACTCAAGTTTGGCTTTGAGTGGAATATAAAATTTAAAGTGAACAGCAGCTCATTGATGCCGCCTAATTAGTAACGGTTTAAATTTTAGAACTTGAGTGTCTTTCCCGGATACTCTTTTGGGAAAGACATTCGATATTAATTGCAATAATTGAGTTTGAAGATGGATTACTGTGTGAAATATAGAAGAAAATAAGGGAGTGATTATGTCAACTTTAGCAGAAACACCCAGTAAAAGCGCTGATGTCAGCACAAAGCCATTCGGCTTGCAAATGGGAGCAGTTGGTTTTGCAATCGCTTGTTTTATCGTTATTCATGGAATTAGTTTCGTTGTCTGGAGACTGTTTGTGGACCCGCAAGTTGGTATCTGGAAGTTGTATCCCCAGCCTTTTGGCGTGTATCTATTTTGGATGATTCTGGTGATCGTTTATATCGGTTTCAATCTGGAAATGTATGCTTTTAGCAAGTTGAGCCAACCAAAAGGAGGAATTATTGCCACCTTAATTACGGTGGTTCTTGGCTTTGCCATACCCATGCTGCTGATCTACGGCTATGGTCGTCTGGATCCAGCGTTTAGTTTTGCCAATTACGCCGGACACGGTGCTGCAGGTCTCATCGTTCTCATTGGTTTTTACGGGTTTGGCGTGGTGGCGAACAGCATGGATGGCTGGCCGTGGACCGATGCCGGGATGAAGCAGCCCATGGTCGGTTTCGCCCAAATTATTACCGGATTCTTTTTGACTGTTGTCGGTTACGTGGTCTTTATCTATCCGTGTATAGCGAGCTGGACCAGCCCGGACAGGGTTATCATGTCTCTTCCCACGGCAATTGGCTGGTTTTATTCGGTCATTACCGTGTGGCTGACCTCCGCCCTGATTTTCGATCTTTGGCCGTATAATATATTCAAAACAAGGGGAGGAAGGGCCCTTGCTGCGCTCTTCGGCAACTTCGTGTTGGGTACTGTTCTCTACTTTATTCTGCTGGCTCTTCTTAAGAATTTTCTGATACCGGCAGATGCTCTGGAGAAAATCGGCCCTGGCATCAATCTGTGGCCCGCACAGCTCGGCGTCTGGATCGTTAACAGTCTACTTTTTTGGGCGCTTTGCTGCGGTAATGCTCCTACTTCCCTGAGCCCGGCAATGAACCGCGTTGTGAGATTCATCATTACTTGGGCCTTAGGGATAGGCGCGTTTCTTATCTACATGAAATGGTTTGCCATAGAAATTTTGAATGAAGCTGCAATCGTTCCCGGATTCGGCGGCGATCCTTTGACCTGGGTCGACCTTCTGAACCTTATCTTATTAATTTATGTAGTGTATTTCGGTTGTTATGGCGTAACAAAAAAAGAGGCATAGCGTTCCACTATCTTGTGTTTGTCTAACGGAGTGCAAACTCCAACAAAAGGAGAAATAAAATGAAAGCAGCCGTTTGGTATGACAAAAAAGATGTACGTGTAGAAGAAGTATCAGAGCCACCCGCACCGGGTCTGGGACAAGTCAAGATAAAAGTTGACTGGTGCGGAATTTGCGGTTCAGATTTACATGAATATGATGTCGGCCCGATTTTCATTCCCACGGTGGAACCGCATCCATTGACCGGACAAAAAGCCCCGTTGACCTTGGGGCACGAGTTCAGCGGTGAAGTCGTGGCCATTGGCGATGGCGTCACCAATGTTGTAGTGGGAGACCGGGTGGCACCCGATGCCTGTCAATACTGCGGTACGTGTGACATGTGCAAGGTAAACCGCTATAGTGTTTGCGAAAGCCTGGCCTTTACCGGACTTATGGTGGATGGGGCCTTTGCAGAGTATGTCAATGTCCCGGCTTATACCCTGTATAAGTTGCCCCCTGGCCTTTCCGGTGAGGCTGGCGCGCTGGTGGAGCCCATCGCCGTAGGCATTCATGCCCTTCGACAGGGAAAAGTAATGATAGGGGATACCGTCTGCGTGCTGGGGGCTGGAACAATCGGCCTTGTCACTATACAGGCCGCCATGGCTGCCGGTGCCAGCAAGGTCTTTTGCATTGAAATGGCTGAAGAGCGGAAAAGATATGCTGCAGAGCTGGGTGCCATCGTTTTGGACCCTACGAATGTGGACGTAACCGCTGAAGTTAAGGCTCAGACAGGCGGGCTGGGTGTTAATTGTGCCGTTGAATGTATTGGCAAGGCAGTTACTGTGAATACCTGCATTTCAGTCACCAAACGCGGTGGCACGGTGGTCATCGTCGGAATCTTCGAGAAACCCGGTGAAATTAATTACAACGATCTCGTGTTCGAGGAAAAGACCTTGGTGGGTTCTCTGGCCTATTACGGTGAGTTTGACACGGCTATTGCCCTTTTGGCAGATGGGCGACTCAAGGCCGAACCGTTGATTACGGGAAAAATCAAACTGGACGATATTGTTGAAAAAGGATTTGAAGAGCTGCTCAAAAACAGAGAGTCCAATGTGAAGATCCTGGTGTCTCCATCGTAATCGAAAAGAAAGAAAAGGGTTGAAATATATCATGATCGGTATTATTGCCAACCCAGCCTCGGGAAAGGATATTCGTCGGCTTGTCGCCCACAGCAACGTGTTTCCCTAAATGATTGAAGGAACAGTGGCAGGACTTGCAGCCGGCCTGATCGGTACCGGAAAGGTCTCCGGAAAAGAGGGGACCTTTCAATCCACCCGCCTGGAGGTCATTGTTGACGAAAAGGTTGTGGATATTGCCGTTGTGGATGCAGTGGTCAGTACGGATCTATTTATAGGGTTCCGAGCCATATGGAAAATGGATAAGATAAAACAAATTTTTTTAACCCACATTTCGCTTGTCTTTGTAACTCATTGAGATTTAACCTTACCACCAGCAATTGAACCTGGTGATCGACTTGGGTCAACCCTTCATCTGTGAAAAGAGCAGACTGAAAGTCCTTGTAAATATTCTTAAAAAAATATAAACTTATTTGATAAATAATTTGCATTCAGCTGACCATAGACCTTGTATAAAATGCGGAAATCCGGGAAATCATCAGTGATGGAAATCGTAGGGTGCCCGGAACGCGAAGGGGAAAAGATGTATAGCCTGATACGCAAACATAATAAGTTTCACTTGGTGGAAAATAGCCGGAAAACGGGTTCGGATACCATCATCAAGTCCTTTTTCAGCCCCAAGTGGTTTGGCTCTACCTGGCAGGTGCTGTCCAGGACGGAAAAGAAAACATGGATTGAATTTATAGAATCAGGACAGGTGAATAATCCCAGGTTTAATGAAAAAATCGTGCAATCCTGGCGCCGGAGCCAACAGGCAAAAGTTGACCCCTATAGAGGTATATGTGAAAAAATTCTCTCCCAACAGGAATTGGAAAACAGGTCCCAACGTCTTACAGACCTGGCAACACCGATTATGGACAACCTCTACCATAGTGTTAAAGGCTCAGGATTTATCATCGTTCTGGCGGATATGGATGGATATGTCCTTCGAACCATGGGGGAGTTAACCGAGTTGAGGCAGGCGGATAAAATAAAATTCGTACCGGGTGCCAATTGGGGAGAAGAATTTGTCGGCACAAATGCCATTGGAACCGCACTTGCCTTGAAATATCCCGTTCAGATTACGGGACCGGAACACTATTGTGAAAGTCACCAGCAATGGACGTGTTCTGCTGCACCCATCAGAAAACAGGATGGAGAGATCATCGGGTTTTTGGACATATCAGGCCCCCGTGAACTGGCCAATGAGCATCAGCTTCCATTGATTGTTGCTGCAGTTCACGCCATTGAGGATCGAATCGTTTTAAATGAATCATGTGGGCAACTGTATGAAATTAATAAATATTTGGAAGCAGTGCTCAATTCTGTTTCCGACGGAATTATTTCAGTCAATGCCCAGGGTATCATTACCGGCCTTAATAAGGTGGCAGCCAAAACCTTGAATCTTGATCCCAAAGAAGTGATGGGACAAACCTTGACTGCATCTGTTTATCACAAGAATCGGCTACAGGATTTTTTTAAAACCAGGTCGGCCGGCATGATCAAAGACGAGATACGAATCAAAATGCCCTGCGGGCAGGGATCGTTTGTCGCCACTGCCAATCCGGTTTTTTCCGATAATCATGATAATATGGGGTTTGTTTTAACGCTGTCATCCACAAATCATCCCGCTTTGTCAAAGGTCAAAACAGAGAATGCCTCGCCATGTTTTCAAT
The DNA here is from genome assembly GCA_963668575.2 of uncultured Desulfobacterium sp. Classification (GTDB taxonomy): domain Bacteria; phylum Desulfobacterota; class Desulfobacteria; order Desulfobacterales; family Desulfobacteraceae; genus Desulfocicer. Next base: position 6,662,327 of record OY764894.2, on the reverse strand, counting down.
TTGTGGATATTATCGGTGAAAGCCACGCCATTCAACAGGCCATTAAAAAAGCGAAACGAGTTGCCCCGGGACCGTCCACCGTTCTTCTCCTGGGTAAAAGCGGTACCGGCAAAGAGCTTTTTGCCCAGGCCATCCACGGGGCCAGCGACTGCCGAAGAGGACCCTTTGTGGCCGTCAATTGCGGGGCCATCCCCAAAGAGTTGATCCAGAGTGAACTTTTTGGTTATGTTGACGGGGCATTCACAGGTGCCAGGCGGGGAGGGTGTGTTGGAAAGTTTGAGGCGGCCAACGGCGGAACCCTGTTTCTGGATGAGATCGGTGAAATGCCTTTGGAGATGCAAATAAATCTGTTGCGGGTACTGGAAGTAAACGCCATCACGCCTGTGGGGGGTAAAAAGGCCGTAGCGATTAAGGTCCGTATTATTGCTGCAACAAATAAAAGCCTTTTCGAGGAAGTTGCCAAGGGAAATTTCAGAGAAGATCTTTACTACCGATTGAACGTCGTCAGTATTACGCTCCCGTCTTTAAAAGTCAGGGAAGGAGATATCAGACTGTTAGTGCAACACTGGACGGATAAGATCTCCCGGAAATTGGATCGAAATATCAAGCAAATAGAGCCTGAAGCAATGCATCTACTTGAAAATTTTCATTGGCCCGGAAACATAAGGGAATTGGTCAATGCCTTGGAGAGTTCCATTAATTTAATGACAGGTGATACTCTTACCGCAAATGATCTTCCCGCCTATCTGGGACAAGAAACGTCTGAAAACCCTAAAACAGGCGAAGAAAGAATCATGACCTTGGATGACCAGATCAAAGATGGTATTAAAAGGGCGCTTCTGTTTTATGAAGGCAATATTAGTAAAGCGGCTAAAGCCTTGGGTATTGGACGGAATACTCTTTATGATAAAATCAAAAAGTATGACATTAGTGGCTGATTACTATGGTTAACGTCAGTTTCCAGGCTGTAGATCCCGACAACAAGGTTGTCAAATTTTACGCACCTGTCAAGATTGCATGGACATACCACAATACTCCGTATATGTCCGTTAACGCGGTCATTCCTTTAAACAACAGGCTGGTGCCGTATCCTAAAAAAATTTTACACCCGCAGTCCACTCTTCTTATTAAAAAATAGCATCGCACCGGGCTCAATAATATCAACACCGATATGGGAACCTATTTCAAGACCTTTTGCTTTATTGCTGGCAACAACAAGGCGCAGTTGTGCTTCCTGGTTCTGGATGGTTACTACAGTTTTAAGACCTAAGGGTTCAATATCGATCAACTGCCCTGTTATCTGAGCTTGATCAACATTGGCCAGTTTCAGATTTTCCGGGCGGATACCTATCTCAAACCGGGTATCCGTGGCCGCAAGATGCCCCATGGCCGCGGGAAGAAGGTAGCGGGTCCGGACAAACTCCAGATAATTTTCAGCGTCCCGGGTCGAGAGTTTCCCCTCCACGACATTTATCTGGGGTGCGCCTATGAATTGGGCTGCCGCTTTATCCACAGGATCATCATATAGGGTTTGGGGAGGTGCCACCTGGATCATTTTGCCTTCTCTCAACAGTATCACCCTGTCTGCAATGGCCATGGCCTCCTGGAAATCAGGGGTTGTCATAAGAAAGGTATATCCGAGTTCCTGCTGCAGCCGTCGCAGTTCCGCCCGCAGTTCAATGCGCAGCTTGGCGTCCAGGCTGGAAAGCGGTTCGTCAAGCAGAAAGAGCCTTGGCGAGCGTATAAGCGCTCTTCCCAGGGCGATACGCTGTTTTTCTCCCCCGCTCATGGTTTTGGGAAGGCGGCTGAGAATACTGGATATTTTTAGGGTAGCCGCGATCTTACTAACTTTGAATTTTATTTCTTCTTTTTTCTCCTTTTTTATGACCAGAGGGTTTGCAATATTCTGGTATCCTGTTTTATCCGGATACAGGGCAATATTATCAAATATCATTGCAACATCACGGTCTTTGGGTTGCAGGTGCAGGGCATTTTTCCCTGAAAGCCTGATACTTCCGGAGTCTGGAGTCTCAAGCCCGGAAATAAGGCGCAGGGTGGTGGTTTTTCCTGCTCCGGCAGGCCCGAGAATGACAGTCAGTGAGGCCGGGGGGACTGAAAAGCTGATGCCGTCAACAGCTGTTTTATTGCGAAAGCGTTTTGTCAAATTTTCGATTTCAAGAACCGTTCCGCTTTTTGGTAATGGGGATGCTGCACAATTCATCTGTTCTCTTCTCCTGCAAAAGTGATATCAACGCTGTGCCTGGTATCATTGTTGAAAAAGACAAGGGTTTGAGGTTTCACGACAAGGCCCACCATTGTCCCTTCTTCATATTGGTTTGTCGAGGGTACAACAACTTTCAGGACCAAATTGTCAGAGGTGACTGTCAGAACCGTCTCAGGCCCCCTCGGCTCAACAAGTAAAATTTTTCCTTTCAGGGTTGAATTCTCTGGCTTTGTCACGGTTATGGATTCCGGCCTTATGGCCGCCGTATGAAGACCTTCCGGCAGTTCCTGTCCATCGGGATCATCAGAAAGATTCAAAAAAAATTTGTTGCTGGAAAAAACAATTCCATTTTCTGTTTTTGAAAAGTGTCCCTTTATCAGGTTCATGGGCGGTGACCCCAGGAACCCTGCAACAAAAATATGGGAGGGACGCTCACAGATCAAAGAGGCTTTTTCGACTTGAAAAATCTTGCCATGATTCATCACGGCGATGCGATCAGCCAGTGAGAGAGCCTCGATCTGGTCATGGGTAACATAGATAATTGTGAGTCCGATTTCACTTTGGAGCCTCCGCAGTTCCCTGCGCATGGCAAGGCGCGCAGAAGCTTCAAGGTTTGACAGGGGTTCATCCAGCAGGAGGATATCCGGTTTTACCACAAGGGTCCTGCCGATGGCCACTCGTTGAAGCTCTGATCCGCCAAGCTCACTGGCCCTTGCATCAAGCTTGTCCGCCATGTCCAAGAGTTCTGCCACTTCATTAACCGCACTGGCAATGACGCTTTTGGGCAGCCCTCTTACCTCCAGACCAAAGGATAGGTTCTTTCTTACGGTTTTGGAGGAAAACACGGCATAGTCCTGAAAGACAAGGCCTATATCCCGCTTTCCGGCAGGCGTTGCGATAATGGATTTTCCGTCGACCTGTATATCGCCCGAGGTCGGTGTTTCAAGCCCCACGATCATGTTTAGGATTGTGGACTTGCCACAGCCGGAAGAACCAAGAAGAGCAAGGGTCTCTCCCTTTTTCACCTGCAGATTTATATCATCAACAGCCACGACGGTTCCGTTTTCATATTCTTTTTTCAGGCTAACCAGTTCAAGTTTAGGTCTACTCATTGCTTGATTGCTCCAAAGGTCATTCCTCGTGCAAGGTGGGATTGGATAAGGTAACCGGCCAGCACCAGCGGCACCATAGCAAGGGCCGCCAGTGCCGCCTGCACACCGTACAGGGTGCCAGCAGTGGCTGTCACATATTTAGCCAGCTGGACTGGAATGGTGCTGATGTTAGAATAGGACAACACCAGGGCAAACATGAATTCCGACCAGTTGAGGATAAAAATAAACATGGTGGTGGCAAAGATACCGCCTTTGATCAAGGGGATGGTCACGGTTAGGTGGGCCATGACTTTGGAGTTTCCGTCGATCATGGCCGCCTCCTCAATCTCCCTTGGCAAGTCATCAACAAAACTTTTGAGCATCCATGTTGAAAAGGGCAGGGTAACGGCCACATAAATGGCGATAAGGCCGATATAGCTGTCAATCAGGTTAACGTTTGAAAAAATGATTACAAAGGGAACGGCAATTGCCGCGGGCGGAAACATCCGTCCTGAAAGGATGATCAGAGGGGCTGCCTTGCTGCCGTTTCCATAGCGTGAAATACCGATGGCAGAACACAACCCGATGAGCACGGACAGGGTGGTGGCCACCACCGTTGCCAGAATGGATCCGTAAACAGCGTTGGTTGCCGTCTGGCTTACCCCGCCAACACCGTATGCGCCAAGGGCTTCGGGATCAAAAAGGGTCAAAAAGTTGACAAAGGTGGGCTCGGACGGAAACCAGATGGCTGGTGACGCGTTCCAGTCCGTGGGCGGTTTGATGGACGTCATGACAATCCAGAACACAGGGAAAAGCACCACGACTAAGGCACAGCCCATAAGGATCGCCTGGAGCGTGGAAAGTTTTTTGGTCAGCATTATCTGTCAACCTCCAATAATTGGTCGCGCACCGGGGCAAGCAGTAGGTGCACCAGCACCAGGGACCCTAACAGGACAAGGAATGCCGCAGCAGCACCGTAGGCAAGTTGAAAATCGTTAAAAGCAAGTTTGTAAATATAAAGACTGATGGTTTCCGTGGCAGCTCCGGGCCCACCCCGGGTCAGCATATAGACTTCATCAAAAAGCTTGATGATTTCCATGGAGCGAATGACAAAGGCAACGATAATCACAGGCTTTAACATAGGCAGAATGATTTTCCAAAAAATCTGCCTGGGATTGGCACCGAGGATCACGGCCGCCCGAATCGGATTCTCCGGAATGGCATTGAGGCCGGAGAGCAGAATCAGGAAAAATAAGGGGGTCCAGTGCCAGACTTCGGTGACAATGACGGCCAGAATGGCAAAGGGGGCGTTTCTGAACCATTGCACAGCAGCCCCCTGTCCGGCAATCATGGTAATGATCTGGTTGATGGGCCCGTTGGACTGGAACAGCATCCAAAAAGTATAGCCGACAACCACCGGAAGAATCATCATGGGGGTCAAAAAGGCGGAAAACAGTATGGATTTTCCCTTGAATTCCCGCAGGAAGAGAACCGCAAGGCATAAGCCAAAGGTAAATTCCAAACAGAGGCATATGATGGAGATCACAATGGTTCTCAGCACCGAATAGAGAAATCTTGTATCCCAGACAAGTAGCTCGCTGTAGTTATCAAACCCCACAAATCCAGCGTCAAACAGGGAGCCTCTGGTGGGCGACCAGTCGGTAAAGCTCATGTATAGGGCCACTATAAGGGGCAGTACCAGCACAAGCACTGAAACAATCTGGCCGGGCAGCATCAATGCCGTACCAAGCCTCATTCCTTTCTTTGTCTTTTTTTCTGACACCTGTTCCCCGGGGGGATGCGGGATGTCCAAATAACCTGATTTTCTTAGTATTATCTCTTTGCTCATAACTGCACCTGTTTACCCGGAATCCGAATCCGGAATCTTTTTTCATTTTCAGTAAATTCCACGGCATCTGTGATCCTGCCGGAGAAAGATTTCTCCGGCAGGAAATTTTTAATTAACTCCATTCACCAGCGCCACTTGCCTTTTTAATGGGTTCGGCAAGATTTTTGGTAAGGGCTATCCAGGACTTTTTGACCTTTTCCCTGCCAATCCTTTTGGTGATGCGATCAAATTTACGGGCCGCTGTATCAAGGGCTTTTTGGGGTGATTTTGAGCCGGTCATGCATGCATGGACCTCTTTATCCAGGGCATCCTGATATTCAAAACCGCCCGGGATACAGAAATCAGGCACGGTATTGACAATGTTATTGTAAAGAGTCGTCAAATATTCAGGGGAATAGGTGTCAAGCAGTCGTTTTGTAGGCTTGAGCATGTGGTTTTTGCGATAGGGATCGGAATATCCGCCAAGGTAGGGGATGGCGTCGGCGGAAATCGTGGGTGAGGTCATCCACTGGGCATAGGCATAGGCAAGTTCAGGATTTGCCGAAAACTTGGACACCGCATACCCGTATCCCCAGCAGAACATACCTGCATACAGCAGGGATCCGTCTTTGAGGGTATCTGCCGGCATTACTGTGGCGGCGATCTTTCCCGAAGTGGCAGGGCCAGTAGACGGGGCTTTGGAATATTTGAATCCGGAAGGCCATACAATATTCATAAAACCCTCACCCCTGCCAAAGGCGTTGTAATTGGACGACCAGGTAAAGCTGAAGGCATCCGGATGTAGATACTCGTTCATGGCCAGCATATCTTCAAGGGCTGCAATGCCTTCCTCAGAGTTAAAGGTGGGGTTCACGTCCCCGTCAAAGTAAAGACGACCCTTTGATACCAAGCGCTGCATAAACATCCATTTCACATAGTAAGGAGATCGGTATTCCAGGCTGCCGTAAAAGCCTTTGGCCGGGTCATGCATAAATTTGGCAAGGGTGTAATACTCTTTCCATGTTTTGGGTACTGCCAGGGGATAACCGAATTTGTCCTCAAAGGCTTTGATCTTGTTGGGATCCTTTAAATGATCGTCCCGGCACAGCAGGGTGATCTGGTCACCATCGTTCAACAGGCCGGCAACCCTTCCGTTATAAAGCTGGGCATGATGGCTTGCGGGAAAAACAACCCCCCACTCGTCATTGAAAAGCTCAGGATCATATTTTTCCACCCAGTCGGTAAGGTCGTAGATCACACCGGAATCCATCCAGTCGGGATAGGACATGGCAGTGGGCATCATGACATCATACCGGCCGGTCTTTGCAACGGCCTCCTGCATGCCTTTGGTGTGGACGACCTCGTCGGGCTCTTCAATAAATTCAAGGGTGATCCCAAGCTCGTTTTTCCACTTGTCAGCATAGGGGGTCATGTTTCCAATGGAACCCGTGGGAATCAACAGGGTCAGTTTCTTTTTTGTCGCTTTGGCAGCAGCTGTTTTGGCAAGTGCCCATGCACGCTGTTCCGCTCCCTGGATAGCGGCATATGCCTTTTTTGCCCCTAACGGGGAAAGACTGATGGCATTGGCCACCATGGCAGATACCCCAAGGGCACCGAGTTTTGCAATAAAGCTCCGGCGGGTCATCTTGCCGGTATCATAGTTGTCAATGGTAGTTGCAATTTTGTGCTTGCTGGATGTCATAATGCTCTTCTCCTTCTTGGTTTTTGGGAAATGGCCCCACTACCTGATGCGTCTTTGCCAGTTGACAAGGGTCAGCCAGTTTTCCACTATCCGGTGGCAGAACGTTTCAGAATCCGCGATATATGTTTCAAGTCCCTTTTCTATTTGAGCGAGGGTTTGGTTATCAAAATCCTTCCGATACTCTTCATAGGTGTTCTGTTCGCCGCTCCTGAATTGATCCAGCCATTGTCCCACAATGGAATGGTTCACCTCAAAGTGAAACTGAAATCCGTAGGAAACGCGTCCGGCCCTGAAACATTGGTTTTTGCAGTTGTCCCCTTGCACCAGCAGGACGGCATGTTCTGGAAGATCAAAGGTATCTTCATGAAACCCCATGAGCGGGGGCAGCTGAACCTGGGTGAAAACCGGATCGGTTTTTGCTTCCCGGGTAAGGCTGTGCTGGACAAAGCCGAGTTCAAGAAAGCCTAAGGATTTGGGCGCACTGCCGTAAGCACGGGCCAGGAGCTGGCAGCCAAGGCAGAGTCCAGCAACCGGTTTGTCCTGGTCTTCAAATTTTCGCATGAGTTCCATGAGCGCCGGAAAATATGGGCTGGCATCATCATCTGATGCGTGCTGTGGGCCGCCGAGCACAACCAGGCCTGCATACACACCTGTTTCTTCAGGGATAGGATCGCCGTCCGGGGGGGCGAGAATGGTCAGTGTGCAGTTGTTTTTCCTTAAAGTTTCGGCAAAAATACCGCCTGGAGCCAGGTCGCTGTTCTGGATAACAAGAATATGAACTCTGGGTTTTAGGCTTGTAAAAATCGACATCTCATCCTTCCTTGTAAATATTTACAACAGTTTCATAATAAGGGGTCCCGTCTCCCACGGTGCTGGCCATGTCCGAAGTCAGCCGGTTCAGACCATGCCCGCCTTTAAGCCATCCACCACGTTCGGTCACAACACAGTCTTTTCTTACGGCAGCATCTGTTTTAAGCTTTGCTTTGATCCGTCCTTTGGGACTTTCAACGAAGATGTTCATGCCGTCCACCATGCCTTTTTCAGCCGCTTCTTCAGGATTGAAAAGCATCTCGGGCAATGGCGTATGTTCCCCAAGGGTCCGTTCCGAACAGATGAAATTGTGGGCTGCAATTGTCAGCAGGGTATAGGGGTAATCTGGATTGGCCCGATTAATTTTGGCCGGTTCAAATTCTGTCATGAATTGGAATTTCCCCGAGGGGGTTTCAAATGTTCTGTCTGGATATGGGACCATGGGTTCAGGAATGCGGAAAGGGCCTTTGCGCAAATCTTCCATACTGCACCCAAAGTTCCTGATAGGGGCACAGATATCATGGAGCCAGTTTTGGGCGCTTCGGTGGAACTGGTCGGCAAAGGGAAAACGTCTGGCCAGTTCAATGAACATGTGGAATTCGCTGAGGCTCTCCCCCACCGGTTCAATGGCTTTGTTGACCGGCCCCACATAATTATGCCCGTAGCTTGCCATGACATCATTCTCTTCCAGAAAGGTGGTGGCAGGCAAAAAAACATGGGCCAGGTCAGCGGTATCATCCATGAAGTGGCCGGAATAAACGATAAATTCCGTTTGTTTAAAGGCCTGCATCACCTTATCCAGATTCGGGGCCATGCAGACGGGGTTGGCTGCAGTGGTAAAAATCATGCGAATTTTCGGGTTGGTTGCATTCAAAATTTCTTTGCCGATAATTGGCATGGAAAGGGTTCTTCGTTCGGGGTGAAGATGGTCTCCCCAATACTGCTGGTCATAGGGGCCGTATTCTTCAAATCCCTGGCTGATGCCGCCCCCTTTTACTCCGATATTGCCTGAAACAGCACCCAGGGCATCAATTGCACGGATGGAATAATGGGCGTCCTTGTGGCGGTGCAGCCCCCATCCAAGAAGAATGGAGGTTGGCTTGCAGGTCATGAGGGTCTCGGCCAGATAGGCGGCATCCTCGTGAAGTACCCCGGCCAGGTCGCAAAGGGTTTCAAGGCTGTAGCTGTAGACCAGGTCCTTGAACCCTGTTGCACCGATGCTGTGGTTTTCAAGGAATTCATTGTCCTGGGCACCATTGTCAAAAATTATTCTGGCAGCTGCCATTGCAAGATAAAGGTCTTTTCCCGGGGACGGGGCAATATAACGGTCAGCCAGGGCGGATGACCGGTTTTTAAAAGGATCGATAACAATGAGTCTGCCGTCCCTTTTCCGGATGTCCTTCATAATGGGCACAAGGCTTATATTGGTTGACACGGGATTCCTTGCCCAGAGAATCATTGCCCTGGAATTATAATGGTCAATGGGGTCATGGGAAATCCTGCGGCCGAAATCCAGATTCTGGGATGCCTGGCCTGTACCACCGCACAATGATCCGTGCAGGGTGGTCACGTTGCCGAAAAGATTGAAAAAATATTTATTCAGCAGCTTGAGTGCGGTCCTTTCCCCATATCCCTGGTAATAAAGAATGGCCTCAGGGCCGTCCTGGCTGCTGATGGTTTTCATCCGGTCGGCGATCAAATCAAAGACCTGGTCCCAGGATGCCTGTTTCCATTGGGAGTTTTCCTTTACCATGGGATGGATAATTCGCTCTTCACTGTAAACCCTTTTTATGTATCTGGATGCCTTATGGCAGGCCACACCTTTTGTTAAGGGATGATCCGGCGAGCCTGTCAGCTTTACCAGCTTTCCATTTTCAATTGTGGCCACAAGGCCGCAGGTGTTTGGACAGTCCCTTGTACAAGTTGTTATAATTTTTCTGGTATCAGCCATGGATTACCTCAAATGTTTTCTGTATGTTTTTCTACGGCAACTGGATGCCCCTGGATTCTTGATTTTTGGTGGCAAGGCATCCGCCCTGGCACCTGGTTTTAAAAAAATGACAATTGCTGCAGTCTATGGAGACATTCTCAAACCGGGATGGCCGGACAGCCTCGGCAAAATGATGGGTCAGCCGCTCTTTGCTGGGAAAAACGGTAACATCAGGGACGGATACTTCTGACAGGGGCAGGCAGTATGAGGCGGAAAGATCCGGATGGATATCAATGGACGGATGGCAGATCCCGGTAAATTTCATGGACACCTGGGACATATACCGTCTGTCCGCAACAGAGAGGTCGCAATATTTAACACAGCAGTCAAGCCCGGTTTTTAAGCCCCTGTCCTCACAGTCCCGCACAAAGGAGACTATTTTTTTCATCATTTCTATGGTTTTATCACTTGCAAAATGATCGTTTTCTCCATTGCTGCCCGGGCGGGAGATATCATAACGGACTGTCCGGACGTCATAATGCTGCGCCCCTTTGAGCAGGTATTCATATCCTGTGTACCCCGGTGAAAAATTTTTGGAAAAGGTGATTCTGCACCCGCTTTGGGAAAGCAGCGCCAAATTTTGGTGAAGCAGGTCAAGCTGGGTCTGGGAATGATAAATTGTTGGGTCATTATAATTGACAACAAAGTTTGCCACAGACGGGATGATTTCCGGGATCAGGCAGGAAGGAAACAGGCCGTTAGTAAACAGGGTGACCGCGATGCCGCTGTCTCGGGTCCTTTGTATCATTTCTGGGAGGTCAGGACACAGGGTGGGTTCGCCACCGATAAATCCTGCCATGGTAACCCCTGCCTGTTTCATCCAATTAAGCAGCCGGTGAAAATTGGCCATGGACATGTCCTGCCTGTGTTTGCTTTGCAGGTCAGATGCAAAACAATAGGGGCAGGACATATTGCAGCGATATGTAACAAATATATTGATCATTTATTTCTCAAATTAAAGTGGGCTCAGCATTTTCCCTTTACCCGTTATAAAAAAAAAATCAGTCTGTAGCACGATATCATCAGGCAATTACACTTCATAACGCAGGTACTCGTTTTCACATGGATTGCCCGGGCAAAGCTCCAGCCATCCCTGCTCAGGGGACATGATAACGGCAAAAATGGTGTGGAAGGCTGTGTTTTCACCTTGGCCTGGAAATCCGTGGGCGCATATTGACCGGGGCATATTGGTATGATCACGGGTCAGTTCCTTGAGAAGTGCCGGCGTGATATTGCCGCTGTGTCTTTCGAGGAAAAGGTCAGCCGCCTGTTTGCGGACCATGGAGCCACCGTGGCTCAACCAGTTTGGCGTTTCAAACATGCGCATCTCCCGGCCCACGTAATGGTTGGTATGGGCAAGCCCGCCCTTGCAGTCAAGCAGTTCATACCTTGTGGCCGAGGTCTCTGCACAAAAGGTGATGCCTTGTCCTGCGAACTGGTAGTTCAGGCCGCTTGCCCGGGGAGAAAAAATAGCCTTGCCCAGGGCATCCCCGATGCGCCGGGAGGCCAAGGCCTCCCGTATGGTGAACGGGTAAATGACGCCGGGCCTTGCATCCTTTGCCACAATTTTGTTGATGACAGCTCCAATTCCAGCACTGTTCATACCGTTCAGCCCCAGGATGCCGGCCAGGGAAACCACCAACATCCTGGGTTTGTCCGGCTCGTTGATTCGCAGGATGGTCAGGTATTTCTGAAAGTACTTTTCCATATCATAGGTCTGGCCGATATAAGGAGTCCTGTCGGCACTAGCCTGGCCCGGGATATTAAAACTGGTGCATCCCCAGAGGGTATCGGGAAGGGCCTTTCCTCCCAGTTCCGGTGCCCTGAGATCCTCAAGTTCAAGAAAACAATTCAGCATCAGGATTTCTTCAAAGGGCAGGGTCGCTCCTTTAGCAATCCCTTTCATCTCCGCGGTCAGTTCCGGTGAAAATTTTTCCAGAAATCCTGTCTGCCGAAGACAGAAGGCCTGGAGCGCCGCCTTGTCAACGGCCAGATAGCTGTTGTTTTCCCGGTGTACATCAACAACAGAGTGTGCAAATTCTTGAATCTGACCCTTTAATGCCTGCCCGTGGGCAACCCCGCGTTCATAGGGCGTGCCTGAAAGCTCTAATTCAGGTATGGAACCGGTCATAAAATTTTCCTTTTTTTAAACCCTAAGTTTTTATAAGAAACTCCGCTCAAAGTGCTGTAATCATGTGAGTTTTAATTTTCGTTGTGGCAGGGGGTTACTGCCATGTATGTTTTTATATGAAAGTCTCCCCAATCTGCTGGAATTAAAGGACTTTCGTTTTTCGTTGTGGCAGGTTTTTCTGCCATGTATGTTATAGCAACTCCATGAAGTAGTCCCATTCCCAGGTATCCACACGATTGTTGAATTCCGGGGTGCCATAGTCTTCAAACTGATTTTTGGCCGTTTCAACTTCGAATTTTTTTACAGCCAGGACCAGTTTTACAAATTCAGGTCCGAGCAGGTCCTGCAGCTCCTTATCCTTTTCGAATTCATCAATGGCCTCTTCAAGGGTTGACGGTAGAAAGGGGATATCATCCCTGCCATAGGCCACATTTTCAATGGGAGCGGGCAGTTCGGGTTTGGATTTGATGCCTTCAAGCCCTGCGGTAAGGGTTGACAGGGCCAGCAGATAGGGATTTGTACCGCCGCAGCCAATACGGTTTTCAAAATGGGTGGATTCTCCCCGGGTTCCTTTGAGGCGGATGCCCACGGTCCTGTTTTCCATGCCCCATGTGGCGCTGTGGGGGGCAAAGGAGTTGACCCTGTACCGTTTATAGCAGTTGATTGTGGGTGCGGTAAAAAGGGAATTGGCCTTGGCGTGCTTGAGAAGCCCTGCAAGAAAATTCCGGGCTAGTTCGGACAGGCCGTATTCTCCATCGGGATCATTAAAGACATTTTTCCCTGTTCCCTTATCGATCAGGCAGATATGGAAATGGGACCCTGAGGCACTTGAATCAATAAATGGCTTGGTCATCCAGGTGGCAATATATCCGTGCTCTATGGCAATTTCCTTTGTTCCCATTTTGAAGAGGAAAGCGGTATCAGCCGCGGATATGCCGTCCTTATAGTAAAGGTTGATTTCCTGCTGGCCCGGCCCGTGTTCTGAATTCTGGGTGATGATACGCACACCGGCTTGGTCCATTTTCCGCATAAGATCATAGGTAAAATCAATGTCGAAATTATTTTTCAGGGTGACAAAAATGGGCTGGCCTGTATAGACAGGCTTATGGGTTTCTTTGTCCAGTACATAGAATTCAAATTCATATCCGAGACGGCAGATATAGCCCATGCTGTCAAACTCATCGATGATCTTTTTTAGAAGAAGCCGCGGAGAGGCCATGGCAGGCATGCCGTCATACCAATAAGGATCGACGGTGATATTGGCTGTATTGGGCACCCAGGGAAGAACGGTAAAGGTGGAAAGATCCGGAACAGTGCAATGATCCTCAAAGGCAATCTCTTCGGCATAACCGGTTCCGGTGGGAACCATGGACTGGATATCCAGTCCCAAAAGGCCTCCGTAAAAATTGAGGCCATTGTCAATATAATCCATAAAACTGCCCACTGGTACGGTTTTGCTTCTGGATACACCGTAAAGGTCAGCCTGCTCAAACCGGACAAAATGAATATCATTATCCTTGATGGTCTTTTTGATAGTATCGATCATAAATGCATTCTCTTTATTTTAATGGTAAATGATTTCCTCCGGTCTTTTTACACCGGGGTGTTCTTTGTTCACTGCTTGTTCTATTATCAATAAGTATGCCAAAACGCATTATATTTAAATATCTGCTTTGTATACAATAGGTTAACTGTATCTGTGATCCAAGACAGGATTTGGTTTTCACAGATTCGGTTTCAATTTTATCGAATTTGATAAAAAATTTTAACAAATGATAATTTATTGACATGATCCTTTTAAGGCTGATAAGAACACAGGGTGCAGGCGATGTCGTTCAACCCGAAACCTCTTTTGAATCAAGCGGTTTATCTGATGGGTTGTTTGTTCCTTCGCTGACAGGGGATAACCTTTTATTTCTTAAAAATGAGAATGGAAATGAACCCACAATTTGAATGTTTCATAAAAAATAGTCCAGATGCTGTTGCGGTTATCAAAGAGAGCGGGATCCTTCTTTTGATAAACTCAAGATTTTCAACGCTCCTGAATATTCCGGTTGACAGGGCAGTGCAAACAAAGATCTTTGACTACCACTTGCCGGGCAGGTTGAAAACTGATCTGGAACAGGCCGTCAAATGGGTGGGGGAAACCGGCAGGGAAAAGAGTTTCAATTGTGAATCCGAAGACGGCAGCAGGAATTTTTCCTTTTTTTGCAGGGTGATTCCTTATTTTAACGGCTCTACCAGGGATACCCTCATTGAAATCCGTGATGAAACCAGACTGGTCGTGCTCAGAAAGAATCTGAAGGAAAAAAAGATAATATCCCACCGCCAGGAGACCTTGATCAAGGAACGCCGCAGAAAACTTTTTTTTGGTCTCTTTGAAGAGCTGCCCACCTTTATCTACCTGCAGCGCAGGGATTATACAGTGGCCTTTGCCAATAAAAAAGTGAGAAAACTCTACGGTGAATCAGAGGGAAAGCTCTGCTATGAAGTGTTTGCCGGCCGTTCGTCTCCATGCCTGATATGTCCGACCTTTGAAGTGTTTGATACGGGCCAGTCCGTGGAATGGGAATTTACCGATAGCAACGGAAGGACCTTTCTCATCTATGATTACCCCTTTGAAGGCGAAGACGGAGACCCCCTGGTACTGGAAATGGGGGTTGACATCACAGATCTGAAAAATGTTGAAAAAGAGCTGTCCCAGGCACAGAGACTGCGGGCCATCGGGGTGCTTGCCGGTGGCATTGCCCATGACCTGAACAATAACCTTGTTCCCATTATTTTTAATATCGAATATGCAAAGGAAAAGGTAGACAAGTCAGAGCTGTCAGCCCCCCTTGAAGAGGCGCTGCTGGCGGCCAACCGGGCAGCCAGCCTTGTGGCCCAGGTCCTTGAATACAGCCGGCAGCAGGATGTAAACAGGCAGACCATTTATATTACCCCGTTGATCCGCTCGTGCATCAGCGATTTTCAAATGACCGCCCCTGACAATATCTCCCTGCAGGCCGATTGGGATATCCATTCCAGTTGCATTTTGGCAAATCCCACCCAAATGCAGCAGGTCATCATGAATCTGCTTCGCAATGCAGAACAATCCATGCCCAAAGGTGGATCAATCCACGTCACCCTGAAACAGAAAGAGATCTCACTAAAACTTGAACGCCGGGTGAACAATTTGGCTCCGGGCAAATACGTGGTCCTTAAAGTAAGGGACACGGGAAAAGGGATCAGGCCCGATATATTGGAACGGATTTTCGATCCCTTTTTCACCACAAAGAAAAGTTCCGGCGGAATCGGCATGGGATTGGCCTTAGTCCATTCCATTATTCTGGGAAGCAAAGGGAAAATTTTTGTGGAAAGCACCCAGGGAATCGGTACCGTTTTCACGGTGTTTTTGCCGTTGTCATCAGAGCCCCAGGCCACACTAGAAGGAGAGTTGTGTGACCTTCGGGGGGAAAATATTCATCTGCTGCTGGTGGATGATGACCCCGGTGTCCTGACCGCCATGGAAAGGTCGCTGAAACAGGCGGATTTTATTGTGGATACAGCTGGCAGCGGGGAACATGGCCTGGCACTTTTTAAAAAAGATCCTCACCGCTACAGTCTGGTCCTTGCCGATCATGCCATGCCCGGAATGACCGGACTTGAAATGGCGGAGCAGATGCTGGCCCTCCAAAAGGGCATAAAAATAGTGATATGTACGGGACATATAGAGCCAGCCCTTGAAGAACAGGCAAAAAAAAAAGGTGTTTCAGGGTTTGCGCGCAAGCCGATGTCTCCCAAAAAAATGACAGAACTGGTCAGGCAACATTGCCGCTGACCCGGATTATTTAAGAACTGATTTAAAAACAGCAGGTAACCTACTATGGCACGTATACTGGTAATAGACGATGATAAACTGGTACAGAAAAGTTTTTCCAGACTCTTCAAGGACAAGGGCCACGAGGTCGTTCTGGCCGGTACCCTGTCTGCCGGGAAATTATCCGCCCAGCAGGGCGTTGATGTCATCTACCTTGACCTTGACCTGCCCGATGGAGACGGTCTTCATATTATTGACGAGCTTGTGGGGATGACATGGAACCCCGAGGTCATCGTTATCACAGGCATGGGGTCGGATTATGCCGCCCAGAAAAGTATGGAAAGCAATGCCTGGGATTATATCTCCAAACCGGCGTCACCGTCTGCGGTCCTTGAAACCCTCGAAAGCGCCCTGACCTACCGCAGGAAAGCAAAAAAAAAGCATAGGGCACAGACTGTTTTTGATGCCGTCGGTATCGTGGGAAAAAGCCCTGCTATCCAGCGCTCTTTACAGGATATCGGCAGAGCGGCCCCAAGTGATGCCGGGGTTCTGATCCGTGGGGAGAGCGGGGTTGGAAAGGAGCTTGCTGCCAGGGCTGTCCACTTGAACAGTAGCAGAAGAAAAAAGCCTTTTGTGGTTGTTGACTGTTCAAACCTTTCTGAGTCTCTTGTGGAATCCATTTTATACGGTCATGTAAAAGGCTCTTTTACCGGCGCCCATGCGGATCGGAAAGGACTGATTCCCCTGGCGGACAAGGGAACACTTTTTTTGGACGAGGTGGGAGAGCTTCCGCCCGAATTGCAGAAATCCTTTCTCAGGGTGTTGCAGGAACACCGATTCCGGCCTGTTGGATCTGAAAAAGAATCTTGCAGTGATTTTCGCCTTGTTGCCGCCACCAACAGAGATCTGGCAGCCATGGCCGAACAGGGCAGATTCCGCCGGGATTTATTGTACCGGCTGCAGACAATTGAAATTGTTTTACCTCCCCTTCGTGAACGGGACGGTGACATTGCCCTTCTTGTATCCCATTTCATGGACAGGACCTGTGACCGGTATGGGATAGATCAAAAAGAGGTTTCAGATGAACTGCTCAAGGTGGCAGGTGATTATAAATGGCCGGGCAATGTCAGGGAATTGATGAATGTAACGGACGCAGCCGTTATTCAGGCCGGCACAGATCCTGTGATTTACCCCAAACACTTTCCTGCCCACATCAGGCTCGGGTTTCTAAAGGGAAAAGCAGGGACTAAGATATTGGATCTGCCTGAACTGGAAAATACCCCCCAGCCTTGGCCAGAAAAAATTTTACCCTATGCCGAGTATAAACACAGCTGCGACCGCCGGTATTTTAATCGAGTCATGGAAAGTGTGGATAACGATATCAGCCGGGTCAGCGGACTTTCCGGACTGAGCGTACCCAGCATATACCGTTATCTATTACAGCTGGGCATACCCACAAAGAACAGGAAACCAAAACAATGAGCTTTAAACCTGTCACACAGATATATACAGGTTTTTTCCCAACGAAGAATATCCTGTGGATTATGATGTCGATCTGACGTCAATCTATCTGAATGTATTGGAGCGGCAGGGACGCAACCAGGAATTTCTTAACCTGGCAAAGGCCCAGGAAGAATTCATCCGGTATGTTTCCATGTTGATAAAGCTTGACCGGGATCATGAGGCAATGGCATTTGCTCTGGAACATAAAGAAAAGGCTCCTTTGGGAGAATATCGTTCCCAAAGGAGCCTTTAATTATTGATTATACATTTGCTGGTGCGGGGATGCCACAGGCCAACTAAAATCAACCCAGGCCCAGCTTATTAAGGGTTTCAGGCGTGGGGACACCATTGTTATCCCAGCCCTGGATCTTGTAGTAGTCATCCAGCATGGATTGCAGATCACAGGTTTGACCCTTGGCAGGTCCTGCCGGCAGGGGCTCATCCGTGATGCGTTTCGGCAGGGAATCGTCCTTTCTGTCAAATCCTGCGTTGACAAGAAACATTCGTTCGGCATTGGTAATGCGCTCTGCCGCCATGACCAGCTCTTCAATGGTGTAGTCGGCGCCCGTGGCGGTATTGAGATAGGTGAGCATGCCCGTGGGGGACATGGTACTGTCTTTTTCCGCCAGCATCCTGGCACCAAAAAAGATGCAGAGGCCTGCGGCATCCACAATGGCAGAGAGCTCCTGGATGCGCTTTGTGGGGCCGGCCTTTCCCTCTGTGGCCACAGGGTCCATGGAAAAGGTGGTGCCGAAGATCTCAAAATAGGCTGGATCGCCGCGCATGTGGGAGCCGCCTATGGGTGAAGTGGCATATGCAAGACCCATGGCCTTTGCCCCCCGAGGTTCGTATCCGGGGAATTCCTGTTTTTTGGAGACCATGGCAAGCTCAGGATGCCCAAATCCATCGGCCAGACGATAACTGCCGTTGGCAAGCTTGTCTCCGAACCCTTCCCGGTAGGCGGTCTTTCGGGTCAGTTCCACCAATGCGTCACCGTCTCCCCATTTCAGGGAGCGCCCCACTTCCTCTTCCGAAACATATCCGCGATCCACCAGTTCCATGGCGCAGGCCACGGTGGCCCCCATGGTGATGGTGTCAAGGCCCAGCTCGTTGCACAGGTAATTGGCTTTGGTAATGGCAGCCAGATTATTGATCATGCAGTTGGAGCCCATGGCGTATACGGTCTCATATTCCGGTCCTTCCCCTTCTCCCTCAAATCCCGGTTCCGTCACCTTGGTGATTCTGCCACATTTGATGGGACATCCGAAACACCCCTGGTTTTTCACCAGATATTTTTCGGTGAGGGTGGTGCCCTGGATCTCTTCCCATCCGTCAAAGGTCCCCTGCTGCCAGTTTTTGGTGGGCAGAATTCCCTTGGCCTGGGTGACGGCCACCACACCTGCGGTGCCGTTGATGGTGAGCCCCACCGGGGTCTTTTTTGCGTCACTGGTGTACTGATCCAGGATTTTTTTGTTGAAGGTTTTAAAGCCATCGGGATCGGCCAGGGTGATTTTCCCTTTGCCTGAGACCACAACCCCTTTGAGGTTTTTGGATCCCATGACAGCGCCCACACCGGAGCGACCGGCGGCACGGTGTTTCTCATTCATGATACCGGCAAAAAGCACCTTGTTTTCACCGGCAGGGCCGATGCAGGCCACCCGAGCATTGGGGGCTGTCTCTGCCAGGAGCAGATCTGTTGATTCCGGTACGTTTTTTCCCCAGATATGGTCGGCGCTTTTCAGCTCGGCCTTGCCGTTGTTGACCCAGAGAAACACCGGTTTTGGTGATTTTCCCTTGAAAATAATACCGTCATAACCGGCTCGTTTCATCTCCCGGGGCATCATGCCCCCCGAGTTGGAGCAGGTGACGGCACCGGTGAGGGGTGATTTGGTCATCACCATATAGCGTGCCCCGGTGGGGGCGCCGGTGGCGGTGAGGGGGCCGGTCATCATGACCATCAGGTTTTCCGGAGAGAAGGGATCACAGGTGGGATCCATCTCCTTGTTCAGGTAATAGATGCCGATGCCCCTGCCGCCAATGTAGTCCCTGGCCACCTGTGGATCCAGCATCTCATCTGTAATTTCTCCTGTTGATAAATCAACACGGAGAATTTTACCGATCCATCCTTTCATGGTAAATCCTCCTTTCCATGGCTGTCTCAACTTCAGTATGGGATGGGTGTGTACCACCACAGTTGGTGTTGGTGTGATTTTCCTGAAATGTTTTGAAAAGTTTCTGGGAAAAAACCGTCACGTTTACACCGTCCATATCCATTGTTGAGGTGTGGGCTGTGAATTCGGTCTGCCGGGTCGTTTTTGCGGTTCTGCAGAAACGGCCATGGAGGGCCATGGAGACAAAAAACAGCTGTCCCATTTGTCGGCATACCTGTTTATAACCGATTAATATTATAATGCTTTGTATGTTATAGTTACCGTAGCATATAGTAGGAAAGATAATTTTTCAATGGTAAAATGCAATTATTTAAAAAAATTTGTGGAGCTTGATTATAAGCCTGACCCCATTTTGTTATAACCCCCATGCCCTGGCGGGCACAACGAAGATAGAAAATGGCATTATGCCGCCCCCCCCCCGACGGGCAATGTGCCCGGCCCGGAACCGTAGACGGCTCAATTGGCCGGTTCCTATTGCCCGTCGGGGGAGGGGCTCTGCTGAGGTAGACTTGAAGACTACCTTTTCATATAACGGGCATGTCCTGGCGGACACAACGAAGATAGAAAATGGCATTATGCCGCCGCCCCCCCGATGGGCAATAGGAACCGGACAATTGAGCTGTCTACAGTTCCGGTCCGGGACCATTGCCCGTCGGGGGGGCGGCGGTATAATACCATTTGGCTCCGCGTCTACGACCCTATATTTGTTGTGTCCGCCAGGACATGTGGGTTATACAGTTCAACTTCATGAGCACAATCGGAAACAAACATGGGTATGGCTAATGGGAAAAAAATTTAAATCTAATATTTTTCTAACCCGGGGGGAATAAGAAAGGACAGATTATATGCGTATTTCCCGCTTCCAGGCGTAACCGGGATGCCCACGGGAAAAGATGTAGACTGGATGAGGGAACACAACAAATGATGAAAAAAAGGGTGAAACAACTGACAAAGATAAAAAGGGTGATTGCCGCACTGCTTGTGTGGAGTGTTGTGGCTCCAATGGGATGGGTCATGGCCGAAGATCTTCTGGTATACACAGCCCTGGAGGATGATGAAATTCCCCGGTATCTGGCGCTGCTGGAAAAGAGCCATCCGGAGATCAACGTGAAAATTGTCCGGGATTCCACCGGTATCGTCACCGCCAAGCTTCTGGCGGAAAAGGACAATCCCCGGGCCGATGTGGTGTGGGGAACCGCCGCCACCAGTCTCATGCTGTGTGATCAGGCCGGCATGGTGGAACCCTATGCCCCCAAGGGCATTGACCGGGTGCTTTCCAAGATGAAGGATAAACATGCCGTGCCCACTGGGTGGGCATCAAAGCCTGGATGACCGGTTTTTGCGTCAACACCATAGAGTGCAAATCCCTGGGTCTTCCCATACCCGAAAGTTTTGAAGATCTCTTGAATCCCGTGTACCAGGGGCAGCTGGTGATGCCCAACCCTGCCTCTTCCGGCACCGGGTTCCTCACCGTATCCGCCATTCTTCAGATGAAGGGAGAGACCGATGGATGGGCCTACCTGGATAAGCTTCATGCCAATATGGCCAGATACACCCATTCCGGTTCCAAACCCTGTAAAATAGCCGGGTCCGGTGAACTGCCCATTGGGCTCTCATTTGCCTATTGGGGATTTATGTAGAAACAGAAGGGTGAGTTGGTGCACACCGTGTTTCCCAAGGAGGGCTCCGGCTGGGATGTGGAGGCCAACTGCCTGATTAAAAAGAAAGATATCAAGCAAATTGCCCGGGTTTTTCTGGACTGGGCCATCAGTGAACCGGTGATGAAAGAGTATGCCCTGATCTACCCGGTCACCGCCTATGCCACGGGCGCACCCATTCCCGAAGGATTTCCCAAAGATCCCGAAGCCCAGCTCAGTTTGATGTAAATCGTGCCGGGCCGGAAGATACAATTACCGGCCCGGTATTTTTCAGGAGAGACCAATTCATGGATCGTTCCCGTTACCTGGAGTTGAAAAACATTTCAAAAACCTTTGGTGCCGCCACGGCCCTGGACACGGTTTCCTTCCATGTCCGGCAGGGAGAATTCCTCTCCATCCTCGGACCCAGCGGATGCGGTAAAACAACGGCACTGCGCGTGATTGCAGGGCTTGAGCTGCAGGACCGGGGTCAGGTTTTCATCAACGGCAAAGATGTCTCCCGTCTTTCAGTGGCCCAGCGCACCTTGTAACTCTTCGCAGATTCGTGTGATTGAGATATGATAATTTTGGTTTCTTCCCCGGCCCGGGTGATGATGGTTTTCACCTCATGGGGGGTGAGATTCTGGGCTTCGTCCACGATGAAGAAAACCCGTACAATGCTTCGCCCTCGGATATAGGAGATGGGGGTGATCACGATTTTTTCATCCTCAATGAGCTGGGAGATGGGTTTGGGGTGACCTCCGATTTGTTCACTGGCCTGATTTTGCAGCACGGAAAGGTTGTCATAAAGGGGCTGCATGTATGGATCCAGCTTGGAAGCCACGTCCCTTGGCAAAAATCCCAGATCCTTGTTGCTTAGGGGCACCACCGGCCGGGCAATGAAGATCTGCCGGTAACTGCGCCGGGTTTCCAGGGCCGCGGCCAGGGCCAGGAGGGTTTTACCTGTGCCGGCTTTGCAGGACAGGGTCACCAGTGGAATGTCCGGATTGAGCATGGCATTGAGGGCAAAGGCCTGCTCCGAGTTCCGGGGTTTAACCCCGTAGCAGACCCGGGGTTGAATCCGGCGTATGGTCTGCCGGGTGGCATCAAAGCAGGCCAGGGCCGAACTGGAGCCGTTTTTCAGAATGAGGTTTTCATTGGCCAGCAGTGTGGGCTTCCGGAGCAGGCTTGAAACGTCCAGTTCATAGGGTTTTTGAAAAAGATGTTCCAGCACCTCATTTCCATGGGTGCCCCGCCATTGGTGAGCATCCCGTCGCTGGACAGGGCATCCAGGGTTCGCAGAAAATCCCTGGCATTGCAGTGGATCACATTGTTCCCTTATTTGATTTTTTCTCCGGTAAGAGCCTGGAATTCAAAATGAGCTGATTTTTTTCATGGCATCTCTGATGATTCTGTTGTACTTGTTGTCGTGGGCACAGTACGGGCCACCCAGGGGGAGGGCAGGCTTGTATTTTTGCACTTTTTGGGGGGGTGATTTCTTTAAGATTTTGAATACTGAAGTCGGAGGAAGGAGATATAAAGTGGAAAATAGAATACGTTACGCACCGCTTCGGGATAAAATTACCGATTCGAAACAGGCAGCCACGCATATTGTGGACGGGACCAATTTGTTTATTTCCGGGTTCACCGCCGGGTATCCCAAAATGATTCCCCTGGAATTGGCCCGACGGGCCGATGAAGGTGAGGATTTTAAAATTAATATTTATGCCGGGGCCTCCACTGGGGAGCTGGTGGACGGATTGCTTTCAAAAACCGGTATCGTGAACTGGCGCCGTCCCTACATGAGTGACCCCATCATGCGGAAAAAGATCAATCGAGGTGAGATTCTTTTTAAGGATGATCATCTTTCCCAGCTGTCGGCTCTGGTACGTTCCGGTGAATGGGGCACGGTGGATGTTGCCGTGGTGGAGGCATTGGCCATAACGGAAAAAGGTCATCTGGTCCCCACCATGTCCGTGGGAAATACACCGACATATGTAAAGTGTGCCGATAAGATCATCATTGAAATGGCTGAAAATGAGCCCGGGGACCTGGAGGGAATACATGATATCTATGTCCCCGAGGACCCGCCCTATCGCATGCCCATTCCCATTTACCGCACAGCGGACCGCATCGGCAAACCATTCATTGAGATGAACCCGGATAAGGTGGTGGCCATTGTACTCAGCGGAGAAAAGGACCATTGTGCGGTTTTCCATGAGCCCGGAGAGATTCCCCTTTTGATCGGCGAGCGGATCATTGACTTTGTCCGCCATGAGATGAAAAAGGAGAGGCTTCCCAAGGGGCTGCCCTGGCAGGCTGGTGTGGGTGGGATTGCCAATGCAGTGTTGAGCAAATTCATGGAGGATGATTACTTTCACAATCTGGATCTCTATGCCGAAGTGATCCAGGACAGTGTGCTGGATCTCATTGATATGGGTAAGATCCGGGCGGCCTCTGCATCGGCGGTGACCCTGTCTGAAAAGGTCAAAGACCGCTTTTTCAGAGAGCTTAATCGATATAAAGAGAAGATTATCCTTCGACCCGTGGAAATTTCCAACTCTCCGGAGGTGATCCGTCGTCTGGGAGTTCTGGCCATTAACACGGCCCTTGAGATAGATATCTATGGCCATGTCAATTCCACCCATCTCATGGGATCCCAGCTGATGAACGGTATTGGCGGGTCCGGGGATTTTGAACGAAACGGTTCCGTCTCCTTTATGGTCACCCCCTCCACTGCCAAAAATGGAGACATTTCCGCCATTGTGCCCATGGTAAGTCATGTGGATCACTCTGAACACTCCGTGGGTGTGATTGTCACCGAGCAGGGGCTGGTGGATACCAGAAATCTTACCCCCAGACAGACGGCCGAAGCGGTGATTAAAAAATGCGCCCACCCCGATTATCGGGATCTGTTGTGGGATTATTACAGCCGGGCGGTACACAAGGTGGGCGGGCATGAACCCCATTTGCTGGGAGAGGCGTTTGCCTTTCACCAGCGGTTTATGGAAAAAGGGGATATGAGAATGTAGTCGGTAATCATAACACCGGCTGCGGAAGGAGACGGCCGGTGTTATGATCAAGGTCTGAAATCGATATTATAATTTAGTTGAGAGATATAAAAATGTCATACAAAGCTTTTCATCTCCTTTTCCCTGCTATTGCTGAACTGGAGACCCGATCGATAACGATAGTAGATGGTTCGGCGTTTAATTTGCCGCCTGGAACTTATACTTTTCTTGAAATGTACTGCGATGAGCCTGGGTGCGACTGCCGTCGGGCTTTCTTCGCTGTGACATCATCCCGCGAAAACAACATGCTGGCGGTCATTGCCTGGGGCTGGGAAACACGAAAATTTTATATGGAATGGATGGGAGACAATGATCCATCAACCATAGATGGACTTATAGGCCCGATACTGAATTTGGCAAGTCCGCAATCTGACTCAGCTCCTGCCCTTTTAAATTTGTTTCGTAATGTATTACTCAAGGACCCCGCTTACATAGACAGAATTAAGCGCCACTATGCCATGTTTCGCAAAGAAATTGATAAAAAGAGAAGACCAAGAGGGCGGGGGAAAAGTAGATTTAAGAAAAGGTAGCAGTACCGAACTTAAGCCAAACTCTATGTTTTTTTTTTATATGAAAGTCTCACCAATATGCTGGAATTAAAGGACTTTCGTTTTTCGTTGTGGCAGGTTTTTCTGCCATGTATGTTTTATATGAAAGTCTCACCAACATACTGGAATTAAAGGACTTTCGTTTTTCGTTGTGGCAGGTCTTTCTGCCATGTATGTTATATGAAAGTCTCACTAATATGCTGGAATTAAAGGACTTTCGTTTTTCGTTGTGGCAGGTCTTTCTGCCATGGGGGTTATATGAAAAGGCAGCCTCCAAGGCAACCTCAGCAGAGCCGCCCCCCCGATGGGCAATAGGAACCGGACAATTGAGCTGTCTACAGTTCCGGTCCGGGCCCATTGCCCGTCGGGGGGGCGGCGGTATAATACCATTTGGCTCCGCGTCTACGACCCTATATTTGTTGTGTCCGGCAGGACATGCCCGTTATAAGAAAATTCAGGCATGCCTAACATTGCTTTTGCGATTCGTTGTGGGCAAACCCGGGTCCCAAATCCCGGTTCACCCGTGGCGATTATATTTGAATTCCCATTTATCATAGGCCTTCACCGGACGATCAAGCCGCACACTGTGTTGCTGACACAAATATCCCACAGGTTTCATTTCACCTTTTGGCTATTGAAAATTCGGGAAATTTTGTTTGTCAGATTTTGTGGCGGCCCCCAGAACTACCCCCCCCCATCAACTTTTTCTTGTTTAAACATTCAGCGACGGCCGACCCTGTGACCGGGCATACCCCGTTGGTGGAACAGATGGATATGGAAGCCTTGAAACCAAAATGCTCCGTCGGTTATAATCGTTTTATTAAATATGTACAATAAGTATAATTTTTTGGAGCGGGTCACCCGGAAGATTTCCAGATTTTTAAAGGATTTCAAGGTCGGAAACATGAAGGTCTATGCGATAATGGAAGTATAACTCCTTAAAAAAAGTATGCCGGTGTTAAATAACCATTAAATACCTTAAAGAACGAAAATGCATAATTAATCCTACAATGCAACTTATAGATAAAATTCCATAAATTCAGCAGGTTAAGGACTATGGTGTTTTGCAAAAATACATAAATTCAACTACTTAGGTACTAAGTTGCATTGTGGGGTTAATACTCAATACAACAAGGTAAAAGAGCACGTCTTTCAGACAAAATCATTCACCAGCCCTTCGCCAACGGTTGGCTATCCGGTAATCAGGAGATATTTATTGACATCCAGGGTGCTTTTATGGTTTAAAAAAATAACGCTGTGTGACTCCCATCTGCCGGTGGATGATGGGAGGAGATCAATAACTACCCGAACATGTTTAATCCGATATTCTAAAATTAATTATCGAAATGTATTATATGATTGTTTTTTTGTTTGGGTCTTTGTTAACTCATCAGTCATAAATTTTCCGACCTCTTTGTGTTTGAATTGACTAACCTTTTGAGATTATTAAGAATAGTTCTTAGTGGCTAAAGTTTTAACTGCTGTTGATGTCGGTGGGTTAACAGAACTTATGGCGTTGAAGTTACCAAAACCATCGAAAAATTTCCATATCAACGTTAAGGAGGGCGAAAAACATGAAGTTTACCCGTCGTCATTTTTTAAAACTTGCCGGGATGGGAGCTGCAATGGTCCCCCTTGGGCAGTTAGGGATTAACCTTAAACCGGCCCGGGCCTTTGCCGCCGGTATGAAGATTGACGGAGCACGGGAGGTGGTCTCCATCTGCCCGTTCTGTGCCGTTACCTGCCATTACATTGCCCATGTAAAAGACGGTAAGATCATCAGCACAGAGGGAGATCCTGATTACCCGGTCAGCGAAGGAGCCTTGTGCGCCAAAGGAGCGGCCCAACTCTCCATGATCAACAATCCCCACCGTCTGCTCAAGCCTCTTTACCGGGCACCATACAGCAATCAGTGGGAAGAGAAGAGCTGGGAATGGACACTGGACCGTTTAGCCGTCAAAATCAAAGAGACCCGGGACAGGGATTTCAAGCGCGTCAACGCCAAGGGGGAACAGGTCAATCGGGTGGAATCCATCTTCCATCTGGGCTGTTCCATCATGGACAACGAAGAGTGCGCGGTGGTTCACCAGGCCGCAAGGGGGCTTGGACTGGTCCATTTCGACCACCAGGCCCGTATTTGACACAGCGCAACGGTTGCGGCTCTGGCAGAGTCGTTCGGGCGCGGTGCGATGACCAACCACTGGATTGATCTCAAGAACTCAGATTGCATTTTTATCATGGGAAGCAATGCCGCCGAGCATCATCCAGTAAGCTTTAAATGGATTTTACGTGCCAGGGACAATGGCGCAAAAATCATGCATGTGGACCCTAAATTTTCCAGGACGTCGGCAAGGAGCGATTTCCATGTGCCCCTTAGATCCGGTACGGATCTTGCTTTTCTGGGGGGTCTCATCAATTACATCATTGAAAAGAATAAATATTTTGCAGAGTATGTTGTCGAATACACCAATGCCGCTTTTATCGTAGACGATGGGTTCCTGTTCAAGGATGGAATGTTTTCAGGCTACGATGCGGCGAACAGAACATACGACAAGCGCACATGGACCTTTAAGACAGATGCAAACAAAGTTCCCTTAAGAGACAAAACCCTCCGGGACGAGCGGTGTGTGTTTCAATTAATGAAAGCGCACTATTCCAGATACAATTTAGAAGCGGTTTCCAGTATCACCGGCGTTTCCAAGGAAAATCTTCTCAAGGTATGGGACACCTTTGCTGATACAGGAAAAAAAGACAAGGCCGGAGCCATATGCTACGCACTGGGCTGGACCCAGCACACAGTGGGGGTTCAAAACATCCGCGCAAGTGCATTGATTCAGCTTCTTCTGGGTAACATCGGAGTGGCAGGCGGCGGCATTGAAGCCCTGCGCGGAGAACCCAATGTTCAGGGCTCCACCGACCATTGCATTCTCTGGCACATCCTTCCGGGATACCTGCCCATGCCCAAGGCCCAATGGAATAAACTGGAGGATTACAACAAGGCCTGTACCCCTGTCAGCCATGATCCCCAAAGTGCAAACTGGTGGCAGCACAGGCCTGCTTATATGGCCAGCCTGCTCAAGGGATGGTATGGCGAAAAGGGCACCAGGGAAAACGGATTCGGTTATGAATGGCTTCCCAAGGTGGATGGAGATGGGGATTATTCCTATCTATATATTTTTGACAGAATGTACAACAACCGGATCAAGGGCGGGTTTATCTGGGGAACCAATCCTGCCCAGAGCGTTCCCAATTCCAATAAAGTCAGAAAAGCCATGGAGAATCTGGACTGGGCCTGTTTTGCCGAGGTGCATCACACGGAATCCACCGATTTTTGGCACCGTCCAGGGGTTAATCCGGCCTCCGTAAAGACCGAGTGTTTTCTGCTGCCATCTGCCAACCGTGCGGAAAAAGAGGGATCCATCACCAACAGCGGACGGTGGCAGCTCTGGCATTATCAGGCCGTCAAACCCCCGGGAGAGTGCCGGGCCCTGGGGGAGATGTGCATCAACATCACCAATGCGGTGAGGCAATTGTACCGAAAGCAGGGCGGCACCTATCCGGAGCCCCTTTTGAACCTTGATTTCCCAGCTTATTACGATCCCGAGAAAATCGCCCAAAAGTGTAATGGCTGGTTTACAAAAGATGTGGTGATCAAGGGAACCCCGTACAAAAAGGGACAACAGGTGCCAAGCTTTACGGCGCTCCGGGACGATGGTTCCACGCTCTCCTTGAACTGGTTGTACGCAGGGGGGTATACGGAAGAAGAGGTTGGCAGAAAGTATAACAAATCCAAACGCCGGGATCTGTCCCAGACACCGGAACAGGCCGCCATTGGTCTCTACCCCAACTACTCCTGGTGCTGGCCGGTGAACCGGCGAATCCTCTACAACCGGGCATCTGTTGACCTGCAGGGGCAACCCTGGGCACCTCATAAGGCGGTCATCCGCTGGGATGGTTCCAAGTGGATCGGAGATGTCCCCGATGGCGGCTGGCCCCCATTTGCGTCGGGAAAGGGCAGATATCCTTTTATCATGCACAAGGAAGGGCATGGCCAGCTTTTTGGGCCTGGACGCAAGGAAGGACCCTTTCCCGAGCATTACGAACCCATTGAGACACCGGTTAAAACCCATCCTTTTTCCGCTCAGTTGAACAACCCCTGTGCCGTTATTTTCCATGGTGAGATGGATAATCTGGCAGAACCTGCTGACAAACGTTTCCCCATTGTTTTGACAACCTACAGCATGACCGAGCACTGGTGTGGAGGCGCTGAGACGCGAAATACGCCATCGCTTCTTGAGGCCGAGCCCCAGCTTTATGTGGAGATGAGTCCGGAACTTGCCAAAGAAAAGGGTATCCAAAACGGCGAACCCGTTGTGGTTGAAAACCTCCGGGGGCGGGTGGAGGCCATTGCCATGGTCACTGTTCGCCTGCGGCCCTTCAACGTCCAGGGAAGGATAGTTCATGAGGTGGGTATGCCGTTCTGTTTTGGCTGGACCACAAAGGGATGCGGCGACTCCACCAATCGACTGACCCCGTCGGTGGGGGATCCCAATACCACCATTCCTGAATATAAGGCCTGCCTTGTCACTGTCAGAAAGGCTGCCAAACTAAAGGAACTGGATGTATAAAGCCCCCTGGAATACCGTTTCAGTGTGGGTGACTGTTTTGGGTCAGTAAGAACAGAACAGACATCCCTCCCAAAACAAGGAGCAAAAAAATGTCTAACGTTTTTTTTATTGATACATCACGTTGCACTGCATGCCGGGGATGTCAGGTGGCCTGCAAGGAGTGGCACGGTCTTGGGGCTGTCCATACCAGGCAACAGGGAACCCATCAGAATCCTCCGGATTTGAACCCGTTCAATTACAAACTGGTTCGATTTAACGAGCATTGTCAGGAAAACGATCGTGAACACGTTGTCTGGAATTTTTTTCCGGATCAGTGTCGCCACTGCATTGACCCCCCCTGCAAGAGCGTTGCCGATGGTTACCTTGAGGGGGCAATTGTCAAGGATGAATCCACCGGCGCCGTTATCTATACGGAGTTGACCCGGCAGTTCTCCCCGGAAATTTTCGAAGAGATCCGTGACTTCTGTCCCTATAATATCCCCCGCCGGAACAATGGCACAGGTGCTATTGTCAAATGCGATTCCTGCCATGACCGTGTTCTAAGCGGACTTCTTCCCATTTGTGTGGCCACCTGCCCCACCGGAACCATGAATTTCGGTAGGAGAGAGGATATGCTCACCCTTGCCCATGAAAGAGTTGACATCGTTAAAAAGGGGTTCCCAAAGGCCCGGCTTGTGGATGAAGATTTGGTGAATGTTATTTATCTTATTACAGATGAACCCAAAAACTATGGTGCTTTTGTGGTTGGCGATGCAAGACCGGCGTCCAATGGTTTGACACGGAAAGAGTTTTTTGCCAGCCTGGTCAGGCCGCTCAGGGGTACAAAGCTTAACGCCTGATGATTGTACGGCTTGATCATAACTCTGACCCCGTTGGTCTACCCATTGTGATGGGTGGCCGAAGTTATGATCAAACCATATTGTACTGTATGTACCCGAAAGCTTCGTATGCTCAAAAAGGCCGCTTCACATTTTGTGGAGCGGCTTCTCTTGCTAAAGGAAGAAACATGGATAATGAACGTATCAGGCATGACAGGTCCGCCAGGGGGATAGAAAAAGCGCTGAAAGCGTTGGCTCACAATAAACCGCAATTTGAAAATATCATAACCGCCTTTGGCCCCATGCTGCTTGCAAAAGCGATCTTTAAGGAGACTCATCCCTTGTCCGAAGATCTTAAGGCACACTCTTTTCCTCTTGATCAAAACCGTTTTAGCGCGGGAGAGCCTTTGTTTGCAACCATGGGGGTGGTTGATTTTCATGAAGCGTTACCGCTTGCGGCAGAAGCGCTTTTGCCTGTCATGAAAACAGCCTTGAAGGGCATCAGCAGGGATCTCGAAAAGATTGAAAAAGCATTTTCAACAGATATGATCAATACCCATGAATGGATACAGGCCTTTGTGATTGACGATCAGGATCATTTGAAAAGAGAGGCCGATCTGACCGGTTCATCTTTTGAAATATTTAAATTTGCGCTTGGCCAGCTCGTCAAACCTTTCATGGAGATGCAGGCCACCATGTTTGCACCATTGACACACGGCATCCAATGGCTCCATGGATATTGTCCCATCTGTGGGTCCCATGCAGCCATTGCAGGGCTTGTGGGCGAAGGGGGAAAGCGCTGGCTGCAATGCGCCGTTTGTGAGCATGAATGGCGCTTCAACCGGCACACCTGCCCCAGGTGCAATGACACGGATCACTCCAGCCACGAATATTTTTTTGATGAAAACAGCCCTGTCAGGGCCCAAGAACGTGTGGATGTGTGCAACAAGTGCAACTCATATCTTTTGACAATGGACCTTCGTCAACGGATTGACCCGGTTTGCATGGAGGTGACGTCCATGGGAATGGTTCCTCTGGATATCCTTGCTCAGGAAAAAGGTTACATCCCCATGGCTGCAACTCCCTGGAACTCACTGAAATAAACCGGTACAGAGCTCTACAGACAAAATGAAGTGGCAGTGACTTGTTGAGTTTGACTTTCACAGTAATGGATGCCTTTTATCGGTGATTGAGATATGGAACAGATGTCTATCAAAAGTGAAACAGACCGGCTCTTCACCCTCATCAGATCCATGGGAATAACCGTCATTGCATCCTTTGCCGGCATGACGGCCGGACAGATCCTCACCCATGGCCAATGCGAATTGTGCAAAAAATCGTTCAACTCTGCTCATCCCCTGGCCAGACTGGAAAACCCGCTGTCGGAACTGGACGCATGGAGACAATAGGAACCCATGCGGCAGTGGTTAAAGAGCCGCAAAGGCTTAGAAAGCCACAAAATCATATCCGTAGATCAATAATTCTGCTGCCCCTGGCTGTTATGTTCGGTGTCATCCTGTTGACAGGCATTGCCTTTTCTATTGCCTGATGGGCAGGACTTCCTGATTAACAATATATTGCGGTTCAAAATCGTTTAGGACCTTGTTGACTTCTTTTACCACCGTCATGACGCAGCGGAATTTGGCTTCCCGGGTATCTCCGGCCAGGTGCGGTGTGAAAATGATATTTTTCAGACCCAGTAACGGATGATCCGGCCCGGGTGGTTCCTGATCCATCACATCTAAGGCGGCACCGGCAATGGAATGACTGCCTAACGCCTGATAAAGAGCCGCCGGGTCCACAACGGGGCCCCTGCTGACATTGATCAGAAATGCATTTTTTTTCATGCAGGCAATTTCATTGTCGGAAATCATGTGAAAGGTCTGATCATTCAGCGGAACGTGTAAAGAGACATAGTCGGCTTCGGCCAGTCCTGTGGTCAGATCTTTTACTTTGTCTATTCCCTCTGCTTTCATCTGCATGGAAGACTGTCTGCCAAGGGCCAGAACGCGCATTTGAAATGCCTGGGCCAGTTTGGCGACTTCCCATCCACTTCTGCCAAGCCCGATAATAAACAGGGTTCTGTCCCTGATTTCAAACGGGAGAAGTGAATCCCTCAAGTGCCAGGAATTCTGCCGGACCCTGACATCCCAGGCAACAAGGTTGCGGCTTAAGGCCAGTATAAACATCAATGTATGTTCTGCCACTGAACCTGCATTTCCATAGGGTGCATGGACCACCGGGATGCCGTTTTCGGTGCAGGCCGCAACGTCGATATTGTCGACCCCTACACCCGGCTGGCCAATCACCTCAAGGCTCGGGCAAGCCTTGATGATCCGGCGGGAGATCTTTTCGACCCGGGGGATGATGGCGTTGGCCTGAGTCTCTCGGATACATCTGATCAACGTCTCTTCCGAGCCATCCGGTGCCACCACCACCTGATGCCGTGCCTTTAAAAAAGCAACACCGTCAGGGATAATCGTCGGTTCAATCAGTACAACGGTTTTGGTCATGATGATAGGCCTTTCTATTTTATAAATCCCAGCAGTTTGGGAAGGTACAGACTAATGGCAGGAACGTAGGTCACGATGAACAACACTCCGATGCTGATGATCAAAAAGGGCAAGGCTTCCTTAACGACATCCGTTAGTTTCGTCCCGCTGATAGTGGCCGCCAGGTAGAAGGCAAAGCCATAGGGTGGTGTGATTAAGCTGATCATGACATTGATAACCATTGCAACGCCAAAATGAACCGGATGGATCCCCATTGCCACGACCAGAGGGGTAAATATGGGGGCAAAGAGGATGAGCTGCACTGAATCGGAAATCCACATACCGTTGAAAAGAATAAAGAGATTTATCAGAAACAAAACGGTATAGGGTGAAAGCTCATAGGTTTGTACAAATTGGGCAATCAGCTGAGGAACCCGTTCTATCGCAAAAATCCAACCCAGCACATAGGAGAAGGCGATAATTAAATAGACCGCAGATGTTGTCTTGATGGAACGGGTGAGGGAGGCCATGAAGCCTTTGAAAGTCATGTTCTTATACACAAATGTTGCCACGAGAAACGCGTAGCCCACAGCAACGGCAGCAGCTTCAGTTGCCGTGAAAACTCCCCCTAAAATTCCCCCCAGAATTATCACCGGCATGAGCAATGCCCAGAAAGCCGATGCAGTTACCTGCGTTGCTTCCTGCACGGTCACCTTCTGGTAGTGGCGGGGAAATTGACGGCGCTTGGCTATCAGAGCTATTATCAGCATCTGGCCAATGCCGATGAGCACACCGGGGATGGCACCACCAAGAAAAAGAGCCCCAACGGACACGTTGGTGACGCTGGCAAAGATGACCATGGGGATGCTGGGTGGAATGATGGGACCCTGGATGGCCGTGGTGGCTGTGAGGGCTGCTGCAAATTCGGTTTTATACCCGTCTTTTTTCATCATTTCGATGATCACGGGACCCAGTGCCGATACGTCAGCCATGGCGGAACCGGAGATGCCGCCAAACAGCATGCTGACGATAACATTGACATAGGCCAGCCCCCCCCGGATTCGCCCCACGAGGAGTTGACTGAATTTAACCAGGTGGTTCATCATACCGCTTTGTCCCATCAGATCTCCGGCCAGGGTGAACAAGGGGATACAGAGAAAAACGAAACTGTCCATGCCGGTGAAAAACTTATGGGCGTAGATTCCCACCGAACTCCACATGTTTGGGGCGATGGCAAAGTAGGCGAAGCCGGCCACCCCAACGGCAAACATCACTGGAGCACCAATGATTAACAGTATCATTAAAATAGCGAGGATAATAATTAGTGACATACTTGCTTAACCTTTTGAGAAAATGTGATAATTATATTCCTTTGTCATGCTCAATTCCTGGCCGGTTTTTCCGTGCAGTGGAGGAGCATACAGCAGCACCCTTTCATTGTTTAAATGATTTGATTAAGACGAAAACAGACTGGTAGAGCATTAAAAGAGCACCCACCGGGATCGCCAAATAGGGAAAAAACCATGGTAGATTGAGGCTGGTCAGTTTTGAATGCCATCCTTCCACTGCCTGCAGCCAGCCCTCTTTGAGCAGGAAACCAAGCAGAATGATGATGATCACCTGATAGAATTTATCTCGCCATTTGATAAAGGCCTCCGGCCAGAAGTGATCAAGGAAATCCACCTTAATGAGAATATCCTCTTTGATCAGAACGTTGCCTGCCAGGCAGACTGCCCAAATAATGGAATATTTGGCGATTTCATCGGCACTGGTAATGCCGGAGTTGAAGACATACCTGAGAATGACCTGAATGATGAGAATCAGCGTCATGATAAAAATGAACAAACAGGATAGTTTCAGAGTGATTTGTGATATCAGATCACTTATATACTCCAGAATGCGCATGCTGCTCTCCCTTGTTGGAAATTAATTTTTCTTTACATTACAAATAGGGGGCCCCACCTGATATAGTGTCGGAGGCGGTCTGAAACGGTATCGAAACAGACACGCCTCTCGATTCTATCGTGCCGTTCTTCCCAGGGCTTTGGGATGCGACGGCAAGTGATATTGCGTTTTACTGAATCAGGCCGGTTTCTTTCTCGGCCTTATTCACCGCCTTGAAAAGCTTGTCAATCCATATTTTGTCGACCTTACCCTCCAGGGTTTTTAGCACCGGTCCCCGAACTTTT
This sequence comes from uncultured Desulfobacterium sp., assembly GCA_963668575.2. Classification (GTDB taxonomy): domain Bacteria; phylum Desulfobacterota; class Desulfobacteria; order Desulfobacterales; family Desulfobacteraceae; genus Desulfocicer. The sequence goes on along the minus strand of OY764894.2, from coordinate 6,627,695 downwards.
TCACTGAATTGGGCAAATTCAGCCGGGGTGGGGCTGTAGATAGAGACACCTGCTTTGGAAATGGCTTTCAGGTCCAGGTTCTCTTTGGCTGTAACGACGCCCAACAATGCCAACTCGGCCTGGCGGGCCGCATATTTGACGATCGTCTGATCCTCGGGTGTCAGTTCGTTGAAAAATTTGTCATTAATGACCACCACGGCGATGTTGAGCAGATGGTTGTCAAGTGTGTAGTACTTCTGGACTTCATAGAGCTTGGCCATGACTACGGAATAGGGAGGGTTTTCCTGGCCGTCAACAACGCCTGTTTGCAGCGCTGAATATAGCTCTTCCCAAGGAATGGGTGTGGGATTGGCTCCCAGCGCTTTGACCATGCTCATGTGAATGGGAACCTGCATGGTTCTCATTCTCAGTCCTTTCATGTCCTCAGGCGTACGGATTGGCCGTACGCTGTTGCTGAAATTGCGGAAGGCGGAGGGCAACCAGGAGATGACGCGCATTTTGCTTTTCTGAGCGATGAAATCACTCAATTCGTCACCAAATTCACCGTTCAGCACAATCCGTCCGATCTCTGTGTTTTGAAAGGTATACGGAATGGCCAGCACTTGGATGTTGGGGTCGTAGGAGGCCAGCAGGTCCACTGTCATACCGGCGGTCATCTGCATGGTTCCCCAGGCAGTCTGTTCCATCTGGGAGCGCAGATCCCCTAATTGGGAATTGGGGAAAATCTGCACCTCAATACGCCCGCCGGTCCGGCCTTCAACAATTGCTTTAAAGGTTTCAGTATAGGCGAAATAGGGACTTTCAACGATACCGATGTGGGTGTCGCAATGGCCCAATTTGATCACCTTTTCGGGCTTGGCCAATGCTTGACTGCACAGGCCTCCGGCCAGCAGCAGGGCTGTTATGGTAATGGTAACCAAGATTGACGATTTGAAAAATGGCAGGTTTTTTTTCATGCTACAATTCCTTTCTTACATAAAAAATAAGTTGATTTCGGTCAGCTCCGGCGTGGATGCTACCCGTTTTTAAATTTGCGTGCCGTTTTTGTATTCAACACGCGCCCATATTTAGTGCGCCTGCAGCGCACACTAAATGCCGAGTCGAGAATTATAAAAGTCTGTATTTGTTAAAGCACTGCTTGATATCTGCCCGGGATAATTGAATAGATCAACAAACGCCTCTCCGGACAAGCCACGGCTCACTGAAGCGTTACGACGTCCCGGTGCAGATAGGTGTCCAGATCGGTGATGATGGCGCAAGGTCCGATGGCACATTTCCCGCATCCGCGTTCCAGGTCAGGATCTCTCTTGTTCTGCTGGTGCGCCCAGCATCGTTGTTTGTCCAGGCCGTCAACGGTGAGGGCCCCTATCGGACAGTTGTGAACGCATTTCCCACATGTTCCGTTTCTGAAATAGAGACAATACTCTTCATCCGGACGACGGGTGGGGGGAATGTGCGCGGAGATAACCATGCTGCAAAATCGACCTGCCACACCTGCCGGTGTGATCAGCATTTTGTGAAGACCGAATCGGCCCAGACCCGCAATATAGGCCATGCTTTTATGGGACCATACTGCCGTCAGATCATGGGGGTTGAAATTATCCGTAGGTCTTTGCTCCACCGCCTTGATACCCCACTCGGTCATCTGCCGTTTCAGCTCGGCACTGATGCTTTCGATCAGGGCATTGGTTTCCACATAGGCCTGGGACCAGACCGGTTCAACATAGGCCCATTTTCGGCTTGCCTTGACCACGTCACGGTGAAAGGGCAGAAAAAAGGCCACAATGGTCTGCGCTTCGGGTAGCAGATCCGTTGGATGAAGATGATGGGACCCCACCTCTGTCTTCAATGTACTAAAAATCGGATCGTGTGCTGATGCGAATCCTACCAGCGGAGCCCTGAGCGGGGTCTTAACGTCCGTCGTCGCCACCATATGTTGAATCAAATCAATAATTTTATTTTTCAGTGGGTTGTCCATTTTTTATCCAAAATTTTTTATTTGCCTATCAGCGTGTCTGCCAGTGCTTCAATCTTGAACTTAGATATCGGGTGCGTAGAAATTCAATACATATAAAATCAGATGCAAGATCAATACCATTTGCTGAAAACATTGATTTTGCCTTGTATTTGCCGCCTGCCCCGAATTCGGACGTTTGCATATCCGCCTCTATATGATTCATATTTGTATTTTTTATTTAGCCGACTTGTGAATTTAACAAGAATTCGATTCAGCATTGAATCGGTTGGCTTGTCAAATGGCTTGCTTTGTATTATAGATTGTAATCCGATAATATTTTAAGTGGTTGATCAAGGGAGAGATTAATGGTGATAAAAAACGATGAGTTAGATTTTCTTCCGGTTCTTGAGTCTATGAATTGCGGGGTCGTTGTCACCGACGCAGAGGGTCGCATCCAGTGGATCAACCGTCGGGTAAAGGCTATTCTCAGTCCATTGGGTCCGCTTACTCCAGGGGACCCTGTCGACAGCTGCCTGCCGTTGGCCGGTAAGCTTGTGAGGCGTTGTTTGAAAGGTGGTGAACCGCAAATAGGAAAAAGGCCGCTTGAAGGAGGGCATGCCGACATCGTGATCCAAGTAAACTGCATGAAGAGCGATGGAAAGGTTACCGGCGCAGTGGTCAATATAGATGAAGTCGAACGTATGGAAGAAACCTCCAGACAATTAGATGCTTACAAACGGTTGAATCAGCAGTTGAGCGCCATTGTGGATAATAGTTCTGACGGTATCTGGGTCTGCGACGGCAATGGCACGGTTATCACCGTCAACAAGGCTTCGGAGAGACTTAACGGCATACGGGCCGAAGAGGTGGTCGGACAAAATGTGTCAATCATGGAAAAGAGAGGAATTGTCGACCGGAACGTGACTCCCGAGGTGATCAGAACCGGTCGGAAACTCAGTGTCCTTCAGCATATTAAACGTACGAAAAAATATGTACTAATGACCTCAACCCCGGTATTTGACGAGAGCGGGAATATTTCCCTGGTCGTCAGCAACGGAAGAGATATGACCTATTTGAATGCGCTGAATGAAGAGTTGGAGCGAACCCGTATGAAGGCAAAAAAGTTAGAGGACCAACTTGCAGAAATCGATATGCTGCAGCTCAAAGATCAGGAGATCGTGGCTGAGAATGACAAAATGATTCAGGTCCTGCGCATCGCGTTTAAGCTGGCCAAGATGGATGCCTCCAATATCCTGATTCTTGGGGAGTCTGGGGCCGGCAAAGGAATGCTTGCCAAATTCATCCACAAAAACAGCAACCGTTCCGGAAAATCATTTATACAGATCAACTGCGCCGCACTTCCCGAAACACTGTTGGAAGCCGAACTATTCGGTTACGAACGCGGGGCCTTTACCGGTGCCCGGCAACAGGGTAAAGCCGGCCTGCTGGAGCTGGCCAATGAAGGGGTGTTGTTTCTTGATGAGATCGGTGACATGCCCATCTCGGTGCAGGCGAAACTGTTAAAATATCTTGATGATCATGTGGTCAGGCGTGTGGGAGGCACCCAAACCCACCGAGTTGACTGTCTGATCGTTGCCGCTACCAACCAAGACCTGAAAACCAAAGTTGAAGAAAAGACTTTCCGGGGGGATCTATACTACCGCCTGAACAGCTTTATTATTAATATTCCACCGTTGCGGGAAAGGCCGGAAGACATCCTTTCGCTGGCAGATAACTTCCTGAAAAAATATAACAAGGAATTCAACCTTAGCAGACGTCTGTCTTACAATACTCTCAGGTTTCTCCAATCTCACCCCTTTGAAGGGAATGTCCGCGAGCTGCAGAACTTGATTCGCCGTTTAGTTGTAATGGGAGAGGAGGATGAGACACAGGGAGCCCTTCATGACGATGACGGCGAGTCGCACTCCCTCGGTATCCCGGTGCCGGTGGGGAAGGACAATGAACCGGTTCATGGCCTGACTGCACAACTGGAAGCGGTGGAAAGGGACATTCTGCATCGGGCATCTTCACTTTTTTCCTCCACGCGTAAGATGGCGGCGCATTTGGAGGTCAGCCAACCCACAATTGTCAGAAGATTGAAAAAATACGGATTGACCCCCAAGAATAATTGATTCAGATCTGTATCGATTCGATTCTGTTATTTTGATTGCCACGAAACCAATTTTTTAATTTGACGGATAGCATACCTTAATATATCGGTTTTCCTCTGCCGTCCGCTTCGGACGGCATCGGTCGCTGAACAGGGGCACGCCGAACCTGCGAACCTGTCATGTTCCCTCCTGGCGCTTATCTCCGGGTGCCTGAATAAATTCCCTTTGACATTATAATGTTGGTGATCTTCCCATCAACATCATATCAAAATAATAAAAATATTTTTTATCCACCAAGGTTGGTGCTGTTTGTCATGTCTGGCATACCAGTTGCAATAGCTGAATTCCCGTAAAGCTGAGTAATAATACCATACTCGGAAATTACACGGTTATTGCCCTTGAACAGCGATGAATAACCGAAGTATAAAATTGAACGTTTAGTTTAACTAAAAGGAGTATAGTTATGAAAATAGCTGTTGTTGGTGGTGCCGGAAGGCAGGCCCTGGGAGCTGTTTACGATTTTGCCGAAGATGAATCCGTGGAAAAACTGCTGTTGATTGATGCCCTGCCCGAGGCCCTGGAAGCACGCGTCAAACTGGTGCACGCCGAAAAGGTTGAGGCAAAGGTCATTGATGTTTTGGACACCAAGACTCTGGCTGCGGCTCTGGAGGATTATGATGCCTGCATCAACTGCTCGACCCACAAGTTGAACCTGCCGGTCATGGATGCCTGTATTGCGTCGCGTACCAACTACACAGACCTGGGAGGTCTTTACCACTGGGCCAAAGAGCAGCTGACCCGGCACGAGGAGTTCAAAAAAGCCGGCATTACAGGAATTGTGGGTTCAGGCGTGGCCCCCGGCATGGTGAATGTGATGGCCAAATATGCCGCCGACCGCCTGGATACGGTGGAGACGGTGAGAATTTATTCCGGTATTGTGAATCGCCTGGTTAAAGGCAACAAGCTCGTGCCTCAATATGCTCTTGACACAATTCTGGACGAATTCACGATCAATAATTTTGAATTCAAAGATGGTGAAATGCTGGAACTTCCTGCCTTTTCCGGTGGAGAAGAAATTGATTTTGCCGAACCCATCGGCCGCAAGACCGTTTATAATGTGGTTCACTCGGAAGTGGCCACCATACCGCTGGCCTTTGCCGATAAAGGGATTAAGAATGTGAGTTTCCGTCTGGCCCTGCCCAAACTTTTCGAAGAGAAGCTGCGCTTTTTGTTAGATATCGGTTTTGGTTCCACCGCGCCCATCACTGTCAAGGGCAAGCAGGTGATTCCTCGTGATGTGCTCATATCCATGGTGGAAAAACCGGTACAATACCTGGATCGTTCAGAGCCTCAGACCCATGACGATCATAAGGATATCCGCGTAATTGTCATCGGTGAAAAGGATGGTCGCCGGTTGACCTATCAGGTTGAAACCATTCTGCATCCCTATCCCAAATGGAACATGGCCTGTGGCCCCTTTACCGTAGGTTATCCCGGTGCCGTGACCACCCGTCTTCTGGGTGGAGGTAAGATCAAGGAGAAAGGCTTCTTCTCCGGCGAGTCGGTCATTGATCCTCAAATGTATTTTGATGAACTGGCCAAGCGGGATATCAAGTTTTTCGTTCAAGTCAGCCATGATCTGAACTGACGGGTGGAATTAGAGCAGAAATCCGGGCTGACTCCTTTTTTTCTATGAAAGAGTAGGCGAACCTAATATTCTTTCAAGCTTCGTTGGGGACGTCCCCGGGTCCAAACCCCGGTCCGTCCGTGGCGGTTATAATGAGGGAGATTCTTTATCAGGGATCTCCCCCAAAAAAAGAAGATAAGAGTAGAGGAAAATATATGTTTGAACTGAAAGATAAACATCTTTTGAAGACCGGAAGCTATGTTAACGGACAATGGATTGACAGCGACGACAACAGCCTGATTGATGTGGATAATCCCGCCACTGGTAGCATCATTGCCAGGGTGGCCAGATGCGGGACTGCGGAAACCCGCCGGGCCATTGATGCGGCAGGCGCCGCCTTGGGCAGCTGGCAAAAATTCACTGCCCTCCGGAAATCCGATTTCCTGATGGCTTGGTACGATCAGGTCATGGAGAATCTGGACGATCTGGCTCAGCTGCTTACGGCCGAGCAGGGTAAGCCCCTTGCAGAGGCAGCCGGTGAAATCAGATACGGGGCCGGCTATATCCGCTGGTTTGCAGAGGAGGCCCGCCGCATTTACGGAGATACCATTCCCCAGCCCACCAGGGACAAACGCATTGTCTGTATTAAGCAGCCGGTGGGTGTGGTGGCCTGTATTACTCCATGGAATTTTCCCAATGCCATGCTTACCCGGAAAATTGCACCGGCCCTGGCTGCCGGATGCACCGTGGTCTGCAAGCCTGCCACAGCCACCCCGTTGTCAGCCCTGGCCCTGGCCGAACTGGCAGATCGGGCTGGCATTCCCGCAGGCGTCATTAATGTGGTGGCCGGTGCCACCGGTGCCATCGGGGACGAGCTGACCGCCAATCCACTGGTGCGTAAACTGACCTTTACCGGTTCCACACAGGTGGGTGCCAAACTGATCAGGGCCTGTGCCCCAACGATCAAGAAGACTTCCATGGAGCTGGGGGGCAATGCTCCGTTTATTGTATTTGATGATGCCGACCTTGACGCGGCGGTGGCGGGTGCCGTGGCCAGCAAGTACCGGAACGCAGGCCAAACCTGTGTCTGTGCCAATCGGATTATGGTTCAGTCCGGGGTGTATGATGAATTTGTGGAAAAACTGTCCGCAGCGGTACAACAGATGAAAATGGGACATGGAACCCGGGAAGGGGTGGTCATCGGCCCCATGATCACTACCAGTGCCGTGGCTGATGTGGAGGCCATGGTGGCAGATGCTATGGAAAAGGGGGCAACGGCGGTGCTGGGTGGGCATCAATCCGACCTGGGGGACCGCTTTTACGAACCGACGATCCTCACAAATGTTACCCCGGACATGAGAGTCTGCAAAGAGGAGATTTTTGGTCCTGTGGCACCCATCATCCGGTTTGATACCGAAGAAGAGGCCATAGCCATGGCCAATGACACGGAGTTCGGCTTGGCCGGTTATTTTTACGCCCGGGACATCGGTCGAATCTGGCGGGTGGCCGAAGCCTTGGAATACGGTATAGTGGGCATCAACGAGGGCATCGTCTCCAATGAAGCAGCCCCTTTCGGCGGCATCAAGGCATCGGGCAACGGCCGAGAAGGCTCCAAATATGGCCTGGATGATTACCTTGAGATTAAATACCTGTGCATGGGGGGTATTGAATAGATGGTGGACCTGTGATGGCATCGCTGTTCCTGACTCCGGCGGTACTTTTGGAGGCACACAAGGATGCCCAATTTTTATTTTTTTTCACGGCTTTTGGTTTTCTCCCGCGAGCAGTGATCTGTTGAGGGGGCTATTACAGTTGAGCGAGTTCTTGTCAACCGGTTTTTCCAGATCTTCATACACATCGTTGGAGAAGCGGGGGGTGCAGATAGCCAGAAAAATTAGATCGTCTGGGCCGATGTTGGTGATGCGCTGGGAACACATTAATGTGCTCCTGCATCCGGCTCTCCAGTTGTTTTGGTTTTCGTTGTGGTCGTTATATTTGGATTCCTATCTGTTCTGAAATTTTGCCGGCAAGCTTTTTAAAATCTTTTTTTGCGTCCTGTACATATAGAGGATGTTCTTTCTTGATCTTGTCGGATCTAATTTTTGATCTTGTTGTATGACTTACTTACTGGTCCAGGGAGATCTCTATTAAAGGCTTTTTGAGTGTTGAACGGCAGTGGTCAATAACAATTGAAGGAAACGCCTATTTGTCCCCATTATTTATAGCTCCTGTGCTTTGCCACCTGAAGGGCTTTCTCAATGATGTCATCCATCTGATCAAGCGACAGTTCGATCCCTCTTTCCGTCTTCAGCTCATCATAGAGGTAGTCGTCAATCTCATTTACTGCCTGTTTCTGAGCCTCTTCATCATCCCAGAAGTGAACCTTCTTGTGTTTTTCCAATATTCCATGAATAGCAATTGCCGTATCAGCCGCTGCTGATTCAAGGTATTCTTCACCTAATTCGTGTTTTTTAAAGAAAGGCTTAAGTACCCCGAAATAGGCCATGGCATCTTCATTCCCGGAGAGCTTATTCGGTATGTTATCATGCACTTTGCCGACAACCTTGTTGCGGATATCCACGACATTGTTCAGATAATCCAGATCGGATATCCTCTTAGCCCTGAAATTTTCAATTGCCTTCTGGATCAGTTTTGAGAATTTTTCGTAGAACGCAGGGTCTTCATCTATCTTTTCGGTGATGACTTTCTTCGTGGCATGTGCAATCGTATCAGCCTTTGACGCCGTTGTTTTTTTGCTGCCATAGACCGCTTGTTCTTCTTTAACCACCATGAATGCTTCATCATCAAAAATATTGACCGGCTTGTTCAGCTGAACAACTTCGTTGGCTTGAATGTGTGTATCCAGCAGCTTTTTGAATTTTGGCTCATAATCCCGGTAGTCAATGGCCTCTGCATACCGGAGTTTGACAGATGCTTTGAGTGACTGGAATTTCCGAAGATCTGCCTTGTATCTGGATAAAGTCTTCTCGTCGGTTTTGGTCAGGAAATTCTCGGAAGAGAGTGCGATGCCAAGGTTTTTCCCGAACTCCGAAAGACGGCCGTAAAACTCTTCTCTTAAGTTCTCATCGGCAAGTAACACTTCATAAGCTTCTTCATCGTAGGAATGCTTAACCGTTTTGAATAGATCCCAAAGATCGGAATACCTGCCGGGTAGTTTTTCGATTTCGCTGTTAATGGATGTCAGAGTGCCTACCAGATCGGATTCATCGAACCCTTCAAATGCGCTGTACATGGTAAGCGCTTTGTCCAGTTCACCGAGGACGCTTGCATAGTCGACGATAAAACCGAACTCCTTACCCTCATGGAGACGGTTGACCCGGGCAATTGCCTGAAGCAGCGTGTGCTCCCTCAGTACCCTGCATAGATAGAGGACTGCGTTTCGCGGAGCGTCAAAACCCGTGAGCAGCTTATCAACTACAATAAGGATTTCAGGTTCGTTGCCGTGTTTAAACTGGTTGATGAGCTGCTTTACGTATTCTTCTTCACTGCCATAGCGCTTCATCATTTTTTGCCAGAATTTTACAACCTCATCCGTTGTTTCATCATCGGTCTCTTCATATCCTTCACGCATATCCGGCGGCGAGATAACAACCTCGGAACTGACAATACCAATTTCATTCATATACGCATTGTACTTGAGCGCCGATGCTTTATTCGGGGCCACCAGCTGGGCCTTGAATCCTGTTCCCTGCCAGCTCCCGCGGAAGTGCTCGCTGATGTCAAACGCTCTCATGTATATGACCTGATCGGCCTTGTTCAGCATTTCTGCTCGTGCATATTTCCGTTTCAGGTCTGCCTGCTGCTCCTTGGTCAACCCCTGCGTGTGCCGCTCAAACCACAGATCAACTGCTTCTCTGTTTTGTGTCATCTCCACATGCCGCCCCTCATACAGAAGCGGAACCACCGCGCCATCTTCAACGGCCTGTGTGATGGAATAATGGGGCTCCACCAGTTCACCGAATTTAGTAAAGTTGTTCTTTTCCTTCTTTAACAGCGGTGTGCCGGTAAATCCCAAATAACAGGCATGGGGAAACATCTGTCTCATCCGGGCGGAAAAGGAACCGAACTGGGTACGGTGGCTCTCATCCACCAGAATGAAAATATCGGGCGATTCATCCTGATATTTCTTTACCGCGTAAGCCTTGTCGAACTTGTGAATGAGGGTTGTGATAATTCCTGACTTCTTTTCAGCGACCAATTCCAGCAGGTTTCTGCCTGATGTTGCCCGGTTTGCTTCAAGGCCACAGGCGGCAAAGGTGTTCCCAAGCTGCTTGTCGAGGTCGTCACGGTCTGTCACAAGAACAATTCTCGGATTCAAAATTTCGGGATCTAAGGCCAGGTTACGGGCCAGCATCACCATGGTCAGTGACTTTCCTGATCCCTGAGTGTGCCAGATCACACCGCCTTTACGCGAACCTGCTCTATCAAAATGTTTTACCCGATTCAGGGTAGACTTGATGACGAAATACTGCTGATAGCGGGCAACCTTTTTGATCCCCCCATCAAATACCGTAAACTTCCACGCCAATTCCAAGAGCCTTTCCGGACGGCAAAGGGAGAACAGAGACTTATCCTGTTCGGTCACCAGCCTGTTACCGGTGAAAGCTTCCGGCTTAACATCAAAGGTAGAAAAAATTTTAGCGACAACATGCTCGGCAAGTGGTTGGTTGACTACTGCTGCCAGTTTTTCAAACTCACGCTCGCCGTTATCCATCTGAGGCTCTTTCCATACACCCCAGAACTTTGCAGCGGTACCCGTTGTTGCGTACATAGCACTGTTTTTATTCATAGCCAGCACCATCTGACTGTAGATGAAGAGCTTTGGGATATAATCATCATTCTGATTTCTGATCGACTGCGAAACAGCCTGTTCCACTTCAATCTGCGGCGCTTTACACTCAATTATGCAAAACGGAATACCATTAACGAAAAGAACGATATCCGGACGGGCGGTTTCCGTTGACCGTGAACGTTCAACACTGTATTCGACCGTTACATGAAACTTGTTGCGACCAGGGCTATTCTTAGATTTGGGCCAGTCGATATAGTTCATATTGAAGCTTTTCGAATCACCCTCAATGGTCTGCTCCATGGCTGTACCAAGCGTAATCAGATCGTAAATGGCTTCGTTGGTCTTCAGCAGTCCGTCGTATTTGATGTTTTTCAGCTTCTGGATAGCCGACTGAACATTCTCCTCGCTGAAGAGATACTCACTGCCTTTGTATCGAATGCGGTTTATCTCTTTGAGCTGGTTGCGCAGAATACTTTCCAACAAAACATTGGAGGTCCGGTCCTGCCTTTCGCGCAGGGCTTCAGCTGGTGTCAAAAATTCAAACCCCAGGCCAATCAAAAGCTGCAAGGCCGGGATTTGAGAAAGATACTTTTCATTGATCTGAAAGGTATTCATGGGGTTACCCCCAATGCATGCCAGTAGGGTTTGAATCCCGATTCCACAATCTTCGCAATAAGTGTCAAAAATGGCTCATAATCATTTTTCGTATGGGCTGTATCCAGAGTCTCGTAATATTCCAATCTATTTTCCACAGGCAGAACAACCGATGGGAACCCGTTTTTCATCAGTTCCAGATTCATCAGCAGCCGTGAGGTTCTGCCATTGCCGTCCACAAAAGGATGGATTTTCACAAAATCAGCATGAACACGGGCCGCCCGCTCTACCGGATGGAGAGACGACCCTTGGGTTTGATACCAAATGATAAAGCTTTGCATGTCACTTTCCACATGAAGGGCATCGGGGGGGACATGATCGGCACCCGAAATGATGACATTCGTTTTTCTATAAACACCCGCATTCTTGTCATCAATATTTTTCAGGATCAATTGGTGAATCGATTTAATCTGCCATTCAGACAGGGGCTCATTTTTTTTGACCAGATCTTCAACGAAAAAAATGGCTTCCCTGTGGTTGATCGCTTCAAAGTGCTCCCGCATGGTTTTTCCGCCAATGGTTATACCTTCCAAAGCAACCTTTGTTTCTTTCAGTGTAAGCGTATTTCCTTCGATGGCATTTGAATGATAGGTCCAGCGAAGCACCAGATCCTCATGAAGGTTCGAAACAATCTCTGGTGGCAGTGGACGGAAGGAATCAAGTTTCTGTTTCAAGTCGTCGAGCTTCTGGTATTTGTTCATTTGTTTACTCCTTAAGCTGATTGGGCAGAATGTTATCCAACAAGACATTGGAGCGGCGTCTCTGACGTTCCACCAAAGCATTTTCCGGCGAAAGAGATGTCAGGCCGGCCCATGACTGTTCGTTTGTTGAAAAATCACACATAATTATTCTTTCACCTCCCAATAGCCGCCTTTTTGCGGGCCGATATATTCCAGTTTCCCCTGGTCCCGCAGTTTTTTAGCGGCACGTTCCACAGCACTGACTGATTTGCCGATACGATCAGCGACTTCCGCCAGTGTTAAGTAACTATCCCCCTTTAATGTCTGAAGAATGGCATCCGGCGTTTTCACCGGCGTTTTCGCCGGCGTTTTCACCGGCGTTTTCACCGGCGTTTTAATCAATTCAACCGCCACACCCCCTGTATTTTCCTCAATAAACGGTTCAGGCAGTCCGGCCGCTTTGCAGGCATCGGTGATCTTTTCAATACCTCGTCCCCAGGAGTCGATATAGCCGACCCGATAACAGACCTCGGCAATGAGAGGGTTTCGGGGAATTGACCTGTGGGCCCGAAACAGTTTTTCAACAGTTAATTCAAGCGGCAAGGCCCCGGCATTCCACAACGAAAGCCGGTCATCCATGACACGCAGTTGTGTCATGCTGCCCATATAATTTCTATGTACCAGCGCATTGAGCAGCATTTCCCGTAAAGCTGCGACGGGATATTCCAGCTCTTCAATCCGACGCAGCCCTTCAAACCGTATCGGCTTGACCAAAAACTTTTTTTCCAGCTGTTCCATCACATCACCAAGCAACTGAAACAGGTTCCCCTCGCATACCTCCTGAAAGCGCATATCCACAATATTGAGTCCAAATCGACCGATTTTCACAAACAGGTTGGGGTAGAACCCGCCGGGGTCTTTGCCAAAAAGAACGATTGCACCATTGGTTAGACCATCGTCGGTCAACAGGTGCAGCTTCTTCAGCAACTCTTTGGTGGAAAGCCCGGAAAGATCCGGCAGACGACCCGCCGTAACCGCTTCCTTTTTGAACAGCTGAATAGTCGTATCATCGATGTCATCCATCGTCGCTTTTTCTTCGATCACCCGATCCCAGGTCATGCCCATCTTTTTGAGGAGAAACTCGGTCAGCGAATGGCCTTTCAGCTCCTGCGTTACAGACCCTGAACGCCAGTAGTAGGAACCACGCAGAGAGATGGGTACCGTTGATGGCTCGACAATGATTTTCAGATATGCTTTACCGTCTTCTTCCAACAAATTGATATGCGGCATCAACCCCAGATGATCACGGATCTTGTTCGGAAGGTCTTCCAGCAGCTTTTTGGCGTTTGTAAGGCCGGAGACCGAACCCGCATCATCCTTGCCGATAAAAATGCGTCCACCCTGCGCATTGGCAAACCCGCAGATCCATTTCAGGTAGCCGTCATGCCATGACTGCTTCCATTCGATGTTTTGGGATTCAGCGCCCTTGGAGAGTGCTGAATGCTGAGTGCTCAGTGCTGAGTGTTTTTCAAATTCATCATTCATAACTCATCCTTCATCATTCGTGGCAAAGCCACGCACCCGCCATTCGCCGGTAAGCATCTTCTGCATCAGGCCGCGTTTCTGGGTTTTGTATTTTTCTGCGAGCTGTTTCAGCCGGTCGATTTCCTGCTGGGCAGAGGAGAGGACCTCGGCTATTTGGTTCTGAATTTTTATAGGAGGCAAAGGAATTTTAGATTTCAAGAACTCAGACGGATTCACTCTGCGCGCCTTTCGCTGCCCTTTAGCCAATCCGAGTTGCCTCGTGTAATACTCAGGGCGTATCAAGTAATACAAAAACCACTCTTTTGAAACCGAATTCGAGATATCAAATGTTGGCAAGTCGAGAGTTGATTCAAAGCCGTCAAGCTCGTCAGGAATAATACCGAATGCGCCATTTAAGAAATCAAGTTTGCTGTAGATGAATTGGCCAGATTTTCTTACATAGTACTGGGTTTTTTCACTTCCAATGCGCTTTTCATCTTTAGCGATCACACCCTTTCCATAAAGTCTCACCGTAATCTTCTGTGCATCACGGCCATTAGTCCCTAAAATTCTACTCTCAGTCAAAAACGTCCCGATCTTCACCTTTTTCCATTTCGCTTTTTCATTGTTCATTGAACATTGATCACTGATCAATGAACGAAGCAGCCAGCGAAAGCGCCGCTGCTTTGCGTCGATCAGCCGCTCGGTTTTCTCGATGGCCTCATCCCAGGTAGACAGCAGATCAGCAATGGCTTTTTGTTCTGGGAGGGGGGGGATTTTAACAACTTGATTGGTAATATCTGACTTTTGTACATGTAATAAAGTAGATTTAAACCCATGAGCTTTTTTTTCGATTATTCGCGTAACACGCAGAATTGCGTAATAAAGCCAGCGGTTGTCGCTATCCATTTTGGGGTCTAATTTATAAATGTGTTGATTTAGTACCCTTGTGATCCATGCCATATCTTTGGACCAAATGATACACCTCTTGTTCCCGCCCATGCAAAAAGGAGCTGACCTGGATTCACAAGCCATTTCTTATTGATTTCTCCTGCATAAAAATTGAACTCATTGTTTCCATTAAGATTTTGTATTCGAATAATCGGAAGCCCTGTATCTGACCAGTCAGAAGATTTGAAGCCATTCCCATTCGAAAAAACAAATAGGTCGTCTACAGTCTTTATGCTCCACCCGACAGGCAACTTCATCGCTGAATCTCCTCGAGCCATGCGGCTTCGCCGAGTGATAAGTTATAAGTGCTCAATGTTGAGTTGTTTTTTAATTCATCATTCTTCTGCGGCAGCTCTTCCGGCTTAATACCACGCTCACCCAGCATATTGCGGACGCTGGTATTATTCTGAATGTGCTCACCGGTTATGGCGGTCTCCCCCTGCATATCATGTTCACGCACATTGAAATTGGTAATTTCTGTGGCAAGGTTCTTGGCGGCAATGGTTACCGTTGGCAGAAAATCTGCCAGCGGTCTGCCGGCAGGCATTCCCAATTTTTCCTTCATTACTGCCCTGGTATTGCCACCAAACAATGCCGCATCACCTTTGGAACGGATACGGCCAAAGCCACGCTCATCCACTCCGCGTTCGTATATGTTCCTGGAAAGTCCTGTTTCTGATTCAGTCAGTTTCTGTCTTGCCTGAAGACGTTCCTGCAACCGAATACGCTTTTCAATCAACTCCTGTTTCTTTGTTTGAAGCGCAAAATAGGTCTGAGCAAAAGCGATGGCTTCTTTTCGGGGATTACCGTTCTGGGCAATAAGATAACATGCATAACGGGTGAGCATGACATCTTCAACGGGACGCTCCGCACCCGAGCCGATTTTGACCATTTTGTTGACGTCAACAAAATGGTTTTGAGTTACGGCACCCGAGTTTTCAGCTGCTTCCTTGGCTTTTTCAATAACCTTCTGGAAATTACGCCACTCTGTATAACATAGTATTTCCTGGAGATCTCTTGCATACCAGAATTCAATATCTGTTTCTGTAGCGTGTTGAACGATTGCATTAAACGAATCTGTCAGCCGCACGATTGTGTTTTTATCCATTTGATAACAGCCTTTCTCTCATCCCATGCGGCTTCGCCGAATTATGAGCGATGACGTATGAGTTGTTTTCCCATTCAGCACTGAGTGTTCAGTCGTGGTTGCTTTCCAATTCCTTCATCTCATTGCGGAGAAACAATCGCTTTTCATCCTCTTTCAACCGCTGAAAGGCTTCATCGTCAGCCAGTTCCTGCCGTCGGGTTTGAATGGCGAAATATGTCTGCCCGTTGGCAATAACCGGCTTGGACGGATCACCGTTCTGGACAATCAGATAGCAGGCGTACCGGGAAAGTTGATAATCCTCAATTTCACGCTGACTGCCAGAGCCGAGTTTGACCATTTTTCCCACTTGGGAAAAATGGTTGCCGGGTTCCTGCCCTGAATTTTTACAGGCGGAGATCGCTTTTAGAATTACACGCTTGAATTTATCCCAACTGGAGTAATCCAATACAAACTGCAGATCCCGCGCAAACCAGAACTCAGTATCATTGTCCGTAAAATGCTTAAGGTCCTCAAGTGTTTTATGATGGCGTCTTTCAATTTCTTTCCTGCTCATTATTCATTCCCCCGTTGTATTAATGCAAGCTTCTCGGCCATTTGCACCCGCACCGCTGCCAGCTCCTTTTCCAGATCGTCAATTTCCACCTGCACTGCATCGATATCGATCTCCTCTTCCTCCTCAAAGGTATCTACATAGCGGGGGATATTGAGGTTGAAGTCGTTTTCCTTGATCTCGGCAAACTCGGCCACATGGGCGTATTTTTCCACTTCGGCCCGGGCGGCGTAGGTCTCCATGACCTTGCCGATATGCGCATCTGAGAGGGTATTCTGGTTTTTACCGGAGACAAACTTACGGCTGGCATCCACAAAGAAGACGTTTTTGCAATCTTCATGGGCGCCGCCTTTTTCCCGGGAGCGGTCAAAAAATAGAATCGCCACCGGGATGTTGGTGGTCGGGAACAGATTGCCCGGAAGCCCGATGACAGCATCCAGCAGATTTTCTTCGATCATTTTCTGGCGGACACGGCCTTCGGCTGCACCCCGGAACAACACACCATGGGGAACTACAACGGCAACCCGGCCCTGCTTTTCAAGGGCGGTTTCCACCATGTGGCTGATAAAGGCCCAGTCGCCTTTGCTCTTGGGCGGGACGCCGCGCCAGAAACGGTTGTACTGATCGCTATCGGCATTTTCGCCCCCCCACTTATCCAGTGAGAACGGCGGATTGGCCACCACACAGTTGAATTTCATGAGCCGGTCATTTTCCACCAGCAGCGGGCTGTTCAAGGTGTCGCACCACTCTATGCGAGCATTGTCAAAATTGTGCAGAAACATATTCATGCGGCAAAGTGCCCATGTGCTTCCGTTAGATTCTTGTCCGAAGAGGGCAAAATTTCGGTCGTCTACCTGTTTAGCGGCCTGAATCAAAAGCCCCCCCGATCCGCAGGCAGGATCGCATATACGGTCGCCCGGTTTGGGACCTGTCAGCTTGGCCACCAGTTCGGTTACCTTCAGCGGGGTAAAGAACTCTCCGGCCTTTTTCCCGGAGTCGGAGGCAAAGCGTTCAATCAAATAGATATAGGTATTACCGATTACATCCTCGGAAACGAGGCTGGGCTTCATATTGAGCTGTGGCTTATGGAAATCCTCAAGCAGTTGTTTCAGACGGCGATTCCTATCCTTGGTTTTGCCGAGGTTGGCCTCGCTGTTGAAGTCGATATTACGGAACACCCCTTCGAGCTTGCTCTTGTTGCTCTCTTCAATATGGTCGAGTACAATATTGATCAACTCACCGATGTTGGCGGCAGACCGGCGCTCATACAGGCTGTAACATGTGGCAGGAAATTCATCCAGAACAGTCTCTTCACCTGTTTCGTCATTCTTTTCAGTGAATTTCACCACCGGGAGAACAAAACGTTCACGTTCGAGCTTGCGGCGGATACGAACATCATCGTGACCATACTGCTTCTGATACGCTTCGTAGTGGTCCTGCCATACATCAGAGATGTATTTCAAAAACAGCATCACGAGAATGTAGTCTTTGTACTGCGCCGGATCAACAACACCCCTGAAGGTGTCACACGCCGCCCATGCCGCGTTGTTGATGTCTTTCTGATCAATTTGACTGCTCATGTTTTATTCCCTTTTAGCAAATTGCATCAGTACGGTTGAAATGTATTGTTCCCGCTTATCGGCCATGGTATGAAGCAGGGCTTTTTCCCTCGCGATAAGCATGGCCAGCTCTACGATGTTTTTCTGTTTTTCCAGACTTGGCAGCGCCACTTCCAGATCTTCAATGGCCTTCTTACTGATCATTTTCTGAACCGTCCCCTTGGCCCGGCTGGTCAAAAAAATCTGCGCATCCCGCTGGCTGATGTACCAGTTCAGATACTCGGGTAAAACCAGATCCTTCTTCGTTACCCTTATCCTTAACAAAGGAGCGGCGACAACAGCTTTGCCCGGATCTTCGAGAAGAACCGCTGCCGTGGTCAGAGATCCACGAGACCTGAATACCAGATCTCCTCTTTGTGTAAGGTGGTGCTCTTTCATGGCCTCCATATTGATTCTGACCAAACCATCACAGCCGACCGTGTTATTATCCAGAAGATCCTTCATCTGAATAACTGCAATTCCGCCACCTTCAGAGGTTTCGAGGCGGGACCTGAACGAGTACCCCATTTGCACAGATGTTATTTCTTTTAATTTTTTTTTCACCGCATCTCCACTTTGCCGTAATAACGTTACTGCAAATTATACTCACAAGAAACCAATTGTCAACTTAGTTTTACAAAAATATCGTTACTGTAAATTTTAATGCGGTTAGAAATGATTATTACGCCAATAACGTACTTCCCCGTAAATAGTTTTGACTTTTCTTATCTCTGATTTTCGTGTTATTTGGGCAAGAGCATCAGAAAACCTTTTTGGTTCTGGCTTGTCCAGGTCAGGAGTCTTGTTGGTGACGTCAGCCGGGTATGCTGTTCTCAACCGGTTTTTCCAGATCTTCATACACATCGTTGGAGAAGCGGGGGGTACAGATAGCCAGAAAAATTAGATCCTCTGGGCCGATGTTGGTGATGCGCTGGGAACACATGGGGGGGATCAGGACAACATCACCGGGGCCAACTTCTTGGGGGGACAGTTTCCCCACCTCCACCTGGCCCCTGCCCTGGACGATGTAATAACGCTCGGCGGTTTCCCTGAGTCGATGCCGGCAGGTGGTTACACCGGGTGCCACCCTGGCCCTGGCAATGGAGACTTCCGGATCATCCGGGGTGTTGGACAGTTCCGTAATATAACATTTTTCCGATGTATAGAATTCATTGCTCAAATTTTGATGTTTAACGCTTTCCTGCATTTGGCGCTCCTGTTATTTTAAGACCGGATGGGGAGGATGGGGGTCACACCTTGAAATCCACCGTGCGGGAAGCCACAGGATCATTGTATTCAATTTGGGTATTATAGTTTTTAAGATCTATGAAAGCCGTTGCATAGTAGTTTTTCTTGACCCATTTTAGAATAAGTTGATGATCCGGGGATTCATCCATACTGAACGTTCCGTTGAAGGCCGGGTAACTGTTCCGAAATTCCATGAGTTTCAACAGCCGCTTTACAACGGGTTTTTGAACTTCCCGGCGGATCTCTTCAAGGGTGTAGTTGTGCCGGTTGATATTTCTTCCGAGCATGGTTTTTTCAACCAGTTCGATATCGTTTTCTCCGGCCAGAAGGCCGACGTAGTAAACCTGGGGGATTCCGGGGGTGAAAAATTGAATGGTCCGGGCTGCCAGGTATGCATCATCGTTGCAGCCCAAAGCGGAATAATAGGTGCAGTTTACCTGATAGGTGTCCAGATTATGGTACTCAGGTCCGGAGTATATTTTTTTGGTGTTCCCCCCTGCGGTATAGAGTTTTTCAAGGGTGTTATTGATCTCTTCCTTTGTCAAAAGCCCTTCAACATCCACGACACCGATACCGTCATGGGTGTCAAGGGTGGTAATCTGTTTGCGGGGACACATGGCCAGCCATTTTTTAAGATTTTGATGGGTGTGAAAGTGTATGGCATGAAGCAGCAGCATGGGCAGGGCAAAATCGTAGCACCAATAACCGTGCTCAGCTAATTTCAGTTGGTAGGTGTAATGTTCGTGGACCTCTGGCAGAATTTTTGTGTCAAATGCGGATGCATAATCGTCAAACCATTCAAGAAGTTCCCATATCCGGGGCTCATTAAAAAAGCATCGGGTACCAAGCTCAAAGGTGGTATAGGCAATGGCATCCAGGCGAATCATTTTGGGATGGCTTCTGACCAGGCGGATGAGGAATTTTCGCATCACTTCCTGGGTTTTCAGGGAGTCATAATCCAGATCAATCTGTTCGTAATCAAAGGTACACCAGATTTTTTCCAGGGATCCGTCAGAACGTTCGAGCACCTGGTACGGCGGTCGGGGTTTGCGCGTATAAACCATTTCAAGCTCTTCGTCTTTTATCCAGCCGGTGGGATTTAGTTTGTTGAAGCTCAGGAACATATCCGCAAACTCACTCTCCTGGCCTTTTGCCAGGTAGTCCTGGAAAAACAGTGACTGCCGTGAAATATGGTTGGCCATAAAATCAATCACCAGATCAAAATCCTGTCCGATTTTTTCCACATCTTCCCAGGTGCCAAATGCCGGGTCCACTTCGTCGTAGGTCAACGGGGCAAAGCCTCTATCTGAAGAGGATGGATAGAACGGCAGCAGGTGAAGGCCATGTACGGCCTTTTTGAAGAATTTACGAAGGGCATAATGGAGTTCCGGTAAATTGCCTCCAAGGCTATCTGGATAGGTGATGAGTTGTATTTTGTTTTTCATGTTATCCTTTACGTTTGCTTTTCCTGGCTTTTTCCACAAAATGATAGTGATGTATCCCCTCTATCATTCCCCCTGCAAAGTGCTGTTTTGCAAAATAGACCTTTCTCTGGTCCTTCATACGTTCAAGTTCCTGGCTGTAATTTCCCACCACAACAGCGGCCGGATCCCCCCTGAGCATCTCTTCATCATTTCCTGAATCCCCGCACACCAGAAGGTTTTTCAGGGGAATTTCCCACTTATAGCTCAGGTACCGTATGGCTTTTCCTTTGGAGGCCCTATAGGGAAGAACGTCCAGATATTTTTCATGGGAATAAATCAGATTGTAATGGCATCTATTTCGGGTCAGCAGGTTATGTATTTGGGACAGACGATCTTTACCCGGATCCATGTTGTAACTGATTTTATAAGGACGTTGTACGGTTTCCTCCTGGGGTTCAATGAAATCAACTCCCTTCAGAAGGGAGGCAATTTTATCCCGGTTCCAGTTTTTGGAGATATGGGTTTCCCACCCCTTTTCACGTTGTGGATCATGGCCCGGACCTGGGTTGTAAAAAATTTCGCTGCCCACCGATGAAATAATGATATCGGGTTTCATGACATCATTCTCCTCCAATATCTTCAGGGCGGATTCAAGCACACGGCCGGTGGCCACAGCAAATCCGATGCAGTCCCTGTTGGTTTTCAGGAGTTCGAGCAGCTCATGGACCGATTCGTTTGCCCCCCCAAGAAGGGTGTTGTCAATGTCGGTGATGATCATATGTCTCAGACCGGCAAGCCGTTTGCCGATGCTGCTTTTGGGTTCAATGGCCGTCATGTTTGAAGCCTCTTGGGTTTGATGGAGTGCTTTCACCTTTTTGACGTATGTCTCTGAGTGGCTTTCCCATGTATAGTGTTTGCGGATGTTCATGATGCCGTTTTTGGAATATTCCTCCCATTTTTCCTCATGGACGATGATATCCCTTATGGCCCTGGAAATCGCTTTGGTATCTGTGGGATCCACCAGGACGCCGCTTTTGCAGTTTTTCAGTATATCCCTTGGACCGCCATCGTTGGTGGCAACAATGGGCAGGCCTGTTGCGGATGCCTCAAGCAAGGTGATACCGAAGGGTTCGGTCAGTGCCGGGTTGACAAAAACCCCCCGTCTTTCAGCCGCAATGCGGTATAGTTCGGGAACTTCGCTTTCAAAATCGTGTTTTTTGGGAATGGCCATTTTCCCGTACAGGTTGTATTTGTCCATTAAAAGCAGCATATGGGTCAATACCTCCCTTGCTCCATCCTCCTGTTGGGCGATGTCTTTGCGAATTCCGGCAAAAAGGGCCAGATTGGCAATGGCCTGGAGATCATAATCCTCTCCATAGGCTTTGATGAGGCCTTCAATGTTTTTCCGTTTATCAGGACGGCATAGCATCAAAATCATGGGTTTGTCAGGGTTTTTCAAAAATCGGGTCAACTCATTTAATATGGATGCCTTGGCAAATAGGGCCTCTTCGGTTCGCTGCTCTTCTGTGAGGTTGTCATAATAGAACGGTTGAAACTTTTCAATATCAATACCCGGCGGAATGATTTGATAGTGGGGCAGCTTGAAGTTCCGATAGCTTGCGTACGGTTCTTCCACCTCCTGAAGTGTACTGGTCACCACCAGATCTGCATAGTTTAAAATTCGTTCTTCGGCTTCGATGCGATGGTCTATTTTGATCTGCCTGTTCAGTTCATTGGTCTGTTTGGCCAGCTCTTTTTCGTCGTAGCCCTGGTTGAGGAGCCTCTCCTTTTTTGATTTTCCAAGGGAGTGTCCGGTAAAAACAAATGGGATACCAAAAATCCTGGACAGTTCCTTTGCCACGTAACCGGCATCTGCATAGTGGCCGTGAACAATGTCCGGTACGGCTCGATTTCGTTTAATGAACTTGATGGTCTTATCCACGAATTCATCCAGATGAGGCCACAGCAGCTCCTTGCGAAGATATTTTGTCCCCCCGCACTGGATTCTTACAATCCTGAGTTTGTCGTTAACCGTTTCAATGGGGTTGCTGTAGTCTTCTGAAAAGGATTTGTTTGAAATCATACGGGTAAAGAGATCCACCTGGCGGATGTCCGGATGCTTTGACAGGGCGTTTCCAAGTTCAATGACATATTTAACTTGACCTCCGGTGTCTGCATCATACCCCAGTTCCAAGTTTTCCGATCTTAGCAGTCCATGGATACTGAACATCTGAATATAAAGTCCTTCATCCGACATTATTCGCTCCTCTCTATTTTTTTCCTGAATTCGTTGTATATATCATCGTCTTTCGGCAGAGCGCCTTTTATCCGGCATATTCGGCCGGCAAAGTCAGTTGCAAGGGATAGAATGTTTTCGGTGGGAACTCCTTTAAGATAACATGCGGCTGCCATTGCGGCATAGGCATCTCCTGCTCCCACAGCATCTTCCACGGAAGGGATCTTTACCGGGCCGCGTTTGTGGTGGTCTTTTCGGGTAAACCACTCGCTTCCCTCTTTTCCATGGGTCAGGATGACGGTGTTAAGGCCATGATCCTTTATAAGGCGCTGGATGAAGGGATGATATGTCCTATTTTCGAAGAACAGGTTTTTGGGGTGATCCATCATCACAGGATGTTGAGTGGTTACTTCGACTGGTATTGTTCCAAGTGATTTTGCTTCCGGTGCTTCTATTTCAGGTGATTTTATTTTGTGTGCGACTCCGGCAATGTTGTCATCGGAAGAGGTGGCAATTTCAAATAATTCTTCATGGTTCAGCTTCAGGATATCCGCTTGATTCAAAGAGGCCGTCACAGACGTTATTGTCCAGCACTCCGGTCTCAGGTTAAGGTCGCAGAAGGTTGGTGTCATCTGCCTTTGAGATAATACCTGCTGAATGGTACTAAACCCTTCAACAGTTCGCTGGATCAATGTCCCAAAATAGATTAGGTCCAATTTTTTTTCCAATAGTGTCTTTAAACGAGGGGTAAATTGAACATGATCATATGCGACATTTTTGCATATGTGAAAATGGTGTTCTTCTTTTTCATCCATTTCAATGGTGACGTGCCCGGTTTTGTGATCCGGATCAATCTGGATATCTTCTAAATCAAAGCCGCATGATTTAAGAAAATTCAGGATATCACGGCCTTCTTTGTCCACTCCGACCCTGGAGAAAAAACGTACGGGAAATCCCAGTTTCTTCAAATGAAATGCAAAGTTGAAGGGGGCTCCTCCAAGCCGTTTATAGCCGGGAAAGATATCAAACAGTATTTCTCCAATGACAAGAATCATTTTGGCGCATTACCTTTAATTTGTGGAATCGCAAGTCCTTATATTTAATGACAACGTTTGTCAGCTTGTTCCAAAAAATCCCCTGAGACATTAAATCTGAAACATCCGGGATATATTCATTTGAATCATGGATGTTCAGCCTTATAACTGCCACGGGCAGACCGCATTGGGGACCTGGGTTTGCCCACAACGAATAATGAAAGTAATGTTAGGCATACCCACACTTTCATATGAACATACATGGCAGAAAAACCTGCCACAACGAAAAACGAAAGTCCTTTAATTCCAGCATATTGGTGAGAGTTTCTTATAAAACCCACATGACAGACTATCCTGTCACAACGAATAACGAAAATGGTATTATGCCGCCGCCCCCCCCGACGGGCAATGGTCCCGGACCGGAACTGTAGACAGCTCGATTGTCCGGTTCCTATTGCCCATCGGGGGGGCGGCTCTGCTGAGGTTGCCTTGGAGGCTGCCTTTTCATATAACATATCGGAAGATACTCTTATCATAAAATTAATAAACAAGAAAGCTAAATGATTTTAAATGGTTCTATGTTATTGTGCGCATGAATGGGGGGTGATCATAAGATGGGCTATTTAGGCGGATACGATTTTATTTGCTTTTAACGCATTGTAATTATAGAGTTTGTTTTTGGTTAGAAAAAAATAGGTTCAAAGTGGCCGAGGTTATGATCAAGCCCCGATAACGGGATGAGTGCGTTTGGTGAGTTAGGTATGACAAATTAATTTCAAATAAGATAATTTTTTTATTGACAGGCTATTGTTTCGCTCCTATAGTTCAGGAAAGGTCAGATGTTTCAAATTTTAAATTGACAATTATTAAGCAAGAATTGATCAGGAGTAACTATGACTTCGAATTTCAGTTTAAAAGCCCGGAAGCATAATCATGACGTTCATATAAAATTGCATGGCATATTTGACGGCGATTCCGCCTTTCAGCTAATCCATGCCATCCAGAGGGCGAAGCATCAGGATCGCCCGGTTATTATTGATACCAACAATCTGACCCATGCCCATTCATTTGGGAGGGCGGTTCTCAACGGGCATCTTCCCAAAAAAGATCTTCGGACCAGGCTTCATTTTTTCGGTATTCGGGCAAAGGAGATTATGCCGGAGGGGTGCGTTCTGTTAAAAAACAAAAAGAGATGTCACTGATGCCATTAAAGCGTTTTCAATGGCACCTGGATAGTGCCATGGGAAAAGGATGGATACGACGTCAAATGGTGGGGGGAGGTATTTTTATGACCCACAGCTTTTTGGAATCATCACGTCCATGGCACTCTTGCTTTAAAGAAAAGGGGTGCATGGCCACCTTTGTCTTCATGATCAGCGGACAGACCCGGATTCTCAGGGGGGCAAATGGACACTGGATGGAGATGAACCAGGGCGACGGCTACGCCTTTGTCGGCGAGGGCGACGAGATAGACAGGGAAACCCCTGGTAACCAACAGATGGAAGCCGTGGTGGTCAAAATCAATGTCCGGCGATTGTCAAGGATCTGTTCCGATTTAAAGCTTGCTTTGCCCAATGATCTTGTCCAGCATGCCATGCCCTTGAGACGACAGGGTTCCATGGACATGGTAGCCACCCTGGAAAAAATTCGGTATAATAATTGCGACAATGGGACGGATCGCTTACTGGCCCAGGCCCAGGCCATTGATCTGGTTAAAACCGTTTTTCTGCAGCAAAAAAATGATTCCCACAACCGGGAAATTAAAAAAATCCAGGAACTGGCTGTTTTCATTACCGCAAATATTAACCATGAGCACAGGTTGACCGAGCTTGCCGGGAGGGTGGCAATGAATCGTACCAAGTTGAATCAGCTTTTTAAGGTCGTGCACGGCTGCACCGTGTTTGACTATATTCGTCGTGAAAAGCTGCACAAGGCAGAGCAATTTCTGCGTGGCGGTGACATGAGTATCACTGAAATTGCCCATGCCACCGGATTTTGTTCCTCCAGTCACTTCTGCAGCTTTTTTCAAAAAAAACACGGGCTGACCCCAAAAGATTTCCGCCTGGGCTGTCAAGGCCCTAAATCTGTATGATTCTATCTGCCATGGCATTCATGTCCAAGGGGTTGTGGGAGATGTAAATTGCCGTGGTCTTTTCCCTGCGGATAGCCCTTTTAACCAGAGGCAAGAGGTGGTGCCGAAGGTTCTCGTCCAAGGCACTGAAGGGTTCATCCAGCAGCAGCATATCGGGTCTATAGGCAAGGGCTCTTGCAATGCCCACCCGTTGGGCCATACCGCCGGAAAGTTGGGCCGGAGTATGGGAGGCAACCCTTTCCAGTTTCATCTGGCGTAGATATTCATGGGCCCTGTCCAGGGCCTTGGCATGTCCCAGATCAGCCATGAGGGGCAGGGCTACATTCTCTGCGGCGTTCAGCCAGGGCAGCAGACGAACATCCTGAAAAACATAGGCCAACCGCTGGAAAGCAGTTGATACGCGGCCTTGATAATTTTTTTCCAATCCTGCAACAATGCGCATAAGGGTGGTTTTTCCCCGCCCACTTTCCCCGACCAGGCCAAGGACCTCTCCCTGTTGTACCTGCATCTCAAATTTCTCAAAAATCAGGAGTTCACCCAAGGTGACCCAAAGATCGGTGATGGAAACCATGGGATCAGACATGCAGCCACCTGGACATCAGTTTTTTGATCACCACCTCGGTGCCCCAGACAAAAATCAGGCACAACAGTACGCAGCCGTAAAGCGTGGGCATATCCAGTCGTGCCCTGGAGAGCCCCAAAATATAGCCCAATCCGTTTCCCGTGCCCAGAACTTCGGCCAGAATAACCAGGCGCATGCTGTTACCGGTGACGATTACCAGGGATGAAGCCAGGGCCGCAGCCACCATGGGAATATAGATAAAACGTAACCGTAATGACATTGAGAGTCGGTAAATCCGGGCCATTTCCATGTAGACCCGGTCACATTGCCGTATATTTTCCGCCACATTGATATAGACCACAGGGGCAATAAAGACACTGCCAAGAAAAATGGCCATGGTGCTGCCCAGGCCGAACCAGAGCATGGCCAGAACGGCGACGACAACTCCGGGGATACCGGTACTGACCCGTCGAAAAGGTTCCAGAAATTCCATGAGCACAGGAAAATTGCCAGCTGTGAGCCCCAAAAAAAAACCCGTTGTGCTACCCACCACCAGGGCCAGCAGCACCCGGTACAGGGTGACAAGGATATGGTCCATGAGAAATTGTCGATTCGTCAGCATGTGGGCTGCCGTCTCCAGGGCTTCAAGTGGGGATGCCATGGTCAGGGGGGACATCTGCTTTGCCATAACACCCCACATGAAAATCAGGGCCAGGGTCCCGGCGATGCCAATTTTAGTAAATTTCATGGTTAACTTTTTCCATGATCTTGATGAAGGCTTCCAATTCTTTCTCTTTCTCCCGGGCACCATGGATCTGCATGGTTGCGGTGGAAAGGAACTTACGGACACTGCGGGCCGGCAATGTGGGAAAATATTTATTGAACAGGGACGCCGCTTTTTGGGGGTGGTGTCGGCAGGCCTTTACATATTCAGGGTAATGTCGGCAAAAAAGCTGTTGGACCCTGTCTTCAACACCCACTGAGATAATGTTACTCAATAGCAGGGCGGGTCCCCCGGGATATTGGTTTTGCCAGCTCTTGTCCAGATTCAGGGCATGGTGGAGCTCCCGGGTCCGGACAAGATTTCGGGACATCGCCACCACCATTGTGGCAACAGGTTCCGGGACCATGGCATAATCTGCCTGTCCCGTCATCACCAGCTGACTTGAGGCGGCGGCCCCCCCTGCGGAGACAATGCCAATATCGTTCATATTGACGGGACTGCCTGCCACAAGCATCGCCAGGGTCAATTCCGGCATGTCCCCGCGAAATGGAAGGGCAATGCTTTTTCCGGCAAGGTCGTTAAGACAGATACCGGTTTGGGGGCCAAGTAACCAGAGGGGACTGCCTTCAACGACAAAGAGCAGTTTGATTCCCTTTACCTTGCGCATCAGTCGCGTATATTCAAGGGTGCTGACCACAAGGAAATCCGCCTGACCGGATGCCAGCATGGCTCGGTATTGGTCCGGGGTTCGCCAGGGAACAAATTCACAGGTCAGACCCAGTGGGGCAAATACCTTGTCTTCTGCCATAAGCATCATGGGGCAGCTTTCAAAAAGCGGCGCTCCAAGCAGGACTACCCGATTCCCGGCAGCATACAGGGGAAGGGAGAAACCAAAGAAAAAAAGCAACACACCGGACAAAAAGAGTCGCCTTTTTACAAAAGAACCTCTCATGGCTTGACCCCGATGATCAGGTCTGTGTTCCCGCCAAAGGCATTCAGATTA
This sequence comes from uncultured Desulfobacterium sp., assembly GCA_963668575.2. Classification (GTDB taxonomy): domain Bacteria; phylum Desulfobacterota; class Desulfobacteria; order Desulfobacterales; family Desulfobacteraceae; genus Desulfocicer. The sequence continues at coordinate 6,599,799 of OY764894.2, read as the reverse complement.
TGCAGGGCGCGTATCCCAATGCCCGCCCGCTCCATGGCCCCTTCTATCTCTCCCCGTTCAAAGGAGACGTCAGACCCCCGCAATGCCACCCCGATACGGCCCAGCACCACTTCGGCAGGTGCTGTTTTTTCGTTGTACAAGCCTTCATGCATGCAAAGCAGCGTGGCATTGTGATTCATGGCTCCGGCAATTTTGTCCATCAACCGGTCAAGATTTTTTGCATAATAGAGGGACCGTCCGGCAATAACCAGGTCGTAATCACGGCCCAGGCTGTCGTGGTTGTAATCGCCGGCAAGGGGAGAGAAGCGTTTTGACATATTCATGGCCGCAATATGGGCGCTTGTCTTTTCCACAACTCCCGGCAGATCAAACAGGACTCCGGTCATGACCGGGAACGCCTGGAGTATGGATATGCCCACATGTCCGGGGCCGCCCCCAAGATCCAACAGGCGGCGGTACCCGGAAATTCCCTCCAGGGCATGTATCCGTGACAAAAGGTTTGGGGCAATGGATTTTTGAAAATCAAGCAAGTGTTCCCATGCCCGAACCCAGACATCTTCGGCTTTGAGATGAAACCCTGGCTTTTCACAGGGTTTCAGGAGGGTTGAAAGCTGGTCCATTCCCTGCAGACGCATTTGACTCATGGACAAAAAAAGGTGTCCCTGGTACAGGTCTCCACTTGAAACCAGGTAAAGCGCCGTGGTATGGGTATTGACGTAACGGCCGCAAAATTTATGCAAATACCCGCAGGCCGTAAGGCCGCTGAGGAAAAGTTCGGTTTTCCCGTGGTCTGTATCCATGCGGGCGGCAATTTCCTCCGCCCCTGTCCAGTGGCACAGATAGTCGAACAGGCGCATCTCAATGGCGCAATGGAGCAGGCTCCAGCGGATGTAGCCATTAATCTCATTAAGGATTGTCTCTTCATGTGAAGTCATTTTAAAACCTATAATCCAGTTTAAGGGCAATGGTTCTGGGGGTGGCATCTTCAACGACCGGGTACATCCCCCAATAGGTGGCCGATTCCGTGTATTCCCGGTCAAAAAGATTTTTACACCACAGGGTCAGTGTATATCTGTCGTTCAGATACCCCATGCTCAGGTTCACCGTTTCCACGGCCCCTTGCTTTAAGGTATTGGCCCCGTCATGGTAAAAACTGCTGGTCGCGGTGATATCCCCCCTGGCAAACAATCCATTGTCCAGCAGATAGGAGAGACCGCTGCTTGCGGTGTAGCGTGGCACATAGGGAAGCCTGTTTCCAGAGTAATCATAATCCTCCCCTGACCAGGTATCCACCTTGGCCTGGGTCAAGCCAGCGTTAAAAAAAAGTTCCAAACCACGGTTCAGTGTCATCCAGATCAAACAGGGCAAGTCCCTTATTTGACGGGGTTCCATCAAAATCCTTTGCAAAATTCCTGTCATAGAGACTGAGTCCTGTGATGGCGCACAGTGACAGGCCATTGTCAAAATCATATTGCACATTGAGCGCATTGACAGCGCCGGTGTAATCCTGGTCATAGCCGTCATTATAATTGATGGTGTAGAGATCCGTGGCAGCGGGACCCCGGCTGTAGCGAAATTTCCCTTTGGCGTCATCGGCATCCATATAGAGGGAGGAGAAGTTGATCTCAAGGGCCGATGAAGGCGTGCTTCTCAGCTTGAGATGAAAATCTTTGCGATCATATTCACCTGCGCGGTCGTCATTGTTGTAGATATTTTCAAAGTAACCGTGGGTCTTGTCCATTGCCGCTGCCAGACTGAGATAAAATTTGTCCCTGATCAATGGAGAGGAGAAGGATGCCCCCAGGCGAGTGCCTGGGGGACTGCCTTTTTTGTCATACAGGTAGTATTCGGCGGTGGCATCTCCCATGATGCGGTTATCCGGGGTGGCCGTAATAATGTTGATGACCCCTGACTCCGTATTACTGCCATACAAGGTTCCCTGGGGACCCTTGAGCACCTCAATCCGCTCCACGTTTAAAAATTCCGGCTGCTGCATAAAAACCGTGGGAAGTGCCACCCCATCGATAAAGATTCCAGCAGGACCGTTCAGGGTGGCGGTGAAGGGTGCAATGCCTCTGATAATAGTGGCATTGCCGACATTGTCCGCTTTGATGTGAACGTTGGAGGTGTACAGCGACAGATCTTTTAAGGTTTGGATATTCTTGTCCTGCAGATCCATTGCACCAAAAACATCCACACTGACGGGCGTTCGCACCTCCTCCTGGAGCATTTTCTGCGCCGTCACCATAAGGGGTTCCATGTTTACGGTTTGTGCTGTTGCCCAAGATGGGGAAAACACGATCCATGGAATGAACAAGGAAAATAGAAAAAAGTATTTCATGACTGCCTCCATAATTTTTTCGACAATATTATGCCGTTTTATGGAGTCGCGATATAAAACCATGCAAATAAAATTGCATATGCGAAATAAAATTAAAGTTCGAACACAAGGGAGGCGGACTGCTTGAGCTGGTTGCAGGAGTTGAGGGCTTCGCCGGTGGCATCGGTTTTTGTGGCGTAGCGAATGAACCACCGTCCCGGTCTGGTGATGGGGATTTTTACTGTTTCTCCGTTGGTCACCGTTGTTTTTTTGTAAAACATATCCTCCGACTTGGTTGAGTAGCCGTCATAGGAGGCATCCCAGGTGCCTTCACCAGTATAAGGCTTGCCTTTGCTCCACACGGACAACTCCAGGGTCTCTCCGGGTTTCAGGGTGGAGATGTCCTTTGTGGGGACAAGTTCCAGGGCCAGCCCCACCCGGGCGGGGAATTTCGGAGACGGGGTGCCGCACACCACATAGGTCTTGGTGTACTGGTTGGTATAGAGGCTGGTGACGATTTTCTGAGCCTTGTCTTTAACAAGATGTTTCGGTTTGATTACATGGTGTTCCCGACCCTTTTTATCGATATAGATGGTGTAGTAACCGGGATTGGTTTCCGCTGTCAGCACATAGGTACCGGGGGTGTCATAGTTGACCATGTAGGAGTGCAGGGACATTCCTTTTCGGATGTCAATTCCCATGACCTGCCCGGAAGGGGTATGCACCTTGATATTGTTCAGCTTTTCCGATCGCAATCCATCAGACACGGGAATGTGATGGCCGTAACAGAAGAAAAGGGGGAATTTTGTGCCTTCATGGACATCATAGCGGCTGGACTGGATATAAAGGGTGTGGCCAAAGGCGCTGGCGGTAAAAAAAAGGCATGAGAGGAGGATGAGAAGCACTCCTCCCGGTGAAAGGTGGCGGTTAAATTCATTTAAGGCGGTGTTTTTTTTCATGTGTCTTCCTTTCTAAAAACGGTGAATATCTGATATCTTTCATGTAAATGCTACGCTGATCTTGGCGGTAGTTCGCTTTGCGTTATTGTTCCGGAGCAGGGAGGTCTTGGCCTTTGGACAATGGGGGCGGTGGTCTTTTTATTGCCGGAGTCCTGTGGTGTTGGGTTCGGCAAAGTTGTTGAAAAGGGTGGCGGCCGTGATAAAGGCTGCAATTTCCTGTTTTGTCCTGCGGGACATTTCAATTTCCTCTTCAAGGTGTATGGGATCCTGTCCGTAGGCCTGTCTTACCACCGCTTCATATTCATCCCTGAGGGCTTGAAACGAAGTTGCAACCTCCGGATACTCCCGGGATTCCCTGAAGGGCAGCCGGATGAAGCCGCTGGCCTCTCCCTTTTTGAAATAGGGTACGCTGAGATAGTGAAAATCTGTGGGGGTCCAATGGGGGGCACGTTCGTTGGTGCCGGGAAGGCAGAAACTCTGGTGGGAATTCGCAATTTCAGGAATGGTGCTTTTAATGGTAACGGCGTTGACGGCCAGTTTTTTTTCAAATGGTTCCAGGGTGAGTTTGTAGTTCAGGGAGGGACGAAAATTTCCTCTTTTTTTGGTGATGGTCCATTTGATTTTCATGGAAAGCTCCTTTTATGTTGTTGTGGGCGAGCCCGGGTTTCAAATCCCGGCCTGCCCATGGCGCCAAATGGATTTTACTTTAACGCCAGGATGTCACCAAAGGGCGGCTGAATGGTTCCCCCACCGGTTTTGACCCATAGCACCGGATAGGTCGGAGGGGGGGTGGGAAAGGTTTTGCACTCAAGGTCGGTGAGATAGATAAAACAGGCGGGATGGATGTTCTGTTTTTCCATGAGATCAAAGGCCGGGCGAAAATCTGTGCCGCCTCCGCCTTTGGGGCGGATGGTCACAGGGAGATCGGCCCTCTCAAGGCGGTGGTAACCGGTCACGGCCCTGTCGCAGTAGATCAGGTGGAGCGTTGCCGGGAAATTTTCCATGATGGCGGAAAGTTCCGCGGCAAACTGGTCGGTCTCTGTTGCCTGAATGCTGCCCGAGGTGTCCACGGCAATGACAATGTTGGTCAGTTCGCTGTTTTTCAGGGAGGGCAGATAGAGTCCCTGGTGAACATAACGCCGGTTGGGTGTGACCCAGGAATAGTCCGATCGTGCCGCGTTTTCAATGAAGCGTGACAGGAGTTCCTGCCAGCACAGTTTGGGGTTGACCCGTTTCCGGATGAAGATGTCAAGGCCGGCAGGCAGCTTCCCCATTCCCCTTGCATTGGTTGCCGCCTGGATCAGCGCTTCTTCCCAGTCGGTCTCGTTACCATCCTCCTGTGCGGCATCCTGGGGCATGTCCCTGATCTCTCCTGATTTTCCCGGATCGCCTGTGGCGTTGACGGGCTGGTCAGAGGTTTGATTCTTTTTTTCTTCCTTCTCCGGGTTTGCTTTGGCTGTCGTTGCCTCTTCCTCAAGGTCGGTGTGGGTGTTGTCGTCTTTTGCCTGATCCGGGGCATTCTTTTTTTTCTGATGATCGCTTTTTTGCGCAACAAGGCTTTCATAGACGGCATCTGCACTCTTTCCCCTGTATTGTTCATCAAAGAGAAAGCCGTCGGGCAGGGTAAGGCCCGCCTCCAGAAGAATCGGGTTAATGGCATAGTCGCAGGCGCGATTCCACAGATCCGGGTCCCGGTCGTTCCGCCGGGAGTGATGGTTGCAGGCCGCATGCATCACCGTGTGGGCCGCAAGCCCCAGGAGTTTGTCCGACGATAGAATGTTGATATAGTTGGGGTTGTAAGCAAAGATACGGCCGTCGGTCCAGGCGGTTTCGCAGGCAAGATCTTCCCTGACGGTGAGGCGCAGGGCAAGGGAGGCAAAGAACGGATGGTTCAAAACAAGGGCGGTCCTTGCCTTCACGATTTTGGTATGGACGTTGGGTTTTTTCATTGTCGTTATCTGTCAGACCAGAACATCACAGTTGGTTTTTGCCCACTCAGTAAAGGCCGGGGTGTGGACAAGGCTGTTGTTGTTTCGCACCGCCTCCCGCATGAGAAGGACGCTGAATTCAGCCGGCAGCCGGGAGGCAAACACAATGATTGCATCCATGTCGGTTTTGGTGGCGACATGGCCCAGCATCTCGCACATGGCAAAGAGGATGGCAGGGTTTTTGGATATGGTGATCTCGTTGGGATGGTCAAGAATATCCCGGGCTGAAGGCAGAGCCTTCCGGATCTTGATAAAGCCTGAAAACTCGGCTGCGGCGCCTTTGCCCACTGTCCCCCGGACAAGTTCGTGGAACAGGTGGGGTGCCGGCACGGCAGAGATCAGGTTGGAGACAAATTCCCAGGAACGCGGTGAGGGAAAGGCCTTGGAGTTGGTTTCCGGGTCAAAGCTGTGGAGCAGTGCGGGTCTGAACTTCAGGAAGGCGATCACTTCCGGTGCAATGGCGCTCTCATGTGCCCAGTTGATCCACTCCTCAAGATCCACGGTAAAATCAATGTGGACAAACCGGTTGGCAAGGGGGGATGGCATTCTGTGGGTGACGGCCCTGTCCGTTTCCCGGTTGCCGGCTGCGATGACGGTCCATCCCCCGGGCAGCTCATACTCTCCTATCCGCCTGTCCAGGACAAGCTGGTAACAGGAGGCCTGAACCAAGGGAGGGGCGGCATTGAGTTCGTCAAGGAAGAGAATCCCTTTGCCATGGCGGGGCAGGAATTCAGGGGCACACCATTGGGAATGTCCCTTCGGGCTGATCCTGGGAAGTCCTCTGAGATCCACGGGATCCAGCAGGATGGCTCTCACATCAATGAGATCAATGCCCATGGCCCGGGCCGTTGATTTTACCACCTGGCTCTTGCCGACTCCGGGAGGCCCCCATAAAAATATGGGCTGACCCGTGGGGGCGAGGGTCCGGATGGATTGTGATATATTGGATGCTTTCATCAATATCAGGGGCATGTTATGGGGATCAGGCTCAATGTATGGCAAACTGAACCTGACCCCTTTATGACTGCTTGAGCCCCACTCTCCTTTAGTGCCTTACATCCGACTTCTTTGCTTGAGAAAACAAGAGGTTGATGAAAGGCGTTTGGGTTGCGGGTTTTCCGCGTTAGAATTCCAGTGCAAGCTGCATGGTTACCGTGTCTATATCCTTTCCGCTTCCCCCTTCAGAGACGGAATAGTCCTCTGCCTTTGAATACTCCAGAGCCACGGAGAGCGCGTCTGTGATGCCCACACCCACGGATGTCAGGATCTTTGACTCGGGCAGGATCTCCTCTGCGTCATCGGTGGCCTGGTAAGCCAGGGCAAAGGTGGTTTCCTTTCCTGAGAGCTCAACGGTGTATCCGGCTTCAATGGCCCATACCGAAGGGGCCTCATGCTTTTCTCCATTGGTGAACTCAATGTCATCAGTGGCGGCCAGGTACTCAATTATGAAGACCATGGGGCCGAAACCGGCCATGGCATTGAGGCCAAAGCCCGCCACATAATCTTTAAGGTCTCCCGTGTCGGTGACGTATTCGTTCATGGCATCGGATTCAAGGATGCTGTTGATCCAGTCGGCACCGGCTGAAAAGGTGAATGCATCCGTTTCAACGGCATAGCCCACAGAGGCACCAAAGCAGCCGATTTTATCATCCTCATCAGCCTCGTCCGTCTCTCCGTTGAAGGCGTAGACAGAGCCTCGGAAGCCTTCCATTTCAAAGCCGACCTGGGCGCCGGTGTCCACAACTTCTGCGAACTCCTGGGTCAGGGGGTCTGATATCATGTTTGTTTCAAACACACCTATGGGCATATAGAATTTACCCACCTGGAGGTAGTAGGGAATCGCATCGGTGGCACCAAGGGTGATATGAGCTTCATCAAAAATTACTTTCTCGTCATCGTCCTCCCATGAAAGCAGCGCAAACCCTGTAAGCCAGTCCACCGGTTTTCCTTCAATGCCAATCTCTGCCGTGGCAAGTGTGATGTCGCTTGTATCTTCATCGTCAATATCATTGCTCTCAAATCCGGCCTCTATCTCAATGGTGCCTGATAGTTTGATCTTTTCCGGAGTGAAATCGTTCACGTCCAGGGCAAATGCATTGGAGACAAGGGTGAACCATCCAATGAGCGAAAGAATCGCACTTGCTGTAAGACATCTTTTTTTCATTTTTTTGCTCAACATCCTTATTTTATTATTTCATGTCCTGGGCATTGATCCAGATGACGGCATCCTGGGAAAGCTCTTTTCCTTTGTACTCTTTTACCGGGCCCACGCCCAGGGCGCAGAAGCCCCACCAGCCCGCCTTGGGAATGCCGAAGGAAAATTCGCCAAAGGCGTTGGCTTTGATGCCCATGGTGACAAAGGAATCCTGGGGGGCTGTGGCCTTTGCTTCTTTTGCAAAGCTGTTGCTGTCCATTATGGGGCTGTGGTTCATGTACTCCACCTCCATTTCGGCAAAGGGAACCGGCTTGCCGTTGCTGGTGACGATGCCGCGGAAGGTGGAACCGGTCCAGATGGCATAGGGTTTGTCCAGGGGCACAATCTCGGCGGGAAGACCCACCTCGGCATCCCAGTCCGTTGGGGAGCCACCGACATTTACAATGGCTTTGGTGATTTGTTGAATGTAGATATCCTCGGATCCCTCATAATAGGGAGCCGGAGTGAGGGAGAATATCCAGTCACCCATTCCCCGGAGTTTGTATGAGGTCTCATACGCCTTGCCGCTGTTTGTGAGACTTCTCCATGTAATGGGCTTAAGGGTTGAGGTGAGGTCTTTTGTTTTTTCCTTGTGAAGGACCTGGAAATTTTCCGGAGTTCCCATATCCATGGTGTGGCCCGCTTCAAAGGGATGGGTGAAGACCAGTTTCATCTGTATGGTGTCGGCCTTTTCCATGGCGGCCTCGGGGGTGTAGATCATCTGGAAATGGGCAAAGGCCGGAGTGGCAGCCATGACAAGGCCGGTGATTCCCGCTGCAATCAAACTTTTAAAATTCATCTTTTCTCCTTTTTGTTTTTTTTGTGAAATAATTTTTTAATTCAAAATTAAATCAGGTATACCAAACTCCATGGGTAAAAAAATTATTCGACGATCTCCTCGCTGTTCACTTTAACCTGGTGTCCTTCCCCCGCGTCAAATATGACGGTGTAGGGCTGGGAGGGTTTTTTGAACGAAAATTCGCTGACTTCGTTCATTTGACCCTTGATAAGGGTTTTTCCGTCTTTTCCGTTGACGTACATGATTACGCCCTGGGCAGAGGAGCCGTCGGAAAATCCTCCTTCGCATGTGATGTTGCCGTCCCCTTCATCCCAGCAGCTGCACAGGGCTGTATGTGCCAGTGCCGGGGCCGTCATGAAGAGGGATATGAATAATGCTGCAATAAAACCGTTTTTGATCATGGCGATCTCCTTTAAATGGTTATCTCTTTTTTGGGATTGATAAATCCCATTATCACTGCAGCAAGCAGTGACAACGTCCAGAATCCGAACATTGCCTGAAGGCCGGTGAGGCCGAACAGGGATGAAATGGTGAAAACCGATGCGGCAACCGTAAAGCCCAGCAGGGACTGATAGCCAAAGCTGATGAGCATCATCTTTACCGATCCCGACTGGATCTTCATGGTGATCATGGTGGCCACACAGGGAGGGAACAGGGCCATCATCAGGAGAAGGGCCAGGGCGTGGAGCTGGGTGAACCCCTTTTCCCCCTGTTCCATCCTTTTTTCAAGGCTCTGGTTCTCCTCCCCTGCTTCCTGCTGGTAGAGAACCCCCAGCGTTGCAACCGTGCTCTCCTTGGCTGCAAAGGAACTCAACAGCGCGATGTTGACCCGCCAGTTGAATCCTGCCCACTGTGAGACAGGCTCAAGCACCCGACCAAATCCACCCAGAAAACTGCTCTGAATTTTCTCTTGCTTGATGCCTTGAAGCAGTTTCTTTCGTGTTTGAACGAGCGCTTTCAGGGCTCTTTTTCCTGTTTTTGCATCCTTGTCTCCCTTGCCCGTGGTAATGGCGTAGAAGATGGGGTTTTCCGATTTGAAACGGGTGTTGAGCGTTTCCATGGAAGTGCTGCTTGCCCCCATTCTGGCATTTTTATACCGCTCTGCAAAGAGGATGAGCGCCATGGCTGCGTCGTTGTTGGGGGTCAATGCCTCGCCATAGGAGGTTTTTGCCATTTTTTGGTGAAAGGTTGTCATGGCGACCTCGGCCTGATGATCGTACCAGGCTTTCCGTTCGTTGGTGAGCCCGGGGAACTGGAGCAGGGCAAAGATCACCACGGCAACTGCAGCCACAATGGTGACGATTTTTTTCAGGAACATCCATATCCTTTCAAATGCCCGTTTCAGTACGCCGGAAACTGTGGGGATATGGTAAGTGGGCAGTTCCATGATAAAGGGTTCGCTGGGTTTGTCCTTTAACACGGTCAAGGTGAGGATCTTGGCAACCGGCAGGGCCAATATCAGGGTGATGGTGGCGATGAAGACCATGAGCAGGGATTTATGGTCCGCAAAATAGATGTTGATGATCAGGATATAAAGGGGAATTTTTGCCAGGCAGTTAAGCATGGGGATGATCATCATGGTGGCAAATCTTGCCTTTTCGTCGGGGATTCCCCTGGTGGACATGATTGCCGGCACGGCGCATCCCCCCACATAGACGCCTCCAAGCACCATGGGTAGTGTGGATTGGCCGTGGAGGCCGAACCGTGCCAGCAATCTGTCCAGAAGAAAGGCCATTCTGGGCATGTAACCGCTGTCCTCAAGAATGGCGATCAGGGAAAAGAGGATGAAAAAGATGGGGATATAATTGAGCAGCGCATTGACGCTGTCCACAAACCAGAGGGAGAGGGAGCGGATGAGGGGCTCGGTAATGAAACCGGGATCGGGCATGAGCCATTCGGTTAATTCCCTTAGCTTGGCCAGGAGGGGCCAGGTGTAGTTGGTGATCTTATATCCCTGGACGATGGAGAGATTATAGAGAGCGAACACCACCAGGGCAAGGAGTACAGGACCCAGGACTTTGTGGCATACCACCGCATCTATCTTATCCGTGAGACTCTTGCTGGTCATTGGTTTTTGGGTAACAAATGTGGCGTTGAGCCGGTCCGCTTCCCTGTAACGGGCATAGGCAATATGCTTTTCCGGGGATTCTCCCTGATTTTGCCTGAATTTTTGCTGCCTCTCTTTAACCTGGTTTAAAATTTTATCGGATTCGGGGATGGTGGCGTTGATGAGCCTTTCAACTTCAATGTCCCCCTCCATGAGCTTGATGGCAAGCCATCGCAGGGGGTAGGGAAAGGTGCCGGTGGTGGCCGTGATGGCAGATGCGATGGCCTGTATGTCCGGTTCCATGGGGCCGTAGTCGACTTTGAAGTCGGAAGACGTCCCGGACAGGACAGAGGTTTCAATGGCTTGCAGAAGTATTTTTCTTCCTTCCCCGCGCCTGATGGCCGTGGGAACCACCGGGATGCCAAGTGCCTGGGAAAGCCCCTCGACATTGATGGACATTCCCTTTTTTCCGGCCACATCCATCATGTTCAGATTCAGGATGACCGGGGTCTCCATCTCCAAAAGCTGAAAGGTGAGGTAGAGGCTTCGCTTGATGCTGGAGGCATCTGCCACGTTGATGATGGTCTCTGGTTTGTCATGGAGAATAAAATCCCTGGAGACTTTTTCCTCGGGAGAGAAAGATGTCAGTGAATAGGTGCCCGGAAGATCCACAATCTCCACCCGGGTGCTGTTGATGGAGCTGGAGGCCGACAGCTTTTCAACGGTTACGCCCGGGTAGTTTGCAACGTGCTGACTGGCCCCGGTGATGGAATTAAATACCGTTGATTTGCCACAGTTCGGTTGACCGGCCAGTGCGATGAGCCGTTTGTGCGCCGTCAGCTCAGCTGATTTCAACATAGTCTGCCTCTTCATGTCTCAGGCTTAAAAAATAGCCGTTGATCTCAATCTCCATGGGATCTTCAAGGGGGGCATTTCTGACCACCTTGACGGCGAGGCCGGGATAAAGCCCAAGATCCATAAGACGTTGACCGAGTTTTCCTTCTGCGATGACTCGCTTGATGTTGACGTTGTCTCCGGGTGTTGTCTTGCTCAATAGTGTCATGGGTGTCAATCCTGTTTTGAAGTTTAATTTATTTTTGACCATCTAACTTTATGAGTAACTTGTTAAAAGTTTAGGTTTGAGTTTTATAAATTAAATAAAAGCTTGGGTCAAGACAAAAAGATTAGTAGTGGCTAAATTTTTTATATTGTGTAGGTCTGTATACGTCTGTATGCGTTGACTTGGGGAGGGGACTTCGCATTGTCAGTTGAAGCTTCAAGCTGCAGTGCTTGTTGACGGAAACCCTGTTTTGGGGGATGCATCAAGTCGGACGAGCCGGACTGGCCTTGGTTGTGTGATTGATTAATATTGAAAAAAACTTGACAAATAATAATTCACAAGGTATCCCTAATTTTCTTTTAAGACGATATAATCGTTTGACTTAATAAGAAAGGTTGGTAAGTGGAAATGATTATCATAAAGGGGATTCTGGAAGTGAAACATGCCATTGCCCGGAGAGTGAGATTCAAGGCAAAGGCGATAGGGCTCAATCCGGAGGTTGCCGATGATGTGGTGGGCACATTGGAAGGATTCTCCGGCATTACCGGGTTGAGGGTAAATCCCAAGAGTGCGAGTTTGATTGTCCGGTATGATGACGGGGTAATCAGTGAAGATGAGGTGGTGGCGGCCGTACGGGATTACTTTGCCGAAAAGGCGGAAACAAAACTGCCATGTGCCTGCGGAAAATCAGCCGGCAAGGGGTCCATCCGGTCCAATGCCCTCCGATTTGCAGGGCTGTCGGTGGTGGCAGCAGGTATTTTCATCAAAGAGACCCTCCTGGGCGGGGTCATTGCCCAGGGGCTGTTCACCCCTTTGGGAGCTATTGTTGCCATGGCAGCCATTCCCCTCATAAAGAGGGGAATTGACCAGATCAAAGAGAGGCGCTTCTCTTTGGAAATGTTCCTTGGCGCTTCGATCCTTGTTGCCTGCGGGGCAGGAGAGGCTTTGGCGGCTCTGGAAATTCTCTGGATAACAAGTGGCGGTGAACTGCTTCAGAGCTGGATCACTGAAAAATCCCGCAGCTCCATCCGGGATATTCTCCAGGTGACAGCCAAAAATACCTACCTGCTGGTGGATGGTGTGGAGGTGGAGGTGCCGGTGAGTGAGGTGCGCCAGGGGGATATCGTGGTTCTGCACACCGGTGAGAAGATATCGGTTGACGGAGAGATCGTTAAGGGGGAGGCGGTGGTGGATGAATCTTCCATTAACGGGCGATCGGAAACCATTGTTCGCAGTGTCAAAGACAAGGTCTTTGCCGGCACCTTTGTCCGCCAGGGAGTTATCTTTGTAAGGGCCCATGAAGTGGGTGACAAGACCTATCTCTCCAGGGTGCTGACCATGGTGGAAGATGCCATGGAAAACAAGGCGCCCGTGGAAGGGGTGGCGGACAAATTGGCCGTAAAGCTGATCAAGGCCGGGTTTGTGGTGACCCTTGGCACCTACCTTGTGACGGCAAGTCTGTGGCGTGCTTTTACCGTGATGCTTGTCATGGCCTGTCCCTGTGCAACCATCTTGTCGGCCTCCACAGCCATCAGCGCTGCCATCAGCGCTGCGGCAAAGCGAAACATCCTCATCAAGGGAGGCCGTTATCTTGAGGGGGTGGGCAAGGCCGATGTGGTCTGCTTTGATAAAACCGGCACCTTGACGACCAATCAGCCGGTCATCCAGGAGATGATCAATGTCTCCGGTGTGGATGACAATGCCATCGTCCAGCTTGCCTGCTCGGCTGAAATGCACAATTTTCATCCCATTGCCCTGTCCATCAAGGCCGAGGCGGAACGGCGAGGCGTTCGACCCATTGTCCACGATGTGTGCGAATATGTTCTGGGTCGGGGGGTGCGGTGCGAGATCCACGGAGCTGAGGTTCTCATCGGAAGCAGGAAAATGATGGAAAAGTTCTCCATTGACATCTCCGAGGTCTCTGAAAAGCTTAATGATTTTAAGCACAGGGGGCTCACCACCATCTTTGTTGCCCGGGACAAACAGCTTGCAGGGGTGATGGGGTTTGCCAATCAGGATCGGCCCGGAGGTGAGGCGGTGGTGTCATATCTCAGAAAAAACGGGGTAAAAAAGGTGGTTCTGATTACCGGCGATGAGGCGTTTACTGCCGGGCATCTTGCCTCTCGGCTGAACATGACAAGCTGTTATCACTCTGTCATGCCGGAAGACAAAGCATCGATTATCAATACGCTTAAGACCAATGGCCATCATATTTTGATGGTGGGAGACGGCATAAACGATGCGTTGGCGCTTGCCGAGGCCGACATCGGCATTGCCATGGGAGCAGGCGGATCAGAGGTTGCCATAGAGGCTGCCGATATCGCTTTGGTCAGGGATGATCTCAACGGCATTGCCTATGTGCACAGCCTGAGCCGGCAGACATTGAAAGTGGTTCACCAGAATTTCTGGATCGCCACGGGATCCAATGTCATTGGGGTGGTGTGCGGTGCGCTTGGGATTCTCTCACCTGTTGCCGCAGGGCTGATCCATATCACACATACTGCTGGAATTATGCTGAATTCCGGTAGGCTTCTTTCGTATAATCCGGAATTGACAGAAAAATAAGATGGAAAATAGGGGGTATTTGTATGTATGAATCGAAAAATCAGACAGAAATGAATTCAGACGGTTTATCCGGTCAAGACAATATGGCTGCCGGGCATTCCATGGAACAGGGGGGGGAGGCACAGGGGGGGGGCATGCCGACCAAGTCGTATCAAGGCCAGCTGCAGCAGCCCGCGTACCAGGGCCAGGAACAGCCGTCGGCGTACCAGGCCCAACCCTATCAGGGGCAGATGCAGCAGCCGGTGTACCAGGCCCAACCCTATCAGGGGCAGATGCAGCAGCCGGTGTATCAGGCCCAGCCCTACCAGGGGCAGGTGCAGCAGCCGGTGTATCAGGCCCAGCCCTACCAGGGGCAGGTGCAGCAGCCGGTGTATCAGGCCCAACCCTACCAGGGGCAGACACAGCAGCCGGTGTATCAGACCCAGCCGCACCAGGGCCAGGAACAGCCGTCGGCGTACCAGGCCCAGCCATATCAGGGTCAGGTGCAGCAGCCGGTGTACCAGGCCCAGCCGTACCAGGGCCAGGAACAGCCGTCGGCGTACCAGGCCCAGCCATATCAGGGGCAGGTGCAGCAGCCGGCGCCCCGGGAGATGCGGCCGGAGGAGAAAGCTCCCAAGTTCGATGAGCATAAATATGGCAAGTTCATGGAAATTGTGGGGTCTCTTGCCAAGGGGCATCCACCTGAGATGTCTGAGGTAATGGAGCTGATGGGAGATTGTGATACCCAGTTCTGGAAGGGCTCCATGGTGGGGGCTGCCACTGTATTCGCCCTAAACAACGAAGCTGTCAAGGGACTGGCCGCAACAGGTGTTGCAAAGATAATGAATCTATTTGGAAAAAGCGCATAGGAGGTAAGAATGGCTGCTGATATTGGAAAGAACACATCTGCCCGTCCACTCTTGGCTGTAACCGTTGCAGCAGGATTTACGGGGGCTGTTGTGGGGGGCACCGTTGCCATGGCAAAAAACGCTAATCAGGTGAGAAAGGGCAATCTCCAAAAAGGTCAGGCAGTGAAGGCCGTTCTCAACGAATCTGCCGGTACGGGTGTTGCTACGGCATCTGCTGCCGCGGTGATCGGCATTTCGGGCCTTGGCGGCTCCCTGCTTGGCCTTATCGGGTTTGTCGGTGTGGCTTCGGGCACAAAATATCTCTGGGATAAATTAACCCTGCCTGAACCCGCTGATGCGAAGACCCCGGAAGAGGTGTTGACGTCTGACAATGCCCCGGAAATCCTTGATGACAACTCCGGTACAGAGCGTGCAGAAGACGCTGACGTTGATGCTGGTGTTGCTGTTGACGCTGACGTTGATGCGGGTGCCGGTGTTGACGCTGATACTGATGCAGACACCGGAGCAGAGCCGATTAAAGATGCCGGATCTGTAAAAGACAAGGCAGAAAAGAGGACCGGTCCCAAAAGAGAAACGAGCGTTTCACCATCTTCATCACAGAAAGAAGATAAAGAAGATGATGCTTCCAAAAAATAGAACGATTAAAAAATAATGGCTCATCACGGATTTGTGTGAAAATTCATAGCTGCTGATGCGTAGACACTGAGAATTGAGTACAAGATCATACCTCAATCACACACTAATCCGTGAAGGCTCCAAAATAATTTTCATGGAGATATGATTATGGATCAGGAACGTATGGACCTGAATAAAATTAAAGAACAGGTAGATTTGATGCAGAAAAAAGAGTTGATGGATAAAAAAAGCATCTCTGATGATCAGACCCGTCTGCTGTCAGGATGGTTTGATTTTTCAAACACTTCATATATCAAGGGCTTTCTTATCGCAGCAGGCGTGACCCTCATTGCGACAAACCCGAAAGTCCGTGGTGCCATCACCCACGGTGCCATAAAAACATGGGCCGCGCTCCAGGGCGGGGTCGAGGAGTTTAAAGAGAAGATTCATGATGTCAGGGCTGAGATGAGCCAGGAATCGACTGAATAACCGGCAGGACCGGTGCACAAAACCACCCGTAATAGCAACACCCTGGTGGGCGCTTCATATAAAAAAACATGGGGAGTAATCATGAAAAATAGGCGTTTGGATCAAACAGCAAAAAGCAGCGGTCTCGATATAAAGACAAAGCGGGATATTGCAAAATACGGGATGGCAGTTTCCATGGGCACCCTTCTCATTACAGGGTTTATGAAGGGGAGGGGATCAAGTGTTGTTCATGTGGGGTCAGGCCTGACGCTGATTGGTTTTTCTTACTGGCACTACAGTCTGTATCAGTCAAAGGGGCGAAAAGGTTGATCTTCTATGACGGTTAACGGTTCAAAAACCTATAAAATAGTTCATGAAATTCCCAAAAGATTGAGAATCCGCTGCTCCCGGTTTTTTGATCCCACATTTGATCAAGCCTACCTCAATGCGTTCCTCTCCAATCTTCCGGGGGTTGAAAGGGTCAGGCTCAATACCAAGTCCGCATCGGTTGTGGTGCGTTACTCCGGGGATAAGCAAACAAGACAGGCCGTGCTTGATCTGATGGAAAACTTGCCGGACGTGGTTTTTCAGGCGGATGCAGACAAGCACCACCCTACAGATCTTCTGGAGGTGGCAGGTGTATCTGTTGCCGCTTTATTGACGGCGGTTCTGCCAAAGGTGCTTGCGGTGCCCATGGGGCTTTTTCTTGCCGCTCCCAGAATTCTGGATGGTGTGGATACCCTTGTAAATGAGGGGGTCAAGGTTGAGGTCCTGGATGCCTCAGCCCTTTTGTTTTCCCTTGGAATCGGGGATTGTTTTACCGCCGGTACCATTGCCGCTCTTTTGTCGGTGGGCGATTTTTTAGAGGATGTGAGCAATGAAAAAAGCGCAGATCTGTTGAAGCGTCTTCTTCGACCGCAGGCGGAAGAGACGTGGGTGGAGCGTGACGGTGGCGAGATCAGAATAAAGATCAGTGATCTTCTCATTGGAGACCGGGTTGTCTGCGGTGGCGGCGAACTGATTCCCATTGACGGTGTAGTTGCGGATGGTGAGGCCCTGGTGAATCAGAGTTCCATAACCGGTGAATCCCTGTCAGTCCACATGAAACCCGGGGACGAGATCATGTCCGGCGGGATCATTGAGGAGGGCAAGCTGAAGATCGAGGCGGTTCATGTGGGGGCCGATACCGGTATGGCAAGGATCAGTCGTTTTCTTGAGCAGTCCCTTAGATCAAAATCCCAGGCCCAGAAAAGGAGTGAGGAGCTGGCTGACAAACTCGTTCCCATTACCTTTGCCCTGGGGGTGGGTATCTACGCAATGACAAGGGATCTTGTCCGGGCGGCCTCTGTTTTGACCGTTGATTACTCCTGTGCCATAAAGCTGTCAACCCCCATCGGGGCAAAGATCGCCATGTTTTCGGCAGCCGGAAACGGGGTGCTGCTAAAAGGTGCTGAAGCCCTGGACACCCTGGCAAGGGTTGACACCGTGGTATTTGATAAAACAGGGACCCTCACCACCGGCACCCTGAACGTGACGGATCTTGTCCCTTTTAACGGTATGACAAAAGAAGGACTTCTCTTTCTTGCGGCGGGTGCGGAAGCGCACTATTCCCATCCCGTTGCCAATGCCGTGGTCCGGGCAGCCAGGGAGAGAGATATTGAGATTCCCATTACCGGCGGTGTTGACTTTATTGTTGCCCATGGGGTGTCTGCCTATATTGATGATGATAATGTGATCGTGGGAAGCCGTCATTTCATTGAGGAGGATGAGGGTATTGACTGTGGTCAGTGCGATAAGGCGGCTGAGGATCTCATGGGGGATGGAAAAAGTCTTCTTTTTGTTGCAAAGAACGGTGAGTTAATCGGTGTCATTGCCCTGCGTGATGAGGTCCGGCAGGAAACGGTGCCGGTCCTCAAAGAGTTGAAACGCCAGGGGATAAAAAAGATCGTTGTCCTCACAGGGGATCATGAGATAACGTCCCGGGCTGTGGCGCAAAAACTTGAGGACATTGATGAGATTCACTGGAATTTAAAACCGGAAGACAAGGCAGCCATTGTGATGAAGCTGAAAGAGCAGGGCGCCATTCTTGCCTTTGTGGGAGACGGTGTCAATGATGCGCCTGCCATGATGACCGCCCATACCGGGGTTTGCATGCCTGATGGGGCCGATATTGCAAAGGATTCCGCCCAGATTGTGCTGGTTGACGATGACCTGGCCTGTCTGAACAGGGCCCGGGCCATTGCGGTAAATTATCGTAAAAGCGTTGACAATAGTTTTTACTCTGCCGTGGGGATCAATTCCACGATTCTGTTTCTGGCAACCCTCGGGTATCTGCCCCCGGTCATTTCTGCCATGCTGCACAATTTCAGCACCATTGGGATACTGGGATATACAGCTATAAAAAATAAAGCTGTGCAAGAGAATAAGGGTGCGCAAGAGAATAAAGGTGTGCAATAAAATAAGGGTGTGTGAAATAATCCATGACTATACCATTGAATCAGGCACCGTTTGATGAAACCCTGAGGCTTGTAAAGATTGCCAATTCAAATCTGGCCTCTAAATTTCAACATATCGGTCTGTACGAAGGGGACCTGTTGACCCGTCTGGATGAGGGAGTTCTTGTCAAACCTGTCAAGGTCAAGGGACCCAGGGGCGAACGAATCCTTGGCAGGGGAATGGCCACCAAGGTGGTTGCTCACCTTGACGACGGCAGAAAACTGCCCATTGCCGAACTCAAACCGGGAGAGACCGGTCACATTGAAGGCATCATCGGCGGAACATACCTTGCTGAAGCCCTGGCAATTCTTGGGTTTAAAAATGACGACAAGGTCTGTTTTATGCGTGCTATTCCGCCCATGGCGTATACCGTGCTTGTGGTCAGTTCCGGGCAGAGGGGGTGTCTCAGTGAAGGGGTTGCCGCAAAGATATGGGGCACCATGAAGGGGCGTGACCTTCAGTTCAGTTTCGCAGCCAAAGGGGAACCCTTCCATGTTAAAAAGATTCTTGGTGGTCAGCGGGCCCGGAAAACCGTTGCCATCCATGGCAATATAACGGAGGGCTCCGTTCTAAAGCTTGAGGGGGTGGCACCTGCCGGAACATTCAGTATGCAAAGGGAAATTGATCCGATTGTCATCATGACCCATGGCGGGTTGAGGCTCATTCTTGAAAAAAAAAGCTGCGCCTCCATATTTGTAGAAAAGGGTGACGCTTAGTCTCTTTTCCGTTGGATGCGCAGCTTGTTTTAGGTGAATTAAGCGCTTTCTTTTGCGGCCTCTTTGTTTGAGAACTCATCCTTGATGATAACGCAACTTTTCAAGGCTGCCTTTTTAAAATGGTCTACATTCGATTTTGTGACGACTTTTGCCGTTACAAAACCTACTGCAAAACTGATGATATATCTGAGCATGGATACCTCCTTGGATGACATATAACATGTGACTCACGCGCTTGGTTAAACGGGAGATTTTAAATTGCCAACTTCCTGATAACCCACATTTCGCTCTTTACGCTTCAACTATTTGAATTTATTAGATCAGACTCTTTGAGAATGTAAAAAACTGTCGAAAAATCGATTTAAATCTCAATGCGTTACAAAGACAAGCGAAATGTGGGTGATAAATTTAAGCTTCTTTTTTTATGGCTTCTTCTTTTGGAGAAAATTCCTCTTTGACCACCTCGGCCACCTTTTTAGAGGCCGCTGCCACTTTTTTGTAGTTTTCTGTGGCGCTTTCTTTTGTCTTTTTAATGAATTTACTGTCAGTGGTGATCTTTGCAACCACAAAACCTGCGGCAAATGCGATAACGGTTCTAATCATTTTTCTCCTCCTTGATTTTAAAAGATTTATCCGGATCAATTCCCGAGTCCTTCACCAGATGAAGCTGTCTTAACATGGCGATGTGCAGAACACAGGGAACGGTTACCCGAAATGCAGGGCCTGCCACATCAAAGACGGTCCAGAGGGCTGTGATTCCAAGCCCCACTGCTCCAGCAAATATGGAGACCCAACGTGAAAGCAGAGTGCTTGCAGCAATGGTGGCGCCTCTTTCAAGGGTTAGCCGTGCAACGGCATTGGCAATGAGAAGGGAGAGACGATAGGAGACAACGGCTCCGCCCGCGATCACTGCGGCACTGATAATGGCTTTGGGAAAATCTCCTGAAAGATTGGCTGCCCTGGTATCTTCCATGATCCCCTTCAGAAGCGCCTCCTTTTCGTTGTTGTTCATCTTTTCCCATGACAGTTCCAGAACCTTTAACAGAATCCGCTGCTCAATGGCCTCAATATCATCTTGCTTGTCAAATTTTACCTTAAGACGTGACGCCACATCACATACGATATTTTTATAATATGCCCCCTTGCCTTTTCGCATGATATTAAGGATGGTGTTTCCACCGAACTTCTGGATCTCTGCTGCGATTTCATCCACATAGCTCAGATGATCCGGGAAATTGGCCTTATAAGCTTTTGTGTGCTTCAGCTGGCAGGAGACCCCTCCTTTTTGGGTGATATACCCCACCAGATTGTCCAGTTCATCATTGGTGGATTTTCTGAGCAGGGGCAAAAAATCGTCATCGTCTTGTCTGAGTTTTATTTCGGTCATGGGTTTTCCTTTTGAATCAAGGTCATGGGGTCGCCTTTTTCCCCGCATCTATTTTAAAAACTGAGCAATACGGGTTGCAAAAGAGGCGGATGCCTTTGCGCCAAGCATGTTTTTGGCGGCAAAGGCCGTGGCGATGAGGCTGAGCAGGCCTGAAACCCCGGCCACCAACGCTCCGTCCACATCAGGTTCCGGCAGGTTTGTCTCTTCTGCCGTTATAAGGCTCTTTTGGGCCGCTTTGACAAGACCTGCAAATCCTTCCCAGTGTTTTTTATCCAGCACGATGCCCTGTCTGCCAAGGTCAAAAAAAACCTCGTCAGGATCATTTATCAGTCCAAGAACAAGAACGGTCTGAAATACAAATCGCTCCTGGGGTTTTACCCCCTGTTCCCACCTTTTTACCGTGATAGCCGGGGCTCCCACA
Organism: uncultured Desulfobacterium sp.; assembly: GCA_963668575.2. GTDB lineage: Bacteria > Desulfobacterota > Desulfobacteria > Desulfobacterales > Desulfobacteraceae > Desulfocicer. The sequence continues at coordinate 6,578,916 of OY764894.2, read as the reverse complement.
AGAGAACCGAATTGTGCCAGCGATAAATTGAAATGATTTCTTACTTTTTTTATTTCCTGGTCAAATTGTTCCAGCATGAATAGTTATCAATCCGTTAATATGTTATGAATTTATTACATGGTATGTATATAAGTGCATTTGTTTGGGATGTCAATACATAAATTGGATTGGTGGACATGGCAAAGTGGATAACTTGATGTGGATAATAATTTTGCTTGACAGAGGGTCATATTTCTTTTATATATCCACATAAAGTTTGGTAAGCCAAATATAATTTAATGCTGCTAATCAAGAGCATCGGTCATATAGAAAAGGAAGACAACGGGCAACCAAGCAAGAATCGGATTAATATTCCCTTTAAATTAAGGAGAGACCGTTATGCGTAAATCGTTCTCAATAGAATGTCAGATCGTTGGTAATGATATTTTTGTCAATTTGTCCGGTGTGTTTGACAGCGGTTCCGCCTGGCAGCTTGCCGATACCATTCTGACTCGCTTCCACGGTTCGGGAAAGATATTTATAGATGCCCGGGACCTGTCCATGGTGATGCCTTTTGGTGCCGACATGCTCGTCAATCTGGTCCCAGGGAGCCTGGTCGGGAAAAAAAACGTGCTGATCCGTGATTGCGAAGGTGTTCACAGCGGCTTGGGCCATTTCCGGACCCTGTCTGAAAAAAAATTTCCTGGGGCAATACCTTATAAATGTTTTTCAGCGGCATCTATTCGCTGATATGTAACCTGATTGCATACAGGCGTTTCCCATGGCCGAAATGGTCGGCATGCCCACTATGAGGGTGGTCCGGAGTAACGGGTCATTCATGAGCCTGTTGATTTAATGCAGATTAGTGGTTCATGGGTACAATATGATGTACTCCAAGGCTATGAAATACCATACATATTGGAATACATTTTTCAAAAATCGACTAAATCAACAGCCTCATTCATAACACCCGCAATAAGGCACCCCCTCTTGCACCTTGGAGTGAACATTTTCAATTTGTCTGAATCTATGGTTTGATTTTATTTTTTAATGGAGTTAATATTCACGCAAAACCGGTCGGAAAAGACTTGAACATTGGGTAAAAGGAACAGCATGCTGAAAAAATTAAAATGGCTCATCTATACCCCTCCGTTTATTGGTTTTGTTTATTATTTTGTGCGGCTTTACAGCATGACCTTTCGGTTTCGTGTGGAGAATGAACAAAGCTGGCAAGACCAGCTGCACCAGGGAACCCCCATCCTTTTATGCGGATGGCACCAGCAGTTTTTTTCCGCCATTCGTTATTTTAAAACCTATTCAAAATTGAATCCGGGTTTGATGATCAGTCGGAGTAAAGATGGGGATCTCATTTCCGGTGTGGCCAACAGAACCGGCTGGCATACCCCCCGGGGGTCCTCCTCCAGGGGAGGGAAACAGGCCATGGATGCCATGGTTGATCATCTGAACACCTATGGGTTTGGTGCCCATATCCTTGACGGTCCCCAGGGACCCATGGGAGTTGTCAAACCCGGCGTGATACGCATAGCCCACAGGACAGGGGTACGTCTGGTGCCTTTTTATCTCTATGGGGAAGATGCCTGGTACTTCAACTCCTGGGATCGGTTCATGCTCCCCAAACCCTTTTCAAAGGTGACCCTTACCTTCGGGACTCCCCTCTCTTTTCTTCCGGACCCCGGGCCTGAAAAATTTGAATTACAGCGGCAATGCCTTGAAAAGACCATGTTGTCAAGGCTTGTGTTTGCAGAATGAGTTGATGGCCGGAGAAACTGCCGCTTTTACATGATTGTGTATCAGTCACTCATGCCGCAGGGCCACGATGGGATCCACACGGGCGGCCCTGGCGGCGGGATAGAGGCCAAAGACAATGCCTATCACGATACTCACCATCAAGGGCAGAATGATGCCGGCCGGCGTTGAAACCGTGGGCATTTTGGCAAACCAGGTGATGAACCAGGGAATGGCAATGCCCATTGCAAGGCCGATGAATCCTCCCATGGTGGAGAGCACCACGGCTTTGATGAGGAACTGGATAATGATCTGTCCCCGCCTGGCGCCGATGGCCCGGCGAATGCCGATCTCCCTGATCCGTTCGGTGGCCGATGCCAGCATGATGTTCATGATCCCGATGCCGCCAACAAGCAGGCTGATCCCGGCAATGGAACCCAGCACGATGTTGAAGGTTTGTTTGGTCGCCTCTGCCTGTTTGAGCAGCGCAAGGGGGACATTGATCCTGTAATCGACTTTTTTATGAAACAAAGTAAGCATCCGCTCAATGGCCTGAGCCGTGGGTTCCACGCTGGCCAGGCTGTCAACCTGAACAATGATCTGATGAAGTTCCACTTTTTCACGGATTCTGGAGCCCGAGGAGATCTTCAGCGTTATGCCCCCGAAATAGCTTTTAGCAGTGGTCATGGGGATATAGGCATCAATTTCCTTGTCTGGAATCTGCATGCTTCCGGCCTTACCGGTTTCGTTTTTAACGATTCTGATAACCTCAAAACTGTTTTCCCCTATCTGAATGCGCTGGCCGATGGTGTTCATGGTGGCAAGAAGCTTACGTGCCCCAAACTCCGTAAGTACCACAACTGCGGATTTATTTTCCATATCCGCCCGGGTGAGAATACGTCCCCAGAGACTCACGGGGTATGACCTCAAACCATTCCAGGGCTTCTTGGCTGGCGCCTTCACCCACCGCCAGCATGGCCATTACACTGCCCACACCGAACACCACCCCCAGCATGGTCAGAAAGGACCGCAGCTTATGGAGCAGCAGCGTCTGAACGCCGGAGGTAAGCTCCCTGAAAAAGTGTATCCGTGTCATATCAATCCCCTTCAATGCTTTCGATGCGGCCGTCTTTCGTGTATAGCCGGTGCCGTGCATACTCGGCGATATGGGGTTCATGGGTCACCATTATGATGGTCTTGCCGGAGTTGTGAAAATCTTTCAGCAATTCCATGATCTGCCGGCTGGTCTTGCTATCAAGATTCCCTGTGGGCTCGTCCGCCAGAATCAGATCAGGGTCGGCGGCCAAGGCCCGGGCAATGGCTCACCCGATGTCAACGACACCTCTCCCCGGGATGCCGGGGCTTTGGGATAACTGGGTTCCGGCCAGTGTGCCACGGGTGATAATTGATCCGTTCCCAGAGAAGCAGGGCCTGCCACAGGCAGGGAAAGGCGCTCAATCAATTGCCGGCGCAATATGTCACTTGGCCGTTCAATGCTTAAAGCGCTTTTCCCGCCCAAGATCTGACCCTGTTTCTGGGCGATGACGGCATATGCATGGCCTTCCGCATTGACCCTTTGGCTACCCGGGGTTCTGCACCCCGAAATGATTGCCGTTGCCGCAAGCCAGATCAGAACCGTCGTACTCTGATGCACGGCCATCTCTTCCACGGACCAGCCAGATGCCAGGATGACCGAATGGGTGTTCTTACCTTTGGTAATCCCTGATCCCCAGCTGCAATGCGGGCAATAAGAGGTTGGGCTCCATATTTTACTCGCGCCGATGGACACAGACGTATCTCTTTTATACTACCAGCTCAATGCGATTGCGGCCGTTGTCTTTGGCGGCATACAGTGCACCGTCGGCACGTATTATGATATCGGACAGGGTATCCTCGTCCCGCAGTTGTGTCACCCCGAAACTGGCGGTGATGGAGATGGACTGTCCACTGTGAACCACACTCCTGTCGGTTTCAATGTTCCTGCGAATTTTTTCCGCCACGGTTTCAGCCTGCTCCAGATTACAGTCGGTGAGCAGTATCAGAAACTCTTCTCCCCCCCATCGACAAAGCGTATCGGAATCCCGGATGTGGATTTTTGCCGTCCGGGTGACGGCCTTGAGGATGAGGTCCCCCGTGGCATGGCCATATGTGTCATTGACCCGTTTGAAACGATCAATATCAAACATGATGGTTGACAGTGGCATATCCCGGCGTTTTGCCTGTTTGACGCACTGGTTAAACAGCATGTCAAATACCTGGCGATTGGCGGCACCGGTGAGTTTGTCTGTGGTGGCCATCTCTTCCAGCTTTCGCTGGTATCCCCCAATGGTCAGATTGGCCAGAAATAGAACAATGAGGGTGATGACAAGGCTGATGGCAATATTGACCATCAGGGTATGGAGAATGCGTGTTTCGGCGGGGTCGTCGGTCTGCGCCACCAGAAGGTACCATTTAAATTGGGGGACCAGGCGACTGTTCAGATAGACGGTCTCTCCATTATTCTCATAGGTCAATGCATTGCTGGGAGAGGTGAGAATCTGGGTGGCATGGTTTGACAGGCCCGATACCTGCCGGATATTGTCAGGCCCGCTGTAATGGGCACCGTGCAGGGCAATCCGTCCCTCCATGTCGGTAAAGTAGATGTGCCGGCCGTAACGATTCTGGTAACTGTCGATCAACTCCCGGACAGCACTCACCGCAAGCCCCACCCCTGTGGCACCAATGTAACGACCGGCATAGTCAAACACACGGTAGTTGATGAAGATCACCATGGAACTCTTGTCTGCGGTATCCGTGTCCACGTTGACCTCGTAGAGCGCTCGCATTTTCTGTACCCTGAAATACCAGGTATCCCGGGGATCTGTCTCGCTGACCTTTTTGAGTACGCCGGAGGGATGATAATATTTCCGGGTTTTCTCAGAGACAAAGAAGCAGGTAACGGTGCCATATTGGAGCTGTATCTCCTTGAGGTAGCGAATAATGGCCGTTTCATCCTGTTCCCCGGCCACGGTCCAGTCCCGGAGAAAGGTGTCCTGGGCCATCAATGAGGAGATGAACACCGGCCGCAGCAGGTCCCGTTGAATTTCTGAATAGATGTTGTCACTGGTCAACGGCAGGGTGGTTTCGGCAATCTGTTCGGAAAGGGAATCATGGGCCACATAATAACTGACCAGGCAGGTGGTTGAAAAACCGAACAGAAGCAGGACGGTTAAAATTCCTACAAATCGGATTTTACTGTTTTTCACAGAAACCTCTTGTAAAGCTATTTGACACTATAGGCAAAAGACCCTGGAACATCATGTGGCAGGGCGCATTGGAATGGGCAGTGTGAAGTTTGTATCTGAGCATGGGGGCTTGAATTTATAGATTAAACTTGGTGACCCAGCCGGAAAACCGCTGGCCATGGCTGGGGTCTATCTTTGAAAGGGATGTGATGATCTCTTCCACCGTCTCTTCACGGCCTGCTTTGGCCGGGGTTTTGGAATAAAACTTGTCCGCCACGCACACGATCTCCTCTTCCAAAGTCATGGGCACCATGTTCCGGTGGGGAAGGGGCAGGTTGTTGGCTGTGATATTTTCCAGGGTGATCCCGGCACCGGTATGGCGTTCCGAGACAAGCCCATGGCGGGGAAATCCCATCTCTTCCAGCAGGTTTCGTCCCAGAAACCCATGGCATACATAGGGGTGAGGTCCCCTGCAGTGGATGGCGGGGGCATGGGTCATGAAAATGCCGATGTCATGGAGCAGGGCCGCCTCCCGGATAAAGACTGTATCCGGATGGAGGTGGGCTACGTTTTCGGCCAGCTCAAGGCTTTTTTGGGCCACAAGCTCGGCATGGTGCATGAAGAGATCATACAGTGCCGTGCCGGGACGGTAATGGGTCTGAATGATCTCGTCGGTGTTCATTATACCTTGCCTGAAAGCAGCACCCCTTCGATGATCTGATCCAGATCTCCGTCCATCACACGATCCACATCCCCCACTTCAAAGTTGGTGCGGTGGTCTTTAACCATGCGGTAGGGGTGCATGACATAGGAGCGAATCTGGTTTCCCCAGGCAATGTCATCCTTGCCGTCATGGAGATCCTGCATCTTCTGGCTCTGCTTTTCCTTTTCAATCTGATACAATCTTGATTTCAGCACCTTCATGGCGATCTCTTTGTTTCGGTGCTGGGAGGACTCCTGCTGGCACTGGGCCACCACCCCGGATGGCAGATGGGTAATCCTGACGGCGCTGCTGGTCTTGTTGACGTGCTGGCCCCCGGCACCGCTGGCCCGGTAGACATCAACGCGGAGATCGCCTTCATCAATATCAATGTGGATATCATCTTTTACCTCGGGGTATACAAACACCGAGGCAAAGGAGGTGTGGCGCTTTCCACTGGCGTTGAAGGGGGAGATGCGTACCAAGCGGTGTACCCCGGATTCCACCTTCATAAATCCATAGCAGTTGGTTCCGGAGACACTTAAGGTGGCTCCTTTGAGTCCTGCCTCATCCCCGGGTTGGTAATCAATAATCTGGAGTTTGTACCCTTTTTTGGCGATCCATCGGGTGTACATGCGGAACAGCTTTTCCGCCCAGTCCTGGGAGTCTGTGCCGCCGGCACCGGCGTTGATGGAGACAATGGCGTTTTTGGTGTCATCATCATCATCCAACATGATGTCGATGGAAAAGGTTCTGATCCGTTGGTACAGGGCCTGGAGCTGGGTGCCCACCTCCTGCTCCACCTCCTTGTCCCCCTCTTCCCGGGCAAGCTCAAGCAGGGTTTCCGCATCTTCGATTTCCGTGTAAATCCCCTGCCATGCATCCATGAGATCGGATATCCGTGTCCGTTCCCTGAGCATTTCAGTGGCCTTGTCGGTGTCGTTCCAGAAATCCTCCCTGGCAATGAAACTTTCCAGTTCCCTTAATCGGTTCTCCTTGACAGGGAGGTCAAAGATACTCCTTGAGTTGTTCGGCTTTTTCATAGAAAGAGGAAATGGTCTGTTTCAGTTCTAAGGACATGGGGTGCTCCTGTAAGTTGTTATTTTAATTTGGTTTAATTAAATGGGCGCCGGGCGGGCCACAGGCGCCTATCGTTGGGTCTTATTTATCATAAAAGAGGGTTCCATTGCAACTATGGAAATAATCAATATGCTGTCTCAAATTTATTGTGATTATCGTTTTGACTTAAAATCTTAATTGCTTATGATTGGTTTTATGCAAATTGAACATATACATGAAAAGGGTTCCGGGCAGATGAACGAAGATGTCCTCCATGTGGGGAAAGAGCTGTTCGGTGTGTTTGACGGAGCCACAAGCCTTGACAGGTCCCTGTTTCAACAGGGGGTTACCGGGGGCAGGATTGCCGCTGAAACGGCATGCCGGGTGTTTGCCGGGAACGGATCTTCCCTGGTGGAGCTGGCCCGGACAGCCAATCGGGAAATATATGATGAAATGGTGGCCCATGGGGTGGACTGCAGCCGTCGGGAGCAGCTGTGGAGTACCAGTGCCGCCGTGGTCAGAATAAAGGACGACTCCCTGGAATGGGTCCAAGCCGGGGATTCATATGTGCTTTTTCTATACCGGGACGGATCATACCGGGTGCCGGTGAGGGTTCCCGATCATGATTATGAGACCCTTTCCATGTGGAAGCGGGTGGCCCGGCAAAGTCAGGTGAATATCAGCTGCGCCGTGGCCCATCAGATAAAGAAGACCCGCATGGAGATGAACCGCTCCTATGGGGTTCTTAATGGAGAACCGGCAGGCCAACGGTTTCTTCACAGGGGCACTGAACTCTTGGCACCGGTGGAAGAGATTCTGCTCTTCACCGATGGGTTGTCCATTCCTTCTGAGACCCCGGCCAGAACCCGTTGCTTTGATGGTCTGGTGGCCTGTTACCGCCGCCTTGGATTGGAGGGACTTAAAGTCCATATCCGTGAGATTGAGGCGACAGACCCCCAGTGTCGCAGATTCCCCCGTTTTAAATGCCATGATGACATTGCCGCCATCTCCATCCGGCCCGCGACATCCTGTTGCGCTTCTCCAACACATTCTGAGTTGGAATTACTCCCCGCCATTTAGGTTCTTATCTTTGATTTCCGTGGTATTATCCCTCCTCGTTCCGCTGCCGTTGAAGGACCTTTTCATAGACTTTTTCCACCCTGGCAAAGACCCGTTTCCAGGTGCAGGGTTCCGTCAGTGCCCGGGCCGTTTCCAGATCAGGCCGGGGATTTTTAATGACATCATGGATGGAATATAGCAGGGCCTTTTCAAGGCGCTTATCAAGTGTTTCCAGATCGTTATCAAAGGGCCGGTCCACGGTTTCAAGGGGGGGGAGATGTACCCAGGAGAGCATGGAAGTCTCCTTGTTACCCAATACCTCCCGGGTACCGGGAAGGGTGGTGGTGATGATCCTGCACCCACATGCCAGGGCTTCCACAACCACCAAAGGCACGCCTTCAAAAAAAGAGGGAAGAACAAAAACATGGGTGTCCCGCATTAATTGGGCCAGGGCGTGGTGAGGTAGGGGGCCGTGGACAACCACCCGGTGGCCCAGTTCCTGTGCCAGCTTCAGGCACCGTTCTTTTTCCGGCCCGGTACCGTCCCCGGCCAGATGGAGCCGCCAGGGAAGATGCAGCTGTTTTTTTAATACCGTCAACAACCAGTGAACCCCTTTGGCCCGGCACAGTTTGCCGGCATAGAGCAGTTCCACCTGTTGGGCAGGCGGTTTGGGGCCCGGATGGAAAAGGGTGTCGTCAAATCCAATGCCCACCACGTCAATGTCCCTGGGATCTATGGGGAGTATAGTGGTGATCTCTTTTTTCTGGTGATGACTTAATGCCATGATTCGGTTGATTTTTTTGCACCTTTCCCGGATTTTTCCCTTAAGATCTTTGCAGTTGGCATACTGGCGGAGACAGGTGCCGTGGCAGGTGGTAACCATGGGAATGTCCGGGGCCACACCACAGGCGGTGGCTGACACTATCCAGAGATGGTGGCTGTGGATGAGATCCGGCTGAAATTGCTTAACGGCCTTTTCAATGGCCTGCTTAAATGCGGTTTCATAACTCAAGATCTGGGACGGGGTCATCCGTGAGAATACGGTGCTGGGGTAGGGCATCACGTCGCTCATGCCGGGCAGGGGAAAGGGCAACCTGGGGCTGTTGAATCTGACAAAGAGGATATTTTCTCCGGCAATGAGGTCCTGACTCAGGGAGAAATCCCCCTGCACACCGGCCACCAGGTAATTTTCATGCCCCTTTTTTCCGGCCCGGGAGAGCAGGGCCTGGATATACTTGCCACTGCCGGTGAAGTCCGGGGTCTGGCTGATGAGGTGGAGTATTTTCATGGAAAAGATATACCGGGTTTTGGATTTTTTGGAAAGTATTATCATGGGGATCAATGTCTGCGGCAGATGGCTTTTGCTTGACTTTTCCATTGTTTTTGATTATTTCTGACACCGTTGGATGTACCATTTTGTGGTGTGCGATTTTACGATTTTTATTAAAGAGTGCATGAGTGGTCAGAAAAGGCATATAATACCCTTTGAAAACAGGTTCCATAAAGCTTGCTCCCCCAAAAGGAAAAATATACAAGACCCCCGAAGGCAGAATATTATGGGGAGGCGTTTTCCTTCTGATTGCACTGATGGCAGTGATTGCCTGGTTTGGTGTAACGGATCCCCATAAGGCCGGAAATTTGATGCTGGCCTTTTTCGCCCATATTTTCGGGGGCCGGGCCGCCGGTATCGGTCTCTGTTTCATGGCGGGATTCAACCTCGGCTGGACATTGTGGTACAACTTCTATCTTGAAATCCTCATTGTGTGCTTTGCATACGCTGTGTTTATCCTTTCCATGACCAACCATATTAAGTTCAAATGGGTGATGAACCTTTCCATGACCCTGAAGAAAAAAGCGGAAAAACATAAGGATAAAATAGAAAAATATGGCTGGGTCGGTCTGTTTGTCTTTGTCATGGTCCCCCTGCCAGTGACGGGCCCGGTGACCGGTTCCATTGTGGGATATCTGCTCAATGTCCATGTGGGACGAAATTTCAGTGCTGTGTTTCTGGGGACGTTCACTGCTATTTTATTCTGGGTTGTTTTTTTTGATTTTTTAGAGCAGCATGTTCATGTGATTCAATATGTCATTGGGGCCATCATCCTCATTGTTGTCATTTCTCATTTTAAGATCATAAAACGTTGGCTCAGCTGATTAAGGTCTCCAGGGCCATGCGAACAGGGCCGTAGCCAGGAGACAGAACCAGGCAAACAGATCCCCATGGGTGGTGTAAAAACTCATTGATTGGAGGCAGGGCAGTGACTGGGTTAATGTGGTCTCCTCAAAAAGAGTCGTGGCAGCGATAATTCTTCCCCCGGGGTCAATGAATCCGCTGATGCCGGTGTTGGCAGATCTTGCAACGGCCCTTCTGTTTTCCATTGCCCTGAATACAGCCATGGAAAAGTGTTGCAGAGGGGCAGAGGTGCGGCCGAACCAGGCATCATTGGTCATGGTTACCAACAGATCCGCCCCATTTTTCACCACCGCTGATGTCAATTCAGGGAAAATAATCTCAAAACAGATGAGTATCCCGGCATGATTTTCCTTAAATGTCAGGGGGGGGGCATTTGTTGGGCCTGGTGAAAAATCCCCGGCCTGGGATGTCAGTTTGTCAAGAAAGGTTAAATAGTTTCCAAAGGGGACATACTCACCAAAGGGAACCAGGTGAATTTTGTCATAGGAGGCACTCACCGTGGCCTGGGGGGTGAGCATGTATGCCCGGTTGAAAAATTGATAATCATTTTCTCCATAAAGTGAAAAGGCCGGGCTGCCGATGATGAACCATGTATTGCACTGTCGGATACAGTCGTTCACCACATCGGACATACCCTTTTCCCATGTATAGTAAAAGGGCAGTGCGGTTTCCGGCCATATGATGAGATCCGGTGTTCGGACCTTGGCGAGCTCTCTTGAGAGTTGGCAATAGGTCTCAACCGTTTGTTTTTTATACGCATCATCCCATTTCGCCGCTTGGGGGATATTTCCCTGAACCACTGAAATGAGTCGCCTGGGGGCATGGGCCATGGCCTTCTCCACGGTTGAAAGCCGACCCCGACCATAGGCAATCATGCCTGCCAAAATCAAGACCACCAGCAGAACCCAGGTAACCAGTGCCAGGGAAAGGGGTTGAGCCTTGCCGGGTTTCGGGCCGTTTCTTCTACTCCTGAGGTGGTGCCATGCCATGGCCAGGGTGGCATTGACCAGAACAATGATAAACGAAATGCCATAAACGCCGGTGATATCGGCGATCTGGATAAGGGATGTCTGCAAATACTGGGAATATCCTGCCAGTCCCCAGGGAAAACCGGTGAACAGCCGCGCCCTTGTGAATTCAAGTGCCACCCACAAAAGAGCGGCTTTTATCGGCATAAAAGTGATAGCTGTGTTTTTGGCGGCTTGCCGGGAGAGGATCAGGCAAAACAGCGCCGGATAAAGTGCCAGGTAACATACCAGCAGAAAAAGCACGGGAAATGCCAGCACCACCGGCAGGTTGCCATAGATACGAAGGGTGGGCAGTATCCAGTAGATCAAGGATAAAAAATGGGCCATACCCATGGCCAGACCCATCTTAAATGCCCTGGAAGGCGAGGCGTTTTTCATGGTTGTCAGCAGGGGAATTAGGGCTATCCACGCAAGCTGGGACCATTGGGTGGCAGGAAAGGAGAGAGAGAGAAGACCTCCGCTTGCCAGGGCCGGAAAAAAGGGTGTCAGTGCCGGAATAAACTTGGGTGATTTCATGGAAGGGCTATGCCGGTTGTTCTTTCCAGATCGGTTGATCAGGGCTGGATTCAGGTGGAAAGAAATGGGTTATGGGCAGTGTGATGGTGAACACAGCCCCACCGGTGGGTGCATTGGCGGCTTTTAGGGTACCGCCGTGTTCCTGAATGGATTCAGAGCAGATGGTCAGGCCCACGCCCATACCCAGTTTTTTTTTGGTGGTAAAAAAGGGGGTAAACAGTTTGGGCATCACCTCCTCCGGGATGCCGGGACCATTGTCCTGGAATTGAATTTCAATGGTATCCTGGCGGCAGGCGGTGTTGATGGTGATTTCAAGAATTTTGGGTTTCCCCGAACTTACAAGAAAATCCTCGGTCATGGCCTCCATGGCGTTATTGATGAAATTGATGAAGACGTGGCTGAGCAGTTGGGGAGAGGCCAGGATGTACGGCAGATTGGGTGCAAGGTTCAGTTTTATGATGCCGCCCTTTTTTGCCACCTGTGTATGAAACAGAGAGAGGGTGTCTTCAATGATCCGGTTGATCTGGATGTAAGATTTTTCAAGATCGCTGGGCCGGTTCAGGTCCATCAGATTTTTTACGGTTTTTTTGATGGATTGTAGCCCTTTTTCAATGGATTCAAGGTCTTGCACGGCCTCTTTGTCCATAGAGGACATCTCCTTCATCAGATCCACCAATGAAAAAATTCCCTGGAGCGGTGAGTTGATCTCATGGGCAACCGTGGTGGCCAGCTGACCGGCGGCGGCAAACCGTTCTGTTTTCGCCAGCCGTTTATTCATTTCAGTGAGTTCCTTGGTCCGTTCCCTGATGGCCTCCTCCAGTTCATTTCGCAGGATGGTGATTTCCTGAAGGCGACGGGTCATTTGGTTGAAGTTGTCAGCCAGTGTGCCAAGCTCGTCTTTGGAATCCACCTTTATCATGGTGATAAGATCCCCTTTGCCCACCCGACGGGTACCATCGGTGAGGCGTTTAAGGGGACGGGTCAGGCGATGGGTCAGGATCATCAGACACCCGGCCATAACAATGGCCCCCAGGAGTCCGAGAATCAGGATCAGGGGCTTGATGCGCTGGGCTGCACCGAAAAATTCCTTTTGGGGATCGGTGGCAATGATATACCATTTCCATGGTTCAAAATAGCCGTAAAAGGCAAGGTTATATCCTTCTTCGGATCGGTAGGTAACGGTTCCTCTGTGGGGTTTTAAGTGTTGAAACCAGGCATCTCCGGCGACATTGTGTCCCACCAGAGAAGAATCAGGGTTGAAAAGAATGGTCCCCTGGTGATCCACGGCAAAAATATACCCCTGTTTTCCCACTCCAATGGTGTGGATCTCTTGCTCAGCATCCATTTTAGCTTTAAGGATACTGGCGGGGATCTCTTCCAGCCCGTATTTTTTAAGGTTTTCGTTTTGCAGTTCAGCCATGTGGATGGCCTCGCTCAACCGGGTTTCAAGCCAGGTGGTGGCCAGAGTTGTCAAGGCTTTTGAACTGAAGTAAGAGTATATGACACCCATTATAATGAGCAGGATAAGTCCGGTGGGTAAAGTGGCAAGGAGAATTTTATGGTAAATTTTTATGGTGTCTTCCTCCCTTTCCCCTATGTGTATCGACGGCTGAACCCGGAGTCCGTGGCAGACGATTTTCAAATTAGTAAAAACACACCGTTGCAGGGGTGTCAATCATTATTCCATGCCGTCTGCCGCTGTCCCTCCGGGAGTCGGGTGCAGGACAGGCATACGGCAGGGCCTTATGTTCGGTGACAGGCAGCCTGCGGAGCCGGGCGGCTGCCTGAAAAGAGCCGCTATTGCTTATATCCGATCATTCGCAAAAAGCCTTTGCGCTTTTTGATATCTTCATCGGTTTCAATGCCTTTGGAGGAATATCCGTCCACCACGCCCAGAATCCCCCGTCCTTGGTCTGTCTGGGCAAGGATTACCTCCACAGGGTTGGCTGTGGCGCAATGGATTCTGGCCACCTCCGGTACATTCTTAATGGTGTTTAAGATATTGATGGGAAACATGTCTTTCATGAAAATGACAAAAGAGTGGCCGGCAGACAGGGAATAGGCGTTCTTTTTGGCCAGTTCGATCATCTTTTCATCCGTGCCACTGTGCCGAACCAGGCACTCCATGGATGCCTCGCAGAATGCCACGCCGAATTTGGCGTTGGGCACTGTGCAGACAATGGCTTCATGAATATCTTCCACAGTTTTGATAAAGTGGGCATGGCCCAGTATAAAGTTGAGTTCATCGGGATTTTCAATGGGTATGGTAATCAATTCCATAAAGACCTCCGTGATGGGGTTGAATGTGGGTTGCTATCCTGAATCTACTAAACCACACAACTTTCCGAAAAACAAGGTGGAGTTTTTGGCATGGTTTATCCTGTTCATGAGAGTTCAAACATGAAACGCATTTACCACCATGAAGACGGCAGCCAGCAAATTGGTATAAGCAAATATTTTTTCCAGGTGTTGGGGGGGGTAAGCGCAAATTTACCGCCGATCACGCCACCTGCAATGGTTATGGCTGCCAGTGAGATATACTCAGCACCGTCATAATTTGAGCTTTTTGGATAAGGGGATATAGCCAATATATGAAAAAATCCAGTTTGAGAAAGCGCAATTTATGCCGGTGGACAGTATAGCCAGCGCAGGGGTAAAACAAAGTGGCAATATATATGATAAAAACGGAATGTATGGATATGAATTGTCAATGGGTTTTGAAGGCCGAATGACAATCCTGGAGATAATGAGATCTAAGCTTATAATGTTAATTATGTGGCATTAAAGTTTTCATAATTACCGGGATGTAAAAGCAATGAAAAACCATATGTATCAACTTGACAAAACAATGTGAATGCGTGTATAAATTCATAAAAAACGATTTAGTAGAATATAAAAACAGATTGATCAGGATTTCAAATGAAAGCATTGTTAAAGGTAATGAAGGCGGCATCTGATCCGGGACGAATCAAAATACTCAAAATGCTGGAACATAAGGTGATGTGTGTCTGTGAGATTCATACAATTCTTGGAATCGCCCAGTCCACTGCAAGCAAGCATCTGAAGGTACTTGAAGAGGCCGGCCTTGTCATCTCATATAAAAAAGGACTATGGGTTAACTTTTCCCTGTCCGATGGGCGACAGAACCCCTATGCTTCCAACCTTCTTGGAAATTTAAGGCATTGGATTAATGAAGATACTGAAATTGTTGAGTTGATTGAAAGACTTCCCAAGATCAATAGAGAGGATATTTGTAAAAAATAATTTTCAACTCACAAAAAGGAGTTTATATGCTGCTTGAAAGTTACCACCTTGAAATTTTCAATTCCGAATGTATGCCTGGTGCAATGGGGGTTCATTGTTTTGCCCATCTGGATCAGGATGTTTCCCAGGCAATTCCTTACCTCAATGCCGTCTTGGGCGGATTCACCTTTATAAAAGACCCTCTGTCAGTCACATTCAAAGCACAGGGAAAACTGATCACGGTGCATCAAAAAAAAATCGCCATCAATGCACTGAAGGATGAAACCGAAGCTCGCAAGATAGTCGAGTGGCTCAAACGGGAGATCAATGATGCCTGGGCGGGCAGAGACACCATCACACCCAGCTATGAGTCCATGCCCCAGCCCAAACTGATGGAGATATTAAAACTGCTGCCAAAAACCAATTGCAGGGAGTGTGGGGAGCCCACCTGCCTGGTGTTTGCCACCCGTGTTGCCGAAGGGGCCAAGGGGCCGGAGAACTGCCCTCCCCTTCAGATGGATAACAGGGAAAAACTCCACCACTATCTGGGCCAATTCAATCTTAATTTCTAAAATGGAATGATCCGGTCTTTTGCCGATTTTCCAGGGTAAGCTCCAGCCGATAAAATGGGTACCGGGCTCGAATCATTCCAATTATCATTAGCACTTTTTAGTTCCATTTCAAAATCATCCTATCTTGTGATCAGGCAAAGGCGATTGTTGTTTAGTTGTTACGTTTCAAGATGTCCGGAAAAAAGGCGTTAAGATGAAATATGTTCCCAATAAAACAATGGTTGAGCCTGCAATTTTTCTAAACCACTGCCCTGCGCCGTTCCACATGCTGTTCTCAAGCATTTTTTTGACGACAGCCGTTGAGCTTCCAGCCACAACAATGGGAAGACAATGCCCGATGGCAAACAGGGTAATTAAAATAATACCGGTAACCACTTTCTCCTGGACTGTGATAATGGCAAGAATCGGAGCAATGAACCCAAAGGTGCAGGAACCCGACAAAACCCCATAGGCAAGTCCCAGTACAAAGGCCCCGAACTTTCCCTTTAAATTCAACTTATATAGAAGACGGCCGGACATGGAGCATTTCTCAACTCCCAGCATGCCCAAAGCCACCCAGATGAGGATGATGCCCACAAGTATCTGCCAGTAACTGCCCACATCCCCGAGCATTCTGCCAAGCAGGGCACACACAGTCCCCACCACGGCAATGGTGATGAAAAGCCCTGCTGTGAACAATATGGAATACACCCCCGCCTGCCGGGGGTGGACCATTTTTTCCTGGCCGCCCACATACCCCACAATGAGGGGAATGGAAGCCAGGTGGCAGGGGCTGAAAAGAACGCTGATCATTCCCCAGACAAAACATCCCATGGCTGCCGGCGCTATACCGCCGGTCATCCATTGGTTTACTGTTAAAAAAATTGAATCCAACATATATTTATCCTTCCGTTTCTACATCAGGTTCAGCAACGCCCATTTTGGTCAGTTGATTAACAATGGATTTTTCATCCAGAAACCCCACATGTCGATAGATTTCTTCCCCGGCCTCATTAAAAAAGATCTGAGTGGGGATGGATTTGATTTTAAACCGTGGTGCCTGGTCACGATTTTCCCAGACATCTATGAAAACGATATTGGCTTTTCCTTCGTAAGCCTTTTCAAGTTTGACCATAATCGGCGCCATCATTTTGCAGGGGACGCACTTTTTTGCCCCAAGATCAATCATTGTCACCATGCCTTTTTCCGGCACATTGGCAAACTCTTCAGCAAACGCGCTGGCAGCAAACAACGACAGAAGCGCAAAGATGTAGATCAATAATCCAGTTTTGTTCAATTTCATAATTAATTATCTCCTTTTTTTACCATGAAAATGCATTTTGATTTTTATGGTCCGGGGTGGCTGGAACTCGGCCATGAGCGTTTAGTTTATGTTTATAATTGAGTATCAAAACAGGTTGGGTCTGAGTAGCTGTTGTTTTGACAACTATCCGTTTTTAAATAAAATTGCCGTAAAATCAGGAATGACACATCTCTGGCAGCTCCTCTCGGTGGACGGGGGGGTGTGATCAAGCCCTGCAGGGTCGATGAATCGTATGTAAAAGTACAATATATAATAAAAATGGAATATATAGGTGTGGGTATGAATTGTCAATGCGTTTTAGGTTGAAATTTTAGAAATATAGATAATAAGAGCTATCACTTATAATTCTAATCAATTTGCAATTGTTTTTGATAAACGTCAAAGCAAAAAAAAAAATAACAAAAATCAGATATGTCAACTTGACAAAATAATGTCTGTGGATATATATTCATGAAAAACGATTTAATAGGAGTGCCTTGATAGAAAATTAAATGAAAAAATTGTTAAAAGTAATGAAGGCTGCATCTGATTCGGAATGCATTAAAATACGCAAAATGCTGGCACAAAAAGCGATGTGTGTATGTGAGATTCATACAATTCTTGGAATTGTCCAGTCGATTGCAAGCAGGCATTTGACGAGCCTTGAGGAGGCAGGCCTTGCCACCTCATACGAAGTAAGTATTCTCCCCATACCATCAAACCCATCCGAGGCGTTTGTTTTGTTACGAAAAACCTTGGAGGAATTTAATCCGGGCAGTCACAACTCAAATAAGGCCCTGACATTCAACATGAGCGATTATTCAATAATCAGGAGGTAAACAATGTCCGAAAATTGCTGTAGTTCAAACAATCAAAGAATGGTTCTGTCATGTTCCGGCGGGTCCAATGTGGGCCAATTAAGCAATCAGGCCGCGGTGGATTTAACCGGGGAAGGTTATGCTAAAATGTTTTGTCTTGCAGGAATCGGGGGGCATCTGAGTCGGTTTGTACAATCCGCCAAAGATGCCCCCACCTTACTGGTTATTGATGGGTGCTCTGTGGGATGTGCCAAAGCCATACTTGACCACGCAGAAATTCCTGTGAAAAATTACATTGTTGTTACAGATCTTGGCATAGAAAAGAATAAAGATTTTGATCTTAAAGCTTCGGACATCACGACGGTCAAAAATTTTGCAAAACAGGTTTGCGCACAACAGGCCTTATCAAAAATACCACCAACTACTATGGAAACAGGCTGTTGCTGTGGCGCAAAAGGTTAAAAGAAACCATATAAACTAGAAAAACAGGTAAAAGGAGTTGTTCCATGAACCATCGAATGACACTGTTTGTCCTTTTCGTTTTGGGATTAACACTATTGATGCCCCAGGTCTGCCCTGCTGTTCAGGAACGTCCCGAAAAACAGTTCATGTCCCTGACTGCCTGTATTAAAACGGCTCTTGAAAACAACCCGGGGCTGAAGGAGGTTTCCCAGGAAGAGGCGATTCAAGTCGAAGAGACCACCCTTGCCAGGTCCGCTTTTCTGCCCCGCATGGACGTTTTAGCCGGATACACCCGGTTCGAGAATCCCATGCGGGTCATTCCGGCCCATGAAAACAACGAACCCGGGGTATTTGACAGGGATCTATTGGAAACCGGTATCTGGCTTCGTTTACCCCTGTACCAGGGGGGACGGTACAGGGCAGAATTGTCCATAGCCCAGCTGGGACGACGCCAAAGCGTGGAAATATGGAAAAATACCCGTCAGGATCTTATCCTTAACCTTCATGCTGTTTTTTACAAAATTCTTCAATTGGATGCAATCCAACGGTCTGCCATTGCTTCCATGCAGGCACTTGAAAGCCATAAGAAGACCACCAGGCTCCGGCTGGAGGTGGGGCGGGCGGCCCCGGTGGATGGTATGAAAATTGATGTTCGTTTGGCTGCAATCGAACAACAACTTTCCGCTGTTAAGGGAGACCGGATGGCATTACTGGCCCATCTGGCTCAATTTATGGGTATGGACGGAACTCAAGATAGGCCCTTTGATGTAAGGGGACGTTTGGTGGCGGATACAACAGTTCTGCCGGATTTAAAAGCAGCCCGGGAAATAGCAGAGAAACAGCGGCCGGAGTTGATCTCTGCACGTCTGGACCTGGAGCGGGAGGAGCAGGAGATCAACGTGGCCCGGTCGACCATGCTGCCCCATGTGGAGGGATTTGGTACATATGGTCTGAGAAGTGCCGTCACTTACGATGAAGCCCATGAAGGGGCTTGGGCTGCAGGGTTTCAGGCCACTCTCCCTCTCTATCACGGGG
The DNA here is from genome assembly GCA_963668575.2 of uncultured Desulfobacterium sp. GTDB lineage: Bacteria > Desulfobacterota > Desulfobacteria > Desulfobacterales > Desulfobacteraceae > Desulfocicer. The sequence goes on along the minus strand of OY764894.2, from coordinate 6,559,999 downwards.
GAGCCATCCGTGCAAAAATACGGCAGGCAAAAATCCGGAAACAGCAGGCCCAAGAGCGACTCCTGGCCATACGTCTTCAGATCCGGACAGATCTGGAGCAGGCGTTGGCCCGCCTTGCCGACAGCTTGGAACGAATGGAAGTCAACCGGAAAAATATCACCATGTCCAGGGAAACCTTTCGCATCGAGCAGGCAAAAAATGAGGACGGAAAAAGCAGCATCAACGATCTGCTGGATGCCCAATCTGCAATGTTGCTGGCCGAGGTGGCCCATTCACAATCCGTTATCGATTATCTTCTGGCCGGAATCCAATGGCGCAGGGGTGTGGGTGATCCCCTATGGCCGCTATCGGTAACGGAAAAAGGAAAACAATAATGAAACGCATTTTCGCATGGATCATAACCCTACTCATCATTGTTGCCATCGTGGCGGGACTGACAATGGCGCTTGGCAAGGCTAAGAAACAAATGGCTGCGGCACCGGTGTGGAAACCCCGCCCCTCGCCTGTGGAAACAGCGCAGGTGACAGAGGGCTCCCTTTCCCAGACAATACGATACCTTGCCCGCCTGGAGGCTGTGGCCACAGCAGAAATTGCCTCTAAAATCAGTGCCCGCATCATCACCCTGGAGGCAGATAAAGGAGATACGGTGGCCAAGGGCGATATTCTGGCACGGCTGGATGATCGGGATATCCGGGCGCAAATTGAAGCGCTGAAAGCCAATGTAGAGGCAGGAAAGGCACGGCTGGCCGGTGCCAGGGCCGGAGCTGCCACAGCACACAGTAATCAATCCTATGCAAAACGGGAGTATGATCGGGACCATCGTCTGTTTGAAAAAAAAGGCATCAGTGCCTCGGCCGTGGAAGCCAGTCGGAACCGCCTGGATGATGCCCGGGGCAAAACCACCCAGGCAGAACAGTCCATTAGAAGCATAGAACAAGAAATTTCAGCACTCAATGCCCAGATGGCCGAAGTTGAGGCACGACTGAGCTATACCGAAATCAGGGCGGATTATCCCGGTACCATCCAAAAACGGTATGCCGAAGTCGGAGATATGGCCATGCCGGGGAAACCCATTTTCGGGATGATGGATGTCTCTTCCTACCGACTTGGATTTGATCTGGTTCAAAATGATTTGGCCTGGGTACGGGCCGGACAGCCGGTCCGGATACAGTGGCCGGTTTCGTTTCCTGAGGATCGCCGGGCCGGTATTGTGGCCAGGATTTTTCCTTCCCTGGAATCCGACCAGACCGTCCGGGCGGAAATTGATCTCTCCTGTCGCTGTCCTGAAAAACTCAAGGTGGGAAGCCTGGTTCCTCTGGAGGTGATCGTTCAGGAAGGTCGGGGGTTGATTGTGCCCCAAACTGCCCTTGTTCCCATAAAGAATAGTGGCTATCTCGTATATGCGGTGCGGGATAACCGGTTGAAACAGGTGCCGGTTCAGGTGGCACTCCGCCATGGAGACGAGGTCTTGATCCGGGGAGAACTTGCGTCTGGTGAAGCGGTGGCCGTGGGAGAATATCTGCAATGGGTTCGCCTTCACGAAAATATGGAGGTTTATAAATGAAACCCCATCGCTTTGCCCTGGAGAACCCCTGGCTCATGCTGGTCTGTGCGCTGCTGGTTACCGCAATGGGACTCAAGGCTTTTTTCACCATGCCGGTGGAATATTTCCCTGACACCAGTCCGCCCCAGGTCGCCATTGTATCGGTGGAGCCGGGTGCTGCCGCAGCCGATGTGGGAAGACGGATCACAGAGGTCATTGAAAAGGAGCTGGCAAGTCTGTCGGGTTTGAAAAAACTCTCTTCCACCTCCCGGGATGCCGTGTCTGCCATTACGGCAGAGTTCTTTTATGAAAAACCCATTGGAGAAGCGGTGGTGGATGTGCAGAACGCTATTTCCAAAATTCGTGCGGAACTGCCGGCCGATATTCTGGAACCACGAATTTACAGGATCACCGATGCCACCCGTCCCATACTGACCCTGGCCTTGTCCCCTAAGGCCAACACTCCCCTGACGCTTGCACAGATTCGACTTCTGGCCGACAACGACATCAAGGATTTCCTCCTGGGCCTGCCGGGGGTGGCGGACGTGGATACCTTTGGCGGAAACAGACTCCAGATAAATGTCCGGCTCGACAAAGATCGACTCAGAGCCCAAGACCTGAGCCCTGAAAAAATTGTTTCAGCCATTCGTGCCCAGAACATCACCGTTCCTGCCGGAGTGATCTACCCGTCCGACGGCGAGCTGCTTGTTAAAACATCAGGGGAATTCAAAAACCTTAATGATCTTGAAAACCTGGTGGTGGGCCAGAAACGGGATGCATATATACGCCTTTCCGACGTGGGAAAAATAGAACTGGGTATCCAGGATCTGCACACTCTTTACCACGGTAACGGCAGGGCCGCCATTGCAGTCAACGTGCTCCGGGGTGAAGGCGGAGACACCATGGCGGCCATCACTGCCGTCAAAAAGGCGATTCCGGAAATGGCAGCCCAATGGTCGGATATCCAATTTGAAATCACCGATGACCAAGCCCCTCTCATTACCCTCAACACCAAGGGCATGCGCCAGTCCCTTTATGTGGCCATCGGTCTTACGGTGTTGATTATTTTTATTTTTCTGGCCGACCTGGGTGCCTCTTTTATTTCACTCATCAGCATTCCCCTCTCCTTTCTGTTTGGATTGGCGGCCCTGGGATTTACCGGCTACACCCTCAATGTCGTAACCCTGTCGGGTCTGATCATCGCCACCGGTATGGTGGTGGATGCAACGGTGGTGGTGCTTGAAAATATCTACCGCCGTCTCCGTATGGATGGTGTTAGAGGCTTACGTGAGGGGATTGAAACAGCAGTGGGTGAAATCCTTATGGCCATAACCGGGGGCATGTTGACCACCGTGGTTATGCTGTTTCCCATCATGTTTGCGGGTGGATATGTGGAAAAGGTGCTCCGTCAGTTCACCATCACCCTGTCACTCTCCCTGACAGGCTCTTTGCTGGCGGCCGTTTTCATCGTGCCGCTCATCGCCATGAAGATGGCTCGCCCAAACCGAAAGCACAATTTGCTGGAGCGGTTGGTGCGTCCTTTTGATCGGCTGGTGGAACTTCTGGCCGACGGCTACGTGCAGTTGTTGTCCATGGCCCTGAAAATGCGTCTGCTGACCCTGATTCTGGCGGTGGTTCTTTTAGTAATGACGGTGAGAACCATTATCCCGGTCATCGGACGAGAGCTGATGCCGGCCATGGATACCGGTATTGCCAAGGTGGCATTTGAACTGCCGCCGTCGGCCACCATTGAAGAGATGAAAAAACAGCTTACCGCCGTTGAAAACATTATACAAAAAACACCCTCGGTACAGACCCTTTCTTCTGTGGTGGGATCGGAACCCGGAGAAATCTCCTTTGGGGGTGGTGGCCGGACGTCCCAGAACGCCATGATCACCGTTACGTTGGCCACCAGAGATCAGCGCAAGGAGAGCATCTGGGACATCGGGGACCGGTGGCGGGCGGCGCTGTCTGAAATACCGGGAATACGCTCCCTCCAGGTCTATGAATTCGGGGCTACGCCCATGTCCACCTCTCGGGCACCCATTGACATTGTTCTCCACGGCAAAGAGAGCCGGGTGCTCCAAAAACTGGCAACGGAGGTGGAACATCGCCTTGGGGGCACCCCGGGGCTGTCGGATCTGCCCCGGACCTGGTGGCCGGACAAACCGGAGTTGAATATCACCGTGGATTCACGAACAGCACTTCGCTATGGCATCACCCCTGCTGCCGTTGCCAGGCAGATGCAGGCGGCTGTGGATGGCATCCCTGCATCGGGCTTCAGCCTCAAAGGGTTCCTGGACGTACCCATTCGTGTCTCTCTGGAGGATAAGTGGGTGGCCTCTGCCTCCCGGATGGCCGATCTTGACATTGATGGCCCAAAGGGGAAAATCCCCTTAAGAACATTGGCCACCATTTCCAAGACAGAGGGGCAGACCGTCATCACCCGGGAAAATTTGCAAAACACCCTTGATCTCACCGGATACAACCGCACCCGGCGAATCTCCCAGGTCCTGGCGGATATCCATACCCGACTGGCAGATATGACATGGCCCGGAGGGTACGGCATGCGCATGAGCGGCACCGCAGCAGAAATGAAAGAGAGCATGGGCCGGGTAATGAAGGCTGTGGGAATCGGCATGGTATTTCTGGTGGTGCTGCTGGTGGGTATGTTTCGTTCTTTTCTTCTGCCCATCCCCATTCTGGTGGCCATTCCCCTGGCCATCATGGGATCTCTATGGGGACTGCTGCTTTACCAGAAACCCATGTGTATGCCGGCCATGATGGGGATTGTGCTGCTTGCCGGGATTATCATCAACAATTCCATTTTTCTTATTGATTTTATTAAACAGGCCAGGGCGGACGGCATGGATCGCCGGACCGCCCTTGAACACGCGGTGCGCCTCCGCCTTCGACCGGTGCTCATGACCACCATATCCACTTTTGTGGGCATGCTGCCCATCATATATGAAACCGCCGTGGGCCTGGAACGGATGTCGCCCCTGGGCACGGCTGCCGGGTTCGGGTTGCTCATCGGCACGGTCATGACTCTGGTGATCACTCCGGTGGTTTATTCCCTGCTGGACGATCTGGCCGGATTTTTCCGGCGTCTGTTCCTATGCCCGAAAATCTAAGCAACCGGAGCAGCAGAAACAGTTTGGCATGAAATTCCATCCAGGAGGACATTGATGCCGTTCTCGATCCCCTTCAGACCTGTAAAAAAAAGATTGCCGATGAAAACAGCATTCCCCAGGTTGCATACAGCGTAAAAGAGGTCCAGGAAAAATATGAAAGTGCACTGGATGCCATTGAAGAGGCATTCAGGCCAGATATCGATTGGCCCGTCAAAAAAATTAAAAACATAAAACTTTCAAAGCTCAACAAAAAAACATATCTTGAAAAGGAAGAAGATGTGGAGGTATTTGTAGACCGGGTAAAAAATAAACTGCTTGGGGCCGTCAGGGAACAATTCAGGGTAAGGGTACAATAAGAAAACACTTATTGTACATTGTGTTGGAATAATTGATATCTCTGCAGGCAGCAATGATATGCGGTTTCAATCGACTGAAAAATAATATTTTAGAAAAGGAGGCGCAATGATTACCTCTTTGATAATTCGCAATTTTCGTATTTTTAAGGAAATAAAAATTGATGGATTAAAACGGGTCAACCTGTTTGTGGGTAAAAACAATTCTGGTAAAAGCTGTCTGATTGAGGCTTTGCAGATATATGCAGTGAAAGGGAATCCTCAAAATTTAATTGAAATCATCTCGGCACGGGATGAAGAGTGGGACAGCTCTCTATCTAAGACCAATGAGTTGTCCGTACAGAATGCAAACCTTCCCTTTTCCTATCTTTTCCATGGATTTGCTCTTCCTGAAATCGGAGGAGAGGCGATTGAGATCGGAACAATGGAAGATGACTCTCAAACTCTGAAAATTTCATTGAAGGCTTTCCAAATTGTCGAAGACGAAGAGGGCAGGAGAAAACGGACATCTGTTGAAAAAGAGGATATTTCAGATGATTATGTTGATATCCAATTTGCTCTGGAAGCGACCCAGGGAAAAGAAAGATGTCACCATATCCCCTTTAATTCTGCTTTTAATCCCATGAGAAACCGCCTGTACCCAGGACACAAAAATTTAAACATCAGTCACCAGGTCGTTCCCACAAGCAACCTGAATGATGAAGTATTATCCCAGTTGTGGGACAACATCAATCTTACGGACCTGGAAGATGAAGTGATCTCCTGTCTGAAAATCATTGATCCCAAAATTGAAGGCATCGCCCTGGTTGGAGATGTGAACGGCAAAATCACAAGAAAATCCAAGCGCATTCCCATCATACGGTACAAAGGAATCAAGGAAAGAATTCCCTTGAAAACCATGGGGGATGGAATGACCCGTCTGTTTCACATTATTCTGGCGTTGGTAAACGTTAAAAACGGGCTCCTGTTGATAGACGAATTTGAAAACGGCTTGCATTGGTCTACTCATTCAACGGTATGGGATACGGTTATCCGACTGGCCAAAGAGTTAAATATTCAAATTATTGCTACAACTCACAGCCGGGATTGCATTAAAGGCTTCCATGAAGCATGGGCATCCGATATATCTTCTGCATCTTTTTACAGACTGGAAGCCGATCCCCTGAAAGATCAAAAGGTCATCCGTTACACCTATGAAACGCTTTCCGATGCCATTGAGACTGAGGTAGAGGTGCGATGATGAAGAAGCCCTGTAAGCACAAAGGGAAAAAAGTCCTGCTCGTGGAAGGGAAAAATGATTGCCACGTCGTGTTGGCACTATGTGAACATTTTAAGCTTCCTGAAACATTTGGCATTTTTGAATGTGAAAATGATGACGGTGTCCTGAAGCGCCTCAATGCCATGATCCTTCAGCCCGATCCTCCTGAAACCATCGGCATCATCCTGGATGCCGATGATTCTGAAGCGACCGGCAGATGGCAGCAAATCCAGCATAAAATCAGGGATCATGAATATATTTTCCCTGATCAACCTGATGTTGACGGCACGATTTTGGAAGAAAATTCAGATAAACCGACTATCGGAGTTTGGCTGATGCCGGATAACCGTAAGCCAGGAATGCTGGAAGATTTCCTGATGGAAATGGCGGAAACAAATGCCCTTGATGCTGCATCACAATGCGTTGACATTGCAAAGGAAAAGGATCTGTGTACATTCAAATCTTCCCACTTGAGTAAAGCCGTGATTCACACCTATCTTGCCTGGCAGGACGAACCGGGCAGGCCCCTGGGACAGGCCATCACGGCACATGCCCTGAAGCCGGACACGCCGACAGCTACATTGTTTGTCAAATGGCTGCATACCCTTTTCACTTGAGCAGCCCGGACGGCTCCACCCTTCCAGAGATCATCACCCATGCCGCTGATGTGGACCTGCCGGGCCTGGACAGGGAAAAAGTGATCGAACTTAAACTGGCCGGAGACAGGGACAACGAGCTTTTCCGCATGTTCCTCATGGCCCAGTGCAATGCACTGCACTTCACAAGGCCATGCCCTTTCTGTTCGAGAAACTGGACAATGAAGAAGCGTTGCTGCTGCCGGATAATCTGCTCCACACCGGTTCCTCCATGCACAACCTTGTCACCCAGGTGGAGGAAGAGCTGTGGGAGGATGTAGAGATCATCGGCTGGATCTATCAGTTCTGTGCCGTGGATGATGAGACGGTGATCCAGGAGGGGCTTGAGAGCGTAAAGCGTATTCTTGCGGATAATTATGTTCGTCCTGATGAAGCGGAAAAAATCAAATCAAAGATCAAGGAGATGGGCAATTTCAAGGTTATCGATAAGGTGACGGTGCGGCTCAATGAAGTTACCCTGTTTTGAACCAGGCCCATTTAATGGAAGATGAAAATCAGGGATCAGCAAGGAGGCTTGAGGGGGCTATGTTTTCCAACCGGTCACAAACTGGTCACAAAATTAAAAAAGAGTTTACAGAGAGATTCTGTAAACCCTTAATTTTTATGGTAGGCACGAGCAGGCTCGAACTGCTGACTTCTACCGTGTCGAGGTAGCGCTCTACCAACTGAGCTACGCGCCTTTATGGGAAAAGATAATTAGCACCATCTCTGATTCATGTCAACAATGAAATGCACCGGAATCTTAATTTTTGATTATATGAAACCCCCCGGTGTACGCCACAGGTCTTTCAATATTGGTTGTGGGCAGACCCAGGTTCCCAATGCGGTCTGCCCGTGGCAGTTTTTATATGAAAGTCTCACCAATATACTGGAATTAAAGGACTTTCGTTTTTCGTTGTGGCAGGTTTTTCTGCCATGTAGGTTATATGAAAAGGTAGCCTTCAAGTCTACCTCAGCAGAGCCCCTCCCCCGACGGGCAATAGGAACCGGCCAATTGAGCCGTCTACGGTTCCGGGCCGGGCCCATTGCCCGTCGGGGGGGGGGCGGCATGATGCCATTTTCTATCTTCGTTGTGCCCGCCAGGGCATGGGGGTTTTATATGAAAGTCTCACCAATATGCTGGAATTAAAGGACTTTCGTTTTTTGTTGTGGCAGGTTTTTCTGCCATGTATGTTTATATGAAAATGTAGATAAGCCTAACATTACGTTCATGATTCATTGTGGATGAACCCGGGTCCCACCCAAATCCCGGTCCGCCCGTGGCGGTTATTCGGAAATAAAGGCCCCTTCAATATCTTTTTTTTCCACAGGTTGCTCCCCGTCTTTGGGTATGAACTTGATGGTCAATGAGTGGTCGGTGATGTCGGAAAGACTCAGGTTAAAAGAATCAAAGGTCTGCATCATCAGAGCATCGGCAAGTTTTTTACCGTTTCCCTGGTAGATGATGTCCACCAGGGCATTGTCCGAGCTGAGTTCTTTGGTCTGGATATCTTTAATACCGGACATGCTGTTGAGGATTTTTCTGAGCATGATAAAGCTTGAAAGGTAGTCATTTCCTTCAATGCGGGTTTCAATGGCCTGGGGGCCGGTTGCCTTGTCGGACCACATGGCATCCAGCTTGACCATGAGCTTTTCTGCCGCCTGTGCTCCTGATCGGGTGAGGCTGTCTGCAATGCCGGTTTGACTGAAATCGCTTTTTACCACGGCGTCGGTGGTAAAGGAGGTGAGCTGTTCTCCTGAATTTACCTGGAAGGCTTCCAGTGCCACCGTGGATTTATAGGCTTTTTCCGTACCCATGACATTGGAGGCCTCTTGGGCCATGGCTTTGGCCATGATCATTACGTCGGCGTTGAGCCTTAATGCAACATTTAATGCGGCATCGGCATCATGGATAAAATTAAAGGCAATGCCAAGGGCCTGGACCTCTTCCGACGGTGGCTGCTCCATGAGGGGATAGTGCTTCTGAGCAAGGACTTTTTTAAAGGCGGTGAGGGCAAAGGACTGGAAGGGCATGGGGTTGTTTCCCCACCAGTAACGGGGCAGGATTTCACCCGGCACCTGTTCTGACATGAACATTAAAATCCGGGGAAGCACTTTGTCTTTATTCCGGACGCGATATTTTGAAAAAAGGGATTCCAGGCTCTGGACGTTCAGCGTTGATTCCACGGCAACAATGTAAAGGGGGCCTTTTTCCATCTCGCCCAATAATTTGTAGGTGATGATATGGTCCTGGGAGGAGCCTGTCAGCACATCGGACAGCAGGGGAAGACTGGAGGAGATTTCCGGTGGGGTGAGCATGGCAAGAGTGGCCTGTGCCACGGCGGCATCCAGGGCATCTGCGATGGCTTGTTGTTTTGCACCGGCAAGGTTATTGCCGGAAATGGCATGTTTCCCAAGGGAAATCACCGTAAGGGTGTCCTGTTCCTGGGCGGCTGCAGTGTTGCAAACAGATGCCAACAAGAAAAATAAGCCTGCCGCTATCATGGCAGCCGGTTTAAATGGATTCATCTCTTCTCCTATACGTTTCTGGCAATGGCATAATCTGCGATCATCATCATGGTGTCCATGGCCTGGCAGGGAGTGAAAATGTCAAGGCTCTGCTTTGCCAGAGATACATGGTGAGCCGCTTTTTGTTCCGTATATGCTATTCCTTCATAGTGGTGAAGCAGATTCCGGAGTTTTTTGAAATCCGTTTCGTCAAAATGGGGATCGCTAATGGTGCTGCACATCCAGGCACGATCCAGCTCCGAGGCATTCTCCAACGCCTTGATAAGGGGCAGGGTGAGTTTGCCTTCCCGGATGTCGGCTCCGGGATTTTTGCCAAGGGTTTCGGCCTGGGCTGTATAATCCAACAGATCATCGGCCATCTGAAAGGCTATCCCCAGGTGGTATCCAAAGTCGTCCAGGGCCGCTTCCTTTTCTTTGCCGGCATGGGCCAGAATGGCACCGCTTCTGCACGCACCCTGGAGCAGCACAGCGGTTTTTCTCCGGATAACGGTCATGTACTGTGCTTCGGTGAGGTTTGTATTGCCTTTGTTCTCCATCTGGTCAATCTCCCCCTGGGACATCTCTTCGGTGATACCGGCCATGACGGAGATGAGGTCCGGAAGCCCTGTCTGTGCGGCAAGGGAGAGGGAGCGGGCCAGGAGAAAATCTCCGGTGAGTACCACCCTGGGGCGGTCCCATCGGGTATGGGCCGCCGGTTTTCCCCGTCTTAAATCGGCTTCGTCCACCACATCATCGTGGAGTAGGGTGGCGGCATGGAGATACTCAAACAGGGTGGAAAAAGAGACAGCATCCTCTCCCTGGTAATGGCACAGCCTTGCACTTAAAATCATCAACAGGGGTCTGATGCGTTTCCCGCCGCTGAACAGAAGATGTCCGGCAATCTTCTGTACCAGGGGCAGGTGGGGATTCAGGTTGTCATGCAGCGCCACTTCAATCCCGGCCAGATCTTTTTCCACCAAAGATATCAGTCTGCGCTTCAATTCCTGCTTCATGCCGTTTCTCCCGCCAGGTCATATTCATGGGTTTCTGTAATCTTTACATCAGTAAAGGTACCGATTTCAAGCCCTGAGCCATAAATAAATGTGATGCCGTCCACTTCAGGGGCCTGGAACCGCGTCCTGCCAAGGTATATGCCCTCATCGGGATTTTCTTCCACAAGCACCTGAACGGTGCGGTCCAGATATTTTCGGTTGATGGATTCCGAAATTTTAGACTGTCGGTTCATGATGAGATCATGGCGCTCCTCCCCGAGAATTTCCGGCACATGGTTTTTGAGCCGGTGGGAGGCCAGGTCCTCTGAATCGGAATAGGGGAACACCCCCAGATGGTCAAACCGGATCTCTTCGATAAAGTCCAGCAGGGTCTGAAACTCATCATCGGTTTCACCTGGAAAACCGGTGATGAGAGTGGTCCGCAGCACTGCATGGGGATCCATGGTGCGGATGGTTTTAAAAAGGGTGTAAAGATCCTCCATGGTGTAGTTCCGACCCATGCGTTTGAGTGTCCGGGAATCGGCATGCTGGATGGGGATATCATAGTAGCTGCAGATATTATCGCTTCCGGCAATGGTCTCAATGATCTTTTTGTCCATGGACGAGGGGTGGGTGTATAAGAGGCGTATCCAGGTGGGATGGGGCCTTTGAAGGGCCGTGGCCCCCTTGGAGACTGCTTCCAGAAGGTGACTTAAGTGTGCGGGGAGGGTGAGATCCAGTCCGTAATCCGTGGTGTTTTCCCCCACCAGAACAATTTCATTGACTCCTTTTGAAATCAGGGTTGTGGTTTCGTTTACCACATGATCCATTGGACGGCTGCGCTGTATCCCCCGGAGGCGGGGGATGATGCAGTAGGTGCATTTTCGGTTGCACCCCTCCGACACCTTCACATAGGCGGTGTGGGCCAAGGTAAGCTTCCGGGGCAGGGGAAGCCCCTGGAACTCCCTGGTGCAGGGGTCCGGCAACAGGGTTATGACAGCTTGGTCTTCGCTCTCCACTGCCTCAACAATGCCATCACAGGCCCCGGTCCCCAGGAAGGCATCCACCTCGGGCAGGGCATCAGTCAGGGTGTCGTCCCGGAACCGTTCGGGCAGGCACCCGGTGACCACCAGACGTCTGCAGGACCCCTCTTGCTTGTATTGGGCCAATTCAAGTATGGTGTCAATGGCCTCGGCCGAGGCCGCTGCAATGAAACCGCAGGTGTTGACAATGATCACCTCCGCCCCGGAAGGGTCAGAGGTGATATCATGGCCCCGGGATGCCAGCCGGCCCAGCATGACTTCGCTGTCCACCTGGTTGCGGCAGCATCCCAGTGTCTCAAGATAGATGATCATAAAGCCTTGGCCATCATGTCTCCCAGCTGTTTGCTGAACCGGGCCGGGTTATCGATTTTACCGCCTTCACTGATGATGGCAATGTCCAAAAGCAGCTGGCTGTAATCCTGCAGTGCCGGGTTGGTGGTGTCTGTCTCAAAAATTTCCTTGATTTTAGCGATGACCGGATGGTTCACGTTGAGTTCCAAAGACCTTTTCTGATCCGGTGCTTCCTGGCCCGAAGCCTTGAGAATCTTTTCCATGTATGCGCTCATGCCGAAATCATCCCCGGACAGACAGGAGACGGAATCCTTGAGACGTTTGGAAATCTGCACATCCTTAACCTTGTCATTGAGTTTTTCTTTGATGAAGTTAAACAGCGGCGTGTAGGCGTCTTTTTCTTTCTCATCCACCTTGTCCAGATCCAAATCTCCTTTTTCCGCACTTTTGAGTTTTTTCTCTTTATATTCGAAAAGGGACTGGGTCACCCATTCGTCCACGGGGTCCACCATGAGAAGCACTTCATAGTCTTTGGCCTTGAGGGCTTCCAGAAGCGGGCTGTTGATGAGGGCGTTCATGTTTTCGCCGGTGATATAGTAAATCTCTTTCTGGTCTTCGGGCATGTTTTCAATGTATTGATCCAGAGAGATATATTTACCGTCGGACTTGGTGGTCTTGTACCGCAGCAGAGCGGCAATGCGGTCTTTGTTTTCAAAATCCGTGGGGATACCGGCCTTGATGGCCTGGCCAAACTCTTTATAGAAGGATTCGTATTTTTCCTTGTCCATCTCCTCCAGCAGACTGAATATTTTTTTCACCAGATTCTTGCGGATATTTCGTACCAGCCGGTCTTCCTGGAGAATTTCACGGCTCACGTTGAGGTTCAGGTCCGGGGCATCCACCACTCCATGGATGAAGCTTAAATATTCAGGCAGAAGCTCCTTGCAGTCATCCATGATGAATACCCGTTTGCAGTAAAGCTGCATGCCGTGTTTTCTTTCGGGACGGAACATGTCAAAGGGGGCTTTGGAGGGCAGAAACATGAGGGAATCGTACTCGGTGATGCCTTCAAATTTCTTGTGCAGGGTGGCAAGGGGTTTGTCCCAGTTGTGGCTGATGTGTTTGTAAAACTCTTCATACTCTTCTTCGGTGACATCCTCCGGGCTTTTGGCCCAGATGGCTTTCATGGAGTTCAGGGTTTCATCGGCCCTGACCTTTTTAAAAGTGTCTCCCACAGGTTTTCCATCGCTGTCCTTGATGATCTGCTCTTCCGGAAGGGGCTCTGTCTTTTCCACGTTCATGATGACAGGGTAGGTGACAAAGTCGGAATGTTTTTTGATGATGTGCCGGATGGTGTATTCTTCTGTGAAGTCCTGGTCTCCCTCTCCCACCTCTTTAAGCTCAAGGGTGATGGTGGTGCCCCTGTCCGCTTTGTCCACCTCTTCAATGGAGTAGGTGCCCTTGCCGTCGGATTCCCATTTGACACCCTTATCACTGCCGGCGGCCCGGGTCACCAGGGTGATTTTGTCTGCGGCTATGAATGCACTGTAAAAGCCCACGCCAAACTGGCCAATCAACTCGGGGGAGAGGACGTTTTCATCCTTGGATTTTTCCAGGGCCGCCATGAAAGCTGCCGTGCCGCTTCGGGCAATGGTGCCGATGTTTTCATTGACCTCGTCATAGGTCATGCCGATGCCGTTGTCACTGATCTCAAAGGTCTTTTTTTCGGGATCAGTGGCGATTCTGATGTGAAAGTCGTTGTCACCTTCAAACAGTTCCGGCTGGGTCTGTTCCTTGAATCTTGCCTTGTCAATGGCATCGGATGCGTTGGAAATCAGCTCTCTTATGAAAATTTCCTTGTTGGAATAGAGGGAGTTGATGATTAAATGCAAAAGCTGCTGCACTTCGGTTTTAAATTCACATGTTTCTTTCTGGGTACCCATGGTCTCTCCTGTATCAACGATAAAATGTTTTGGTTTTTTATCTCTGATTTTCATGTTATTTTCATGGAAGAATCAAAGAGAATTTTTATTCCGGCGTATCCGGATATACAAATTTGTTTTTCCGTCCAAGCCATTGTTTGTCAAAACCGACATTCACCGGTTGGATTTCGTTTTGCCATAAAAAATTGGTGCAAAATCAGGATTGTCAAGTTTATGATGGCTTTTTACAGACTGAAATCGGAAACAGGCACACTATTTTTCATCAATATCTTGTTTTTTCAGTCAGTTTCATGTACAAACAAGTTCAAAATTGAAAAAAGGGAGAACGAACATATCATGCATTACGAAGGACAAATCATCAGGCCCCCCAGTGAAGCATACAGTATTCTGCTGCAGGTGACGGTGGGATGCTCCCACAATAAGTGCACCTTTTGCAGCACCTTTAACGAAGAGCGATTTACCATTAAAAAAGATGATATTATATTTGAAGATATTGATTTTGCATCAAAATATTGCCGAAATCAGAATCGACTTTTCATCTGTGATGGTGATGCCATGGTCATTCCCCAGCGCAGGCTGGTGCCCATTCTTGAGGCCATCCGGAAAAAACTGCCCTGGGTGGAGCGGGTGGGGATTTATGCCAACACCAAAAGCATTTCCATGAAAACCGATAAGGAGCTTGAAGAGCTTCGGGGTCTGGGGTTGAAGATTGCCTACATGGGGCTGGAGAGTGGAGATGATATCACCCTTGAAAAGATTCGTAAGGGTGCAGATTCCCAACGGATGATTGATATGGGCAGAAAAATTCGGAAGGCCGGGATACAGCTTTCCATCACCGTACTTCTGGGGATTGCAGGCAAGGAACGTTCGGAAATCCATGCCCGGGAAACCGGGCGTGTTCTTTCCGCCATTGACCCCGAATATGTGGGGGCATTGAGTCTTATGCTGGTGCCGGGAACCCCTCTTCATAGGGACTATGAACAGGGACGCTTTCATCTCATCTCCCCGGAAGAGATGCTCTTGGAACTTGGCACCATGATTGCCACCTCCCATCTCACCAATGGCCTGTTCCATGCCAATCATGCCTCCAATTATCTCCCCATCCGGGCAAGACTGCCCCGGGACAGGGAAGAAACCCTGGCGTTGATTGCCGGAGCCCTGAAGGGGCAGGTTTCATTAAAACCGGAATACATGAGGGCGCTTTAACAATTAAACGGCAAGGGGATATCCCCCCTTGCCTTTTTATCAAACAGGAGAGAACAATGGCGGCTGCCAACCAAGACCTTGATCAGCAATGTATTAATACCATCAGAACCCTTGCCATGGATGCCATCCAGAAGGCAAACTCCGGACATCCCGGTGCCCCCATGGGCCTTGCCCCCACGGCCCATGTGCTGTGGAGTCGGTTTCTGAAACACAATCCCAAAAATCCTGCCTGGATTGATCGGGACCGATTTGTCCTTTCAGGCGGCCATGCATCCATGCTCCTATACAGCATGCTCTATCTCAATGGGTATGGACTGGAACTGGAAGACCTGAAAAATTTCAGACAGTGGGAGAGTAAAACACCGGGCCACCCTGAGTATGGGCATACATCCGGGGTTGAAACCACCACCGGGCCTTTGGGCCAGGGCATTGCCAATGCAGTGGGTATGGCCATGGCTGAGCGGCACATGGCCGCCCGGTTTAACAAGGCCGATGCCGAACTTATCAACCATTTCACCTATGTGATGTGCGGGGATGGAGATCTCATGGAGGGGGTGGCCATGGAGGCGGTGTCCCTGGCAGGTCATCTGGGGCTGGGCCGATTGATTCTCCTTTATGACGATAATTCCATCTCCATTGAGGGCAGCACAAATATTGCCTTCACCGAAGATGTCAAGGCCAAGTTCGAGGCCATGAACTGGCATGTGGTGCCGGTGACCGACGGCAATGACATTGAGGCCATTGCCCATGCCATTGAGACGGGAAAGGCCGAAACTGATAAACCCACCATGATCAAGATTACCACCCACATTGCCTACGGCAGTCCCAACAAACAGGATACCGCCGGTGCCCATGGGTCTCCCCTGGGGGCTGACGAGATCCGTCTGGTCAAGGCCTTTTATGGTGTGCCCGAAGATAAGGACTTTTATGTGCCCGATGCGGTGCTCATCGCCTGCCGTGGTGCCATTGACCGGGGGGCTGAAAAAGAACAGGCATGGCAGGAGATTTTCAACGGATACCGGAAGGCCTACCCCGAACTGGCTGACGCTTTTGTGGATGCCATCAGCGGTTTTCTGACAGCCGGCTGGGACAAGGATATTCCCCAGTTTAAGGTAGGGGATGATCCCATGGCCACCCGGGCTGCATCGGGGAAGGTGCTCAATGCCATTGCCCCTAACCTTCCCGTGCTCATGGGTGGGTCCGCCGACCTTGCCCCGTCCAACAAAACCTTTCTGGATGGGTTTGATGTGTTTCAAAAGGGGGCCTATGGCGGCAGGAATATCCGGTTTGGTGTGCGGGAGCATGCCATGGCCGCCATCATGTCCGGCATGTATCTTCATAGTGGTGTTCGGCCCTATGGCGGTACATTTTTGGTATTTGCCGACTATTTAAGGCCCGCCGTTCGGGTGGCATCTCTCATGAAACTGCCGCTTATTTACGTGCTCACCCATGACAGTGTGGCCGTGGGTGAGGATGGCCCCACCCACCAGCCCGTTGAACATCTGGTCTCTTTGCGGGCCATTCCCGGCCTGCAGGTGATCCGTCCCGCAGATGCCAGGGAAACCGCCGAAGCGTGGATCAAGGCCCTGGTCACTGACGATGCGCCCACGGCACTGCTGCTGAGTCGTCAAAAACTTCCCATCCTGGACCGCACCGGATGCGACGGAGATCTCCGTTATGGGGCGTATGTTTTAAAAGATATGGATAAGGACAAGAACATTGACATGATCCTCATCGGCACAGGTTCCGAGGTGCATATCTGTGTGGAAGCAGCAAAACAGCTGGCAGAAAAGGGAATCAATACTCGGGTGATCAGCATGCCCAGCTGGGAGCTGTTTGAAAAGGCCCCGGCTTCCTATAAAGAGCGGATACTTCCCAGTGATGTCAAGGCCAGAATCGCTGTGGAAGCCGGCATTACCATGGGCTGGGAGCGGTATGTGGGGGATGCTGGCCGGGTGATGGGTATTGACCGTTTCGGCGCGTCGGCTCCGGGCGGAAAGGTGCTTGCCGAGTTTGGTTTTACGGCGGAAAATATTGTGAAAAATGCTCTGAAACTTGTGAGCGCCTAATCTGTGAGTGGTAAGGTTTCGGGGAATTCTGGAATCTCAACGGAACATCCCGGAACCTTCAACCCGACTGCCGGCTCTGCGACTGGAAATGCTTCCGGGAACCCTCGCGGAACTGGCCGGTTCCGTCCTTGACCTGTTTGCCTCTCCTTTAAGCCTCGTTGGGAAGATCCTCATGGACCCGGTCAGTCTCCAAACCTGAGGAACCGATCTTATGTATTACCCTGCGGATATTATAAAGGCCGGAAACCGTTGGTTTATTCCCGCATGGGAGCGTTTTTACTCCCCCTTTCGCCCATTTTATGGTGCTCCTTGTTTTTAGTGTTGCAAAATTATAATAAGTGATAAGGCCTGCCAGGATTTGTACCATCAGGCCGTACGGACTTTTTGCGATCAGATGGTAGACATGCAGATGACGTTTCCACCAGGCAAAGAAGCTTTCGATTCTCCATCTAAGCTTATAACCGCCACGGGCGGATCGGGTTTTGGGACCCGAATTCGCCCACAACGAAGCTTGAAACATTGAGTCCGATACTGGTAACTCTGAAACGCATCGACGGATTTTGTTCGCACATTTGAGAGGGCAAGAATTTTTCAGGCGGGTAAAGCGGCGGGTTATGGTTCTGGAAAGCGTTACACTATTTGCATTTTAGCAGGAGCTATATTATAAAAGTCGAGCATGACGTTAATATGATAATGTATTAAGTTGTTGATAACATTTGCAGATAATGGTAAAAATAACCTGATATTGCGATCAATTCCAGAGATTCGCGATTTTTAATGGATGACAGGAGGAAGAATGCCGAGAGGGCAAAAGAACGGTACGTCCAAAACCACCATTTACAACAGGTTGCGAAACGAGATCATTACAGGCCGGAAAAAAACCGAGGGAGCGTCTCTCCATTGAGTCCCTTTTATATGAAAAGGCAGCCTCCAAGGCAACCTCAGCAGAGCCGCCCCCCCGATGGGCAATAGGAACCGGACAATTGAGCTGTCTACAGTTCCGGTCCGGGCCCATTGCCCGTCGGGGGGGGCGGCGGTATAATACCATTTGGCTCCGCGTCTACGACCCTATATTTGTTGTGTCCGGCAGGACATGCCCGTTTTATATGAAAGTCTCACCAATATGCTGGAATTAAAGGATTTTCGTTTTTCGTTGTGGCAGGTCTTTCTGCCATGTATGTTATATGAAACTCCGTTTAAGATCCTGCAATAATAAAAGAGCATTAAGCTATCTGCAAATACTTGCACATAATAATGTAATATTTATATCATGAGGATTTATTATGGCTGACCAATCAATTTCTTCTACCCCTGTTGGAGAGGTGGCTAATTTAACAGGCCAGGCACAGGCAATTTCAGACGCAGGGATTCGAAATCTTTCATTAGGTAGTCCTGTTTTCCAGGGCGATGAGATAATAACCGGGCATGGAAGCCAGCTGGAGGTTGATTTTATTGATGAAACCTCTTTTTCCCAAGGTGAAGACAGCCGTTCTAAAATCAACTCTTATGTATACACTCCCGATGACGCAGAGGGCTCAAACTTTCTATTTGAAATGACCAAGGGGGTTTTTAGAACAGTTACCGGTGAAATCGCAAAACAGAATCCTGATAATTTTAATCTTAAGTCCCCCATGGCGTTGATCGGCATTAGGGGAACGGTTGTCAACAGTGATATACAGAAAGGGTTTGAAAAAATCGGTGTTGAAACCATTGGGGCGGGGCATGTGCTGGTGATTCAGGATATCCAAGGCAATATCCAGTTTATCAATGATCCCCTTAAAATTTTGGAGATTCTTCAGGGACAACCCCTTGGTACCGCCCGTGACATGACGAGACAGGAGCTTGTTGATTTTCAAAATACGGCACCCAATTCCATTGACCTTGATCTTGACAGGTTGGAGAATCTGGATTCTTTGCTGGATGCGGCGGAAGCTGAAGCCGCAGCTGAGAAGGCAGCTGAGGCAGCGGCAAACGCAGCTTCAGAAGCGGATGAAGCCGCTGCTGCCCTGCAGGCTGCTCAGGAGTCCGGAGACCCTGATGCCATTGCCGATGCCCAGGAAGCAGCAGAAAAAGCAGCTGATGCAGCTGACGAAGCAGAGGAAATATGGATTGCCGCACAGGCAGAGGCAGAAGAAAAATCTGCTGAAATTGTAAAAAACAATGAAATAAATAACAACGTTTTTGATACTCATTCCGTCAGGACTCAGGGCACTGTTTTAGGCTTAATTGAGGTGGATGATCAGGGAAAAATTTCGTTTTATGAGGCAGAGAATTCGACAGAGAACGATACCTTGAATTCTGATCAGGAATCGCAGGGGGATGTTGTAGAAAATCCTGAGCATAATAATGCCCCAGTGGCGGAGGATGATTCAGGGGTTACGTCTGAGAATACTCCCATCACGCTTGATGTCCTGGCCAATGACCATGATCCTGATGAGGATGCTCTGAATATAGACAGCGTGAGTCAGGGTAGCCACGGTAGTGTGGTCAATAACGGAAGCGATATTACCTACACTCCGGACGAAGGGTATTCCGGCAGTGACAGCTTTACGTACACGGTGGATGACGGTAAGGGCGGTAGTGACACGGCAACGGTGCGCATTACGGTGAATCCTGTGAATGATGCCCCTGTGGCGGAGGATGATTCAGGGGTTACGTCTGAGAATACTCCCATCACGCTTGATGTCCTGGCCAACGACCATGATCCTGATGAGGATGCTCTGAATATAGACAGCGTGAGTCAGGGTAGCCACGGTAGTGTGGTCAATAACGGAAGCGATATTACCTACACTCCGGACGAAGGGTATTCAGGTAGTGACAGCTTTACGTATACGGTGGATGACGGTAAGGGCGGTAGTGACACGGCAACGGTGAGCATTACGGTGAATCCTGTGAATGATGCCCCAGTGGCGGAGGATGATTCAGGGGTTACGTCTGAGAATACTCCCATCACGCTTGATGTTCTGGCCAATGACCATGATCCTGATGAGGATGCTCTGAATATAGACAGCGTGAGTCAGGGTAGCCACGGTAGTGTGGTCAATAACGGAAGCGATATTACCTACACTCCTGATGAAGGGTATTCAGGTAGCGACAGCTTTACGTACACGGTGGATGACGGTAAGGGCGGTAGTGACACGGCAACGGTGAGCATTACGGTGAATCCTGTGAATGATGCCCCTGTGGCGGAGGATGATTCAGGGATTACGTCTGAGAATACTCCCATCACGCTTGATGTTCTGGCCAACGACCATGATCCTGATGAGGATGCTCTGAATATAGACAGCGTGAGTCAGGGCAGCCACGGTAGTGTGGTCAATAATGGAAGCGATATTACTTACACTCCTGATGAAGGGTATTCAGGTAGCGACAGCTTTACGTACACGGTGGATGACGGTAAGGGCGGCAGTGACACGGCAACGGTGAGCATTACGGTGAATCCTGTGAATGATGCCCCTGTGGCGGAGGATGATTCAGGGGTTACGTCTGAGGATACTCCCATCACCCTTGATGTCCTGGCCAATGACCATGATCCTGATGAGGATGCTCTGAATATAGACAGCGTGAGTCAGGGCAGCCACGGTAGTGTGGTCAATAACGGAAGCGATATTACCTACACTCCGGACGAAGGGTATTCCGGCAGTGACAGCTTTACGTACACGGTGGATGACGGTAAGGGCGGCAGTGACACGGCAACGGTGCGCATTACGGTGAATCCTGTGAATGATGCCCCAGTGGCGGAGGATGATTCAGGGGTTACGTCTGAGGATACTCCCATCACCCTTGATGTCCTGGCCAATGACCATGATCCTGATGCGGATGCTCTGAATATAGACAGCGTGAGTCAGGGTAGCCACGGTAGTGTGGTCAATAACGGAAGCGATATTACCTACACTCCGGACGAAGGGTATTCCGGCAGTGACAGCTTTACGTACACGGTGGATGACGGTAAGGGCGGCAGTGACACGGCAACGGTGCGCATTACGGTGAATCCTGTGAATGATGCCCCAGTGGCGGAGGATGATTCAGGAATTACGTCTGAGAATACTCCCATCACGCTTGATGTTCTGGCCAATGACCATGATCCTGATGCGGATGCTCTGAATATAGACAGCGTGAGTCAGGGTAGCCACGGTAGTGTGGTCAATAACGGAAGCGATATTACCTACACTCCGGACGAAGGGTATTCAGGTAGCGACAGCTTTACGTACACGGTGGATGACGGTAAGGGCGGCAGTGATACGGCAACGGTGAGCATTACGGTGAATCCTGTGAATGATGCCCCAGTGGCGGAGGATGATTCAGGGGTTACGTCTGAGAATACTCCCATCACGCTTGATGTCCTGGCCAATGACCATGATCCTAATGAGGATGCTCTCAATATAGACAGCGTGAGTCAGGGTAGCCACGGTAGTGTGGTCAATAACGGAAGCGATATTACCTACACTCCGGACGAAGGGTATTCCGGCAGTGACAGCTTTACGTACACGGTGGATGACGGTAAGGGCGGCAGTGACACGGCAACGGTGCGCATTACGGTGAATCCTGTGAATGATGCCCCAGTGGCGGAGGATGATTCAGGGGTTACGTCTGAGGATACTCCCATCACGCTTGATGTTCTGGCCAATGACCATGATCCTGATGAGGATGCTCTGAATATAGACAGCGTGAGTCAGGGTAGCCACGGTAGTGTGGTCAATAACGGAAGCGATATTACCTACACTCCGGACGAAGGGTATTCCGGCAGTGACAGCTTTACGTACACGGTGGATGACGGTAAGGGTGGCAGTGACACGGCAACGGTGCGCATTACGGTGAATCCTGTGAATGATGCCCCAGTGGCGGAGGATGATTCAGGGGTTACGTCTGAGGATACTCCCATCACGCTTGATGTTCTGGCCAATGACCATGATCCTGATGCGGATGCTCTGAATATAGACAGCGTGAGTCAGGGTAGCCACGGTAGTGTGGTCAATAACGGAAGCGATATTACCTACACTCCGGACGAAGGGTATTCAGGTAGCGACAGCTTTACGTACACGGTGGATGACGGTAAGGGCGGCAGTGATACGGCAACGGTGAGCATTACGGTGAATCCTGTGAATGATGCCCCTGTGGCGGAGGATGATTCAGGGGTTACGTCTGAGAATACTCCCATCACGCTTGATGTTCTGGCCAATGACCATGATCCTGATGAGGATGCTCTGAATATAGACAGCGTGAGTCAGGGTAGCCACGGTAGTGTGGTCAATAACGGAAGCGATATTACCTACACTCCGGACGAAGGGTATTCAGGTAGCGACAGCTTTACGTACACGGTGGATGACGGTAAGGGCGGCAGTGACACGGCAACGGTGCGCATTACGGTGAATCCTGTGAATGATGCCCCAGTGGCGGAGGATGATTCAGGGGTTACGTCTGAGGATACTCCCATCACGCTTGATGTCCTGGCCAACGACCATGATCCTGATGAGGATGCTCTGAATATAGACAGCGTGAGTCAGGGTAGCCACGGTAGTGTGGTCAATAACGGAAGCGATATTACCTACACTCCGGACGAAGGGTATTTCGGCAGTGACAGCTTTACGTACACGGTGGATGACGGTAAGGGCGGCAGTGACACGGCAACGGTGCGCATTACGGTGAATCCTGTGAATGATGCCCCAGTGGCGGAGGATGATTCAGGGGTTACGTCTGAGGATACTCCCATCACGCTTGATGTCCTGGCCAACGACCATGATCCTGATGAGGATGCTCTGAATATAGACAGCGTGAGTGGTAGCCACGGTAGTGTGGTCAATAACGGAAGCGATATTACCTACACTCCGGACGAAGGGTATTTCGGCAGTGACAGCTTTACGTACACGGTGGATGACGGTAAGGGCGGCAGTGACACGGCAACGGTGCGCATTACGGTGAATCCTGTGAATGATGCCCCAGTGGCGGAGGATGATTCAGGGGTTACGTCTGAGGATACTCCCATCACGCTTGATGTCCTGGCCAATGACCATGATCCTGATGCGGATGCTCTGAATATAGACAGCGTGAGTCAGGGTAGCCACGGTAGTGTGGTCAATAACGGAAGCGATATTACCTACACTCCGGACGAAGGGTATTCAGGTAGCGACAGCTTTACGTACACGGTGGATGACGGTAAGGGCGGCAGTGACACGGCAACGGTGAGCATTACGGTGAATCCTGTGAATGATGCCCCAGTGGCGGAGGATGATTCAGGGGTTACGTCTGAGAATACTCCCATCACCCTTGATGTCCTGGCCAACGACCATGATCCTGATGCGGATGCTCTGAATATAGACAGCGTGAGTCAGGGCAGCCACGGTAGTGTGGTCAATAACGGAAGCGATATTACCTATACTCCTGATGAAGGGTATTCAGGTAGCGACAGCTTTACGTACACGGTGGATGACGGTAAGGGCGGCAGTGACACGGCAACGGTGAGCATTACGGTGAATCCTGTGAATGATGCCCCAGTGGCGGAGGATGATTCAGGGGTTACGTCTGAGAATACTCCCATCACCCTTGATGTCCTGGCCAACGACCATGATCCTGATGAGGATGCTCTGAATATAGACAGCGTGAGTCAGGGTAGCCACGGTAGTGTGGTCAATAACGGAAGCGATATTACCTACACTCCGGACGAAGGGTATTCAGGTAGTGACAGCTTTACGTACACGGTGGATGACGGTAAGGGCGGCAGTGACACGGCAACGGTGCGCATTACGGTGAATCCTGTGAATGATGCCCCAGTGGCGGAGGATGATTCAGGGGTTACGTCTGAGGATACTCCCATCACGCTTGATGTTCTGGCCAATGACCATGATCCTGATGCGGATGCTCTGAATATAGACAGCGTGAGTCAGGGTAGCCACGGTAGTGTGGTCAATAACGGAAGCGATATTACCTACACTCCGGACGAAGGGTATTCAGGTAGCGACAGCTTTACGTACACGGTGGATGACGGTAAGGGCGGCAGTGACACGGCAACGGTGCGCATTACGGTGAATCCTGTGAATGATGCCCCAGTGGCGGAGGATGATTCAGGGGTTACGTCTGAGAATACTCCCATCACGCTTGATGTCCTGGCCAATGACCATGATCCTGATGCGGATGCTCTGAATATAGACAGCGTGAGTCAGGGTAGCCACGGTAGTGTGGTCAATAACGGAAGCGATATTACCTACACTCCGGACGAAGGGTATTCAGGTAGTGACAGCTTTACGTACACGGTGGATGACGGTAAGGGCGGCAGTGACACGGCAACGGTGCGCATTACGGTGAATCCTGTGAATGATGCCCCAGTGGCGGAGGATGATTCAGGGGTTACGTCTGAGAATACTCCCATCACGCTTGATGTTCTGGCCAACGACCATGATCCTGATGAGGATGCTCTGAATATAGACAGCGTGAGTCAGGGTAGCCACGGTAGTGTGGTCAATAACGGAAGCGATATTACCTACACTCCGGATGAAGGGTATTCAGGTAGCGACAGCTTTACGTACACGGTGGATGACGGTAAGGGCGGCAGTGACACGGCAACGGTGCGCATTACGGTGAATCCTGTGAATGATGCCCCAGTGGCGGAGGATGATTCAGGGGTTACGTCTGAGAATACTCCCATCACGCTTGATGTTCTGGCCAATGACCATGATCCTGATGAGGATGCTCTGAATATAGACAGCGTGAGTCAGGGCAGCCACGGTAGTGTGGTCAATAACGGAAGCGATATTACCTACACTCCGGACGAAGGGTATTCAGGTAGTGACAGCTTTACGTACACGGTGGATGACGGTAAGGGCGGCAGTGACACGGCAACGGTGCGCATTACGGTGAATCCTGTGAATGATGCCCCAGTGGCGGAGGATGATTCAGGGGTTACGTCTGAGGATACTCCCATCACGCTTGATGTCCTGGCCAACGACCATGATCCTGATGAGGATGCTCTGAATATAGACAGCGTGAGTCAGGGTAGCCACGGTAGTGTGGTCAATAACGGAAGCGATATTACCTACACTCCGGACGAAGGGTATTCAGGTAGTGACAGCTTTACGTACACGGTGGATGACGGTAAGGGCGGCAGTGACACGGCAACGGTGCGCATTACGGTGAATCCTGTGAATGATGCCCCTGTGGCGGAGGATGATTCAGGGGTTACGTCTGAGGATACTCCCATCACCCTTGATGTCCTGGCCAATGACCATGATCCTGATGAGGATGCTCTGAATATAGACAGCGTGAGTCAGGGCAGCCACGGTAGTGTGGTCAATAACGGAAGCGATATTACCTATACTCCTGATGAAGGGTATTCCGGCAGTGACAGCTTTACGTACACGGTGGATGACGGTAAGGGCGGCAGTGACACGGCAACGGTGAGCATTACGGTGAATCCGGTGAATGATGCCCCAGTGGCGGAGGATGATACGGCGGTCACCGATGAGAATGAGGCGATCACCATAGACGTGTTGTCCAATGACAGCGATGCGGATCTGGATGACCTGGTGGTTAGCAGTGTGTCTCAGGGCCTCCACGGTGCGGTAACGATTAACAGTGATAATACCGTGACCTACACGCCGGCCACCGGTTATAACGGCAGTGACAGTTTTACGTACACGGTGGAAGATGGCCATGATGGAACAGACACAGCCATTGTAACGGTTACGGTGAGTGCCGTGAATAACAATCCAACAACGGGAGACGATTACATCATCGGCACATCAGGGAATGATATAATTGATGGCCTTTCTGGGAATGACACCATTGAAGGCCTATCTGGCAATGATTCACTCATGGGTTCAGATGGGAATGATTTATTAACTGGAGGGGACGGGGTTGATGAATTGTTTGGCGGGAAAGGTGATGACACTTTGGATGGTGGAGCGGGAAGTGATCGTTTGGATGGTGGCTCCGGTGACGAAATCAATGGGGATTTTCTTTCTTACGCCTCTGCAGTTGAGGGGGTGGAGATCAGTTTAAATCCAAGTTCTTCTGATGACGCTATGATAGAAAATTTTGAAAATATTGATGGTTCAAGCCATGATGACACTTTGTGCGGGAATTCTGATCAGAATATAATTTATGGGCAAGATGGGAATGATTTGATCATTGCTACCATGGGAGCAGACTCTCTTTTTGGGAGCGCAGAGTCATATGATAATGACATGGGTGATCATTTAAGCTTTAACGATTCTTACTATTATCCATATGCATTGGATTTGGTGATAACTAATAAAGGGATAGGTCTTGAAGGGACAGCTGAGTATGATGACGGTGGTAATGGATACGCCATTACAACGTTAACATTTTCTGGTTTTGAAATTATTACCGGTACCCCGGAAGCTGATCAGTTTGATGTGGGAAGCTATATGGCATCGGATGTGACTATTAACGGTGCTGAGGGTGAGGATTCGCTTATTTTTATTGATAGTAATGGAGCAACTGATGATCTCGATAATATTTCCAACATTGAGACAATTATTCTTGGGAATGCCGACACCAATGTTGTAACTACTGATGAACTTGTGAATTATGGAGCGACTTTGAATATATATCCCAGTGAGTGGGGTGTAACTACAACTCTTTTGTGGGATGGCTCCAATGAAACTGACGGTTCATTTAACATTACTGGCGGACCGGGCAATGATACCATTATAGGTGGTGGCATGTCCGATGATTATCTGTTTGATGGAGATCGTGATCCGTTCAGAGGGGAAGGGTACGACTATCTATTCGGTGGAGATGGAGATGATGATCTGTACGGAGGTGCAGGTTACGATGGTCTGTCCGGCGGAGAAGGGAATGATTATTTGGATCTCGGCGAAGGGGGCGGTTGGATTTCAGGTGATGGTGGGGACGATGTTCTTATGGGCGGCTCTGGAGGTGATATTTTGGGTGGTGGAAATGGAAATGATCATCTGTACGGAGGTGAAGGATCAGATTATCTGGATGGTGGAAATGGAGATGATGAGCTGTACGGAGGTGAAGGGTCGGATTATATAGATGGTGGAGAAGGTAACGATACGTTGGATGGTGGCCAAGGAGATGATTATCTTTATGCCGGTACTGGCAATGATGATATTTCAGGAGGTGATGGTCGGGATTATTTAGATTACAGCTATTTGGATTGGGAAATGCCGGATGATAATTTTAATGGATTAAATGTGTCTCTGATTTCGGGAATAGTCATTGGAATGCATATAGATGAGTCAGTCTTGTTTACAGATATTCTTACCAATTTTGATATTGAGGATATCTCAGGTTCAGAACACAATGATAGCCTCGTTGGAGATGCTAATGATAATTTTTTCAAGGGGAATGGGGGAGATGATTACATTATCGGTGGAGATGGGAATGATGATTTATTCGGAGGCGAAGGATCGGATTATCTTGTAGGTGGAGATGGAAACGACACATTGGATGGCGGTACGGGACAAGACTCTCTGCTGGGAGAGGATGGAAATGATATCTTTTGCCTTACAGATAGCAACTATGTAGATGTTTTTGCTGATTTTGAACCTTACAACGGAGAAACCAGAGTTGATGTTATACGGTTTCAAAGTAACGAACTTGGTTTTTCCAGTGAAGGTGAGCAGGAATACCAGTCAACGGGTGACTTCTCTCCCCTTGATCCGACACAATTTAAAATTATTGGTATAACTGATCAACAGGCAGACGACACATGGTCGAATCTTGTAGATATTCTAAATG
Source organism: uncultured Desulfobacterium sp. (assembly GCA_963668575.2). Lineage (GTDB taxonomy): Bacteria > Desulfobacterota > Desulfobacteria > Desulfobacterales > Desulfobacteraceae > Desulfocicer. The sequence continues at coordinate 6,532,302 of OY764894.2, read as the reverse complement.
CTACAATAGACGTCTCCAAAGTAGACAGCACCAATAGTGCCACTTATTTTATATCAAACAACGGCAGTGGGGCAGATGATGGGAACGCAAGAATTGATTTTTGGGAGGGAGATACCAATTCAAATATGCAGGTTGATTTCGACGAATTGACTTGCCTTGCAGAGATGTCAGACGTCTCTTTAACTGATATCCAGGATATGTCTGCTGATAATTTTGAGTTTTATGAATACTCTGTTTAAGCGAAATCCATTGATTCTTTTCGGTTTAGGTCTGGGGTGTTTAAAAAACCGCTTTTGGTCCCCATTTTTTTTGCTCGGATTTTAGGCCTGCTAATATTGATTAAAATGCTTGTCCTGAAGGGATTTTCGATAATTATAACGAGGTCAAAAAACCGATCAAACAAAAGTGGTGGATTTAGACGTCCCGGTTCAGGTCCATGTTGTGCCGGGGCATGTGCAAAATTCATTTCGAATTTCTCTGGTTAATACATATTGAGTGAACAGATCGGGGGAAAAATAATCTAACCAAACAAACGCTTCCGATGAACTGCCTTTGTCAACTGCTTTATCACATGAAGCTGTTCGGATAACATTTTATCAAGACGGTATTTTTCCAGAATGGTCTTTCTGGCATTCTTTTTAACCGTTTTCATGAAAGAGGGATATTCAAGACAGGCCACCACTTTTTCCGCAATTTCTCCGGGGGAAAAAAGGTTCACCAATATCCCGTTCACTCCGTTTTGAATTACTTCCTTCACCGGAGGGGTATCGGAAGCCACCACCAGGCATTCACAGGACATGGCTTCCAGCAGGGACCAGGAGAGTACAAAGGGGACCGTCAGATACACATGGACATTGGATGCCTGGAGCACCTGAAGATAATGACCATAGGGCAGTGGATTGACAAAATGAACCCGGTTCGGATCCAGTTTGACCCTTTCCATCATCAGGGTTTTATAAGTCTGCCCTTTGGGAAGTTGTGATCCATAACAGACCCGGTCTTCTCCCACAATGACAATGTGGGCCTTGGGCCTTTTTTCAAGAATCAGGGGGATGGATTCAATAAACTGGGGAAACCCCCTGTAGGGCTCAAATCCCCGGGCAGTATAGGTTACCAGTTCCCTTATGCTGGAAAGATCCAGTCCCGGCAGTTTCAGTTTTAGATCAGGTGCCGGGGCAAAAAAATTGGGATTTATGCCATCATGAATAACACTTAATTTCTGGTGAAATTCTCCGGGGAACTGGTTTTTCTGCCATTTGGTGGGACAAAATCCATGGTTGCAGGCCGCCAGATCATTGAGTATGGGAAGGTTTCTGTTCCTTGCCCGGACACGGGTATCAATGTCCGCTTGCCTTTTTTTGTTGGAGGCAAGATTAATATTCCGCCCATGATAGTACCATTCAAAATATCCTAAGAAAGGGGTTTCAGGAAAGATATCCTTGATATACATCGTGCTTCCCCATCCCGAATGTCCGCAGATCAGATCAGGCATAAAATTTTCTTTCCTTAATTTTAGGAGGATTTTGCCGACGGCCTGCCCTTTGGAGAGTATTTGTGCTAATTTGAGTGAAGGTGGCGAGGTCAGATGTTCCTCGGATATGGGCTCTTCCTTAAAAATAATTTTTCTGACCCCCGGGATTTTCCATTCCGGACGTGGGTTTCCTGTGATGAAAATCACCTCGTTTTTTGGGTCGTTACCCAGAAATTCAACCAGGTGCCGGAATTGTGCCGGAAAGTTTGGGTGAATGAACACAAATCGCATCTCATCGCTCCTGCAGAGAAAAGCTTAAGGTGTTGACAAGGGGATCCACCAGATACTCCAGCAGGGTGCGTTGACCAATGTGGATATACGCCAGAAGAACCATTCCCGGATAAAGTCGGTATTTTTCATGGTCCCCTGCCTCAAAATAGCTTTGATCCGACTCAATGCGCACCGTGTAAAAGGTTCTTCCCCGGGAATTTGTAAAGGTATCCGGGCTGATATTGATCACCTTGCCGTCAAGTTTCTTGAATTTTCTGGCATCCTTGCTGGGCAGCTGGAGAAAAACCGGCTGATCTTTTTTGATATACCCGATGTCTGAAATATCCAGGTGCGCTTCAATGATCAGTTTTTCCTCGGATGGAACAATATCGGCAAGGGTGTCCCCCGGCTTGACTACACCGCCGGTGGTAACCCGGTAAAGTTTTTTCACCACACCATTTATGGGGGATCGGATAATGGTTCTTTCAAAACTGTCCTCAAATTTTTTCAAACGCACAGAGAATTCCTTAAGCTTCTGTGTGGATTCTTTAAGTTTTTCAGATGTCTCTTCTTTTAATATATAAATAGTCTCCTGTAGTTTTTCCTGGGTCTCTTTCAAGGCATGCCGAGCTTCCTTTAAGGCGGATCGGTCGTTTTCTATCTCCCCCTGGATCTCCTTTGTCCGGCGCATGATCTGGATGTGTTTGAACCGGGTAGTTAAATTGTCCTTGAGCAGCTCCTCGCTCAGGGATAGCTCCTCTTCAAGCAGGGGAAGCCGTTCCAGTTTATTGTTCAACTGGGATTGAATAGTTATTATGCGCTGTTCCCGTTGTCGTATGATGGTTTGAAGTTTATTTAGAGTGCTTTGTTGACTTCTTTTTTGTGTTTCAAAAAGCTCGTTGGCCTCCTTGACCAACAGAGGAAGTTTCTTTTCCAGGTCCGGGGGGAAAAAAATTTTATCATTTTCAAGCATCTGAGCTTCGTATCGTAGAACATCCACCTTAAGTGCATCAATCTGCATCTGCATCTCTTCAAAGCTGGCACCGCTTCTAAGTTGTTCCAGCTCAACCAGGGGTTGCCCGGCCAAGACTTCCTCACCTTCAGTCACTTTAATATTGCTGATGATGCCACCTTCAAAATGCTGGATATGTTTAACCCGACCACTGGGGATCACCTCACCGTCTGCCACACTGACTATGTCAAGGGTGCCCTTGTACGCCCACAAAATAAAGGCGGCGCACATGGCGATGAGAAGCAGAAAGAACAGGTGGGTGACCCGCTTGACGGCGGCTTTTTCTTCATTCATATGGATTTCGTTCCGAGATGTCATGGGAGGGCAGCTGGCTGGGGGGGGACCATGCGTGCCTGGGTCAGTTCGGGAATCGGTTTTTTGTTCAGGTTCAGGATCATGGAAGCGCCTTTCAAAATTTTGGGGTCATTGGAAAAGACAATAATGGTTTTACCGGATCCGGCAAGGGTATTCATGATGGCATAAACCGCTTCAACCCCTTTTTTATCCATGGCATCTGTGGGTTCGTCCAATACCACCAGATTTCTGTTTCCCACAAGTCCCCTGGCAAGGGACAATCGACGTCGGATGCCCAGGGGAAAATTTTTTTCATTATTGGAAATGGGGGTATCCAGACCTTTGGGGGTTTTATCCAGATAGGTTTTCAGGTCTGTAAGTCTTAAAATTTCATTTAATCGGGTATCCTCCAGATCTGGATTGAGCAACAGAAGATTCTCCCGGATGGAGCCGTTTATAAAGCTGGGTTCCTGGGGCATGTAAATGATCTGTTTCCGCCACCAGGAGGGTGCCAACTGTAAAAGATTGACGCCGTCGGCCAGGATGTTTCCCCTTCTGGGCTCCAGCAGCAGGGTAATCAATTTTGCCAAGGTGGTTTTGCCGGTGCCGTTTTCTCCGATGACGGCCAGCACATGGCCAGGACCCATGCGCAGATTAAGGGATTCAAACATCGGACCACTGGTATGGGGATAAAAAAAGGCCAGATCCTGGAACTCCAGGTGTCCTTGGTAGGTTATTAGTGCCGCCCCTGCGTCAGATTCCAGGGGCAACCGTTTCAGCAGGGACAACTCCTTGAACGCCTGGGTGGCCTTTGCCAGGAGAAAGGTTGTCTGTACCAGCCGCGTTGTGTTCTGGTAGGCTCTGCCTGAAAGGATATTGACGCCGATCAGGGCGCCCACGGAGAGTTCTCCCCGGACCACCAGGACAGCACCGGCGGCATAAATGCATACACTGGTAAGGGAATTCCCGGACATGGTAAGGGTCTGGGACAGCTCCTTCTGGTCCGTCAGTTTAGTTCTGAAATCGCTGATTTTGTTTAACTGGGGTTCCCATTTTTCAAACAGGAACCGGCCTGCACAAAATCCCCGTACGGTTTCGGGGGCATTGACAACAGAGCTGTTTAAACTTCGATGGTCGGAAAGTAGTTTCACCAGTGCGTTGCTATGTTGCTGTGACTTTAGCAGGGTCAGCCATCCCAGGAAAAGAGCGGATAGAATGCCCAGGCAGGCGATGCCTGCAAGAAGAGGGTTTAACAGATAAATGACACCTATGAGCACCAGGGAAAACGGCGCATCCAGCACGGCGTTCATGGCCTGGGCATCATAGCTTTGCTGAACGGTGTGCACATTGTTCAGGGCTTCCTGAATTCGTGGTTTTGAAAGAAGCTCAAGGGGTTCGTTCTTTGCCCGGCTGACAATGGTCAATATCTCCCTGGAGAGTCTGTTATTGGGCTCCTGATTCACCACCGCCGCCATCTTTGTCCTGACAAGCCTGAAACAGAACTGCAGCAAGACCGCAATAAACATACCTATTGTGAGGGTGATCAGCGTACCGTTAAAGCCATAGCTGACATATCTGTTTAAGATTTGCATGGCATATAAGGGCATGGCCAGTGTCAGCAGGGTTATCAGGAGTGTTGAGATGAGAATTTCAGCTGCCAGAACAGGTCTGTTAAACAGCCGTCGAAAAATTTCCTTCATGGAAGAAGCCGTTGCACCCGGATTGTTTTAAAAAAAGCTTAAAAAAGTTTATTGGTTAAATTCCCGATATTGAAAGAGTCAAATTCCCATTGGGGTTTTTCAGAAAATCGGCATCAGTCCAGACCTTAAATAAATCAAGATTGATTTTTCCCATGGCGAATAACAGGTTAAATGCGGCTATTTTGGTATCTTCCCTGACAGAAATGGCATTGCCCTGGGCATTAATATAATTGACCTCTCCATTGAGCACATCAAGCAGTGATCGGGTTCCCATTTTTCGTTCTTTTTTGGCAAGTTCCAGAAAGTTTCTAAGAATGTCAATCTGCTGGTCCAGGAGTGTGTTTTTTTCTTTTAAGGTGAACAATTGTTCCCAGCTGTTGCTGACCTGCTCCTTTACCAGTTTCATGGCATACTCAAGGTGGGAGGTCGCAGCACTCTTGTTGGCAACAGCATTGCGAATGGCAGCAGCATCACTTCCACCTCTGTATAGGTTCTGTCGGAATTCAATCCCTGCTGAATATTCCCGTCTATATCCCAGGGTTCCGTTGTCGTCATTGGCATTGCTTGCCTCTGCAAAGAGATTTAATGTGGGGAAATACGCTGATTTGGAGATGCGAATATCTTTTTCAGTTACATTAATATCAAATTTGGTAATTCGGATCTCCGGATTTTTTTCCATGGCTTCATTGATGGCGACATCAAGGGCTTTCGGAAGGTGTGTTGACGGGAATTTGATTTCCTGAAATTGTTCAATTTCCGATGGTGTGGGCAGATGATAAAACACGGTGTAAAAACGATTTCTGGCAATATTGAGTTCACCTCTGGCTCCCACCGTCAATGCCATGGCCCCTGCCAGTTGTGATTTTGCCTGGAGTACATCGGATGTGAGCCCGGCTCCCTTTTGTACAAGGGCCTTTTCAATGCCGGTCAACTCTTTGATGCGTTTTTCTGAGAACAACGCGGTTTTAAGTCTTTCCCGGGCGCGGACAATATTGATGTAGGCTGCAATACCATCCCGCATCATCTGCTGTGTGACGGATTCAAGCCGTGCCTTGGCCTGCATCAAAAGAAACTCATCCCTTTCAATGATACTCGTTGTTTTGCCAAAGTCGGTGATCAGTTGATTTCCCCTTAAGGTGAGGTCATGCCGGAACTCATTGGTATCTTTTTCGAACTCTTTTTCCACCTTTTCCCGACCCGTATCTCCATATAAATCAAGGGTGGGATAATAGAGTGCCCGGTGCTGTTTCACAAGGGCCTGGGCACTGTCAACGCGGTGCCGGAAGGTCTGAATTTCTTCATTATTCTTTAAAAGATGGGTTAGCAACACATGAAGATTCGGATTGAACTGGGTATTATTATCAGGCGTTGCGCAAAATCCGTTTAATGAAAAGCATAAAACAAAAAAAATGATCCGTATGGAATGATAAATGTGTCGATTCATTCTGACGCTCCTTAATGTTTTAGGGGAAAATATTTTGAAAATATATACTTACAAATCAAAATAGTTAAAAATGTGATATGGAAAAAGGGAATGCACCACATATGATAATAAACAACAAAAGTACTCTACTCTGGACCTGTCCCCCAGCAGCTGGTGGCGGCCGAAGTTTTGACCCAATGTGTTGCTTTATTACATTGCCAATAATATGAAATTATTATAAACAATAATAAGCTATGATTGTCAAGTTTAATACCCGTCATACAGCGAATTTAACTATGATTTTTGTCGATAAATGCATGGACGACTGTTAAAAGATTCGGACTTCGATTCAGACGACCATAAACAAACCTGCCCCCGTCACGCAGAACCAAGTCCGAAAGTTGAGTTCATAATCAGACTTGCTGCCAATGACATTTAAACGCAAGAATGGAGAGCCCTCTGAAACTTTATAAAAAATTCAATCATGGTCAATGGCCCCTTGTGATTGCCGGGCTTACCATAACGTTCATGGTGGCCGGGGCCTATGTGTTTAAACCCGCCTACTTCAAACTGCTTGAAAACAAACTCTACGATGTCTTTATTTTGAAATCCCATTCAAAATATAAAGAAACCCGTGTGGCCATCGTTGATATTGATGAAGACAGCCTTGAAACCTTTGGGCAATGGCCCTGGCCACGGTACAGGGTGGCCCTGCTGTTAAAAAAGATTCAGATGGCCGGTGCGCTGGCCGTGGGAAATGATATTCTGTTTGGTGAGCCTGATGGCACGTCACCTGCGGTCATAAAGAAAACATTGAAGCGGGATCTGCACATTGATGTGGATTTTAAAGGTCTGCCCCCGGAATTGATGGACAATGATGCGCTTTTTTCCAATGTGTTGGGTACGGGCCCCTTTGCACTGGGCTATTCCTTCTATTTCAAAGGTGATGCCGTTCATGCAAGAGAGGCTTCCGCGCTTCCCCGGTTAAAAATTTCCGAAGTGCGACAGGCAGCAGCCGAATCAGCCGTGACGTATATGATATCGGCTGCCCATGTGATTCCCCCCATGAAGGCGTTTTTGAAGCAGTGCCCCCATGCCGGATTCATGAATACCCTGACCGACAGCGACGGGGTGTTAAGGCGGGTGCCCCTGATGATTTCCTGGCAGGGTAACATCTACCCCCATCTATCACTGGCCACATTGCTTACCGCATTAAAGGGCAAAATTCCGGACCCCATGGTCAAGGTATCCCGGGGGGGGATCGAATCGTTGAAACTGGGAGATACCGTCGTTCCCCTGGAAGCAGGCGGCTCCATGCTGATCAATTACAAGGGGCCCAGCCATACCTTTCCCTATTTGTCGGCGGGCCATGTCCTGGAAGACAATATCCCCGTCGGATCTCTGGAAAACAAGATCGTTTTCCTGGGCTCTTCAGCCGCCGGGCTAATGGATATCCGGGTTTCTCCCCTGGACGAGGTGTTCCCCGGGGTGGAGGTAAATGCCACCATTGTGGACAATATTTTAAATCAGGATTTTATCACCATCCCGGATTGGATACCAGGCATGGAGTTGTTTTTGATTCTGTTCTGGGGCATTGTCACCACCTTTTTAATCGGATGGGCTGATGCCCGGCTGATGCTGCCGGTGATGCTGATGCTTGCTGCAGGGGCATGGTTCAGCAGCCTGTGGTTCCTGAAAACTCGCCAGATATGGGTCTCCCCTTTTTTCCCCATCCTGGGGCTTGCCTTCAATTTTTCTGTTTTAAACCTGTTTAAATTCTGGTTCTCGGAACGGAAAAAAAAGTTCTATCGGTCGGCATTCAGTAAATATGTTTCCAAGGCCGTGGTGGATCAGATCAGCGAATCCCCGGAAAAAATGACCCTTGAGGGGGAAGAGAAAGAGATGAGTATCATGTTTTCGGATATCCGGGGTTTTACCACCCTGTCTGAAAAGCTTTCCCCCACCCAGGTTACCATGCTTCTCCATGACTATTTCACCCCGGTGACAAGAAGTATTATCAAGAACCATGGGACCCTGGATAAATTCATCGGTGATGCGGTGATGTGTTTCTGGAATGCGCCCCTTGATGTGAAAGGGCATCAGAGGCTGGCGGTGAAAACCGGATTTGAAATGCTGGAATCCCTTGTGGGGTTGAATCAGATCTTTAAAGACAAATACGGGATAGAGATTGACATCGGCATTGGTATCCATTCGGGAAGATGCCGGGTGGGGAACATGGGGTCGGCGGATCTGTTTGATTATACCATCATCGGCGACAATGTGAATCTCACCTCCCGCCTGGAAGGGCTGACCAAATTTTATGGCGTGAAAATCATTGTCAGCCAGTCCATTACAGCATACTTGCCCGATACCGTTTTGTGCCAGGAGCTGGACCAGGTCCGGGTGAAGGGGAAAACGGAACCCGTGGCGATTTATACGGTGTTTCAGCCGGCAACAACGGACCGACAGCAGGACCTTGAAACGGAACTGACCGCCCACCGCCAGGCGCTTATCGTATACAAAGAGAGACAATTCCATCGGGCAAAGGACCTGTTTCAGGAACTTTGTCTTAGGTACCCCCATGGGAAAATTTATTCAATTTACCTGTCCCGATGTGAACTTTTCATGAAGAGCCCTCCGGAAGAGAGCTGGGACGGTGTTTTTGTCCATCAAACAAAATAATTCACCGTTGCAAGAAGGCTTGCGGGCTTGGTTCTAACTTCGCCCAGTGGGTATCCATAGAACACTCAAAAAAACTAATATTATGAAAAATTTCAGTTATTTAACTGTTGATATCTGGTATCTGCTGCCAAAAGTGGGCGAACTTAGAACCAAGCCCGCGCTGGGGCAACTTCAGCGCCAAGGAAGCATATGAAGCGGCCTATCACCTTGAGAAGTTAGGAAGAGAGGGGCAAATGGCAACGACTGCTGAGGGATTATCGAACCTTGAAAGCGCCCTCAACGAATTAATAGCTGAGATGAAAACCGTTTTTCAGGAGATGGAAAATGAAAATTCTGATCGTTGAAGATGATCCAATATCCAGACGTCTACTGGAGGCGAATTTAGTTGAATGGGGCTATGAGGTGACAGTGACTTCCGACGGTGTTGAGGCTTTGGAGATCATTCAACTACCCGGATCACCGCATCTCATCATTTCGGATTGGATGATGCCCCGGATGGACGGATTGGCACTTTGCCGGGAAATCCGCAACATGGAGAAATCCAGGTATATCTATTTTATAATCTTGACAGCAAAGGGAGAAAAAAAGGATATCATTGAGGGATTGAAGGCAGGCGCGGATGATTTTTTGACCAAGCCCTTTAACCAGGAGGAATTAAAGTGTCGAACCCGGATAGGTGAAAGGATCATTAAATTAGAGCATCGGCTCCAGGCGTTGGCCTGCACAGACGCATTGACCGGTTTATTGAATCGCAGGGTCTTTATGGATAGAATGGCGCAAGAGATATCCCGGACACAACGGGAAAAGAGACCCCTTTCCCTGATATTGGCAGATATCGATCATTTTAAACGTGTCAATGATACCTACGGTCATCAGGCAGGAGATTTTGTGCTGCAAAGGTTTGCAGATCAATTACAGGCTTCTGCAAGACCTTACGATTTTTTAGGAAGATACGGTGGCGAAGAGTTTATATTTTGTTTGCCGGGAGCAGATGAGGTGTTGGCCACTGCAATTGCCGAGAGAATGCGCTGTCAGATAGAAGAGATGGAAACCATGCTGCCGGGCGGCTCACAATCAATTCGGATTACAGCCAGTTTTGGTACGGCTTCTTACTCTATTGAGTCTGGGGAAAATGTTGATTTGTTGATAAAAAGAGCAGACGATGCCCTATACTTGGCTAAGGATAAGGGGAGAAATTGTGTGTGTGTTTGGTGCTCGTAGTCATCACCGAATAAGACAATCTTTGACGGACATCCTTCCCTCTTGACATAAAGGCTTACAAATGTATTTCACCGGGACCGGACCTTCCTGAAAATTCGATCTCAAGGTGGTCTGGGACAACTTCCAAGGAGATATCGTTGCCAAAGTTCAATATTGATGCGTATCACACTCTTAATTACCGTTTAATCCAAGGCAACATGGATAATCCATATCTTGTCTTTGTACACGAAGGTTTAGGATGTGAGGCTATGTGGAAGCGCTTTCCTGAGCTGTTATGTAAGACTACCGGCTGCCCCGGACTGATCTATGATCGGTTGGGCTATGGAAGATCATCTCCATTGGACCGTGCGCATACTATACACTATATGCATGAATATGCTCTAACAGAGCTTCCGAAACTTTTGGAAACGGTAATTCCCAACATGGGTTTCATTTTAATTGGTCATTCTGATGGTGGGAGTATCAGTTTGATTTATGGTGCACAGCGCCCTTCTCTCCTAAAGGGTATCATAACTGAGGCCGCCCATGTATTTGTCGAGCCTGAAACCATCGCAGGAATCAGAAGTGCTGATAAAGCATGGGAAAAGGGGGTGCTAAAAGGACTATCAAAATATCACGGGGACAATACAGAGAGCATGTTCAAGGCATGGTCGGATATATGGCTTTCTAACCGGTTCAAATACTGGAACATTGAAAATATTTTGCCAAGTATAGAAGTACCGTTGCTGGTCATTCAAGGAGAGGATGATCAATACGGCTCAGTAGCTCAAGTCAATTCCATCGTGTGTAAATCTTCAGGCAGTGCCCAGTTTGAACTGATTGAGAACTGTGGGCATGCCCCACATTTAGAAGCACAACCGATTGTATTGAAACTTATGTCTAAATTCGTAGATCAAATAAAGTAAGGGCAAATTAGGGAAAGCAAATTGGCATCCTTGCAAAATCAGGGATGCCGGTTTGACCGCCGGAAACACGGACACAGAAAGCGTCTACATTTTTCGCATGTGAACGCTTTTTTTATATTCTATGCGTGCGCCTTCTTTGGGGCAACATGGGGGACACCGCAAGGTGTGCCGGTCTCCGTGTCCGGTCGGTCAACCCCTATGCTGCCCTTTTTGTTTTTGACCGAATGAAAAGGGCTTAATTCTACACATGGAGCAATTACATTGACCGATGCTGGAAGTCGGTGATTCGGGAACGTGGTTGATGGTATCGGGCAGGGTGGAGTGAAGGCTTCTTTTCCTTGCCGGGTATTCTTGGGAATTAATCTGCCATCCTACCAGATCACCAGGGACCCCGGATAAAGCCCATAGGATTGTTCACCAATGGTTGGAAGGCTGGGAATCATAAATGTGGGGGGATGGTGTAGGACAGTGGAATTATCATTAAGGGCGAAAAAATCAAAAAAAGTCATACCCCAAAATACTTGTACGTTTAGTCCAGGGGGGTGAAATAGGGGGTGAAAACATAATTTCACCCAATAAAAAAAGGGTTCAGCATTTAAGCTAAACCCTTGAGTTTGTTATGTGGTGACCCCAAGGGGAATCGAACCCCTGCTTCCGGCGTGAGAGGCCAGCGTCCTAACCGCTAGACGATGGGGCCACAAAACCTCTACTTTATATAGATAGATGATAATGTTGTCAATAAAAAAATAGTGGCACCCTGAAAATGTGTGCTAACGCAAGCCTGACCCCTTCCCAAAATGGCCAAGGTTGTGATCAAGCCCGAAAGGTTTGGCAGCGTGGTACGGCCAGGCTCACAGGCATCACTGTGACCAGTGTTGTCATTGAGCCTGTTTTTGCATTGACAGACCCGGAAGGTGTGATAATGTTTTTTTCAAACAGGTGACGGTGAAACCGTCGATCCCCGGCACATTCCCGGAACTCAACCCATGGTGTAATGGAGAAAAAATATGGATGCAATTCTTGTGAAATATGATAGTGAGAAAGAGACATTCGAAGTCATAAAAGAGGCCGTGGTGGAAGATTGGGTAAAAGTCTGCAGCCGCTATAACGATGATGTGCATCGCCTCCGTGACGTGGATGACGTGGGGGCGTATAATGCCCTTTATGAATGTTTTGACGAGAAGGATAGAAAACAATATTATCTGGTGAGAGAAGACGACGCTCTTTTTAAGATGCGCCGGAAAAATTTTTTGAGCAACATAGGCAAATAGCGCCGATTGCGCCATCGGATTTCCCTTATGATGTTGAGATATTGTTCAGCCATTGATTGTTATATTTTTTTTCTGACCCCTTTTCCGGCACCCATCAGAAAATAAATGAGCCAGCCAATGAAAGGCAACAGAGAGACGGCTCCCCACAGGGCTTTGGTCTTAATGGAACCAAAGTCTTTTAAAATAATGTCCACCATGGCCAGCATGGTCAATCCCCAGAAAATTGCGCCGATGCCGGCAATGACTGCAAATGTATTCATGAATCTTCCTGATTATCCCTTTAACTTGTCTGAAATTTTAAGTAATGTGTCCACATAATAGTTGCTGTGGTTGTACTTGTAGAGAATTTTGTGGGCCTTCTGGCGGTTGACATTGGGTTTCCAGCCATATTGTTTCAGGTAGTTGGCGATGCTGTGGATGGCGTCTGCATGGTCAAACAGGTTGACGTTCCCATCACCATTCCCGTCCCTGGCAAGGGTTAAGGCATTACTGGGCATGAACTGGGATATTCCCATGGCCCCGGCATAGGAGCCTTTGATGCCCACGGGGTCAATTTTTTCCCGCTGTGCAAATTGAAGGAGTGATTTGAGTTCGTTATAGGCCCACAGAGATTTATTGAGGACTTTTTTGTCGAATTTTTCTCTTGTAAAACGTTTGGAGTCGGACAAAGAGTCCCATAGCGCTTCCTTGTTTTTCTGTTCTGCCAGGGCCGCCATGGTGGAAAGGGTGTTGATGACGGGGCGGTTACCCAGATAGGTTCCCAGTCGGGTCTCCACCAGTATAATGGCGGTTATGACGGTTTTGTCAACGCCGTAAAGATCTTCAGCCTCTTGCAGCTCTTCCTTGTGGGCTTCCATATATTTAAATGCGTTGGAAATGGATTTGTCCGACACAAACTGGTCATAGTCCAGGCTTGACTCTGAATGGACAAAGAAGAGGGAAACCCCTTTCAAAGAGAAGGAGACCTCGGGGTTGTCAAATGTGGTCTCAATATAATCCCTGGAAAAACCGTCATTGATAAGACGTTCCTTGAGCGGAGCCAGTTCCCGGAGGTTTTTTGTCTCCTTCCCAAGCGAAAGGGCCGGTGGCATGACGGTAAGCATCAGGATTAGGATAAGGAGGGTGGGGAAGAATCGACCATGATCTGTTGTTGCAGTAGGTATGTGATATGTCATAAACTAAAATTCTCCAGTTATAGTTATGGTTGATGGTGGGGTAAACCCCTGTCTTGATACTGTTGAATTAAAATGATATAACCCCCATGCCCTGGCGGGCACAACGAAGATAGAAAATGGCATTATGCCCCCCCCCCCGACGGGCAATGTGCCCGGCCCGGAACCGTAGACGGCTCAATTGGCCGGTTCCTATTGCCCGTCGGGGGAGGGGCTCTGCTGAGGTAGACTTGAAGACTACCTTTTCATATAAACATACATGGCAGAAAGACCTGCCACAACGAAAAACGAAAGTCCTTTAATTCCAGCATATTGGTGAGACTTTCATATAAAACGGCCACGGTTTGACGGGCACAGACATCATAGACATTGAAGGGGGGGAAACACTACCCGGTGCCCGGCACACAAGCCCTGTTTTTTTGATGCAACTTTCAGACTTGATTCTGCGTGATCCATTCCCTGATAAGCCAATTCAGAGAGTTGGGTTCAGTCATTTTTCACTTCTGTTATACATGAAATGAATTCTGTGGGGAAACATTTTGAAAAAAAAAGAGCGATTGATCTTTCGGTGCACCTCCTGTGGGCATGAGACCCATCAATGGATGGGAAGGTGCCCCGGCTGTGGGGACTGGGATACCTTGTCCGGGGAGAAGAGCCGGGACAATGCCGCACCTGGGTCACGCTTTTCCCGCACCCGAACGGCTGCCGTGTCCATGGGGGCCATTGAATTTGATGAAGATCCTCGCATTGAGACGGGAATAGCGGAGTTTGACCGTGTGCTGGGTGGCGGCATTGTACCGGGAACCCTTGTGCTCATTGGCGGAGATCCGGGTGTGGGGAAATCAACACTGATGCTCCAGGTTCTTTCCCGGTTGGCGGAATCCGGGAGAAAGACCCTTTACGTCTCTGGAGAGGAGTCCATCCGGCAGATTAAAATGCGGGGCAATCGCCTCTCCTCCGGGGCCACCTCCATGCTGGTGGCAGCCGAAACAGACCTTGATTCCATCATCTCCATGGCAGAATCGGAAAGACCCCATGCCATGGTGGTGGACTCGATCCAGACGGTATACAACCCTGAGATCGCCTCCACACCGGGCAGTGTCACCCAGATTCGGGAGGCCTCCATCCGTCTGCTGAACATGGCAAAACAGTCGGGAGTTCCCCTTTTTCTTGTGGGTCATGTGACCAAGATCGGTGCCATTGCAGGGCCCAGAATCATGGAGCATATGGTGGATACCGTGCTCTACTTTGAGGGAGACCGCAGCCATGTTTTTAGAATATTAAGGGCTGTTAAAAATCGGTTCGGCTCCACCAATGAGATCGGCGTGTTTGAAATGAAGGAAAAGGGGCTTGCCGAGGTGCCCAACCCCTCTGAGATATTTCTGGCGGAACGATCGGTGAATGCCCCGGGATCAGTGGTGACGGCCAGCATGGAGGGAACACGCCCCATTTTGGTTGAGATTCAAGGGCTTGTCTCCAGCTCAGGGCTGGGGAATCCCCGGAGGACGGTGTTGGGGCTGGATCCCAACCGGGTGGCCCTTATTGCCGCGGTGATGGAAAAACGGCTGGGGATCAACCTGTCGGGGCTGGACATTTTCATGAATGTGGCAGGAGGGGTCAAGGTGGTGGAGCCGGCCGCGGATCTGGGTATCGGGGTGGCCCTGGCATCCAGTTTTCTGGACCTGCCGGTGCCGGAAGGAACCACCGTCATTGGTGAAATAGGTCTCACCGGTGAGATCAGGGCCGTGGGGCATGTGGAGGCAAGGGTTAAGGAGGTGGCCAAGATGGGATTTACCCGTTGTCTCCTGCCCCAAAACAGTATAAAACAGGTGCCGGATATTCCGGAGATGACCATCCAGGGGATAACCGCTTTAAAACAGGTGGTGGAGATACTTTTTTAGATTTTTATCTCTTATTTTCATGTTATTTTGGCAAAAAATTAGAAACCTTTTTGGTTCTGGTTTATCCAGGTTAGGGGGATGCTCGCAGCATCAAACGTTTTACCCTCCCCCTTAGTGGGGACCACCCGGAGGTGGCAGAAATAGCCCGTCTCCCAGGTGGAGAAGATTCCTGGGGAAGGAACTGAGGGAATGCGATAATGGTACAGAACAAAAATAGAGGTAAAAAAGGAACCCAGTGGGCGGACCACCTCACCCACAAGGCCAAAGCGGAAAATTATCCGGCCCGGTCTGTATATAAGTTGATGGAGATACAAAAAAAGTTCAATGTACTGAAAAAAGGGGGCACAGTGCTTGATTTGGGGTGTGCTCCGGGCTCCTGGCTGATGTATGCCGCCAAAACCGTGGGCAGTGCCGGAACTGCCCATGGCATTGATCTTAAGGAGGTGACGGTGGCGCTTCCGGGGAATGCCGTGGCCCATGTGGGAGATATTTTTCAGATGCATGAAAATATTGCTGCACCTGAGGGAAAAAGGTATGATGCCGTATTAAGTGACATGGCACCGTCCACCACCGGCAGAAAAGACATTGATGCTTCAAGATCCCATGCCCTGTGCGAGGTGGCCCTGGAAACGGCTCTGGCGCTCCTTGGTCCGGGCGGACATTTTGTCTGTAAAATATTTCAAGGGGCGGAGTTTAAATCCTTTGAAAAAGCGGTGCAGCAGCATTTCAAACAACATCGAATCTTCAAACCGGAAAGTTGTAGAAAATCGAGTAAAGAGATATATATCATAGGATTGATAAAAAAGAATAGTTAAGGAGGATATATTCATGTCAGGACATAGTAAATGGTCAACCATCAAACACAAAAAGGGGGCAGCCGATGCCAAGCGTGGTAAGATTTTTACCAAGCTGATCAAGGAGATCACTGTGGCTGCCAGAATGGGGGGCGGAGATCCCGATGCCAATCCGCGTCTCAGAACCGCAGTGAATGCAGCCAAAGCCCAGAACATGCCCAAAGATAACCTGGAACGGGCCATTAAAAAAGGTACCGGCGAGCTGGAAGGGGTGGATTACGAAGAGATTGTCTATGAAGGGTATGGACCGGGGGGCGTGGCGGTGCTGGTGGAGTGCCTCACGGACAACCGAAATCGTACCATTGCCGATGTTCGGTATATTTTCAGCAAGGCGGGGGGCAATATCGGCACCGACGGCTGTGTCTCCTGGATGTTTGATAAAAGGGGGCTGATCTCTGTGGATAAGTCGGAAGCCGATGAGGACACCCTCATGGAGGTGGGGCTGGAGGCTGGTGCCGAAGATGTAAAGGATGAAGGGGACTGCTTTGAGGTGATCACTGCACCGGAAGACTTTGATGCGGTGAAAGATGCGGTGGAAGCCGCTGGAATTAAATACAGCGTGGCCGAAGTGACCATGATTCCCCAGACCCAGACCGCCCTTGAGGGAAAAGAGGCCGAGCAGATGATCAAGTTCATGGATGCTCTGGATGACTGTGACGATATCCAGAAGTTTTACACCAATGCAGATATTTCAGACGATGTTTTGAATGCCATGTGATACTTCCTGAAACATCAGGCTTGCGTTGTTGTGCTTTTGTGGAAAATCGGCGTATGAAGATAAAAAACAACCCAAGTGCTAACAGCTCAAGCCTGACCCCTACCACCTTGACCCCTTTACGCATGGCCGATGTTATGATCAAGCCCAATTTCGGCCACCCTGGACAGTGTGTGTCCATGGGCCACCCCCAAATGGCCGAAAAACCAAGCCCGGAAAATGGCCATACGTCGTGATTTTAATCCATTTCTATGACGTCCACCCCTTCCGGAATGCAGAACTGAAACACTCCATTGTCTATCTTCTCAAACGCAATATTCCAGAATTCCAGAGTGGTTTCATCTCCATAGGGGTTGATGGTGGTGACCTGTACAATGTGATCATTTTTTTTCAAAATGCGGATATGGATGGATTGAATTTCCTGGGACTCTTTTTTAGGTTCCAGAATCAGGGTGACGTGGTCGGCATCAATGGGATTTTTTTCGATTCGTGCCTTGTATTGCTCCCTGACAAGGGAAATGTTGGACAAAAACGCACCTCCGGCACCTGCGTTGAAAAAAGCAAGGGCATCGCCCTTAACCACCTGGTTTTCATCGGGCCGGTAAATCCACAGGTTTTTCCCATCGGAGATGATCTCATGCCGGGTGGGGAGAAGATATTCCCAGCGCATTTTCCCCGGATGGCTGAAATATGCTTTTCCTGAAGCGGTTTCCGTTATTTCCAGGGCGGTCAGGGTGGAGATCTGATGAAAATCCGCGGTGAAATCCCTGCCGGCATATTTTTTTTCCATGCGGTTCAGGATCTCACGGGTTTCGGGTGTCTCTGCCCGGACCGTTCTGCTATCAAGGCCGCACAATTCAATGAAAATGCACATCAATGTGAAAAATAGGACGCTTTTTTTCATGGATACCCCTTTGTGATGACGGTTTAACGGATTTATCGAACCAGCTGGTTAATATCTTTCCGGGTATCCCTGGCATAGAGACGTCGGAGCTTGGGCTTTTCAATTTTGCCTGTGGCGTTTCTGGGAACCGCTGCAAATATGATTTTTTTCAACCGTTTGTACCGTGGCAGGCCCAGCCCAAAAGCCTTTACCTCTTGCTTTGTCAGGACCATACCAGGCTTGACGGCAATGATGCCTGCGGGGATTTCGCCCAGTCGCTCGTCGGGGATGCCGATAACACCAATATCCTGGATTTTTTTGTTCTGCATGAAAAAATGTTCGATCTCAACGGGAAAAATATTTTCCCCACCGCAGATGATCACATCCTTTTTCCGATCCACCAGGAAGATAAAACCATCCTTGTCGTACCGGGCGATATCGCCGGTGTGAAGCCATCCGTCCTTTAGGGTGTCGGCCGTGGCCTGGGGGTTCTTATAATAGCATTTCATTACGCCGGGGCCTTTGACAATGAGTTCTCCGCTTTCCCCAAAGGGCAGGACATTGCCGGAACCGTCCACAATGCGACATTCCCAGTCAAAACCGGCTTTGCCAATGGCACCCACCTTGTGGTCATTCTCCGTGCCAAGGTGAACGCAGCCCGGACCGGTGGATTCCGTGAGGCCGTAGTTGGTGTCATAGGCATGGTTGGGAAAGTACTCTTTCCACTCTTTGATGAGGGAGGGAGGGACCGGTTGGGCACCAATGTGCATGAGCCGCCATTGATCAAGTTTATATTTTGAAAAATTGATGAGATTTCTTTCAAAGGAGATGAGGATATCATGGGCCCAGGGCACCAACAGCCACACAATGGTGGCCTCTTCTTCGGACACAGCCTCAAGTATCCATTCCGGACGGACCCCCCTGAGGATCACCGCTTTGCCCCCCACCAGAAAGCTGCCGAACCAGTGCATTTTCGCACCGGTGTGATACAGGGGCGGGATACAGAGAAACACATCCTCATGGGTCTGGCGGTGATGATTATTTTCTATGTAACAGGCGTGTTCGAGGTTCCTGTGGGTCAGCAGAACCGCTTTGGGGGTTCCGGTGGTGCCTGATGTAAAATAGAGGGCCGCATCATCATCAATGGAAAGGGGAACCGGCGGAGGGGCATCGGCATCGGCTGTTTGAATAAAGGTGTTATAGGGAACGGCATACTCGGGGCACAGCGCTTCGGGACCTGTGAAGATCCAGGTGTGTACGGTGGTTTCAAGAAGGGATCGAATGCCCTCCAGCCGCTCAACAAACTCCTGTCCAAAGATGAATACTTTGGCTTCGGCAACTTCTGTGCAGAGTCGGATTTTATCCGCTTCAAATCGGAAATTAAGGGGAACGGCCCAGGCTCCGGTGTTTAGAATGCCAAAATAGATGGGGAGCCATTCCAGGCAGTTGGTCATTAGCTGAACCACGCCGTCCCCCTTTTGAACTCCTTTTTTCACCAAAGCATTGGCCATGCGGTTGCTTTCCCGGTAAAAGTCGTTCCAGGTGATCTCCCGGCGCAGATGTTCTTCCGGTGCTCTCTCAACCAGTGCAATATCTCTTTCGTACAGTCGGCTGTTTCTTGCCAGGATCTCGGTGATGATCATGGTGACATTCCTGTGTGAGTTTTTTTATAAGAAAGAGTAGGCGAACCTAATATTCTTTCAAACTTGGTTGTGGGCCGGCCCGGATCCCAAATCCCGGTCTGCCCGTGGCGGTTATGAATCATAAAATCAACTTTGGACGGCATATGAAAATCCCGCTGTACACCCGGTGTACAGCGGGATTTCAAATACTGTGATGATCAAGACTTTGGGGTCGGTTCCTTCCTTTGCCCATATGCAAACATAAAAAACTTGATCATCCGGTACTATGCATCCAATTGAATCGGAACCTATTTTTTGTTGTCATTGACCTCTTCAAAATCGGCATCCATGACATCATCATCCGGGGCTGCGGCACCGCCGGTGGCCTGGCCTGAACCAGGGGTGGTACTCTCCTGGGCGGCCTGTTGATACATGGCTTCGGCCAGTTTGTGCGATGCCTGGGTCAAGGCCTCGATCTTATCCTTGATGGCCTGTGCATCATCACTGTCTTTCACCTGTTTCAGAGCTTCTACACCGTCTTCAATGGTTTTACGGGTGGCGGCATCAATTTTGTCACCATGTTCTTTCAGGGTTTTATTGGTCTGGTCTATGAGGGACTCTGCGGTGTTTCTGGCATCCACCAGCGCACGTTTCTTTTTATCTTCATCTGCATGAAGTTCGGCATCCCTCACCATTTTTTCAATCTCTGCCTCTGAAAGACCGCTGGCAGCCGTGATCTGGATGGACTGCTCCTTACCGGTGGCCTTGTCCTTGGCAGATACATGGACGATACCATTCGCGTCAATGTCAAAGGTGACCTCAATTTGGGGAACGCCCCTGGGTGCCGGTGGAATTTCCGCGAGTTCAAACTGTCCCAGGGTCTTGTTGCCGCTGGCCATTTCCCGCTCCCCCTGGAGTACGTGGATGGACACAGCCGGCTGGTTATCGGCGGCCGTTGAAAATACCTGACTTTTTTTGGTGGGGATGGTGGTGTTCTTTTCAATGAGCTTGGTCATGACGCCGCCAAGGGTTTCAATCCCCAGTGACAGGGGCGTAACATCCAGCAGCAGCACATCGTTGACGTCACCCTGAAGAACGCCTGCCTGGATGGCAGCACCCATGGCAACCACTTCATCGGGGTTGACTCCCTTGTGGGGCTTTTTCCCGAAAATTTCCTCCACCCGTTTCTGCACGGCGGGCATACGGGTCATACCACCCACCAGAACCACCTCATTGATGTCGCTGGCTTTGAGCTTGGCATCTTTCAACGCCTGCTGACAGGGTCTTGTGAGATTATCCAGAAGATCGGCCACCAAAGATTCCAGTTTGGCCCGGGAGAGTTTAACATCCAGATGTTTCGGCCCACTGGCATCCGCTGTGATAAAGGGAAGATTCACATCGGTCTCAACCGCTGTGGAAAGCTCCATTTTGGCCTTTTCAGCCGCTTCTTTCAACCGTTGCAGCGCCATTTTATCGCTGCGGATATCAATCCCCTGTTCTCTTTTAAATTCATTTGCAATGTAATCAATGACCCTTAAGTCAAAATCTTCGCCGCCAAGATGGGTATCCCCATTGGTGGATTTTACTTCAAATACACCGTCACCGATCTCAAGGATGGAGACATCGAATGTGCCGCCGCCAAGATCAAATACGGCAATTTTTTCTTCCCCTTTTTTATCCAGCCCATAGGCCAGCGAAGCGGCAGTGGGCTCATTGATGATACGCTTTACGTCCAGACCGGCAATCTTCCCTGCGTCCTTGGTGGCCTGGCGCTGGCTGTCGTTAAAGTATGCAGGTACGGTGATGACGGCTTGGGTCACCTCTTCTCCCAGATACTCCTCTGCGGTCTTTTTGATGTTGGCCAGAATAAATGAGGAGACCTCCGCCGGGCTATGTTGTTTTCCCCGGAGATTGATCCTTGTATCGCCATTGGATGCGGCTTCAATTTTATAGGGAAGAACCTTAATGTCCCCCTGTATCTCTTTGGAGTTGAATTTTCTGCCCACCAGACGTTTTACGCCAAACACCGTGTTTTCCGGGTTGGTAATGGCCTGTCGTTTGGCGGTCTGTCCCACCAGGCGATCTCCGTTTTCCGTGATGGCCACAACAGAGGGAGTGGTTCTTCCACCCTCGGCGTTTGAGATTACTTTTGGTTCGCCCGCCTCCATGACGGCCACGCATGAGTTGGTTGTTCCCAGGTCGATTCCGATGATTTTACCCATGATCTATTCCTCCAAATATAATGTAGATTATCTGTCTTTAATTTTTTTTGTCTTGTGTTGCAACTGATTTTGACACCACCACCATGGACGGCCGCAGCAGGCGGTCATGGATGAGATATCCCTTTTGAAGCTCGCTGATCACCGTGTTGTCTGGGTGTTCGTCACTCTCCTGCTGGGTAACGGCCTGGTGAAATGCGGGGTCAAAGCGGGTCCCTTCCGATTTAAGGGATTTGATGTTGAAGGTGTCAAACAGCTTGATCAGTTCTTTGTGGGTTAACTGGATTCCTTCCAGTATGCAGGTAGGATCGCTCTGCTTCTCCCCTGAGTCAAGGGCACGCTCAAGGTTGTCCACCACAATAAGCAGTTTTTCAAAAACCGATTCATTGGCAAACTTTCTAAATTCCATCATCTCTTTTGAAGAGCGTTTCTTGTAATTGTCAAATTCCGCTGACAGTCTCAGGCAACGGTCCTGTTCTGCCCGGAGTTGTGCCTGAAGCGTTTCAATGTCCGGTTGTTCGTCGGTTTGCTTGTTTTTACTGCAGGAATTCTTTCCGGATGCAGAATCCTTTATTCCGGGAGATGTTGCATTGGTCTCTATCTCACCGCTTTGGGATTCTCTGCCGGTCTCTTTTTTGGGGGATTCATCTTTTTCAGCCAACATTCTCTCCTGGTCCAAGTATTTTGGTATATAACGTCTTAAAAAATATATAATAAACATAGGTTTAATTTTTAGGAGAAAATAAGACCGTTTGATGTCATGTCAAGAAATAAAAATAGGAAGGGGTGGGCTTGAAAAAGAGACCCGGCCGGCTGGTAAATTACCGGAATATTGCAGGACCGGGATCAATCCACGACACAGATGATATCACTTATCGCTGCTTCCTTCCGGATCTGACGAGGTTCATGACCTTCTGTTACGCGGCGACCGGTCAGAATACCCATAAGGCAATTTAACACAGCACAGCCGGGAGAATAAATTTTATACTGCATATCCATGGGTTTTACAAGGGAAATCTGGTCCCATGCCGGATTAAAAACTGTATCCTATGGAAAAGTGAATTTGTCCGGGGCTCTCCCCCTCTTCCGGATTCAGTTTATGTCCGTAAAGAAGACCGATGGGGCCGATGGGGGTGATGTATCTCACTCCTGTGCCCAGGGCGTACCTGAAGTCATTGGGGGCATCTGCCTGGTCTGTGTCATCGATTTTACCGGTGTCAAGAAAAAAAGCCAGTTCAAAATTGGCGGGCAGGTCAATGCGGGCCTCCACGCTGGCGGACAGGGAGGTTCTGCCCCCCAGAGCATCATCATTACTGTCCACGCAGAGCATGTTTTCCCTGAATCCCCGGACATCGGAGATGCCCCCCAGAAAAAAGAGTTGATCTTCGGCAACGGTATTGCCGCTTCCAAGGGGCTGGATGTATCCCACACGGCCTGCCATGGCAAAGGTGAGCCCCTTAAAGGGGGATCGGTAATGTCTGATGTCCAGCTGATATTTAAAAAATCGGTCCAGGTCACTGTCAAGTCCGGTGAAGAGGTCCACCGAGGCAAAGGATAAAAACCCTTTGGAAGGTTTCAGTGGGGAGTCCCGATTGTCCCAGGCCAAGGAGGTGGAGGTGATGAGAATGTTCCGGGTCTCTTCCTCATCCTCATTGTCCCCGCCATATTGGATTCGATTTTCATACTTGAAGTTCGCACCTGCGGTGAGATGGGTGATGAGTTCTCTGGTAAAGCCAGAGTCAGCACCCCAGGAGCGGGTCCCGAAATCCTGGTTCAGGGCCTGTTCGTCCTCCTGATAAATGGTGAAGGTGGCGGCGATGGAGGTGTCCAGGAAAAAGGGATCCCTGACCCCGGCTTCAAACTGGTGGCCGATGCCGCTGACATTTCCCTCCACCCAGGCATTCATGTCCCGGCCCATAAAATCGGTGTCCCCGGTTTTGATTTTGAGATAGCTTTCGTTTTCAGTATCATAGCCTGCGGCAGCTTCGACATAGTAGGGTTTTCGTTCCGACACGGTAATCTCAATGTCGGGTTGGTTCTCCTGTGTCTTTAACCCCGGGGCCGTGATTTTGACCGAGTCCACGGAATAGATTTCTCTGACCCGTTTCTGGGTTTGAAACAGCTTTTTCAGGGAGAAGGGATCTCCCGGGGTGATGTTGACCTTTCTTTCAATGGTTTTCTGTTTCAACCGCTGGTTGCCGGTGAAACGGACATTGCCAAAACGGGTAAAGGGGCCCGGAATAACCTGCCAGGTGATATCCGCCTGGGTCTTGTCCTGATTCAGCTGGGTATCTGTGGTCACCTTGACATGGGGATATCCCTTTTCAGATACCAGTGCCGCCAGCACATTGGCATCACTTTTCACCATGTAATCCCGGAAGGGTTTGCCCGTGGACAGAGTGATGGCAGACAGAGCTTTTTTCCTGGAAATAATCTCATCAAGCCCTGAGATCCGTGCATTTTTGACAAGGGTTTGAGGGCCTTCGGTGATCTGGACGGTGATGAATACCTGTCGGGACAGATCCTTGTCTTTGGTGTCGGGGGCATCGCTTTCCTTGTTTTCCACACGGATATTCCGGGCAATCTTTGCACTGAGAAATCCTTGGCTGACGTAGACCAGGGAGATGGCCTCCAGATCTTTTTTCAGGGTGTCGGCATTAAATCCGCCAGGGTCCATTAACCCTTTGGGACGGGTAATCATGGCATCCCTGATTTTGGCGATTTCAACCCATTGGTTCCCCGTGATATCAATACGTTTCACCACCATCTGCCTGCCCTGGGAGATGACATAGGTGACCTGCTTGATGGTCTCTTCCTCTTTTTTGAGGAGTTGGGTTTCCATTTTTACATCCACATCCGGAAAACCGGCATCTCTGTATTTTTTCCGGAGGGCGGAACGACCCTTTCTCACACCTGAACCGTTGGGGTCTCCCTTTTCAAAGAGGATGATCTCTTTTTTCAGTTGGCGGCTGGAGAAAAAGGTGTTGCCGGAAAAGAGGATGTCGTACCGGGGACCTTCCTGGATGAAGATGCCAAGAATATGGCTTTTTCCATTGGGCGTGGGGGTTATTTGCGTTTCAATGGAGACGTTTGCATAGTGTTTGGCCCGGTAAAAGGTGATGAGATCCTTGATATCCTGTTTGAGCCACTCTTCATTGAGGCAGTTCATTTTCCCCGGCAGCAGGGAGGTGCTCCAGCTCTTCAGGCGGAGTTTGAGCCTGGCACTGGAAAAATGGGTGTTGCCTGAGAACTCTATGCGTTTGAGCCGGATGCACTCTTGTGATGGGAGGGCGGTTTCCGCCCCGGCAGATGTCACGGTAAGGAGCAATGCCATGGCAACCATGGTGATTATCAGGATTTTTTTCATCTAAACTCCAGTCGATATTTCAGTTCGCCGCCAAATTTTCCCTGGGAGTCCTGGAACCCTGTGGCTGTCATCGTGTCGGTCATCTGATACTCGGCAGAGGTGGTCTGAACCATCTGGCCATCCTCGGAAGCGGTGCCATATTTCAAGGTGACCCGGTCGGAGAGTTTTTTACCCACGGTGAGATTGACATTGCCCACAGCGCCGTTTCCGTCGGGGTCGGCAAAGCCCACTTCAAGAATATCCAGGCCCGTGGCGGCCCGCATATTATCCTGCACCGACGAGGCGGCAAACTGGGCCAGGGCATTTCCCGGAGAAAAGGTGGTGCCCCCCTCGGAGGAGATGAGTTCGTTGGTGGTTTTTCCCCTTAATAGCAGTGAGGTGATGTCGGCCTGTTCCAGTTTCGGGTCCGAGGAGAGTGAAAAGATCAGCTCATCCGTGGGCCCGCTGATGGACAGGGTAATGTTCCAGTCCCTGACTTCATGGAGGGCCTCTATATCAATGATGGGCTCTATCTTGTAAGGGTTGATAAAATCAATGGTGCCCTGGGAGAGGGTGAACTCCTTATTGAAGTAGTGGATGGTGCCGGATTCAATGGTGGATCGCCCTGAAACCATGGGGACCAGGGCCGTTCCCTGGATATGGATGTCCGGGCGGATCTCCATCTCCACCAGGTTGGTGTCAATGACAAAGTTGTTTCTGGCCTGGATAAAGAGGTCCAGAGTCAGGTTCTCCAGGTAGGGGTTGGGCTCTTGTTGGGCGTTAACGCCTTTGCGGGATCGTTGGGGGGAGATCACTGCGGAAAGGATCTCTTTATTCAGGTTGATCTCCCGGGTCAACTCTCCGGAATCCATAACAATGGTGCCGGTGAGGGCTGATTTTTCCGAGGTGCCGGCAAGGGTTGCGTTTACATCAAACAGGGCATCAAGTCCCTCGGGAACGGTCACCGGTAAGGCGTTGCCGGTGATGGTTGCGGTATAGGCCCGGGGCATGAAATCGGCAAGATCGGTCTCTCCTGTGATGGAAAAGGTCCCCTTGTCCAGAAATCCCTTGAGGCTTTCTATCTTTACATGGTCCCGGTTGGCCCGGACGGTCCCGTTGATGCCATGGAGTTTTGACTGGGAGTCCGGGATGGTGAGCCCCACATCAATGAGGGCCAGTGTGGCATTAAACCGGGAGTCGTTGATCTCTTTTTTGATGAGGGCCGTGGCATCAAGGGTTATTTCGCCATCTAAATCGGGAATGGTGTCTGCAAAGAGCTGGGCCGCCCTGGCCGGAATGTGGACCTGTGCCTTGGCCGTGATATCTCCGTCCACTGTCCCTGATGCCGTCAGGGTCACGCTGCCCTGTTCCGGTAGTGCGGTGGTGAAAGGGGGCACCTGAAATTGCTTTCCCTGGAGCCGGGCGTTGATATCGGTGGCTGTGATGGTGAATTTTTCCTGTAATACCATGGAGAGGGTTTTTATGGCACTTTGGACGGAGATGTCATCGGGATGGTGGGCATTGCCGTTGACAGAGATGTCACCGGTGATAGTGCCGGACATCTCCTCTTGCCCTGCCAGTTGAAACCAGGGTGTCAGGGCTGTCTTTTTGAATATCAGATTCCCTTTGAACTCCTGGGTATCCAGATTAAAACCGGCGGTAATGTCAAAGTTCAGCCTGCCCTTTATGGTGGCGTACTGGTTCTTTATATCAACGGTGGCAATGAAATCCTCAACGGGTTTACCATCCACTTTGAACGCCCTGAGGGCAACATCTCCCTGGAGTTGGGGCGCTTCAAAGGTGCCCGTGCCCGACAGGTTGCAAGAGAAGAGGCCGTCCACGGGGCTCTGTTCCCGGATGTGGTTGAATTGGGAGAGGGGGATGCCGTCGGTGTTCAGTTTTATGTCAAAGTGATGCTGGAGATCCGCCCATCCTGTTGCCTCTATTTTCCGGTTTTCTGCCAATGTCAGTACCAGTGTGTCAAGGATGACTTTTTCCCTGTCGGCAAGGGCGGTCACATCCACTCTTTCCACCGATTCTCCGGCCACTTCAATGGATTCACCTGTCAGGGTCACCACGGCTTTGGGAACGTCTTTGCTGCCATTGACAGTGGCGTTAAGGATGAGCGTTCCCTTGATCCCCTGCTCTTTAACCGCACTGATATAGGGCGCTAAATTTTCAAGGGCCATGGGGGTTGAGGAGAGGGAGAGCTGAAGTCGCGGGTTTTTCAGGGGAACCATTTTTCCGGGTTCCAGAAGGGCTATTTTCCCCAGAAGCGTCAGCCGGGTCGGTTCCGACGTGAGGGTGCAGTGGTCAATGGAGAGAGTGCCCTGGGAAAGGGAGAGGCGGATGTCTGCATCGGCCTGGGGGTACGGGGCATATCCGGCCCCTGCGGCTTTAAAGCTCAGGGTACCCCTGGGAGAAAGGGACATGCCCCCTGAAAAGGTCAGAGCCAGTTGACAGATGCCGGAAATCCCTTTGATGTCAAAGGGCTCAAGCAGGGTGCCGGGAGCAATGTCTTTGCCGTCAAGGGTGATATCCCAGGCCAGGGCCTCCATGTTTTGTTCAGGATTGAGAAAGCCTTTGGGAAAGGCCTGGGAGAGATCCACGCTTCCCTG
Organism: uncultured Desulfobacterium sp.; assembly: GCA_963668575.2. Classification (GTDB taxonomy): domain Bacteria; phylum Desulfobacterota; class Desulfobacteria; order Desulfobacterales; family Desulfobacteraceae; genus Desulfocicer. Next base: position 6,504,723 of record OY764894.2, on the reverse strand, counting down.
CCCACTGATTCTGCCGCTGTCATGGTTCAGAAGCATTTGGTTGATGCGGCATTTTTTGTCTGCCATGGCAATATCGACATGGGCCTGGTTGATTTTTTGCCCAAGCACCTCTCCGCCGGGATAGTCCAGGAAAAGGGTGACATGGGGATTGTTGATCGGCCCCTTGACCGTGGCCCGGGCGGCAATGCGGCCTGAGATATCCGAGCTGTTTTCCACGGCCTTCAGGGTTTGGGCAATGTCCCCGTCCAGGGTCATGTTCACATCGGCTTCAGGTGCGGAAAAAAGAGAGTGGGCATTGCCGGCGAGGGCAAGGGTCCCGGCATCGGTTTTTAGGTGAAAATTGAGATCGGTGAGGGCATCCTTCAAAAAGGCGGCGGAGAGGTTCAGACGGTGGATGGTGGTCCGGGCGTGGGGCAGGTTGATGGTTGAACTGCCTGTGGAGAGGGCGAGGTCCACTGCCATTTTTTCCAGGTTTCCGCTGCTTTTCAGGGTAAATCCTTCAATGGTGACGTCCAGGTTGTCGGGGACGGATACAAAGGAGAAGGTCCCATGGGTGATGTTGATGGACTGTGCAATGACATTCAGGGGCAGGGCCATGGGGGAGGTGGCCGGTTCCGGGACCGCTTCCTGGGATGGGGGGGAGGGGGGAGCCAGGGCGGCCAGGATGTTTAATGTACTGTTTTTGTCTTTTTCAATGGTGAGGGTGGGGGCATCAATGGAGAATGTTTTGATGACGAGTTCCCGGTGGAGAAGGGCCGGCAGGTCCAGGGAGAGGAACAGGCGCTTGAATGTTGCAACCGGCTGGTTTTCCGAAGAGACAAGGGCGAAGTGGGTGATCTCCACGACTCCCCTGGTCGGGGAGAGTGTCAGGGTTTCCCAGGTGAGTGAACCGGGGATGCGGTCATTGATGGTTTCTTGTAACAGCCGGGAACCCTGTTGGGATTCAATAAAAAAGAGAGCGGAAACAAAGGTGATGCAGACCAGCAGGCATAGCCCTGCAATGGTGGCTGCGGTGATGACAAATATTTTTTTATACATAGTCTTCTATTCTTTTTTATACATCCTCAAGGGTTTGCAGCTTTTTTTCCAGGGGCAGGGTTTTCTCTTCCATTCCTTTCTTTTTCAACCTTTTGCCAAGGTCTTCAATCTCCTTCTTAAGCTTGGGGATAATGTCATTTTTTATGCTTTCCCGGAGGGCTTTTCCTGAGGTTTTCATCTTTTCCGAAAGTTCATCGATTTTGTCTTCCAGTTGCCGGTATTGCTCGCTTTCCGGTATGGATTTCATGCTGTTGATCATGTTGTCCATGCCTGTTTTGAATTTATCAAAAAAAGGCGTCAGGCCCTGGAGGGGAGATGGGGAGATGGCTTTCACCGTGGTTCCTTTTTCCAGTTTTTGCCCCCCCTTTTGAACCAGGGTCATGAGAATGGCTTTTTCATGCTCCTCAAGGGGAGACGGGATGATTTCAAATCGTGAATGTTCTGTAAACGCCGATTGAAATGCCTTGTCAATCTCCACAGTCACCAGAAAATCACCGGTGTCGGTGTAGGCAATGTGGGTCACCCGGCCCACTTTGTTCTGGTCAAAAAAAAGTGGAGCCTCTTTTTTCAGACCCTGGATGTCGGGAAATGAAAGTTTAAGCACAAAATTGCCGCATCCCGCCAGCAGCAAGAGGGTTAGAAGTGTTGTTAAACACAGTTTGAATCTGCCATGCATGGGTGCCTCCCTGTGATCAGTTCAGTTCTTCCTTGGTTTTTTCCGGCAGTGAAAATTTTATCACCGGAACTCCTTCCTTGTCTAAAAGTTTGTCTTCTTCGGGGGTGGTGGTACCTCTTATGTTCTTGGGCGTTGAGCAACCATAATGGATCTTCAGTGCTTCCCGGGCAAAGTTTGTGCCCACATTTTCAAAATTTTTTTCCACATACCGGGTCAATTTTTCATTGATGTTGGCCAGCATCTCCTTGTGATCTCTATGGATGGAGGGTGAGTGGGAAGAGGTTCTCACTGCCACGGGGGAGAGTTTTTGCATAACCGATGTGGTGTTGCACACAGGGCATGATACAAGTCCCTGCCGGTATTGATGTTCAAAATCGGTATGGCCATCAAACCACCCCTCAAAGGTGTGGCCGTTAATACATTCCAGATCAAATACAATCATGTGTGGGTGTCCTGGTGACCATCAGCAATGGACCCGACCTGGGGGCGTTTTGCTGGGACTATTTTTTGGAGGGTTATAATTAATGCCATATACAACGACAAATCAATACGGGCTGACTCCCTTACGCTTCCTTTGGAGAGGGTATCATAAAATGTGTCAAAGGCCAACATGCTACAACCATTCTCATTTTACCATGAATGTTTAGCTGTTTTTCACAGCCTGGGCCATTGGGGCAAGTCTGTTGTCAATATGTATGCAAGCAAGCCGGCACGCCCAATGATACTGACGATAACGTAAGCTCGACCTCTCCCCCGGTAACCCCCTACAATTCGACAGATGTCTCATTTCCTTGCCAAGGCCTTAAAGTCGGCAATGGTTTTAAAGGCATCCGGGTCATCCATGCAGGGAAGCAGCGCATTATTGGTGAACACCGGGTCTTTTTCCAGGTCAAACCGGGACCGTTTTTTTGCCTTTTCCCACATGGGGGTGTGGGGAATGGGGGTGTAATAGGCCAGCACCGGTTGTATGCCCTTTTCTTTAACGGCCATGATGGACCGGACCACAGACTGGGAGGGCTGGTCCGGCAGGGCGCATAAAAGATAGGCTCCGATTTGATCCGATGTAAAGCCCGCCTGTTTCAAGTGATCAACGGCCATGGAAAATTCATTGCCTGCCACCTTGTGATCATCGGGTCTGGAAGGTGAAACATCTGCGGTTTCAAGTCCCAGCCGAATGGTTTTAAACCTTGCCTTGAACATCATGACGGCAACCTCTTTGCTGATCTGTCGGATGTGCAGGGCATTGGGGGTATGAAAGGAGAGGGGCATGCCGCACCGGATGATTTTTTCCAGCAGGGGAAGGATATGGTCTTCCGGGTGAATGAGCAGAGCATCATCGTAAAATGCAAAATTATTCACCCCATGGGCCTTATGCCAGTGTTGGATTTCCCGGAACACCGTGTCCGGGGAACGATGCCGAAGGCTGTTTTCCAGAAATGAGGAGGCACAATAGCTGCAGGCAAAGGGGCATCCCCTGGAGGTGAGAATGGGGGCGTACACCATTTTTGACACCAGGTCCAGAGCCGGGCGGGGCAGGGCATCCAGGTCATTTAAATTATATTTCGGGGTAAAGGAAAATCCGGTGTGGTGGCGGATGATCTCGGGGATCTGCTCCTCTCCGCTGCCGGTGATCACCTGGTCTGCCAGGGCGTATCTTTGGGCATGGTCCGTGCATAAAGAGGCATAGACCCCACCCAGAATGACGGGCACCCGGGGAAAAATTTCCCTGATCACCGATATGGTCTCTTGTACCCCGGATGCCCAGTAGGTCATCATGGAGGTGACAAAAATAAGATCCGGCGGTGGGGTGTTTTTAAGATCTTCACGGAACCAGGCAGGTTCAATGCCGTACCGGGAGAACCGTTGCCCCATCTCCTCTGTGCCCGGGGGGGGCGGGATCTCTTTTTTTCGGAAAGGGCCTCGACCATCCTTTAACACTTTCACCGATGGTCCGGCAAGGGGATGAAATCGGTCCAGGCAGTCCAGAAAACAGACCCCCATGCCATGATCACGGAGAATGGCGGCCAGTCCCAGCAGCCCCACTGGTTTGGCCCAGAAGTCATAGGCGGCAAAGTCATGTATCCAGGGGTTGACACAGAGGATATGGGGGGCGTTCACGTGGGGTTCAGTCAAAATATTGCATGGAGGTTTTTTTCAGCTCTTTTCTGCTGAAGAGCAGGGTGTAGTCATCCACGGCCGTGGCTTTGGAGATTTTTTTTGCAATGGCATGGCAGGTGGCCTCATCTGCGGCATGGACCATGGTGTAGAGGTTGTAGGGCCAGGTGGGGGCCGGATCCCTGCGGTAGCAGTGGGTCACTTCCTGGAAGGAAGCCATGATCTCTCCCACCTGCTTTGCCCTTTCTTCATCCACCTTCCAGGCCACCATGGCATTGGCCTTGAACCCGGATTTCTGGTGTTTCAGGGTGGCACCAAACCGTCGGATGATGCCCTGATCATTGAGTCGGGTGACGATGTTCAGATACTCTTCCTCGGAGATGCCAACGGATTGTGCCAGGACCTGGAAAGGGCGTTGACACACAGGTATATTCCCTTGAAGGGATGCCACTACTTTTTTTTCGATATCGGTTAACATGGGTTTTATTATGTATTTTACCCTTTCATTGTCAAGCACTAAATCCGGGATGGCTGAAATTCTGTCCAGGTGGCATTATTGCCCTCCTCAGTTCCCGGGCCTGGTCGTGCTGATCACGCCCTCCTGTTGTGGCCGGTTTGTTCATTACGTAAAGATGGCAGGAAACTGGGGTGAGCAACAGAGCAGAGATGGACATCCTGCATTAAATCTTCCCTGGTCAAGGGTGCGTCAGCGGAGCTGTCCGTTCGGGAAAAAGAGAGAGAATGGAGGCTTCCGAAGCCTCACAGATGCCCCGTTCCGTAATAAATCCCGTTACCAGCCGGGCCGGCGTGACATCAAAGGCGTGATTGGCTGCCGGGCTGTGGGTCGGAGGGACCTGCACCATGGTAAGATTGCCGTTTTCATCCAACCCCTGGATGTGAGTGACCTCGTAAGGATCACGGGTTTCAATGGGAATCTGCGCAATGCCGTCCCGCAGAGACCAATCAAAGGTGCTGGAGGGCAGGGCCACATAAAAGGGGACGTTATTGTCCTTTGCCGCCAGGGCTTTCAGATAGGTGCCGATCTTGTTGGCCACATCTCCGGTGCGGGTGGTTCGGTCAGTGCCCACGATGACCAGATCCACCATGCCGTGCTGCATGATATGCCCTCCGGCATTGTCGGTGATGACGGTGTGGGCAATGCCGTGTTTGCCAAGCTCCCAGGCCGTCAAGCGTGCCCCCTGGTTTAAGGGGCGGGTTTCATCCACCCAGACGTGGATGTCAATGCCCCTGTCAAAGGCGGTGTACATGGGGGCTGTGGCCGTGCCGTATTCCACCGTGGCCAGCCACCCGGCATTGCAATGGGTCAGGATGTTTACGGGTCCTTTTTTTTGGGTGCGGCAAATCTCTTCAATGAGGGAGACACCGTGCAGGCCGATGCGTTTGCAGTTTTCAGCCTCCTCCTCCACAATGGCCAGGGCCTCGTCAAGGGCCGCCTTGAGACGTGCTCCGTGGGTTTTGTACGTTAAAACCGTTTGAAGCACCCGGTCCACCCCCCAGGCCAGGTTCACCGCCGTGGGCCGGGAATCTTTGATGCGCCGGCATTCATGAATGAGGTGGTCGTCATTGCCTGACTTGTCCTTGGTTTCAAAAAGGGCGGTGTACACCCCAAAGCCACCGGTGGCTCCGATGAGGGGGGCCCCCCGGACAAACATCTTCTTTATGGCTTCAATAACGGCATCCACCGTGTCAAGGTTGGCAGTGACCAGCCGGTGGGGCAGTTTTCGCTGGTCAATCACCCAGGGTGTTTTTGATTGGGCATCAAACCAGATGGGTCTCATCTTTTTTCCATCAACCTTCATTTTTGTCTATATCCTTGTTTTTTTATACAAAAAGATCCACCAACTCAAACTTATCCACATCCACCAGCCCTTTGTCCGTAATCTTGAGGTGAGGAATCACCGGCAGGGCCAGAAAACCAAGGGTCATGAAAGGATCGGGGAGGGACGACCCCAGGGCATGGGCCGCCTCAATGGCCATCCCCATCTCCTTATGGACCTGCTCCAGGGAAGCCATGGACATCAAACCGGCCACGGGCAAGGGAACGGTGGCCAGGGTCCGGCCTGCATTTACCACACTTAGACCTCCGCCCATGGCCACAACCTCTTTGACAGCTCTGGTCATCTCTTGATCATCCATTCCCACCACAATGATGTTGTGGGAATCATGGGCTACACTGGAGGCCAGTGCCCCTGTCAAAAGGCCAAAGCCCGTGACAAATCCCCTGGCCATGCCGGTGTTTCCTGAGTGCCGGTCGATCACGGCAATTTTTGCCATGTCCCTTTCAGGATCTGCCATGGCATACCCGGCTTTTTCAGAAACATCCATGGTGGTCTGGGCCGTGACCACCTGGTGGGCAATGGCCTTGATCACCCTCACCCGCGGGCCCGTCATGGGAATGGAAAAATCAACAACATCCATATTAACCTTCATGGCAGCAGGGCAGGGGCGGTCTTGGGAAGCAGGGGGGGCGGCCTCTTGTGCCGTATCCACCGGGATACCTTTGACGTAGACCTTTTCAATGTCGAGTTTTTTCAGGTCCCGGAAGATGACAAAGTCGGCCCGTCGTCCAGGGGCAATGGCCCCGGCATCCTGGATGCCAAAATACCGGGCACAGTTGATGGTGCCCATCTGTATGGCCCGGATGGGGTCAAGCCCCAGAGCAATGGCTTTTCGGATGATGTAATCCACGTGACCTTCAAAAAGGATATCCCCGGGATGTCTGTCATCGGTGCACCACATCATGCGGGACCAAGTATGGTCGGTGATGGCTGGCATCAGGGCTTCCAGATTTCTTGCGTTGGTACCCTCACGCACCATGATGTGCATTCCCATGCGCAATTTTTCCAGGGCCTCTTCACAGGAGGTGCATTCATGGTCGCTGAGGATACCTGCGGCCACATAGGCGTGGAGCGCCTTTCCTGTGACACCGGGGGCATGGCCATCCACGGGTTTTCCTGCTTTATGGGCGGCCGTAAGTTTTGCCATTACCCCGGGATCCTGGAAGATAACGCCGGGATAATTCATCATTTCAGCCAGGGCGCAGACGGACGGGTGGGAAAAAAGCGGTGCCAGGTCAGGGGCGGCCAGATTTGCCCCCGAGGTTTCCATGGTGGTGGCCGGAACACAGGAGGGCAGGGCAAACAAAATGTTCATGGGATGCTTTTGCGCCGCATCCATCATATATCGGATACCTTCTATGCCCAGTACATTGGCAATTTCATGGGGATCGGCAATGGCCGTTGTGGTGCCCCGGGGTACCACGGCCCGGGCAAAGGTTTCCGGTGTCACCATGGCGCTCTCAATGTGAACATGGCTGTCCATGAAGCCTGGTGCCATGTAGGCGCCGTTAAGATCCACCACTTCCCGGCTCTCATAGGCACCGAATCCACAGACGTGACCCGAGGTGACTGCAACAGATGTTTTGCGGATTTCCCCTGTGAAGACGTTGATGACGTTGCCGTTGATAAACAGTGTATCAGCTGTTTTTCTGCCTGAGGCAGCTGTAATCTTTGATTCAATATCCATAATGAGATCTCTTCAGTTTTTGTGAACGTTCAGGCATCACTCTTACCAATATGGTGCGTGATCACCATCCAAATATCTATATGGTGTGACAACAAACTCGAATCAGAATGAAATCGTTTTTAAATCAACGGATTTAGTTTATCAGGTTTGATGGAATAATTCAATTCGACCTTGTTCCAACCCAGGGCAAATTTGTCCTATATAATATACCTATGTTTTTACATTTTTATTGTATTTGCTTTTGAAATGAAAAATAAAATCACAAGCAAAAAATATGCAACACTTGAAAAAAAATAAATTTCAGGTATAATGTTTAATTGCTTTGAGTTGATCATGCTGTTGGCGGCCCGGAATATGTCGGGTTCCTGGGGTCAGTCTTGTGTTGCGGTGCGTTGACCACACACAACCAGAGCGCGCCAAAGCAGATATCAATAAAGGCCCGATAGCAGAAGTCTGACCCCACCTGTTTGTAAGCAAAACATCCCGATGTATGGGTGGCTTCCCGCCTTGCCGGTATTGACCACACATTCCTCTTTTTTCGGGGAGTTACCGCCTTCACCGTTTGATCCAACCCTGTTTCTATTAATGATCTGCAGCAGAAAAGGAGCTTTTCATCACTGTTTCTAAAGGAGGTACCCATGAAAAACAGTTATAATAACGAAAAATATAAAGTCTACACACAAAAAAATTTCCGCTCCATTCCCCAGGTTGATGGCCTTGACCGAGATCTCATTGACAACATGTCCGCCGTTGCCGAGGTGTTTCCCTTTCGTGTCAACAACTATGTGGTCAAGGAACTCATCGACTGGACAACGATTCCCCATGACCCCATCTTTCAGCTGACCTTTCCCCAGCCGGACATGCTTTCCCCCGAAGATTTGACCCGCATCAAAACCCTTCAAGGCACACCCGGAGAGCAGGCTGCCCTGCACCGGGAGGTGCGTTGTATTCAGGAGACCCTTAATCCCCATCCGGCCGCCCAGGTGGAAAAGAATGTTCCCGTTGAGAACGGTTTTGAATTCAAAGGATTACAGCATAAGTACAATGAAACGGTGCTCTTTTTCCCCACCCAGGGTCAGACCTGCCATGCCTATTGTACTTACTGTTTTCGGTGGGTTCAGTTTGTGGGCATGGAAGATCTGAAGTTTGCCTCTTCTTCCCCCCGGCATCTCACCGATTACCTGTCCCGACATCCAGAGGTTAATGATGTGCTTTTCACCGGGGGAGATCCCCTGTTCATGCGGACCCAGACCCTGGAGCGGTATGTGGAACCCCTTTTGACCCTGAAATCCGGCAATCTTTCCAGCATTCGCATGGGAACCAAATCCGTGGCCTACTGGCCCCACCGTTTTTTGGGGGATAAGGACGCCGACGACCTGATAAGATTGTTTGAAAGAGTGGTGCAATCCGGCATTCATCTGACCATCATGGCCCATTTTTCTCATCCCCGGGAGCTTGAATCTCCCCTTACCCAAGCTGCTGTTAAACGAATCCTCAACACCGGTGCTCAGATGCGATGCCAGGCCCCGCTGGTGCGTCACATCAATGATGATCCCCAGGTGTGGCGGGCATTATGGAAAAAAGAGGTGCAGCTGGGAATGATTCCCTACTACATGTTCATTGCCCGCAACACCGGTCCCAGGGCCTATTTTGAAGTGCCCCTGGCCCGGGCCTACGACATTTTCACCCGGGCCTATGCCAATGTGTCGGGCCTGTGCCGCACAGTGCGGGGGCCTTCCATGTCGGCGGCGCCGGGCAAGGTGGTTGTGGACGGTACGCCCGAGATCAACGGTGAAAAGGTGTTTGCCTTGAAATTCATCCAGGCTCGGGATACCAGTTGGGTCAACCGTCCGTTTTATGCCCGATTTGATGACACCGCCGTGTGGCTGGATGACCTGAAACCTGCCCTTGGCCGGGAGCGCTTTTTCTTTCAGGAAACGTAGTCAGGTCAGGTCTTTGGGTCGATGTCACCGATAAAGGGTCAGGCAAAATCACCTGCCGCAATCTCCTTTGCCAAGGCCAGTACGTCATCCATGACCTGATCCACATCAAGGGTTGTCAATGTTCGGTTCTCCATTAATACCTTGCCGTTGACAATGGTGGTGGTGACATCACTTCCCCTGGCCGCATATACCAGCTGGGAGAAGGGGTGATACATGGGAACCATGTGGGGGGAGCGGGTGTCAACCACAATGATATCCCCCTGCTTTCCCACTTCCAGTGATCCGATGCGCCGGTCAAGCCCCAGGGCCTTTGCACCGTTGATGGTGGCCATTTTAACGGCGGTCTTTGCATCCACAGCTTCCGGGTTCATGGAAAACACCTTGTGCAGTTTTGCGGCACTGCCCATCTCCAGGAACAGATCCAGGTCGTTATTGCTGGCGCATCCGTCGGTGCCAAGCCCTACGCATATGCCCTCTGCCAGGAACTCCGGCACCGGGGCCACCCCCGATGCAAGCTTCATGTTGCTTTCCGGGCAGTGGGCCACCTTAACGTCAAATTTTTTGTACAATGCCCGCTCTTCCGGGGTGAGGTGTACACTATGGCAGGCCACCACATGGGGCCCCAGAATCCCCAGATCGGCAAGGAACTGTACAGGGGGTTTTCCATATTTTTCTTCAATGAGTTTGACTTCGTTGCGGGTTTCCGCCACATGGATCACAAGGGGGACCTGGTGGTCCCGGGCCAGGTTCGTTGCCCGGGTGAGCAGTTCCGGGGCGCAGGTGTAAGTGGAGTGGGGTTCCACTGCCACCGTGATCAAGGGGTGATTTTTCCACGTTTCCATCATGTGGCCCACATACTCAAATCCCTTGTCAAGGGGGCCATAGCAGGGGGAGGGGAAATCATAGAGCACCTCTCCCACCACGGCCCGTATGCCCACCTTTGCTGCTGCCCTTGCCACCTCCTGTTCAAAGAGGTACATATCGCAAAAGCAGGTGGTGCCCGACAGCAGCATCTCGGCGCAGGCAAGCAGGGTTCCCCGGTAGACCATCTCTCCCGTGATCCGGGATTCCGCCGGAAAGATGTGATCGTTGAGCCATTCCATCAGGGGTAGATCATCGGCAAGTCCCCGGAACAGGGTCATGGCCGCATGGGTATGGCTGTTGATGAGGCCGGGCATGATGATGCCCCCATGGGCATCAATCTCCCGGGTGGACATCTCCTGTGAGGCATCGGTGTTTTTGCCCACGGAGACAATGGCCCCATCCCTTACCCGCACGGCACCATTTTCAATAATTTCAGATTCAGAGTTCATGGTCAATACCATGCCGTTTTTTATCAACAGGTCCATGTGGGGGTATCCTTTACTGTTTGTCCGGGTTGATTTATAAGAAAGTGTAGGTATGCCTAACATTACTTTCATTGTTCGTTGTGGGCGGACCCAGGTCCCCAATGCGGTCTGCCCGTGGCAGTTATATTGGATGAGTCTGTGAAATAGCAGGATACGCAGTGGTTGTAAAGGGGCATGGGCTTGATTCTGATCGTGGGAGCCTGCTCATATTGATGTTTAGTGCTGACGCATGAAAATAGAAACGCAATAATATCAGAACTCTTGATTGGCTCATGCCTCAGCACTGCAAGGCAATAATATTGATTTGCTGAATAGTTACGATCATGATATGAATTCGTCAGTCATGGGTTCTTAGACTTATCACGACATGTGGTGGTCGATAAATATTAAAAATGACATATGTAGTGTTGCGTGATGGGGGCTTGCGACTATCAAGATATGAATCACAAGTTCATCGGGGGGTAATAAAACTGGAATACATCCTAAATTTTGAATCAATTTTCGTTGAATCGGGCATTGAGTTATTGGCAAAGGGGTATCTTAAATAATGCAAGAGGATTTACTCGTCGCCTGCCGTGAATGTGATTTGCTCCATCGCATCGGGACCTTACCGGAAGGCTCAACAGCTCTTTGCAGTCGCTGCAATGCGGTATTATTCAGCCATAAAAAGGATAGTGTTAATCGAAGCCTCTCTCTGACAATTGCCGCTTTGATTCTCTTTTTTATTTCCAATGCCTATCCACTAATTGAAATCAAAACAGAAGGCCTTTACCGGGCAACCAGTTTGATCGGTGGCGTAAAAAACTTATATAATCAAGGCTTCTGGGAAATTGCACTGCTTGTGCTGTTCACCGCAGTATTATTCCCTTGCCTGGAAATCATATCAAGACTCTATCTCCTGCTACCATTGAAATTTTGTAAAAAACCATGGAAATTGCCGGTTGTTTTAAAATTAATCCAGAAAATACAACCCTGGGGAATGATGGAAGTATTCTTGCTGGGTCTTTTGGTTTCCGTAATCAAGCTGGTAAAAATGGTAAGCGTCATCATACCGGGCCCATCATTATATTCATTTTTTGCCCTTATTTTTGTGTTGGCCGGGGCTGCCTCAGTAATAGATCTCCATTTCATATGGGAAAAATCATGAGTTCAGCAAAGCCCCCTGAACTTTTAACCGCCAGGCAGGCAGGCATGATAAGCTGCCATAATTGTCATCTTGTCTGCCGCATACCTCAATTAAGCAAATCTCCGGAGATGATATGCCCCCGCTGTGGCAGCCGGATGCACCAGAGAAAACCCAACAGCCTTGCCCGGACATGGGCTTTGATTATTACAGCACTTATTTTGTATATTCCGGCTAATGTACTTCCCATCTCCATTACCACATCCATGGGTAATGCTCAGGGGGATACCATTATAAGTGGAGTGATCTATTTTTTTGAGTCCGGATCATGGACCATCGGTCTGATTATCTTTACCGCGAGCATTTTTGTCCCGGTACTCAAAATACTCGCTTTAATCTATCTACTCGTTTCCGTGCATAAAAAATCACAAAAACGTCCCCTGGACAGGGCCCGTCTTTATCGCATCGTTGAAGCCGTGGGCCGATGGTCCATGGTTGATATTTTTGTGATAACCATCATGTCTGCACTGATAAAGCTCGGATTTCTGGGAAACTTTGAAGCCGGTCCAGCGGCAGTATATTTCGGGGCGGTTGTTGTTATCACTATTTTTGCCGCCATGAGTTTTGATCCAAGACTGATGTGGGATAACATCAAGGACAAGCATGAGTGAACAAAACAACAATGACACCACCCGCATGAAGATTCCGAAACCATTGATCCTCAAAAAGAAATCATTTTCAATTATCTGGATTATTCCGTTGATTGCCACCATGATTGGCGGATGGCTGGTGTATAAATCCATATCGGAAAAAGGTCCCGTGATTTCCATTATCTTTAAGACTGCAGAAGGATTGGAAGCTGGAAAGACAAAAATCAAGTACAAAAATGTCGTCATCGGTCAGGTGAAATCCATTGATTTGAACAAGGATTTAGCCCATGTTGTTGTAACTGCAGAGATGGGCAAAGAGACAAAATCCTATCTGACGGACAAGACAAGGTTCTGGGTGGTACGGGCCCGTTTGAGAGCTGGTCAAGTGTCAGGACTGGATACCATTTTTGCCGGTGCTTACATTGCCATTGATCCGGTGCATGATGGCGCACCGTCGACCTCTTTTATTGCATTGGAGACGCCTCCGGTGGTTACAATGAATACGGTGGGACGACACCTTATCTTGAAAGCTGAAAAACTCGGTTCTGTGGATATTGGCTCCCCGATATTTTACCGTCAGATTGAAGTCGGCCAGGTGGAAGGGTATCAACTGGATGATGACGGGCAACACCTTTCCATAAAAATCTTCATTGATGAACCCCACCATCAATATATCAGAAAAAATACGCGTTTCTGGATCGCCAGCGGCCTTGATGTTTCCATTAATGCCAATGGTCTTCGCATTGATACCCAATCCATGGTCAGCCTGATGATCGGGGGGATTGCTTTTGATAATCCAATGATTTCCGACAATAATGACCCGGCTGAAAACAACGACATATTCAAACTCTTTAATACTTATGATGATGCAATTAAAAACGAGTCCATAGAAAAACATGAATGGCTCCTGCTCTTTGAAGGTTCAGTAAGGGGGCTTACCAGGGGAGCACCGGTGGAATTCAGGGGGATTCATGTCGGAAAAGTCCTTGATATTGATACACAAACCAAGATAAATTCTGCGGAAATCTTAATGTCAGTTATCATTGAAACAGAACCTCGCCAGTTCCTGTCCAACAATACAACATTGGATGACGCGGAAAGAAAAAAATTATTTAATATGCTCGTGTTAAAGGGGCTCAGGGGCCAACTCAAATCCGGTAATATTTTAACGGGACAACTATTTATTAATCTTGACTTTCACCCCAATGCACCGGATCAAAAAATTGTCTGGGAGGGAACAATGCCTCGGCTCCCCACCGTACCTGCAACACAGGGAGAAGCCGTTGCCGTTTTTAATAAACTGCTGAACCGGGTGGCTGAAGTACCATTTGAACAGATCAGTCAAGATTTGCATCTGGCGATTCAAAACCTTAATAAAGCCATAAAACAGGGTGATCTATTATTAAAAAATATAGATAAGAAGATTACACCGGAAATTAACTCAACTCTGAAACAGACACAAAAAACGCTAAAGCAGGCACAAAATTCTCTATCTGCCATGGAAAAATCTGTGGGTTCAGACTCTCCCATTAATCAGGATGCCAGGAATGCCTTAAATGAACTCGCCGCAGCTGCACAATCCATGAGAGTGCTTGCAGATTATCTGGCACGTCATCCTGATTCCTTAATTTACGGAAAAGGAAATAAGTAATGAAAAAAGCATTCTCACACTTGGTACCCATCGGATTTATCTTATTTATATGTATAGGTGCCATCGGGTGTAAAAATACCACCCCACCGGTTTCTTTTTATACACTGACCCCGGTCACAAAATCAGACGTACCACCAGATGTTCAACAGACCTTAGAACATGTCACCATAGGCGTTGGCCCCATAAATTTTCCCAGAACACTTCAACGCCCCCAGATCGTCACCAGACCCTCAGCAAACAGGCTGGATTTATCGGAATTTCATAGATGGGGAGGAGATTTAAAACAGGATTTTTTAAATGTATTGGTTCAGAATATATCAATGATAAGCGGATCGAACCAGGTATTTAAATACCCATGGTCGAACACTTCTGAACCCAGGTACAGGATTTCGCTGGATGTAAATCAATTCGACGGCCGATTGGGAGAGTCCGTATTGCTGAACATTATCTGGGAGATAAAAGAAGCTGGGGCTGGTAACAAAAATACAGATATCATAAGCTCTATCATCGAACAACCAGTCCCAGGAAATGACTATAACGCGCTGGTTGAAGCACAGAGCAATGCGTTAAAAATATTAAGCATTGAAATTATAGATAAAATTAAACAAAAAGAAAAATAAGGGATTGATCGGGCTTGATCATAATTTCGGCCAGTTCCGCTGCATCATTTTCGACTGGTGTGACGGCAACCCCGGAAAGGTAGACAAAATCAAATCCCTTGTCAAGGGAGCCATAGCAGGGGCAGCGGAAATCATAGAGGATCTCTCCCACCACGGCCCGCATATCCACCTCTGCTGCGGCTCTTGCCACCTCCTGTTCAACGAGGTACATGTCGCAAAAGCAGGTGGTGCCCGACAGCAGCATCTCGGCGCAGGCAAGCAGAGTTCCCCGGTAGACCATCTCTCCCGTGATCCGGGATTCCTCCATGATCCATGGGCCATCAGGGAGCGTCAAAATCGGAAGTGCCGAATTAATGTCCAACCAAATTGACTTTTAAAAGGTTCTTCAATATAATAACTAATTTTATTTAAAGCAAATAAAGTGTCTCTGCCCGATTTCACCGATGGGGAGGCATGACGTCGATTTTACAGGAGAAAGCAGAAAATGGGGCGTTTTGATGACTTTGAGCTGCCCGTTGAAAAAATCCAGTCCTATCCCCTGGTTTTTGAAGCCCTGGTGCCACCGGAATGCAGTATTTTTCAGGATGTAAGACGCTATCAGAGCATAACATCCAATTTGGATGTGAAGATCATTGACATCAACGGGAAAATCCCTCTGGAACAGGGAATGATCCAGGTCCCCATGCCCCGATTGTCCGGCAGTGCACGAAAGGAGTTCATTGAATACCTTAAGGTGCGGGTGATAAGGGGGGACAACATCGGCTCAAGGTGGGCTTTTTTCCGTTCCGAAGATAAAAAAATCATCACCGCCTATGGGGCCAATGTGGTGTACAAAGACTCCCTCCAGGGACAGTCACGGGCCATTGCACTGCTCAAGGAGCTTCAGAAAGGGGGGCCGAAGACCGTTTTTCTGATCAAGCTGATTGTGATCCTTGGTATCCTGGCCGTGGTGTCTGCCGGTGGGTATGCCCTGTACAATCAATTTTTTACCGGTAAATCCTTTGAACTCACAGGGAGAACCCCGGACCCCGATTCCATGGAGATGATGTTTTACAGTCACCATTTTCCGGAGGTGTATGCATGGAAGGATTCGGACCAACCTGACAAGAAAAAAATTGCAGAGACCTTTTTGAACCCGGAGTATGTCAGAGACATTCTCTCCTGCATGAACCGGGATGCATATCGGGACCTGTCAGATACCGATGCCGGTTTTAAAGGGGCCCGGCTGGCGCTTTTTGTCTATTTCAATTACAACCGGGATGTGACCAAAGCCCTTAGAAAATATGAAATGCAGCTTTCCGATACGGAGATGGAGCGTCTTTCCCAAATTTATTCCTGTGCTGAGTCGGGTTACACCAGCAATGTGTTCTACTTCAAGGTGGGGGATCTGAACATCAAGCATCCCC
Organism: uncultured Desulfobacterium sp.; assembly: GCA_963668575.2. Lineage (GTDB taxonomy): Bacteria > Desulfobacterota > Desulfobacteria > Desulfobacterales > Desulfobacteraceae > Desulfocicer. The sequence continues at coordinate 6,488,606 of OY764894.2, read as the reverse complement.
AGGTGAACCAGTTTCTCAACGATAACATGATCTCCTATACAGATTATAAACGGCTGCGGGACTCCAAGGAGTTTTCCCAGATACTTAAGGCCGATACCATTGATTTTAAACTGAAAAATTTTCTTTCCGATGTGTATACCTTTTCTCCTCTGAAAATCGAAGCCCCTCTGGAGGGCATTGACTGGTATTTGCTGGCCGGGAGAGACACCGCAGGTAAACTGACCTTTGCCGGTTTCTTTCGGCGGGACGAGTCCACCCTGGTACCCCGGCGCATTGCCGCCGCACTGATGGGGGGTGAAACCCCCGGTCAGACCTATACCTGGTATGCCATAGATGATGATCAGCAGCGGGAGTTAAAAATATCCAATGCCTCAGCGGTTTATTTCACCGAAAAGATCGGTCAATCCTTTAAGCTGGCCCTGATCTCCGAAAAGATTGAACAGATGAAACTGCGCCGAATCGACTCCCATTTTCCGGTGGTGGTGCACCGGGAGCTTCTCATGGAAGACTCCAAGGGGAAATATGGTATCCAGTGCTATGATCCTTTGACCTCGCTTGTGCTGTCCAATCTCATCCGTAAATCATCCTTTGAAAAGAGTAGCCATGTCACTCTGAAACGGGACCCCATCCAGTTCAACACCTCCCTGGTTCAGCTCTCCAAGGATGACAGCTCCTCCACCCAGGCGGTGAATATCAGCCCGGGGCGGACAGGTATTGTCTCGTTGTTTAAAGATGCGGACCATTTCCGGGGAAAACTTGAAAACGGCCGGGTGGTGAAGTTTGAACGGGCGGACATCAACCTGTTCAATCCCTTTTCATTTATGGTGTACAGTGACAGCATCACATTCAGTTACCGACATGAAATCAATGGGATGGAAGTTGAAATTGAGCAGAAGAGACTTAAAATTTCCAAGTCTGTGGACGGGGGATATCAGATCACGGAGTTGGAGTGAACCCAACAGTGCGGAAAGCACAGATAGGTATGGCGCTTTGCCAATAAGTTAATACGCTTTTCACCTTATTGGCAAAGAGATGGTATTTTCATTGATTGCGAAGAACTATGGTTTGACTCATCAGGATTTAACCGTTGTCAGGAGTGAATAGATTCCCATGCGTTTTAATGAAAGCCGTTTGGTGCGGCTAAGAGACAGCATTTTAAATATCATTGAAAAATTAAAGGCAACGCCCGCCCGGCAGAGGGAGAGAGCGTCTTCGGTCATCACGGCCTGCCGGGAGTGTCTGGACCATGTGCCGGCCACAGATACCCCGGTGTATGTTCACATCATGGGCACGGACAAGTCCTTTAAAACCAGTTATCTTCTGGATCTGTTCGACCATGGGGATCTGCGGGAGCTGTTTTCGGTGAAGGCCCACAACACCTCTGAAAACACCGCGGTTCCCTGTCTGGTGGAGCCCTCAGATACCGTTACCCGCATCGTGATCCGTCAGCTGGCCATCAGCACCGGACAGATCATGAGAGATGACATCTCCCCGGACCTTTTCGGTAAGCTCTATGATCTTTCCCAGGGGGCGGTTCCCGGCGATTATCTCCTCCAGGTGCTGGTGCCGGCGGCACAGACCCCCATGACCCTTCCGGTGATCGAGTATCCCGGAATCAAGGAGGGGGCCGATGCCCTGGAGGCCCAGCGAATCCTGCACCATACCTTTGAGAAAAATCTGGTGGATAATCTCATTCGGTTCCCCGGTATTCTGGTGGCCTGTTTTCAGCATAAAATTGCCATCCCGGTGGGCCATCCCATGGATATTATTCTAAAAAAATACAGAGAAGTCCTAAATACCGGTCCCATGGATCATAAGCTGCCGTTGGTGGTCTCCCTGCAGGGGGAGAGTGCCGTTGCCGGATATTGCGGCAATACCCATGTGGAAAAGGATATTGAGACGGACTTTAAGAGTTACACCTCATTTGACACGGTGATTCAGCTGGTGAATCCCTGCAACCATCGCTATCCGGTAAAATTTGGTGAACCCGGCCCCTATGTGGAGGGGTGGATCTCCCGGTTGAGCCGGTATAGGGATCTCCGGGAGATCCAGGAGAGTATCTCCCTTGACGGCGGCATTACCTGGTCCAGGAAGCTTCTTGGAGAGATCTGCGCCGGTGAGACCATAAGAGAGGCCCTGGACATCATTTTTCTCATGCCGTGGATGACCCAGGCGGAGGAGTGCCTCTCCCAGGCCGGGGCCACCCTCAATGAGATCGAAACCTATGATGAGGTGGCCGAGGTGAAAGAAAAAATGCGCCGGCTCATTGTTCAGGGGCGGTATCGCTCCATCAGAACCTATTTTAATAATGAGATGGCCACCCAAGCCGACGGCATTGTGGAGAACCATGAACGATTCTGGAGTGATATCTTTGGCCAGTATCTCATGCAGTTCTTTGATGATGATGAGATGTGCCGGCGGGTGGCAAAGGCGTTGTGGCAGAACTTAAGGCAACGGCTGGACGGTGGAAACAAGGGCTTTTTGGGCACCCGGGAGGAAGACCTGCCCTTTATTATAATGAACAGTGCCGAACTCTATGTGCCCAATGCCCTGATACGGGGGGAAATTGCGGTTATAGCAAGGGCACTGGAGGACGTATGATGCTGTTTGATTTTTTTAAACGAAAGAAAAAAAATGTGGATGATTTTCATCTGGAGCTGGCTGATGACAATCGGCTCTATTATGAAACCATTGCCGGAAGAACCTCAAGGGATCCCAATAACCGTGAAGAGTATATTCTGTTTGTGGATTTCGGCTCCTACCGCACCTCAGTGCTGTGCTGGCCCTGCAGTTTCGGCCGGGACAAGATCACCGATACCTGGCAGTATGTGGTTCATTATGAAAACGGCAAAGGCAGCGGGGGGGGATTTCCCTCTGCCTTTATCAATCCCCCCTCCGGGGATGAACGGGATTTTGCCTTTGTGGATGATTTTGATGACATCCATGTCTCCAACAGTCAGATTGTCAAAAGCGCAAAGTCGGTATTTGCCAGCAAATTTGCCGCTTACAAGGGCAATGTGCCCCAGTTTCGAATTTATATTAAAAAGGTGCTTGAGGAGAGCTTTAAATATATCACAGCCCCCAGGGAGGGACGTCCCTGGAACGGCCCTGCGGTGCCGGTGATCACCGAGATCCGGGTGACGGTGCCGGATCTCTTCATTGAAAATCTTAGAAACGGCTACCGGGAGAGCATCTATTCCGTGTGCATGGAATTTGCCGGTCACAATAAATGGAAGGTGGTGCTCCCCCCCAATCTGAGGAGCCTTAAGAAGACCTTTGTCAATATTTCGGCAGATGAGAGCGGGGCGTGCGAGTTGTATTTTCTTAATCTCATTAAGCTCATGCCTTTCTGGGATCTCTCCAGCGAAAAGGACCGGTTGCCGGATTTAAAGGAGGTGGCGTTCCTCTTTTCCCAGAAACGCAATGTCCTTCAGGAAAAAAAGAAGGGACTCACCTTTGTGGTGTGCCATGTGGACATCGGCGGCCTCACCACCGATGCCAGCATCCTTCTTATGCGCTCCTTTGAGGACCCGGACCTTGGCATCACCACCACCCTGAAGCGAAAGGAGTCCTTTTCCGAAAAAAAGGCCGGGGAGTTTTTTGCCGAGCTGTTCCGGGAGACCCGCCAGGCCGATGATGAAGAGAAATGGTGGGATTCCGATACTTTTATTGAAAAGGAATTCTCCCGGTTTCTGGAGCTGCTCTTTGGCAAGCAGTATGCCCTGCTCCAGGAGTGGCGACGGGAACAGTGCCTGGCCGGAATCTATTTTTTGATCTCCGGCCGTCCCACCAAGGCCCCCAAGGTGCGAGAGATCATTTCCCGGTTTATCCTCAAGGAGTTTAACAAGGAAGAGCTGCTGCTCCTGCCCGAACACTGCCTGTTCATGGCCGATTATTACCATGTGGGTAAAAACCAGGAAGGCGAGCGCTACGCAAAGAAGATTGACAATTTTGAAAAGCTCATCACCATCCTGGGCAATGTTTATACCCTGTACGACGGGTATGAAATTGATTTTGACGAGCACCGGTATTACATCGCCCTGGATGTGGATACCCGGTACACCAACCGCATGGAGATTCTGCCGGGCAAGCAGTACAACATGGAGGATTTTGAGAATTATCAGAAGGCGGCCCAGCGAAACAATGTGCTGCATCTGGCCTTCACCCGCATCTCCTCCGGGGAAAATGCCACCCGGTTTCTGACGGTGAAGAAAATTGCCCGCCAGACAGCCTATCCTGTGATCAAAATTGCCGATAAACATGAGTTTGACGACCAGGCATGGATTACCCCCTCCCTGATCATCACCAATCTGGAGCAGAACGACCAGGCCTTTGATCTGGCCTGGGCATCCCATGTTTAAGTTCGGACATCTGGTCTTGAGGGGATTTTAGGCCCAGGAGATCATGGCTTTGGAAAGTTTTATAAACTTGTCATCAACAAAATGGGGTTGATTCTAACTCTGCCCATCTGTTTCCAGCGCAGCTATACAGGTGGCGTACAGCAGGGGCAAAGTTAGGATCAACCCCAATAAAATGGTTAAATTCGTTGGAGAATTCAATCTTGTTAACGGCATATAAAGTAAAAAACAATTTCCTTGTACCCCTCAATCTATTAGAAGACGCCGGTGGACTTGAAGATGCCGTATGGATTGATCTGGTGAATCCAACGAGGGAAGAGATAAAAAAAGTGGAAAGATCCACCGGGATCTCCTTACCCAATATCCAGGAAACCGAGGAGCTTGAAGCCAGTTCTCATTATGAGATATATTCCACCGGGCTTCAAATAAACTGCTCATTTCTGCAAAAACTGGAAGGTGTTTATCTCAATATCAATGTGGCGTTTCTCTGCAATACAGGGTGTCTGATAAGCCTCTGCGCACACGAAATATCCGTTATCCGCCTGCTGCATAAACAGTGGCAGAAAACACAATGTTTAAAAATAGACCCCCTCTCTTTTATCATTGCACTGCAGGAGATAAAAATAGATAAGCTGGCTGATCTGTCAGAGGATGCCTATCTCTCCATTGAGAAAATCAGCCATCAGATATTTGAGCGGGTGAATACGGATCTGGAGAAAACCATAGACGATCTTTCGGTGCAGGATGACTTGAACGGTAAAATTCGTCTGTGTCTCATGGATGGACAGCGGGATTTGAATTTCCTGCTCCGCAGAGCCAAATTGACCGAGGTGAACCGAAATGATTCCAATGATATATTGGAAGATATCAGAACCCTATTGTCCCATAACGCCTTTCTCTCCGAGCGAATTGACTTTCTCTTGAACGCAGCACTTGGATTCATAAACATTGAACAGAATAAAATTATTAAAATTTTCTCCATTGCTGCCGTCGTGCTGATGCCCCCAACGGTGATTGCCAGTATTTACGGCATGAATTTTCATTTCATGCCGGAACTCTCCTGGCGGTGGGGATATCCGCTTTCTATTTTTCTGATGATCCTGGCCGGCATCAGCCCCTATGTCTATTTTAAAAGAAAGGGCTGGTTGTAAGACCTTAAGATCTGTCTGCCCCCCCCCATTGGCATGACAATTGTGACGGATGGCTGATGTTGTGATCAAGCCCAAAATTATCAACCGGTGTGGACCCAAAATGGTAAATAAACATGTGACGCCGCGTCATTCAAAAAAGCATTCGATGCTGAAAAAGCGTACAAAAGACGATGTCGAACATATCCTTAAGAAAGCTTCGTCAGCCCATAGAGAAGGCAGGCTTGCTGAAGCGGAAAAGGGCTATGAGGAAGTATTGAAAAGAAGGCCTGACTGGGGACAGGCGTTGAATGCACTTGGAACGCTGTTCCTGGACCGGTCCCGGCCGGATAAGGCCAAACCCATATTTGAGAAAGCCGCCAACCTCGACCCTCCCAATTTATCAGCATGTTATAACCTGGGCAGGCTGAAACAGCAGGAGAACGATCACAGGGGCGCCATCACTATTTACAGGGCCATGCTGGACAGGCAGCCCAATATTGGTGAAGCATGGAATAATCTGGGGGTGGCATACAGACAGATCGGAGAACAGGATGAAGCCATGTCCGGTTTTCGAAAGGCGGTCGTGTTCGCTCCTGACATGGCAGAGGCATGGAACAACCTTGGCGTGGCCCAGGACCAGCTGAACCTGACGGAAGAGGCTTTAGACTCTTATAAAAAGGCCATTGAAATCCAGCCGGAATATGCATCCGCCCATTTAAACCTCGGGATTTCTCTTCAAAAATTCGGACAGTTCAAGGAGGCCGCGGCACACTACAACAAGGTACTGGCGATTTTGCCGGATAATAAGACGGCAAGATTCATGCTTCAAAGTATAGGGGCTTCGGAGCCCCCTGATGCCGCTCCGGTGGATCATGTGCGCAGTATCTTTGATCAGTGTGCCCAGGATTTTGAAACGATCCTGGTTAATGAACTGGAGTACAAGACCCCTGAACTCCTGTTTGATCTTGTGCGCCCCCATTTGACTGAAGAGATGAATATTCTGGACCTTGGCTGCGGTACCGGTCTGGGGGCTCGGCTCTATCAGTCGTTTGCGAAAAGTTTGACAGGCGTTGATGTATCGTCAAAGATGCTTGAAAAGGCTGCTGAAAAGAATATCTACAGCCGGCTTGATCTCTTTGATATGCTCCAGGAGTGGGAATTTCCCCAAAAATTTGATCTGATATACAGCTCTGACGTCTTTGTCTATTTCGGGAATCTGGATACCATCATCAGGTCAGCTGCTTCATATCTCGTTAACGGAGGGATACTTGCATTTTCAGTGGAAAGGCTGGAAAACGACAGCGTGGCGTACCAACTCTTTCCCAGCGGCCGCTATGCACACTCATTCACATATATTCAGGAGTGCCTGAACCGCCATGGATTGCAGTTAATAGAGAAGACCGGAGCAGATATCAGGAAGCAGTCAGGGAGTCCGGTCAAAGGGCTGTTAATGGCAGCAATAAAACCAAATGGTAAGGATTCTAAATGAAAGATTTGATAAAAATTTTATGTGCAATCATTTTTCCCCCAGTTGCAGCTTTCCTGCAAGTTGGTATAGGGAAACACTTTTGGATTAACATTGTGCTGACCATACTGGGTATTATTCCGGGAATGGTTCATGCGGTATGGATAATTGCAAAAAATAAAAAATAACCGTCATGGACGGATATAGTTTGGAAAATATGGAAGAAAAATTATCAGTGTTAAAAGAGATCTATAGAGAATTTGCCCAAAAGGCCAATGAATCCGAAAGAGAGCAGGCCTGTGAAAAAGGGTGTGGCTTCTGCTGCAAGGAGGCCGGAAGCATTGACATTACCACCCTTGAAGGTCTGGCCATCAGAAACGCCATGAAGGCCATGCCCCGGTCCCGGCAGAAAAACCTGACCAAATGTTTCCAGCAGGAGATCAAAAAAAGGGAGAAGGGCGTTGTGACTCCCTGTCCCTTTTTAATGAAAAACAATGCCTGTATGATCTATGAGGATCGGCCCTTTTCCTGCCGGAGGATCTATTCCACCCATGTGTGCAGCAAAGAGAATCCCCCCATGGTGAGCCGTCAGGTCATGGCCGATGCCGACCACACCATTAAAGCCCTGCAGAAACTGGATATCACCGGATATTCGGGCCATCTCTCCTATATTTTGTATATGCTCTCCACTCCCCAATTTTTGGAAACCTACCTTGGGGGGGAGTGTAAACCCGAAGAGATCATGGTGTTTGGAAAATCCCATAAGATCGTCATTAACAAAATGGTGGTCTAACCGATGACGTCCGTTGATTTTTTGGAAACCCATGCCACCCAGCTGGAGAGCGATGCCACCCAGGTGGTAAGAACCCGGGACTCCGACGTGACCCGTGTGGTGCACTCCAGTCTGATCATGCGTCCCATCTACGAACTGGAAGCACGCAGGTTCACCACAGACGGGGAGGGTGAGCAGCCGGATTTAAGGGGCCTTGTGGATCTTATGTGGGTGGCCTTTGCCATTTTGGACAGCGTATCCGAGCTTACGGAGTATCATATGGGGGTCACCCGGAAAGAGGTGCTGGAAAAGGTGACCCCGGCCATTGAAAATCAGGTGCGGGCCGCAGGAGAAGCCCCCTTGGAGGGCCTTCCGGATCTTTTACAGAAGGTGTTCGACCACCTGGTAAACCGGGATAATCGTTATCTTCCCTTTGAATACCGCTATTTTGACGGGGCATCCAACACCTTTAAACAGCGACGGTTCTGGTTGATAAAGGCCGTGTACACCGGCAAGGGGCAGGAGACCTTGTTTTCCCTCACCGAAGAGGGGTATACCGCCTATTTCGGTCTCCATGAAACCAGTGCTCTGGACTCCACCGCCATTGGAAACCTTCGCATTAAACTCCTCATTGAGCGGGGCAACGTGGACGATGCCATTGCTGTGGCAGAACAGAACCACAAGCAGTGTAGCCGCAAGGCCCACGACATCCGCAACACCCGCCGAGCCATCCATCGGAACATCCATGCCATTGATTTTGACCGGATCAATGCCATGGCCGACCTGGGGGCGGGGCAGGCCACCCGGATCCAGCGGGAAAGTAACCGGCTCCATTATATGGTGCTGGACAACCTTCAGATCACAAAGAGCCCGACCCAGGAGTTCAAGCTGTTGCAGCTGGCCCGACAGCTGAAGCGATTGAACCAGCGCCAGATGGAGCTGGTAAGGGAGCTGCAGCACCTACCCGACGACTATCACCAGAACAGCTATAAATTATTCAGAAAACGAAGGATGGGGATACTGCCTCCCCTGGAAGAGGTGCTCAAAAGGGTGTGCCGCATGGAAGAGGGGGACGCTGCCGCTGTGGGACGGGAGTTCATTGCCATGTTTGATCCGCCGGTGCAGCCCTCTTTGTTTGATCCCGGGGCCATAATTGACACCATCAGCCAGGCCCTGGAGCGTCGAAACGCCACAGACGATAAAGGGGTGGCCCTGCAAGAGGTTGACGGGGAATCCATTGCGTACTACCAGTCGGAACTCACCGATGCCCTCATGGAAAAAGCCGGTAAAATGGTTGAAAGTCGGGTGCGCTCCTCCGAGGGTACGTTGATGGAAGATCTATTAAAAGAGTCCCTCCTAAATGAGGAGTCTCCGCTTTTACCCATGGCAGTGGCCCTGACGGTGTTCCAGGCCCTCCTTGGCCACCGCATCGGTCATTGCACCGGATTTCATGTGAAACTGGGTGGTGCGGATAAATACTTCTCCATTGATCTGCCCGGAGGCAGGCGCTACCGGGGTCATCAATTGGTGCTGACCCCCGAAGGAAAAACAGAGACACAACCATGGAAAACATCTATGAGATCAGCCGGCTCGTCTATCTGAGCCTGGCATACAGCAACGGAAATAAACGGATTGTCAGCGATCACCAGACGGAACTTGCGCAGCTGCTCCAGCGCTTCCAGGCCGAGGATGCCTTTCACCAGGCGGTTCTTGAGAGCTTAAGGGGAATGGAACTCCAGCTTCTGGAGGTGGAGCCCACGGCTCTGAGGCTTTCAGCCCGGAATTCCGCCGGTTTTTTTGCCGCCACCCTCACCGATTATGGCAAGATGCTGGGCCGGACACCGCTGAAGGCCGGAGAACTGCTCTGTGTGCATTGTGCCGTGGGCACGGCTTTTTTCCCCACCGAATCGGATCTGGACGCTCCGGTGGAGGATCTGGGAGTGATTGTCCCCGGGGATGTTATTGAAATTCTAAGGATTTTTGCCACAGCAGAGGAGTCCATGGACCCAGGGGATGAGATCCTTCACCCCGAGGTGAGAACGGCGGCGGCACGTCTCCGGGAACTGCCCGAGGAAAATCCGGACAGCCGACGGGCGGTGGGGGGAAACAGCTGGCTTGAACTCATCATTCGGGTGCTGGATCACATGGTGGCCACCGGTTATCTTCTGGCGTTTCAGGAAGGGGAAGAGACGCTTGAGTATCGCCCCACACCGGCCTATCAGAGCGCCATGAGAACGGCAGCGGTGTATGTCTTTAACGCCTTCAGGGAGCTTGTGGCGGATCGGAAATTGTCCATCTCCCTTGGGGAGCCTTTCGACGAAACTGGTGAAGATCCTTCAGGAGATGTGGCCCATGTATAGGATCAGTCGATTTTTTGTCAGTGATATTGTGGCCGGGGAGAACCTTCTCAGAAACGGGTATTTTCCCATTTTCAAGGAGAGTGAACAGCCGGACCATGGGATCATTGTGGCGGCCAACGGCTCCTGCAAGACCACATTGCTCTCTTTTCTGTTCAGCGTATTTACCCCGGATCGTCGCCGCTTTGTGCAATATCTTCAGTCCAGTGGAGACAAGACCCTGGAGCAGTACCTGGTGCCCGATCGCCCCGCCCTGGTGATGCTGCACCTCTCCATTAATCTGAGCCCCACCCTTTTTGAGGCCCAGCCCAGGGAGCACCTGGTACTGGGGCAGCTCCTTTACCGGAAAAAGAGCGCTTTGGACAAAATTGAACGAAGCTATTTTGTTGCCAACGACTGGCAACTGTTCGACCAGCTCCGACTGGAATGGGACAAGCTTTCGGATAGTGATCATCCCCATACGGCCATTAGGGAATTTATAAGCGACAAGGTCTTTCAGACCGGCAGTCAGATCGAGTGGGAGGCCCACCTTGAATCCCTGGGGCTTGATCCCTGGCTGGTGAATCGCCAGGTGGATTTTTCCCGGAGTGAAGGGGGCATTAAAGAGTCTTTTAAGTTTAAGAGTGAAGAGGCTTTTTTGAGCTTTTTTTTGGGATGCGTGTCGGACCTGGATTCTGCCATGGCGCTTCGGAAGAACACCCTTCAGACCATGGAAAAGATGAAGAACCGTCCTGAAAAGAAGAAACAGCTAAAGGCCGTGCACGCCCTTGAAAAGAGCATGGAGGCGTTCCACGACTGGGGAAAAAAGTGGCGTATTGCCCGCAAGGAGATGGAAACGTGCACCGTTCAGCTGGGGGAGGCGGTTCATCTGCTGACCCTTGCCCAAAAAGAGGCACACACAGCTCTGGAGGTCTCTGAAGCTTCCGTTCAGAGTAACCGGGAGCGGCAAAAAGCGGTGAGGCTCTCCCTGGAGACGGCCCGGGCCAACCAGGTGGTGGTGGAAGAGACCGGCCATGCCCGGGAGACAGACACGCTTAAAGGGTTGATCCGGAAAGCCACTGAGGAGTTGGAAAAGTGCCAGAAGGAGCGGGTGGCACTCAAGGGGGCGGATTACATGGCCACCTTGGGACAGTTCCGGGCCCAGGCGGAATCCAAAGAGAAAATTCTGTCCGGTAAGGACTCTCTTCTGGAACCGGCCCGCAAGCAGATGGATCTCCGGGCGGCCCAGTACCATGCCCGCCTGCTCGGCCGGCGCATGGAAGCGGAGTCCGCCCTTGAGTTTTTGGAAAAGGAAAAAGCGGTGGTGGAAGAACGGCTGAGATCCCTGAAGGATAAACTTCGGGACCAGGCCAAGGAGATGTTGACCCTGAACGGGAATCTTGCCCGTCTCACCGCCCAGATCAAAGCGGCCTGTACAGCCCGGGACAATCTGGGGCTTGTTGCCGGGGAAGATCCCCGGGAGGCCCTGGCAGGGCTGGAAAAAGAGGTGCAGGCCTGTAACCAAAGTCTTGTTGACACCACCACCCGGCTTCGGGAACTTCAACAGCGGCAGACCCGTACGGAGACCCGTTGGCAGGAACTGCACCGCACCCGCATCCAGGAAGAGGAGGCCCTGAAACAGGCCAGGGAACATAAGGCCCGGGAACAGGAACTGCGGGCCCGGCTGCTGGGGGATGTCCATCTTCAAACCGTTGCCGGCTCCGCCACCTTCGAGCCCACCCGGGCCGATCTGGCCACCCGTCTGGTGGAGTCCCTGGCCCGCACCCGCACCCGCACGGAAGCGCTCAGGATGCAGCTTCTGGAAACGGAAAGTGAACTGAAACGTCTGGAAAACAGGGGCTCCCTGACGGTGGATGCACCGGTGGCGCAGTTGATTGCCCATTACACTGCCCAAGGGGTCTCACCGGGGGAACTGAAACCCTTCCCCGACTACCTGGCAAGCCTTGATAAGACGTCGGAAGAGATCGCCGGGGTGATGGCACGGGACCCCGGACGGTTCACCGGTATCATGGCGGTGAGTCATGGGGTGATTGAGAAGGTGCAGGCACTTCCGATACCGGAATGGCTCCTTAAACCGGTGGTGATCTCCACCCCCGGGGAGCTGGACAAAGAGCCGGGAATTCAATTTCCGGTGATTGCACCCATTGATCCCATGGTTTACTCCAGGCGTTTTCTGGAAGAGGAAAAAAAGAGACTGGCCGGAAAGCAGGAGACACTCAAGGAGCAACTGGCCGAGCGATCTTTTAGAATCCGTTCCCTGGAGACCGCGGAGGGGCAACTCAAGGCCTATCGAGAAAAATATACGGACATGGCCGCCGTGGACCGATTATCCCGGAATGTGGAGGCGGCCGGTGAGGCCCTGGTCTCCATTGTATCGGACATCCGGGCCGTTGAAACGGAACGGGAAACCCATGGTGCCCGGAAGAAGGAGCTGGAAACACGATTTCAGACGGAAACCCGGACCCTGGCCCGTCAGGAACAGCTGCTCAAACAGGTGAAAGCCTGGCTGACCCAGTATGGGGAGATGGACGATTGGGGCATTGCCCTTTCCCAGGGCGAGGTCCGGCGTATGGAGATGAACCATGGCATGGACCTCGCCAGGCAAGCGGAAAAAGAGGCAGGGGAGGCCCTCACCCGGCTCCACGGGGAGATGGCCGAGCAACGGGCCCAGTTAAAAAACCTGGAGGAGCGGGCGGATGATCTGCCTGCCACACAGGCGTTTGTCCTGACCCGGGAGCAGAAGGAACAGGCTCTGTCCATGGATCTTTCCTCCCTGCGACGGCAGCATGAGCAGGCCCACAGCGACGTCATCCGCATTGCCGGTGACCTGGGGATTGACGGGTTGAGAAGTGAATTGCAGCAGGTGCGGGAGCAGTGCCGGAAAACCGAAAATGATCTGGACCGGTATCGGAAAAAGACACCCTTTGACCAGGCCCTTGCTGAAAAATGGGCAGGGAAAAGCAGTGGGGAGCGTGATGATCGCACCGCAGCGCTTTCAGCCCTTCTGGAGGATCTCAAAGAGCAGAGGGCAGGTCATAGGGGACAACTGGAGGGCCGGGAGCGGGATTTTGTCCGGTGCCGTGAAAAACGAAAGGAGCTGTCCCGTGGGGGGATTCATGGAGATATTGATCCCTCAGATCTTGGGAACATTGATGTGGAGGGGTTGATCCTTCATTATGGCAAGGTGGCCCAGGACCTGGAAGAAAAGCTTGATGTGCTGAACACCCAGGGCGCACGCCGGGCAGCGGACCTGGAGCAAAACCGCCGGTGGGAGAATGAACTCAACCTGGCCCTGGCAACGGTGACCGGCCAGGAACCCTGCTGGGACCACCTCTCCCCCCGGGGGGAGTGGCTGGAACTGATTCGGGTGGAAAATCCGGTGGAAAGTGTGGTACAGTTCAGAAAGCAGATGGAGACGATTCAGAACGCCCGGACAGAAATGGTCTCTCTGATGGAGACCAGCCGGAAAGATATGGGGCGGGCCTTTGACCGGCTCCAGGGGGAGCTTCGGGATGAAACCTTGAAGCGGCAACTGCCGGCCATTGTGGATGAACTCTCCCGGCATGATGCGGAAAGCCTGGGGACCCAGAGTGGGGAACTCATGGAAAAGTGCCGCCACATCGCCGCCAACATTGAAAGTGATCTCTCCCGGTCGGCCCAGTTCGTGGAGAGCCTGGTGGATCAGCTTTTTCAACATGTGAGGGTGTGCCACCAGAAGGTCAGGAATGCCTCAAAACAGCTCATGCCGGACAACGTGTTCGTTTATGGTGGGAAACCCATCCTTAAGGCCGGTACCCGCCTGGACTTCACCCGGCACGCCGACATTTTCCGAAAATCCATTGACCACTGGCTGGATGAGCTGATCCAGAAAAATTACATACCCGAGGTCAATGCCAAGTCCGGGGATACATTGGGCACGGCGCTTCTCTACCGGCTGCTCAGGATCTCTTCGGCAAAACAGGAGTTCGGCATCCGGCTGCTCAAATGTGATGACACCGGCCGTAACTACGAGCCCGTGGGCAAGGATCTGGGCTCCGGGGGCGAGGCCCTCACCACGGCGGTGCTCCTCTACTCCCTGCTCACCGCCATGCGGCAGAAACGCCGGAACAAAAAGGATGATCGCATTCCCGCCTTTCTTATTGCCGACAATCCCCTGGGGGTGTGCAACCGTTCCGATTTTTTGGACACCCAGCTCAAGGTGGCCCGGGCCATGGGGATTCAGTGCATTTATTTCACCGGCATCAATGACCGGGAATCCCTGGGGCTTTTCCAGCACCGGGTGGCCATTAGACACAGTGGCCGCCACCTCAATGTGGGGGGCAGGCCCTACAATTGCCTGGAGGTCATTGAGCAGAGTGTGGAGGTGCGATAATTTTTATCCCTTGAATTGTTTGAACTCATAACGGTGCAATGGTGGTCTTAATGCGGAAATGTGCGACGGTTTTGTTGATATTTCTATTGCTTCGGGGCTCGGTTCCGTTCTGTTCCCCCAATGCGGTGGCGGATAATGCCATGAACGATCCACTGATTATTCGTGTGGGGGCCTACGAAAATCCACCGAAAATTTATACGGACGAAACCGGAGCCATTGTGGGACTGTTCCCGGATGTTCTGAATTATATTGCTGAAAAAGAGGGGTGGAAATTCAACTATGTCCATGGCACATGGAGTGAGTGCCTGGATCGCCTTGAAAAAAATGAGATTGACCTCATGGTGGATGTGGCCTATTCCGAGGAGAGGGGCTCTTTGTTTTCTCCCTCCTTTGGTGTAACAAAAACCTCCATCATCTTTAACTCCAGTCATCTTAAGCTTGCCTTTCCCAGGGAGTCTCCCCTTGCATCAATGTTGATCGAAAAAATAGACCGTCATCTGTATGAGATGAAAAAAGACCCCGGATCCGTTTATAATAAAGCGCTGAATGTCTATCTGTCCGGCCTTCCACGGGAACTGATTTTTGCCGAGCAGGAGAGACCTCAAAATATTACAGTAGTTCATTTAACCGCCAGAGAAAAGGCATGGATACATGATCACCCCAGGATTCGCATCGGTGTTGACCCGGAGTTTGCCCCCTTTGAATTTATGGGCGCCGGCGGCGTATACAGCGGCATTGCCTCGGACTATTTAAATTTGCTGAGTCAACGACTCGGCCTTAAGGTTGAGGTGATGAAGAATCTGACCTGGAAGGAGGCCATGGAAAAGGCCTTGATCGGGGAGATTGACCTTTTACCCTGTGTGGGCATCACCCAGGAGAGAAAGAAATTCCTTAACTTCTCACAATCCTACATCAATTTTTATCGTGCCATTATCACCCGCACAGACACGCCGTTCCTCACAGGATTGGGCGACATCGAAACCATGAAGGTGGCGGTGCAAAAGAGCAGTTCCCACGAAGGCTATCTGCGTGAAAACACATCCATTGAGCCGATTCTTTACGACACCCTTCAGAGGGCGTTGCTGGCCGTTTCAAACGGTCAGGCCCAGGCATTTGTGGGAAACATTGCCTCTTCAACCTATTGGATTCGAAAGCTGAACCTCACCAACCTCAAGGTGGCGGCTCCGGTTTCCCAGGATAGTCACACCCTCCATTTTGCCGTGCGTGCCGACTGGCCGGAGTTGGTGACAATGATTAACAAGGGACTGGCATCCATCACCCCGGAGGAGGAGACCCATATCCGTAATCGCTGGGTCAACATAGACTATAAACCCGGAATTGCCCCCCGGGTTGTATGGCGCTATCTTCTGCAGATATCTGCATTGGCCCTTGTCATCTTAATGGTGATTCTGGTGTGGAACTACAGACTTAAAAAAGAGATTCAAAAACGCATTGAAATTGATGCGAAGCTGACCGAGGCCAACAAAGATCTGAAAAAGCTGGACCAGCTGAAAAGCATGTTCATCGCCTCCATGAGTCATGAATTGCGCACCCCATTGAACTCGATCATCGGCTTTACCGGAGTGATTGTCCAGGGCATGGTCGGCCCCCTGAACGAGAAGCAGAAGGATCACCTGACCCGGGTTTATAACTCAGCCAGGCATCTGCTCTCCCTGATCACCGATGTCATTGATATCTCTAAGATAGAGGCCGGCAGAATTGATGTCTATCCGGAGGTCCTTGTTCTATCAGAGATTGTGGACGAGGCCGTTATCAATATTGAACCCCAGTTAAAAGCCAAACATCTGAAATTCAATCGGTACATCTCTGAGGATCTTCAGCTGCATACCGATAGAAAACGTTTGCTTCAATGCATCATCAACTACTTGAGCAATGCGGTCAAGTTCACCGAAACCGGCAGTATCACACTCACCGCCGGAAGGTGCAACCAACGTCCGGGAGATATATCAGGCCAACTTTCAAAAGGGACCTTCGGAAAAGAAGGCGAAGGAAATTTCTGCGAAAAAGTGGAAATCCTGATCACGGATACAGGAATCGGCATCCCCCAGGCAGAGCAATCTAAACTGTTTGAAGCCTTTGAACGACTGGATTCCCGCCTGCGGGTCAAGGCCGGGGGAACAGGACTTGGCCTTTATCTGACCCGAAAACTGGTCACTGAAATTTTGGGTGGGGAGATCGTGTTCCGGAGTGAAGAGGGCAGGGGGAGCACCTTTGGTCTTGTGATTCCCGTGTCGCTTGCAACAGAGCCAAGCCCGAAAGTTGAGTAGAATAAAGAAGCGGTTGAAGAGGATGGACAAGTCATGAAAAGAGTGCTCGTCATAGAAAACAATGAGAACAATATGAAGTTGATCACCTTTATTCCGGGTGCCGGGTGTGAGGGGTATATTGAGAAACCCGTTGATCCGATCCTGGGCATGAAACAGATCGAAAAAGTGATAGGAGCCTCCTGATGAAAATCCTTGTTGTGGAAGATAATGAAGACTCACGGATTTTTATGGAAACATTGCTGGAGGCAAAGGGCTACCAGGTGGAAAGTGCTGAAAATGGGAAGATCGCCCTGGCACTGGCCATGCAGCATCCCCCGTCTCTGATCATCTCCGACATCCTCATGCCTGAAATGGATGGCTATGCCCTGTGTCGGGCCGTCAAATCGGATGAAAGGTTAAAGAATATTCCCTTTGTATTTTACACCGCCACTTACACTGATCCCAAAGATGAAAAATTTGCCATGGATCTGGGTGCCTCCCGATTTATTATCAAACCCATGGACATTGATCTTTTTTTGATTGAGATCAAAACTCTGCTGGAAAATTATGGAGCGGAAAAGCTGCAGGTACCGGAACAGGTCCTTGGGAGTAACGGTGACTTCAATCATGCCCATGCAGGGGCGCTTGCCAGAAAACTCGATCAGAAAGTCCGTCAACTTGAAAAAGAACAGCAGCGAATGATCCGGGTGCAGGAGAGCCTGCACCAGGCACAGAAGATGGAGGCCATTGGTACGTTGGCAGGGGGGATTGCCCATGATTTTAACAATATATTAACCCCCATCATCGGGTATACCGAAATGACACTTATAGATTTGCCCGAAGGGTCAAAGGCATGGCAGAATCTTAAACATGTTCTGTCCGCGGCCCATCGGGCCAAAGAGTTATCCCGGCACATTCTCACCTTCAGCCGTCACACGGAAAAAGAGAAGCGATCGGTATTGCTTCAGGAGCTGATCAAAGAATCTTTGGATCTCCTGAGGGCCACCCTCCCTTCCACCATAGAAATCCGGGAATCCATTGATTCCCGTTGCCATGCCGTGTTTGCCAATGCCACCCAGATGCATCAGATTGTGATGAATCTGTGTACCAATTCCTACCATGCCATGCGTCATACCGGGGGGGTTCTGGTGGTCTCCCTTTCTGAAATAGATGTTACTCCTGATAACTATATGGCGGCTCTGGAGTTGCCGACGGGAAGATATTTGAGGCTTGAAATCAGTGATACCGGCACAGGAATCGAAAAGGATCAGCAGGAGAGAATCTTTGAACCTTATTTCACCACCAAACCCAGGGGTGAGGGGACCGGGCTCGGACTTTCCGTGGTCCATGGCATTGTCACCGGCCATGGTGGGCATATATCCGTGTATAGTGAGCCGGGAGAGGGTACCGTGTTCCATGTCTATCTCCCCGTTATGGGGGAGGAACAGGTCGTGGATGGGCGGCCCGGGCCGGTCCGGGCCGTTGCCGGTGGAACAGAGCGGATTCTGCTGGTGGATGATGACGAGATCATCCTAAAGATGGAGAAGGCGCAACTGGAGCGCTTTGGTTATCATGTGATGATCGCCGGCAATGGGAAAGAGGCCATTGATATTTTCCAAAACCATCATGATACCATAGACCTGGTGATTACGGACATGACCATGCCCCGTCTGACGGGCATAGATCTTGCCCGGGAACTGTTTAAGATCCGCTCGGATATTCCCATTATCCTGTGCACAGGGTTCAGTGAACTCATTGACAAGGATAAAGCCATTGGCCTTGGCATTCAAAAATTTCTTATGAAGCCCGTGGGAATGAAAGATTTGGCAAGGGCGGTTCGGTGTGTTCTGGATAAAAAGTAGGTGCCTGGTCGGCCACGCCATACCGCTCATGGTCCATTGGAGTTCTGTTTTACAAGTTGTAAAAAAAATCGACAACAGCCGCGGCGGACTCCGAAGTTGTTTTTGGGGGCGGCCCATCGAAAAAAGGGGGTATCCGGTTGCCTGGCCGACTTCATCCATGGAGTTGGGTCACGTTTTTATTATTGCGTTTGCGGCACGCCAATTGCTTTATTTTGTGGTTGATAGATCGGTTCACAGAAACGCCGGATGGGTTTGCAACTTATCCGGGTGTGGTATTCTTCTCTTGTCGGGCTTGATTCCAACTTCGGCCACGGAGGGGGTCAGGCGCGCTCTTCAGCCCAGGAGGTAATTGGCCATGAAACGTATTCTCACCTATCAGGTATATTCCACCATTCCCCCTAAATTGTCCTTTTTAGACGTGTTGGCCCGAAACCTATGGTGGTGTTGGAAACCCGATGCCCAGGCCCTGTTTCGGCGCATTGATCCGCAACTCTGGAAGGAGTCCAGTGGAAATCCCATTTATCTTTTGTGCACTGTCAGTGGGGAGCGGCTGGAGCAGCTGGCCGGGGATGACAGTTTCCTGGCCCATCTGGAACGGGTCAGGGAAGGATATACAAAGCGGGTTGCCCAAAACATAGAACAGTCCCGGAGCCTTTACGACCAAGCCGGGCCGGTGGCCTACTTTTCCATGGAATTCGGTATCCATGAAAGTATTCCCATTTTTGCCGGCGGACTGGGTGTCCTTGCCGGAGACTATCTGAAAGCCGCTTCCAACATGGCCCTGCCCGTTGTCGGCATCGGATTGCTCTATCGCAAAGGATATTTTCATCAATACCTTGATCAGGACGGATGGCAGCAGGAAGAGTATCCGGAGATAGAGTTGAATTACCTTCCCCTGGAACGGGCCCGGGACCCCCAGGGGAACGAAATCACGATTTCCATTGTGGGGCCCCAAGGCGAGATTCGTGCCTTTGTGTGGCGGGCATGGGTGGGACGCACCCCCTTGTTTCTGCTGGATACCCATTTGCCGGAAAATCCCCCGGAAGCCCGTGAGATTACGGCTCGCCTCTATGCCGGTGAACCCAGAATCCGACTGGCCCAGGAGGTGTTGCTGGGCATTGGCGGCATGCGGGCACTGGAGGCCATGGGCATCTCCCCCTCCATTTGTCATATGAATGAAGGTCATTCGGCTTTTTCAGCCCTGGAGCGCCTGGCGCTGTTTATGGAACGGTTTAAAATTGATCTGAACACGGCGTTACAGATTGTTCCCCGCTGCACCGTGTTCACCACCCATACCCCGGTGGCTGCGGGTCATGATGCCTTCCCCGTGGAGTGGATCAAGCCCTATCTTCATCATCTGAAGGATCGTCTGGGGGTGGAGGAAGCAGATATTTTATCCTGGGGCCAGGGGCCGGGTGCGGATACGGATGCACCGTTTTCCATGTTTCTTCTGGGGCTTCGGATGTCCCAGTATTGCAACGCCGTCAGCCGTCTCCACGGTGACACGGCCCGAAAGATGTGGGCCCATATCTGGCCGGGTCTTCCCACGGATGAAATCCCCATTTCCCATGTGACCAACGGCATTCATGTGTCCACGTTTATTTCTCCTGAAATATGGCCCTTGTTTGAACGGTATCTGGGACCGGAGTGGTACATGAGTTCTCGCCGCCGTGAAAATATTCAACGCATGGATGAAATTTACGACGATGAACTCTGGCGGGCCCATGAGATGAGCCGCACCCAGATGATCCGTACCTGTCGTGAAAAATTAAAGGAACAGTATCAACGGCGCAACGCCCCCCGCAGCGTCATCGACCAGATTCAGACCATCCTGGACCCTGAGATATTGACCATTGTGTTTGCCCGCAGATTTGCCACCTACAAAAGGGCACATCTGCTGCTCCAGGACCCCGGGCGGTTGGCTGCCATTCTCAATAACCCGGATCATCCGGTTCAGATCATCTTTGCCGGTAAGGCCCATCCCCGGGACGACGAAGGAAAGAAGATCATTCAACGCTTGATGGCATTTGTCCGTCGTCCGGAAATCCGCCAGCGTGCCGTGTTTATTGAAGGGTATGATATGGCCCTGGCACGCACCCTGGTTCAGGGGGCAGATGTGTGGTTGAACACCCCACGCAGACCCTTTGAAGCCTGCGGCACCTCGGGCATGAAAGCCGCCATCAACGGTGTGCTGAACTTGAGTATCCTTGATGGATGGTGGTGTGAAGCCTATGCCAGGGAGCGGGGATGGTGCATCGGCAGGGGAGAGGAGTATGTGGACACCGCCTATCAGGATGCCACGGAAAGTCAGGCCCTGTACAATGTGCTTGAAAATGAAGTGATTCCATGCTTTTACGAATCGCCCAAGGGTGAACTTCCCGCTCGCTGGCTTGGGATGATGAAGGCCTCCATGAAAATGGCCATGGAAGAGTTCTGCAGCCTGAGAATGGTGAGTGATTATGAACGCCTGTACTATCTGCCCATTATTCATCGCCTGGAAACCTTACTGGATCGCAACGTCCAGGAAGCCGGTAATCTGGCCCGTCTGGAAAACAGGCTTCGCACGCTGTGGAAAGAGATCTCCATGGAGCAGCCCATCCAGAGCAGTAAAGGCCCGTTTCGAACCGGTGAATTTTTCCAGGTCACAGTGGTGGTGGCGATGGGGGAACTGACCCCCGAAGAACTTCTTGTGGAACTTTACACCGGACACATGAAATCAGTGGACACCCTTAAGGGCATTCACAGTATTCCCATGACGGTGGTGGAAAGGCTGGACAATGGAAAATACCGTTATGCCTGCCAGGTCCCCTGCGGACTTTCCGGTCGTTTCGGGTTTACCATCAGGATTGCGCCCGCAGGTGATGAATATATGAAACAGCTACCTGGCCTGGTCACCTGGTCTTAGATCTACCCCTCCTCTCCCCCCAAAACTTTCACTTGATGATCAAGTTTTTTTTCGGGGGGGGGGCTGATTTTCGGGAGAATGACCCTCCCCCATGTTTGAACCGGAACAAAATGATGCCTTGCATTCTTTGCCAGAAATGGTAAAAAGGGTCGAGGGCCTTGCCAGTGGAGAATTCAAGATCACTGCCGGTGAATCCGGGGGCGCTCAAGCGAATAGAATCAAAGGGTGCTCTCCTTATTGTTTCCGCCTGTTTGATGCAGGCTCAATTCCGGCCCACTGTGACTGGACTCGCTTGAAGTGCGGGTCAGACGTCGCCATTGCAACGGCTCATGCCGCAGTATAGGCTTTTTGTAAAAGGTGTAAGTGATTGATACGTTTTTTTGCATCGTTATTCGAAAGAGTGTTTGGAAAGAAAAGTGAACAACATGTGGATGAAGCGGGCTCTTCGGAGTCAGAGATTTCCATCCCACAGGGGCAACCCGGCATAATTGCCGAAAAATTCGAAGCGGCATCTGACCCTCTGTTATCCGTCACCCCCCCCCGTCCATCCCGTCCCAAGAAGCCACCATGGTCCCTGGATAAGTTTCAGGTGCCTCCCATGGAGGGAAAATCCCGGTTCCATGATTTTGAACTCCCCTTAAGCCTTATGCATGCCATTGCCGACCTGAAGTTTGACTATACCATGCCGGTGCAGGCAGAGGTGCTTCCCCCTGCCCTGGAAGGAAAGGACGCCACGGCAGAGGCCCAGACCGGAACCGGTAAAAGTGCTGCGTTTCTGGTGAGTATCTTTACCCGGCTGCTGAGAAATCCCGTTCGAGGGAAGCGAGAAAAAGGGACGCCACGGGCCTTGATTCTGGCCCCCACAAGGGAGCTGGTTATCCAGATTGAAAAAGACGGTAAAGATCTTGCCAAATATACGCCGCTTCGCATGGTGGCGGTGTTTGGCGGCATGGACTACAGAAAACAGCAGGAGATGCTTACAAATCGCCATGTGGATGTGATGGCCGCCACACCGGGCAGACTCATTGATTTCATCGGGCAGAAGATCATCAATCTTAAAAAAGTGGAGATCCTGGTTCTGGATGAGGCGGATCGCATGCTGGACATGGGATTTCTGCCTGATATTCGACGGATCATCTATGCCACTCCCCATAAGGACCAGCGTCAGACCATGTTTTTCAGTGCCACCCTGAGTCCGGAAATATTGCGACTGGCCTCCCAGTGGACAAAAGATTCGGTTAAAATAGAGATTAACCCCGACCAGGCGGCATCAGAGAGTATTAATCAGAAGGTCTTCATTGTCACTGAAGCCGAAAAGTTTGTGCTGCTGTACAATCTCATCCACGGGGAACATCTGGAACGGGTCATTGTCTTTGTGAATCGTAGAGATACCACAAGAAGGCTGGCACATAAGTTCAAGGAGTATGGTCTGGAGGGGGATATCCTTTCAGGAGAGGTGTCCCAGGCCCGGCGGGTCAAGACATTGGATGCTTTTAAAGAGGGAAAAATAAAGATTCTTGTGGCCACGGACGTGGCGGCAAGGGGGCTGCACATTGAGGGGGTCAGCCATGTGATCAACTACGACCTTCCCCAGGAACCCGAACATTATGTGCACCGGATCGGCCGCACCGGTCGGGCAGGAGCCGACGGTATATCCGTCAGTTTTGCCGATGAGAACAGCTCCTTTTATATTCCGGCCATTGAAGCGGTGCTGGGAGATTCGCTGGTGTGCGAATATCCCGATGATGAGATGCTGGCGCCGCTTCCAAAACCCATGAAGATCCGTGAAGAACGGTCCGGAAGTGTCCGGAAGAAACCGGTGCCTTCATCCAGACGGCCTTCCCGGCCCACCCGATCCAGGCGACGACGTCCTCCGGTTACCGGAAAAAAGAAACCGATCTCATCTTGACACGTTGAAACCATTCGTTATAAAAGAATAACCTGCTTCACCGTCAAGGCATGGCTTGTACCTGGCCCACAGAGATTGAAATTTTAAAATCCCCGATGACAGCTCAGGTGCTTGGCTGGTCCTTTTGTATGGCCGGCATGCCATTGCAGGCACAAGGATTAACGATTCTTGCAAAGAGTGAAAGAGAGGGGGGGGTGTGATTCGGAACCTGGTATCCGGCACCCGGAATCCCGATTTTTCATAAAAAAAGGAGTTGGACATAATGTTTGGTTTGGGAATGCCTGAAATCTTACTGATTCTGGCCATTGCTTTGATGGTGATCGGACCTAAAAAACTGCCCGATGTGGCCAAAACATTGGGCCGAGCCATGGGGGAATTTAAAAAGGCGGCCCAGGATTTTAAGAAGAGCATGGATGTGGAAAGCACCATCAGAGAGTTCAAGGAACCGGCCGTCACTGTGGCCGATGATCTCAAATCGGCGGCTGAGAGCATGAAGCCCCTGTCCACGGATGCCACCGGAACCCCATTGAAAAAGGGCGATGCTTCGCATGTTGTTACCCCTAATCCGGAAAAAAAGAGTGACAACGAAACGGTTCCGTCATCTCTGGATCCTTTTCCCGGAACGGTGGAAAAGACACCCAAGGAGGTCCTGGTGGATGACACAACGCCATTGAAAGACAAGGATGAAAAGGGCATATGAGCCTGGAAGAGGATAAAACACCCTTTACCGACCATCTTACCGAATTAAGGGATCGTCTGGTCCGTTGCTTCATAGCCGTTGGGGTGGGGTTTGTTGTGGCTTACTGCTTCAAAGAGAAGCTGTTTGACATCCTCATGGCCCCCTTGGTGACGGCCATGGGTGAAAATCAGAAAATGATTTTCACGGGGCTTCCCGAGGCGTTTTTCACCTACCTGAAAGTGGCGCTTCTGACCGGCATTGTGGTGGCGGTGCCGGTTCTTTTTTATGAATTCTGGATGTTTGTCTCCCCCGGTCTTTATCGCCAGGAGAAAAATTTTTTGGTACCGGTGGTGATGCTCTCCATTGTGTTTTTCATTATTGGTGCCAGTTTCGGCTATTTCATCGTATTTCCCTATGGATTTCAGTTCTTTCTTGGATTTTCATCGGAGACCATCCAGGCCATGCCGTCCATGAAAGAGTACCTGGGATTTTCATCAAAAATGCTGTTGGCCTTTGGATTTGTTTTTGAATTACCATTGGTCATTACCTTTATGGCGCGTATGGGGCTTGTCACGGTTGATTTTTTAACCAAAAATCGTAAATATGCGGTGTTGATTTTTTTCACAGGAGCTGCCCTGATTACCCCCCCTGATGTGGTGACCCAGATCTTGATGGCCATTCCCTTGATGATTCTCTATGAGATCAGTATTGTGGGGGCCAGGGTGTTCGGGAAAAAAAAGAGTTCAGATAATGACGACAACAATGATAATGACGATGAAGTTAAGGCATCGTGAGCCCACCCCTGCAAAGCGGCCAAAAACTGAAGAGGCCGGCTCTCATGCCTGGGGCATGAAGGCAGTGTACGTTGGCCGGAGTGCCATGCACGGCATTTCGTGTTTTTATAATGATTGTAATGCAAAAGGAGTGTAAGTGATGATGAACAGAAAGCTTGTAATCTCTTTGATGACGGCGGTAATGGCGGTTCTTTTTGTGTCTGTGGCGGTGTATGCCGGTGCCCAGGCCCCGGATAAGATCTCCATGGAGACCAAGGCCTATGCTAAACGCACCAAAGGGCTGGTGACCTTTTCCCACAAAGCCCATGCTGAAAAATATGGTGTGGCCTGTGGGGAGTGCCACCATGATGCCAAGGGAGCACCGTTGGCACTGAAGGGTGGCGAAGATGTCCAGGCCTGTGTGGCCTGTCATAAAGAGACCGGTAAGCCACCCCAGGGCGAAAAACTCAGTAAAACGGATAAGATTAAAAAGTATCACAAAGAGGCACTTCATGCCAACTGTATCGGCTGTCATAAAGATTATAACAAAGAAAAGGGGCTAAATGCCAAAGACCCCAAGGCAGCTCCCCAGAGCTGTGGTGACTGTCATCCCAAAAAAGGATGATTTTTGGCGCCGGTGTTTCGCAGTAATAAAGGCTTTTGCACATTCTGCTGCAAAAGCCTTTTTTTATTGACAATTATCCGGCCATCTACTGGGTTGGTTGGGTGGTTGCAGGGAGAGGTTAGAGCGTCAGCGTTTACTGATAACCGAGAAATGAAGGGTGCCCAAATCCTTGATACTTGCAGAAACAAGCGAAATGTGGGTGGATTAAAACGGGAGATCAATAATTATCGAGGGGCCGGTGTTTTGTGTGATTCAAGCCCTGTTCTTATAAGCCAGGGCCTGTTTCACCATGGCATGGGACCAGGATGAGGCACAGGATGAGAGGGTGTGGGTATAGGTACCGAACACATTGTGTCGGCAGAAACCATCCTTTTTGTCAATGATGCCTTTGCCCCTTTCCATGGAAAAGGCCATTTCGTTTTCCTGATATTCAATGTCTGTGATGTGGGAATATCTGAATTCATGCCCCCGGATAACGGTCCCTTTTTCAAAAAACGGATTGTCCTGGACCACCCGAACCTGGGTATAGCCGTGGCCCACAGGGCGTTGGGACAGGCCAAAGGAGATGGGTAGAATATCTGCCATGGGGTAGGTGACACCCTCCAGGGTGAGGCTTTTACCAAGGAAAATCAATCCACCGCATTCGGCATATATGGGAAGCCCTTTCATGGCAAGGGATTTCAGCTGGTTTCGAAAGCTTTCATTGCCGGCCAGTTGGGCCGCATGGGTTTCGGGAAATCCACCCCCCATGTATATGGCGTCCACCGGGGGGAGATGCGTGGCCTTCAGGGGGCTGATGATCTGAAGGATGGCACCGCTCTCTTCCAGGGATTCCAGGTTGTCCGGGTAGTAAAATTGAAATGCGGAGTCCCGAAGTACACCGATGGTGGGACGATCTTTTTTGGAAAGGCTGGGGTGAATATAGGTGTGATTTTTTGTGGGCAGTGGTGCTGTTTCCGGCAGGGATGACGACGATGACGATGCTTCAGTTTTATACCGGATGGCATTTTCACGGCAGTTTTCACACAACAGGGGGGTATCCGATGCGGTTGCGGCATCCGCCGTTACCGGAAGGCTCTCCCATGCCTGTACGCATGCCCGGTAAAGGCCGTCCAGATCAATGTATTTTTTGGCCATGCGAGCCGCTGCTTTGATGGACTCCAGGGCCAGCTCATGCTCCGCCGAAGGCACAAGGCCCATGTGTCTTTCCGGAAAATCTTCGGCTTTGAGTTTGGGAACGGAGCCAAATACCGGGATATTGCAAAATTGTCTGATATTGTCCTTCACCTTGTTCTCATGGCGTTTGCCCGCCACCCGGTTGAGAATTACCCCCATGATATTGACATGGGGATCAAAGTGAATGCATCCCAGAAGCAGAGCCGCCATGGTGCGGGTGCTTTTGGTGCAGTCCAATACAAGAATTACGGGGAGATTGAGCAGTTTTGCAATTTCTGCGGTGCTGGTTCGCCCCTGGATGTCAATGCCGTCATAGAGCCCTCTGTTGCCTTCCACAAGGGCAATGTCGGCAAGGCCGGAATTTTTTCGGAATGAGTGTTCCGCCTGTTCCGTGGAACACATGAATGTGTCGAGGTTATAACAGGACCGGCCGGCTGCCTTGGACAGCCAGCCGGCATCAATATAATCTGGCCCCTTTTTAAAGGGGGCGATCTTAATACCAGTATCCCGCCATGCAGCGGCAACACCAAGTGAGATAACGGTTTTACCGTTTCCGCCCCGAAGTCCGGCAATCACGAGGCCGGGAATTTTTTTATGATGATACTGCATAAGTCAGCATAGGGTATCTTTTATGTGAAAGATTAGGCAGGCCTAATATTCTTTCAAGCTTCGCTGTGGGCGTACCCGGGTACCAAATCCCGGTCCGCCCGTGGCGGTTATATCAATCTTCGCCTTCTGAGCCGGCCTGTTTGCCCGTGCCCTTGAGTCCGTACATGGTGGTACTGCCGCTGGACCAGAACTCCAGGATTTCATTTTGTACCATTTTATTCACTACATTTTTGATGGCCCTGGGTTTGTCATCGGGAAAGAGGGCATAAAAATCTTTGATGTAGAATTTGGATTTGCTTTTTGATTTTTTGGTCAGAAAATCAACAACTGCTTTTTCTGCAGCTTCTTTGTTGTCAAGAAGATCACTCATGGTATATTCTCCTATTGCTTCTTTAAAAAGTAATAGCCGAAGCGCCGCATACACAGGCACTTCGGCTGAAATCTCATTCAGTTGTTTTTAATCCGACTGACCGGATTAGAACTTGAACTGAGTGGACTGACGCCAGGAAAGATATGCCTGCTGGCGGAAGTCATCAATGAGGTGATG
Organism: uncultured Desulfobacterium sp.; assembly: GCA_963668575.2. Lineage (GTDB taxonomy): Bacteria > Desulfobacterota > Desulfobacteria > Desulfobacterales > Desulfobacteraceae > Desulfocicer. The sequence goes on along the minus strand of OY764894.2, from coordinate 6,460,800 downwards.
GGTGAAGTCAAGTTCACACGCCTCAAAGAATTTTTCCCATCCGATTCTGTCTGCCCAGTCACCCAGACGCTCATACTTGTTGGCGCCGTTGGAATAGGCATTGACTATTTTGCGGATGGCTTGGGTCATGGACGGCCATCGGGGCATCTCATTGGGAAGGAATGCCACAACAACCTTGGAGAATTTGGGATCGGTGATTCTGTTGGAAACCTTTCCACCGGCCATGAGAACAATACCGTCACCCTGGGTATCTGCAAGGGGGAGGGAGGGACACATGGTGTAACAGTTACCGCAGAACATGCAGCGTTCGCTCTTGATATCAACGGACTTTACCTCTGTGCCGTTGTCAAGAACCACCTTGGACGGTTTAATGGCCGCGGTGGGGCAGGCGGCAACAGCCAAGGGGATTTCGCACAGTTTGTCCAGGTACTCATGGTCAATCATGGGGGGTTTTCTGTGATATCCCAGGATGGCGATATCAGAGCAGTGAACCGCACCGCACATGTTCAGGCAGCAGGCCATGGAAACTCTCAGCTGGGCCGGCAGTCTCATGTCCTGGAAGTCAGTGAACAGTTCGTCCATGGTGGACTTAACCGTACCGGAGGCATCCGTTGCCGGGGTGTGGCAGTGGATCCAGCCCTGGGTATGAACGATGTTGGTGATACCGGCACCGGTACCGCCGATGGGGAACTTGAAACTGCCGCCGGCAAATTTACGGCTCTTGAGATCATTTTTCAAAGGCTCAACTTTATCCTTGGAATCCACCATGAACTCAATGTTGTTACGGGTGGTGAACCGCAGATGACCGTCACAATATTTGTCGGCAATCTCGCAGATTTCATTGATGTGGGTGGTACTCATGAGGCGGGCACCACCACATCTGACGGTGTAAATCTCGTCTCCGGACTCTGCAACATGAACCAGAACACCGGGTTCCAGGATCTCATGGTAAGCCCATTTGCCTTTGTTCTTTTTGATTACTTCCGGGTAAAACTCATCAAATTTTCTCGGACCGATGTCAGTGATTCTGTTTTCCATCGGTTTGGCTGGATTGTAACCAGATGATATAAATGCCATTATGGGTCTCCTTCCTTATCTCAGATGGTGTTTTCTGTATTCAACCACGTCACGTTCCCAGCCACCGTCAACCTCATCCTCTTTCCAGAAAATGTAGGGGTTGGTTCTTGGGTGTTGAACATGCTGGGGCATAGCATCAATTCCAGTCACTTCAAGCAGTTTCTGGAATCCCTGGCGCATGATCAGCTCACCCAGTCTTTCACGGTTCTTTCCTTCTTCCATCCACCAATCCCAGATGCTTTCAATTACTTCGGTGATGGCTGCATAGTCATCATCGGGATTGACTTCAACAAAGGGAACCAGCAGAGAACCCATCTGAGCACCATCAAGGATGGGGGCTTTGGCGCCGACGAGGATGGAGCATCCTCTGACATCACCAATTTTCAGAGCCCTGGGCATGGTGTTGATGCAGTGCATGCACCGGGTACAGTTGGCGTTATCGATTTTCAGCTCACTGCCTTCCATCTTCATGCATTTGGTTGGGCAGAGGCCGAGGACTTCTTTTTCGATGTCAAACGGACCCCAGTCTTTGCTGCCCCTGAAGGCACCGGCATTGGCGGGATAGGCTGCATCGTTTGCAATGTACTTGGCAACGGCATCCTGATCAATTTTGATGTCGTCTTTCCAGGTACCGATGAAGGACATGTCGGAACGGGCAATGGAGGCCACGCAGCCGTTGGGACATGCATCAAATTTGAATTTAAACTTGTAGGGGAATGCCGGACGATGCAGCTCATCCTGATACTCATTGGTCAGGAAGTGACAAAGCGCATTGGAATCGTAGCAGGCATACTCACACCGGGAAGAACCCAGGCAGTCTGCAGGGGTACGCAGGTTGGAGCCTGAACCACCCAGATCCTGGTTCAGGTTGTGGGTCAGCTCAAAGAAAACTTCTTCCAGCTGGGGAGTGGTGGTACCAAGGAAGATGATGTCGCCGGTGGCGCCGTGCATGTTGGTAACACCGGAACCCCTCATATCCCATAGTTTGGTCAGGGACCGCAGGTAATCCGAGGTGTAGTATTTACCACAGGGCTGGGCAATACGCATGGTATGAAAGTGCTCAACGCCGGGGAACAGTTTGGGCTGATCGCAGTACCGACCGATAACACCACCGCCATAACCGAAAACACCGACGATGCCGCCGTGTTTCCAATGAGTACGACCATGTTTGTAAGAAAGTTCAACAACACCAAGAAGATCGTCAACACAATCCACTGGAATCTGGAACTCAACACCTGCTTCATTCTTTGCTCTGACTTCGGCCTGCTGCTTCAGGTCAGAGACAAAACTCGGCCATGGGCCAGATTCCAGCTGGTCCAGAAAAGGAGTTTCATGTTTTGCCATTTACTTACCTCCGTTAAAAGTTAAATTACATTCGCTTGATCAAGTGTCTATGCTCCCCATTTCAATACAAGAGTATAGATCGGTTTTTAATCAATTATCATGCTTTACAGCTATCTTCCGTGATGACCCCCTCGGAGTCATCTGTATTCTTTTAAAACTATGTTTATCCGGTCGGTTATACCTTGGGGACACAAAGTGGCAGATTCCGACAAAGAACTAAAAAGAGGCGCTTGAAAACCCGTACCTGCTTTTGTTATGTAAAAATATTAGTGCTCCTATAAGATTTTCACACCGCCTTGTCAATGAAAAAGCGGTTTTTTCCCATGCACCAGATGGCATGATATAAATTTTCGGCGTGGTAATCAAGGTTTTTTATGATCAGCCTGCTCTCCATGTTCGGATGGGGATGGGCATTTAAAATCAGTGCAAGGATGTGGTTGAAATCAGCGGAGTCAAATTGCAGTAAAAACCCAATGAATTTTTCTTGAAGATCTCCATGGGTATATCCACCGATTGTTTTATGGCCCAGTGCTCTGAAAAAACCGGTCAGGGTTGCTTTTATGGTGTCTGCATGGAGAAGATAATAGGCTCCGGTTCCGTCAATCCTGTCAATGCGCATGCGCATTGACAGATTCACGAGAAAGAGGAGAAGCCCCTGGAAAATGTCCTCCATATTCCGTTTTTCCGGAATCTTGTCAATGTCAAACAGGGCATCGTATCCCCGGACGGTTATGAGTTTGACATCCAGGGAGTTATTGATCTCCTTTGCAATAAAGTCCCCGGCTGCATGGTGCCAGGGGAAGATTTGTTCAAAGGTGGTGGGGTCATAAAAGGTGGTTAGAATTTCAGCGGCCTTGTCATAGATAATAAACTGTTGGGCAGCCGGCACCCTTATGGTGCTTCCGTCGGACTGCCATAGCGTGATCCGGTCGGTCTTTTCCCTGGATTCAGTGACATGGAACTCTTGGTATCCCTGAAACCAGTGGGCCAGGAAAAAAGCAACGGATTCATCACGAAAAGTCATCTCTCCCCGGCCAAAAACGGTGGGCAAAGGAGAATCCGGTGACGGGGAGGGGAGCAATTTCTCCAGGCAGCGGCATTCCGCGGCCATCAGGGAGATTCCCTGGGTGGAAATGGCTGTGTTGAGGGCAAAGACCAGTGCCGGGACGTGGCCTTTAACTGTGGTCTCAACCCTTGCAGGATGGTAAAATGCCCCATGCTTTTCAAGGAATATTGAAATTTTTTCAATCTGTGTTAAGGGGATCTCCCGGTGCAGATGAAAGGTAATTCCCCGTTTCAGGGCAGCAGCGCTCTCCTGAAGGATAAAGGCACTGGCATATTCAAAATAATCGCCAATGGTGAAGGACGGGGAAAGATGGGGTGTTTTCGGATTTTTCCTGCCGTCAAGGGGGGTATGCCACAGGTGGCTTCCAGAGCTGAGTGCTCCGGATAAGCCGGATATGTGATAAGAGAAAGTGGGGCGGGGGGGTGTCATTTATGCCCTGTGGGGTGCCAGTTCGGCCTTGAGCGTTTCCGCCACTTCATATCCCAGGGAGATGGCGATGTCGCAGTGCTCTATGGCCTTGGCATACGCCTTTTTTTCAAGATATCCCACGCAGAGGTTGTTATGGGCAATGGGGAATTCCGGCTGGATGTTCACCGCCTCAAGGTTGGCTTTGATCCCTTCGTCCACAAGACCTTTCATGTAGTAGGCATTGCCAAGGGTGGCAAAGGCCTGGACAAATTTGGAATTGTGGATCACTGCCTTGCGCAGATTTTTAATGGCGGTGTCAACCTTTTCCTGATCCTCTTCAGGGTTTTTGCCATCCACTAACTGCAGCAGTACAAAGCCGATGTTGGCATACCCTTCGGCAAATCCGGCCCGGGCTTTTACTGCATATCGGTTGTATCTCAGACACCCTTCCATGTCCCCCCGCTGGAGGCAGATGCCGCCCAGGAGCACGTAGGCTTCGGCAAGGTTGGGGCTGCACTCCACGGCATCATGCAACGCTTTTTCCGCCTCGTCATACTCCTGTTTTCCCATGAGGGCTACGGCGAGGTTGTAGTGGTTGGTCCCGCATTCGGTGTTGTCCGTGATCTGGGATCTCAGTGCCTCAATGTATGTGTCGGCATTTGCTGGTTTTTGTGCATTTGTCATGGTAAATCCTTTGGTATGTAATGGGCCGTGGTGCCATTTCCACCTCCATGGCTCTCCATGGCCATTGATCCATTCTCTGTAAAAAGACCTTATACTATTTTTATGTGTTGTTTGTGTCAAGGAAAAAGAGGGTTGAACCCCTTTTGTGTATATGGTACATCCTAAATTTACCACGGTTGCATCCATCCGGGGAATTGCGTTGATGATATGGAAAGTTGAGCTAATGTAGGTGGAGGAGTTTTTATGAAAACAGGATGTTATACGGCTTTGATCACGCCCTTTACCAGCAATGGTGCATTGGATGGTGACGGGCTTGAGCAGCTTATTGAATTTCAGATTAAAAATGGGATCACCGGCATTTTGGCCGCCGGCACCACAGGTGAAAGCCCCACGCTTAAATGGGAAGAACATCTCAACGTGATTGCCGATGTGGCAAAGGCATCCAGGGGGAAATGCCTGTGCGTTGCCAACTCAGGAAGCAACAATACAAAGGAGGCCATGGTGGCTGTGGCCCATTCCGCTGAGGTGGGGGTGGATGCCGTCCTGATGGTGGATCCCTACTATAACGGCCCCAGCTCCCTTGAAATCCGCAGAGAATATCTGGAGCCGGTGGCAAAGACGTTTCCCGCGCTTCAGATTATTCCCTACATTATTCCCGGACGTACCGGTGCCCAGCTGCTGCCCGAGGATTTGGCCATTCTGGCGGCGGAGTACAGCAATGTCACTGCTGTGAAGGAGGCCACGGGAAGCCTGGATAACATGCGACGCACCCGGGAGTGCTGTGGCGAGGGGTTTAAAATCTTTTCAGGGGATGATGGGCTGGTTGCACAGATCATGAGTGATCCAACCATAAAATCCTGCGGAGGTATTTCGGTACTGTCCAATATTGTTCCAGGTGCCCTTGTGGAGATGATTACCTTGCTGGACAGAGGGGAGCTGCAGGAAGCGGAAAAATTAAATCAGGCACTTTCTCCCCTTTTGGGGCTGGTGACGGTGACCACAAAGGAGGCCACTCCCCATGGAGAGGTGGTGTGCAGGGCCAGAAATCCCCTGGCACTGAAAACGCTTATGCAGATTTTGGGGGTGCCGTCGGGTCCCTGCCGCAGACCCATGGGAAAGATGACGGAAAAGGGCATTGCCATTGTGGTGGATGCCGCCCGCACCGTTCAGGAAAAGAGTCCTGAGCTTCTGAAGCCCCTTGCCGACTTTTTCGGCATTGATGTGTGGGAGCGACTCAATAATCCGGAATACCGAAAAAATCTCTGGTATGGTTATTGATTTGCCTGGCCCCATGACATCGTCCATGGACATGTAAGGGGCTGGGCCATACCGTTGTATTAAAATTAAGGGCGTTTGTTGAATCGGTATTTACCGGAAACAGCGCCCTTAAAATTTTAGGCTCATCACTGATTTGTGTGAAAATTCATATCTGCTGATGCATAAATACTGAGAGGAGAACACAAGAATCATACCTCAATCACATTAATCCACGAAGACCCGAATTTTATTTTTATGTTCCCTGAACAGGTGCCTTTGGTTTGATGATCTCTCCGTCTTTAAAAAAGGTTGACTTGAGCCATTCAAATCCAAATTGAAGCAGCTTTATGTCATCGTTTCGGATCTCTTCCACCACGGCATCCTCAACCGCATGCCGCTTGAGAAATGTGCTTTCAAATATAAATTTTCTGAATTTATCGATATTATAGCAGGCCAGGAAGAACATCTGCTTGCTCTGTTCGGACAGTTTTAAGGTTTTTGGAACGGATTTTTTTCTGACAATGAGATTGGTCCAGCCCGCATTGACTTCATCCCGGAGATTTACCCCCTGATCTTCCCGCCATTGGGCAACGGTCCACTCCTTATCTTCCTCAAATCCCAAACAGTGGTTCTCCTTCACCGTGAAGAAAAAGGCATCATCCGCCTCATCATCCTCCTGACTGCTGGTATAGCTCAAAGAGCCCATGCCCAACGGATAGTACCGACAGGTGGATGGGCGGTCTTCGTAGATAAGGCATCCGGTTTCATCCCGGACAAAGGGGCAGGATTTCTGATCATCATCCAGGAGTTTCAAGGTGACAACCGGCAGGTCCGCACTTTCCAGCAAATGCAGATCCGTATAGATGGCCAGAAACTCTTCCGATGTCAGTTCCAGCCGTTTTTTCATGGTCAGTATATCATAAGGGGTGAGCATGATATCAATGCCCCTGCAGCATTTGGTGAAGCACTTGACCCCTTTGTGGCATTTGAATTTAAATCTGCTTTCATAGCCCATCTGAATGGGTAAGACTTCGGACTCCCGGCTGTTTTTATTTTGATCATTCATTTGGTATTGACTCCTTATGGATTAAAATCAGCACATTAATATAGAAAATCGGGAGTAATGTCAATGTTTCCCCGCCAATCGTGACGAGTGGCCGACGTTATGATCAAGCCCTGCGGGGAGTCATCCCTATATTTTTATATTTTTATATGAAAAGGCAGCCTCCAAGGCAACCTCAGCAGAGCCGCCCCCCCCCGATGGGCAATAGGAACCGGACAATTGAGCTGTCTACAGTTCCGGTCCGGGCCCATTGCCCGTCGGGGGGGGGGCGGCGGTATAATACCATTTTCTATATTTGTTGTGTCCGGCAGGACATGCCCGTTATATGGATGGTCTTGAATTTTAATTGGCTGCCCCAGATGGCGGCAAATCCGGGAACCCATGGCGGTGAGAAAAAAATCGATCATTGAGAATTAAGTTTGACAAGTGGGGGGAGATGGGTTATTTGTAGCATATGCTCGTTTGATCAAGATATGACAACCTTATGTGCAAGGATAAAGCAGATGATCATTACCATTGCAAGCGGTAAGGGGGGGACCGGCAAGACCACGGTGACGGTGAACCTTGCCGCAATCATTGATAGAGATGAGGTTACGGTGTTTGACTGTGACGTGGAAGAGCCCAATGCCCATATTTTCATAAAACCTGAAAACATTCACAGCGAACCCATTTCCGTCATGGTGCCAAAGGTTGATACCACTCTTTGCACCCTTTGCGGTGCCTGTGAGGCGATATGCCAGTTCAGTGCCATCACTCTGATTGCCAAAAAAATCATGACCTTTCCGGAGATGTGCCACTCCTGCAGGGGGTGTGAAATGGTGTGCCCTGAAGGCGCTATCAGCGAAGATCTCCGTGTGTTGGGAACGGTGCACCAGGGAAAAAATAGTCGGGGGATTGATCTCACCTGGGGAGAGTTAAGGGTGGGGGAAGCCATGTCTCCCCCCCTGATCAGTCAGGTGAAAGAGCGAATTAAACCTGGAAAAATTTCCCTGGTGGATGCGCCGCCCGGTACCTCCTGTCCTGCCATAGAGGCCTTGAGATCGTCGGATTATGCACTGCTGGTGGCAGAACCCACCCCCTTTGGGCTGAATGATCTTGCCCTGACGGTGGAGGTTCTGAAAAAACTTGGGGTTCCCACCGGCATCGTCATCAATCGGGCCGATGATACCCCGGGGATTGTGGAAACATATGCCCAAAAAGAGGGCATTGAGATTCTTCAGCGGTTCCCCTTCAGCCGGGAGGCCGCTTCCATCTGCGCCCGGGGGGGATTGCTGGTGGATGAAATGCCGGAAATGAAAATGTTATTTGGACAGTTGGTTGATAAGTTGATCAGGCGGTTGGCGGACCGGGAAAGTGTCGGGGAGGGAGGAGAATGAAGCAGCTTACCATTATCAGCGGCAAGGGAGGGACCGGAAAAACCAGTGTCACGGCATCCTTTGCCACCCTTGCCCCCAGCAGAATCGTGGTGGATGCCGATGTGGACGCGGCCAATCTTTTTTTGACCCTTGAGCATCACACCGTTGAAACGTCCTATTTTAAGGGGGGGAGCAAGGCGGCCATAAATGCCGATGATTGTACTCAGTGCGGAGATTGCAGGGAACGGTGTCAGTTTCATGCCGTTTCAGAGGATTTTGTCATTGATCCCATCTCCTGCGAAGGGTGTGGGGTGTGTGCCTATTTTTGTCCGGAAAAGGCCATCTCCTTTGAGCGGCAGGTGTGCGGCGAGAAATTTATATCAGAGACTCCCTGGGGTCCCATGATCCATGCCCGTCTTGGCATTGCCGAGGAGAATTCAGGGCTTCTGGTGAGCCAGCTGCGCCAGGAGGCACGGCAGATGGCCAAAGATAAAAAGATACCCCTGATCATCACCGATGGTCCTCCCGGTATCGGGTGCCCTGTGATTGCGGCGGTGGCCAATGCCGATGCGCTGCTTATTGTGACGGAGCCCACCTTGTCCGGCATGCATGACATGGGACGGGTGAAATCTTTGGCGGATCAGATGAAAATTCCCACCATGCTCTGCATCAACAAGGCGGATTTAAATGCGGAAATAGCCCATCGCATCAAGGCAGCCGCCAGGGAGAGCGGTATTCAATTTGTGGGTGAGATTCCCTTTGACCGTGATGTGATTGATGCCATGAAAGCCTGCCAGAGCCTGGTGCAGTTTTCCCGGGGGCCGGCGGCCCGGGCGGTGGAAGAGATATGGGCACGGGTTCAGCGGTTTGTTGAGGCCACGCCGGAGCGGCTCATGTAACAGGAGTTTATGAGTGACGATGGAACAATAATGTAAGGAGAGAGATAATGAAAGTTGCTGTGACATCAACGGGTAAAGACCTGGATGCCAATCTGGACCCCCGGTTTGGCCGGGCCCAGTATTTTGTGGTGGTGGACACTGATACCATGGCCTTTGAGGCCAAGGAAAATTCCCAGAATCTGAATCTGCCCCAGGGGGCCGGTATTCAGGCGGGAAAAACCGTGGTGGAGACCGGTGTGGAAGCGGTTATCACCGGAAATTGCGGTCCCAAGGCCTTTATGGTGCTGGAGGCGGCTGGTATCCACGTCATCACCGGTATTCAGGGCACTGTTAAAGAGGTGGTGGAAAAGTTGAAAGCAGGCGAGCTCAAATATGCAGGTGGCCCCAATGTGGAAGGTCATTGGGTGTGAGCTGCGGTATCATACATTGATCATCAAGTGAATATTATTTTTTAAAGAGAGGATATCGACGATGAAATTTGCAATTCCAATGGCAATGGGTAAATTGACCACACATTTCGGTCACTGCAGGGAATTTTGTATTATGGATGTTGAGGATGGAAACATCACGGACACTCAGGTCCTTGAGCCCCCTCCCCACGAACCCGGGGTATTGCCCAAATGGCTCCATGAAAAAGGGGTGAATGTGATTATTACCGGGGGCATGGGACAGATGGCCAAACAGCTCTTTGCCCAGGCCAATATTGATGTGGTCACCGGTGCTCCTGTGGAAACGCCGGAAAACCTTGTAAAAGCTTATCTTGGTAAAACATTGGTCACCGGTGATAATGCCTGCGGCCATGATCCTAATTCTCCCTGTCAGCATTAAAAACCGGGCATCCTTCAAAAGTACTTTACCCCTTTTTAAGAACATTCCCCATTTTTCAGGGATTCTCTCAAAAGAGTGTCAACTACTTTTATGGTGATATGGAGGATGCCGTTTGATCATGACTTCGGCCACCTGTAACAAGGTCAGGCTTGTGTTATTGGCGTTGTCGACCAAAGCCGGTGCGGACCTAAAACGCCACCGATAATGCCCATAACGCAAGCTTGACCCCACCCCTGAGTGGCCGGTGTTGTGATCAGGCCCGACCATTCTCCGGAAAGGGGGTGGTCCATAGTTCCCAAAAAAGGCCTTGATGAAATGGTGCCAACAGTGCATATTACAAAAATGATGTATCATTGTTCGCTGTAAAAGAACGGGTCGTTGATGTAAATCGGGTTTAATAAAACTAACATGGCGGTTTGCCGCCACAATCAAAAGGATGAAAATCCCCCAACGACGGGGACTTTCAAAAAGCCCTGAATATGCATGTGTTGAATGGAGATCCTATGAAAATCAGAAAAGCGGTATTTCCCGTTGCAGGACTTGGCACCCGGTTTTTGCCTGCAACTAAGGCCATGGCCAAAGAGATGCTTCCGGTTGTGGATAAACCCATTATTCAATATGCCGTTGAAGAGGCCTTTGCTGCGGGTATTGAGCAGATTATTTTTGTCACCGGTCGGGGAAAGAAAGCCCTGGAGGATCATTTTGATCGATCCTTTGAACTGGAAATGACATTGAGAAATAAGCATAAGAACGAGACCCTGGACCAGATTCAGAAACTGGTTCCCCCCACGGGAACCATTGTGTATACCCGTCAACATGAACCAAAGGGGCTGGGGCATGCCATCTGGTGCGCCCGGGATATTGTGGGGGACGAGCCCTTTGCCGTGCTGCTGGCCGACGATTTGATTAAATCAAAGGTCTCGGTCCTGTCCCAGATGATCAGTCGGTTTGATCGGTTAAGGGCCAGTATTGTGGCCGTCATGGAGATCCCTAAAGATCAGACGGACCGGTATGGTATTCTGGATGCCGACGAAATAGAGGACAATGTGGTGCGGGTTAGAGGAATGGTGGAAAAACCGGATCCAGCCCAGGCCCCGTCCAATCTGGCCATTGTGGGCCGGTATATCCTGACCCCGAAAATTTTTGAGTACCTGGGGCAAAAGACTCTGGGTGCCGGAGGAGAGATTCAGCTCACCGATGCCATGGAAAAGTTGTTGGCGGAGCAGCCCATCTTCGGGTATAAATTCCAGGGAGAGCGGTTTGATTGTGGCGATAAGGCGGGCTTCCAGATGGCCAATCTGGCGTTTGCCATGGAACGTCCTGATATCAGAGAAAAATTATCCAATTATATTAAAAACATGGACTGTGCTCCCTGTGCTGAAAGCCATATTTTATAAGAAAGCCTAAGCCCTATTGTTGCCGGCACACCACTTTAAACTCAGGTGTTGTTGGAGCGGTAGGTGCGGTGCAGGGCCATGACCCTTTGAACATAGTTTCGGGTTTCCCGAAAAGGAGGGATGCCGTTATACTTATCCACTGTGCCGGGACCGGCATTGTAGGCGGCCAGGGCATGTTCCACATTGCCCTGGTACTGGCGGATCAGTTCCGTGAGGTACCGGGTGCCGCCCATGATGTTCTGGGAGGGTTCAAAGGGGTCGGAGATGTTGAGTTCATGGAAATGAAAGGGCATGATCTGCATTAATCCCCGGGCACCCTTTGCGGAGACGGCACGGGGGTTGTAGGCGGATTCCACTTCAATGACCGCTTTTATCAATGAAAACGATATATTGAATTTTCGGGCCGCCTTTTCAATCAACTGGTCATAGCATTTTTTATTCAGGTTGGCATCGGGGTGCGGAGGTCTTCCCTTGATGAACAGGTGAAACTTCGGCGATGTGGGGGCATTGGTAAAGTGTGTGACCCCGTTTTTATCCACAAATATGTAAATATCCGCCGGCACCGGCACCGGTACCAGCAGAAGAAGTGCCAGCAGCATCATCCCCCATGCGCAACAACCGTTACCATGACCTCCCTTCATTTTATATTGTCCTTATTATTTCTATAATTCAATGGTCCCGGTCTATCTCCATAATGACGGAAACATGGGAATGTGCCCGATTATTGCGTGTAGCATTTTAAAATATATTTTCCCGGAAAGGACGGTTTGGAGACATAGGGCAACAGGGTCTCCATAAAGGTGTCCACCAGGTGGGTAAACACTGCCTCTTTGTCGGTGTCCATGATGAAATTTCGTACCTTGCGATGCTCAAAGGTGGCGGTGGGGCCCACTTTTTTTTGCAGCTCCTCCAGGGGAAATTTCTCAAGGGTTTCCGGGGGAAAGAGGGATGCTTTCACCGGGATGATGATCCTTGCCACCATGGTCACCTGAGACGCAACTTCGCTTATCTCTTTTGTCAGATCAAAGAGTTCCAGGGTGAGATCATTGGCAAGGGGGATGGATTTTACACATTTTTCTTCCATGGACGGTTATCCTTTAAAACAGCTCCAGCTGTCGGTTTTCTTTTTTGGGGGGCTTGGGTTTAAACCGGTTCTGACTATAAGCTTTCAATTTCTCTTCTATATCATAGACAAAGGGCGATGTTGAAGTCTTTATTGTCTTGCCGTAGATTCGGCGCTTTTGCGCATGGGAAAAACAGAGGATTTTTTGGGCCCGGGTCATGGCCACATAAAAAAGACGTCTCTCTTCGGCCAGATCGTCGGGGGGGATGGGGGTGGGCGCCCCGTTTTTATCCGGCCGGGAAAAGGGGATGAGACCATTTTCACAGCCGGTGATGAACACCACCGGGAACTCAAGACCCTTGGACGCGTGCATGGTCATCAATGCCACCTTTTCTGCCTGGGGAATTAGAGCATCCACATCCTTGGTCAGGCTCAGATGGTCCAGAAATGCGTCAGGGTCCGTCAGGGATCCGGCTTCCACGGAGAGCCGTTCCAGGGTATGAACGCTTTTGGGGTCCCCTTGGATGATGTTGTTAAGATCCCACAGTCCGGAAAAGTGGTGAAGGGTCTCCTGGCTGGAAAGTCCTTTTGCGGTTTCCCGGGCGGTGAAAAGTTCTGAGATACTTTGACAAATTTTTTCATGGATATCCTTACGCACCCCCTTGGGAGAAGATGTCTCCAGTGAGGCAAGGGCCTTTGTCAGGGGGCAGTTTTGGGCCTGAAACCACTTTCTGAGGCATTCCCGGGTCTTTTTTCCGGTGCCGATCTTGAAATGATCCAGCAGCAGTTCAAAATCCGCAAAAGCCGCTTTTCCCCGGCTTATTTTCATGAGGGCGATGATCTCTCTGATACCGGGTTGCAAAAGGGTGTTTTCCCGGTGGGCCATCTGGCAGGGAATGCCTGCTTTTTCCAATACCTCGGCAAAGATCTCACCCTGCTTCCGGGTGCGGTAGAGAACGGCCACGTCGGAAAAGGAGAATTCGTCCCCCTGGGAGGCATCTATCCGGTGGGTATCCATGGAGAAGAGGGAGAGGCCGCCGGTGAGTTTTTCGATGATTTTGCCCACGGCCACGGCTTCGGCCCGTTCCGATGCCGAGGTCAGCATCATTACCGTCTCTTTGCCGTGGATGTTGGAAAAAAGTTTTGTACCGTCGGCCTGTTGATTACATTGAGTGAGCATCTGGTGGGAGGCTTCAAGGATGGTTTCCGTGGACCGGTAATTCTGTTTCAGGGTGATTTTAAGGGCCGTGGGATAATCGGTGATGAACTGATTGAAATAGCGGGTGTCAGACCCCCTGAATCCGTAGATGGATTGATCGGGATCACCAATGACACACAGATGCGCACCGTTGCCGGCAAGCCGTTTGATCAGCAGGTATTGCCCCCTGTTGACATCCTGGTATTCGTCTACAAACAGATGTTGAAATCGGGATTGAAGGGTGGCTGTCATTTCAGGATCATGGGTTAAGAGGGTGAGAACCTTGTTGATCAGGTCTTCAAAATCCACCAGATTCAGCTCTTTCAGGCGCTGTTGGTAGGTTTTCCATACCCGGGCAATCCCCGCCCTGATGGAGACCTCCTCAATGAAATCAAGTGTCTCCTCCGGTTGAAGCCCCAGCTGTTTGGCCCGGGAGATATGGTTGTCTGCCTGGGCAAGGGAGATGCCGTTTTCCTGATGTTGCGGGTGGGCCAGGGCTTCCCCCAGCAGGGTCAGACGCAGGTCATCATCCACAATGCCCGATGAGAACGGGGTGTAGGTCTTAAGAACCATGAGGCAGAAGGCATGAAAGGTGCAGGCACACACCTTTTCCGGGGTGTCCGGGACAAGGCGTTGCAGTCTCTCCTCCATCTCCCGGGCGGCCCGGTTGGTAAATGTCAGTGCCAGAATGGCATCCGGGGAGACCTGGCGTTCTTTGATGAGCCAGGCAATCTTGGTGGTGATGGTGCGGGTCTTGCCGGTGCCGGGGCCTGCCTCCATGAGCAGGGGGTGCCCCCAGCACAAAAGGGCTTGGTGCTGTTCTTTGTTCAGGGAGGCTGCAGGCTCCTCCCGGGGAGAGACCAAGGAAAATTTTGTTGTTTTTTCAGAGATACGGCCGGATCGCTCTTCCGGCGGTGCAGGCGGTGCGGTGGGGGGCGGTGGGGATCTCTTCACCGGTTTCCGGGGGCTGTCTTTGATTTCAGGAGTAAACAACTCGGCTTCTCCCCGGAGGGTTTTTTTTTCTTGGGCAGTGAAAAGGCCGACCTTGCCATATTCGCCGTCAAACCCGGGGGCAATGTCCACCTTAGCGGCACGCATTTTTTCAATGGCCTCGGACAACAGAGGAATGCCCAGGGTCTCAATTTCAGCAAGGGGCCGTTTTAATAAAATTTCCAGCTCCGGACCGGATCTTTCAAGGGCTCTTTCGTAGAGGGTGGTCACTTTTTTGGTCTTGGGGCCCACATCAAATATTTCAGACAGAATATCGGTGAGCGGTATAATACTTTGATACCCGTGGCGGCCGGAAGGGGTATAGCCATGGGGCCGGGAGGCAAGCTCCTCCACCCGGTACAGCACCCCAAGGGTGAGGGGTTTTTTACACACAGGGCAGATCCCCCCATGACGGAGGGTTTCGGTGGGATTAAAGGAGATACCGCATTTTCTGTGGCCGTCGTGGTGGTATTTCCCCTCCTGGGGAAACATGTCAATGGTGCCCCTGTACTTGTCAGGATCTCCTGTTTTCAGCGCTTTTCGTACATGGTAATAGGAGAGCCCCGTGTCAAACATCGATGCGTTTCTTCCAAGATACATGGGCGAATGGGCATCGGAGCTTGAGACCAGCCGCACCCGGTCCAGATCTGCCACCCGCCAGTTCATGGGGGGATCCGAGGAGAGGCCGGTCTCCACGGCAAAGATGTGCGGGGAGAGATCCCCGAAGCACTCTTCAATGGTGTCAAAGCCCGATTTGGAACCCAGCAGGGAAAACCAGGGGGTCCAGATGTGGGCCGGAATGAGAAAGGCGTCATCGGAGACGGTGAGCATGATTTCAAGGAGTTTTTCCGCATCAAGGCCGAGGATGGGACGTCCGTCCGAGGCAATATTGCCGATGGTGTCCAGCCGGGCATTGAAGGTTTTCACTCCCTTGATATCGGGAAAATAGATGAGATTGTGGTTTTTTCTCACCCGATCGTTTTTTTTGTAAATGGAACTGATCTCACACTGGAGGATGAATCTCACCTTGTTTTTGCAGCTGGCAGGAATGGCGGCATCAAGGGGGGCACTGAACTTTTCCTTTAATTTAAAGAGGCCCGGGGCTGCCGGTTCCAGTTTCTCTTCAATTTCCCGAATCCAGCCGGGGTGGGTGAAATCCCCTGTACCCACCAGGGTGATCCCCTTTTTCTGGGCCCAGATATAGAGGCTCTCCAGGGTGAGATTTTTGGCGGTAGCTCTGGAAAAATGGGAATGGAGGTGCAGGTCTGCTATGAATTCCATGGTGTGGTCTCTGTTGTTTTTTCGGGGCAAAGTTAAAACACGGGGGCTTGGTTCTAATTTTGGCCACCCTGAACAGTTTTGACCCATCCCCCAAATGTTCGAAGTTGAAACCAACCCTGAATTTGGGATTGTGATCAAGCTCTAAAAATAGCATAAGGTATCAATAACAGGGAGTGAATTCAAGGGGGAATATCTCATTGCTTAGATCCCCATGTATCCGGTTGAGGTGGGAATGGGATCAAAACAGCAGTCTTGGGTAACTTTTGCCGGTCAGGGTGCGGGAATGCATTCTTAGGTGATAATTTGGGATATTTTTTAAGGGAGCTGCTTGACAAGGTGAGAATAATGGTGTGATGTGAGACCTATCACCCGATGATTCGGTTTTTAAGCCACAGGGTGCGGGTAACTGGTGGTCGGTGTTGTGATCAAGCCCAACTTAAATAATGACAGCTGAAACCATAATGAGAACAGGGGAATGCGTTTTGAATGATAAAGAGCGTGCCGCCATTGCCGTGTGGGCACAGGAAAAAGAGGGCCCCATGGAGCTGAAACGGGTGATCGTGGGAAGGGCTGAGGATGCTGTACTCAAAGATTTTTGTAAATTTCTCATGGATGCGGCTCCCGGCATAAGGGTCAAAGATCTGAAGGATGAGAAAAAATCCCTTCCTGAAATTCAGGTGATGGACAATGTCTCTTTTTCAGCACTTCCACTGGAAAAACTCCTACCCCCCTTTCTGGAGAGCCTTGATCTTGCCCGGGGGGGTGCTCCGGTGGTTGAGACGCCGGTTTTGGAGATGCTTTCAACCATTGACATTCCCGTGACGCTGAAACTTTACGTCGCAGGGCAGTGCCCCCACTGCCCCGGAGTGATTCGTTCCATGGTGCACCTGGCCGCGGCCTGCTCTCAGATTCATCTTCATGTCATTGACGGCACCTGGTTTGACAAGGCTGCCGCCAAAGACGGCGTGTTATCGGCCCCCTGTCTTATTTTGGAGGATGATTTCAGATGGACAGGTGGTGTCTCCATGAAGGAGGTGGCTGAGGTGGTGACCCACCGTGAACCTGCGGCCCTGGGAACCGCCTCCTTGAGAACCATCCTTGAGGAGGGCGATGCCGCCTGGATCTGCGATAAGATAAAGGCCCATGGGGCAATTTTCCCGGGGTTTATGGGGCTTTTGACCCATGAAGTCTGGTCGGTGCGACTGGGGGCCATGGTGGTGGTGGAAGAGCTGGCCCAGGAGGCACCGGAACTGGCATTGCAGCTGGTCCCCTTGCTGCTGCCGTTGTTTGATGATGCCGATGTCACCGTGAAGGGAGATCTTCTCTATGCCCTGGGAGAGGTGGGGGATGATTCGGTGGCCACCCTTATCCGCGGGATGATGGAGACCTTTGATAATAATGAGCTAATGGAGGCGGCCGGGGATGCCCTGTCTGCCATAGAGGAGAGGCGGTGATATGCAAAAAGAGGAGATGGCCTCCCTTCGAACCTGTGTGCGGGCGGACGGAACCTTTCACACAGGAGTTCATACCCCTTCATTTTTTGTGGATAATTTCAGGGAACACGATTACATTGGCCCCCTGGGGACAACTCTGTCCGGCCGAACGGTTTTCAATGGGGTGAATTTTCCGGAGGGCGATATCACTGCCACCGGTGCAGACATTATTTATGAAATTCCCAATGCCCTTCCCTTTCGGGGGACCACCTACATCAACTCCCGGTGGGCCGATGCCGCGGCCAGGGACGGTGAAAAGATCTCGCTTCCCCCAAAGCCAACCACCTCCCTGTGGGAAACCATGGCGGCGTGGGCCCGGGAGAATGGGGTGGAAAACAGAAAAACAGCCTCCCTTTTCCAGGGGATGCCCGGGCCTTTAAAGATAGCCCTTGCCGAGGCAAGCACCGATCCCCGGGATCTTGTGATGCTTGCCCAAAGTGCCTGCCCCTTTGAATTTGATACCGATGGCGTTACGCCCCGGGGACTTCGGTTTGAGAGCCGGGCAGACGGTAGAGCTGTCCCGGTCATCAACGATCACCAACTTTTTGAGGTGGTGGCCAATAATCCGGATCTCCCCGATGCATACAAGCGGGCCATGGTGCTTCGTCCGGGGGTTCAGGGAGACAGTGAGATCACAGGGGAGTGGCACCAGGGCCCGGAAAAGAGTCACGTATTTGAATATTTAAGACAGAACAGCTATATTCCCTGGGGCCATTTCGCCGCCAATACCGCAGATGACACCGTGCGGTATCGCATTGCCGATCTGACTCTGAAGGACATGACGGGCATGCGTCATCTCTGTTACCAAAGAATCTATGTGATGCTGGCCCGGCAGTTGGGAATGAAGATTCCCCAAAACCGGCAAAGGATCTCCAGAGAGCGCCTGGAGAATCTGCGACGTGAACTCCTTGATGCCCTTGGCAGGGACGGAACCTCTCTGCCCTTTAACGGCAGTTTGTGGGGGTGGAATTTCGGGTTTGGCTGCTGTCAGTCCGGATACCGGCTCCATGCCTCCCACCAGCAGATTCATCAGCAGTATGCCATGATTCCCGGGCAGGTGACCGGCGGGGAGGGTGATCCAATGCTGCCCTCCTATGCCTGTGGTGATCTGGTGGCGGATTTTGTCAGGGCATATCGGCGATGCACGGGCAGAGGATTTTTTAAAAATTATCTCAGGGCCATCCGCACCAACCAACGGGTGGACGGCAATGAAAACGGTCCCAGGCGGCTGGATGTGTTTGAAGATGAGAATATCCTGCTCTTTGTCCCCAAGGCCCAGACCTCCCAGTGGGAGCTTCAGATGATGCCGCTGAGACCCTGTGGTAACATCCTTGAGGCAGACAGGGCCCTGCGGGATTCTTTGGACAGGGGCATATTCACGGCATTGGGGGTGCTTGAAAAACTGGGGGCTCGCATGGTCACCTGTATTGAGTATGCCAAACGGTTTGATGACAAAAAAGAGGACCAGCAGCTGCTTTATGCGTTCCTGCCCAGGCTGCCCCACTCCCCTGGGGCATTTAGTGAGGCCCAGCTGCGGTGGATCACCGGCCATTATCCTGAAGATTTTGCCCGGGCATGCCGCCAGCAACAGCAATTTTAATTTTGGAGCCATATGCATTTAAAATCAAAAATTTGACCGTTTCCACCAGCATGATTTCAGTGAGTTACTCATCAAATCACTGGGCTAAAAGTCATAATGAGAATTGCTGCGCCAATAAGTTACCCCTTGACAGTTTGGTGTCGTTATCCTATAGATATCGCAACTATATTTATAATTTATAGCGCTTTTGTCACAGGAATCTCATGGCAGAAAACGGGTCAACGATCCTTAAAGGGGAGAAAAGAAACAATTTATGGATACAAATGACGCGCCGCCGGTGAAATTAAAGGGAGTGGGGGACGGTTTCTGGATCACCGTGGACCCCCAGGCGCCGGAAGAGAAGATTAAGGAACAGTTGACCTTGCTGTTCCAGCGGCTTCGACATCTGGCCATCAATGCCAGGATTACCCTGGATCTGGGAGGCGCAAAGGGGTGTGAAGAGCTGGTGGCTCGTCTGACCTCATTTTTGAAGGAAACCTTCAGCGTCGGTTTGGTCACCCTGCCTCCGGAAAAGCGGTCTGTGCCAGTGGAACGTATCCGGCAGCGGGATCTGTCCCGGGGGTGGAATCATCATCGAAGCGATGTGCTGATGTTGCAGGGCCGGGTGAGATCCGGGCAGAAAATCGAATCAGGAAAACACGTTGTCATCATGGGCAACGTCAACCCCGGTGCTGAAATTTTGGCGGGGGGCCATGTGATTGTTCTGGGCCGACTTCGGGGACGGGTGCATGCGGGCCGGGCAGGTGATGAAACGGCCATTGTCATTGCACTGGAATTCCGTCCCACCCATGTACAGATCGGTGGGGTTGCCGGGGCAGGCCTGGATGAGGGGGAGCATGGGCAGACAGAGATTGCAGTGGTTGAAAAGGGGCGTATCGTGGTCAGTAGCTATCTGGAGAAAAATTTATTTGATTCCCTGCCTTGGCCCGAGGTGATGTAGACATCGGGTGGTATAGGGTGCGCTTGGCCTGTGTAGAAATGGAATGGCGACCAGGGTGTGTAATCAAGCTCCTTGTTTAATATTATTGGGGTTATATGAGGTGTGAATTGGAAGGAAGAATTATTGTTATCACTTCGGGAAAGGGGGGGGTGGGAAAAACCACCGCCACCGCCTCCATTGGTGCGGCCCTTGCCCTGGAAGGGAAACGGGTGGCCGTTATTGACATGGACATAGGCCTCAGAAACCTGGACGTGGTCATGGGGCTTGAGAACAGAATCGTATTTAACATTGTGGATGTGGTAAAGGGGAAGTGCAAGCTCAGCCAGGCAACCATCCGGGATAGACGGATTGAGAATCTTTTTCTGATACCGGCTTCCCAGAGTGACAATAAGGATGTACTCACCCCCGCCGGTGTGGAGCGGGTGGGGAAAATACTCAAACAAGAGTTCGATTATGTATTGATGGACAGTCCTGCCGGTATTGAGCGGGGCTTTGAGAATTCCGTTGTCAGTGCCGACGAGGCCATTGTGATCTGCACTCCGGATGTCTCTTCGGTAAGGGATGCCGACCGTGTCATCGGGCTGCTCTATGCCCGGTCCATCACTCCCAAGCTGGTGGTTAACCGCATTGTACCGGAGATGGTGGCAAGGGGGGACATGTTAAGCCATGAAGATGTCATTGATGTGCTTTCCGTGCCGCTGGTGGGCCTGGTGCCCATGGATCAACAGGTGGTGATTTCCAGTAATGTCGGGCTCCCACTGGTGATGCAGAGTGATTCTGCCGCCGGGCAGGCGTTCCGTCGTATTGCCCGACGATTGAACGGAGAATCGGATCTTCCCATTCAGGTGCCGTCCCATAAAAAGGGCATGTGGGGCATGCTAACCCGAAAATTTGGTCGAAAATAGTGAGGACGATTCCATGTTAAACGCGTTGCTGAAAAAATTTACGGGTCACACATCCAGCCGGGAGACGGCCAAAAGAAGATTGCAGTTTGCGCTGGTCTACGATCAGCTGGAGGTAAACGATTCAACATTAAAGCTTCTTCAGGCAGATATCATTGAGGTGATTTCCCGATATTTTGAGATTGATCAAGAGGCGCTTCAGCTACAGGTCCAAAGAGACAAAGAGGTGTCTGCCCTGGTGTTTAATACCCCCATTCTCTGTGTAAAAAAAGAACCTGCCCGTGTCACCGTTGACAGTGGGGGACGAAAAGGTTACAAAAAGAAGAAAAAATAGCAGGACTCTTCCATGCAACAGCATATAACCGTTAATCCGCCTCTGTGGTGAGTTTTTTTAAGAGGCGCGTGCCGGTTTCCATACCGATATTGATGAAATCAGGCCCGAACCGCCTGCCGGTGTCCGTGCGAAAGGTCTGGCTGATCTGGGCCAATTTGTCCATGCCTGTGGGGAATTTTTTCAGAAATTCGGTTATAGGCGTATTTTTGTAGATAACCATGTCCCAGACGGTGTGGGTGAAGTTATCCGGTCCCCATCTGAACTTGTCTGCATCATAAAGCGCATCGGAGATGAGAGATGCGGGAACGGCATCGGGGGGACGTATCTGAAAGGCTTCATGCTGTTCAATGGCGGTACTGATGGTTTCAATCTCAAGGGGGGTCACACCCAATATTTTTTCCTTGAGCATTTTCCGGGCAAACCGGGCCCCTTTTTCGGCATGACGGGGCTCTTTTCTTTTGGTGTCGTGCAGCAGCCCGGCAATCTGAATCAACTGCATGTTTCGAATGATTTCCCTTGTCCTCAGCCCGGCATCTTTCCGACCTAAGCTCATCTCCACCTGTACAATGGCAGCCCCATCCACACAGACCAGTTCCGAGTGGCGGGTTCCATGACCAAAATCATTTTCCAGCAGGGGATACACCACGCTCTTAATCCGTTGGATCAGCGGATCATTCCGGAGCATATCCAGTGACTCGGCCACCTGGCGGGCAAACTGTTGGTAAAACCGGGGACGGGGGAGTGCCATCACAATCTGTCTTGCCTGGATCTGCCATTTCAGGTAGGTCTCTTTTCGATTTTTTTTAAGTGACGGATTATTGATAGGCACCCCCTTGCTTTATTCTTCTATCTTTACCACTTTTATGGCCAGCTCCTGGAGCTGGGCCGGTGCTGCTTGGGAAGGGGCATCGGTGAGCAGGCATGCGGCCTTCTGGGTTTTGGGAAAGGCAATGACGTCCCGGATGGACTCCTCCTGGCACAGCAGCATGGTCAGACGGTCAAATCCAAAGGCAAGACCTCCATGGGGCGGCGTGCCCGATGAGAGGGCATTTAAAAGAAATCCGAATTTTTCATGGGCCTCCTCCGGGCCGATACCAAGGGTTTTCAACACCTTCTCCTGGAGTTCCGGGGAGTGGATACGAATACTGCCCCCACCAATCTCCGTGCCGTTTAACACCATGTCATAGGCCCTGGACCTCACATTTAAGGGATCAATGTCCAGTTTGTTCAGATCTTCTTCCAGGGGGGCTGTAAAGGGGTGGTGCAGGGCCTGGTATCTTTTCTCCACCTCGTCGTACTCCAGCAGGGGGAAATGGGTGACCCACACAAAACGATAGGTATTGGTGTCAATGAGGCCCAGCCGCCGGGCCAGTTCGTTTCTCAGCTGTCCCAGGGCTTCATTGGTTATTTTGGGGATGTCTGCCACAAAAAAGATGAGATCCCCGGTTTCCATGTGGATGCGTTTTTTCAGGGCCGCTTTCTCTTCCTCGGTGAAGAACTTGGCAATGGGGGACTGCCAGCCATCTTCCTTTACCTTGATCCAGGCAAGGCCCCGGGCCTTGTAGATGGCGGCAAAGTCGGTGAGTTCATCAATCTCTTTCCGGGAAAAACCGATGCACCCCTTGGCATTGATGGCCTTGACCATGCCGCCTTTTTTCACCACGTTGGCAAAGACCTTGAACCCGGTCTCTTTGACAATGTCCGACACATTGCAAAGCTCCATACCGAACCTCAGGTCCGGGCGGTCCAGGCCAAACCGTTCCATGGACTCTTCATAGGTAATGCGGTCAAAGGGGGTGGTGATATCAATGTTTCTGACTTTTTTAAACACCGTTTTGATGAGCCCTTCGGTGATCTCCATGATGTCGTCCTCCCCCACAAAGGAGAGTTCCATGTCGATCTGGGTGAACTCGGGTTGACGGTCGGCCCGTAAATCTTCATCCCGGAAGCAGCGCACAATCTGATAGTATCGGTCAAACCCGCTGATCATGAGTAGCTGCTTGAACAGCTGGGGGGATTGAGGCAGAGCATAGAAGTTCCCCTGGTTGACCCGGCTGGGGACCAGGTAGTCCCTGGCGCCCTCCGGTGTGCTTTTGGTGAGAAAGGGGGTTTCAATGTCCAAAAATCCCAGATCGTTGAGGTAGTCCCTGACGGCCCTGGCGGCGGTGTGCCGGGCCATGATGTTTTTTTGAAGCTGGTTGCGTCTCAGGTCCAGGTGGCGATGCTTCAGACGGATGCTCTCCGATGCTTCCACCCGGTCTTCAATGGGAAATACCGGGGTTTCGGCATGACTGAAGATTTTGAGTTCATCCACCATCACCTCAATGGCACCGGTGTCCATTTTGGGGTTGAGCATGTCATCGGGGCGCAGAATCACCGTTCCCCGGATGCCAAGCACAAATTCACTGCGGATCACCTGGGCTTTTTCATGGGCAGGTGCTGAATTTTCAGGATTAAAAACGATCTGGGTGATGCCTCCACGGTCCCGGAAGTCTACGAAAATAACCCCCCCATGGTCCCGGCGGCGCTGGACCCACCCCATGAGCACAACCGTTTTTCCAACATCCGTTGCCCGCAGCTCGCCACAGGTGTGCGTTCTTCTCATATCTCCAAGTAAATCAGTCACGTCTATCCTCTTTTAAATGAATTGAATATTAAAATTTGGGGTCCGGTTTCAATTTTTGCCATCCGGATCAATTAAAGTAGTTTTGTTATTTCACCCACGGGATCATCCAGGGAGATGGCAGTCTGGGTGCGGGTTTCCATGTTACGAAGCACCAGTGACCGGGCGTCCATCTCTGCTTCTCCGGCGATGAGCACATTTCGGGCGTTGCGTTTGTCTGCTCGTTTCATGAGGCTTTTCAAGCTTTTGCCGCTGTAGTCCATTTCAGTTTTAAAGCCGGCCAGATTGAGTTGGGATGACCAGAGATGACAGCTCTCCATGGCCCGATCCCCCAGGGCCACCAGGAAGAGATCCGGGGTGTCACCGGCCTCCTGTTGGTTCAGCTGCTCAACAATGTGCACCAGTCGGTCAAATCCTATGGCAAAGCCGATGGCAGGGATTTCCGGGCCGCCCAGCTCCTGGACCAGGGCGTCGTAGCGGCCACCTCCTGCCACGGCACTCTGGGCCCCCAGTGCAGTGGTCTGGATCTCAAAAGCGGTGCGGGAGTAATAGTCCAGTCCCCGGACCAGGGTGTTATCCACGATGATGTCAACCTGCTGGGATTTCAGGGTGGACTGCACCGTGGCAAAGTGGGTGCGGCACTCCTGACACAGATGGTCCAGGGTGGTGGGAGCCCCCTCAAGTGCCTGGCGGCAGGCGAGGACCTTGCAGTCCAGGGTTCTCAGGGGGTTTTTATCCATGCGCCGGATGCAGTTGTCGCAAAGGACCTCTTTTTTGGCCGAGAGAAAGGCGAGCAGGGCCTCCTGGAAGTGGGGACGGCAGTTTGGGCAGCCCAGGGAGTTGACATGGGCGGTGAGGCCTGAAAGCCCCAGCCGTTTGAACAGTTCATTTAGGATGAGGATAAGCTGGGCATCAATGTAGGGGGAGGCAATGCCGAACACCTCTGCATCAATCTGGTAAAACTGCCGGTATCTGCCCTTTTGGGGACGCTCCCTGCGGAACATGGGGCCGATAGTGTAGAGTTTTTTCACCGGGTCGGCTGCATACATCTTGTGCTGAATATACGAGCGTACAATGGAGGCCGTTGCCTCGGGTCTCAGGGTCAGCTTTTCTCCCTTTCGATCGGGAAAGGTGTACATCTCCTTTTCAACGATGTCAGTGGCTTCGCCAATGCTCCTTGCAAAGAGTTCTGTCTTTTCCATGATGGGAATCCGAATTTCCTGGAATCCGAAGTTCCTGAAAAGGTCCGTCGCTATGGTTTCAATTTTTTGCCACAGTGGGGCCTCTTCCGGCAATATATCCCTGAATCCTCTAATGGTCTGTATCATTTACCTCTTGCCTGTTTTTTGGGGGCACAAATGGGAGGTACAATCAAAAATGTTCGATCCCGTCTACCCGTGCTTCAATTAGAATTCAATAATTCAGTTAGAAAGCTAAATTAAACCCTCTATAAATTAAACCTTTTATATATCTGCAGTGGGGGTTAATAGTCAATAATTAAAATCGGGCGTTAATTACCACGTCAAGGCATGACAGACTCGGTGGAAAAGGGTTGAACCCTTATAAAATCAATGATAGGTTATCATCTGTAAAGCCTGTTCGGATCTGACCACACTGCCGGCCATCTGCCGCAATCGGTGGGTAACGGGGGTGAGCTTGTCATGTTACCATCGCGTTGACACTAAATATGCAATTGACATTCAAGGGGGACAAAATGCCATCGAAAATAACCACCACGACACTGTACCGAATGAAAAAAGAGGGAAAAAAAATAACCGCATTGACCGCCTATGATTATCCCTTTGCAAGGCTGGTGGATGCTTCGGGGATTGACATGATTTTGGTGGGGGATTCCCTTGGCATGGTGGTCCAGGGAAAGGAAACCACCCTGCCTGTGACCATGGATGAAATGCTCTATCACACCGCCATGGTGACCCGGGCCTGTGAAACGGCCATGGTGGTGGGGGATATGCCGTTCATGTCTTATCAGTCATCCCTTGACCGGGCCGTGGATAATGCCGGTCGGTTTTTAAAGGAGGCCGGGGCCGGGGCCGTGAAACTGGAGGGCGGTGCCGATGTGTGTGAGGTTATCAAAGCGGTGACGGCTGCGGG
Organism: uncultured Desulfobacterium sp.; assembly: GCA_963668575.2. Classification (GTDB taxonomy): domain Bacteria; phylum Desulfobacterota; class Desulfobacteria; order Desulfobacterales; family Desulfobacteraceae; genus Desulfocicer. The sequence continues at coordinate 6,434,886 of OY764894.2, read as the reverse complement.
CATTCCCGTTCAGGCCCACATTGGGCTCACCCCCCAGAGTGTGCATCAAATGGGGGGATTCAAGGTACAAAGAGATGAAGAGCGATTGATGCAGGATGCACTCAATGTGCAGGCAGCAGGGGCTTTCTCCGTGGTGCTGGAGGGCATTCCCTCCCCCATTGCGGCAAAGATCACCCAGGCTCTGGTTATTCCCACCATCGGCATTGGTGCCGGTCCCCAGTGTGACGGTCAGATTCTCGTCCTCCATGACATGCTGGGAATCAATGACAGACATCTTCCCAAGTTTGTGAAAAAATTTGCCGATGTGAGCGCCGTTGCCATGGAAGGGTTGAAAGGATATAAAGAGGAGGTGCAAAAGGGTACCTTTCCCTCTTCGGAATTTGAATATAAATAACCGCCATGGGTAGGCCTGTACTTTCATATACCCCCCATGTCCTGGCGGACAAAGCAAAAAATGAAAATGGCATAATGCCGCCGGGGGCTCTGTTGTCGGCATGTTCGTACAAAAAGGTTCTTGCGATGGTTTTAATATTAATTTTGCCGGAGATCACCGGCAACGGTGGAAAGCGAGTATAAAAACATATGAAACCAAATGTTTCCATCATCGGCTGCGGCCGTGTGGGTACGGCATTGGCGGTGTTTCTTTCCCAAGCGGGGTACCCTGTTTCCGGCCTTTTCAGCAGACACCTTGAATCAACGGAAAAGGCGGCCCAGGCCGTAGGAAAGGGCCGGGTATGCCATGGCGTGGAGCAGGCTGTGGCGGCCGGCGATATTATTTTCATTACCACCCCGGATCAGCTGATTGAATCGGTGTGCCAGAACATTGCCTCCATCAAGGGAGCGATGGACCAAAAGATCATTTTTCACTGCAGCGGTGCCCTCTCCTCCCGGATTCTCTCCTCTGCCCGGGCAAGAGGTGCTGACATTGGCTCCCTCCATCCCCTTCAGAGCTTTGCCCCCTACGTTCCGGGTCAGGCATCTCCCTTCCAGGGCATTCATATTTCCGTTGAAGGCAGTGACAACGCCGTGACAGCGGGAAAGCAGATGGTGGCCGATCTTGGTGGATCATGCTTCACACTTCCCACCCATGCCAAGACCCTGTATCATGCATCCGCAGTGGTGGCATCCAACTATCTGGTGACCCTGGAGCACTTTGCTTTGGATCTTCTCAAGGCGGCGGATCTTTCGGAAAATGAGGCGTATCTGATCCTTGAGCCCCTGATCACAGGCACGTTGAATAATATTAAAAACCGGGGTGCCCAGGGGGCACTCACCGGTCCGGTGGCCCGGGGGGATGTCGGGGTGGTGGCGGACCATCTTGCGGATATTGAGAAGAAAATGCCGGAGTATGTGGCATTGTACAAGATGATGGGGCGGTATACCCTGGAGCTGGCCCAAAAGGGCGGCACCCTTGATGACAGCGCAGTCCAGGGATTGTCCACACTCTTTAGCGATTAGATCTTTATCAATTTTAATGCCTTTCCGTTGGAGGCAAGGATCTTGTTGGCAGCTTCGAGTTTTTCCCGGCTGGAGATGACGGCGATGCCCTTGTTTACATCATCGGCCTTGAAATATTTTTGGGCAGTGGTGGCCACCCGGTGTCTGTCAATTCCCAGCAGTGCTGTTTTAAAGGCCTTTCGCGTTTCGTCCGTAAGGCCCACCTTATCCCTGTAAAAGGCCTTGAGGGCGGCAGGCCCCGGGGTTTCAGGCTTGTCAATCTCCGAGCAGATCTGCAGGATGGCCTCTTTGACATCCTCATCGGTGACCACCTCACTGGTGATGAAGGTACAGGCATTGCGGTACACGTCAAGGGTTCTCTCAATGTTGGGGTCCCGGTAAGAGCCAAAGGAGAAGGTTCCCTCTTCCGGGCTGTAAAGGGCAAAGCCACCATAGGCCCCCCCTTTTTCCCTGATCTCCCGGTGAAGATACATGGAGCGCAGAAGCTTGGCAATGACGGAAAGGCAGGGGGCATCTTCATGGTCCATGCGTACGGTGGTGAATGCCTGGGCCACAAAGGAGACCGAGGTGCTGGTGCTCCATCCCTCCCGGGGAAATTCCCCCGTAACCGTCAGATCAATACTTTTTCCTTTTTTTGTACTCACTTCCGGCATAAGTGCAAACAGCCGGGCAATGTTTTGATCCCCACTTTCCAGGGCAGCGGTGTCCCCCACAATGGCAGGGGAGAGATTCTCCTTTGTAAAGAGGCTTTCGGCAATGGTGTCAAGGTCGCACGACAGCTGTTCCAGATGGGCGGGGCCATTATTTTCATCTGCTATTTTTTCGGTGAGGGACTTGATGAACTGAAACTGGGAGATCCCCTGCCACATCTCCCCCAGTGCAGCTGCCGGGGAGAAATTGCGGGAAGCCAGGGAGATGGCGTATCGGTGGCCATTGCCCACAATGGAGGCTTCCAATCCTGCCCGGTATTGAAAGAGCAGACTTTTGAGCCGGGTGAGATCTTTAAAGCTCACCTGGGACACCAGTTCGGCGAAGATGTCAAACATGGGCTCAATGTTATGGTTCAGGGCCTTTCCCTGGAGGGAGAGGAAGGTGATCAGGCGGTTATCGCCGTTAAAGCCGCTTCCGGAGTAGGGAGAGAGGGCGATGCCGCCGGTGTAAAGATCCATGAGGGCGGCCAGGTCGGCATAGTCGCGCTTTGCCGTTCCGGTACCGGTGAAGGCCATGCAGAAGAAAGGAATCAGGGGAATAAGCGATTGCGGTACACCCGTGGGGATGACAGGGCAGGTGAAATAGAGGATGTCCGAGGTGGCCTTGTTGTAGCAGGTGGCTGCGGTGACCTTGCTGATGCGATCGGGCCGAATGATCTCAATGTCCGGGGGAATATCTTTTAGGGCCAGGGTGGGCAGCACGGACAGATCCTCTTCGGTCTCCTGCAGGGTTTTTAAGTTTTCGGCATCGGTGCGGATCTTTTCCATCTCTTCCGGTGTCAGGCGGGCCTGTATGTTGGCAAGTTCCCTGCTGATTCTTTCTGTTTCGGCGGCTTCCATGCCGGTGTCCGGGGCCAAGGTAAAAAGCACCCGGTGGGGATTGTCAAGGAAGTACTCCTCTATTTTACCCTCCAGAAATCCTTTTTGGGCGCTCTCTTTTTTCAGCCGGGCCAGATCCTCATTCAGGTTCAGGCAGGAGACTGGGTCTCCGCCATGGATCCATGGCCCTGCAAAGGCAAGTAACAGCTTCATGCCAAAGGGATAGGGGGTATTGGTCATCTCTTTTTTATTGAACTCAATCTGATGGATGGCCGATGCCACGGACCGGGGATCAATGCCCTTTTGGACGATCTCTTTCAGGGTTTCCAATACAAGGGTTTCCACCTTCTTAACGTCCGAGGCTTCAATCTCCTTGAGTCCGCAGGCAAACATGGTATCCCGCAGGTCCAGATCAAATCCGCTGCCGTCACTCAATGCCGTTCCAAGGCCCGAGTCAATGAGTTTCTGTCTCAGGGGGGAGGAGGCATTGCCCAGCAGCACCTCCTCCAGAACGGCGGAGATGAGCATCTCATAGGCATCTTTGATATCTTGGGTGAGCCATGCCACACATGCCTGGTATTTTTTATCCGGGGACTCGTCCGCTGACAGGGGATAGCGGGCGGTGAACTCCCTGGGGGCCTTCCACCGGGGCTGGGAGGTCACTTCGGAATCAGGATCAATGCATGAGAACCGATGGAGTATCTTCTCCTGGATGAATGAGAGATGGTCTTTCAGGGGAAGGTTTCCGTAGGTGTAAAAATAGGCGTTGGAGGGGTGATAATACCTGGCGTGGAAGGCTTTGAGCTGTTCGTGGGTCAGGGTGGGAATCACGGCGGGCTCCCCGCCGGAGTTGAAGCTGTAGGTGGTGTCCGGATAAAGGGCCTGCATCAGGGACCGGCCAAGGACCTGACTTGGGGAGGACATGGCCCCTTTCATTTCGTTGTACACAACACCCTTGTATTCCAGGGTGGTTTCTCCACTGTCTGACACCACCGCCTCCAGGCGATGGCCTTCCTGTTTGAAGCTCAGTTCGTCAATGTGGGGGAAGAAGGCCGCATCCAGGTAGACCGCCATGAGGTTGTAATAATCTTTGCGGTTCTGGGTGGAAAAGGGGTACATGGTCCAGTCCGATGCCGTAAGGGCATTCATAAAAGAGGACAACCCCCGTTTGAGCATGGAAAAGAAGGGGTCCCGTACATTAAACTGCTCTGATCCACACAACACCGTATGTTCAAGGATGTGGGCAACCCCGGTGGAGTCGCCGGGAACCGTGCGGAAGGTGACTCCGAAGGTATTCTCTTTATCATTGGTGCTGATATGGATATGCCTGGCACCGGTGGGGTTGTGGATTAACCGGTAAAACACAGCATTGATATCTTCCAGTTTTTCCATCTGAATAATGGTGTAGTTTAGGTAGGAATCGCCTGTTTTGATTCCTGGATTGTTTTCATCCAGAGGGGTATTGCCACCGGTTTTTTTTTCGGTGTCATGCTTTTTTGTAGATACCACGTTTTATCCTTTTTATTTTGCCTGTTTTATCCAGGCGGAAGATGATATTCCTTAATTTTTTGTCTTTGAATCCGGTTTGTTGCCGGAGGCTCTTAAAGTCGGTTCCGTTGGGGTAAGCGGATATGATTTCAAGAACAGCGGTGGAGGCAATTTTGCTTCCGGTGGCCGTTTGGGGGACACTTTCGGCGGTACCCGGCGTGTGGCCCGGTGGTTTTTGATAGAGCACTTTTTCCAGTCTGTCAAGTCTTGCGTTGAGGTGGTTTATCTCTCCCCGGGAGGGGATCTCAAGTCGTTCCATGAGGGTCTTGATCATGTTTTCCAAAACAAGGCCCGGTGCTACCTGTTGTGCCATGACGTCCTCCGGATGGAATGTGGGGCCGGGAACAGGATGGCCGGACTCAATGATCACTGATGTCGGGTTTCATTTCGCCGTTTTGGGTCCAGGGGGGACCAAGGCGAGAACCCCAATCAATCATCAAGTTTAAGGCATAATTGATTTCAAACCGAAAAGTTAAAAGGGTGCCGTACATTTCACCGATGCCAGCTCATTGAGTGGAACGGGGAAATGAATCCTCTGGTTGAAAATATGCCGGGGACATGCAAAGTTCCCTTTCCCTTGTTGATTCAGTTGCTTTAAGCGGATATACACCACATGGTGCGGTACTGTTTTTTTGTTTTGGCAGATGCTGTGAGGCATAAGGCATAACTGTTTCATGGAGGGGAAGTGGAGGAGAGAATCCGCCGCTTTTGCGGTGCACCATGACTATCATTACACCATAATTACTTGTAGTAAAAGTGAAAGTCAAGTGGTCGTTTCTGTTTTCAGTAATTCCCATTATAATTAGGTATCCTTCTTTCTTGGGGTGCCCCCGGACAAAATTTAATTAAGCACCATGGCGCAGGGCAATCTTTTCGAACATCAAAGCAATACCTTCATTCATCGTATAGTTGGACTCAATGTCAAGATTGTCATCGGATGCGGAATCAAAATAGATGTGAAGGCTGGATTCAAGGCCCTCTTCAGGTTGCCAGTAGCAGATCATTATGGGAAAAAGCGGCAGGGGATGCAGAACAATTGAAATGTCCGAACCAATGTGGTTGTCAATCTGTTTTCCATCGAAAATTTCCAGCATATCTTTGAACAGGTCCGTATAGGTATCGGCCACCCGCTTCAGCGGCTTTTCACACCGTTGTTGAAAATGGGCATACCGGGAAGGCCCGCCGCTCAGCTCCCGGAATGTGATCCAATCCCCCTGGGGTGTTTTACCCGAACCGTTTAAAATATAATTCAATGCCGGCACCACCATATATGCATTGATATGCGCTTCAGATGAGAGGTTGCCCCGGATATCCACATTGAACTCCTTGCCAAAAATTTTTATGCTCAATTTATCCTTGGAGAATTCTGCACCCATCCGCTTTGCTGCCTGGGAAAGATCAATCAAAGATATTTTCTGCTTTAGCTCCTCAATGGCTTCTGCCTTATATTCGTCAACGGTGTTGGGTTTTTCAAGGGCTCCTCCATACCGATCAATCACCTCTTTTTCCAAATGGGGACAGGCATGTATCGGTTTTTTTTCTTTGAATACGGCCACTGCAAATGCCAGACAGGTTTGTTCATTACAATCTTTGCAGTTAGAACCGTTCAACAACTTGAAGATTTCCATGGGATTATTGATATGTGACATTCAAGCGCATTCCTTCTTTAGCTTTTTGATTCAATCACTGGGGTTCAATAACAATTTTCAAAGATGAAGATTTGAATTCGACCTTGAGCGAGAATCTTGGATCGCCTCAAGGATATCCTTATGTTGTGGCATTCGTTTTTATTCCCGGTACATCAAAAGGAGAAGACGGGCTTGTTTTTTTTAATACTACTTTGAAAATTTCTCCTCCGCGGCGCTTGACAATTACCTCTTCAGATCGGGCCATGTCTAAAACTGTGGAAAGTTTTTGGCGGGCTTCTGAATATGTAAAAACTTTCATTTATAAACCTCCATGATACGGACACCTAAAATCTTGGCGACTTCATTCATTCGACGGTTAAGAGAAATCAATGCCTGATGAATCTCGACTGATACCCGTGTAAAACCGGACAACGCCTGTGGGAAAAAACAGCTCACATTACACATCCTCTGCATTCGTAATTATATGCGCTCCGTTTCCGTCCTGCCGCGCCCGCCACACCACACGGCAGCATAAAGACTCAGGAGGTATGCCGGGACTTCCGTGTAGCCCCGATGTCTGTGCCAACGCGGTGCGGACGCAGTCAGCACCGCGTGCCAGAGGGCACAGTCGCCTGGAACGTAATAATCACCGGTTTATCCGGTGCATTATTTGGGGAGTGGGCTGGCAAAACCTTCCTTAAGGTGAAATACAAACAAAGACCTTATCAATTGATATCATTGATGTTTCTTGATTTTACTCGCTTCACCAGAAAGTGCCTTTTGTCAGCTCACTCCCCATTTTGTTGGAAAAATTGAAAAATCGTGGTCTGTCCCCGATTGTCTGTTAAACAGCCTGCGATTCTTAAATCTTTACTTTGCTCCATATGTTTCCAGGTAAGCGTCAATTTTTGCCAGCATGGCATCATCAATGACCACCTGCCCATTGATCTCTTTGTTGTGAAGAAATGTCTTAATCTCGTCCAGGGTGACAATGGCAAATACGGGAACGCCCAGTATATCCGCCACTTCCGCCAGGGCGTTCTGCTCCCCCTTTCCTTTTTCCTGACGGTTCACACTGATGACAATGCCCTCCACCCTGGGGTTACTGTTGTTTTTCAGCACTTCAATGGATTCCCTTATGGCCTTGCCCGATGTGATCACGTCATCCACCAATATCAGGCGTGTTTCCGGGGTCAGGCCCATGCCCACCAGGGTGCTTTTGTCTGCATAGGTTTTGGCCTCTTTGCGGTTAAACAGGTATCCCTTGTCAACGCCCTTTGCCGCCAGCCCCATGGCCGTGGTGATGCACAGGGGGATACCTTTGTAGGCAGGCCCATAGATACCGTCAAAATTGTCTCCAAAATGGGCCGTGATGGCCTGGGCATAATAGGTGCCCAGACGGGTTATCTTTTCACCGGTGTCAAACATGCCGGTGTTGATAAAATAGGGGGCCACCCGTCCGCTTTTCAGGGTGAACTCACCAAACTTTAATGCGTTGCATGCCACAAGAAATTCTATAAATTCGCTTTTATAATTTTCCACGTTTTTTATCCATTTTGATTTCTAACTGGGTTTATCCTAAAAGATTTCCACTGCAGCGCCAGGAAGCGTAAGTGCTCAACGGCACCTCTGCTCCGGATTTTAACAGGGCCCTTTGGTTAAAATCCGCCATCTGTTTTAGTTGATTTGAATTAAAAACCGGCCCGTCAATGCACACCCGTTCCGATCCGCACACACAGGCCCCGCAGATTCCGAATCCGCATCGCATATACCGTTCCAGGGAGACTTGGCAGGGGATTTTATGCAGTTCGCAGATGTCAAAGATCCGTTTCATCATGATTTCAGGGCCACAGGCATACACCATTCCAAAAGAGGTGTTGGAAATGGCCTGTTCAAGAAGGGTGGTGACAAAGCCTTTTTGGCCGAAACTACCATCATCGGTGCAGTATTGTCCGTTCAGAGATTGATAGCGCTCCCTGAATAGAAGCAGGTCTTTGGATCGTGCGCCCTGGATCAGGGTGGTCCTGTCATTATCCAATATGTCAATCAAGGGGGCCACCGGCGCTGTTCCGCATCCTCCGGCCACCACACATACCCGGCCCCGGGGAGGTGCGCTAAACCCATTGCCAAAGGGCCCCCGAATCCCCAGGAGATCTCCCGGTGCCATGGCCGCGGCTTTTTTTGAAAACCGTCCCTTGGCTTCCACCGTGATCCCGAACTCTCCGGGAGCATGGTAGGAGATGGTGTAGGGTTTTTCATCAATGCCGGGAATCCAGAGCATGACAAATTGACCCGGCCGAAAGGCAATGGTTTCATTGAAAAACAGGGTGACATGGTCCGGGGTTTCCCGCTTTGTCTGGCTCACCTTGACCATCATCGGCCTTTTTTCCACCGTGAAATTTTCATCCTTCATAATTTATATTTTTCCTTCCTTCCGGTTTCCGACCTGAATGGTGCTTGATGATTCTCAGCGTTTTTAATGGGCAGCACCCCTGATCTCTTTCAGGGTGCATCCATGATCGTCCAGCCACTGATTCATCTCGTTGGTGACCTGTCGGAACACATCAATCCCCCGGTGGGTCACTGCCGTGCCGATGCCTGTAAGGGTGGCCCCGGCCATGACCATCTCTATGGCATCTTCTCCGGTGGCGATACCCCCCAGGCCGATGATGGGAAGGGCCGTTGCCTCAAAGATTTCATAAACGCACCGGATGGCAACAGGCCTTATCATGGGGCCGGAGAGTCCTCCCTTTTTAAAAGCCAGAATGGGGGTTCTGCTCTCTATGTCAATGAGCATTCCCGGTCCCACCGTGTTGATGGCACAGATGGCATCAGCTCCGGCATCTTCACATGCCTTTGCAATGTCTCCGATGTTTAGTGCCTGGGGGGTGAGCTTGGCAATTAACGGGATGGCATGAATCACCTTTTTAACGGCATTGACCACATCAAAGGAGGCGGTGGTACTGGTGCCAAACAGCATGCCGTGTTTTTCCGAGTTGGGGCAGGAGATGTTGAGCTCAATGAAATCGGGTTTTTTCTTTGCCACGTAGTGGGCCACCCGTTGGAATTCATCTACGGATGCACCATAAATGCTTGCAATAATAGGAAATGTTCTTCTGGAGAGCGCCTCCCATTCCCTTTCCATGTGAAGATATCCGGGGGAGGGTAGCCCCACAGCATTGATCATGCCATGGCCAAGGTCAATGACGGTGGGGTTGTTGTGACCATCCCTGGGTTCGGGCCCAATGGATTTCATGGTCACCAAACCACAGCCCGATTCATGGACCCGCTGTAATATATCAAAACTGTTCCCAAGGATTCCCGATGCCAGAACCGTGGGGCTGCTTAGCTGTTTACCCAGAAACTCCATTTGCATATATATTATATCCTGTGGCAAAATGTTCAAAGTTGCCTGTTCCTATATCATTATTGGTGCAAAAGGACAAATGGGACTTGGTGCATCTGTAAGGGCATATTCCTATTTTTTGATCATCGAGTGTTCGTTTCTGAGGCCCTAATTCTTGAGTGAATTTTGTACTGAGTTAACGGAATCAACAGTGTGTCTGATGATGCCCAAAAGTGGGAATGCACCCATCGGCAACCTGGCTTAATGGAAAAAATAGAGATTGAAGTGTTTCTGGGCGGTGGAGAAAGAAAATACCCCTTCAAAAGAATATAATTTTGACATCCATGCAATGGGTCTGTAAGTCATAAAGAAAAGGAAAGATGGAAAAACAAGCTGTTTCTAAAAACTCAATATGTTTTAATTACAGACGGTTATCGTTTTTATAAAAAATAAATAAAAAAAGTGTTTGACAAGGAAGTCGTTTGCATGTAGTTTCGCCGGGTCTTGTTGAGACGGCGTTGCCGCTTGCAAACAGCGCGGCAAGTTTCGACAAGATTTTTTTGTGTCAAAAATATATTTGATCTTTGAAAATCGGTTAGTGAATGAAATGAGAGAAGATGTTTGAAAGTGCAGGCAAGCACATAAAAAAACATTTTTAAAGGAATTATAACTGGAGAGTTTGATTCTGGCTCAGAATGAACGCTGGCGGCGTGCTTAACACATGCAAGTCGAACGAGAAAGCTCTTGCTTGCAGGAGCGAGTAGAGTGGCGCACGGGTGAGTAACACGTGGATAATCTACCTTCAAATCGGGAATAACCATTCGAAAGGATGGCTAATGCCGGATAAAGTCGTGAGAACTTTGGTTTTTAAGATGAAAGGGTGCCTCTGATTAAAGCATCTGTTTGAAGATGAGTCCGCGGACCATTAGTTTGTTGGTGGGGTAACGGCCTACCAAGACTACGATGGTTAGCTGGTCTGAGAGGATGATCAGCCACACTGGAACTGACACACGGTCCAGACTCCTACGGGAGGCAGCAGTGAGGAATTTTGCGCAATGGGGGCAACCCTGACGCAGCAACGCCGCGTGAGTGAAGAAGGCCCTTGGGTCGTAAAGCTCTGTCAATGGGGAAGAAGTTACATGGTGTTAATAGCACCTTGTATTGACGGTACCCATGAAGGAAGCACCGGCTAACTCCGTGCCAGCAGCCGCGGTAATACGGGGGGTGCAAGCGTTATTCGGAATTATTGGGCGTAAAGGGCACGCAGGCGGTCCTGTCAGTCAGATGTGAAAGCCCGGGGCTCAACCCCGGACGTGCATTTGAAACAGCAGGACTTGAGTACGGGAGAGGAAAGGGGAATTCCTGGTGTAGAGGTGAAATTCGTAGATATCAGGAGGAACACCGGTGGCGAAGGCGCCTTTCTGGACCGATACTGACGCTGAGGTGCGAAGGCGTGGGTAGCGAACGGGATTAGATACCCCGGTAGTCCACGCAGTAAACGTTGTATGCTAGGTGTAGCGGGTATTGACCCCTGCTGCGCCGGAGTTAACACATTAAGCATACCGCCTGGGGAGTACGGTCGCAAGACTAAAACTCAAAGAAATTGACGGGGGCCCGCACAAGCGGTGGAGCATGTGGTTTAATTCGACGCAACGCGAAGAACCTTACCCAGACTTGACATCTTGAGAATCCTTTTGAAAGAAAGGAGTGCCTTCGGGAGCTCAAAGACAGGTGCTGCATGGCTGTCGTCAGCTCGTGTCGTGAGATGTTTGGTTAAGTCCAGCAACGAGCGCAACCCTTGTCTTCAGTTGCCAGCACATAATGGTGGGAACTCTGAAGAGACTGCCCCGGTTAACGGGGAGGAAGGTGGGGATGACGTCAAGTCCTCATGGCCCTTATGTCTGGGGCTACACACGTGCTACAATGGTATGTACAACGGGCAGCAAGCGTGCGAGCGCAAGCCAATCCCTTAAAGCATATCCCAGTCCGGATTGGAGTCTGCAACTCGACTCCATGAAGTTGGAATCGCTAGTAATCGTGGATCAGCATGCCACGGTGAATACGTTCCCGGGCCTTGTACACACCGCCCGTCACACCATGAGAGTTGATTGTACCCGACGTCACTGGGCCAACCCTTCGGGGGGGCAGGTGCCTAAGGTATGGTTGATAATTAGGGTGAAGTCGTAACAAGGTAGCCGTTGGGGAACCAGCGGCTGGATCACCTCCTTTCTAAGGAAAGAAATAAAAAAGCATCTTTTTACATGAAGTTCACTAATCGGTTTTGAGGGATCAAATAAATTGGGCCTGTAGCTCAGTTGGTTAGAGCGCACGCCTGATAAGCGTGAGGTCGATGGTTCAACTCCATCCAGGCCCACCATAGTGGGTTTTGGAGGAGATCTGCCTTGCAATAGATCCTCTATGCTCTTTGAAAATTTGTTGTGGTAAATTATAATATGTTCAACACAGCGGCATTTTTTAAAAATGAGCTGTTTTGTGACGAAATAAGGTCAGCTTAAGGCTGACTGCATGGAGTCAAAATATATTTGCACTAAAGCGTTTAAACTTATTTGTGGTTTATAGTGGCTAAGCTATAAAGGGCAAACGGTGGATGCCTTGGTGCCAGGAGGCGAAGAAAGACGTGGTAAGCTGCGAAAAGCTTCGGGGAGCTGCTAAACAAGCTTTGATCCGGAGATGTCTGAATGGGGCAACCCGTCATGGTTAATACTGTGACACCATAGTACGAATACATAGTGCTATGGAGCCAACGGGGAGAACTGAAACATCTTAGTACCCCCAGGAAGAGAAAGTAAAAACGATTTCCTAAGTAGCGGCGAGCGAACGGGAAACAGCCCAAACCTGTCATGTGTGATAGCCCGA
>OY764894.2:4800000-6417500 GCA_963668575.2 uncultured Desulfobacterium sp. | reverse complement strand
ACCGAAACCGGAAAGATCCAGAGATTCCGGTTGAAAGAGGACTAACGCTGTGATTGCTCGGGATTCAGTCACTTTTGATCTACCATTTTAATAACGGCAAAATCCATGAAGTATGCGTGGATGAATTTTAAAAAACGGTAAATCAATAAGAGCTGATTTCCTTATCACTTAAATCCATAAAATCCGTTTTAAAAGGAGCCAAACCATGAGTATTACCGCATCTGACATTCTCGCCATCATCAAAGACGTTGTCGAAGACAAGGCCGTTACCGCCACCTTGGAAGCTGATGTGCCCCTGCTGCAGCAGGGACTGGATTCCATTGACATGCCGGTGATCGCCGTGGCCACGGAAAAAAAATTCGGTGTTAATCTTTCCGACGCCCAGGCCACCTCCCTGAAGACCGTTAATGACTTTGTGGATTTTGTAAACCGGAAGATAGACTGATCTTTCTCGGAAACAAGGAAAATAAAGGATGACTGACATGGGTAATGCCGGTAAACACGGCCAAAGCAGCATGCGGGTGGACAGGGAACTGCCTGTGGCCCCGGGACAGACATTTACCATCGACCGCTTCCGGCCGAAAGACGCTCCGGGAATCGCATCCCTGTTCTACGCCGTGTACGGGCCGGCATATCCCTTTGACACCTATTATATTCCTGATAAGCTCATCAAAGCAAACCGGAACGGCGACATCCATTCCGTTGTGGCTCGGACCCCTGACGGCGACATCATAGCCCACGGCGCCATGTACCGAAGCGGGCCCTACCATAAAAATCTTCTGGAAATCGGCCAGTACATCGTTTTGAAAGATTACAGAGCAACCTTTGCCGCCTACCGGATCAACGATTACGTGGCAGGCGACCTTCCCCGGCAGGTCCGCCCCGACGGTATTTTCGGTGAGGCGGTCTGCAGCCACATCATCACCCAGAAATCATCAATTCTGGCGGGCCTGTCGGATACGGCCCTTGAGGTGGGCCTCATGCCCCAGCAGGTCTATGAAAGGGAAAACAGCTCAACCGACCGCATCTCCTGCCTCATGCTCTTTCGCTCCTATGACGATGGTCCCCGGGATATCTTTGTCCCTGACGTCTACCGGGAACAGGTCGCATATATCCTGGAGGATCTTGGCATTGAACGGACCCTTCGTCCGGCACGGCAGACCGCGTTGCCCAACTCTCCCACCGTTATGGACACCGTCTTCATTGATTTTGCCGGAGTGGGCCGGGTCAACCTTGTGGCGGCAGGCGCGGATACAGCCGTCCGTCTGGAAGCCTTTGACGCGGATATGGACGCCCGGAACGCTGCGGTGCGGCAGGTCTTTGTTAACCTGGCAGAACCCGCCGGCACCACGGCCGTCCGGATGTTGCAGGAGCGGGGGTATTTTTTCGGCGGTCTGGTCCCCCGCTGGTTTGATGATGACGGCATCCTCATGCAGAAGTTGTCGAAGATACCGGATTTCACTGCCATTCGCCTCCACACCCAAAAGGCCAAAACCATCAGGGACATGGTGGCTGCCGACGTCCGTGAAACTACCCGGGAAACAGGAGGTAGGGCAAGCGTGCCATGACCCGGCCGAACTTCGATCATCTCAGGAACCTTTGCCAAGATCCCATGCTCACCGCAGTGGCCCAATGGCAGGCCGATCACCCCGGAGCGCCGGTGGTGGGATACCTTCCGGCCTATGCCCCCCGGGAACTGGTATATGCGGCAGGGGGCCTGGCAGTGGGGCTCTGGGGCGGGGGACCCCATGTGGAGATCATCCACGGAGACATCTATTACCAGTCCTATATCTGCCGTTTGCCCAGGGGCATTCTTGAAATGGCCCACATGGGTGCCCTGAAGGATTTTGCCGGCGTTATCTTTCCGTCGGTGTGCGATGTGATGCGCAACCTGTCAGGTATGTGGCAGATTCTTTTTCCTCACCACTGGGCCAGTTATCTGGACCTGCCCCAGGACTTCTCCCCGGAGATCGGTGGGCGGTTTTACCACGAGACGCTTCTGGCTCTGGCCACCCGCATCTGCGGCGCACCTCCGGATGATGCTTACGCCCGGCGGCTTTCCCACGCCATTGTAATGACCAACCGCCAGGGCGAACTTTTGAGGCGGCTGGCCCGCCTGAGATCTTCGACTCCCTGGAAGGTGCCCGTGGACGAGTGGTACTATCTGATTCGAAGCGCCCTGATACTTCACCCCGAGGTCCATATCCCTCTGCTGTCCGCCTACCTTGCCGAGGCGGAAAAGAGAGCGGATGTTCCCCTGGATAACATCCGGGTCCATCTTGCCGGTGCCTTTTGCGAGCAGCCCACGGTGGGACTTTTAAAAACCATTGAGCGTTCCGGATGTTACGTCATAAGCCATGACCTGATGCTGGGGCTGCACTGGTTCACCTCCCCCCTGGGGGAAAAAGGAGATCCCTTTGAAAATCTTGTGGAGGGATATCTTAATCGTACCGCTCCGGCACCTTTTAAATACTGCGACTACCGGAAGAAGGCCCGGGACATTCTCTCCAACGTCCGGGAGCACCGGGCAGACGGCGTGATGTTTGCCTCTCCCTCCTTCTGCGATCCCTCCTTGCTGGAACGGACCATGCTCCGGGGGGCCCTGGAGGAGGCGGATATTCCCAGCACCAGCTTCAAGTATGCGGAAAACACCTGTCAGTACAACGGAATCGCTGAGATCTCCGGCACCTTCAGCGACAGTATCCGCCTGTGGCGGGAGGCGCCCTGACATGGAAACCACGCATATTATACAGGCACCTTCCGCCAAACGGTTCCAGAAGCAGATCCTCGACCACTATTTTGAACAACTGTCCTCGGCACGGGAACATGGACGGAAGGTGGTCTACACCTTTGTGCCGGGAAATCTTACGGAACTTATTCTCTCCTTTGACCTGCTTCCGGTCTATCCGGAGATCAACGCCCTGCAGTCCGCCCTGCGGGGGGATTCAGGACGCTTTGTCAAACGGGCCGAGATGGCCGGGCACTCCGAAGACGTCTGCACCTACGTGAAGTGCGACATCGGCATGATGCTTTCGGGCAATGCAGGCCCGGCCGGAAAGCCGCTGCCCCCTCCTGACCTTCTGCTTCTCTCCTACACCGGGTGCTTCACCTACATGAAGTGGTTTGAAAACCTTCAGGCTCTTTACCACTGTCCCGTGGTGATGCTCCATGTGCCCTACCAGGCGGAAGGGGCCATTACCCCGGAGATGACCCGCTACGTGGTGTGCCAGCTGGAGGAAAAGGTGGTGCCGGCGCTGGAGAAGGTGTCAGGGAAAGCCTTTGACCCGGAAAAGATTCGGGCCATGTGCCGCCTGGCGGCCGAATCCGAATCCCTGTTCCTGGACTGTCTGGAAAGTGGGAAACACCTCCCTTCCCCCATCGACGGCTATTTCGGGGGGGTGTTCTACATCTTCCCCATGTTCACCGCCTTTCGGGGAACCCCGGAGGCGGTCAAATACTACCGACTTCTTCTGGAGGAGATCCGGACACGGATAAGGGCGGGCCGCACCGCTGCCACCCTGGAAGGGGATCTACCCCAAGAGCGCTACCGACTGGTGGTGGAAGGCCCCCCCAACTGGACCCATTTCTGGGAGTTGTGGAAACTTTTCTACCGCCGGGGGGCGGTGGTGGTCTCCTCCTCCTATGCCCGGGTGGGGGGTGTTTACGATGCCGGATTCCGGCATGATCCCGGCAATCCCATGGAGAGCTTTGCCCGTTACTGCATGGGCTGCTATACCAACTTAAGCATTCCGGCCCGTGTGGCCCTGCTGTGCAGGCATGTCAAAGATTACCGGGCCGACGGCCTTGTCATCCACTCCATCAAGAGTTGTAATTCCTTCAGCGCCGGCCAGCTTCTGATTCTCAAGGAGGTGGAAAAACGGACCGGGAAGCCCGGCGGGTTCATCGAGTCGGACCTGGTGGATCCCCGGTATTTTTCCAGGGCCCATATTAAAAACCGGCTGGATGCCTATTTCCAGATGATTGACGAAAGAAGGGCGCACCATGCACGCAACCTTAGGGATTGATCTGGGCAGCACCACCTGCAAGGCCGTACTGCTGAGCGATACGGGAGAGGTTCTGGGCCGTGGCATCACCAACACCCGGGCCGATTACCGGGTCTCCGCCGACATCGCCACCCGGGAGGCCATCCTGGACGCTGATTTGACACAACTGGGACGTCTGGGCGGACTCAACCCGGGAGAACTGGACACCGCCGCCAAAAGCCTGCGGATCTCCGGATTCCGGCGACGGCTTAAGGTCCTTCACCAGGCGCTTTGTCGCGCCCTTGGTGACCAAGCAGCTCCGGAACTTTCGGCCCTGGCCCAGGACGTGGATCAGGCCCTTGGCTCCCATGCCACAGGGGCGCGGATCATGGACCGGAGCCTTTTTTTCAGGGACATTGCCCTCTCCCTGTATCTTGATGCCGCAGGCTCCAGGTCCTCCCTTGATGAAGAACGGCTCTCCACCGGGTTGATAAAAGCCCTGGCTGCCACCGAAAACGCTGCGTATTCCCTGGCCCTTGACGAGACAGCCGACGTTGATCTTCCCCCGGCCCTGCGCGCCCTGATCCCGGAACTCAAAGCCCAAAGGCCGGAAATTGCCGCCCGCATCGGCACAGGTTACGGCCGGGCGCTTCTGCCCTTTGCCGAAGAGGAGACCCGGTCGGAGATTTTGTGCCATGGGAAAGGGGCCCGGCATTTTTTTCCGGATGCCCGGACCGTTCTCGACATCGGTGGCCAGGACACCAAGGCCATCCAGCTGGACGTCGACGGGCTGGTGGCCTCGTTTTTCATGAACGACCGCTGTGCGGCAGGGTGTGGCCGGTACTTAGGGTACGTGGCCGAGGAGCTGGGCATCGGTCTTCCGGCCCTGGGGGCTGCGGCCTGTGCCGCCTGCCGGGCCGTTCCCGTGACATCCACCTGCACCGTTTTTGCCGGTTCAGAGGTCAGGAGTCTTCTTTACGCCGGGGAAAAGCAGGAGGAGGTGCTTTTAGGGCTTCACCGGGCCGTGGTACTCCGGGCACTTTCGCTTCTGGCCCGGTCCGGGGGGATCTTCGATGCCTTGGTCTTCACCGGGGGGGTGTCCAAGAATGTGGCCGTGGTCAGGGTGTTGAAAGAATACCTGCAAAAGGATTATCCGAACATCACCCTTCACATCCACCCGGATGCCGTCTATACCGGCGCCCTTGGCGCCGCACTGTATGCCATGGAGAAGATATGAGCCTTTGCGGATGCGATGTGGGGACCGGCGCCGTTAAACTGGCGGTGGTGGCGGAAAACAGCGGTGAGTTTCTTTTCATGCACCGGGAAAATATCAGGAACCGGGCACCGGAAACGGTGGTGGAACGCTGTTTTCAAGCGGCGGCCAGGGCCGGTTTTAATCAAGAGGATTTTCACTACATCGCCGCCACCGGAGATGTGGCGGCCGTGCCGAAACGTACCGGTACCTTTTACGCCATGACCTGCCATGCCCGGGGCGCCCGTCAGTTCGCCCCCGACGTCATGAGCGTGCTGGACATCGGCGCCCTTCACATGCGAGCCATGGTGCTGGATGCCCGGGGAAAAATCCTCTCCTATAAAATGACCAGCCAGTGCGCTTCGGGAATGGGCCGGTTTCTGGAAAACGTGGGTCGGTACCTGGGCCTGGACTTTGAGGAGATGCAGGCGCTCTCCCTGGCCTCCGCAGACCCAAGCCCCCTTTCCACCGTGTGTGCGGTCCTGGCGGAAACCGACATTATCAACCAGGTATCCCGCGGGGTGCCGGTGTCGGATATCGTCCGGGGCATTCACAACGCCATGGCCCAGCGGGCCGTGAAGCTGTTGTCTGTTTCTGACGTCCGATCCCCCCTTGCCGTCACTGGCGGCCTGGGCGTGGACAAGGGGTTTGTCCGAGCCCTTTCCCAGGAACTTTCAGCCTCAGGATTTGATCTGGAGCTGCGGACCCACGAATTCAGTCCCTTTGCCGGTGCCCTGGGCGCTGCCATCTGGGGAGGGGTGAGGCTTAAGAAATAAGGATTTATTTAACAAGTTAATTAAAATAGACTACTCGTGGTTCAGGGAAAAACCAGGAACATGGAGACCGATGCCGCCGAAGCCCATTGGATATGACACCTCAGTCAGAAGCCTTGTACGGGTTTGTAATCAAAACGATCGAAGAAGAGCTTGTGGAAGAACTCAGCTTTTTGGCCAACTACGATAATACCAAGAAGGCGATACAGGAGATCATTGAATTTTTTTTGATCTCAGAAAACGCTTGACGCATATCTCAAATTGAGATATTAAAGGGATGTGCATATCATAACACGGAAAAAAATATTAGACTTTGCCGAGAAGCGCCCGGAATGTTCAACTGCCCTGGATGCCTGGTACCGAATTGTTAAGCATACGGTGTTTGGCAACTTCGCAGAGCTGAGAAGTGTCTTCCCAAGCGCAGACCAGGTTGGCGGGTTTACTGTGTTCAATATCGGCGGTAACAAGGCCCGGCTTATTGCGGCTGTCCATTACAGCACACAGCGGCTGTATATCCGGCATGTTCTCACGCATAAAGAGTATGACAAAAACAAATGGAGGAAAGGCTGATGTTACAGGAAACAAACGACATTATCCGAATCTGGCCGGATATCAAAAGCATATTTTCAGTGGCCCACTCAAACGCAGAATATGACCGGCAGGTATCTTTTCTTGACAGCCTTTTGGATGAAATCGGAGAGGACGAAGGGCACCCACTGGCGTCTCTGGCCGAGACCATTGGCAGTCTGGTGGAAACGTATGAGGCAGCCAACCTGCCGGAGCCCGAAGGATCACCAGCAGATATCCTGAATTATTTAATGCAGGAGCACAGTGTCAAACAGGGTGATCTTCCGGAGGTCGGCAGCCAGGGGGTTGTCTCTGAAATCTTAAATGGAAAGCGCAGACTGAACACCAGGCAGGTGAAGACCCTAGGGGAACGGTTTGGGGTTTCTCCTGTGGTGTTTATTTGATGCTGATAGCCCCATCCCCCTGACCTATTAAAATCACCATGATGAAAGAAATTACACCACAAGGTGGCCGACGTTATGATCAAGCCCCATTTTTTCAGAAGTTCAGGTATGGGTGGTTCTTCAGTAAGCTATTTTTCCATCATTTTTTGTGACCGCTCTCATGATATCAACTGAGGATTATGCCAAGCTGAGTTTAATCAGACTTTGTTCGTTTATTTTTTCCCCCTGTAGAAGTAAAATGAATTTCCTCAGATTATAACACTACAGCGACACTTTCATGATCAACAAGCCTGTTTGAAGGAATTCTGAAGCATGTTAAAAGGCCCGTGCGGAGCTTCGAGATTCGACTTTTGGTGAAAAAGGAGAAGTGTCTGTCGCTGTAGTGCTAAGATGTCCCCCGAATTATACGAATTCAGGCCCGTCACCAGATTCGTCTAAAATTTCTTATCAGAGCGTCTTCTTTATCCATTTCGATGTCGCCATCATAAATCAGCATTCCGGGCCGGGTTGAACCGGAAATTTTTTGAAAATAACGGATGCTGTTTAAGAATTCATCCCTATAGGTTCGTGATGATTTTATTTCAATCGGGGTAAAGGATGAACCGGTTGGGTAGAGAAGATCAATCTCATGTTGATACCGGTCGCGATAAAAAAAAAGGCGCGGCTCCAGGCCTTTATTTATTCTTGATTTATAAGCTTCAGCAATCACCATGTTTTCAAAAAGGCCGCCAAATGCCATATCCCGTTCCAGTTGCCCTGGGGTTTCTATCCCCAAAAGATAACAGGCAAGCCCTACCTCAACAAAATAAATTTTTGGCGATTTGGTAAGGCGTTTGCCGAAATTATTAAAAAAAGGAGGGACCTTGAAAATAATGAATGAGGCTTCCAAAAGACTGACCCATTTTTTAATCTGTGGCGCACTGATTCCAACCTGCCCGGAAAGTGAACTGTAATTGATCTCACTGCCAACCCGACCGGCCAGAAGTTTAAGGAAAAGCTCAAATGCCTGTTGGTTTTCGATGGCCATCAGTTTTCGGACGTCTCTTTCTACATATGTCTGGAAATAATCCCTATAAAATCGTCCAGGTCTTATATCCTTATCATGAAGCCTTGGCATAAATCCTTTATGGATCAGGATTTCCCTTTCAAGTTGAATATCCATTTTTTCAAGTTCATTCAGCGCAAAAGGAAAAAGAGTCAAAAGTGCCGTCCTTCCTGCCAGGGATTGTGTGATTGCCTGTCTTAACTGCAACTGATGACTGCCTGTCAGAATATATCCCCCGGTCAGTTCGGGGGTTTCATCAACAGACACTTGAATCCATGACAACAGTTCAGGAACATTTTGGATCTCGTCAAATATTGCAGGTGCAGGGTAGCGAAGCATAAATGTTTTGGGATCATCTACCGCAAGGCTTCGCAGTTCCGGGTTTTCAAGATTTACATAAGTATGGTCCCGGAAAAATTTTTTAGCCAGGGTGGTTTTTCCTGACTGTCGAGGACCGATAATGGTAACAACCGGATATTCCCCGGCAGTTACTTTTAATTCGTTTTCAATTTTTCTGTCAATCATATTATGGACAAATCCAAACTTAGAGTTTAAATTTGTCCATAATATCATCTGGCAAGAATCTGTCAACCCTTAATGAATTCGGGGACTGAATTCGGGCGAAATGCCACCTGCTTACCCAGGATACTTCTTTTCCATTTTTGAATTGCATTACCAAAGCAGTTTTGTTAGTATGAGCATGCTCTTGGTCAGAAAAATGGAGTCCTTCTCCAACGGGATATAATCTGCCGCAACGCTCGGATTCTTTCCCAGAGAACTGCTTTGGGAATATTGATCTCCATTGCTGAGAGTCACCGGCCAAGATAATTGTCGCACAATAGCCAGAACAAGAAAAATATACAAAACCAGTTCCTCCACTTAATGCCTCCAGGAAACCACCGGTAAGAAATTGATGGGGAATAAAACTGAAACGTTTGCCTGTGCTGCGGATACGTTCCGGGGACAGAACCTTTTTTTTAATCATAGTCTCCTCCATGAATTTGGGAAATAATTAGGGAACGAGGATTCATTAACCTACTGCAATTAAGGACAAAACCCGATACTGAGGTTCCCATAAATGCCGGTATTATCAAGTCCTCATTCCTTAGCACCCCTAACATGGATTGACGCTAAAATCCCCGAGTCCATCTTTGCAATCATTCATAACTGATTGGTTTTGTAATAATTAAAATTTTTTATGGGGTCCATTTTTGCAATCACTGGAACAAGCACATATTCTCCAGGAAGCTTGTCAATAGCGGATTTCCTCGCGTCCATCTTTGCAATTCCAAATAAACTTGGAGTAGTTGACTCAGAACCGCCTTCACGTTTTCTTTGATTCCTGATTCTCTGCAGACAGCGGTTGCGTTGGGTTTTTTCCGGATTGTTTTGGCGATAGTTTTCATAATAATCAGGATTGTTTTGAAGCCATTTTTCTTGTGACAGTCTCTGACCTTTTCGGTATTCCGAATCGGCGGCCATTTTTTCTTTTTGCCATAATGCTTTTCTGGCACGCTGGCATTTCGGATCTGAACAATAATTTTGTTTGCAGTTGCGAGGGGTAAAAAATATTTGGCAATTCAAACAGGGAATGGGTTTCACATGTCCTCCAGAAAATGAAAATGAAGCGAATTAGATGGAGGGAATCATATGATTTAAAAATTGATCACGGAATTAAGCAATGTCAAGCTGGACTGGTGTAGTAAATTTGTGTGACCTGCATTCTCCTGCACAAAGGTGGTCACCAATGGTGGGATATAGGTGATATTACAACTTTTCATGGTAACACCTACTATTGAAATTATGAAATTAAATCTTTGTAATTCTTCATTTCCACTTCACACTTTCACAAGGTTCATGCCCATTTTTAGGTGGTTATTTTTAATGTTCAGGATTGCCGATCTTATCTTTGTTCCGACATCCAAGTCATGCCCCCAGTTCTGCTGGAGGCATGACTTCAGTTATTTAAGGATTGACCTTGAAGGTTATTGAGCTTGAAAACAGAGCTGTATCGCATTTTTTGACCAGGTGCTTCAGGTCGTTGTCCGCCGTAACCTCCTGGCGGGTATAGACATTTACGAGCCATTGTCCCGCAGCAGGCATGCGAAATTGTCCCTTTCCATCAAAGATCGGACATGAGAGAGTGAAGCTGTCGCTTCCGCCGAAAGAATCGGACGCGGCAGTGATATATTCAATACTGACCTCCGGGGATGTATTCAAATTTTTCCCCCTGAAGAGAATCCTGAATTGCACCAAATCTCCGGCCCGGATATCGGAAAGGTCGGTAAGTGGCAGGATTTCCAGGTCATAGCCCAGGGATTGGGGCGCCTGCCACTTCTCTACGGTGAAATAGGAAACAGCGGTGGCCCGGTATAGCATTCCCCGAAATAATTTTTTGGCATCCGTTACCTCGTCTTTGGGTTTCATGGCCCATTTTGTTTGATCGTTTTTATTTAAATAGTGTGTGTAATAGTTGTCCTGGCTTTTTACGCCGACCTGATAGGTGCCCGGCTTGCACCCCTCCTTCAGAATGATCTTTCGGGCGCCGATGTCCCCTGATACAACCGTCAGCCCGTTGTCGGTATCAAAAGAATCTGAGGGCTTGGCCACCGGCATGGGCAGCGGGGTTTCCTTAAGATCCGGACCATAGAGCGTATAAGACGCCAATTTGACCATTTGAGGCAGGTCGTCCAATGGCGTGGTATGCCCCCAGCCGATGCTGCACAGAACATGGGCGGGCAGATGCCCCCGGGATTTGAACGCATTGACCCAAAGCGTATGCGCCGTAGCAGAACTGACAATCAACGTAAAAATAGTGCTTAAAAAAAAGATACGATATGCCATTTTACTGATTCCTCCATATATGTTTGTATTTGTTTAAACTGTTTTTGGTGTGGCGACGACATCAGAAACGGTAAATAAAGGTTGATCCGATGATTCGGGGCGCACCGTCCTGGGCAGTGTGCCCGCCGAAGTAATACGATTTGGTGGTGAGATACGCTTCATCAAAGACGTTCTTGCACCAAAGGCTGACCTGGAACGATTCGCCTTCGAATCCGAATTTCAGGTTAACCGTCTCGTACCCGTCCACCTTGACCGTGTTTTTTGCATCCGTGTAATAATCTCCAAGTCCTGTAACGTCTACCCTCCCGAAGAATCCCGAGGGGTGGTTGTATTGCACCCCTGCATTAAAGGTGTATTCAGGGGCATGGGGCAGACTTTTGCCTTCGAAGTCGAAGATTTCGCCGGAGGTTTGCTCAGACTTCCATTCTTCAAATTGTGCATCCGCATATCCGATGCCGGCAAAGACTTGCCATCCTGGGACCGGTCGCGCCGTCATTTCCAGTTCAAAGCCTTTTGAAGAGGCTTTGGCCGCATTGGTGATGTCTCGTAGCGGCCCGCCGTTTAAGTATTCCTGCACCTGTTTATCTTCAATCTCGACGTAAAACACGGCGGCATTGATCGTCAGCTTGTTGTCGAACCAGGAGGTTTTCAAACCTGTTTCATAGTTCCAGGAGAACTCGGGTTTAAACACCAGGGTATCGGAACTTGAGGCAAAACCATAATCATACCCTCCGGCGAGCATTCCCCTGGCAACTGTGGCATAGGCCATGGCAGATGCGTTGATGTCGTATGAGACCGAGGCCTTGGGCAGCCATTCACCATGGTCGAACCGGGCTCCATAGGGCTCTGCAATCGAATTCAAGGTTTGCTCTCCCTCGTATTCCTGGTAATCGTAACGTAGCCCCGCTGTCAGGTGGAGACGGTCAAAAAGTGTGTAGGTGCCTTGCCCGAAAACGGCGAATCCGTCGCATTCATAGTTCGTGATATAAGTGAAGCCAAAGTATTCGGCATGGGCATCCACCTCTTCGGTGAACCCGTAAACACCGGCAATCCATGTCAACGGACTGGTCTCATCTGCGGAAGAAAACCTCAGTTCCTGGCTGTAAACCGTATCTTCGAACATAAAGACCTGATCCGGATAGACGGTCGGCCCGAACTCGCCGTCGTTGATGAAATCAGTGGAATAGTCGTTCCTGGTAGTGATGGACACCAGATTGTACGCAGTTCCTGAATATTTGATGCGCAGGGCCTGGCCGTTGTTCTTATCCGTCCATTCATTGTTGCCGTCCCAGTTGATTTTATAGCGGTCGGATTGTGCCGGGCCGTCGATGTACCGAAGGTAACCGTATCCATCATTGTTTTCGTATCCGTTAAGCACCATGGTAATATCCAGGGAATCGCTGGGCTTCCAGCGAAGCTTTGCCTGTCCGTTCAAATGGTCGATTTTTGCAGCCTTATCATCATTGTCGTAAATATTTTCCGTATACCCGTCGGAATTTTCGTATTGGCCGGAAACGCCGAAAAACAGAGTGTCCTTAACGATCGGTCCGCTGACAGCCCCTCCGGTTCTAATGCTGAAAACCTCTTGATCCGGGGTATCGTAAAATGCCGGTTCCACAAATACTTTGCCCATAGCTTCGTTGTCCGGCTGTTTTGTGATGATATTGACGGCTCCGGCTTCGGTATTCCGGCCGTACAAGGTGCCCTGGGGCCCCCTCAAAACTTCTACCCGTTCGATATCCAACAGATCCGGGTTCTGCATAAACGTCAGCGGATATCCGATATCATCCACAAAAAGTCCGACCGGTGTGTTTAAGGCGACGGAATGGGAGGAAATTCCCCTGATGATCATCATATTTTGATTGACCACCTGCTGGGAATAAAGGTTGGGGGTAAAAAAACTTAGGTCTTTCATATCCTTTATTCCCGCATCAGTAATGAACATGTCCGATAAAATGCTCATGCTGATGGGAACATCCTGGACATCTTCCTCTCTCTTTTGTGCTGTTACGGTCATGGTTTCCAGTTCAGTGTCGCTTGGCACAAGTTTTTCTTCCTGCGGGGGAGCAACCTTGCTTTCAGCCGCAGATACCGTTACGGCCATTACCATCAAAATCCAGACAATACCGATCTTTAAAAATTGCGATATGCATATCATTTTGCCTTTTTCATTCATTCCTTTTCCCCTTTTTGTTGTTCTAATGGATTGAAAAAATTAACTCAGATTCCGTGAATACAACCGGTTCCAGTCTCTTTTCTGCATAAATGCTATAGTATGAAAACAAAAGGGGGGCTAATCCCGTTTGAACTTTTTTTGAATCTGAAATGAACAGGAAAAATTTTATGCTGGCTTGCGGGCTATTGCGGCTTTTTTTCTCATGCACTGGTTCGGTGTTATGCCATATTGGGTGAAAAAGGCCCTGGCAAAGGAGGAAAGGGATGAATAACCTACGGCCATGGCTGTTTCCGTTACATTGAGCCGGCCTTGCTCAAGCAGTTGCTTTGCCTTGTGGAGCCGAAGCATCCTGAGGTATCCAAACACTGTGGTGCCGAAAACTTGGTGGAAACCGCGGTTGAGTTTGGCATGGGAGATGCCTTCGGATGCAGCCAGTTCAAACAGGGTAGGCGGATTTTCCAGGTCAAGACAAAGCCGGTTCGCTGCCTGATGAATTTTTTTGATATCCAAAGCGCCTAATCCTGGGTCCGGGCCCTGATTTTTTTCCCCTTCCATCAATTGCGACAGCCTTAGGGCGATCAGCTCCATGGCTTTGCTCTCAAGGAGGAGCAGCCGGGTGGAACCTGTAAACGGGCACAGAAAAAACGACTCCAGTGCCTGGGACATCAGGGAGGTGATCCAGCCGTCCTGATTGTAACCGCCCATCAGATTCGAGCCGTCCAAAAGGGTTCTGAAGGTTTTGGGAATGCCGTCCAGGCTCCCCTTGAGCAGACAGTTGAACAGCTCGGGTTCCACCAGAAGGGAGATTGACCGTCTCCTGGAATTTTTCATATCCTTCATGGTGCCGTTCTGGTCAGGATAGTAAAATACAGAGGTTTTACCTTCCCTGAAAGCCCCCCAGTACGGTACAGTATGCGCCTTGGCCCACCCGGAGCCGGCCAGAAGAAAGC
Organism: uncultured Desulfobacterium sp.; assembly: GCA_963668575.2. Classification (GTDB taxonomy): domain Bacteria; phylum Desulfobacterota; class Desulfobacteria; order Desulfobacterales; family Desulfobacteraceae; genus Desulfocicer. The sequence continues at coordinate 6,403,506 of OY764894.2, read as the reverse complement.
CGAATCCCACGGCAGATTCGTTTGATGCAACGGATGTGATCATGGTTTCCTTAAGCGCATAATCTGCAATAAAAATCATAAATCCCGGGCGGGGTTCGATTTTTCTGATGCTGCCCGACCCAAGATCTTTGGTCAAAGACCAGCAGGTTTCAAAGGGGCTTTCTTTTTGTTGAACAGGGCTATATTGTTCCAGGTGCAGTCCGTGATCCAAATCAATCTTAAAATCAATATCCATGCTTATTCCCTTATAAAAATAGGGGACAGACCACGTTTTAAATTCCTGTTAAACATCTTTTTTCGGCCTGCCTGGCGGTTTTTCTCCGAAAGACCCGTATAGAAAGCATCATACTGATTCCATTCTGAAATCATTTCTCTCCTAATGCGAAATTCCCATTGGTGGTTTTTCTGATCTGATCAATGTCATCCTCTTCCAATTTTCCCTTTTGGGGGTCAGTAAAAGATTGGTCATCAAGACATAAGAATGGATTAAACATTCTGAAATGGAAGCATACTCTTCAAGCCATTGAAGAGAACACTGGTGGTTATCATCAATAAAAAAGCAGGCCTGTTTCAAGATAAAAACGTGGTCTGTCCCCTATTTTTTCTCAACGGGCAAGCGCTGCCGCAGGAAAGCCGTTATATGGGGAGCAATTAGAGTCATGGCTGCCCTCCCGTGAAGAAACTTTCACAACGCTCTGAGATGTTTTTCATCAGTTTCGGCACGGCTTCCAGGTACCAGTAGGTATGGTAAACATTGCCGTGACCGAGATAGGTGGAGAGTGCCAACATGTGTTTTGTGATGTGATCACGGCCATCTGGACAGGTTTCCAGAGCCCTCACGGCAAATGTGTGGCGCAACGCGTGAGGCGTGGGGCGCAGTTGCCCTGCTCTTCGCTGTAGACCGATTCTGTCTACGGCGGTCCGGAATGCTGTATCGACATCCTGAATAAGTAATGGTTTTCTTCTCAATGAAATGAAGACGTGGTCATCGAAGGGGGCGTAGGGAAGGCGATCTTCAAGGTAGCATTGGATTCCCGCTTGTACGGTCTCGTGCAGGGGTACAAGGCGGCTTTTACGAAACTTAGAGCATCGCACCACCAGACCATCCGGTGTGATATCATCGAAGCGGAGCCGGATAGCTTCGGACACACGAAGCCCCGTGCATGCCAGCAAAGCGAACAGTGTACTGTAGGTCTTTCGACGTAAGGTCCGGTAACCAGATTCAGATGCGGCCTTTATGAGCCGCTGTATGTCCTCCGGTGAAAAGATATACGGTATAGCCCGTTGCCGCTTCTCACTGCCAAAGGCAGGCGGCGGCAGTTCATGGGATGGATCTTCCGCGCGGATGTAGCGGGCAAATCGAATAACTTCACCAAGTCGGCGGGCTCGCCGCTCAACCTTTTCTGCTAATCCGGCCCACTCGATTGCGACATCGGAGCAAATGTGTTGCCTCCCTCTTCGATTTGAATAAACGGCAAAACTTTGTAAAAGATTGCCCTGGCATTTGAACTCGAATCCGCAGGCACGGCGCACTTTCAAATAAGACTCCACGGCTTGAGCTAACATGATTGCACCTCCGGCCAGGGTAGGGCTATCTGGCGCAAGGTATTCACATCTACCTTGGCGTAGATCTGTGTAGTCTCGATGGAACGATGCCGAAGAATATCTGCAATGTCTTGTAATGATGCACCTTGCCGCAACATGGAGGTTGCCACGGAATGCCTGAGAACATGGGCCGCACCGCGACTCGGACAGGTAACGCCTGCTCGGCGCATTGCCTGTTTGACAATGACCGAGACCGCACAATGGGAGGCGAAGGCGCGAAAGGGAGCCCGAGAGCGAATAAACAATACATCGGTATCCGTTTGAGGCCTGCTTTTTTGCAGATAGGCCACCAGTGCCCATCCAACTTCCTGGGTCAGAGGTAGCTCAACCTCACGACGTTCTTTTCCCGACAGGCGTATAACGGCTTTCTCCCAATCGATATCGTTCAAACGAAGCTTGAGGATATCGCCCGCCCGAAGCCCCAACCGTGCGAGCAGAAGCAGAATCGCACGATCTCGACTGCCAACAGGCGAATCGGGATCACACGACGAGATGATCCGTTCTACTTCCTCTTCTTGCAGATACCGTGGCAATGAAGAAAGGCGCCAATGGGCCAGCACCGGCACAGCTGCGTACAACTCAGCCGAACACTTGCCTTCAGCAATTAAAAAGCGGAGAAACATACGAAGCGCTGTCGTACACGTCTTGGCTGCTGCCCACCCGCACCGTTGACTCTTTTCCAAAACAAACTGGCGCAAGCACTTAGCCTCAAGTCTGTCCGGGTCCTCGCCTAAGCGTTTGAGCAGGTCACAGATCGATAAGCTGTAGTTGTAGAGTGTAGCATCACAGGTCCCACGCTGCTTGCGCATCCATTCACAAAATGTGGTGAATAGAATTGGATTTTGGGATGTCGGTTGTTCAACGGCAGTGGTGATTACACCAGCATTTTGCAGGCATTTCAAGAATAAACGTACACCATTAAGCAAACCCAACCTGGAGCTATGGCCATAATGAGGACACTGGCATTCATTCAGGTGGTGGTCGAAGCGCTCAACAATTTTCTCGGTAAAATCAGAAATAGGAATGCCATCGCTGCCTGACCAATAGAGAAGGTGTTCCGCTGCTCGGATGTGTCTACGGGCGGTTATCTCAGCGTAACCTGCCCGGCAAAGCTCCTCAGCGAATCGGTTAAGGAAAGGCCCGCACGGACCACCCCGAAGCTCTTTGACCCGTGAAGCACCAACGAAGAATTCTTCAAACATGACGTCCTCCTTTTATGTTAAGGTTAAGCCTGAAAGACGTCATTATTATGCGGGGTGTTTCTGGTTTAAGCAACCATACTTAGCTATAATAATTAATTATTTCCTGTTTAAAGATCCTTTACGCCGCATAACGATATGCTCTGCATTAAACCTTCCCTTTGCCAAATGGGGAGACCTCTTTGACGGTACGTCTGTTGCCACAGCCATAGCCGACCGACTTGTTTATAACTCGGAGATCCTCATCATGGAAGGTCAAAGCTATAGAAAAAAGCAGTAAAAATGATAACATTATGATTTTATTGGAATATTGAGATAGCAGGAGTCTGTTTAAGCTAACTCTTTAAAAATTTACCTGAAAAAAGGGTTAATTCTTTGTAAAGCGTATCACATTTTTCTAAGAGGCTTAACCGACAAGTGTTTCAACCATCTTAAATTACCAAATAGGAGATAAGATGCAAGCTCCACGCGGTGGATACAGGGGAAAACCTAAGCCTAAATTACCCACACATCTCAAGCGAGTCCATGTAAATGTTCGCATTCAAAAATGGATGCTTGATGAGTTAAAATCAAAAGGAGAACCTGGAATTGTGTTAGAGGATATTTTAAAAAAAGCGGGTTTTAAATATCGTGGAACTCTAAAATAAGTAACAATATATCACGCATGATTAAAACGCTGTGTTATTATCAATATTGAAGTCTGCTTGTCAGTGACAAAATAGGTTATCATTCGCTGGGCAAAAAGGGGTTAAAGGAATTTTCTTCATTCAGGGCATCCGCCATCGGCACGAAAAAAGTCGAATCTTATTACGACAACCTGCCGTTCAGCAAATGGGGGAAATCTTTAAATTACATATATTGCCACAGCCCTTGCCAACCGCCTTGTTTGCAACTCGGAGAGCTTCGTAATGGGGGAAGATAATTATCGAAAGAGATAAAAGAAATTGATGAAAATCATGGGTATCCCGATTATGTCGGGATACCTTTAAAACAGGAAGGCTTTTTCACCTTTGGCCTGAACAGGGGGGGCTGTTGGTTTGTTTTTTTTTACCTTTTGCGCATAGGTACGTCCGCTTCATTTTATGGCTGGTTTCTATCCGATGAATTTGGCTGATTTTTTCCCCGCTGTTTCCACCGGATAATGGTTTGATGGTTTGATCCGACATCCCTGACATAGACGTTGGGAGCAAAACGTAATAACTCGCTGCTCTCTCCAATACCAGCCTCTTCAATCATCTGGTCTGAAAATACGGACAGGCTCATGGCCACATCCTGGATATTTTCTTCTTTTTTCTGTGCTGTGACCGTAATGGTCTCTATCTTAACTTCATCTGCCGTTTTGTTTTTGGCTGTTTTATCCGTCTGCATCTGTTCAACAGTCAAACTTTGCCCGCCGGTCTGGTCCTGCCCCATGGCGGGCGTGTAGAAAAAGATGATACACAGAACAGTCAACACCAGACCGTACAAGCTGTTACATCTTGTCTTTAAAAAATTTTTCACCTTTTGTTTTCCTTTTTTTAAAAACTCGTGAGTCATAAGTTCTTCTGAAGGGAATTGATGGCACCTATCCCCCCAGGTTCCGCTTCATGATCCATTTAAAGCCGATTCTTGCAGATTAAAACCGGCAGACCACTGTGACACCCATCTCTCTTGGATCACTGTAGACGGTGTAGTACCCACCCGCATAGTCGTAGGAATTGTACTCTTCATCAAAGAGATTTTTTCCGTATAGGTAGATGTCAAAGTTTTTCCACTCCCATCCGATTTTCGTATTGACAATTTCATAGGCGTCTCGGGAAGCGTTGTTGCTTGAATCCAGATAGGTTTTTCCGACACCGATCAGATCGCAGCGCAGGTAAAAGCCTGCCGGGCTTCTGTACTGGGTGCCTAAGTTATAGGTGTATTCAGGTGAATAAGAAATTTTATTTCCGGAGTAATCGCCGGTAAGATCGCTGTGCTCATCAAATTCAAGGTTTGCGTAACCTATGCCTGCATTGATGGTGACACCGGCCATGGGGGTGGCCACCACCTCGATCTCCCCGCCATATCCCGATGCTTCGGCGGCATTGGTAATATAAGTCTCAGTGGCGGAGATAGCTTCATTGACCTGCATGTCTGAAATATCCATATAAAACACCGCCGCATTCACCGCCAAGCGATTGTTTAAAGCGTGCGTTTTTACGCCCACTTCATAGGACCACAGTTTTTCTTCATCATAGCTTGTGTAGGCGGGGTCGTTGGCATAGGCATTGAATCCGCCGGAACGATAGCCTTTTGTAATACTGGCATAGGTGTTGATGTCCTGGGTAATGGCATAGTCCAATGCCACTTTGGGAGAGAATGCGCCCCAGGAATCTTCCAGGAAGTTTCCTGTACGATTGTCCGTGAATTCCATGTCCTGTTTTTCATAGCGCAGTCCTGCTGTGAAACCTAATTTTTCAAAAAGGGCATATCTTGCCTGGCCGAACAGGGCATAGGCCTCGCCCTGGGTGTTGCTGTCATTATACGGTGAGAAGCCTGCGCCGGAATCCAGGTCAACAAGCGTATCGTTGTCATCCCTGTCATAATAGAATCCGACAAGCCAATTGAGACGTTTGCCTGCATTGTTCAGCCGCAATTCCTGGGAAATTTTGTTGTAATTACTTTTATCTTTGCTGTGCTGATAGGTCATGGACGAAAAGTCCCAGTCATAATGATTGTCGTTATCAAAGGTCCGGTTTGAAGTAATGGAGGTCAGTTTCAGGGTATCGGTGATGTCATAGTTGATTTTCAATGACTGGGTGTGGGATTCGGCATCGGTGTAACCCTGATGGTTGGCCATGATCTGGCGCGTTGAAGGATCCGGTATGCCGAACATGGCGGCATAGGCTTTGGAAAGGGACATATCCTGGCCAGCGTTGTTATAGGTGATACCTGAAAAGAGCAGAGAGATGTCCAGGTCGTCCGTGGGGGTCCAGCGCAGGGAGCCTTTGCCGTACCAGTTTTCCCTGTCGTTGGCCGTATCACCGGTCAGAATATTGTCGATATACCCGTCTTTGCTGTAGTACTGTCCTGCAAGGCTGAAAAACAAGGTATCCTGCATGATGGGGCCTGCCAGGTTGAGGTTGACTTTTTGTTTATTATCTTCCCCGTACTCTCCTGCGATTTTACCGCGAAACCCATTGTCCGGCTGCCGGGTGATGATATTGATGACCCCTGCCTCCGTGTTTTTGCCGTATAAGGTGCCCTGGGGCCCGCGCAGGACTTCCACCCGCTCGATATCCAGAAAGGTATCCTCAAAACCTGCGACCGCGAGGATGGGAACGCCGTCCACAAAGAGGCCTGTGGAGACGGTTCCGGAGTCCAGAAAGGCATGAAGGCCGCGCATGGAAGGGGTGTCAAAGCCTGGAGAGCCGTTGTTGAACATGGTCAGGTTGGGCACAAAATCACTTAATTCGGAGATGGATTCAATGTTCAGATCTTCAATGTGCTGGGTATTGAGCACACTGATGCTCAATGGCACGTCCTGAACATCTTCTTCCTGCTTCTGGGCGGTAACGATAATGGTGGTAATGGTCTCCTGGACCTGCTCTTCTTTGGCCCTGGCGCTGATTGGTATCAGCAACCAGGTCAGCAAAAAGGTCAGCAAAATACCACTTAAAATAACGGACTGCAGTTGTCTGGGTTTACTTGTACGACGTTGACCTTCCATTTGCCTTACTTCCTTGGGAGTTGTTATAAATATGATTAATATTTGCCATCCATGGTCTGATGCGATGGCAGAACAGGTAAAGTTGCGGGATACATGAAAGAATCGCGCAATTTTAAAAAGCATAGAAACTGGATCGGAAAATGGTCTGAGTTTAAAACGCCGGGGCGTTAAAATACTCTGGCAAAAAAGCCTTTAAAGCCCCTTGGTAGGTCTTGTTAAAAGATTGCGCCACATAGGCTGTAACGTCGTTGGTCGCAGCCAGTGTGCGGGTATATTTTTGTTCGATTACAGCGTCGCTGAAGACCGTTGCTTTGCTTTGGCCCAGGATTTGTTCCAGCTGATCGGCCGTCATATGGGCCGGTTTGAAAAGAACGTGCTGTAAATCATAACGCTCCCAGTCATTGGGAAAGTTTGTGTAGAGCAGCCGATTTTCTTTTTGAAGTCTTTGAAACAATGCCGTGCCCGGCAGCGGGGTCAGAGGAGTCATTCTCACCACGTCCACCCCTGAGTTGATGATAAAGTCGGTTCGGCGCCAGAGCTTGTCTGGTGTATCGGTGTCCATGCCGTAAATAAAACCTGCATCCACGGACATGCCGTAACGGTAAAATAGGGGACAGACCACGTTTTAAATTCCTGTTAAACATCTTTTTTCGGCCTGCCGGCTTTTCTCCGAAAGACCCGTCTACCCAGCATAATACTGATTCCATTCTGAAATCGTTTCCCTCCTAATGCAAAATTCTCATTGGTGGCTTTTCTGATCTGATCAATGTCATCCTCTTCCAATTGATATCGGAATAATTCTCTGTAGGCAGACAGTTTTTCTTCTTTCGTTCTACCAAGTTCGCCATAAAGCAAATGTGGGGTAATTAATTCTGACGCCTCTCCCTGGCCGTTGTGCCGATAATCGGACCATCTAAATTCTCCTGGATGCCTTACAATTCCGGCCCGGACCGGATTCAACTCAATATACCGCTGGCATGTCAGCAGATCGTATCGTCTTGAATCAGGCAGGAACGGAACCGACCTTCTACAGGGTTCCCGTTCGTTTATACGTCCGGTTGATATATTGAACATACCGTTGCCCCAAACGTTTCAAAAGATTGCCTGCGCTGTTTTCTCTTTTGGGGCAGTAAAAGGTGAACATGATTGGTCATCAAGACATAAGAATGGATTAAACAATCTGAAATGGAAGCATACTCTTCAGGCCATTGAAGATAACACTGGTAGTTATCATCAATAAAAAAGCAGGCCTGTTTCAAGATAAAAACGTGGTCTGTCCCCTATTTCTCCGTGAAAATAGGTTCTGTTTTTTATGGTTCGGGGGGGGGGCGAATCGCTTGAGTGTGATTATTTATAATGCTATTATTACCTTTTAATTCATAAGGCTTGCGCTGTTTCGATTGCAACATCTCAAGACCCAGGGTTACGGTAACCTGCCGGCACAGCACATCAATCACAATCTTTGCTTTTCGTTTTCTGCTGTTGATATAAAGAATTTTGCCTGTAAGATTTTTTAAAGGCCCGTCAACAATGGTAACTGCATGATCTTCAGAAATTATGGCCTGGGAGGCTTTTACAAGGCCATTAATCCCAGCAAGCTTTATTATGAACGCCATTTCATCTTCTCTGACCATGGCAAGCGTATTGTTGTAACGGACCGGATGGAGGTGTTTCTCCAGAGGAGAATGGTGAGTTTTTGCCAAAAGATCATCAAGTTCCTTATATATAAAAACATACCCCGGAAAAAGAGGTTTTGTTACTATTTGGAACTCTCCCTTGATTCGATGGCAAAGCTCCCTGCGGGGGAGATAGAGGGTTACCGGATCTCCCACAAGTACTTCAATTGATTTTTTTAGTTTGGATTCCAAACCAGGCCTTGTGGATAACACATACCAGTTATTGTAATCCATTGAAGCAAAGGGGTTCATAAATAAAGTAAGATCCGAGTGGGGGGGATATGAAAGTCTCACCAACATACTGAAATAAAAAGATTTTCTCTCTTCGTTGTGGCAGGCCTTTCTGTTGCGTATATTGTATATGTATATAAGGGGAGGGCTGATGGAAAAAGATAGTCAAGACGCAATTATAAAATTACGCTTGGTACCTCAATATAAGTGTACCCTTTTTTGATGATCCGGGGACGATCGTGATCTACCCAACCTCACCCCAGCGCCCTCTTCATGACTGGAGAGGGCGCTGGGGGGTACTGCAAAAAGGGTACACTCCCTCGATATGGACATGGCAAGCCATATACGGGGCAGCTTAAGGACAAGACCGACTCCATCGCACTGAGACAAACGGAGTCGCATATGTTTTTACAGCAGATAAAGATTTTTCCAGGACAGGGAGGAGTCTATCTGCGTTTCACTTCACCATGTCGAAGAATAATGCATGATACAAATAACTACAAAATCAATTTCATGTTTAATTATACAAAATAAATAACAATGTCAATAAAAATTTTATATACGTCATATTATCTTTTAGATGGCTAATATTTTTATACTTTTCATGGGGTCGGATCCGACTAAGCCCAAAAGGTATATGGCGATCGCCAAATCTTGATGTCGATGGGGTCATTATCCGGGTAGAAATTCTCCGCCATGGTGTTAGCCTTGACAAATAAAATATTAAGAAAAATAAACGACCCGGATAAAATGGACAATACCCCTTAAAAATGACACTTTACTTTATCACAAAACAATTCCAGGCCCGCAGGCTGGACTATGACCCGGATCAGAATGTCCTCTGGCTGGACCCGAACTTTAAAGAACACTTCCTCCGGAAATCCTTTATTCTGTTTCAATCCAATTCTCTAACCGTAAACCTTCTACTCTATCAAACTCACGCATGTTATTTGTAATCAAGATTAAGGATTCACTCCGTGCATGACCGGCAATATGCAGATCATTAACCCCAATGGGAGTACCTTTTTTCTCCAGATCAGCTCTTATGTCACCGTAATGAGCCGCCGCGCCGTCGTCATATGACAAGACTTCCAAACGTGTTACAAAATCCTCAACGTTCCGTAAATTGCGGGATACGTCAGAGCTTTTTTCAACACCATGGAATAATTCTGCCAATGTGATTGAGCTAATGCACATCTGACCTGCATGAGAATTAAAAATATCTAAAACTTCAATCGGTCTACGCTTAATCACATAAATGACAATATTGGTGTCCAGCATGTACTTTAACATCAAAAAGACTCCCTTTCAGACTGTTCCTGTGGCGCTCGTTTATTCATAAAATCATCACTCACACCATCCTCAGACAGAAAAAAACTGTCCCAGGTGTTCTCTACAGGTGAAAGTACGCGGTCCTTACCGACAATACGCACAACGACCTTTTTCACCTTATCAGGGAATCTGCTATCGACAGGCAATCTCACTGCTTGGGTTCTGTTGTTTTGAAAGACGGTTCCTAAATTCATGGCTTGCTCCTTAGATTAATTTTGCTATCTATGTGGAGTATATAGCAGAGAAGTATATATAGCAAGAGTATATAGCGAAATTTTTAGTTTGTTTTAAGACGTCCGGGATCTGGACACGGCCCTCTACGGAAAGCCAATGAGGAGATTGCAAGAGAAGAGGATGGGATCGTGGATGAAGTGCCTAAAATCCCATATGGAGCATAAAGAATCCCAATCCGGGTAGAAATTTTACCTTTATGGTGTTAGTCTTGCCAAAAAAAATATTAATGAACGAATAATTTGGCTCGGAGGAGATATGTGTAGAAGATCAATTTATATCCTGATGACCGGAGTTATCCTTGCTGCAGGTTTGCTTCCTTTGAATGCCCTTGCCATAACCGGCAGAGAGGTGATGGTCAGAGTGGATGACCGTGATGACGGAAATGACCGAAAATCGGTTGTTGAGATGATCCTTATCAATCACCGGGGGAAAAAACGGGTGAGGAAGATGCTCTCCTATTCAAAGGATTATGGCAAGGACGCCAAAAAACTGATGTACTTTCAGAAACCCATGGATGTGAAGGGCACATCCTTTCTCTCCTGGGAGTATGACAATCCCGCCACCGACGATGACAAATGGCTTTATATGCCGGCCTTGAGAAAGGTGAGAAGAATTTCCGGCAAGTCCACCAAAGACTATTTTATGGGCAGTGATTTTACCTATGATGACATGGGGGATCGAAATGTGGATGAAGACACCCATACATTGACCGGTGAGGAGGTTGTCCAGGGGGCAGACTGCTGGGTGGTCGAGTCAGTACCCGTGGATGATGAAGACTATTATAATAAAAAGATCGTCTGGGTCAGGAAGGACGCGGATGTTGTTGTCAAGGCGGAATATTATGACTCCCAGGGTCTGATAAAGACCTTTCTCGTCCATGACCTGAAAAAGCAGGATGACATTTGGACCATCTTTGAGATGGAGATGAACAATCCCAGAGAAAACCACACCACGATCATGAAGATTATGAATGTTGAATATAACATTGGTGTGGCAGACGGTTTCTTTAAGGTGGACACCATCTCCCGGGGCGTTATCCTGTGAAAAAGGGTGTTGCGGCCATTTTCATGCTTTTGTTCGCAATGGCGCAAGGGGTGTCGGCCGGTTTGAACCCGGAGACGGACATGGATACGGAGCTGACCGGATATGTTGAGACACGGCATTGTTTCCAGGCAAAAAGTCCTAATGACTCTCTTGCCTCCGAGACCCTGGCAAGGGTGGAGGGTCGCGCCTCAACAGACATCCTCTCGCTGTTTGCCTCGGTAAACCTGTCAGCCAATCACCGCTTTGAGGATGAATCCGGTGTCTCCGTCCATGAGGCATATATCGATTATGTCTCCACCGCATGGGACCTGAGGGCAGGTCGGCAGATCATCACCTGGGGAAATGCAGATGGGGTGCGGATCACCGATAATATTTCGCCCTCCGATCTGTCGGAGTATATTACCCGGGATTTTGATGAGATCCGCATGGCGGTGGATGCTTTCAAGTTCCGGCTCTTTGGCGCCCATGGCACTGCCGAGCTGATCTATCTTCCTTTTTTCAAGGCCGGCATCCAGCCGGACGAGGATAGTCCCTGGATGGTTGGCGGATGGTCCTCAACCGATTCTTTCACAGAGTCATCAGGGGATGCGGAACCGGACAGGGATCTTGAAAACGGCGAGGTTGCAGCAAAGTACGCCTTTTTTCTTCCCGGAATCGACTTTGCCCTTTCCTATTTCTACACATGGAACGATTTCCCCTATTACGCGTACTCCTTGAAACCGGGAGACGCGGACGATGGTTACCTGATCACTCCCAAATTTCATCGTCTTCACATCGCAGGATTGGAGTTCTCCAGGCCCCACGGGGATTTTGTCATCCGGGGAGAGGCCGCACTCTTTCATGGCAGCCGATTTTCCTCCAGGGAGAAGGAAGCGCCCCTTCACAAGAAAGATCAGGTGAAATGGCTGCTGGGGGTTGACTGGTATCCCGGCAGTAACTGGTCCCTTCTGTGCCAGATGACAGGAGATCGTATTCTTGGATATTCAGACAAGATCACCCGGGAGGCGCATACCACCATGGCCACCTTGAACCTGTCTAAAAAACTGTTGCGGGAGAAACTCACCGTGTCCGGGATGCACTATTACAACCTGAATGAGGGGGACAGTCTCACCCGGGTTTCAGGGGAGTATGAGGTGAGGGACGGATTTTCCCTTTTTTTAGGTTCAGACATATTTAAGGGAGACAGGGTAGGGGATTTTGGCAAATACAGGGACAATACCCAGGTGTGGGTCAAGGCAAAATACAGTTTTTAGGCAAATTGACTATTCCCAGATAAAGGAAAGGGTGCAGCAATGATAAATATCAATAAGATCAACCTGATTTTTGGCAGGATCGGCGAGATGATCATCCGGTTCAGGTATGTGAATATCCTGATTTTCATGGTGGTGATGGGGCTTGCCTTTACCGGGCTTTCAAAGATCAAGCCCGATGCAGGGTGGGACTCCTGGATGCTTGAGAAATCCCCCCTGAAGATCGCAGATGATGCGTTTAAAGATATTTTTGGAAACAGTGATTATGTGGCGGTCATGGTGGAGGTGGATGACCTTTTTACGCCCAAGGTGCTCTCAAAAATTCGGGAGCTGGGCAAAGAGCTTAAAAGGAATGTGCCCTTTGCCGATGATATCCGGTCCATCACCGATTGTGAATTCTCTCTGGGGAATGAGTCCGGCCTTGATATCATCAATCTTGTGCCGGACATCATTCCGGAAGATCCGGATGAGCTTGATAGAATCCGGCGGCTGGCCCTTTCCAAGGAGTTGCTCAAGGGAAAACTTATCTCCCAGGACAGCACCCAGTCCTGGGTGATGCTCAGGCTCCATCCCTTTCCCAAGGGATGGAGGGATGAGAACAATAATTCGGCGGATATGGTGGTGGGAACAAAGGCCCTTGAGATCATCCATCAGGATAAATACGCCATGCTCAATCCCCGGGCAGCGGGACTTCCTGTCCTTGCCCATGACAAGATGGGTTTTTTTAAAAACGAGATGAAACGGACCATGGGCCTGTCTCTTCTGGCTTCCCTAATGGTGCTTGCCATGGCCCTTCGGTCGGTGCGGGGGGTGCTGATTTCCATTCTCGTTGCCTTTGGGGCGGTGTTTATCACCTTTGGTGCCCAGGGGCTTCTGGGAATTACCATTGATGTGGGCATGATTGTGGTACCCGTCTATCTGGGCCTTGCCGTTGCCATCGGGTACTCCATCCATGTCTTTTCATTTTTTGACCGGGAGTTCGCACAAACAGGAAAGAGAAGGGCGGCCATCATACATGCCATTGAAGAAACCGGGTGGCCCATCCTGTTTACGGCACTGACAACCATCGGCGCCCTGGCATCGTTTCATTTTGTGGACGTCAGGCCGGTGCGGTGGATCGGGTCTGCCACATCCATGCTGATATTTGTGACATTCATCCTTGTTCTCATCATGATTCCAACCCTCCTCAGCTTTGGAAAAGACAGGGAGGTTAAAAAAAAGGAAATCAGGGTAAAAGCCATTAACCATAAGCTTGGACATTTCATGGAGAGCCTTGGCATCGGCGTTCTTGCCCGGCAAAAAAGCATTATGATCGCCTTTGTCATTGGGGTTGTTTTCTGCGGCATCGGTCTGAAATCCCTGGAGGTCTCCTTTGACATAAGAAAAAGCATGGGACTTAAAGTGCCCTATGTGGCAAGGCTCGACTATGTCAGCCATTCTGAGGTGGGGTCCCTTTATTCCTATAACCTTGTTGTTGAGTTCAATGAAGACGGGCTGGCAAGGGAGCCGGAAAACCTGAGAAAATTTGACGCCCTCATGGAGGAGGTAAAAACCTTTGAACTCACAAAGAGAATTACCTCCATTGTTGAGATCATAAAGGACATGAACCAGGTGCTGAACCAGGGAGACCCCCAATACTACGCCATCCCCGAGACCCGGGAGATGGTGGCCCAGATCATGCTCCTCTATGAAAATGCCGGCGGAAAAGAGGCGGAAAAGTGGATCGATTATGATTATCGGCGGCTTAGGTTCATGGTGGATCTGGAGGATTACAATTCCCTTGAGGCGAAAAGAGAACTCATCACCCTGAAACACAGGGCCGAAATACTCTTTCCAGATGCAAATGTGAGCATGGCCGGCTCCATTGCCCAGTTTACCGTGATGCAGGACGTGGTTTCCAAGGGGCAGATTCTATCGTTCCTCATTGCCATGGGGGTGATCACCATCATGATGATGATCGTGTTCGGCAGCGTAAAGACCGGCCTGATTGCCATGATTCCCAATATCGCCCCGGCCATCGCCGTGGGCGGGCTCATGGGATGGGCCGATATTCCCCTTGACATGATGACCATCTGTATCATGCCCATGCTGCTGGGTCTGGCCGTGGATGATACCATCCATTTCATCAACCACGCCAAACTGGAATATGGACGCACCGGAGACTATAATGTGAGCGTGAAAAAAACCTTTGCCGTGATCGGGGTTCCCCTGCTTCTGACATCATTGATCATCACGGCCAATTTTTCCGTCTATACCACATCCGTAGCCAAAGTCTATATCAACCTGGGTGTTCTCACCGGGGTCGGGATCATGGCGGCCCTTTTGACCGATTATTTTATCACCCCCATACTTCTGGTCTGGTCAAAGCCATTTGGGAAATAAATCCGCGGGTTTGAAATAAATGGCCATTGCGGTGCCCCTTGCAGAAACGCAAACTCTTTTTGTAGATTTTGGGGTCAGAGTACACCCGGCTATGTGGTGGTGGATATTTTCCACCACCACGATCGACGCTTCCACCGCAACGATATTTCACCTGCTGGACCTTGGACAGGATCTCGGTCATAGCCCGGTCGGCATCGGCATTCAACACCAGCTTTTTCATGGCTTCTCCTTTAAATCAGCATTTTCCTTGCCACCACCATCTCGGACTCCCCTGTGGGTAAATCAAGCATCCTTGAATCAACCCTGTCAAAGCCGGCCTGTTTCAGGCAGGAGACGATTTCTCCCTTGTCAAAGGTAAAGCTGTGTCCTCCAGGGTCACGCTGGGCTTCAAGGACACTGGACAGCCGCATCAAAACAATATCTGCGGGCGCTGTCTGCTCCCGGGTCAACCCTTCGTGCAGGCAGACAAAGACACCATTGTCTGTCAGTGTTTTTTTCATGCGCCGGAAAAAAGGAACCCTGTCCTTGACGAAATACAGGTTGTGGCTGGCCCAGATCAGGTCATAGCCGCTGCCTAAATCAATCTCGTTATAGTCACCGGCAATAAAAGATATCCGGTCTGCCATCCCTTCTCTTTCGATCTCCTGTTTAGCCAGAGGGATGATGGCCGGCAGGTCAAGAAGCACCCCCTCTGCCCCGGGAAGACGATGAAGGATTTCCGCACCGACGAGTCCGGGCCCGCCTCCCAAATCAAGGATTTTTTTAATTCCCGAGAACTCCGGGAGTTCTTCGATCAGATCTGCATAGATAGCCGCAATGCCGGCACGCTGACCGACCGCCAGGTGCGCCACGGAGCGTTCCCATCGGGATTCGTTTTGCCAGGATTCCGCTTGCGGCACCTCTGGCGGACCGTTTTTTATGATTTTTGCCATGCTGGTCAGGTTTTTTTGTACCAGAACCTTCATGCTTTGTATAAAATCTCCCATAAAAACCGGACTCTCTTTGTCGAAGAAATGTTTTCCCAACGCGGTATTGTTGTATGTGTTGTTTTCTTTGTTCGCCAATCCCAGCGCCACCATGGCATCCAGAAAATGCGTAAGGCCGCTGGTGTCAGCCTGTATGCCCGCCTTTTTGGCAATTTCATCCACCTTTGAGGTGTTGTCAAGAATGTGAGCCATATCAAGCTCAATGGCGGCCTCCAGAACGGCCAGTTTTACGGGAGCAATCAGAGCGTCAAACAGGAACGCCATGGAAGGATATGGGGTATTGGGTGAGTGGATAGTTTGCGTCATAATGATATTATTCTCCAGTTAAAGGTTGCCAATTGTCAGAGGCTCTTTTGTCCTCTATTTAACCTCGATTATTAAAATAGGGGACAGACCACGTTTTAAGAAAATAGGGGAGAAAGCACGTTTTAAAAACGTGGTCTGTCCCCTATTTTAATGGCCTCTTCCCCGACAAAGGAACTGAACTGCTCCGGCAGGGCGCGGATGCCCTCCCGGGGCAGGTCCCGGATCTGCCGTGAATGGTCAAGGACCTCGTCTGCAATGAACCGGATCAGGTCGGGATATTTTTTTGCTGTCCCGGCATTTACAGCCAGGCCTGCGATGGGCATCCTGGGTTCTTTCCCCCGGAACCTGCCATAGGCGGATTCCAGATTTTCTCCCAGCGCCAGGCCATTGACTTTGCCCAGGATAACCGAGACCAGGGGTTCGGGCAACAATGCCGCATCCACCATGCCTTTGGCAAGCTTCATGGCCAGTTGCCGGGGTTCATGGGAGACAAAGGTGATTGTTTTGCCCTGTTTTTCCATCATCGTTTCAAGAATGGGCACAGCCGGTGATCCGGGCGGTGCAACGGCAAGCTCCCTGCCCATGAAATCCGAAAACCGCAGCTTGCCCGGATCTTTTGAAACCAGGTAGAATTTTCGCCACCCGGTGGTGATCATCATCCGGACCGGTGCGCCCCTGCGGGCCGCCTGGACGAACCCGTCGGTATGCCCCAGCCACAGGTCCCCTTTGCCAGCCAGTAAAATCCCCCTTAAATCATTGAGGTTTTTCCACAGGCAGACCTTTATATTGCACTTTTCAAGGATGCGGCCCTGGTTTACGGCATGCCAGAAGGCAAGCTGGGGCGTGGTGGCAAGGCCTGTGGTATAGAAGGTCAGGGTGGGCAGATCCGGGTTGTGGCCCAGGATAAACTGTCCTTTGCCCTTTTTATCCAGGCTCAGGTATCCGCCGGTGCCGATTAATCCTGTCAGAACCAGCGCGGCGGCGATCCATAATTTAAGTTTCATTTTAAAAGATCACCCTGTAGGCTGCGTAGAAATTTACACCAGGTTCAGCCAGGAGAACGGACCTGGTCGTTGACAGGTGGTTGGCATACTGGACATCAAAAAGATTGTCCACACCCACCATGATATCATGGCCGACTTTGCCGTAATCAAACCTGTAGCCGGCTTTGGCATTCACGGTGGCCCATCCTGGGGTTTCCTGTTCGCCTGAGGCCACCTTGTCCTGGCGGGCCGCCCAGTTCTGGTTGCAATCCGCCCAGAATCCCTTGTCCCCCGTATTAAAGCTTACGCCCACAATACCGTTAAGGGGAGGAATCATGGACAGGTCTGAATTATCTGTCTCATCTGTGCCCCTGACATAGGCGATGCCGGTGTAAATCTCCCATTTTTCAAATGGGCGAAATTTTGCCTCCAGCTCCCCGCCGTACAACTTTGCCTTGTCAATATTTTCCATCTGGTAGCTATTGGATGCGGCATCCTTGAGCCTTGATGCAATCATATCCTTTAAATAATTGGCATAGACAGAACCGGAAAAGGAAAATTTCGGGGTACGATAATGGATACCGTATTCAATGAACGCGGACCGCTCAGGATCAAGATCGGGATTCCCATAAGTGGCACCGCCGGTAAAGGCGACATATTTATACCTGTCCATCAGGTCCGGGGCCCGGTATGAAAAAGCGCCCAGAAGGGTCATGGACCAGGGTGAGGATATGTCCCAGGTAAGGCCTGCATGGGCGTCCCAGCTTAAGTCGTCGTTATCTTCCGCATCCCGTATCAGGGTGACCGGAATCATTGCAGACGGAGGGGTGATCCAGCTGTACAGCGGATCACTTTCAGCGCTGATATAATCCATCCGGCCGCCCAGATTCAGGACAAAACTTTGCCCGATCTGAATATCGTCTTCCAGGAAAAGACCGGCTGAAAGCTGTCTGGCATCAGCCAGGGGGGTATCGATGCCGGTCAGGCCCGAGGCCAGATTTTTTTTCCGGGTGGACTCGATCTCCCAGGTCCAGACATCCAGTCCTGTGACAATGGTCTGGGAATCCAGGTTAATGATATTCTGCCATTTGGCGCCAAAGGACTTGTGGTTGGCAGACGGATTGATGCTGGTGGCTGCAGCCCCTGCCGGAAACACCATCTCAACATTGCGGTCAATCTCCTGGTAGAAAAGGTTCAGGTCGGATGCCGTCAGGATGCTGTCTTCAGGTGAAAATTTGTGGGTCAGGCTGATTAACGTCCTGTCCGTATCCGGGTAGGTGATTGTCGGACCGGTTGGCAGGGTAAGCCCCTTGCCGGGAATTCCGATATCTTCTCCTTTCACATATTGAATATTGATATCTGTGATATTTTTGTCGTTCCATTTGTAGCCGGCCTTTAAACTGCCGCTGTAATCCTCAAACTGGCTGTTTGTCTGAATATCGCCATCCCCGTTTTCATAGGAATCATAATCCCGCCGGGAGGCGGCACCGTAAATCCAGAAATTGGGGGTGTTTACCTGGGTGTCGCCAAAAAAACTGAACCCTTCCGGGTTTGTGCCGTAGCTTGCCCCAAGGCTGATCCGGGTGGTGGTCTCATTGGAAAAACGGCCTTTTTTTGTGATTACGTTGACCACGCCGCCCATGGCACCTGACCCGTACAATGCAGATACAGGTCCCTTAAGGATTTCAATACGTTCCACCTCGTTGGAATTGATTAACCCGAACTGGGCATTGACATCCGTTGCCGTGTTGACCCTGCACCCGTCAATGAGAAAAACCACATGGTTTCGTCCAAGGCCCCTGATGTTGATGGCAGAGCCCCAGGCCGAATCAGAGGATTTGTCCACCCCCGGGATCCGGGTCAGGGTGTTGGTGATACTGGGGTCCTGGGCCTTGTACAATTCCTGGGCATCCATGACGGCCGTCCCCCCCGGCGTCTGGGAAATCCGGCTTTTCACTCCCCTTGCCGTGACCAAAAGTTCATCCATGCTGACAGCTTCACTGCCTTGCGCTAACGCCTCTTCACTGTTTTGCGCCATGGCAGGTGCCTGGAGCAGGAACAATCCCAGGCCTGCGATGAGCATATGTTTTAACCGGTTCATTTTTTCTCCTTTATTTTTACGCATTGAATTGTGCCATGGCACAATAATCCGACCATCCCATCCAGTTTAACCTGTTGTTTTCATCTTTGAGTTCCTCAAACCTTGGCACATCCTCCCGAATGGCGCAAAAAAGGCCGCTGGAAGAAAGAAAGCTCTGGTATTCGTGCCCCATCACAAAGGCAAGCACCGCTTTGGTCGTACCGGGGGCATCTTTTTTTAAAAACGCCAGAAGGGGCAGGGTCAGGGCACCCTCTTCGGGCCAGACCATGGCGGCGTTCCCCGAGCGAAAGGTCCGGGCAAAGGCGGGAAAAACCATGCCTGCCGCATACTGGCCCAGGTCCACGGCAGCATTGATCTGCTGGGGTAAAAGTGTCGGATGAGCTGCCCGGGCAGCCCTGCGGCCGGTTTCCTGGAAAAATTTTTCCATGTAGTAGGCATATAACGCCGGTGCCGGGGTCTCTCCGGGCGGGATCACCACCCTGTCCTGTAACGATTGCCCGCACAATTCCCGCCAGGACTTGGGAAATGGTTCAACCTGCCTGTTTGCAATAAAAACAAGCGTCACCACGGCCACCACCCGGTAAAAAGGGGTGGATTCGGTAAACCCTGCCCTGGCCAGGTATGGGCACAGTTTTGGCAAGTCTTCGGGCATGGCCTGGAAAATACCGCCCTCGACCCCGGCCATGCAGTTGGCCAGGGCCGAAGGGTAAGCGGCCAGGGTCAGATCTGCGGTCTTTTCCGGATCACCAAAGTCCTGGGCAAAAAAGGCTTCCATCTCGGAATGGGTCTGGTGCGGCCTTATGGTGATGTCTGGAAATTTCACCTTCAGGTCATCTGCGGTTTTCCGCAGGATATTCGGGGGAACGGCCAAGTGGATATCTGTCATAAAATCTCCTGAGAATACTATAATATTAAACGGTTAGGTTTAAGGGGTGTCCGGCCCGAAGCTGCTCCCTTGCCAGGGTCATGGCCCGGTCCATTTTTTTCAGTTGCCCAAGGGATACCCGCTCGTCGGCAGTGACGGACAAAAGCTTTGACATGCCCCCTTTGGCCATTAAAAGCCGTTTGTCAGCCATGAGCATCAGCACGGGATC
The DNA here is from genome assembly GCA_963668575.2 of uncultured Desulfobacterium sp. Taxonomy (GTDB): domain Bacteria; phylum Desulfobacterota; class Desulfobacteria; order Desulfobacterales; family Desulfobacteraceae; genus Desulfocicer. The sequence continues at coordinate 6,383,392 of OY764894.2, read as the reverse complement.
ATGGGTGGCGATGAGGATGGGTTTCCGGCTGTCACTCAGGATTTTCAGGGCCGCCAGCTTGTCAATACCGGCATTTTCAATTTCATCGATGAGCACCACCGGTGAACCGGAGATACAGGCGATATCGGCAATCATCAGGGCCCGTGACTGCCCCCCGCTGAGCACCTGCAGATTGGTGTCCGCCGATATGGGCTCCCCGCTCAGGGTATTTGCCTTTTCCAGAACCATGTCTGCAAGATCCGGCTCCGTACGGTGCCGGCTTACGGCGTGAAGGGTCAAAAACCGTTTCACCGTGCAGTCCATGATAAAGGAGGTTTTCTGGGTGAGCTGGGCCACCAGCCCTGTTCCCGGAGAAACAGGGCCCCAAGGGTCTGGCGGATCATTGCCCGTCTGCCGGTTTTTAATGCTCACATGCCTTGCCGATACCGTATCCCCGCAGGCGACCTGCTCAATATCCGACAGCAACTGGCTCTTTCCCGATCCGGTGGGCCCGATAATGGCAACGCTTTCTCCCGGGGCGATATGCACATGGCCCAGGGGCTCCGGCGTACCGTCCTTGCAGGTGCCCCCTGATATCTCAATGCTCAAGCCCATGCCGCTGCCTTCCGGGTATTGCACCGGCCTGCTTTGCTGTGATTTTTGGTTTGCAGTACAGTTCATTGCCCAACCTCTTTAATTGAAATTTTAGTCACGTTACCGGACTGAAACTGTGATCCGATCCTGGTCTCTCCGGTACAATAGGAACACACAGAGGCCGGCATGGCGTATCTCAGGCTCAAACCGGTCAGGTCATTGTGCCCGGGCAAGGTATCCACAAGCCGTTTCAATGGCAGGGCACCGGATCCGGTCAGCCCGTTGACCTGGAAAATCCGGGCCCGGGGGTTGACCTTTCCGATGCTGTGGATAAAGACCTCTTTTTCCGCCTGGGAAACCATGTCCGCCTTGGTGACCACCACCACGTCGGCCAGGCTTAACAACGGTCCCATTTTTTCAGGGGCATCCATACCGGCCAGAAGATCGGTCACTGTTACCGCCGGTATGTTTTCAATATGGGGGGCGCACCGCAGGCACAGCCCGGCAGTTTCTATGAAAAGGAGCTGGGCTCCCTGGTCCGTGCCCCATTGTGCCGCCTCTTCAAGATTGGAAACATAAAAATGGTCCGGGCAGATGTATGCCCCTAACCCCTTGCATCATTTTTCATCCTGTTCACATCAACCATGGGCATCCCTGATCCGACCGGACCCGGCCGGGCTTCATCCGGGCAGCCACGTCTCACCCCGTCACCAGCCGTATGACCTGGTGGATCAGAATCCCGCCGCCGATGGAAAGCAGGGAGGTGTACCCGACATCGATTTCTGCCACAAGAAAAAAATAAATGCTCCAAAAAATTTTATGTCTATCATAATTATGATAAAAGGAAGATACTTTATGCATGTTAGCTTAATTTACTATGTTAAACAACGGAGATACCGATGGGCATGCCCGACATCCATCTTGACCCCATACCCGGCCTGAAGACACGGCAAACGGGTGCCGGACCGGAGGCCGAAGCGATCACGCAGCCGGGGTACCGGCGATTCAACGCCTTTCCGGGCATCGAGCTGATCACCCTGACCCTGCCGCCGGGGAGACCCTTTTCCACAAATTTCACCAAAGAGGACCAGATTTTCGAATTCGGCTACATTCTGAAAGGAAGGGCCAGGACATTTCTCCACGAGGCGGCGTCATCCATCATCGAGATCGCCCCGAAGTCCGGCATCATCCACTATTTGCCCCGGGTTCCCGCCTTTTTTGAGGTCATGCCCGGCCCGGACATCCAGATGCTGGGCATCGAAGTCCACCTCACGGTGCTGCGCCAGATGCTCCGGGGCGGGGAAGATGTCTGCCCCAGGCTGGCAGGCATGATTGAATCCGGTACCGTCAACCGGTATTTTGAAGCCACCGCCCCCCGGGCACCCCAGGTTACCGTGGCAAGTCAGATTCTGTCCTGTCCCTTCAGCGGGCTGACCCGGTGCCTGTTTCTCCAGGCAAAGGTGCTGGAGTTTCTCTCCATCCAGCTGGAAGCCATAGAAAACAATGGATCGGCCCGGTTTTACGGCCTGTTGACCCGCAGCGAAGAAACGCGGATTCGCCGTGCCCGCAACATCCTGAAGGAGAGAATGACGGAACCGCCCACCCTTGACCAACTGTCCGATCTCACAGGGCTGAACCTCACCAAACTGAAAAAGGGATTTAAACTGGTTTTCGGGAAAACCGCCTATGCCTGCCTGCACGAAGATCGCATGGAAAGGGCCCACGCACTCTTGTCCCGGGGTGGGATGAATGTCAGCGAAGTGGCCTGGGAGGTGGGCTACATCAATGTCAGCCATTTCAGCACGGCATTTTGCAGGCAATATGGGGTAAAGCCCAAATCGTTCCAGATGTCAGTTTTTTAGAAAAACTGTTCCGGAGTTGCCCGGCGCGCCGGGAATCACGCCCCCCCTGCCCAAGAGTGACCCGCTCCCGGGCCCGGGGCAAAAGGTGTATCTTATCTTCCTGTTGTGTCGGCTGAAGTGCCCCCCCCCGGGGTCCGGGGCAAAAGTTCACTGGTATCATGGGTGATATGGAGGACGCTGATTCCCTGATCGGACACCACCCGGCTCAGTTTATCCCGCACCCGGAATTTCAGGGCCGGGTCCAGGCGGGCCAAGGGCTCATCCAGCAATAGAAGGACAGGCTTTGCCGCCAGTGCCCGGGCAATCTGCCCCATGAAGGCAGTATTCTTCAACCTGTTCAAAAAGGTTGCAAAGGCCCGGGTCAAGTGCATAGGTTTCTTTCAATTTCATATACAGATCCTTGAACACCAAAGGCCCGGAACTGTCCGTAATCCAACTGCGAACGGAGTTGTTGAAATTATCAACCCCTACGGCCCCGGCCAGCTTGTACAGGGCCATGGTCCCCTTATTTGCCTCCAGGTACGCAATGTGATCGGCAAAGAGGAGAGGAGGCTCCCGGTTGGGTTCATTGTTTCGATCCTTGTGGTACTGTTTGCGCATCTTGACAAAGAGCTGCTCAACCTGATCCGGACCGATGCGGCTGTCCACGATCTGCAGGGCAAGGGCGGAGGGCAGGGCAGTCCACAACATATCCGCCCCCTGCACGTCTGCGACAAACCCGTTGGCTGCGACCCATTGTCTGATCAGGTCTCTTGCCAGGACATATTGGATAAATCCGCGTATCTCATCCACTTGGCAGTCTGCATACCACCCCTCTTTCTCTGAAAGGGCAATGGCACCGGCCATGGCATAGGAATTCTCCTGATAATAGGGAATTTCCGCCACCCGCAACTGGGTGTAGGGATAGGTGCCAAGATTGTTGTTAATGAATTGAAGCCCGGCCTTGATCGCCCCTTCAAATTCCTCCAAATTATAATCGTGGTCAGGATGATGCAGCAGGGTAACGTCAACCGCCTCCAAAACTGCGCGATGGTTCTGATAGCGGGCAGACCCCAAATATGGCTGCACCACCGCAGGTGTGTCCACCTGAAAAAAGGCATAGTTTCTGCCCTTTTCGTGCCATGAACGGATAAGCTCTCCTGACGCAAACGGTTGCTGCGGGGCAGGGGTGCTCACCGTTATATTGACTTTTTGCCCGTCCTCAGGCCGCATCCATGGAGAGACAAATCCCTGACTCAAGCTATAGGGGACGTTGATGGGTGCAAGTCGTGAGGTAAGTTTTTTTAGGTGATACGTTTCCCTGTCCCGGTTATCACGCAAAGATTTATCCCGATCAAACCCGATAAAGGGAATCGGTTCGGTGAAAAAAAGACCATTAACGGCAAGGTCTGCCTGGGGCTCTTCAGCCGTCTGGGTAAAGCCCTGGTAGGTGCGAACCGCCTCAATAAAAAGGAGGGCCTTTTCCCCGGGATTCAACGGTTCCGGGAGCTTGTAGACAGACATGCCCAGTTCAGGTTCCCGCTGCAGACGTTCCAGAGGTCGATGATCCAGGGTGATGACGGAGATAGTGGTGTGCGTGTCCACATTGAGATATAATTGGTCTACCGGGTCTGTCGAAACATTGGTCAACCCCACCGTGGCCGCATACTCGGCCCTCCTCTGCCGGGGATAGAGATCCGCCCGCACCTCGTGCACTTCCTTTGTAAATTGATTGACGTCCGCTGCCGAACCATACATTTCTTCATACATGGCTGCCTCGGTATCCGCCTGTTCGGAAGAGATATAGTTTCGCAGATTGTTGGAGTTGGCAACGATATACCCTTGAAGCAGGAAGAACACGACCATTGCGGTGGCGCCGACTGTTTTTGCACGGAAAGACAATTCGCCGCCAAGCAGCCGTTTTCGATCAAATATCCGCTGTGCCGTACCCCGTCTCCAGAACTGGATGCCGGCCAGGACGAAAAACGTTGCCAGCGCGGTCCACATCAGGAAAAACCAAAACGAAGTTTGTTCCCAGATGCCGTAACCCATCATTTCCGAGTAATCGTCCAGTCCGGGCGTCAATGCATAGCCGAAACGCACCTGTTCAATAAGGCCGATATCAAAACTGATAATCATGAACAGATAGTAACCAATGGCAACAATGTGGGTCAGGTATCGGTTGCCAAAAAGGCTGGCCAGGAAAAACACCAAAACGATATTGAATATATAGGTGATCCAGCCGAACTTATACCCGAAAATGTCGGTGATATAGAGCAGCAAATCTATATCCCGGAACCCCTGCAACATCTGGGCACAGACACCGCCTGAAAAAATGGCAAAGGCAAAGAGAAAGGCTATACCGAACATGGCAAGCAGTTTCGGCATCTGCAACACCCAGGTGGGGGCCGGTGTCGCACCTGTAATCTGCCAGAATCCGCTGGTACGTTCCTTGAAAAAGAGTTCGCCGGACAGCAGCATCAGGACAATCATAAACAAAAAACCATTGGACAGTCGCACATTGCACATGCCTGAAGTCAAGGGCACCTGATGGCCGACGTAATAGGTGGAGTTCCAGAACAGATCCTGCATCAGGACAATGAAGACAAGGAGCGCAAAGATAATCTTGAATGATGTCGGCCTGACCACGGCCAGAAATTCCGTCATTGCAAGCCGCAGCACCTTGACTACATTTTCCCTGGCGCTGTAATGACAGGCAACACCCGGAATCCGGCGGGTATCGGTCAGGGCGGCAGATACGCCGGCCTCTGCTTTCCGTTTGCTTTTTTGCAAGGTCTTGCCCGGGGGAATTTGCAAAAAATATTGAAAGGAGAACTTCTTGTAGCTGAAGTAAAGCGCCACCAGGCCCAGCGATATCCAAAACAGACGATTGAGCCAGAAAACGCCTGTGAGGGGTAGAAAACCGGTGTTTTTTTCAATCACCGGCAGCAGTCGAACCGTAAATTTGGCATACACATATCCGAAAGGGTCCATTACTTCCAAAAAGGAGAGATGGGGTGAGTTGTCGCTCATCACCTCACTGATCACAAACAGAATGGTTGCAGCGACAACCCCGATATAGGCGGCGGACATCCTGCGCGCATAGACCAGGCAGAAAAAACAGACCGCCGTTAACAGAAACAGATTGGGAACACAGAAGATAATATACCCATGGATCAATTGCAGCCATGGAGTGGGGCCGAACAGGTGCGGCTCTCCCAGGCCGGAATATCTGATCAAGGTCATGCCCACCGGGTATGCGGCAACAACCAGGAGGTTGATGCTGTAAGCGGCAAGAAAATGGGTGAGAAAAAACCGTTTTTCATTGAGGGGGCAGGCATATACGTAATCGGCTGAACTCACCGCCACATCACGATGCAGGGTGGTGCCGCTGATCATTGCCACAACCGCAACAAGCAGCATGCCGCCGCCTGCCAGACACTGATAAAATATGCCAGCGCCGTTCAACAGGGCTTCATCGCTGGTATAGTAGTCATATACGCCCAGGGCATACCATATTCCCTGCCCGACCATCATCAGCAGAATCAAATAGGTAAGCGGGTTGGTGAACCGATACTTGAGTTCAAAAGAGAATATGCTTGGAATGATACCCGGGCGGTTACACCGGTTCCGGCACAGGGGTTTAAATGAAAATATGTTTGGAATCACACCTGCCTCCTACTGTTTGGTTGATATGGCACCCAGTGTGTAAAAGTAGGTGTCTTCCAGACTGGGTTCTTTCGGCACAAAGCCTTCACCGGGATCGGTTTCAGCGCGAACGGTAATATTGAAGGTGCCAAGATGAAAGTGGCTGGAAAGCACCTCATTGCGCCGGCAATATTCATCAAGCTCATGTTTTTCAATGGATTTGGTCCACAGTAACCCGTCAAGACTCTGCTCAAGCTCTGCGGGCGTTCCCACCTGAAGGAGCTTGCCCTGACCCAGGATGGCCATGTTGTTGCACAAGGTGCTCACATCCTCGACAATGTGGGTGGAGAGGATCACCACCGTGTGTTCCCCGATTTCAGAGAGCAGGTTGTAAAAACGGTTGCGTTCAACAGGATCAAGACCGGCGGTGGGCTCATCAACGATAATCAGCTCAGGCTTGCCAAGCAGGGCCTGGGCAATGCCGAAGCGCTGTTTCATGCCGCCGGAAAAACCGCCGATTTTTCTTTTACGTTCGTCCCACAGATTGACCTTGTGCAAAAGCGCATCCACCTGCTCCCGGCGTTGGGCCTTGTCCGCAATCCCCTTCAGATCTGCGATATAAAGAAGGAGTTCTTCTGCTGTAACCGATGGGTAGACCCCGAATTCCTGGGGCAGATACCCCAGGCGCCTGCGGAGTTCTTCCGGGACGGCAAGAACGTCGATATCACCGAAACGAACGGTTCCGGCATCTGCATCCTGCAAGGTGGCAAGGATGCGCATCAGGGTTGATTTGCCGGCGCCGTTTTCTCCAAGAAGTCCGAACATGCCCGTACCGATGGTAAGGGTGACGTCCTGAAGCGCCTTTACCCCGTTGGCATAGGTTTGGGTCAGGTGTGTTATTTCAAGCTGCATATGATGGTTCCCCGTCTCTTGAGTAAAAAGAATTCGTCCCTATGAAAAATGATATAATAATCAATTTTTCGGGATAATGCTGTCGGACGGAGAACAAAGAGTGTCTTTGGATGAACTTGTTATTTTATTGACAACAGAAATTCCTTAAGCATGTACATGCTCACATTTGGGTTTCAGGCTTTAAAAGACATCTTGGTACCAGACATGTTGAGCAAAAATTGTTTTGGCATTTCTTTTTCCATCTCCATGACCGCCTGTCTACCCGTGCAGTGGCAGGGCACAACAAATTCGGGTCCAAAGGATTTCAACGCCCGGATGGTGGGTTGGATCTTGGGAGAAAACTCAGGGCCCGTAAGATGAAATCCCCCCATGACGGCAAAGACCTTCTCCACTCCTGTCACCTTTCTGGCATGATTGATGGTATTGATGATCCCGGAATGGGCGCAACCGGATAGCACCACCAATCCTTTATCACGGACATGGAACACCAGGGCTGTGTCATCTTCAATGCCGTCTTTTATTTCCTGTCCCCCTTTTTCGTAAAAGGCATTCTGCATCCCCGTCTCAAAGGACGTGTTCCTTGGGATTTGCCCCAGGAACAGGGCTCTTCCCCCCAGCATGGGAGAAGGATCAGTGCTCTCTTTCAAGGCAAGGTTCAGGGACCGGATGTCGTTTCGCCTGAGCCTCGGGAAAAATAGGTTTATGCCACCGGGGACTTTAAGATGCCTTTTTTCTCTGAATGCGGCCGGGTGCACGGTGAGGGGAAGGTCCTTTTTTCCGATCTTTTCCGTCAGGGCCGCCATCCCGTTAAAATGATCCATATGGCCGTGGGACAGAGCAAGTTCGCTGATCGCCCTTAAATCCACTCCCAGAAGGTTTGCGTTAAACGCCGCGCCATGACGGGATCCTCCGAAATCCAAAAGCATGTATCTGTCCCGGGGGGGGTCCAGAATTCGGATAAAGGCTGAAAATCCGTGTTCGGCAAGGGGACTGGCCGTCAGAATCATGTCCTTTTCAGACAAGTGATCTGCCAGGATCGGCCGGTGAACCACCTCGCCACTGTCCATGGACAGCACATCAATATAGTTATCCTGGAGACTTGTGATTTCAACCCCCTGTATTTGTCTTATTTCCTGCTTCATAATTATTTTCCTTTTCTGATTAGGTCCGGAAGGCTGGGCCGCCAACATAATAAAGCCGTCTTCCCTCCGGAATAAATTGTTCAGGCCCACCCTAACAACAATAAAATAAGAGATTAGAAATTCACGTTCATACCGACCACTGCATTAAATCCCGATATAGGATAGAGTGCCTCATTTCCGGGATTGCCGCTGCCGCTGCCGATTGCGTTTTCATCAAACAGGTTGTTCGCCACAAGGTATACCTCAATCTGCCCGATTTTTTTGGCATATCTGGCATTTAACACCCAAAAGCCATCGTCTTCATTGGTGTTGGCATAGTTGAAATAGCGCTTGCCTGTGTACACAGGATTCAGTGAAATATCACCTATCGTTTCATTTCGATAGCCCATTGTAAAAGCAAACATCACATCAGGAACGCCGGTCAATTTGTTTCCGGAATAGTCAACGCCCATACTGGTAAATTTTTCAAACTTTGACTCCTGACAGGTAAAATTGGTCGAAGCATAGAAGTCATGGGGCAACCTTGCACTGGCACCCAATTCCACCCCTTTTGAGGAGGTCTCCCCGGCGTTTTCATATTTTGCCGTCCAATCAGCTTTGGGCATGACGAATTTATCGTTTACGGTTTGCCGGAAAAGGGCCACATTGTAATTCAGCCAACCGGAAATATTCCCACGGATACCCACTTCATAAGCCTTAAGTTTTTCCGGCTCCAATTCACCGTTGGTCCAATACACCGGCAACCTGATCGGACTTTTCAGGCCGCTGTTATATCCTGCAAAAAAGTTTACTTCATCGCAAAGCTGATAGGTAAAGCCAATCTTGGGGCTGAAATCGCCTGTTTCCTGGGCCCAGGAATCACTGGCTGCAATATTGGCGTTTTGCTCCAGGTCAAAAAAATCGTATCGAATGCCGGCGGTAATGGTGAGTGCATCGGTTACGAGCAGTTCATCTTGCAGGTACCCTGCATAGCTGATGTCTTCCCGGGTAAAATCCTGACTGAGGGCTGTCAGGTTATTAAAGCTTGATGCCGTATATTTATTCACATCATAATCGTGGTAACGATACTCTCCGCCGATTACCAGCTTGTTTGCCATGCCTGAAATGTCATGGTTAAAGGTCATGCTCACTTCCGGATGTGCCAGCGTCGAATCCAGATGGGTAACATAGCCCCAAAACATTTGAAAATCCGAGGTCTGTACCTCTATTTTGGCCATGAGTTCATGGGGCCCCAGTTGCTGTTGATACACCAGGGCGCCCAGAAGGTCTTCAGATTCATAATCATAATCGGCCCCGGTATTGGGATTTTGGGACGGATCTTCCTTCAATTGATCCCTGGTCAGGCTTGCGGCATAAATTCCCTTTGTATTATTGTAGGAGCCATGGAAGGTTAATTGCGCCGTGTCGTTGAGTGCATAGCCCACCCTGGAATACACATTATTACCATCCTGATAGCCTCCATCCTGATAAGCATCTTCCCGCTGTCCGGATACATCAAGGTAGTATTCCCATTTATCCCGGATTCCGTTGATCACGCTATAGGCGTTGCCTCCCCCCAGGCTGGTAAAGGCTATTCCGGCCTTGCCTTCCATGGGTTCTTTTGCCGCCCGGGTGATGATATTGACAACACCGCCGATAGCCTGGCCACCATACTCGGCGGAAGGGGTTTTGGTGATTTCGATGCGCTCTATATCATGCACAGCCAGACGGCTGGCTGATATAGTCCCATTTCCTCTGTTGAGTTCTATGCCATTGATCATTATATTCATTCCCCAGGACGTGGACTCGCTGCCCCTGGTACTCATTGAGGTGTCGGCGCTCCCTGAGCCAAAGACGTTGCCGGAAAAATAGAGTCCCGGGATATTTGCCTCCTGCAGCACGGTGAGCGCGTTGTAATGGCCAGGGTATTTTTCCAGCTCCTCACGGGCTATAACGCTGATGTTGGTAGGGACTTTATCCACCTGTGTGGATATCTTGGTTGCGGTTACGATTGTATTACCCAGCTGAAAATTCGATTTTTCCGTCCTGTCCTCCTCCGGCCACGCCGGTGGGCAGGAAAAAAGTACAACTATTATTATACCATAGGCAAAACAAAAAAATGGTATACGCTTGCTTTGCCGTCCTGTTCCTTGAGCTGAATTTCGCATGTTTACCCTCCATTAATAGAATTGTCCTATTCAATTACAACCAGTGTTCTGACCGCTGTGTTATCCTTTTTATCAATGGTTATAATTTTGGACTCAACGTCGAAAAATAGTTTGATATTCTCTTCGGTAATAACCTTATCCGTCGGCCCGTATATATATGCTTTTTTTCCGGATACCGTGTGCCTTTGCATGAGCGTGACATCGGAAATTCTTAATGCATGGTCGGGATAATGGGTATTGATGATGCACGAGATACCGCGCTGTCTTGCCAGCTTTTCAAGCATCTTCAGGATCAAAATTTGATTCTTGTAATCCAGGTGGGACTCCGGTTCATCCAGGATCATCAATTCAGGTTTTTTTACCAGTCCCCGTGCCATAAACACGAGCTGAAGCTGGCCGCCGCTGAGCTGGGAACATAGTCTTTTTTTAAGATGAAATATTCCCACTTCAGCCAGAATGCTGTGCACCTGCTCTTTATCCTTACTGGTGGGTATGGAAAACAAACCGATTTTTCCGGCCAGCCCCATCATGACGGTTTCCTCAACTGAATACGGAAAAACAAATTTGTAGGCCTGGGGCACATAGCCGATGCGACCCATGTGCTTTTTATAGTTCATCCGTTCCCCGTTAATCATGGTGAAGCCTTTTTTCCACGGCAGAATGCCGAGCAGGCATTTAAGAAGAGTGGTTTTACCGATACCGTTCTGGCCAAGTATGGTCAGAATTTGGGCCTGCGGCAGTCTGAAAGAGATATCCGTGAGGACTTCTTCTTCCCCGGAATAACCGAAATGGCCGTTTCTGATTTCAACCTCCATCACTTCCCCCACCCGGAATATTTATACACATATATAAACAACGGCACCCCGGCGATGGCGGTCAAAATGCCTATGGGGATTTCGGCAACCGTTAAGACCCTGGCAATAAAATCAATGATAAGGATGAAAATTCCTCCCATGAAGAACGATGCCGGCAATAGATGCTTGTGATCGGCACCGACAAACATCCTGCAGATATTTGGAATGATCAGCCCGACCCAGCCGACAATGCCGGAAACCATAACGCTTGCAGAGGTCACCACTGTCGCCAGTGCGATAATACTTATCCGTAACCGTTGGGGATTGATGCCCAGGGAGTAAGCCTCTTCATCGCCCATGGAGAGGATGTTCATCCGCCACCGTAAAAGAAGAAGTGCAATGGTTCCCCCGGCAATTAAGGGTGAAACAAAAGCTATTTCCCGGAAGGTAGTGTTGGTAAAACTTCCCATCAGCCAATAGGTGATGGCCGGAAGTTCGGATCTGGTGTCGGCGACAAGCTTTATCAGGGCGATGAGAGCGTTAAAGAGAAATCCCACAATCATTCCCGAGAGCACAAGGGATACCGGAGAGGAGATATTTTTTATTTTTGAAACAGTGTAGGCAAGTATGACGCTCAAAAGGCCAAAGCCAAAGGCCAGAAGCATTGTAATACCTGTACTCCCGGAGGTTAAAAGAATTCCCAATGCAGCGCCGAACCCGGCACCGGAGCTTACGCCAAGAATATCAGGGCTCACAAGCGGATTCTGGAATATGCCTTGAAAAGAGGCCCCGGAAACGGATAATCCGGCACCGACCATAACGCAGAGAAGCACCCTGGGCAGCCGTATATCCCAGACCACCGCCGCCTCGGTACCGGTTGAAGCGATTCCCATAAAGTTATCCAGTAAAATAGAAACAACCGTACCGGGAGGCACTGAGTATCTGCCCATAAAAAGAGACAGAAACATCAATACCGCCAGACTGATTGCCAGTAGGCCGTATATTAGCCTGTAATTTTTTTCATTTTCCATTGGGATAAAGGATCGCCTCCATGAGTTCATCGGAAAGTTCAATGCTGTATCGACGGGAATAATAGGCCTTCATCATATCCGGAAAATCGGTTTCACTCAGAAGCTCCGGATAATTTTTGCTGACCAGCCACAAAAGCGTCAGGGGTGAATCGGCTCTTGCCACGCCCCAGTTCGTAAGCCCGTGGGGCATATCATACACGGCGGCGTTTCGGACAGCTTTTAGGTGACGCCAATTTTGGCCGGGGATATTTCCGCCTATGTAATCCGACGCGGGGAGTCCCCAGAACACATAGATAATATCAGGGTTCCAGGCATAGATTTGTTCCATGGTGACTTCTCTGCCGCCGCCCTGGATATCCGCAACATTGGCCACATTGACAAGCCCGCTTTTTTTCAGCCAGTCATCACCACATGATCCCATGCCCATAACAATGATTTTATCCCCTGTATTGGACGCGATCATCATGCCCTTTTTCCGGGGAGCCTGCGTCTTTGCAAGGAGAGCCGCCGTCTGCTTTTTTGCCTGGTCCCATTCTCTCCGAAGCAGAGGAATGCCCCTACCGGCTTCAAATATTTCCCTCATGAGGTTTTCTGCGGCAATTGAACCGACTTCGTTATCGTGGGTATCCAAAAAGAAGTCCAGAACGGGAATTGTTGTTCCCTGAAGCCCTTTTTTCTGAAAATCCCCATAGACCAGGATAACGTCCGGCTTAAGTTTCAACAGTTCTTCGGTGTTTGACCTGAAGCCGGTAAGAAATCCGGTGGGAATTTTCTGCCATCCCGGCAGAAGCATATCAAGCAATCTGGGGTTCGCGTGGGCAAGACCGACTTTATGAACACCGATAAGTTCAGCCTGGGAAATTCCAAGAGAGGCAAATGTGGAGACAAGTGGAGGCGAAACAATGACCACTCGTTGCAGATCTTTAGCCGGTGGAAGCCTGACCCGGTTTCCCTGAAGGTCCGTCACCGTCCGGAAGGCAGAATACGCGTCAGCGGATCGGGTCTGTGCGACTAACGTCTGCCGGCTTCCGGCACTTAAAAGAATTATTGTCAGAATACAACATACTGTTATAACCGGTCTTTTTTTCATGGCTTCTCCTTTAAATCAGCATTTTCCTTGCCACCACCATCTCGGACTCCCCTGTGGGTAAATCAAGCATCCTTGAATCAACCCTGTCAAAGCCGGCCTGTTTCAGGCAGGAGACGATTTCTCCCTTGTCAAAGGTAAAGCTGTGTCCTCCAGGGTCACGCTGGGCTTCAAGGACACTGGACAGCCGCATCAAAACAATATCTGCGGGCGCTGTCTGCTCCCGGGTCAACCCCTCGTGCAGGCAGACAAAGACACCATTTTTTAATTCCCGTGAACTTCGGGAGTTCTTCGATCAGATCTGCATAGCGGCCTCCAGAACGGCCAGTTTTACGGGAGCAATCAGAGCATCAAACAGGAACGCCATGGAAGGATATGGGGTATTGGGTGAGTGGATAGTCTGCGTCATAATGATATTATTCTCCAGTTAAAGGTTGGGGATTGTCAGAGGGCCTTTTGTCCTCTATTTTACTTCGATTATCAAAACGTGTGTATTAGACCCCATTATCCACCGGAATAATATCATTTGAGTAAAAAGAAAAAGCATCTGCGTAAAAAAGTATGTATACAAATATTTATTATATTGATAGAAGAATATAAGCCTTCTTCTACATGGTATAATGATACGTATTAAGAAGATGAAATAGACATAAAGGAAACAGGCTGTGCTGTCTCAAGTTCTGATCAAAAACGAAAAAGGTGACTACGTTAATTTCAGGCCCTCTGCTTCTAAAGGTGAATTTATTAATTCAAATGAAGTCATCCGCCCTTTACCGGAACAAAAAGGAAGGGGGCATTTCTCTACCTTCGCAATATGTGAGGGCTTGGCTCTGGGAATATGTCGCTGTACATTTGACGAAGATTATATGGCCCAATTTACATTGGAAAAACCTTTGCTTTCTCTTGGTTTTTGCATCAAAGGACATAGTTTGTCCTGGAACTCCCGTCAACCGGATCCGGTAGCAATGGTGCCAGGCCGATCATATGCCCATTTTTTTGAAGATCGTGTTGTTGAACGCGAAATTAAAGGGCAACAAGAAGTGCTTACGCTTGCCATACACGTTTTGCCTGATTTTTTAATAAAATTGCTCAACCCGATTCACCACCAGGATGCACAATATAATGATACATGGGAAAAAACTTTTAAAAGCCGTCTTTTTTATACAGACCACATCATGACAACCCAGATGACAACCACGATTTACCAAATACTGAACAATCCTCACAAAGGGAGAGTCGGCAATATCTATTTGGAGAGTAAGGCACTTGAACTCATTGCCTTGAGGTTAGAACCAGTATTTCAACCGAATTGTTCCTCAATAACAAATACCTCTATGAAACCTGATGACAAGGAACGAATTTGTCGGGCCAGGGATCTGCTGATCAAAAAGCTTCAGTGCCCACCTTCTCTCAGGGAATTAGCCAGACAGGTAGGAATGAGCCACACCCAATTAAGCAGGGAATTCAGGATGGTTTTCGGATGTACGGTTTTTGAATATTTACGCAGGGAGCGATTGTCTTATGCCCGTATGCTGATTGAAGAAAGTCCTGTTGATTTGACCTGGGTGGCTTTTGAATCAGGATTTTGCAGTTCAAGCCATTTTGCCGCCTCTTTTCTTAAAGAGTACGGAGTACGACCATCCGAGTATCGGAACAGGTTCAGATCCGTTAAACGATCGTTATATTTTTCTCCGGATAAACACCCTGAATCGCTTTAATGAGCAGTTACAAACATCCTGAATCTTGCTTGCCTTTTTATCCGTATTCTTCGTTGCGACTTAAGGGAACATATTCCAATATGCTCCCTAAGCCGCGCCTTGAATACGAATAAAAATTCGGCGCAAAATTTGACATGGAGCGGGCTCCCCATTTTCAATATGCCGTGGAGCTGTTTTTAAAAATTCAGAATAGGGAAGTCTTGGCATGCACATCACCAGTGGTGATTGCAAATCTGTTTTACATCCTGAACCGGTAAATAATGAATGACAATGACATCACCGGCCAACATGCCATTTTTTGCCATTCAGTTGTGCCTGCCACAAGGCGTGATATTTACTATGCTTTTCCAGTAAAGATACGTGTGTTCCCTTTTCAATCAACTCCCCGTTATCAATCACGAGGATCTGGTCTGCACCGGCAATGGTTGACAGCCGATGTGCAATGACAATAACCGTTTTCTCCCTGACCAGGGTATCAATGGCCTTTTGCACGGCAACTTCACTTTCCGTGTCAAGGGCGGCTGTTGGTTCGTCCAGAATGACGATGGGTGCATCTTTGAGTATGGCCCGGGCAATGCTGATGCGTTGACGTTCTCCGCCTGAAAGGCTTCCTCCGATATCACCCACGGTGGTCCGGTATCCATCAGGCAAGCGTTTTATAAACTCGTGACAAAAGGCGGCTTTTGCTGCCTGGATTACCTCTTCATCCGTTGCATCGGATTTTGCCATACGGATATTGTCAATAATACTTTCATCAAAGAGATAAACATCCTGAAAAACAACCGCAAAGTAGCTCAGAAGCTCTTCCGGACTCATTCGGCGGATATCTGCACCACCAATCATAATTGTTCCGGCCTGGGGATCAGCATAACGCATCATAAGCCTGGTAATCGTGGTCTTACCTGATCCGGACGGCCCCACGATAGCAGTCATGGCCTGTCCGGGTATCTTGAGGGTACAATTTTTAAGGGCCTTTTCCTCCTGGCCATGGTAGGTGAATGCCACATTGTTGAAGACGATTTCAAAGCTTTGCGCCTTGCATTGAGGACTTATTACCTCAAGCGGAGGGATTTTCATGAGCGTTTTGACCCGCGTAAAGCCGGCGTTCATGATATCCAGCGCCGAGGTAATCGCCAGAAACAGCGACAGCGGTTCCATCAGCCGTGAAACAATGACAAGCACCGCAGCGATGGCAGTGATACTCATCGTCCCGTTGCCGACCCAGATACTTCCCCAGATGGCGATCATAATAAGTGCAAACAGGATCAGCATGTCACCCATGACCAGATTGACAATCGTTCCCCACACCGAAGCCCGTTGAAGATCCCTGACATGAATAATTCCTTCATGAAGGTGTTTCGCGTTTTCCCCGGTTTGATTTGTGGCGCGTAAAACAGCAAGGCCCTGAATGTATTCTATGATGTCTGACTCCAGGACACTGTTGGCCTGGGTCATTTCCATTTTTTCGTGGGCACCGCTCTTTCGTTTTCTGCGATACAGCGGAATGGCAAGGGGCATGATGACCGTCAGCAGCACGGCCATCCGCCAGTCGATGAAAAACATGCCGATAACAACCACCACCGGCGTAAGAAAGATTTCGATAAACATTCCCGAGATCATCCCCAGCATCATCACGCTCTCATCGACATTGCTGGACAGGCTGGCGTTAAGGTCTCCGGTTTTATAACTGCCCAGCACCTCAAGGGGCATGGTTCGCAGTTTCTCACCCAATTTTACGCGCATATTGTGCGTGATGTTTGCCGTGGTATCCCCATAATCAAAATCATGGGCACACCAGCGCGTTAATACATTGATCAGAACAAATACGGCCATTAACCCGAACCAGGCCCAGGCCTGCCGTGCATCGGCAGGGGCGGAGAAAAGTGCTGCCATTACGCCGTAAATACTCAGGTAGGTCAGGCCCTGCATGGTATACGCCAGGGCAAAAAAGAACAGGCTGCGCTTGAAATCCGTTGCATGGTTACCGGTAATTATTTTACTGGTTTCGTAGGTTTCCCCTAAAGTGGCATAATTTCTTGTATCAGACATTTACGGCTCCTTTTGCGTGAAGATCCCATTGTTGCGCTGCTTCATAATTTGCCCACAGCCGGGCATACAGTCCGCTGTTTGATAAAAGTGCGTCATGGGTCCCCCTCTCGACAATACGGCCGTTATCAAATACCAGTATCTGGTCAACATGGGTTATGGTGGACAGACGATGCGCGATGGTGATGACGGTTTTGTTTTTTGTCAGACAGGCCATCGCCTTGATGATCTCTTCTTCGCTCTCGGGGTCTGCAAATGCGGTGGCTTCATCCAGAACAACAACCGGTGCATCCCGCAGGATGGCCCGTGCAATGGTGATACGCTGCCGCTGGCCGCCGGAAAGTCGCGTGCCCCTGTCGCCGGCATGGGTGTCATATCCCCTGGGAAGGGTCATGATAAAGTCATGGATCTGCGCCGCTTCAGCCGCCGCTGTTACCATCTCATCCGTGGCGCCGGGTTTTGCCATTCTGATATTGTTGGCCAGGGTGTCATGAAAAAGATAGGTGTCCTGGAATACAAAGGTAACGGTATTCATCAATGTTTCATTGTCCATTTGCCGGATGTCGATGCCGCCAATGGTAATCCCACCGCCTGTCACATCCCAGAAACGGGGTAACAGCTTTGCCACCGTACTTTTCCCGGCACCGCTGGGGCCCACCAATGCCGTTGTGGTTCCGGGTTCAACAATAAAATTTACATCAGTCAAGGCATTCTCATTACGGTTTTCATATCCAAAGGTGACGTCTTCAAAACAGATGGTCATCTTTTCCGGTGCAAGGGGATGTTCAGCAACCGGCATGACCGGTACCGCCAATAACGCCTCTATACGATTGGCTGCTGCTTTGGATTTGCGCAGAAAGTTGTTCAGCCACATCAACTGCATAAAGGCATCAACCATCCCTGTTGACAGAAAAAGGGCGGCAATTAATGAGGGCAAAGACAGCGTCCCTGCGTTAATAAAAACAATTCCTCCAGCCAAAACAGCCAGTATCGTCGGCAAGGGCGCCAGTAACACAAGGGCGATCCGTGAGGAAGTTCCGCTGGTTTTCATCCATTGAATGTATATCTCCCTGTACCGGTCAAGGGCTTTAATATACCGTCTAAAAGAACTTGTCCCGTCATCAAAGGTACGCACCACCGGCATGGCCTGGATGAATTCGATGACTGCCGCATTGATCCGGTCCTGACTGTTTTCATACCTTTCTTGCATGGTTTTGCTGTCACGCATGGCAATACGCAGAACAAACAGACCCATAAGCATCACGCCCAGTGCAATACAGGCCAGGCGCCGATCAATGATAAATAAAAGCACCAGCGTCACCAGCGGAGCCGTATATCCGCGCCCGAAGGTCGGGGTGCTGTCCGCAACAAAGGTGTGCAGATGCCTGACATCCTCGAGCATCACCTTTTTGAGCGCACCTGTTCCTGTGGTGATAATAAATCCCAGCGGCAGTTGTGCCAGATGCTTTGAAAGGCGTGTGCGAAGGTTTTCTTCCAGATAAAAAGCACCCAGGTGGGAAACCCCAAAGCCGGTCATGGTAAGGCAGAACGCCATAACACCAAAAACACCCACGCCAATCAGCGCTTGGGTTATCGTCCATGAGATGCCGCAAAAAAGCAGCCCCTCTCCGCCTTTCAGCAACACCGCCACCACAAGTGAAAGCATTAAAAGCGTCGCGATGGTAGCTGTTGATCCCAGTGCAGCCAGCCCCATTGCGCTGTAGATGTATCTTTTAACCGGTTTCATGATTCTCCATAAAACCGCGTACCCTTCAGATTTCGGGTCAGACATTATTTATTTACTCCTTCTTATTACGCCATTCTCACATGCACCATTGAGCATACGCCAAGGATATCCGGAATAGATAAAATCAATTTTGCCTTAAAAGGGATTTCCTTTTTCACGCCTTTATGCATGGGGGTTGCACTGATGACCTTAATTCGTTTGTCCCATTTTTCGAGGGATTGTACAGGTTGCAGTCCCCAGCCGACGGTCGCAACACTACCCATGCCTCCTGATTTTAATACCTTTTTCTTCGCAATTTTAATTCCCATGGGAGACAGAGAATCAAAGTAAACATCGCACGCGCCAAAATAATCTGCCACGGCAATGAAGAAATTTTTGATCTGTGCTTCCTCAAAATAATAAAACACGCCGCCGGCCAGCAACAACAGACCGTCTTTAACACTTATCTGCTCAAACCATTGAGTGTCCAGAAATGACGAAGCAATGGTTTTGTGTCTTTCGCTGTCTTGGAAAAAATGCTTTCTGAGTTCAATAACATCAGGCAGATCAAGTTCGTAAAAGGTGATTTCGCCGTTATCAATACGGCTGAAAGTGGTATCCATGCCGCAGCCGATATTGACAATTGCGGCATTGGGGTGTTTTTTAATATAATTACGCGCCATTTTGTCGGTATGCAGGCTGCGTGCAACCCACCCATGCTGGGACATGGCTTGTGTTTCTGCGATTCCTGAAAAGTCATAATCAAGTTTTTCAACAATTTCCACAGCCTTATTATCAATCAACCGCGGATTGTTTTTTTGTGTTTCAAAAGCCCTGCCCCATAAAGGCAGCAGAAGAGTTTCCTGAACATTGCCTTTTTTTATACGTATTTTCTCTTCCATATATTTTCCTCCTATCTTTGATAAGTCATAATCATAGCAATGCACCTTAAAACCGACATGTTAATGTCACACCAACTGTTTGCGGATCACCGGCACGTGCAAACCATCCCATGGAATCAGAACCGAATGCGCCGGTTGCATATTCTTCATCAAGGAGGTTCTTTGCCCATAAATAGAGGCTAACTCCAAGGCCCCTGAATTCTCCTTCATAACCCACCCTGGCATTAACGAGGTTATATGCGCTTTCTTCCCTCTCGTTATCCAGGTCATGATAGAAATCCCCCACATGCTGAAGTTCCAATCTGCAAAACAGGGTAGAGGAGCCGGACAGTTCGCAGCGATATTGTGCCGCCAGATTGTAGTTGAATTCAGGGGCCATCTCCAGTTTATTACCCTCATAGTCTTCTCCGGACTCCCATTTGCCATATTCCGCATCGGTGTAACCAAAGCCGCCGACAAATTCCAGACCGGGAAGAGGTCTGACCAGAGCTTCGATTTCAACCCCCTTATTGGTTGCCTCGGTGGCATTCTTGAAAAGCGCACTGGTTGCGCCGGTATGAATGAAGACCTGCTTGTCTTCCCACTCAATATAAAATACAGCAAAGTTCAGAATAAGCCGGTTGTCCAGCCAGGCGGTTTTAAGGCCGGCTTCATAGTTCCAGGAAAATTCCGCATCATAGGAAACCCCTAAAACAGAAGAATCCAAATCATTAAAAGAACCGGCGGTGTATCCCTTGGCAACGCTGGCATAACTCATAACATCCCGGGTGAAACTATAATCAACGGTAAATTTGGGAAGCCACGCCTCAAGTGTCTTTTCTTTTTCAACCTCAATGGTTCCGGTCCCCATGACATCCGGTGAATTATAGGTAGTTCCCTTAAATTCTTTTTTATCGTTTTCATAACGCAATCCTGCGGTCAGACCCAGCTTCTCCCATAAGGTATAGGTTGCCTGGCCGAAAAAAGCGTAATTTGTCGTATCGAGTTCGGTTAGCGTAGCAGACTTATATGCAGGTATTCCGTATGACGGATATCCCTGCCGATAATCATAAATCAGGCCGATATCAAAATCTTCGTCAAGAAAATATGCTCCGGCCAGCCACTTGAACGCCTTGGCGTCCTTGGGAGATGCAAAGCGGATTTCCTGGCTCCACTGGCCATGATCCTGTCCATAGTCAGCTCTGTAATTATCAGCCGAAGTGGCGTCCATATCATATGTTTCACTTAAATCCCCATCCCTGTGGGCTGTAATGGAGGTGAAACTGAACCTGTCTCCTTCATAACTTGCACTCAGAGACTGGCCGCTTAAATCGTTTTCAAGGCTTCCGGGATAATCCAGGCTAACATCATGTGTCATTTCACCAATGGGTGCAAAGGCAAAAAGACCGTCCTCACACTGTTGGGCATTGGCGTTTAAGAGAATGTCCCAGGCCGGGTTCGGGGTCCATCTGAGTGTGGCGCGACCGTACAGATCATCCCGTTCCTCAACGTCATCGGTGCCAAGGTAAGTATTTTCAAAATATCCGTCTGAAGAATATTGTTTGGCGCTTATGCCGAAAAAAAGCTTGTCTTCCACCAGGGGGCCCCTTGCAGCGGCTGAATACTCCTGGGTATTATAATTCCCATAGGTGACCGACGCCTTGCCTTCCCATATATCTCCCGGTTTTTTTGTGATGATTCTTATGACCCCGGCCTCGGTATTCCGTCCGAACAATGTTCCCTGAGGGCCTTTGAGCACCTCGATACGCTCAATATCGGAAAGGTCCGTGTCAAAGGCCATATGCCGGGAATAGGCGACATCATCCACATACAATCCCACAGTCGGATTGGGATTCATCCGGTTGTACATGCCCCGTATCACCGGCGTCAATTCCGCATTATTTCCGGCTTTACCGATGTAAAGGTTTGGGGTGTAAAACCCCAGGTCCTCCATCTCCTGGATTCCTGCATCTTCAATTTGGATCTCGGATAAGGCCGTGATACTCGCCGGTACATCCTGGATATTTTCTTCCCGCTTTTGCGAGGTAACGGTTATGGTCTCCAGTTCATATTCTTCATGGACGTTTTTGTTTTGTACTGTCTCCTGTTTTGAGTCTTTTTCATCAGCCACGGCAAATGATACCGGACAAAAGCTTAACATGAGTACAACTGCAACCAGCATATTCATCACACCAACCTGAGCAAAACTTCTCTTCCCTTTTTTCACCGTTTTTCCTCCTGTAATGCGTTCCTGTATATGGCGGGTTGTCTGAGAAAACCTACCTTAGGGTGAATAAATTTTTTAATTGGATATTCTTGAGTTGAATGGTATTTTCCTTTTATGGAAAGAGGAAAAAATCATATAGATGAACGTCTTCAAAATCTTGAAATATCTTTTCAGGAACTTGAGCAAGAATATCTGCGCCCCTTCCTTTCAGATAAATCTAACGAGGTTGTTCTTTCGTCTGCATCTCAAAAGATTGAGGCATCAAGACCAATAAATCCTATTGAGGAAAAAAGGCTAATTTCTCAGTTCCTGTCAACTCCATGCCCGTGTGGAGAAAACTGTCAAAGTCTGTTCACTGTCAGCGAAGTTATCGAATCCCGAAAAAATTTCCGATTGATGTCATGGAATGAAAAACATAGCTTTATCATCGGCAAACTCCAAACTTTCATACGAGTTTCCAAGCAGTCAATATCCGCACGCACGATCAAACTTAGAAACAGGCAAAAATTTGATTACTTTATTAATGCTGATCGTCCTGTATGTCGCACAGTATTTTTGTTTTATCATGGAGAATCAATTGATCGGCTAAAACGATATCAGAAATATTTGGCTGAAATAGGAACGCTGCCGCTAAGCCATGGTAATACAGGAAGAACACCAAAACATGCCTGCAAACCTGAAGATAAAAACAATGTAAAAATATTCATTGAAAACTTTGCCGCCGTACACGGCCTTCCTGATCCTGGACGTGATTTACGTGCGGAAAAAGGACGCTTAAAGGTGTATTTACCAACTGTCATGAACTATATGTTTGTTTATAGAATTTATGAAAGAAGCATGGCTCTTTGTAACACGAATGCCGTCCAACACCGAACATTCAGACGGATATGGATTGAACACTTCCCCGACATAGTATTTTCAAAACCGAAGAGTGATTTATGTATGACATGTGAGGATAATAAGAAACTCATTAACGCTTCGATAGCTTTTGGTGATGAAGATTACAAATTGGAATGTCTAACAGTGGCAAAGGAACACCTTCTCGCAGCCAAAAAAGAACGGGACTACTTTCGAGAATCAATTCAACTATCAAAGGAGTCGTACCAACAGATATTGCCCGATGGGAAGTTAAGTGAAAGTAAAGACTCGGTAATGCACTATTCGTGGGATTTTTCACAACAACTGCACATTCCTTATGAAGATCATCAGGTTGGACCAATCTACTTCAAATCTCCTCGTATTGCACAACTGTTTGGCATTTGTTGCGAGGCTCTGCCACAGCAGGTCAACTATCTTATTGATGAATCTGATTTCCCAGGTAAAGGTGCGGATGTCGTGATCTCGTTACTTGATCATTACTTTGAGTACTATGGTCTGAAAGAAAGTCATGTACTCCTAACCGCAGATAATTGTGTTGGTCAGAATAAGAACAACGCGGTCATACAATACCTTATGTATCGCGTTATGACGGGACAGCACAAATCAATTACCCTTTCATTCATGTTAGTTGGACACACAAAATTTTCACCAGACGCCTACTTTGGATTGATAAAAAAGAAATATCGACGTTCGAAAGTATACACTTACGATCATTTGGTGGACGTTATTGATTCATCAACGACTGGAAATTTCAACGTTTCTCAAACATATAAAGACAATCATGGACGTGAAAATTTTCAGTTTCGTAAATGGTCTTCTTGGTTGGGAAAAATTTTCAAGGAACTTTCCGGCATAAGAAATTATCAACACTTCCGCATAGAGGCGGATGCACCTGGAAAAGTGAATGTAAAACGTAGTGTTGATGCTGAAGAAGAAATGTTTTTTTTACTGAAAAAAAAGACATTTCAGTTCGACGAAAGGTTTGAAAAACCGTCGTGTTTTACTTCCAAAGGGCTTTCCGCAGAACGGCAGTGGTATTTATACGATAAAATAAGATTACATATACCGTTTGAAAGGGATAAAGACGTGACTGCACCAAAACCCAAAGTTGCAAAACCAAAAGAGGTAGAAAAAACATAAATGAGGTAAAATATGTAGAGTCGTAGTGTATTGTTTATGCATTCACCCGAAGGTAGGTTTTCTCAGACAGACCCCCATATATAGTGTCCGAAAAATAACAATCAAATCCCGGAAGGTTATCTATATATCCTGCCTCTCTTTTTTTTACCTGTCATCAAAGACGTTTCAGCTGTCATGATGACACTTTTTTCAAAAAAGGCGGGGAAGGCAGTGATCCCGGATTAGAGGAATGGTCAAAAAAGATGATCTTTGGGGGAAGTGCAGAAATGTCGTTTAAAGGCCCTTGTAAAGTTTTCCGGGTGTGTATAGCCTACTTCATAGGCGACCTCGGTGACACTCTTGTGCTCATTCACCAGAAGCTCCCGGGCACGTTCAAGTCGAAGTATCCGTAAATGCTCAAACACACTGGTTCCAAAAATTTTCCGGAACCCCTGATTTAATTTGTTTTTATTGACACCGGCCCGGCGGGCTAACTCTGGGAGAGAAGGGGGATTCTCAAGGTTGTCCCTCAAAAGGAGTTCGGCTTCACGGATTAAATCCGCATCTCGCTTGTCAAATGGGGCGGCGCGTTTCGAAGCAGGGTCATTTAACGGGGCCATTTTGGGGATAATCAGCTCAAGCACTTTGGCTTCCAGATACAGACGCTTCAACGCACCCCGGTAGGGGCAAGTTATGATCTGATTAAGGATGGCATTGGTTTCGGGCGGGCTATGTGATAATTCACTGTACGGTCTTTGAGCACCATTTAAAACGCTGCGCAACCCGACCGGTGCTTGAAGAGATTCCTCGCCCACCCAGGTCTTGAGCAACCAGGGATCAATACCGATGCCGATGGTGCTTACACTTACCCCCACCGGCGGTCTGCAGACACATCGCTCACCCGGCAAATAGCCCACCAACATATGCCCGGGGCTGTTGCTGATATTCCGGTGATTCTTTTCGGATTGTAACGTGTAGGTTACGCTCCCCGATTGGATATATCCGAAAAAAAGGGGCGCGTTGGATTCGGTGTATTCAAACGGAAACTCGATATATTCCGTTAACCGGTAGTTTCCGATACCGAGAAGAAGACCCGATCTGAGCTGTATCATGGTTATATGGCCAATGCCAATTTCAGAAGGCCATTTTCGATAGGTTTCCCAACAGCTGCAATGATCCCGTATATCATCAAGGCTGCAATTGTTATCAAAGAGGGTTCGTGTTTGGAGCAGTGATCGTTCTTGTTTAATACCAGCCTCAATATCTGAACATGTGTTTAAATTCATAAGATCTCACCAAAGGCTTTAGGATACTTAGGGATTGAAATGAGCAAAAAACAGATAACTTAATACCACTTTGAAAAGAGCTTACCTCAGACAGACGGCCCGAGCCGTGCCTGGGGTTCACTTCAATCGGCTGAAATTGTCCGTTGGCCCGGAAAGAAGTGCCTTGAGCTATTTTTTGTAAGTCTGCCCGAACCCAATCTCCCATACCGCTCCTGCCTTAAAATGACTCAACCGCAAAAAAACAACTCAACCGCAAGTCTTCCAAGACATTTCATGATAGTCATTCTGTTAAAATTTTTTATATATAATATTATTAGGAATGTCAAACATTATGGCTTAATGATGATGCGGAAGAATATGTGGATGCCTGCTGAAAAACATGTCAGCCCCAAACCTTAGAGGTGCCTGTGTTTTGCTGCTTATCGGCCTGCTTGGCATGTCTCCCCTACCGCCCTGTGCAGCAGATGAGAAAGACCATTTGGCTATGATTACAATCATCAATTGCCTGAATCGGGGAATCAGAATAGCTATAATTCCAGGGACAGGATACTATTCTTCAATTGTTCCTTGAAAGGAAAATGGGTTATGTCCCCGGATTCAGCATGCGGATTACATTTTTGTGTCCTAAAAAATGCATTTCATCTTAAACAAATCCGTGTATAATAAAATATAATTTTAAATTACACGGGAGTCGTTCCATGTATATCAAAAGACATCTTGAAAATGTTGTCAATAAAATGAGTCTGGCATTTCCGGTAGTTCTGGTCACCGGGCCAAGGCAGGTTGGAAAAACGACCCTGCTTCGGAAAATCGCCGAAACAAACAGGGCCTATGTAACCCTTGATAATCCATTAATCCGGGATCTGGCCAGAACAGACCCCGAGCTTTTCCTCCAGCGGTATCAGTCCCCGGTATTGATCGATGAAATTCAGTATGCACCGGAACTGCTGCCCCATATCAAAATGCTGGTGGACGAAAAAAAGCAGAAAGGAGATGTCTGGCTGACAGGCTCACAAATGTTTCACATGATGAAAAATGTCTCTGAGAGTCTGGCCGGCCGGGCAGGTGTCATCCATATGCTGGGTCTGTCCGGTTCCGAAATTTTCGGCACGGGGAATCAGCCCTATACCACTTCATATGAACAACTGTCCGGCCGGCAACAGTCTGTAAAAAATGTCAATGACGTGTTTGAACGGATTTTCAAAGGCTCCATGCCGGCGCTTTACGAGACTGAACAAGATATAGAGCAATACTATGCATCCTATGTGAACACCTATCTTCAAAGGGATATCAGGGATCTGACCCAGGTTGCAGATGAGCTTTCCTTTATGAGATTTATGCAGGCCTGTGCAGCAAGAACAAGTCAGATGGTCAATTTTTCGGATCTGGCAAAGGATGTGGGTATCAGTTCGCCAACTGCCAAGCAATGGCTTTCCATCCTGGTCTCTTCCGGAATTATCGCCCTGGTTGAACCCTATTTGAACAATGCTCTGAAACGGATTATCAAAGCGCCGAACATGTATTTCCTGGATACCGGGTTGTGCGCTTATCTCACTCGGTGGACCAGTCCTCAAACGCTGGAGGTGTCAGCTATGGCAGGTGCGTTTTTTGAATCCTATGTGGTCAGTGAAATCATCAAAAGCTATTATAATGACGGCAGACGTCCCCCCATTTACTACTATCGCGATTCCGATAAAAAGGAGATTGATCTGATCATTGAGCAGGACCGGATACTTCACCCCATAGAAATCAAGAAAAGCGGCAGCCCGAAAAAAGACGCGGCCCGACATTTCCCTGTGCTTGAAAAAACCGGCCTTGCCCTGGGGCAGGGCAATGTCATTTGCCTTTGCCGGGATTTAATACCCATCGACAGAAAAAATCATTTTGTTCCGGTCGGATTGATATGAAAATTTGATCCCGGTTTCTTGTCATCTCGTGAGTCGTAAGTTTTTTAAAAAAGATCCGCAAGACTGAAGATACTGGAAAACCGAAACCCCGTACAGGCGGCGAAACCCTTGCTGAAGTTTATTCATGTTTAACCCGGTCGCCTGGGCCAGTTGCTTAATACAGGGTGGCGAAGAGAGATCCCGAACCAGCAGTTTTTTTGCCTGGATCACACGGTCCCGGTTATCCAGGCTTGACTCTGTCACGAGGGGGCGCAGCATTGGACCGGGCAATCTGACCGCCAAGAAGGTCCAGGGCAATAATAGGGGGCAATAATAGGGCATCCTTCAAAAGTACTTTACAATCTTTGAGCACATTCCCCATTTTTCAGGGATTCTCTCAAAAGAGTGTCAACTACTTTTATGGTGATATGAAGGATGCCAATGATAGGGGACAGATTACGGTTTTTCTCTTGTAAAACGTGGTCTGTCCCCTATTTTTTCATCTTCAAATCGCCTGAAAAGGGCGTGATCAAGCAATCCAGGGTTGTTGGTTGCAGCTATAATTAAACTGTCTGAGTGGTCCTGTTCAATAAATTATAAAAATGCATTCAGGACCCGGCGCATTTCCCCCACATCATTATCCATTGAGCGATCTGCACCGATTGCGTCAAACTCATCAAACAGGTAGACACCATGGGCATTCCGGATCATATCAAATATTTGACGCAGCTTGGAGCTGGTTTCTCCCATGAATTTTGTGACAAGACGGTCTACCTGGATAGTATAAAGCTTAAGTCCGGGCTTGGTTCTAACTTCGCCCAGTGGGTATCCACAGAACACTCAAAAAACTAATATTATGAAGAAATTCAGTTATTTAGATGTTGATATTTGGTGTCTGCTGCCAAAAGTGGGCGAACTTAGAACCAAGCCCGATAATCCGGGGTTGGTCATAACATGGGCCACTTTGAAGTAACTTTTTTTGATCTGAGAATAAAGTAATTAATTACAGTTAATTGGCAACAGCATGTATCCAGTTCTCGTATAGTGGCCCAGCTTATGACCAACCCCGACAAAGGACGTCACATAAAGTGAAATTTGGGTCAAATAATGTGGGACTTAGCAGCTGTGTTTAAAACCGACATTGAGCAGTTGAATTTTCTAAAAAAAAAGATATGATAATCTCAAGGTCAAAATCAGAAAAAGAGAGGGGCTCAATGCTTGAGATAAAACGTTTAGATCATTTTGGTTTGGTAGCTGGTGCAATAAAAGATTTGAAAATCATTGAACTGATCGATAGTCATTTCGAAAATAATGACAAAGAAAACATATCCACTGGCGAAGCCATTGCCGGTATGATAATTAATGGATTGGGGTTTACCCAACGACCAATGTCATTGACTCCAAGATTTTTTGAAAACAAGCCTTTGGATCTTCTTTTTCGAGAGGGTATAGAAGCGTCTCACTTTAACAGATTCAAACTGGGAAGAGCTCTTGATGAGGTGCATGAGTATGGTATTGATGCTCTGTTTTCAACAATAGCCCTCAATGTGTGTGCACAGGAAGGTATAGATACGGGTTACAGCCATTTGGACACCTCTTCTTTCTCGCTTACCGGTGAATATCTTCCTGACTCTGATGAAAATGCAATCCTGATTACACACGGTTACTCTAAAGATCATCGTCCGGATCTGAAGCAGGCGGTGCTTGAACTTGTTGTGACACAGGATGGAGCAATTCCTTTTATTTGTCAATGTCATGATGGAAATGCCTCTGACAATATTGTGTTCAAAGATCGGGTCGCCGGTTTTGTTGATCAGATTAAAAAAGGTAGTCAACCGACATGTGTCATTATGAATTCAAAAGGTTATACTGAAAACAATGCAGAATTTTTAAAACAAATGGATTTTATCACTCGTGTTCCTGCCGTATTTGGATTGGAGGGTGCTATTACTGACCAGGCACTCTGTCTTGCTGATCATTGGCATAAAATCAATGATGATTATTTTTGCCAATCCTTTCAATTCAACTATTTTGATTTTGATCAAAGATGGGTTGTTATATGGTCACAAGGTGCATTTGATCGCGGCGTTTCAAGTCTTGCAAGAAAAAGTGACCGGGAAAAGGAGAGTATTGAGAAAAAGTTAAAGTCTCTACAAAATCAAGGTTTTGAAAGTGAAGATGCTGCTTTAAAAGCATTCCAAAAAATTGAAGCAAAATGGAAATTTCATAAGACAGAAACAATCAAATACGAGCAAAAAATAAAATACGCAAAACCTGGCAGACCAACGCCAGATACACCGATCAAGCAGATTGACTTTTATATCAAAGTCGATTTCAAGGAAAATAAAGAGTATATCCTTGAACAACAACAAAGGCATGCGTGTTTTGTTCTTGCTACGAATGTTGATCTTGAAAAAATCAGTGATGAAGATATTTTCTTCAATTATAAAAAACAAGCCGGTGTGGAACAGGGTTTCCGTTTTCTGAAAGATCCACTTTTTTTTACATCCTCACTATTTCTTACAAAACCATCCAGGATAGCAGGTTTGTTGATGGTCATGACATTGTCTTTAATGGTTTATAATATTGCCCAAAGGCGCATGCGTAATGAGCTGGAAAAACAGCAAGAAACCATTCCAAATCAAATTGGTAAAGCCATAAAAAACCCAACTCTACGATGGGTTTTTCAGATATTTGAGGGTATCAATTTTGTCAAAATGAAAGTTAATAATGAAATAAAATGCATTATAAACAATATAAATTCCTTACATGAAAAAATCGTCCGACTCTTTGGAGAAACAACATGTCAAATATATCAAATTTCTCCAGAATAGGTCTGCTCAATGTCGGTTAAAAATTAAGAATGGGAGCAATAACATTGAATGAGGCCAAGGAGCTGATTGATTCATGGTCTGAATTTTTGATCCAGGAACGTATGGACAAGGAACGGGAGGCAAAGGAAAGTGAACTGTGATGGTATAGTCCAGACAACAACTTAATTAAGATGAAATATAGTATTGTTTTTCCCCTCACTTACCAGGAATTATGTATTGCCTTTTTGTGAAAGCTCTTTCAAATAGAAAGCACAATATGGATTTTAAATATGGATTTTAAATATGGGTTTTGAATTTAATTACGGAATGTATGATACGGCAGTGATCGGATTAGGTGATATTGGCAAAAAAGTGTGTGATGAATTTTTGAAATGGGATAATCCCGACGCTGAAGGACGTATTATCTTATTCAAATCATATGCAGAGTATAAAAAGAGTTCCTATGTTTTTGACATTTGTTTCATTGCTACAGAAATACAATCAGAAGCAGATTTAGACGAGATTTTAAAAAAAATTGATGGACTTTCTAATACAATATTCTTAGGGGTGCTTTTAATGTCACCACTTGTTGAAAATGAAATTCTGAATAAAAATCAATCGTTTATTGTAAAACTGTCAAAAATTTCCATACATCATGTACTTTTGTCGGAAAAGTTGTTGGCTAAAAGCAATGTCACTGAGCCAGGTGATAAGCATTTTTTTGCTAAGCCAGAATGCTTAATTCATTATGTCATTGGTTCTGTGTTTAATTTTACACACTGTATTCGCTTGATTAATCATAATATAGTGGATTTAAAGGACGTCATTCTGCCTGATGATGATACTCATAAGAATACTTACTTTTTAGGATTGGGTAGGTCAAAAAACTTCTTGGAAGCGACTACTTTAGCACTAGCACAGTTACCTTCAGATTATTTTAATCTTACTCACCGACAATACTTAGTTATAATTAATTTGCCCGGTTCTGGTAAGTATAAGAATAGTTTTTTACCGTTGGTTTCTGGTCCTGATTACTCCGTGGGGATGGATTCTGTATTTGAAAAAACCAATGAAAATCCTCTATTTAATTTAATTTGTGATGGAAATCATGATGATTTCTTTACAATAATCATTTTTTAATTTTTCAATACATTTTTACAGACATTCTGGGATTATTGATATCTAAATTACCCAAATAGATGGGCGCACAGCACCGGGAGACGTGAGGTATCCATCTGATCATTATCCCGTGACCGCCACATTTAGCTTTCAGATTGAATAACTACAAATCATCACTGATGATATACTTGGCCCTTATCACCTGCATCTACCCATAAAATACACGCCAGTTTTCTGTTTTGATGGAAAATTGAAAAAAGTTAATCCCCAGTATCTACGGGGTTTGCTGTATTGATAATGGTATGATATGAGATGATACCATATGAAATGAAATGATATTGCAATTTCCATAGATAGGTGCTAAGTTCCACAATAAATGGATAAAAAATTCCGCAATATTGAATTAGCAGATCCCGCTTACCCCGCCAAGATAGAATTTAATAATACCCCGTTTACCCCGCCCTTCATTTTGTTATGAAAGTCCTCCTTTTCCGCCTGAGGTTGACGACTGCGCCAAAAGGCATTAAGTCATGAGTCAGCAAAACCCAAACTTCAAGAAAAAAAGAAGGACTCATATGACTTATACTAAATCCACTGCTCAACTCAAGCCCCAACTTTTAACATCCGCGACAAAAGCACAAATTCAGCAACATACGGATTTGGTGAATCAAGGTTTGTCGACCTGTTGACTGCCGGTTTGCCCCAATTGCGGGCTTGCGCCTCATCTGTTTAAGCGGCATGAAAAGCGTAAACGCATATTTTACGTGATTATTGAACAGAGTGTGGTGACTGTAATAGGACTACTGTTGCGGTGGAAGTGCCCGGGATGCAATAAAACAGCAACAGACTATCCCGACTTTGCCCTTCCGTACAAACGCTATACACTGCCCACTATCCTGGCATTCAGTCAGGCATATGTCAATGAGCCGAATAATTCGTATCGTCGACTGGTAAATGAATGCCCCTTGCTACACCAGGTTGAACCGAATTCTGACGACGGCCGTGAACCCATGATGGAACATTCCACCATCCACCGGTGGATCACCACCCTGGGCAGTTATTCCCGTCTGGTTCAAAACGCAACGGATCTAATGATTCAAGCTGACCCAACATCCTCCCTTCCTCGAAATCTGTCAGGCCTGAAAATTTCCCCCACCAAATACATGTCTTTTAAAAGAAAACAGCTACTTCTGACCTGTTTTCAACTGGTAACCCTTGTGCCCCTCTATCTGGCCCAATTTCAGGTTTCCATTTTCCCCAAGTTGGCAACCCGTGCCGGTTATACCTGACGTATATTGCCTCCGGAACCCTAAAACAGGAGGTGATTATGAACCTGAAAAACGAACAATTGGCAGTTTTCTGGTGCGATCTGTTACGACCGATTATTTATTCGGAGATATCGCCGGAAGAAACGGGCAGGTATCTAAAAACCCTATCTCAAAAGAAAGTCGTTTATCCGGATGGTAAGTGCAAAAAACCGTCCCTTTCCACCCTGAAGCGGAAACTTTCAGCATACCGGACCGGGGGATTTGACGCCCTATACCGGCAAAAAAGGAATGATCAGGGTAAGAGCAGAAGTGTCGCTGAAGAGATCATCAAAGCCGCCATTGCAATTAAAACGGAGCAGCCTTTTCGGTCGGATATTACCATCAACCGACTTCTTGAGGAGCAGTTCGGAACCACCATTGCCCGTTCTACCCTTTACCGTCATTTAAAAGAAGCCGGGGCGACTCGTCTTAAACTGGGAGTTGTCACAAAACCGGTGCGGAAACGCTGGACCTGCAAAAACGCACACGATCTATGGGTCGGTGATTTTGAGGAAGGACCCTATGTCATGAATGGTCCGGATGCAGTTCCAACTTATCTGTCAGCATTCATTGATTGTTGCAGCCGATATGGCGTTTCAGCACGGTATTATTATCGGCAGAACCTGGACGTTCTGATCGACACGTTGCTGCGCGGTCTGGCAACCCACGGGATGCCCCTTGGTTTATATGTCGACAATGCAAAGGTATACCATTCCAACGGCCTTAAGGCAGCATGTTACCGTACCGGTATACGCCTGCTGTACCGAAAAAAAGGAGACCCTGAGGGAGGAGGCATCATTGAGCGTCTGTTCCGAACGATCCAGGAAAGATTTGAAGCAGAAGTCCGTGCCGGAGACATCCTGACCCTGGACGAGTTGAACCATGCCTTTGCCGCCTGGCTGGCACAGGACTACCATAAAACCCGTCATACAGAGATCGGAATGACCCCGGAAAAGGCGCTTCATCAAGGAACTCGTGTGGTTCGCCAGGTGGATTTAAATGCTTTTTGCACCTCCTTTATGCAGACGGTTGAGCGAAGGGTCCATTCCACTTTTTCTGATATCCAGCTCAACAAACGATATTACAAAACCGATCCCAGGCTTCGCGGTGACAAGGTAGAAGTCAAATATGATCCCTTTTCAAGTCAGGACACCGTCCAAATTTTCTCATCAAAAGGGGTATATCTGGCAGAAGGCCGCCTGCATCAGCGAACTTCTGTAGATCCTGCCCCGCCGACAAAAACGCCTGGAAAACCCAAGAATGATTACCTGGCCGCTCTTCAGCGCCGGCACCAGCAGGAACTTGCATCAAAAACTCAGGGGATTGATTATCGAAAAACCTCTGATCAACGCCCATGGCCATTCCATGAATTTGCAAAGATGATCGCGAATCTTCTTGGCAAAAAAGGGGGACTCGGAGCATTCAATGCAAACGAGCTGGAGGTTCTTAAAAAGACGTGGAACATGCACGCTGCGATCAACAAGTCAATGGTCAGACAGGCCTGCGCTGCAGCTGACCACAAATCCATTCCCTATGTCATCCGTGAATTGAAAATTTTGTTTAAAGCCGAAAAGGAGATCAACTAATGTTTTTAATCCATTTTAATATGAACGCCCATCCGTTCGCTGAAAATCCTCCCATTGACTGGTTGTTGACCGACAGTCGCTTTGAACAGGCGCTGGCCCGTATGAAATTTTTTCTGGAACAGGGTCGTCTTGCCTTGATTACCGGTCAGACCGGTATCGGCAAGTCATCCTTGCTGCGCCTGGTCCGGCAGGCCATGCCCCAAAATCGCTACGCTCCTGTGTATCTACATCTGACCAATGTCAGTCCAGGGGCTTTTTTACGGCTCATTGTGACACAATTGGGAGAGGCACCCAGATTCGGCAAAGACCGGCTGTTCCTTCAGATTGTTGAACGTATCAAAAAAAACGATATAGAAACCGTGATCATTATAGATGAAGCTCATTTGATCCCTGTCCAGACATTAATTGATCTCAGACTCTTGATCAGTACCGGGGGGGATGGGGATCTGCCATTGAAAATTATCTTCAGCGGTCAGGAGTCGCTGGCTACGGTACTCAAACGGGTAAGCCTGGCGGATCTGGTTAACAGGATCAACGTTCGCTATCATTTAAAATCCCTGTCCCGGGACCAAACCATTGCATACATCAATCATCGACTCAGACGGGTTGATGCTGCTGACAAGTTAATGACACCTGAAGCAAAATCCCTGATCCACGATTATGCCGGTGGCGTACCCAGGCCCATCAACAATATTGCCACGGCATGCCTGATCAATGCGGCATCCCAAAATATTAACTGCATTGACGAAGCCATTGTCAATGAAACCATGGCCGAGTTCCAATTGCCATAATAAAGGAGAGAAATCATGACACAACGCTATTCAAAGGACGTGCTCCGAAAACTGAGAAACGATATACCAATTGACCGTGTCATCGCTGACATCCTCAATCAACCCAATAAAGTATCGGAAGGATATTTTCGCTTTTTGTGCCCGGTTTGTTCCGAGTTTACCACTGCAATCAATCCTAAAACCAATCTTGCCAGGTGTTTCTCCTGCCAAAAAAATTTTAACCCCATAG
Source organism: uncultured Desulfobacterium sp. (assembly GCA_963668575.2). Classification (GTDB taxonomy): domain Bacteria; phylum Desulfobacterota; class Desulfobacteria; order Desulfobacterales; family Desulfobacteraceae; genus Desulfocicer. The sequence goes on along the minus strand of OY764894.2, from coordinate 6,348,604 downwards.
ACATGGTCATGACCGTTAAAACCTACAGTTTTATACAAGCGGTGGACTACCTGATAGGAATTTCCAGTTTGAATTTAAAAGCAGGATAATAAATGGCCATTTTTTGGCATCCTTCAAAAGTGCTTTACACTTTTTTTGATCATTTCCCATTTGTAGGGATTTTTCTCAAAAACTGTAAAGTACTTTTCAAGTCATATGAAGGATGCCCATTTTTTTAGGCCAAAATCACCTGACTTTTTTGTAAAGCGTTATACGGTTATCTAAAGTCTTTTAATGGCAAGGCGTTATGGCGTTTGTTTAAAAATAAGGAGAGGGTATGCGTGGAGGATATAGAGGAAAACCCAAGCCTCAATTACCACCTCATCTCAAGCGGGTTCATGTGAATGCCCGAATCCAGCGGTGGATGCTTGATGAACTCAAAAGGAGAGGCGAGGTTGGTATCGTCTTGGAATATATATTGATTGATGCCGGTTTTAAATATCAACCGAAAAAATAAAGAAAGACAGGATGCTTCCGGCACATTAAGGACAGAAACATGGGGGAAAGGGCAGCCGACATTGGTTTGAATACTGCCCCCATGCCTTTTGATTTGTGAACTCCGTTTGTCCATGGTGGCCTTGCCGCGTCAGCCTTTCGTGAGACAAAGGACTTCACATAAAGTGAAATTTGGGTCAAATAATGTGGGACTTAGCACCTGCATGAGCCGGACTAAACTGACGCATCTGTTCAAGCAGGCTTATGGAACAACCATGTCAGACCATATCAAAACCCTGCGCATCAACCTTGCCAAGGAAATGCTGGCAGATACCAGTCTTAAAATAGAGGCCATTGCCAATATTGCCGGATACAGGTTTCACGGCAACTTTTCCGGGGCGTTTAAACATGCCACTGGGCTTACGCCCAATCAATTCAGAAAGAGCTTGCTATAGCCCGGATATCAAAACGCACAATAGTTCGAGTTAGGGGGTGATCAGGTAAATATATGCTGATTCAGGTAACACAAAACAAACGACCTATGACTGATTTGTCCGGCATTCAAAACCATAGATCCAATTTCGGTGATTTCAAAGCAGATCTCCTGGATTATCCAAACGGGCATGAATATCATTGGTCTTGCCCCTGTCATATGGGCCAGGGGTTCATGTACATGATCAATCTGCGGCCGGATCTGGCCCTGTCCATGGGCAATTTTTGCTTTTCATCCCCACTGGCGATCAGTTACGAGACCGAAGGATCTTGCGTTATCTTCGGATTCAGCCTGTCAGGGGACGTGAACACCACCGTTCAGCACCGGCAAGGTCCTGGCAGTTTCAGATATCTGGAACAAGACTGCTGCGTTCTGTCCTACCTGCCCCGATGGAAAGGAATCGCCCGGTATCAACTGAACAGACCGGTATCGGGTGTTCAGGTTTTTGTTCGTCACGATCTGTTCAATTCCCTGCTGGATCACGAATACTGCCGAATACCCGGGGATCTCAGCGATATGGCCCTCAACCAGAGCCCCTACTTAAAATCTTTGGCCATGCCTCCTGCTGTCCGGATTATTGTCCGGCAACTTCTGTCCTGCAGTCTCAGGGGCCCCATGAAAATTCTATATTTCGAAGGCAAGGCTCTGGAACTGGCCACCATGGGCTTAAGCCTTTTTGCGCCGCCGAAACAGGAAAACAAGACGTCCAGACCCCTTAGAACCAGCGACATAGATGCCGTAGTGCGCACCCGGGAGCTGATCTGCCGCCAGTTTAAAAGTCCCCCGGCGCTTCAGGAGCTTGCCAGAACCGTTGGACTTCAGCACACCCGCCTCAATCAATGTTTCCGTGAGGTATACGGCACCACCATTTTCAACTATGTCAAGGAACTTCGTCTCACCCACGCCAAAGGCCTGCTGGACCAGGGCCGGATTAAAATAGGGGACAGACCACGTTTTTAAAACGTGGTCTGTCCCCTATTTTATCTTTTATCTTGAACCGCCGTCGCCGGAAATCCGTCAAAAGTTAAAAAACCACATAACCAGCCAGGCCGTTGACGGGATTTTTCATCAGGAACAGACCGTTTGCCAAGACGTAATGCTGTGGCAGGTCGGTTGAAGCCCGTATCCCCGGAACGGCTTATAATCATAATCCATCTATTGCAAAGAACGATTTAGACGCGATCCATGTTTTTCTTTGCAAAATAGCCTATGGAGGCACTGAGTCCGACAACAATGAGGGAGCCTGCATTATGTGTCACTGCTCCCCATACCGGGGTCAACCACCCCATGGATCCTGAAACAACAGAAACCAGATTAATGAGCCTGTTGATTTAATGCAGATTAGTGGTTCATGGGTACAATATGATGTACTCCAAGGCTATGGAATACCATACATATTGGAATACATTTTTCAAAAATCGACTAAATCAACAGCCTCATTAATAAAAAAACTGATGGCGATGCAGATCTGAATAGTCCGGCGCATGGTCCGTCCCAAGGAAAACAGATAAACCAGATGATCCAGGCGGTCATTCATCAGCACAATATCCGCGGTCTCAAGGGCGACATCAGATCCGTTTAAGCCCATGGCGATACCGGTATCCGCAGCTTTTAAGGCAGGGGCATCATTGACTCCGTCCCCCACATAGACCAGTTTGCCCCTGCCATACCCCTGGATAAGACCCAGTTTATCTGCCGGAGACTGCCTGGGCCAGACGGTATCAATTCCGATTTCATCACAAAGTTTTTGTACTGGGGCTGTCTGGTCGCCGGAAATTACGGCAAGGTCTTCAATCCCCATAAATTTAAGTCTTTCAATCACCTTGGCAGCGCCCGGCCTGGCCTGGTCCTGCATGCAGATCCAGCCTGCCGCCTGCTGATCAATCTTTACCTCGACACAGGTATATCCTTTTTCTGAAAACTTATCCGTTGTCATGATTTCAACGGCCTGCCCTGCCACGTTTCCGCTGACCCCCCTGCCCGGGATATTGACAATTTCCCGGGCATCCGGAGGCGTCAGATTCAAATCTTTTGCTTTTTGGACAATGGCCCGTGCCAAAGGATGATTCATTTTTTGCTCCAAAGCGGCTGCGGTCTGAATTAAAAAGGAATCATCCATGTCTGACGCGATCGTGACAACCTCTTTGACCACGGGTTCTCCATTGGTAAGTGTACCGGTTTTATCAAAAAACACTCCACAAGCCCTGGCCATGTTTTCCAGATAAATACCGCCTTTGACCAGAATACCCTGCCTGGACGCATTGCCGATGGCCGACACCGTGGCCACAGGACCGGCAAGCAGAAAAGAACAGGGGCAGCCCACAATCAACACGGTAATTGCCCGTTCAATATCCCGGGTCACCACCAGGGTCAGCAATGCACAAGACAAAATCACAGGTGTAAACCATCCGGCATACCGGTCAACGATTTTGGCTGATTCAACCTTGGACTGCTCTGCCGCCGTCACCATGGAAATAATTTTACCCATGGTTGAATCCGTGCCCACCCGTTGCGCCCGAACCCGAATAAACCCATCCGTATTCAAGGTTCCCGCCCACACTGCATCGCCATGGGATTTTGGTTTTGGCACGGATTCTCCTGTTACAGCGGATTCATCGACAGCACAGGCACCGCCCGTGACGATCCCATCCACAGGAATCACACCGCCGGTCTTTACAATAAGGATATCTCCCTGAACAATCTGAGATACCTTGACCATTTGCTCTTTGCCGTTTTTCTCAAGGAGCGCCGTATCCGGTGTCATTTTTACCAGCTCCTCAATGGCGTGGCGTGCCGAGTCACTGACCGCCTCCTCCACCAAAGCGCCTGCCACCATAATGGCGGAGACAACGGCGGCTTCAAGGAAATTTCCGGTGACAATACAGGCGATAACGGCAATGGACACCAGTTCGTCTACATTGATCTGCCTAAGGACTATGCCTTTAACAGCTCCAATAATAATGGGCATCCCATTGATGAAAACAGATACGATCAGAATAATATTCATCGCACTGTCAGCAGGCAGTAAGGATAAATCCAACCTATTTGCCAGATATGCCACAGGAATCAGAAACACGCCTATCGCGGTTCTGATAAAATCTTTTGATGAAAAAATCTCTTTATAAACGTTTAAATTTGCATGCCTTCTAATCATTTCATGGCCTTTATTGTTTGATTATCAAATATTTTGTAATTCAATCTATATGACCAATAGATTAATTTAGGTCTGTTTGTCAAGTATTTTGATAATCAAACATTATATTGCGAAAACCATCAGCCCATGATAAAGAACAGTCAAATCAGTGTAATGTTATTTCTCTTAAATGAAGGCAGTAGAATGGATTTAAACTATCTTGCAAAAACTATTGTGGAATTTTACGAAAAATTATCGTCATGGGAGGATTCTGTTGTAAGAGACACCGGATTGACAACGGCCCAGGCCCACACCATAGAGATAATCGGCCATTCAGGGCCCATTAAGATGAAAGATCTTGCCCACAGAATCGGCGTAACCACAGGGACCTTGACCGTGGCAGTGGACAAACTTGAAAACAAAAAACTGCTTGAAAGAAAGCAGTGCAAAACCGACAGAAGGGCCTACCTTATTGAACTGACAGAAGACGGGCAGGCATATTTCAGACAGCACCACAATTTCCATATTCAAATGACCCAGGAGATTGTAGCGGATTTAACCGATGAAGAGCAGGAGATCTTCGGCAACATTCTTGAAAAGATGGTCAAAAAAATTTAGAGGAAATAGGGGACAGACCACGTTTTTAAAACGTGGTCTGTCCCCTATTTTTCTGTCCCCTATTTTTCAAAACCGGTATGAAAGGGTTATGCCAATGGTCAGGGGTTCTCCATCCTCGGTGATACCGCGGTCAACGTTTTCAAAAATGCAGTAATGCCGGTCAAAGAGGTTTTTTGCCCATACATAGCCGTCCCAGTGGGTGCCTTCCAGGCCCAGTTTGAGGTTGACCAGTTCATATCCCGGTTCTTTAACGGTATTGGCATCGTCAAAATACCTGCGGCCGGTTCCGGCCAGTTCCCCACGGCAGAACCCGTTCCATTCACCCCACAGGGAACGCCTGTACTGAAACCCTAAGTTATAGGTGTAATCCGGAACTCCGAATGTGGTATTGCCTTCAAAGTCTTGGCCTGTGACAGGGTCAGTATACGTATCATACTCTGCATCCAGCCATGTGAACGATCCGAATAGTTTCAATTCCTTTAAAATAAACCAGCCAGCCTCAACCTCCATGCCCAGGCGGTGGGATTTGCCTGCATTTTCCAGATAAGACTGGTTGTACTCATTGAAGCGAGTGATCTGTTCATCCTGAATATCGGTGTAGAATCCGCAGATGTTGACCGTAAGCCGGTTCTGGAAAAAACCGGATTTAATACCGGTTTCATATACCCAGCTATACTCCTCATCATAGGGATCACCACCCACATTGGGATCGTTGAATCCGCCGCTGCGATGGGCCCTGGAAACAGTGGCATAGAGCATCTGATCTTCCATGAAATGCCATCCCACACTTAATTTGGGCAGTAATGCCGTAAACCGGCTTTCCTTGTATGGCTGCTGTGTGGCGGTTGTCGTGCCGCCCTGGGTGGTGTCAAAAACAGTGGCATCCATTTGCGCATCTTCCATCTCATATCGGAGTCCTGCGGTGATATCCAGCGTATTCAGTACAGGCCAGGTGATCTGGCCGAACAGGGCCTCCCCGTAGTTGGTCCCCTTGTTTTGTGTCATCCTGGCACCGGTTCCCGGGGCAAAGGGGTTGCTGGGGTTGCCGGCCATGGCGGACTCGAAGTAGTTGGTCCGTTCCTTGTCCGAATTGATATAAAAATAGTAGATACCGGCAAGCCATTTGGGGCCGGTTTGATTTTCCGGTGATGCAATGCGAATTTCCTGGGAAAAGGTGCGTTCCTGTAAAACATATTTCATGCGTGCCGCATCGATAGGGCTGAAATCCGAATCAATGACGTCTTCATTGTTAAAGTCCCGGTACCCTGTAATGGATGTGATCCTGCCTATTTTGGTATCCACACCGGTATTCAGCGTCACCCCCCAGAAGTCATTTTCAGAGGTGCCGTCAAAATCGTGTGAATAGTGATAGGGGCTGTCTGCTGCAAGTTTCCCGCTGCTGACAAATGAGTTGCGTTGGGTTCTGCGGAACGGGAAAGCACCGTCGTCATGGTGCTGGCCGTCCAGGCTCAAGGTGATATCCCATTCGGGGGCAGGTATATACCGCAGTTTCAGCCTGCCGGCCTGCCCGTCCTTATGCCTTCCGTCTTCGCCAACGCCTTCAACATCGTTTTCCATATATCCGTCACTGGATGCGATCAGGCCTGAGATTCCGAAAAAAAGTTTGTCTTTGAGAATGGGGGTCTGGACATGTCCTTGAATCTGTTTTTTATTGTAGCTTGCATAGGTACCGGAAAGCTGGGCACGGGTTTCATTGTCCGGTGTCCTTGTGTGTATATTGATCACCCCGGCCATGGTGTTGCGGCCGTATAAGGTTCCCTGGGGTCCGCGCAGGACTTCGACCCGTTCTACATCAAACAGGGGAAAGGAAAACAGATAGGATTTGGAGTAATTCACCCCGTCAACATACAAGCCGGTTGACGGTTCGCTGTTGTTCAGGCTTTTGATGCCGCGGATATAGGTCTGGCAATGCCAGCGGCTGCCGAAATCATAAAATTCCAGGTTGGGGATATGGGTGGAAAGGCTGACCATATCGGTGATGCCGGCATCAGAAATTCCCATCTCATCCAATACCGTTATACTGTCCGGTATATCCTGTACATTTTCCGCTCGCTTCTGGGCGGTTACAATTATCCCTTCTGCCTGATACGGCGCGTTGCTGCTTTTTTCTTCCCCTGGGGGGGGTGTTTCGGGTGATTCTTGTGCCTGCAGGCTTTGGCAGGAACAAATCAAAATTACTGAAATAATGGTCAGCCATACCCCTTTGGCTGCCCAGAACGCAACCTTAGTGCAAAATTTCCCCATAAACTGTCTCCTCTCCAAAATGAGTTGTTTTAATGATGAAAAAATTAGATCCGGACGTATCCCGGATTTTTTTTGCCGGGGCGTATTTCAGGCATTAGGGAGTTCACAAGAACAAAACTACCCACCTTCAAAGGTAAATACCTTTAATTACGGGGATATTCAATCAACCTCGGGTATCTTATTTGTTGTGAACTCCCTTACGCCTTTATGCTTTTTTTTGGGGGGGCGCCCCTGTTTTTTGAACCACATAGGCTTTGTATTGCGCCGTCCGGTGGCCGATGGCCGAGGCTTCGAAGGTAAGATCAAAAATCCGGGTAAACCCGAATAAATCAAGCAGCCTGTTTATATGCATTCTGGAATAAGAAAAAAAGGTGATTTTTTCCCTGGGGGAATGATGGGAATCATGGGAATCCATCCGGATTACCCGGGGTTCGTCCTCCCGGCAATCCGGTACCACAAAGGCAAATATGCCCCCGGGTTTAAGGATTCTTCCAAGTTCCTGAAAAATCGGTGCCATGTCCTTGAGAAGATGCGTTACCCCTGTGCAGACGGCATGATCCATGGAATCTGCCCCATAAGGGTATGGTGTTGTGGAAAGATCGTGTTCTTTCAAATCCTTGGCTAACTTTTTTGACCGGCAGCAGGCAAGCATTTTCGGGGAAAAGTCAATGCCGTAGATTTCAACGCCTGCCTTGTAAAACAACTGGGAAGACAATCCGGTTCCAATGCCGATATCCAATAAATGGTCACCGGGTTTGACAAACCGGTAGGCCATGCCGAAAACGATTGCCGGATCCAGCCATTTGGCTTTTTCGGCGTTTTTGTCATATTCATTGACATGGTCGGAATTAAATATTTTTCTTGCGGTCGTCATTTGAGATCTCCTTTGTCTGAATGGGTACACATGATGTCCAGCAATCGGCCGATACTGCTGTGGTTTTTTTGGGCCAGATCTGCCAGGGACTGGTCCGGGGCGTCAAGAATAATGCGGTTCCGGTTCAATTGTTCCTGGGCCTGCCGGGGATCCCAGCCCATATACCGGGCAATGTGAAGTGCCGGGAATCGGGCGGCTGTCCCGTATGGCGGGGAGCCATATTTTTGCATGGACGATATCTTAAACGACCGTGCAAGACCCAGGAACTGCCCCATGGGTGGGATTTCGTAATACCCACCAATGCAGACATAAAGGGTCAGGATCAAAGATATGGCAACAGCCGGCAAACCGCTTTTGGGTCTTTTTACATACGCCACAAGCAACCTAAAGTTAAGCCATACATGAACAATCATAGCCAGACAGAAAAGAAGCCCTGAATTAAGATGAAGTGCTCCCCAGTGATGCCGGGAAAGATACCAGAATGACCATGGGCTGAAATGGCCGACCTGGCCGGCCGGGCCAAAATAGAGCACAATGCTGGTTACCAGCATGATCAGTCCGGAAAAGGCCAGGGTCAAAGAGGTGGCTTTTTTTAACATGCGCACCAGCCTTGGTGCCTAAAAAAAACATCACTAAATTTCATTTTAACTCCTAAAAGATTTTTGTTAGCAAAACTTAAAGGGATTATAGGGGATAAAACAGGCGGTTTCTACCCGGGGCCAACCGATTTATGCCCCGAGAAAAATAGGGGACAGACCACGTTTTAAATTCCTGTTAAACATCTTTCTTCGGCCTGCCCGCTTTTTTCCTAAAGGCCCTTCTACCCAGCATCATGCTGATTTCATTCTGAAATAGTTTTCCACCTAATGCTAAATTTCCATTGGTGGCTTTTCTGATCTGATCAATGTCATCGTCTTCCAATTGATATCGGAATAATTCTCTGTAGGCAGACAGTTTTTCTTCTTTCGTTCTACCAAGTTCGCCATAAAGCAAATGGAGGGGGAATTGATTTTGACACCTCTCCCTGGCCGTTGTGCCGATAACCGGACCATCTAAATTCTCCTGGATGCCTTACAATTCCGGCCCGGACCGGATTCAACTCAATATACCGCTGACATGTCAGCAGATACGTATCGTCTTGAATCAGGCAGGATCGGAACCGACCTTCCCACAGAGTTCCCGTTCGTTTATACGCCAGGTTGATATATTGAACATACCGTTGCCCCAAACGTTTCAAAAGATTGCCTGCGCTGTTTTCTCTTTTGGGGGTCAGCAAAAGGTGAACATGAATGGTCATCAAGACATAAGAATGGATGGCTCATCACGGATTTGTGTGAAAATTCATAGCGGCTGATGTGTAAATACTGAAAAATGAACACAAGAATCATACCTCAATCACACTAATCCGCGAAGACCCGAATGGATTAAACAATCTGAAATGGAAGCATACTCTTCAGGCCATTGAAGATAACACTGGTGGTTATCATCAATAAAAAAGCAGGCCTGCTTAAAGATAAAAACGTGGTCTGTCCCCTATTTTTCTCTCATATGCACCATTGAACATACACCAAGCATATCAGGTAGAAAGCAAATCATTTTTGTCAGCAAAGGAAGTCCTTTGTACATCCCTTTATACATAGGTATTGTGTTGAGTACCTTAATTCTCTTGTCCCATTTTTCAAGGGTCTTTATTGGTTTCAGCCCCCATCCCCCATCCATAGCCATACCCATGCCACCTTTTTTTAATACTTGCTTTTTGGCAATTTTCATTCCCATAGGTGAAAGTGAATCAAAGAAAAATTCACACGTTTTAAAATAGTCGGCTGCGTCAATAAAAAATTTTTTAATCTGATTTTCTTCGAAATAATAAAGCACCCCCCCGGCCAGAAATAGTAAACCATCCCGGACTATTATTTCCTCAAACCATTCAGTGTCCAAAAATGAAGAAGCAATGCTTTTGTGTCGATCGCTGTCTATGTAAAAGTTTTTTCTGAGTGCAATAACATCCGGCAGGTCAAGCTCGTAAAACATGATTTTACCGTTGTCAATACGGCTGAAGGTGGTGTCCAGCCCGCAGCCGATATTGACAATTGTGGCTTCAGGATGTCTTTCTATAAACTCAATGGCCATTTTATCCGTATGCAGGCTGCGTGCCACCCAGCCATGCTGGGACATGGACTGGGTTTTTTCGATATTTGAAAAATCGTATTCAATTTTTTCAATAATCTCCACAGCCTTTTTGTCAATTAACCGCGGGTTGTTCTTTTGTGTTTCATATGCTCTGCCCCATAAGGGCAGTAAGAGGGTTTCCTGAATCGCGCCTGTCTTAAATTCGATTTTTTGATTCATATTTCATTCTCCTTGTTAACATTGTGATAAACGTGCTTCATCTGCCTGGAGTATTCCATTCTTTTCCCCTTTGCCGGGCATTCCACATGGAAAAGTATCTCCCTTGTACTGCCATAAGCTCGGTGTGATTTTCCTGTTCGGCTATTCGTCTGTTTTCCACCACCAGGATAAAAACGTGGTCTGTCCCCTATTTTTTAAAAAGAGTATCTCAATCGAAGGGTGATGGCATCATTATGGTCAAACATGCCGTAATCGCCGTCTTCCGGGCCTTCGAACAGAAGCAGGGAGAGAGAAAGCAGCCAGTCGTCAAGGGGCTGGTATTCGGCAAAGGTTTCAAAGGTCCATCCTTTGTCGGAAAAGGAGGTGATGCCCCGGATGCCGCTTTTGAGCGCATCACTCAGAAATTTGTCATGCACCTCGTAGGTGATGCCGTGGGCAAAGGTGTCGTTGACCGTCAGGGCTGCATTGTCGGTGACGGTGAAGAAATACTGCACATTGGCATAGAGATTCACCCCAAAGGTGTGATCGATTCCCACCACGCCTTCGGTGACGGCACGACGCAGATATCCGGTGGTGGTTTCAACGTCGGCGGGCGTCAAAGGCAGGTCGGGTTTCCAGGCCAACTCGCCCCGGAGGGTTGAGCGCTCAAATCCCTTGGCAAAGGTCAATCCCATGGCTGAAAATTTGGGATGAACCGGTGTAAGATGCAGCAGCGTCAGCGTGTCCGTCCCCTGGGTTTTAATGGTGGAAGCACTGAAAACCGGCGTGTCATTGTAGCCTGAAAAGCCCACCAGCCCCACATCCCAACCGGAAAAGGTCACACCAAGGCGAGCACCGAATTCAACTTCCTCAAAATATCGGTCCGGTTCCTGTTGATGCCCCAGAATCAGTCCGCCTTCATCTGCCTTCTGTCTGAGCATGGCAAGCCCTCTGCTCTCCCAGGGCGAGCCGGAGGCATTGAGCCGGTTCACCCGTGCCAGGGGAATAAAGAGCGCCTCAAGCACTGCTTCCTGGATGGCACCGTAATGAGGGAGCTGGACAGAGGCCACGGCAAGGGGGATGGGCAGGCGACTGTCCGACCTGCCGTTTGCCACCGGATCACGGTAATCCACGGGATTGACCAGATCCATGGGGTTGATGCCGTCTCCGGTGCCGGTTCGCTGAATTTTTCGCCCTGCTATCAGGTGCCATCCCGGTTGATCAATGGTGATAAAGGCCTCTTCAAGGTAGACCCTGGCAGGATCGGTATCATCGGAAAGGTCTGCTGCTGCCGGATCGACATCAATGGCGCCTGAGGCGAAAAAACGATACGGCGCATCAGCCCCGCAGTTTGCCGATGTTTGCAGGGAACTGTCCAGTTCCAGCCAGATCCGCTGCCGGGTGGAAAGCCACTCGCCATCGCTTATCCGCAGGCGATTGCGAGTTTCAAGGTAACCGTGCAGATCGGTTTGGAGCTTTGTTGCGCCCGAGGTTTGCCCGGAGGATGCCTTTTGTGATGCCGCGGTCGTATCAAAGCAGGATGAAAAACCGTCATCACCTGCAAAGGGGTCGCCTTCAAGAGCTTGCTGCACGGAGGCCTCTTTATCTGTTCCTGCGGTTGCACCGGCTACAGGATGACACCACAACGTACAGGCGATGAGCAGCCCCACTGCGGTGGTTTTGAACATATTGAGCATTCTCATCGCTTCAGGTTGCTTTGAAGAAACAGCGCATCGTCAATGCCACTGTTATATACGATGTCCGTTCGTTGAAACAGAGTCCGTGTTTTTCTTGACGGTGTTTCAAAGATGCTTTTGGTAATGGTCCAGATACCGCCGATCTGCTTGAAGCCGCCATGGGTAGCTGTTTTCATCAGCCGTCCCCGTTTGTCGTAATATTCCACCCGCACCGGAAGATAAATATCCTTGCGGATGAACAGAATCCGTTTCGAGTAATTGGTATCCTTTTGCAGCTCCTTTCGGGGGGTGGATTCAACAACCCAGCAACCTGCGCCGGCCACGTCCTTGCTGCCCGCAAGCTCATGGACATCATCGTCAACAGAGCGGTCTTCAATATCCTCATTGGACAGATCGGAGCGCATGAACGCCCCTTTTTTCCCGCCGCCGCTGATGCGCCGGACCAGCTTTTCCGCCGGCAGATAGACCCACATATCATCTTCGCGATGGATTGCATCGTAGGACCATGTGAGGTATGCGGTTTTATACACATCAGCGGGTTGGATGAATTGTATTAGACTGCGTTCGTCCTTGAGAGTATCTCCGTATTGTTTGGTAAAGTGTTCCATTTCCCGGACGAGTTTCAGTTTTCCCCGTTCGATAATCATGGTCGATTTCATGGTGGTATCCCTGCTGGTGTCCACCGCGTCAACCTTGAGCATGATCTCCCGTCCGCTCATTTCTGCCGATCCATATCCAGGCCCCGGAAACAGCACCAGGAGGACAAACAGTATGAATATTCTTTTCATCGTTTACTCCTTTGTATATGAGAAAGTTAGGTGTCCTAATATTCTTTCACGCTTTGTTGTGAACAGACCTGGCTCAGTATCTGGGTCCGATCGTGGGGGCTGGAGGCTCTTTCGTATTGATTTTCCGAAACACGCTCAGGCCCCAGTGGTTTAAGCAGAAAGATCAGTGCAGGCGCAAAGAAAAAATCGGCAAGCAATGCCCAGCTGAAGGCAAAGCCGAAAAGCAATCCCAGTTTGAAAAAACCGAGCAGGCAGGAGAACAGAAACACCCCGTTGCCGAGAATCAGGATAATGGTGGTGAAGGTAATGGGTCTGCCCACCGTCCTGAGTGTTTCACGAAGAGCGCCGTCATAGGAACCAAGTCGCATGAACTCCGTCTTGAACCTGGTAAAAAAGTGGATGGTGTCGTCAACGGCCACACCAATGATAACAGCTGCAAAGCTGATGGTGATCACATCCAGGTAGCAGCCGGCCAGCCCCATGAAACCCATGGTTGCAAAAACGGGAAATACGTTGGGTATCATACTGATGATGCCGAGCTTGAATGAACGAAGCACCATCATCATAACAATGGTGATGGCCAGAAGAGCGGCTATAAAGCTGCGGCTCTGACCTTCAAACAAGATATCGTTCAGGGCGATGTAATTCATCAGCCCTCCGGATGCCACGATCTCCACCTGATCGTTGCCGAATAATGCTTTTGTTTTTTTCTGCATGAAAGCCGCCAGTTCCCTGGCATCGCCCGTGTCAAGGGAACGGGTGCGCAAGGAGAGCCTGGCCTGATCATAGGTAAACCCCACCAGACGATCCAGGGTGTCTCCGCCGGAGGTTTCATACATAAATAGATATTGCGCAAGCGCTTCCCTTGAGTCCGGCAGGGCGTAAAACCGCTCATCATCACCATGCAGGGCCCTGCGCATTTTTTTGAGCAGCGAGGTCACGGACAGGCTTTTGGTGACCAGGGGATGGTCTTCCGCCGCCTCCATCAATTGATCCAGTTTTTTCATGAACGCCGGATCCTTGATGCCCGAGGCTTCACCGGTATTGAGGAGAAATTCAAGGGTGAAGGTTGCTCCGAGCTTCTGGTCGATAAGATCAAGGGTTTGACGAAGCGGTACTCTTTTAAAAATGAGTTTTGAGGTATTGGATTCAACCTTGACCATGAGATAGCCGCCAAAGGTGACGGTCATGATTACACAGAAAAAAAGAATGCTTGCCTTGGTCCTGGTGGTCACCATACGGTGGACAAACGCCAGCCACCGGTCAAACATATCGCCGCGAACCCCGACATTGGTTCGTTTTTTACTCATTTTGGGATGGCTCTTGCCAAAGGAATAAAAAATGGGTGTCAGGATGACGGTGAGAATAAAGGCATACAACACGCCCAGGGCAACATAGATACCCATTTCCCGATATGGCTTCACATGGGTGGTCAAATAGGCCAGAAAACCGATTGCCGTGGTAAGGGATGTCAGCATGATGGGGCCGCCGACTTCGGCAAAGGCCTTGCGCAGGGCGTCAAGACGGGCCGCTCCCCTGTCGATGTGGTCGTAAAAAGAGGCGATGGCATGCATGGAGTCGCCGATGCCCACACAGATAAGCATGGTGGGCAGGGCGATACTCAAAAGGTTCATGGTAAGGCCCATCAATCCAATGGAACCGATGGTCCAGAAAACGGCAATAAAGGTGATGATCAGCGGGACGATGATTCCCCTGGGGCCGCGCCCAAACCACAATAGCAGCAGGGCCATGACCGCTATGACCGCCATGAACAGTTTGGACGTTTCCTTTTGCGCCAGGGCATCGTATTCATAACTGAAATGCGGCGCCCCGCCAACATGGGGTTTTAGATCGGAAAAGGCTTTTTCAGCCAACACCTTGTTTACGGCCTCAGCCACTGTATAGCGTGGATTGGAGTCCTCCTCTTCCCCGGGATAGGTATCCAGCTCTATCATCATGGTCAGGGCTGAACCGTCCCGGGAGATGAGGTTATTGACAAAATCCGGTTCAATGATGGCCTCTTTGAGCTTCCGATCAATCTCTTCATGGTTTGCGGGAAAAGGCGTAAAAAAGTCCTCGATGACCACTTCATCGTTGTCCCCACCTGAGCCTTTGATGCGTTCCGCATTTCCCAGCCAGGCGACCCTGTGAGTATAGGGGACTTTTTCCATAAAACGATGGGCAAGTTTGTTCATGGCTGAAAGATTGACCGGGGTAAAAGGCGTTTCTTCCCGTGTAAAAAGAATGTACACGTAATCTACATTGCCAAAGGCGTCATCAAACCGGGCCTTGGCCTTGAGTACGGGGTGGTCTTCGACGAACCAGATGTCGTTTGAATTGTCAAAATGAACCTTTTTCATCTGCATGCCGAAAAAAAGGGAAACACCAATGACAACAAGCAACCACAGCCACCGGTGGCGGATCATGTTTGCCGTGAATCCCGCCCATAATTTTTCCTGGGCTCTTTGTTTGTTTTTGTCTGTCTTTTTTATCATCTGCACTTCCTCACAGTTGTGTTTTTTCAGAGAGTGTATCATGTGCGGCGATTATGATTGGCCACCCTCCAACAACAAACCATGGATCTTTATTGAAGAGGATACACTTGCTGAGCTGATTGTGACCTTGAGCGAATAATATCAAAGGCAACAGAAAAAAGCTGTCGGATGCCGAACAAATGTTAGCTGCAACTGAAACAAGTTCACCGAAATACGGATGACAACAAGGGGGAGGGGCAGAAGAGGTGTTGACAGAAGAAAATGGCGGGTGTATAAATAGGGAGTTAGATTAGGCTAATGATTTTTTATTATATTAATTTTATTCTATGGGAATGAGTAAATTGGACAAAGCTGTTAAACTCTCCTACAGTATTGATGACTTTGTCACTTTTCACGGAGGCAGAAAGTTTTCCTCATCCGAGCCGGAGCCCAATGAATTCTGCTGGTTTTGCCCCCATGAATTGGGATGTGGTACGTTCCAGAGGGTAAAAATCAGGCCGGGGTTTGATTTGTGGTTATCGGACTGCACATTTCATCAGGATGTTGTTTTTAATAATTGTGAGATGCCTGTGGCAATGCAGTTCAGTTTTAACCTTTCCGGTCACTATCATATTTGCTACAAAGGTCGGGAAAATCCCGTACAGTATTGTGGAGAGTGCCAGGCCATTGGCTATTATAATGATTTTCGTGCCACATGCAGGGTGCTACATAATGTCCCCATACGCTACGTTTCCTTGACACTTTATCCTGATGTTTTTGTCGCCTGCTTTAAAGAGCACCTGCAACTGATGCCACCTCTCATTCAAAATATACTGGCGGATAATGTTGATAGCGGGTATCTGCACCAAAGCGCGATCACACCGGCCATGCGGGAGGTCATTCAGCAGATTATCGGGTGTCCCTTTCGCGGAATTACCCGCAAGATATTTCTTGAGGGCAAGGCCCTGGAGCTGCTTTCATTTCAGCTGGATCAGATAAGCGACTGCCCATCCTCCTGCCATGCATGCACGCAAATGCATCCCCAGGAAAAGAAACGGATTGAAGGGGTTCGGCATCTTCTTGAGAACAATCTGGAAACCCCCCCCAGCCTGAAAGACCTGGCAAGAACGGCGGGGATGTCCCATCCGAAGCTCAACCGATGCTTTAAGCAGGTGTACGGGATGACCGTTTTTCAATATCTTCGGACAGAACGCCTTAACAGGGCGAAAACCATGCTGCAGGAACAGGGATATTCGGTGACGGAAACGGCCTTTCAGGTTGGATACGATTCAGTGAGCCACTTTTCACAGATCTATAAAAAACAGTTTGGGGCTTCACCAAGCCGGATTCTACTCTGAAAAATGAGCAGTGTACTCATTGAGACACCGCTCATTTATGATCAAGAACAGGTAAAATATTCGGAAAACAGGTTAAAACCGATATCGAACCCCGGCACCAACGGTCAGCGGATCGCCAAAATCAGCCATGGAGAGGGAGGTATTGGATATGAAGTCGACAATATATTCCTCGTCAGTGAGGTTTTTCCCATACACATAGAAGTCCCAGCCACCGGTTTGATAGCCGATCTTTGCGTCAAAGGTGATATAGGAATCTTCCTTGACAAAGGTTTTATTGCAGTCATCATAGAAATGGACATCACCGATCGCCCTCATATCCACACGGGAATAAATGCCCCTGGGATGCGTCCAGAAAACACCGGCTGTCGCTGTGTAGGCAGGTGTGTTCTCAATTTTCCGCCCATCAAAGGATATGCCGTCTCCTGCATTATAAGTATCGTATTCTGCCTCAATAATGCCGAGGGCACCGGTCAGCTCAATGGTGTCGGTGGGGTTATAGGCCAGTTCCAGCTCAACACCCTGTGAATGTGCACTTTCGGCATTGTCCGTATAATAGATGCCGGTTCCATAAGCTTTGTAAACATGGATATCCTCTATATCCATATAAAACAGGGATGCGGACACCCGCAGTCGATCCATGCTTCCCTTGATTCCCACCTCATAATTTGACGATTTCTGGGGCTTAAAACTGTTATCCCCAGCCGTGCCGGAAGTGGCAAAATAGTTGAATCCACCAGGCATGTATCCTTGAGAATACGACACATAGGTGTTCCAGGTATCGCTCAGACGATACTTCAGGGCCGCCTTGGGCAGGAACGTATTCCACTCTTTTTCTGCTGAATAGGAAAACATGGCCGGTCCGCTCGTTCCCACCGGCAGAAAATACATATCCTGATCTATCTCTTTTTCAATATGCTGATACCGGCCGCCCAGGGTCAGTTCAAATCGTTCTCCCAGCGGCACCATAACCTGGCCGAAAACCGCATAGGTGGCGTTGTCCGTCTCTGATTCGACATTCATTTCATAAGCCCCTATATAGGCATAGGTTACGGGGTCAAAATTGGGGAACTGCATGCCATAGGGGCCCTGTTCACGGTCTTCGGAATCAAAATAAACCCCACCCACCCAGCGTATGCCGGTTTCATTGTTACCGGATAAGCGCAGTTCCTGGGTACTGGTCTCAAGCTTGCTGTAATTGAACTGCATCAGGCCTTCATAATAGGGGGTATTACCGAAATCCGCATCGTAATCACCCTCAAAGTCCATTTTGCTGTGGGTGGTGGTCGAGGTAAGGGTCATTGAATCCAATGCATAGCTCAGGTGCAGGCTTTGGGCAAAGCTTTCGCGATCTGTGTCCGTGGGAACGTCAAAGTCTACTTTTTCGGCATCATCCCTGTGAAAGGCACTGATGTCTGTCCCGCCTGACAGCGCATAACCGTCCATCCACGACTCCTCGTTGGAATCATCGGTAAGGATGAGTCGTGCGGTAAGCCTCTCTGTCGGCGTATATAGAAGATAGCCGCTGATGCGCCGATCCTCTGATTCATTGCCGTTAGAATCCAGCCCGGCATTGGTATTTTCGATCCACCCGTCATCTTGCCGGTATTGTCCGTTGATCCCCCAGAAAAGCGTATCGTTCTTCAATGGGCCACTGACGTTAAATATGCTTTGCATATAATTGTTGCTGCCATATTCGACACCTACCTTTCCTTGGCATTTGTTGGCCGGGCTCTTGGTTACGACGTTGATAACCCCGCCAATGGCGTCCTTGCCGTAAAGCGTTCCCTGGGGGCCGCGCAATACCTCAATCCTCTCCACATTGGCCAGGGAAGCATCAAAAGCAGATTTGTCTATAATGGGCACGCCATCTATATAAATGACCACCGGATTGTTGTTGGTGAACATAGACGGATTAAGTCCCCTGAAACTCACGGCGTTTCCATGAATACCTGTTGCAATGCTCATATTGGGAATTTCCCGCACCAGGTCAGGAATGTCCGTGATTCCCTTTTCATCCAGAACCAGCTCGTCAATTACAGTAATACTCTGGGGAACATCCTGAACATTCTCCTCAATTTTATTGGCTGTAACGGTGATAGCTTCCTGTTTTGTTACCTGTGGACCTTCTGCCTCTTTACTCCACGATGTGTTGGCGGACAAAAGCAACCCCCAACTCATACAGCAGAAAAACAGCAGTACTTTTTTTCGGTACATCTTCTTCTCCTTTTCTATGTTTGTATCGTTTAAAATTTTTATCCCTTGATTCATTGCTGCCCTTGCCAAAGCGCTTTGTACATGCCGTTATAATCAGCAATTCCCACAGACTTTTTCCGCCCCGATGTAAATCATATTTTGGGTTTGAATCCGGAAGAATAATATCCACCTCTTCCAACCCTATGAATAGCGTCTATAGGGCACCAGCAAGGGCGGCGAGGTTCTGCTTCATGGTCTTGAGATAGAGGTCCACGTCCGGACCATCGTCGTTGCCGGCCGGGGCATCCATGGGATCAAGCACCACGAGCCTTGCCCCGGTCTTGCGTAATACATCCATGATCGCCTTGTCCGGCTCCCATTTATGGATGACCACTTTAATATCGTTATCCAGAATTGCCTGTTCAAAGGCGGTAAGATCATCCTCTGTCCAGTCGATCTCGGGTTTCAGGAAATAGTCAACCACCTCGATATTGAAGTTGTCGGTAAGATAGATGAACTCCCCTGTCATGGCGATTACTTCCAGGCATTCAAACTGTGCAAACCGGGTTTCATATTGGCTTCTGAGCTTAAACAAATCCTGCTTCAGTTCCATAAGATTTTGTTCGATCGCGGCCCTGTCTCCGGGGCTCAGCCGTTGGAGGTCAACGGCGATGATCTCTGCCATCCTGGAGGCATTGGCAAGGCTGAGCCAGATTTTGAGACAGGTTTCCCCCATGGAGCCGTCCCCATTTTTCGGTGTATTCAAACGGGAAACCCCGGACTGTCGGCTGTCAAAGGGCATGGAGGCATCAATTTCGATGGTAGAGATTTTCTTCCCCCGGGCAGTGGAAAACAACGGATCTCCGGGCCAGACGCTTCGAATGGTGACCACAGCCCTGGCATGACCCAAGGGCTTTGCCAGCTCTTTTGTGTGTTTCCTGATATAATGCTGCTGGCTTTTCATACTCACCCCCCGGGGAAAGAGGTTTTCCACCTTGATGGTCGTTCCCCTGCAGAGCCTTGCGGTAAGCGAATAGGTGGCTTGGAGGGATGTGAGAACACACTTGCTGCCCTTGTTGTCATCCAGGGCGTGAACCGTCCCTGTCCCAACCGCCATCAAAAGAACGGCAAGCATCACTATGATAATTTTTTTCAAAACATTCTCCCTGTTTTCATCTGTTAATGGATCACTCCGACTTAGATTGCAGCCTCTTTGAACCGCCCCCCTGCCATGCGAATAAGAGCTGTCACCAGGAAAAATACCGAAGCCACCAGGATAATCGCCCCGCCAGACGGTACAGGGATGGAAAGCTCCATGGGCAGAATTACCCCCACAAGGCAGCTCAGGGTGGAAAAGGTGACGCTGTAAAAGAAAAAACCCTTTATGGAGCGGCTGATGTTCCGGGCCGACGCTGCCGGGATGATGAACAAAGCCTCCACCAGCACGGCCCCCACGATCTTGAGGGAGGCCACCGTGATCACCGTAATCATCAGGATAAACAGATACTCCAAAAAAATTACCCGAATACCCCGGACATGGGCAAGGCTGGGATTAAAGCTTGCCATGAGCATTCGGTTATACAGGGGGAGTCCCACAGAGGCGCAGATGACGGTGATTGCCAGCAGCACATTCATGTCCGTGTCGTTAATGGTCAGAATGGAGCCGAATAAAATATTGTCCAGCACATGCACGTTCACCTTGCCTGTCACATACAAAAGCACACAGGCTCCAAAGGCAAGGGAGATGGAGAGGAACACCCCGATCACCGTGTCCGACGACATCTTGGTTCGGTTCCGGGTGAAGTTCATCACCAGACCAAACAGGATGCAGAACCCGAACAAAGATGCATAGGGAGAGGTGTAGGGTTCCCCCAGCACAATGCCGATGGCCACCCCGGTCAGGGCGGCCTGGCCCACTGCCTGGGAAAAAAAGGCAAGGTGCTTGGTAACCACCATGGTCCCCACCCCCCCAAGCAGGGGGCCGATGAGCATGGCGCACAAAATAGAGTTGACGACAAAGGCGTATTGAAAAGATTCCGGCAGCACCCCGGCCCGGGCCCAGTGCTCACAGAAGGTTCGAATGAGATCGTAAAAGGAGTTCATGACCGTTACCACGTTTCCAAAAAGTGAAGGTTAAGGACCGCTGATTTTATAGATTGGTCTGCGCTATTTCTGCCCAAGTTATTTCATCTGCAATCCGAAGCCCCGGCTATCTTGCCGAAAAGGCATCAAGGATCTGTTGGGAGGAGAGCACCCGGTCCGGCTTTCCGGAAAAGAGAACCTTCTTGTTGATGCAGGTGACACCGTCTGCCATGGCCTTTACTTCCTTGAGATCGTGGTGAGTCCAGAAAATCGTTACCCCCTGGTGTCTCAATTCCGTCAAGAGATTGTTGAGCATCCCACCGCCGTCCTTGTCAAGCCCTGCCATGGGCTCGTCCAGGATGAGAAGGTCGGGAAAGGGCAGCAATGCCTGGGCCAGGAGCAGCCGCTGGCGTTCCCCCCCGGAAAGCTGGCCCAGGGTGCGTTTCCGTTTTTCCATCAGTCCCACCCGGGAAAGGGCCTGGTCGATGGGGGGGCGATGCCCGGCCTTGATCCCGGTGAACGCCGGTCGGTCCTGGCATACCATGGCCATGAAATCATCCACGGTGATGGGCAGGGTGTGGTCGAAATCAAGCACCTGGGGCACATACCCCATGACAACCGGGCCTGGAGAAGAGATCGCTATTTCACCTGAGTGGGGCATCTGGCCAAGCAGGGAGCGCAGCAGGGAGGTCTTACCCCCTCCGTTGGGCCCGATAAGGCAGTGGATGGTTCCAGGATCAATGGTAAAGCTGATATCCTCCAGGATGGATGTGTTGCCCAAGGTAAGATTCACCCGGTCAAACGAGACCCCCGGACCTTTGGAACAACAGGGGTTGTCAATTAACGGTGCGGCCATCAACGGTCCCCTTTTTTGGAATCTGATTGTCATGGGACTCGATCAAGGCGGCGGTCAGGGCTTCGATGTTGGCCCTGAGCCCGTTTTCAAAATCCTCCGCAGTGTAATTGCCGTTGGTTAAATGGGAGAGGTAGCGGATTTTGATTCCGGTTTCTCTGTGAATGGTATCCACGTATTTATCCGGAAAATTCATCTCGGTGAAAATCACCTCCACGTCAAGGTCCCGGATCTTATCAATGGTTTTTGCAAGCTGACTGGCCGTGGGCTTGAGCCCGTGGCTCGGCTCGATCACGGCCGTCACCTGGAGCCCGAATTCCTGGAGCAGGTAGTCATACCCTCCGTGGATGGTTGCACAGCGAAAATCGATCCTGGGAAGGTCGGCAAGTTTTTTCATGTAAAGGGCCTTCATCTTTCTTAATTTCCGGACATAGTTCCGGGCATTGCTGCGATAGGTCTTCTGGTGGGCAGGGTCCAAGCGCCTGAGAGACTGGCTGATGTTGTAGATCTGCTGGATGGATGCCGTAATGGAGATAAAGGTGTGGGGATTGACCACCTTTATTCCTGAACCGGTTCCTGCAATGGGAATCAGGGAGACCCCCTCATTGGCATAAATCAACGGAATTTTTCCCTTCATCTGCGAGGCCTCAAGGATCTCAAAGGCAAATTCATCATGGCCGATGCCGTTAACCACCAGCACATCAAGATCCATGATCCGCTTTATATCATCGGGCTGGGGCTTGTAGGCATGGGGATTGAACCCCGGCTTGATCAGGGGCACCACCTCGGCCAGATCTCCCACGATATTGGCGACAAAGCTATAGTAGGGGTGGAGAGTCACCCCGATCCTGAGCCTTTTACCAGGGGATGCGGCCGTGGCCCCATTTGCGAAAACCAGTGCCAGCAGGGCTGTCAGGACAATTATTGTTCTCAGTTTCATGACCGGCCATCTCCTTTCAATCGTTTGACTTCCTCTTCTCCCTTATAGGCAACCACCTCTTTCCATCCCCTGGCCATGAGGGCCTGGTCCGTAACAATTTCGGGGAGCGCAACATCTAAATCATCATGGCGCCAGATCTCATAGGGTGGACGTTCGACTGTTTCTGATCCCGGCCGTTTAACTGCGTGGTCATGGAGCATTATTAGGAGAAAGCAGCCAAAGCTGCCAGCGTCCCGAGGCACGCCAAGATAAAGGGCTACATGCCGGCTGCCGGACCAGGGGACCCGGTGTTCCCAAGCAAGACGTCCCCGTTGTTCCCACGCCCGGTCCTTTACGAATGGCGGCATATACTCACCTTCAAGGGTCGCCAAAGAAGGCCACTCCTCATCACCGGTACCGTGGAGTTCATTGATCTCCATGGCTGCTGCGTAAAGGTCATTGAAGGTGCCCTGCTCAAGGCTGTTCAGATCCCTGAAGGCGGAAAGTTGGTGTGATTTTAGGATTTTTTCGTCATTGGGTCGGATTCGCCCGGCAATTACTCCGCCTGAAATCATCACGACCACCGCAATCGTCACCGCAAGGCAGATCACCTCGGACCGGGTGCTTACAGGTTTGACAATCTGTTGTTCCATTTACTTCTCCTTTAAGCCAAGCCCGGCTTCTTTAATTTATGGAATAGTCCACAGGATCTTTCGACAACCCGTCATGCATACATAATAAATCTTATTTTGTAAATAAAGAAAAACATGTTAAACAATAAAGAATTAGGCATACAGTATTTTATTAATAATAAAAGAGTTGTTCATAACCAAAGCAATAGCAGGAGAGCACCGATATCCCACATACGCAGTAAAAGCTGTGCAATGATGGTCTTTCCGGCACCACTTGGACCCACCAATCCCGTGCCCCCTCCCTCACCCATGGTAAATGAGATGTTTTTCAACACGTTTTTATCACCATTGAGTTCCGGTGTAATCTGTCAAGGGTTCGGCTGGGAATAGTCAGAGCCTATCGTTGTGTTCTCCGTAGCAAAAAAAAATATTGACATGTATGTTTAGCAGCTATATATATGCCCCATGAAAAAACGATTCAACAAAATGGCGGGAACCCTTGCACGGGTGTTCACCAAATACACTGAAAATGAAAAAAAGCCCCGCTATTTCGGGGTGCCGGAGATGATGTATGCTTCGGAGATTCATATGGTGATGCACATCGGGGACAATCCCGGGGTTCACATGTCCGAGCTTGCCCGGATTGCCGGCGTCACCCGGGGGGCTGTTTCCCAGCTGGTGTCGAAACTTGAAAAAAAGGGGTTGGTGACAAAGGCCGAAGATCCGGCCAACAACCTGAGAACCGTGCCGATGCTTACCAACAAGGGACATGTGGCCTATTATACCCATGCCCGGCGCCACGAGGAGATGAATGAGGAGCTTTATGATTTTATCAACCGGCTCAGCGATACTCAATTGTCCCTGATTGAGGAATTTTTAGGTCAGCTTGACAAAATGACCGACCAATTGCGGTAACTCTTTAGGCTCATGTTGTGTCTCAGGGGCTTTTGTTATAAGCAGAATAACGCAAACCTGATCCCACCCCAATAAGATTATGGAATTCAACATGAGCCATTTTTTTGCCCTAAGTGTATAGCAACTAAACATAAGTAGGAGATAATTCCATGCAAAAACGATTTGAATCCTGGTTTAAGGCCGCAGCAGGCCTGATTTACGACCGGGCCTGGCGTATCATCCTCATCACCGCCGTGGTGGCGGTGGGGTTGGGCTTTCAGGTTACCCGGCTGCGCATCGACACCAGCAACGAAAGTTATTTTCATAAAACCGACCCCGTTCTCACCGTTTACAACGACTTTAAGGCGCAGTTCGGCACGGATGAACTCGTCATTGTTGCCATTGAGGCGCCAAAAATTTTCGATCGGCCGTTTCTGCGGCGCCTTGGGAAACTGCACAGGGAACTGGCGGAGAAGGTGCCCCACCTGGCCGACATCACCTCCCTTGTCAACGCCCGCAACACCCGGGGCAAAACCGACCGCCTCATTGTGGAGGACCTTCTGGAACATTTTCCCCAAAGCAATGCCGAACTTGGGGCCTTGAGGGAGCGGGTCATGGCAAATCCCCTCTATCGGAATCGCCTCATCTCAACGGACGGCACCATGACCACCATCATCATAGAAACGGACCTTGCAGATACCCGGGCACCGGCAGATGTTCTGGCCGGGTTTGACGATGATGCACCGGATGCCGGAGTACCGGCAAAAAAAAACGGCCGAACCAAAAACGAAATTGCCGAGGCCGTGGTGGATGCCGTGCAGAAAATCATTGAAAACTACGATGCCGGGGATTTCCGCATTCACCTGGCCGGAACCCCGGTGGTCCTCAAGGTTCAGAAGGCCGCCATGATGCAGGACATGGGACGGTTCATGATGCTTGCCATCCTCACCATCGGCACCTGCCTCTTTCTTATGTTCCGCCGTGTTTCCGGTGTGTTTCTGCCGCTTCTGGTGGTGGTCCTCTCCCTTTTTTCCACCCTCGGCCTGATGGGGATCTGCAATGTCTCCTTCACCCTGCCCAACATGATCCTGCCCTCCTTTCTGCTGGCGGTGGGCGTGGGGGCCTCCGTCCATATTCTCTCCCTGGTGTTCCAAAGGTTGGGCCGGGGTGAGGACAAACGCACAGCCATTGCCCATGCCATGGGTCATTCCGGGTTTGCGGTGTTGATCACCAGTTTCACCACTGCCGTGGGCCTGGCCTCTTTTGCCACCACGGCTCTGGCGCCCGTGGCCTTTCTGGGCATCTTCGGTGGTATGGGGGTATTGTTCAGCCTCTTTTACACAATGCTGATGATTCCGGCCATTCTGGCGCTCCTTCCCCTGAAACAGTCGTCTTCAAAACATGCAAAGGGGCGATCCCATGATTGGTTCGACCATCTCATGGACCGGGTAACGCAAATCGTCTCTTGCCGTCCCGGGCTCATTATCACCATCACCCTTTTGCTGCTGGTTGCGGGCCTGGCCAGTGCCCTGCAGCTTCAGTTTTCCCATAATGTTCTGAAATGGCAACCCGCCTCCTGGGATTGCCGCCGGGCCACGGAGACCATCGACCGGGTCATGGGCAGTACCATCAATATCGAGGTGCTGGTGGATACGGAAAAGGAAAACGGCCTTTATGACCCTGTGGTGCTCAACCATCTGGATCGGCTGGCCCGGGAACTGGAGGCGTTTGAAAATGGCCGGGTCAAGGTGGCCAAGGCCTCTTCCGTTGCCGACGTGCTAAAGGAGATTCACCAGGCCCTAAACGAGAACCGGCCCGAATTTTACAGGGTGCCGGACAATCCGGATCTGATCCCCCAGGAGTTTTTGCTCTTTGAAAATTCAGGTTCCGACGACCTGGAAAAGGTGACCGACTCCGCCTTCCGCCTGGCGCGGTTCACCGTGCAGGTGCCCTGGCTGGATGTCTTTTACTACGTGCCCCTGCTTCAGAAAATCGAAACCTCCTTTCAGGCGGCCTTTGGCCACCGTGCCAAGGTCTCCACCACCGGGCTTTTGCAGCTCTTTGTCCACACGGTCAAGGCCGCCAGCCGGTCCATGGCCCAGGGGTATGTCACTGCTGCGGTGCTGATCACACTGATGATGGTTCTGATGGTGGGTGGCCTTCGAATGGGCCTGATCTCCATGATTCCGAATCTGGCCCCGGTGATCCTTGTCATGGGCCTTATGTATTGGCTGAGCCTTCCTTTGGACACCTACACCATGATGATCGGTACCATTGCCCTGGGCCTGGCCGTGGACGACACAGTCCATTTCATGAACGGGTTCAGGCGCTATTTCAGTGAGGGCAACGATGCCAAAGAGGCGATCCGAAAGACCTTGGACACCTCGGGCCGGGCCATGCTCATCACCACCGTGGTGTTGGCCATTGGATTTTTTGTGTTCACCTTTGCCTCCATGTTGAATGTCAAGCGATTCGGATATCTTACGGGGCTCACCCTTGTCCTGGCCCTGGTGGCGGATTTTCTGTCCGTACCGGCCCTGATGATGCTCATCCATCCCTCGACCCGATCCGCATCCCAGCCCGTCCACATCTCAAAAGAACAAAAAGGAGTTCTGTCATGAAATATGTGATTTTCAGGTTCATTCCCTATTTTCTGGCGGCAGCCATTGCGGTCCTTGCGGCTTCCCCCTGCCCGGGGCAGCCCCTTACGGCCCTTGAGATCATGCAGCAGGCCGATGCCCGGGACGACGGGGACAATATGACCTGTGACCGGAAAATGGTCCTCATTGACAAGAATGAACACAAGCGCACCCGCATCATGAAATCCTTTACAAAGGACAAGGGCGTGGATACCCTTAAGCTCATGTTCTTTACCGACCCTGCTGATGTGCGGGACACGGGCTTTCTGACCTGGGATTACAGGGAGGGGGCCCGGGACGACGATCAATGGCTTTACCTGCCGGAACTGAAAAAAGTCAAGCGCATCGCCTCCTCGGACAAGTCCGGGGCCTTCATGGGCTCCGACTTCTCCTACGCCGACATGACCCGGCGGGTGGTGGACGAATGGCACTACACCCTGCTTAAGACCGATGTGGTCCGGGACCATCCCTGCTGGCTCATCCAGGCGGTACCGGTGAACGAGACCGTGCAGGACCGTTATGGCTACAAAAAATCCATCCTCTTCATCCGGCAGGACATCTTCATGATGTGCCGTGCCGTGCACTGGCTTGACGAGGCAAACAAAATTAAGTATGTGGACATACCCGACATCAGGGAAGTGGACGGCATCTGGACGGCCCTGGAGATTCTCGCCAAGACGACCCGGAATGGCAAAACTCTGCACCGGACCGTTTTCCAGACGGAAAACGTTCGGTACGGCCAACCCATTGATGAAAAGATGTTCACCACCCGGCAGCTTGAAAAGGGACTTTAAAAATGCAATCAAGCCATGCGCCCCGGCCCCGGCGGTTTTTCAAGGTCGTATTGCCGGCCCTTGTCATATTCTTGATCTTTCCCTTTCTTATGTTTTCCACCGCTTCCGGCACGATTTCGGCGGATGAACTCACGGATATCCTGGGAGGTTTTGACAAGCCCGATTCCAAAGAAACGCAGCTTTCGGATATCCTGGGAGGTTTTGAAGACAACGCCGCCGCCCAGGCCTCCGGTGAAGCTGTTGTCTCTTCTTCTGAAGGCCCGTTTTGTTTGAGCGGGTCCATGGGGGTGGCAGGGGCCGTGAACCTGGCCTCCCACCATCGTCCCCCGGGGAAGAATGACCGGAAGGGGCTTGCCAAACTCCGGGGTGAGCTGGACCTGTGCGCGGACCTGAACCTTGTTGGTACCTGGCGCCTGCGGACAAGGGGCCAGGCCTTTTACGACGCTGCCTTTGCCCTGCAAGGTCGCGACAACTACACCGGCCCCACCCTGGATACCTATGAGAACGAAACGGAGTTGGGAGAAACATGGCTCCAGGGCACCCTTCTGCCGGGCCTGGACCTTAAAATCGGCCGCCAGATCGTGGTCTGGGGAAAATCGGACAATATCCGCATCACTGACGTCCTGAATCCCATGGACCGACGGGAGCCGGGTATGACCGACATTGAGGACCTGCGGCTGCCGGTGACCATGACTCGTATGGATTACAGTTTCGGATCTTGGACTCTCACCGGGATTGCGATTCACGAGATGCGTTTTGACAAATGGCCCGTTTACGGCAGCGACTATTTCACCTCTGAAAGGCCTCTTCCAGCTGAAGAAACCCCCGCCACCACCTTTGATAACCAGGAGGTGGCCATGGCCCTTAGCGGTATCTTCAGCGGATGGGAGGCCTCCCTGTACGCGGCCCGGGTGTATGACGACACCACCCACCTTGAGCTGACCCCGGACGGATCCTGCCGCCAGGTCCATTCCCGGATCACCATGCTCGGAACGGCAGCTGGCCTGGCCCGGGGCAACTGGCTCTATAAAGCAGAAGCTGCCCTGTTTACAGGCCTGGAATTTGCCGCTCTGCCCGGTGAAAAAAAGATGCGCCTGGACGCTCTGGCCGGGGTGGAATATGCGGGCATCTCCAATACCACGATCAGCCTTGAGGCGGCCGACCGGCATCTTTTCGGTTTCCGGGAGAGCCTTGCAGCGTCACCTGATTCAGCCGAAAAAGACGATTTTCAATGGACCCTTCGCATCAATCGGGACTTCTGCCATGAGCGCCTGGAGGCACTTCTTCTCGTACAGGTATACGATCTGCTGGGGCAGGACGGAGCCCTGGAACGGCTGGAGTTCACCTATGATCTCTCCGATCACTGGGAGGCGGCCGCCGGCCTGGTCATCTACCAGTCCGGTGACAAGCCCGCTTTTCTGAGCATGAACGAAAATAATCGCATGTTTTTCCGGCTGCAGTATGATTTTTGACCATCACCCTCTTAGCCGCCATCACTGCAGCAGGGCAGGGAAAAAGCCGGGGCGTCCAATGACAGTAATCATTCAGGACGATGTGTTGGGTTCGAAGTATAGCTTCAAAACCTGTACACGCATTGTAAGCCGACCTCTCCGGGATCGCTGTAAATGGTGTAATAGCCGCCGTAATAGCCGTAAGAGTTATACTCTTTATCAAAGATGTTTTTGCCGTAGAGATAAATATCAAAATGCTCGGTTTCATAGCCGATTTTGGCATTGACGATCTTATACGAACCTTTTGAGAATTCATTGGTCTTATCAAAATACATTTCCCTTGCCGGTGGCTTCTGCTGCGTTGGTCATATAAGACTCAATTTGATTGACCGCCTTTTCCACCTGCATGTCATTGATATCCATGTAATAAACAGAGGCGTTCAACATCAGCCTGACTGCCGATGACAGGCTGACCATGTCTCCGGTGGCAACCGAGCCTTCACTAACTCTTGTATCGGAACCGGAACTGAAGGTGCTGCCGGTCTGTTCGGTGGGCCCGGTATTGTAATATGAGCTGAGACCGGAGTTGAGTTGATCGTTGAATTAGATATTACTTGACTATCCTAACTTAATTGGCGTAATAAAACTTCAAGAAGACCCCTCATATTATCACAAGGTATGGAAATGCACACAAAACAACCCCACGACTTTTTTAAAAATACGCATCTCCCGGCATACTTTGGTCCAAAGCAAGAAACGATTTTACTGCGTCCGGGGATGGCACTCATTCTTGGTGATTTCTATTTGACAAAACAGAGACTCTTTGACTTTTATTCCAGCCAGGACGTATGCGAGTTTGTCTTTGTCCTTTCCGGAAAATTTCAAAACCGTCTCTACGGGTTAAGGGAAAATGTGAACATCACCCCCCTGTTTGCCGCGCTCTGGCTGACCCCAAGGCTTGAAGGGCATCACGATTGCTTTCCGAATTCCGGTATCTGTTTTGTATGTGTCAGGATTCATCGGTCGTTGCTTGTCGAGATTGCCGGAGAGTACCTGCGCCGGGTGCCTGAAGATTTT
This sequence comes from uncultured Desulfobacterium sp., assembly GCA_963668575.2. GTDB lineage: Bacteria > Desulfobacterota > Desulfobacteria > Desulfobacterales > Desulfobacteraceae > Desulfocicer. The sequence goes on along the minus strand of OY764894.2, from coordinate 6,318,568 downwards.
CGTCTTGTCCTTGAAAACAAGCAGGATCGCCTCTATTATCGTTTCTCCAGGATGACGATACCCATGCAGTCAGCGGCCCGGCAGATTTTTCAATGTCCATACCTGGGGGCCATGCAAAAAATATTTCTTGAAGGCAAGGCCTTGGAATTGATCTCCCATCTCATGGCATACCACTTTGGTGGGAGTGTTGAAGAAAAGGATCCATTGCAGAAAAGGGATAAGAAACAGATTGAGCTTGCCCGGGATATTCTTCTGGAGCACATGGAAGCACCCTTGTCCCTTGCCGAGATTGCCAGGTACGCAGGGATAAGTGAGACAACGTTGACACGGGGATTCCGCAGGGTGTATGGCACCTCGGTATTTGGATATCTGAGGAACCACCGCCTCGACAAAGCGCGCATGTTGCTGGAAACAGGAGATATGAACGTCACGGAAGTCGCATATGCCGTGGGCTACTCCAGCCCCAGCCATTTCACACGAACCTTTGCCAAACAATACGGCTCAAATCCCCGGGAGTACCTTCGGGGATTTCGACACCTCCTTTAGAACTTTCCTGCCTTTTTTTGCTCTATCCTGGAAAATACATATCTTGGCCCATTGGTTTGTTTCGGGCTCTCCTGACATCTCAGATGACCGGCAAGAACAAGTGAAATACCGGGATGTGTTAGCCCATCTTTTTCCATGGGGATAAGATGTCTTCGAGTTTCATGTATTCACGATGGCATCAGAATCTCTTAAGGAAAATGAGTGGAGGAAAAATTGGATATTGAAAAAAAGGTTGTCTGGATAGCAGCAGTTGTTCAGTTTGTAAACATCATTGATTTCATGATGGTCATGCCCCTCGGCCCGGACATTTCAAAGGGACTGCCGATATCCAATGCAGATATCGGCTTGATTTGTGGTTGCTATACCCTGGCGATTGCTTTCTCTGGCATTGTCTGTGCCGGTTTCATTGATCGGTTTGATAGAAAAAATGTTGCGCTCATTGCCGTTGCCGGACTTTCCCTGGCGACCTTGTGTGCGGCCTTTGCCTGGGATCTTTACAGTCTGATTGGCGCAAGGATTTTGGCAGGTTTTTTCGGAGGCCCTGCCTCAGCGATTTCCCTGTCAATGGTTACGGATGTTGTTCCCCCCAAGCGTCGGGGAAAAGCCATGGCAATTGTGATGGGAACATTCTCTTTGTCATCAATTGTGGCGGTTCCATTTGGATTGGAGCTTGCCAGAATCGGCAACTGGCAATCTCCTTTTTACGCGATCACCACCCTGGGAGTTTTGGTTGTATTACTGATTCTTAAATATACTCCCCCAATGACGGGACATTTGTCTGCCAAAGAAAAATCAATGGTTTCCATTTATGCATTGATGAAGAACAGGAACAACATGATGGCGTTGTTGATGATGGCATCAGCCATGGTGTCCTCTTTTTTGATCATTCCCAATATCTCGGCTTTTTTTCAATTTAATCAGGGGTATCCCCGGGAATCACTCGGGTTCTTATATCTGGTTGGCGGCATATTCAGTCTGGTGATGATTCAATTGGGTGGACGGTTATCAGATAAGATTGGTCCCATCCCAGCCAATGTCGCAGGAACCGTTGTTTTGATTGTTTTCCTGTTTGACGGATTTGTTCATGACCCCATGACTCCGCTTTTACTGATCTTTGTGATGTTTATGGGAACTGTCTGCATTCGTAATATCTCTGCCACTTCGGAAGCATCCAAATTGCCTGAACCCCATGAACGGGCGGCGTTCATGTCATTATTGTCTTCCATTCAACATGGGGGTAACGGAATTGGCGCGCTTCTTTCATCTGCCATATTGGTGACCACGGATAACGGATGTTTGGTCGGAATGAACCGGGTCGCTATTTTTGCCATCATCATGGCGCTATTGCAACCCTATATTCTAATAAAAGTGTGTCGTTCAAAGAACAGGAGAAGCAAGTGGTCCATGAATCCCCCTGTGTCAGGGTAGGTGCCGAATTTCGTGGGTTTTGACCATGCACGTGTAATCTGACAGGCATCCAATATGGCAGCGGGATTTTATACCCGCGCTGCCTTTCCAGATGCTGACTTGGCAAGGCCCGCCCCTCAAAAGTAAAGGGAAAATAACGGGGACGGCCATAAAATTATAAGTTTCTTCATGGAATTTTACAATTTTATGGACGTCCCCAAACCTTCTATTTGTTAAAGGCGGTATGTGTCAATGTCACACCGGCCTCTGCAGGCCTGCTGTAGGTTTTATAAGAAAGTGTAGGTAAGCCTAACATTACTTTCATGATTCGTTGTGGGCAGACCCGGGTCCCCCATGCGGTCTGCCCGTGGCAGTTATATCAAGGGCCACGACTCCTTCACCTGGTCGGTGGGACCCATGCCCATGCTGTCCTGCCACTTTCCCAACATGACAAAGGCCCGTGCGCGGCTGCGCCAGGCTGAGGCCCAGGGAGACGCCCTGCTGGCCGCCTTTGACGGCAAGGTCGTCACGGCACTCAAGGAAGTGGAGCAGGGGTTGGTAAACTTCAGCGCCGAACAGGATCGGCTGAACGCGCTGCGCAGAGCACGAAAACGCGCAGCCGAGGCCTATCGCATAGCCGACCTGCGCTACAGGGCAGGTTCCGCTTCCTGCCTGGAGACCTTGACCGCGCAAAGCGATCTGCTGACGGCCCGCTCCGCCTGTGCAGCATCGGTCCAGCGACTCTCATCCGCCCGGATCGACCTTTTCAAGGCCCTGGGCGGCGGCTGGCAAGACGCTGATTTGACTGAAAAGCAGACTAACGAACAAAGCGGAATGCGAATATCAACGAAATGATGCAAAAGGACTTTGACGTAAAAATGGACAGGCAAGAAGAAACAGCAACAGTTATTAATATTATTGTTCAGCCTCTTTTACACAATGCTAAGGAAAATGGCCTTTATGACCCTGTGGTACTCAACCATCTGGATCGGCTGGCCCGGGAACTGGAGGCGTTTGAAAATGGCCGGGTCAAGGTGGCCAAGGCCTCTTCCGTTGCCGACGTGCTAAAGGAGATTCACCAGGCCCTGAACGAGAACCGGCCCGAATTTTACAGGGTGCCGGACAATCCGGATCTGATCCCCCAGGAGTTTTTGCTCTTTGAAAATTCAGGTTCCGACGACCTGGAAAAGGTGACCGACTCCGCCTTCCGCCTGGCGCGGTTCACCGTGCAGGTGCCCTGGCTGGATGTCTTTTACTACGTGCCCCTGCTTCAGAAAATTGAAACCTCCTTTCAGGCGGCCTTTGGCCACCGGGCCAAGGTCTCCACCACCGGGCTTTTGCAGCTCTTTGTCCACACCGTCAAGGCCGCCAGCCGGTCCATGGCCCAGGGGTATGTCACTGCTGTGGTGCTGATCACCCTGATGATGGGTGGCCTTCGAATGGGCCTGATCTCCATGGTTCCGAATCTGACCCCTGTGATCCTTGTCATGGGCCTTTAAGCTCATGTTCTTTACCGACCCTGCTGATGTGCGGGACACGGGCTTTCTGACCTGGGATTACAGGGAGGGTGCCCGGGACGACGATCAATGGCTTTACCTGCCGGAACTGAAAAAAGTCAAGCGCATCGCCTCCTCGGACAAATCCGGGGCCTTCATGGGCTCCGACTTCTCCTACGCCGACATGACCCGGCGGGTGGTGGACGAATGGCACTACACCCTGCTTAAGACCGATGTGGTCCGGGACCATCCCTGCTGGCTCATCCAGGCGGTACCGGTGAACGAGACCGTGCAGGACCGTTATGGCTACAAAAAATCCATCCTCTTCATTCGGCAGGACATCTTCATGATGTGCCGTGCCGTGCACTGGCTTGACGAGGCAAACAAAATTAAGTATGTGGACATACCCGACATCAGGGAAGTGGATGGCATCTGGACGGCCCTGGAGATTCTCGCCAAGACGACTCGAAACGGCAAAACCCTGCACCGGACCGTTTTCCAGACGAAAAACGTTCGGTACGGCCAACCCATTGATGAAAAGATGTTCACCACCCGGCAGCTTGAAAAGGGACTTTAAAAATGCAATCAAGCCATGCGCCCCGGCCCCGGCGGTTTTTCAAGGTCGTATTGCCGGCCCTTGTCATATTCTCGATCTTTCCCTTTCTTATGTTTCCCACCGCTTCCGGCACGATTTCGGTGGATGAACTCACGGATATCCTGGGAGGTTTTGAAGACAACGCCGCCGCCCAGGCTTCCGGTGAAGCTGTTGTCTCTTCTTCTGAAGGCCCGTTTTGTTTGAGCGGGTCCATGGGGGTGGCAGGGGCCGTGAACCTGGCCTCCCACCATCGTCCCCCGGGGAAGAATGACCGGAAGGGGCTTGCCAAACTCCGGGGTGAGCTGGACCTGTGCGCGGACCTGGACCTTAAAATCGGCCGCCAGATCGTGGTCTGGGGAAAATCGGACAATATCCGCATCACTGACACCCTCTTAGCCGTCATCACTGCAGCAGGGCAGGGAAAAAGCCGGGACGTCCAATGACAGCAATCATTCAGGACGATGTGTTGGGTTCGAAGTATAGCTTCAAAACCTGTACACGCATTGTAAGCCGACCTCTCCGGGATCGCTGTAAATGGTGTAATAGCCGCCGTAATAGCCGTAAGAGTTATACTCTTTATCAAAGATGTTTTTGCCGTAGAGATAAATATCAAAATGCTCGGTTTCATAGCCGATTTTGGCATTGACGATCTCATACGAACCTTTTGAGAATTCATTGGTCTTATCAAAATACATTTCCCCGTAGCCGATCAGATCCACCCTCGCGCAAAATCCGCCAGGATGCCGGTATTGGGTGCCGATATTGTATGTATACTCCGGGGCATAAGGATTTTTATTTCCCTTGTAATCGCCCAGCGCATCTTCAAACTTATCGAATTCAATATCACTGTAGCCGAATCCGGCCATAAGGGTCAAACCGTCATTGAGTCTTGCCGTCATTTCCAATTCAAGGCCCTTGCCGGTGGCTTCTGCTGCGTTGGTCATATAAGACTCAATTTGATTGACCGCCTTTTCCACCTGCATGTCATTAATATCCATGTAATAAACAGAGGCGTTCAACATCAGCCTGGAATCCCAAATCACACTCTTCATGCCGATTTCATAATTCCACAACTCTTCTGCATCATAGCTGGCATATTGATCATCCATAGCAAACAGGTTAAATCCACCGGACCTGTATCCCTTTGACACGGTGGCATACCCCATGATATCGGGGCTGAAGCGATATTCAAGACCTGCCCGGGGACTTAGGGCATTCCATGAGTCATCAAAGGCCCTGCCGTCAAGGTTGTCCTCAAAGTCCATATTCTGAACTTCATAACGCAGGCCCGTCACCACACTCAGGCGTTCCGTCAAGGGCCAGGTCAGATTGGCAAAGGCGGCATAGGCATCTCCGTCAATCTCCCGGGAGGTGATGCCGGCCATGGTGGGATAATCTGAAAAGGTTTCATAGTCCATGTCATTGGTGTCCTTGTCATAGTAAAGACCGGCGAGCCACTTTACCTGGCCCTTGGCATAGTCCAGCCTCACCTCCTGGGAAACCTTGCTGTACTTTCCATCCTTTTCGGTGTGGGTGAGTGTCGCCGGGCTGAAATCCCAGTCCCCCTTGCTTTTATCATTAAAGACCTTTCTGGAAGTTATTGATGTCAGCCTCAGTGCGTCACTGAGGCCATAGGTAACCTTTAGTGCCTGGGTATCTGAATAGGCATCGTTACTCCCCTTAAAATCCGATGACACTTCACGGTCCCCGGGCATGGGAAGTCCGTAAGCAGCAGCTCCGTTCTTGCCCAGCGTCATATTAACGCCATCATCGGAATTTTCTATCCGGGCAACAGTCATGGAAACATCTAAACGATCCGAAGGCGTCCATCGCACATGACCTCTACCGGCCCATCGTTCCCTGTCGTCCACCGTGTCACCGGTGGTGGTGTTTTCGATATAACCGTCTCTTTGTTTATATTTTCCGGCAATGCCTAAAAAGAGCATGTCCTTTTGGATAGGGCCGCTCACGTTAAATGAAAATTCACTGAATTCCCTGTCGCCGGCCGCTGCTGACAAAAGCTTACCAACCTGTACCGAAGCTTTTCCCACAAGATCATTGCTCGGCTGCCGGGTGATGATATTTATGGCACCAGTCTCCGCATTTTTGCCATACAGGGTGCCTTGGGGGCCTCGCAGCACCTCAATGCGCTCAATATTCAACATTTCATCCTCAAAGCCGACGCCGCACAGAATCGGAACACCGTCAACATACAACCCGGTAGTCGCAGTTAAGGTATAGGGAGCCACATGGACCCCCCGCATGGATGGGGAATTCATGCCGGAGGCACCATTTTCAAAAATCATAAGATTGGGCACATAATCGGCCATATCCATCAAGGATTCAATTTTTTTGTCTTCAATATCCTGATCGGTAAACACGGTGATACTCACCGGTACTTCCTGAAGTTTTTCTTCCTGTTTCTGGGCGGTCACTGTGACTGATTCCAGCTCTATGGATCGCACAGGTGAAGTTTTTTCTCCCCGAATCTCGTCTGCCCCGGAAAATTCACATTTTATGAACATGAAGCCCATGAGGATCATCAGAAACATTGCTCGAATTTTGGTGATGTTAAAATGATTGCTAATCAAACTTTTCTCCTTAATTTAAAATTTTTTTGGTATATCTAACATCATTGACAGCTCTTTTTCTACCCCAAACGGGAATTTTTCTACCCCAAATAGGATTACCTATCACTACAGCGAACCTGGATGGGTGGTCAAAGTTCGGCATCATGGGGGGAGTGCATAAAATCCCATATGGAGCATAAAAAATCCCTATCAGAGTAGAAATCTTATTATTATAATGTTAGGTTTTCCAAAAAAAATATCAATAAGCAAATGATTCGGGAGAGAGGCTATATTAGAAAGGAGGTTAAAATTGAATCAGTTCCGGAAAATGGGGATGCGGGCACTGGCAGGGGGGGTCTTGGTGCTTGCCATGACCGCTTCTGTCTGTTTCGCCCACACCTTGTACATGAATGTGATGGACAATGAAGACAACACCGTCACCGTTGAGGGAATCTTTTCCACCGGTGCCACAGCCGCGGGCCTGACCCTTTACCTGGAGGACGAAAAGGAGAAAATCCTGAAGAAAATGCAGATGGATGAGAATGGAGAGGCGACCTTTGAAAAACCCAAGGTGCCATACGAGATTTTCCTTGATGGGGGACCGGGGCACACGGTGCGTGAGTCAGGCCCCCGCTGATGCCGGTCATGAACATTAAACTCACGTTTCCATGAAATGTGAGGATTGTTTTTACTCTGTGTGATCTGAATGATGCATTCAACGCAACAACACAATTTAACAATTAGGAGAGAAATAAAATGAAGAAAAGAGTCACCGCATTGTTTACCTTGATGGCAGCACTGGCGTTTTCAACCAATGTCTTTGCCCACTCCCTCTGGGTCAACCTCAATGAGTCGTTTGCCCATCCCCCGGGCCATGCCATCTCCTCCCTTGGATGGGGGCATGTACTTCCCATGGATGATTTTCTCATGTCCGAGGCCGGAGCTGTCACCATTGAGCGGTATGACCTGGTTGGGCCGGATAACAGCAAAACCGCCATGCCCTTGCCGGTGATCAAGAAAGAGGCGGTGGTGAAATCCAAAACCGGCATGGACGTCATACCCGGTGATCTCGGCCTCAGGAAAATCACCCTTACAAAAGAGACCTTACCCGGGACCTATCAGGTGGTTGCCGAATCAAAGGCCAGTTTTTTTACAGGGTATGTTGACAAGAACGGAAAAACCAAGATGACCACCAAGGCCATGGATGAGATCAAGGATGCCAAATCCATTAACTTCAGCTGCCGGTACAAGGCGGTTGCAAAATCTTACATGGCCATCAACAAATGGACCAAGCCGGAGCCGGCTGGCCACGAGCTTGAACTCATGCCCACCTGCAACCTGAGCGATGTCCATGCCGGTGATCTCATCACCTTCGAAGCCGTACTCAACGGCAAAAAACTCAACTGCGATATGGACGGCATGAACTATCTCTTTGCCACCAGCAACACCTATGGCGGCCCTGACAACTTCTCTCTGTCATCCTATATCATGGATGGCAAGGCCCAGGTTCGTGTGCCCACCTCAGGAGAGTGGATGGTAAGCGTCATGGTGAGAAAAGAGGTTAAGCCGGACAATGAACTCAAACATCTTAACGGAAAATGCCAGGCCATTTACTACAGCTCCACCGTCAGCCTCACTGTTAAGCCCTAAAAATTGGAAAAATGGGGGACGTCCGGAAAGGACGTCCCTAAAAGTTGGGGACGTCCCATTAAATTATAAAATTCCATGAAGAAATTTATAATTTTATGGCCGTCCCCTTGTTTATTGTTGAAAGGAGATGATGAGATGAAGTTTCTTGGAACACCAGTGTGGTCATTTGCACTGTTTTTGCTCACCTTGGTTGTTGCGGGGCCGGTGCGGGCAGAAGAAATAACACAGATTGAACAGATCACGGTAACCGCCAACAAAATGGAAGAGAATGTTCAGGATGTTTCGGCAAGTACCACTGTTTTCAGTGAAAAGAGCATTGAGGATTTGAAAATTGAGTCAATTGCAGACGTGGCAGCATTTACTCCCAATTTCATGATCTATGAAAATGGCATGTCAGGTGTGAATGCACCATCCATGCGAGGCATGTTTTCAGACATTCATTCACACACGGTATCGGCAGGTATGTATGTGGATGGCGTTCCCATCCTTGATGGTATGGCCTATGAGCAGGAGATGCTTGACATCGAAAGGATTGAGGTGCTGAAAGGCCCCCAGGGCACCCTTTACGGGAAAAGTTCAGAGGCCGGCATTATCAATATCGTAACAAAACCGCTGGATAATAGTTTCTCAGGCAAAGTTTCAGGTGAGGCCGGCATTGACCATAAACAGATGATTTCCATGTCCCTGTCCGGTCCCATAAAAAAAGACAGGCTTTATCTGGGAGTATCTGCACTTCACGATCAAAAAGATGGCTGGGTTAAGCATGAAACTTCAGGGGATACCGTTGATGATATGGAACGCTGGTACGGCAGTGGAAAATTGAGATTCACCCCTGTCGACAATCTTGATATCATCCTGAACAGCTCCATTCGTAAATATGATGATGAACAGCCGCACATGAATCTGAGTCCAATGGGAGCGGCAATGTATGGGGTTGAATCGCCGGCTGACAGGAAAACATCCAATGATTTTAATGGGGATAACGATTCGGAAATCGTGGTCCACTCCATGAATATCGACTGGGGTATTGGTGATAATCTTAAGATAACATCCACCACTTCCTATAGGGATTCAACCAGGGATATTGGTCTTGATTATGATTTTTGTCCAAAAACCTATCTTCACTGGTTTGATAATAGTTCCAATACCAAGTTGTCCGAAGAGTTAAGGGTCAGCTTCTCAAATGAGAGGATTAAACTGGTCGCAGGTCTTTATGGTGATAAGGATAAGATCACTTCCGATTACACAATTGATTCTGTTATACCAGGGATGGCAATGGATGTAAAAGATGAGATCAAGGGGTATTCCGGTTCTGTATTTACCCATGTAAGTATTGCAGCAGGTGAAAAAATGACCCTATTGGGAGGTCTCAGGTACGATTACCAGGATATGGAATATGCCGCAGAAGGATATTCAATTGATGATAACTGGAATGAAATCTCTCCAAAAATCGGGGTTGAGTATAAAATCACAGCCAACACAATGACCTATGCCTCCATTTCAAAGGGGTATATCTCAGGTGGATTTAATCCCTATGCCCATGACCCGGCTTATCTCTCCTATGATGAGGAAAGACTGTGGTCCTATGAAATTGGAATGAAAAACAGTTTTTTAAACAACAGGTTGATCCTGAACGGTTCGGTCTATTACATGGATATTGACGATATCCAGGTTCACGAAGTCCTTGATTCTGCTCGATCCTATACAACCAATGCTGCCAAGGCAACGGGCAAAGGAGTTGAGCTGGAGGTTACGGCCATACCTGTTAAGGGCCTGACTTTCATGGCAGGATTTGGTTTAAGCGATGTGGAGTTTGACAAATTCAACGATGCCGATGGAGATTATAAGGGAAATAAAAAACCTTTTGCTCCGGAGTATACATTTAATTTCGGGGCTCAGTACAGGTGCACCACAGGGTTTTACTGCCGGGCCGATGTCACCGGATGTGGAAAAATGTATACTGATAAGGCAAACACGTATAAGAGGGATGCATACGAGCTTGTCAATGCAAAGATCGGTTATGAAACAGAGCGGTTTGATATCTATCTTTATGGGAAAAATATATTTGATAAAGAGTATGATTCCATTTACAGCGACGGTTACTACATAAACTACAGCAAGCCTGCAGAGGCCGGTGTGACATTGACATACCGCTTTTAACAAATAGAAGGTTTGGGGAGGTCCATAAAATTGTAAAATTCCCTGAAAAAACTTATAATTTTATGGACATCCCCCGTTATTTTACCAAATGTCCGGGCCGAGGGGCATGACCATCATGAAATCAACATTGAAAAATCTGCCGAGCCGCTGACCTATCCAGAGCGGGTTTTGTCAAAAAAATGGCGCATGCCTCCCTGGCCCAGCCCCTTGAAGCCTTCTTTGCCAGCAGAGTCACGCCTTTTTCCACCAGATCTTCATACTTTGCCAGGTGTAAGGGAGAATCACCTTCCCGTTTCTTTTTTCCACGACTGTTTCATAGTACGCCTTAAGGGTAGACGCTTGCGTCTGGGACAAACCGGGCATTCTCATATTGAAATCCGCCACCATATCATCCAGGCTGTCATAGGGGTGCTCCATGCGTCCGGGAAATACGTCCACATGGGGATAGATTTCCATCTGATAAAGAAGATTAAAGATGACATCTGCCTGGGGCATGCCGGGATATTCCCGGTTAAAAAGGGTCTTGAAAGCATATTTAAAATCCCGATCCCATGAGGGGGGGCCGGCGAACCAAAGAAGAAAAACATAGCCTTTGGACACCCGCTGCATCTTTTCAATGGCGGAACGAATGTCTGGCATCCCTAAAGAAAAAGAGGCTATGACCACATCAAAGTGGGGTGAAATATCCTTTTTTTCATCAACCTCCTCCCACCGCTTATGCACGCATTCGACGTTTTTCAGCCCATAGGCCTCGATATTTTCGTGCAGCACATCGGCCATGGCGCCTGCCGGTTCAACAGCTGTAATATGGGCTACCTTGGACGCAAGAGGTATGGTCAGTGTGCCGGGACCGGCACCGACATCCAAAATCCGGGATTCCCCATCAATGGGGAACCCATTCAATAGATCTTCAATCCACCCCCTTTCATTCAGTACCATTTGCCAGTAGTTGCGGGCAGAGGATTTGTTATCCCAGGAACGGGCGCAATCGGATCCGCCCGTAGCAGCCACCGAGGCCGCCATTTGTGATTTCCATACCTCGTTCCAGTCGGTCTGATTGATGTCCATCTGTATTGTCTCCTAAAACTTGTATTCGAAATTGATTCCAAACATCCGATCAAGGGCCGGTACCTTGTATTGCTCCTCGTATTCGGCATCGAAAAGGTTGGTTACGTAGAGCTTGACATGGGCCTGCTGGTTGAAAAATCGCTGTTCCAAGGCCAGATCCATGGTGGTTAAGGCATTGATCTCTTGATCAAGGCTGGTCTTTCTTTTGTCCACATACCGAATATTGCAAAGCAAAATGCTGTCCTCCAGAATTGCGAAGTCAAAACCCAGGGTGGCCTTATGCCGGGGAAGCTGGTAATGGTCGTCGTAAAGCTGGTCTTCGGCTACCCGGGTGGGGCCGAGTTTGGACTCCTGGTAGGTGTAATTCAGATAGCCGTTCAGGCCATTGAAAAGGCTGAACCGGATTTCCGCTTCAACGCCCTGGAGCTCCAGATATTCGGCATTGAATACCACATCTTCGATCCTGCCGCTAAAAAGCAAGGAGTAAGGGTCTTGGTTGAACATGATGTAATCGTCAATTTTATAATAGTAACATCCAAGGCGTGCGGTAATATCCTTGGCAAACTTTTGAATAATGCCGCCTTCGTACTCCATGGCGGTTTCCGGGTCGATGAAGAGCCCGGTAGGTGCTCCCATCCAGCTGAACTCCATGCCGGTGGGGATGCGGAACGCCTTACTGACATTGAGATACCCCGTGGTGCCGGGCCGGAACAGATAGGTCAGACGCGATTTGGGCGACCAGGCCTCCATCTCCTTGGTGAAATCTTCATACCCTGTGAAATCCACATCCACATCCATGTCCACCCGGTCGTAACGCAACCCGACGGCCAGACTGAGCTTATCCGTTATCTGCCAGACATCCTCGAAAAAAGCCGCCTTGTGGACGATCATCCGGGTTGACGGCACATGCCATTCCATGTTTGGCATGACAGCGTCATAGCCAAGTTCATACTCACGGCCTTCTGCGCCTACGGTGATATCGTGATCGTCAGAGATAAAGAATCGGTCGTAGATGATCCATCCCCAGTCATCAAAGGAAACATCCATGTTATAGTCATAAAAGCCGATGGTGCTGCTGTAGTTGTAATGGCTTTCGTCGCGATACTCCTCGGATTTGTACAGATGGAGCTTCCAATCCCCTATCTTTGTGGGCTGTTCGAAAAAGAGGTCAAAATACTCGGTCTCACGCTTTTCGTAACTATTGCTGCCCGGATAATTGATGCTTGAGCCTGTCGTAACCCCTTCAACAATCGGATAATCACTATCATAGAGGTCGCCCACAAGTGTATTATTGGGATCATTGACCACATACGCTTCCTTGTCCTGGAAACTCCCCTTGTATCCAAAGGTCAACCGGCCTTGGAAAGGAAAGGTATAGGAGATGCGTCCGTTGACATCCTTGAGTTCGTATTCACTGTTTTTCAGGTAGCCATCAGATTGCCGGTAGGCCCCGCCAAAGGCGTATCCCAGAGCATTGACGTTTCCGGCCACCCCTGCCGTATATTTCTGGGTGCCGTATTCGGAGATATCCACCATGGTCTTGGCTTGGGGCTTTTTGTCTTTGCGTGTGCTCCCTTTTTTGGTCACAATGTTGATCGTCCCGCCGATGCTCCCCCCGTAAACCGCAGAATGTCCCCCGCGGATCACTTCCACCCGCTCCACGTTTTCCAGGGTCAGAGAGTTCCAATCCACCAGCTTGTCCCAGAAGCCCCCGGTATTGCGGATCGGCCGGCCGTCAATGCGCACCAGAATCCGTCTGGCACCCATGCCCCGAATTTTGACCACATCCTTGCCATCGGACAGGGTCTGGTCGCCCCGTTGAATATCAACCCCGGCTATACTCTCCAGAATGTCCTGGACAGTCTGGGGGCTTTTGGCGCTCTCATAGCTATCGATGATCACACTGGTCGCCGTGGGATCAATGGCAATTCCCCTGTCCTCTCCTACCTTGTCCGAGGTAACCACGATTTCTCCCAGCTCATAGGTGGCCTGCACCTTCTTGTCCAAAAGCCCATCCGATTCCACACCCCATACGATCATGGGGAACAAAAGGAACACTCCTGCAGTCACCATTAAAATTTTCCCTATCAAAGATCTCCAGGGCAGTTCAAACAAATATATCCCTTTTTTTCTCATGCTGATCTCCTCTTTTTCCTGTCTGCTGCACAATTCATCTTCTACTCACTTGGCACAAAAAAAAGCCACGGAAGAGTGCTCCGAACATTCGGAACAACAAGCCTCCGTGGCTTTGATTTTTAATAACCCAACTCAGAATCTACGATTTGCCTTCAGACAAATATTGGTGGGTTTAGTAGTAAAAAAATATATTTATGTCAAGGACATTTAACCTTGCAGATCTGGCCAAATAACGCCCGCAACTTTCAGGCCCCACTGTGAAATAGTGTTGACAGGGATGGAAAAATGCTGTTTTTAAATGTGTCCATGTTTTTTTATCAGATCCGTCATGATGATTGTCCTTGTCCTTGTCCTTGCGGCCGGACTTTTCTTGAAACCCGTCCCGGAGGTGTCTGCCCATCCCCACACCTTGTGTTGCTGTCGTTTTTCTATGGGGTGCTCCATGCGGCAGGCCCTGGTCATGGCAAGGCAGTTGCCACCTCCTATCTTTTTTCCAGGGGAAGACAGCTTGGCAACGGGCTTTTACTTGGCAACCTCATTGCCCTGTTTCATGCGCTGTCGGCCGTCGTGCTGGTGGTGATACTCCGGGAGATTCTATCTGTTAGCATCACTGGCTCCCTGGACAAAACAATGCTTCTGATGCAGAAGATAAGTTACGCCCTCATCGCCATGATGGGAACGGGGCTCCTGGTCCAGAACCTGATCAACTGGCGCCGGCGCAAGCATCAGGAGAATACCTCCCAGACCCTGCCTATGGCGCTCTCATGGTTACACTTTTGGGCCTGCTTCTGTTTGCCTCCCTCTGAACCTGTTCATTTGACGTTCAAAATTTGTTTGAACTCTCTTCCTCCCCGTTTTCTTTAACCTCCTCGGGATAAAAAAGCTCCTTTTCAGGGTAGAAAAGCTCCCCTTTGGGGTAGAAAACAATGGTTTATTATGTTAGTCATGCCAAAATTAACAACATGGTATTTAATGAAAACATAATATGCAAATAAGTGCTTGTTTTTTTATATAAAATACATTATGGGAGTGATTCTATATGAAACCATTATCAAAAAAAAAGACAGACATGGGTCGAATATACAAAGACTTTTTGAACGGCCCCATGAAAATGGAATTAATGATGTCCGGGCTGAGGCTCGGGATCTTTGATGTACTTCAAACGCCTGTAAGCGCCGGAGAGGTATCATCCGTGCTGGGGCTTGATCCGGTGAACACCGGGATTTTTTTGGATTCCCTTTGCACAATAGACCTCGTTAAAAAGAGTTTGTCCCTTTATCAAAACAGGGAAGATACAGATGCTTTTCTGGTTAAGGGAAAATCCGAATATATCGGTTCCATGCTTGAATTTTATAAGAAGCACATCATTGATATCATGGATCATGTGCCCCATCTGGTTAAAAACGGTCCAAACCCTGACATCCTCCCCCAGGATTTTTCATCTCCTCTTTTCTGGGTTGAATCCACAAGGAGTTCTGCTGCATGGATAATTGCCGGAGGTTTTGATCCCGCCCTTGAAATAATCACCGCTCTTCCTGAGTTTGATTCATGGGAAAAGATGCTTGATCTTGGAGGGGGGTCGGGCCTTTGTTGTGTTTCCATTGTCAAAGCCCATCCCTCCTTGAAAGGCGTTGTCTTTGATCAGCCCGGAGTCATTGAGGCCACCATGGAATTTATCGAAAAATATCATGTGGAAGATCGCATTGAAACAATGGCGGGGAATTACCTTGAAGATGCCATTGGTCAGAATTATGACCTGATATTTGCCAGCGCTACATTAAATTTTGCAAAACAAAACCTTGACCCATTGTTCCATAAAGTTTTTCAGGCTTTAAATCCGGGAGGGCTTTTTATCACCTTTCAGGATGGTATGACCCATGAAAATACAAAGCCTGATGTCATGCTGGCCCATACGCCCCATGCCCTTGCCATGGGAAGGACTATGACGTTTAAGCAGGGCGAAATAGCAGATGCCATGATTCGTACGGGTTTTAAATCCGTTCAATCCCGCACCCTGACAACGCCCTTGCATGATATGGATCTTGATATTGCGAGAAAATAAAATTTTTAAAAGAAAAAACTACCTTATCATTGGCTTATTAACCATTTGTCTGCTGTACGGCTTTAGCCATCAGCAGTGTGAAACAGAACTGATTCCAATGAAAGCGTTTTTCAAAAATCCGGAGCAGACCGGGTTTCAGCTCTCTCCGGATGGCACCTCCCTGGCTTTTATGAAGCCCTGGAAAAACCGGATGAATGTGTTTATTAAAAAAATAGGGGAACCCGGGCAGAAAAGGGTGACCTGCTCAACGGCAAGGGATGTGGCCGGATATTTCTGGGCAAACAATAACCGTATCGCCTTTGTCCAGGACAGGGGCGGCAATGAAAATTTTCATCTGTTTGCCGTGGATATAGATGGAAATAATCTTAAGGAGTTGACCCCTTTTGAGGACGTTCGGGTCAATATCGTTGACGATCTGGAAGAGATCGAAGATGAGATGCTGATCGGCATGAACAAGAGAGATCCCCGTGTGTTTGATGTTTACCGTATCAACATCAATACCGGCAGGATGGAGATGATTGCCGAAAACCCGGGAAACATCCAAGGGTGGCTTACGGACAATGCCGGCAGGCTCAGAATGGCAATGACCACGGACGGTGTTAATCATTCTCTCCTGTACAGGGAAACGGAAAAAGATTCGTTTAGAACCATTGTAACCACAAATTTCAAGGAGACACTGTCCCCCCTGTTCTTCACCCCTGATAACCGGTTTGTCTATATGGCATCCAACCTTGGCCGTGATAAAACCGCAATTTACAAATATGATATTGCTGCCAACAAAGCCCTGGAATTGATCTATGAACATCCGGACGTGGATGTCTCTCATCTTTTGAGGAGCAAAAAACGCAAGAAGATCACCGGGGTGGCCTATGTGACGGACAAACGCCATTACCACTTTTTTGATGACCGGAGAAGAGCACTCCAGGCAGGCCTGGAAGAGCGCCTTCCCGGTTATGAAGTCGTTATTGCTGGCCGCAGCCGGGATGAAACCCGGATACTGGTGAGAACATACAGCGATAAATCCCTGGGGGCCTACTATTTCTATGATCTGAATTCAAGGGAATTCATGAAAATAGCGGATGTGAGTCCATGGCTGGATGAAGGGTTGATGTGCGACCAGCAATCCATCTCCTATGAATCCCGTGACGGACTGACCATCCACGGTTACCTGACCCTTCCCAAGGGGGGATCACAAAATCTTCCGGTGGTCGTGAACCCCCACGGTGGCCCCTGGGCAAGGGATCACTGGGGCTTCAACGCAGAAGCCCAGTTCCTGGCAAACAGGGGGTATGCCGTGTTGCAGATGAATTTTCGGGGCTCCACCGGCTATGGCAAAGCGTTCTGGCAGGCAGGATTTAAAAAATGGGGAAAAGAGATGCAGAACGACATCTCCGACGGTGTGGCGTGGCTGATTGAGCAAAAGATTGCCGATCCGGCCAGGATCGGCATCTATGGCGGGTCCTACGGTGGGTATGCAACCCTTGCGGGATTGGCCTTTACCCCGGATCTCTATGCCTGCGGTGTTGACTATGTGGGTGTATCCAATATCTTCACCCTGCTTTCAACCCTGCCGCCCTACTGGGAGCCGGGCAGGCAGAAGTTCTATGAAATGGTTGGCGATCCGGTAAAAGATCGTGCGCTTTTAGAGGCGGTTTCTCCGGTATTCCATGCCGATCAAATCAAAGCCCCTCTGTTTGTGGCCCAGGGGGCAAATGATCCCAGGGTCAAGAAGGCCGAAGCAGACCAGATTGTTAATGCCTTGAAAAAACGCAGTATTGACGTTCCCTATATGCTGAAGGAGAATGAGGGCCATGGATTCCATAATGAGGAAAACCGGTTTGATTTTTACCGGGCCATGGAAGGGTTCCTGGGTAAACACCTTGGGGGCCGGGTGGAAAGGATAGCGGGGTGAATTCCCGTTATCGTCTCCATCGTGGCATCATATTTGATACCAAGAAATCAATATCTACCGACTCCCGATATTCACCATAAAAAAGAGCGAGAGCAGTACCGCCACCAAACAGGCAGCAATGCTTTCGCAATAGTGATCCATCCAATGTTAATAACACTTGGGCAATCCGCTGATGGTGGGGGCGTTCAAACATCGCTCGTAGCTCCAGTTAAAACCTGACGAAGTGCATTAACCAGATTCCGCTCATGTACCTCCATTGTATCTATATCGAGGTGCCGCCAGTTACGTTCATAAATATTCAGTGCCTCCCGTGGGGACACGGTGTCGACACCATGCACCTGCCAAGCAAGTTGTTTAAGTTTAGGGTATTTGATTAAAGCGATTTGAACGGGGATTGAGTGTGTATTATTTTGCTCATGGTCAGCATTGAGGTTGTTGCCAGCGGCTTGGACAATCTGCAAATCAAGCCCCAATACGGTCAACGCACTTAGAAGTGCACCAAAAGTAACTGAGGTTGCACCTTTTTCGATCCGGTACCATGTCACCCGAGACATTCCTGCTGCTTCGGCAGCAGTCGTGGCACTGACCTTTAAAGATTTGCGGTGGGCACGAATCTGTTCTCCGACATCAGCAGCTCGGTTGGCAACCCCCGCAGAAATAGCAGCTAATTTTGTTGGCATAAAGAACTCCTCCAGTTATTTGTTTCTTATTATAGTCATTTATTACCAAAAGTCAAGAATAGGAAACATTTAGTGTGGAAGGAGGGATACGTCTAATTCTTGTAAAATATTGTACCTGTGTGGTGGGTCTGGGTAAGAGAGAATCCTGTAATTGTTTGTTTTAAATATCAGAGTCTCGGTCCCCGATCATTATCCAAATATAGTCAAAATGATCACTTTCCCGATGATTATCAGGATTATATCCGTTTGGTTCGTTGCCGTAATTTTCAGATGCAACAAACCCTATTGACACGGTGTTCAGTTCAGGAGCAATAGATTTAAGATGCACGGGCGCGGCACAGTCAGTCCGGACGTGCTCAATACCGGCAATAAGTACAGCCGGTCCATCACTCCGAGATAACTGCAAGGCCATGTAAGCATTGCGGGCAATCTGGGCAAAAACCAGACCGGTCAGATATGGGCTTTGTTTCTCAATATTATGGGATTCCATCAGGGAGATTTCTATAGCTTTGATCAATTGCTCCAGATTCAGCGGATTTTTCGGTGGGAACATTTGCCTGCGAAGCCGCAGCGGTATAGCAAATAAGCCGAACCGGCGAATATTTTCTATCAATTCAACCGTTAAATTGGCATGCCGGACGTGTAAAGTTTGATGATCTGCAAGAAGGAAAAGCGGAGCATATGCTTCCCAGACCGGCCATCCGCGTTTTTCCCACTCAAGTACCAGGCCACGCTCCCTATCATCTAACTCCTTTTGCCGGCGGGAAACATCATGTCTTTTTTCTTCCCTTGTACTCATCATTTCGAAATAGAGCTCCGGACGGGACTCCGCTGCCAGCAAAGATCTTAAAATGCGAGCCTGAAGATAGTGGGGGCTTGGGCCTAACTTCGCCCACTTAGTTGACCAAACGCAACAGCTCTGCTGTCCCCTATTTCGAGCTACATGGCATAAGATGGGTAGCAAAAGAGAACTCTGGGATCGTATGCGATCCTTATTTAGAGATTTTGCGTTCAAATCAATGAGGATGCTTTACGAAGCCCTCTTTTACGGAATTAAATTCCAACCACCAATCATTTTATATGATGATGGGTAAATTCAATATGCACTGGCAAAATATACAAAAATCACCAATTCCAAAAAAAATTGGCATTTGCCAATAAGGGACAGCTGTGTTTTAAGTCGTGTCAGATTGCTTTTATGTATTATTTTCGGTCTCTGAATTTTCAAAAAATATCCGCCGTCTAAACTATTTCGAGTAATTTTCAGCAATGTTTACTGAAAATGGCTCTTGATTTTTTCTAAATGTTAAAAGATAGGCTCAGTAATGACGTAAGCGGGAATTGCTGAATATCCTTCAAAAAGCCAGGGAATTGCTTTCGATTATTGAAACCCATATTTACCACTTAAACAGCTCAAACCAGCGCCTTTATTGACGCCCCGTTTTTTTTCGTAGACGTAATTATCTGCGGTTATAAAAATTTTTCAATTTTTTATAATGTCAAGTGTAAGTAAATCTTCTTTACCAATCCTTTCGAGCAATTCCTTTTGTTTTTCTGTTGGAAGGCTCTTTTTGTAAGTTGATAAATCTGCGCTCACAATTTTAATTCGATCAATCATGCATTTTGACAATTCAGAGTACAGTCTCTCATGTGACACGTAATCTTCTGTTAAGTTTCCTGTATTCTCATGAAGTCGTAACGTGAGGGTACGATTAATCAGATGAGACAAAACGCAGATCGTGTAATGAGCCTTAACGTGGACTTCTTTCCACACATGAACAGGTGAGACCTCCACGAATGATTTGATGTCTCGAAAGGCAGATTCAATTACAACCTTTTCCCGATAAGGAGCTATAGCCGATTCCGGGGATATTTTAAAAATTTCACCAGCCCTCTCCGTATGATTGGTTACAAGTAGCCAGAAACCGTCGAGTTTACCTGCAGATAGCATATTGATCTCATTTATCTCGACAGTTCCTAAATAACTACGAACTTTTTGTTCTGAACCATCTTTCAGTGTACGTTTCAGGTGTTTCATTTCCAAATTCACATCGACAAATTTGGTTAATTTAAATTTTCTAATTCCGTCTTTAAATTTCTGATAAGTAGCTTTTCTTTGTCGAGACCTTTTAGCATCGCTTAATTCTGCATTCAGATTATCAACGAACGTTTTGAAATTTACAACTGCTTGTTCTCTGGCCTTGCGCTGATCTTTGAACAATTGCGGGTTGAAGCAAAGGATATAGCGTCGTTCTCCTTCTAATTTAACTTCACTAAAATATGTATTTTTGTTAAGTTTAGTAAAATTCTCAAGCCCATTAGCCTGTGCATCAACATTCTTAGAATCGAGAGATGAAAATATTCCGAAATCAATACCCGTTATTCCTTCCAATTGGCTTTTATCCATTGCCGTAATGTACTTGATCTTTTCTCCCTCGATAAGGGAAAGGTTATCGTCTGAAACCATCCCTCGGTCAAAAACTAACGTTGTGTCAATGGTTTTGAAACGATTTTTTAAGCTGTCCATTAACCAGATAATTGTAGTTGCATCAGCAGTGCCACCGGGCAATACATCCCAATAGAACGGTAATCCATTTTTGTTGACAACGATGGCTAAGACTACGTGATTTTGATATCCTTCTTTGCAATGCCCCCATTTCATCAAAGTACAGCGAGATCCAGTAAAAGTGGTGCTTGAAAGATCGTAAAAAACCGATTTCATTGAATTTGGATATTTGAGATTAATTATTCTAAAAAGATGCTCACATATAGATTCCTTAAGATTTTCAATAGCCTCCAGTTCTCTGAAAATTCGAGAGGAGTTGATCATTTCGGAGTCTACATCAAGTAGCCAAGGCAATGCGGTATCCGCAAACCATTCCGGTATTTTTGACTTGCAGACTGGATCAATGCAACGGTTAACGCTTAGAATCCGAACAACTTTTGCAAGACTGACGTCTCGTTTCCCATTGTCTTGAAATATTGTATCTATGGCCCAGAAATCCATTATGGAATTTGCCACAGCAACATCGAGATACCTGAAATGATCAGTAACAACAATGTCATCGCATGTTGCCAGGAAGGTGTCTGGGTTTTTTATTGTTTTTAGGACGTTTCGCCACCCGTCAGCTTCTGCATTAGAAAGTTTTCCAAGTTTCAAGACTATCTCTTTTCGATTTTTTCCATCCTTTCTGTATGCACGCGCGAGACTATATGAACGGTAAGTTTTGTCTTTGTGTCGACTAACTCGCCAATGAAGATGTAGTTTTGCTAAATCCATACCCAATCCACCTTAGACGTTATAAAATAAATTAAAAAGCAATAATAACAAGGAAAATAGCTTCTGTCAAGACCTATATCTTAGACGTAACCATTTTATGGTAAAAAATATATTTATTTATATATCAATATGTTAGACTATTTTGCTGGTAGCAAAGTGGTAAATATGGGGTTCAATAATGAATAGATGCAGAAATGTCAGTTAGCAGTCGGAATTTGGTGATCAATCTTGTATTAATGGAGGTAATAATGCATCCAGGACTTCATCCAATCTCTCTTTGAATTTATTGAGACTCGGCATGTCCTCAATTCGGTTAATATCGATCTCTCCCTGGTCAATCTTATCATTGAGTAGTTCCCTTGTAACAGGCTCTCCAAAATGATTTTCCAGCTGCTTTTTCAAACTGTTCGGGGATCTGTCATTACCGGATTCATTTTCGAGTGCTGCACAATGCCGGTACTTGTCCCGCAATGCACATAATAGCCAGGCTTCTGATTTGGGTTTGGGAACCATCGGAACACCTGTTTCCACCGCTTCAGCAAGAAAACCACTAATGATGGAATTCCACTTGTCTTTCCATTCGCCTCTACCTGAACTTGCGGTGTTGTCGGTATCTCTGAACAGGACTGGAATCATCTCTTCCAAATTCCAGCCCTGTGTTTGACTCTTTTCATGGACTATCCGTGCCAATGCTCGGGCGTTTCGATAGTAATATGCGGTTTCAACGGGGTTTCTTTTTCCCCTTCTCGATCGTGATTTTAACTGTTTCGATTTCGAAACCAATTCATGCTCTGATATGATTTTGTATAAATCATTCTCAAGAAGAGAGTAGTTACTTCTTCGGGATATCCATTGGTCAACGAATTTAGACATGGGGCCGACAGCTCCATTCGATGTTCCAATATCTGTTGGCCCTTCTCCACTCAACAGAAGAAACATTTATCGACTCCCATCTTTACTGGTTTGACTTGGATCTTTGAGACTGATGATTTCATCTTCAAGCCGCCCCAGCAGTGTGTCTTCATAAACTTCCCCCGGTCCCATGACGGTCAGTTTCTTACGCATGGATGGGATATCAAATAACCGGATGGCCTGGGTTTTTCCGATTTTATCCTTGTAAATATAGACAACCCCTTCAATGGCAACATCGTCTTCAATATAATTTAACACCATTGGGCTGTGGGTCGTGACCGTCACTTGGGGAAGTGCTTCAACAAGGGAGTCCATCATAAATTCAATGAGTTCCGGATTGATTCCATTCTCTATTTCATCCAGTAAAAGGAAACTCTGCTCTTTGGATAGTTGAGCGAATATTGCCAATAAACGAAGGAATCCGTCTGCAACATGTCTTGCTTCTGTTTTTAAAGAGTGCTTTTGAAACGATTCTTGAAAGGTCAACTTTTTCCAACCGGATCGCATGGCAGAGATATCGATTCCTTTCAGATTTGGATAGCATTGGGTCATTGTCTTAAGAATCTTAGTTCTTTTTTCTGCATTCATTTCATACAAAAAAGCAGATAGACGTTCCCCGCCTAACCCAAGACTATTCCCGGATTCTCTTGTTCTCTGTCGTAATAACTCGGGGGCTAAAAGATCAAATGCCTGAATCTCTTCAATGAACTTCTTTAGTTGCAAAATTCTGGGAGGAAGCTGTGACTCTTTCAATTGAGACATCAAGGAACCTTGATAATCAAAATTGATAGGGCCAAACATTTTGACAGATGATAAGGAAAACGATGAATCACCAATTATATCTCGATCCCAAGCAGAATATTGTCCATCTTCAACTTTTAAGAGCTGACTCCCATTCCGGACAACATTTTCCGAGGTACAGCTCAAGGTCTTGCGATTAAAACTTGCAGACCATTGAATCTCACTACCCTCTGAATCCTCAAGCAGTATTTCAAAGGTTATATTCAGCTTCTTTGTTAATTTGGAATTAATATCCGATGCTTCCCAATGCCTGTTTTTTAGCCATCCTTTTAGATCCCCCCGTACCAGTTGGGATAGGAAGTCAAAAAACTGAAGTACCGTAGATTTTCCCGAACCATTCAACCCGACGATGCAGTTGAATTTTGCAAGGGGCAGCTCAAAATCAACCAGAGATTTGAAATTATCTACTTTTATATGTTTTATTTTCATGGATCTTTTTCCTTACGTTGATCCCAATTCACTTTGTTCGAACTTATTGAATACTAACTGTCTTAGTTGTCTTAGTCTATAACTTTACATAGAAAAAGACAGGAAGGAAATAAAATGACTCCTGATTTTTAATGTCTTTCAACAACAATAACAGCAAAAGCCGTTAGCGCAAGAACATTTGATCCATAGGCGATACCCGCTTTCAGGGTTTAAGCTTCAGCAGACGCTCTCCGGCGGCCCGTAACGTCTCTTCCCGCTTGGCAAAATGAAAGCGGATGAGATGGGTGACAGGTTCGTGGAAAAAGCTGGAGCCTGGCACCGCTGCCACGCCGATTTCCTTTGCAAGCCAGTGACAGAATGCCGTGTCATTGTCTGCGCCGAATTTAGAAATATCCGTGAGTACGTAATAAGCGCCCTGGGGTGAGATGTAGTCAAGTCCGGCCCGGTCCAGATATGAGAGGAAAACGTCCCTTAGATGGGTGTATTTCATTTGCAGATTGTCATAGTAACTTTGGGGAAAATTCAATGCAGTGACCGCCGCTTCCTGCAGGGGGGCGGCAGCACCCACCGTGAGAAAATCGTGCACTTTTTTTGCTCCGAAGATCACCTCAGAAGGACCAATGACATATCCCAAACGCCAGCCGGTAATGGCATAGGTTTTGGAAAGGGAGCCGCATGAGATGGTCCTTTGGAACATGCCGTCCAGGCCGGCAATGTAGGTGTGGGTATGGGGTGCGTAGACCATGTGTTCATACACCTCGTCCGTGATCACGTAAGTATCGAATTCCTGGGCAAGATCGGCAATATATTGCAGCTCTTCACGGGTAAAGACTTTCCCTGTGGGATTGGAAGGATTGCACAGCACCAGGGCCTTTGCACCTTGTTCAAAGGCCTGCCGCAAAGCCAAAGGGGAAAAACTGAAATCCGGCGGATGCAGCGGTACATAGATGGGTGTTGCACCGGTCAGGATGGTATCGGCCCCGTAGTTTTCATAAAACGGGGAGAACACAATGACCTTGTCTCCGGGATTACACACCGTCATCATGGCCACCATCATGGCCTCGGTACTGCCGCAGGTGACCACGATGTTTTCATCGGGGTTTAGGGGAAGTCCCATCCAATGGCTCTGCTTTCTGGCAAGGGCCTCTCTGAAATTGGGTGCCCCCCATGTGATGGCGTACTGGTGAGGACCCTCATCCATGGCCTTTTTTGCCGCTGATATCAACAGTGCAGGTGGATCAAAATCCGGGAATCCCTGGGAAAGATTGATGGCATTCGTTTTGTTGGCAACACGTGTCATTTCACGAATGACGGATTCAGTAAAATTGTTGAGGTGGCTGGCAATGGCTGGCATTTTTAATTCATTCCCTGTTTGTCAATGGGGTTTACTTTGCATCGGACAATTCATTCCATGGCGTATCAAAGAAGGGATCAAAAGATTGGGGATTATCCTCCAGCTCAAGCTCCATCCATGACATGGGGTTGAACATACCGCTGGTATCTTCCTGGGCGGCACGGGTGAGTGCGTCACTCAGATAGTCCTTTAAATTGGGAAAGTCAATCTGATGTTTCTCTTCAGTTTTCTCTTCAGTTTTCTCGTCAAAAGGATTGTAGCCCGGTTTTTGGAACAATGTCTCAGCTTTGTCAAGGATATCCGGTCTATAAACTTTTTCCGCCCAGTCATGAGGGGCAAACTCTTCGATGGCCACGGAGACTGCGCTCTCTTTGCACTCTGTGGCATCCACAACACTTTTCACAATTTTTTCGGTCAGCTTTTTTTTGATCTGCTCTGATTTTCCGGTATACAGTTTTACGATGATGTGTGGCATGAAATCATTAATCCTTTATCTGTTTCTGTCTGAAGGAGCAACGCGCTACTCCGGGTTCTCATTTTTTTTGTCCTGTCATTCGTTTCATCTTTCTCAAGGGCTGAAGCGTCTTGGGTTAAAGATCACAGTTCCATAAATGGGCTGATCAACATCCAAGTGTGCTCATCTTAAGAATTTACAAAAATTTACCCCAGTACAACTTTATGACGGTAAATCCGTTGGTAGGTGGCATCCCCCACTATGAACAGATCATTTTCATTCTCTTTGCCTGCGATCTGTCATATCAGCTTAAAGGCTTGTACTCCCATATCTTGCGCCTCATCCACTACCACAGATCGATAGGGAAGAATATTCCTTTTTTCTCCTGCCTCGGCCCACATGGGGCTGCCGCAGTTGGGACAGGTCTCTTTCTCGTCTGCCGTGCCCAACATCTCTTTGTATACACATTTGTTGCAGAACCGCCGGGTTTCAATATCTGACACCCCCATATCCACCCGGTCAATGGTCACCTTGCGGCTTTCGGCATAAAAGGTGTTGAAAGGTGCCAACTCTTCAATGGCGCTCCTGGCCGGCCGTTCATACTCAAAGCTCCAGGTATCATAACTGCCTTCCTTCTATGTCGCCATATGAATATCATCAAACAACAAAAGGCAGTTTGCCAAATTATGATGATCTGGTTGCCCATCTTATTGCCGGAAAGAAAAGGGAATGCCAGAGAAGGATAGAACAAGCGGCTGAGAGGGACAGACGTTCTGCGGAATTTAGAGCAGAGCTTAAAAGAAAAAATAAAACCGACTGGGGCCAGGTGCTGTGTGTCCACCCATCTTGAAGAGTCAAATAAAAAAATGGTAGCAGAAGAAAAAGCCCGGAAAGAAAAAGTAGATCAGGTAATAAACTCTGTAACTCCTTCAACATCTTGCTGAAGTGTTTGAAACTCGTGAATTGGCTGAAGAAGGCATAAAAAAAGTGCCAAAGTCTGGATCAAAAGGGGCTATTCAATACACCATGTATCATGGAGACCCTGATATAAACTGTAATAAAATTTGTTGTTCGATGCTCCCTATTTTCCAATTGATCCTACAGTGGGGTGAGGCCGCCGCAATTCCAATTCTCCTGGATCGCTCCGGGTTGCAGCTCGTTTCCAGCCGGGGTTCCGACGTCCAGCACTTACAATGAAAATAAAGTATCTCCGCCATGGACCCAAGGCTCGATACGGGTGGGTGGCTAACTCTTACTGAAACCCATTACTGGATTTCAACCGTCAGGGACTTGCACCCTGCAAGATACGCCGAGCTTTCCTCGGCGCGATAACACCCAAGTTGAGCGGTTTATCCGCTCCAACTTGTGGTTATTGGAGATAATTTAGTATGGAAAATATAATTTCAAATATTTGTTCTTGGTTTGAATACATTATTCCTATGATAGCAATTATTGCGGCGTATATTGCTGCCCGAGAGGCTCGAAAAGCTGCGGTACTGGCTGACCGAGCAATGGAGTTAGAATCACGTGCTATGGCATTGGCTTCGCGTGCAAATTCATTAGCCTCTTGTGCGATGGCTAATGTGGCTTCTTCTCGTTCGTCTCTTCGTAGAGATTCTTGTCCTACTAACCAGGATAAACAGAAATTTTGAGACAAACTGCATTCATCAAAGCCAAGATTGCTTTGAAGAATTCTGGCACGTGCTTCTTCAAAGGGCATAGATTCAAGTTGCTTTATAATGCGTCTTTTGGTTTCGTCTCGAAGTGTAGTTGATTTCATATGATTTATTTGTATAACACTTAAGTTAAGCGGCTGTCACACAGCCAAAAAAAACTCCGAAGGTTGATGCCCGCTTCAACTTAATTGTTAAATGGGCCCGGTTTGCAGGGGGCGTTGGCATGCAATTTGCTGTATATGTAAAGTACCTTCTTCTCTTCGGTCCGCCCGGAGGGCTTCATTTAACAAGTAATTGTGTAGTTCTGTATAATTTACAGAATATTCTGTATTTGGCAACGAAATTAAAGTTAAGTATAAATTTGCTAACTGGATAATACTACAACTTGAATATTATCAAATTTTGATATCATGATATTATGATCAAAATCACCTATGCGCTCCGTAGAAAATATGATCACCTGCTGGTTAAAGGTAGTATTCCGTCAACGTGAAGATACTGCCTACAAAAAATGGCTTCAATTTTATCCGGATTTTTGTAAGCAAGACACCTCCCCCCTACGCAGCCCCTCTTCCAATATGTCATAAGTCTTTCATTGTTTTGTGATAAATGGAAGAAATATAGATCATGATCAATACCGAAAATTGTATCATTCCTTCAAGTTTCAGTCTCTTAGCTGTTCAACGGAAAGTCCCATGGCCAGGGCCAGTTTTTCAAGGGTTGCCGTCCTTTTTTCCTGGTCGATCCTTTCCATCTGGGACAATGCAGCCTGCGTGATCCCTGCCTTGTCTGCCACCTGTTTCTGGGGGTCATTCCCAGATGCGTCCGCCACGCTTTAATCAGGTTATATCCTTTTCTAACAACAAGGCCTACCACCTCATGGGGTATGGTATCGTCATCCGTTCCGATTGGAGGAAAGGGGCTTGGTTCTAACTTCGCCCACTTTGTGTTGGTCACTTCAAAAACGGAAACTAAATACTGTAATCACAGGCATATAAAACAGATGTAATAAAAGTTTCCATATAGGTGGGCCATCTTAGAACCAAGCCCGAGGAAAGGCTTTCAGGTATTCATCATATGGGATAACTGCAAAAGCCGGTACACCGTTTTGCTCTATGATCTGCACATTAGTAGGTCTGTTCATTTCGTCTCTTTACCTCTTCAATGAATATAATTTCCAGTTCAGGGGTAAAAAATACCCGCCAATTGCCAACTCTCAGCCGGTAGTAACCTGTGGCTTTTACCTTTTTAACATTCTGACAATTTGGAAAATCCTTAAGCACGCCAACAGCATCGTAAATGGTCTCCCGTGTACATGCTTGCTTGATTTTCCGAAGCTGTCTTAATGCTTTTTTTCTCCATTTTTTCTTATTCAGACGGTTGATAACGGCTGCCGTTGTTTTAGAACGTAGCTGGTCATCCCATTGAGCGTTATAACAGGCATCAGTGACAAAGGTAATGGTATTTGTATCTATTCAGCGTCGAAAAAAGTGCCCCTGCTGATTTATCGAAAAAGCAGCAGGGCAACTTAAACGAGATTCGTGCTTGCCTTAATAAATTTTCCCCATCATGCATAGGGCCTAAAAATGATTTTCGTGGGTGAATTCACTAATTTCTTTACGTTTGGGCGCATTCCCGACTTTGGCGGGATACCCCAACGGAATCAATGTCAGCACTTCGTAGCCGTCTGGGACCTGGATCACTTCCCGGGCCTTCCGGTGGTCGAACAACCCGGCGATAACAGTGCCCAGCCCCAAGTTGTGGGCCATGAGACAGAGATTCTGGGTGGCCAGTCCCAGATCGTACATCATCCAATCGCCGAATTTGGTAGATTCCTGATCATTATAGTAGCCCGATGTTTTGGTCTTGGCGCATACAGCCAGCAGGACCGGTGCTTGAACGATTGCCTTGATGGCTGGATTACCTTTAGGGGGAAATGTGGCCTGGAGCTTTTCTTTGATGGTGGAATCCCGAATCACAACCACTTCCCAGCATTGGCAATTGGTCCATGAAGGTGCCCATCGGACCGCCTCCAGAATCTGATCCAGCGCCTCTTTTGGGACGTCTCGCTCCTCATATTTTCGAATACTTCTTCTGCCTTTAATGATCTCCATTAAGTCCGTCATTGCAACCTCTTTTTACAATTCTCATTTGACTTTCACTTCTCGAATTCAAGGCGTTTAACTCTGTAAAAACGGGAAATGAAACGTTGGCAAAGAGCCGTGGGTAAATTGACATTTGATAAAATTTTATGACAGATTGCACCCAAATGTGCAAGTAGAATCTCAACCTTGTCAAACGACCTTGATTCGATTTACTATGCCTTCTGCTTCTTTCATTATCCGGTCGAACAGCTCTTTCACCGTCGGAATATCATGGGCCAAACCGACGCATTGCCCGGTCGAGACCACGCCAAGATTGAGATCCCCTTCACGGTTCACGGTACATCTGTCTGACCTTGTCCCCGGAAACAATGTGCAACACATCTTCAAGGGTACAGGAGCCACGGGACTCCAGGTCGGCACAATTTTTGCCACGCAGATCATCCCGGGGCTTGAGCCTTGGAGTTCCGAGGACATACCATACCTAATTATTATTTGAGTTAGGTATGGTGTCCCTCGAATTACAGACCCCTTATTCTCCTTTCACAAAAAATATTTTTGGGTTCTTATTAAAACTGACACACCCATAATATTCCGTATTTAAAAAGAATTGTCATGTATTCATAACTTTATGGCATTGAGTGCCTGTCTGTATCTGTTGACATATGATCATGAAAGGTAGATAATAACTTTTTACTATAACCCTAACTTATTTAGTTGTGGGTTGTAGCCTGACCTTTGATAAGGATGACCGGGCGTTGAAATTTCGGGCAATGCAACAACAGTATGAAATTTGAACGGTTTGGAAGGATAAAAAGATGAAAAAAATTGACCTTTGGTGGTTTTAGAGCGCAGCGATGTTTTGCGCGAATAAGGAAAGGCAAGCCGGGAAAGCCTGTTTTTCCGGCTGTTAATGTGGTTGCCAATCATGAAATCTTATGACGAACCGGTCCGGATAGACCTCAAGGACCTGTATGTGAGCCATCACGGCTGGCTGCAGCGTTGGTTGCACAGAAAACTGGGATGTTTGCAGCGATCGGAAGATATGTCACATGATGTATTTTTACGTCTCTTGCGCCGTAATGAGAAGGTGGCAAAGATCCGCGAGCCACGCACCTTTCTCAGCTCCATTGCAAGGGGGC
The DNA here is from genome assembly GCA_963668575.2 of uncultured Desulfobacterium sp. Taxonomy (GTDB): domain Bacteria; phylum Desulfobacterota; class Desulfobacteria; order Desulfobacterales; family Desulfobacteraceae; genus Desulfocicer. The sequence continues at coordinate 6,288,136 of OY764894.2, read as the reverse complement.
TTCTGGTCGATCACTGGCGCAGAAAAGAGCTGGAGCGGGCCTGGCTCGACAACCTGGCGCAGTTCCCTTTGTCTGCGGCCGATTCGCCCGAAGACCACCTTCAAAGGATGGAGGAACTGGTGGCCATTGACAGGGTGCTGCGCGGCCTTAAAAAAAGGACTCGCACGGCATTTCTGATGTCCCGGCTCGAAGGACTCACCGCCCGGCAGACCGCAGCCCGCCTTGGTGTTTCCCAGACAACGGTGGAAAGAGACCTGGCAAAGGCCTTGCGGGCCTGTTATCGGTTGCGGTATGAAAACGAATCCCTGGAGCATGAGATTTCATGAGCGGCAAGCGCACTTCATACACGCCCCAAACCGATATCGAAATACCGGAAGAACTCATCGAACAAGCCGTTGAGTGGGCCGTCAAAATCCATTTTGGCGATGCGGGGGATGAGGAGCGGCAAGGCTTAGACCGCTGGCTACAAACCAGTCCCCTGCACCAGGAAGCCTGGCACCGGATGCAGTCCATGCACCAGGAATTTTCGGATGCCCCGCACAAAAGAGTGTTCGAGACCCTGACCTGCTTTGACGAACAACAGCAAAAGAAGCGTCTGGAAAGACGGCAGGCGCTGAAGGTGTTGACCATCGTTTGCGTATTTGTCATATCGGCACTCCTGGGCTATCGCTGGGCACCCTGGCAGCGCCTGATTGCCGACACGGCCACCGCCACGGGCGAACAACGGGTTGCCGCTCTGAAAGATGAGTCCATTGTCCGCTTGAACACCGATACCGCCATTGCCGAGCATTACGACACCTCCCATAGAAGGATAGAGCTTTTACGTGGAGAGATCGCTGTGGCCACCGGTAAAGACCCCGCCACCGGTGACAAAGAAAAACGACCGTTTCTCGTGACCACGCCTTATGGAACCCTGGAAGCCCTGGGCACACGGTTCACTGTGCGTCTGCGTAAGGATTACGCCCGCGTCGATGTTCAGGAAGGCGCCGTGCGCATGCAGCCTGAAAAAGGAAAACCGCTGGTTGTAAAGGCCGGCAGCGCAGGTCTTCTCTACCGGCAAAACGCCGTCCCGGCTTCGCCTTTGGACTATACCCCGGAAGGCTGGACCGATGGCGTTCTGGCCGTGCGCAAGATGCCCCTGAAAAATTTTCTTAAGGAACTTTCGCGTTACCGGACCGGAGAGATTTTTTGCGCCCCGGAAGTTGCCGATCTGCCGATTTCCGGAATTTACTATCTGGCGGATACCGATAAGGCCCTGGCTTTTTTACAACAGACCCAGCCGATTAAAGTGGTTTACCGTACACGCTATTGGGTATCGGTTTCTGCTGCCGGGAAGGTTTCTGCTGCCAAGGATAGCAGCCCATAGAAGGAACAAAGAGAAAACCGTTTCCCGTAAACCATCTCTCCGTTCTCACCCTTCCCCGTTCTCTCCCACCCCATGCATCCATGTGGCCAAGTGCCCTTTTCATGGGCGGCACGGCCCTCAACACTGGATAATTTTAAATTTTTTTAAAAAAAATGAAGGAATTTTTGTTTTCGTTCGGCCTGCATGTTGAAAGCAAAAATAATAACCTGCAAGGAGAGTGAAAATGTTTTTATTCAAATCAAAACCCCGTTCGATCATGCGCGCTGTTCCCCTGATTTTCCTGGCTGTTGTTTTATCTGCCTCTCAGCTTCTGGCCGGTCCACCTGCGGCAAAAGTTTATGACTTTTCCATCCCGGCAGGCCCCCTGGAGTCGGTTCTCAATCAATTTGTCCGCATTACCGGCACAAATCTGGCTTATGCCTGTGAGTTGCCACAGACGGCCCAAAGTGCCGGCGTCAACGGCCGTTATACGGCTGAAGCCGCCCTGCAGACAATCCTTGGCGCTACAGGCATAACAGCCAAACAACAAAACGGCGGGGGATTCCTTTTGCTGACAGTGCCCCAAGCCCCGGCAAACCAACCTGCCTCAGAACAGCAGAAAAACAAAACGGAAGCGTCTGAACACCAGCAAGCCCGCATGGATATGAACCTGGGAGAACTGACGGTAACTGCACAAAAGCAGGAGGAAAATGTACAGGAAGTACCGATCTCAATGACGGTATTTGATGAGATTGCCATAGAAGACAGCAAAATAGAATCGGTTCAAGATATTGCTTCATACACTTCAAATTTTGCTTTAATAGATAAAAGTGCAGGAGTTTTTACACCTACAATACGAGGTATTTCCAATTCTTTACCTTTTGGTTCTTCAACTTCACAGCCAAGTAGTGTCATAATTGATGGTATACCTGTATCAACATCACAAGGATTTAATGAAACTTTAATGGATATAGAGAGAATCGAAGTCTTAAAAGGACCACAAGGTACACTTTACGGGAAAGAAGCAGAAGCGGGGGTTATCAATATTATCACTAAACAACCCAATAATGAAACAAGAGGAAAAATAGGCGTTGAACTTGGTGAGGATAATAAAAGGCAATATACTTTTAGTGCAAGCGGTCCTATTGTCGAAGATAAATTTTATGTAGGAATATCGGCAAAACACTATGAAAAAGACGGATTTATAAAAAATACTCTTAATGGAGGATATACCGATGATAGAGAACATAATTATGGGAGACTTCACTTAAGATATACACCTACAGATGAACTTGAGATCTCTTTGATCTCATCTAGACTAGAATACGATGATGGAAATATCAATTATGTTATACCTTATGTACCAAGAGATCAGGGTATAAGTACAGATGAGCAAGGGTATGATAAATCAAGTATAACAACACATGCTTTAAAAGTATCCTATGATATAAATGATTATCTTTTAGAGTCTATTACAACCTATCGAAATGTAACATCAGATGGATTACAAGATTATACAACGTATCCAAATTATATTTTTGACAGGGAACATGATAAGTATTCCCAAGAGTTTAAACTAAGTAATGAAAGTGATATCTTTCAATGGGTAGCAGGGGTTTATGCAGATAAAGATGAAGTTGATGATGTATCACATTGGGAAACTAGCTCCCCTGTTCAATCAACAATAAACGGTAATTCTATAGGCATTTTTATCCATACCGATTATGCAATCAATGATAAATTCTCTTTTATTTCAGGCGCCAGATACGATAAGGACAATAAAGAATATGAAAAATCCACAACGAAATTAGATTATTCCAATGATGAAATTTCGCCAAAAATCTCTTTAAAATACCAACACGATAAAGATAGCATGTATTATACAACAATCTCAAAAGGATATCGCCCAGGTGGTTTTCATGCCAATGCTCCTACTGGTTACTCACAGCAGTATGAAAAAGAGACTCTCTGGAACTATGAAATAGGAGCAAAAAATTCATTTTTTGATAATAGACTTGTAGTAAATAGTTCTATTTTTTATATGGCTATCGATGATATGCAAGTAAAAATTTACCCAATTGAGGGGTCGGGAAAATCTTATATAGATAATGCAGCAAAAGCGACTTCAAAGGGTTTTGAAATAGGACTAAATGCAAAATTAACAGATACCATAGAACTATTTGGTGCTTTTGGTTATACGGATGTTACCTTTGATGAGTATAAAGATGCAAATGGTGATTATAGCGGTAATAAAAATACATGGGCACCGGAATATGATTATAATGTCGGTATTCAATATAGGGACGAACAAGGATATTTTGCAAGAGTTGATTTAAACGGGTATGGAAAAACATATTGGGATGTCGCGAATAAATATAGCAGAGATCCTTATAGAGTAGTAAATATGAAAATAGGGTATGAACAAGAGAGTTATGATATCTATTTATACGGTAAAAATGTTTTTGATGAAGAGTACCACACTATCAATATGACTAATTCAAATGAAGTTATATACTCTCAACCAAGAGAGATCGGCATTCAGTTGACCTATCGGTTTTAAATCCATTCTTTTTTTACCTTTTTACAATAAGGAATAAGTAATGAAAAAAATAATTATTATTCTTTTGGTACTGATATTCTCAGCTTCTTTGGCCCACGCCCATTCCCTCTGGATCAACGCTTTTGAATCCCATGGCCATGGGGGGCATAACGCCATGGTTTGCCTGGGTTGGGGGCATGCCCTGCCCATGGATGATATCCTCAATTCAACCAATGGCCGTATCGCTGTTGAGCGCTTCGAACTCTTTGACCCGTCGCTGAAAAAGACGGAGCTTCTCAAACCGGAATTCAAGCTTGCCGAACCGGTGAATCCGGGGACATCTTACTTAATTGCGAGTTATTAAGTAAAGTGTCCTCGGAATTCTCTCGGAATTCTACAGCTTTCTTAAGCCCGCATTTTTTTAAATTTTCTTTTAGGGGTTTTTCACCCCTGAAACATCATAATATTTACAGTAGGACACAAGGTTGAGGTTATCACAGGATGGTCGCCTGGAACATGTTGCACGCCGGCTGGTTCAGGACCAGGCAAAATAAAAAGACGATCGGACTATTAAAAAGGAACCAGTGACCAGCAACTCCCATGAAAATGTATTATATCCCGGATGGGCTGATCCGGTCTGTCAACAGGCGGATTTTGCCCAATGTCATAAACTTAAGAAGGTTATGACAGAAACCATAGACAAGAAGTTGAAGTCGCTCTCTTGTATCTTGTCTATAGTTTAATGTAAACGCTCTTGGATTGTGGAATAATGATGCGCTATGCTTTGATTTCGATTGTATTAATGTTGTTTTTCTTTATTTGCGGCTGCAAACTGATCTCCCCTGACCCGGCGGCTGTGATGCCTGTTGAGATTCCGGATTCTTATGTTCATAAGGCTGGTCTTGACGACACGCCACGTACCGGTAATGAAAATATGGCCGATGGATGGTGGCAAAAGTTCGGTGTTGATGAACTAAGCGAACTGATCAGTACAGGACTTTTGGACAACTTTGATCTGAAAGTACTTAAAGCTAAGGCTGACCAGGCTTTGGCAGATGTAAAAAGCGAAAAATCAGGCCTTGGCCCCTCTCTTGATTATTCCCTTGGGGGCAAACAAACCTATTCCCAATCTAAAACCAAAGGCCAGTCTGCTTCTTCGGACCATGGTCACACCTATTCGGCTTCCCTGGATGCTGAATATACCCTGGATCTGTGGGGAAAAACCCGTGCCGAAGTCAATGCGGCAGAACTTGAATACCTGGCTGCACGCCAGGACCTGGAAGACGGGGCTTTGACCCTGTCCACGGATATTGCCGGTACCTGGGTGGATATTATGTCCGTGCGGACCCGCAAGGCAGTGCTTGCACGGCAGATAGCCGCCAACCGGATGAACCTGAAGTTGCAGGAATTGCGCTTTATCAACGGCAAGGCCACGGCCCTGGATGTGTCCCAGCAGCGCGAAGCCCTGGCCCAGGTACTTTCTGCCATGCCCTTGCTGGAAAAAGAGGAAAAACAACTGGTAAACGCCATGGGCCTGTATCTGGGCCAAACCCCAGGGACTTCTGTGGCGGTTGCGGCTACAGATCTTCCCCAAATCTTTCTTGCGCCACAGCCCGGCATCCCGGCTGACCTGCTTGAAAACCGGGCTGATATCCGGGCTGCCCGGATGCGTCTTGAAGCGGCGGCCCTGGACGTGGAAGCTGCCAAGACTGACCTGTTTCCCGACCTGACCCTGTCTGGGGCCGCTGCGTTTTCCAGCGGTTCTCTGGATTTGCTGTTTCAAAACTGGGTGGTTAGCCTGGGTGCAGCCCTGACAGGCCCCTTGCTGGACGCAGGGGAGCGAAAAGCCGAAATTGAGCGCACCCGGGCCGTGGTTCGCGAAACACTGAATACCTATGCCAAAACCGTTGCCGATGCTGGAGGATGCCCTGGTGGCCATTGACCGCCAAAGCGCCTATATCGAATTGCTCGAACAGCAGCTGGCAGCCGTCAAGGTGACCCTGAAAGACGCCCGGGTTCAGTACCTGAACGGCCAGAGCAGTTACCTGAACTATCTGTCAGCCTGGGCCTCCATGGAAAGCCTTGAGCGCCAGCTGGTCAGTGAGAAAGCAACCTATGTCAAGGAACGGATTGCACTTTACAAAGTAACAGGTTGGCAGGGGACGTTTTTCAAAAAAACTCTCACAAAGACATAAAGATTTTTATTCTACTTTGTGACGCTTTGTGCCTTTGCGCGGGAATAAAAGAACTTAGCGCGCTGACGCGCGGGCTTTAGAGACCCCAAAAATGAAACCAGAGACACCAGCAAGACAGACCCCTTTATGGGGCACCCTTTTAAAAATGATTCTGCCTGTGTGCGTGATTGCAGCAGGTGTTGCCGGATTTTGGCATTACAAATCCAACACAATGAAATTCAAACGCACACCTGCAGTAAAAACAGCCCCGGTGGTGGATGTCATGAAAGTGACTCCAGGCCGGGTCACAGCCCTGATTCGGGCCATGGGTACGGTGCAGCCGGACCGGGAAGTGGTGATTAAATCCCAGGTGGCCGGTACGGTCATTGAGGTGGCACCTGAATTTGTCCAGGGGGGAAAAATCGCCAAGGGACAGACAATGGTCCAAATTGATCCGGCAGACTATAAGCTGGCCGTGGACAAGGCCCAAAGCGCACTGGCCCAGGCCCGGGCGGATTTTGAAATCGAAAAAGGACAACAGCAGATTGCCTTAGAAGAGCTCAAGCTCATGGCCGCAATGTCGCCTGACGGGGTGAAGGAAACCAGCCTGGTGTTGAGGAAACCCCAGCTTGAACAGGCCGGGGCTGCCGTGGCAAGCGCCCAAACAGATCTTGACGCCGCACTGCTGGATCTTGCACGTACCCGGATCATTGCCCCCTTCCATTCCTTGGTGCTGTCCAAAGAGGTGGATGCCGGGGCTATGGCCGCGGCCCAGGGTGCCCTTGCCACCCTGGTGGACGTAACCCACTATCAGGTAGAGATCCAGATGCCCCTGGACCGTCTGGACCGGATCCGGGTCCATGAAACCAACGGCAGCCCTGTGCGTATCCGCTCCTTTTATGCTGGCCGGGAATGGCAGGGCCGTGTGGTGCGAACCACAGGCGCAGTCACAGAGGAAAGCCGCATGGCCGGCGTCATCATCCGGGTGGATGATCCTCTGGGGCTTGGGACCGCCAAAGGCCGTGCCGCCATGCTGCTGGATGATCATGTGGAAGCGGTCATTGAAGGTGAGGTTTTTGACAATGTGTTTCCTTTGCCCCGGACCCTGGTCCGGGAGGACTCCAGTTTATGGATATATAATGACGGGCACCTGGAGATCCGCAAGGTGGCCCCCGTGTGGATTGAAGATGACCGGGTGTTCATCCGGTCCGGCCTTTGTGCAGGAGACCTTGTGATCAGTTCTGATCTTTTTACACCGGTGCAGGGCATGGCCTTGATTCCGGCTTCAGGGGAGGGCCGGTAATGTCTGACCAAAATCCCAACTTGCCCAATCCAGCAGGGAACCCTCCCAAAGGCCCCATCGCCTGGATGGCCGGTAATTCCGTGGCAGCCAACCTGCTCATGGTGTTTTTACTTGTGGGCGGCCTTTTCATGGGAGGGAACATCAAGCAGGAGGTGTATCCCGACTGGACCCTGGAATCAGTGAGTATTTCAGTGGCTTATCCCGGGGCCAGTCCCGAAGAGGTGGAATCCGGCATTATCCTGGCCGTGGAAGAGGCGGTGCAGGACCTTGAAGGCATTGATGAAATGACTTCCCAGGCATCCGAAGGCAATGCATTAATCACCATAGAAGCCCTGGACGGGGCTGATGTCACCCGGTTATGGCAGGAGGTCAAAAGTGAGGTGGACCGCATCGACACCTTTCCGGATGAGGCCGAAGATCCGGTGGTCACCATTACATCCGGGCAGCGGGAAGTGGTAAGGCTGGCCCTCTACGGCGATGCCCCAGAAACCACCATGCGCGACCTTGCCGACGATATCCGGGACCGCCTTTTGTCAGATCCCGGCATCACCCAGGTAGAGCTGGAAGGTGTCAGGGAGCGGGAGATCCTGGTGGAGATCTCAATCAACACCCTGCGGCGTTACGGCATGACCCTGTCCGATGTGGCGGATGCCGTCTCCAAAGCTTCGGTGGAGCTGGGCGGCGGGGCCATCAAGTCCGGGGGCGGAGACATTCTGCTGCGCATCAAATCCCGCAAAGACTATGCCGGCCAATATGCAAACCTGCCCATTCTGGCCCGGGAGGACGGGTCTTGGCTGGTGTTGTCGGACATCGCCACCGTTACAGAAGGGTTTGAGGATTCGGACACCTGGGCTTCATTTAACGGCAAACGGGCCGTTACTATTTCTGTTTACCGGGTGGGGAAAGCCGGTATCCGGGCCTGTCCTACGATTTCAAGGGTAAACAGGCGCATATCAAGGAAAGTATGACCGCGCTGTTCAAAGGCTTAGGGCTGGCGTTATTCTGCGTGTTTGCCCTGCTGGCCATTCCCTTTAAAAATTATTTTCAGCCCCTGATCATTATGGTCTGCATTCCATTCGGCATCATCGGGGCCGTGGCCGGCCATATTATCATGGGATATGCCATGTCCCTTTTAAGCCTGTTCGGCATTGTGGCCATGGCAGGCGTGGTGGTCAATGACGCCTTGGTGCTCATTGATTTTGCCAACCGGCTGGTGCGCGGCGGCATGCCTGTAGCGGACGCAGTCACGGCCGCCGGCATACAGCGGTTCAGGCCCATTATTTTGACTACTCTAACCACCTGCGGCGGGCTTGCCCCGATCATCATGGAAACTTCGTGGCAGGCCAGATTTCTTATCCCCATGGCCATCTCCCTGGGGTTTGGTATCTTTTTTGCCACACTGATCACCCTGGGGCTTGTGCCTTGTCTTTATCTAATATTGGAGGACATTAAAAATTTCCTTAGGATTATTTAGTATACGCCAAAAAGGAAGGGCAAATCAGGCTTGGACATGGCGTTATTATATGTGTTTGCGCTACCGGCTATCCCGGATCAGGAGCCAATCTAAATAATCGGAACGCCGCAGACGGTAACGCGCCACACTGCCTTCATGCAAATTTAGAAACGCCTGGTCCAAAATTTTTGCAAAGGCGATCCGATCTGTTTCAGGCACAAGTCTTTGGGACAGATCCGTGACCACTTTTGGGGACAAGGATATCCGCCCGTTCACAACTTCCCGAACAGCCTGGATAATTTCCTGCCGGTACCGGATTTTCAACGGATCAGGCGCAGCCATAGTTTTCGTGATGGCCAGATATCGCTGGCAAGATCGCTCAAAGGCCCATACAAATACGTCCTTTAACAATTCAATTTTGTTGAGTTCATATATACCAAGAATCCCTTCAACGTATGAACGTTCTGGAACATCAACAAAAGAAAGCGGGCATAAGTTCTGTTTTATCAGGGGGATATTGGCCCCAATACGCGCCACACGCTTGTTCACATCTTCAAAGGGTTGCAGGTAAGGAAGCTGGACCAGTAAAAAAAAGGCCTGTTCAAAGGGATCCGGAATAGCTTTGGCTTTGTCCAGAAGCAGGCGGAAAAAGTCTTCGAGCTGCTGGGGCATGGCCAGAGGATAAAACACTGTACCGGATATGTCCACCGGCCGTCGCCGCAGGCGGCCGCAAGCTTCCTCGTCACGCATTAAATTCTGGGACAGCACCGCATGAAGATTCTGGAAGGTAAACAGATCAAAATCGACCTGATCCGCATCCGCGACCAGCATTTCAATGGCGGCCTTGTGGTTCAGTATCATCTGGGTTTCCTGTGCATCTTTTCCTTCTGCGGCCCGGCCGAATTCAATGAGGTGCTGGGTATCGAGCCGGCTGTATGTATTCCCCTCAAGCTTTGAGGAGGCCCAGGACAAATCCACAAGAAGCCGTCCCAGTATATCCCGTGCATAGGTCCCGGCAGGTCCGGCGCAGACTATGGGCCGGCCGATGTCATGCAGTTGTTCCCGAATTTCTTCCGGCAGATACCATGTTTTACCGGGAATATAGGACAATAGAAATTCCCGCTCATATCCAACGGGGCGGCGGTGCATTAGCGGCTTTTGAATCTCTTTCTGGATACGGGCCCCTTCGGGAGACATGGGGACATACGGCTCCTTGTCCGATGGCAGTGCCGCCTGCACCGCGGCTGCCCGGTAAACCCGGGCCGCACTTTTACCTTCGGAAATGATGCGCCCATCTGAAATCAACTGCTCCAGGCGTCTTTGAAGCGTTCTGCGACTGAGTCGTGTACTCTGCGCTTTCTCGAGCATTTCTTCCAAAAAAGAAATACCAGTCCCTTCAGGATGATCGTTAATAATGGAAAAAATATTTTCCAGATCTTCAGATTGTTTTGACCTTGGCATGGCGGGCGCCTCTTAAAATTGTTCTAAAATTATCAGGCATGGCACGGGTGTGGCATAGCGATGACACACAAATGGCATGCAAATTGTCACAAGTCAAGAATGTATTTCGAAATTTACCAAATTATAGGCGTGGGCCTCACAACCGCGAGGTTGCTCCGGTTTTAAAATTTCCTTGCCCTAATTTGGGTCAGAATAATTTTACTCTGCCCCCAATTTTCCCACGATATCCGATAATACTACTTCTTGCTTTTCAGGTGTTGCCGCCGGTCTTGACCGTCCCCAGCCATGGCGATGACACAGTCTACCTCTTTAGCCGGTAAAAAAGCCTCCATCCCTTTTACTTTATCTCTTCTTCACCCCTTTTTAAAAAAATATATTTTCTTCCATTCTTCCTTCAGATTTGTTTTTGTTTCTTAAAAGGATTTACGTTCAGAGTCGGCTTAAAAATAAGAGAAGGCTCGAAGTTGCACCTTCGAGCCTACAAACAGTAGACGTCCATATAGAATACGGAAGCTACCCAACATCTCAATATAAGCACGGCTTCCATTTGATGGCAAGAGCGGATTAAGCGGCATCGCTGTGCCTGCAAAGGGCTTGGTCACAACATGGGCCACCCTTGGTGGGGGGCAGGCTTGCGTTGTTGACGCTTTTGCTTAAATTTCCCTTTAAATATAGCCCCTTGTCAAAAGCACAACAACACAAGCCTGACCCCATCGGCCCGCCAATTGTGGCAGGTGGCCCATGTTGTGACCAAGCCCGAAAAATTCGATTGCGCTGAAAAACGCCCTCGGGGTCGCAGGCCCCACTTTGAGGAAAAAATCGAGAACGCAAGACAAATGGAGCAACAGGCCAAAGAAGATTTAGAGCAGGCCCGCTTAAACCACGAAACAGTTGTAAACGAAAAGGCTAAGATAGGAAAAATCTATCATCCATATGACTTGAAAACTGGCCAAAGGCAGGATGCTGAAACTGTTTCTAAACTATTGGCAGACTGTTTTGAAAAAATCCACAATGCAACGATGGCGCTTTCTGATCGGTGTAAGGATCGTGTGAATAAAGCGCAACGCGTTGTAAGCGACATGGTGGCAACGATTGCTTTCTATTTTAAAATGGTCGATATTTACCTTGATAATATGCAATTGTCTGTCCGTGACAAGTACTTAATGTACAACTATCTGATTCCGGGTCATTACTTGAAACTGGCTGCAGGTAAGGAAAGGGATGCCGATCGTAAAGCGAATATCCTTCAAAAAGCCAGGGAATTGCTTTCGATTATTGAAGATTATGAAAACCTGGGTAAAGCAATCTGCGATTGTGAAATTGAAAAACTGGTCAAAGCCGCTAAGGATTGCGCCCAAATTTTCCAAAGATCAAGTTCCTGCGTTGAAGGGAGGAACGCACAACTGGCTCTGCGCCACCAAGGAATTCATCAACTGAGCAACCGACATTTGCAAGCGCTCACAGTCATACACAATTATTACGTAAAAAGACGGGACGGAACAACGGCTGCCGGTAGATTCTTTGAGGCTGAACCGAATGACTTATTTGAATTTCTACTGGATAAAATGGATTATCCAGCACGACCAAGAAATTGTAAAAAATTAGTTGCTTAGAGGTTGGTGGGCGAAGTTAGAACCAAGCCCGGATTAGACTCTTCTATTTTATATGAAAGTCTCACCAATATGCTGGAATTAAAGGACTTTCGTTTTTCGTTGTGGCAGGTGGTTACTGCCATGTAGGTTTATACGCAACTTGAAAATTAAAGAAACTTTATATCAAATGAGCGAATGGGGAGTTTAATCTTACCTCTTTTTAAATTTTTAATTAATACTTTCAGCAGCGGTTTGTGCTGCTTTAAGTGGCCAACTCTGGATGATTTTTATAAACACCGGTGACAGATCGTTATCCACCTGTTTTGATTTCTTCCCGATGGGGCTCATGCTAAATCGGCTAATTTCCTGAAATTCCGCCAAAGTGTACTGGCCGGCATACAGCAAGGCAACTTTCTGCATGATACCTGGTATGCCTTTCTGCATTTCTTTTCGTAAAATATCTCCGTAATGTTGATATACCTCTTCTTTCAAGTTGGGGTGCGTCTTCCTGGCATTATCGGTTCCCAGTTTAACAGTCGCATCTATCGTGACAGTAAGCACCTCATCAAAGCCGATAACTTTGAGATGTTTTTGTGCTGCCATTAGATATTCCGGGTTACCAATTGTTTTTTGCGGGACACCAGCATTGTTTGAACTTGTTTCAGCAGTGCTGTGATTACCGGAAAAAACATTTTTCTTTCGGGTAATCAAAGGGGTAAATTTCTCTATATAAACCCTGGCGGCTTTCGTTGCCTCCTGGGACCATTTTGGGGTGATTTGAAGAATTCGGGGAGAAAGATTTGCTTCCACCAGTTTTGATTTTTTCCCGACAGCACTATCGTAAAAGCCGTTAAGTTCCCTGAATTCCGCCAGGGTATAATGCTCGGCATACAAAGAAGCTATCTTTTGCAGGATACCGGGAATACCTTTTTGCATTTGCTCCCGTAAAATTTCTTTGTAGTGTTGATAATCCTGTTCTTTTAGATCGGGACGGTTATTCCTCACACTGTCAGCCGCAAGGGATACAGTCTCGGGGATGCTTTCAGAAAGGATTTCTTCAAACCCGGCCAGTTCTCCCATCTTTCTTGCCGCTGCCATGAGTTCCGGATATTCCGCTGCCCTCGTATCTCCCTTGTGAACGGATTCTTTCTGCTGTGGTAATACGAGTTGTTGTTCATACCTTCTCTCGATTTGGATGCCTATAAGAGTGATTAAGACGATCATTATCGTAAAAGGAATAACGGAGAGTTCTACGTTCCAATATGGTTTTCTTCTTTTTCGATATCTGTAGATAATCAATGAGATATAAACAATAATAAATGCTGAAATTACAAATGACAATTGAATTACATAGCCCGCCCAGGTTCCAAAAAATCTGTTATAAAAATCCAGAGCGTTCATCGTTTTATGTCTCGGTCACTGTGATAAATAGTGCAAGCGCCGCCAGTCATGCCACTATAGAATCCAATCTGACTACCCACTATGGAATTTGCTATAACATACATGGCAGAAAAACCTGCCACAACGAAAAACGAAAGTCCTTTAATTCCAGCATATTGGTGAGACTTTCATGTAAAATCACTTGATAATATAGAGGACATTTTTTTTGTCACATAATGCACGTATTTAGTGACAATAACAAGTAGTTACCAATACATGGCAAATCAGGCATCCTTCATCCGGCCCCAAAAGTACTTTACAGTATCTTGAGAGAGGTTCCCGCAAAACGGGAAGTCTGCCATGAAAAGTGTAAAGTGGTAAATGAAAGATGCCGGTCCTTCACATCCGTTATCCCCGCATCTGTAAGGATGACCACCGAAAAATGGGTATGCACCTCGTAAAAGTGTAAAATAAAAATGATGCCCCTTTTTGTTTTTCGTTAAAACCGGAAAACAATGTTGGTGCCAATGGTCCTGGGGCTGCCTACCATATATGAATTTCTGATGCTGCTGGTAAAAATGCTGGAATAATATTCCTCGTCAAACAGGTTTTTGGCGTAAATATAAAAATCCCAGTTGGAAAGCTCCGTGCCCAGCTTTAAATTCACAACAGCATAAGGGTCTCGCACTGACGTGTCTTGGTTGGATTCGTTAAAATAGGTTTTTCCATATCCTTGAACATCCAGGCCTGTGTAAACGCCGGAGGAATGGCGGTACTGAATGCCGGCATTAATGGAATATTCAGGGGTGTTTTTCAGTTTGTTTCCGGCATAGTCCACCCCGCCGTATCCCATATATTCATCGTACTCGCCCTGGATCAGGCCAAGACCCGTCAAAAGGACAAGGCCCTGGACCGGCCTGAATTTAACTTCCAGTTCTCCCCCGTAACTGTGGGCCCTGCCCGCGTTGGATGCCACCATGACATAGGCTGAGGGGTATTCGGTGACCTGCATGTCCTTTATGTCCATATAAAACAAAGAGATGTTGCAGGACAGGCGGTTGTTGAGCCAGGAGGTTTTGGCCCCCCATTCATAACTGGTCGAGGTCTGGGGATCATAGGTGGTGCCCTCAGGATCATCAATGGTATTGTTGAATCCCCCGGAAAGATATCCTTGGGAGACGCTGACATAGGTCATGAGGTTCTCTGAGATCCGGTAATCCAGGCCGGCTTTTGGTGTGAAACTGTTCCAGTCGTCCTCAATGGTGTAGGCGGCGGTGCTGATAACGGTGTTGGTGTCCAAGTTGGTGGTGGTCCTGTGGTAATCCATTTGTTTGTTTACGGTTTCATACCGGACGCCGATGGTAAATTTAAAGTCGTTAAAGAACGGGATCGAAGTCTGGGCAAACACGGCCGCAGTTTTACCGGTTGTGGTGCAGGGCCAGTCGGTTTTCCGGTTAAAGCTCATCATGGCCGAAGGAAGGTATTGCATGGACATCTCATTGTCCTTGTCCTGGTCATATTCAAAGTAAGTGCCGGCAATCCAGACGATACCGTCCCGGTCCTCCGGGGACTGAAGGCGAAGTTCCTGGGAAAAGATTATGTTGTCATAATCCAGAATGCCGTGGGTCACCGAGCTGCTGCCGTAGGAATAATCCACATCATAATCTTCGGTTGTTTTCTTATATGTGGTGGTGGATACGATATCAAATTCTTTGGCGTGGAAACGGGCATGAAGGGCATTGTCAAAACTGTCGGCATTCACATGATCATCCGGATTTTTGTATTCATGAAACCGGATCTGAGAATCCCCGATCATAGGGCCATCCCCCACCTGCCGGACCTCTTTGCCTGAAAACAGGTTGACCTCCAACTGATCGGAAGCCGTCCAACGCAACCGTCCCCTGACGTTGAGGATATCCCTGTCATCATAATAGTCCTGATCCGGATGTTCGTTTTCCATATACCCCCGGGTCTGGTATTCAGAGGCCCAAAGGCCGAAAAACAGAGTGTCTTTTTTAATGGGGCCGCTGACATTGGCGTTAAAAAAATAAGTCTCGTATTCTGAAAGATCCAGGGACACCCGGCCTTCCAAATCATTGGACGGTGCTTTTGTGGTTATGTTCATGACACCGCCCATGGCATTTTTGCCGTAAAGGGTCCCCTGGGGACCCCTGAGGACTTCAACGGATTCTACATTGGTGAAATCGGCATTGTATCCGTTGATTTTGTTAAAGGGAACCCCGTCCACGTACATGACAAAGGGGTTTCGGCGGTTCAACATGTTGGGGCTGACACCCCGGCAGCCCACATAAGTCACATTCTGGTTCTGGGCGCTTACAGACAGGTTGGGAACCAGGTTGAAGATGTCCCTGACCTCCCTGACATTTTGGTCCTGGATGTCAAGCTCATTGATAACAGTGACGGAGACTGGGACTTCTTTTAAGGTTTGTTTGCGTTTTTCCGCTGTAACCACCACATCGTCCATGATTTCAGGTTCTTCGGTCCGGGTTTGGGCAATGCCGGGTTGGGCCACTGAAAATACGAGCAGTAGCATTGCGGTGATCAAAAGGTGAAACTGTGCGCGGGCCAATTTTTTCATCGTCTAAATTTCCTTTATTTTTTTTGTCGTTGAATAATTTTTTCTTGGATTTTTTTCCTGATTCCTGTGGTGCGGCAAAAATAGCTGAAAACTGGGTTGCGATGTCAAAGAAACCGATAAGGACAAGGCAGTCCATCATGCCGGTTTGGGTGAACAGCAAGCAGGTGCTTAATGGGTTGTGTTTTTTTGTATGGTTGTTCCCATCGTTATCCTAAGGTTTGGCACATACCGGTGAATTATCCGGGACAGATGTACAAAATACCGGTAATTATTTCTAACGAATCCAGACTTTTTTTGGATGATTTCGTACCGGACAGGGAAAAAAGATCCCTGGGAAGGAAAATTCAGGAACTTTTGTTAAGCTGGTATTGCTTTGGTGCGATGCCGTACTTTTTCTTAAAGGCTTTGGCAAAGTGGCTTAGGGATGCATAGCCCACATCCATGGCCACCTGGGTTACATTGCCAGTTTGCGATTTGAGAAGAGTCCGGGATTTTTCCAGCCTCAGATCCCTGAGCAGGGCAAAGGGGGTGGTGCCGTACATGGCCTGGAAGCCCATGGAAAGACGGTTGTGGGGCATCCCAACCATCCCGGCAAGGGCCAGAAACGTGGGGGGGGCATCAATATGCCGGACAAGGATTTGTCTGGCTTCCCTGACTTTGTCTCGCTCTGCACCGGAAAGCCGGGCTGGCTGCCGGGACGGGATAAGCCCGTGGAGTTGGCAGGAGGCAAGCTCCAAGGCCTTGCCCTCCAGAAAGACTTTTTTCAGATTTCCGTGAAAGGCACAGTTAAAGATATCCAGGGCTGCGGTTTCCATGGCCGGGGTATTGGGGCAGATGTGGTAAAACGCCTTGTTCAGCGCCAGAACGGGTAGCTTTGGAAGAAACCCGGAGGGGGTGTCCCGAAACAGGGAAAGAAAAAAGGATGGAACCATGGAGATGATCACAACTTTAACCCTGTCCCTTGACATGCATTGGCCGGATCCTCTGGAAACAGGGAAAAACGAAAACCGGTTAAGTCCTTCGGTCATGACCATTTCTTCATTAATGGCACAATTCTGATATTTCATTTTTCCTGAAATAAAGAACTTGAACCCGAACCCGGTAGGCCAGACCGAGGCATTCATGGTGAATCCGATCCCGGGATTCCAGTCCATAACGTAAATGTCAAGCCCGGGTTTCAGGTGGATTTTTTTCAGATAACCGTCTGCCATGGGCCAGACGGATTCAAAGGACGTGTCCAGTTCATGGGCGCAGGGTGTTTCCCTGACGACCTCACGCTGTTGGCTTGGGTTCCACAATTCAATATGTATACTGTCTTCCATTAAGCCTATGCAACAATAAGTGTGTTTGACTTAAAAATTAAGAAATAACTAACCCATGTATATTTTTATTGTAACGGCGTCTTGAATTTCCACCCGCCGGCCTTTTGTTGTTCATTCCATAACCGAGCATATAATTGATCGTTGGCTAAAAGGGCTTCATGGGTTCCCTTTTCAGCCACCGTCCCCTGGTCAATGACCAGGATCTGATCGGCCCGGGCAATGGTTTTCAGGCGATGGGCAATGACGATGAGTGTTTTGGATTTAACCATCTCCCCAATGGCCTTTTGGATTAACAGCTCATTTTCAGGGTCCAAAGAGGCTGTGGCTTCGTCCAGAAGAACGATGGGTGCATCCTTTAGCAGGGCCCGGGCAATGGAAATGCGCTGTTTTTCTCCGCCAGACAGGGTGGAGCCGCCTTCTCCGACAATGGTGTCATATCCGTTTTCCATCTGCCGGATGAATTCATGGCATTGGGCGGTTTTGGCAGCACGGATCACCTCTTCTTTGCTCGCATTTTTTTTGCCAACCCGGATATTGTTGAAAATGCTGTCCTGGAAAAGGTAGACATCCTGGAAAACAACGCTGATCAGGGCGTTCAACGCTTCCGTTGGAATTTGACGGATGTCAATGCCGCCGATGGTGATGCTCCCTTCATCCACGTCCCAGAACCGGGGGATTAAACTGGTGATAGTGGTTTTTCCACTTCCCGAAGGTCCCACCAGGGCCGTGATACTATTTTCAGGAAATTGAGCAGTGACATTTTTCAAAACCCTGGTGTGGGTGTAACCAAAGCTTATATTGTGAAACTCAATGTCAAAGGTTTTCGGATGTTGAGGCGTATCCGGTTCTTTCAAGGGTGGGGTGTCCATGACATCGGTAATTCGACCGGCGGCAATGTTCATATAGCGCATCTCCGAAATAAAGGCGCCAAAGCTGATCAGAGGTTCAAAAAATTTATATCCGATCACCAGAAACATTAAAAGGACTGGAATGGAGATCTCTCCCTGCAGCAAAAGGTGCACACCAAAGACCAGCAGGCTGATAAACCCAAGATCCAGAATGGTCATGTAAACAAGAACCGGCACACCCGTGGCGGCCTCAAGCTTTATGCTGTCATTGCACAATTTACGCATGATCCGGTCCAGGCGTTTAAAATTTTTTCCGGTGAGATTAAAGGCCATAAGCACCTTGATCCCCCCCAGGTACTCAAGAAGTCTGGAAGAGGTGAGGTTGCGGGAGGCCACGTGTTTTTTCCCAAAATAAACAACAATTTTCTGGGCGCCCCACAGGGCTGGAAGGGCCAGGATCACGGATAGAATCATGAGCAATGCCATGCGCTGATCCACCATGAAGAAAAAGCCTGCCATCATCAAAGGCAGGATAATGCAGGCAATGGCATCAATGAAGAAGTGACTGAACACCAACTCCACCTTTGCCATATCCTGGAGTAAAAGTGCTGAAATGTCTCCGGGGTCTCTTCTCTTGAAAAAGCCAAGGGATAATTTCCGCAAATGATCCCCAAGGGATAGACGGGTTTCCGTGCTGAGATTGTATGAGGAGATATAAGCGCGGACATGGACCTTTATGGCCAGAAACAGATTAATCAGCATGGGGATAGCCATTCCCGCGAACAGGAGGACCAATTTGGAAATATCAAGTTCCGACCTGGGTTTCAGCAGTTCCAACACCACCAGAAACAAAATACCAAAGGGAGCGCCTTTTAAAATCAGATGAACGGCATTCAGAAAGGTGGTGAAGTAGATATTTTTCATATCTCCCGCAATAACACGTATGGATTTCAGCATGACTCTCCTCCTTGCAAACTCAATGTCCACTCCCTGGCTGCGGTGTGTGCCTGCCACATGGCATGGTAAACATTTTCATTACCAAGAAGCGCTTCATGCCGGCCTTGTTCCGCGAGAATGCCGTTTTTGATTACAAGGATGTCGTCGGCATCGGTGATGGTGGAAAGCCGGTGAGCAATGACAATAACTGTCTTATCCCGCATGATTTTAGAAAATGCAGCTTGAATCTTGGTTTCATTTTCCGCATCTGCATAGGCCGTGGCCTCATCCAGGATAACAATGGGAGCATTTTTTAAAATGATACGTGCCATGGAGATGCGCTGTTTTTCCCCACCGCTTAAGTGGACTTCTCCGCCTTCACCAATGCGGGTATCCAGGCCCCTGGGAAGTTTTTCAATGAAATCATGGCACTGGGAGGCCCGGACAGCCGCTTCAATCTCCGCCCGGGAAACATTCTCCAGTCCCATGCGGATGTTTTCATACACCGTATCGCTGAAAATAAATCCGTCTTGAAATACAAACCCAATGCGGCGCATCAATTCATCGTGGGGGATCTCCTTTATATTCACCCCTCCCAATAGAATTTCACCGTCCTTGATATCCCACATGCGCAGTAAAAGCTGTGCAATGGTGGTTTTTCCTGCGCCACTGGGACCCACCAATGCCGTGACCTTTCCTTCACCCATGGCAAATGAGATGTTTTTTAAAACGTTTTTATCGCCATAGGCAAACGAAACATTTTTAAACTCAATGGTGGAATTTCGGGGATATTGGGGGTTGACGGGTTCTCTGATTGCCGGGGAATTTAAGATGCCGTCCATTCGGGTGATGCCTTCAAGAATATGTCCGAGCTGTCCGCCCAACATGGCCAATTTAAAAAGTGGGGTCATGTAACCGGATCCCAGCATGAGAAACAAAAAAAGGGTCGGCAAAGGAATCAACCCTTTTATATAAAACCAGAGTCCAAAGGGCAGGATAAAAAATAATCCGGAAGAGGTAATTACGATAAACATGGCCCATGCCGGTGCCATGCTTAGTGTGATCTGTTCAATAAAATGGCGGTAGGCATAGACAGCTTCTTTTAAACGGGTAAAGGATTGCACGGTTTGATTGAAGATTTTGACCACCGGCATTCCCCTGATGTATTCCACAATGGTGCCGTTCATATTTTCAAGGGCGTTGTGGTATTGTTTGCGTCGATCCTCCTGTCCGTCTCTGTCAAAGGCTTTCTGTTGCAGAAAAAAGGCCAGGGGCAACGGCAGCAAGGCCACCAATGCCATGTGCCAGTCTACCAGAAAAAGATAAACCAGGATCATCACCGGCAGCACAATACCGGAAACCAGATCGGGAATATGATGGGCAATGAACTGCTCAATCTCCTCCACATCCTCATAAAGGATTTTTTTTATTTTTCCGGTCTGGTTGGTGTTGAAATATCCCATGGGAAGTTTTCCCAGATGCTCGGCCAGAACAGTCCTGAGTCCATAAAGAATCTTAAAGGCCGCCACATGGGAAAGCATGAAGGCCCCCGCCATGATTACATAGCGCAAAACAACCATCCCTGCCGCCACCAGGCCCAGGTTCCGGATATAAAGGAAATCTTGCGGACCGAAATCAGGGTTCAACAGCCTTACCATCACAATGTAGATAATAATGTAAGGGACAAGGGAAAAAGCCGAGCTGATCACGGCAAGAATAGCGGATATGATTAAAAGTATCTTTTTTGTGCCGGCAATTTTAAGCAGCCTTAAAAATTTAGAATGGCTCCCCGACTTCATGAATATCTCCTTTAAATTCGACCTTGTCTTTTTTTATCCTCAATAAAATTGTTCAGCTATAAAATTATTAGTCTCTACTTAATATATGCAAATTTTGTTTTCTACCCGCATCGGGATTATTTATAACCTGAAAAGGCTTTTAGCTTGATTTGACGTCTTCACTTGCCTTTGCCGGGAAAGGAGCTAAGGTTGAGTTTTATATGAAAAGGTAGTCTTCAAGTCTACCTCAGCAGAGCCCCTCCCCCGACGGGCAATAGGAACCGGCCAATTGAGCCGTCTACGGTTCCGGGCCGGGCCCATTGCCCGTCGGGGGGGGGGCGGCATAATGCCATTTTCTATCTTCGTTGTGTCCGCCAGGACATGTGGGTTATAAGAAAATGTAGGTACACCTAACATTACTTTCATTATTCGTTGTGGGCAGGCCCAGGTCCTCAATGCGGTCTGCCCGTGGCAGTTATAAAAAGCCCCCTTTCGGAGTAGAAAACAATGATTTGTCATGTTAGTTATGCCATATTTTTCATATGTAAAAATAGTTAAGATTGACAAGACCCCGGTATTTTGATATTCAATCGATAAAAATAAGGGGGTGTTTTGATATGTTAAATCGCTTTGCAGAAACTCATCTTGAGACCTGGTTGAACAAATGTAATCGAAAACCTTTGGTACTTAGCGGTGCTCGCCAAGTAGGCAAATCCACATTAGTCAGAGAATTTGCCAGAAAAAGAAGAAAAAATCTTATTGAAATCAACCTGGAGCGTCATCTATTTCTTGATGATATTTTTAAAACACTTGATATGGATGCTGCCCTAAGAGAAATAGAAGCACTGAGCGAAATACCAATTTCTTACCCAGATACGATTCTTTTTCTTGACGAAATTCAATCCACGCCACATGCGCTTCAACTTCTGAGGTACTTTTTCGAAGAAAAAAAAGAACTGCCAGTCATTGCTGCAGGTTCACTTTTAGAATTTACGCTTGCTGATCATTCTTTTTCAATGCCGGTAGGGAGAATTGAATATATGCACCTTGGTCCCATGACATTCTTCGAGTTCATCAGTGCGGTTGAACCTTCATTGACCAGATACATTGAAAATTTTTCCATGGCTTCCCCTTTGCCAGTAACAGCACATGAAAAGCTAAAAAAAAGACAGCGGGATTATGTTCTTATCGGTGGCATGCCGGAGGCAGTGCAGATTTGGTGCGAGACCGGATCTATTCGAGATGTGGCAGATATTCATCGTTCAATCACCGAAACTTATCAGGATGATTTTTCTAAATACGCCCAAACGCATCAACTCGCTCTGATGCAAAGAGTTTTTAGAGCCATCCCAAGAATAGTGGGGAAAAAAGTAAAATACAGTAATATCTCCCGGGAGCACCCGTCAAAAAGCATTAAAGATGTCCTTGAACTTCTCTCAAAAGCGAAAATTTGCCACAGGATTTATCACAGCCATAGTTCAGGCCTTCCACTGAATGCAGATATCAAGGAAACCGTTTTCAAATTATTATTTATGGATATCGGAATGATGAACTATATTTGTGGAAATGACTGGACCTTTCTACAGTCCTTTCCAGATCACGAATTTGTCAATGAAGGTGCCATTGCCGAACAGTTCATCGGCCAACAGCTTTTGTCTGTTCATGTTTTTTCTCCGTCCTTAAATTATTGGGTACGGCAGGCAAAAACATCTAATGCAGAAGTTGATTATGTTATTTCTCATGGTCCCTTAATCATACCTATTGAAGTCAAATCAGGGAAAAGTGGTTCTTTGAAATCTCTTCAGCAGTTTGCAACGAAAAAAAACACACCACTGGCCGTCCGTTTCGACCTAAATCCACCCAGCATCCAGGATGTTTCACACCAAATAAGTACAGGGAATGGAATTGAATTTGCGAATTACAAACTGCTATCCTTACCTTTATATTTGGTGGAAGCCTTGCCAGAGGTTTTAGATGAAATCCGGACGCAAATCTAAAACGCTGAGGGCAAATTGTTTGGCATCCTTGTCAGACTCTCGGGGGCCGGGTGGAAGGGGGGGCAGGCTGAACTGCCAATGTCAGCCGGCACGGCCGATGCTCTTCTTAAAGGAGCCCGGGGTGATGCCGAATTGTCTTCGATAGGCATTGATAAAGTGGCTGACGTTGGCGTACCCCACCTCCGAGGCCACCTGGCTGGTGTTTTTTGAGGTATCCCGGAGCAGGGTGTGAGCGGTTTTCATCCGGTGCTGCTGGAGGCAGCCGAAGATGGTGGTGCTGAAGGCCTGCTTGAATCCCCGTTTCAGCTTGAACTCGTTGATGCCGGAAAGCCGTGCCAGTCTTGCAATGGTGGGGGGCTCCTGGATATCCCTCAGCAGAATCTCTTTTGCGGCATGGATGCGCTCCAGGTCGGCCGGGGTAGGGGGGGCGGACGGTTGGGCCGAGCCGGCGGTCTGGGTAAGGGCCGTGATCTGCTGGGCCAGAAGCTCCAGGGCCCGGCTTTCGAGAAAAAGTTCCCGTGTCTTTCCCGTGTAGGGGGGATTGATGATCTGCCATGCCGTTGCCTGCATCTGGGACGTCATCTCCCGGGTGAAGAGAAACTGGTGGCGGTCGCCCTTGTCAAAGCGGATGGCAAGTTCCTCTGGTACGGTGTCCATCCGCTGTTCAAGATAGGAGAAAAGCAGCAGGGGATCGATCTTGAGTCCCACACAGATGATCTTTTCCTCTGAAGGAAAATCCATGTCTCCGCGGATGTGGGACAGGGAGGAGATCACGTTCATGCCGGGCCGGGGGGTGAACTCAAACATACTTTTCCGGCCTTTAAACCGTTGGTACCTGTGGGTGGGGGCCCCTGCCAGGCAAAAGGTGAAATCCACCGGAGCGTTCCCGATCTCAAAATCCATGGAGGGATAGGGCAAATTGCCATGACCACAATAGGAGAGAATGAGTCCGGGTTTTACGGGAATGACGGTGAACATCTCCTTGGGGAAGTTTCCCCCCCTCACCTCATAGACATATCTGCCGTACCGGTTCTTGTCCGGATCCGTTGACGGCAGATAGTCGCATATGAAGTGCAGGGCGCGGCTCATGATTTTTTTGCCCTTTGCGCCATCTCCCGGATCAATGCCTGGGCCTGGTGCTTGTATTCAGGAAAGGTGCTGGCCCGTTCAAGGGCCTGTCTGGCCGTTTCAAATGCCCCCGCTCTGGAGGCACACAGCCCCTTCATAAAGCAGGCTTTTTTGTCGTTTTTATCCAGTTCCAATGCCCTGGAAAAGGCCTTTACCGCCGAATCAAACTGGTTGCGCTCATAACAGATCCATCCCTTGAGCTTCCACAACACCTTTGAATCGGGATAGGCGCTAACCCCCTTGTCGGCAGCGGCCAGGGCTTTGTCCTTGTCGCAGGCTTCCAGCCGGGCCGACACCATCCGTTCGTAGAGCTGCCGGCTCGGCTTTTTGTTGAGTACCTGCTGGTAGTAATCCGCAGCCTTGGCAGGGATGCCGATGCGGTTGTAGAGATCTGCCAGCAGAGTCTCTTCCTGGATGGACAGGGGCTGCACCAGGCCATAGACGGCCAGAGCCTCTGCCGATTTTGAGTAGTTATTCATGGACAGATAGAGATTGGCGGCCAGGCGCCAGAGCAAGGGATCGGGGACCGGGTCTTTCAGGAGGCGCTCCACCGTTGCAAGGGCCTTTTTCGGGCATTTGAGTTCAATGGCCAGGCTGGTGAGGATCTTGACCCAGTTTGCGTTTGGTTTGCCGGCTCTGCCCGATGTGAGAAACAGCATGTGGTCCAGGGCCTTTTTCGGGGCCTTGGCCGAGATGTGGGCCACGGCGGCATGGAAGAGAAAAGTGGGATTTTTTTTCTTGCAGACCCTGTAGGCGGTTTCCATGGCGGTGGCGGCTTCATCGAACCGCTTGAGGTCAAAGCATACCTTGCCGAGGTTCTGCCATCCTGGCCCGTAGTCCGGGCTGAGCTCAACGGTTTTTCCGTAGTGGGTACAGGCCTCTTTAAGGCGGTCCTCGTTGTAGAGAAGCCCTGCCAGGGTGAACTCCACAAAAGGGTGATCCTCCTTGGGATACTGCCGGAGAAATTCCTGGAGCACAGTTTTGGCCTGGGCCGAATTTTTAAGTTCCATCTGCTTTTGTGCCTCCACAAGAGCGGTCCTTGCCCGGGTGGTGAGATCTGCCTCCCCCGGATCGGCAAGGGCCGTTCCCGGATGGGTTGTGCACAGTAAGAGTGCTGTTCCAAGAAGCAGGATTGTTTTTTCAAAGGCTTTCATCACTGGCTCTCCAGTTTAAAGAGTATGGTGGTAGTGACAATGGTCGCCACCCGTCTGCCGGACAACTCTCCGGGGGTGTACTTCCATGTTGAAACCGCATCAATGACGCTTTTATCAAAGACCTCCGGTGGGGTGGCTTCAACGATGGTGACGTCGGACACCACTCCCTCCTTGTCAACCCGGAACCGGATTTTGACCTCTCCTTCAAGCCCCATGCGTTTTGCCCGGTAGGGATAGCGGGGATTGGTCTTGAACGAGGGCACCGGAATGGTGTCAAGATCGCCCATGTCAAACAGGCCGTTGAAATCAACGGTGGCCTCCTGGGGCTGCACCTGGGGGGGCGGTGCCACAACCGGTACCCCGCCTGTCAGCCTGGGATCGATGTCAAGATCCATTTGGGGGAGGTTCATCTTAAAGCTTTTGGGGGCAACCCGGGTGGGCCTTACCTGGGTCATCTTCACCACTTTTTGGGGCTCTTCAGGTTTTTTCTCCTCCGGCTTGGGCTTGTCCGGGGGTGGGGGCGGCTCCGGTTTTATCCGGGTGAAGTTGACCACATTGAGACTTTCCACATCGGTATCCTGCTGCGTTACCGAGATGAGACCCGGCAGGGAGCAGAAGAGAAGCAGATTGATGATAATGGCACCGACCAGGCTGCGGCCCAGGTGGGATTTAAATACCAGGGTGTCCATCAACTCTCCTTCTTGGATGCCGCAATGCTCACCCTTTTGGCACCGGCCAGCCTGCACTGGTCCATCACCTGGATAACAATGCCGGTGTAGCTCACCTTGTCCGCCACGATCACCACCGACCCTTCGGGATTTTCGGCAAGGGCCCGGGTGACGTGGGAGCGAAGGCTTCTCAGGTCAATTTTCCGGCCGTCAAAATGGATGGTGCCCGCCTCCGACACCGCCACCAGGATGTTGCCGTTTTCGGTCAGGGTCGCTGTGGAGGCGGAGGGCCGCCGGACATCTATGCCCGTCTCCCTGACAAAGCTGGTTGTCACCATGAAAAAGATGAGCAGCAAAAACACGAGATCAATGAGGGGGGAGATGTTGATCTCCGCCTCCTTGCTTTTCATTCGTACGGAACCTCTGACATTGATCATTGTAAACTCCTTTTAAGCATCATGACGGCCTCCTTGAGATGGGCCTGGACCCGGGCGGAGCGCCGGAAGAGAATAACGCTCATGAACAGCCCCGGAATGGAGACCATGAGCCCGCTCTGGGTGGTCACCAGGGCCTCTGAGATGCCGCCGGCCATGGCCCTGGCGTTGCCGGTGCCAAACAGGGTGATCACGTCAAAGGTGGTGATCATTCCGGTGACGGTGCCAAGCAGGCCGAACAGGGGGGATACGGCGGCCAGGACCGTAATGACGGCCAGGAACCGGGTGAGCCTTGGTCTCATGGACATGGCGCATTGCTCCAGGATGCGCTTGTCCACAAAGGGATCTCCGGTCCGGTGTTTCAGAAAGTAACGGACCAGATGGGCCTTGAGCCCGTTCCGGTTCACGGGTACCCGCTCTTCCCTGAGCACGGCCGTGAGCCGGTGGAGTTCAATGTCCCTACGTTCAATGGCGTAGAAATAGAACATCCGGTCCAGGATCAGGGTCCACATGGTCAGGGAACAGATAATCAGGGGGATCATCACCAAGCCCCCCTGGCTCAGGTACTGGTAAAGATCGTGGATGAGATCCATGGTTAACGCTTCTCCCTGAAGATGATGTTGGTCAGGGCCACGGCCTTCTCCTCCATATCGCCGATGACATGCTCCACCTGGCGGCACAGAAAGGTGTAGACGAGCATGATGGGGATGGCCACGGTGAGGCCGAGCATGGTGGTCACAAGGGCGGTGGAGATGCCGCCGGACATCATTCGGGGATCTCCGGTGCCGTACAGGGTGATCACATGAAAGGTGGAGATCATTCCGGTGACGGTGCCAAGCAGCCCCAGGAGGGGCGCCACAGCCCCCATGATGTTGAGCATGGGCAGGAATCGTTCCAGCCGCGGCAGCTCCTTCAGGATCGCCTCCTGGAGGATGCTCTCCAGGGTCTCCCGGTCTTCTGACCGGGCACCCAGGCCAATTCTCAGGACGTTGTACACGGGAATCTTTTTCTCGTTCCCGACCATGTTGTCGCAATTTTCCCAGAGACCGTCTGCAGCAAGGGTGTTGACCTTGCCCATGACCTTATCCGTATTGGCGTGGACCCGGGCGAGAAACAGGGTGCGCTCAATGGCGATGAAGAGGGCCAGAACTCCCAGGCCCAGGATGGGCCAGACCAGAAGACCGCCCTTTTTCACCTGGTCGACAAAGGTCTGCTTGTGGGTGATCTGGCGGAGGGCCCCGCCCCTGGAGACATCAATATAGACGCTATCCTCTTCGCCGTTCATGTAGCGGTCCAGGTTTCGTTGAACGTTCCAGGAGGGAAGGGCCGACAGGGCATGGAGCTTGTTGCTCTCCGGGGAGTAGTTGAGAAACCCGGTCTTTCCTTTGCTTCTATACGCGGCGGTAAATCCGCCCAGGGTCAGGATCTCCCCGGTTTCGGCTTCGCCGGTATCGTTGATAAAGGCGCCCTCTTTTATCTCAACGTTGCCCGTGAGTCGCCCCTCCTCCAGGAACAGATCCGACAGGATCTTCATGTCGTCGATGCCCGGGAATCTTTTGGCGTCCAGCACCGGTTTAAGTCGGTCCAGGCGGCCCGGGTCCCAGGCCGTGAACATGGAGGCCGCCAGCAGCGCCTTGAGATTACCGGCGCCGATGCGCACGGCCCCGGACAGCTCGTCCATGGAGGTTTGGTCTTCGGCCGCCTCTTTCTCAAGGGCGGCATTGGCGGCCTGGAGTTCTTTGATCCGGCTGGTGACGGCGTTGATGTTGCTTTCCAGGGTCTTGTTTTCAGTTGTCAACCGGGCGATATCGGCAAACATCTCTTCCCTGGTATGGCGAATCTCTTTGGTCCGGGCCTGGTGTGTTGCCTGGACCTGGTTCAGCTCCTGTTGTGCGAGAACAGCGGCTTCCCTCATGTCCCGGGCATGAAGGGGCAGGACAAATACAAGGCAGAAGGTAAGGGCTAAACAGTATTTTTTCATGGTTTCACGATCCTTCCCAGAGGGAGCTTCACCAGCTCCACGCTTCGTTCCAGCCGGGCCATTGCAATGGCCGTTTCCATGGCGTTATTTGCGGATTTCGGAAGTATCTTCCAGCTGTTGGTGGGGCGGTGGAAATACCCGGCTTTTTGCCTGTCCATGGAGAGAAAAAAGAGGGAGACCCTGCCGAGCCTGAACATATCCACCAGGGTCTGCTTGCCGTCAAGGTCGATATTTTTCTGGACCGTTTCAATGGTGTTGCCGTATTCCGCTTCGATCTGGAGGGCTTCAAACACCCTTCTGAATTTTTCCCCCGGGGATTCCGCCGGATCCACCAGAACTTGCTTGAGGTCGTTGAGTCGTGCCTGTCTCTCCTCGGTCAGGAAGGGAAGGTCTTGTTTTACCTGCTCTTCCAGGGAGAAAAGCACCGATTCAAGATAGGAGGAGAGTTCGGTCCTGATTCGATGGGATTCCGTCTTTTTTCTGAGGCTTTCCACCTGTTTTTCCTGTTCGATGTGAAGCAGCCGTTCCAGGCGGGTCAGCCGGGTTTGCAGCTGTATCCGCTCCTGCTCCAGCGTGTTGTGGTCGGCTTTCAGCTTTGCTTGCTCGTCTGTCCATTCCGCCTCTGTTTTCTGGCTGTTTTTTTGAATCGCCATGGTGGTTGCCACCGTTTGCCGGATGGGTTCTGTTTGGGAAGGCGAACCTTCTGCAAAACAGGGGGGCGTAAAAAAAACGATCAGGACCGTAAGAGGGAACATGATCAAGTCCATGGTTTTGTTTAAATACAATTGATTGACCTCCAAACCCATTTAAAATTTAAAATTCACGCCGCCGTAAAACTGAGCCCCCAGGAGCATGTCATGGAGTTCTTCCTCTTTTTCGTCCAGGAGATTGTTGACTCCGACATAGAGATCCGTTTTTTGATTCAAGCGTTTTTTTATGTTCAGGTTCACCACGGTGAAATCATAGTTTTTGTCATTTTCCAGGTAATCCATGGTATGCTCGCCCCAGAGATTGATATCAACATCATATCGGGGATTGGTGTAAAAAAGTTTGGCCGTGACGGTGTTTTTGGCTCTTTGTTCCAGCCTTTCATCGGCCTCCTTGTCCATGGCATCCAGATAGGCATAGGTGGCTTTGAACATCAGATCCTTTGTGATGTTGAAATAGGCTTCCACCTCTGTTCCCTGGATTTCCGCCTTGCCGATGTTCTGGTAGACATAGGCCTTGACGGAAGCACTTTCCTGAGAGCTGTACATTGATTCGATGAGATCGGTGATATCGTTGTAAAAATAGGCCACACGTCCGCCAAATCGTCCCTTTTCTCCCTCAATGGCAATTTCATAGCTGTCGCTCACCTCCGGGTCCAGATCTTTGTTGCCGATAATATGATATCTGCCCCCCATGCCGTACCAGTCTTTGTAAAGCTCACCCGGTCCCGGAGCCACGTAGCTGTGGCCGTAGTTGAGCTTCAGCCGCAGATCCGGGCGCATGAACCATGTGATGCCAAGCTTTGGGCTGATTTCGCTGTCAAAGTCATCGGGTTCATCATATCTTAAGCCCGGAATGATGAGCAGCTTATCTCCAATGCTCCACTCATCCTGGAGATAAAGGGCATAGTTGTCCGGCTCGCATTCGGACCCCTCAACCGTAACGCCCTCTCGGGTGGATGTATAATTGCCCTCTCCGGTGTCCATGCGGGCACTGTGGTAGAACTCCCGTCTCCACTCCCCGCCCAGGGTCACCAGATGTTTTTTGGAAAAGAGTTTGGATACCTGGCCTTCCACCACGCTGGTTTCTCTTTCTCCGGAATCAAAATCAATGAGTTCGCCCGTGGTGTGCTGGGTGCCTTTGCTGAGATAATCCTGCCGGTATCTACTCTCATACTCCTTATCGTAATCCGAATAATATCCCCGGATCATGGCTTTAAGTTCGGGCGTGTTATAGTCAAACCCCAGGGAGAGATCCAGACGGTCGTATTCATTGTCGGAACTTCTGAGATAGGTGCTGAACTGGTCATTGTCCACCTCGTCTTCAGTGTATCCCAGGGTAAAGGTGGAGGTGATAAACTCTGAAACATCACAGGTGAGTTTGCCGCTGATGCTTTTCAGCTCTTTGTCCGGGGTCAGGGAGGTGTCGTTATCTGTCATCAGCGGGTCCCCATTGATGATCTCCCCTGAGAGATTGACGCCGAATTTGCCCATTTTTTCACCCCCCAGGGTCAGGTCAAAATAGGCCTCTGTGGAAGTTGAGTCGCTGTCATAGCCACTGTACTTCACGCCGGCTCTGGCGGACATAGTTTCAGGTTTTCTGGTGATGATATTGATAACCCCACCCATGGCCTCGGAGCCGTAAAGGGTGCTCATGGGGCCCCGGATGATTTCAATACGTTGGACGTTTTCCAGGGTGATGCGGTCGGTTTCATTGAATTTTCCCTGGGGCCCTGCCATGCGTTTTCCATCCATCAACAGCAGGGTGTGCTTGCCGCTCAACCCCCGGATGGAGGGGGTGGACCGGAGCATATCCGAGTAGAATCCGATGCTGGTGGCGTATTTGAGAATATCGGTTATTGTGGTGCCTTCTATCCTGCTGATCTCCTCTGCCGTGATGATCTCAACGCTTGCCGGGACATCTGTTTCGCTGATTTCCGTTCTTGTGGCGGTGACCACTGTCTTTTCCGCCTGAACGTTCTCCACAGCGTTGGTATTTACTCCCCAGCCAATGATAAGGCAGATCAGGATCGGAACTATTTTCAGGCTGTTTTTTGCGGCAACAATCGTTTTTTGCATTCCATTGCCGGATATGCACAGGGAAAGTGAGATCCCTTTTCTTTTTTTCATCCTTTTTTTCATCCTTTTTTCTTGTCGACACTTTTTATAGGTAACTACTCTTCGATCTTTTTTAGAACCGCCACGGGCGGACCGGGATTTGGGACCCGGGTCCACCGACAACGAATCATGAAAGTAATGTTAGGCTACCTACACTTTCTTATAACATACATGGCAGAAAGACCTGCCACAACGAAAAACGAAAGTCCTTTAATTCCAGCATATTGGTGAGACTTTCATATAAAACGGGCATGTCCTGCCTGACACAACAAATATAGAAAATGGTATTATACCGCCGCCCCCCCGACGGGCAATGGGCCCGGACCGGAACTGTAGACAGCTCAATTGTCCGGTTCCTATTGCCCATCGGGGGGGCGGCTCTGCTGAGGTTGCCTTGGAGGCTGCCTTTTCATATAACATACATGGCAGAAAAACCTGCCACAACGAAAAACGAAAGTCCTTTAATTCCAGCATGTTGGTGAGACTTTCATATAAAAACCTACATGGCAGTAACCACCTGCCACAACGAAAGTTGAAACTCACATGATTACAGTACTTTGGGCGGAGTCTCTTGTAAAATTCCCATGAAGACGGCCTGTGCCGATGCCAGATCGGCCTGGTTCGGATGTTTGGCCGCCTCTGCCAGACGCGCCTGCCTCTCCGGTGTCATGGAATGGTGGGGATCGTCTTTCATTTTAGTTGCCATCATTTCAATAAGGGCTGGGTCCACCTTTCCCTGGCAGAGAAATTCACCAAGAAGCTCATTTCCCTCAGTCAAAGCCCGGACCTTTTCCAGACAGTTTCGGGCATGTTCGGAGTCGGGGTAGGCTCCGAGGGTCCCGAAAACAGCGATTTTCTTTCCCTTCACCTGTTTAAAATAGGCCCTTGATTTTTCATCGGCCGTGCCTCTGTCCACCCAGAAGCCCAGAGCAATGAAGTCATACCCGTCTGGGGAAGGAGCGGTCTCCACCGGGTAAATTTCCGATGGATGGGGTAGGACGTCGTGGATGGCCTGGGCCACCATTTTTGTGTTTCCGGTTTTACTTGAATAAACCACCATTGTTTTCATCTTTTCCTCCGTAATTTTTATGGATCGGAACAGGAACGCCAGGGATTAAAAGGGAAAATTCAATATTGACGAACAGGCCTCCCCGATCAGTTCAAGGTCATGGGTAATCACCAGAACACAGGCGCCTTGGGCTGCCAGCTGCTGCATCATTTCTGAAATAACGTGCATGTTTACACCGTCAAGCCCGCTTGTGGGCTCATCCAGAATCAGGATTTCAGGGGATTTTATGACCCCGCAGGCAATGACAAGCCGCTGCTTCTGCCCCCCTGAAAGGGACTGGGGGTGACGATCTGCAAACCGGGTCAGGCCAAACCGGAAGAGCAGGTCCTCAACTTTTTCCCCGGAGGCGTGGCGTTTTTTTACCTGCCCCATGGAGACCTCAAGCTCCTGTCTCACACTTTTCATGTGGAGCTGGTGGTCGGCATTTTGAAGGACAATGCTTCCTTTTTTCAGAAGGCTCCCGGGGGATTTTTTATCTCCGTTAATGAAGATGGTGCCCTGTTTCAGGGGGAGAAGACCTGTCAGCAGCCTGGCAAAGGTGGTTTTGCCGGTACCGTTTTTTCCTGTGATGGCTGTCACCTCCCCTTTTGCAAGGGAAAGGTCCATGGTGTCGAACAGCAGCGGTTTTCCTTTAAACCCAAAGGACATTTTCCGGATATCAATCTCCTTTTCCCGGCAGGAGGTGCAGCAAAGTCTTTGGGGGGGAGCATCAACCACGGTTTTTCTCAGACCGAACCTTGTCTGCACCACCTCTCTGTCCAGCAGGGAAAAATCACCCTGGGTCTCCATTTTTCCATCTTTGAAGATAAAAACCTGGTCCACCACATCCCGGAGCCAGTAAAGGCGGTGATCTGCAATGAAAAGGGTGACACCCTGATGTTTCAGGGCCACAAGAATGTCGGCAAGCTGTTGGGTGGCATCGGGATCAAGGTTGGCTGAAGGTTCATCCAGCACGATGATTTTGGGATGCAGGGCCAGGGCGCAGGCCAGGGCCACCTTCTGTTTTTCCCCCTGGGAGAGATCAAATATGGAAGCATCCAGGAGGGATGAAAGGTGAAGGGTGTTTGTCACCCTGGAAATTTCGGTTTGTATCTTCTCCGGGGCCAGGCCCCGGCATTCCAGGGCAAAGGCCAGTTCATCCATGACATTCAGAGCAAAGAACTGCTGCTCGGGGTCCTGGAACAGGCTGCCCACTGTTTTTGACAGGGAGTGCAGGGTGCTTTTGCGGGTCTCTGTTCCGGCAACGGAGACCCGGCCTTGTAAGTTGCCATGGAAAAAATGGGGAGCCAGTCCATTGATAAGGCGAATGAGGGTGGATTTGCCACAACCGCTGGCTCCGGTGCAGAGGACGGCCTTTCCCGGATTGACGGTGAAAGTGACCTCGTCAACGGCCTTTTGCCTTTGAAAGGGATAGGTATAGGAGACATTGTGAAATCGGATCATTGAATCAGTCATGGTGTTCCTGTGGGTATCGGGCCGTCGGCGGAGGATGACAGGTGTTTCGGGGCGTTTTGGGCATTTTGGGTGGCGTTCATCATGATCTTCCTGGGGGGGCATCACGGCTTTCCCGTGAGAACCAGAGTCAGCAGACACACGGCATAAAGGAAAGTGGCATAATCCACAGGGGAGAGGTGCCGTGTTTGAAGGCTTGTGGTTCTATCGCCATAGCCGATTCCCTTGCACTCCGCCGCAATGGAAAGTTCATCCGCACAACGCAGGGCACGAATGACCAGCGGCACCACCAGAAGCCTTGTGGTCAACAGGGGATGCAGGGTCAGGGAGAGGGCGTTGACACGGTATCCTTTAATTTTCATGCTCTGGCTGATCTGCTTAATGTCATGGATAAAGCTGGGGATAAAGCGGATCATCACCGTGGCCGGCAGATAGATGAACAGAGGCAGCCCCAGGGACTTAAGGCCAGCCATGATCTCCTGGACCCTGGATGAAAGGGCCAGGGCCAGCAGCAGATTGACCAGCACCATCACCCGTAAAAAGGGGTTGACATACACCCCCACCCCCATGTCCCCCATCTCGGGGTAAAAAATCACCATGGCCTTGATGCAGCAGAGGGCAAGAAGGAACATGACAAGGACGCAGCCATGGGCCACCATCACCGTTGAAAATCGTCCATGGGCAAGGACATAGACATAGCTTGCCCCAAGGAGCACAACAAGGGGATACCACTCTTTGACGAAAACCACTGCGGTGGAAAAGAGAAGGCAGAGGAGCATCCGGGTACGCACGTCCAGGTTCCGGATGAAATTATGGTTCCTGCCGGTGGCGGTGCTATTGTCGGATAATGCCTGCATGCTTCAACTCCTTTGCAAATAAGACCCCGGTGCCAAGGCCGATGAGGCAGCCCACATACCCCAGGGCGGCAAAGACGGCTCCCATGACAAAGAGCTTGAACTCCTCCTGATACAGGAAATAGGAGTACCCAAGGGAGATAAACCGGGATAAAAAATCAAAAAAAGCCACCCCAAAAACAAGGCTGAAGGTCCGTTTATGGCCCCCGGTGAGAAAGATGAACCCGTCGCAGACGGCACCGGCAGCCAGGGACCCGGCAAAGGTCATGGCATTGGTTCCCATGAGCATGAGAGAGACCAGGCTGACGATGACGGAATAGAGGGTCAGCACCCCGAATTTTCTCACCTTGTACACCAGAACAATCAAAAGGGTGGTGGCCACGATGTTTTTAAGTATCAGGGTAAAGGGGTTCATGCCGCCGCCGGCCAAGGCGATGAGCATGGTGGAGACCTTTATCAATCCGGCAAAGGTGCCGATGACAATGAGCTCTTCGGACCGCCAGTATCGTTTTTTGTCAGCCATGGAATTACGCTCCCGGCACCGTCTGGAAATAATCAATGAGCCCCTGGGCCAGATTGGTCTGCCAGAACTCCCCGGCCAGGGTCAGATCCATCCATCCATTTTCAAGACGGACGAGCCCTGCCTCCTGCCATTGGGTTAAAAGGGGTGCGAATCGTTTTTCCAGGTCCATGTTCAGCTGTTTTCCCGCCTTTTTAAGATTCATGCGTCCCAGTTCCAGCTCACCTGAGATGATTTTGATCAGGGGCTCGTTGGGGGAGGGGGAGAGCATCATGGCCAGGGGTTTTTCGCCTGAAAGGTTTCGGTTCATGTAAGATTCAAGTTTGTTATCCAGAAAAAAGGCATGACCGTGAAGGTTGCCGCCGGCTCCGCTGCCATAGGCGAGGCAATGGGCTTTCTGCTTCATGAAGAGGTTGTACCGGTTTCTTTCCCGGGTGGTCCGCCCCCAGTGGCTGATGGAGAGACGTCGGTAACGGGCGTTTTTCATCAATTGCACGCCCAGGGCAAAGAGTCTTGATTTTTCAGGGGTGTCTGCCGCAGGGGGGAGGGCGCCTTTTTGGATCTGTTTTTCCAGGGTACCCCCTTTGTAGAGAATGAGTTGATAGAGATCCACTCCGTCCAGTTCCAACTCCAGAAAGGTGTCAATGTCCCTTTGCCAGAGGGCGGCATCCTGACCTGGAAGCCCGAAGATAAGGTCAATGATCACGGCTGCATGGCCGGTTTGTTTCAGATATGAGAGGGTATCGATGATGGTTTCCCGGGATGAGATCCTGCCCAGAGCCTGGCGCATTTCAGTATTAAATGTCTGTACGCCCAATGAAAAACGGTTGGCACCCCCCCGGATACAGGCATCAATTTTTTCCTGACCAAATTCCAGGATGCGACCCTCAACGGTGATTTCGCAGTCATTGGCCAGGGGTAGGCACTCTTTGATGGCGCGCAGGAGACGTTCCAGGTCGTCTGCTTCCAGGTCTGTGGGAGTGCCGCCTCCCAGGTAAACGGCATGGACGGGTTGGTTTTGGCAAACGGCAAGGTTGTTGTCCTGCCGGAGTTCACGGATCAGGGCATCGGTGTAAGGCTGGCTGAAATCTCCGGTTGCGGCATTGCTGTAAAAACCACAATAAAGACAATGGGTTTTGCAAAACGGGATGTGGATATAGGCAGCGGTCTCACCGGATCTTGGGGTATTGGCAAGATTTTTCCAGACAGATGCGATCTCCTGCCGGGGAACCGGAGTACCTCCAAGACCGGCATGGATCACGGTCTTTTTTTCAAAGGCGTGGGCCAAGGGATCATCCGAGAGGGTGGCAAAAAAAGCGCTTTTTCTTTTCTCCTGTTGGGTTTTCATTAAAAGTCCCATTTTCCCTTCCATGGGTTCTGTCTGATGCGTTGCCATGGGTTCTGTTTGATGCGCCACCTGTTTTGTGTTTAACTCCATTATCCCATCCCTTGAGAGTATTGTTTCTCTGTGGTTTCCAATTGATTGCTTATGTCCGCGGTCTTTTTGCGGCTTGTTTAATGCAATTTGGAAAATTATTAATTTTGAATTCCTGATGAAGTTTCATATTCCAAACATTATGACCTGTCAATAGTTTTTTGAAGTATCACGTGTTTGCTGTAAAAATATATTTTGATTTTTTGGGCGAGAGTGAAGTTCTGCATAACTTCAAGGTTGATGATGTTGATGCAGAGTATGCAAGGTTAGTAGAGGCTGGTTTGGCAGCTGTAATGCCATTAGAAGATCATCCTTGGGGAGATAGAGGATTCTCGATAATTGATCCTGTTGGCAATGCGATTTATATAAATTCTGACCGTGAACCTTCGGATGAATTTAAACAATATTATTACAATGGGTACCCAGACAGCTGCAGTGAATGCTGATAAGCCACGCAATTTCCGCAGGGTATATACCGGACGCTGAAGGGAAATTGTTCATAATGGGAAGTCCAAATTGCAACCGGTAAATCAGCAATTGCTGAGTCCCTAATTTGTTTTTCCACCCAACAATGAAAAAAGATTCCTTGAGAATGGTGGACAGCTTCATATGAATGAAGGTATCAAGTGTGGTATTTCTCATTATATGCTTTATAAACTAAGTAGGGGATGAAGGGGATATATCATATTAAATACCATTTTATATTCAAGAGGAGGAGGGCTACCTTGGAAACAGACCGGTTCGAGGCGTTAACAATAAAAGATTACCAGGGGCAAGTGGATCAATGGGTCAGGACCCTGGGGGTGCGGTATTTCAGTGAACTGACCAACCTTGGCATACTCGTGGAAGAGGTGGGAGAAGTGGCCAGGATCATGACCCGGATTTACGGGGATCAGAGTTTCAAACCGGGAAAGGCGAGGCCCGACCTGGCTGATGAACTGGCAGATGTCCTTTTTGTAGTATGCTGTATTGCCAACCAGACCGGGGTGGACCTCACTGCTGCCATTCATGAAAATTTTAAAAAAAAGACTCAACGGGATAAAGATCGCCATAAGAACAATCCAAAACTGAAATGAGACAAGACTATGGATACCGGTAAATTAGAAGGGATACTCAATTTCTTGAAGAATGCTGAACAGTTAAAAGATACCACCCGCAGTTCCTACACATCAAAGGGCAGGCATGAAAGCACGGCCGAACATACTTGGCGGCTGTGCCTGATGGTTGTTGTGCTGGGAAAAGAGTTCCCGGAAACAGACATTGAAAAACTGCTCAAACTCTGCGTTGTACATGATCTGGGCGAAGCCCTGAACGGTGACATTTCCGCGGTTGACCAGACAGATGGTCTGGATAAGGGCCTGGAGGAGCGAAAGGATTTAATGGAACTTGCCCGTCCTTTGCACCTGGAACTTAAGGAAGAAATACTCGACCTCTGGGATGAGTATGAGAATGCAGTATCCCGGGAGGCAAAGCTTGCCAAGGCCCTGGATAAACTGGAGACACTGCTCCAGCATACCCAGGGGAAGAATCCGGGCAACATTGATTACCAATTCAACATGACCTATGGAAAACAATACACGGATTTTGATCCCGTCACCCGCCTGCTAAGGGCCATTATTGATATTGAAACCAAAAGGCTGGCCGAAAACCGGTTTTTATCTAAAAGCCATTAGGCATTTATTGTGGGCACAGGCAAAATAGTCGAGTTGTGGCCAAGGCATAAAATCGCTATTGAAAGACTATCTTCTATTCACGGGGGATCTTGGATTATACGATGATGTTAAATCAATATCACCCAGCCCCTCTGCAATATCATCCCATCTAACCCATTTAAAGTTGGTTCCGACATCATCCGGAGAAGTTGCCGTATCCGTTCCATCCTGAGCGATGAATGCGCCATATGGGAAAAGATCGCTTATTCACCCCCTCACCATATGCGGTATCTTCTCCGGGTTCTTCCGCTTCAAAAAGTGCTTCACTGTTGTAATCGGTAATATCGACTATATATGGTTCCGTCTCCTGACAAATGTAGTGTATACACCCCACGCTACATTAGCAAAAGGCCGAAATCATGTTTATTTTTATTTTGCGACAAAATAATTTTGGATGTCGGGCGGCCCCACTGATATCATTGATTATAAATCTTCATGCGTCAGCACTGTCCCTCGACCACAAATCCCTTGACAAAAATGGTGCCGGGTGCCTCCATTGATTGAAAGGGTATTGTTTTTGCCACAGCAATGATTAGATTTAGAGTTGTCTCGGGTTCCAGGGGCTTATGGGGATGGGGGCCGGATTTGCCTCATAAGCATTATCCTTGGGGCTCTGGTTTGCGGGGAGGTAACGCTGATAACAAATGCCTGATCCCGCCGCGGGCATATGCTTGTGGCAAAAGCCCGCGAAATACAACATGAGCCGACATTAAAATGCAAGGAGGCAAATCATGAATCGTTTAAGCATAGTCATCATCAGCCTGATCATGCTCGCATCGGTAACAGGCTGTGCCCCGGTCATTTCAAAGAGTCTGTTGCAGCAGGTGAACCCTGACGTCACTTTTGAGACGGCATTTGATAACCCCGAGGCGGTCCGGGATACGACAATCCTGTGGGGAGGTGAAATTGTTTCAACCCGGAATCTCAAGGAGGGTACCCTCGTGGAGGTGCTTCAAAAGCCTTTGGACACCGGAAAAAAACCCAAACAAGGTGATAATTCCAGGGGCCGGTTCCTGGCACTCTATGATGGCTTCCTGGATGGGGAGGTATACGCAAAGGGCCGGGTGGTAACCATAGCCGGCGTAGTGAAGGGACGTCGGGTGCAGCTCCTGGACGAAATCGAGTACAATTATCCTCTTATTGAGCTAAAGGAGATCCACCTTTGGGAGCCGCCGTCCCGGGAGCCCTCTTTTTATCAGCCTCCGTATTACTACTGGCCATATCGCTATTACTGGTAACCAAAGGTATCGCATCCCGGGCCGCGTCTGGCTATGGGCCGTCATTCAATTGAACCGGTACCTGTGGCCGGACGTGCGGAAACGTTTTCAGGGTAGATCAATAAACCCCAGGGGTGATTCCCTGAAGCTCACCTGCATGGATGAGCTTGAAAATTGCATCAGACGGGCATTTCCACAAGTGGCTCCGTCCCGCCCTGTTTGCAACCCTGATCTTCTGAGTCCGTCCCGTGGTGGAATATTGTCAGTCGTCATATTCCCTGGAGTTATATTTTACGATGTTTCTAAGGTGGGCGTAAGTGTCCACATCCATGGACTCAAAAATAATGCCCATGCCCCTATCTGTCTGTCTGGCAATGGATGCCTGTATTACCAGCTCGATTTTTTCACTGCTGCCGGTGAGATGAATTTTAACCGAGCAGGTGGTGCCGGGCTCGAATGGCTGGGATGTATCAATATAGATTCCTTTGAGGCTCAGATCCTTTGAGCTGCCGGACAGTTCCACGGTTTCCCCATTAATGTTCAGCATAATTTTGATGGGGGACTCAAATTCGACCCTGCCGTATTTGCGTCTGTTTTCCATCTTAGAATGTGTCATGACAGTCCCCTTTGTGTTGAGACGTTTTTTTATAGTAATACAGGTTTTTTCCCCAGCGGTGCAAAACAGACCATGGCCAGTCTGAAGTGGGCAAACCCAAAGGGAATGCCGATAATGGTCAGACAGAGACCCGCCCCCGCGATGATATGTGAAATGGCAAGCCAGATGCCGGCAAAAATGATCCATAGAAAATTGGCAAGCCCTGTACCCACAATTCTATCTTCGCCAATCTCCCGGGAATCCACAAGCGCTTTACCAAAGGGAAAGGCGGCAAACCCTGCGATTCTGAAAGCGGCATAAGCAAACGGGATGCCCACAATGGTAATGAAAAGCAGGCAGCCCACCATCACCCATAATAACCAGGAGATCAGTCCGCCGCCAAAAATAAACCAGATAAGGTTCAATATCAATGTCATTTTTTTTTATTCCTTGGTGGCTTGTCTCAATTGGGTAACGCATTGGCCCCCGATTCCCCAGTTATCGGTTTCCACCTCGTCAATCACCACCACCGTGGTGGCCGGATTTTTGCCCAGCACATCCACCAGCAGCTGGGTAGCGCCTTTTATCAATGCCTGTTTTTGTTCTCTGGTAACGTTTTCATTGGTGATTTTAATATTTACGTAGGGCATGGTGCCTCCTTGTGCTGTTATTCGGTGTTTATGGCAATGTCTTCCGGGAAAAATGGTGATTCTTTTGCCAAGGGGTCTTCATTACAGAGGGATCACGTCCAGTGCTTCCCTGATGTGTCGGCTGAAAATCCGGGTAATGCCGTCAAGCTGGCCCACGCCATGGGGGACCACGGACACCTCAATGTTATGGCGCTCAAATGTTTTTTGCCAGGAATTTTCATCTTTTGTGAGATCCTGAATAAAATGGACCCCTGCCACCAGCAGCAGAGGAATGATCAGGACTTTTTTAAATCCCTTTTTCAGGATTCTGTCCAGTGTCTCTTCCATTTCCGGGAACCCCTCCACCACCCCTGTAAATATCCGGGGGCCATAGGTCTTTCTCATGATGGCTTCCAGGGCAAAATAGGCAGTCCAGGAGGGATGGTCCGTACCGTGCCCCACCACAACAATGGCCTGATCTTCATTGTCAGGGATCACCGGGGCCAGTGCCTGGGCAACTTCCTGATAGTCCCGGGGGGAGGACAACAGCGGAAGCCCTATGGAGAGGCGTATATCCACATGATTGCGCTCGGCAGCCATTCGATGAAGTTCATGGGCGCCAATGAGATGCAAAGATTGCATGACTGCCCACTTGTGACCCTGCTGCTGAAGGTCTGCCAGCACCTCTCCGGGACTTTTGAGATCCATGTTTTTCTCTTTTTTCAAGGCATCTTTTACCACGCGGGAGGAGTAGGACCAGATGAGGTGATGGTCGGGAAGGGTCTCTTTAAGTACGGCATTCATTCTGTCGTAGGTTGAAAAGGCTTTGGCCGTGGTACCAAAGGCGGTAAGAATAATAGGAATTTCTGTTCTTGGATCTTGGGCTGGACGGTTCATATTGATTATGCTCCTGAAAATGGCTGTTGGGCACAACGCCTCTAAGAAGGGGTGCCGGGAAGAGAGTTAATGATTCTGTTCAACTGGTCAATGGCCTGCAGAGCGGCTTTCTTCTGTTTCTCAAATTCAGCCGCTTTTTGAAAGGCTTTTTTTGCCTTGAGGGGTTGGTCCATGTTCCAGGCGCAGTATCCCAACAGCAACAGGAATTCTCCCGGGTGTTCGGATTGTTTGGCAAGCAGTTCATAGGTTTGGGCTGCCTGGGAATACCGTTTCATTTCATACAGGAGGTTGGCCTTTCGCTTTAGCAGGTCAGGGTCCTTTTTAAGGGAAAGCCCCCGGTCAATCCAGGCAATGGATTTTTCCGGTTCATGGGCTGCGGTATAGGCGTGGATGATTCGAGTTATTTTGGAAAACTCTTCCTTTTCATTGAGCACCATTTCATAGAACGCCGACGCCTGATCGGGAATGCCCAGGGAGAGATAAAGATCTGCCATGAGGCTTTTTTCTTCCCGGGTGGGTGGGGTCAGGTAACTGTAGATAATTAGATGACTGAGACCGTTTTTAAGGTCATTGCGGTTGAGATAGAGATGGGACACTCCTTTCCACCATTTGGGTTCCGTGGGGTCGGTGCGGGTGAGCATTTTACCATAGGACAGGGCCTTTTTTTCCATTTTAAGCTGCATGTATTGGTAGAGCAGAATTTCCTGCCATTTTTTCTTTTTGGGACCGGAGAACTGCTGGGCCAGGATTTCCACATGGGGCAGGGCGGTTTTGTTTTTATCCATGGCAAAGAGAAGGCTCACAAAGGTCTCCCGCCATTCCAGGGAAAATTTGTCTGGATGCTGTCGGATCAGACGGTTGAAGGTATTTAACGCATCAACGTGGTCATTGGATTGGAAATAGCAGATGGCGGCATAATAAAGGTGATCGGCATTTTTTGTTTCGCTGACGTCATATCCCTTGATAAATGCGTGGGCAGCCGCTTTCATTTGACCTATATCATAACGGCATTTGGCCAGGTTGAGCCATGCCGGTGCCAGGTCCGGCTTTTTTGACACGGCCTGTTCATAGGCCTTTGCCCCTTGCTCAAGCCAGGTGGTGCGTTTTCCGACGTCTGATTCAGAGCGCATGAGAAGGGTGTTACCCAGGAGAAAGTCGATGTAATAGTGGCTGTATCCTTTTTTGGCAGCGGTGGCGGCATCCATCTCCTTTTGCTTGGCCCTGAAATTTTCAAGGAGGGTGACGGCCGCTTCCAGTTTATTCGCCTGGATCAGGGATTCCACTTTATTGATGCACATGCCGGCGGCCAAAGGGAGGGCCTCTTTGGATTCGGCGAAGAGGTTGATGGGAAGAACAAAAAGTGCCGTTATCATTATGAATAGACCCATCAGGGTCGAGGTGTGTGAACGTTTCATCACTTCTCCAGCTCAAATCGAATGGTGGTTTCCGCCATGGTGTTCACGGCCACCCCTTCCACGGTACCGGGCTTGAACTTCCATTGGGAGACACAGTTGACAACGCTTTTTTCAAATATATCCTTTGGTTCTGACTCAAGAACCTTCAATTGTTCCACCAGCCCTTTGGTATTGACCAGAAATCGGATTTTCACCCACCCTTCAATGCCCCGTCGCATGGCCCGCATGGGATAGATGGGGGGAATTTTGGCAAGGGGGGTGAGGGGGCTGTCCAGCTCTCCCATTTCATAGAGCCCCTTTAAGGTGGGGGCCGTCAGGGAGAAATTTTCCATGGGGGGCATGATGAGGCTGCTGGCGGTGACCGGCAGTTTCGGGTTGAGCTGAAAGGGGAGCCGGGGTTTGAGTTGCATGGGTTTTTGCTGAACCATCCGGGTGGGCGTGACGGTTTTCCGAATGGGCTCTTTTTTGGGTTCAGGCTTTTTCAGCTCTTTTTTCCGGGGAGGTGTCTCCTTGTGTTTTACACGGATCACCTGGATCGCCTTGATATCTTCAAGGTCCTGCTGGTCCTGGGGAATCATGTGGATGAGCCCGGGCATGAGCCCGAACAGGGTGAGGTTCAGGAGGGTGGAAAAACCAATGGCAAGTATCCATCCCATGAAGGAGGCCCATGGGGATCTGCCGGTTATTGTCTTTGCCTGTTTTTCCGGTATTGCCGAGGGAGAGGAGGTGTGGATGGGTGCATTCATAAAAAACGCCTATTATTCCTGGGGAAGACTGGCGGCCAAGGAGACATTGTCGGCACCGGCCAGTTTGCAGCTGTCCATCACACTGATCACAAGGCCGGTGGTACTCTCCTTGTCCGCCACAATGACCACACTGGCTTCGGGAT
Organism: uncultured Desulfobacterium sp.; assembly: GCA_963668575.2. Taxonomy (GTDB): domain Bacteria; phylum Desulfobacterota; class Desulfobacteria; order Desulfobacterales; family Desulfobacteraceae; genus Desulfocicer. Next base: position 6,244,535 of record OY764894.2, on the reverse strand, counting down.
TTTCCGCCAGTGCCCTTTCCACGTTGGCCCTGACAGCCCTGGGATCAATTTCCCGTTTGTCCATGTGCACGGTGTTGTCCCGTGTGACACCGATGAGAATGGTGGTGCCGGTTTTACTGACGGCGGTGCTGGCTGCCGGCCGTGAAATGTCCACTCCGGTCTCTTTCACAAAACTGGTGGTCACCAGAAAGAAAATCAATAAGATGAAAACCATATCAATTAGGGGGGCGATGTTGAGTTCCAGATTGGCCTTTTTACCCCGTCGGGCCGCGGTTATGTTCAGCATGGATCTTCCTTTTTTTATACAAAACTCCGTCCAACATGCTGGAATCATGAGAGTTTTTTTGTTGTGGACGAACCCGGGTCCCAAATTTAGGTCCGCCCGTGGCGGTTATAAAAAGCGTCTCAGGTACATGCCCGTAGCTGAGATGCGGTGTTTCAGATTGTTGGCCCGCCGGTTGAGAAAGCCGCTCATGTACAGACCGGGGATGGATACCAAAAGTCCTGTCTGGGTGGTGATGAGTGCCACGGAGATACCGCCGGCCATGGCCCTGGCATTGCCCGTGCCAAAGACCGTGATCACCTCAAAGGTGTCCATCATCCCCACCACGGTGCCAAGGAGCCCCAGAAGGGGGGCCACCCCGGACAGCACGGCAATCACGGCAAGAAATCGATCCATCTCCGACGTGAGCCGAAGCACGGTTTCATCCAAAATAAAGCCATCCAGTTCCCGGTCTCCGGTTCTTTGGCTCAGGAATTCCCGGACCAGAAGAGAGTTCGCACCCTGATATTTTTCATGGGGCATGCGGTTCTCTTTGATCAGTTGCCCGGCTTCAATGCGAGGGATGTTTCTGATGAACAGTTTACGCATTACATAGACCCGGTTGATGATGAGCATCCACATGATAAAGGAGACCCCCAGAATGGGAAACATCACCTCTCCGCCGGATCGTATGTAGTTTTCCATGTGAAAGAAGAATTGGTCCATGGAGATTATTCCCTGCAGGTGTTTCGGGATTTGAAGACCATGTTGACAAAGGAGACGGCCTTCTCCTCTATCTTGCCGATCTCCATCTCCACCCGTCGGCTCAAAAGGGTGTGACACAACATGATGGGAATGGCCACGGAAAGACCCAGCATGGTGGTGACCAGGGCTTCGGAGATACCCCCGGACATCATTCTGGGATCACCGGTGCCGTAATAGGTGATCACATGGAAGGTGTTGATCATACCGGTGACGGTGCCCAAGAGCCCCAGAAGCGGTGCAATGGCTGCCAGCATGCCCAGTGTGGAAAGAAACCGTTCAATGTGGGGAATCTCTCCCAATATGGCCTCCTGCAGGGCGTTCTCCATATCCACCCGTTCCCGATTTCTGAACTCCAGAGCTGTCAACAATACCTTGGGGATCAGTTTTTTTCGTTTGGATTCCAGCAGAGACCGGCAGGCATCCCACTGGTTTTCATCCACCAGACGCTGGATCTTGATCATGAAGACGTCGGCGTTCATATGTTTTCGCCATAGAAAAAAGATGCGTTCCAGCAGGATCAGAAAGGCCAGTCCCAGAATGACCACAATGGGCCACACAATGGGCCCGCCCTTGGGAATCTGTTCCCACAGGTTCAACTGGTGGGTGAGCTGTCGCAGTGCTCCGCCCTTGGAGATATCCATGACCACATCCGGTGTCTGTTTGTCCATATACTCTTTGATATTTCTACTCATCCAGGCATCGGGTAGCTTGGACAGGGCAAAGAATCGCCGGCTCTGATCCGAATAGAGCAGAAAACCGGTTTCATCATCCAGGGAGTACATGCCAGTGAAGTTGCCCATGATCAACAGATCCGCCTCCCGTTCACTGCCATGGCGGTCAACAATGGTCCCCCGGGTCAGTTTCACCTCTCCTGAAGATTGAATTTCGTTAAACAGAAGCGATACCATGCGGCGGATATCTTCCATTGAAGGAAATTTTTCCTGATTGATCAGGGGAGAGAGAAACAGATGGCGGTCCGGGTCAAGGGCGCTCTGGAGACTCTGAATCAGCATGCTTTCAAGATCCTTGGCATTGCTTCGGATAAATCCGGACAACTCCCGGTTGACGGCCTGGGTTTCGGCCAATGATTCCCGGACCTTGGTAATCTCGGCCTTTGTCTCTTCTATGCGGATTTGGATCTCATTGTTTTCTTTTTCCAGTATCAGGTTTCTGGTTTTAACGGCCTCCATGGCGGCAAGTAATGCTGTTTTGTCCTGTTTGATTTCCGTTTCCCGGTTTAATGCCTCCTGTTTGGCATTTTTTAATTCCAGGGCCGCTTTTTCCTGTAATGCCTTTTTCTGTTGAGCCAGGGTTACCTGGGTCTGTCTCATGTCCTGGGCCGGTGCCAACGTGCAGGTGCAGCATATAAAAAGGATAACCAAGAGAAAACCGTTGGATAATGGGTGCGGATATTTCATTCTTAAACTCCTCAAAAAGATTCTTACCTGGCCAGTTGCCCGATGGGAAGAGAGATGATTTCAACAGGGCGCCGTTTGCTGCCCATCTCCACGGCGGCAATCACCGACGGGAGATATTCCGCTGCAAGGGGAGTCCATCGATTTTCCGCCACGTTGAATACGCCGGCAGCTTGATGGTCCAGGGTAAGGGCGAACAGGGAGATTCTGCCCAGTCGGAAGATATCGGCCAACACCTCACTGCCGGCAAGGTCGATTTTGTCCTGGGTCACTTCAATGGTATTGCCGTATTCCGCTTCCACAAAAAGGGCTTCCATCACCTTTCGGTATTTTTCGGCAATGGAGATTTCAACATCGTCCAGGATGCCGGTGAGTCTCTCCAGACGGTTTTTTCGTTCTTCCGACAGGAACGGGGGATCTTGGGCCACCATCTCTTCAAGGGTGGCCTGCACCTCCTTGAGAAAGGGCAGCATCTCCTTTTGAATTTTCAGATGGGCTGCTTTTTGTGCCGTCAAATCCGCCAGAAGGGCGTTGTGAGCGGTTTCCTCTTTTACAAGGGCTGTATTGGCGGCCATGAGCCGTTCCTCAGTCTGCTTCAGCGCTTCATAGGTAATGATCATTTCGGCCTTTTCCTGCTCCCACTGGTCCAGCTGTTTCTGGCTCTTCTGCCGGGTGATAATGGAATTGTCCACTTTCTTTTTAACGGTTTCAGCGGTCTGAGTGCTGAATCCGGGAGGCGTGTTCATCAACAGAAGTAAGAGTAGTATGGGTATTGTTCGTTTTAGTAGAAAAAAGTTCATTGGAGTGTCCTATCCTGTCCGGTGTTGTTTGATCTGTCTTTATCGGTTTTGTGTTCATCGGTTCAGAGGGGCATGCCCCTGCGGTTAGAATCCAACCCAGGGTAACAGCATCCATGCAAGCCATGTTATTAAACTCTTTATACCCATGGTGTATCATTCCTGCAAGGCATTTTGAAGCATAGTTACACGGTTTGTGCGGTGGTGTCTCTGTCATGGGAAGGGAATTTTTTCAGTATGGATTTTTTAAATTTGTTTTTTTGGGCCGTTTAGAAGCACTGCTCCAAGTGGCGGAGAAGAACCGGAATTAAATATGGATGTGAAGAAGGGTGGATTTTTATCGTGGAAGGGGGGCGGTGACCCCATTTTTAGAAACAACCCGGATATCATCCGCCATGGACCTTTTTTTCCCATTGTCAAAAGCAAGAGGTGCTGATGGGGGCATTGAAACCAGGTTTCAATGCCCCATGAGCATAGCCATCAGCTACATCAAGGAGAAAACAACGGCACTTCCGGTAATATTGTTTAGGAAAATCGCAAGTTTTCCATGACAATTGCCCAAAAGCTATGGTCCGAACGGCCGGTATTCCGTTCTTCGCCGTTTTATGTGATATCAGGGCTGACACCGGACCCATGTCACTAAATCCGATCGTCCTGTTGTCACCTGACAAAAAAAAGGGAAGCGTCTGGGAAAAAAGATCCACGCCGGTTTGAAAAACATCGGTCTGCCCGGAGGATCGCTTTCCATGGGTTGGAAAAAATCCTTTTCTAAGGCGGGTTAAGATGGGGAGTCGATGTTCCGAATGCGGTTTCTTCCCAGACGATGGGGGGGTGCGATTTAAAAAATTGACGGCAGAAGAGGCATCTATCTGCCCGTGAAAATTCCCCAAAAGGCTCCGGGGAGTATTATCCATAATCTTCCTTCTCAACGCTGTTGCATCACTGAATTGCGTGGATGCAGCCATGCTTTGCAAGGGAGTTACATCTATGCTGTTTTTGACAAACGCGCCCGCAACGCAATCCCGGAGCCTTTGGGAAATCGTACATGCTTTGATATATTGATAATATTGAAAATCTGTCTGGATGACGTCATTTATGTGCCGGACTGAAATGTCCTGGTGGTAAAATGCAACATTAATACACCGGGAATTGATGACGGTGGAGCGATGCGCTGTTTTGTTTTCACGGTAAAGCTCCATGGGGGCTTCAGGCGTAAAAACATCACGTGCAAACTGTCGTCTTTTCCGGTGTTTCATGTCACTGTCCCATAAATACAAAAAATCCACAGATTATTGCCAATCCGTGGATTTCCCTTTTTTATCCATGGGCTTCTCAGGCGGATTGCATTCCCATGCAATTCACACCATCAGACAATTTTGATATACAGCGTATGTGAATCATTAATACAGACCAACCATCATCCATTGAATTCTCAATGATGGCTACAACGGTCTTTTGAACAGACTTGAGTTGTCTACGCCTTTTTGTACACCAAATTGCCTTATATTCACCTGGCAGGTCTTCTGACTTTCGGATCATTCTACTAACTGCGCCTTCCCGGATATAATTTCCAGTGACATTTATGCAGTGTTCGTCCCCGATTACAGCGGCGGGCCCGTTCCCGATTTTCACAGGATTCCCTATTGAGCAGTAGCACCTGATGAATCTTTTTTTCCATAAACTACAAAGTAATAATGGGAATGTCAAGAATAAAAAAACATTTTTTTGGCCCATGCCGTGTTTTCCATCAGAGAGATGGTGCAAGAAGCCCCATCTCTTCCAAAATGGCCTTGACCCTGGCGGAATTTTCCACTGTGAATCCAATGCGCAACCATCCCTTGTGAAGGGTGAGTCTGAAAATCATGTCTCGGTTGGGCCTGCCGGCATCCCAGGGAAACCAGGTGGTAAAATCACCGGTACCATGGATGCGCCATTTACCGCTCATCAACGTGGGTTTCAGGATTTCTATCCGCTTTATGTTTTTGAGTTCAATGGTTTTGTCGCCCAGGGGAAAATAGTAGTGCCGGAACAATAAGTTCTTATCGGTGAGTTCAATCAGCTTGTCGCTGTATATGATCCGGGGCATAGGGACCTCCTCAAAAATTAATGTTCAGGCCACAGGCCAGCCGAATCCCATCATCGGGATATCCGTAATGGGAGGAATAATCCCGGTCAAAAAGGTTGATGAGGTTCAGATAGACATCTCCGGAATACCCTGCCAGTGTAACGGGGTGAATCATCTTGGCATCCACGGTGGCATACCCATGGATTTTTTCATCCACTGTGTTGTCCGTGTCCGTAAACTGGCTGGTATATGCTCGCACCGTACTTTCCAGACGGGTACCTGTGGCAAGTTTTGATTTTATGGTTGCCTTGAATGTATGGTCCGGCGCGTAGCTGAGTTCTTTTTTATTATCTTCATTTTCCGTTTTTTGCCAGATATGGTTAAGATCTATGGAAAAAAGAGGGCTGAATGTATATTTAAAGGTGGCCTCCACTCCCTGTTTCCAGGCATTGTCAATGTTTTCCGGCCGACTGATCAGATCATCTCCCCGCTGATATTTAATGAGATCCCTGCTGTCTGTGCGGAAAAAAGTAAGTTCCATGTAGCTTTTTTTTCTAAAGCGTTTTTGTAGTCCCACAGTATAGGTGGTGATTTTTTCCTCGTTGAGATCCGGGTTGCCCCTGACCTGGTCAATGGCACCGTGGCTGGGTTGGTAAAGCTGACCAAAAGAGGGGAGATTGGTGCTGTAGCCCACATTGGTTTTAAACATAAGTTCCGGCAGTATTTCATAGCTGATTCCCAGGTTGCCGGCGGGGGAAAAATAAAAATCATTGGAATAGTCCCCCCGTACACCGGCTGTGACGACGAGTGGGGAAAGTGTCATGGTGTGTACACCGTGGAGGGAGATTTGACTTCGGTCATGGTCGCCGGTTAAGGTGTGATCCACCTGTTCGTTTTTAAACAGGGTACCCACGCGAAATTCATTCTTTTCATCCATGCCGCTCCAGAACAGCTCTCCTCCAAGGCCTGAAGAAAGTGAATCCAGAGTGGACTTTTCACCGGAATTGGAGAAATCTTCAAGGTTGGTGATGTCCACAAAGGATTTTACCTCATAGTCCAGTGCCTCCCCCATGAATCCCTTGACCTTCATGTCCAGGCTCCCCTTTTCGTAGCGCTGGTTGGCATTGGGGGTGGGGTTGTAGGTGGGGCCTGCAATGCCGTGGTCGGAAAGATAATATTTTCCATTCACCTGAATACTTAAAAGGTCGTCGGTTTCCTTGTCCCAGTTGAAGCTGAAATGGCCCTTGTCCTTTTGGCTGTTTTCACGTTTTCCGTCCACGTGTCCATAGCCTGCGGCCAGGAGCAGGTTGCTTTTTTCCCGGCTCAGTTTCCAGGAACCGTTGAGATCAAACTGGCCAAAGGAGGCCACGGTGGTTCTGAGGCGACCGCTGGATGTGGCCGCACCGGTGGTTTTTCCCTTTTTGGTTTCAATGTAGATGGCGCCCGCACTGCTGCCGGGGCCCAACCACATCGGTACCGGGGGTTTGAACACGGTGATTTTTTTGATAATATCAATGGGAATACTGCCAAGATCCACTCCGCTGAACTGGCCACTGTTCATGGGTCTACCGTCCAGGAGCACAAGGACGCTGCCGGAACCGCCGCCACCCCGGATGGAAATGCGGGCCCCCATACCGCCGCTCTTTTTGACATCCACCCCGGGCATGTTGCCCAACACTTCATACACCCCCAGAAAATTCCTTTGGGTGATTTCCGCTTCATCCATGCTCACCACCTGGTTGGGATTTTTTTGAACGTACTCATCAATTTTTTGGCTTACAACGGTGATCTGCTCCAGGGTAACGGTGGAATCCGTGGCAGTGGATGGGGTTGGGCTCTGGGTTGCGTCCGGGGATGAACTGTTTTTTCCCTGGGTTCCGGAGGGGGCCTGATCCTGACCCGACCAAGCCGTATTCAGCCCGAAAATCAAAAAAAAAGCTAAAATTGACGTGACAAGCCTGGTGGTGATTAATAACCGTGTATTATTGTTGGGGGGTTGGGTGTTCTCTTTGTGTTGCATTATGGACATTCTCCTGCTCGTTGATTTGTGGTGGTTTTATGTGAAAGTGCAGGTATACCTGACATTAGTTTCATGTTTTGTTGTGGGCGACCCCGGGTCCCAAATTCCGGTCCGCCCGTGGCGGTTATTAAAACTCAATCCCTTTTTGAGCCATAATACCATTTTGATAAGGGTGTTTTATTTCCTGCATATCCGTTACCAGATCAGCGGTTTCAATGAGTTGCTTCGGGGCGTACCGTCCGGTGACCACCACATGGAGGTCTCTTCTCCTGTGGGTGATGGCATTCATGATGGTGTCTGTTTCCAGAAAGCCAAGGGTCATAAGGTAGGTCAGTTCGTCCAGAAGCAGCATGAAATAGTCGTCGGATAAAAGTTTCTCCTTGGCCAGATCCCATCCTTTGAGGGCGATGGTGCGGTCTCTATCCAGATCATCGGACTTGAATGTGAACCCGTTTCCCATGACATAGAAATCCACCAGATCCACGTATCGCTCCAGGGAGTAGCGCTCCCCATACTTCCCGTCTCCCTTGATAAACTGAATGATGCAGACTCTCTTTCCATGTCCCAGTGCACGGAAGATCTGCCCCAGGGCTGCGGTGGTTTTTCCCTTGCCGTTTCCGGTGTTTACCATGAGTAAGCCTTTATTCATAGGATCAATCTCCTTTTCAAGTTTAAATCCTGGTGGGGCGACCCCGCAAAACAGTTGATCATTGAGCCACGCAATTTGACCATTGTGTGGCCGTGGACATGGCCGCACCGTAAGCTACGGTGAACTGCGGGTGGGGCAGCACATGGACGTCCCGGCACAGTTCGTCTTCAATGGCCATTACCAACCCGCGGTTATTGGCTGAACCGCCGTCTAAGTAAAAATCGTCCTCCATGTCCCGGCTGCCGGCCAAACTGGCAATGCGCCGGGCAATCGATTCGTGCAAGCCCTGGATGATGCGTTCTTTGGTGATTCCCTTGGCCATCATGGAGACAATTTCGCTTTCGGCAAAAACAGCGCAGGTGCTGTTGATGTTCACAGGGTCGGTCACCGTCTGCCCCAGTTCACCGAAAATATCCACCGGAGTATCCAGAATTCGAGCCACCACTTCGAAGAAACGGCCGGTCCCGGCTGCGCATTTGTCGTTCATCTTGAAATCGAGCAGCTTGCCGGTCTCCGACAGGCGAATCACCTTGACATCCTGGCCACCGATGTTGATAACGGTCCGCGCATTCCCCCCACTGAGCATAAAGACACCCAGGGCATTGGCACTGACTTCGTCAATGACGTTTCCGGCACCATTTACCAGTCCTTTGCCGTAACCGGTGAACGCCGCAGCCTCTACGTCATCCGGGGTGCACCCCAGGGCCTTGAAGCCTTCGGCTGTCAGCTGATCTGCAATCTGTGACTGCCCTGGTGCCGTGGGTACTGCTTTTTGCCACACAAGCTGTTCATTTTCCACAAAAACCGCCTTAATGGCGGTGCTGCCAAGGTCTATGCCGATTTTTAATCCCATTGATCTCTCCTGATCGTTTTTATATGAAAGTCTCACCAATATGCTGGAATCAAAGGACTTTCGTTTTTCGTTGTGGCAGCTATTTCTGCCATGTATGTTATATGAAAAGGCAGCCTCCAAGGCAACCTCAGCAGAGCCGCCCCCCCGATGGGCAATAGGAACCGGACAATTGAGCTGTCTACAGTTCCGGTCCGGGCCCATTGCCCGTCGGGGGGGGCGGCGGTATAATACCATTTTCTATAGTTGTTGTGTTCGGCAGGGCATGCCTGTTATATGAAATGGTAGGCATGCCTAACATTTTTTTCATTATTCGTTGTGGGCGAACCCGGGTCCCAAATCCCGGTCCGCCCGTGGCGGTTATATATGTGTTGGCCTGCGGCCCTAAATCCTCCCAAATGCCTCCAGGCGCGTCAATATGTTCTGGCTATCCTCCTGAACGTAATCCGTCTCTATTTTCAGGAATTTATATCCTCTGCTTTTGAGCTGTGGTTCAAGATTGAAGCTTTCAATGTCAAAGGGGTGACAGCCTTTGAGGATATGGTAGACCACCCCCTGGATATGGTGCTGTTGAAGGGTGTTTAAAATGCTGTTGATGCGTCGGTCATTATCGGCAAAGGTGGGGCAGATGCAGGCATTGTGATACCGCTCGGCCAGGGCACGCATGATGCCGTGACTGGAGGGCTCCTCATAGCAGAGGGCGCCGGGCCAGATACGTTCGGATGTGCATAGATCATCTCCATATACGTCCATACCTGCCGCCTCAATTAGGTGCAGCAGTTTGAGATTCGGGAATATAACCGGGGACCCGGCCAGAAAGACACCGTTTCCGGCAGGCGCGGGGGGGCGGGTTTCCACGATTTCCAACAGGTTATGAACTTGTTCCGTCCACGTCTCAATGGCATCTCGCATAAAGCTGTTGGCCACCACCATAAACCAGACCCCGGACAGAACCCGTTCTCTTCTCAGCTCAATCAAGCGTTGGAACACCTGCCAGGCGCGCATGAAGGTTTGCACCGAGGACAACAGGGTTTTTCGTTTCAACTTACGGCCGGTTTGGTCTTCCAGGAAGCGAACCAGTCCGTAAATTTCCTCCAACCATCGCTGTTGGCCTTTTTCTCCCTGGTGCAGATGCGGCAGCTCCAGATAGTGGGTCTCTGATCGTACGTTTGCCAATTCCTGAAATTTGACCACCCAGTCGCAGGTGGTGGGAATCACCCATGGCGAGGTATCGGGTTGAGATACGGCCTCTAACTGCATATTCCCCATGGTGGCTTTTAACAAGGGGCACATGAGTACCGGAAAGCGGGAGGCCGACAAACGCCCGACGCAGAAACAGCCGCTGCCTAACCTGATCGGGTGCAGTCCCATGGCATGAAACAGTTCATAGGGAGCCAGGTTGCATAGATGTTTTACCAAAGGGCGGCCCTGCATGTCCGGAGCAAGGGGGTGCGTCAGCAAATTCAAGAAATAGTCCCAAACCGGGTGATAGTCGGTTCGTTGTTTTAATTGTAAACAGGTGGCATCAAACTCCGCGTCCATTTCCCGGCGGACCTTTTCCAGCAGTCTTTGTTGACGTGCATTTGATTTGTCAGGACGATTATTCACGACAGGTACTTCCTTTTGGTGAAACGGCGCGCAACATATTTTCTTGATGAAGAAAACAGGCACCACTTAAAAAATTTGATGGTTAAGACCTTATCTTCGGGGCAGGCTTCCGTGCAGTTCATGCAAAGCATGCAGTCCTCGGTCAATACGTTTTTGTCTGTTTTTTGTTCACTGACGTCCCGGATGTCCACGGGGCACATGCGACGGCAATTGCCGCAGCCAATGCACCCATCGACATTTTTTTCAAAACGAATGGGGCTGATGTTGCGAAAGATATGAATCAATATCAGCATGGGGCAAAAAAGGCAGAAAAAGCGCTCTTTAAAAAACATGCCCACCACCATTCCGCCGGCGATAAGTACTGAAAAAAGACTGAACACCAGGGTAACGGTGTTGGTGAAATCCAGGGATAGATGACGAATATTGCCCACAAACAGCGGCATCAGCGGTTTAGCCGGGCAAATGCTCTGGCAGAAAGGCAGCCGAAGATCATTGTGCCAACCCGCATGGGCGATCAAAAGCGGTATGATCAAAAGATAGGCCAGCAGTATCCATTTTATTGTTTTCAGCCGATCCCGTGTCAACCAACTGAATTGCGCCTCTCGTATGGCCAGCCATCTGCGTAAATAGGTCAGCCAATCCTGAACAAGACCGAAGGGGCATATCCAGCCACACCAGAATTTATTGAGCAGAACCACCAGCAAAATAAAGATGCCCAAATGTGAAAGCAGATCCAGGCCCATGGTGCTCATCATATTGGCCCACGACATTTGCAGGCCCCACCAGCTCCCCTGCAGGGCCATCAGGTAACAACTTCCGCCGCAGCCGCTGACATAGGGACAGCTGAAACAGGGCAGGGCGTGTCCCAGTTGGATATTGAAACGCCCCCCGTACGTGAGTACAAAAAACATTATATGTTGAGCCATCAACCGTAATTTAGTAACCATCAGCTGCTCCGTTTTTTCTTTTATACCCGACGATTGCGGCAAAGAGTAGGATGGTCACGCCGAAAAGAGCAAGTCCGGGCAGTAATCGTAAATGGGCGAGGTATGAGCGGTGAAGGAGCAGGGTATGAGTGGTGGCAAAATCCCATTGGGGTGTGGTTTCTTCCACCAATGCCACCGTCTCCTTGACCTCATTGGGACCATTACGGTCCAGTTGCGGGTCATGGGGTGGTGTATAGGCAAAAATGCCCCCTGGTGATACGGCAACCTTTGCCAGCTGTTTATGGTTTTCCAGAATTGACATGGTGCTTACCGTTGTCCCTTTACCGGCGTAGGTGAATTGATAGGTTTGCCCGGTCTGCATATAGAAATTCCGGGGGGCGGCGTGTAAATTGAGGGTCGGGAAACCTTCCGGCAGGCGTGCCACCGGCTCCTGGGTCCGTTTTTTTTCGGATGGGGCTTTGCCGAACAGGGGGTGGGTAATTTGGGCCGAGAGCTTTTTGCGGCCACATGTTCCGTAGACATAGAGTTGGACGTGGGAATTGGTTTCAGAGGTGATATCCATGTAAAGCTCGCCATTGTCGCATCGTATGAGGGCGCAGGAATAGTCGGCCTCCGGGAATGAGCGGTCAAAACGATAGGGCTTTTTGGGGGTAGAGGACTTAAGACGGTAAAAAGCTTTATAATCAGGGGGCTGCGTGCAATTTCGGCATATATCATCGCTGTTGCGGATATAATATCGTTGGGTGACAGCCCCGTTTTTTTCTCTGGTTTGCTCGCCGCAGTCGATCCAAATATGCGTGGGGCATTGGGTGCCCGCATTGGCCGGGCCGGAGAGCGACCCGCATATTATGACAAAAATACCGATGCTGAGCATTATGCCGGATTTCAATCTTTGACAAATCATTTTTTTACCCTGATGTTCTGATAAAAAAAAATCCCCGGACTGAATTAAATTCATTCCAGGGATTTCCCATTTTATCCTTAGATGTTCGATAGGGGTAGCTTACGTCCGCAAAGCTACTCACCCACAAGGTTCAGGCAGGTCTTCTGACTCTTCGGATCACTCTTGCGCTGCACCTTCCCAACCCTTTGGTCAGTGGTCTCTTGCAGCGTTCGTCCCCGATTACAGCGGTGGGCCCGTCCACGAATTTCACGTGGTTCCCTATTGTGCTCTATAATTGCCATGGGCAGACCGGTTTTGGGACCCGGGTTCGCCCACAACGAATCATGAAAATAATGTTAGGCATACCTACACGTTTTTATAAAAAATAGAGCACCTGAACAGAGGATGTTTACACTGAAACAAAATAAAAGGTCAAGGGGAAAATGGGACATCCTTATCCTCTCGTTGTTAGATAGGTGTCTCAATTGTATATTTATCCGGCTTCATTTCGATCAAAATAGATTTAAGAGATAGCTGGGCTATACGGACAAGCTCTCCTTCTTCATATATTTGTTCACAGATGTCCATTACCTTGGAATGCCTTTTACAATTGCTTGCGTAAAGACCTCATTGCAGATTTAAATAATTGTGGGTATGAAGTAATTTCTTACGTGAAATATGAAGCGCTTGGGAACCGGATGAACCTCTTTTGGGGTTGACTTAATCGGTGAATTCTTTTAAAGCTTTTGTGATTTTGATCGACCATGGATTCCAGGTGCCCGAAAGGGCATAATACGGGAACCCTGTGAAAATCAGGGACGGGCCCGCCGCTGTAACCGGGGACGACCGCTGCGACACCCACTGGCCTGACAGGCCGGGAAGGGGCAGCCTTTAGATTGATCCGGAAGTCAGAAGACCTGCCTGGAATGACCGCTGCTTCCCCGTGGACAAGGGGGGCGCGAAAGATCCCCCTTAGGATAGTTAGGGACATCCCCCGGATCGCTGTTGAACGGTCCGGGTTTTTTTATCTGCCACACTTGTTCCCCGGCCCACCTTTTTGTACGTCCAAACCCTTATGAGGAGGTGATATTCCGCTGCTGTACTTACCAGGCAAGCGGTATCCCGGTACGTGCCGGGCTAATCAGGGAACCCTGTGAAAATCAGGGGCGGACCCGCCGCTGTAACTTGAACAGACGTGCATGAATGCACCTCACCCGGACGGGCTGAAAACGCACCACTGTGGAACTTCTTTCCATGGGAAGGTCGCCCGGATCGATCAAGAAGCCAGAAGACCTGCCGCCTGCCTTTTGAAAACGAAACTGACGAGGATTCGGTTCATCGTTACATACGGATATGGGAAAACCCTCAATGCTCCTGCATCCGGACGATACCGGCCGGTGAAGCCGGCTGGCCCGCCTCGTTCAGGCATCTAATCCTGAAGGAGAAAAAATGAAAAATCTGAAAACAAGTCTCTTGATTCCCGCTCTTCTGTTCTGCTGCCTGGCCTTTTCCGGTATGGTCCGGGCAGATAATCCGGCCAAAGATCAAGCCGATACCACCGGAAATACGGTGGCACTTGAAACCATGGTGGTGTCCGGAACCAAAACCGAAGTGTCCCTGGACAAGTCCGCCAAAAGTATCAACGTGATTGACGGTAAGGAGATGACCGATTACCAGCAGTATTTTTTACCCGAACTCATTGATAATCAACCCGGCGTTTATCTGAACCGCAGCGGTGGCCTGGGTCAGTATTCCACGATCAGTATTCGGGGGGCCGGGACCCAGCACACTCAGTTTCAGTACAACGGTATGCCCCTGCGGGATGCCGCCGACACCCAGTGTGCCTTTCAGTATTTTATTGAAGATATGTTCGGGGCAGATAACGTGGACCGGGTGGAGGTGCTCAAGGGGACCAACTCCACCCTTCACGGCTCCCAGGCCATGGGGGGCGTGATCAACATCATTCCCAAAAAAACCGTGGAGGGATTTTCCGGCAGCTTCCGCAATGAGTTCGGCCCTGACAGCACCTACCTGGGGCATGGTAACCTGGCCTATGGAAAGAACTCCTTTTACCTGGACTTGAACCCGTCGTATATTACCACCGATGGTGAAGACTATGGCGGTTCGGAAAGTTATTTTTACGATCAAAAGGGATTTGCCCTGGGCTCGGGATTTTCTCCCACCGATTCCACCGAGATCCAGCTGACAGCCATCTATTCGGACTCGGATCTGGGTCTGGGCAAAAGTCCTTCCCTGGACAGCAACGGAAACCTGGTGTCTCAACAGGCGACTAAAGACAAGCACCGGGAAAGCAAAATGGCCCAGGTGGGACTGAACTGGCTCCAGCAGGTGACGGACTCCTGGGATTATACCCTGAAGGGCTCCTACGGTGAAACCGAGCGTCATTATTTCTGGACCGCCACCCAGGGAGACAAGTCCAACTACGACGGCGAAACCTCCTTTCTTGAAATGCAGCATAATATTAATCTTCTCTCCTGGCTGGGGCTCACCCTGGGGATGGACTGGGAAGAGCAGGTCTATGACGGCCAGGAACCCCGGAACAAGAACAGTGGTGATTATACCCCGGTGTATTACGATGAAACCTGGGAGAGTTGGGACGGCTTTGGGCTGCTCAGGGGAACTTTCATGGATGAGGCCTTTTTAGTCAACCTTGGGGCCCGGTTCAACGACCATGACAAGTTCGGAGGTAAAACCGTGTGGGAGGCTTCCACCGCTTATATCCTTAAATCTTCGGATACCAAGTTTCACGCCCATGTGGGAACCGGTTACAGAACCCCTTCCCTGTACGAAACTTACGGCGGTTACCTGTCCAACGGTAATTTGATTACCATCGGGAATCAGGACCTGGTGCCTGAGGAGAGCATCGGATGGGAAGCCGGGGTGGAGCAGCATCTGTTCGATCGAAAACTGGCCCTGGGTCTGACCTATTTTTATACGGAATATGATGATCTGATCATCTACGATATCGATCAGTATCAAAATGCCAATGAGGCTGAAAACAAAGGGGTGGAGGCATTTGTCACCGTTCAACCCCGGGATTCCGTCAAGATCTCCCTGGCATATACTCATATGGAGTCAAGGTACAAAGAAACCGCCAGTGCAACAAAGTGGACCCGCAAGGAGTATTTGCCCGAGGATATGGTGGATCTGACAATGGTGTGGAAGCCCACGGAAAAGCTGACCCTGTCCGGAGATATCAGCTGGCAGGGAGAAAAGATCGTTCCCCTGTATGATTCCAGTTATAACAAGATCCGGTGGGAGGAGGACGATAGCATCACCATGGATCTGGCTGCCAACTACCAACTTTTTGACTGGGTCAGCCTTTTTGCCAGGGCCGACAATCTGTTTGACCGGGACTACACCGAGTCCGGCTACCAGATGCCAGGAATGACCGTCCAAGGCGGCTTTAAACTGATCTTTTAACCCCTTCTCTTCCCGGGGGAGCGATTCCCCCGGGAGATGAAGGATTACACGCATAAGTACCTGAGCATAAATACTGAAAAACATATGTGTGGGTACTTAAACATGGCCGTCTTTCGTTTATGGATTTATCTGTCGCTGGTTGGCATAACGGTGCATGGCTTTCCACAGAGCCTGTACCATCTGCTTGTTGGGATTGTCATGTCTCACCAGAATCCCCATCTCCCGGATCAAAGGAGGGGCACCAAAGGGGATACATGAGACATGCTCATGGTCTTTGGATGTTAGATAGGATTCCGGTACGATACCTGTACCCATACCGTGCTTCACCATCAGCAGAATACTGGAGTATGAATCCAGTTCCATTGATGTCTCAACCGGGATGCCCCGTTTTTTAATTTCCCTGTCAATCATGGTTTCAGAGAGTAGGGGGGCAAAACGCAAATACGGTTCTTCGGTCAAGAGTTCTTCATCGGTTTTCATTTTCAGACCGGATCGGGATATTACGTAAAATCGCTCCATGGAGTAAGGCCGCCAGAGTAATCCCTTGGGTATTTGTGTCGGTTCAACACAGATGCAGGCATCCATTTCTTTTCGCTTCACCTTTTCAACCAGGTGTTTGGTAACACCGCCGGCATTTATCAGCATGACAACAAGCTTTGAATGCTCCTCGCGCAGGGAGAGAAGGGCATTGGCCAGAACATCGGTCATGCTGCTGCGAATATAACCGATGATAAGCTTGCCGACAAACTCTTTTTGAATCTGCGTGTCCTGGTATTCCTGCCAGAGCTGCAGCATCTTTCGTGCTGTGCTGACCAAATCCACACCTGCATTTGTCAAGGTTACGGGACGACGTGACCGGTCTAACAGTTTGGTTCCCACATTTATTTCGAGTTCTTTGAGCTGCTGGCTGACAGCTGATTGTGTCAGGTTAACTATCTTTGACGCTCTGGTAAAATTCCCCACCTCTGCTACGGTAATCAATGTCTTGAGTTTATCGAGGTCCACAACCCAATATCCTTATTTTAAGGGGACTTGTATGCCAATCCGCTTGCTCCTATTATTAGAATATCTGATATTAATTATGAAATCAATTAGTTTTACTTTTGTGGATGGATATGGTTACTTCTTTAAAAAATGAAAAAATTAAGTGTTTGTTAAACGTCAAGATCCCATAGCCTGAGGTCTGGCAGAACGGGGATAACAATCCTATACTTTAATCGTATCAAACAAGTTGAAAAAGGAGAGAAGCAATGAAAAGAATTTTAAAACCGATGGTTATCGCCGTGATGTCCATTTTGATTGCCGGTGTCGCCATGGCTGGCGATTTTCCCCAAAAGGATATCCATATAATCGTTCCTTTTAAGCCCGGTGGTGCGGTGGACACCACATCCAGAATCATTGCCGAATATGCTAAAAAACATCTGAACGGCATAAAGATGAAGGTGGAAAACCGCGCCGGCGGTGGTGGCGTAGTGGGACAGACTTTTGCAGCCAAGGCTGCTCCGGACGGATATACGGTATTGGCCATGACCAGTTCTGTTGTGACAAATCCAAAACTGAAAACGGTTGAGTATAAAGTGTCTGATTTTCAGCCTGTGGCTCTCTATACCATGGATCCCGAGGTGATTGCGGTTTCAAGCAAATCGCCTTTCAATACCATTGAGGATTTTATCGCCAAGGCCAAAGAGACCACCCTTACGATGGCCGATGCCGGCGTTGGCACCTCCCATCACTTATCCGGACTGGCCCTGGTTGACAAGGGAGGGCTTAAGTTGAATTTTATCCACACCAAAGGCTTTGGCGCCCAGCTCCAGGCCGTTCTCGGAGGGCATGTTGATGGTGCTTTATGGCCCTATGGCGAAGCAAAATCCCATGCGGATTCAGGCGCTGTCCGGATTTTAGCCGTGGCATCCAATGGCCGCATGGAGAACGTTCCCAACTTACCCACCTGGAATGAAGCGGGATTGAATGTAAAGGAATGGACAACGTTCAGGGGCTGGGCAGTACCTGCCAACACCCCTGAAGAGGCGGTTAAATTTCTGGCTGACCTGCTTGGAAAAGTAAATCAGGATTCGGAATATGTCGCAAAGATGAAATCCCAGGGTTTTCCCCTGGCCTACCGTGATGCTGAAGGGTATGCCGAGGTTATTTCCAATTATGATGAATTGACGGATCTCGTGATCAAAAACAATGAATTAGGCAAGAAAAAATAATTCAAGGGGGGCCGGATCACTCTGTCCGGCCCGGTCTTACAATAATCATTGCTGGAGTATGAATGGCACATGAAGATTTTAGGCAAAACGGATTTCTGGCTTGGTATCACTATACTGACAAGCGGAATTTGGGTGTTCAACCAATCCCGGGGATTTGACGAAACATCAAAAAGCTACCCTCTGTTTTTGTCGATCATAACGATCCTGCTGGGGGCGGGAATCGCCATCCAGACAGTTAAACAAAAGGATGAGGGTAAAAATTCCATAGAATGGTTGTTTCATAGAATGAGGGGATCCTTGTTGATCGTGGGCCTGTTCGTTGTCTGGACCATTCTTTTGTCCACGACAACAGGCTATCTGCTGGCAAGTATTCTGACACTGATGCCTGTGCTCTATTTGCTGGGGTATAAAAAAATCAGCCACCTTGTTCTATCCACCTTCGGGATCGTAGCGGTCGTGTTTACCCTTTTTTACCTGATATTCGAAGTCCCCTTACCGCTTAATCCCTTTGTTCAAATTGTGCTTGACCTGTTGAGCTGATTCATTAAAGGATGCAACCATGGAAACAATAATGCTTGGCTTTGGAACGCTATTGGTTCCCAGCGTTTTAGCCTTTCTTTTGATAGGGGTTTTTGCGGGCTTGATTATCGGGTCCATACCCGGGCTGAATGAAAATATCGCCTTTGCCGTATTTCTACCTTTTTCTTTTTCCCTTGCACCTGCCCATGCCCTGACACTGATGGTCGGTGTCTATTGTGCGGCAGCCGTTGGCGGAGCCATACCCGCTGTTATGATAAAGGTGCCCGGAACCGCTTCAGCAGTCCTTACGGCAATTGACGGCAATGCCATGGTCAAACAGGGAAAAGCCAATACCGCACTTGGAATTGCAATTTCATCATCGGTATTCGGTGGTCTGGCCAGTTCCCTGGTGCTGTTATTTTTCGCTCCTGTCCTGGCCGACATGGCCCTGAAGTTTGGGTATGTCGAAAATTTTGCACTGTGTGTGCTGGGCATTGCAGCGGTTGTCGGCATGCTGGAAAAAGATATTCTCAAGGGGGTGTTTTCAGCTGTATTCGGCCTGCTGGTTGCGACCATCGGGTTAAGTCTGGAAACCGGTTGCCCAAGATTTACCTTTGGCAATTACAGCCTTTATGAGGGCGTTCCCTTTGTTCCCATGCTGGTTGGCCTGTTTGGCATCGCTGCCGCACTGGAACTTGCCGAAGAAGTGTTCCTGGCGCGCAGGGAACAGAGAAAGATCAGCAAACTGCCAAGAATTACCGGCAGCCTGATTCTCAGCTCCTCAATGGTAAAAAGACTTTTGCCAACCTGGTTGAATTCGGCAGCCATCGGTAACCTGGTGGGGGTATTGCCGGGTGCGGGCATGATAATGGCCATATATCTTGCTTACAATCAGGCCTCCCACCGATATCATCGTAAATATGCAAACAACGCCGGTGAAGGCAAATGGGGAGAAGGAACCCCGGAGGGTATTGCCGCCCCTGAAGCATCGAACAATGCGGTGGTTGCAAGTTCCATGGTTCCGCTTTTGTCACTGGGCATCCCCGGTAATTCAGTTTCAGCGCTGTTTATCGGCGCACTGATGATCCACGGCATGGTTCCTGGGCCGTTGCTGTTTATCAATAATGCCGATATCGCATGGATGATCATTGCCGCATTTTTTGTTGCCAATATTGCCATGGGGCCCATGGCGATCCTTGTGGTCAAGTACGTATCCGGCCTGGTGTATAGATTGCCCAAGGTGGTTCTGGTGCCAGCCATTGCATTGTTGTGTCTGAACGGTGCCTTTGCCGACGGAAATTCCATTTTTAATATCTGGGTGGCCCTGATCTCGGGTTTTATTGGTTATCTGTTCAACAAGGTCGGGATTCCCCAAGCCCCCATTATCCTTGCCCTGGTTCTGGGGCAGAAACTGGAAGATTCTTTGTTAAACTCGCTTTCCATCTCAGAAGGAAGCTGGCTTGTGTTTGTTGATCCCAAAAATCATCCCATCAGCTTTTGCCTGATAATGACCTCCTGCATATTTATGCTCCTCCCATTGTTCAAATTTGTTACCAGGCAAATGAAAAATAAAAAGAAGAACCTTGATGCCGGTATTTGATTAGGTCCCATTAAAAACAACAAATCTGTTAAGCAAATAAACGTTTGTTCGGTCATAACGGATAACAAAGCCATTGTTGTGTCCTTATGCAGCCCTGAACACCCGGAAAACTCTAAGGAGAATAATATGTCAATCATAGCAGACCATTTGACCCAGGTAAAAGCATCAGCGGTTTCAATAATTACGGCCAAAACACAAGAATTGGAGCGTGGGGGCAAGACCATTATCAAGCTCTCGGCAGGAGAACCTGATTTCGGTACGCCGGAGCATATCAAGATGGCAGGCGTAAGGGCCATTTCCCAAGGAAAAACCCAATATCCCCCTGTCCAGGGCGTGTTTGAACTCAGGGAGGCCATATGCCGCAAACTCAAACGGGATAATGGACTTGATTACAGTCCTGATCAGGTATTGGTGAGTTGTGGCTGCAAGCAGGTTCTTTACAATGCCTTTGTTGCAACATTAAATCCCGGGGATGAAGTATTGCTGCCCACCCCCTATTTCATCTCCTACCCCAATATGGTAAGCCTCAACCGTGGTGTACCGGTTTTCATAAACACACGCCAGGAAAACCAGTTCAAACTCACCCCCGAAGATCTGGAAAACGCCATAACACCCCGCACAAAATGGCTGCTCATCAACAGCCCGGGCAATCCATCCGGAGCCGTGTACAGCGAACAAGAGTATAAGGCCCTGGCCCAGGTGCTCAGGAGGCATCCCCATGTCTGGATATTGTGTGATGATATCTATGAGTATCTGATCTATGACCAGGCAAAGTTCTATACCCTGGCCCAGGTGGCCCCTGACCTTCAGGAGAGGATTCTGGTGGTCAACGGCATGTCAAAAGCCTATGCCATGACCGGTTGGCGTGTGGGGTACGGAGCCGGACCCAGGGAATTGATCAAAACCATGTTCAAGATCCAGTCCCAATCCACATCCGGCACCAGCATTATCTCCCAATGGGCTTGTGTCACAGCCCTTGAAGGTAATCATGGATTTGTGGCGGATAATGTCAAGGAATTAAGACAACGCCGGGATGTGGTGGTCTCCATGATCAACGCTGTGGATGGCCTGTCGTGTTCATCGCCTGAAGGTGCTTTTTACTGCTATATCTCCTGTAAGGATGTCATGGGCAAGAAAACCCCCAAGGGAGAGATCCTCTCTTCTGATCTGGATTTTTGCAATTTTCTCATGGATGAATGCGGGGTGGCCGTAGTTCATGGCGAGGCTTTCGGGCTTTCTCCCTATTTCAGGATATCCTTTGCAACAAAGATGGAATTACTCCAATCCGGCTGCCAAAAAATCGCAGAGGCCTGTAAACAGCTTGGCAACTAAAATCGATAAAAATAAGCAAAACTTAAAAGAGAGACAAGATAATGAGTGTACATATGATGGATACCACTCTTCTGGGCGATTCTGTAGGCACCCAGGAGATGCGGGAAATTTTTGATGAAAAAAACATGCTGCAGTGCTGGCTCAATGTGGAAGTGGCATTGGCAAGGGCCCAGTCCGCCATGGGAATCATTCCTGCACAGGCCGGTGAGATCATTGCCGCAAAAGCCGATATCTCCCTTCTGGACCTGGAAGCGGTCAAGGCTTTTGGCAAGGCCAGCGGGCACAGTCTTATGGGACTCCTAAAAGAGTTCCGAAGGGCAATAGACCACGAATATTCCCGATATGTCCATTTTGGCGCCACCACCCAGGATATCATTGACACCGGCCTCATGCTGATGATCAAGGACGGTTATGATGTGGTATTGAACCATCTTGGCAATAGCATGGGGATCATTTCGGGTATTGTCACCGATCATGCCGATACGGTCATGGTGGGCCGGACCCATGGCGGACACGGATTGCCCATTACCTTTGGGTTTAAGGCGGCCTCCTGGCTGTCAGAACTGGGCCGTCAGATGGAACGACTGACCAATGCCCGCTCCCGTATCCTGACCGGGAACCTCACCGGTGCCGTGGGGACCTTTGCCTCCTGGGGTGACAGGGGAATTGAAGTCCAGGCCAGGGCTCTCGACCTATTGGGTCTTTCAGCCCCGGATATTTGCTGGCACAGCTCCCGGGATCGGGTGGCGGAGATGATGACCCTGTGCTCACTGCTGGCAGGCACTGCCGGACGCATCGGGCGCAATGTGTATCACCTGAGCCGGACAGAACTGCGTGAACTGGAAGAGCCGTCCAAGGGAAAAATCGGCTCCAGCACCATGCCCCACAAGAAAAATCCTGTCCACAGCGAGTGGATCATGATTCTGGAACGGTCCATCAGAGCCAATGCCGCAATCTGTCTGGAAGTTATGGGCCAGGAAGACGAACGGGAGGCCAGCCGATGGAAAAACGAATGGATTGCAGTTCCTGAAACCTTTGTCATGCTGGCAGGGATCCTGAATCATCTGGAAATTATAATGGGTGGCCTTCAAGTCAAAAAAGAACATATGCTCAAAAACACCAATATGCTCAAGGGAATGCTGCTGTCTGAACAGGTTATGTTCTTGTTGGAAAAGAGCTTTCCCCTTCCGGAAGCCCATGAAAAGGTATATGCCGCATCTGTCCGGGCAACTGAAAACGAAAGCTTTCTGATTGATGAATTGCTGGCTGACAAAGAGATAGCCGATAATTGCAGTCGTGAAGATATGGAAAAAGTTCTGGAGCCGGCCGGTTATCTGGGGCTTTCATCCAGGGTTGCCCTGTCTGTCAGGGACAAGGCCCATGCCCAATTGGCAGGACTGTCTTATTAAGATGATGAAAGGTCCTCAAATGTCAATTGCCAGGGAATATGCAAATTTTATAACCGGCCTTTGCTGGTCTGAGATACCCGGTGATGTCCGGGAAAAAACCCTGGATCTTGTGGCAGACTGGATAGGCAGTGCTGTCGCCGGTTTTGACTCAAGGATCGGGCAGGCACTCTTCTCTTTGGTTCCCGGACACCCGGAATCCGGGCAGCAACCACCAACAGGCTGCGCTGTGATATTGGGTAATTTGCAGGCAGTGGATCCTTTGCAGGCGGCCCTTGTTAACGGTGGGGCCAGCCATGCCCTGGAATTTGATGATGCCCATAGAAGCGGTTTATACCATCCCGGGGCACCCGTTATTTCAGCTGCCTGGGCAGGTGCCGGAGTGGGAAATATTTCGGGCAGCTCTTTTTTATGTGCTGTGGCTGCCGGCTACGAAATCTCCATGCGCCTGGCCCGGGCAATCAACCCTGCTCATAACCGGATCTTCCACACAACCGGAACGGTGGGGACATTTGGTGCGGCTGCAAGTGCCTCCCATTGCCTGGGACTTAATTGGGCCCAAACCACAGGGGCCCTGGGACTTGCCGGTACCCAGGCATCTGGGCTTTGGGAGATCTTGCCGGATTTTCCCCAGGCAAAAGGGCTCCATGCCGGTAAAGCGGCCCAGTCCGGCCTTTTGGCGGCGCTCCTTGCAAAACAGGGAATTTTGGGTCCTGCCACTATTTTTGAAGGGAAGCGGGGGTTTTTTAATGGAATGGTGCCTGAACCGGTGGATATGAACACCTGTTGTGAGGGATTGAAAGATCGGTGGCGCTTGGGTGAAACAACCATCAAAGCCTATCCGGTTTGCGGTCACACCATGACCGCCATAGAAGCTGCTCTTGGGCTTGCCAAGGATCTGGAACTTGAGGCCATCCGGGAAATTGAGATCCGTGCCCACCCGGTATCCCTGGGAATCGCCGGGAACCCTGCCCCCCAAACCGATCTTCAGGCCAAATTTTCCATTGCTTTTTGTGTTGCCATTGCCCTTGCCAGGGGCAGGGTAACCCTGGCGGAATTCTCACCAGAGACACTGTCTGATCCGGCCATAAAGTGCCTGCTGTCAAAAATAAGGCTGGTGGCAGATGATGCGCTTTGCAGTGACAAAAGCCTTCGCCCTGCCAGGGTTTGTTTGAAATTTTTCAATGGCAGGGTTCTGTCTGAAACCGCGACAATACGCAAGGGAGACCCGGAAAACCCTTTGACAGGGGAAGAAATAAAAAGAAAATTCACACAACTGGTCCACCCTGTCTGGGGCCAGGAGATGGGAGAACAGATTTTTGATGCCATCAGACGGCTGCCCGGGTATGACAATTTTAACATATGGCTAAATGAAAATATACTGCCCTGGCGGAACAAGCATGGGGTTTGCATCCCTTGGGGGAGAACATAACTGCCATGGACAGACCTGGTTTTGTACCTGGTTCTGCCCACAACAACGCATGAAAGTAATGTTAGGCGTGCCTACGCTTTCATATGAATTGAAGAGGTAAAAATGAGACGAAATGCATTGGTGATCAAAGACCAGGACAATGTGGCAACCGCCATCCAGGATCTGACTTCCGGCCAGGACGCTTTGGTGGGAATAGATGAAGAAACCATCTGTGTTCGGTTAATACAGGCCATAGACCTTGGGCACAAATTTGCCATCAAGAAGATTGCCAAGGGAGATGACGTGGTCAAATATAATTGCGTGATCGGACGGGCCACCCAGAATATAAAACTGGGAGAACATGTCCATGTGCACAATCTGGAAAGCCTGAGGGGCAGAGGCGATTTGTAATCATAAAGATGAAGATGAGGGTGACATTATGGAATTTTTAGGATATCGCAGACCGGACGGCCAGGTGGGCACAAGAAATTATGTGGGAATTATATCCACTGTTGTATGTGCCAATGAAGTTGCCAGGGGCATTGCAGACAAGGTTAGCGGAAGTGTGGCATTTTCCCATCAGCAGGGATGCTGCCAGACACCTCCGGATTTAAGCCGGGTAACCCAAACATTATCCGGCCTGGGATGCAATCCCAACCTGGCCTCGGTGCTTTTGGTTGGCCTGGGCTGTGAAGGCACCAAGATGCCTGAGGTCAGAGAGGCAATCATTGCCAGCGGTAAAACCGTTAAAACCATCATGATTCAGGAAGAGGGGGGGGCTGCCAAAACCATTGCCAAGGGTGTATTGCTTGCCCAGGAAATGGCCCTGAAAGCATCCCAAATCAGGCCTGAACCATGCCCTGGTTCCGACCTGGTGCTTGGTTTAAAATGCGGTAGTTCAGACACCACCTCGGGCCTTGCTTCCAACCCTTCTCTGGGGGTGGCTGTGCAGAGCATTATTAAAGAAGATGCAAGTGTTGTAATGGGAGAGGTCACCGAAATCATCGGAGCCGAGCATATTTTTGCAGCCCAGGCAAAGGACAAGGAAACCGGGCAGAAAATACTGGATCTGGTGGAGCGCATGGAAAACCGTGCCAAGGCCGTTGGGGCTGATATGAGGGGGGGGCAGCCCACACCCGGGAACATTGCAGGGGGATTGACCACCATTGAAGAAAAGTCTTTGGGGGCCATTGCCAAAAGCGGCAATGCCGTGGTGCAGCAGGTCTATGAATATGGAGAAAAACCCGATGTAAAAGGCCTTGTGTTGATGGATTCCCCGGGCAGAGAGCCGGAGCTTTTGACCGGCCTTGCTGCGGCAGGATGCAATGTCATTGCCTTCACAACGGGCAGGGGAGCCCCCCAGGGATTTCCCTTTGTACCGGTCATCAAGATCACCGGCAATGAAAAGACCTGGATCAATCTTCGCGACCATATGGATATCTCCGTGCATCAGATCATGGATGGCGGAGAGACCCTTGGTCAGGCAGGTGAGCGAATTTACCGGACAATAGCGGATGTGGCATCGGGCACCAAGACAAAGGCTGAAATCTCAGGGTATGTCCAGGCCATGGATATTTACGTCACAGGTCCGGTAATTTAACAGGAGGCAGCAGACATGGGCGATAAAATAATCGTAAAACAAACGTCTCTGGAACTTTTTATTGAACAGGTCATGTCAAAACTTGGCGTTTCCGAAACCCAGGGTCAAGACACGGCAAAAAGGATGGTAATGGCTCATCTGCGGGGATTTGACACCCACGGCATCCCCTGCCTGGCCGGGTATGTGGAGTGCCTGGAACAAGACAGGATCAATCCCAAACCAGCGCTGAACGTAAAAAGTTCAGGACCCTGGGCCAGCCAGGTGGACGGGGACAACGGCCTGGGCCAGGTGGCCGGCACCAAGGCCATGAACCTGTGCCTTAAATCGGCAGATACTGTTGGAATCGGGTGTGCCGTTGTTAAACGAAGCAATCATTTCGGGGCTGCCAGTGCCTACTCGCTGATGGCATTGGAACACGACTGCATCGGCATTGTCACATCCAATGCATCTGCTGTAACCGCACCCTTTGGTGCCGCAGAACCCCTCATGGGCACCAATCCCTTATCGGTTGCAGTCCCCGCCGGCAAGCTGCCCCCCTTTGTCCTTGACATGGCAACCAGTGAAGGTGCCCGGAAAAAAGTGCGCAAGGCCCTGGATGAAGGGAAAACCATCCCCCAGGGCTGGTCTCTGGATGAGTTTGGAGAGCCGACAACAGACCCCAAGGCGGCTCTCAAGGGTGTCATGGTTCCCTTTGGCGGAATGAAGGGATCTGGCATTGCAATACTTACCGATATCCTGTCCGGTGTGTTCTCCGGTGCCAATTTCGGGGGAAGGGTGCTCAGTGTACTCTCCAACCAGGAACAGGAATCGGGAAATGGTAATTTTATGCTGGCCATTAAAATAGATTCTTTCATGCCAGCCCGGGAGTTCAAAGCCCGCATGGACGAAGAGCTGACCCGTATCATGGCATTAACGCCTGCCAAGGGGGTTGAAAAGGTTCTGTATCCGGGTTTTCAGGCCCATGCCACACAAATGCGCCGCATGGCCCAGGGGATTCCCCTTGACAAGACCCTGGTCCACAAGACCTGCAAACTTGGAGAAAGGCTGGGGGTGGCCTTTCCCTGCTGATTTTTCCGAAAGATTCATTTTGCCGGACTATCAAGGGTCAAATGTAGATTTGACCCTTTTTCTTATAACGGGCATGTCCTGCCGGACACAACAAATATAGAAAATGGTATTATACCGCCGCCCCCCCGACGGGCAATGGGCCCGGACCGGAACTGTAGACAGCTCAATTGTCCGGTTCCTATTGCCCATCGGGGGGGGCGGCTCTGCTGAGGTTGCCTTGGAGGCTGCCTTTTCATATAACATACTCCACAACGAATAATGAAAGTAATGTTAGGCATGCCTACGCTTTCTTATAACGGGCATGTCCTGCCGGACACAACAAATATAGAAAATGGTATTATACCGCCGCCCCCCCCGACGGGCAATGGGCCCGGACCGGAACTGTAGACAGCTCAATTGTCCGGTTCCTATTGCCCATCGGGGGGGGCGGCTCTGCTGAGGTTGCCTTGGAGGCTGCCTTTTCATATAACATACATGGCAGAAAAACCTGCCACAACGAAAAACGAAAGTCCTTTAATTCCAGCATATTGATGAGACTTTCATATAAACATACATGGCAGAAAGACCTGCCACAACGAAAAACGAAAGTCCTTTGATTCCAGCATGTTGGTGAGACTTTCATATAAAAAAATTGCAAAAGCTTGACCTGTCTATGCTTCAGGCCATCTGCCTTCTGATTGCCTGGCGACCATCCAACCGGGATATTCCGAGGCCAACGCACTGACCTTATCCAATTTCTCCATTTCCTCATCCGACAGTTTCTCAAGGGCTGATGCGATATTGTCTAATAATTGCTCATTGTTTTTAGCCCCAATGATGATACTGGTTACAGATTTTTTTTGTAACATCCATGCCAGTGCAATTCTGGCAACAGAGGTGTCGTGTTCTTTAGCAATTTCTGCCAGAACATCGATGATGTCGTATGCCCTTTCCTTGTTCACGGGTGGGAAGTCGAATTCGTCTCTGCGGCTATTGCCTGCTTTGTGTGTGGTTCGAGAATATTTACCTGAAATAAAACCACCGGCCAGAGGGCTCCAAGGCATCAGCGCGAGTCCTTCGCTTTCTGCCATGGGAATCAGTTCGCGTTCAATATCCCGACCTGCGATGCTATAGTAATTTTGAAGGGCAACAAATTTGGTCCATCCCATTTTTTCGGCAATGGCATTGGCTTTCATCACTTGCCAGGCCGGATGATTGCTAATTCCCAGATACCGGGCTTTACCCGCTCGAACAACATCCTCTAAAGCCCGCATGGTTTCTTCCAATGGAGTGATTGGATCGACACCATGGATATATAATAGATCGATATGTTCCAGTTGTAATCGCTTCAAACTATCATTCACAGAATCAATAATATGGAGATGAGAGAGTCCAACCTGATTGGCTCCGGAGCCCATCCGGCCGCGTACTTTGGTGGCAATCACCAGTTGCTGCCTATCTACTCCCAGGTCCCTCAGCGCTTTTCCCAGTAAAAGTTCAGACAAACCCTCTGAATAGACATTTGCTGTGTCGATAAAATTTATTCCGTTTTCGATGGCCAGTTTCACCAGTTCAGTGGCTTCTTCTTGCGGCATCCGTCCAATTGCTTTCCAAAAGCCCTTACCACCAAAAGTCATGGTCCCAAGACATAGTTCGGAGACTAATGCCCCTGTGTTTCCCAGTTGCTTATAATTCATGGTTCCCTCCCATAGATAGAGTTGTTCCCAACTTTTAAATTGTTTTGTGAAACCTTGTTTTTTAATCCGTCTCGCCAGGGACTTAAGTTCAACGGTTGCTTGAGGTGCGGTGGTTTTTTGCCGTCGCAGATTAAGCATTGGTTGGTTTGTCTTTCATAAATATTGCATTAATGTTTCCCAGTACCAGTGGTTTCCTGAATAAATGCAACGCTATCTTGTATGGAAAAATTCTCTTTTATTAATGTTTCTAATTTGTGGCCCGATTTGTGCGCTGAATCATACCTCTCGCTTTTCCCTGATCCGGATGGCCCTCTAAGAATAATAAAACGATTATTATTTTGCATATCCTTCCAGCATCGCCGGGCTGCCCCAGAGCGTCAGCGGCGGGTAAGCTCCGGTGCATTCATTTGTGTGCGCCCGGCACGGGCGTGAATTTATGGGGTGCAAGTCCCCTATACGTACGCCCAGTTAACATCGTTACTGTTAGCACAAGTATTAGCCGAAAACAAGGGCGGAACCGTGAGGGACCGTCTGAAGGACTTGAGCAAAGCGAAAGGCGAGCCACAGGCGAGAGTGACCGCAGGGAACGGCAACTTATAAGTTTCGGAACCTGCACAGTCTTTTCCGGACCATAAAAGCACAGGGTCCCGGGTGTACGGCAGTCTGACAGACAGCGGTTCCTGTGGTGGTGGGGGCATTATTCCTATGACAATGGGAAAAAATTTAAAGCTGGATATATGAGCTTTGCCATGATAAATGACGACGAAGATGCTGCAGCAGTGAATACAAATCCGGATGCCAGAAAACAGACGGGCGTATTCCGGCTTGATTATAACCGCCACGGGCGGACCGTATTCTGGGACCCGGGGCCGCCCACAACGAAGATAAAAAGTCATGCCTGGTTTGCCGGACTTTCATATAACGGGCATGTCCTGCCGGACACAACAAATATAGGGTCGTAGACGCGGAGCCAAATGGTATTATACCGCCGCCCCCCCGACGGGCAATGGGCCCGGACCGGAACTGTAGACAGCTCAATTGTCCGGTTCCTATTGCCCATCGGGGGGGCGGCTCTGCTGAGGTTGCCTTGGAGGCTGCCTTTTCATATAAAGTAACTTTTCGATATTGATGACGCACTGAATGGCAAGTCACATGATGCATTGCCAGTCATCTCCGGATTAAGGCAGGTTATAAATGACATCTCACCGGGAAAAAAAGTATTTCAGGACCGCTGGAACATCTTCCTTTTTCTTCCCGGTCGGGGTCCTCTTGTTCAGGCTGGCAGTTTATTCCCGCAGCCACTTTTCTATCGGAATTACGGCATCCGATGAAAATTTTCAAAAAGGAAAATAATGGATACATATCGTATTTTTAACACACGAGTATTTGCCATGTTGATCGTCCTGTTTCAGTTTATGCCGTTTCAAATGGCAGAGGCGCAAAGCAGTGAATTGAAAAACAATACCATTACGGCGATTGAAGGCATCCGTGTCGGGCACTACACGGATGAAGAAAATTTAAAAGGATGTACCGTCATACGGTTCGGGACTGAAGGTGTAACTGCGGCCGTGGATGTGCGCGGATCCGCACCCGGAACTCGTGAAACGGATTTACTGGCGCCGATCAATTTGGTGGATAAAGTGCATGCAATTGTACTTTCCGGAGGCAGCGCATATGGCCTGGATGCCGCAGGCGGGGTTATGGCGTGTCTGGAAAAAGAAAAGATCGGTTTTCAGGTGGGAAAAGGGATTGTGGTACCCATTGTGCCTGCGGCCGTGTTGTTTGATCTCGGTATAGGGAACCCCAGGGTCAGGCCATCCTCAAAATGGGGGTTCCAGGCATGTCAAAAGGCAGATAGTTCACCGGTAGCAATGGGAAATGTCGGTGCGGGAACCGGGGCCACCGTTGGAAAACTTCTGGGCAACGGCAAAGCGATGAAATCCGGACTGGGGTCTGCAGTGCTTCATCTGCCCGGCGGGGGGAAAGTGGGTGCGATAGTGGCGGTGAACGCTTTGGGAGATGTGATTGAACCGGGTTCAGGAAAGATTATCGCCGGTATCCGCGGGGATGAGGCAGGTGCTTTTCAATCATCGGTCAAGGTTATCCTGAATCAAGGGGCAGAAGAGATTTTCCCGGGTACGAATACAACCATCGCCGTTGTGGCGACCAATATCACGCTCTCCAAAGTTCAGCTAAAAAAAGTTGCCCAAATGGCGCATGACGGCCTCGCAAGGGCAATCAATCCTGTGCACACCATGTATGACGGGGATACTGTTTTTGCAGTTTCGGTTCCATCGCCAAAGGGGCTTGGGGGGATTGCTTCTGCGGATGCGGTCAATCTGGTGGGCATGGCTTCGGCAGAGGTTCTGGCAAAGGCAATTGTTATTGCGGTAAAGCAGGCAAAATCCGTCAGCGGTTATCCTGCTGCATCAGACTGGAAGAAGTCCCCCCCCCAACCTTAGATTTTCTGGGCTTGATCATAAGGTCGATCACCTTGCGGTGGGATTTTAACAGTAAAAAATAAGTGCTCTCCCGGGGAGGAGCACTTCCCCCCGGGAGATGTCCGGATGCTGGGCTTGCTCCCTTCAACCTCACCCTGTACCCCTCTATAACCAGATGGGGTGTATCTCATTGACGCTCTCTTTTATCTCCTGAACCGTGGTTGAGAGCCTGAAATACATCAGAACCATGCCGATATTATGGGTCAGCACCTGCAGGAAGGAGAGTTCCTCCTCTGAGAGATCCCACACCTTTGAATGATAGATTCTGAGAGCGCCGATTACTTTACCTCGAATATTGATGGGAAGGGACACAATGGCCCTTATCCCCTCGTTTTCGGCCTTCTCAGGATACTGCAGCATATCGCTTTTTTGTGTGTCTTTGATGATAACCGGGGTCCGGTTTGATTCAAGTTTAATGCTCTGATCCACCAGAATGGGCCCTTTGTTCACATAGGCCGGGCTTAGTCCTTCGGTGGCAAGGATTTCAAGCTCCTCTTTTTCGGTATTCAGAATAAACAGTGTGGCTCCCTTTGCACCTGTGGCACCGATCAGCAGGGTCGTAAGTTGGGAGCCCATTACCGTTAAATCATCTGATTTTGTAAGGGTTTCAATGATGAGTCTATACGCGTCCAGATTTATTTTATTTTGAAAAGACATGGAAACCTCCTTCATAAGGTCGGTTTAAAGTATAAGTGCCTGTGCAGAAACAATTTTATGGTCTGACCGTACGATTTGACGACACTGTTTCTGCTCGGCTGCTTTGTCAGTTTAAAACATAAACATCGGCAGCACTTCTCAGGCCATCAGATACCTTTTTGGAAACGCTTCTGACAAAAAATCTGGCAATTTTGCTGGGATTGCGGTTCATAACCACGACATTAAACTTTTTTTCCCTGACCAGGTTAATGATATCGGTGGCAATATCATTTTTCAATGGGGTAAAAATAAAATTTACCTGTGAACCTGAAAATCCGCCCATCACCAATTTTTCCTTTGCCTTTTGCAGCTCTTTTTCCCGGCCTTTCTGGAATTGTTTCAGGTAGGACAGGTTGCCGGACATTCTTTCCATGAGGGGATTGTTGCGGACTTCAATGTCAGGGACCTGGGTATAGGCGTGGAACAAGGTAATTCGGACCTCTTTGTCGTGGGTATACTTCTGAATGACAAA
Source organism: uncultured Desulfobacterium sp. (assembly GCA_963668575.2). Taxonomy (GTDB): domain Bacteria; phylum Desulfobacterota; class Desulfobacteria; order Desulfobacterales; family Desulfobacteraceae; genus Desulfocicer. The sequence goes on along the minus strand of OY764894.2, from coordinate 6,212,336 downwards.
TTCCAGTGATTTGTCGTCATTGGCCATAAAGTTGGAAGGAACCAATACATTGAATGGGGTCATTTTCTCCTCCTTTCTCAAAAAATGTTATTTTTCTCCTTGCCAGGTGGAAGTATCGAATCCGGATGAGCAATCGTTGAGAGGGCTGGTATCCAACGGGAGAAGCCATGGGAGAACTCTTGAAAAATAGAAACCCAATTGAGTGGGAGAGGGGATAATATTTACAATATCAGGATCATTTCAGGGTAGATTCATAAATATCGATAAATATAGCATATCAAGTGAAGGCTGTAAATTTTTTTATGCTGCGCAAGGTAAGATTCGCGCCTGAAAGCAATGGTGAAACATGAAGCTTAATGCCCAGTTCACCCGTCAGGAATCCAAGTAAGTAGTGCTTTCTACTTACTTCGTTTTTGTTTGAAATATACAAAAAGCCGTTTCCAATCTTGAAAACACAGAGCAAAAAACGCTCCAACAGTACCCGCTGATGCCATACCGACAGGACAACCTTGCTGTCCACAAAAGGGGCAAACTGCAAACATTGCATAAAGACCTGTAAATCCAAACCACGACGCAAGCAGTCTAAACAAATGACCAAAAGGTGACAATTTTAGATTTCCTTTTTTATATGAAAGTCTCATCAACGTGCTGGAATTAAAGGACTTTCGTTTTTCGTTGTGGCAGGTCTTTCTGCCATGTATGTTATAAGAAACTCTGTCCAATAGCTTGAAATCATGAGGGTTTCAACTTTCGTTGTGGCTGGTGGTTACAGCCATGTGGGTTATTAGAATCCATAAAAGTCTCAAATAGCTCTCTTCTTGAATGACTGTTCATTACCCGGCTACGGCTCGGTCGCACTTGATAAATCGCCCTATGCGGACCCGCTTGTGGTGTGGTTGGTGTGGGGGCTGGGGGGGGGAGAAAAACCCCCGGCTACCCGATTGGCTGCTATGATGCTCTTGCAGCTTCCGCAGCAATATGCCCTGCCAGAGAAGAAACAAATGTTTTTAAGTTTGTCAGCTGGGATAACTCTGTATATTTTCCTGTTTCAAGAGCTGTTCGTGGGGAAATGATCACGGAGGCAGCTGAATACAATCCTTCCTGTACAAGCTTCCGGCAAAAAATATTGTAACGTTCTGCATATGAGGCATCATTAAATATTGGAAAAACAGGATAGTGCGGTGAATTATTACTAACTGCTGAACGGGAACGTTCGCAGTCCTCAACCAACATTAACCATCCGACAAATGGCCGCGGACTCTCCCCAAAAGCTCCTTCACGGTAGGCTGTCCATAAATCAACTGCAGTTCCAAGTGCCTCTTCTGTCCGGTTATTGAAATTATTTCCAAATGAAGGGCCGACTTGGCTTTTGAACTCAATAGCAGCAACAAGTTTACTATTGTTTATTACGAGCATATCCCAAATTTTTGTGGGTCGGAAGAATCCTGGAAGAGTGAGAACTCGTCGTTCAATGCATATGTCTGAATGCGTGAGGCCGTTACGATGCACTATTTCTTTAACCAAATCCAAAAATCCATCCATGTTCTTACCAGCTGTAACTTCGGCCCGTTCTCCTTGATCAGCTTTGCCGTTCGTAGATTGTTTCTGACGTGCCGTTTCACGCTTACCCCAGAATGCTTTAATGGCATTCTGGGCTTTGTTTTGAAAATCAGCTAAGTCTATACTCATGTATTTTTCTCCAATTTGCCGTTGCCTCCGATTACAATTCGTTCACTGGGCGTAAGACGGTATAAGTCAAACGTGGCATTGTTACATGCCTCTATATCTCTCAAATTTGCAGCGGTTATGAGTGCCTTTTTTACTTCCGCCGGGACATTCTCCCAGAGTGGTAGTCTGATGCGTCGCAGGTACTGGGCCTGGAATCTCAAATACCCCCCTCGCATTTTTATTGAGTATACCGACACGAATAGTTTGGCAATACCTGTTTGGAGAACTGCTTGCAAGGCCTTCAAATTCCAATCATCAGATGTTATAAAATACAAGTTATGGTGTGGATATAATTGACCATCTTCGTACACAATGTGGGCGTCGCCCTTAATGTCGGGAATTAGTAATTTGGGACGATGCCTGAGAGCGGGATAGATACGATCAATTGTACGGTACCAGGATTTCGGGTTCTTCTTTGCACAATTTCTTTTTTTGATAGTATCAGCATGTAGCGCCAAGTAATTTGCAAGCCTCGGATATTTTGATAAATCAACTATGGAGCCATCCTCACTAAATGGGTTAATTACTCCAAGTCCCTGCCATTTGACTTCTCCATTCTGGATGTCCTTGGTCTTTACGAGCGGCAATTTGCGGTCAAATTCTACGTCTAAGCTTTCGAATGGTTTTATATAAACTTTATCAGCACCAGTGGCCACTCCAATACCGACTTTACATCCTGACTCCTCAAGGGAAGGGAACTCAGCTTCAAGTCGGCGTACAACGGCTAACTGGTCAAAGGATTGGAGTATCCATGGTTCTCGATGCTTAGCAATCTCTGCCACTTCAATTACACCGCTTTCCTCGGGGATCTTATCCGCTTGCATGGATTGAACAAGCGCAGAAAGTGTATCGGAACAAATCTGAGGTCTATGAGCGATTCTGGTCAATCCTGGTTTTGCCCGTTTGATAACGGTTATAGCAGGATAGGCTATTACTTTAGAGGTAAAAGCTGGTGTATCCATCATGTCAACGTAAAAGACAAGGTGATAATCTTTAGCAATCATAGCACGGAGTGAACCGCCATATTTGTTTTTCATCCAACGATCTGCGCAGATGAATCCTAAAGTACCATTTTGGTCAAGATTAGCTAAACACCTTTCTATAAAGGGAATATAAAGGTCTGCCCGATCATAGATTGTCAAATATCGTTTGCGATACTCGGTCAATAATATGTCAGGAATCTGCTCCTGCCGAATATATGGCGGGTTCCCAACAGCGTGCGTGAATGTAAAAGGTAACTCCGAGAGCAAAAAATCTTCCTCTATGATCCAAGTATCAGTGAGTAGGTGTGCATCCTTTTCCGATATCCCATTATCACTAAGTACGTTTAAAAGTTGAGTGCGGGTTTTGTTAATACTTTCACGATTTATTTCAACAGCTCGTATTGCATCTCCTAAATCCTCAACCATATCGCAACACTTCATACCATTTGATTTGTAAGATGCTAATAAGCGCTTGACAATGGGCAAAAGGAAATCGCCTTCCCCAAAAGCCGGTTCAATAAGCCTGTAGTTGTATAATGGATGATCAACGGTGTATCCAACAAGATCCAAAATAAATTCTACAACCTCATGCCGCGTGAATATGGCACCGCGTTTTTCTGCGCTTGTTTGTGCAAAATCCTTCACAATATGAGAAAAATCCTGTTGGAATAAGCTTAATTGTCTCATTTCATTTGAACCTATATCAAATTATTAGTTTTTGTGCCAACGTTCAGGGAAAACATCAAACTATCCCAAGCAGGACCCCCGTCTTTTTCTGTCCTCTGTCAATCCAATTACACTACTCCAATCCTCATTCTTTTCAAGTAAAAACATACAATTGTCATCACACCTAAACAATGGAAATGTAGCAGGCGAGGCCGCCGTCAACTGATCGCCGATGTTGATCAGGGTACGCGCCTTGCCATGGGTTAGAAGGGTGATACCGACCGCATTGGCTGAAATTTCATCAACCCCTTTGTTGGAATCCTGGATCAGGTTCCTGCCGTATCCGGTGACGCAGGTTTTCTTTATATCCTTTTGTTCAATATATTGATGAACAGCCCGCAGGTGACCTGAAAATCAGTCAGGCACAGCAAGGAGTCTCCGTTAAGATCGCCAGACCGTCTCAAAACATCATGCCATATTAAGCGACCTGTTAGCCAGTTTGGTAACGGTAATTCACAAACCAAGTTGTGTAATCATCAAGCAATTGAAAATTTTTTGATGATTTATCAATCGCTTTAAGATCTTCTAATGTCAATATAAATCTCTTTTCATCAGAAATTCTTTGAACGTCTGCATACAGCCTGTTTTCACCATCCACATAGGTTGTTAATTCAATCCTTTGACTAAAATTTTTGATAACATGTAAAGGCCATAACATTTTGTTGACTAATAATTTTACTATGCTGTCCGGTTGTTGCTTATCAATAGTTGATGGGTTGTTTATTCTTGGCCATTGTTATCTCTTTTTCTAAATCAATCAGTTTTGCATTGACTTCATCAAGTTTAATTCTTTCTTCCGGTTTGGCGGTGCTGATATAGCGCGATATATTCAGGCTGTAATCGTTCTTTTCGATCTCTTCCATGGACACGCAACGAGAATAGCGCTTTTCTTCTTTGCGGTATTGGTAGGTTTTGTTCGATTTGTTGTTCTTTTGTGGTCGCCATTTGCTTGCCTTATCGCCCTGTTTTCAACGTTGTATTGTAAAAATAATCACATTACTTTAAATTTTATTTTTTTCAAATAAAAAAAACCATCACTCCATCCGGTCGGGCTGAAAATATGCCACTCTCCCGGGGGAAAGATTCTCCGGGGAAGGTTTGGATACGGGGCTTGATCAGGCAATGGCGGTTTTAGTACCCGCCAGCAAAACACGAACAGAGGCTTTTTAAAATTTGCATGCCTTGATCCTTGAAGGCATTTTGGGGTCATCACGGATTTGTGTGAAAATTACACACAAGAATCATACCTCAATCACACCAATCCGCGAAGACCCGGATTTTTTTTATGATTGACTTTTAAGTTTTTACAAACTAATAAGTGCATTGATCAGGTGCAGGAAACTGCATAAAAGGGAATCCGGTTAAACTCCGGAACGGGCCCGCCGCTGTGATTGGGGACGAACACTGCAATATGCCACTGTCGATGTGATAGACGGGAAGGCGCAGTCAGTAGAGTGATCCAAGAGTCAGAAGACCTACCTGGACAACCATAGGGATGCTGCGTACGGCAATGCCGGCACCTGTTTGATCTTGAGGATAGAAAAAGGGACAAGCCTTGGATCGTTTTTTAAAAACGATTCAGGGCTTTTTTTGTTTTTGGCAGCCCCAATAAAGGATGTTGAGATCAATTGGCTTCATCGGAATAACCGCTACTGGCGGATCGAAGCTCCGTCCCGGATTCGGGATTGCCCACAATAAAGCATGAAAATAATGAAGGCTATTGGCATGGAGGTAAAATGAAAATGCAGATAGAAAAGGCAGGCTTGGTTATTTTGTGCTGTCTTTTATTTACGGCGCTTTTGGGGTGTTCACAGGATGGAACGTCCGAGGGCAAAACCAAAAACAGTGACGATATCAGCTTTATGAGCATCGGCAGTTTTTCCGTCACCCGGTTTGATAACGGCATCCGTCAGGTGCGGGATGGTGCGGGGCGACAATTGACGCTGGTACCGAGGGATATACCGGTGCCAGATGGGGTCGATCCGGCAGAACTTGTGAGAACACCTGTCAAAAGGGTTGTTGCCTATGGGTATTTTGATATTGCCATATTAAAGGCCCTGGGGGTTCTTGAGGAGAGCCTGGTGGGGGTGCTGGCCAAAAAAGAAGAGTGGCTGATCCCGGAAGTGGTGAAGGGCATGGAAGAGAACCGGATCACCTACCTGGGGGACTACAATGCCCTTGATTTCGAACAAATGCGCAAACTTGAGCCGGAACTGGTACTGACCTGGGATATGTCCGTTATCCCCATGATGGCGGAAATGAAGGTACCGGTGGCCATTACCACCACACCTGTGGCCATGTGTTTGTCCGCCCGGATGAAGTTTGTCCGGTTTCTGGCACCTTTTTTTAATAAAGAACAGGCCGCCAACGTCTATTTTAATAAAGTTTCAGGCGCATTGGATCAAATCCGGATCGATACGGCAAAGGCAGGGGCTAAACCCAAGGTGATGTGGGGAGATATCTACGAAAAAAGGGTGCTTGTGGAACCGGGGAACGCATGGGTGGGAGAGCTTGTGGAGCTTGCATTGAGCGATTACCAGTTCGAAGATGTGTTTGGTAAGTCCTGCATCGAGATCTCCCTTGAACGGTTCCTCTATTCAGGTCAGGATGCCGATATCTTTTTCACATACCGGACACCGGACAGCGGTGCAACCTCAAAGGCCGCCCTTGCCAGGGCCAATCCGCTGCTGGCCAATGTCAAACCGTTAAAAAACGGTCGGGTTTATTCTCCCCTGCCCAACTATTCGCAATCCGGTGACAAGCTGGATGAGATATTGATCGATATTGCCGCGATCCTTCATCCGGAAAGCTATCCTGGATACAAGATTAAATATTTCAGGGAATTGCCGGACAATGAGCCGGCTGCTGCATCAAACGGCCAGGACCAAATCGAAGCTCCGTCCCGGGTCGCCGGTAGCAAATCATGAAAGTCAAAAAGTGTTTTCATGACAAAAATAGATATACAAAAAAAGGACGAACAATATGACAACGATGATTGCCTCATCCACTGATTTTACTGTTCATCGTCGGCTTATGTGGCGGCGACGGACCATCAGCTATGTGTTATTCGGACTGATTTTGACCGTGATCCTGGCCGCCAATGTGATGAAGGGATCGGTTCAGATCGGTTTTTCAGATCTCTTAACCATCCTTGCCGATCACGACATCGAAAGCGTCAACGGGTTCATTGTCTGGAAGATCAGGCTGCCCCGGGCCATTTCCGCAGCCCTTGGCGGCGGGTATCTTGCCATTGCAGGCCTTCTGCTCCAGGTCTATTTTCGTAATCCCATTGTGGGACCGTTTATCCTGGGGATCTCATCCGGTGCAACGCTTACGGTCTCCTTTGTCATGTTAACCTCATTGACATTTGGGATGACGGTATTAAATCCCTTTATGGCCACCCTGGCCGCCTTTGTGGGGGCCTATGGTGTTATGCTGGTGGTGATCTCCATTGCCGGACGGGTCAAAAATGCCGTGACCCTGCTCATCGTGGGATTGATGATGGGGTATCTGTGCCACGCCGTCACCTCCATATTGGTGGCATTTGCGGAAAAGGAGAAGATCAAGGGATTTGTGCTGTGGCAGCTGGGAAGTTTTTCCGGTTTCAGGTGGAGTGAAATCTGGATATTGATCATTGGCGGCGGGTTGATTTCTCTTCTGGTATACGCTCTGTCCAAACCGTTGAATGCGTTTCTTCTGGGGGAGGATTATGCCGCATCCATGGGGGTGAATATCAAGGTGTTCCGGCTGTTGATTCTGCTCTCTTCCTGCGCCCTGGCCGGGATGATCACGTCCATGGCCGGGCCTGTGGCATTTGTGGGACTTGCGGTGCCCCATATGGTGCGCCTGGCATTCGGTACATCGGATAACAAAATCCTGGTGCCGGGTTGCCTTTTGGTGGGGGCCGTGGTCACCAGCCTGTGCGATTTTATTGCGCGCATGATCTTTTCTCCTGTGGAGCTGCCCATTTCAGCCATTACGGCCTTTTTTGGTGCACCCATTGTCATCAGCCTGCTCATGAGACGAAAGGTGGTGTTATGATGAAATTTATGCAATCCAAACCGGTATTAAAGACGGAAAATCTCTCCGTGGGATATCCTAAAAAGATGGTTCTTGAATCTGTGAACCTCGATTTTTACAGCGGTGAATTTGTGTCGCTTCTGGGGCCCAACGGCGTTGGTAAAAGTACGCTCTTAAGGACGTTGTCAAGACTGCTGCCCATACGAAAAGGTCGTGTGACGGTCATGGAAAAATCTCTGGATACCATTCCTGCACCGGAACTTGCAAAGGTGATGTCGGTTGTGCTGACCCATAAATCCATACCGCCTCTGTTCCAGGCCTACGATTTTGTGGCCATGGGCCGGTATCCCCATACCCGGTGGACCGGACGGCTTAATGAGGCGGATGACCAGGTGGTGATGGAGGCCCTTACCATGGTCCGGGCAAAGGATCTCATGTTCAGGGATATGTCCACCTTAAGTGATGGTGAGCGCCAGAAGATTCTCATTGCACGGGCATTGGCCCAGGAGCCGGAGATTATCCTGTTGGATGAGCCCACCATGCACCTGGATCTGAAACATCGTATGGAGATCATGTCCATCCTTAAGGATATGTGCCGCAAAAAAGGGATCTGTGTGGTGGCTTCGCTCCATGATATCGAGGTGGCCGCCAGGGTATCGGACCGGGTGGCCCTGATTCAGAAACATGCCGTTTCCCGGTTTGGTCCGCCTGAAGATGTGCTCATGGAAGATACGGTGTCTGATCTTTATGATTTCAGTGATGCCGGCTTCAGCCGTCTGTTGGGCAATATAGAGTTCCGGGGCAACATGGAAAAAGGCCGTGTCTTTGTCATCGGTGGTATGGGCAGCGCCTCTGTCTTATACCGTCTGCTTTCGAAAAAGGGGTACCAGGTGAGCACCGGTGTTCTTTTTCAGAACGATGTGGATTATCATGTAGCAAAATCATTGAATATCAGTACCTTGATTGAAAAAACACTGGAACCGGTATCCAGCAACAGCATCCATGCGGCGGTCGATGTTTTAAAGGGGTGTGACGCCGTGGTGGATGCCGGTTTTGAGGCCGCAGATCTGAACCGGGGAAATTTAACCTTGATTGATTCGGCAAAGAAGCTGGGTAAACCGGTATTTCGCCTGAACGGCATCCCAAACGGTAGTGCCATGCGGCCGGAAATCCCCATGGATATGACGGCAGACACTGAGTCTGCCCTTGTCCGTCTGATTGATCAGAGGATGGCCAAGATCGCATGAAAAAAGAGTTGTCCTATTTGATTCTCATGCTGACGGACCGGTGCAATTTGTCATGCAGTTATTGTTATCTTGGGAATCATAGAAAATCCGCGACCCATGACAACGGGACTGACATCTCCTTTGATATCATCGATCAGGCCCTTGAACTGTGGGCCGCCGGCAAAGACAATTGCCGGATTCAGATCTCCGGTGGCGAGCCCCTGCTTGCCCCGCAGCAGCTTGAATATACGGTGAAAAAGATACGAAAAATGTCACCCCATGCCCCCATTGCACTTCAGACCAATGCCACGCTTCTGGATGATGAGAAGGTGGATTTCATCAAGGCGCATCACATTGATCTTGGCATCAGCCTTGACGGTGATCCCGGAGTACAGAATCGTTGCCGGGGCAATGCCGCCGGGACATTCAAGGCGCTTCACCGCCTGGAACAAAAAAAAGTGCCATTCAATGTGACCTGTGTGATCTCCTCTGCCAATGCCGACCAGCTTCATCGTGTTGTTCTGGCCCTTGCCGGCTTTTCCATGGCCAGGGGGGTTGGGTTTGATCTGCTTGTGAAAAAGGGCAGGGCCGGAAATGCCGATCTTGATCCTGCTTCCCCCATGCAGTTGGAAACCGGTATCAGAAAGTTGAAGCAGGCACTTGTGCTGGTCAATGGGGGGCGAAAAAGTCCCATTGTCATCCGGGAACTTGAAAAAATCAAGGCTCAAAAAAAGCTTCAGAAAAGGTCTGATCTTTTTTGTCATGCCGCCAATGGGCAAAGTCTTGCCGTGACACCCGGGGGAGAGCTTTACCCCTGCTCACAAACCGCATTTGATCCTGATTTTTTCATGGGGTCTTTGACGGAAAAGAGGGGGTGGGAAACCATTGCGCCTGGTTTGGGGACAGGGCTTCTTTCCCTTGCCTCATATCAATTGCAAAACACCGTCAAAGAGCGGTGTCAGTCATGCGATCTCAAGGAGATGTGTCCCGGAGAGTGTCCCAGCCGATTGTTCTATAACGCAAATGGAGAAGATCCCTTGGCATGCCTGCTTTACAGAACTTTGGCAGACAGGGAACCCGGGGTTTGATGGGTATTTTTTTTATACGAATTTGATCATCAGGTGAAAGAAAGGACGCGATGTGATGAATAAAGAATTTACACTGGCCTACTATTCTGCCGCTGCCATGGAGATTCCGTCATTAAGCCTTGGTGTGGCGCAATTTACAAAGGAGGGCGGCACCGTAAAGGTGCATGCCAAAACCCAGACCCAGTTGTTTGATGAAAAACAGGTGACCCTGTTCGTGGATCATTGTCTGGCATCGGATATAGTGATCATCGGCCTTCATGGCGGCCGGGAATCCTGTCCGGCATTTGACTTTTTGTCAGATCGGATGGGTGAAATGAGAGACAGGGGGGAAAAACTGCCCTGGGTTCATATCCAGCCCACGGGCGGTGATGAAGATGCCCTTGAAGCGGCCCGGATCTGCTCCACCCATTTTGGAACGCCGGTGTGGGACAGGGTGCATCAGTATCTCATCAACGGAGGCATGATCAATTTCGCCAACCTTTTATCCTATCTTGAGGCGACGTTGTTTGACCTTGAAGATCAGTCCCGGCCCCCACAATCCCTTCCCCATGAGGGACTTTACCATCCGGACATCAAAGGCATCCCTGACCCGCTGGAATACATGGAGCAGCGGATCATTCCGGGGCGGATCACCATGGGCATCTGGTTCAACCAGTCGTACTGGCTCAACAATAACCTGGCCTATATCGATGCCATGATCCGGTCGGCGGAAAAACTGGGTGCCAATGTGATCCCGGTGTTTCATCTGCGGTACAAAGATAAATCCCGGGGCAACCGGGGTGCGGAATATGCCGCTGAAACCTTTTTTATGAAACAGGGTAAACCGTTCATTGACGTGCTGATCAACCCCATGATGTTTTCCCTGACACTCACCGATCCCTCCTGCAAGACCTTATATTCAAGGCTCAATGTACCGGTGATCCAGGCCATGATGACCATGCAGCCCTTTGAGAACTGGAAGGCGGAGATTCAGGGCATGACCACCATGGAGGTGAGTTTTTCCGCTGCCCAGCCGGAGTTTGACGGCAACCTCATCACTGTGCCTGTGGCCAGCCGGGAGCAGAACGCCACCGATCCCCTTACCGGTGCGTTGATCTCACGGTACATGCCCATCCCGGACCGGGTGGAACGTGTGGTCAATCTTGCGGCAAACTGGGCCAGGCTTTCCAAAAAAGAGAATTCGCAAAAAAAGGTTGCCATTGTGTTTCATCACTATCCGCCCCGGAACGACCGGATCGGCTGTGCCGCCGGTCTGGACAGCTTTGCCAGTGTCAAGCACCTTCTCGACCGGATGAAGGAGGAGGGGTATGAGGTGGAAACATCGTACCGGGACGGGGACGAACTGGCCCATGAGATCCTCTCCCGCATGACCTGTGATCAGCGGTGGCTGCTGCCTGAGCAGATGCATGAACGTGCAGCCGCCCTGGCAGGGCCGTCGGATTATATGGATTGGCACAAGGAACTTCCCCAACCCATCCGGGAAAAGCAGGTTCATGACTGGGGAGAGATGCCCGGTGACCTCTTTGTCCATGACAATGAGATGATTTTTGCCGGCACCATGAACGGCAATGTCTTTATCACGGTGCAGCCGCCCCGGGGCTATTTTGAGAACATCGACAAGATCTACCATGACATGTACTTAAGCCCTCCCCACCATTATCTGGCCCAGTACCGCTATATCAAACACGTGTTCAAGGCTGATGCCGTTATCCACGTGGGCAAGCACGGCTCCCTGGAGTGGCTGCCGGGCAAGGCCCTGGGACTGTCCGAGGAGTGTTACCCGGATCTTTCCATCATGGATCTTCCCAACATCTACCCCTATATCATCAATGATCCCAGTGAGGGCACCCAGGCCAAGAGACGCAGTTACTGCTGTATTGTGGACCATCTTACCCCGGTGTTCACCAATGCCGATCTGTATGAATCCCTGTCCGAGGTGGACAATAAAATCAAGGAGTACCAGGATGCCCGCCGGGAAGATCCCGGAAAGGTGCCGGTGCTTAAACCCATGATTTGGAAGGCCGTGGCAGATGCAAATCTTGACAAGGATCTTGAGATCACCGAAGAACGGGCCTTTGAGGATTTTGACGGGTTCCTTGAAAAGCTCCATGAATATCTTGGAGAGCTGTCTGACACCATGATCAATGACGGGCTTCACACCCTGGGGCAGGTGCCGGAAGATCAGCCGTTGGTTGAATTCCTGGTGCAATTGACCCGGGTGGCAAACGGCACTGTGCCCTCCCTGAGAGAGTCGATTGTCACCGCACTGGGGCATGATTATGACAATCTTCTGGTCAACAGGGGACGGGTGGTGGATGAAAAGAGTGGTGACACCGGAAACATGATCATTCAAAAGGCCCACAACCTGGCCCTGACAATGACCCAGGCCCTGGCGGAAAAAGGGTTTGACGGGGATGAGGCGTATATCTCCAGCGTGATCCGGGATCTGGTGTCCCGTCCCCATCCGGACATTGTGGAGGTCCTCACCTACATTTCAAATGGGATTGTTCCCAATATTCGGAAGACCACCCAGGAGCTGGACGCCGTTCTCACCGCCCTTGACGGTGGATTTGTCCGTCCCGGACCCTCGGGTGCTCCCACAAGGGGCCAGGCCGATATTCTCCCCACCGGCAGAAATTTTTACTCGGTGGATCCCCAGAAAATCCCCAGCCCCGGGGCCTGGGAGGTGGGAAAACGTTTGGGCGATGCCCTGCTCGAACGATATCTGAGTGAAACCGGTGCCTATCCAAGAAGCGTGGGCATTATCGTTTATGGGGGGGCCACCATGCGTTCCAAAGGGGATGATATTGCAGAAATTTTTTATCTCCTGGGGGTCAAACCCATCTGGCACAAGACAAACGGCATTGTCAAGGGTCTTGAAATTATCCCCCAGAAAGCGTTGGGCCGTCCCAGAATCGATGTGCTCCCCAGGATTTCCGGTTTCTTCCGGGACTCTTTTCCGCTGCTGGTGGAGCGCATAGATAAGGCCGTACAGATGGTGGCGGTGTTGGATGAACCCCTTGAAACCAACATGATCCGCCGCCATGTGATCCGGGACATGGAGACTTTTAAAATTGAGGGCATGACCGAGGATCAAGCATTCAGGGAGGCCTCTTTCCGGGTGTTCGGATGCCCGCCCGGCACCTATGGGGCCGGTGTTTCCGAATTGGTGGAATCCAAGAACTGGAAGACCCAGGAGGACCTGGGCAACAACTATATCCGGTATTCCAGCCATGCCTACGGCAAGGGCAGTTACGGCCAACAGAAACCGGCGGTTTTCAGGACCCTTCTCTCCCGCATGGATGTCACCGTAAAGAACGAAGACTCCCGTGAATACGACATGATGTCATGCACGGACTATTATAACTATTACGGCGGTCTCATCGTTGCCGGTAAAACTGTGACCGGCAAGTACCCCATATCACTCATGGGCGACAGTTCCGATCCCAAACGGGTGAAGATGCGCTCCACAGCCGAGGAAGCCAAACATATCCTGCGGTCCAGACTGACCAATCCCAAATGGATAAAGGGGATGATGCGCCATGGCTACAAGGGCGCCGGGGATATTTCCCACATGATGGATGTGGCCCTGGGCTGGGATGCCACGGCCGAGGTCATGGAGGACTGGATGTATGAACAGATGGCCCGGGCCTATGTGCTGGACGAAAAGGTGAAAGAGTGGATGGAAGAGGTGAATCCCTATGCCCGGCAGAATATCCTGGACAAGCTTCTGGAGGCGATTTCCAGGGGGATGTGGCAGGCCGAGGATGAGATGAAAGAGCAGCTCAGGCAGGAGTACCTGGATATTGAGGGTGAGATCGAAGCACTGACGGAATAGCCGCTGCAAGTCGGCATATTGGGGATAAAATGATTCAAACAAAGATAGATGAAATAGGTGAACAATCGGCCATGGTTGACCAACCGGTTAAGGAAGGCGCAGGTATGACGGGCCTGTTTCCCTTTTCAGCCATCATCGGTCAGAGTGATTTAAAGTTGGCCCTGATGCTCAATGCCGTTAATCCCAGGATCGGCGGCGTATTGATCCGGGGCGAAAAAGGTACGGCTAAATCCACCATTGTCAGATCCATGGCAGATCTGCTGCCGGAAATTTCGGTACGCAAAGGGTGTGCATTTAATTGTGATCCCAAGGGATCGTTTCAGTGTCCGGTGTGCCGGGCAGCCAATGGATCAGACAACCTCATCCTTCGTAGAAAAAAGGTGATAACACTCCCCTTGAATGCCACGGAGGACCGGGTGGCCGGGGGAATGGACTTTGAAAAGGCCGTCATGCACGGGCGCAGAATCCTTCAGCCGGGACTTCTTGCCCGGGCCCACCAGGGCATTCTCTATGTGGATGAGATCAACCTGCTGGACGACCACATCGTGGATATTATCCTGGATGCCGCAGCTTCGGGTGAGAATCGTGTGGAGCGTGAAGGCATCTCCCTTGCCCACCCGTCTCAGTTTCTGCTGGTGGGGACCATGAATCCCGAGGAGGGGGATGTCAGGCCCCAGCTGTTGGACCGGTTCGGATTCTGTGTGGAAGTCTCTGCCGAGCAGGATATTGAAAAGCGCATGGAGCTTATGGTGCTGCGTGAACGCTACGATTTTGATCCGGAGGGATTCCGACAGGAATATGAATCAGACACCCGGGCCATTTCCGAAGCGATTGTCAATGCGGTGGAACTGCTGCCCTTGGTCAGAATGCCCGGTCATATGCGCTCTTTTATTGCAGAATTGTGTACCACCAATCATGTTGCCGGTCACCGGGCAGACCTGGTGCTGGAGCAGGGGGCCATGGCCCATGCAGCCCTGAAAGGCAGGACCGAAGTGACAGTGGACGACATTCAGGCAGTGGCCCATTTTGTACTGTTGCATCGGAAACAGGAGGTGAGTGACCCCCCCCCACCGCCTCCACCTCCAGAACCTCCGGAAAATGAAAACCAGGATGATAAAGACCAGGAACCGGAAAACGATGAACCAGAGGAGAACAAAGAGCCGGAGCAGGAAGATAATCCTGAGAATAACGCCCAGGAGCCTGAACCGGAGAAGTCGTCCCAGGAGGATATAGATCCGGACGATACGGATTCGGACCAGGAGTCAGATACCCAGCCGCCGGTGTCGGAGAATGATACAGAAACCGTTTTTGAGATCGGTGAACCCTTTAAAGTCAAAAAAATAGAGTCAAAAAAAGACCGGACCCTCCGCCGGGGATCGGGCCGGCGTTCCCGGACCCGGGTTTCCCAAAAACAGGGCAGGTATGTGAAAAGCACCATGAACAGAGGCAGCAATGACATCGCCTTTGACGCCACCTTGAGGGCAGCGGCACCGTTCCAAAAGAACCGTGATATCCCGGACGGGCTTTGCGTGGCATTGACATCTTCCGATATCAGGGAAAAGATTCGCGAGAAAAAGATGGGCAATTTTTTACTTTTTGTGGTGGATGCCAGTGGCTCCATGGGGGCCAGGGGCCGCATGTCCGCCTCCAAAGGTGCCATCCTTTCTCTGTTGCTTGATGCCTATCAAAAACGGGACAAGGTGGCTATGATCTCGTTCCGCAAGACCGAAGCGGTGGTGAACCTGCCGGTGACATCCAGCATCGAACTTGCTGCCACCTATCTCTCCCAGATGCCCGTGGGCGGAAGGACTCCGCTGTCGGCGGGCCTTGAAAAAGCGTACCAGATGATAAAGAACGTCCGTTACCGTGATCCGGCATCCCGGCCCATTGTTATCATTATCACCGACGGCAGAAGCAATGTGGCCTTCAGTGATGCAAAGCCGGTGGACGAAGCCATGATGATGGCCCATAAGCTGGGGGAGGATGAGACCTTGAATTGCATAGTGGTGGATACCGAGCCCCAGGGACCTGTCATGTTCGGCCTGGCCGGGCAATTGGCAGGGGCCGCCAATGCCCAATATTATAAAATTGATGATTTAAAGAGTGATAGCCTTGTCAGTTTAATCAAAGAGAACCGTTAGGATAGAGAAGCTTTTTGGGGAGAAAATGGAGAGATGATGAAAAACTTAATACGTTCAGCTGTGATCGGCTTAATGGTGATTTCTTTGTTTACTGGATTAGAGGTTTGGGCTCAGGAAGAGACCGAAAAGGCCACTGAATTGGAGTCAATGGTGGTAACGGCTACCAGGACGGAAACTCTTTCCGAAAACATTCCCAGTTCCGTCACCGTAATCACCTCAGAAGACATTGAAAGAAAGGGGCAGATTAGCGTTTACGATGTATTGAAGGATGTCCCGGGGCTGGCTCTGAAACAGTGTGGAGGGCCGGGACAGTGGACCAGTGTCAGGATGAGGGGAGGCCAGGATCGGCATATAAAATTATTGATAAACGGATCCGCAGTGGGGGATCAGGCCACGGGAATTACGCCCCATTATGACCTTTGGAATATGTTGAATACCGATGATATTGAGCGAATTGAAGTGATTCGCGGTGCACAAAGCGCTCTGTATGGCTCGGATGCCGTATCCGGCGTGATCAACATCATCACCAAAAAAGGAAAAGGAAAGCCGAAATTTTTCTTAAAAGCCATCGGCGGTTCAATGGATACATGGAAAACATCGGGCGGAGTTAACGGTTCCCAGGGAAAGACAAGCTATAATATTGTGGCATCCCATAACGAAGCCGGTGGTGTTCTTCCCAATGACAAGTCTGAAGATGATTCCGTCGCTGCAACTTTCGGGTATGACCTTACAGAAGATACAGATTTTAACCTTTCCCTTCAATACAGCGACACCATGGTTAATACCGGCCAGTCAAGCAGCTCGACATGGAAAAATTATGATGACCCCCATGCCTACAGGTATGGAAAACTCTTTTTTTCCAACCTGGATTTCTCACAACAACTCACCTCCTTTTGGGAACAGAAAATCAGTTTAGGGTATGACCACATAGAAAAAGAGGGGGATGACCGTGATGACGGGATTCTGGATGCCACAGACAACATAAAGGACAGCTATAAAAAGTCAGAATATGTCACCATTACAAAAAAACTTTACTGGCAGAACAACTTTTTCCTGGGGGAAGCAGACACCCTTACGGCCGGTTTTGAATATGAGGGCGTTGACATGGACAGAGACTATCAGACCGCCTATAGCACAAAGATATATGGAGATTCGATTGATACCAAGTCCCTCTATCTCCAAAATCAGATCCTGCTTTTTGAAAAAGCCCTCTCTTTTAACCTGGGCGGCCGTTTTGACGATCACAGCGCATTTGGAAGTCATACCACGTATAATGTCGGTGTGAGCTATCTGCTCAGAGCGTCCGGCACAAAACTCAAGGCCACCTATGGCACAGGCTTTGCCGCGCCTTCTATCTTTAATTTATATGATCCGGATTATGGCACACCTGAGTTGGATCCGGAAGAGAGCAAAAGTTGGGATGTCGGATTTGAGCAGAAGTTTTTTGGTGAAAAAGCGATATTTGAAGCCACCTATTTTCATAACGATTTCGAAGATCTTATCGCTTATGACTCTGTTACAAAGCATTACCTTAACAGAGAAACTGCAAAAAGTTACGGAGTGGAAACTGCCCTTACCGTTTTTCCCCTGGATAGTATCAGCATGTCGTTAAGCTATACATATACGGACGGTGAGGAAGATGGTAAAGACCTTGCAAATGTCCCAAAAGACGATTGGAAGTTTAATCTGACCTACAGTCCTGGTAGATTCCAATGCAGCCTTGATCTTTATGCGGTTGGCGACAGATTGGCGTACGATCAGACGGAAGAGCACCGGATGGACAGCTATAATCTGGTTAATCTTTCCGGCAGGTACCAAGTCAACGAAACGGTTACTTTGTTAATGCAGTTGGATAATCTTTTTGATGAGGATTATCAAAGCGCAGCCCCCTATGATGCCCCGGGATTTTCAGCTTATGGTGGCATGAGAGTGACATTCTGATAATTGGTGTGGCAGGTGCATGGTATCGGCACCTGCCATGTAGAGACAGTTATAATAACCCCTGTTTTGGGTTCCGGGTTTTGGCGAAAAAAACTGAAACCAAAACATGAGCCTTTTTAAATAACGTTTTGGAAGGGCTTCATATTTATATGAAAGTGTAGGCATACCTAACATTACTTTCATTATTCGTTGTGGGCAGACCCAGGTCCCCAATGCGGTCTGCCCGTGGCAGTTATATCAGCTTGGGTTATCCCGGGGGGATGAAAAATGAAAATTGTGTCCATTATGCTTGAAAGCTATATGAACATGCTTGTTCGATCAAGCAGGAACGTAAAAGATATCATACAGCTCAAGGCATACTCCACAAAAAAGATTGAGAGAGAACCGGAAGTACTTGATGAGGCACTTCAGGAAGCGACATCTGCCAACGCAATTCTACTATATCGATCAACCGGAGGGTTTTGGGAAACAGTTGAGGAGAGGCTTCGGGAATTCGGCAGGGATATCCCTGTTATCTGCTGCGGTCATGATCCCTCATACTGGGCTTTTTCAACCTGCAAGGCAGAAGTGGTTGCAACGGTCTATTCTTATATATCTATTAACGGGGAAGAGAACTTCACCAATATGCTGAAGTACATTGCCCGTGAAACTGGGGGAATGGACATTGAGGCTGAAGAGCCTAAACCGGTGCCATGGGAGGGGCTGTACCACCCGGATGCCGCCGGAATATTTACCGATATTAAAGCATATCTTAACTGGTATGGCACGCACAGGCTGGCTGCCCATAAAGAACAACGATTCAAGCAAAAAGAGCAGCAATCCAAAGGCACCATAGGGTTGCTTCTTTCTCGTCATTACTGGGTGAATAATAACCTTGAGGTCGACAATACCCTGATCAGAGCGCTGGAATTCCAGGGATTTGATGTCATCCCTGCATTTGCGTATGCCATAAAGGATGAGGAAAAAGGGTGCAGAGGTGGCGGTGAGGTGGTCAGTGAATATTTTTTCCGGGAAGACGGCACCCCAAGAATTGATGCCTTTGTCAAGATTCCGATATTTTTTTTGGGAGGAAGCAAGAGTGGCACGGACGACAGGCATGAAGAGGTCGCCAAAGGCGGCATAGACATTTTAAAGCGGTTTGATGTTCCGGTCTTTACGCCGGTAAGTTCCTATTCCAAGACCATAGAGGAGTGGGAGAAGGATATGGACGGACTGGGTGCTGATATTGCATGGTCCATTACCATGCCCGAGTTTGAAGGCGTGATTGAGCCCATTATCATTGGCGGCGCAAGCAGGGAAGCGGGTGGCCTGGAGCGCCGGATGCCCATTGAAGAGAGATGCCGCAAAGTGGTCCAAAGGATATCCAACTGGGTAAAATTAGGCCAAAAATCGGTGGGAAAACGAAGGGTTGCCTTTATTCTGCACAACAATCCCTGCGCCTCTGTTGAGGCCACGGTGGGTGGCGGAGCACATCTGGACACCCTGGAAAGCGTGGCCATACTGATGGAAAGAATGAAAGCGGCCGGTTACAGTGTGGACCCCCCGGCAGATGGCAAGGAACTGATTGACACGATTATGGACTGCAAGGCGATTAGCGAGTTCCGCTGGACCACTGTGGATGAAATCGTCAATAAAGGCGGGGTCCTCAAGCAGGTAACAAAAGACGAATACCGGGAATGGTTTGAGACCCTTTCCATGAGAGTCAAAAACCGGGTGAATGATGCCTGGGGAAGACCTCCGGGAGAGGAGAAAGAGGGTGTGCCTGCGGCAATGGTTTATAACGGCAGAATATTGGTGACCGGCGTAAATTACGGCAATGCCGTTGTCTGTGTTCAGCCCAAGCGCGGCTGTGCAGGCCCGAAATGTGACGGCAGGGTGTGTAAGATACTCCATGATCCCGATATCCCCCCGACGCATCAGTATTTGGCCACATACCGCTACCTTGAACGCGATTTTGGAGCGGATGTCATCGTGCATGTGGGAACCCATGGTAATTTGGAGTTTCTGCCGGGCAAGGGGACGGCCCTGTCCCGGGATTGCTATCCGGATATGTCCATAGGAGAGATGCCCCATCTTTATATATACAATGCCGATAACCCGCCGGAGGGTGTCATTGCCAAGCGGAGAAGCTATGCAACCCTGGTGGATCACATGCAGACCGTGATGATCCAGGGTGGATTATATGAAGAGCTGGAGGAGCTGGGCCGGTTTTTAGGTGACTATGAACAGGTAAAGGGGCTGGACCCGGGCAGAGAGCATTCACTGCAACATCTGATTATGGAGTCTGTAAAAAAGACCCATGTAGATAAAGAGATAAAAATCAGCATCAAGGACGAACACGGGAAGCTTAAAAAACATCGAATGTCCGAGCTTGGTGATGATGAGATTCATTCCGTATCTTTTGATGAAATCGCCAGGGCCGTTCACGGGGCGCTTTCCCTGACACGAAATACACAGATTCAGGATGGCATGCATGTGTTTGGCCAATTACCTCTGGAAGAGATGCGGGTGGATTTCATCAATTCCATCCTTCTCTATGATGCCGGTGAGAGCGTCTCTTTGAGAAAAATCATATCCAATATGATGGGCCTGAACTTATCGGACATGCTTGCCGATACCGGCATGGTTTGTCCTCGCAGCAAAAAAAGTTATGGCCAGTTATTGGAAGAGATAAACCAACTCAGCAGAGGGTTTATCAAATTTGTATTGGAAGACAATGACGCTTCTGCAACGGATTGTTTTGCAAAGGTCTTCTCCGGTCATCGTTTTGACGTTTCAAAAGAGATTTCACATCAACTTGATCTGGTTAAGAAGAGAGTGTTTGATCTGGACAACCGTATTAACGAGTCAAAGGAGATCGAATCTCTCTTACATGGGTTTGAAGGGGGGTACATTCCGCCGGGGCCTTCAGGTCTCATCTCAAGGGGGCGGGATGATGTTCTGCCCACGGGCAGGAATTTCTATGCACTTGATCCCCACAGAATCCCCACAAAAGCAGCCTGGAAGATCGGACAGCAACTGGCTGAGGCCGTGATTGAAAAACATCGGCAGGAAGAGGGCAGAATTCCGGAAAATGTTGCCATATACTGGATGTGCAGTGACATCATGTGGGCGGATGGGGAAGGTATGGCTCAGATATTTCATTTGCTCGGTGTCAAGCCCACCTGGCAGCCCAACGGAAGGGTAAATGGATTTGAGATCATCCCTGTTGAAGAGTTGGGTCGGCCGAGAGTTGATGTGACGATCCGTGTATCCGGCATTACCCGTGATAATTTTCCCAATTGTATGGAGCTCGTGGACGAGGCGGTCCAGGCAGTGGCGATCCTGAAAGAGACCTCTGAAATGAATTTTGTACGAAAACATACCATTGCGCAGATAGATGCAGCGGGTGGGGATGCAGAGGATAAAGCGGTATTAAGAGATGCCACCCTGCGTATCTTTGCATCCAAGCCCGGTACTTACCAGCCTGGGACAAATCTGGCCATCTATGCCTCGGCATGGAAGGATGAAAAAGACCTTTCCGATATTTTTGTCTATTGGAACGGTTATGCTTACGGCAAAGGGGTATTTGGGGAGAAAAAATATCGTCAACTGGCAGAGAATCTTAAAACCGTTGATATTACCTACAATAAAGTCGTTACGGATGAGTATGATCTTTTTGGTTGCTGCTGTTATTTCGGAACCCATGGCGGCATGACCGCGGCAGCCAGACAAATGTCGGGCAAAGCCGTCAAGACCTATTACGGAGACACTCGTGAGCCGGAACATGTTGAGATACGGGATTTAGCCGACGAAGTACGCAGGATTGTACGCACCAAACTCCTCAACCCTAAATGGATTGAGGGGGTGAAGCGGCACGGGTACAAAGGAGCAGGAGATATTTCAAGCCGTGTAGGGCGCGTCTATGGCTGGGAAGCCACCACCCAGGAGGTGGATGACTGGATTTTTGATGACATTACCAAAACCTTTATTCTGAATCCTGAAAATCGGGAATTCTTTGAGCAGAACAATCCATGGGCATTGGAAGAGATTGGTAGGAGACTTCTTGAAGCGGAGGGTCGGGGGCTTTGGGATGCCGATCCTGATGTGCTGGAGGGACTTAAGGAATATTATCTGGAAATCGAGGGCTGGATTGAAGACAGGATGGGAGATGTTACCGGTGATTTTCAGGGGGGCTCCGTGGATATCATGACCTCCGAAGATGTGAGCAACTGGGGAGAAGTGATGCAGGATGTCAAAGAGACGTTAAAGGGTTTCGGAAAATGATGGTGCAACCACAAACCCTGCTCGTTTATCGCCATCATAGTACCATCAGGGTACCAGGTAATGGGAGAGGCCCCTGAAGAGTGGCAATGCGTTTTGTCTGCCATCAGAACAGACATGTTGAACAGTTGGAATTGGAAACTCAGTCTCCATAAATCTGGAAATCTACGGGTTATCACTGATTTGTGGTTTGGGTATAACATATTTAAATAGTTTATGATTTAATAGTATGGAGGTTTCCATTTTATTGATTATTAAATCAATTCATTGGAAAAAGATCGTCCGTAGGGCGCTAAGTTCATTAAAGAGGATCGTTGGATTCTTACCTCTGATTTTCGTGCTGTTTGGGCACAGCCATCGGAAAACTTTTTTGAATCTGACTTGTCCGGGATAGGAGTTTGAAAATATGAAAAAGCAAAAACCCATTTTTCCCTTTACCGCCATCGTAGGCCAGGAGAGCATGAAACTGGCCCTGATTCTTAACATTATCAATCCTTCACTTTCCGGTGTTCTGATCCGGGGGGAGAAAGGCACGGCCAAATCAACGGCTGTCCGGGCCCTGGCCGATATCCTGCCCATGATCGAACATGTAAAGAACTGTCCGTTCCGCCTGGCCGTATCAGAGGCCGGTACGGTGTGTGAAGAGTGTACCATAGAGGCATGTCCCGGCAGTGGACAGAAAGATCCCAATTCGCTGAATGGCAAACGGCTTGAAACCGAACAGAGCGGTATTCGGGTCATCGAGCTGCCCGTGGGGGCCACCGAAGATCGGGTGGTGGGGACCATGGATCTTGAGCACGCTCTGAAAAAAGGGGAGAAACGCATAGAGCCGGGGCTGCTGGCTGCGGCCCACCGCGGCATTCTGTACGTGGACGAGGTGAATCTGCTGGACGATCATGTGGTGGATGTCTTGCTTGATTCCGCAGCCATGGGCGTCAATACCATTGAACGGGAAGGGGTCTCCTTTTCCCATCCGGCCAGATTCACCCTGGTGGGCACCATGAATCCCGAGGAGGGAGAACTTCGTCCCCAGCTGCTGGACCGGTTCGGTCTGTGCGTCAATATCGGCGGGATCATAGAGGTGGAAGAGAGAGTGTCGGTGATGGAGCGTCGGACCCGCTTTGATGAAGATCCTGAAGGGTTTGCCGCACAATGGGAGACGGAGAGTCGTAACCTCTCCCAGCGCATCGAAAAGGCCATGGCCCTCTACCCGGATGTGATCATTCCCCGGGAGCTTCTCTTTGAAATTGCCGCCTTTTGCCTGGATGTGGGTGTGGACGGCCACAGGGGGGACATTATCATACTAAAAACTGCCAAAACCCTTGCCGCATGGGAAGGCCGGAGATCCGTGGAAAAATCGGATATTGAGACGGCAGCCCAGCTGGCTCTGCCCCACCGCATCAGAAGAAAGCCGCTCCAGGAGGTGGCGCAGGATATCCATGCCGTCCGGGAGACCAACCGGGCCAGACAAGCGCAAGGGGCGTGATCCATGCCGGCAATTACCATCAAAACCTTACGGAAAAATTATAAAAGCCTTACAGCCCTGGACGGCATAAGCCTTGACGTCGAAGAAGGGGAACTTTTTGCCTATCTGGGGCCCAACGGTGCCGGAAAAACCACCACCATCCGGATTCTCACCGGCATGACCCGGTTTGAAACAGGGGAGTGCACCATCAACGGGTTTGATATCCGATGTGATGAAAACAGGGCAAAGGCCCAGTACGGACTTGTTTCCCAGGCCATTAACCTGGACCAGGAACTTTCGGTGAAAGATAATCTTCTGATCCATGGGTTGATGTATGGCATGACAATGGCGGACATTAGACGCAAAACAGAGGAGATGCTGGACTACGTTGATATGTCGGACAGATTGAACAGTTCGGTGAAGGCGCTGTCCGGCGGCTTAAAAAGACGGCTGATGATCGCCCGGGCACTGCTGCATGATCCGGCCATACTGTTTCTGGACGAACCCACCGTGGGACTGGATGCCGCCATAAGGCGGCGAATATGGGGCTTGATAAAGAAAATCCAGGCCAACGGCACCACTGTTTTTTTGACCACACACTATATCGAAGAGGCTGAATTTTTAGCTGACCGCGTGGCATTTCTGGATAAGGGACGTATTGTAACTCTTGATACCCCTGAAAGACTCATGCAAAATATCGGGGCCTGGGCCATTGACCGGCTCACGTCCCAGGGCATGGATACGGTCTATTTTAAAGACCGACAGACAGCCCAGGCATTTAACATGGAGAATGCGCATCAGTATACCCTGCGCCGGGTGAACCTGGAGGATGCGTTTCTGGCGGAGACAGGCCGGAAAACAGAATCGCAGCAAACAAAAACAAATTCCGGACATTCCGGGCACTCTATCCATTCAGAACACTCAGAACACTCCTCCGGGCATTCCGGCCACTCCAGCCATTCCGGGCATTCAGAGCACTCCGGGCATTCGGCCCATTCCCATTGAAAGGATTTTCAGCCATGATTCGTACTATACTTGCCGTCTATTACAGGGAAATGCTGATTTTGAGAAAACGGTTGACCCGCCAGATTCCGTCATGGTCTGTGTCGCCACTGCTCTACCTCATTGCCTTTGGCTATGCTGCCGGCCATTCGGTAAAGGTGGAGGGCCACTCCTACATGGCCTTCCTGCTCCCGGGGCTGATGGCCATGAGTAGCATGACCCAGTCCTTTGCCATTGCCAGCGATATCAACATCGCGCGGTTTTACTGGCATATCTTTGAGGAATTCCAGGCTGCCCCTGTATCAAAGACCGCCTATGTGACAGGCGAAGTCCTTGCCGGGATGACCCGTGCCCTTTTATCGGTGAGTGTCATCATGATACTGGCGCTGGTTTTCAGGATTGATCTGCACTATAACCTGGCCTTTTTAACAGGTGTGCTGCTCAACAGTTTTGTGTTTGCCTCCCTTGCTGTGGGGCTGGCCATGGTGGTTAAATCCCATGCTGACCAGTCCCTGCTCAATTCCTTTGTCATTACGCCCATGGCCTTTTTAGGGGGGACCTTTTTCCCGGTGGACCGTCTGCCGGACTGGGCCGGATTCATCCTCTCCTTTCTGCCGCTGACCCATGCCTCATCTGCCATCCGGACCGCCTGCCTCAAGGGCAATGCGGATGTGGGATCGTGGCTGATCCTGCTGGTCACCGGATGCCTCTTTTTCATTATGGCGATTTCTTTTGTGGAAAAGGCCAAGGACTGATTCGATGAAACTGTGGAGCCAATGTTCAATCCATTACCCAAACTATGATTCCGGGGAAAAAATTCATGCTCTTTAGAGATAAAACGTCAAAAATGTTTATCCGCAATTTGCCGGGATTGTGGCGTTTTCTGGCTGTGATATTTTTAATGACATTCTGCACAAAAACCGATGCGGCAGATCTATCAAAAATAACAAAACAAATTGAACATAATCTTCCGGAACAATGGGAAATTATTGAAATAAAAAATGATTGTATTCCTCATTGGGCATTTTCAAAAGATACCTGTACCAAGCTAACCATTATCGGCCCTGTAAAAAGCGGATTTCAATTTTTTGACAAAAATCATCATATGGTACTGTACCACATATCTGCTCAGGAAGTCGTATATTTATGGATTGCAGATGAACGATATGATTCAGGATGGACACTGTCAAAAAAGATCAAGAACCATTTTCAGGTGTGCGCAAAATGGAAACCACAAAAATTAACGCGTGGAAAACACCAGATATGGGGATATCAGGGTTGGTACACATTCGACAAAACCTATGCAGAAAAATCTCCACCCGGCACCGCCTATGGGAGGTTTAAAAAGATAAAGCACAGCTGGCCCGGATGGAAAAAAACAGTTCAAAACTCGAGTTATAACTGAAGGTCATGGGAATGGTGAGGATGAAATTGGTGTGGAGATCGAATTCATCTTTTACTCGGTTGATCCGGGAAGAATGCTCACTACCTCATCCTGGGATGTTGGGGGTGCCTTGGCAGACAACGGATCGAACAGGATTAGAACACGGGCAGCTGCCCGACAGTATCGAAAGGAACCCATTTGATGAGAAAACTATTTTCAATGGCCTATTTCACGGCAGTTGGCATGGAAATTCCGTCCCTGAGCCAGGGAATCGAACAGTTTACTGAAGAAGGTGGTCAGCTTCAGGTCCATGCCAAAACCTCAACCCAGCTGTTTGATGAAAATCAGATCAACAGATTTTGCAATAAATGCCTAAAATCGGATATCGTTATCATTGGACTGCACGGCGGCCGGGAATCCTTTCCCGGCTTTAAGGTCCTGTCCGAACGGCTGGATGAGCTGAAAAAAGAGGGCGCTACCCTGCCCTGGATTCATATCCAGCCCTCGGGTGCAGACGAGGACGCCGTTGAATGGGCCCGGGAATACGCCACTCACTTTGGCACACCGATCTGGGACGGGGTTTCCCAATACCTCGACAACGGGGGCGCCATTAATTTTCTTCGTCTTCTGCTATTCCTTGAGTCGGAATTTTTCCAACTGGGAGACACGATTCCCCCGGCCGTGCCGGTTCCCTTTGACGGAATTTATCATCCTGATATTCAGGGGGTGCCGGACATTGAAGATTATCTTCGCAATCATGTCAAGCCGGGCCGGGTCACCGTCGGGCTGTGGTTCAGCCAGATTTACTGGCTGAACAATGATGTGGCGTACATCGATGCCATGATCCGGTCGGCCGAACGCCTGGGTGCGAACGTGATCCCTGTGTTTCACATGCGGTATAAGGATGAATCAAAGGGAAACCCGGGGGCTGAGCATGTTGCCCGCACCTTTTTCATGAAAGATGGCAAACCCATTATTGATGTGCTGCTCAGCCCCATGATGTTTTCCTTAACCCTTATGGATCCCTCCTGCAAAGAACTCTTTGCCCAGCTCAACGTCCCGGTCATCCAGGCCATGGTCACCATGCAGCCCTATCAGAGCTGGAAGGAAGAAGTTCAGGGGATGAGCACCATGGAAGTCGGCCTTTGTGCGGCCCAGCCCGAGTTTGACGGCAATCTGATCATAGGTCCTGTGGCCAGCCGGGAACAGGACAAAACAGATCCGCTGACAGGCGCCCTCATCGCCCGGTACGCTCCCATCCCGGAACGGACCGACAGGGTGGTCAACCTGGCCGTCAACTGGGCCCGGCTCTCCAAAAAAGAAAATGCCAAGAAAAAAGTGGCTATTATTTTTCACCACTACCCCCCCAGAAACGACCGCATCGGATGCGCTGCCGGCCTGGACAGCTTTGTCAGCGTTAAACTTCTGCTGGAACGGATGAAAGAGGCCGGGTATGTGGTGGACACCCCCTATGAGGACGGGGATGCCCTGGCCCGGGAGATGCTGTCCAAAATGACCTGTGACCAACGCTGGCTCCTGCCCGAGCAGATGCATGAGCGAGCGGCTGCCCTGGCAGGGCCGGAGGACTACTACCCCTGGCACGAGAACCTGCCCGAACCCATCCGGAACAAACAGACCGGGGACTGGGGGGAGATGCCGGGTGACCTGTTCGTCCATGAGAACGAGATGATTTTTCCCGGTACCATGAACGGCAACGTCTTTATCACCATCCAGCCCCCCAGGGGCTATTTTGAAAACATCGACAAAATATACCATGACATGTATCTCTCCCCGCCCCATCACTACCTGGCCTATTACCGCTATATCAAGCAAGTATTCAAGGCCGATGCCGTGATTCATGTGGGCACCCACGGTTCCCTGGAATGGCTGCCGGGCAAGGCCCTGGGGCTGTCCGAAGAGTGTTATCCGGATCTGTCCATCATGGACCTTCCCAATATCTATCCCTATGTCATCAATGACCCCAGCGAAGGGACCCAAGCCAAAAGAAGAAGTTATTGCTGCATCGTTGACTATCTGACACCGGTCTTTACTAACGCGGACCTTTATGAGTCCCTGGCTGATGTGGAAAATCACGTAAAGTCCTACTTTGATGCCAAAAGCGCTGATCCCGCCAAAATTGAGATTTTGAGGCCCATGATCTGGGAGGCCGTGGTGGAGGCAAACCTGGACGATGACCTTAACATGACAGAGGAAAAGGCCTTTCAGGACTTCGACGGCTTTCTGGAGAAACTGCACGATTACCTGGGTGAACTTGGCGATACCATGATCAACGACGGGCTGCACACCCTGGGCCAGGTTCCCCAGGGGGAACAGCTGGTTGAACTTCTGGTGCAGCTCACCCGGATCGCCAACGGCAGCGTGCCCTCCCTGCGTGAGGCCGTGATCCGCTCTCTGGGCCATGATTACGACCATCTGCTGGAAAACAGGGGGCGGATGGTGGACAGTGCAAGGGGGCTCACCGGCTCCATGCTCATTCAACAGGCCCACAGCCTGGCCTTAAGTCTGGTCGGTGCCATGGCTGAAACCGGGTATGACAGTGATGAGCAGACAGTGTTGTCTGTGGCCAGGGAGATCATCACCTCTCCCCATCCGGATACCATTGAGGTGCTCTCTTACCTGGCCGAATGTGTGGTCCCCAATCTTAGAAAAACCACGGAAGAGCTGGATGCGGTTATGACCGCACTGGACGGAGGGTTTGTCAGGCCCGGGCCTTCGGGATCTCCGACCCGGGGCCAGGCGGATATCCTTCCCACGGGCCGCAATTTTTACTCCGTGGATCCCCGGAAAATCCCAACCCCTGCGGCCTGGGAAGTAGGCCGACGTCTGGGGGACGCCCTTTTACAGCGGTATCTGGATGAAATCGGCACCTATCCCAGGAGCGTGGGCATGCTGGTTTACGGCAATCCGACCATGAAAACGGGCGGAGACGATATAGCTGAAATCTTTTATCTTTTGGGTGTCAAACCCATCTGGAATCCGAGCAACGGCATTGTCAAAGGGGTGGAAGTCATCCCCCAAAAGGAACTGGGACGGCCCAGGATTGATGTCCTGCCAAGAATTTCCGGTTTTTTCAGGGATTCATTTCCCCTGCTTGTGGAACGCATCGACGATGCCGTACGCATGGTGGCCGTTCTGGACGAACCCCTGGAAACCAATATGATCCGTCGTCATGTATACAGGGACGTGGAAACCTATAAAATTGAGGGCATGGACGAAGAGGAGGCATTCAGGGAAGCCTCGTTCAGGGTATTCGGCTGCCCGCCGGGCACCTATGGCGCCGGTGTGGCCGAGCTTGTGGAATCGAAAAACTGGGAAACCCAGGAGGACCTGGGCAACAACTACATCCGCTACTCCAGCCATGCATACGGAGAGGGCAGTTACGGACGTCAGAAGCCCGCGACATTCAGAACCCTTTTATCCCGCATGGACGTCACCGTGAAAAACGAGGATTCCCGGGAATACGACATGATGTCCTGTACCGATTACTACAACTATTACGGCGGCCTCATTGTGGCCGGCAAGACCGTCACCGGCAAATATCCCTTGTCCCTCATGGGGGACTCCTCGGATCCCAAGCGGGTGAAGATGCGCACCACCGCCGAAGAGGCAAAGCATATCTTAAGATCCAGGCTCACCAATCCCAAGTGGATACATGGAATGATGCGCCACGGCTACAAGGGGGCCGGGGACATCTCCCACATGATGGACGTGGCCCTGGGCTGGGATGCCACGGCCGAGGTCATGGAAGACTGGATGTACGCACAGATGGCCCGGGCCTATATCATGGACCCGGAGGTCAAAGAGTGGATGGAAGAGGTCAACCCCTACGCCCGCCAGAATGTTTTGGACAAACTGCTGGAAGCCATATCCAGGGGCATGTGGCATGCGGACAAGGAGATGGAAGACGAACTCAGACAGGAGTATCTGGAAATTGAAGGTGAAATCGAAGCACTTACAGAATAGCCGCCTCTTCCCTTTCTACGCCGTTATCTGCCAGGCGAACCTCAAGTCAGCCCTGCTGCTCAACGCCGTCAATCCCGGTATCTCATATAACTGCCACGGGCAGACCGGGTTTTGGGACCCGGGTTCGCCCACAACGAAGCTTGAAAAAATATTAGGTTCGCCTACTCTTTCTTATAACCCCCCATGCCCTGGCGGGCACAACGAAGATAGAAAATGGCATTATGCCGCCCCCCCCCGACGGGCAATGGGCCCGGACCGGAACTGTAGACAGCTCAATTGTCCGGTTCCTATTGCCCATCGGGGGAGGGGCTCTGCTGAGGTAGACTTGAAGACTACCTTTTCATATAACGGGCATGTCCTGCCGGACACAACAAATATAGAAAATGGTATTATACCGCCGCCCCCCCGATGGGCAATGGGCCCGGACCGGAACTGTAGACAGCTCAATTGTCCGGTTCCTATTGCCCATCGGGGGGGCGGCTCTGCTGAGGTTGCCTTGGAGGCTGCCTTTTCATATAACATACATGGCAGAAAAACCTGCCACAACGAAAATTGAAACTCTCATGATTCCAGGCTGTTGGAGAGCGTTTCTTATGAAAATGCCGCACAAAGGAGACTATAATGAAGGTTGTTTGTGTTTACGGTCATATGTTCAATGTCCATACCTGGTCCATGGTCTGTCAGGGTCTTGCGGCCGAAGGCATCGACCTTGTCCTCTTCTCCCAGGCAAGGTCTGCCGATAAGCTGGCGGTCTATATGGAGACCCATGGCGCAGACCTTTTTATCGGCCAGTTGTTCAAGGAACTGCCCAATTACGACCTGGTTTTAGACTGCGCCCAAAGGGCCTCTTTTCGGGCTGCCCTGGGCTGGGATATGCCATCTGAGTTTTCCACCTTTACCCAGGAAGAGATGACGGCCTTTAACACCTATCTGAAAAGCCCCCATACCGGTAATTATCAAAACGGAGTGCGGTACCTGGCCGCCCTGTGCGGGGCAAAGGTCACGGCAGCCCCTGTGATCCCCGTTAAAAGCTGCGGGATTTACCACCCCGATTTCCAGGGGCTTTTTGACACTTCCCGGGAGTACCTTGCCTGGTACCGGAAAGACCACCCGGCCGAACAGGGACCGATTGTGGGGGTGCTGGCCTATTTCGGCCAGGTGGCGGAAAAAAATCACGATGACATGGACGCGGTCATCCTGGAACTTGCCCGCCAGGGGTTCACCCCGCTGTGCGTGGTTTCCGAGGGAGTCCGGGATGCCAATGTTCCCCTGAAAGACCGGTATCCCTGGTTGGATTATTTCACAGAACTTGAAAAGGACGGGCGGGATATGCCCCGGGCCCTGATCAATCTCATGGCAGGCCGGCTTCTGGCAACGCCTTTGGATACCCCGGTGCTGAAGGACCTGGACATCCCCATATTCCAGTCGGTCCGGCTCTACCAGCAGACCCCTGAAGAGTGGGAGAAGGATGCCGACGGCAGCGGCACCGGAGGATTTGGTATGGTCTACGCCTTGGCCCAGCCGGAGATGGCCGGGGTGGTGGAACCCTCCATGGTGGCGGCCACCAGGCCGGAACATCATCCGGACATGGACATCAGCTTCCGGCAATATGTCCCGGTAACGGAACGTATCGCCCATCTCTGCCGCCGGATCAAGAAATGGGTGGCCCTGGGGCAGATGCCCAACCAGGACAAGCGGATCACCATCGTCCTTAACAACAATCCCTGCAAGGGGGTGGAGGCCACCCTGGGGCTGGCCGCGGGCCTGGATACCTTTGAAAGCCTGGCCCGGACCATCGCGGCCCTGGACATGGCAGGCTATGATGTGGGGGATGCCCCCAGAGAGGCCCAGGCCCTGCTGGACCTTTTCATGGAGAAGAAGGCCTTTTCCGAATTCCGGTGGACCACGGTGGATGAAACCGTAAAAAAAGGCGGGGTCTTAAGTTTTATGGATGAAACCACCTACAGAAAACATTTTGACGTCCTGCCCCCATTTGCCCGGGACCGGGTGGACCAGGACTGGGACCCTTTTCCCGGCCAGGGCATGGTCTACCAACGAAATGGGGAACAGGTCCTTGTGATTGCAGGACTCTCCTTTGGCAAGCTAACCCTCATCATCCAGCCCAAACGGGGCTGCTACGGCGCCAAATGCAACGGCGAGGTCTGCCGCATCCTCCATGACCCCAATCTTGCGCCGCCCCACCACTGGCTGGGCACCTATTTTTACATCCAGGACCATTCCGATGCCGTGATCCATTTCGGCACCCACGGAGCCCTGGAATTTCTTCCGGGCAAGCCCCATGCCCTGTCCCATAACTGTTTTCCGGAAATTTCCCTGGGGGATCTGCCCAACATTAACCCCTATGCCCTTGATGTACCGGCCGAAGGGGCCATGGCCAAGCGCAGGGGCCGCGCCGTCACCATTGATCACCTGACCCCGGTATACCGGCCGGCCCAGGTTCCGCCTGAAATGCTGCGGCTTGAGACCCTGCTCAAGGAGTATGTTAAAGCCAGGGAGAGCAGGGAAGCCCGCAGACAGACCCTCCTGGAGGAGGAGATGAGCCCGCTGATCCGGGAACTGCATCTGGACACCCTGGGGGCGGAGGAATCTTTTGATGCCCGGATAACGCTCTTGTCCCGGCAGATGGGTCAGTATAAACGAATTCTCTCCCCCCTGGGGATGCACGTGCTGGGAACCGCCCCTGACACGGCCGGTATGGCAGCCATGATGGCGGTCATGCTTATGAAAAAGACCGACGACAGGCCGACCCTGGCGGATCTTGCCACCCTGTGTCCGCAGAATCATCCGGACAGCCAGAATCAGGAAGATCAGGAAGATCGGGAAGAGCAAGAAGACCGGAAAAATCAAGAAGACCGGGAAAATCAGGAAAATGAGTTTGACAGGGCCGCCCGGGTGCTCCAGACGCTTGTGGAAGAAGACGCAAAGACAGTCACCGGAACAGACCCTGAAATACCGGTACTTTCCACCGCCTTCAGGGAGTGGTGCCGGACGACGGGAAAGAACATTGCCAAAAGCACCTGTGAAATACAACAGCTCCTCAGGGCCTTGGACGGCCGGTATATTGAAGCCGGGCTCTCCGGCTCCCTGGCCCTTGGCAACACAAGGGTACTGCCCACGGGCAGAAATCTTTTTCCCACGGATGTTGAGGCCCTGCCCACAAAGGCGGCCTGGCAGGTGGGGCAGGAGCTGTGCGACAACCTGCTTAAAAAATATCTGGAAGATGAAAACAGATTTCCCGAGAGTGTGGGCATCAACCTGTGGAGTATCGATGCCTTCAAGTCTGACGGGGAAATTTTTTGCCAGATTCTCTACCTCATGGGCATGCGCCCGGTGTGGGCAGACAGCGGCAAGGTAACAAAAATCGAGGCCATCCCCCTGTCCCAACTCCGTCTTGTGGACGGCACCGCCGATATCACTGGCTCCCGGCCCCGGCCCCGTGTGGATGTGGTGATCCAGACCTCGGGCATCCTCAGGGACATGGTTCCCCATTTTGCAGATCTTGCCGATGAGGCCGCGGTCCTGGCCTCCCGTCTGGACGAGCCCCATGATTTTAACTTCATCAAAAAGCATACGGACGAGCAGCTGGAGTCCCTTAAATCCGAGCTGGACAGCCGGTATACCGAAAACCAGATGGCCCGCATGGCCTCCTACCGCATTTTTTCCTCCCCACCCGGGACCTATGGGATCGGGGTGGGCCTTGCCCTGGATGCATCGGCCTGGGAGGATGAAAAGGATCTGACCGAAACCTATGTAAACTGGGGTGGCCATGCCTATGGATCATCCCGGAACAAGGGGTTTGACCGAATCAGCGGAGAGGCAGCCCAAAAACTCTACGCCGCAAGGCTGAAAACCATTGACGTTACCTATATGCGCCAGGCATCGCCGGAGTACGACATTCTGGATTGCGGCTGCTATGCAAGCTACCTGGGGGGCATGACCATGGCATCGAAAAACCTTGGGGGCAAGGCCTCCCGCATTTACTGGGGGGATAACAACGCCAGTGGGGATCTATCTGTTCGGGATGTCAAAGAGGACATTGAATTGTCTGCCAGGGCCCGCCTGGTCAATCCCAGGTGGATTGAAGAACTGAAAAACCACGGATTCAAGGGAGCGGAAAGCGTGTCCAGCCGGGTCAACAATCTTTACAAGTGGAGCGCCCTTACCCAAAAGGTGGACAAATGGGTATTCGACGAGGTGGTGGCCACCTATATCCATACAGAGGAAAACCTCTCCTGGCTCAGGCATGAAAACCCTTACGCCCTGGAAGAGCTGACCCGGCGGCTTTTAGAGGCCCATTCCAGAGGGCTTTGGCAGGCAGATGCCGAAGATCTGGCCGCGGTCCGGGACGCAGCCCTGGAGATTGAAGGGGATATGGAGGAAACCATCGGGGAGGTGGATGAGGAGTACCAGGGCAATGCCGTGGATATCCTCACTGCATCGGACGTGGAAAAATGGAAACGTAAATGGAAGATCGAAGATCAGGGGAAGGACGCTTCCGGCATGGGGAGCAAAAAGCGATGACAAGCCGGGCTTTATGCCTGAAAACGGCCAGGACCTGATGGATACGATTATCAGCGGATTGACTAATGATCAGCGCTGGTTGAGTATTGAGGAGTTGGCTGACCGGTCCGTCGATAAAATCTCCGTCGCCCAATATGAAGAATGAACCCCAAATGG
The DNA here is from genome assembly GCA_963668575.2 of uncultured Desulfobacterium sp. Taxonomy (GTDB): domain Bacteria; phylum Desulfobacterota; class Desulfobacteria; order Desulfobacterales; family Desulfobacteraceae; genus Desulfocicer. Next base: position 6,177,849 of record OY764894.2, on the reverse strand, counting down.
ATACAAGGCCTTCAAAAGCACGGGTATCACGGCGCTACAGAGTTTTCCCGGCAAATGGATTATGTTTTCGGCTGGGATGCGGTGGCAGATGTGATTGAAGACTGGATGTATGAGGACATTGCTGAAAAATTCGTTTTGGATAAGGCCATGCAGGAGTGGCTGAATAAGGTAAATCCCAATGCATTGCAAAACATGACGGAGCGTCTTTTGGAGGCCATTGGAAGAGACCTGTGGCAGGCATCCGAACAGATGAAGGAGACCTTGCGGCAGCTTTATCTTGATATGGAGGCGACACTGGAGAAAGCAGGCGAAAAATGACGCTGATGAATCGGATGACCGCTGTGATGACTATTGTGGTACTGGGCCTGGTGTTCTGGGCAGGAGAGATGACTTCTGCTGCGGCCGGGGAGAGGTCCGCCACCATGATTACACGTGAAGAGATCAAAGAGATGAATGCCGGCAGCATTCAGGATGTGCTGAATCAGCTGCCCGGAATTTGCGCTGGGGACACCAGCATCTCCATCAGGGGATCCTATAAAGTAAAAGTTTTTTTAGACGGCAACAGCATCAATGATCCCACCTCCACCAGTGGTGCCATCAAATGGGGAACCGTCTCTTTAAACCAGGTGGACCGCATCGAAATCCTGCGGGGGGGCGGCGCCTCTTCCTATGGCAGCAATGCCAGCGGCGGTGTGATTTTGATCCTAACCCGGTCTCCGGAACAGGGAGGAAAAACCACAAAGGCGGTGGTTGAAACCTGGCTCGGCAACCTGAATACCATCCACGGATATGCCGGCCTGGATCAGGGCCTGGGAACATTTGATATAAGGGCAGCCGCAGGTTTCGATACCTCGGACGGCTATCTGGAAAACAACGACAAGGACAAGCGGCATGCCGAGGTCAAACTGTCCTACCGGCCTCGGTCTGGAGCAGGTCTTAAGATGGGCGATATCACCCTTTCCCGCTTAAAAGAAAAAAAAGGATATCCCGGAACCATTGACTACCCCACACCCAATGCCAGGTACTGGTACGATCTTACCACCGTTGCTTCCAATGCCGCCTTCAAGGGGTTTGAAAACAAATTCACCCATCGCAGGGCAGATAAGGAGAACAAAAATCCGGACTATAATTTGGCCACCTTCCTCCGCGTTACCAAAACCGGGGATGAGCTGACCCACCGGCCCGTCTCTCTTGGCCCGGGCCAGCTGGCCACCGGATTCGGGTTGCAGCGGGATGAGGCTCGGGCCTCGTCATTCTCCCATCGGACCGAAGATCAGTGCTGGCTTTTTGCAACCTATTCTGGCCGGTTCATGGGATTTAACTACGCACTGGGGACACGGGGATCCACCCATACCGAATTTGGCACAAGCATCAGCCCCGAGGTCAAACTCGACTGTTCCCGGGGAGCATGGTCATGGATTTTCAGGGCGGCCCTGGCCCACAATACCCCCTCTTTCTATCAAAGATATAATGAAAGCAGTTCCATGGCCTCCAATCCGGATCTGAACAAGGAAAGCGCCAGGAATCTGTCTACGGAAATCTCCTATGCCGTCAGTTCCAGGCTGTCGGCTACCCTGTCCCCCTATTACAACCGGATTGAAGACCGCATCACCTATATCAGGGATGGCACCGCCCAGGGGCAGTATAAAAACTTAGGAGAGGTCACCTATGCGGGAGTGGATCTCTCTTTCAGGGCGGACCTGCTGCAGAATCTGAGCCTCAACGGTACCTGGTCCTATCTGGAGGCTAAAGACAGGGAAACCGGTAACTACCTGACCAGTTCCCCCAAACACCGGATAAAATCCGACCTGAACTATAAACCGCTTCCCGGGATAACCCTGAGGCTGACGGGCAAATACACCGGCAGCGCCTATTCCCTTTCGGATAACTCCGAAGGCGTGGGCGGCTATACTCTCTGGGATTTCCGCACCGAATACCGGATCAAATCGGTTTTATTGTTTGCTGATGTTAAAAATTGTTTTGATAGAGAGTATACCTACGCTGAAAACATATTGGGCAGCCCGAGAACCGTTTACGCAGGACTAAGGTGGCAGCTATGACCAAAGGAGATAAATTTTTTTATTTGCCTGTAGGAGACAACATACAATCCGCACCATGGCCAACACCTGTTTATTGGGAAGGCTTCAGGAGATTGTGGGCATAGTCACCGCCCTGCCCGGGTTTGAAACCGCCCGCCGCATGATGGATATCGGCGGGGCTCACGGTCTCTTTGCCATTATCTGAGGGGAGGGGGGGAGGAATAATGAAAACAACACAGATTATTAAAAAAGATATCCGCAGGTATTGGTGGCTGCTGGTGGGTGGGTTGACGGCAATCTTCTGTCTGGAACTGATGGCCCTGTATTCCCCGCAGCTGATCAAAAAGGCAGTTGACTTGCTGGCTGCCGGTGAGACAGATACCGGTCGCCTCCTTGGCATCGGCAGCAGCATTGTGGCACTGGCCTGCGGCGTGGCGGTCCTGCGGGCCGTGGGGCGGCCGTCTATGCTGGCCTTTGGCTATATGATTGAGAGGGACCTGCGCCAACATTTTTTTTCCTGTGTCATCGGCTTGTCCGGGGGCGGCAGCAGCCGGCGTCCTGCCGGAGACGTCATGGCCAGGGCCACCTATGATATCGACAATATTCGCATGGCCTGCGGTTACGGCTTTCAGGCGGCGGTGAACTCGGTTTTGACCCTGGCCCTGGCTCTGGCCTATATGATCTTCATGAGTCCTTTGCTGACCCTTCTGGCATTTATGCCCATGGTGGCCATCCCATGGCTGACCACCCGTCAGAGCAAACGCTTCCACCAATGCCACCAGTCCATCCAGAAGTCCTTTGCCGCCCTGACCGAAGAGTCCAGAGATAGTGTCAGCGCCATCCGGCTGATCAAGGTCTTTGACCTGATTTCGTTCAAGGACCGGCAGTTTGACCGGTTGGCCCGGCGTCACCTGGATAATAACATGACGCTTGCCCGGGTTTCTGCCCTATATCTGCCGGTAATGACCCTGATCACCCATCTGAGCCAGGCCGTGGTATGGGGGCTGGGCGGAGCCATGGCCGTTCTGGGGCTGTTGAGCGCCGGGGATATTGTGGCCTTTTCCGCCTATCTGGTCATACTTAGAACACCTCTGGTGTATTCCGGCTACCTGATAAACCTTTACCAGCGGGCCAGGAGTTCAGGCGCACGGGTGAATCGCATCCTGGAGGGGGCGACCGGGCAGGTCCAGATCTCTCCGGCAGCTGAAAGTGCCACCCTGCCATTGGGTGAGACCGACATCGTCATCAAAAATCTGTCATTTACCTATCCCGGGGAAAACCGTACTGCCTTGGAAAATATTAGCCTTTACCTGCCTTCAGGTTCTACCACCGCAATCGTCGGCCCTGTGGGCAGCGGGAAATCCACTCTGCTGCAATTGCTGACCCGTATCCAGGACCCTCCCCCCGGCAGCATCTTTATCGGTGACACCGATATTCTCCGGATTCCCCCTGAGCAGCTGAGAGCGTATATGGGGATGGCCGTTCAGGAGCCCTTTCTGTTTTCTGACACCATTCGTGAGAATCTGCTTTTCGCCCAACCAATGGCAGGCGAGGATGAAATCTGGGAGGCCCTTGGGGCTGCGGGCCTTTCCCGGGAGATCCGTCAGTTTCCGGAACAATTGGACAATGTCCTGGGGGAAGGGGGAAGAACCTTGAGCGGCGGCCAGAAAGCCCGCCTGTGTCTGGCCCGCACCATTCTGCAGGGGTGCCCCTTTCTCCTGCTGGATGATCCTTTGTCTGCGGTGGACAACCGGGTTGAGGCCGGTATCCTTGAAAATTTGTCACGCCGCACGGGAAAAGGATGCCTGATTGTCAGTCACAGGCCCCAGTCCCTGGCCTTCAGCCATCGTATTGTCGTCCTGGAAGAGGGCCGTCTTAATGCCGAGGGCAGCCATGAGGAACTGATTGAAACAAGCTCCCTTTATAGGCGCCTGGTGCAAAGCCAGAATCTGACGTCCAGACTTTCGGAGGAAATATGAAGGATTCCGATGCACCCCGGAGGCCGGCAGCATTTTTGAAACTGGGGCTGATACGGCGGATGGCCGGCTTTCTTTCCCCCCACCGCCGTCCGGTGATCATCGCCTCCCTGCTGATCCCTTTGTGCATCGGGCTGGAGTTGAGCCTGCCGGTGATTACCCGCACGGCCATTGACCGATATCTGGTTCCCTATCATGTGCACATTCACCTTGACCGGCTGGACACTTCCTTGCAGGAGACCTTTTATAAAGCCCTGTCCCAGGGAGAAATTCCCAAAAAGGCAAAAAAAGAAAGCACAAACAAAGGAGTCGCCGATAAAAATATGTTCATTGCGGAACAGGACTGGCGTGACCTGGATCCGGCCCTTACCGCCCGGCTCCGGGAGGGCGGAGGGGTTGATGTCTCGCGGTACTATGTCGCACCGGCAACTCCGGAAAATGAGTCCCTGGTCAACCGGTATCCCGGGAGCTTCCGTCGCTCAGGATCAGATTTCCTCATTGCGGAAAAAGATCTGCAGAGTCTTGAAGAAAAAGACTTAAAGCACCTTCGGCGGAGGGATGCATATGGATTGATCGGCATGGCTGTCTTGTTTTCCGCCCTGGCTGTTGTCCTGCTGGCGGCCTCCTACGTGCAGACCGTTTATCTTGAACGCGCAGGGCAATTGATGATGAAGGATGTCCGGGCGGCCCTGTTTCACCATATCCTGACCCGTTCCCAATCCTTTTTTAGTGAGAATCCCGTGGGGAAACTTGTGACCCGCATCAACAACGATGTGCAGAGCATGGCCGAGTTGTTTCGCCACATGGTGACGGGCCTATTCAAGGAGTTGTTCCTGTTCATCGGCATTACCTTCGTGATGTTTGCCCTTAATGTCCGTCTGGCCATGGTCTGCATGTTCATTGTCCCGCCAATGGCGGTGCTGGCCTGGTTTTTCGCCAAAATCTCCAAACGGATTTTTCACCGGATCAAGGCCTGTACAGGGCGGGTGAATATGGGGCTGCAGGAAAGCATTGCCGGAATCAACACCATCAGGCTGCTCAGTGCACAATCCAGGGTAATGGAAAAACTGACCCGGACCAACAACCGGTATTTCAGGGCTGGCCTGGCCCAGACCAAGATGTTTGCTGCATTTACCCCCCTGATGGAACTTCTGGGCAGCTTGGGCGTTGCCCTGATTATCTGGTACGGTGGATCAGAGGTTCTCCGTGATCGCCTCAGCCTCGGCACCCTGGTAGCTTTTCTGACGTATATCCAGATGCTGCTGGTCCCGATCCGGGGCTTAAGCGATAAGTATAATCAACTGCAGGGTGCTGTGGCCAGCACTGAACGCATCATAACCCTGCTGAACGATTCCCGGAGTCTTGAAACGGAGGCCAAACCCATGGCCGGGGCCTTAAATAAAAGGGATATCATTTTTCATAGGGTTGATTTCGGCTATCACCCGGGTAAAAATATTTTTAATCAGTTTAACCTGGTCATCCCCGAAGGGCAGACCGTGACTCTGGTGGGGCCCAGCGGCGGTGGTAAAAGCACCTTGGTCAACTTGTTGCTGCGTCTGTATGATCCCCTTCAGGGTGACATACGCCTTTGCGGCACACCCCTGACGGCCATTGCACCGAAAGAACTGGTCAGCCAGATCACCCTGGTCAGCCAGGAGGTAATTCTCCTGGCCGCTGACATCCGGGAGAATATCCTCCTTGGCCGCAACGGGATTACCTCTGCCATGGTTGACCGGGCCATTGAAATCAGCGGTGTGGATACCTGGGTGGACACCCTGCCACAGGGCATTCATACCCGCGTCGGGGAGGGCGGCCGAACCCTCAGCCAGGGGCAATGCCAGATGCTGGCCCTGGCCCGGGCCCTGGCTGGTGATCCGCGTATTCTGATTCTGGATGAGGCTTTCAGTCAAATCGATCCGGAAAGCGAGCAGTTGATCCAATCTCGTCTGCCCTCAATCATGGCCGGCCGAACCTGCATTACCGTGGCCCATCGCCTGACCACGGCCCTCTATTCCCAGCGCATCCTGGTAATACGTGACGGCCGGATCGTTGAGGATGGGGATCATCACTCCCTGATGGATGCCCGGGGAGTATATGCGGACATGGTGGCATTGGAGCGCTGCCGTGTTTAGAATACCGTGCTGGATTCTATCCCCTGAAAAGCGTGGCATTTATTCGGCAGGCATGGGTGTAAAGAACAAAAGCCTGTGGTCCGGGAACAACTCCGGATGAATAATAGCGGCAATATCTTCAACAATTCCGTCCATATGATCCATGGACTCCCAGTACCAGGGCTGGGTGACCCAGATCTTTTGGGTCTGTATCGGCTTGATATCCAGTTCTATTTTTGCCGATGTCTTTAACTGGCGAATGGAACGGGGCCCATGCCCGGCCGAGCTTTCCGTAATATACAGATCCGCATCCTTTGCCCCGGAATAAAAGGCCTCCATGGTGATGGTGCCGTATCCGCCCATGAAATGGATCGGCATCAGATTCTTGAATACGTAATCTCCGCCGCTCATGGTAAACATATAGGCCATAGAGGAATCCGCCCTGGGTACATGCACCTTTCCCATGTGAATGACTCCGCCCAATACCTTGGGCTTATGGTCGGCCTGCTTTGCCTTGGCAGATACGGCTGTGATCCTCTTTTCAGCCTTTTCACAAAAATGGGCCGCCTCTTCTTCCCTGTTATAAAAGGCCGCCACAAACCGAATCCATTCCAATTGGGCCAGGGGACGATTTTCCCGGAAATAATCCACCACAGCCACCGGGATGCTCATCAAGTCCAGCATGGGGACCAGTCGCTGATTCCAGTCCCCTGCAAAAACGATGTCGGGTGATAGGACCTTGAGGCGCTCGTAATCCACCGGATTTCCGTTACCCAGGTGAATGATTTTCCCGGAATTAACCCCCTTTTGGATTTTGTCGAAACTGGTGCTTGTCTGGCCCATGCCGCCCAGGCATATTCCTGCAATGCTGTCCAGGGCATGAATCGGCCTGAGCAGGGCGGCATTAACCGTGTTGTTCAACGTCACCCGCCGGACCGGTATTTCAACGGCCCTGGTCTTATCAAACCCTTCCAGTACCGGCCTTCCCCTGGGATATAAGAGCAGTTTGCGCCCCATCCCGTCTGTGGCGATTTTATATCCGTCTTCCAGGTATTCAATGTTGAAATGGGAGGCGTACCGGTTTTTAAAAGCCGGTTGCCCCCCAAAGGCAAAGGGGGCAAGCAGGGTCAAACCGAGCCATAGAACCCCGGCAAGGGCTGCCAGGTGCTTTTTGCTGCGTCCGGATCCCTGATCCAGGCGGGTATTGGGGCGTTTGACAGTTTCATTCATGGTCGGGCCTCACTGAATAGGGATATAGGTTCGTCAGTCTGCAGTTGAGAGCGGCATCGATAAAGGTCAAAGCCCCGGCAAACCCCAGATGGGAGAGCCGTTCCAGCCTCATAACACTCTTATCGCAATCCCTGTGATTTAAGGGTTTAAAAGCAGACGGCAGTGCCATGGCGTTAAAATGTCAGGTTAAACCCTGCATAAAATGCAATGCCCGGACCCGTGTACCCGTACATGGACTGATAGTCTTCATCCGTGAAATTGTCGATCCTGGCGGTCAACTGAAGCCACTTTGTGTAATCATAGGACACCTTGGTGTTAAATATAAGCTGGTCCGGGACCACAGGATATCTGTCTCCCAGTTTTGCGGCGTAGCGTTCACCCATGTATTGGGCGGACACATTCCAGTTAAACTTTTCCCACGGTGTATAGTTGATTGATCCGCCGCCGGTATGTTCGGGAATGTGTGCCCTCTGTCGGTCTAAGGATTCATCAATGGATTCCTGGTAGGTGTAGTGGAGGTTGAGGATCAACTCGGGGTTCAGACGCCAGCTTAAGGAAGTCTCCAGACCGTCTGCCTTGACACCTTCAACGTTGTAAAACTGGGTGACCCCGCCCACTGATTGTGTTCCGATCAAATCCTTGATATCATTGTGGAAATATGTCAAAGAGATGGTCAGCCTGTCATCAAGCAAGTACTGGTCGATGCCGACATCAAAGGACTCGCTCTCCTCGGGTTCCAGGTCCGTATTTCCGTAACCATAGGGATAGTACAGCTGCAGGAGGCTGGGTGCCTTAAACCCTGTGCCGTAGCTGGCTCGTACCTTGGTTCCGGTCCTGTTGAAAAAATAGGCCGCTGAAACCTGGTAAGTTGTGGCCGATCCGAAATTTTCGTGCTCATCGTAGCGCACTCCCGCAGAGATATTTATATTCTCCGTCGGCGTCCAATGGTTGTTGATAAATCCGCTTGCTGTATAGGCACTCTCATCGTCGACCGGTATCGAAGTGCCGGAATCCATCTTTGCCTGTTCCCGGATGTAGTCAACGCCTGCTGTGAGCGTATTTTGGTCGCCGAAAAGAAAGTTGTTCTGCCATGAAGCCGTCTGGGTGTGGCCTTCATAACTGTACTTGAACACTTCTTTTCCCGTGGAGGCATCGTAGTATTTACTTTTGTTGTCTGTGTTTCCTACTTTCAGGGAGGCATCCCACCATTGGGTTATTTTCTGATCCAGGTGGGCACTTACGACAAGCATGTTGCTGTACAATACATCGAAGCCGTCCCTGCCAAGACCGGTCGTTGGATCGGGTGAGTTGTCAGTATCCATACTGGTGTAATTATAGTAGGCAGAAATTCCGACTGCCGTTTTGTCCGTTATCTGTCCGTTGAGCTTTCCCGAAACGGCGGTGTTGCCGTAGTCGTCTTTCTCCTGTTCCGGGCTGTCCGCCTTTGAGAGGCCGTCAATGTTCGTCTGGGTGACCTGGAGACTGTAGTCGATTCGGTCAGTACCTCCCCTAATCCCGCCATTTTCCTTAAAGGTTTCAAAGGAGCCCCCCTCAAACCCTGCTGTAAATGTTGGCTTGCCTTTTCCCTTTTTGGTAATGATATTGATGACACCCCCCATGGCACTGGAGCCGTACAAAACGCTTTCAGCCCCCCGGACAACTTCTATCCGTTCGATATTGTCTGTCCCCAGATAGGCCAGGCTCAGGGCGTTGCTTGTTGAACCTGGATTCTGTACCCGGACCCCGTCAATCATGACAAGGGTTTTGCCGTTGGCCGCTCCGCGGACATACATGTATTCCGCACCGCCGGGAGGGCCATAGGAGTTGACTACAACGCCCGGAACATCATTCAAGACGTCGACAACGGATTGTCGTCCCTTTTGCTTGATATCCATCTCTGTAATGACGGTCACCGATTTTGTTACCATGCGCAGAGATTCCTCCATACGGCTGGCTGTGACAACAACCTCATCCAACTCCAGGGTATCCCCTTTTGCCTCTTTCTTCTCCTTCTCCAGGGCTTTGTTTTTTGCTTCCACTTTTTGGGTTTTGTTTTCTGAGTTTGTCTCATCTTGATCTGCGCCAAGAGCCAAAGCCGGAATTGACAACAGCCAAAATACCCCAAACAACAATGACAGCAACTTCTTTCCACAGAGTGACTTCATTTCGATTCCCCTCAAATTATCCCTACAACGCAACTTAGCGGTTAACACCTTGTGCTAATAGCTTTTTTGCAAGGTATTATAATTCCTTAACTTATTGGATTTATGGGGCTTTAGCTATAAGTTGCGTTGTGGGGATATTAGACAAAAAAAAATCCCCGCGTTTTTTTTAACGCGGGGATACCGTTTTTTATCCCTTTAACGAATTGACTTCAGCGGAAGACTCCACACCCCGAGAGCTTTCCGCTATTGTGATTCCAGGCAGGTCTTCTGGCTTCCCTCTTTTTTGGCGGCCTTCCCATTCGATTCTTTTCGAACAGTGGCACATCATGGCCAAAAAAGGACTCCTTCCTTAATGCTCAGCATCGGAAAGAGTAATGGTTACAGCGACGGGTCCGCTCCCGAATTTCACGGGATTCCTTATTAAGTCTTTTCAGACACCTGAAACCCATACAAGTTTGAGGTTAGCATATAGAATATAAAATTTTGGTTTGTCAAGATAATTATGCATAGCCCAGCAATTCTCATTATGGTTTTAATCTGTAAGCGGACACCGATTGCCGTCCTCAAGCTGACTGGCATAATAAAAATTGTTGCCAGGGGTCGGATGTCCGCCTCCAAGGGCGCCATTCTCTCCCTGTTGCTGGATGCCTATCAGAAACGGAACAAGGTGGCCATGATCTCGTTCCGCAAGACTGAGGCTGTGGTGAACCTGCCGGTGACATCCAGCATCAAGCTTGCTGCCACCTATCTCTCCCAGATGCCTGTGGGCGGGAGGACACCGCTGTCGGCAGGTCTTGAAAAGGCGTACCAGATGATAAAAGAGGCATGTCCCGGCAGTGGACAGAAAGATCCCAATTCGCTGAATGGCAAACGGCTTGAAACCGAACAGAGCGGAATACGGGTCATCGAGCTGCCCGTGAGGGCCACCGAAGACCGGGTGGTGGGCACCATGAATCCCGAGGAGGGAGAACTTCGTCCCCAGCTGCTGGACCGGTTCGGTCTGTGCGTCAATATCGGCGGGATCATAGAGGTGGAAGAGAGAGTGTCGGTGATGGAGCGTCGAACCCGCTTTGATGAAGATCCTGAAGGGTTTGCCGCACAATGGGAGACGGAGAGTCGTAACCTCTCCCAGCGCATCGAAAAGGCCATGGCCCTCTACCCGGATGTGATCATTCCCCGGGAGGGCGCTGGTTTTCAGGATTGATCTGCACTATAACCTGGCCTTTTTAACCGGTGTGCTGCTCAACAGTTTTGTGTTTGCCTCCCTGGCTGTGGGGTTGGCCATGGTGGTTAAATCCCATGCCGACCAGTCCCTGCTCAATTCCTTTGTCATTACACCCATGGCCTTTTTAGGGGGGACCTTTTTCCCGGTGGACCGCCTGCCGGACTGGGCCGGATTTATCCTCTCCTTTCTGCCGCTGACCCATGCCTCATCTGCCATCCGGACCGCCTGCCTCAAGGGCAGCGCAGATATGGGATCATGGCTGATCCTGCTGATCACCGGATGCCTCTTTTTCATAATGGCGATTTCTTTTGTGGAAAAGGCCAAGGACTGATTCGATGAAACTGTGGAGCCAATGTTCAATCCACTACCCAAACTATGATTCCGGGGAAAAAATAGGGTACTGTACCACATATCTGCTCAGGAAGTCGTGTATTTGTGGATTGCAGATGAACGATATGATTCAGGATGGACACTGTCAAAAAAGATCAAGAACCATTTTCAGGTGTGCGCAAAATGGAAACCGCAAAATTTGATGCGTGGAAAACACCAGATATGGGGATATCAGGGTTGGTACACATTCGATAAAACCTATGCAGAAAAATCTCCACCCGGCACCGCCTATGTGTGACAAACTGACGCTCTTGGTGATAATATTGCTGTTCGCAGCAATTCTTTCTTGTTTATTTCCTGACTCTTGAAACGCTATACGTCCAGTGCCGGTCGTTCCGTTATCTTGATCTAATCGGGTTTCTGAAGTTAACAATGCCGACATCAAAGGACTCGCTCTCCTTGGGTTCCAGGTTCGTCAAATGCTTTCTAAAGATGTTTTCAGGGGATTCTTTTTTCGGCCAGCGATCAAGCGCCATTGGTGTGACCGTAGCACATGACCGTGACTTCCCGGACCATGTTTGAGTCTGAAGGCCTTTGAGGTTCTGACGATCCAGACTCATCTTGATTCCCTGAACAATACTGTTGGATGCCTACCGGAAACGGGACAAGGTGACCATGATCTTATTTCGGAAAAACGAAGCTGTGGTGAACCTGCCGGTGACATCCGGCAAAAAAGAATAGACAGTGAACTTGGGTTCTTTCCTATTGACTTTTAAGTTTTTACAAACTAATAAGTGCATTGATCAGGTGCAGGAATTTGCATAAAAGGAAATCCGGTTAAACTCCGGAACGGGCCCGCCGCTGTAATTGGGGACGAAGACTGCAGCATGCCACTGTCGATGCTATAGACGGGAAGGCGCAGTCAGTAGAGTGATCCAAAAGTCAGAAGACCTACCTGAACAACCATAGGGATGCTGCGTACGGCAATGCCGGCACCTGTTTGATCTTGAGGATAGAAAAAGGGACAGCCTTGGATCGTTTTTTTAAAACGATTCAGGGCTTTTTTTGTTTTGGAAGGTTGATGAACCATTAGAGGAAAAGATGGTCTGCCGGACGATCATGTGGTGGATGTTCTGCTGGATTCCGCTGGTGGTCAACCTGGCTGTCAACTGGGCCCGGTTCTCCAAAAAGGAAAATGTTGAAAAAAAGTGGCCATTGTTTTTCACCACTAATGAAGATTACCGAGAATACGACATGATTGCCTTTTTCATCCTGGTTATCTCCCTGGTGGAAAAGGCCAAAGATTAATGGATATCTCTAATAAAACAGCGACGAGGCCCCCATGACCCACATATTAAACATCGCTTTGATCCACCTAAATGTCCGGCACAAGGACGTTTCCGGTAATGTAAAGAGACTTCTGGAACTCAACCGGAAAGCAGCCCAAGACGGACATAAAATCATCGTAAATACGGAAATGGGGCTGTCCGGGTACAGTTTTTCCTCGGCCGATGACATCCGGCCCCATGCACTGAACTGCGTTTCAAAACCGGTGGAGGCCCTGTGCGATCTGGCCCGGGAATTTAAGGCCTTTATCTGCCTGGGACTGGCCCTGGAAGACCCGGATACGGGCATCCTGACCAACGGAGCCCTTGTCATGGGACCGGAGGGAACACTCCTGTGCCGTTACCATAAGATCAATGCCGAGGCCCGGTGGGCCTGCCCGGGAGATCCCTGCCAGAACAACCTTTTTTCCACTCCCTGGGGCAAGGTGGGGGTCCTGATCTGCTCGGATTCCTATCATGGGCTGCTGGCGCGGCAGACCGCCCTGAAAGGGGCGGACCTCATCCTGGTGCCGGCCAACTGGCCCCCCACAGGACGGCTGGACCCCAGGGAAATCTGGGGCATCCGGGCCCGGGAAAACGGCATCTACCTGGCAGCCTGCAACCGGACGGGCATTGACCTGACCATGGACTGCAAAGATGCCCCCTCAGGCGTTTTTTCGCCGGACGGCACCCCCCTGATCTGCCACACCCATCCCTCTTCCATGGTGATGAGCGCCAAGATCCCCCTGGACCAGGGTAAAATCCCATCCCAGCGGAAAAAGGCTTTGGCCTCCCGCAGACCCGGTCAATACATCCCCATTTACCTTGACTCCCGCTACACCACCAACGACCCCGCGCGCCTGACCGACTGGTACGGCCTGAATCCGCCGGGCACCTTATGGGTCACCGCCTTTACCGCCCCTTCCCTGTCCGCAGACAAGGGGGATGCATTTGACTGTGAGACAGTGGGCCATGCCGTAAACCTACAGCGCCAAACCCTCAATGGGTCTGACACGCCTGAGTTCACTTTGATGGTTTTCCCCCAGATCAATGGGGATGGGTCCCGGATTAACACATTGCTGGATCTGCTGGCCCCAAACCTGTCCCAAAATAATCTGGCCCTCTGCCTGAGCCGTCTCACCCGTTCCGGCAGCCGGGAGATCATCCTTGCCGCTCCCGGGCATGGGTTGATCCGCCACCGGCAGGATGGTGACGGATATGGACCCGGTCCCCGGGGCACCACCATTGTGGATACCGGTCCTGTGCGCATGGGCATCTGCCTGCCCCGGGACCTTCACCACCCTGAAACCGGGGTTGCCCACGCCAAACTGGGGTGCGATCTGCTGGTCTCCTCCATGAATACCGTGGAGACCGGGGACAGAATTGTCATGGCCGGCCGGAGCATGGACAAGGTTGCGGTGGCCGTTGCCGGGACAGACTGCGCCTTTGTCTGCGCTCCACCCAGGGGCCACGACAGGTTTGTCGAGGTTCTGGTCCAACGGCCTGCCCTGACGGCAGGTCCAACATCAGGTGCAGCACCGAACACATCGCCCCATCAGGCAGAGATGCTCCTGGACACCGGGGAATTGCGGAAGAGAATTTTCCAAGACCGAATCGATTTTCAAACCCTTTTGGCCCGATCCATATAACCGCCACGGGCGGACCGAGGTACCATGAGAACGTATTGTACCATGAAAATGCATTCTGATTTTTATGATTCGGGATAACCGTTTAAATGGAGGAAATCGTGGTCACGGCCACCCGCACGAAAAAGGCGGTGGAAGACGTGCCGGGAAGCGTGGAGGTGATCATGGCCCTTACCATACTGCATTAACATGAGGATAATCCAGTATTTTTTTATCAGCAGTTAAAAGGATGTAATTTTTTAACCTTGCAGTTGCCGTGATGATCCTGTCAGCAGGGTCCTGATGAAAGTTTTCAGGTAATGAGTAGGCTTCTTCAATCGTTTTAAGGTCAATCGTTTCCACTGTCCAGTCGTTCTTTTCTATGAAATATCGAAACCATTGCTTCCAGTGACGGTCCAGTTCAATTCGCCCCCTTTCACTGGCGCATGCGATTTCCGCAGCACTGATCGGAGAAACGAATATTTCCGCATCCTTTTTTTCAAGAAGATTTTTCACATTCCGGGAAAGCGCTTCTGAGTTTGAGATAGCCCATATAATACAGCATGTATCAAGGAGCAACTTCATTTTTAAACATTTCCCAATTTGTTTCAGGAATCATGGGTTCGGTTAAATCCGATTTAATAACGACACTTCCTTTCCCGCAATTAAGCTGGGTCATATTCTCTTTTTTTTTTTCATCCAGCGGTACAATATATGCGATTGGTATATTCCGTTTACAAACCTGTACCTTTTCTCCCTTTTCCACAAACGAAAGGATTTGACTTAGATTATTTTTTAATTCTGCAATATTTGCTACCTTCATGGCTATCTCCCTGTCTACAATCATGGCCAAGTTAAATAAACCTATCATGACCGTATGACTGTTTCAAGAATTAATTTTGCAGTTCCGTAATCCGGATCGTCCCTATTCCGCCTCCCTTGATGCTGAATATACCCTGGATCTGTGGGGAAAAACCGTGCCAATGTCAATGCAGCAAGGGAGTCAGCCCTTATTGATCTACCGTTTATTTTAAAGTTTCCCCTTGACATCGTCCCGGCAAATCTACTATGAGAAGCCATTCAGGTACTCGAACGAGTAGAATAGGGAACCCTGTGGAAATCAGGGACGGGCCCGCCGCTGTAATCGGGGACTAACGCTGCAAACATGCCACTGTGGAAAGTTTTTCCATGGGAAGGTGCAGTAAGTAGGATGAACCGAGAGTCAGAAGACCTTCCTGAATGCCATAGGGACGCCGCACGTGGTACTGCAGGCACCCGCATGATCTTAAGGACGGAAAAAGGGACAGCCCTGGATCGTTTAATCAAACGGTTCAGGGCTTTTTTATTTGTAACGCGTGAATGTGGTCTGATTCACCTTTTAACAGCCTGTGCTTCTTAACGCCCGGCAGGGCAAAAGAGCTGATCGCCTTTGGGGCCCAACGGGCTGGACCGGCCGGCCGCCGGGGGCTCTGCTGTCGGCATTTTCATATGACCTGCATGACAGGGCAACCTGTCACAACGAAAATCGAAACGCCTATTATAGAAGAGGCCCCTATGATCCACACATTGAACATCGCTCTGATCCACCTCAATGTCCGGCACAAGGACGTTGACGGTAATATGAAACGGCTCCTACCTGATCTGCCGCACCCATCCCTCTTCCATGGTGATGAGCGCCAAGATCCCCTTGGACCAGGGTAAAATTCCATCCCAGCGGGAAAAGGCTCTGGCCTTCCGCAGACCCGGTCAATACGCCCCCATTTACCTTGACTCCCGCTATACCACCAACGACCCCGCGCGCCTGACCGACTGGCACGGCCTGAATCCGCCGGGCACCTTATGGGTAACCGCTTTCACCGCCCCTGCCCTGTCCGCAGACAAAGGGGATGCATTGGACTGTGAGACAGTGGGCCATGCCGTAAACCAACAGTTCCAAACCCTCAATGGGTCTGACACGCCTGAGTTCACTTTGATGGTTTTCCCCCAGATTGATGGGGATGGGGCACAGATTGACACATTGCTGGATCTGCTGGCCTCAAACCTGACCCAAAATAATCTGGCCCTCTGCCTGAGCCGTCTCACCCGTTCAGGCAGCCGGGAGATCATCCTTGCCGCTCCCGGGCATGGGTTGATCCGCCACCGGGAGGATGGTGACGGATATGGATCCGGCTCCCGGGGCACCACCATTGTGGATACCGGTCCTGTGCGCATGGGCATCTGCCTGCCCCGGGACCTTCACCACCCTGAAACCGGGGTTGCCCACGCCAAACTGGGGTGCGATCTGCTGGTCTCCTCCATGAATACTGTGGAGACCGGGGACAGAATTGTCATGGCTGGCCGGAGCATGGACAAGGTTGCGGTGGCCGTTGCCGGGACAGACTGCGCCTTTGTCTGCGCTCCACCCAGGGGCCACGACAGGTTTGTCGAGGTTCTGGTCCAACGGCCTGTCCTGGCGGCAGATCCAGTATCAGGTCCAACCTCAGGTGCAGAATCGGACATATGGCCTCATCAGGCAGAGATGAGCCTGGACACAGGGGAATTGCGGAAGAAAATTTTCCAGGACCGAATCGATTTTCAAACCCTTTTGGCCCGATCCATATAACCCCCATGCCCTGGCGGGCACAACGAAGATAGAAAATGGCATTATGCCGCCCCCCCCCGACGGGCAATGGGCCCGGCCCGGAACCGTAGACGGCTCAATTGGCCGGTTCCTATTGCCCGTCGGGGGAGGGGCTCTGCTGAGGTTGACACAAGGGTGCTGCCCACGGGCAGAAATCTTTTTCCCACGGATGTTGAGGCCCTGCCCACAAAGGCGGCTTGGCAGGTGGGGCAGGAGCTGTGCGACAACCTGCTCAAAAAATATCTGGAAGATGAAAACAGATTTCCCGAGAGTGTGGGCATCAACCTGTG
The DNA here is from genome assembly GCA_963668575.2 of uncultured Desulfobacterium sp. Lineage (GTDB taxonomy): Bacteria > Desulfobacterota > Desulfobacteria > Desulfobacterales > Desulfobacteraceae > Desulfocicer. The sequence continues at coordinate 6,160,913 of OY764894.2, read as the reverse complement.
GAGTATCGATGCCTTCAAGTCTGACGGGGAAATTTTCTGCCAGATTCTCTATCTCATGGGCATGCGCCCGGTGTGGGCAGACAGCGGCAAGGTAACAAAAATCGAGCCCATCCCCCTATCCGAACTCCGTCTTGTGGACGGCACCGCCGACATCACTGGCTCCCGGCCCCGGCCCCGTGTGGATGTGGTGATCCAGACCTCGGGCATCCTCAGGGACATGGTTCCCCATTTTGCAGATCTTGCCGATGAGGCCGCGGTCCTGGCCTCCCGTCTGGACGAGCCCCATGATCTTAATTTTATCAAAAAACATACGGACGAGCAGCTGGAGTCCCTTAAATCCGAGCTGGACAGCCGGTATACCGAAAACCAGATGGCCCGGATGGCCTCCTACCGCATTTTTTCCTCCCCACCCGGGACCTATGAGATCGGTGTGGGCCTTGCCCTGGATGCATCGGCCTGGGAGGATGAAAAGGATCTGACCGAAACCTATGTAAATTGGGGCGGCCATGCCTATGGATCATCCCGGAACAAGGACTTTGACCGAATCAACGGAGAGGCCGCCCAAAAACTTTACGCCGCAAGGCTGAAAACCATCGACGTCACTTATATGCGCCAGGCATCGCCGGAGTACGACATTCTGGATTGCGGCTGCTATGGTCCAACGTCGACGGTGTCGTTCTCAGCGACTCCCTGGTGTTTGCCGCTGTGGCCGCCCTCATCCATATCCGGGACCAGATGGTGTGGAAAATCATCCCTGACAACTGCCTTCCTGAAATTCTGGCCTCTTACGGTGCCCAGATTGCTGCGGCCGTATCTTGCAAACATGCAAAGCTCCCGGTGTACCGGTCCCGAATTGCCCCCATGGCTCACGGCCTTGAGAATAGCGTCTTTACCGGGTTTATCTGCCGTATGCTTGCCACCGGCTTTTCAGACAAGTGGAAGGATGCGGTAACTTTTGATGGGGATTGATCCGGAAGGCCTCCATGGTGTCCGTGCCTTCCAGGGTCAGGGCATGGTTCCGGGCAAAGTAGATGGAAGAGTAGAAACTCTTTAAATCTGAATGAACCAATTGGAGACTCTGCTCATCACAGAGACTGGGTCAGACTACACGGGGGATGACTGAGAGTTTGCTGTATCTTTAAGTGTCAGGAATTAACCTTTTAAAGTCCTTGACAAGGACAATTATGGCAGTTGGAACTCTGCCATGGTTTCATTGACGATGGCTTCGTCAATGCAGTTAATATTTTTAGATGCAGCATTGATCAGGCATGCCGTGGCAATATTGTCCAAAGCGGAAGTCGACCACTGGACCGGCACCCTCAACCACTGGTGCAGATTGAAGGAGCTGCCCACCGGTTGCCGCAATGGGAGAGTGAGGTGCCCATGCTGCGGCTCGACCGCAGCATATTTTTGTTGGACATCGCCTCTTTTTTTGTTTATATTTTTCATCATATTGTTGTATATTTTCAACAAATAATTTATCCTTTATTACCAAGCCTTGAATCAGAACCAAACAGTCACGATAAATTTATTATTTTCTTCGATTTCGCTATGGTTCAATCAACACCCCATAATCTTGATGTCTATCAGCCGCGCAATCCTAAAGCAAGCGCATATTACAAGTGTGTTGAAAACCATTTTGAAGAACTGGAACGGGCTTGGGATGACAGGTACGCTCCCAGATATGGATTCTGGCGGACGTACGTCATGACAGTGATCTATAAATATCTCGACTGCGGTGATCTTCACATGGGGTTTGCCCGGGTCCGTTGTGAAGAATGCGGCCATGAGTATCTCCTTGCTTTTTCTTGTAAGCGCAGGCATTTTTGTCCATCTTGCCATCAGAAACGGGTGATTGAATATGGCGAATGGCTTCTGACGAATGTTTTAAAAGATGTTCACCATCGGCATTGGGTTTTTAGTATTCCAAAACGACTGCGGATTTATTTCCTTTATGACCGCAAGTTGTTGGCAAAATTGTCAGTCTGCGCCTGGAATGTGATAAAAGGGTATTTACAATCCGTAGCTCCAGGCAGTAATGCTGTTCCTGGTGCAAGTATTGCGGTCCAGACCTACGGGGACTTTTTAAACTTCAATCCACATCTGCATGCTATTGTTTCAGATGGCTGTTTCCTTGACGACGGCAGTTTTAAAGCGGCTCCAGGCTTTATTCTGGAAGATTTGGAAGAGATCTTTCAATATGAGGTTCTCAAAATGCTCAAAAAGGAGGGGAAAATAAATGATGCTGTTATCGAAAATATGCTTTCCTGGCACCATTCCGGCTTCCATGTTTATATTGGTGACAATATCACACCTTCAGACAAAAATGGCCTTGGCAATCTGGCTCGTTACATTATCAGAGCCTGCTTTTCTCAAGAACGTATGGTTTATATTCCGGCTGAAGAATCAGCAGATGGTATTGCCAAAGTGGTTTATACATCAAAAGACGGGAAAAACCGTGAAGTTTTCAATGCATTGGATTGGCTTGCCAGACTGGTGACGCATATTCCTGACAGATGTGAACAGACGGTCAGGTATTACGGTTGGTATTCGAATAAATCCAGGGGGATGAGAAAAAAGGCCGGAACTGATGAAGCCATTCCGGCTGTCATGCCAAACGACATGTCTTCCAAAGAAGTAAGGCAGAACTGGGCGCGTTTAATCCAGAAAATTTATGAAGTTGATCCTCTTGTGTGTCCAAAATGCCAGGGTCCTATGAAAATTATCAGCTTTATCGAAGACCTTGACCTTATCGAAAAGATCTTGCGTCATCTTGGGCTTTGGGATACCCGTAATCATGATCCGCCTGAACCCGCCTATTCCAACACTATCCCTGAATTGATTTACGATGATTCAGATTCTCAAATTCCGTCATTTGACTATTGGAATTAATTTTTTGCGGTTAGCGGGGTTTCCGGTGAAGTATGCTCAAAATTAGCCTAAATTTGTTCTTTTTTCATGATTTTCAAAAAAAACTTATCTTTTTTCCCATACACTTATCTTACACTTATTACCTTATATTTCCACATAACCTTAACCTGCATCCCAATCTTCTCGCCCCTGCCCAGACACAACATGTTGTGTCTGGGCAGGGGCGAGAAGACTGTCTTAGCTTTTGACATTTTGATTGATAGTCTGGCATAGTTTGCACTAAGAAAAGCAAGTTCCTATCAAGCGTCTTCAATGCCGGGGTAATTTTTTTCCAGTCCCCGGATCAGGTGCCTGGTAAAGGTGGTGATGTCCCGGTCAAACCGGTCCAGGCGATACCAGACCAGGGCCCGGTTCCGGGAAGACGGATCTGCCAGGGCCTGGGCCGCCATTGTGGTTTTACCGTATCCGGCCCCTGCGGTGACCAGGATCAGTGGCTTTCCTTCAAGGTTTTCCAGTTTCCGGGTCAACCGCGGCCGTTGCAGCACATTGCCCAGGTGGGGCGTAACCAGTTTTGATATCCAGGATATCCATATTGAATTCTCGTAACCGGCATTGGTCGCCCCTGGTTTTTTTTCGATTGCAGGGTCCGCCATGCCCCAAACAACAGCACATAATTTTGATGTTTACCAGCCCCGTACTCCCAAGGCAAGCACATACCATCAATGTGTTGAAAATCACTTTGGAGAACTGGAGCAGGTATGGGAGGCCATGTACGCACCCCGACTGGGCTTTTGGCGGACATATGTCATGACCGTGGTCTATCGGTACCTGGACTGAAAGCAGGTTAGGGGATTTCCGGTGAGGTCTGCTCCCCATTTAAGTTGATAACTCAGACATCAGTCAGTTTCAGTGTCCGCTTTCATCAAAGATCAAAGCGCTTTCCTGGCAATATCCAGTTCCATAGGCATCATGGCGGTCTTCACAATCTCACTTTCCACGGATGAAAAACCAACGCGACGCATGGTTTCGGCTATTTCACCACTGTTAAACATCAGGTCCTGTCCTGAAAACATCCATGACATGCTTCCCAATACATGAGCCCTGGGGCGGGTACGTTCATGGGTTACACCATCCGCCAGGCTGGCAAAGACGCCCCCCGGTTTCAGGGCATGATGGATTTTTTCAAGCATGGCCCTCAGGTCAGAACGAACGAAATTGAGGGTTGCGCTGGCCCAAATCAAGTCGTAGTCCCCACCGATTGGATCTTTTATATAGTCACCCGCCATGGTCATTACCCGGTCTGTCATTTCGTACTCGGCAATAAATTCTTCAGCCACTTTCACCACTGCGGGCTGGTCAAAGATCACCCCGTGCATATTCGGATGCTCAGCCACGATGGCAATACAGTGAAGGCCCGGACCGCCGCCAAGGTCCAGCATTTTCTGAAAGGATGCAAAGCCTTGGATTTCAGCAACCCTGAGGGCCATTTGCTGGGCAGTTCCGCCCCGCTCATAGTTGGCCATAGACCGGGCATAGGCTTCCCAGACAGCTTCTTCACTTATATCCACAGGGTTTTCGCGGGGGCCGAAGCGCACAATATGGCCCATATCCCCAAGAACAGCTTCGGACATTTTATGCATCATGGAAAATCCTTTGCCCTGGTAGGCCGGGCTCTGGCTGTGCAGGACAGCCTGGGTATCCGGCTGATTGCTGTAACAACCGTTTTTCTTGTCCAGCAGGCTTAACGCGGCCAGGCCGTCAAGCAAATATCGCGTATACACCGGATGGGTTTTTAACCGGGACGCCACCATTTCAGCGGATTGCGGTGTTGACAGGCAATCGAAAATCTTCAGCTCAATGGCGGTAACAAGTAACTTTGTTTCCGTATAGCCATTGATGATGTTGCTGAGGTGATCTATTCGTGTATCCAGATCAGGTAGTTTTTTCATGTTGAGTTCCTTTTTTTGTATTTTCGCGAGAATTCCGGGGATACAGTTTTAAACTTCTCATTGAAATAAAAATGGTATTATATCCCCGGAATATCCTAATATGGATTTAAAAGGTGGTCTGTCCCCTATTTTACAACTTTTACCTGCCAGCCCGAAAGAATATTACCATGAGCCCAGCTTCCTGAGGCTTGCCTTTGATCGTCTGGTGTAAAGCCCAAAAGCCTATACACTGGAACACGAAACAGAGCCATTTTTTCTATATTGTTTTGGAGTGTAGCCAGTAGACTGTTTGAATGCTTGTGAGAAACTTCCGTGCAATTTATAACCTACCTCATTGGAAATTGTCTCAATTTGCCAGTTGGAATCTGTCAGCATTTCTTTAGCACGATTAATACGAAGTTTTTTTATATATTCCGGAATGGTAGTGCCGTAAGCCTGTTTAAATAGATGTGTTAATTTACTACGGCTCATACAGGCCTGTCTAGCCAACGCATCTATGTAGATTTGTTTGTGAAAATTCTTGTTAAGATACCCCAATAGCTTTTCCAGATGCTTTTTATCCCAATATGGTAATGAGTGATTTACTGGGAACAAACGCTTTTTCATTTCAAACTGTACCATAAGACAGACAAGTTCAGTCACTTTGCTATCATAGTATGCTCTTGCGAATGCATCCAATGGTCGAAACGTCTGAAGTTGGTTGAGCACATCGGCAATTTCCGGCACATGTTCGTTGATGCTTAACTGGAAAATTCCGTCCTTATAAAATCGGCCAATATCTGGATATTGAATTAATATATCCTCGTAAAATTTCGGTGTTATGCATACGGTTATGTATTTTTCTAGTGTTCCGGTTTCTACCTGCTTGATAAACTCTCCATTATCACCGCTATATGTGATTAAACTGTCGTGGGTTGCGATTGGGCGGCTCTGTTTCCGATCCAGTGATACGTACCCCAACCCGACCAATAAAAATGGCGAATCGGAATACTGAACCGGCACCGATATATTACAATTATAAAGAACTTTAAAAATAAATATGGAATAAAGATCATCTGCGGAATATGCCCAGAGCTTACCGTTCCCAACGCCTGTCTCCAGCTTATAAGAAAACCCTGTGCTGTATTCATAAGTTTTGTCCTTGTATTGATGAAATCCAAGATCAGAAAAAAAATTTTTATACAATTGTGCAATCATAATTAAAAATTATCCATTAAATTTCGGCAATCTTGCAAACTATTTGCAGTTGTATTGACTCAAAGAACCATAGGTTAGTATTGTCAAGCCCGCATAAAATTAAGTTATCATATAATTTTTAAATTAGCATATCCTAAATTCAAGAACCATGGTGAATTTTTTTACGGCAGGATTATTTGATTATGAAAATAAAACACAAAAGGAGAACAAAGAGATGAGACACAAGTTGCTATGTATTTCCCTGATGGTAATTTTTAGTCTATCAGCCTCAATTCATCTGTATGCGGATGAAAGGGAACACCCCCCAAAAGATACTGCCAGTTTGGAGACCATCACCGTAACCGCCAATAAAATGGAGGAAGACCCCCAGGAAATTCCCCAGAGCATCTCCGTGCTCAGCGAGGTGGATATCCAGGACAGATCCATCGAACAGACCTCTGATGTTTTTGCTCGAATGCCCAACATGCACATGATGAAGATGGGGCCTATGGGACTTTATTCAACCCTCAATTCGATTCGGGGGATTTCGACGTTTATGTCGGGTGATCCGGTTTTCGGTTTTATTGTTGATGACGTTTTTTTCCCTTCGCCGGAGATTAACCTGCTGGATGTGGAACGGATTGAGGTCCTTCGTGGTCCTCAGGGCACCCTGTACGGCAAAAATACTGAAGCCGGCGTTATCAATATCATTACCAAGGCGCCTCAAAATGAATGGTCAGGAGATTTGGGCGTGACCTACGGCAATTACAATACAATAGAGACTTATCTAAACGGTGGCGGCGCCGTTGTGAAGGACAAACTTTTCCTGCGTTTTGCCGGTAAATTCTCCAGTTACGACGGTTACTACACCAACACGGTGGACAATGACGAGGAGGTAAATGAGGGGGAAACCTACGACGGCAGAATATCCCTGCTTTACACCCCTTCCGAAAAGCTAAAGGTTGATCTGAAGGTCAACCTTCAAAGTTACGACAGCAACTATGCAGACTTTGCAACCTATGACAAGGTTATGAACGGGGATGGTGAGGTCAGCGTCAACGACCCCGGCGACTCTGACAGGGATTTCTCCAATGGCTCTTTGAAAATAGCCTACGACATGGGAAATATCCGGCTGACATCTATCACCACAGCCCTAGATGACGAATCGGTCAACAAGCAGGATATGGATTTTACCTCTTTGTATTTCTATGCAACGGAATTTGGCATGGGCTACAGCTTGTACACCCAGGAGCTGCGCCTAAATTCCCTTTCCAAAACTTCACCACTCAAGTGGACTGCAGGCGTTTATCTGTACTCGGGCGAAGAAGATCGAAACTACATTTTTGATATGATACCCTATGGTGTGAAATCGGAACAATACGGAAATACCGATAGTACGGGAGCGGCCGTATTTGGACAGGCAAACTACACCATGGACCGGCTGGTCATCACCGCGGGCCTGAGGTACGAACACGAAGAAAAAGACTTTGATTATGAATGGAAAGGCGGAGCCATCGCTGGATACATCCCATGTTCAGGCTCTTCCGAGAAAACCTTTGAGGCACTTTTACCCAAGTTTGCCCTAAGTTACCATTTTGCTGACAATTTTCTTCCCTATGCAAGTATTTCCAGGGGATTTAAAAGCGGCGGGTTCAATCTGAACGGGGATCCGGGCACAGCCTATGATTCAGAATTCACATGGAATTATGAAGTTGGCGTTAAAAGTGAATTTGCAGATAACAGGGTACGGTTGAATTTGGCGCTTTTCTACATAAACTGGGAAGACCTCCAGGTTGAACAAACCCTTTATCCGAATTACGTTGTGGACAATGCCGGAGAAGCCACAAGCAAAGGCGTTGAGCTTGAAGTGACGTTTTATCCTGTCACAGGGTTTGAGATTTACGGCAGCCTGGGATATGTGGATGCCACCTTTGATGAATATGTTAATGACGGAGTGGATTATGCTGGCAAAACTATCCCCAATACCCCTCATCACACCTACAATCTGGGTGCCACCTATCGGTTCTTGGAGCACTGGATGGTTAATGCCGAGGTGAATGGCACAGGTTCCATCTACTTTGAGGAAGACAATAAGAAGTCACAAAATAGCTATGAAATCGTTAACCTAAAAGCCGGATATGAGGCGGATACATTCGATATCTATCTATGGGCCAAAAATCTGTTTGATGAGGCCTACACAACCCGGGCATTTGAAATGGCAAATGTTATGACCTATGCATCGGAATGGTGGGCCAGAACTGGAGATCCTCTTACGTTTGGGATTACCTTCCGCTACAGGTTTTAACAGTCATGGGCTGCCCCGGTTTATTTATCAACGCCCCGGGCTTGGCCCAAAACGAAGACTGCAAGATCTGTGTGGGTACACAAGCTTTTTTATAAAGCCCCCTGGGCGGGTTTGGTTGAAATGACTCCGGGAAAGAAGCAAAAAGGAGTTCAAAAAAGGATACAATATCATTTGATTGAAATAGCCTTTTTGCGATGACGGTTCAATGCCTTGAAGTTATCAGCGTTCCCAAAATGTCCAATCCCGCCTGTTTTATAAGTTACGTTAGCTGATCTTTGATCAGGTTCATCAATTTTGGGGAATTCTTATGGTCTAAAATTTTTGACCAATGGATATCCCCAGATCACTTCAATTGATCTGGTTTGGGTATGCCGGTGTTCTGCATGCCACATTAAACTCCGGAACGGGCCCGCCGCTGTAATTGGGGACGAAGACTGCAGCATGCCACTGTCGATGCTATAGACGGGAAGGCGCAGTCAGTAGAGTGATCCAAAAGTCAGAAGACCTACCTGAACAACCATAGGGATGCTGCGTACGGCAATGCCGGCACCTGTTTGATCTTGAGGATAGAAAAAGGGACAGCCTTGGGTCGTTTTTTTAAAACGATTCAGGGCTTTTTTTGTTTTGGAAGGTTGATGAACCATTAGAGGAAAAGATGGTCTGCCGGACGATCATGTGGTGGATGTTCTGCTGGATTCCGCTGGTGGTCAACCTGGCTGTCAACTGGGCCCGGTTCTCCAAAAAGGAAAATGTTGAAAAAAAGTGGCCATTGTTTTTCACCACTAATGAAGATTACCGAGAATACGACATGATTGCCTTTTTCATCCTGGTTATCTCCCTGGTGGAAAAGGCCAAAGATTAATGGATATCTCTAATAAAACAGCGACGAGGCCCCCATGACCCACATATTAAACATCGCTTTGATCCACCTAAATGTCCGGCACAAGGACGTTTCCGGTAATGTAAAAAGACTTCTGGAACTCAACCGGAAAGCAGCCCAAGACGGACATAAAATCATCGTAAATACGGAAATGGGGCTGTCCGGGTACAGCTTTTCCTCGGCCGATGAAATCCGGCCCCATGCACTGAACTGCGCTTCAAAGGCGGTGGAGGCCCTGTGCGATCTGGCCCGGGAATTTAAGGTCTTTATCTGCCTGGGACTGGCCCTGGAAGACCCGGATACGGGCATCCTGACCAACGGAGCCCTTGTCATGGGACCGGAGGGAACACTCCTGTGCCGTTACCATAAGATCAATGCCGAGGCCCGGTGGGCCTGCCCGGGAGATCCCTGCCAGAACAACCTTTTTTCCACTCCCTGGGGCAAGGTGGGGGTCCTGATCTGCTCGGATTCCTATCATGGGCTGCTGGCGCGGCAGACCGCCCTGAAAGGGGCGGACCTCATCCTGGTGCTGGCCAACTGGCCCCCCACAGGACGGCTGGACCCCAGGGAAATTTGGGGCATCCGGGCCCGGGAAAACGGCATCTACCTGGCAGCCTGCAACCGGACGGGCATTGACCTGACCATGGACTGCAAAGATGCTATCCGGGCTGATGTTAATCCCGCAGGACTCCCGGGCATTGACCTGACCATGGACTGCAAAGATGCCCCATCAGGCGTTTTTTCGCCGGACGGCACCCCCCTGATCTGCCACACCCATCCCTCTTCCATGGTGATGAGCGCCAAGATCCCCCTGGACCAGGGTAAAATCCCATCCCAGCGGAAAAAGGCTTTGGCCTCCCGCAGACCCGGTCAATACGCCCCCATTTACCTTGACTCCCGCTACACCACCAACGACCCCGCGCGCCTGACCGACTGGCACGGCTTGAATCCGCCGGGCACCTTATGGGTCACCGCCTTTACCGCCCCTTCCCTGTCCGCAGACAAGGGGGATGCATTTGACTGTGAGACAGTGGGCCATGCCGTAAACCTACAGCGCCAAACCCTCAATGGGTCTGACACGCCTGAGTTCACTTTGATGGTTTTCCCCCAGATCAATGGGGATGGGTCCCGGATTAACACATTGCTGGATCTGCTGACTCCAAACCTGTCCCAGAATAATCTGGCCCTCTGCCTGAGCCGTCTCACCCGTTCCGGCAGCCGGGAGATCATCCTTGCCGCTCCCGGGCATGGGTTGATCCGCCACCGGCAGGATGGTGACGGATATGGACCCGGTCCCCGGGGCACCACCATTGTGGATACCGGTCCTGTGCGCATGGGCATCTGCCTGCCCCGGGACCTTCACCACCCTGAAACCGGGGTTGCCCACGCCAAACTGGGGTGCGATCTGCTGGTCTCCTCCATGAATACCGTGGAGACCGGGGACAGAATTGTCATGGCCGGCCGGAGCATGGACAAGGTTGCGGTGGCCGTTGCCGGAACAGACTGCGCCTTTGTCTGCGCCCCGCCCAAGGGCCACGACAGATTTGCCGAGGTGCTGGTCCAACGGCCTGTCCTGGCGGCAGATTCAGTATCAGGTCCAACATCCGGTGCAGAACCGGACATATGGCCTCATCAGGCAGAGATGAGCCTGGACACAGGGGAATTGCGGAAGAAAATTTTCCAGGACCGAATCGATTTTCAAACCCTTTTGGCCCGATCCATATAACCCCCATGCCCTGGCGGGCACAACGAAGATAGAAAATGGCATTATGCCGCCCCCCCCCGACGGGCAATGGGCCCGGCCCGGAACCGTAGACGGCTCAATTGGCCGGTTCCTATTGCCCGTCGGGGGAGGGGCTCTGCTGAGGTTGACACAAGGGTGCTGCCCACGGGCAGAAATCTTTTTCCCACGGATGTTGAGGCCCTGCCCACAAAGGCGGCTTGGCAAGTGGGGCAGGAGCTGTGCGACAACCTGCTCAAAAAATATCTGGAAGATGAAAACAGATTTCCCGAGAGTGTGGGCATCAACCTGTGGAGTATCGATGCCTTCAAGTCTGACGGGGAAATTTTCTGCCAGATTCTCTATCTCATGGGCATGCGCCCGGTGTGGGCAGACAGCGGCAAGGTAACAAAAATCGAGCCCATCCCCCTATCCGAACTCCGTCTTGTGGACGGCACCGCCGACATCACTGGCTCCCGGCCCCGGCCCCGTGTGGATGTGGTGATCCAGACCTCGGGCATCCTCAGGGACATGGTTCCCCATTTTGCAGATCTTGCCGATGAGGCCGCGGTCCTGGCCTCCCGTCTGGACGAGCCCCATGATCTTAATTTTATCAAAAAACATACGGACGAGCAGCTGGAGTCCCTTAAATCCGAGCTGGACAGCCGGTATACCGAAAACCAGATGGCCCGGATGGCCTCCTACCGCATTTTTTCCTCCCCACCCGGGACCTATGAGATCGGTGTGGGCCTTGCCCTGGATGCATCGGCCTGGGAGGATGAAAAGGATCTGACCGAAACCTATGTAAATTGGGGCGGCCATGCCTATGGATCATCCCGGAACAAGGACTTTGACCGAATCAACGGAGAGGCCGCCCAAAAACTTTACGCCGCAAGGCTGAAAACCATCGACGTCACTTATATGCGCCAGGCATCGCCGGAGTACGACATTCTGGATTGCGGCTGCTATGGTCCAACGTCGACGGTGTCGTTCTCAGCGACTCCCTGGTGTTTGCCGCTGTGGCCGCCCTCATCCATATCCGGGACCAGATGGTGTGGAAAATCATCCCTGACAACTGCCTTCCTGAAATTCTGGCCTCTTACGGTGCCCAGATTGCTGCGGCCGTATCTTGCAAACATGCAAAGCTCCCGGTGTACCGGTCCCGAATTGCCCCCATGGCTCACGGCCTTGAGAATAGCGTCTTTACCGGGTTTATCTGCCGTATGCTTGCCACCGGCTTTTCAGACAAGTGGAAGGATGCGGTAACTTTTGATGGGGATTGATCCGGAAGGCCTCCATGGTGTCCGTGCCTTCCAGGGTCAGGGCATGGTTCCGGGCAAAGTAGATGGAAGAGTAGAAACTCTTTAAATCTGAATGAACCAATTGGAGACTCTGCTCATCACAGAGACTGGGTCAGACTACACGGGGGATGACTGAGAGTTTGCTGTATCTTTAAGTGTCAGGAATTAACCTTTTAAAGTCCTTGACAAGGACAATTATGGCAGTTGGAACTCTGCCATGGTTTCATTGACGATGGCTTCGTCAATGCAGTTAATATTTTTAGATGCAGCATTGATCAGGCATGCCGTGGCAATATTGTCCAAAGCGGAAGTCGACCACTGGACCGGCACCCTCAACCACTGGTGCAGATTGAAGGAGCTGCCCACCGGTTGCCGCAATGGGAGAGTGAGGTGCCCATGCTGCGGCTCGACCGCAGCATATTTTTGTTGGACATCGCCTCTTTTTTTGTTTATATTTTTCATCATATTGTTGTATATTTTCAACAAATAATTTATCCTTTATTACCAAGCCTTGAATCAGAACCAAACAGTCACGATAAATTTATTATTTTCTTCGATTTCGCTATGGTTCAATCAACACCCCATAATCTTGATGTCTATCAGCCGCGCAATCCTAAAGCAAGCGCATATTACAAGTGTGTTGAAAACCATTTTGAAGAACTGGAACGGGCTTGGGATGACAGGTACGCTCCCAGATATGGATTCTGGCGGACGTACGTCATGACAGTGATCTATAAATATCTCGACTGCGGTGATCTTCACATGGGGTTTGCCCGGGTCCGTTGTGAAGAATGCGGCCATGAGTATCTCCTTGCTTTTTCTTGTAAGCGCAGGCATTTTTGTCCATCTTGCCATCAGAAACGGGTGATTGAATATGGCGAATGGCTTCTGACGAATGTTTTAAAAGATGTTCACCATCGGCATTGGGTTTTTAGTATTTCAAAACGACTGCGGATTTATTTCCTTTATGACCGCAAGTTGTTGGCAAAATTGTCAGTCTGCGCCTGGAATGTGATAAAAGGGTATTTACAATCCGTAGCTCCAGGCAGTAATGCTGTTCCTGGTGCAAGTATTGCGGTCCAGACCTACGGGGACTTTTTAAACTTCAATCCACATCTGCATGCTATTGTTTCAGATGGCTGTTTCCTTGACGACGGCAGTTTTAAAGCGGCTCCAGGCTTTATTCTGGAAGATTTGGAAGAGATCTTTCAATATGAGGTTCTCAAAATGCTCAAAAAGGAGGGGAAAATAAATGATGCTGTTATCGAAAATATGCTTTCCTGGCACCATTCCGGCTTCCATGTTTATATTGGTGACAATATCACACCTTCAGACAAAAATGGCCTTGGCAATCTGGCTCGTTACATTATCAGAGCCTGCTTTTCTCAAGAACGTATGGTTTATATTCCGGCTGAAGAATCAGCAGATGGTATTGCCAAAGTGGTTTATACATCAAAAGACGGGAAAAACCGTGAAGTTTTCAATGCATTGGATTGGCTTGCCAGACTGGTGACGCATATTCCTGACAGATGTGAACAGACGGTCAGGTATTACGGTTGGTATTCGAATAAATCCAGGGGGATGAGAAAAAAGGCCGGAACTGATGAAGCCATTCCGGCTGTCATGCCAAACGACATGTCTTCCAAAGAAGTAAGGCAGAACTGGGCGCGTTTAATCCAGAAAATTTATGAAGTTGATCCTCTTGTGTGTCCAAAATGCCAGGGTCCTATGAAAATTATCAGCTTTATCGAAGACCTTGACCTTATCGAAAAGATCTTGCGTCATCTTGGGCTTTGGGATACCCGTAATCATGATCCGCCTGAACCCGCCTATTCCAACACTATCCCTGAATTGATTTACGATGATTCAGATTCTCAAATTCCGTCATTTGACTATTGGAATTAATTTTTTGCGGTTAGCGGGGTTTCCGGTGAAGTATGCTCAAAATTAGCCTAAATTTGTTCTTTTTTCATGATTTTCAAAAAAAACTTATCTTTTTTCCCATACACTTATCTTACACTTATTACCTTATATTTCCACATAACCTTAACCTGCATCCCAGTCTTCTCGCCCCTGCCCAGACACAACATGTTGTGTCTGGGCAGGGGCGAGAAGACTGTCTTAGCTTTTGACATTTTGATTGATAGTCTGGTATAGTTTGCACTAAGAAAAGCAAGTTCCTATCAAGGGGTGAAAATTATGTATTTTCTGCTTAATATCGGATGTTCTTTTGTTTTAGTAATTAAAACTTCAATATGCGGATGCCTTAATGGGGATTCCCAAATATTGAATGAATGCTCATATGCCATACTTATCATTTCTAATAAACGTACATAAGTATCACTTGAAAGATTTGAATTATCTATACCTATTACATGTGACATTTTATCTGTATCACTTGAGTTGTACGTTTTCCAAAATACTCCGGGATCACCTGTTGAGTTTACCAATGCATCATAATTAACAAATGTTATAACATCTTTCCAAGATATAGTTTCCCTATCCTTTTCTATCTTTGCAGCTAAGCCTCCGGGAGTATCACTTATTACCAAAGTTATATTATTAAGCTTGCTCACGGCCCTTAATACATCCATAACATGATTTTTCTGAGCTACAGGTATCCAGGATGTATCAAAAGCAAGAAGAACCTTTGAAACTGGACCACCGGCTTCATCCTTAGCTATCTTACTCACAACTCGTTCAAGATCATCTAAAAATCTTTTTGCCCATAATGGCTCTGTAACAGATAATATACTTGTGGTTATTAAAGTTAAAGACTCATCATCTTTAAGGTCAATCTTCTTATCCATTATACCCAGAATATCCTTAACACTATCCATCTGAGCTCCGTACATCCTTACTGGACGATAAGCAGTATCTTCTAAGGTTTCAATGAGACCAATTTTATCTAAATATTTTAAATAAACAATTAATTTATCAGGCGAAATACCCTGTAATCGACCTAATATTTCTGTAAAAATCGGATATCCGGTATCCTTAATCCCGACAGCAGATCTTCTTTTTATATCTTCTTCTAACAATGATCTAATCACTTTAAAAATATAAAATGCACCTTGAGGTGTTGGATCCAATACTTCTAATACAAATTTTTGCTTAACTCGTTCAATATTTCTATTATCCTTGCTAAAAGTATATTCTAAATGCGCTTTTTCAAGTACTCGGTATATTCCTTTTCTTTGAAGCAAAGTTAATTGTTTTTTCTTCTCGAAATAATCAGTGAATTTTAAATTCTCATAATTACCTATTTCCCAAAAACTTGAAGATATCTTTTTAAATTTGTTAATGTATCCACGAGAATAAAGATCCTGCATAAGTTCAAGCCTATCTTCTTTTTTAGGCAAGATATTTGTAAAATCTTCCTGACAAATCCTACCGATCGAATCAACAAAACTACCAAACCTTAACATTTCCTTCTCTGAAAGTGATATTGCACTGAACTCGGTACGATTAAACTCTTCTCCGTTAATAGGCGGACGCTGCATCTCCGGAACCGAAAAGTCATAAACTATACCTAATAGATTAAGATACTCAAGTACAGCATTAAACATATTCCAAGACCCTTTATCGACCCCGGAATTTAAATTAGCCAATAGATCCCCTCCCGGGATTGTCTTATTTTCATCCATTTGTAATGACGTAAACACAAAAGATGCTATAGGCCAGGTAGGCGGAACATTAGCAAATAAAACATCACGTATTTTCTGAAAATGCATAGGTTGCACAGGGACATTTAAGCGCTTACTTCCAAGCCTTAAAATACGTTCTTTTATCTTTTTCGGATTAAAAAACTTAGCTAATGAATAAGAATACCCTCTATCTGCCTCTGATAAAATACCCAGATCCTTAAGAATAAATAGATCAATATCAAGGGATACCGCCCTTATCTTTGAGGTTAATGCATACAATTCTTTTTCTGCTTCGGTTGACCTATCTTTGAGGGTTTCATTGATTTGCCTTAGGTAAACTGAAATAGTCCTTACGCTAAAAGTCCATGGTTCAGCTTTTCTGCCATAAGTCTCAAATGCCATTAATCTATGATCCAATAAGGCGGCTGTACCGGCATCCAAACCGTGCATCTCTGCCATAAGGCTAATTAGCTGCTCACGAGAAACACCGCTATTTATACCAAAATATTTCTCTTCAAGTTCATTATAAAATTGATTTATTTCACTAGCTGTATATTCCCTGCTATCATCTAGCCCCTCTTTTACCAGAACCATGTACACTTCATTCATGGATATTAAAAGCGGGACTACCTCCAAAACATTAAGCCAAGTCCTACTCATTGAATAACGTTTATAAATCAACGTCTTAAGTTTTTTTATATCAGTCTTTAACAAACCCGTCGTTATTTCTTTTAATATTTGAAAAATACCGTTATATTTCTGATTATTAGCAAAACGTCTTACTCCATAATATGATTCGGTACTTTTAGATACATACTTTAAAATAGCTCCTGTATCAACAAGAACCTCAAGTATACGCAAAAGATCAGGTTCTTGCATATCCCCACCGGCTAATGTCAAACATTGAGATAAACTTATCGGCTTTTTCTCTTTTACTAATAACCCAAAAACCATCGAAGCGCTTTTCCAGAAAACATCAGGCTCTCTTTTAACTTCCGGAATACTTTTAAGCTTACCGGCTATCATTTGTTCAATATCTTCTGCCAGGGCAGAATAATTTATAGAACCATCCAAAAGCTTTTCATCCAAGCTTAAAAGAAAATATTTAATACTTTTAACGAGCGTTTTATCTCCGGTTGAAAGTGGCTCAATAAGCGTATACGCTGATGTCTTTAAATTATAACGAACCAAGCCCAGCTTCATTAAACATTCGGCTGAAGAAGAAACAAGTTTATAATATTTAAGAATTTTGGAACCTCTATTTTTCACAAAGATAAGATCAACAAGTTCAGTAACAGTTATTGGCTCTCCTCTTTGAAGCGTTAGAAAATCAAAAACTCTAACAACATTCTGCCAGGTTGCAGCCATGGCTTGTTTAGATCTTTGGGCTAATACCTCAGGCAAAACTTTTTGATATTTAGAAGTTATTTCCTTGATCAAAGCACCTACAGTATCAAGAGCCTTCTCATCAAAAGGTTCAGGAACCATAGAAAGTAAAGATATGATATTCGCCACTTCATTACCGGGCAGATCAACTGATTTATAGATAATCATGCCATTTTCTTTCCCGGACTTCTGTATGACATTCCAGTCCAGAAAAGCATCGACTAACTGCTGAATACCATTGTCTTTATCAACATTAAAAGCCTTAGCCACTTCTTCTACATTAAATAAAGACTTACGTGACAGAATAAGACTAAAGACATCCAGAAGTTTGGGCTGTTTAGGATCTTTTTCCTGCGCCATAGCAAGCTCAGGTATTTCCGGAAGCGGGTCGTCGGGGATGGGGATACGTTTAATGGAAGGTATATCACTTCCTATATCAAATTTAAGAACGCTTCTTATGTCCACAATAAAATCACCCATGGAAGTATCGAAATGATACAGATCTACTTCCCTTCTAAAGAAATCATGCTGATCATCTTCCAGAAGATACTTGAATAAAACCTGATTTTCTCTGATAAAGTTCTGCACGGAACCAGTGTTTGGCAACCATTCAGCCCCTTCAACCAGCCAAAACCAAAACAACATCATAGCTAGTAAATTCCCTTCTAAATGTTTTCTACCTCTTTGGCTTTGCGCAATCATTTCATCAGGTTCATACTGAATCCCATTATTAGCAATATTGTAATGACCACGTATTTCATGTAAAGCAATAGAAAAAATAATTGAATCGTAGAAGTTGCCCAACTCTTCATTCATACCGCGGACCATAGCACCAAAGGTAGAATCATTAAGCTTCAATTGTTTTAATTTATATAATATCTTAATAAAGTTTTCACTCAATAGTATCTTCCCTTCAGGTAAGGATATCGCAGTAGGCAGCAGACTATTTGATATTTTTCGAATTACAAGATTTTTTCTATACCCCGGCATTCTGTCTAATGGAAAAGCTGAAGCTTCACCATTCTTTTCCAGGTATTCTGTGTAATCATGTTCAGCCACTTGATCAAAAATTCTCCGCACGTCTTCAATAATACCGGAAGTTTCACAATCTTCCATTGATACATCGCTTACATCTACTGTTGTTTTATATGCATTTTCTAAAAATATTATACTCCCTTCATTCGAAGCTATCCCCTTAAGGGCATTATTCATAGTAAAAAGAAGTTCTTTGATTTCTCTATACAGTTCTGCTGAATAAATCTCTTTCAGAGGAACACTTTTATATTTATCGATAAATAAAGATAAAGCCCCTATCAGGACTTTTTTATCTGCTTTAATATTATAGTCATATGTCAGGTCAAGAAATTGTTCCAGAATACTTGGCATCATTTCTTCTGATGACATATTTTTATCAACAACGATTGTTTGATAAGAAGAAGCATTACCTTTAACAGAAAATACCGGAAAGATATCAATAAATTGTGTGAATTTGTTTTTCAATTCCACGGCTTCAATGCTATCAAAAAAGTCTTTGACCAAAACTATACTTTTATCTGTTGGGTCCAGGATTGAAATATTTTCAACATCTTCAAGGTCAAGCATATCTTGTATAGCTGAAACATCTTCAGTAGTAACATTCTTACTTAATATTATCTCCTGTGAAAGTTTTTTGAATTGTGACAAGGACTGGACATCAAAGCTATCCCGGCCTTCAACTGAACGGTAATGATATAAATATAGGATATCTTCGTCAACATTACATGGAATTATTCTGAACATTGAAGCTGTCCCTTTAGATTCATTTTTACTAGGATTAAGCAAAACGGCTTCACCAAAATATATACTTACACCATTAGCAGCATGAGTAATACTATCGTTATCAAGAAAAGTTTCATCGAGTTTTGTCATATAGGCAATATGACTTTTTAAACGCATAGCCGATTTAATAGACTTGTCAAAAATAGGTTTAGATGGTAGCTCCACAGCTAAAGTATCGATAATCGGAACCTTAATAGGTATCATAAAGATCCTTGTTGGTTGCTGAAATGGAGGCATCCAGAACGAATTCATATCCATACTTTTCAGCTTTTTTATGGAACAGCTTGCCAAAGGCCATTGCATCATAGGTCTCTTCCATGATCAGTGCCGGGCGCCGGGGCCTTTTTTCCGCAGGAAGAGATTTCCAGATTTCAAAGGGCATGGTCACGCTCTGTTCCATGCCAAAGAAGAGCAGGGTGGACCACCAGGTAAAGTGATGGGGCAGCCAGGACGGTATGAAGCTTGACGTGGCATGATAATATATCTTATTGATCTCAGCAATGATGCAGCCGGGTATGACACCGTATACAGCGGTATAGCCGCTGAGGAGAAAATCCACCTTTTCCTTTTTTATCAAGGTTTCCACCGCAGAAACCACCACCGAAGGATCTGATTCGTCATCCATGACCAGCAGGCGAACCGGAAGCTTTTTTTGATATTCCACGACATAGATACCACCGGTTTTGTTGATATCGGCAACAGCGGCTTCATAGGCCCATTTTTGCGCTTTACCGATGGCCGTCATGATGCCGGAGAGGGGAAGATGGGCACCGACCAGGATTTCTCTTTTCTCCGATTTGACACCGGCAATGGCATTACACTGGAAGGCAGTGAAAAAAACAATGAACACCATATAGATGGGAAGCATAAGATGGGTTGGTTTGGTTGTATTCATTTTTTGTCCCTTGCATTTCTTCTGAGAGTCTGCCCGGCAATTTTTTTGTCATCAGGACGCACACGGCGTTGTCGCATCACCAGCATGGGAGTGATAGGAAGTTGCTTTTTGAGGGATAGGAAGTTGCTTTTTGCTGAAGAAAGTATCAAAAATTTTCAAAATAAAAAAATATTAACCATCCCCTGATACAAGCACAACATGTTGTGCTTGTATCAGGGGAGGTCAATTCAAGTCAAGACAAAAATCAAGATCAAAAAAATAGGCAGGAAATGTATTGAGAATTAGAGATCAAGGTGACGCAGTATCCTTTCGATGACCGTCTGTTCACATCTGTCAGGGATATGCGTCACCAGCACAGTCTGCCACTCGAAAAGGGAGTCAGCCCTTATTGATCTACCGTTTATTTTAAAGTTTCCCCTTGACATCGTCCCGGCAAATCTACTATGAGAAGCCATTCAGGTACTCGAACGAGTAGAATAGGGAACCCTGTGGAAATCAGGGACGGGCCCGCCGCTGTAATCGGGGACTAACGCTGCAAACATGCCACTGTGGAAAGTTTTTCCATGGGAAGGTGCAGTAAGTAGGATGAACCGAGAGTCAGAAGACCTTCCTGAATGCCATAGGGACGCCGCACGTGGTACTGCAGGCACCCGCATGATCTTAAGGACGGAAAAAGGGACAGCCCTGGATCGTTTAATCAAACGGTTCAGGGCTTTTTTATTTGTAACGCGTGAATGTGGTCTGATTCACCTTTTAACAGCCTGTGCTTCTTAACGCCCGGCAGGGCAAAAGAGCTGATCGCCTTTGGGGCCCAACGGGCTGGACCGGCCGGCCGCCGGGGGCTCTGCTGTCGGCATTTTCATATGACCTGCATGACAGGGCAACCTGTCACAACGAAAATCGAAACGCCTATTATAGAAGAGGCCCCTATGATCCACACATTGAACATCGCTCTGATCCACCTCAATGTCCGGCACAAGGACGTTGACGGTAATATGAAACGGCTCCTACCTGATCTGCCACACCCATCCCTCTTCCATGGTAATGAGCGCCAAGATCCCCCTGGACCAGGGTAAAATCCCATCCCAGCGGAAAAAGGCTCTGGCTTCCCGCAGACCCGGTCAATACATCCCCATTTACCTTGACTCCCGCTACACCACCAACGACCCCGCGCGCCTGACCGACTGGTACGGCCTGAATCCGCCGGGCACCTTATGGGTAACCGCCTTTACCGCCCCTACCCTGTCCGCAGGCAAAGGGGGGACATTCGACTGTGAGACAGTGGGCCATGCCGTAAACCTACAGCGCCAAACCCTCAATGGGTCTGACACGCCTGAGTTCACTTTGATGGTTTTCCCCCAGATTGATGGGGATGAGGCACAGATTGACACATTGCTGGATCTGCTGGCCCCAAACCTGTCCCAAAATAATCTGGCCCTCTGCCTGAGTCGTCTCACCCGTTCAGGCAGCCGGGAGATCATCCTTGCCGCTCCCGGGCATGGGTTGATCCGCCACCGGCAGGATGGTGACGGATATGGACCCGGACCCCGGGGCACCACCATTTTGGATACCGGTCCTGTGCGCATGGGCATCTGCCTGCCCAGGGACCTTCACCACCCTGAAACCGGGGTTGCCCACGCCAAACTGGGGTGCGATCTGCTGGTCTCCTCCATGAATACCGTGGAGACCGGGGAGAGAATTGTCATGGCCGGCCGGAGCATGGACAAGGTTGCGGTGGCCGTTGCCGGGACAGAGTGCGCCTTTGTCTGCGCTCCGCCCAGGGGCCACGACAGGTTTGCCGAGGTGCTGGTCCAACGGCCTGTCCTGGCGGCAGATTCAGTATCAGGTCCAACATCCGGTGCAGAACCGGACATATGGCCTCATCAGGCAGAGATGAGCCTGGACACAGGGGAATTTCGGAAGAAAATTTTCCAGGACCGAATCGATTTTCAAACCCTTTTGGCCCGATCCATATAACTGCCACGGGCAGACCGCATTGGGGACCTGGGTCTGCCCACAACGAATAATGAAAGTAATGTTAGGCGTACCTACACTTTCTTGTAAACCGCCACGGGGGTCGTTCAGGCAAGTGGTGCGGGAGCGCAACTATTCATTGTGGGCTGACCATGCGGTTAAGGATTGAAAAAGCTACCATAAACGGAGGAAAAAAATCTTGAAAATTGCCTTTATTGCATTTAACCATGAAGTCTTATTTGCCATGGCAGGGGTTAAATCCATACTTGAGGAATCTGGTGAAACAATAGAAATTGTCGCTCGAACTCCCGATAACTTTAAGGATTCAAGCCACCTGGATGAATTCCTCCAATTTACCCAAGACGCCGCAATCGTCATCATGCACCTGATGGGCGGAAAATCAATGCTCAAAGACCATGATATCATCATGTCGTCACTCAATGATTGGAATGTCCCGGTTTTTGCTGCCGGCGTTCCTGTTGACGCGGAACTTGCGGAAGATTCCACGGTTGATAAAAAAGAGTATCAGACCATTCATGAATATATTAAACATGGCGGCCAGGAGAATTTTAAAAACCTTTTGCTGTTTACCGTAAACCGCTTTGCCGGCAAAGACTTTAAGGTTAACCCGCCCATAGAATTTCCGCTTGAAGGCATATATCACCCCCAGCTTGGTTATGTAAAAAAAATGGCAGATTACATGGAAAAAAAATATCTGCCTGAAAGACCGACCATCGGCATTCTTTGCGGTCCCAATCCGACCAAAAACACAGGTGAGCATTATGTGGATAGTCTGATCAACGAAATTGAACAGCAGGGTGCAAATGCCTATTCCGTATTCTTAAGCGGGACCGATCCTGCGGGCAAGAATTTAAGATGGGTTGTGGAGAACTATTTCATGAGGGACGGCACACCTGTGGTTGATACGGTTATCAGTCCCCATGGGCATTCCATTGCGGCCTATCTGCCGTCGGAATCTGTAACCGACCTGTTCAAGTCCCTTGGCGTACCGCTGCTCAAGGCCATTGCAACCTCCAATACCGTTGAGCAGTGGCAGGACAGCTTGCTCGGCCTTGGTTTCAGTGAAGTATCCTGGAACGTGGCCATGCCCGAGTTTGACGGTTTTATCATCACCGTGCCGGTTGCCGCCAAGCATGTATCCGGAACAGACCCGGTATCCGGCACCGAAAAAATGACATTCAAACCGATTCCCGAACGGATTGACAAGCTGGCCCGGTTAAGCATCAAATGGGCAAAGCTCAAGTATATTCCGAACTCTGAGAGGAAAATTGCCATCATTTTTCACAATTATCCTCCGCGGAACGATAATATCGGATGTGCTGCAGGTCTCGATTCTGCAGTGTCTGCCGTAAACCTGCTGAAAAAAATGCAAAAACAGGGATACCGGCTGGACTTTATGCCTGAAAACGGCCAGGATCTGATGGATACGATTATCAGCGGATTGACCAATGATCAGCGCTGGTTAAGTATTGAGGATCTGGCTGACCGATCCGTCGATAAAATCTCCGCCGCCCAATATGAAGAGTGGCTTGATGAGGTGCCGGCGGACGCCCGGAATAAAATGAAAACCCACTGGGGAAAACCGCCGGGCGAAAATTTCACTTACAAGGACGAGCTGCTGGTTCCGGGCCTGGCCAACGGTAATGTTTTTATCGGCCTTCAACCCCCCCGTGCCTGTGAGTCGGATGCCGCCGACATTTACCATAATCCCGAAATTCCCATACCCTATTATTATCATGGGTACTACCGCTGGATCCGGGATGTCTTTAAAGCGGACGCTATTATCCATTTCGGCACCCACGGCACACTGGAGTGGCTGCCCGGAAAATCCGTGGGACTTTCCGGCTCCTGTTTTCCGGACGTGGGAATTTGCGACCTGCCCAATATTTACCCGTACATCATCCATAATCCCGGTGAGGGCACCGGGGCCAAAAGACGCATCTTTGCCTGCCTTGTGGACTATCTGCCTCCGGTGATGCATAACGCCGACACCTATGAGGACCTTGCCAAGCTGGATGTGCAGATCAAAGAGTATTATCGTGCCAAAAGTTCGGATCCCGGAAAAATTGAAATTCAAAAAGAACTGATTTGGGAAACCATTACCCAGGCCAACCTTGATAAAGATTTTAATGTGACCCGGGAGGACGTTTTTAATGCGTTTGATGATTTTTTGGAGCGGCTGCACGGTTATCTGAATGAATTGTCAGATACCCATATTCAAGATGGGCTGCATGTGCTGGGTGAGCCGCCGGCAGGTGCTCCCCTGGAAGAATTTCTGGTGGCGTTAACCCGGCTGAAAAATGGCAAAATTCCCTCCCTGCGCGAGTCCATTGCCCAATTAAAGGGGTATGATTATGACGACCTGCTGGCCAATCGTGGCAGACTCCGTTCGGATAACAGAACCAATGGGGATGTCATTAACGAGCTGAACCTCCTCTGTCTTGAATTGATGGAAAAATTTCATGCGGCCGATTTCAAGACCGACACCATTGATGCCCTGATGTCGGATGTGCTGAAAAGCCTGGACCCTCAGGTTCGCAACTGTTTAACCTGGGTTTCCGATTTCCTTGTGCCGGCCCTGGAGGCGACTGTGGATGAGCTGATTCATACCCTTGACGCCTGCGGCGGCGGTCATGTCCCGCCAGGGCCTTCCGGTGCGCCCACCAGAGGAACGGCTGATATCCTGCCTACGGGAAGAAATTTTTATTCGGTTGATCCCCGCTGTATCCCTTCACCTGGGGCCTGGAAGGTGGGGGTGGACCTGGGTGAGGCACTGCTTGCGCGGTACCTGGAGGAAGAGGGCAGGTATCCGGAGAGTATCGGAACCGTTCTCTGGGCAACGGACACCATGAGAACCAACGGAGATTGCGTGGCCCAAAGTTTATACCTGATGGGCATCAAACCGGTGTGGGAAGGCTCCAGCGGCCGTGTGCTGAGGCTTGAGCCCATTCCCCTGAAAGAGTTAAAACGTCCCCGTATCGACGTTACCATGCGGATCAGCGGTTTATTCAGGGACAATTTTCCCAACATCGTGCATCTCATCGACGAAGCAGTGGAAATGCTGGCTGCCCTTAATGAAGCCCATGACATGAATTACATCATGAAACATGTGGAAAAGGAGGTTGCCGAACGCACCGCCCTGGGAGTTGACGTCAGGACAGCCAGGAAAGAGGCCTGCTACAGGATCTTTGGCGATAAGCCCGGAGATTACGGTACCGGTGTTGGCGAAGCCATCGAGTCTAAAAACTGGAAAGACCGGACGGATCTGGGGAACATATACATTACCTGGGGCGGTTACGTATACAGCAGGGAAAACTTTGGAATGACCGCTCCTGAATTGTTCAAGCGGCGGCTGGCTCAAATTGACGCCACCACGAAGAACATGGACACCCGGGAGTATGATGCCCTTCAGATAGACGACACCTATGGATATCATGCCGGCATGGACCTGGCCGTCAAGACGGTGAGGGGAAAAGCCCCTCGCTCCTATTATGGTGACAGCAGTGATCCTGACAGGGTGAAAATCAGAAGTACGGCAGAGGAGATCAAATACTGCTTCAGAGCCCGTCTGGTTAACCCCAAATGGATACAGGGCCTTCAAAAGCACGGGTATCACGGGGCCGCAGAGTTTTCCCGGCAAATGGATTATGTTTTCGGCTGGGATGCGGTGGCAGATGTGATTGAAGACTGGATGTATGAAGACATTGCTGAAAAATTCGTTTTGGATAAGGCCATGCAGGAGTGGTTGAATAAGGTAAATCCCAATGCATTGCAAAACATGACGGAGCGTCTTTTGGAGGCCATTGGAAGAGACCTGTGGCAGGCATCCGAACAGATGAAGGAGACCCTGCAGCAACTTTACCTTGATATGGAGGCGACGCTGGAGGAAGCAGGTGAAGAAAAATGACTCTGATGAACCGGGAGATTGCCGTGATGACTACTCCTACGCTGAAAAAATATTGGGCAGCCCGAGGACCGTTTACGCAGGACTGCGGTGGCAGCTATGACCAAAGGAGATAAACTTATGCATATCGATACCTTTTACCAAGGAGTTGAATTATACCGGAACGATAAAATCCTCTATGCCAGATTTCTGGTCCCCCACCGGGTGATCTCCACCTGCCAGGTGGCCGGCGGGATCAGGGATGACATGGAGATCCTGTACAATCACCAGTCCTGTGAACCCTGCGGTCATCATACCATCACCTCGGATATCATGGCTATGGACCGGTCCCGCTACCGGGCGTTTATCTGTGACAGATACGGTCTTGATGCGGAGAAATGCGCGACCCTGGGAACCGCCGCCAATATGCGCAATGCCGCCGTAAAGCAGGCAACCTTCAGGGATCTCACCGTAATCGCCGTGTGCACCGGAGGGGTGGAGGGCAATGCCGGCCGGGCCGGCGACCCGGCATCCCATTTTGAGCACGAGGGCAAATTTGAGAAACTGCCGGAAAAACAGCCCGAACCCGTGGGAACCATTAATACCATGATTTTCATCAACAAGGAGCTCATTCCCGGAGCCCTTGCCCGCACCATCATGATGGCCACCGAGGCGAAAACGGCGGTGCTCCAGGAGCTTTTGGTGCCATCCCTATATTCCGACGGCCATGCCACCGGCACCGGCACAGACCAGATCGGCGTGGCCTGCCGCATGGATACCGGCAAACCCCTGACCAGCGCCGGGAAACACGGCAAGCTGGGGGAGCTTATCGGACGGACGGTCCACGATGCCATCAAGGAAACCCTGGCCCAACAGAACGGCCTTCTCCCCGGGGCTCGACGGTCCGTGGCCGTGCTCCTGGAGCGGTTCGGCATGACGGTGCAGGATATCCGGGATCAGGTTAGCCGCCACCTTGACCCGGACGATGCCGACCTCTGGTCCAACGTCGACGGTGTCGTTCTCAGCGACTCCCTGGTGTTTGCCGCTGTGGCCGCTCTCATCCATATCCGGGATCAGATGGTGTGGGAAATCATCCCTGACAACTGCCTTCCTGAAATCCTGGCCTCTTACGGTGCTCAGATTGCCGCAGCCGTATCCTGCAAACATGCAAAGCTCCCGGTGTACCGGTCCTGTATTGCCCCCATGGCCCACGGCCTTGAGAACAGCGTCTTTACCGGGTTTATCTGCCGGATGCTTGCCACCGGCTTTTCAGATAAGTGGAAGGATGCTGTAACTTTTGATGGGGATTGACCCGGAAGGCCTCCATGGTGTCCGTGCCTTCCAGGGTCAGGGCATGATGACCGCAAGTTGTTGGCAAAATTGTCAGTCTGCGCCTGGAATGTGATAAAAGGGTATTTACAATCCGTAGCTCCAGGCAGTAATGCTGTTCCTGGTGCAAGTATTGCGGTCCAGACCTACGAGGACTTTTTAAACTTCAATCCACATCTGCATGCTATTGTTTCAGATGGCTGTTTCCTTGACGACGGCAGTTTTAAAGCGGCTCCAGGCTTTATTCTGGAAGATTTGGAAGAGATCTTTCAATATGAGGTTCTCAAAATGCTCAAAAAGGAGGGGAAAATAAATGATGCTGTTATCGAAAATATGCTTTCCTGGCACCATTCCGGCTTCCATGTTTATATTGGTGACAATATCACACCTTCAGACAAAAATGGCCTTGGCAATTTGGCTCGTTACATTATCAGAGCCTGCTTTTCTCAAGAACGTATGGTTTATATTCCGGCTGAAGAATCAGCAGATGGTATTGCCAAAGTGGTTTTTTCCCCGGAGTCGTCCTTGCGCAGGATATTCAAGGTCCGCTGCCTGATTCGGCCCTGTTTATCAATGATCTTCAGGTGGACCTGGCCCTTCATGCTAAGTCCCTGGTAAAGGGCCACATGGTTGGCTTTTTCAACGATTTCCCCTGCCGTGGGCAACCCGCTCTCCAGGGCGACAGCCGGTCCGGCAGTCAGGAAGAAAACAAATACAAAACATACATGGCAGATTTGTCTGGCACAGCGAAAATTGAAAGGTTTCTGATGCCGGTTTATCAGGCGAAGTTTTATATAGGCAAGGGTCTGCATGGGTTTCATCTTAATCTCTCCTCTATGTTTATTTTGTTTAAAGGGGCAGAGGTTTCAGGCAATCGGTCCTGGGCAGGAAAAAAGACACTCTCCCAAAGTCCCAGTGCCGTGGGTAGTGCCAAAAGGGTGACCACACCGGAAATTGAGAGAATGCCGAACAGCATGAGGCCGGTGATTTTGTAAGGGACAAGCGCTGCCAGCATCAGGGGGAGAAAGCCGATGGCAATGACCATGACATTCCGGCTGATGGCCCGGGCCGGTTTCCCGAACATAAGGGGGGATACCTTTTGCCATGATCCGGTCTGCCGATAGAGATTTCTGGCACGCTCCAGAAAGTGAATGGCAAAATTCACGGCAATGCCGATGGAGAGCACACTGATCACGGCCACGGGCATATCGTAATCCTTGCCCACAATGCCCACGGTTCCGTAGATGGCAGCAATGGTGATGCTTAAGGGGACCATGCACAAAATTCCCCATTTCAGGGAGCGGAACAGCACGGTCATCATGACCAGGACCACCAGAAAACTTTGCACGCATGCCCACAGCATTTCCCAGAACATCTTGTGCTGGAAAAAAAAGTTAACATAGTGAAGTCCTGCCCAGTCATGGGCCAGTCCCTGGGGGGGCGGGTTTTCTATCAGGTAGCGGTCCACGGCCCGGACCACGGTTTCCATGTCCATGCTGTTGCCGGATGGAATCTGGAGCATGATATTTGCCTTGGAAAAATCAGGGGTGACCCGGTGCCAGAGGTCCTGGGGGCGGTGACCCTGCTGGAACTGCATATAGCATTCGGCAACCTTTGGCAGGGAATCCGGGATTTTAAAATTTTCCGGGCGGCCGTTGGTCAATTCCTGGTTCACCTTGGAAATAATATCCGACACAGAGGATGCCTTGCCCACCAATCCGGAGCTTTCCAGGTGTTTTTGGAGGCCAGCCATATATGAAAGGACTTGTGGCTGCTTAAAGGGCTTGGATTTTTCCTGTTCCAGCCTTAAAAAATCCCCCAGCCGCTGCCAGGTTTCATAGGTCTGGTCCGGGGCGGTTTCGGACTGGTCGTCGATGAATGAGATGGCCTTATCCAGGAAATGCCCGTCAAACCCTTTCCCATTTGCGGCAATCAGGGGCATGACCTGGGCGGCCAGGCCGAGGGCCTGCTCTTCTTCATGGCTGATTTGATCCGCAAATGCCAGAAAAGCCTTTTTGGCAGCCTGGGTGTGGCGTTCAGATGCCTGGGGGTAATGGGAGTCTTCCAATACCAGGTAGGCGGTGTAGGTCCCTCCAAAATGGCTGTTCAGGGCGATATCCGCCTTTCGGATGGGATGGGACATGGCAAAGCGTTTGGAATAATTGTCGTTAATCCGGGTCTGGGATATGCCAATGGCTGCCAGAACCGCGGCAATGGCAAGTGCCCCCATGATCAGCCGGGGACGGTTGCGGGTAAATTGTCCAAGTTTTCTTAAGCCCCGGGTCATCCAATTTTCCTGCTCTTTTTCCTGGGCAGCCAGCCCGAAGTTTTTCAGTTTCTCGTTTGGAATGAACATTAGGTAGGCCGGCACGAACATGATGGTGCAAAGCCAGGCCAGCATGACCCCGAAGCTTAAAAAGAGGCCGAAGATCCGGGCCGGCGGGATGGATGTCAGGGTCAGGGAGAGAAACCCCACCGACGTGGTCAGGGAGGTGTAGAGCATGGGGGCAAACAAGGTGTTCATCACTTGGCGGATGGACGCCTTCCGTCCCTTTTCCAGAGTATATACGTCGAAAAATTCCGACAACACATGAATGCAATCCACAATGGCGATGGACATCAAAAAGATGGGCAGCATGGAGCTTAAAATATGGACCTCAAACCCCAGGGCGATCATCAGCCCCATGGAGATGATAATGGAGACAGTTGCAATGATCATGGGCAGCAGCACCAGAACCCATTTGCGGAAAAACAGGAGCAGCAGCCCAAAAATCACCAGCATGGCCAGGGGCGAGGCCACCCTCATTTCCGTGAACATCTCCACGCCCACAGCCCCTTCAGCCACAGGCAGCCCTGTAATATGATAGGTTTCCGTGGCATTAAAGCTTTCTATTTTTTGATTCAGGGCCTCAAACACCTTATAACTGAGCAACTTGTCCGTCAGGGGCAGGTAAAGGCAAAGGGCTTTGCCGTCCCTGGAGCTTACCATGTTGGTGAGCATGGGATTGGACAATATCCTGTCCCGTACCGCCAGGGCCTCCTTTGGGGTTGCCGGGGGGCCGGGCATGAGCCATTCAAACCGGATGGTGCCGGGTCCTGCCTGGCTCATGTGGTCGATAAGGGAGGGGGCGATCATATCCGCCTCAATCACCCCTGTAAAGTGACCTGGGTTTTTCCCATCCTCCCACCTGAGGGTTTTGGCAAATTCCGTCAGTTTATAGATGTTATCCAGGGTTTTGGGATTAAACACCCCGTTGGGATGGGTTTCATTGATAATCCCCACCACCACGGTGTCGCTCAGGTCAAAATTCTTTTTGGTCAGGTTGTGAAATACCCGGACCGGTTCTGATCGCTCCAGCATGTTCTCCGGATCTGTATCTATCTTAACCCGGGGGAGAAAAAGTCCGGCAGCCAAGGTTCTTGCAACCAATACAGCCACCACTGTTCGGGCATGATCAATGGCAAAATCAATCATGGCCTGTTTTATTCTTTTCATGGGTTTACTCCAATCTGAAATTGTTTGTGTTCTCACAGGTAGATCTCCTTAACCTATGCCAGTGTAGGAACTTTTTTTTTCGATTCTGCCCGGCAGCCATTTGTTTTTGCTCCTGGACAAAAAAAAGGGATTGTAAAATCAGCCAAGGGTAAAAAAAACGTCAACTGGGGTAGAAAGAAAAATACCGACAAGCTATTTCTCTAAGCGCGGAGTACAGAGTACTATTTTACGGACGCGAAAGGAGATACAATGCTCGCATTTGGAATTGATATCGGATATGCCGCTGTCAAGACGGCGTTGATAAACGATAAGAATCAGGTGGTCCTATCCTTCTATGCCCTGCATAGAGGAGATATCCAGGGTACGGTGGAATCCCAGTTGAAAAAACTGATGGAAAGATTTTCTCCCCGGGACTTGCACCTTGGTGCTGTCACCGGAAGCGGGCGGGACTTTCCGGCAGGCCGGATTATGGCAGTCAACGATGTAGCCGCCCTTGTGGAGGGGTGTCGGGCGGCTTCCACAAGGGCCGGATCTGTTGTTGAAATCGGAGCTCAGATCGCCAAATACATCACCGGCTTAAAGAATGAGGCCGGTAATGGGATCAATATCTCCATAAATGCCAACTGCTCTTCGGGCACGGGATCATTTCTGGAGGAACAGATGTCCCGGTTAAACCTGAACCTGGAAGACTATTCCGTCTATGCTGCCAGGGCCAAATCCATCCCCAGGATCGCAGGCCGATGCAGCGTGTTTGCCAAGACCGATATCACCCACCACCAGCAGGAAGGCGTACCGGTGGAGGATATCCTGCTTGGCCTTGCCTATGCCGTGGTTCGGAACTTCAGGGTCGGCGTAATGAAAAAGCTGCCCATGGAAACCCCCATACTTTTTTCCGGAGGGGTGGCCCATAATCAGGGCGTCGTTCGAGCCTTTAAGGATGTATTGGGCCTTGGGGAGGAGGATTTGATCATCCCTGAACATTTCAGTGTCATGGGAGCGGTCGGGGCCGCCATTATTGCCTTCAGGGAGAACCTGGAAACCGATATCTACTCCCGGTCGGGCCTTGTGTCATTATCTGCCGACACCTTTGACAGCCTTCCGGGCCGGGCTGGGAGTCATGCGGCTGGCAAGATCAGCCTCCCCCCCCTGGTCTCCTTTGGCTTGAACGACAGCCTGGACAAACATAACATTTCAACCCCGGCTAAACCGGATCAGCCTTTTTATATGGGCATTGATGTCGGTTCCACCAGCACCAATCTGGTGCTCGTCACTCCTGAAAAGCAGATCATGGACTACAGATATCTCAGGACCAAGGGAGACCCGGTTGCTGCCGTAAACCTGGGGTTGGAAGAATTTAAGGCGACTTACGGTGAAGGGATGAATATTCTGGGTACCGGGGTGACAGGGTCAGGCCGGTATCTTATCGGCAAAATGGTGGGAACCGATATTGTAAAGGATGAAATCACGGCCCAGGCAAAGGCGGCAGTCACCCTGGACCCGGCAGTGGACACCATATTTGAAATCGGAGGCCAGGATTCCAAATTCATCCGCATTAAGGATGTTCGGGTGGCGGATTTCCAGATGAACAAGGTCTGCGCTGCAGGCACGGGTTCCTTTATTGAGGAGCAGGCGCAAAAATTTGATATTCCCATTGAAAGTTTCGGCCCGATGGCATTGAACAGCAATGATCCCGTAGATCTGGGTGAGCGGTGTACCGTGTTCATCGAAACCACCCTGGCGGCCCACCTGGCCCAGGGGGTGAAAACCAGCGACCTGGCTGCAGGCCTGTGCTACTCCGTGGTGAAAAATTACCTGAACCGGGTGGTGGGCCAGAAAAAAATCGGAAACAGGATTCTGTTCCAGGGGGGGCTTGGGCATAACCAGGGGGTGGTAAACGCCTTCAGGGCTGTGTTGGGCAAAAATATCCAGGTGCCTTTATTCTTCAGCGTTACCGGGGCCTTGGGAGCAGCCCTTCTGGCCATGGAATCTGTTAGAAATTCAACAAATTTATCACAAAAGTCAAGGTCTTCCCGGTCAATCTTCCCGAAAAAGGCCGGAGAAAACCGTTTTAACAGCCATGTCCAGGACCTGATCTTTGAGGGTTACACCGGAGTCTTGGATCCGGGGAAGAAAACCGTGGGGTTACCCAAGGCACTGTTTACCTTCGGCATGTTTTCCATGTTCCATGCCTTTTTTAAAACCCTTGGATTCAATGTGCTCCTGTCTCCCTCCTCTGACCATGAGACCATCTCCCTGGCCCAGGAGCATT
The DNA here is from genome assembly GCA_963668575.2 of uncultured Desulfobacterium sp. GTDB lineage: Bacteria > Desulfobacterota > Desulfobacteria > Desulfobacterales > Desulfobacteraceae > Desulfocicer. Next base: position 6,127,993 of record OY764894.2, on the reverse strand, counting down.
CCCTGGATGAGACCTGTTTTCCAATAAAACTGGTCAACGGCCACATTGCCTGGCTGGTGGCCCAAAAGGTGGATTATATTTTTTTCCCGGACCTGTATACGGTTCACCATCCTGACTCTGAATCCCGGCAAAATTACGGATGCGCCTATATGCAGCTGGCCTTTAAACTGGCAAACCAGGCCATGGAGCTGGAGCGCACGGGCATAACCCTTCTGGCTCCGACCATTGCCTTTCACCTGGGGCCGGAATTCATGGCCAACAGCTTTATTTCCCTGGGCCGGCAGCTCAACAGGGGAAAAGACCGGACAATGGCGGCCCTTGGGGCCTCCATGGGCGCATTTCAGGATTTTCAAGATCGACTTGTCCGGCACGGGAAAGCCGTCCTCAAGGAGGTGGTACCGGATGAAAAGGTATTTGTCCTGGTGTCCAAGATTTACGGGGTGGCAGATCCGGTGCTTAACCTTGGCATTCCTGACCGGCTGGCCCAAATGGGTTATAAAACCATCTCTTTTTTTGACCTGCCCGAAGGCAATATATTCCAGGAGCATCCCAATATGTACTGGCCCTTTATCCAGCACATCCTGGACCCGGCCTTTTTGATCAGGAAACATCCCAACTTCTTTGCCATCCTTTTAACCCATCACGGCTGCGGCCCGGATTCAGTGGCCTCCCATTTTTTTGGGGAGATTATGTCGGACAAGCCCTTCTTGAACATTGAGGTGGATGAGCATTCCTCCACCGTGGGCGTCATGACACGGCTGGAGGCCTTTGTGGACAGCATTTCCCACATCCCGGTTCAAAAGGCCCATACCATGGACAGGTATCAGGCGGCCGTTTCCCATTTGCCCGTGCATATCAGCCGGGACATTAAGCACCTGCCTCCGGATAGCCGGATTTTTCTGCCCAATATTTTTCCCTATTCCTCCCTGTTCAGGGAAATTCTGGCCTGGCAGGAAATTCCTGCCAGGGTCCTACCCCAGACCGATGAAAAGTCCCTGAACAGGGGACGGCTTCATACCACAGCCAATGAGTACTTTTCCCTGACCGCCCTTCTGGGAGATGTCCTGGAGGCCCTTGATCGGGACCAGGACCCGGACACGGCCGTCTTTTTTATTCCCCAGACCGAAGGGGCTGAGGTGGACGGGCAGTACAGCCGGTTTATCCGGACCAGGCTGGATGGGGAAGGGTTCAGTAGAACCGCCCTGGTTTCACCCTTTATAGAGGACGGTATTTCAGAGGACCTTGATCTGCTGCACCAGTTTTTTTTGGGGGTGCTGGCCGGGGACCTGGTCCGGCTGGCACCGGCCCGGCATCGGCGCTATCACCTCTCCTTTCTCACCAGCCTTTTACGCAGAAAAAGGCTGGATTTGGACAATTTGACATCCCTGGCCCAAACCATCGGCAATGAGGTAAAGGCCGAAAGCTTTAAAAAGCAAATCTTTGTGACAGGTGACCCCCTGGCGCTGTTTAACGATTTTTTGACGGGCAACCATTTTTCCTGGCTTGAGTCCCTGGCATATCGGGTAATCTATGCCCCCATGAGCGAATACCTGCTCATGTTTTGGAAGGACTGGGCAGAGCAGAACGGGAAAAAGAGAAAACCAGAGCTCATGGATCGGATCCAGGGCATGTGGGCCCAGGTCCGGGCTTTGGACATGGAACTTTCAGACGTTGGTGCCTTTGCAAAGAATCCGGATTCTCTGTTCGACCTTGCCGATAAAACCCTTGGATATTATGCCGGGACCAACGGCCGGTACCGGATGGCCAAATGCCTGGACCAGGGCCCGGCAGTTGACGGCATCATCACGGTATCGCCCATGTATGAGAACACGGGCATTTCGCTCAATGCCCTTGGCAGGCAGTTTTCCACAGGATTCCCCCTGCTCAACCTGACCCTTGACGGTAACCGGAACCAGGCCGACAGGACCCGGATAGAGGCTTTTCTTTTCTATCTGTAACCCGCATCGGGCCGGATCATTGAAGAAATTCATCCATAGAAGAGATAACACAAGGAAATTGTTATGGATTTAGACAGAATGAACCGATTGATAGCCAATCCCAGAAGCGGGTTTGCCCATGCCATCCAGGACAGGGATATTGCCCGGTGTCTGGTCAAGACGGCTGAAATTCACGGCCATTACTGCCCGGGAAGCGCCTTTGGCGTCATGGCAACGCTTATGGGGTTGGAGCTGCTGGGAGGGGGCACATCAGAGGGAATGGAAGACCTCATGGCCGTGGTGGAAATCAACGCCTGCTTTGCCGACGGGGTCCAGGCCGTATCCGGCTGCACCCTGGGCAACAATGCTCTGGTTTTTCGGGATCTGGGCAAAATGGCCGTGACCTTTGCCCTGCGTGAAAGGGAAACCGGGGTGAGGGTGAGGATCAAAGGCCATATCCGGGACCATGTGGACCGGGTTTTTCCGGCGTTTTTTTCGCTCATGGAAAAGGTAATCAGGGATCGGGCAGGCACACCCCAGGACGAGAAGGCCTTCAGGGAAAAGGGGAGAGATGCGGCCTTTGCCTTGATTCAACAGCCCTTGGACACCTATTTTGAGGCCCGGACCATCGTTCCGGTTTTGCCGCCCTACGCCCCCATTGTTTCAAGCCTCATCTGTCCGGGCTGCGGGGAGGCGGTCATGGCCACCAAAACCATCCAGGCCGGGGAGAAAAAGGGATACTGCCTCTCCTGCGCCGGGACCGGCGTTCTTGGGGTGGACGGTCGGGGCATTTTATAAGGCCAGCCAAGATCAAGGGGTATGGGCGTTCTTTTAATGACATCACGAAGGTGTTAACGGGATCAAAGCCAGCCTAACGAATAAGGATAAGCAGGGACTCTCCGCTTATCAGTGTCCCCTCCCCTCGACCACGTTCGAGCCCAAACCAGGAAACTTAAATTCTTAATCATGACCCAGTTTCTTGGAAGAGTTTAACTGTTTAGTTTAATCAGAAAATAGCCATGAAGGCATCAGACGCAACAGTCTGTATTCCCTTTATGGCTTTTGTGTTTTCAGATTTTAGGAAACTCCGGGACAGATCAACTTCTGCTCGGGCAATGGTTACCCAATGTTGAATAGGGAAACGCTGTGGTTTATGAACCACGATTATGGAGACGTATATGAAGGTATGTAATTGGTGGCTGGTGACCGTGTTAATTGGAATTGTGTGTACCATGGACGTTCATGGACAAGATTTGGAAAACACGGATGGCTTTCAGTTGGAAACTATTGTTGTTACGGCCCAAAAAAAGGAGGAAAACGCCCAGGAGGTTCCCATCAGTATGGATGTGTTTTCCGGTGCAGACATGGAAAGTGCCAGGATAGAAAAGACCGCTGATCTTGTGCGTTTCAGTTCCAATGTCAGCATGATGGACAGATCATGCGAACATATTGTGGTGATTCGGGGAATCTCACCCTTCAGGGGATGTACCTATTCTCCGGCAGGGTTTTACGTGGATGATGTCAGTTATCCTCTGCACTATATGCAGAACATTGATCTGTTCGATCTTGAGCGGGCGGAAATTCTTAAAGGCCCCCAGAGCACCTTATACGGAAGGAATTCCGAATCCGGTGTGATCAACATCGTCACCAGGCAGCCGGAGAATATTTCTGAAGGCCGGATTCTCACCGAATATGCAAGTTATAATAGGTTCAGGACCGGCCTAAGCCTCAGGGGACCGGTGATTGAGGACACCCTGTATCTGGGCGGGGCCTTTCAGTACAAATCCTCGGACGGGTATCTGGAAAACCGATCCATCGGAGATGAGAATGCCGCGGATTTGGAGCACCTGGCCGGCAGGCTATCCCTGAGATGGACACCGGGTTATCGGTGGGACATCTCCCTGACCTTGGACGGAGCAGATCATGACGATCACGGTGCCGGCGGAAGAGCCCTTTACGGTGACCATGCAACCGAAAAGAATGAAGTCCAAAGCGACTGCGATGCCTATCTGAAACAAGATTGGAACGGCCAGGCCCTTCGCATCAAGTACGATGCCCCGTCCTTTACTATCCTGTCCGTGTCCGGCATCCAGGACCAGACCCTGGATAAGGTCAATGACTGTGATTTATGGGATGAGCCTTTAAATCAGAAGATCAATCCCATGGACATGGACGAACGCCATTATAGTCAGGAATTCAGGATATCCTCTGCCCAGGGGGGCCCCTTTGAATGGGTGACCGGGGTATTTGCCTTTAATGAAGACGCTTTTTTTAACTACCGGTACGAGATTGTGTCGGCAGGCATGGTTTACATGAACCCGATTACGGATGTGGATACAAGCGGAGCCGCAGTTTTCGGACAGGGCCGGCTTACGCTTATGGATAAGCTGCATGTGACCGCGGGGCTGCGCCTGGATTACCAGAACACCGAGGGGAGCTTAAGGGACTCGGTGCAGCACATCACCTATGATGCAGACTTAAGTTGTAGTGAATTTTTGCCAAAACTCTCAGTGGATTACGATGTGTCAGACCATGTCATGGCCTATGCATCCGCTGCCAAGGGCTATATGCCGGGGGGCTTTAACTGGGGAATCACCGGCACCAGGGAAACCTTTACCTATGAGCCTGAGTATACCTGGAATTACGAGACGGGAATAAAATCCACCTGGCTCAATCAAAAGCTTATGCTCAATCTGTCGGCCTTTTATATCCGGATGGATGATAAACAGGTGTCCCAACTGCACCCCACCATTGCGGTGACGACCATTTCCAATGCGGCCGAAGCCCACTCCAAGGGGATAGAACTCCAGGTTGAGGCAAGGCCGCTCCAGGGGCTGGACCTTTTTGCAGGACTGGGGGTTAACCAGGCCAAATTTGACGTATTTACCGCAGTGGTTACTGAAAACGGCTCTCTGGTTCAAAAGGATTATTCAGGTAATTATCTGACCTATGCCCCCAAGTACACTTTTAACCTTGGCCTGCAATACCGCATCCCCCAGGGAATTTTTGGTCGGATTGATCTTCTGGGAACAGGGCCCTTTTACGGGGACGCTGCCAACAAGGCCCGGCAGGAAGGTTATGAGATCGTGAACCTGCGCCTGGGATATGAGTGGAAAAGTCTTGAAGTCTCCTTGTGGGGCGAAAACATCTTTGACCAGGAGTACTTAACTTTTATCACGCCGTTTTCCAATTCAATCATCGGCTATGACGGCACTCCCCGCTGCGTTGGGATGACCGTTGCCTACAGATTTTAAAAAAATATTCCCTTGGTTATGGAGGAGATGCTCGGCAAAATGCAAAAAATGCTGCTGTTGTTTCTCATGTTTTTGTTGCAGAAAATTTTTCTGTGCTTCACCTGGACCCTGGTGCCCATTCTGCTGAGGACCCGGGGTGTCAGCCTCGGGTCCATTGGCATGGCTGCCCAGATCTACATTGCTCCGGCATTGCCGGAATCTCGATGTTGAAAATTTAGAAAGGAAGATTCCGCCATTATTCCCCCGGCAAAAGGCCGGGTAATGTTCGAGACCGGTAAGGGCCTCGGAGGGCGTGCTTCTAAGATCGGGGCAGGTCAAGATATCGGTTTTCAGGCACCTTGGCCTGCCGCCGGGACCCAGAGGGCGTGCCCTTTTCAAAAAAGAGTTAAAAACGCATGACAAGGGTGACCCCGACGGTCAGGGGCTCACCGTCAAGGCCGATGTTAGCAGTGCTTCCATAGGGGCTCACATAGGTTAAGTATTCCTCGTCAAACAGGTTTCTGGCCCATAGATAGAGATCAAACCGCTCCTCTTCATATCCCAGGCGCAGGTTCATGGTTTGATAGCTGTTCTGGCTGGCGGTGTTTTCTGCATCCCCGTAGAATTTTCCGCTTCCCATGATATCGGCCCGGCAGAAAAAACCGGACTGACCTCTGAACTGTACCCCGGCATTGTAGGTGTACTTAGGGGCATAGGGAAGCGCATTGCCTGAATAGTCCTTTTCCTGCAACGCGGTCTTGGTGCCGTTCCATTCCGTGGCCATGAAGGTGTCAAATTCAGATTCCGTAATTCCAAATCCTGCAAAGAGTTCGACCCCTTGTGCCGGCATGGCCTTTACGTCAAACTCCAGTCCCTGGGAGTGGGCGCTGGCCGCATTGGTCACCTCGTTCAGATAGGTTTCCGGGTCGTATTCCGAGACCTGTTTATCGTCTATTTTAGTATAGAACAGGGCCAGATTGGTCAAAAGTTTTCCGTTCAACCAGGTGGTTTTAAGTCCCACTTCATAGTTCCAAGTATACTCGGCGTCATAGGTAAATGTTTGCAATACAGGGGCTTTGAGCCAGTTAAACCCACCCACAAGATACCCCTTGGTAACGGAGCCATATGCCATCACATCATCTGAAACATCATAGGCAACGGCGAATTTGGGCAAAAATTCGTCATAGGTCAATTCATCTTTGCAGGAAGAGTCGCTGGTGATGTCGTAAAGGTCCCCGTCCATGGTCTGGTGGTCAAATCTGATGCCGGCCGTCAGGTGCAGGGTCGCAAGGGGGGAATAGGTGGCCTGGCCAAAGGCGGCAATCCCCTTTGTGTCAATGTCCATCACCGGATGCATTTTTATGGTGCCGTTGTACACCAGGTCCTGGCGCAGTTCAAAATCCGACTTTTCGTTGAATCCATAGATACCCCCGATCCACTCAAAGGGTCCTTTGTTCGATGACAGCACCCTCAGCTCCTGGCTGAACTGATCGGTATTGACTTCAAAATAACTGCTTTTCCGAATGGCAGAAATATCCGTCATATCCGAATCTGCCACCCTGTCAAGACTCTGGTCAAGATGACTGGAAACCGAAAGCAGGTCAAATGCCCGGCCTTTGTACTTGATCCGCAGCACCTGGCTGTTGTTGTCCTCTTCATAGAATTCGTCTTCATCCTTTTTGACCTCATGGGGACTTGTGGTATAGGCCCCGGAGATAAAACGGTATCCGCCGATGTGGTTGTTGACGGAAACGACGTCGGCAATAAAGGAGAGATCCAGTGCCTCGGTGGGGGTCCATCTGAGCGATGCCCGGCCGTTAACCTGTTCCTGGTCTGCGGCCTGCTCATCTCCATTTGAGAGATTATCGATGAACCCGTCCGAGGTTTTGTACTGGAAGGCTCCTCCCAGAAAAAATGTGTCAGTGATGATGGGCCCGCTCATGGCAGCTCCGGAACGGATCAGGCTGTTGGATCCGTACTCGCCGAAGACCTTGCCGCTAAATTCATTACCCGGTTGCCGGGTGATGATATTGACGATACCCGACTCTGTATTACTGCCGTACAATGTGCCCTGGGGGCCTTTGAGTATTTCCACCCGCTCCACATCAAAGAGGGCGGTATTCTGGGTATAGTGGAGGGGATAGCTGGCATCGTCTATGTACAATCCTGCCGGGGAATGGGTGGAGCCGCGGAAGGAGGGAATTCCCCGGATTACGATCACATGCTCGGTATAGTTCTGTTTCATGGTGACATTGGGGGAAAATCGGGTCAGGTCATAGGTGTTTTCAATGCCTGCATCTTCGAGTTGGACGTTGGAAAAGACATCCATGCCAGCCGGGACTTTCTGGCTATCCTCCTCTTTTTTGCCGGCAGTGACAATGACGGTCTTCAGGCTGATAGCCTCCTCCTGGGCCTGTGATTCTTCGGACCAGGCCGGTGCAAAGGCGGAAAACACCGCCACGGCCAGAAAAATTATCATGGATTTTGAAAGATTTTGAATCATGTTTTTCTCCTGATTTTTAGGACCGTAAATTTTATAACTTAAACGAAATGGCTTGCCTTGTGGCCCATCTACTGAGTTGCATCAAAGGCATAATAGGGGCGAGCTATTAAACCGTTGATGCGCCTTGTAGCTGAACCACCAAATGTTATAGATTGGTCTGCGCTATTTCTGTTCAACTTATTTCATCTGCGGTTATTAGTATTAAAAAGGCCTGGGTGGCTGGTGCGTTTCGGAAGGTGTTGTCATTTTTTTCCAAAAGGGCACAGGCTGTCAGGCCGTTTAAAAACAAAAGGGTGTTTTTTTCATGGCCCTGGATCTGTTTTGCCACCGCCTGTGCAGTTTTGGGGGTGGACAGGTAATTGAAAATGTTTAGCTTCACCGCCGTAATCAGCAGATTGGACTGGACTGCTGCATAGCAGAGCTTGTAAAGCGGTTCAGGGCTTTGGTCAACTTCGGGCAATTTCATGGGCTTCTCCTCTTTTTCATCTGATTGAATTTTTTATACTTTAGGTGGACAGATCAAAAAAAATCCCTGTCTTTGATCTTCATCAAAGACAGGGATTTCCGTTTATTTATCCACCTGTATTTTGCCCTGTTCCCTTTTCCACGAGGGGACAACGGGCCGGGAAATTGCAGTCAGGTCTTCTGGCTTCCGGGCGTGATGTACTGGCTGCGCCTTCCCGCCGTTTTGGCAGTGACATGCTTGCAGCGTTCCGACCCGGTTACAGCGGCGGGTCCGCGACGGTCTTTCACCGTCTTCCCTCAGCGCGTGTTAACGCGGCAACTGCATTCCGTAGCTTACGCCTGACTCATAAACTCATGGCTAAAAAAGGTCTTCTGATTGCCGCACTTGTTTTTATGACAGCCGCACGGAATTCCATTTCCTGTATAGTGGCCCATCTTATGAACAACCTCAGATGAGCTATGGTTGTAGGTTCGATTACATTACCGGCTATATGGGGGAGAGGGATATAAAAAGGCATTTGAACTTCGGAAGGTATGGTGGTTCCGTCGAACAGAGTTGGGGGTCTCTCCCCATTGTCTGTGAAAGGCCGTGGTAAAGTTGGACTGGTTGTTATATCCCACTGAAAAAGCGATGTCTGCAAGGCTTAGATCGGTGTGCAGCAGAAGACAAGATGCCCTGCCCAGGCGAAGGTCTCTGAGCACTTTAAATACTGTCCCACCGTAAATCCGTCTGAACCCCCGGTTGAGCTTGTTTCGGTTAAGGGCCACCTGGCGGGCCAGTTCGTCCAGACCCGGAGGGTCTTCCATGCGGTGGAACAGGATCTCATAGGCTTCCTTTACCCGCTCCAGGTCCCCGGGGCTGAAATTCGGCTGGATTTGCCCCCCGGTCTGATTAGTGACTGCCAGGGCATTCACCGCAAGCTCTAAAGCTTTGGCTTCTAAAAACACCTGTTTGAGCCGCCCTTTATATGGACAGGCCATGATTTGTTTTAAGGCAAGGGCAGTATCCCTGTTTATGCCTGAACGTAGGTAAATGGATCTATCCTGATGAATGAGCATTGAAAAGGGCGGCGACGTCTCCTCCTGGAAAAGCTCCCGGAACATTTGCATTGAAAAGTGAATCGATACTCCCTTGACAGGATTTCCCTGTGGAATTTCCACAATACCTGCAGAGCCGGGAAGATAAGTCAAGACACTCTCCCCGGCTTTTCTCTCCAGTATGGTCCCCTTTTTCTCCCCCCGGGTCATGGTGCAACGGTGTCCCAAGGAGAGGTTGAAACTAAAGATTACAGGTGCCTGATCAATGTCATAGCCCATTCTGAATCCCTGGGGATTGTCGTGGTTTACGATTACCATTTTAAAGCCGGGTTTCAGGCAGGCGGTTTCAATCCCGAATCGGCTCTCAATTTCGTCATGAAGGATTTCTACATTCTGCATGGCTGAAGGTCTTTTCGCCGCTGGTCGGATATCCGGTGACCAAATGTCCGGTGCTTCCTGATTGAACTTGACGTTAATTTGGCGTATCATTTTGTCATTTCCTTGTTTCCAACGACTGGCTACCGGTATGCGTTATTTCAACTTTTCATCGGAAGTCCCATATGGTAGTGAATAGAGCTCCATGAAAAGGGTAAAATTGAGAGGAGATGTCGGTGTTCATGTCAATTGCCCAGGATGCTGAACCGTTTTTTTAAGGGTCGCACTGAAATAGCTGACATTGGCGTATCTGTCCTCAACCTATGGCCAGTATATGGATTTTTTTTTTCCGATTCTGCCCGACAGCCGTTTGTTTTTGCTCCTGGACAAAAAAAGAGGGACTGTAAAATCAGCAAGGGGCCGGAACCGGCGTTCTTGGGGTAAACGGTCGGGGCATTTTATAAGGCCAGCCAAGATCAAGGGGTATGGGCGTGCTTTTAATGACATCACGAAGGTGTTAACGGGATCAAAGCCGCCCTAATCATAAGGATAAGAAGGGATTATCTGTTTGTCGCAGTTTAACTGTTCAGTGTAATCAGGAAATAGCCATGAAGGCATCAGGCGCAACAGTCTGTATTCCCTTTATGGCTTTGTGTTTTTTGAGGCATGTGAAGGATGCTCTCTGTTTCATGGGAAAACGCTGTGGTTTATGAACCACAATTATGGAGAGGCATATGAAAGCATGTAATATCAATAGAAGGGGCTTGGTCACAACATGGGTTTCCCCTGGTGGGGGTCAGGCTTGCGTTATTAACACTTTTGCTTAAATTTTCGTTTAAATACAATATCTTGCCAAAAGTAAAATAACACAAGCCTGACCCCGTTGGCCCCACCAACCATGACAAACAAACCATATTATGAGCAAACCGGGAAAATGGGAATACACCCCAGACCAGATCGGCGTGGCCTGCCGCATGGATACCGGCAAACCCCTGACCAGCGCCGGGAAACACGGCAAGCTGGGGGAGCTTATCGGACGGACGGTCCACGATGCCATCAAGGAAACCCTGGCCCAGCAGAACGGCCTTCTCCCCGGGGCTCGACGGTCCGTGGCCGTGCTCCTGGAGCGGTTCGGCATGACGGTGCAGGATATCCGGGATCAGCTTGATAGCCAGTCCTATTTTTGCAGACTTCTTTAACTCACGAATGGAACGAGGCCCATGCCGCCTATGCATATTCCCGCAACGGAGTTCAAGGCCTGGATGGGCCTTAACTGGGCGGCCTTAACCGTGTTATTCAATGCCACCCGCCCGCCGGGCCGGTATTTCAATGGTCCTGGTCTTAGCTGAACATAACCTTTTTAAAATATTTACCATGAAAATGTGGCTACCCGCTTAACCCGGGATATTTTCAAGGTTTTTTATGTGGATAGGTTGCTTGCAGTTCCCAAATTTAAGGGTTCCTGAGAAGCTTGATTTTAAAGGCTGTCCCGCCTTAAGTGGGTAGCCGAAAATGTTTTTGAAATAGGCACACAATCCCCTTGTTCTTTCCTATTGACTTTTAAGTTTTTACAAACTATTAAGTGCATTGATCAGGTGCAGGAAACTGCATAAAAGGGAATCCGGTTAAACTCCGGAACGGGCCCGCCGCTGTAATTGGGGACGAAGACTGCAGCATGCCACTGTCGACAGTATAGACGGGAAGGCGCAGTTGGTAGAGAGATCCAAGAGTCAGAAGACCTACCTGGACAACCATAGGGATGCTGCGTACGGCAATACCGGCACCTGTTTGATCTTGAGGATAGAAAAAGGGACAGCCTTGGATCGTTTTTTTAAACGATTCAGGGCTTTTTTTGTTTTGGAAGGCTGATAAAGTATTCGCCAAAGGTCTGTCATGTTCGGCCTGGCCGGATAGCTGGCAGCTGTTGCCAATGGCCAATATTATAATATCGATGAATTGAATATTGATGATTTATGCCAGCCATTACCATAAACAGATTACGTAAAAGTTGCAAAAATATCATTACCCTGAACTATATAAGCCTTGAAGTTGAAAAAAAGGAGGTGTTCCCCCCCACTTAAAAAGACAGAAAATATGAAACCAGTCGCCCCACGCAATTCAATGCAGGCGATAATAGGGAATCCCGTGTAAATCGGGAACGGTCCCGCCGCTGTAATTCCATTTTGTCCTTTATCGAGGACAGAAAACCCATTGGACAGCTTTCGTTGGTCACTGCCGTTTTTATAAAGATGGTGGGAAGGCCGCTGACCGGGTGGAGAAGTCAGAAGACCTGCTGGTTTCAGATTGAGTGAAACGGACTGACGAGGATTCGGTCGTATTTTATGGAAAAGCAAACTCATTCCTTCCTTAAGATATTATAGTACGAAGTATTTTTTTCTCCTCAGTTACTCTAATCTCCATCAGGACGATAAAGATGAAGCCCCTCGGGTTAAGGGCGCTTTGGTGTGTCATTATCCATGCATTCTCTCAAATTGTTTATGTTTGGGCCGAGCGAGGTTCGCTTTATTTCATTGTTACCCTTTGGGTTTAATTTTATGGAAAGAAAAGAAGAGGTTAAAGATGAAGTTTTGTCGCTTGGTTATGCTGTTCGTAATGTTTTATTGTCTGTTGTTTGCAGCTATCGCAACTGCCGAAGAAAAAAAGAAAAAGGTCAGCAAGCTGGATGATATGATTGTATCGGCTACAAGATCCGAAAAAGAAAAGGATGATGCACCGGCCAGTGTGTCGGTTATAGGACAAAAGGATCTGGAACGGTTGACCTTTGATTGCCTTGATGATGCCATTCGCTATGAAACAGGGGTTTTCGACGGCAAACTCAGAGGATTGCCCAGTGCCAGTCAAACTCTGCTGATGATCAATGGTATGCCCATTAACAGCGGGTGGTTTGGTGGACATCGATGGGACAATGTCGCCATGGAGAATGTTGAACGTATCGAAATTGTAAGGGGGCCTGCTTCGGCACTTTACGGTGGAAATGCCATGGGGGGAAGTATCAATGTGATCACTAAAATGCCTGATGAATTTGAAGCGGGGCTAAGAACGAGATTCGGAAGCGATGACAACCTCAGCTATGGCGGTTATGTCGGGGATCGCGTGGGCAAGTTCAGCGTGAGGCTGGGATTTGAAATGGATGAGGAACTTTATGGGTACCCCACCGATTATGTTCAGAGGGCCTTGAAATCGGGCAGCGGTGATCTGGAAGGCGGATTTCCCATGAAGACCCGTACGAATCAGGATGCATGGATAGTGGGAGATACGGGAAATCGATATGAAGAGCAATGGGACGTCAACCTTGCCGCTGAATATGATTTGACCGATACCGGTTTCATTCGTTTTGATGGTCAAGTGGGTTATCTCTATTCTGAATACGGACGTCCCCATACCTATATTTGCGATTCAGATGGTAACTCAGCCTTTGATGGCAACGTTGATATTGGAAACGGGCAATATGCGCCCATCGCAGAAAAATATTATGTGGGATCGGGACCCCGGGAGACCCGGAATTCGTATTATATGGCGACCTATTCAGAAGTTTTCGGCCTTTTCTCGTTTGTGGGGAAATTGGGGTATCAGCATGAAGATATGTGGTATACCACGGCCTCTGCCGGCACGGGGGAGGGATATGATGATGCCGGTGGTAATGTGAAGGAGTTTGATACGGACACATTTTTTTCCGACTTGCAGGTTAGTTTCGATGTGGGAAAGCGGCATTATATCACCACTGGCCTGTACGGCAGACACAATGATTTTGATCAGGGCCAGTATGATCTCTCTTTTTACCGGGATGAGAACAGCAAAACTACGGGCAAAACCGAATTAACCCAGGGTAAGGATCAATATTTCGCTGTTTACGCACAGGATGAGGTCACGCTTGTTTCAAACCTTCTGACCCTCTATGCCGGGGCAAGATTTGATTATTGGGAAGCCAGTGACGGGGTCAGCGGGGCTGCGGATGATCCAGAGGAGCTTGATGATGTGGATAATTCCGCTTTCAGCCCTAAATTGTCCCTGGTGTGGACTCCCTTTGAGGACACGATCGTTAAAGGTTCCGTGGGAAAAGCGTTTCGGGCACCGACTCTTTATGACCTTTATAGAACCTATGAGTCAGGTTCACGCATGGTATATTCCAATCCTGATCTTGATCCCGAGACGATCCTCAACTATGAGTTCGGGGTTGTACAATACTTACACGACAGGATGTTCAAGGTGGAAGCCACTGCGTTTCATTCCGAAATTGAAAATCTTATTTATACCTATGACGGTGACGATGGGAATTCATATAAGGATAATGTCGGTGAAGCCAGAATCAGAGGCGTTGAACTGGGAATATCGGTCATTCCGTGGGATTTTCTGGTGCTTCGGGCAAACTATACCTACAACGATTCGGAGATTACAAAGCAGGACAAGGATCCTGAGATGGAGGGGAAACGGGTCACCAGCATGCCAGATCGGACGGTCAACGTCGCAACGGATTTTATCTTTGACTGGTTCAAGGCCAGCCTGACGGGCCAATACGTCGGACAGATATATAAGACCAAGTACAATACGGATATTCCTGATGTCTATAAGGCGAATTCGAAAACATGGGTATGGGATGCCAAGTTGATAGCTGACCTTCCCTGTGAAACCAAGTATTTCGGTAAGCCCCAGATCGCTTTCAGCGTGGAGAATTTGTTTGATGAAGAGTACTATGATTACTACATCGGAAGGGAGCGCAGTTATTTTTTTCAACTAAGTCTCAATTGGTAGACGTATGTTGTTTTAATCCTTTTTAAAGGAGGTTTCTATGCACAGGTTTAAACGTATGACGATTGCCGGAATATTTATCTTTCTTAGTTTGTTTGCCTTTGATGTTCAGGCACATTACATGTGGCTCAATGCAAATGATTATACGCCGGTTGAGAACCATGGGGTTAATTTTTCCATCGGGTGGGGCCATGCCTTTTATAGCCCTGTAATGGACGTCCTTTATGGCAAAGAGATGCTCGGCAAGATATACATGATAGGGCCAGACGGCAAGGAAATAAAGGTGAATGCATTGAACGAATTTCAATATGCATCGGCGGACAAACTCTCCCAGGACACCTATATCGCCATGGTACATCGAAAGGAGGGATTTTCCACTAAAACAACCCATGGATATGTTCATAAACCCAGGAAGGGACTTAAAGATGTGATTTATTCACGATATCTGGGGATGTATGGAAAAGCCATTATTAACGTGGGAGCTCCCACGGAAAGCAAATCCTTTATGCAGCCGGTGGGAATTCCCCTTGAGATCGTTCCCATGGTCAACCCGTCCCATTTGAAAACAGGTGATTATTTCAGATTCAAACTACTGTATCAGGGAAAGCCTCTTACTGAAAATATCAACGCCTCCTATGCAGGGTTTTCCTATGACAATGCCTGGGCTTATACCACAAGGACAAAACAGGACGGAATCGGGGAAATAAAGATTTTGAGTCCAGGTGTCTGGGTGATTAAGGCAAACCACAAGGCTCCCTATCCGGAACCGGATAAGGCGGACGAATATTCCTATACCACATCCCTGACCTTTGAGGTGCGATGATATCTTGCATTAACAGCGATTGTGAGCCTGGAAACACAGGCTCGCAATCGCTGTTAATGCGACATTCCTCCCCCTGACAAGGGCATCGATAACATCATAATGGACAAATGCCATGAAAAATTTTGTATCTATTTCTGTTTGTCTGATCCTGCTGAGTCTGGCGTTCCCCGGCGCGTATGCCATGGAAGGCTTTCCCGTCTGTTTTTGGGAACTTGTCGATCAGGATCGATACATCTATCCATCGGATTTGGAACAGATGAATTGGAAAATGATAAGAAAATTGAAAGATCAAAACAGGCGGGCAAACTCAGAAAAAAAGTATCTGAAGATCTCTTCTCTGAATAAGGCAGCTTCGATTGATCCTTCTTCTTTTTCTGACAGTGTGATACCGGGTTCATCCATTGCGGTGGTGCGTGATCCCGACGGCGGGATTCAAACATTGCCATGGGAGTCTGATGAACCGGGGATAATAAAACTCCCTGCTGACAACGACCTTATCGGCCGGTATCTGGTGGGAATTCATATGGTCCTTGCAAACAGAGATGTGGATGGGGATGGTTCTTTTGAATCGATTCATCTTTGCGCCAAACATCTTATTTCCCATCATAAAAACGGCGGCAGGCTCGGCAGCGCATCGGTGGTTTTTTTAGATGATGTTCAGCATATGCCCCTTGAAATCGGCCCGGTGGTCAATACGGCGAAATCAAGATTTAGCGGAGGACGTCAGGTTTCCCATCGTTCCTATGAAATGATGCTGAAATACAACAAAAAGCCCCTTCCAGGAGCTGAGGTGAGCGTGATTGCCCTGGGAAGTCAATGGGAAAAGTCCTTTGTGACCAATGACAGGGGCAAATTCGAGATAATGCCCCCTGATGATCGCCTGGTTTCCGGTGAGTGGCAGAATTATCTCTACATTGCCACTCACCATGATCGGACAAAAAATGAATTTTACATAACAACCTTTCCCGTGGTGGTGTACAAGAACAGGCCGGAATGGCGATCCAAGGCAATGGGCTTCGCCTATTGGTCCATTATCGGAGGGGGCATTTGTCTGATCATGGTGGCGGGTTTTGCGGGAAGAAGATATTGGCAGAATACGCGAAAAATAATCATGTTTGAAAATCAAAAAATTAAAAAACATTAAAGACCTTATCATGACAATTTCGAAGCTCCGGTGGAGTGTATTGATTTCCGCCTATTTTATTTTACTTTTCGGGGCCTATATCGGGCTCTACTTTGGTTATTTTCTTCCCACTTTTTCATGTTGTTATGTCCGGGCCAGGGCGGGAACCTGTTATCTGCTGACCCTTCAGCAAACCCTTGGAACATTTACTCTGGAAAGCATGATTATTTTTTTGAAACGAACGCTTTATTTTTCAGTTCTTGTTATCCTTTTGGGACGGGGATGGTGCGGATGGATATGCCCTCTCGGTTTTTTCCAGGATCTGCTGGATCTTTTAAGAAGAAAGATCGGTATCGGGTATATCCGGTTTACGGCAAAGCTTAAAAACGGACTCGTCTGGATTAAATGGGCATTTCTTTTTGTGGCCCTTGCACTGCCCCTGTGGGTTGCCTTCCCTTTTGTTTGTCCTGTTGTTGCATTGAACCTCAATATCCCATACTGCCAGATGTGTCCGGGAAAATACATCCTTCCGTTGTTGGTGGGAAATCCGGATCGGGTGGCCGTGAATTTCAGGACCACCACAAATCTGGTGATGTCACTGCTGGGACTTTCTTTCTCCATTACCACCATACTGGGGGCGTTTATCAAACGCCGCTTCTGGTGTTCTTTTTGTCCCCTGGGGCTTATTTTATCCTGGTATCGGAAAATCAGTTTTTTCAAGCTGAAAAAAAATGACGAGAAATGTACAAGGTGTGAAATTTGTTACAATGTGTGTCCCATGGAAATCGAAGAGGTTTACAAATCACGGGGCAGAGAGGACGTGACCTTCAGCGAATGCAACCTGTGCCTGAAATGTGTGGAAGAGTGTCCTGAAGAGGATGCCTTGAGTGCTGTTTATCTGGGCAAGACCATTTATCGATCAAAGTCTGATAATTTTTTTAAGAAGCGGGGAGTTCATGATGTTACAGGCAAGTGACCCGGATGAGAAGAGAAAAAAGCGGTTTCTTAAGGCCATTGCCCGTAGAGCGGCTTTTGAGCTGAACGCATTGGAAGAAGAGTGCCGGGATTTACCGGCCTTTGAATATTTCCATGATGTCATGGCAGCGGTTTTCGTTCAAAATGATCCCGGAGCTTTTTTAGGAGGGGATGCGGAGCAAAGAATGAAAATCGGTGTCTATTGCATGATGGTCCCAGAAGAGTTGATTTATGCGGCAGGAGCCATTCCCATTCGTCTCTGTGCAGGATGTTTTGAAGCGTCCCAGTTGGGTGAGGACTGGGTGCCCAGGGACGGGTGTCCCCTGGTGAAATCCTCCCTGGGGTTTTCCGCCCAAAAAGGACTTAAGGTGTTTGATCAGTGTGAGGCCGTGATCGTCCCCACCACCTGTGATGCCAAACGAAAATTCGGGGAAGAGCTGTCAGCGTTTAAGGATGTCTGGATGCTGGAATTACCCCATATCAAGGATGCCACTTTTTCCCGCCGTATCTGGAACGAACAGATGTATGCCCTGAAAGCGCGGATAGAAGCGTATGTGAGTAACGGGCAGGGGAAGAAAAAAATCACCTCCAAAAACCTTGGCCATGCCATCAAAAACAGCGCAAGGGCCCAATCCGAGATACGTAGACTTCTTTTTCTGAGACAATTGAAAAAACCGGTGATCTGGGGACGACAGGCCATGATGGTACTCAATACTTATGCCTATGTGCCGGTAAAGCAGTGGACAGATTCCTTGGTCCTGCTGAACAATGAACTCATGCAAAGAAGGGAGAACAAAGAATCCGTATGTTCCGAAAAAAGGCCCAGAATCATGATTGCAGGGAGCCCGATGATTTTTCCCAGCATGAAGATCCCTTCACTGGTGGAAGAGATGGGAGGGATCGTTGTGTGTGATGAATCCTGTGTTGGTGATCGGTATATGTACGATCCGGTGGGAAATACTGAAAAAAACTTAAGGGATCAATTGGCCGGAATCGCATCTCGGTACATGGCCCCTTGCGTGTGTCCCTCTTTTTCTCCCAATGATGATCGCCTGATTATCATTAAAAGGATGCTTTCTGATTATTGCGTGGATGGGGTGTTATACCATGTACTGAAGGGATGTATTATTTACGACTTTGAAGTCCACAGGCTTGAAAGGACTTTAAAGGGAAGTGGCATTCCATTGCTGCGCATTGAGACCGATTACAATCCGGAGGATGTGGAACAGTTGAGAACTCGAATTGAGGCGTTTATTGAAATGTTGAAATCAAGAAAGAAGAAAACAGGAGCGGATCGGAAATGACGAGTTATTACGTGGGAATAGATGCAGGGTCCACCTATATCAAAGTCGTATTTTTAGATGAAAACGGCTTCCTTGTGGGATATGACCGTAAGCCCACCGGCATTGACGCCAATGGCACATCTCAAAAAATTGTAAATGCCATTGCCGGTGATAAGGGTATTGATTCCGGGCACATCAAGCGCATCATGGCAACGGGATACAGCCGGAGAAATATCAAAATTGCCGATGATACGGTGACGGAGATAAAGGCCCATGCCGCCGGTGCCGTGTGGTCGGCCCCGGACGGCAGGCTGATTCGCACGGTGATCGATATCGGCGGCCAGGACAGCAAGGTGATTGTGATGGACGGGCAGGGTGAAATCGTCAATTTTGCCATGAATGACAAGTGTGCGGCAGGAACCGGGAGATTTATGGAATCCCTGGCACGGGTGCTGGAGCTTGAAATAGATGAGCTGGGACCCATCTCCATGGAGTCTGATATGCCCTTGGACATTAACAGCACCTGTGTGGTGTTTGCCGAGTCTGAGGTGGTTTCCCTTGTGGCCAGAAACAAAAAACGGGAGGATATTGTCGCCGGTATTCATCTTTCTCTGGCCAGGCGAATTGCCGGAATGGCCAGGAAGACGGGGGCGGGGCCGGAGATTCTGTTGACGGGCGGTGGCGGACTTAACAGGGGTATTGCAGAGGCCCTGGAAGAGGAGCTGCTGATGGACATTCATGTACCGGAGTATCCCCAACTGAACGGTGCCATTGGTGCGGCACTGACGGCCCAGGCCGATCAGCTCTGAAAGGCGTTGTGAAAAGATTGGAAAACAAATTAAAATAAGAGGAAAGTAGGGCACCCTTCATTCCCATTTTCCCGGTCGGAGGCTTCATTAGCGATGGGGGTCTGGCTTGTGTTATTGGCATTATCGGTGGTTTTGGCGTTTGCCAGGCTGTGGTCGATAACGGAAATAACAAACACAAGCTTGACCCGTTTGACTGAAAATCAGATTTATAGAATGTTATGATGATGCCGGGAAAATGGGAATGCGCCCCGTTCGGAAGCGGCAAAGGAGCCAAACCGTTTTTCTGATCATGGATTTTCCCCTTTGTTTTTCCTGGCAACCACCAGCTCACCCTCGCCCATGCCCAGGCTAAAAGATCGGGTCACCACCCGGCCAAATCCGGCTTCCCCAAGGAGTGCTGCAATCTGTCCCTTTTCAAAGGAAACATCCTGGCCTTCCAGGGCAAGGGAGAGCCGGGACAAAACAACGGACATAGGTTTGGTACGTTCTTCGGTCAGCCCCTCATGAAGGCAGATAAATACCCCGGAATGATTCATGGCCGCCTTGATCCGTCGGAAAAAAGCAACCGGATCCTTAACATAGTAGAGGTTGTGGCTGGCCCAGATAATATCGTATTCTCCCCCCAGATCCACCTCATTGTAATCCCCTGCAATAAAGGAGATTCGGGAGTCAAGTCCCTCTTTTTTTACCTCTTTTTTGGCCATGTGGATGATCCCGGGAAGATCCAAAAGCACTCCGGACAATCCGGGGTGCCGCCGGACCATTTCCATGCCCATGATCCCTGGGCCACCGCCCAGGTCCAGCAACCGCGTGGCCGTGGCATACTCGGGCAGGGATTCCACCAGATCAGCCGCAAGGCGGGCAGCTCCTGCCCGCTGGTAGCTGGCAAGATGAGCCACGGCGCTTTCCCATTTTGCCTCGCTGGTAAGATCCTGGCCAGGGGCTACCTTGGGTGGTCCGTTTCTGACGATGTGAGCGATGCGGGGAAGGTTCCTGTACTGCATGTCCGTTATGTTTTTCACAAACCCACCCATATAAACCGGACTTGTGGTGCATAAAAAACACTTCCCAAAGTCGGTATTGGTATATTGTGTGCCGCATTTTTCAACAAATCCCAGGGAGACCATGCTGTCCAAAAAAAATCCGAGTCCTGCAGGGTCTGTTTGGATGTCAAGGGCCCGGGCAATATCCTCAAGTTCTGTTGTTTGTTCCAGGAAATCGGCAATCTTGAGCTCAAGGGCCGCCTCCAGAACTGCCATCTTGATCGGGCCCAGCAAAACATCAAACAGCGGGTCCATGGAAGGGTAATGATCTTTATTCATGTTTAAAACCTCCAATTAAATGTAATGCCAAAGGTCATGGGTTCTCCATCCTCCACCATGGTGTACCCCATATTGTCCTTGACCTTTTTCTGGGCATAATACTCGTCAAAAATATTCTTTCCCCAAACTGAAATATCATAATGATCAAATTGATACCCCAACTTGAGATTCACCAGGGCATACCCATTGTCCTTCAGGGTATTGGCCGCATCAAAGTATTGCCTGCCAGCCCAAAACAAGTCAGCAACCCCATACCAGCCGTTGTCCATATGGTATGCAACCCCGGCATTGGCCGTCAGATTCGGAGCCCAGGGCAGGACATTGCCACTGTAATCCACAATATTTCCTCCGGAGGTGCCGCTCCAGTCGTCAATTTCAGCCCGGGCATAGCCGATACCGGCAAAGACTTCCAGATTATGAGCTGGCAGGGCTTTAACTTCACATTCAACACCGGTGGTGTGGGCCTTGGCCGCATTGGTGATTGCCCAGGCAGTGAACCCGCTGCCCGCTACCTCCTCTTTCACCTGCTTGTCGTCAATCTGCGTATAAAATATAGACAGGGCGGTCCTAAGGCGCTTGTTGAAAAAGGTGGTTTTAATTCCCGCCTCGTAATTTTTCGTATATTCTGAATCATAGGCAAAATTATCTTTGGAGGTGGCAAAGTAATAATCATACCCTCCGGCCATCCAGCCCGTGGAGAAGGTCAGGTACCCGATCATACGCTCCGTGAGTGCATAGGACAGGGAGGCCATGGGCAACACCTCGGTTTCGGAAATATCTTTTGAATAGGTCACTGCTCCGGTATAGGGGATATAGGTCTGGCTGCCCGAAGCCCAAACATGATCCAGCCTTAATCCGGCAGTTACATCCAGCCGACTGGTTAATGCCAGGGTGGACTGACTGAAAACGGCAAAGCTGTCGGTATCTGAATCGGACAGCCGCTGGTTGGCCACCATGGAATTGATATGGTTCAAAGTCCAATCATTGTCCACACAGTCTCGGCTGGCATACAGCCCCAGCAACCAGGAGGGGAAAAAACCTTTGGAGGAGGAGATTCTAAATTCCTGGCTCCAGGTGTCCTGGTCCAAATCGATTTCGGCAAGGCCCAGGGCAACAGGTGTCCGGTCCGAATCCATGAGAGCGTTGCGGGTAAAGCGTTGATGGGAGGTGATGGAGAGCAGGTCCAGGGCGCCGAATCGGTATTTCCCGCGAAGGGACTGCCCCAGACTACTCTGTTCGGCTCGGTCTGATTGGTTGCTGTATCCCCGGAACCGGTCCGTGGCATAGGGCCCGTCAAGATAACGAAGATCGCTAAGGCCCATGTCCCTGTCGGTTCCGTCCAGCGTCAGGGAAAAATCCAGGTCCGGCGAAGGGGTCCACCTGAGCGTTCCCCTGCCTGAGAAAGTTTGATCCTCGCAAACATCATCGGAGCGGCTGGTTTGGTTTTTCATATACCCGTCCGTCCCATGGGCCAGAAAAGAAACCTCGTAAAACAGCGTATCCTTTTTGATGGGACCGCTGACCATGGCACCGCCGGTCCAGGTTTGATAACTGCCAGCCTCAATAAAGGCAGCGGCCCGGAGATCATTCCCGGGGGGAGCCAATACAACGTTTATCACGCCTGAAGAACTATTTTTTCCGTATAGGGTTGACTGGGGCCCCCTGAGCACTTCCACCCGCTCAATATCAAAAAGAGACTGGGCCTGCATATAACTCAGGGGATATGCAACATCATTGATATAAAATCCCATGGGGGTATAAATGGAGGTATCGATGGTGGAAATGCCACGGCAGACAAAGGCATCTCCGGAAGTTGATGTCTTGTAAAACAGGTTGGGAATAAACCGGGTCATCTCCTCAGTTGCCCTGGTCTGGTGCTCTTCCAGAAACTGGGTGTCGGTAATACTGATGCTGCCAGGAAAAACATCGGCCAAAATTTCCGTTTTCCCGGCCGTAACAATGGTGCTCTCTAATTCAACGGGTGTGTTTTCTTCACACCGTCCCACATTGCCCCAAGCCATGGACAAAATGATCAGGCACATCCATGGCACGGGGTATTTAAAAAAAAATACTTTGAAAGGTATCATTCCCGGCAACCTCCTTTATTCAATTATGATTTTCAAAGCCTTATGAGCAGAGTGCAATCTATTCGTGTTAGAAAGAAATTAATACAATCTGCAGAACGGCTTTGAACATCTGCGGAACAAAAAAAAGAAGTTTGCTTTTGCCTGGTAGCCTTGTCCTGAAGGATCATGAAAACTTGATAGTGCCGGAGTTAAAAACGCTTGACATTGATAATCAAATTAATATAGATGCATAGCTATAATTTTTTATTGTAATTATTGGTGTCCGAAAGGACTTAATAGGGAATCCTGTGTGAATCAGGAGCGGACCCGCCGCTGTAACTCTCGTTTTTCCCCTGCAAGTGGAAATAAATCTTTTTTGATATTCGTGTCACTGTTCGATAGATTATGAACGGGAAGGCCCCAAAAAAGATGAGAGGAGTCAGAAGACCTGCCATTAATTCTTTTTTTAAGTAATAATTGCTCGGGGCATAAAAGCGCTTACTTAAGCAAAAAAGTTGATTTATCAGGGATAAAAACGGAATCCCCGCGTCCATTAGGCCGTGGGGATTTTTTTTTGTGAGGCGATGATGACTGCAAAAATATTAATCAAGAATCCCAAGGGCCAGTTTGTCAGCTTCAAGGAACAAGACACGGGTGGCCGGGCCAGCGAGGGCCGGGAAATTGTGCGCCACCTTCCCAATGATTTGGGCCGGGGTCGATTTAGCTCCCTGGCATGCCGCCCGGGCATGAATATTTGCCTGAGTCAATGCCGGTTTGACCGGGATTACCAAGCAAATATCGCCTGGCCCTCCCCCTTGGTTACCTTTGTCTTCGGCCTGTCCGGCATGACCAACACCCGGAATTCCTGCCATGGGGCGCCTATAATCATGGGGGCGGGAGATGCGTATGTCCATTATTTTGAGGATCCGACCCTGAACCGGAATACAGCAGGCGGAAAAGAACTGAGCGGTCTGGCGATCCACATCTCTCCGAAAATTCTTACCTCCCTCATGGATCCGGAGGAAGAATCAAGAGCCGGAAAACTTCTGGGAAGGGCTCTGGAAAAAGGTTATTTGTTTTCAGCACAAAAGATGAGCCCCAGCATGACAACGGTGCTTTTCCAGATGTTCAACTGCCCCCACCGGGGTATCATCAAAAAGGTCTTCCTGGAAAGCAAGGCAATGGAGCTTGTGGCCTATCAGCTGGAACAGGTCTTTGACCGTGATGCCTCCAAAGAATTCTCTTTATCGATCAATGCCGAAGAAAAAAAACGAATCTTCAGGGCCCGGGACCTGTTGGTCGACCAGCTCCAGTTTCCTCCCTCTCTTCCTGAGCTGGCCCGGCAGGTGGGCATTAGTCATTCCCGATTGACACGGGGGTTTAAAAAGGTCTTTAACTGCACAGTATTCGAATATTTAAGACAGGAACGTCTGGAGTACGCCCGGAGGCTCCTGACTGAAAATAGCATGAACATCACCCAGGTGGCCTTTACCGCGGGATTTTGCAGTTCCAGCCATTTCGCTGTGGCCTTTACAAAACGCTTCGGGGTAAGGCCATCGACATACCGCAATGCCGAAGTGCTCAATGCGGCATCTTTGTAATCCCACCCGGGCAGGTTAGAGGCATCCCCATGTTCCCGCCTCCCAGCCCACCCCTCTCAATTCAACTGTTGTTTCTCCTGCACCGCCTTTACTTTTCTGAATCAGGGCCTTGAAAATAGTTTGTCAAATCAGTTCGACTGGATAGATAAGTTTTGATTTTTTCTGAACTGTTCTGCAAATGACCAAAATCATTCTGCAAATGATATTAACACCGTGAAATATGGGTTAGCATTGCTCGATAAGCTACGGCATTTTGCACGGGGAAAACACTGGTATCTTTACATACCGGAAACGTTCGACAAGGAAAACTTAAATGAAAAACAAACTGACGCTCTTGGTGATAATATTGCTGTTCGCAGCAATTCTTTTTCATGGGACTGAAACCCGGGCTCAAAAAAATGGGCCGGTTTCCCGGGAATCAATGAGAACCATTGTGGATCTGGCCGGCAATGAAGTTGCCTTGCCCCCGGCAAAAGCCCTTCGCCGGATTGTGATTATCGCTCCGCCCCTGGTCGCGACATTCGTCTCCCTGGGTATTCCCTGGGCCCGCATCGTAGGTGCTCACAAAACCGCCTTTGATGATGCCAATCATGAGCTTTTGGACAGGGTGCTGCCCTACTGGAAAGAGATTCCCACCGATTTTATTGCCGGCTATACCGCCAACACGGAAGCTTTGCTGAAACTTCATCCCGACATCATATTCGTGTATGGAAATTTTCAGAAAAAAGGTCTTCAAACAATCGGGATTCCCATTGTTGACTTTATCGCCATGAACCAAGACAACGAATTCTGGTCGGTTGCCATCGAAAAACTCATGAAAACAATTTTTCAGATGGAAATCGGTGGAAGTTCGGTGGAAAATGAATGGGAAAAAACACATGACCGCATTGAACCGGTTTTAAAAAACGTGATGGGAGAAAAGCCCAAAGGGCTTATGATTATGAACAATACAGCAGATAAAATCACGATCAGGGGCGGAGAAACCTATGGTGACGACTGGTTGATAAAAAGCGGTCTCACCAATGTTGCCGGGCATTTGAAAGGAGAGGGCAAAGAGGTTAGTATGGAACAAATTTACCGGTGGAACCCCGATATCATCTATGTCTTCCGGGGAAGGCCAGCCTCAGACTACCTTGAAAATCGTATTAATAATCAGGACTGGTCATTTGTAAAAGCCTATAAGGAGAAAGCCATTTATGACTGCCCCCGGGGAATGATGAATTGGGGGGCTCCCAACGTGGATTCACCCCTCATGTTGCAATGGATGGTGTGGAAAAATCATAAAAAAGGGGTTGATGAAGCATCGTTTCCCGCCATCATGAAAGCCTACTATCATAACCTGTTTGGTATTTCATTATCCCAGGATCTCATCCAATCGATTCTTTTTCCCAATGGTCAATGAAAATCAAAACCATGTTGCTCTGAACGGTTCTGTCACTTGCCGGTGGAGAGAGGTGCTTCCCTGACAGAGGGGCACAACCTTTTTAGAGCAAAGGATACAAACGAAAAAAATGAACTTAAAAGAGAGAAATTTGATTGGTGGAAAACAACAAATGAGGTGGACGGTACCTCTGGTACTGATGGTTCTGCCGGGCATCATTTTTTTTGTTTCGATCTGCCTGGGTCGATATGAGGTTTGTCCGAAAAAGGTCTTGTCCATTCTTACCTCCGGAGGTCTGTACCCGGATATGAGTTACAGGGATATTGAGGAGATGGTCATCATCAATGTCAGGTTACCCCGGGTGCTGCTGGCCATGGTGATCGGCTCCGGCCTTGCTGTGGCAGGGGGCGCATTTCAAGGGCTCTTTGGAAATCCTTTGGTCAGTCCCCATGTTCTGGGCGTCACCTCCGGTGCCGGGTTCGGTGCCGCTCTTGGAATTTTGCTCTCGGGCCGCATGGAAGTGGTTCAGCTCTCTGCCATTGCCTTCGGCATGATGGCCGTTTGTCTGGTTTACATGATCAGTCACTTCAGCAATGGCCCCCGCCTTTTTGTGTTGGTCTTATCCGGGATTATCGTGGGGGCACTTTTTACCGCCTTGATTTCCCTGGTGAAACTGGCGGCCGATCCCGATGATAAATTACCGAGCATCGTGTTTTGGTTGATGGGAAGCCTGGCAGGGGCATCATACCAGGATTTGTTACTGGGAACCACCTTGATTTCGGTGGGTGTTCTTATCCTGTTGTTGCTTCGGTGGCGCATGAATATCTTGTCTTTAAGCGAAGAAGAGGCTCAGTCCCTCGGTATCAATGTCCATGGTTTGAGATTGACGGTCATTGCCACGGCAACCTTGATTACGGCATCGGCTGTGTCGTTGTGCGGAATCATCGGTTGGATCGGCTTGATCATTCCCCATGTGGCCAGAATGGTGGTGGGGCCTAACCATAAAAAGTTGCTTCCGGCCTGTGTTCCCATCGGAGGATTTTATCTTTTGCTCATTGATGATGTGGCCAGGGCGGCAACGCCTGTTGAGATTCCTTTATCCATTCTCACCGCCCTGATCGGTGCGCCGTTTTTTGCTTATTTATTGAAAAAAACAGGGGGCGGGTGGAAATGAAGCTGGAGGTAAGGGAAGGCAGTTTCCGATATGGGAACGGAAGGACTTTATTTGAAAAAATATCCTTCTCATTGAAAGAGGGAGAAATTCTTACCATACTCGGACCCAACGGTGTTGGAAAAACCACGCTGCTTAAGTGCATCACCGGAATGATGCCGTGGAAGAGCGGAAGAACCATTCTTGATGGAACGCCCCTTGATACAATGAAAAAGTCATACATCTGGCAAAGGATCAGTTACATTCCCCAAAGCCACAGCGTGGTGTTCCCCTATGAGGTTCTGGAAATGGTACTTATGGGCAGAGCCCCTTATATAAATGTTTTTTCGATGCCTTCCAGGGGTGATATCCGCATCGCAGAGCAGACACTTGAAACCGTAGGCATCTCTCATCTGGCAGATAAACCCTGTTCGGAAATCAGTGGCGGAGAGCTGCAGCTGGTCCTTGTGGCAAGGGCTCTGGCTTCAGAACCCCTTGTGCTTGTCCTGGATGAGCCCGAATCGCACCTGGACTTCCGAAACCAGTTGGCAATGTTCAAGCTGTTACAAAACCTTACAGAAAAAAAGAAACTCAGCTGCATCATCAATACCCATTATCCGGATCATGCATTGAGAATATCCCATAAAACATTAATGCTGGCGGATGGGAATCAACATCTTTTTGGAAACACCCGTGAAGTGATCAATGAAGCCAATATTGAATCATTTTTCAGGGTCAGTACAAAAATAGTGACGGTAAGGCAGAATGGAAAAAATATCAAAGGCATTGTAGCCCTTCCCCTTGAGTAATAAATGATCAAATTTTGTTTTGAGGGGGGCAGGTAACTTTTTGGCCTGCAATTCAAGGTCGGACCAATCCGTTTTAGCCGTTCCACAAAAAATAATAGGCAGGGAGTTTGGGTTTTTTCCTATTGACTTTTAGGGTGTTACAATCTAATAAGTGCATTGATCAGGTGCAGGAAACTGCATAAAAGGGAATCCGGTTGAACTCCGGAACGGGCCCGCCGCTGTGATTGGGGACGAAGACTGCAGCATGCCACTGTTGATGTGATAGACGGGAAGGCGCAGTCAGTAGAGTGATCCAAAAGTCAGAAGACCTACCTGAACAACCATAGGGATGCTGCGTACGGCAATGCCGGCACCTGTTTGATCTTGAGGATAGAAAAAGGGACAGCCTTGGATCGTTTTTTTAAACGATTCAGGGCTTTTTTTGTTTTGGAAGGCTGATGAAACAGTTTGATGTTTGCTTCACTGGCGGTGGGGCTGGCCATGGTGGTGCCGTCTCATGCGGACCCGTCTGTACTCAATTCTATGGGTATTATTGGTGGACTTTTGGGGGGCATGTCCGTTTGGTTCAATAACGCCCATGACACAAGCCTGCTCTCTGTCTTTTCATGAAGGTGTAACCAGATGTCAGCTCCAGCCTACCATTTGCACGGTCATATCTCAGACACGATTCCTCCTCCTTTCCGCTCTGTCCGGAGCAAGCTGCAAAATTGGAAGCATTGGGAATATGTAATTCAAGACGGATTTTGGATAAGCAGCTTGAATTACGAGTTCAGGGAAAATGTCAATCTGAAATATAAAATTGCTCACCCTGTCCTGAATTTTGGTTTTATTTTGTCCGGCAGTTATATTCACCGCGTTAAAATCACGAAACTTATCGAACAAAAATTTATAGGTAGCGACGGAACCAGCGGTATTGTTTATTTCCCCTCCCCGGAAGGTGAGTTGATCATCCCGGGTCAAACCCCTGTTCATGTGGTTCATATCCATCTTTCCGTGCCATTTTTCCATTCTATTTTTTGTCATGAAAAAGAATGTGTTCCCAAAGGGCTTAAACCCATTTTACATGGTACCCTTGATCAGCCATATGCTTTTTTAACCGGCATGTCCCTCAAGGTCAGATCGGCTTTGACCCGTCTGATAAAGCCTCCTTCTCCCGGGGTTCCCACCAGCCTCTCTTACCAGGGAATCGCTCTGTGCCTTATTGCAGAGCAGATTGCCCGGGCAAACAGTTGTTCGTCTAACCAGGAAAAAATTCGTTGCGATAATCAGCGTCAGCTAATCCGTGCCCGTGATTTGCTGATCCGGGATCTTGTTTCTCCACCAAACCTGAAACAACTCGCAAAAAAAACCGGCCTGAACATAAATAAGCTCCAAAAGGGGTTTAATCTGCTTTATGGTGTTTCTGTGAATAAATATCTGCAGCAATGCCGGATGAAGGAGGCCAACCGCCTCTTTCATGAAACCGAGATGAATGTCAGCCAAATTGCGTCAGAAGTGGGGTATACCAATGCCAGCCATTTCAGCACTGCTTATAAAAAACATTTCGGTATCCTTCCCAAAAGACACCTGATCTGCATCAGAGAACATCTTTAAAGTTATTTTTATCAAATAATATCCCCTTCTGCTTGTCTTGTCCTCTGTGGGGCATGATCATCACTTTGGCCGCCGGTTACTCCTGGCGGGCTGAAGGGGGGGCAGCTTTTTGTGTCTTTTGGGATAAAATTCGTGTGTCATTGGGTAGAAGCGTTTCTTTCTGGTCTGTATATATCTTTAATTGCATTTTGATGGCAAATATTATGTTTCAATTATTGCATGAAAAAGAGACAGAAAATTTGTGCGGTTGAGGGTTTTTTATTTGGCCGGGATTGTGGTCAATTTCGATTCGGGCATGTCATTAATTCTCAAAAACCTGTTGTAATGGAGGTCCATAAATGTATTCAGGGAAAAGGTTGTTCTTGATGACGGTCATTTGTTGTTTTCTGCTCTATTCAACCGCTTCTGGTGATGAGCACACATATCAAATGCCTTCCATGGTGGTCACCGAAAAATCAACGGAGAGAGTCTATGACGTACCTTCCTACAGCCGGCTGTCTTTGCCCGAGAGTTCGACGGCGGAGAGTGTTTTTACCGCAAAGGATATCGAGATAATTAATCCTGAAACGGTGTTTGATATGATAGCGCTTGCTCCCAATATTATCCGCACATTCAGCACCCCCATGAATCCCGATGGATTGAGGTCACGGGGGGGTGAAATAATCGGCTTGATTATTGATGGAATTTATATTCCATCGACTCAATCGACAAGAATGCTGGAAAATTTTCCAGTGACGATAATTGATTCCATACGGATTGTAAGGGACTCTACCGCTTTGACGCTGGGGCCTCTGTCAACAATCAGTTCTTCCACAAAAAAACCAAATGCGGCGGTGGAGGGATATATTATCATTACAACAAAAAGGCCAAAGCAGAAATCCAGGGAAATCCGCCTGGAATACGATACCGCCCAAACAATGCAGGCCAGTGGTGCTTTGGGTGATGTTAAAAATGAATGGTATTATTCTTTTGCCTTTAATCATGTTGATACGCCGGAGTGGGACGATCACAATGATGCCGAAAAATCGGATTCCTTTCATTTGAGAAGCGGGTATACCGGGGAAAGATTTTTGGCGAATATTTCGTTGTACGCTGACCTTGCAAATTGGGAATGTGCCCGTTTGGATAATGATGGCGTGCTGGGAGAGGCAATATGGAAGTTTGAGCCCAGTAACACATTTATGTTCAACTTTGATATGGCCAGATTGTGGAACAAAAACAACACGACAACGTTCAGCTTTGGCTACAGTCAGGTCAAATCAACGCTTTTGGAAGACTATACGGATAAGAACGCTTCCGTGCTGAAGCATGGAGAATATACGGAGTGGCATCTGGATGAAAAGGTCCTTGAATATAACGTGGGGCATACACTCAGTATGGCCAGTAATCGGCTGAAGATTGGGGCCCAGGCCATATTCTGGGATATGCTGGATATGCAGGGCTGGCAGTATCGTGACAAGGAAGAAGAGGGGTTCGGTTTTTACATTACGGATGAGTATTGGGTGAATCAAAAATTAACCCTGGATGCCGGTGTCCGAATTGACCGTCGCCATACAATCAAGCAGAACGACCCAAATTTTGACGATACCTGGGCGGAAAACAACACCTCTTTTGCCTTTGGACCGGCTTATCGATTTAATTCCGTTTATAAATTGACGTCACGTTTTTCCTATAGCCATCAGCCTGCCTATGACTGGCTGCTGAAGAACGATGATAGTAAAAGTTTTGATTCCGATACACGAAGAAAATATGAAGTCGGCATTTCAGCAGACTATGGGACCGCTTTTAATCTGGGCTGTTCACTGTTTTATTATGACATCAAGAATTATAAATATGTGGCAAAATCACAATCAAATTCAGTCACTGGCGAAATTGATTATTATTATGATTCTGCCGACATCACCCAGAAAGGACTGGAAATCGGCGTAAGTGGTGAGTTGTCGGATCATTTTTCCTATAATGCCACTTACGCATATTTGAATATTGATGATTTGTCCGTCAGCAGGACACTTCCCAAAAATTCGGCGACAGTGATATTGAACTATAAAAACGGAGATTATAACTGTAATGTCACCACCAAGCATTTAGGAGAGTACTCCCAGTCTTCTACCAATGGCGACGGACTGGGGGATTACGTGAGGGTCGACCTCAGCGTCAGTAAACGTTTGGCGGATAAGTCAAAAATAACTTTATACGGCAGGAATATTACGGACGATCAATATGCAGAAGCATATATGAACGGCGTTGTATCGGGAATGTCGGGATATCTTTATAATCGCGGTGCCATTTTGGGAATTGAATATAGCAAGGTGTTTTGAGCGAGTGGATTAGGCTCTTTCTGGCAATTGACTCATACGTCGAAAATATGAATAAATAGGTCTTAATTTCACCAATCCCTTGGGGTTAAGAGATATTTTTTGAGATTCAATGACCGACGGTTGGAATTGTCAAGCAGCGCTTAATGCTCTTGTGAAAAAGAACAACACAATAATTTGGGAGAACTCTTTATGAAGTTAGAAACAATCCAGTTAAGCCCGAAACCGTTATATGAGATAATGTTTACCTCCATCCAGACAAAATTATTACTCACTGGTGTCAGACTCGATATATTCGATAAACTGAACCAATCTCCCGGAAACGCCCGGGAAATTGCAGAAGATCTCAAAAGTGACCCCATCAATACGGAGTTTTTTCTGAACGGACTCACTGCATTGGGGTTGGTGGAAAAGCGCGGGGGTCGCTACAAAAATACCCCCCTGTCCGAAGCCTTTCTGATCCGGGACAAACCGGCTTATCTGGGTGACGGACTGTTGATGCAGGCCGATCAAGAGGATTTCAGCGGTTTTGATTTGCAAAAGCTGATTTTTGAAGGTCCCTCCCAAAAGGATACAAAAGTCGGCGATTCCCCGGAAAAATGGGGACGTTTCGCCAAGAGCATGGCCAATAATCAAAGGTCAGGCATCGCGCAAAAGGCCGCCGAAATCGTTGCCGGAGTACCTGAGTTTGAGTCGTTTACAAAAATGCTGGATCTGGGAGGAGGACCGGGTATTTTCTGCATTGCCATGGTGGACAGACATCCCGGCATGAAAGGGGTTGTTTTTGACCGGAAACCTTCGACCGATATCGCCAGGGAATTTATCAGGGAATACGGGCTGGAGCAGAGAATAGACGTATTGGCCGGGGACTACAATACGGATGACATTGGCAGCGGATATGATTTCATCTGGGCCAGCCATACCCTGAACTTTGCCCAGCAGAACCTGCCCCTGGTCATCAAAAAGATCTATGATGCTTTGAATCCGGGCGGTGTTTTTATAAATTTTTCAGAAGGCTTGACCCATGAGGGGACCCAGCCCCAAATGACCGTACTGTGTAGCATCGGATGGGCAATGCAGAATCACCCCCTGAAAGCCTTTGATCAAGGCGTGATAGCGGACACAATGCTGGAAGTGGGGTTCAGGTCGGTTCGTTCAAGAACCTTGTCGGTGGGGTGGGGTGAGGCGGATATGGACATCGCACGCAAGGGATAAGGTAAACTGATCGCAGGTACCTTATATGGCTGTGTATGAATATACAAATAAAAGATCTTGATTTTTCCTATTCCGGAGAGCGGGTTTTAAAAAATATCAATATTGATATTGACGGAAATCAATGTGTTGCAATACTTGGCCCTAATGGCGCCGGTAAATCGACATTCATCCGATGTATTAATAAACTTTTGAAGCCCCAGAGAGGGTCCATCTGCATTGATGATACCAATGTCAATACATTGAGCAGGAAAGAACTTGCAAAAAAATTGAGTTATATTCCTCAATCCACATGGAGTCTGTTTTCGTTACAGGTATTTGACATGCTTCTCATGGGCAGACGGCCCCATATTGCATGGCGGAACACCGAAAACGACAAAATAAAAGTGATTGAGTCAATGAAAATTCTCAACATTGAACATCTTGCGTTGAGACAATTTAATGAGCTGAGCGGAGGGATGCAGCAGAAGGTGATCATCGCAAGAGCCATTGTGCAGGAAACAGAAGTTATTCTTCTTGATGAACCCATAAGCAATCTCGATATAAGACATCAATTTGAAGTCATGAATATTGTAAAAGAATTGATTGATAAAAAGGGGATTCTTGCACTGATGGTTGTTCATGATTTGAATATAGCGGCCAGGTATGCAGACAAAATTGCCATAATGAATGAAGGCGAAATTGTTTTTTACGGTCCCCCGGCCGACGTTCTGTCAAAAAACAATATCGCCTCCATTTACGGAGTTGAAGTGGATATAGGCAGAATAGAGAATAAACTAAGTGTTGTGCCCATAAAAATAGCAGATCGTGGATGAAAAATGAAACTACCGAATATGTTGTCATTGTTTACAATAATATGCATGGCCGTGCTCTTTGGCTGTTCCTTTGAAGAAGATGGTGGCCCTGATAAGGCCGCGTCTGCCGAAAAGATAACGGAAATCACGCTGGTTGATATTGAAGGCCGGAGTGTGAAACTGAAGAAAAAGGCGGAAAGAATAGTTGATCTGACAGGCCTGAGCGGAACAAGGATATTAATACAATTGGGTGCTCCGCAATATATTGTCGGCATGACCAGCAATGGGGCAGGGGTTTTTGATCCTGAGAACAGCACATATTATCCTGTGCAAAGAGCCATGTCTTCAATGATCCGGAAAGATATTATCAATATTGGCGACTGGAAAGAGCCAAATGCGGAAAAAATAATCGCATTAAATCCTGACGTTATTTTTATTGGGTGGGGAGGAAAGGAAAGTGCGGAAAAAATTGAACAGCAGACGGGAGTTCCGGCTATCTGCATCGGGCGAATGGATGGACATTTTGATTATGATCGATACAGGCTTGTCGGTAAAGTAATAGGAAAGGAGCAAAAAGCGGAAGAAACAATAGCGTATCTAAAGAGAAAAATCGCCATGGTCACTGGGATCACCGATAAAATTCCGGATAATGAAAAAAAACGTGTTTTTTTCTGGATAGTTCCAAGGGTTGATGCAGATTTACGATCCAATGGAATGTATGATGCCATAAATTATGGCGGTGGTATCAATGTGGCCTCAACAGAAAAAGGGATCGGCCTCTATGAAACATCAAAGGAACAGGTCGTTGCCTGGAATCCTGATGTTATTTTTGCGCAATCCTCTCACAAAAAAGATAAACGGGAATCCTATGCAGACTATCTCACCATAGAACAGATCTGTGATGATTCTCTCCTTCAACACACGAACGCCATACAAAACAGAAATGTCTATTATCTTCGAGGACCTCGGAGTGATTGGGATACAGCTATTGAAGCCGCAGAAGTCTTTTATATCGCAAAACTCTTATATCCTGAAAAATTCAAGGAAATGGACGTGATAAAAGAAGGAAATGAAATATTCCGGAAACTCTATGGCGTGGAGAACCTGTACACTGAAATGAGTGAGAATGTGGGTTTATATGTCTGGTAAATTTTTAATTTTAAAAAAATACGGAATAAAGAACCAAAAGAATATGATTTTTCTGGCCATACTGTTCTTTATCATTATTGTATTCGGTTTTGTTGCGATAACCACAGGCCCTCTTGATATAACAATAAAAGATGCCTGCCAGGTCATTATCAATAAAATGGCCCCGGGCCTGTGTCCGGCTCCTCCGGAGCATATCTCCCGAAGTGTCTGGCTGTTGCGTTTTCCACGATATCTGTCTGCGGTCTTAGTCGGTTCCACCCTTGCAATTGCCGGTGCAATCATGCAGCCTTTATTGCGAAATCCGCTGGCAAGTCCTTTTACACTTGGTATATCCTCAGGTGCAGGTTTTGGTGCGACACTGGTTCTTGTGCTGGATGCAGGGATATTTGATGGCCCTTATTCCATTGTATTGAATGCTTTTATTTTTGCGGCAGTTTCTGCACTTGTTATCATCCTGGTTTCAAGGAGAAAAAACACTACCCCTGAAATTATGATTTTGACCGGAATTGCAATATCCTATTTTTTTAGTTCCTGCACAACCGTTCTTCAGGTTTTTGCTGAACCATGGGCCGTGACGGAGGTCGTCTTCTGGATGGTTGGCAGCCTTGCCAAGGGAACCTGGGAAAATTTAAAATATATGTTCCCCGTAATTGTCGTTTGCGTTCCATATCTGTTATTTAAATCGTGGGATTTAAATATCATTGGAACGGGAGACGATACTGCGAAAAGTATGGGGATATCGGTTGAGCGTACCAGGATGTCATTGATGATAGTTTCATCTTTTGTGACAGCTTCCGTGATCTGTTTTACAGGAATAATTGGTTTTGTCGGCCTTGTTGCCCCACACATCGCTCGTATGACCATCGGTGGTGACAATAAATTTGTTGTTCCGGCAGCCGGACTGATTGGGGCGTTTTTGCTTGTTGTCTCAGACTTGATTGCCATGAATGTTGTTTTGCCTGTTATTCTTCCCATTGGCGTTGTGACATCCTTCATGGGCGTGCCCCTTTTTGTTTATCTTATATTGAAAAACCGGGCCCGGTCATAACAATTTTTTCCTGAGGCGTTTAACCTGCAATGTTCGCGTTAAGATGATCTTTCAACCTTGATGTCAGGGGGCGGGGGACTGTCAATATCTGCAGGGCTTTCATCCTTCCGGCTGGATTTGGCATGACGGATAAGGTGAAGTGTTTTTATGGCTAATAGCTCATCCCAAATATCCATAACGGAATCTGTCCAGGCGTACCGATTTCAATATCATCGGACACCACATATGCATTTAATGTGGGCCAGGATGCCCCACGGCACTGCTCAGTTTTGACTTGTTTGTGCTTACAGAAATATTGACAAATGCTAATTCATCAGCAATTTTCGCTGTTGTCTTTCTTGTCCACTTAAGATCGCTCATAGGGTCGCCAGCTGTTTCATATTTCATCAATTCTGTCTATTACTTCCGGAATTTTTTTTTAATCTGTTTTCTACCTCCACCTGTTTCTCGAATTGTATCAAGATCGACATCTCTGCTAAGAAGTTCTTTTCGACCTTTTGCCACGGTTCTTTTATCAATATTGAGCAACTCGGCGATCTTTTTATCTCCCCCGTAACCAACCTTCAAAGACTCGAAACCGGCATAAAGACGACGTTGTTTTTCATTTAATGTGCTATAAAATATAATCAAAGCTGCTTTCAGCTCATTGGCAAGAATCTCAGGGTGCATTTCCAAACTATCTTGATACTGGATGCTTTCAGTTCGGGTTAGCTCTTGTTTTTTTGCGCAGTTAGGAGCGCTCGTGAAATAGACATAAACTCCGGCTATTTTTTTTCGGTTGATGCTTTTGTTTTTGATAAGTTCTAACAACGCGTCATCAACCTTAACATTAAGAACCTTATTCAGTTCAGATGCATTATACCCACCCTGTGATTGATTAATTAACATTTGCAGCGTCTTCTTTAGAGTTCCGTATATCGAAAACAAAACGGAGTTGTATATCCATAAACCAGATTGGTTGTATTTTGCTATTCGTTTCAGGGAGTAATACTTTCCCCGATGCGAGCAACTGGAAATGTAGTCCAATTGATTCAACCTTCTAAACACAGTCATTCTTGATTGCGTATTTAGGGTAGCCTTTATCTCTTCAATCGTCGCTATCTTTTTATTATTTAAATATGTTATAAGCGATTGATCGGATTCCTTCATGATGACTCCTGTGATATAATTCAGAAGATTATAATAAATATTTTCGGAATTATATCGTTTATGAAGCCGAAGGTCAACATCCATATTTGGTTATTTTTTTTATAATTTAGAAGCCTTAAATCGGATTATTGGGTTTGCGGATTGCTTCTGCAAGGAGTACCATTGTTGTAATTACGATTCATAGTGGCATTTTATTTTTTTTCCCAACCCTTAGCAACAAACTACTATCGACAGACGCGGAATGTCCACTGTAAGGCCCATCTTATAGACCTTTCCAACCCCTCATAGTTAAAAAGAAAAAGTGTCCCGCTTTATGGCGGTAGCCCTTATTTTCAAACAAGTTCTAACAATACTTTGTCTTCCTGGACAGGCCCTTGGGTTCTGGGAGAGACATCCAAGACTTTTTCATTCCCACCCCAAAGATCTATCAGCTGTTTTACCATAGCCCGCATTTCTTTGGACTGGGCGCTCATCTGCTGGGCTGCACTTGCAGAGTGCTCTGCGCTTGC
Source organism: uncultured Desulfobacterium sp. (assembly GCA_963668575.2). Classification (GTDB taxonomy): domain Bacteria; phylum Desulfobacterota; class Desulfobacteria; order Desulfobacterales; family Desulfobacteraceae; genus Desulfocicer. The sequence continues at coordinate 6,090,564 of OY764894.2, read as the reverse complement.
AGCATTGTGTTGTACAACGCGGTCCATTTCCGTCACGGCCTTGTTCATCTGCTCAATACCATGGGCCTGTTCAGAGGAAGCACTTGCAATGTTTGACACCAGTGTGACCATGCTTGACACGCTATCTGAAATCTGATGAAAATTACTATCTGTCTGTTTTGCCAAGTTCGATCCACCCGTAACCTTGCTCTGGGTTTCTTGAATAAGATTTGATGTATTTCTGGCGGCTTCCGCCGCCCTTAAGGCTAAATTTCGAACCTCATCCGCAACCACGGCAAATCCGGCCCCTGCCTCGCCAGCCCTGGCCGCTTCCACAGCGGCGTTTAATGCCAGCAAGTTGGTTTGAAAGGCAATTTCATCAATGGTTTTGATGATCTTGCCAGTCTCTTCACTGGCTGCGGAAATTTCCCCCATGGAGTTTGTCAATTCTGTCATGGATTTTTTTGCATTTTTAATAACTAAATGGGCTTCTTCCATGTGACGATTGGCTTGATTCGCATTGTCGGCGTTCTGCCGGGTCATGGAAGACATTTCTTCAAGGGAAGAAGATGTTTCTTCTATGGAGGCGGCCTGTTCCGATGCGCCTTCGGCAAGGGATTGACTGGATGATGCTACCTCTGTGGAATCAATGGCCACCTTATCGGAACTTTGTGTAAGACCCAAAATGGCTGATTTCAGTGAACGATCTATGGACCGAGCGATGAAAAATCCGGTAATTATTAACAACAGAACCCCACCCAGGCCCGCTATCAGGCTGATTATATCGCCCCATTTGGTGTTCTTTTGAATATTTTTCTGGGTTAACCTGACAATTTCCGCGACCGTTTCCTGAACTTGGTTTCCCACATTTTGGATATCGCCCATAAGCACCTGATTTTTCTTCCAACTATCAACCACTTCTTTTTCCAGTAAATCCGTTTTAAAAAGAATTTCCTTTGCATTCAACCACAGTTTCTTATAATTTATATTCTCCACACCATCAATCACCATATCCACATTTTTCTTTACGAGGGTCAGATCCTTTGCGATAAGTGCTTTTGCGTCATCATATTTTTTTAATTCAGCAAAAAGTAGCAGGTTAAGAATCGTCACCAGTCTTTCGTTTCCAAAAAGTCGAAAATCCCTGAGTTCCTTTCGAGTTCCAATCGTGGCTGTATCCAGGGATCCGCCTTCCAACATCAACTCATTATCATCTGTATCAATGTTCTGAATTATCTGGTTAACTATGGCGGACATTTCGGACATTTTTTCGATAAATACCGCCTTTTTTAGGTCCATGAACTCAATGTCTTTTACCATATCCTGAAAGAGACCCTGATGATTGTTCTCAAGGCTGATCATTTTTTCTGCAAGAGAGGCAATTTTTTCGTCCGCGGTGACCTCGGCCACATAAACCATGTCTTTTTTCAGGCTTTTATTAATGCTTTGATGACTGGAAAGTAATATTTTGTTGTGCTGCTTCAAATACTGCGCTTCAATTCCTAATATCTTCAATATGTTTTGGGAAATAGCGTTGGTCTTTCTCTCTAAATTAATCGCTTTATTTTTTGAATAGTCCAAATATTTGTAAACGCCAGCCAAGATGCACATTCCCACAGCCCCGATAACAAGAATAAGTATAATCCGAGCGCGTATGCTTGAAAATTTGAATGGATTAGAGATTTGCATCAAAGAACCTCCTGAACTATACTGGGGTGTCTAAAAACCCATTTTTGGCCCATTTTTTTTTGATTGGTTTTGGGGCCTGTCAATATTAATTGAAATGCTTGTACTGAAGTTTTTTCGACAATGATAACAAGGTCCAAAAATTGAGCAAACAGAAGTGGCGAATTTAAACAGCCCAGGAATAGACTATGCAATGGTTATTTTTATTGTGCCAGTGGCAGGCAAGAGCATTTTTTATATAACATACATGGCAGAAAAACCTGCCACAACGAAAAACGAAAGTCCTTTAATTCCAGCATATTGATGAGACTTTCATATAAAAAAGCTTCATACCGATACAACAATTTCAGATTATTGTGATTTTGTTTTTCGTTGCGGGCAGGCCAGGCAAAATTGCCTTGGCCTGCCCATGGTATTTATTCGTAAATCCCTGCAAGCATGGCTATATCATAGCCTGGTACCTTGTAAACATAAGCTATTTTAGGTGAAGATTTCTTTTCCCCGGGCTTGGGCCACATATAACTCACCCAACCTTCACCCTTGTTTTTTGCAACACTAATAAACTCCGCAAAAAACATGGTCCCATTTGAGTCTTTCGCTCCCATGAGGTTTTTACCGATGAGCGTTGGCTTGATGGGATGAGCTATGTTGCACTTTTTGTTTAAGTCTAAGCAAAAAACGTAAGTGTCCTTCCAGACAAATTCTCCTTTACTATCATTAATTTTTGCCAAAGCTGACGTCATGCCTTCATCCACAACCAATTGTGCGGCTTCCTTGCACTTGGCAACGCATTCTTCCTTGGTGGCCTTTTCATCGGCTTGTCCAATTCCCGTAAACATACAACCCACCATTAAAATCACAATAGATACCAAAAATTTGTTCATTTGCCCCTCCCCTTTTTTGCTCACCAGTTATAAAAAGTCCGAACTGAATGGGTACCAATTATCCGCAGCGTTTAACAATACAGATTAAGTTAGCATTATTAGGTAAATATTCGGCCAGCACCCCGTATTTGCTCATTTTGGCCTGCTCACATAGCAATAATATGCTACGCAGTCCCAAATAAACGAATATGGGGCACTGGCCAAACATTTACATTATTAGACTACAATAGTCTTTAGATTACAATACCGGTAGATGTCAAGCAACTTGTCGCTAAACATGCAGAAATTCTGATTCTAACGGATTTGGGCTTTAACTCTAAAATTTTTTGACCACAAAATTCTAAGATAAATTGACCAGCAAACTGCACAGCAGTTTGAGTTGATCCGTATAAAAAAGTTCAATTTTTGATTTGCAATTCAATACAGATCAAAAATTCCCCAATTAATATGTCATTCAGAATGTCTCAGGAAGGATATGAGGCTTGCAACTGCTCGTTCCAGTCATGCATTTGAGGACCCAACCAACATGAAAGACCACTCTATCTTGTCATGTAGACCAGCTATTGTTCTATACAACAAATAGTGCAGAAGCGCATTGTTCTTATTTTGCCCAGTGCAGTTGTCCGCAGTTAACAGCAAGTGCCGCTCTCCAAGAGCCGTAGCATGCAAAAAAGTGGTGAAGCATAGAAATTACTGTATCAGCCCCTTTGCCTGGGAAATCAGATTCGTCGATCAGGTAATTGACTTGGCGTGGTAGAGCTTCACAGCAGACTCCGAATAGCTGCGCAATTATGGGCGTCTTGAAGTAAATAGGGCCAACTTGATGATCCTCATATGGGTAATGCATTTGCTGTGCGAAATCCCAAGAGTAGTGCATTGTATCTGGTTTTCTCTGCTGCTCTTCGCCCTGAATTGATGCAGAATAAGATTGCCTGGAGAGTTCAATGCATTGGCGATAATGAGCACGCTCTTTCGTGGCCGCAAGTAAATGTTCCTTTGCCTTTTCAAGAGCTTCAAGGTTCTCTTCTTCAGTACCTGCTGCCACGGCGATGTTGATTTGCTTCTTGTGCTCTTCACACGTCATGCACAAATCGCTCTTGGTCTTCGAGAATAAGTACCCAAGCATAAGTTTTTCAACATTGGCTTTAAATTTTACAAATAACACTATGCAAAATAATATTTTTCTAAGAAAAATTAATTTGATATTTTGAGCCTATTGTGCTCAAAATTGTTTCAAGTTCTTGTGTTAAATTCTCGTGAGAAAAGTATGCACTAAAGGGCAACCATTGATACTTGACAAATCTCCAAAGAATTTCGATAATATTTAGTTCGGGAGAATATGCTGGAAGTCTTTTAATAAAAAGTCCTTTCCTCTCCCATTCGGCAATTTTTTCAGTAAAAATCTTACTGGTATGCGTAGATGCATTATCGATAATGACAACTGTTTTTTTGGACAATGAATCACTAAATTTATCGAAACATGCAACGACAATTTCACTATTGACAGAACCATTAAAGATAAAGGCCTCAAAATCGTTATTCGTTGTATCAAGAAAGCCAAGAACATTAATGCGGGTGCTTCTGGATGAAGGGATCTCAAGGTTTATTCCTATAGGTTGCCATGCATACGGTATCGATGGAGTAAGATCAAATCCAGATTCATCGAAATAGTATAAATTTAGTTCACCCTTTTTTTGTTGTTCTTTTAAAATTTCGATTTCTTTTTTTGCTTTTTCAACTTCCTTTTTATCTTGTTTAGATTTTAAAGATTTTCGAACACGTTTCCAGGTCAAACAAGCGTCTCTGGCAGTACGCTTCAGCGTGTCACCACTAATGGTTTTACCAGTTTTGTCGGCTATTTTCTGTACTGCTTTTTTTATCGATTTTGGGTCTTCTCTAAGTATTTCAATAGCGATTTCTTTCTCATCTTCAGTCAACTTAGGAGGTCTCCCGCTCCTAGGATGATCGTATAAACCCTCAAAACCAAATTTATTCCACGAATCAATCAATGAAGAGACCGTATCTCTGTGTAATCCATGGATATTTGTTATTTCTTTTATCGTATAACTCTTATTGCTGAGAAGGATACAATGTGCTCTCATACGAACACGAGAGGATGGATCATTATCCATAGTATCTTGTAATTGTTTTATTTGTTTTTCTGTTAAACCAAATATTCTTTTTCTAATCATATAGGCTACCTCATTGCAAAAAATGGCAAGTAATTCAAAATATATTATATATATTTATGTTTAACATTTTTTTGTCAATAATATAATCAAAAAAGCATATTGATGTTGAATAATTTATGCCTGGGTACTTATAGGTATGATCTCCAAAAGATTTTTGGATTTTTGTCGATTACTTCACCAAAGTCGCGAATCAGATATTCTTGAGGACATTCATACCAATGGGGGGTATTTTCTTCACTTCGATGGATCCACGGAACAGAAGTGCGGCCAGTGTAGTCTTCTTCTTATGGACAGTCGCTCCGGGCATATACTTGAGTGCCTCATGGTAGAAAGCGAAAAGTACGACACCATAAAGGATGCTCTCGAAAAAGTTTACTTAAAGTATGGGAAGCCATTAGCCGTTATTAGCGATCTACGATCAGGTTTCATAAAGGCATGCGTAGCTGTTTTTGGCAAAAACGTGACTCATATCCTCTGCCATTATCATTTTTTGCGAACCCTTCGGGATGAGTTTATGCCGAACCATATTTTTATTAAATCATGCATGACTAAAAAATGGAAGTTACACACGGGGCTATCGAAACTTCTGAAATCGCTTAAGAAAACTCAGTCCAATGCGGGTTATCCTAAATACTTGAAAACCCTTGAAGAGATTGAAGCGTATCTTGATGAGACCAGTGATACCCTGGGTGCCTATCAATACGCATTGCGTTGGATACTAAATTTCAAACAGGACTCTTCGGGAAAAGGTATCCCCTTTGATCTGCCATATTTAGATTTATATAATCGCTTTGTTGCTGGGAAAAAATTCATAGATGGCATTTTTGCCAAAGCAGACGTCGAGATGCGTGTAAAGTATTATTATGACTTCTATCAGATGACAAAGAAAACGAAAAAACTCGGATATCATGAGCCTGGGTTCAGAAAGGCTCTACGACAACTTGAATATACTTATAAATGGTTTAATAAACTTCGTGCTATACTATTTTTGCAATCACAAATAGAGGACGATAGGACGCTGGCTCCTCTTTCAAAACAATATCGATTGACAATTGCAGAGGCCAAAATATTACCGAAACGTTTGAACATTTTTTTGAGATCTATTAAGCAGGAACTTCAATGCAGTAAAAATACAAATCGAATAGCCTTTCTGATGAATCTCAAAGCTCAAGTAGAAAAATATCAAGATAATCTTCATGTCCCTATACTTTCAGTAATAATTGATGGCAAGAAAACTCTACTTGTTCCTCCACGGACAAATAATTATCTTGAAGGTTTGTTTAGATTCATTAAACGCTTACTCCGCCGTTGCAGTGGACATAGCAAACTTCCAAAAGAATTTGGTTCAATAGGAGCTTTGCTGCCGTATTATTTAACGATGAGAGATCACAATCTCTTCAGAGATATATTCAACGATAATAACACCCTTGCTGAGGAATTTGCTAAACTATTTGATAGATCATGGCAACCTCCGAAAAATCTGATTAATCTACCTCAGAGTTCAAAAAATGACGGATATGAAAAACAACTTGTTGCCCTTGAGTGGTAAATCCAACGGGTTATTGGAACCATAGTTGAGAAGTTCTGCCTCTCCCTTAGGGTCAATTACTGAAAGCGGGTTGTTCCTGGCATACTGATACGGATTCAGTTCCCTTGCGTCCCCAAGCATCGGCCACAAAGGATCGTGGGAGAGAAAGCGGCCGGTGGCGGCATCCTAATACCGGGCGCGCATGTAGTACAGGGTGTCACTTTCGCTGCGTACGCCCCACCGGCCGACGAAGGTGAATGGCTGGGGACTGTCGCCTTCATGCCGGAGCACTTTTCCGTGGGGGGCGTAGGCGTACTTGTCGGTGACGTCGCCCGAGGCGTTGGTGAGGGCCAGGGTCGAGCCCACCTGATCGAAATGGTAGAAATAGAGGGCATCGGCGTTTTCGTGATCAATCATGTAGAGAAGACGCCCGGACGGGGTGTAAACGTAGTAGCGAAGCATTTTACCGCTCGCGTTGTCCTGGTCGGCCGCAATGGGGCTGAGGTCGATGGCGCCGTTGTAGTAGAATTTCAGCTTTTCGCCCGACCCGTCACGAAGGCGCAGATTGCCCAAGCCATTGTATCCCATAAGGGTGCTGACGCCGTTTTTCACGATCTGAACGAGCCGGTTGGCGTTGTCCCAGTCGTAGTTTTGGTCGGGTGAGGTCGTTTGCCTTCCCCGCGCGTCATGGGCATAGCCGGTTGAGCTGATCTGGGCCACGGCGTCATAGGTCAGGTTCGAGGTTTCGGGGGGCAGGAAGTCCGCGGGGTCCAGCGGTACGGTGACGTCGGTTTCCGTGATCTCTCCGGCCGAGTTGTAGGTGAACTGAAGGTCGATGAAGGCGCCGTCCTGCTTGCGGGTCAGACGCGATGCGTCGTCCCGCGTGAAGGTGGTATCGACGCCGTTGGAGCGGCTGATGCCGGAGAGGCGGCCGTCCGCGTCATGGGTGAAGTCGAGCTGTGCGTTGGTGATACCCATATTCAAGATGGGCTGCATGTGCTGGGTGAGGCCCTGCTTGCGCGGTACCTGGAGGAAGAGGGCAGGTACCCGGAGAGTATCGGAACCGTCCTGTGGGCAACGGACACCATGAGAACCAACGGCGATTGCGTGGCCCAAAGTTTATACCTGATGGGCATCAGGCCGGTGTGGGAGGAGTCCAGCGGCCGTGTGCTGAGGCTTGAGCCCATTCCCCTGAAAGAGTTAAAACGTCCCCGTATTGACGTTACCATGCGGATCAGCGGCTTATTCAGGGACAATTTTCCCAACATCGTGCATCTCATTGACGAAGCAGTGGAAATGCTGGCTGCCCTTAATGAAGCCCATGACATGAATTACATCGATATGGAGGCGACACTGGAGGAAGCAGGTGAAGAAAAATGACTCTGATGAACCGGGAGATTGCCGTGATGACGACTCCTACGCTGAAAAAATATTGGGCAGCCCGAGGACCGTTTACGCAGAACTGCGGTGGCAGCTATGACCAAAGGAGATAAACTTATGCATATCGATACCTTTTACCAAGGAGTTGAACTATACCGGAACGATAAAATCCTCTATGCCAGATTTCTGGTCCCCCACCGGGTGATCTCCACCTGCCAGGTGGCCGGCGGGATCAGGGATGACATGGAGATCCTGTACAATCACCAGTCATGTGAACCCTGCGGTCATCATACCATCACCTCGGATATCATGGCTATGGACCGGTCCCGCTACCGGGCGTTTATCTGTGACAGATACGGTCTTGATGCGGAGAAATGCGCGACCCTGGGAACCGCCGCCAATATGCGCAATGCCGCCGTAAAGCAGGCGACCTTCAGGGACCTCACCGTAATCGCCGTGTGCACCGGAGGGGTGGAGGGCAATGCCGGCCGGGCTGGCGACCCGGCATCCCATTTTGAGCACGAGGGCAAATTTGAGAAACTGCCGGAAAAACAGCCCGAACCCGTGGGAACCATTAATACCATGATTTTCATTAACAAGGAGCTCATTCCCGGAGCCCTTGCCCGCACCATCATGATGGCCACCGAGGCGAAAACGGCGGTGCTCCAGGAGCTTTTGGTGCCATCCCTATATTCCGACGGCCATGCCACCGGCACCGGCACAGACCAGATCGGCGTGGCTTGCCGTATGGATACCGGCAAACCCCTGACCAGCGCCGGGAAACACGGCAAGCTGGGGGAGCTTATTGGACGGACGGTCCATGATGCCATCAAGGAAACCCTGGCCCAACAGAACGGCCTTCTCCCCGGGGCTCGACGGTCCGTGGCCGTGCTCCTGGAGCGGTTCGGCATGACGGTGCAGGATATCCGGGATCAGGTTAGCCGCCACCTTGACCCGGACGATGCCGACCTCTGGTCCAAGGTCGACGGTGTCGTTCTCAGCGACTCCCTGGTGTTTGCCGCTGTGGCCGCTCTCATCCATATCCGGGACCAGATGGTGTGGGAAATCATCCCTGACAACTGCCTTCCTGAAATCCTGGCCTCTTACGGTGCTCAGATTGCCGCAGCCGTATCCTGCAAACATGCAAAGATCCCGGTGTACCGATCCCGTATTGCCCCCATGGCCCACGGCCTTGAGAACAGCATCTTTACCGGATTTATCTGCCGGATGCTTGCCACCGGCTTTTCAGATAAGTGGAAGGATGCTGTAACTTTTGATGGGGATTGACCCGGAAGGCCTCCATGGTGTCCGTGCCTTCCAGGGTCAGGGCATGGTTCCGGGTAAAGTAGATGGCAGAGTAAAAACTCTTTAAATCTGAATGAACCAATTGGAGACTCTTCTCATCACAGAGACTGGGTCAGACTACACGGGGGATGACTGAGAGTTTGCTGTATCTTTAAGTGTCAGGAATTAACCTTTTAAAGTCCTTGACAAGGACAATCACTTCAATCCAGTCGATATGAAAGATGCCCAATGCTTAGCCAGAAGGAGTCAACTGTTTTTCATCCCCTTCCAGAGCCCGCGCCCGATCACGGCAACTATGGAGATGACGATCAATATGGCGGCAATCGATGCACCTGAAGAGGATATCTCTGTGGCTTTTTCCTCTTTTTTCTCTTTCATCTCATATCCTTTGACCTCTTTCAACTTTTTCTCTCCTGCCTCTTTTGCTGTTTCATTGGGTGCAAGACCTGCATCCTGCGCCTTGTTTTCAGATGGTTTGGCCCAGTCCGGAGTTTTGACATCCTGGCCGGTGGTCAGCTTGACCTGGTTCTGAAACTTCAGCAGGGTGGAAGGGGAGACAAGGCCCGGCACGGAGAGAACGTTAACGGCAAACTGATTCAAGGCAATGTTGTTGCAGGTATGTTCACAGCAGGCCATTCCTTGCTCCGCCACCGATGCCACATAGTCGGCGGCAAGGGACTGAAGCATCTTTTCGTCAAATTTCTGGTATCCTTTTCTCTCCACCTCCATGATCCTGGCGGTGATGGATTGCAGGGCATGGGGACTGTTCTTCTCAAAAAAGGCTTTGAGTTCCAGGTTATATTTGTCCTTGACATAGACCTCATTGACCTGCCGCCACATCTTTTCGGTCACCTCTTTGGGTGTGGTCACCTGCCAGCCCCAGAGATTTTCCACAAAATCAGAGATTTTCTGGGCACCTGAATAGCCGTGTTCTTTCATTCCGGTGATCCATTTGGGGTTGAGGTAGCGGCCCCGGGTCTCAAGTCCCATATATTTGGCGAAATTGACCATCTTTCCGGGGGCAGACGGGTCCCTGTTATCTGACACCAAAAGTTCCGGTTCTTCATCGGAGAGATTTCTGACGGCCATGGCCATGCCGCCCATGTACTGATACACATCATCATTGTCCAGCACCCCAAAAAGATTGGTGGAACGGCTGTGGATCACCACATCGGTTCCCTTGAGGGCCTCGGTAAAGGCTTCCCTGGACTTCTTTCCCCATACCTTTCTGCCATAGGCGAAATTGAGACGGTTCACATAGAGATCCACCAGCTTTTTCTCGTCTTCCCAGCTCCCGCTGGCAGGGACCGCCTCTCCCAGGCCGGTGCCGTACCCCTGATTGGGTGCGCCGAAAATCCGATACCGGGCCATCTCCCGGGCCTCTTCCCTTGAAAATCCCTTACCAACGAACAGGGCCTCTGCATCCAACGTATGAAGTCTGGCAAAATTCTCATACTTTCCCCTCTCCTCTGCGATGGCCAATTGAACCGCATCATCGATCAACCCGATCTGGATGGGAAACACATCCCGGTAAAGACCGGAGGCATTTACCATGATGTCGATGCGGGGCCGATGAAGTTCCGACTCAGGGATGAGCTCAACCCCCTTCAGGATGCCTCGTCCGTCCCAGACAGGTCTGGCTCCCAGGAGGGCCAGGGCCTTTGATTCCATCACCCCATGATGCCTCAACGTCTCTGTGGCCCAGAGAATCAGCGCCACCTTATCCGGATAATGACCGTGCTTTTTCAGATGATCGGCAATGAGATCCTCGGCCATTTTTTTACCCACCTTCCAGGCCACCTTGGTGGGGACCCGCTGGGGATCAAACCCGTAAAAATTCTTGCCCGTGGGCAGTGCATCCGGTGCCCGGATCGGATCATTACCGGGCCCCGGTTCAATGAACTCTCCGTTAAGGGCGCGAATGGTATTCTTTATTTCCAGGTCCACCCGGACCAGATTTTCAGCATACTCCTTTGCCAGAACGGCGGCCCGGGTCAATTGACCTTTCAGGACATCCGGCAGCTCCGGGTAGCGCTCCGGAAACACCCTGATGCCGACATCTTCGGGGCTCACCTTTTCCAGCACAACCTTGTTCAGAAATGCCATTGACAGGGTCTCTATCCTGTCAAGGACGTTACAATACTGATGGGCTTTGGCTTTTGCCTTTTGATAATCTTCTCCAATGGCCCTGCCGATGATATCACCCAAAGGCGGAATCTCTCCCTCCACGGACAGCATGGCATTGACCGTGCTGACCAGGGCTTCATCTTTCAGGGGCGTTCCCAGAACATGCAGGCCATAGGGAATGTTCTGATACTCCAGCTCATGGATATAATCATGGAGCTTTTTCTGATACGCATCGAAATCCATCTCATCAATGTCGATGCCAAGATCCTTCTCAATGCCCAGTTCCCGGCTGGCCCTGATCACCTCCTGCTTATACCCTTCGGCCACCTGGGGCGTGACCTCCGTTGTTTCCAGATACTGGTGAATATCGTTGTGCAACTGGGCATACTCCTTGTAAAGCCCGCTCTTTTTCAATGCAGGCACCATATGGCTGATGATTACACCATATCCCCTGCGCTTTGCCTGGGTCCCCTCGCCCACATCATCCATAAGATAGGGATAGATATCGGGAATATCCTGCATCAGCACATCCGGAGAACAGGTTTCGGAAAGCCCCACCTGCTTGCCCGGGGTCCACTCCAGGGTGCCGTGCTTGCCAAAATGGATCACTGCATCCACCCCGAACTTATGCTTAAGCCAGAAATAAAAGCCAAGGTACTGATGATGGGGCGGCAGCGTCATGTCGTGGTAAAGCCGGGCAGACTCCTGGAGCCATCCCCTGGCCGGCTGGGGTCCCACAAAAATATTGCCCAGCATGATACCCGGAATGATCAGAAACTGATCCCCTTTGGCATCTTTCCAACTCATCAGCGTGGTCTCCTCCACCGGTCCCCATTTATCGTTCACCTGTTTCTGAAACGCCGCCGGAAGCGCATCAAACCAGGTTTTGTACGTTGCCACGGGTAGCAGGACGATCAGGCCGGAGTTGACCAGTTTTTCCATCTCCCCCGGTGCCCAGGTGCCGATATTCCTGCCCTGACGCATGATCAGATCCTGAAGGGTTTCCTTTGAAAAATCACTGCGTTCCTCAAAGGAGTAGCCTGCCGTCTTTAGGCCTTCCAGCAACACCTGCATGCTGGCAAAGACATCCAGATAGCTGGCATAGATATTGTGTTTTCCCGGAGGGTTGTTGTAATAAAGCAGGGCAAGTTTTTTCTTTGAATTTTCCTTTTCCCTCAGGCGGCTCCACGCCTTGACCCTTGAGACAAGCTTGGTGATTCTCTCCTCATGGGGGATCTTGCAGGTTACTTCTATGCCTGTTTTCTCGTCCTTGTAAACATGCTTCCCTCCCAGAACAATGGGCTCTATCAGCCCGCAAAGCTCTGGCATGAAGATCTGGGAGGCCAGCTGAAACGGCTCCAATCCCTGTGGGTCCTCTTCCCACGCTTCAAGCTTGTTGTAAAGACTGATCCCCCTTATGATGGGCACATTCATCCTGACAAGCAGTTCCCTGGCCTTTTCCTTGGGATGGGAGAACATCAGTGAGACCACCCCCTGAACGTTTTCCCCCATCAGATACTGTTCTATTACCCTGTCCGCCGGATAACCAATGGCGCATATGACGTTGAATCCCTCTTTTTCAAGTTTTTTGATCAACGTCTCCTGGATCTTGCTGTTTCCGGTCTTGATCACGTTGTAAGAAACAATGCCGATCCAGGGGCCGTTCTTTTGATGGCCGGAAGACTGATACCATGCTTTATACTCAGACGACTGATCAAACACCTTTAAACCGGGGGCATCAGGATGAAAAATCCCCTCCCTGGGCTGTTCCATGGGAGGCATTGCCTCAAGATCCGAAAATCCGCAAAACTGCTTTAAGAGATAGACGATGAGCCTTTTAGCGTTTTCTCCACCACTGTATTCCCAGTAAACAGGTAATTCCGGATAATCGCCCAGGTCAACGTTGAAAAAACCCTTGGCCTTGAAAATGGCATAGCCGCCCACGCCAATGACCTTTGCTCCCCTTTGTCTCGCAGCCTTCAGCCCCTCTTCCATATCCAGCATGACCTTGTAATTGAGATGGTACAGAAAGATGACATCCTGGTCCGCCAGAGCCGGTTCCGTCGTTTTTTCGGCAAGGGCCTCATTGGTCTGTATCGTTATCTTCACCTTTGAAGCAAGATCCGGGAATTCTTCCTGAAACGCCACGATGCCCTCTGACATGAGCTTTGTGCTGCCATCGGGAACCAGAAAGGCAAGGTTACATGCCTGCCCGGCCCAGCCAATCCCGGGGCCGGCCATTACCATGCACACCACTGAGAGTATGCTCAATATCATTGTATATTTCAACAGATTGCTTTTTTGCAGAAATTTCATTTTTCACCCCGAAAAAATCCTTTCATTGTTTCATCCCCTTCCAGAGGCCTCTGCCGATGATCGCAATAATGCCGATCACAATCAACACGGCGGCGAAACTGATCCCTGTTGAAGATACTTCCGTCGCCCTCTCATCCTTTTTCTCTTTCATTTCATAGCCCTTGACGTCCTGCATCTCCTGGGCTCCGGTCTCCCTGGGGGCGTCATCCGGCGCCATGGCGGTCTGCGCTTCTTTTGCCTCCGCTTTTTTTACCCAGTCCGGATTCTTGATGTCCTTGCCGGTGGTCAGCTTGACCTGTTGTTGAAATTTCAGCATGGTGGCCGGCGAAACCAGACCCGGCACAGAAAGGATATTGGCAGCGAACTGGTTCAGGGCAATGTTGTTGCAGGTGTGCTCGCAGCATGCCAGCCCCTTGTCAGCCACGGATTCCACATATTCCGCCGCAAGTGCCTGCAGCATCTTTTTATCGAATTTCTGATAGCCTTTACGATCCACCTCCATGATCCGGGCGGTAATGGACTGAAAGGCATGCGGGCTGTTCTTTTCAAAGAACTCCTTGAGTTCCATCTTGTATTTATCGTTGACATAGACCTCGCTGACCTGCCGCCAGACCTCCTCTGTGACCTCCTTGGGAGTGGTCACCTGCCAGCCCCAAAGGTTTTCCACGAAATCAGCCATCTTGTGGGCACCGGAATAGCCATGCTCTTTCATGCCGGTGATCCATTTGGGGTTGAGATAGCGTCCGCGGGTTTCAAGCCCCATGAATCGGCCCAGATCAACCGCCTTGCCCGGTGCCGAGGGGTCCCGGTTATCGGAGACAATCAGCTCGGGATCCTGGCCGGAGATATTGCGCACCGCCATGGCCATGCCGCCCATGTACTGGAAGTAATCGTCGTTGTCCAGAACACCGATGAGATTGGAGGAACGGCTGTGGACCACCATGTCGGTGCCCTTGAGGGATTCCACAAAGACCTCACGCGATGCCTTGCCCCAGACCTTGCGGCCGTATGCGTAGCTCACCCGGTCGAGATAGAGATCCACGAGCTTTTTCTCGTCCTCCCAGCTGCCGGAAGCTGAGATGGCATCGTCCAGACCGGTACCATACCCCTGATTGGGGGCGCCGAAGATGCGATAGCGGGCCATCTCCCGGGCCTCATCGGGCGCGATGCCTTTTTCGATGAACTGCTCTTGCATTTCCAGGGTATGGAGCCTGGCAAAGTTCTCGTACCTGTCTTGCTCCTCGGCCACAGCCAGTTGCACGGCATCGTCAATCAGACCGATCTGCAAAGGGAAAACATCTCTGTACAGACCAGAGGCATTGACCAGGATATCGACCCTGGGACGTCCCAGCTCGGATTCCGGAATCAACTCGACACCCTTGACCTTGCCGCGTCCGTCCCAAACCGGCCTGGCACCCAGCAGGGCCAGGGCCTTGGACTCCATCACGCCGTGGTGCCGCAGAGTTTCCGTGGCCCAGAGAATCAAAGCCACCTTGTCGGGGTATTGGCCGTGCTTTTTCCTGTAATCGGCGACCAGATCGTCGGCCATCTTTTTGCCCACATTCCAGGCCACCTTGGTGGGCACCCGCTGCGGATCGAAACCGTAAAAGTTCTTGCCCGTGGGCAGGACGTCCGGCGCGCGGATCGGATCGTTGCCCGGCCCCGGCGCGATGAACTCGCCGTTCAAGCCGCGGATGATGTTCCTGATTTCAAGATCCACCCCGGCCAGGTCGGCGGCGTACTTCGCGGCCAGGTCTCCGGCTTGTTTGAGCTGATTTTTTACTTCCTGCGGGCATTCCCGGTACGCCTTGCCAAACAGCCGCCGGGCCGCATCCCCGGGTGCCACCTGCTCCAGAACGATCTTGTTCACAAAATCCATGGAGAGGGTTTCTATCCTGTCGAGCACGTCACAGTATTTATGGGCATTGGCCTTGACCTTCAGATAGTCCTGACCGATGACCCTGCCGACAATCACGCCCAGGGCCGGGATGTCGCTTTCCACCCCCAGCATGGCGTTGACCGTGCTGGACCACCCCTCGCCTTCCAGGGGGTTGCCCAGAATATGCAGGCCGTAGGGGATGTTCAGATACTCCAGCTCATGGATGTAGTCATGGAGTTTGTGCTGAAATTCCTCGAAGGGGATATCGTCGATCTTTACCCCTAAGTCTTTTTCAATGCCCAGTTCCCTGCTCAGCTTGATCACTTCCTTTTTGTAGCCCTCGGCCACCTGGGGAGTGACCTCCTTGGTTTCCATGTAGAGGTGGATGTTGTTGTGCAGCACGGAGTACTCTTTATAGAGCCCGCTTTTCTTCAGGGCCGGGATCATGTGACTGATAATCACCGCCGATCCCCGGCGTTTGGCCTGGGTGCCTTCCCCCACGTTGTCCATGATATAGGGATTAATGTTGGGGATATCCTGGATAAGAACATCGGGCGCACAGGTACTGGACAGGCCCACCTGTTTGCCGGGTGTCCATTCCAGGGTCCCATGGGTGCCGAAATGGACCACGGCGTTGACCTGGAACGCTTTCCTGAGCCACAGGTAAAAAGCCAGATATTGGTGATGCGGAGGCAGGGTCAGGTCATGGTAGAGCCGGCCCGTTTCCTGGAGCCAGCCCCGGGCCGGCTGGGGACCCATGAAGACATTGCCCAGCATGATTCCCGGAAGCACCAGGGATTGCTCACCCTGGGGATTTTTCCAGCTCATGAGGGTGGTCTCCTCCACCGGTCCCCATTTTTCGTTTACCTGTTGCCGGAAGTCTCCGGGAAGTTCGGCAAACCACTTTTTGTAGTCAGCCACCGGCACCAGTGTGACCCGCCCTGACTTAACCAGTTTTTCCATTTCCCCGGGCGCCCAGGTGCCGATATTGCGGCCCTGGCGCAGGACCAGATCCTGCAGGGTATCCTTGGAGAAACCATCGTTTTTCTCGAACCGGTAGCCTGCCTTTTGAAGCTGTTCCAGCAGGGCCTCCAGGCTGGCGAAGATGTCCAGGTAGGCGGCCGAGATGTTGTGCTTGCCCGGAGGATTGTTGTAGTAGATGATGGCGATTTTCTTGTCCTCGTTGGGTGTGTCTCGAAGGCTGACCCAGCGTTTGACCCGGGCAGATAGTCTGGCGATGCGTTCTTCCCCGGGGATTCTCTCCGTGACCTCAATCCCGGTTTTCTCATCCTTGTAGGTGCGGCTTCCGCCCACCACGATCGGTTCGATCAGTCCGCAAAGCTCGGGCATGAAGATCTGCGAGGCAAGTTGGAACGGCTCAATGCCCTGGGGGCTTTCCGCCCACTTCTGCAAATCGCTGTACAGGGTGACGGCCCGGATAACGGGCACGTTCATCCGGTTCAAAAGATCCTGGGATTTCTCCTTGGGATGCGAGAACATCAGGGAGACGATCAGCGCCACCTCGGGCCTGTCGCTCATCAAATACTTTTCCATCAGCATGTCGGCCGGGTAACCAATGGCGCAGATCACGTTGAGCCCGTCCGCTTCCAATCGGCGAATCAGGGCCTCCTGGATTTTGCTGTCTCCGGTCTTGATGAGATTGTAGGAGACGATTCCCACCCAGGGTCCCTCTTTTTGATGCCCGGATGACGTATACCAGGCCTTGTAGTCGGCAAGGGATGTAATCACCCTTGAATCGGGCGCATCGGGATGAAAAATGCCTTCGGCGGGTTGCTCGACCGGGTCCATGACCTTTGCCTGGGCCACATTGCAGAAGCGATTCAGCAGAAATCCTATCAACCGTTTTATGTTCTCCGGGCCGTTGTATTCCCAATATACCTGTATGTCCGGATAGTCATTGAGGCTTACATTGTAAAAGTCCTGACCCGCGAAAACACCGGCCACCCCGATGCCGACCACCTTGGCTCCGTTTTGCTTGGCAATGGTTATCCGCGGCTCGATTTCCTGCATGGTTTTGTAATCCTTATGGTACAAAAAGATTACATCCTGACTGACAAGATCCTGCTCGTTACGCTTGTCCAGAAGCTCCTCTTCGCTGTAAACCGTTATCATGACGTTCCGGAGCAGCTTGGGGTTCTCCTGCCCGAACCCGGCAATCCCTTCCGCCAGCACCTTGGTGTGGGTATCTGGCACCGAGAAGGTCAGGCGGCAAGGCTGTCCCGCAGAAGCCCCTGCTCCGAAGGCCAGCAAAATCAATGCAATTGAAAGTATACCGAACATACCGCGCGACATCCTATCTCTCCTCCTCTCCGGGCCCTTCGGGAACATAGACCACCTTGCCGTTTTTCAACCGATAGGCCGTGCCAAGCCGCATTCCCTGACCCTGGGCCATCTCTTTTGTCATTTTCCGGACCTTGATCTCCTTGCCTTTCTTGGTGATAATCTCCATCTTGCCCGGCTGATTGGGATTCTTGATCATGGTCAATTCGTCAGCGGAAAACAGCTCGTGCAGATGATAGGCACTGACCATGGCCACCATAAGCCCCACTGCAAATACCATGGCCACATCAAACAGATTGGCCACTCCGCTCATGGGATCTTCCTGGTGTACGGAGGTTGTTCTGCCACGGCTTTTTCGCCTTTCGCGTGGTGTCAGTCTCATCTTCATCTCCCTGTCATGGGCAAAACAGCGATGTTCTGTTGGGGTTCCCAGGCCTCGGCCCGGCCATTATGCTCCTTGTATTCAATGGATCTTATCACCAGATCCACCATATATTCCATATCTCTCACATCCTGGGCATACCAGCGCTCCCTGGCCATGGAAATCACATAGGCAAAAACTCCCACGGCAAGGCCGGACACGGTTGTGCCAAAGGCGATGATCAGACAATTGGCCATCTGGGTGAGATCCCCCTTGGTCAGGGCCAGCAGGGCAGGCCCCATGGGAATCAATGTACCCATAAGGCCTAACATGGGTCCTATCCTGATCATCAGCCGTGTCTTGTCCAGCTGCCCTGATGTCATCATTTCATATTGCTGAAGCGTTTTTTCAGCCCGGATATCCAGATTTACCTTTCCTTTCAGGATCTGATTTGCGAAATCGTGCATAAAATGCTTCACGAATCGGCTCTGGGTGCCGGATTTGTATATATGTTTGTTGATGTGATTCGCTGCGGCTTCAAACTCAGCCGCCAGGATATTCCGTGCCACCTGTGCGGCAAGCTCTTCGCCCTTCCAATCTGCATCAGGCCTGCGCCTGCGTCGAAAAACAAACTCGGAAACAAAACTTCCCAGGATAAACAAAACCGCGACAACCATAAGAATCAGAACCCCTATTACCGGATAAAGTAACGCATTCATTATCAGATAAAGAGCGGACTGCATCAAACCTATAATATTCATTTGCCTTTTTATCTCCTACCCAAATTACAAAATTTTCTATAGCCCACATGGCAGAAATGTCTGCCACAACGAAAAACGAAAGCCCTTTGATTCCAGCATTTTGGCGAGACTTTCTTATAAAAAAAGCGCCATGGAGGGATCAGAATTTTGTCCCAGATACGCCCGCCGCAAACAATCCCCTACATTCCTTTCCGATCTCTTATAAAACCAAGGCCAAAAATAAGAGCGACAACCACCACCAATATCCCCCCCTGCTCAAGGGAAAGGCCTGCGCTGCCAACGGTCTGAACGCTTAGGAACAGGGCCTTTGCCTTTGCATATACGGGAATCACGACAATGGACACGGCAAAGTACAAACCTGCCATCACCATGATAAACCCAAGGAGCATGCCGCCTTTTTCCCCCCCTCTGTCTCTGTTCATCTGATGCCTTGCCAGAAGACCGACCCCGGCAATCACCCCCATAAAGAGAACCGCCATCAACCCACCTGCCTTCAACGAATCAATACCGGTCAGGGCCACAAATATGGAGCAACTCAACAGCATGGCCGACAGACAAATGGGACAGGGAAACATCAAGGCATATCCCACCCTTGATCTCTGTATCATCTGATCGTTGGAAACGGTCTTCATGGTATAGACACCCCAGGCCATCAGACCAACGGAGAGCAGAAAATGCACTGCCACACCATAGGACATGAATTTTTGAAAAAATGTGAAATAATCAAGTGGGTTAACGATCTTCAGACCAAGCCCCATCAAAAAGGCAAGAAGGCCGTAAACCAGGGACAACACCATGATCTGCCAGGTTTTCAAATTGACAGATCCGGCCACCAGTCCCGCTTTTCCGGCAAATATCAATATGGTAAACCCGACACCAACGGCCCAGAAACAGGTGATCATCTCCAAAGCTCCTTAAAAGATTTAAAAGGTATATTTTGCACCGACCATCATGGTCATGGGAGGATTGTAGGTGGTGTAGTACTCCTTGTAGTCTTCATCGGTAAAATTGTTCACCGACCCGAAAATCTCCAGCCCTTTGGAAAGCCTGCGTGAAACTTTCAGATCCATCACCTGATAGGCCTCCAGCTTCTTGGTATCCGTATTCTCGAGATCGCCGAAACGGTCCCCCACATTGGTCAGGAAAACACCCAGGGAAAAAAGATCCGGATTATCATAGGTTACGCCGATTTTGGTCATGTGGCGGGGGGTATAGGAGAGGTAATTCCCTTCCACATCAGGATCTTCCTCATGCTCCTTTATCTTGGAAACATTGTAGGTGTGGTTGATAAACGTTGACCATCGGTTATTGAACTTGTATTCAATACCGGCCTCAAAACCGTAAATCTCAACCCTTCCCAGGTTTACCTTTTGTATTACGGCCATCCCATCATCAGGGGAGAACCACGATGGTACCTCATCTGCCGCCAGGGTTCTATCTCCCAGAAAATCCTCGATACTACTCTGATAAAAGGTCATGCTGATGCTGAGATGATCATTGGGCTTGGTATCGAAACCAGCATCATATGACCATGTCATCTTCTCTGCTTCCAGGTCCGGATTGGCCAGGTCAAACCGGGTTGAACCATGGGGACCGGATTTATACAGATAATAAAGGGAAGGGGCTTTGAATCCGGTACCAAAGGAGGCTCTTAACTTGGTCTTTGAGGTCAGTTTAAACACCGCCCCGGCACGCGGAGAAAAGGCCTCATCGCTCTTTTCAGGGTAATCGATGATTCTTTCGGTATCAGTGGTTGAATCATAAAAATCACCGGAATGATTTTTCCAGTAATCGTACCGGATACCGGCCGTCAATATCAACCGGTCATCAAACACCCCCACCTCATCATTTATAAATAATGCGTAAAAATCCTGTTTTCCGCTGAAATCCCGGTCACCTTCTGCATAGGCATAGTGGGAGTCGCACTCTGCCCACTTCAAGTCACTGCCCATGGTGAACCGGTGAGGCCCCAGCTCCATTGATATCTGGGCAATGACACCATACTCATCTTTTGGAATGTCCGAATCATAATAATACTGATCAAAATTTTTCGTTGTGCTGTCATATTTGCGGGCATCAGAACCGCTGTCCTCGTCAAAATAATATGTCTTTATACTGAAATCCGCCTTTCCCAGGGGAAGTCCCCAACTGAGCATATAACTGTTATTTTCCTTTTCACCATCGTATTGCGTGGAGGTGGCGCTGAGAGAATCCTCCATATAGTATTCATAGTCCACCCGGAGAAGCGACTCTCCCATCCAGACATCTCCCCCCAGAGCGATATTGATTAACTTGTTATCCGGAGTCTTGTAATAGGATTTCCAGGAATCGCCCTTGTAGTATTCATAGCCACCGGTCTCTTTGTATCCACCCGAGGCGCGCAGGGAGAACTTGTCACCCCCGGTGCTGATGCCTGCATTCCCGATATAGGTATCTAAACTGCCGCCCTCTACACTGACATTTCCCGTTATCGTTTTTTGGTTTTTTTTGGTGATGATATTGATCACACCACCCATGGCGCTGGAACCATACAGGGCTGAGGAGGCGCCTCTTACAATCTCAATTTTCTCTATATTCTCCAGGGAAATGTTATTCCATATATCCACAGAACCTGTGTAGGCCATATTCACGGGAATTCCGTCCTTGAGTACGAGGACCCTGGAACTCTCTCCCGTTCCCCGCATGTAAATGGTGGTATGGCTTCCGGTGTTACAAAGCCCCTGGTTACGCCGGATCTGAAGGCCTGCCATTTTATCAAGCACCTGATCCACGGTGGTGACCGGCATTTTTTCAATATCCTGACTGGTGATCACGGTGACGCTTACCGGCAGATTTTCAACAGGGGTTTCGGTTCGTGTTGCGGTTACAATCGTTTTTTCCACTTCCACAGATGTGACAGAGTGATCACTCTCCCGGGCACAAACCATTGAAACAAGAACAAGGCTCCAAAGAACAAGATACAACATCAGGCATGAACATTTTTTCATCTTTTCATCTCCTCTCCATTCAGGGCAATTCCAATGCATGCGACTCCAAAATTAGAATTGTCGCTCCATTTACGCAGGCCTTGACGATGTCCTCCGGCTCTGATAGATAAGGAGCGTTAAGAGGGCGGTCTTTTTTACAAAAGCAGGCCTGCCTTATATACCTTGGGAAGGCAGCCCAATCCTGGCCGGGACAGCTGCCTTTCCCTGCTTCTAAAACTCATGGCCGGAGTCAACCGGCCATTCAGAAACATTGACATTTATTTTATGGCATACAGATCTTACGGCTTTACCTCAAAGGTCAAGGTGGCCTGATAACTGTATTGATCAGCCAATTGGGAATCGGGATACGAAAATTTGTGGCTGACAAAGATCATCCAGACCCCGGGTTGAGAAAGCCGTATTTTCGCGATGCCTTCATTATGGCTGGATGCCCATGCCGTATAGGCTTCACCGTATACTTGTTCACATTGAACCACGGATGACACGCTTCAACCGTGCTGACGAACAAAATACACCCCAGAAACACAAAACATCCTGCCATTAATGCCTTTTTCACGATAAAAATCCGCCTCCTTATTTATAGCGTGGTTTGTGGTTTGACATTATCTACACATTATCCCAAAAAGTGAGCATTTCCCTGCACACACTTCAATACTCCATAATTATTTTGATATTCAAAATTATATATGGCTATCCAAACTCTTTGTCAAGACTTTCCGACATCTTTCATAAGGCCAATATCAACTCATCTATTCTGATTGCCACGGATGCGTTAAGCGAAGGCCAGAACCTGCAGGATGCCGATATGGTCATCAATTATGATATTCATTGGAATCCTGTCAGGATTATCCAAAGAATGGGACGTATCGACAGGCTCGGCTCTCCCAATGAAAAAATTCTCGGAATCAATTTCTGGCCGTCCAATAATATCCGCTTTAACACCGAAGCCCCAGCCGGGCGCAGCTACAACATGTTGTAGCTGCGCCCGGCTGGGGCCATACTTCAGGCTCTTGATGATCTTGTCATGATTTGCTATACCTTGCTATGCAAAAAGGAAGTTCCTATCCATCTATCCATTTCGATTCAACTTAAGGAGCAGCAGCATGACATCTAAAACATTGTCACCGCCATCCATTGGCAGTGCAACATTAAGAGCGGATGGAGCAGCCAAGGTTTCCGGTACGGAAAAATATGCTCTGGATCTATACTCTGAAGGTGGATTGTGGGCAGGTGTGAAACGTGCAGGTGTACCCCACGCTCGCCTGAAAGGTATTTTTACGGAGTCTGCCTGTAAGGTTCCGGGCGTTAGATCCATTATCACCCACGCCGATATAAAGGGAGAGAATAGGCAAGGGGTGGTGCAAAAGGATCAACCTGTACTGGTCGATGATATAATACGCCACAGGGGTGATGCCGTGGCCCTTGTGGTAGCTGAAAGCCTAAGTTCCCTTGAGAGTGCCCTTGGCCTTGTAACCATTGACTTTGAGCCCCTGCCTGGTATTTTTGATATTGATTCTGCCCTTTTAATTGAACCGGAGCTTCTCATCAGGGAAAACGCTGAGGGCAAGGTTATCTCCATTGTGGCAAAAACCGTAAAGGGGGATGTAATCGGGCATAGCTCTTTGTATAACAGTGCTCCTTGTAAAAACGTATTTGAAGGCGGGGCCGGGCTTGTACATACGGCCTACAGGGGCGGGAAGGGTGTGCTTACCCAGATGGTCATCCATGGTTTCAAAGCCACCATAACGTCGGGAGTGGAGCAGGTGTTTGGGGAAACAGTGAGCAACCATCCCTTTTCCCAGAAACTTTCCCATGGCCAGGGCTTTGTGACCAGGGCCATGGAGATAAACCTCATGCCTGCTGATGCCTACGCCAAGGAAGAGAGTGCAAAAAGCAGGGTCACAACATTAATGGATTTTAGAACCCTTGTCTCTTCACCCTGTGATGTTTATGTGCCCAAAGCCTATGATGAAATTTTCTCCATATTTTATAAGGATATGGATGATGACAGAAGGTTTCTGCCCTCTGATGAAACATTGCCTGCTTCCCAATCCACCAAATGCTCTACCACCATTTTTGATTTTGCCCAGGTTGCAAGGTTATCCATCGAGGAAACGGGTGATGATTTCATGGAAGTTATCTCAAAAGAGGAAGAGAAGCTTATATCCCAGGGCATAAGGGTGATACAGATATGGCTTTCAACTGGAGTTCCATATGTCGGTGAAGCTGTTGATATTTTAAGAAAAAGCAGCTATTTTTTTTGCGGAGTCCTCCCAAGGTGGTTTGATAATGATGGGCTTCTCATGGAAAGAATTTTTGATGCTCCGGATTGGGATGCCATGGTTTTGCATCTTGACCGCGCAAAGGAGCTTGCCCAAATTATACGATCCGACTGGGAGAGAGCAGAGGGCTTGTGATGGATTGAAGATCCGTGTTGTTAATTGCTCGTGGCTGGATTTAAGCTTCCCCAAACATGAAAATTAAAGTGTATTAAAAAAGGAAAAGAGAACATGCAATCTGACCGTGCTTTGGATTCCTTCTCCCTTTCACTGGAATTGACCGCTGATACCAGATGGATTCCGGTTGTACAGGGCTTTATTGAAAAAGGCACGCCTGTAATGGGGCTTGAAGAAAAAAAAATCCTTCCATTATCCGTCTCCTCTGAAGAGATTATTGCCCACATAGCCAAGGTGGCACCGGGTTGCAAAATAGTTCTTAAACTTGAAAGGCAGGCAGCAAAGATCTCTGCAGAGTTCAGGTTTAGAGCTGTAACCGGTAGCGGGCTCTGGGCAATGAATTTGACATCAAGTGCTGAAATTACTCCGGATCAACAGGGAATGGAACACCTTGGCCTTCTCCTTGCCTCCCGTATGACCGACTCCTTTTCCATATCTTTAAACAGGCAAGATGTGGGTATAACTCTGGAGCAGCATTTGACATACCCTGAAACAAACCCCTTAAAGCCTGATAATGCACCCCTTTCTGCTCCCATCTTCCTTGAAATTACAGCTGATTCCTCTGAAATCTCCCGTGCCTGTGCCCTGACCCTTGGCAGTTATTCCCATAAGGATCTCCCCGGTTTTATAAATACTCCCGGTGTTTTAATTGACCGCATAGCCTATGGAGAGCTTCACATGGCCATTGCCAAGGATGATACAGCCAGACCTGCAGGTATGATCCTATGGGAGAATATATCCGCCAAAAGCATTGGTTTCTACGGCCCGTATATATTTGGCAAAGGTGCAGGGGATATGTTGCCGGGAAGCAGTAACGGGGATGGCAGCAATAGCGTAGAAATTAAAACTATTTCCGATATAGGAGACAACACTTCTATTGATGATAATATGAGTGTTGCCAAAAGCCTGACCAGCCATATGATAGGCAGCGTGGCACGAACCCCTGCCATGATACTTGTCAGCAAAATGACCACAAAGGATCTACCCCCAGGTGAGTTTGAATCCCTGACAGATGGGGATGATGTGCAGAAAATATGGTTCCGCCATTTAAGGGAGGATATGGGAATAAATGTCTGGTCCCACCCTAAATTGACAGATTTCCTAAAAGAGACCTATGACAGGCTTTTTCTCATGAGAACCATCAATGATGCAAATGGTGTGAGTAATAGCAGCAGAAGCCAGCCAGGCACATTGGATGGGGAACGCTCTCTTTTGGCAGCAGATCTTGATACCGGAAACTCCCGGGCGAATCTTTGTCCCATGCTTGACGGTTTTGATTTAAAGGATAATATCTGTAAGCATTTGAATCTACTCAAGGCCGAAGGCTTTGTAAATATTTTCTTCACTCTGGATTTGGCACGGGGGTGGCAGGCCGCCATGGGCGGAACGCTCCTTGAAAATGGATTTACTCCTGCATATGTTCTGCCCTATGCAGGTGATTCGGACAAGGTGATATTTAAGTATGTCGAAAAAAAATCTTGATGCTCTGGTTCCGCAACATATACGTGCCTTTGAAGCCTACTATCCCAGCAAGCCTGACCATGTATTGAAAAGCCTTTATGGTGTGGAGAGCTTGCACCGCCTTAACAACAATGAGAACCCTCTGGGACCTCCGCCTGCTGTCAGAAAACTGGTTCAGGCGTTTCCTCCGGAGTCTGTACCTGTATATCCCAATGGTGATTGTTTTGATTTAAGGATGAGACTTTCTGAAAAGTTTGGCAAATCAGAGGATCAATTCCTTGTGGGCAACGGCTCCTGCGAAGTGATTGCAAGCGTTATAAAGGCTTTTTGCACTGAAGGTGATAATATTATTACGGCAGATAAAACCTTTGCCGTGTATGAGTGGGTTGCAGAGTTTTCCGGCTTTGAGGCACGCCTCATTCCTCTAAGGGATTACGCCTTTGATCCCATGGCCATGCTGGATGCCATGGATCACCGCACCAAGATTATTTTTGTATGTAACCCCAATAATCCCACAGGAACCTGGTGGGACAGGGAGACCATGGAAAATTTTCTGGATTATGTTGACGGCAGATGTATGGTTGTCATTGATGAAGCCTATTTTGAGTATGTGGATGACCCTGATTTCCCGGATGCCATGGAGCTTCTTGATAAGCACTCCAATGTTATAGTTTTCAGAACATTTTCAAAAATGTATGCCCTGGCCGCCCTTAGGATCGGATACCTTTGCAGTTCTCCTGAAGTTGTTGATATCATAAGAAGAACCCACATTGTTTATTCAGTAAATACCCTTGCACAGCAGGCAGCAGCCGCAGCACTGGATAATGATCAGGATTTTATAGAGGCCACCCGCCAGATGATCCATAAGGCAAGGGAAGTGCTTTGTCCCTTTTTTGACACCCTTGGTCTGGAGTACCTCTCCGGTCAGGGTAACTTCCTTATGGTGCATATTCCAGTTTCCGATACACTTCTATATAGGATGCTGATGAAGCATGGTGTAATGATAAGAACCATGACAGGATTCAGGTTTCCTGACTGGATACGCATCACCCTTGTGGAACAGTCGGTTATGGAAAATTTCGTATATGCTTTTGATAAAGTAATAAAAAGCGTTCGGCACTCATGATCTCTATTTTAAAATCCAGCTCTTCATTGGTGTTTTGATCACAAAATCAACTTCTCGCCAAGGATTGTCCCTCAGGGCAGTCTCCGCCTCGAGAAAGAGCGGCGCCAGGATGGGAAAGGCATGGACCATGCCGGGCCATTGGCGCAACACCACATCCACGCCCTGCCCTTTTGCTTTCCGGGCCACCGCCACACAATCATCAAAATGAATTTCATGGGTTCCCACGCAGATGTGGAGTGGCGGAAAACCTGTAAAGTCACCCATCTGGGGAGACAGCAGATGCGCCTTGAATACGGATAAAAATCCTTCGCCCTATTTGTGGATTTTAAAATTTCCATGGCCCTTATCGTGTACCCCGGCGTTGCAGAAGCAGGGTGAAAATATTTTTTAATCTACCACAGAGTTCACACTGAAGCGTTGACACAAAATTTTATTATGATATATCTCCAGTAAGGTTGGTTTAACTAACTTATTTTGTGATATCACATTATGTAACCCACTCCTTAATGGATCATTACATACATAGTGCCCGGACAAAACCCTGTGTTTGGACCAGGCTGTTAAAGCAATCGGCAAATTGGTTGCCATAGAGGTTGAAAATTTAAAAAGAGTTGGCCCATTGAGACTTTTTAAAAAGTATTTGATTTTCCATGAGTGTACAAAAAGAAAATAACGACGTCACAGGTACACACCCCCCGGACTTTTTAATGGAAAAAGGGATACGGCAGATCGATATTAAACCGGGTTTGAAACTATCGCTTGTAAATTTTCACTCAACCGCACCCAAAAAAATTACCTTTGAAACCCAGGATGCCCCTTTGGAGTTCTCCTTTCATTTGTCCGGCCATGCAGACTATTCAATTGTTCACCGCCAGGGAAAAAATGACTTCAAAGGGAGCGTCGGCCAGAACATTGCCTCCTGCTTCCCTGATTCCTCAAGCACAATGGAAATATACGGCAAATCTTATATCCGTATGCTGGCTATCCATATTGACCCCGATTTTTTAAATCACTATCTGACCGAACAGGGGCAGTTCCCATTGCCTGAATTAGAAAAAATGGTCCAAACAGGAAAGTTTTCATATTGTTTCAATCCCGGCAGGATGTCAGCAACCATGTCTGTTGTTGCCTCACAACTGTTTTCCTGCCCCTATCGCGGGATTGCCGGACAATGGTTTTATGAAAGTAAAACCCTGGAATTAATGGTGCTGCAATTTGTACGGATATCGCAAGTTTTCCACCAGACACAGGTCCGGATGGAAGTGACCGGCCAGGATGTTGAGCGTATTCAAACGGCAAAAAAACTTCTTTGCCGGGATCTGGAAAACCCACCATCATTGTTCGAGCTTGCCAGAGCTGCCGGCATGACACATACGAAACTGAACAAAGGGTTTAAATACCTCTTTGGCACCACTGTATTTGGTTATCTGCGCCGCCATCGCCTGGAAGAGAGCCGGTTGATGCTGGATGCCGGTCAAATGAATATTTCAGAAATAGCCTATGCAAGCGGATTCAGCAGCCCAAGTCATTTTGCAAGGTCGTTTTTTGCATATTTTGGCGTTCAGCCAAGCGCCTATCTTAAAGAAGTTCTTCAACGCCGTGTGATTTCAGCAGGGTAACAAAATACGCCCACACGCCCACATTTTTCTACGAGTCTAACTTCTATTTCAATGCATTTTATAATTTGTTCATCAAATGACAGTTATTGTTCAGCTAATGTTCGACACAGCGTTGTGTTTTTTGACAAAATATATCCCTGTAGCCGAATGCGCTTAACAAAAATACGTTAATACCTGGAGAATTGATCCCCATGAACAAACTGCCAAATGTTGATATCAGTTACCGACCGCTCCATGAAATATCCATGGGCCCGTTAAAAGCGGCGTTGCTGAATCATGCCATTGATCTGAAAATATTTGATGAACTGACCCGGCCTGTAACCAGTGAAGAGATTGCCAAAAGACTGGGAACAGATGCGGGAAACACCCAGCGGTTCCTCAATGCCCTGGCCACCATTGATTTGCTGGGGAAAAAAAACGGGCGGTACCAAAATCTGCCCATAGCCGATACCTTTCTGGTTTCCGCCTCACCCTCCTGTATTGCCCCTTTGCTCAAACAGACCCAGGATAACCGCTTAAACCCTTTGGACCAGCTCCCAAACCTTGTTAAAAGCGGTCCTTTGGATATGCAGGAACAGGTTGATTTGGCGGACGAATCCATCTGGATGAAGGAGGCGATAACCTCTTCCGGATGGGTTTTAGGCGGTGCCGGACAACTTGTGGCTGATATGGTTGCAAATCTGCCGGAATTTAAACACTTTGAAAACATGCTGGAGTTAGGGTGCGGCCACGGGGTGTTTTCTTTATACATTTTAAATGAACATCCCTCTTTGACAAGCGTATTGCTTGACCGGCCCAAGGTGTTGGATGCGGCTGAATTTTTTTGTGAGAAGTATGGATTCCGGGACCGGGTACGGTTTTTTCAGGCTGACTATATAACAGACTCCATCTGCGACACCGCCGAAAACAGATATGATTTGATATTTGCCAGTGCAACGCTCAATTTTGCCATCCACAAATTTGATGATCTGATGCAAAAAATTTACCATGCCTTGACACCCGGCGGCTATTTTATCAGTTTCCAGGACGGCATGACCCATGAGCAAACCCATCCAGACACCATGCTTGGTGCGGTGATTCCTGCGATGATGGGCGGGGCTGATTATTTTTTCCCCCAGGGGATGATCGCACAAAGCGCAGCAAAATGCGGGTTTCAGTCCATCCGGTCAAGAACGGTGGAAACGCCTGTGGGGGAGATGGACATTGATATTGCACGAAAAGCATAGCAGATGGCCAGGGTTGATACCAAAAACAAAGGTATGACATCCGCCGCCCGGCCCTGTTCAACCAATCAAAAACCTGCAGGAACAGGCGTTAAGCTGTTTGTTCTGGCAACAGCATATATATGCCAGGCCATGCCCATCGGATTTTGCTGGGTAGGCCTGCCAGTCATTCTGCGAAAGGCAGGGGCAGGCCTTCAGTGTATCGGATGGCTGACCATGCTTTATATCCCCTGGGCATTAAAGTTCTTATGGGCACCCTTTGTAGACCGGTATTACCTGCCCCGGGTCGGTCGCAGACGCACCTGGATTTTTCCCCTGCAATGGCTTTCGGCAATCCTTCTGGGCGGGTTGGCCTTGTTTCCACCGATGTCTAATCCTGTCATCGCTTTTTCGTTAATCCTGGTGGCAAAGATACTTTTGATGTCCCTGTTGAGCCACGGCGGCATGTATACGCGCCTTCCCATGTTATGTGACCTTGGATTCAGCAGCAGCCAGGTCGGTGGGCTTTTGCTGCGTTACGCATTTCCCTTTGGCTTTGCAGGAACTTTAATCAGCGGGTTTTGCATCATGCGATTCGGGGCCCGCGCCATGATTTATGCCGGGGGAATAGCAGCGGCAGGCGTTGCCTTGCTGACCGTTCAGATTGCCACGGCCCAGCATCCGTCCGTCAAATGGATCGCCGCCATGCTGGCCGGGGAACAGATGCTGATCGGCTCTATTCAGGTTTTTGTTTACACCATTATAACCGCGGCCAGTGCCGGGCCCCAGTCAGGCACCAATTATGCGGTATTGTGCAGTGGCTCTCATATTATTTTTTTCAGTCTGGCTCCTGTGATGGCCCTTTTGGCGGATGTCAGCGGGTATGTCCTTTTTTACCAGGCCCTGGCCGCAGGTTGTATAGTTTTTATGCCTTTAGCGGATATGGCGTTCCTTAAATTTAACAACACCTTTTCCAAAAAGTTCGTCCACAACAAAAAAACAGATACCCCCCCAGGTATTGAAAATTAAGTCACATGAAAAAATGGAGAAAAAGATGAACAGACAATATACAGTGCCATGGATAATTTTAAGTATAACAGCAGTGATATTTTGCAGCACCGCTGTGGGTTCTGCCCGGGAAGCAGCAGTTGATGACGCCCTGTCTTTAGCCCCCATAACGGTAACGGCAGAGAAAAAAACCCAAAATATTCAGGAGATTCCCTCAAGCCTGTCAGCGTTTTCAGATACACAGATTCAGGATGCCGGGATCAACACGATTCAGGATCTTTCCAATGTGATTCCAAATCTTTATATTGCCAACTGGGGGATCAGGGGAACCTCCTATGTCTTTATCCGGGGAATCGGTGCTGTCAACAATGACCCGGCTGTCGGATTTTACATTGACGATGTCGGTTATATGGATGCCAGGGCCTTTGATACAAACCTGTTTGATATTGAACGGATCGAAGTTCTGCGCGGTCCACAGGGCACGCTTTACGGCCGCAATTCCCTGGCAGGCGTTGTCAATATTGTCACGAAAAAACCGGACAATCAAACGACTTCGGGTATGTCTGTTACCGCTGGAAACTATAATCTGCAACAGGGTAATATTTATCTGCGAACCCCTGTTTCTGAAAATCAGCTTTTTTTAGGTCTGTCCGCCGGTATAGAGTCCCGGGACGGTTACACGGACAACACATACCTTGGCGAAGATGTGGATGATCATGGTGCTTTGAACGGGCGTCTGAATTTGCGATGGCTACCGTCTGATAAAATAGATGTTTCCCTGACAGTTGACGGCGAGCATATTGATGATGGCGCGTTCCCCCTGGGAAATCTTTATTCCCTGCGCGAGAATTCCCACAAAATTGCCTATGATTATAAAGGCGACTATGAACGGGACGTATTCGGGACATCTTTGCGTGCCGCCTATGATGCGTCCTGGTGCCAGATCACCTCCATCACGGCGTTTAGAAATTTTGAGGATTCGGCATCCAATGACCAGGATTTCACCGTTTCCCCCCTTTATACAGCCCGGGAGACCATTGACGATGACCAGTTCACCCAGGAGATCCGTCTGGCCGCCCCTGATGACGGCAGAGATTTGGACTGGCTGGTGGGTATGTATGGCTTCAGCAAAGAAAAAGACCATTTTCTGAATTTAAATTACGCTGCCGGGGTGGTTCTGCCCAGCGCAGCCGTTGACCAGGATTCCGATTCAGATCTGACTGTCCGCGGTGGTGCTGTTTTTGGCCAGGCAACATATACCCTGGTTGAGAAACTGGCACTGACAGCAGGGCTCAGGTATGATTATGAAAAAAGCGACATCAACCACCGGACAATCATGTCATCTGGTGGATCGGTATTAAGCAGCACGGCCATTGATGAATCAGAAGAAAACGATGCATGGCTGCCCAAGGTTCAGGTGGCCTACCATCATACCCATGACGTAATGACCTACGTCGGTGTTTCCCGAGGATATCGCAGCGGCGGCTTCAATACTGCGTATCAAGATGCCTCTGATATAAAATTTGGAAGTGAATTCAGCTGGAATTATGAACTGGGGTGTAAATCATCATGGTTTAACAATCGCCTTAATGTGAATGCATCTCTGTTCTTTATTGAAATTAAGGACCAGCAAATAGTTCAACTGCTTCCTTCGGCAGATACAATAATTAAAAATGCAGGTAGGTCACAAAGTTCCGGCTTTGAAATTGAAACCAAAACACAATTATATAAAGGGCTGACCTTTGAAGCAGGCCTGGGGTACGCCAATTCAGAATTTAAAGACTATAAAGATTCGCTGGCCGGTACTGACTATAAAAATAACGGCACCCCCCTTGCACCTGAATATACTTACAACCTTGCCTTACAGTACGATAAATCCCTGTCAGGCCGTTGGGACATGTTTTTTCGTACGGAGCTCAACGGGGTCGGCGCTTTTTACTGGGATGATGCCAATACGCTGGAACAGGATGCTTACCAGCTAATGAACATGAGCCTGGGACTTAAAAGTGAAAAGGTGGATATTATACTGTGGGCCAGAAATCTTCTTGATCAAGGGTATGAATCCGTTGCTTTTGAGTTCCCCGGATCAGATCCCATAGGCCAGTCAGGCGATCCCCTTACCATGGGAATTACTGTCCGGTTCAGATTCTTATAAAACGGCCACGGACCGTCCCTTTACCGAAATCTTGCTATGTCTCTTTTTCCGGCGACTGCCCCCACGCGGCCACAGGCACAACATGTTGTGCCTGTGGCCGCGTGGGGCACGCTTCAATCTTCTGATTTTTTAATACTTTGGGAGTAAAAAGCAAGTACTGTCTGCATCTGCTTATCTGCTATTGTTATCCATGATTTGATCTCCTTGGTTACCATTTTGGTTGTAATCAAGCGTTTTTCTTGGTCTGAACCTGGCCTGTTTTTGCAGGAGATGAGACACATGCGCCGGCATGACATTGAACCACGGATGACACGCTTCAACCGTGCTGACGAACAAAATACACTCCAGAAGCACAAAACATCCTGCCATTAATGCCTTTTTCACGATAAAAAT
Source organism: uncultured Desulfobacterium sp. (assembly GCA_963668575.2). Classification (GTDB taxonomy): domain Bacteria; phylum Desulfobacterota; class Desulfobacteria; order Desulfobacterales; family Desulfobacteraceae; genus Desulfocicer. The sequence continues at coordinate 6,057,458 of OY764894.2, read as the reverse complement.
CCGCCTCCTTATTTATAGCGTGGTTTATGGTTTGACATTATCTACACATTATCCAAAAAAGTGAGCATTTCCCTGCACGCACTTCAATAACCCATAATTATTTTGACATTCAAAACCATATATGGCTACCCAAACTCTTTGTCAAGACTTTCCGACATCTTTCATAAGGCCAATAAATACTTTGTATTTCTTCCATAGTTTCCCAGAAAAGTATTCCCGTCACAAGCTTAGTTAAAATGTTTTTGTCTTACATCGTTAAATTAGGAGCTCCAAAAATAAAAAGGTTTATAAAAATTTATGCTTGACTTATTAATTTATTAAGAATAATAAATCAACTCATCTATTATTTTTTTCATATGCTATTACCGGCATGATGAAAAAGCAGATAAACCTGAAGGGGGCTTTATTACCTGCTGTTGTAACACATAGACAATGATCTAACTTTATGAGGAGGTTGTTTATTGAATAAAAGTTTTAATATTGATTTTCGTCACAGTCTCGGCAACCTGCACATTTCCCTTTCCGGGGAATTCAATGGCATGTGCGCATGGGAGCTGGTCAAGACCATCAAACATCAGCACGTCACATCGGGACGGATATTTGTTAACACGGTAGGCCTCAGCAGGGTATCGTCATCCGGAACAGCGCTCTTCAAGTCCCACCTCCCCAAAGCCGTTGCGTCTCTGAAATGGCTTTATTTCAAGGGAGAAAACGGATTTAAAATCGCCCCCGACGGCACCCGGGTGATCCTCTGCAAAAGAGCCCGTGTCGTTGGGGGCATCCGCTCAAAAGTTCCCGATGTTAATAGACCATCGTTCCTAAGACCGGTTTAAACTGAATGGGCTTGCTCAACAGACGAATCCATCAATCCATCACCTACCCAATACAGGGAGAAAAAAATGAAAAAAGCATTGATTATATTTGGCACAACCACTGGAAATACGGAAGAAATGGCTGACATCATCAACCAGGCCCTGGAGGAATCTGATTTTGAAACAGAGATGAAAAATGTAGTGGATGCCATGGCAAGGGATCTGACCGAAGATTACGATCTGGTGCTGCTGGGATGCCCGGCCTATGGAGACGACACCATTGAACTCCAGGAAGATTTTGAAGATTTTTATGAACAATTGAATGACATCGACCTGAAAAACAAAAAATTTGCCGTGTTTGCGCCCGGAGATAGCTCCTATGAGCATTTTTGCGGGTCAGTGAATATGCTGGAAGAGAAAATGCTGGAATGCAACGGCAAAATGGTGGTGGACGGCCTGAAAATCGACGGTGATCCCAGAGGTTCCAAAGAAGAGATCGTGGAGTGGACAAAATCCCTTGCCACAGCTTAATAGTCAATTTTATATGAAAGTCTCACCAATATGCTGGAATTAAAGGACTTTCGTTTTTCGTTGTGGCAGGTCTTTCTGCCATGTAGGTTATAAGAAAGTGCAGGCATGCCTAACATTACTTTCATGATTCGTTGTGGGCAGACCCAGGTCCCCAATGCGGTCTGCCCGTGGCAGTTATATGAAAAGGTAGTCTTCAAGTCTACCTCAGCAGAGCCCCTCCCCCGACGGGCAATAGGAACCGGCCAATTGAGCCGTCTACGGTTCCGGGCCGGACCCATTGCCCGTCGGGGGGGGGGGGCGGCATAATGCCATTTTCTATCTTCGTTGTGTCCGCCAGGACATGTGGGTTATAGCAAATCAAATTGCCGCTTGATATCAATCCCAAAAAGTCGTATCTAATAAATTCCATAAGGCTCATGCTGGATTCCATGGTCTTATCGGAATAGGATCAGGCTTGCATGATCAGTCCGTGCCAAAGGCACGCCAAAACGGATATCACACCGGCTTCAGAACGGACAGAGGCGCCCAGTCTTGTCGATCGTTTCGTCCCTCCACGAACCATCGACCCTGGGCCCTGTCCAAATGAGACGCTCAAGAATCAACTTAACGATCATAACCGACTCGCCCCCTCCCTACCCATGAAAATCAAGAGGTGTTCTCATGGTAAAGAAAAAACAAAAATCTTAATTCCCATGTGTACGATCTTCCCGCTGTATGTGATTTGGCAAGGGAGTTAAAGACGGTTGATTATGTCCACTATTCAAAAATTTTTTCATCCATGGCATGGGCTTCGGCGGCATCGGCCTCCATGTCTCTGGTTTTTCCCTGTTTTTTATCCTGAAAATATTGCTTGTACCACTCATTGGCAATGATCATGGACATGACCTCATTGGTACCGGTCCAGATGGAGGCAAGTCTTAAATCCCGGATAATCCGTTCCACGGGATAGATATTGGTATATCCAATGCCGCCCATGACCTGCATGGCATTGTGGGCCGCTTTTTGACAGGATTCCGTGACAAATTTTTTGGATTGGGAGACCAGACGGCGTATCTCTTTCTCATTAATGCCTTGATCCACGGCCCGGGCAGTTGTGTAAATCACAGACCGGGCCGCATCCAGCAGAGTGACGGCCTCGGCTATCTGAAAGGAAACTCCCTGGAATCCGGCCACAGGCTGGCCAAAGGCCTTTCTTTTTGAAGTATACCCCGTGGCCACATCCACGGCAGGCACGGCAGCTCCGATGGTCATGGCAGCAGTGCCCAGACGCTCGGGGATCATCATGGTGTTAAACACCTTTACCCCCTGGTTCAACTGCCCCAGAAGATTTTCCCTGGGAACCCGGACATCCTTGAACACCAACCGCGAGGCACCGCCTCCCCGGCACCCCATGAGACCATAGAGATACTCGCTTTTAACGCCGGCGGACCTGTCCACGATAAAGCAGGAAATCCCCTGGTGGGCCGGAGCATCAGGATCGGTTCTGGCATAGACCAGAAAAAAATCAGCCCCTTCTCCTCCCACGATAAACCGCTTCTGACCGTTCAGCAGAAAATGGTCTCCCCTCTCTTCCGCCGTGGTGGTGGTACCGAAAAAATCAGACCCGCCTCTGGGTTCGGTGAGACATTCGGCGGCAAAAAGATCTCCCTTGAGAAGGGGCTTTACATATTTTTCCTTCTGGGCATCATTGCCGTGGAGGATAATGGCATCGCACACCAGCTCGGCTCCCACCCCAAAGGTGCAGGCAAAGATATAGCCCAACCGCCCCACCTCCTCCATGACCATGCAGGTGGAAACCCAGTCCATGTCCCGGCCGCCCCACTCTTTGGGATACCGGCAGCCCATGAGGTTTCGCCGCCCTGCCTCCTGGAGAAATTCCTTTGGAAATTGAATTTTTTCGGCATCCATATCCAGAATCATCTTCCTGGGAATGGATTTTACAAACGCACGAACCTCGTCCCTTAACTGTTTCTGGACGTCATTCAATAGAAAATCAAACATCGGAGGCATCCTTTCTGTTTTTGAAATTTTCCTGATCAAGCTGGGCAATCCGGTTTATCAGTTTCTGTCGGGTGGCCAGGATATCCTGTTCAAGAAGCTCCAGCTCTTTTTGCCTCTCCCGGATCTCCTTGAGTTTTGCTTCTCCAAATTCAAGGCTCTTTTCAATCTGATGGCGCTCGTCCAGATCGGTATCTGCCATGCCGATCATCTCTGCGATCTCATCAAGGCTGAAACCAAATCGTTTTCCCCGGAGAATCAACTTGAGGCGCGCCTTGTTCCGGGGGGTGTAGAATCGTTGATTGCCCGGGGTTCGCCGGGGCTTAATCAGCTTTTTCTCTTCATAAAAGCGGATGGTCCGGGTGCTGATATCCAATTGTTCGGCGATCTGGGAAATGGTCCACTCCTGTCCGGTTTCCTTGTCAGAGTCCTCCCCTTTTCCCTTGGTCTTCCCTTTTTCACTGATTTTCGTCCCCTGGGTCATGATCTCTCCTGCCACAAAATAGTTTACGTTTACGTAAACTGAAATAAATAAAATGTCAATGATAAATCAAATAAATCCTTATTTCTTAAGCCTCACCCCTCCCCAGATGGCGGCGCCCAGGGCACCGGCAAAGGGGCTGAATTCGTGGGTCCGCAGCTCCAGGTCAAATCCTGAGGCTGTCAATTCCCGGTTAAGGGCCCGGACAAACCCCTTGTCCACGCCAAGACCGCCGGTGACGGCAAGGGGGGATCGGACGTCCGAAACAGACAACAGCTTCACGGCCCGCTGGGCCATGGCGTTGTGAATGCCCCGGATGATATCAGACACCGGCACCCCGCGGGAAACCTGATTGATAATGTCGGTCTCCGCCAGGACCGCACACACGGTGGAAAGGGGACTCGGGTCCGTGGAAGCCAGGGAGAGCGCCTGCATCTCCTCGAAATCCAAGCCCAGGTAGCGGCCCACGTTTTCCAGAAACCGGCCCATTCCCGAAGCGCACTGGCTGGTCATTTTATAGGAGAGGATTTTTCCCCGGGCATCCAGCACCATGGCCCGCATGTGAAGGGCACCGATGTCCAGCACGCTCATGACGTCGGGGGCAAACTGCCGGGCCCCCCGGGCATGGCAGGTCATGGCGTAGAAGGTGCCGGTGCGTTCCGGCACGGCCGCCACATCCCCGGTGGCGGCGATATAGCGAAAATCCTCTTGATTGAAACCGGCCCTGGCCGCAGTTTGAAAACAGTGCGCCAGCACCGTTTTCGGGGCCCGGTTCCGGATGTTTTCACGGTGCATGAAAAGAAGCTCACCGCTGTTTTCCGCCACCACCGCCAGTTTAACGGCGCCGGTTCCCACATCGCATCCGCAAAGGCTCATATCTTCTCCATGGCATACAGCGCGGCGCCAAGGGCGCCAGTGTAGACGGCATCCGGGTGGATGTGAAGGGTGATGCCCGGATGATCCTTTTGCAGGTATTCCTTCAAAACCCTGACCACGGCCTCATTCTTGGACACCCCTCCGGTGAAGACCAGGGCATTGAAGATCCCCCCGGACCGGGCCAGAAGCGAAAGGGCCCGAAGTACCACAGCCCGATGAAGCCCCAAAAGCACCTCCTCCTGCTTTTCCCCGGCGTAAAGAAGGCTTCTGACCTCTGTACCGGCAAAAACGGTGCAGGTGGATGTCACGGGAACGGCCCGGCAGGCTGCACAGGCCGCAGACCCCAGGGCCGAAAGACCGATTCCCAACTCCTCAGCCACGTATCCTAAATACCGGCCACACCCAGCCGCACAGCGATCGTTCATGAAAAACGAAGCCACCAGTCCGTCTGCGTCCAACTGAATGGCCTTGGTATCCTGGCCGCCGATGTCGAGGACGGTCCGGGCATCCGGAAAAAGATGCCGGGCCCCTTTGCCGTGGCACAAAATCTCCGACCGGGTCTCCTCTTCGGTAAAGGGCAGAAGGGCCCGGCCGTACCCGGTGCCGATGCGGGCGGCAATTTCCGGCCTTTGGACTTTGAGTTCCGGGATCAGGGAACGCAAGGCCGGGGGAAGATCAACATCGGCTGTCTCGTCAAGGGCCAGGGAATACGCAGTGTTTTCGGTGGCTGCCAGGGCTTTCATCAACCCAATGGAGAGTCGTTCCTCGTCAAGGGAGGACCTGCGGCCTGCGACATTGAGATACAGGGAAAGAGCAATGTCCCTGAAAAAAAGGCTCCGGTCCATGATCCGCCCCTCTATGACATTGGAGCCAAGGGCCTGGTCCACCTCCCGGGCCAGGGCTGAAAGTTCCGGAGCGGCCTGGTCACCAAGGGCGCGGCAAAGCGCCTGGTGCAGGGTTTTGAGCCGCTGGCGGAATCCGGAGATCCGCAGCCTTTTGGCGGCGATATCCAGTTCTTCCGGGCTGAGTCCGCCCAGACGTCCCAGTAGTGTCAGATCAGCGTCCAGGATGGCCTCCCGGGTGGCGATGTCGGCGGAGACCCGGTAATTGGCCCGGGTGTTGGTGATGCCCCGGCCCAGAACCTCTCCCGTATCGCTCAGCAGTACGGCCTTGCAGGTGGTGCTGCCCAGATCAATCCCTAAGGTTGCGTGCATGGTGCGCCCTTCTTTCGTCAATCATCTGGAAATAGGCATCCAGCCGGTTTTTAATATGGGCCCTGGAAAAATACCGGGGATCCACCAGGTCCGACTCAATGAATCCGCCAGGCTTCCCGGTCCGTTTTTCCACCTCCTTGAGGATCAAAAGCTGACCGGCACTAAAGGAGTTGCAACTCTTGATGGAGTGAATGACAAGGCCGTCGGCCCGGTAAGCTTTGACATGTCCGGACAGCAGGGCCACCCGGGCCGGAATGCTTAAGTTGGTATAGCAGCCCATGCAGTAACGGGCAAAACTCTCCATGGGATTGCCGGGATCATGACGGAATCCGGCATCGTAAACACCCCCCACCCGGGCATAGGAGGAGGAGACCACCACCGCTCCCCGACGGTAGAAGAGCTTCCATAACTCCCAGAAATGGGTCCAGTTGGGGGGGCCTTCCACCACCAGCCGGTAGCGCTCCCGGGGCAGGTCCCCTTCCAGGGTGGCGGCGGTACGGCCGGCCTCTATCCGTGCCCGGATCTCCTCCAGAAGGGTTCGGTAGTATTTGATTGCCTCCGGGGTCCCCCGAAAGGCGGTGAACATGGGAAAAATATAGAACACCCCTCCAAAATAGCCGTCAATGGGGGAAGGCAGGTGCTTTGCACTCTCCAAACAGTCCAGAAACAAAGATTCGGATTCGGCCGCCAGAAGGCACATGGCCCGAATTCTTTCCGGGTCAAAGGCTTTCCCTGACACCTGCGCCAGCGCCGGCACCACCTTTTCCTCCAGCTGGCGCACCACATAGCGGGCAGGGGGGAGGTGAACCAGTGCAGCCCCAGCATCAGGTCATGAGTTACGATGTAGCATCCGGAACGTTCAATGGTTTTTAAAAGCCCCACCGTGGGCTGCTCGCAAAAGGCACCGGCAAGATGCACCCGGATGTGGTCCAGGGGGGCATCCGCTCTTTTTTCCGCCTCGGTAAGGTAGGCGGACAGCAGAGGAATGTGGGCCTCGGGATGAAGTATAAGGGCGCTTCGAATCAGATAGTACCACTCATCCACGGGCACCTTCCAGGGCGCCGAAGACCTCAGACGGGCCAGCCGCCTTAAAAGCTCGCCCTGGCGGTTGGTCATGGCAATGGCGTGGGAAAGCCGCCGGGCGTAAGCATCGTCCGGCGGTGCACCGCAGATGCGGGTAGCCAAAGCCAGAAGTGTTTCGTGGTAAAATCGCCCCCCGATCTCCGGTGAGAAATCCTGGGGCAGGTCCAGATAACTGGCCCATTGGTGGGGGAAAAGGATCTGCCACATACCTGACAGGTTGTGCATCACATCGCACACCGACGGAAAGATGACACCGGCAAAACTTTTCAGGGCACCCATGTGAGCCATCTCAAGAATGCCCCTGGGCAGACGGCAGATATAGGACTGGTAATAGATGTCCCCATGGATGATCTCCACATGGGGTCCCCCGCCCCAGAGCCCCACGGCCAGGCCCCCTGCCGCATATACCAATTCCCGGGGGGCATAGGCCGGAAGGTATCCCACCACGGGCGCCCCGGGGTGGTTGAACTGCCATTGGGCCGCTGCAGTGAGCAGGGGATCCTGGCAAAGCTCCCTGAGATGATCAACATCTGGCCGGGTCATGGCACGCTTGCCGTACCGCCTGTTTCCTCAAGGGTTTCACGGACGTCGGCAGCCACCATGTCCCTGATGTTTTTTGCCTTTTGGGTGTGGAGGCGGATGGCGGTGAAATCCGGTATCCTGGACAGCTTCTGCATGAGGATGCCGTCATGCTTGAACCAGCGGGGGACCAGGCCGCCAAAAAAATACCCCCGCTCCTGCAACATCCGGACGGCCGTGGTACCGGCGGGTTCTGCCAGGTTGACAAATACCTGCCGCACCGCAGCGTTCCGGGCGTCCATATCCGCGTCAAAGGCTTTCAGACGAGCGGCTGTATCCGTGCCTGCCACTGCGAGATTGACCCGGCCCACCCCGGCAAAGTCAATGAAGACGGTGTCCATAACGGTGGGAGAGTCGGGCAGCGCGGCCTGCCGTACCGGGCAAAGGGTTCGTTCCATGCCAAGATCCTCCAGAATATATGCGATCTGTTCCCGGTAGCGGTCAGGGACAAAGATATCCCGGGGACCATCGTCATAGGACCGAAAGAGCATGAGGCAGGATATACGGTCGGTTGTGCTGTTTTCCCTTTCATAGACCTGCTGGGGCATGAGACCCACCTCAAGGGCCGTATCTGACAGGCCTGCCAGAATTGATGATTTCTGGGTGGTAATGTGGCTGCAGACCGCCTCACCGAAAATGCCGTCGGGGCGGACCTGACGGGGAAGTTCACCTGCCACGTACTCGTTGATCCGGTAGGCAGCAAAGGTTGCCCTGTAATCTTTCAGAACGATGTACTGACCGATCTCCAGAAGATTTTTATGAAAGGGCCCGCTCCGATACATGGCACCGTGGGCGATAATATCACCGCCAGGGGTCCGGGCCACAACGGAATGGATGTCACCGTTCCGGTTTGCCTTGATGAGTTTTTCAGGAATATAATAGGTGTCAAAGGGATATGCCGACCCGTACACGGCGTAGAACAGGGATGCGATTCCCGGGGCGTCTTCCGGTCGGAAGCGGTCGATGGTAAATGTCTGTCCCGGAGCCACGGACAGTTCCCTGTCCACCCGCATGCTGCTTTGGCCATGTCTGCCGGCATTATCCATGTCAGTTGTCCTTTACTTTCCTTGTTTTCGGAAAAAATCAGTTGATCTTCCGGTTTACAAAATCCACAAAATCGTTAACGGTCTTCAGTGAGGTGGCCTGGGCATCGGAGAGATTAACCCCGAATTTTTTTTCCGTGGCCACGGCGATCACCGGCATGTCAATGGAATCCAGCCCCTGCTGCAGCAGAGAGACATCTGCTTTTAAGGCCTCTGTAATGGCTTTGTCTTCAACGACGTCCTTGATGATGGTTAGAATGTCTGATGCGGTAATAGTCATGTTTTGGCTCCTTTTCAAAAACAGATTTCAACCGGAATCTCTGGATCTTTCCGGTTTCGGTTGTGGGCAGTTCGGTGGCAAAGTCGATCTGCACCGGGCACATATAGGATGGAAGCCTTGACAGTACATGGCGGCGGAGAACGCCAACCAGCTTCAGGCTTTCCACCACTCCGGGTTTGAGCACCACCCGGGCAAGGGGTTTGGACAGGCCCTCTATCCTGCGATGGGACACGGCACACGCCAGAACCGCTGGATGCTCCCTTAAGGTCTGTTCCACCCGGATGGGGGAGACCCAGTTGGCATCCACCTTGAACATATCATCCCCCCGGCCCTGGAAGGCATATGCGCCACCGGTTTCAATGTAAACGTCTCCGGTGTCCAGCCAGCCAGCCAGCCTCTCTCATGGTTTTCTGCGTCTCACCGGGACGCTCCCAGTAGGAAGGTGCGGTGGAACCACCTTTCACCCAAAGATACCCCGGGGTGTCCGGGGGCACTGGCTGGCCATGCTCGTCAACGATCTTGGCCTCCCAACCCGGAACAGGCGTACCGGAGGTCCCTGGGTTCACCCGGCCGGGTCGGTTGGAAAGAAAGATGTGCAAGGCCTCGGTGGATCCGATCCCGTCCAGGATTTCCACGCCGGTAAGCCTTTTCCAGGTATGAAAAATGTCCGCCGGAAGGGCTTCGCCAGCCGATACGCAGAGGCGCAATGAGTTAAAACCCTTAAAACTGCAGTTAAATTATCTGAGGAAGATGTGGCGCTGGTAAAAAACCTGGAATTCACCGGAGACGTAAATCGTCAGGAGGTAATCCGTACCGAACGGGCTTTAAATGAAGCAATGTCGCGATTGATTGTCCGTAAAAATCGCTATTTTGAAGAAGCCAACACCGAATTGATCAAGGCTGAGGATGGAATTGCTCAGAATGAGCAGATTCTGGCCCATCGCAGGAATCAATTTGAAAACAGCATGTTCAAGGCAGTGGTTCCCGGCATAGTGAAAATATTCGGGTTACGACGGTGGGCGGTGTACTGCGGCCGGTGAGGAATTAATGCAGATCATCCCTGTGGGGGATGAATTGATTGTCGAAGCAAAAGTCAGCCCCACCGATATTGCATTAGTACACACTGGCCTTGAAGCGAATATTCGTTTTGACCCATTTGACTACACCATCTTTGGCGGGGTGGCAGGTAAGGTGGTCTATGTCAGTGCCGATACCCTGAAGGAGCGAACCGCACGTGGTGATGAAATCTATTATCGCGTCCATGTTGTCACAAACAAAGTGCCAGTTACGACAACCACCGGTAAAATTCTTGACATATTACCAGGAATGACAGCACAGATAGATATACACACCGGCAAGCGCAGCGTGCTGGAATATATACTCAAACCCTTGCGCAAGACTGTCACAAATGCCTTTGGAGAACGGTAGCTGCAAAAGAACAGAGACCTTTTCCTGGGAAAATGCATCTTGATTCTGACCATTGAGCCATCTATTCCTGATAGTCAGGTTGGTGTTTACGAATTGGTGCGGTAGGTGCGGTGCAGGGCCATGACCCTTTGAACATAGTCTCGGGTTTCCTGGAAGGGGGGAATGCCATTGTACTTGTCCACATTTCCAGGGCCTGCATTGTAGGCGGCCAGGGCATGTTTAATATTGCCCTGGTACTGATGGATCAGCGCATTGAGGTATCGGGTACCTGCCATGATGTTTTGGGAAGGTTCAAAGGGATCTGAAAGCTTGAGCGCTTTGAAATTCGAGGGCATGATCTGCATGAGACCCCGGGCACCTTTGGAAGATACGGCCCGTGGATTGTAGGCTCAGTGAAACCTGAAAATATAGCCACTTTTCTTGGCAGAAAACTCGCGCCACAATATCAAGGAGAAATGGGTAATAACTTTTCCACAAGAATAGAAGGAGCATATTAAACATCCTCATGTATGTTTTATATTGACAAATATTGCTTGTCGCATTAGTATTACGGTAATACTGTTTCTTTTAAAAGGAGAAAATTATGCAAACAGCTATAAGCAAACTTACAAAAAAATATCAGGCTACTGTGCCCAAAGCAGTAAGAAAAAAATTAGATCTGAATGCTGGTGATATTATTGCTTTTGAAATAGATAAAGACATTATCAAACTCAGAAAAGCAAGCTCAATAGACATTGAATTCAGCAATGCGCTTATTCCTACTCTCAATGAATGGAATTCAAAAAACGATGAGGAAGCATACAATGATTTATGAGCCGTTTGATATTGTGGTTGTGCCATTTCCATTTACTGATTCTGCTCAAACAAAAAGAAGACCGGCCCTTGTGCTGTCGCAACATTCCAATTTCGGAAATAAAATTGGCCACTCTGTTTTAGCAATGATCACAAGCAAGAAAAACGCTTCCTGGCCATTGGACTGTGAAATTATGAGTAAAAAAGAATCTGGATTAACAGCGCCCTCAGTTGTGAGGATGAAATTATTCACCCTCGACAATAGGTTTATAATAACAAAAATCGGTCAGTTGTCGGATGGTGACCAAGAAAAGGTCAAACAAAGCCTTTCACAAATCTTTGACTATCTGTAATTTCAAAATCTAACGGGCTATTCAGAGGCGGCGAGGAACGAGCCGTCCACTGAAACAGCAAGGTTATAAAAAAACTATTTCCGGCCTTGTTTTAGTCTGCGTATTCCGTATTCTGCAGAATCCCAACCTGCTCAATGGTTTTTTCAGCCACCTTTTTATTTTTAGTAAAAAATCGTTTCAAACGTTCGATAAGCTGTTTTTGTCTTATCATTTAAATAATATTCATGCGTTAGCAACCCTTTGGCCCAAACTAAATTCGATTGCACTTCTTCAGGGATTCGTTCTCCGTCATGACGAACTGCATTATCTGGGCATGCATCGTGACAAACTCCACATCGTATGCACTCGTGATCTTTTATAAAGGCAATATCTTCTTCCATCGAAATTGCCCCGACAGAACATTTATCGACGCATTTTCGGCATCCTGTACACAATTCTTTATTTATCCATGGCATTTGGGTTTATCTCCTTTTTTTATTCTATGTACTCTTTTATAATGTCCGGCTTGAGAGATGCGAAGTGAGCGCAGCGGAAAGAGCATCCTTCGCAAAGCTTTGGAAAGTCGGTTTTTTCGATAAAGTGAGAAAGATCGTATTTCTGTCTTAATTCGGCTTGTTGGAATTAAGTAAGGTGTCTCCTGATTTCATAAAAAAGATCAACTGCGATGAGCGCCTTGTAACGGTACTGCCAGGCATAAATATTTGCCGTTTTCTTCAAACATCAATTTTTTATCCGTCATCATTTTTAAAAAGGGCGTCACCTTCTCCTGGGTCAGCCCCTGAAAATGATGAAGGATTTTTTCCAGTGACCGATGCTGCCCGCAATAGAGATACACTTTTCTGGAGAGCCCTTCCAGGCGATGGGTAAAGGGGGCTTTTGAGAGCCGCTTCTGGCGGATGATCATAAAATCTCTTCCATCCCGATAACTTAGAATCGGCGTATCACCCCAGGTCTGATGAATTCGGGTATAAGTTTTTTCCCAGTCATGAACCTTTTGCTTAACCGGCCGCCACAGTTTTTTCTGGTATCTCATGTCGCCGCGGTACCTCTGGATCAGAAAGGTCATGTGGCGGTGAATATCTTCCGGAAATATTTTTGCATAATTGGGGTGGTTGAAAATTGCCTTGACGCCAAAAGACGCTGGATCATTATATACACTGCTTCCATGACCCAGCCAGAAATGCACAAGCTTAGGTGGACGGAAAAAAGCAGCAAACTCAAGATTCCTGAGGGTTTCATTCATATCCTCGAGATCACTGCCGGGAAAATGGAGTATCAGGTTGGCGTTGTTGGCGATATCTAAGCCTTCACAGTGCTTCATGATTTCCAGATTCTGGATAGCGGTAGTTCCCTTGTTTAATTTTTTCAGCAGACGGGAGCTGAGGGATTCGATACCGATCTGGATCTTGCTGACGCCGGCAGAGCCCATTTTTTCCAGTACCCGTTTCTGAGTGGTGGCTCTGAGTTCACAAAAAAGATTGAGATCTTTTTTCAATCCTGACAGCTGATCAAACATCTCCATGGCGGTTTTTGCCGGTATGAGGTTGTCCATGAACGCCACGGAAAGATTGCGATATTTTGAAGTTAGATGATCGATTTCGCCGCATACCTGTTCCGGGCCTTTACACCGGTACCCCTGCCAGTTACGGTTGAGATTGCAGAAAGCACAGCCTGAATGTCCTGAATCGGAAGCCTGCCACCGGCATCCCCGGGATGCTTCAGCCGGGAGTGTAGGGAAAAAATTATTATCTGGAACAGCTGTTTTCATCAAATGAAAATAGTCATCATAATCCGGAACGGGCAGATCCTTGAGGTCTGCCATTTGGTTGAAGGTTACCGATTTTTTACTTCTGCATGAGCGTGACGTAACAAGGCCTGGGATGCAGGAGATTTTTTCAGGATCAGCGGAACGCCTTAAATGGCGCACCAGACTGCACAGAGGTAGTTCTCCTTCTCCGTTAATGACAAAATCGATTTCCGGGAACACCGTAAAAATGTCCTTGATGGAATCTCCCGCAAACATGGAACCGCCGATTACAATGGCGAGTTTTGGAAATTTTTTTTTTATGGAGCGGATGAAATACAAAGAGGAGGTGAGCTGACAAAGACAGATTGAAAAGCCTGCCAGACCAAATTGGTCCCAGTTGATGCTGCTGAAAAATTCATCGGCAGCCTCTGCCGCCTGATGTGTCAGGGTTTTGAAGTCGACCTTAAGTGACAGGGGGTTGCCCTTTGCTTCCCTGTAGAACAGAGTTTGAATGAGGTCGAATCGCTCCGGATATAAGAGAGCCGCATAAACGGATTCAGCCAGCCAGGTTTTTTGGGAAATTTCATGGTAGAGGGGATAGCCGATGGCAGCCGCTAATTTCAGATAGAAATGGTGGGCCTTCACCTTAAGGTCGGGAATCTCCTGCCTCAGATATGATTTCAGTGCACCGAGCTGAATGGATGGACGGCTGAAAAGCGGCCAGGGGGCGGATATAAGAGTAATACTTTTTATTTTATTTTTAGTTTCTGACGGGCCCATACAGCCAGCTTCTCCCTGAAAATTTTGGAGTTATGACGAATATCAATATTTTTGCCGGATATTCACTGCTTCTTCAATCCATTTTTCCAGCCCTATCTGTTTGATCCGGCAACGGTTGTACATCTTCATATTGTGTGGATACCGGGCCGCGTCGTCGACAGGAAATGTCTTGTACCGGGACTCTCAACGGGGAGCTGAGGGGCCGGGCTTTTAAACCCCAAAAGCTCAGATAAAAGGTAAATTTTCCTGAACCACATACTTTCCAAGACGCCGCGCAGGTAGCCCGGTCCCTCTCCAGCGTTTTGTTGGGCAATTCATTCGTTTTTTAAAACAAATCCGAATGTGTTCCGGTCCGTTCAAAAACAACTGTATCCGATTCGATCATATAGATTAGCAGCCAATCAGATTCAATGTGACATTCACGGCGCCCCTTCCAGTTGCCAATCAACTTATGGTCCCGGTGAATGGGGTCAAGCGCTTCTTCCGCCACAATAGAGCGAATGATTATTTTTAGCTTTTCAAGGTTTTTCCCACGCTTTTTCATTTGCTTGGTGTCACGCTCAAATTGCTTTGTATATGCAGGTACAAGCATCAGATTCCCAATTTTTTAAACATGTCATCTGTATCTTTACAAATGACCAAATCACGTCCGGCATCCGTATCTGAAAAGGTTTTGAGAGTAGTTTTATTGGGAATTACCACATCAAATGGAAGCCCTTTTTTTAATTCAACCTGTTTATAAAATAGGGTGATGGCTTGAGTTGTAGTAAGCCCTAACTGCTGAAATATATGCTCAACGTTCCCCTTTAAACCGGGTTCAATTCGAGCCCTGATTGTGGATGTTTTGCTCATGATTTACCTCCCTTTGAATATGTTATATTCTGTAGCTCAAACGAGGAACATTGTCAAGCAATGGGTGGTTTGTTTTGAGCCCAACGCGGAGCTGAGGGGCCGGGCTTTTAAACCCCAAAAGCTCAGATAAAAGGTAAATTTTCCTGAACTACATACTTTCCAAAACGCCGCGCAGGTAGCCCGGTCCCTCTCCAGCGTTTTGTTCGCTTGAGATAATCCTCAAAATTTGTTCCATGTTTCTTCTTGGGGTGATTGTAGAGCCGGTCAAAGCTTAGCCCTCTGCTCGGCCTTTCCAAGAATATTTTTAAAATCGTCCCAAACGGCATTCATCCGTCAAAGGGTCTGAATCCCTTCGGAAAACCCTTATGAAAACCTTTCTATAGGCCAGTAAGTCTGCCTTCATTGAACAAGCTTGATAAAGTCTTATGAGAGGTGTCAATAAGCCCGAAGCCTTCCTCTATGGATCATAGTATCAACCAGACTATTTTTCTATAAAATTTGGAATCAAGTCCTTTCTTTCTTTTTGATTCATGATCCTGATTTCAATCAACCTATTCCTTTCAATTTTTTTGAAGCGAACTTGAAAATAACCGGTCACACCCGGTTCATTTCTTTGTTATTTGCCAGCCAATGACGGATCATCAATGAATTTCTTTATTTTTGGATCTTTCTGTATTTCAAAAATCAACACATTGAATTCGTTGTCAAAATGGCACCAATAACATATAGTATATAGAACAACTGAAAAGCAAACCATAAAATAAAAATAATTAGAAGAGGACTCAAAAATGAAAGCTGAAACTAAAACCGCTCGTGTCTCAGCGCGGATATCACCTAATGTCTATAATACATTAACCGAGGCATCGGAAATCACGGGATCTACATTAAATCAATTTATAGTACACGCAGCGCTTGAAAAAGCCCAGGCCATTATTGAACATGAAAATAAAATTAGGTTAAATAAACAATCTGCTCGGCATTTGTTTGAATTGATTGAAAACCCTCCAAAGGCGAATCACAAACTGGTTCAAGCAATGAAACAGTATAAGCAGGGTTTGGAATGATAAAGATTGAGCTTTTGGATAAATCGCATGACAGAAAGCGGTTTGACTGTGGAAACACCCAATTAAATATATTTCTACAAAAGACTGCCAGACAGCACATTACTAAAGGGATGTCCCGCACCTTTGTGTTGATTAATGATGAAAACTCGAAAGAAATCCTTGGATTTTACACCCTGTCGATTTGTGAAGTTGAAACGGATTACTTACCACCTATTATCGCTAAAAAATATCCAGATCAAGTTCCTGCTTTAAAACTGGCGAGACTTGCTGTATCAAAAAAATACCAGCACAAAAGCTATGGAAATTATTTGATAGGGAGCGTTGTTGAAAAAGTCATTCTTATTTCAGAAAACGTTGGCATAATTGGACTCTTTGTCGACGCAAAAGATAGCCATACCAAAGAATACTATGAACAGTTTGGATTTGTCTCCCTCAATGGGAAACCTTTGGTATTATTCCTTCCGATAAAGACGCTGGTTCACCACAAATAAAAAAATATTTAAGTTGAGCGGCACGCTCTCAGCAGCAACCATGCACCCTTCAGAGTTCAAGAGCGTGTCCGCTCCAACTTACTGACATCCAGGGACAGGGTTTTTATTCCTTTATCCCGGAGATCGGCAATGGAATCAACGTTTCTGGCCGTGGCAATGACGCACATTCCCAATTTGTGGCTACCCACTTAAGCCGGGATATTTTCAAGGCTTTTTATGTGGATAAGTTGCTTGCAGTCCCCCAATTTAAGGGCTCCCAAAAACCTTGATTTTAGAGGCTGTCCCGCCTTAAGCGGGTAGCCCAATTTGTGAAATTCCTCAGCAAGGGCACGACCGATACCAGTTGAGCATCCAGTGATCAGCCGGGCACGGATATCATCATCGGTGATGAGCAATTTTTTTTTTCCGATAATATCAAAAGGAGTTCCTCATGTTGAATATTATGCTTCATCTGGAATGTTTGGGCCAGCATTTTCCCAAACAATTTGTAAAGCTGTTGAGAATTGTGTGTCAATCGATGCTTTTAGCTTTTCCATCATTTTGTATCTATCGAGAACGTCAGAAGGGGGGGCGAAGCCATTCTGCTTGTATTTATTAATCTCTTTTAATGCTCGATAAGAATACTCATTTACGGTGTCCTTACAAGTGAAACATTTATAACCCTTATTTGAAAATTTCCTAATTTCAAAGGCATTTATTGTTGACCGGTCCCTGGAACCGGCGGACAAAAAAATTGTCATTGCCGTCGTTGATGGTGAATTAACGGTGAAGAGGCTCAGGTACAGGGGGGACCATGTTTTTCTTGAACCTGAAAATGACGATTACCAACCCATCAGCATCACTGAAGACAAGCCCTGGCGGATGCCCGGATTCTGACGCTTTCCCCCGGCACCCGGGTGTTTGACGAATTTCAGCCCTGCCGGGCTTTCCCCTTTGTGCTGGCCGGAGATTTGAGGGTGTTCAAACAGAGTGAAGGCGGCAGGGAGACTGGCCGATGAACTGGGCACGATCCGTGAAATGGTTACCCGGGTACTCCACAGCTTTGCCGATGAAGGGCTTCTGACATTGGGGCGCGGACGGATTGAAATAGATGACGAGGCAGGGCTCAGGGCATTTTTTGATCATTGACCGTGGTTGTGTAACCAAGTCACAGAGGTTTGCAGCCACTTGTGGCAGACTTGCGGATCATGGGAGGTGATTATGGATAGTCGGCAAAGCCCTGACGCTTGCCTGTATCAGACGGGCTGAGGAAATCGGGCTCACAGGCGTCGTCCTGCATACCACCCGGCCATGGCCGTGGCCTGGCAGATGTACGAGAACATGGGCTTTAAACGTTGCCCGGATCTGGATTTCACCCAGGGGGAACTGCCGGTTTTCGGGTTTTCCCTGGCGCTTAAAACAGGCGTTGATTTGCAGAAGGAGGAGAGTTATGGCTGTTCGGATTGTCCGGTTGGGCAGTGACCGCAAAGAGAACGAAGGCCTCAGGATCGGAACGGTAAGGCGGCCGCCCAGAGGGGTTCCCAAAACCGAGTTTGCCTCGAAGAATTATTATGATGTCTGGCTACCCAACGTATCCCCGAGCCCTGACACCATGAAGCTGGGGCAGCAGGCCAAGACCGAAAAGGACTGGAAGGCATTTGAGAAAAAGTACCGAGCGGAGATGTCCCGGCCGGAAGCCGCCAGGGTGCTGGAATTGCTGGCTGCCATGTCCCGGGATACCGACTTCAGCGTGGGCTGTTACTGCGAAAATGAAGCCCGCTGCCACCGGATGATCCTTCGGGAGATTCTTATTGAAAAAGGGGCGAGTGTTGCGGACTGAGCCTTCCCCAGTACTTGTCCGTAGCATTTTATTGTTGAAATTTAAAATATTCGTTCCTATTCTCTCTGCTCAGGCCCCTTACTCAATGTATCAATCAATGATCTTGCGTGAAAAGAAATCACAGCATTGATTTTGTCAACCATTTCAATCGATCCGTACTTGGCTTTAAACGCCATTGCCGTTACTTCAGAAACAGCCATGATCCTGCTTGCCAAATTTAACGCTGTTTTAATGACAATATTTGGCTTCATGCGAACCTCTTCACCGAGAGAATCGAAATGATGCTTTTGAAGATGGGCAAAGTTTCTTTTCTTCCCGGCAATCTTCATCGGCATTTTTTTTGTAAACTGGGGATAAACCAGCGTAGAAACTAAATCATAGAATGGCGCAAGCGCTGTCCCATTTTCATTATGCAGCAGTGAAATGTTCTTCGCGTGGCCATCGGCATTACCGATCAAGCCATTGAATAAAACCAGATTGAAAAGCTTCCTTGAATCCTCAATAGGATGTGAACTTTCCCTTCGGATCAAGTCAAAGCATTCTTTTAGAGAATAATTATATTTCTGCTGAGAATTTCTGTTCAAGGCCTGGCAAAAATCTTCTTGAACAAGCCGAACAATATCCTGTTGACCTACCTTTCTGTCATAACGCTTCACAGCATACAACGATATATCCCTGACTTTTAGGATATCGACATCAGGGACATCAAAGCCCATGTTTTTAGCCAGAGTCATACAATATGCTTCATTTGTTATAACGCCCTGCAAATCTTTGACAGGCGTTTTGATGATATGAGTGGTCGGAGCCCCGTTCAAAGGCAGGTAGATTCGGTTATTTTTGATATATACCGGCAGCTTTTCCATGCCTCCTGCCAATGACAGTCTTCTTTCTTCTGCAGCCAGCAACGGATTGATCCCCAGCTCAGTTATTTTTTTTTCTAAATCCTTTTCTGAAAAAGCTTCATATTTGTAGTCATTTGGTCCTGGGTGATCGACATCAGGAGGATAAAGAGAAACGGCGCCAGCACAATCTCCGCCAATAGCCAGGAGCAAGGAGAATTTATCCTCTTCCGCAATGCCTAATTTCCGTGACAGAGCTGTCAATATCTTTGCTTCCGGCAAAAGATTTGTGAAATACGAATAACAGCTGTCCTTCAAAAAGGGTTTTTCCTGTAAAGGTAAGGAAACGGATAAATGAAAACTATCCTGTCTTCCCAACCATTCTTTTGAATATTGAAAACAAAATCTGCTTTGATCATCCAACCAGAGCTCACCGGCAAGAATACCATTTATGTACACAAAAAGTTTATTCACTGCTCAGGTTCTTTTTGACGTAGTTTATAATCATTCTTTTAGATTTTGGAACCAACAGAGTTTCATATCCAAGACCTTCGAGTACCTGCAATGTTTTTTCAAGCTGAACTGTCGGTTTTCCATTTTCCAACTCAGATAAGAAACGTATGCCAATATTGAGATAACCCGCGGCTTCTGCTTGCGTGAATCCTTGTGCTTTCCTGGCGGTCTTTATTAGTTCACCGATAGTTTTTGAATCCAATTGTGGGCACCTCTTTAAAATTTTTCCCTAACGGGAAAATATCATGATAGATAAGGTAAGGCAATTTAATTTTTCCCGATCGGGAAAAATCATTTAAGAAGTGAAGGGAGCTGGAAGAGGCTTGCCCGATGGGGAAAAATTTATGGGGTGATTTCTCTCAAAGGAATTCATACTCAATTTTTAAGAAGTCTTTGATGGAAAAGACATGCCGGTAACGCCTGCGACCGGACCTACTGCCGTTACTCCGGCCGGAGATGTTTATCCCTGTGCCTGCCTTGCCGGGGCACTGGGCTTCAACAATTCAAAAGACCTTTTCAAAACGTTAATTTTATGTTTTAAAGTCACCATGAAACCTCAAAACACCTCCAAATGCCCAAACTGCAGTTCATTGAACACCTCACTATAGTGGGAAAGCGCACCGATTCTTCAGAATCCGGAGGCTGGACAGCCGTCATCATTGAGCGAGCCAGTCGCTTCATTGTAGATCAGCGATGTGGTAAGAGTTTAAGATAAAAATCACATATTGGAATGGTTGGAGCCCAGTGCCGAAGGATACCAAAAAAAAGGAAATAAAATGAGTGAAGACATACGATGGAAACAACGGTTCTCAAATTTCAAAAAAGCGTTGAGTCAATTACAGAAATTCATTAATAAAGGAGAGCTGTCTGAGCTTGAAGAACAGGGCTTGATAAAGGCATTTGAATATACCTATGAACTTGCCTGGAATACCATAAAAGATTTCCTTGAATTCAGTGGACAATCCGATATTTATGGCTCAAGGGATGCCATCCGCAAAGGCTTTCAACTGGGTATCATTAAGGACGGTAACGGCTGGATGGATATGCTGAAAAGCAGAAACAAAACATCCCATACATATAATGAAGACGTGGCAAAAGAAATCAATCACGCTGTTGTCACCCTCTATTATGACCTCTTCATTCAGCTAAGAGATAAATTTGAACAGCTCAGCGCCAATGAACGATAGTCAGGGAAAAACGACATACGGACTCAGTCAGAAGACCATAAAAAAAATCAACCTTGTTTTTCAAAAAGTTGAAGCGGTAGATGCCGTCATTCTATATGGTTCCCGCGCCAAGGGAAATTTCAAACCCGGTTCAGACATTGATCTGGTCCTGAAAGGTAAAAAATTAGACCTGCATCTGTTGAACAAAATCAGCCTTGCCCTGGATGATCTGCTGCTGCCTTATATCTTTGACATCTCAATTTATCATCAAATAAATAACCCTGACCTGATTGCCCATATCTCCCGTGTCGGGAAAACGTTCTATACCAGGTAAAAATCCTGGCGCATGTTGGCTTTTAAATTCTTATCAGGGTGTGGAGGGGGTACTCTCCTTGTACTATTCCACCATGCAACATGATGTGTCTTTTGGCGTAATCTCCCGTTCGATAGTGGTAGATACACAAAAAGCCAAGATCCGCGTCAGTAAAGGGGTACAGCTATCCTCTCAAAACGGCGTAGTGCCTACAAAATCAGGGGGTAGATTGGATGGTTTTTATTGTGTGGGGAAGAGATATTTCCGGATTGTATGCTATGATAAATCTGCGCTGGCCGCTGCCTTCGCCCACAAAGACATCCTTAATATGAAGGTTGTCTTTGATCACCTTGAATCGACCGCTCCGGTTCAGGGCTTCTTCATTGTGTTCAGCTCCTCCAGTTCCTGTACGTCCTCTGGGCTGATAAACCGGCTCAGACTGCTGACAAGGCGCTTGAGGGCCGCCACATCAAGTTGGTCCCGGCGGCCGAAGGAGTAGACGACCTCGGCCCGGGAATACCCTTTTTCGGGGTGGCGGCCGAACAGCCCATCCTTTTTAATCAGTGAAAACCCGAGCGGGTCTTATTGTTTGTTATGGCTGACCCCAGGGCCCATGCTAAGATGCAAATAGTGTAATGCCGAACCCCCAAATTGATAGCAAAATACTGTAACGCCTGCTCTTCATAGATCCCGCCGCCTTATCCCGCCTGTAAAAAAGAAAAAATACCCCGCTTATCCCGCCGCTTTTACAATCAATTCCACCTGTGACTTTATAGTCTCTATATACACCTGAACTTTGGAGACTATCATGGGTAGACATTCACAGGGAAAAAGGCCTTGTTGTATCTGTCATCTCGACAAGACATGAATTGTTTGAATTGAGAAACACGATTCCAATAAAGCAGCTGATTGATGTGGAGCTGCAAATCCCCTCAAAAGTCAGTGAGAGCGTTTTTCGCTTCCTGTGCCCTGTCTGCCATGAATTCCGGACGGCGACCCATCCGGTCACGAACCTGGCACGGTGCTTCAGTGAAAAAAACTTCAACACCATCAACCTTGTGATGGCTGTAAAAGGATGGGGGTTTAAAGACAGTATTCTGTTTTTGAAAAAAGTGCTTGAATCCGGGTCGGGCAGTAATGGCAGAGCCGCTCAGCCACTGCAGACGCTGGCAACAGGCATTGGGTTCTCAATGCCCGGGGCGAGGTAGTCATGCCACAGGAACGATTAATCCATCTGGAAAATATCATTGCCGGCAAGCAGCAGGATTTTTATGAGGTGGGCAAGGCCCTGAACGAAATAAAACAGGGCCGTTTATACCGGTTGACCCTGCATGACAGCTTTGGTGCCTATGTTTGTCAACCCAGGAAAGCCATCTGACAAAAAGGCGCCCGGCCATCAGACAGATCGCATCAGCGATGCGTACAGGACTGCGGTATTCGCCATGATTGAGCAGTTTCGCGTTGCGCAGAATGATCGATGGCAGAAAACCTCGCGGCAGGCGGCCCTTCTGTGGAATCGGGTCATACGGGAAAAAATTTTGTCAAAGGAGCCCCATCATGGATGAACTTTGCCTTGATGATCGTTTCCATCTGTTGCTGCACAAGAAACTCATGAACAAGCAAGAGGGTGCCCTGCGCCGGGCAAAGAAGTATTACAAAGATCAATACCAAAAAACCGGCATCATCCCCGGGCCATTATTGCTCGCGGAAAAAGGCATCATGGAAGGCAGACGATGCAGCGGCAGGCCGCGGTCTCCGGATGATGAGGCCCGCAAGCGTTTCATTGCCGTGGTCAAGGCTTCCTGTGATCCGTCAAACCAGGACTTTATCTTTATCTCCCGGAAGGCCAGGACCATCAGGAATTACCATCATTGGCTTGAATCGGAGCTGAAGCGACCTGTCTCCATCGATGCTCTCCGGCGCTCAGTGAAGCGTGATAATCTAACGCCGTATCTGACTCGGCCCGATTTTGATGAGGATGTGTCCACTCCATGGAAGCACTTGAAGAGATAATGGAGATGACCCGGGAATTGCTGCTTGGAAAGCAATAGCACAGTCAGGCCGGCGTCGTCCCAATTTTCCAATGGGTCGTGGAAGTGCCTTGCGCAACGCGAACTGGGCTTATCCTCCTCTTCTCCGCCATCTTTTATCCATTGAAGAATTTTCTTTCCGTTTATTTTCTTATCAACCCCCTCCTCAAAACCAAGAGAGTTTTTTAATACACCATCAAGATCTGATTTCTCTTCCACCGCCGTTTCATTTATAAATGGATGTGTAAGCTCATTGTCATAGGCCCAAACATTCACTTTAAATACAACGATACAAAGAGTTGATAAAACCACTACTGTTATTGTGGGCTTGGTCATAATATGGCCACATATACTCCCGTCTTTGGTGCTGAGACAGTATTCTATGGCCATAAAAACATACACTTTGACTGAAAAAACAGAGCCGGATAAAGTTTCAACATGGCAGAACAGGAGAATATATCATGACACTGGCGGAAAAACTTCGGAAAGAAGGTGAAAAGAGAGGCCTAATTGAAGGCGAGAAAAAGGGTAAGCTGGAAGGCTTCAGAGAAGCCATTGAGCTGGGCATTACCCTCAAGTTTCCGGGAGATATCGATGCGGTGATGGCCAAAGTAAACAAAATAGATGACCTGGAAACGCTGGTAAAAATTACAAAGGCAATCAAAGCTGCAAAAGACAGTTCGGAGATTATGTGTTTAGTGGGGGGCTGATTTCGACCGTATATTAATTCCCCCGCAACCGCTTGACCGCCTGGACCACAGCCTTTATCGCCTGTTCGATTTCGTCAATCGTCGTCATGCGTCCAGTGGAAAAACGGAGGGTGCCCTTTGCCCATTGCACGGGAATCTGCATGGCCTCAAGTACATGGGACAGTTCAACAGTATCTGAATGACAGGCTGCACCTGCCGAGGCCGCCACTTCCAGGCCGATCTCTTCCAGGATACGGTTGGCTTCAAGATCTTTGAATGAAAGGCTCAGGGTATTGGGAAGCCGCTCTTCCGGGTGGCCGTTGAGCCGGACATCATCCAGCTGATCCGTCAATCCCTTATACAGCATATCACGCATGGATTTTAAATGCGCCCGGGTGCGCTCCGGACTCTGACCGGCAATTTCGCAGGCCTGACCCAGCCCGACAATCCAGGGTACGTTTTCCGTTCCTGCCCGCCATCCCATCTCCTGGCCGGCGCCGTGGCAGAACTTTTCCGGCAGATAACCGCTTCTGACAAACAATGCCCCAATGCCTTTGGGAGAGTAAAGCTTATGTCCGGCTACGCTGAGCATGTCA
The DNA here is from genome assembly GCA_963668575.2 of uncultured Desulfobacterium sp. Lineage (GTDB taxonomy): Bacteria > Desulfobacterota > Desulfobacteria > Desulfobacterales > Desulfobacteraceae > Desulfocicer. Next base: position 6,033,089 of record OY764894.2, on the reverse strand, counting down.
ACTCCCAGGACTTGAACATCGGTGGCGATCTTGCCCGTGCTCTGGGCCGCATCGGTGTGCATCACGATGCCCTGCTGATGTGCCAGGGCGGCAATTTCCCGGACAGGCTGAACCGTACCCACCTCATTATTGGCATGCATAACTGAAATCATGATGGTATCCGGCCGGATGGCGGCTTTGATGTCATCCACCCGAACCCTGCCGGTCTGATCCACGGGTACATAAGTTGTTTCAAAGCCCTCGGTTTCAAGAGAGCGGCAAACTTCCAAAACCGCCGGATGCTCGACCGTGGTGGTGATGATATGCCGTCCTTTTTCCCTCTGTGCCCGGGCCATGCCTTTGATGGCATGGTTGTTGGCTTCCGTGCCTCCTGAGGTAAAAAAAATTTCTTCCGGTCGACAGTTCAAAAAAACGGCCACCTGTCTGCGTGCCGCCTCCACAGCTTTTTTGGGGCGGATACCATACCAGTGAGAACTGGACGGATTGCCGAATTCGGTTTCAATAAACGGCTGCATGGCCGAAATCACCCCGGGATCGTTGGGGGTGGTACCGTTATAATCAAGATAAACAGGGCGTGCCATAAATCCATTCCCTCCTGATGTATTGATAACAAGCGAATCATTCCTGGTTGACAATTGTCTGTTCAGAAATGCCATTTTACATCTCATCCGTGATTTCTTTTTAACAGACCGGAATCGAAAAATCCAGGAAAGAAGAGTCATGGCCGATTTGAATGCCAATGGCCGCCGGTTTTTTTTGTTTACATCATCGCCCTGTTGAGTAACAGGTGACATATAATGCTTAAGGCATAGCTCAGAGCGATCACCGGGGTCCATTTCAGGTGTCCCCCGAAGGTGTAGGTCCCCCGTGCAGTTCCCATGAGCGCCACGCCGGCCGCAGAGCCGATGGCCAGCATACTACCGCCGGTACCGGCCGTCAGGGTGACCAGAAGCCACTGGCCGTGGGACATGGCCGGATTCATGGTGAGAACGGCGAACATCACCGGAATGTTATCCACAATGGCCGACAGAACACCCACAAGGCTGTTGGCCCAGGTGGCCCCGAGATCCAGGTACATAAATTTGGAAATCAGCGCAAGGTATCCGAACTGGGCCAGCCCGCCCACACAAAGGATAATCCCATAGAAAAACAACAGAGTGTCCCATTCGGCCCTGGATATTTTTTTCATGATGTCAAAAGATATTAAGTCAGGTGAAGGGGTGCAGTTTATCTCACGGACTCCGAGAATGGGATCGTATTTATTGCTTCGGTTCTCATGGCGCTTGATATGATAGGAAAACACCCCGAGATATCCAAGCCCCAGCATCATACCGGCCGCCGGGGGCAGATGCAGCACATTGTGGAAACAGATTGCCGTTACAATCGTTGCCAGAAACAGCCCCATAATGACCCAGGCCCCGTACTTCATGGTGACGGATTCGTCCAGGGCCTCGGGAACATCCTTGTCCACAAACAGGCTCATGACCACGGCCGGCACCAGCCAGTTTACCAGTGAGGGGATGAAAATGGAAAAAAATTCGGAAAAGGCCACCTTACCTTTCTGCCAGACCATCAGGGTGGTAATATCCCCAAATGGCGAAAACGCACCACCGGCATTGGCCGCCACCACAATATTGATGCAGGCAAGGCTGATGAAGCCTTTGTTTTTCCCGCCCACAGCCATGGCCACCGCCCCCATCAGCAATGCCGTTGTCAGATTGTCCGCCACCGGGGAGATGACAAAGGCAAGAATCCCGGTAATCCAGAAAATTTTCCTCAAAGAAAAGCCCCGGGAAACCAGAATAGATAATATAATGGTTACTATTCGAAAAAAGCGAACAAATCATGGAATGGCTTAATTATCATCATCTTTACTATTTTTGGACAGTTATGAAAGAAGGCAGCATTACCGCAGCCAGCATCAAACTCAGGTTGGCGCAGTCAACCATCCGTGCTCAACTGGCCAAACTGGAGGAATCTTTCGGTGGAAAACTGTTCAACCGACAGGGGCGAAAGCTGGAAGCCACGGATCTGGGTCAGCTGGTGTTTCAATATGCCGACAAGATATTTTCCCTGGGGCGTGAACTGATGGATCAAATTCACAGCCGGCCGGTGCTCGGCCCGCTTTCACTGAAGGTGGGGATCGTGGATGTGGTACCGAAGCTCATGGCCAGAAAGCTGATTGAGCCGGCCCTGTGTATGGGAAAACTCGTTCGCCTGGTCTGCCACGAAGGCAAAGAAAAAGAGCTGTTGGCGGATCTTGCCCTGCACAATCTTGACCTGGTGATTTCCGACGGATTGCCGCAGCCTGGCCTCAGCGTGAAAACCTATAATCATTTTTTAGGAGAATGTGGCGTCACTTTTTTTGCCGAAAAAAAACTGGCGGAAAGTCTGTCTGAAAAATTCCCGGACTGTCTGGATAGCGCCCCCATGGTAATGCCCATGACCATGTCATGGCTCCGGGGCGCTATTGATCAATGGTTTGACGCTTTGTCCATTCGGCCGGTGGTGGTGGCTGAGTTTGAGGACAATGCGCTGCTGACAGTTTTCGGGCAGGCCGGAGACGGTGTGTTCATGGCGCCCACTATTATTGAATCCGAGGTCAAAGCCCAGTATCAGGTGGATATCATCGGCCGGTGCGACAATATCAAGGAACGGTTTTATGCGATCTCTGTTGAGCGAATTCTTAAGCATCCGGCGGTTGTGGCCATCACCGACACCGCACGCCATTCAGTATTTTCCAGCGAGTAATGCCCACGGTCATGGCATCATCTTTTTTTTATGGAAGCGATGCTGGAGGAAGCAGGTGAAGAAAAATGACTCTGATGAACCGGGTGATTGCCGTGATGACCACTCCTACGCTGAAAAAATATTGGGCAGCCCGAGGACCGTTTACGCAGGACCGAGGTGGCAGCTATGACCAAAAGAGATAAGATTATGCATATCGATACTTTGGGCTTGGTCATAAGGTCAGCCATTTTGTGATGAAATTTTGGTAGTAAAAATCAAATTCTGTTATTACGGTATCTTGCGATGAGCAAAATCATAACTCCCGTATAGTGGCCCAGCTTATGACCAAGTCTCTCCTTTTAGAACTTTGGCGGTTCACTATGGAGAGACTTTTTAATTAGAACAGGAAGAAACTATAGTCCATGCACTTATCTGCGGCTAATTGTTTATTGAGTCGATATAGCGCTTCAATGCCTTGTCTGCATCTGCCGGCAGACTTGGCTCCTGGTAGTTCTCAAGGATCTCCTTCCACTTGACATTGGCACGTTGCTCCATGGAGAGGGAGCCTTTCCTGGCCCAGCTTTCAAAGTTGTTCCGTTCTTCCAGGATAGACCACCCCAGACCCTTTGGTTTCCTGCTTTACCTCCAGCGTCTATAAAAACCTGCATATCTAATGATCTTGGGGGGCTTTCTATTATGCTCTGAACTCGACCTATTGCAGTTTGAAACATCAGTCTCCTTATTAGTGCCGAGGTTTAATCGCGGTGCTGACCGGCACCGTGGGCCTCACAATCAAACGCAGTTTGGTTGTGAGGTTCACGGTGACCGGTCCAGCTCCTGGTTCTGGCGCGTAGCGCCAGAACCAGGAGCTGGACGTAGTCAGCACCGCGTTCACGGCGGCGAAGCCGCCGTGAACTTTCCAGATCAGCGACCCGGCGCCAGTGGTCTACAATTGTCAAACTGATTGTCATCGCCGGGTTCGATGCATCTGGCTTGTTGGGCATCGCTGGTTTCTTTAATAACACCAAAACTTCCACGCTGCATAGCCCCAGAGAATGGAGGATATCAGTGGGCAAGCCAAAATCAGCCATCGCACACTGACTCCTTTTACTACCTCCGGACGACCGGTGAATGCAATAGATATTGGGACGTGCAAATGATCAAATTATAGCTCTCTTAAAATCCCTTCATAGAATTTAAGCCAAGCCATCGCCCGATGTTCAATCGCTAACCATACCAAGGAAAGCGTGAGGCCGACACTTGACACGATAACACCAACAGACTGATCAGGGAGTTTTCCGGTGGTGAAAAGTGCCACGAGCAACAGGGCGTTAGCGGCCCAAAATGCGCCAAACACGGTCCAGACAATTTGGTCCTGCTTCGCCACAAGCGCCACCGCATTGCTAAGTTGATTCCACAAAGGATCTGGATTTGTGATAGGAAAGTCTCCGCCCTTCTTTTTCTGTGTATTCTTGATGTCTTCGCTCATAGGTATAACTAGCTCCGATAACATCCGCCAACGCCTGCATCAACGGCAAATTTTGCGAAGCGAGGTACGAGCGTAGCAAACTTTGTCCGTGTGCATGCAATGGTTAGCTGTCTTGCTTTAGGGACTCGGATGATAATAATTCCACCACTTTCGGTAGGACGTCCGTAAAAATTGGGATGTTTCAACCAATATGGTGGAGTTAAATTTATCCGTGTCCCTAAGCCACCGCGCCAACAACGCAGTCTTAGCAAAAACGCCTCCCGTTTTCACGGTCGGCTTGAGAGACGTGTTTGCTGTTTATAGCAGTTTCGTACCCAACGGCACTGGCTTATCAGGAACACAAAGCGCCACCTCACCTTTATCGTTATGGAATCCAGTAATCAAACATTCAGACATCAGAGGGCCAATTTGTTTTTTGGGGAAATTTACCACCGCAACCACCAACTTCCCGACCAGTTCCTCTGGTTGATAGAGTTGAGTAATCTGAGCACTCGACTTCTTTAAGCCTATCTCTTCTCCAAAATCTACTTCCAACACATATGCTGGCTTACGTGCTTCGCGAAATACTTCAGCGCTTAGCACACGCCCAATTCGTAATTCTATTTTTGCAAAGTCATCCCATGAGATCATTTGTATTTACTTTCTCCCATTTACAACTAACGTTTCGGGTTCGAGGTGGTTGTTAACAGCCTATTCTTCAACAATTATTGCTTTAGATATGGTTGAGTTCTCTCTTAAGCTTGCTATTTTTCTGTATTCATCTGACTGAAAGCACTGCATGATCTTATTTTTGCTGGCGAATTTGATTAATATCATTCTTTTCATATCCCATTCCCCGGAGATAGGGCTTAGCTGATTTGATTTAAAGATATATTCTCCACCATATTTTTTGATAATAGGTGCTGCTTTTTCAATGTATTCACTGTACATTGTTGCATCTAAGATTGACTGAATTTCGGCTAAAAAGAATATTGGCATTTTAACTCCCTGTACTTTTAAGCTGCTAACCATCAATATTTTACTATTATTTTAGATTATCATTATCTCATTACTCTCTCGTCGCTAAAAAAAACGGGTAGCTCAGCCGACCGGGGCATATAGCCGAGCAGGTTGTCGAAGCCAGTTTTTTTTTTCGAAAGCCAAGCACTTTCAAAAAGCCGATAGCTCCCCCCGGTCAGCAGTTGCAGCGTTTTGTTATCATAATTTTTTATCAAATATGAAGGGCCTCAAGTACCGCTTTTGGATTTTTTGAAGCAATACGCAACAAGGCTTTTGCAGGACCTTCGGGTTTCCTTCTTCCTTGTTCCCAATTTTGAAGTGTTCTTACGCTCACTCCTATCATCATGGCAAATTCCGACTGAGAAACGCTCAAAGTCTTCCGAACCATTTTAATTTCAGGAGCTTCAATCTCAAAAACTCTACTTGGTTTCTTTTTTCCGTTTTTTATATCGCCAGCTTCTTTTATGCTTGAAAGCAACATATCAAAATCTTCGTTTTTCATAATAAATTCTCCTTTAATGCTTTTTTCAAGATTTTGACTTGTTCAGGGGTTAAATCTTCTTGTTCGTTTTTCTTGTGCATGAATAGCATGTAAATCGTTTCGGGTTGATCGAAATAATAAATAACCCGTAAAGCACCTCTGTTGCCTGCACCAGGTAAATTCTAACGAATTTTGCGAATCCCTCCACTTCCTTTAATAATTGCCCCTGCACCTGGATTTAACATTAAAGTAGATTGCAATATTCGATAACTCGAGTCTGGTAGAAGCTTCAGGACTTGCTTGGTAAATATTGACGTTTCAATGAATTCCATGGCACAACAATACGCCATTGACGTATTGTCGTCAAGATGAAAGTGTGGGGTGTCCAAATCTCATAATTTTCTTACTCATGATTTGGCACCTCTATATTGAGTCCCCATTTATGAAAAGGCTAAACGCCCTTTGTTCATGGTCATCACTGAAACGCAATTTGTTTTTTTGATAATTTTTACGGTTTTTTTAATTCTGCACAACATGCTGTTATTTAAGGATTATAATCGAGTTTTTCATCAGTTTTTGGACCTACTAAAAAAAGGTGAAGCGCAATTCAACATGGGCAGATGCATAGCTGTAACGGGTGTAGCCAAATTGTTCAATAACTCCCACGATTCACAGGGCCAAAAACTGTTTAAAAAATACCGAACTCGAATACATCAGTTTACACTCTCAATTTTTCTTGTTTACCTGCAAGGTTTGAGTTAAATGAATAAATTCAAGCATATAGGTAATCATCAAATATTCGAATGAATTGCTAATTTTTAGCGATTCGATTTTTATGAGTTTTCTTTAAGCCGTCTAAAATTGATTCACAATATCTTGCGGGGAATGTCATAAACATTTCAGATTCGTCTGTGCCAGCCAGAATACGCTCCCCTCTTCCGGGATGAACAAATGCGGGCTTGTCAGTGAAATGAGATTTTACGGCCGATAGGCAGGAAATTCCAAATCCTGTGGTTTTGGATTCGATAAGTTCACCATAGTGATACAGGTATCCAGAAGCAAGGCGAGCCATCTGAGCGGGTGTTCCATAAATAATAATGATGTCGGGATCGATAGGTGCCGTCTCAATCGGAAAAACCGCTATTCCTTTAATTTCCCCATATGGTATCGGTTCCAGTTCATTTGTTGCTTTCTCTGCCAGTTCAATACTGTCGAAGTAGCCCATGTCCAAAAAATACTCGGAAAGGGCTTTGCTGTTTTCCATTCTTTTAAACCCCAACGCTGCAAGACATGGCGTACAGTTGATATCTTCTGCAACTGCGCCGAGTATTCTTCCCCAGCGTCTTGCCATTGTCGTCCATTGGCAAAGTGAGATTTTAACCCCATATTTAGCAGGTCTAACGGCTTTTTCCGGAAGCGTATTCTCATCTCTTAACAATTTCATTCCAAGAGGATAAGATTGAGGTCGAATCATCTTGTTAATTTCTTCAGAAATGGTAGCCCAATTAAAAAAATATGCGGATATTCCAATATTTGCGATAATCATTCCTAAGTATGCGGGATGTCGTATGAATTTATACGGTCCGGAAGTCACAATTTGATGCTGAGATAGAGTGCGGACTCTATGTGAATAAAACTGTCCCAGTGGGGAACGTTTGGGTAACGGGCAGCAAGGGTTTCCAATAAAGTTCATTGAAAGCACATCATTTAAAAGTTTTTTTAACCTTTAAAAAGAAGGAGACCCTTGCTGTCCGGTTCACCCGTTTGTTGGCCTGTTCATAATTATTTTTGAGTTCACATAAGGCCACTTTTCAGACCCCGCAGTTATCCCCGACTTCACCAGATTACAGCTATTGGGGTCAGAAAATATCCGTAGAAGTGTCTGCCCCATTAACAGGACTATCCACTACAGATTCAGTCATGCTAATAATCTGGTTACCGAGCATTACCTCCCCGTCAGCGATAACCAACTCCGAACTACCATCTGCAAATCGAAGGGTCTGACCTGTCTGAGTCGCAGGAATTTTAATCAGGGTACCAGTACTGGTTTTCAAATAAACCATCGCACCTGATCGGTAAACTGTAAATTCTGAAGAATTCTCTTCAATGTTGATTTGATTTGATCCTATGAAGTTCAGACACTGAACACGAGCACCCGCCTCCATGTTAATAATATTGATATCAGTTGATCCGAATACCTGTGCATAGTCTCCAAATGATAGAGTCAAAGGATCGGAATTATCTGTTAGAACAAGCCAGGACTGAATTTCTTCGGATAAATCAAATATTTGAATATTTACTATCCCTGTAATTGTCTGCCCACTGTCATCCGTCACAGTACAAGTGGCTGCGTATTCTCCTGCATTTTCATAAGTATGACTGGGATTTTGATCAGTATTGTCGGTACTACCATCATCAAAATTCCACAGAAAAGCGTAGGGGGGATTACCGAAATCAACAGTACATGAAAAAGATATTTCCAACGGCGCATAACCATTAGTAATATTTGAATCCAGAGATATTTCCTGAAAACAATCTGAATCCACATACACTTCCTTATACATCAGGACACCATCATTGCCGTGCCCGGTAATATCTTTGGCCGTATCGTTCAGATTGTAGCTAGCGCTGAGGCCGGGTTCCGTACCAAGCATAGGGGTGGTCATGTTTCCAGCGATTTGTGCTTGGCTGCGTACAACGTCCCACAAACGTAATTCATCAATCTCCCATATCCCGTAATAGCCCATGAAAAATTGGCCGTCACTGGTCAGTAGATTTCCGGTGGCCGTGGCTGAGTGTATCAACTGGCCATTCATGTACAGTTTGAGATTGTCGGAACCACCCGCTGCATCATAGGTTATGGCCAGATGGGTCCAGACATTGTCCGGTACCAGTCCATCAGTTGCATTAGTTGGCGAAGCGCTATAGCTACCATCAGTTGTTGTAATGTTGGCGATAACTTGCCGGTTGTCGTATCTATCATAGGTGCCGATACTATAGGCAAATTTGCCCATAGTATCTTGCATCTTAAAGAAGATAGGCTTCTGCGTATCGGTATATCCGGTGGTGTTCCCGCCAGCTGATGGTTTCACCCAGACTTCAGCCGTAAGTTTCGAGGTAAAATTCAGATATGGGCTGGCCGGTATCTGGAGATTATCATAACGTCCTTCTTCCCTGTTTGAATACAGCAGTAATGCTTTTTGGGATGTTGAAGGTGTCTGCTGGCTTGTTAATCCACGATATAAGATATCAAAATCATAATACTCGTCCAGATAGTACCTGCCTTCAACAGCATAGTGAATCTTACCGTCAGCTCCGATGGCCATGGCAGGCCGATTGGTTCTGCTTGTCATGGAACCTCCATAGGAATATTCCGGGGAGACGAGCACCGGTTTGCTAAATGTGACACCGCCATTAGCAGAAAAACAATAGGTTGGCGTGTTCCATAACAAATATACTTTTTCGCCGGTAGGATCGGTAGGATCGGTTGCAATTATTGGCCACCAACCACTGCTGATATTATTCTGACCAATAGCGGTGAGTTCTTGAAGACCGAAAAAGTTGCTGCCACCATCGCTGGATCGCCGCAGGTAAACATTCCCTCCGGTGCTGACGAATATTGTGTAAACATAATTACCTGCAACTGCCAGCGTTTCCTGGCCTGCCTGGAAAACCGTCGTATCAGGAAGAACACTTTGGGTTAGATTTATTGGAGCATCAAAAGTCAGACCGGAGTTGGTGGAATGACTTAAGAAAACCGATCTTATATCAGAAGGTGAAGCGAGTCCATCGCTTACCAAGCCGGTCCATATAACCGATACTGTATTGCCATTGATGGCGATTTTCGGGACATAATGATAATCCTGTAGTTGCGGATTGGCTTTATGGTTTCCATCAACAGATGGAACAGAAATAAGTGTTGAAGAGAAGCTCTGCCCAGCGTTATCCGAACAGGCTATATAAAGATTGGTATATACCTGTCCATACGTATAATATGCATCAGTGTACAGACCGCATATTGTATCTCCATCTCTTTGTAAATCGTGTACATTCCAACTGCTCCCGGTGTCTGTTGTGTAAATAGTGCTCTGAGAAAAAGTCAAACCATGATCGTCACTGTTTAATAGTAGAAACTGATTATTCACCTCCCAGTTGCATTGATTTCTAAAACCGATGCTGACTTTGCCGTTACTGGCGGTGATGTATGTGTTATAAACATGCCAATAGGTAGCAGCCGTGAAGATTGTCCTTGGTAATTCAAAAGTTGTGCCGTTATCGGTGGATCGTATGTATTCCAGTTTACCGTACCAGTCACCCCCGTAATCGCTGACAGCGACGTGAACGTAATTCCCTTCCACAACCATTCGTTTGTAGGTGGGATCAATTATGAGCCATAGGTCGCCATTATAGATTAATTGCTTTGGTTGCCAGGTTACGCCATTATCGATAGAGCGACGGTAATAAATATTTTTAGCTATTGTTGATCCCGCATCATCACATTCGTCTGTAATCCAGAGAACATGAATCGTGGATCCAACCGCTACTATTTCTGATGCGTGATCAAAGCATTTGCTTTCTGTTTCCGCAGAGCTCTCGGATATGTTTTTGATCCAGGAAGACATGTCCGGGTTTTGAGCCAGCACAGAAGCAGCTACGCCCAATTGTAAAAGAAAAACAACAATGAGGATTGAAAAATTATTCATTTGGCCTAAGATTTGCCTTTTCATTTTAACTCCTTGCTTACTTGGTGATAGGTGAGAAATAAGACATCACCTTTCTATGTTTTCTGTTGTTTGAGCCGAAAAAACTTGAGCATCAAGTTTAAGTATCTATATCAAAAATGGCAAGCCAAACGTTTGGGTAACGGGCAGCAAGGGCTTCCAATAAGTTCATTGGAAGCACATCAATCAAAAGTTTTTTCAACCGTTAAAAAGAAGGAGACCCTTGCTGTCCGGTTCACCCTTTGGTTAGTTTGGTTATTGTTCCGATTGATGCTTAATTTTATTTAGTATTTTTGAACACGAGTGCTGTAAACTCTTGTTTAATTTTAAATCGAGACCACTAAGTTGCCATTTGATTACGGTTTGTTCAACAAAATTGAGAACCCATGAAGTGGTTTCATCGTTCGGTTCATAATTAGGACCCGATTGAACTACAAAACCACCATCAAGAGTAAAGTCAATATGCGGTGTTTCTCTTTCAAAATTTTTGTAATCAACAAACGAAACACCACTTGATATCATTATAGAATATAGTTTCGAGTCATCAATTTTACTGTATATTGTCCTTATAGTATCTTCAATTTTATCTGAGATCTTGTACGGAATCTGCTCTAAAATAGATTGTCTAATGTCGCTTATTACAAAAAAATCATTATTAAACCCATCATCTGGCATAAAATCTCTGATTGAATAGGATGCATACATAAATGCTAATTTTGCATGAATAATAGATTGTTTAAAATCGCCATCTGCTTGTAACTGATAGGCATATAAAATTAAACTCTTTATATTTTTATCTTCAATAAATTGAACAGATGATACTTCATCGAAGGATAATTGAAAGTATATTTTAAATGTTTTTGTTAAAAATCTTCGCGTAAAGACTCTCCAATCATCTATCGTTGAGGATTCAGGTTCCATTGCATGGTGTTGAACCATATTTCGCAATTGATTTAAGTTGCGTAATTCTTGTCTATATGGAAGTTTTATTTTTTTATTTTTAAAATCTGGAAATGAATCAATTTCTTTTAACATAGATTCAAAATCAATATTCAAATGCTTCTCAATTCTTATTTGATAAGAAAGCAATATTGTACGCAATATAAGGGGGTCTGTCTGAGAAAACCTACCTTCGGGTGAATGCATAAACAATACACTACGACTCTACATATTTTACCTCATTTATGTTTTTTCTACCTCTTTTGGTTTTGCAACTTTGGGTTTTGGTGCAGTCACGTCTTTATCCCTTTCAAACGGTATATGTAATCTTATTTTATCGTATAAATACCACTGCCGTTCTGCGGAAAGCCCTTTGGAAGTAAAACACGACGGTTTTTCAAACCTTTCGTCGAACTGAAATGTCTTTTTTTTCAGTAAAAAAAACATTTCTTCTTCAGCATCAACACTACGTTTTACATTCACTTTTCCAGGTGCATCCGCCTCTATGCGGAAGTGTTGATAATTTCTTATGCCGGAAAGTTCCTTGAAAATTTTTCCCAACCAAGAAGACCATTTACGAAACTGAAAATTTTCACGTCCATGATTGTCTTTATATGTTTGAGAAACGTTGAAATTTCCAGTCGTTGATGAATCAATAACGTCCACCAAATGATCGTAAGTGTATACTTTCGAACGTCGATATTTCTTTTTTATCAATCCAAAGTAGGCGTCTGGTGAAAATTTTGTGTGTCCAACTAACATGAATGAAAGGGTAATTGATTTGTGCTGTCCCGTCATAACGCGATACATAAGGTATTGTATGACCGCGTTGTTCTTATTCTGACCAACACAATTATCTGCGGTTAGGAGTACATGACTTTCTTTCAGACCATAGTACTCAAAGTAATGATCAAGTAACGAGATCACGACATCCGCACCTTTACCTGGGAAATCAGATTCATCAATAAGATAGTTGACCTGCTGTGGCAGAGCCTCGCAACAAATGCCAAACAGTTGTGCAATACGAGGAGATTTGAAGTAGATTGGTCCAACCTGATGATCTTCATAAGGAATGTGCAGTTGTTGTGAAAAATCCCACGAATAGTGCATTACCGAGTCTTTACTTTCACTTAACTTCCCATCGGGCAATATCTGTTGGTACGACTCCTTTGATAGTTGAATTGATTCTCGAAAGTAGTCCCGTTCTTTTTTGGCTGCGAGAAGGTGTTCCTTTGCCACTGTTAGACATTCCAATTTGTAATCTTCATCACCAAAAGCTATCGAAGCGTTAATGAGTTTCTTATTATCCTCACATGTCATACATAAATCACTCTTCGGTTTTGAAAATACTATGTCGGGGAAGTGTTCAATCCATATCCGTCTGAATGTTCGGTGTTGGACGGCATTCGTGTTACAAAGAGCCATGCTTCTTTCATAAATTCTATAAACAAACATATAGTTCATGACAGTTGGTAAATACACCTTTAAGCGTCCTTTTTCCGCACGTAAATCACGTCCAGGATCAGGAAGGCCGTGTACGGCGGCAAAGTTTTCAATGAATATTTTTACATTGTTTTTATCTTCAGGTTTGCAGGCATGTTTTGGTGTTCTTCCTGTATTACCATGGCTTAGCGGCAGCGTTCCTATTTCAGCCAAATATTTCTGATATCGTTTTAGCCGATCAATTGATTCTCCATGATAAAACAAAAATACTGTGCGACATACAGGACGATCAGCATTAATAAAGTAATCAAATTTTTGCCTGTTTCTAAGTTTGATCGTGCGTGCGGATATTGACTGCTTGGAAACTCGTATGAAAGTTTGGAGTTTGCCGATGATAAAGCTATGTTTTTCATTCCATGACATCAATCGGAAATTTTTTCGGGATTCGATAACTTCGCTGACAGTGAACAGACTTTGACAGTTTTCTCCACACGGGCATGGAGTTGACAGGAACTGAGAAATTAGCCTTTTTTCCTCAATAGGATTTATTGGTCTTGATGCCTCAATCTTTTGAGATGCAGACGAAAGAACAACCTCGTTAGATTTATCTGAAAGGAAGGGGCGCAGATATTCTTGCTCAAGTTCCTGAAAAGATATTTCAAGATTTTGAAGACGTTCATCTATATGATTTTTTCCTCTTTCCATAAAAGGAAAATACCATTCAACTCAAGAATATCCAATTAAAAAATTTATTCACCCTAAGGTAGGTTTTCTCAGACAACCCGCCATAACTTCAAGAGCATTGTGAAAATCATGTACTGAAATCATCTTATCTAAAGATGAGTCAGAGTAAGAATGCCCTAAACCATGGAGGTACAGTTCTTTAGAGAGTAATAACCGTCTAAAAATCGCTTTTTTTTCTTTCTTATCATCATTCATATCAAACCTAAATTCCTGCTTATATGTTGTTGAAGTATGATTTAAAAACTAACGGGGAGCTCAGCCGACCGGGGCATATAGCCGAGCAGGTTGTCGAAGCCAAGTTTTTTCGAAAACCAAGGGCTTCCGAAAAGCCGCTAGTACTCCGTCCCAATAGTTCTGCTCTGGGGTGTCCAAAACCTAAAGGCTTGATATTATATCGTTTTAATAGGGAAATTTGATAAAAAACATTGTCAAACAGCGTCATTTTTAATAAAATCGAATAAAAACAATGGGTTAAATTTTTATCGAATCGCTAAAAATTAGCAATTCATTCGAATATTTGATGATTACCTATATGCTTGAATTTATTCATTTAACTCAAACCTTGCAGGTAAACAAGAAAAATTGAGAGTGTAAACTGATGTATTCGAGTTCGGTATTTTTTAGACAGTTTTTGGCCCTGTGAATCGTGGGAGTTATTGAACAATTTGGCTACACCCGTTACAGCTATGCATCTGCCCATGTTGAATTGCGCTTCACCTTTTTTTTAGTAGGTTCAAAAACTGATGAAAAACTCGATTATAATCCTTAAATAACAGCATGTTGTACCTATTCTGGTTTTACACAAAATCCAGTGTCATTCCATAATCGCTCGAAATAATCTTTGTAATAAGCTGCTCCCTTTGCCGGGGCCTTGAACTCATAGGATATAGTTTGTTGACTCGATATTCCATAAAGATAGGGGCCAATAAAAATACTGTCATCAACCCTGAAGTAAAAATCTTCAGGAAGACTGTCATAATATTTGACCTGAATGTTTTCAGGCTTTGGCGCGATCGTTTGAAGATCTTCAATCCAGGCTTGCAAGTTGAGAATGGTGTGTTTGATTTGCCCAGGGGCCTCTTTTTCATCAATTTCTCGTTGCTTAACATATTCAGAATCAGGGTGTAATGTGACAAAGCGTATCTTCAAGCCACGCTCCACCTTTTCCCTGACAATTTTATCTTTGGCATCTCGGAAAGATTTAAGGCCCCAAGCAATGATATCAAGATTTTTCTCAAGAGATTCAAAGGCAACGTCGGTGCTTTGGTTCATTTTCTGTCGAGTCTCGTAAATGGCTTCAAGCCCCCAGTGTTCAACAATGTTTTTTATACGACTCATTCTGACAAGATATTTTGAGGTCAGGTATGAAACTACGGTACTGGCGATCAGAGAACACCCAATACTCAATAGTATGTTTCTGCCGTCTTCATGATCAGTAAAGAGAGCGACCAATAGGCAGATGACGCCGATGCAGCCGATTACTAAGTTTATTAAGGATGCGTTTGTTTCTTCAAATATTTTATTTAATTTGTTTTTCAACTTATTTACCACTTTGTGTAGTTGTATTTATATTCATAGGATGTAGATATCAAAAACAAACGGTAAACACCACAAAGAAAACACCGACGTCAGCTTTCGATGGGGCTGAGGTACAACAAGTAATTGTGTGGTTCCGTATAACATACATGGCAGAAAAACCTGCCACAACGAAAAACGAAAGTCCTTTAATTCCAGCATGTTGGTGAGACTTTCATATAAACATACATGGCAGAAAAACCTGCCACAACGAAAAACGAAAGTCCTTTAATTCCAGCATATTGGTGAGACTTTCATATAAACTTACATCATTATGTTCTGTTTGTTATATTTGACAAAAAAATAAAAGTCAACTATGGTTTTTTCTAACTGGATAACACCACAAAATTGAATATTATCGGTATTGGATATCATGATCAAAATCCCAGAGGCGCTTCGCATAAGGTGATTTGCAACAGCAGATAATAATTTTCAGATCATCCCAGTTTTAAAGCCGGTACTGATACTGATATGAAAGGCACTCATGCTCCGGTAGAATATTTCCTGCAAATCATCTAAAATATGACCAGCTGTTGGTGAAAAGAAAATAATACACGGTGGCTTTGGGTTCTTTCCTATTGACATTTAAGGTGTTACAATCTAATAAGTGCATTGATCAGGTGCAGGAAACTGCATAAAAGGGAATCCGGTTGAACTCCGGAACGGGCCCGCCGCTGTAATTGGGGACGAAGACTGCAGCATGCCACTGTCGGCAGTATAGACGGGAAGGCGCAGTCAGTAGAGTGATCCAAGAGTCAGAAGACCTACCTGGACAACCATAGGGATGCTGCGCACGGCAATGCCGGCACCTGTTTGATCTCAAGGATAGAAAAAGGGACAGCCTTGGATCGTTTTTTTTAAAAACGATTCAGGGCTTTTTTTGTTTTGAAAGGTCGATGATAAAGGGTGTTGAATAGTCCGATGCGGAGATGTGTAAAATAATTAAACGATTAGAGGAGAAGATGGAACATTTTAGAAAAATTCAATGGATCTTAGTAATAATGTTGTTTGGAGCGGTTTTCTGTTCCGGTGCCATGGCCCAGGATGATGATGTCACCGTTTTGAATACGATGATCGTGGCCGGTTCGGGTACCAAAACCGAACTTTTGGACACCAATGCATCCATCCATGTGCTGACCTTGAAGGATATTCAGAACAGCGGCCAGAGAAGCACGGCGGAATTGATTGCTTCAATTCCCGGTGTGGTCAACCAGAAATCGGGCTCCCAGACCTATTTCAGTGTCCGCGGTACCAGAACGGGTATGTCCGGTGGGCCCAAAATTTATGTGGATGGCCGGCCCATCAATGTCGGGGTATATGGTTACAGTAAAATCGATAGTATTCCCATAGACAATATTGAAAAAATTGAAGTGATTAAGTCTCCTCCAACATCCAAGTATGGTGCAAGTGCGGCACGGGGGGTGATTCTGATCACCACTAAAACCGGGGCCAGCGCGAAAAAGAAAGTTGAAGGCAGCGTCAGTGCAGAATACGGTTCATGGAATACCAAAAAAGTGACCGGTGGCATATCCGGGGTGTCGGATAAAATAGATTACAGTGTATCGGCATACAGAGACGAAAGCGATGGCTACCGTGACAGTGATGAAGAGACCAAAAGCGGAGACGCCCAGATCGGCTGGCAGTTTGATGGCGGACGTCTTGATTTAATTGCCGGAATTAACCAGAGTTTTAACAATTATCCCATTGGACTGGCCCAGTGGCAGGTTGATCGTGACAGAACCGTCGCTGCATCCAATACCAAGGAAGACGGCAGTGGGTATTTGATGCTGCCCAACGAGTCAGACGAGGAGCTTGCCAATGTTCTGATTAAATATGATTATGATAAAAACAACTGGCTTGCCCATTCATCCGTGGGCTTCAGCCGGGATCAGCAGGATTTGTTTTATAGAAAGTATCTGAACAACTCCTCAAAACTGGATGACAACTACCGGGATCACCGCGTAGAAAAAATATATGATGTCATGGCCAGTGTGGGACGCAGGTTTGATTCAGGGCTGGTTTCCAATACAGTGACATTTGGCCTGGATTACCAGCACAGTGATTTCACACAGGACAGAAAGTATCCCTGGGATACTGAGGACAACAATGCTTCATCAGAGAGTAAGGCCGACATTGATGCTGAAAAAGAGTTGTTCGGTGTAAATTTAAATCATGAGTTTTCCTATGACCGATTCAGACTTGAGTCAGGATTACGGTACAACAGCATGACATATGATATCTCCAACCAAGTACCGGACTCAGTTAAAATTGAGTGCGACAACGACATTGACTGGAATATTTCACCGTCGTACAGAATCCTTGACAAGGCCAACCTGTTTATCTCCTGGAACCATTCCAATTTTTACCTGCCTCTGGGGTATTACAAGTCGGACATGGAAAATGCCAGTGATTACACCCAACCCCAGGATCTGAAGCCCGAAGTGTATGACACCCTTGAGACCGGTTTTAAACATCAGCTCAATAAGGGGTTTAACTACAGTCTGATCTATTACTACACCCAGGTGGATGAGAAGGTGGTCTCCTATTATGAGGGCACCACCTTCAAAGGATACCGGAATGCCGGATCAAGCGTTCACCAGGGAATTGAGGCGGAAATTGACGGCCGTCCTCTGGATTGGCTGGGTTACCGGATCAGTTTTACCACCATTGACGCCGAATGGGATGAGGGAACGGCCAAAGCCTACGCTACACCGGATGCCACATCTCTTACCGTTGCAGACCTTTCCGGGAAAAAAGTGAATTATGTGCCGGAATATGAATACAGTGTCGGGGTGGATTTTTTCCCGCTCCGGGATACAGCCTACGGATCATTGACACTGTCCATAGATCTTCACGGGTTCGGAGAACAGTATGAGGATTATAACAATAATCTGAAAATGCCTGCTGCCGAGTTCGTTGATACCAAGATCACATGGGTCTTCAAAGGTGTTGAATACTATCTCTCCTGCAGCAATCTGTTTGACAAAGAATGGGACAGGGTGGTCAATGCACAGGGAGAGGCACATGACAGTTTTTCAACCGGAGAAGGATTTTACCCACAGGATGGACGTTATGTAGGCGTTGGGGTGTCATACCGGTTTTAAAGGTTAATTATGAATAGTTGTATAAGAAGAGCCGTTC
Source organism: uncultured Desulfobacterium sp. (assembly GCA_963668575.2). Classification (GTDB taxonomy): domain Bacteria; phylum Desulfobacterota; class Desulfobacteria; order Desulfobacterales; family Desulfobacteraceae; genus Desulfocicer. The sequence continues at coordinate 6,014,827 of OY764894.2, read as the reverse complement.
TGTTCTGTTTGATCCCGACCGTTCTGTTGAGCGGCTTTTCAACTGCCTTTGCCGGCAAATCACCGGTGGACGGGATCATCGGTGTTCTGCCGGAACAGAGCGTCAGCCACCGGATCATTGATGAAACGCCTGAAAAAATTTTATGGGCCCTGCCGGACAAGAGAAACGTCTGGCTGACCAAGGGGCCCAAACGGGTGGTGGTGCTGCTGACATCGCTGCTGAATCTATGGTATGAGACCGGCGGACAGGCCATTGCCCGATGTTCCGGCAAGCTGCATGTGCCGGAACAGGCATTGGGGCTTCCCGAGGTGGGAACATTCAACAATCCCAACAGCGAAAGGATCATTGCCCTGCAGCCGGATCTGGTGATTGCATCCAATCTGCCCGCTTTCAGACGGCTGATTCCGCTCCTGGAAGAGAACAAAATTGAATATGCCTATTTCGACTATGTTAATTTTTATGATTACAACCGCCTGCTGACCCTGTTTTCAAAACTCAACCATACCGAGGAGAAGGTAAGGCAGATTCAGGAGGAGATGAGGGCAAAGGTCAAGGCCATTCAGAACTCGGTAAAAGGGCTTAAACCACCCCGGGTACTGGTGACGTTTTCCACGGCCAATTCCATTTCCTGCGAAGTCAGCGGGTCCCAGACCTGTGTCATGCTCTCCATGCTGGGCGCGGAAAATATCATTCCCGACCGGTTTGCCACAAAAAATCGCACCCGCATTCACTTCAGTCTGGAACGCATCGTCTGTCTTGATCCGGATATTATCCTGCTCAACACCATGGGAGAGGTGGATGAGTGCCGGGAACGACTGGAAACGGAGTTTGCCGACAACCAGGCATGGGCAGGGTTAAGGGCCATAAAGGAGAACCGTTTTTTTGTCCTGCCCAAGGAGTATTTTTTATACAAACCCAATGCCCGCTTTCCGGATGCCCTTCAATACCTGGCTGACCTCCTATATGGAAAAATGAAATGAATGGTGTTCTTTCCAGCCGGGACAGGAAGCGCATCCTGATACTGGTGATTTTGGCGCTTCTTTGTGTCGGTGCGTTTATGCTCAGTTTAAGCTTGGGCTCCCTGGAACTCTCCTTTTTACAGGTGGTCCATACCATATTTTTTGAGTCCACCGGGCCCCATTACCAGATCATTTATAATATCAGACTGCCGCGAACCCTTGTGGCAGGTCTTGTGGGTATGAGCCTCTCCCTGTCGGGATGTATTCTGCAGGGGATCATGAGAAATCCCCTGGCATCCCCCCACCTCATCGGCATATCCGCAGGTGCCGGGCTTGCCGGTATCTTTATTTTGATTGTGATGCCCAGCGCCTTTCATCTGCTCACGCCTGCCGCATTTATGGGTGCCCTTGCCACAACGGTTCTGGTGTATGCCATGGCATGGCAGCAGGGGCTGCGGCCCACCCGGCTGATCCTGGCCGGTGTGGCTGTTTCCTCCTTTCTGGGGGCCTTGATCACGGGGCTGATGATCTTTTTCCCTGAAAGGGTACACTCCGTTCTGGGGTTTATGGTGGGGGGGCTCTCTGCACGCTCCTGGAAACATTATTACATTATTCTTCCCTATGCCGTCCTGGGATTTCTGCTGGCCGTTGTGCTGGCCAAGCGGTTGAATATCCTCCTGCTGGGGGATGACATGGCCCGAACATTGGGGCTGAACGTGGAGAAAAACCGATTTATCTTTATTGCCCTGGCAGCGCTTCTGGCTGCCAGTGCCGTGAGTGTGGCAGGTCTGCTGGGGTTTGTGGGGCTCATTGTTCCCCACATGACCCGGTTTGTCATTGGATCGGATTATCGGTTTCTGCTTCCGGCCTGTGCGCTGACAGGCAGCTGGCTGCTGATGGCCTGTGATACCCTGGCACGGGTGGCACTGGATCCTGTGGAGATGCCGGTGGGCATTATCATGGCCGTGTTGGGTGCACCGTTTTTTCTCTATCTGCTGCGATCCAATTTTAATAAAGGATAGGGGGTTATGCTTAAAATACAAAATGTCTCGCTTGGTTATAAAAACAAAGAGGATGTGATCAAATCGGTCAGTTTAACCATTTGTGAAGGGGAACTGGCTGTCATCATCGGCCCCAACGGATCGGGTAAGTCAACGCTCTTAAGAGCCATTGTGGGCAACTTAAAGCCCCGGACGGGGGAGATTCTGATCAATGAAAAACCGCTCTCTTCCTATTCCACAAAGGTACTGGCACAGAAAATTGCCTTTCTGCCCCAGTTTCCCACGGTTCCCAATGATTATACCGTCCGGGAGCTGATCAGTTACGGCCGCTTTCCCCATTTGAGCTGGACAGGGAAAATGCAGGCTGAAGACTGGGACATCATTGACTGGGCCATGGAACTCACCCATCTGGCACAATATGCAAACCATCCCATGGCAGCCCTCTCCGGCGGGGAGCGTCAGCGGGCCTGGGTGGCGCTGGCCCTGGTGCAGAAGCCGCAGATCCTGATTCTGGATGAACCCACCACCTACCTGGACATCAGCTTTCAGTTCGAAGTGCTGGAGTTAATCAAATCGTTGAACAAAAAATTGAATATCACCACCCTGATCGTGCTTCATGACCTGAATCAGGCAGCACGGTTTGCCGATCGAATTGTGGTTCTTGAAGAGGGTAAAATCGCCATGCAGGGTGATCCCGACAAGATCATTCAAAAGGGGTCGCTTGAACATATTTTCCAGATCACGGTGGGGATTGGCAAAGACACCTATAATGACTGTCCCTACCTGATCCCCATAAAGAGCAGAAGAACCACATTCAATGCCCGGGTTGGGAATTTGGGACTGGATCACAAGCCGGATTTGGTCCATCAAGTGTGACCAATGGTTGAAAGTATGATAACATCCGGAATTTAACAGCGCACTGATCGATCAATCTGTAAAACAATCTGTAAAAAAAATAGGTATCTGATGAAACTTGTATACTTTAGTGTGACATCCAATGAAGTTCCCAATTTAAGTGAAGCCTGCCGGTTGTTTAGGGAACAGGGGAAACCGTTGTCGATTTATGCCCGCACCCGGACCCAGCTGGAGGGAGATCCGGACAGGCAGGCCGGGTTTGTCAAAGCGGCCCTGAATGCAGATGCCGTTGTGATAACGCTCATGGCCGGGAAACAATCCTGCCCGGCCTGGGATGCCCTGATGGATGCGTTGGAAGAGAAGCGAAAGAGAACAAACCACCGCCCCTATTTTCATATCCAGCCCACAGGCAGTAATCCGGAGTCCCTGGAGCTGGTCCAGGACCTTTCGGACGGACTGGTCCCCGGTCACTGGAAAACCCTGAGCGAGTACTACCGGTTTGGCGGGGTGGCCAATCTTTGTCATTTGCTGGGATATCTGAACAATATCATCCATGATCTCCATGACCCGGTTCCACCGCCGGCCCGCCAGCCCAATGAAGGACTGTATCACCCGGATCATGGGTATATTGCCGATGCAGAATCCTGGTACCGTAATTTTGATCCCCAAAAACCTGTGGTGGGGATCTGGTTTTATCAGAATTTCTGGACCAGTAACAATAAAGACCATATCGATGCCCTTGTCCGGGAGGTGGAACGTCAGGGGGCCCATGTGGTCTGTGTATTCCATACCCGGTTTAAAGACAAGCTTACGGGCAACAATGGGGCGGACTATGTGGTGGATACATTTTTCATGGACAATAATGGCTTCCCCCGGATCGATGTGCTGATCAGTCCGGTGATGTTCAGTCTGAAAACCGCATCCCCTGATTACAAAGATCTGTTAAAAAAATTGAATGTCCCGGTCATCCAGGCCATGTCCACGGCCCAAAGCATTGAAGCGTGGGAAAAGAGCGATCAAGGGTTGAGCACGGTGGATATCACCATTAGCGTGGCCCAGCCGGAGCTGGACGGGGTTCTCATCGGTGTCCCCTTTGCGGCGAAACAGTGGGTGGCCACCGATCCTATAACCGGGGCTGCTGTGAACAGATACCTGCCCATCCCGGAACGGGTCGGCCGGCTGGTCCGGCTTGCGCTGAATTGGGCCGTCTTGAAAAGAACACCCAATAGGGAAAAGAGAGTGGCCATTATTTTTCATCACTATCCTCCCAGGAACGATCGTATCGGGTGTGCCAGCGGCCTTGACAGCTTTGCCAGCGTCTGTGAAATGTTAAAGGCCATGGATGGGCAAGGCTATCACATCGATACCCTTTACAAAGAGAGCAGTGAACTGACCCGGTTGATTCTGGACGGCATGACCTGTGACAGACGATGGCTTTTGCCGGAACAGATGGCAAAAAGGACCGAAGCCAAGGCCGGCAGAGACGAGTATATGCCGTGGCACAGGGAGCTTCCCGAAAAGGTGCGGGAAAAAATGACACAGGACTGGCAGGCCATGCCGGGTGATCTTTTTGTCCATGAGGATCAGTTGCTCTTTCCCGGGATTATCAATGGGAACGTCTGCATAACGGTTCAGCCGCCCAGGGGATACTTTGAACAGATCGACAAGCTTTATCATGACATGCACCTCTCCCCGCCCCATCATTATCTGGCCCAGTACCGATGGATATCCGAGACATTCGGCGCCCATGCCGTGATCCATGTGGGTAAGCACGGATCCCTGGAGTGGCTGCCGGGAAAATCGGTGGGGTTGAGCCGTCATTGTTACCCCGATCTTGCCATTGGGGATCTGCCAAACCTCTATCCCTATATCATCAATGATCCCGGTGAGGGCACCCAGGCCAAACGAAGATCAGCCGCCTGTATCATTGACCATCTCCCCCCGGCCCAGACAACGGCGGGCCTTTATGATGAACTGGCTGAACTTGATAACCTGATGGACGACTATCGGGATGCAAAGATTCAGGATCCGTCAAAGTTGCCCATGCTGTTGGAGATGATGGTAAAAGAAGCCGGGGCCCAGGGGATTCTTGACGAGTTGAACCTAAACGGTGAGCAGGCCTTGTCGGAGGGTGCCTCTTTTCTTGAACAGCTCCATCATTTTCTGGAAGAGATCCGGGATACGGCCATTGCCGATGGGTTGCATATCATGGGCCGGGCCCCTGAGGAGGGACGTCTGGTCTCCACATTGGCCCAGTTGACCCGGCTTGCCAATGGGTCTGTTCCCTCCCTTAGAAAGTCGGTCATGGCGGTAATGGACAGGCAGGTGCAAGGGGAATTTTTGTCAAAATTCCAAAAACAGGCCCAGGATCTCTGTGAAACCCTGCTGAGTGATCTTATAATGTCGGACATGTCTTTGACGGCCATCACAGCGATTCAGATGAAACACCTGGGAACATCCCATGCCGATATCACTCAAGTCCTGACCTATGTTGCTCAGGACCTTCTGCCCAGACTTCAACAGACAACAAACGAAATCCAGGCAGTGCTGGACGGACTTGGCGGCAGGTTTGTTCCTGAGGGGCCGTCCGGTGCTCCCACACGGGGGCAGGCGGATATTCTGCCCACAGGCCGCAATTTTTTTTCAGTGGATCCCCAGAAAATACCTACCCCCGCCGCCTGGGAGGTGGGAAAGCGGATGGCAGACGCTTTGATTGACCGCTATCAAAAGGAACACGGCAGCTATCCGGAAAAAGTCGGTATGGTATTATGGGCAAGCCCCACCATGAGGTCAAAGGGGGATGACGTCTCCCAGATTCTCTATCTGATGGGGGTAAAACCGGTGTGGCAGAAGGGGTCCGGGAACGTTCGGGGAATCGAAATCATCCCCATGGAACAATTGGGCCGTCCACGCATTGATGTCAGCCCAAGGGTTTCCGGTATTTTCCGGGATGCCTTTCCCCTTTTGATGGATTTGATTGATGATGCCGTTCAGATGACGGCAATGATAAATGAGCCCGACGAATCTAATTTTATCCGGCATCATGTGTTTAAGGATGTCAAATCATATGAAGAAGAGGGATTGGATGGAAAGGATGCTTTTCGAAAGGCGACCTTCCGGATATTTGGTGCCCCGCCGGGCAGTTATGGCACCGGTGTGTCCAAAATGGTGGAAGGTAAAACCTGGGAGACCACCGATGATTTAGGCAATATGTTTATTCAATGGTCATCCTATGCCTATGGGAAGAACACCTTTGGCACCCCGGCGGAAACAGAGTTCAGAAAAAATCTTTCCCGCATGTCGGTCACCGTAAAAAATGAGGACACAAGGGAAAAGGATATGATGTCCTGCACGGATTTTTACGCCTACCATGGCGGGCTCATCACAGCGGTGCATGCGGTTCAGGGAAAACGACCCTTTTCGGTTACCGGGGATTCCTCCGATCCTGAGCAGGTGGTGGTCCGCACCACCAATGAGGAGGCAAGGCATATTTTCAGGGCACGCCTTCTTAATCCGGTGTGGCTTGAAGGGCTGAAAAGGCATGGATATAAAGGCGCCGGGGATATCTCCAAGGCCATGGACATCATTTTTGGGTGGGATGCCACCGCCGACGTGATAGATGATCATCTGTATACCCAATTTGCCCGGAAAGTGGCGTTGGATAAAAAAATGCAGGAGTGGATGAAATCCGTCAATCCCCATGCCCTTGAAAATATTCTGGCCAAACTTCTGGAGGCTGTTTCCCGGGGCATGTGGCAGGAGGGCAAAGAACTCGAAGAGGAGCTTAAACTGGAGTACCTCGATATTGAGGGTGACATTGAAGCGTTGACCGAACCGGGGGAATAGATGTCGGAAAAAAGGGGTGAGAGGTATTGCAGGAGAGCCATGCTTTTGAAAGTCGGCAAATGTATCGTTCTTTTATTGATCACCTTATGTCTGAATAATTGCGGCCCATCCGGCGATGATAAAACAAATAGCGTTGTGAGGTATGCCCGTGGTTTTAATATTATCGAACAAAACAGCCGTAAAATTGTCCTGACAGATGCCATGAATCAGCCGTTTACGATTTTGTGCCGCAAGGCAGAGTCGGATGAATCGTCATCTAATGATAATATCATTCACGCACCGGTTAAAAAAGTGGTGTCCACTTCGGCAACAGCCGTGTCGTTAATCAAGGCAATTGGCGAAATTGACAGCTTGGTGGGTGTCAAACTTCCCCAAAAAGCCTGGCATATAAAAGAGATTAAAAAGAGGATGGAAAACGGGACAATCTCTTTGATAGGTGATGGGTCCCATGACTATATTGACTATGAACGGGTGATGGCCATAAGACCGGACATTGTTTTTAACAATACCGACTATCCGGTGAAATGGACGGTGCTTTTAAAAGACCGGGGCATTCTCACCGCATCCGTTTGCACCCATAAGGAAGATTCCCTTTTGGGCCAGTTTGAATGGGTAAAGATGCTTGGTGCGTTTTATAACGAAAGCGATCAGGTGAAAAGAATATTTGATGAAAGGGCGAATCGGTATAATGCGTTAAAAGAGAGCATCGCCCAAAAGGCCACGTCCGTGCCAGGAGTGCTGTGGGGAACCGTGGTCCGGCACAGGGCATCTGTTCCGGGGGGCGCCTCTTTTATTGCCAATGCCATTAAAGACAGTGGCGGAGAATATGCCCTGCAAAAAGAGTTGAAAAATGCCCGAGGCGGATATATCCCGTTTGATCTGGAACTATTTTATCAAAAGGGTATGGGTGCGGATGTTTTTGTCCTCTCTTCAACCAAAGCCTCCGGTATTAAACGCATTGAAGATTTGGTTAGACTTAACGACATGTTTAAAAATTTCAAAAGCGTGAAAAATAAAAATGTGTGGTGTTATCAGCCTTGGCTGTGGCAGTCGGTTGATAAGCCCGATGAAGTGTTTAAGGATATCGCCGCCATTGTACACCCTGGCATTTTTCCGGATGCCGAAATAAGGTATTTTGAAAAATTATCCCGATAAATGGCGGGGAAAACGGGGGACTGAGGCAAAATGAGAGATCAGGCTCCATGAGTTATCAAGGATACCCATGAAAATAGCCATTTATGGAAAGGGTGGCATCGGAAAATCCACCATTTCCGCCAATCTTTCGGCGGCACTTGCCCAGGGCGGAAAAAAGGTGCTGCAGATCGGATGCGATCCCAAGCACGACTCCACCCGGCTGCTGCTGGGGGGGAAACGCATTGTCACGGCCCTGGATTATATGAAAACCATTCCTGTGGCGTTGCAACGCCTGGACCGGGTGCTCCATGTGGGATATGAAGGCATTGTCTGCGCCGAGGCCGGGGGACCGGAACCCGGTGTGGGGTGCGCCGGGCGGGGGATATTGAGTACCTTTGCCATGTTTGAGCGCCTTGGGCTTGATATGGATGCCTTTGATGTGGTGTTGTACGATGTGCTGGGGGATGTGGTGTGCGGCGGATTTGCCGTTCCCCTGAGAAGGGGATTTGCTGACAGGGTCTATGTGGTGACCTCTGAGGAGTTCATGTCCATCTATGCGGCCAACAATATCCTCAAAGGGGTGAAGAATTTTGACGAAGGGGGCCATCGTCTGGCCGGATTGATTTTGAACAGCCGGGGAAGGGATGAAGACCGGCATCCGGTGGCGGAATTTGCCCGGAATGTTCATCTGCCCATAAAACAGGTGGTGCCCCGAAGCGAGATATTCAGAAGGGCTGAAATGGTGGAAAAAACGGTGGTGGAAGCCTTTCCTGACTCTGCCGAAGCCCGGGTTTTTCATGAACTTGCCCGGGATGTTCTGGAAAATCATCGGTTTTATCCTGCCCGGTTTCTTGATGAAGATCTTCTTGAAAGGTTGGTTTTTCAGGATAAACCACACCAGAGAGACGAGCTTCACGCAGATGGACGTCGGGTCGGGGATATTGGGGCCGTTGGCGAGGAGGTCCATGCCCACCCGGGTGAGTCCGGGAGCATTGACAAGGATTTATCCCGGAAACCATCCATTCCAGGCGGCGGCAGCTCTCCGGTTTTTTTGTCCAAAAGCATGCTGTCCCGAGAACCGTTGCACGGCTGCGCCTTTTCAGGAGCATTGGCCACCACCACACAGATCAAAGACAGCATCACCGTGGCCCACGGACCCAAAAGTTGCACCAACATTGCCTGCCAGGCCATTTTGTCTGCCGGTTTCAGGCTGTTCACCCGGAAGAAAATTCTGCTTGAAAACCAGGTGGCACCGGCGGTGATCTCTTCGGACATGGATGAATCCGTGGTCATCTACGGTGGCAAAGAGAACCTGGTGCAGATCCTTGAACGGGCCATGGCAAAAAAGCCCCAGGCGGTGTTTCTGGTGACCACCTGTCCGTCCGGGGTTATCGGGGACGACCCCATTGCCGCCGTAAAGGAGATTCGCTCTCGCTATCCGGACGTGGCCGTGATTCCCATCACTTCGGATGGGAACCTCCGGGGCGATTACATGCAGGGGGTGCTCAATGCCTGTATGGAGGGGGCCGGGACCTTGATGGACAAAAACGTGACACCCGATACCCATTGTGTGAATATTCTGGCGGAAAAGAATATCGCCTTTAATGCCGAGAGCAATTTCAACACCATTGCGGCCATTCTTGGTGAGCTGGGCATTGATGTCAATTGCCGGTTTGTGAGAAATACCTCTGTGGCGCAGTTGAGGAATTTTTTAAAGGCGCCTTTGAATCTGCCGGCTTACACCGATTATTTCGGTCGGGTCATGGCGGATTTCATTCATGATCGGCTGGGCGCTCCCACGGCGGAGCTGCCTTTTCCCGTGGGGTTCACAAAGAGCGTTGCCTGGGTTCGGGAGGTGGCTGCTTTCTTTGACAAACAGATGCTTGCAGAAAAACTCATTGACGAACATCGGCAGCATTACAAAGAGATGATTGCCGCATATGAACCTGCACTTGGCGGCCGCAAACTGATGATCATCACCTATGTTCACAATGTGGACTGGATTGTGGAGGCGGCCTTTGATCTGGGCATGAAGGTGGTCAAGGTGTGTATCCTGAACTATTCCCAGGATAATCTCTTTACCACCCTGTATCCGGGCCGTTTTGAGGTGGAGACAAATTACGATCCTGCCAAGAGAGATGGGGATATAGAGCGGTTAACGCCGGATCTGCTGCTGGGCAATTATACACCAAAGAATCTGCCCTTTCCTCTGCATGTGGATATCATTCCCATGTGTCCGGATGTGGGGTTTTATGGGGGACTGGCCTTTGCCCACCGCTGGGCAGCCTTGCTCAAGGCACCGGTCACCGAAGGATGGAAACAGGATGGCAGGTGATTATTACGAAATAATGCCGGACAGCTTCACAGGAGCGATCATCGCCATTGAAGGCATCCGGGATGCGGCCGTACTGCTCAACGGTCCCACGGGATGTAAATTTTACCATGGCGCTGTGTCTGAAAACCAGATGCCCCGGGCAGATCTTCTTGATCCCCTCTACTATTCCGAAGAGTTCTATTTTGGACAGCCCCGGGTGCCGGTGACCTATCTGGATGATTATGATTACGTGTTCGGCGCCACGGACAAGCTGGAGAAAATTCTGCCGGTGGTGGCCCGGAAAGGGCATGGCCTTATTGCGGTGATCAATTCGCCTGGAGCGGCCCTTATCGGTGATGATCTGCTTCGGTTTATCAATAACGCCGATTTGCCGGTGCCCTGTATTGCCATGGAAAATACCGGGTTTTCCCAGCCGTTGTTTTCGGGGTTTCAGTCTGCTGTCATGGCGGTTCTGTCCGGGATCTCTGTCCGGCAGCCGGAAAAGAGAAAAAAGTGCGTCAATTTGATGGGAATTTCCATTTTCCACCATCACTGGCAGGGAAATGTTGTCGAACTTACTGCCCTTTTAAGCGCCTGCGGCATTACGGTGAACACCACGATCTGTGCGGGATGCACCCTGTCCGATTTTGAAAATATCGCCAAAGCCCAGTTGAATGTGGTGGTTCATGCCGAGTATGCAGATGCACTGGTACCCTTCATGGCAGAACGGTTTAACATGGATAGTTTTGTGCCGCCCGGCGGTGCACCCGTGGGATTTGAGGCCACGGAATCATGGATCACCGGAGTGTGTGAACTGCTCAATGTGGACCCGGCACCGGCCCTTGGGCGGATTAAATGCGCCCGGCAAAAAAGCCATGGCGCGTTGAACCGGTTCAATGCGCTGACAGGGCTGCCCAAGGGGGCCACCTTTGCCATAGATGCGGATGCCTCCCTGGCATTGCCCCTGGTGACATGGCTCTATGATTATCTTGGCATGGTGCCGGTGTCTGTCCGTGTAAATGCAGGGGTACCCGCACTCCTTGATAAGATTAAAATCTTTCTTCATAAAATTCATTGTGACGAGGCCTGGCAGGCGGAGGTGGGGCAGGGGGCACCACCGGATGTGGTCTTTGGAAACGGGGCTGTCATCGCACGGTACAGACTGGCGGGCCGGCCATTTACCGGCATTGAAATTTCCCTGCCGGCGGGCACTTATCAACATGTGATTCCCAAAACATACATGGGGCCCCAAGGGTGCCTCTATCTCATTGAACAGATCATCAACGGCCTGGTCTCCGGGTGTTGAAGGGGGCTTCAGAGATGGGGAATCCTATCCCCATAGTTATCAATTTTTATGGATGTGATGCCATATATTGGGTGACAGCTTGAGACAAAAGGCCAGATCGGCTTGAACCGTACTTTTTAGCATATTGATCTACTGTTATTATCAGTCTTCACGCTCAGTAAACACGGTCATGAACTTAGTAAACACGGTCATGAGGACCGACATCAATCAAAATGATGTCTTTATCTGAAATTAATAATTCGAGGGTAATGCGGTAGGAAATATTGATTGATACTGAATGTAATCCTTTCAGTTTTCCTTTCAATTCATGGATTCTGAGGGAAGGATGATTGGGATTTAGTTCAAGTAGTTTTAGTGTTTTTTCATATTGTCCAAGCAAGTTAGGGTGCTTCTTTATAAATTTGCTTGCTCGTTTATTGTAACTCTGCGTGTAAATGATTCTAAACATCATTTAAAATCCTATTTATATGATCATTTACACTTTCGACTACATAATCTCCAGATTCAACGTCCGCCTTAGCCTGAAGTAAAGCAGCTTCAAGTTCGCATTCTCGGAGGTAATTATAATGTTCCATATCCATTACAACATAGCTCTCTTTCCCACGAACGGTAATGATTAATTCATCATTATCTCCGAGATGACTCTTGATGACCGAAACACCTTTAGTTTTCAGTTCGTTTGCTGTAATACTCATTCTAATGCCTTTATTAGTATTGTAAGTATTGTTATTAAAAGTGCTATTTATAGAGCTAATTTAAGTTTTATTTTCTTATTTGTCAAGCTTCATATAGCATACTGAAATTACGCAATAACGATTGTTTACAGCTGACGTTACCTGCTGCTCGTTCCTCACTCTGGGAAACGCAGCTGAAACTGGTGTTATTTTTTTCAAATCTCCCAGGAGTGAAATGTGAATCTGAAATCGAAACTACTCTCGGATGTTAAATTTGTTAGTGATTATGAACCAAAAGAGAGCGCTTACGTTGAATTGAAAAACGGAAGATTTGTAGATGTCATCAACGGAAATTATTTTGATGAAAACATAAAACTGATCATCAAAGGAAAAAGAATTGAAGCTATGCCTGGTATTGAAGGGCAAGCGACAGATATAAAGGCTGATTTTGTTATCGATCTCAAGGGGAAAACCGTTATGCCGGCACTGTTTAATACCCATTGCCACACAACCATGGCATCGCCTTCAATTCTTCCGGATATCAAAGATATCAAATGTTTTAATACCCATGCGGAGGAACAGATCCGTAAGAATATGACTGAATGCCTGGCTCACGGAATTACAAACATTCGGGATGCCTGGGCTGCGGACCTGCGGAAAGTCAGATCCCTTCGGGAGAGAATTCAAAACAATGAATTGGCAGGCCCGCGTATCATGCAAGCCGTTGCTGTGGGGCCTTCCGGGGGGTATCTGGCGGAAAAACATGGTGTTATCATGGGGTGGGCAAGGTCCAAAATGGGCATGCCTTCCGTAGACTACGGACTTGGGTACAGCGGGACGGTTGAATTTGACGTAAACGCCACCGAACAACAGGTTCGGGACGCTGTGAACAGGGCCATTGATGAACGCGGGGCCGATGTGATCAAAATCGGTGAACAAAAAGAGAATATGATAAATTTTAAGCCCGATGCAACCATCATGACTTTGGAACAGTTGACGGCCATTGCCGATCAGTCAAGAAAACGGAATTTAAAATCCACCATCCATCATGTTTCAGTTGCTTCGTTCAGACGGGCTTTGGAAGCCGGTGTTTCGTCATTGGCCCACATTGCGGGAGATGAACTTCTTACCGAGGATGATATAGCCTTATTTTTAAACCGGGACTGTATTCTTGAGCCGACAATGACTGTCCCCTACGATGTAAGCTATAAAATAAAAGGCGAACCGACATTTGATGATTTCTACCTGACGTTATTGACAGAGTTTAGAAACAAGGTTCATGATGGGATTGTGGAAGCGTACTGGATTCCGGAATTTAGAGCGGGAGCAAGGGATTATCACCGAAAAGCAACCAATGGAAAGATGAAGGTTTTTGGCCTGTTGTCCATGAGGCCTTTGTTCAGGAATTTTGCAGTATTCTGCACCATCGGGGCCAGGAATCTCAGGATGTTATTTAAGAATGGGGTTCGTATGACCACTGCAAACGACGGTGGTATTCCTCCCTGTACATTGGCCATGATACAACACGAAATTGATTTATTGCATCTTTTCTTGAACCACGCTTCCGGCAAGGATATTTTCGGTGGTGTGGATGCCGTAAGAATGGCTACCATAAACGGAGCAGCATGTTTGGGGCTTGAAGAGGATTTCGGATCCATTGAAACCGGAAAAATCGCCGACCTGGTCATTATAGACGGAGACCCATTGGAAGATCATCGTGTCGTTGGTAGTCGCGTTGCCGCTCTCTTCATGGATGGGCAGTTGCTTATCAACAATTGTAATTTGCAAGTATTGTCAGCCATTCCCCCATCTTAATTGTTGGGAAACCAGCGGGTATCCTGAAAGTCATACAACACCATGCAGGATTCGTCATTCCCCCATCTTAATCGCTGGAAAACGGTGTGATCGAACCCTTTACCAGAAATCGAACGCTGTCCTTTAATACGCCATTATTTCCCGGTGATACGCCGGGTCTTTCCGGGCGGGTCATTGACACTTCAAGAAGGTGGCTGCCTGGGTGAATCTGCCAGTTAAATTTTGGCCCGGTGACTGTAAGTGGCTGGCCATCCAGATACCAGGTGAGACGCTCTCCTGGGGCCACCCCGGCCACCTGGCATGCCATTACCTCATGGTCGTCGGGGATACGAGGGTCCATGGCCAGACGCATGCCGTTCACCGGTTGAACGAACCCGAACGGTTCTGCATGATCCTTGTCAGATGATGCTTGGCGCTGCATGTTGTCCGCCATGGTGTGTGTCATGGTGTGCGGTGGGGTCTTGTCCGTGTCGGGGAGGAACCATTCCGTTTTCACAGGCCTGTTGCGGCCAGAGGCCATCACCGGTAAAATGGCGGCGGAATCCGGGATGGATACACGAGCTGACGTGGGCATGGACTGAACGAAAATTTCCCGCCGGACAAGCCGGGGACTCATGTACAGCGGCCGGGTTGGTTTCATTCGGTTGAGCCTGGCAAAAATGCTTCTCAGCACAAAGGCGGGGCCCCGGGAACCTGTCATTCCCCTGGTGGGACGGCCGTCAAGGTTTCCCATCCACACCCCCACCGTGAAATTGCAATTATATCCCATGGCCCAGGCATCTCTGTAATCACTGGAGGTGCCGGTTTTGACGGCGGTTTGAACGGGAAAGTTCAAAAGACCTCCCCTGCCGAACTCCAATGTTCTGGCACCGGCATCGGACAGTATGTGCCCCATGAGGGAGGTGACTTCCTTTGAAAAGATCTGTCGGGTGTGCTGCATGGGGGACCCTGAAACCGTGCGCAGGGGAATCAACCGTCCCTGGTTGGCCAGTACCGTGTAGGCCTGGACCAGCTCATATAAGGAGACCTCTCCATTGCCAAGGGCCAGGCCGTCTCCATAAAAATCAGGATGCTGATTCAGGGTGGTGAAGCCCAGTTCACGGAGGCGGGCAAGATAGGCTTTAACCCCCACAAACCGGATGGTGCGCACCGCAGGGATGTTCAATGAATTGCCAAGAGCATTTCGCAGTGTCACTGCCCCATAGTGCTGCCCGCTGTAATTATGGTAGGTATGCATTCCCATTCCCACTCTTTCGGCCAGGGGATCGTCCCGGATCAGGGTGGCCGGGGTCCATCCCCCTTCCAGGGCCATGGCATAGACAAAGGGTTTCATGGCCGATCCGGGCTGGCGCAGGGCGGTGACGGCATTGATGGCGTGTCCATGGCCTGACGTTGACGTCTCTTGCCGTTTCATCGGGTGGGGAGTCAGTGTTGAACCCGGGCCGTCTTTATGGGAATGGGGTGGGGCTGAACGGTACGCCGGGCCTGAATCTGCCGTGTCTGACCCCACCGCCCAGGCCAGAATTTCTCCGGTACCATGATCCACCACCAGGGCGGCTCCGTTTTCAACGCCTCTGTTTCGGTGAGATGCCAGGGATGTGTCCAAAAGGGTTTGAACCCGTTGCTGTAGCGTACCGTCCAGGGTGGTATGAATATTTTCCGGAGCTGTCCCACTGAACGGACCGGAATGGTTCAGGACAAATCGGACAAAATGTGGTGCATGGACGGACAATGCCGGGCGTTTAAGTTGAAAAGGATGGTCATTTACTGCCTGCTGCTGTGTTGCCGTGAGGTATCCCTGTTTCTCCATGTTTATGGCAATGTCTGAAAGGGGGGCCTGGATACGTCCGGGGTGGCGGTGGAGATCATAATAATCCGGTGCCCGCACCAGAACGGCCAGAGCCAGATTCTCCTTGATGTTCAGGGTTTCCACATCCCGGTCAAAATAGAACCGGGCAGCCTGGGTAATGCCCCTGCGGTGGGAGGCATAGGGTACCTGGTTGAGATAAAACCACAGAATGTCCGATTTGCTGTTGTTCTTTTCCAGCTGTTGCGCCTCAAAGCCCTCAATCCATCGGGACCACAGGGTCCTGGGTCTGGGATGGATCAGACGTATTACCTGTTCGGTGATGGTGCTGGCGCCCCGGACGGTACGGCCTGCCCGGATGTTCTGGTACAGGGCATGGAAACGGGCCTGCCAGTCAACTCCCCCATGATGATGGAACCGTCTGTCTTCGGAAAAAAGGAAGGCCTGTTGTAAAAAATCGGGGACTTCATACAGAGCCTTCTGGTCGTGGACGTTCCAGGTGCTGGTATAGGTGGTGGTCAACACAGTGCCGTGGCGGTCCAGGAGCCGGGGCTTTTTGATCATGCCCGTGATACGGCACAGTGAATGGGGCAGGGGTTTCATATCCATGCGGGTCTTTATTGCCACCGCAGAGAGGGTGCAGCCCATGATGAAAAGAGCTGCGGATATGATCAGGCGCTTCCGGGACATGGTATTTCCTTTTGCGGTCTTCACCAGAACCGCAGCCGCTTTGGTGGCCGGGGCGGGGCAGGGCGGTGTCCATAGGAAGTGGGTGTTATGGGGAGACCCTCTATATATAAGGTTAATATTGTGTTGCCGTTAAATAGCATGATATAGGAGATGCCATAGGTTCGTCAATCATCTGAACGCGGAGAAGAATAAAAGTGAACACCTCAGCTCATAGCAATACCCTGTCAGGTTTCATCAGCGGAACGGCAGCCTTTCTCATCTGGGGCCTGACCACGTTTTTTTTTGCATTTCTCATGGCCGTTCAGGGAAAAGAGAGCACCGGCGGAACACCCTTGATGAACTCCTGCCTCAGGCTGTAGGTGTAGGCCCCCTGGGTGGGAATCATGAGCAGGTCCCCCTCTTTGATCTCCTTTCCCCAGTAACGGTATCCCCATACATCATGGGGGGTGCAAAGGGAGCCTAAAATCATGCACTCCTGTTCCGTCATGGCCGGCCGGCTGAGATTGAGCACCGGGAAATAGTCGGTCTCAAATCGTTCCCACCCCACGGCATTGGTACCGGCATCAGTGATCACCAGATGGTCATATTTTTTGTCCACCACCTTGAGGATGATGTGCATGGCATCATTGCAGATCCAGCGGCCCGGTTCAAAACAGATTCGGCAGGCCAGCCGGTTATGGATATGCGCACACAGGGCCTGGCTGATCTCGTTGGCAAAGATGTCAATGGGGGTGGATGGGTTGATCTCCATCACTGTCCCATTGGTACGGCCTGCATCGCCCTCCTGCGCCAGTACCCATTCTCCCTGTTCCGGCCAGTAACCCCCTCCAATATCAATGAAGCGGATCAGATGAAGATCCCCATCCGAAAGTGTCGTAAGGGTCTGCCCCAGTTTTTCGATGAAAGCCACCTGTCTCTCCGGCCCCATGTTCCAGCTGGAGTGAAATTGTAGTCCCTGGAAGTGGATGTGGTGACAGGCTTTTGATGCCTGGATAAATGCGTCCAACTGTTCCAACAGAATGCCGAATTTTTTCCATAATCCATTGGGTTCCGTGGTGAGGCGCACCCCGGTTCGGATGGTGGTGTTCTGACGGGCCGCCCTTTCTTCAAGGCGGTTAAGTTCGGAGAAGCTGTCCATGAGAACCACCACCTTCCGGGGGTTTGCCACTGCCAGATCCAGCTCGTTTTCCGTTTTTCCAGGACCGCTGAACACAATATCCCTGGCACCGAGATCCAGGGCCAGGGAGAGCTCTTCTCCACTGGAGACATCCAGTCCAAAGCCACTTTTCAGGACCGTCCGGGAGACATCGGGGAAGTTGTTGCTTTTCATGGCATAATAGAATCCCGTGTCCGGCAGATGGTGCTGAAAGGCCCGTTTGAACTTTTCCGCCCTGGCGGTGATGACCCCCGGTTCAAACAGATAACAGGGGGTCAGATGCCTGCCCATGGTGTGGATGAACTGTCGGCCTTTGTTAAAATAGGCTTCCACAAAGGAAAGGATCTCATTCCCGTGGGATGTCTCACTCCCGTGGGACGGAGGGGTATGGCAGGATGTTGTGACGATCTCTTCAATCTGCATGGTTGTTTTATCTTTGTTGTTGTCCGGATGGTGCCGGATGGCTGGTGCCATGGGCGATATTGACGGTCAAAAGCGATAAAAGATGAAGGCTCTGTTTTTCACAGGAGATGAGCGTTGAGGGCTTGAACAGGATGTGCCCCAGGTTCCATGAGTCATAGTCCTCCGGCGGCAGGTGTATCACATGCCCGGGTTTATGTTTGATGTACACCTCCCGGACCCGGCTGTCTGCCATGAGGCGGGAGGTGTCAATGTCTTTCAGAATGCCGGCCCGGTGGGCGTGGATTCTAAGCCCCACCAGAGGGGAGAACCGTCGGGACGGCTGGAATTGAAATTCCGGTTCTGCACTGAGGGTGATATTGAGGGATAGAATGTCAAGGTTCATCCCCTTTTCAATGAGCCAGGGCAGGCAGTCTCCACCGGGGCGTGGCGTCATTTCCAGGAGGGATGCACCGGTTTCCGTGACAATGAAGTCCAGCATGCAGATTCCCCTTTCAATACCCAGGGCCCGGGCCGCTTTCATGAGCAGCGCTTCAAAGTTTTTCGGTGAGACATTGCCCCGGGGAAAATCCACCAACTCATAGGCCATGATGGTGCCGAAAACAGGTATGGGGGCGTGGATTTTACGGGTGAACCGGATGGGATGTACCCCCAGACGGTCAATGATGAAGTCACAGCTGTATTCATTGCCCTCCACAAAGGTCTCGATGATGAGATCCGGGGAATCCTGGCGGTTGCGGATGGTGTGGTATGCCGTTTCACAGGATGTCCGGGTGTCACAACGATATACGCGCTCACTGCCGCTGCCGTCCACGGGTTTGAGGACACAGGGAGTGGCCATTTCGGTGAAAAACGCCAGGGCCTCTGCAGCGGAAGCAACCCGCTGAGCCTGGGGGGTCTCAACCCCGTGCCGGAGCCACAACCGACGGGTGATGGACTTGTCCCGGCAGGCCCGGATGGTCTCCGGGGAGTGGTAAGAGAGATCCAGTGCCTGGGCCATGCGGGCGGCAAGGGCCATGGATTCACAGTCAAAACAGGTGATCCCGTTGAGCATGAGGTGGTGTTCCCTCAGGTGTGCTTGAACCTGTTGAATCACCTCTTCAGGGGAGGAGAGGTCGCACAGCACCTCTTCTTCGCAAGGGGGGGCCTTTTCCCTGGCCTTTTTCCGAATGGAAGGGGCGGTGATGAACAGCAGGTCTCCCGGCCGTTTTTTACGCAGAAGATCAATATAGTCCGATGTGGTTCCCACCACAGCGGTTTTATGACGGAGATGCATATTCGCATCCTTTTTCCGGTATGGTTCTTTTAAACAATGGACGGTGAGAGAGATGAAATCGCTCTTTCCATCCGAAATCGCCACACAAAAAGTCCAGGGTATGGATCTCTTCCAGGGGCATCTCTCCCATTCTGTCTGCATGGGAACAGGCCCACTGGATGTGGTGAAGATTGATCAGTTTGGCAATGCCGGGAAAGGCCTTGGAGGTGCCGCCGGCCAGAAATGTGCAGGTGTGGTTCCACACCGCTGCCATATCCACGGCAGCCACCTCATTGTTCACCAGTACCGTCACCACCCGCAGCATTTTTTCCCGGTGGAGCATCTGCGCAAGTTCAGTGAAGGCGTTGAGAAACCTTGAATCATGGAAATATCCGTTCTCACCGAAATTGTCATGGTTGAGCTTAAACAGTGTCTCCACATCCTCCATGGCATTGTACCGAAAGCGGATCCCCTGTTTTTCAATGGTACGAATCTCTGCCAGGATTTTTTTCCTGGATTTCCCGGCAAATGTGCCCAGGTAGCCGGGGTATTGTGATCCGTTTCTGCCATGGATTTCCGGATGAAAAAGATATCCGATTTCATCGGTCTCCACATCCCATGGAAGCGATGTTGGGGCCGGCATCTCATTGCCGTCACTTCTCTTCTCCTTGTTTGCTGTGTTGTCTGGGCACAGGTAGCGCAACTCCGCAGGGCCTGGAATTCCATGGAGCAGTTGGGCCATCACCTCACTGTCCGGGGCAATGATTTTATTCTGCTCCATCCAGGTTCGTCCCTTCCACGTCTCTCCGGGAAAGAAGCCAAAGCAGTGACGCTCCTCAATCCAGGAGAGGGGAAGCAGTCCGTCAATGTCATGGACATCAGGGGCAGTGCTGTTTCCCTTGTGGTTGTGAGCCTCTTTTTTTCCGGTGTAATGGACAACAAAACAATTTTTTCGTTTGAAACTCCGGGCAAAGATCTCTCTGACTTCCCACAGATCAAAAAGCGTGTCCCGGGGATAGAGCTGTTTCCACACGCGGGCACAGGTCTCATCATCGTACAGGATGCCGATGTGCCCCACGTCTCTATTTTCGGTGGGTGACATTGGACAGGCTTGCCGTTCCTTCAAAATATTTTTGGGAAAATACTTTCACCACCTCCGGATCATAGGGTTTGCAGCTGAAAACATCCAGATAGACGGTGTTGGTCAGATTGGCAAAATGGGCGGAGATAAGGGAGGTCTCAATGAGCTGGACCATGGAAAAACCCGCCACTTTTTCATCTTCACCAAAGTGGACCACCTGGGTTTCTCCGAACCGTTTCATTTCAATGAGATCACACAGATCCTTGACGAATCGTTTGATGTAATCGGCATCACGGATTTTATCCGGATTGCATCCATAAATATCAATGGATGAGGCAATACCCCAGACCTCTTCCGCCGGCGCAACGTTTTTGAATGCAACAACTCCCATGGTTTCAATTCCTTATATAATTGATACGTTGATTTTTTCACGCCTGATGCCACCCTCAAAGCACATTGACGGTGTGATCAAGTCCTTTTGATTCAGCGCTGATTTTTGGTTCTCAGCTCACTGTCCAGAAAATCATCTTTGGCGGTTTTTTTACGATGAAGCCGTTTCCCCACATCTTTGCGTCTCTTTGATTCCGTTGTCTCTTCATCTTCATAGAACTCATCATCAAGGGCATCTTTGAATTTTAGAACTGATTTCTTGCTGCCGTCACTGTTTTTAATGTATCTGGATTTGGCTTTTTTCATTTTTCTCGTCTCTTTTCAAGTTGTTGTCAAATTCTGATATTTCTGTGCTAAAGAAGCGTTGACACCTTGTTGAAATGGTTTTTTAAGATGTGAAGGTTCGAGCTTACGCCCCATAACCACAGGTGTGGTTTTCGGACATTTATCCATAGAGCAAAGGGCATGCCATTTTGAAATCTCATTGTCTATGGGGTTGATATTGTTTAAATAAAAAAAAGCAAGTTGGCGATTTTGAAAATATCGGTATTTTTTTTCTTTAATGTGACCTAATAAATAAGAAACTATGTGCCGAAAAATAAAATACGGACAATTAATGCCGATTTTTTAAGGGTCCTTGAAAGGACCGGGAGAAAAATATGCTACTCAGACTGGCGTTGGCCATCAATGATAAAAAACTGGAAACAAAAATAGCGGGAAAACTGGATGCCATCTCCGATCTTCAAATCAAACGGTTTGGTTCCAACAACAGTGCGTGGCAATCATTGGTAAGGAGTTGTGCAGACATCTTTCTGATCAGTGACACCATGATCCCCAAACCTGTGGAGTCCGGGCTCTCCATATTAAATAATCTTCCGGAAAAACCCATGACCATCATTCTCCATGCCAACGACTCCTCCGAAGATCACGCCCTTCTGCTGGCAGCGGGTGCGGATTCGGTGCTCTATTCCGGTATGGTCACCCCCCGGCTTGTTGAAGTCATGGAGACCATCATTGAATCCCGTCGGCAGTATAACCTCATGGACCGATATGATCGAAAGGGGCGCCTCAAGCCAAAACTCAGTGATTTTGTATCGGAAAGTCAGCAGATGCAGATCTTCATGGAAGAGGTTCATCAAGTGGTGACCAGCGACACCACCTTGCTGATCCTGGGAGAAACCGGTGTGGGCAAGGAGCATTTGGCAAAGGCCATCCATGCCGAAGGTCCCCGTTCCAACGGTCCCTTTGTTGCGGTGAATACGGCAGCACTGCCGGATCAGCTCCTGGAGAGCGAACTGTTCGGGCATGAACAGGGGGCCTTCACCGGTGCCATCCGTGCCCGGCGGGGCAGCTTTGAGTTGGCCCACGGCGGCACCATCTTTTTGGATGAGATCGGGGATATGCCCCTGCACCTTCAGACCAAACTGCTCCGGGTCCTCCAGGAGTATGAGATTGTCCCCATTGGGGGAGAAGAGCCCACTTGGGTGGATGTCAGGATCATTGCCGCCACCAATAAGGATCTTGAAAAGGAGATTGAGCAGGGCCGGTTCCGACGGGATCTCTTCTATCGCATCAGCGTGATCACCTTGACCATTCCCCCCCTGAACCGAAGAACGGAAGATATTCCTGCCATGATTCGAAGTTTTATTTCCCACTACAGGAAGCGCATTGGGCGGGATGTGGTGGGCATCTCCGAGGATGCCGTTGCCGTGATGAGCCGGTATGCCTGGCCCGGGAATGTCAGGGAACTGATGAATGTCATTGAGCGGGCCATGCTGCTGTGCCGGGGAAATATCATTACCCTGAGAGATTTGCCCGAAGGAATTCTGACAGGGGGGACCTATGAAAATGAGAAAAACAGCCCAACTTCCGGTTATAATGGTATTATCCAAACGATCCGCTCCCCTCTGGCGGATGGGGGGGATTTCCAGGGTGAGAGCCCCTGTTCCCGGGAAGGCTATTGGTTTGATATCACTGCCTGGGAGGGTAAAACCCTTCCCCAAGTCATTGAAGACGTGTTAAGACAGGTGGAGAAAATCTATATTGAAAAGGTGCTTTCAACGGCCAGGGGCCGGGTGGGTAAGGCTGCGGAGCTGGCAGGTATTCACCCCAGGGGGCTCTATAATAAAATGAAACAGTTGGGGATACACAAGGAAGTGTATAAAAAATGAAAAAAAATAGCTTGTTGTGGACATTCTGTCTGGTCTGTCTGTCATCGGTGGTATTGGCACAGACCAATCCGGCCCCTTCGCTGATTGATGATAAAAATACCCAGGTACAGTTTGACCAGGCCGTTGAATCCGCCAGGGAGGGCCTGGATGGTCTGGAAAAAGATCTGCAGGGTGAAAAAAAGGTGCTTGAGGAGGTGATGGCCCAGCAGCAGATCTACCGGACCCAGATTAACTCCCTTAGGAATTTCTTGATTGTCCCTGATATCAGTCTTTCCGTCATTGGAAAGGGGTTGGAAGAGGTGGATATTTCAACCACTTTAATTCAATCGAAAATTCAAAAAGCTGGGGAAAGAGAGACAAAAATTCGTCAAACCCTCGCTTCGGTGCAGGAGAAAATAGTTTTAATTGAGGAGCGGATCAAAGAGGTGGATGCCATACCCAAAGATAGCGTGGACAGGGCCTCCGATCTCAAAAAATTCAAGACCTATCGTGCCCTTCTGGAAAAACAGAAAAAGGTGCTATTAACCCTTCTGGATATTGTGGTCTCGGGAATACAATCGAAAAACGAGCTGCTCACCGCTTTTAAAGAGATTCGAGTGACGTTGAAAAAGGAGCTGAAAGACAGAAAAGGCGGGCGGTTGTTCCAGCGCAATGAAATTGAATTGAAAACCTTTTTCCCCACCACTGTGGGAAAAGAGATCGTTCTTACTTTTTCAACGGTGAGGCAGTCGTTTACCCCGAATCAACTCTCCATGAAGTGGGCCCAGTTCCAGGAACAGATGAACCTGAGAAGTGTTGTCATTCTCCTGGTATTTCTCCTGATCTTCTTTTTTCTCCGCAGGGCGGTGAACCTGCTCAGAAGTAAGGAGGGCTACACCCAGATTATTTCCCGGCGAACGGGGTATCCGCTCATTGTGTTTGAAGATGCCCTGGGGTATATTTTCTGGATATGTTTTACCATTACATTGTCCAAAACCACCGTGTATGTGGTGTTCCCGGATCTTGTAAATTTTGTAAAGACCTTATTAATTGTCTTTTTGTGTACAAAGATTGCCGCCGATTCCATCCGTCTCATCGTCAATGAAAGGGGACATGCGCTCTTTAACTCCCTGTTTAAATGGAAAAACGCATTTGTTCTGGGGGTGAGACTCTATGCCCTTGTCTATCTTTTGTTCTATCGGTTTTTGTCCCTGGAGAGCGCGCTTCTGGTGCACATCAAAATTTTTTCAGAGGTGGTTCTTTTGGTGGGGGTATTTTGGTTCTGGCGAGATTTTGCAAAGACAAAAACCCCTGCTGCCACCATGGGGATCAAGCTTTTAAACATCTGGTCAAAGGTGGTGGTGGTGTCCGGTCTTTTGGCCGAAATTTCAGGGTATGGCAATTTTTCCGCCTGGTGGTACATCTCCTGGGGAATTTCCATTGTGGTATTGTGTGTCTGTGTGCTGCTGGTCTATTCCATGAAGGACATTGACCGTAAATTCAAAGAGAAATTTGAACCGGAGTCCCGGCAATCCCACGGGGTGTTTTCCCCCCTCTACTGGATCTTTTCCAATGGGATTTATTGTTTCATCATTGCCTTTGCCGTAACCGGAGTGGCCTTTTCATGGGGCATCAGCGATCTGTTTTTCCCCTTTTTGTGGGAGACCTTCAACCGGAAATATGTGATGGGAAATTTTCAGTTGAGCATTGCCGGATTGGTTTACTGGGTTTTGGTGATTTTTGCCACCTATCTGTTTACCGGCCTGTGGAAACGGTTGATGGCCGATCATATCTTAAAGAAGAGCGGACTTTCCACCGGAGCAAAGGAGTCTGTCATCACCATTTCCGTCTATATTCTCTGGGGAGTGGGGATACTCATCAGCCTGAACGTTTTCGGTCTTGACACCACCTCTCTCACCGTTGCCTTTGGGGCTTTGAGTATCGGGCTTGGATTTGGGCTGCAGAATATATTCAGCAATTTTGTCAGTGGCTTGATTCTGTTGTTTGAACGCCCCATCCAGGTGGGGGATGTGGTGGAGGTGGGTGATATCTGGGGGGAAGTGAAAAAAATAAATGTGAGGTCCACCCTGGTGCAGACCTACACCAATGCCTCGCTGATTATTCCCAATTCCGAATTTATCAGTGCCAAGGTAACCAACTGGAGTCACCAGGACCCTTATATAAGAAGGGATCTTCCGGTGGGCGTGGCCTATGGTTCTGATACGAAACTTGTGGAGGATTTGTTGTTAAAGGCGGCAGCAGCGGTGAAGGAGGTGTATACCTATCCCCGTAAGCCAACAGTATTGTTCCGTGATTTCGGAGACAGCTCCCTTGATTTCAAGTTGCGGTTCTGGTCCGGTATTGATGATTTTGTGACGGCTGAAAGTCAGTTGCGATTTGAAATCGACAAACTTTTCAGGGAACATGAGGTGGTGATTCCCTTTCCCCAGCGGGATCTTCATATTCCGGATCTCCCCACGGTCAGTTTCCGGAGCAAGGAGAGCGCCACTCCTGAAGAGGAGGGCATTGAGCGTAAACAGTAAGGCTCATGTCGGATTCCGGGGGCTTATGAGGATGGGCATCACTTTGATAAAAGATCCTTAAATGCAAAATGATCATATTAAACGCAGTTTAAAGGAAACATCATGCTAAGAAAAACGAAAATAGTGGCCACCATATCCGATCTCAACTGTGACCTTGGTTTTTTGACAACCCTTCACCAGGCAGGCATGGATGTGGTGCGGCTGAACACGGCCCACATGACCCATGAAAGTGCCATGAAAGTCATCACCGCCGTGCGTGGTGTATCCGACAAAATTGCCATTCTTTTGGACACCAAGGGGCCTGAGATACGCACCTGTGCTGCAAAAGCCCCCTTGAAGGTGAGTTATGGGGACAAGGTGCGTATCATGGGTGATCCTGCCGGTGAATGCACCGGGGATATTGTCTGTGTTTCCCATGGCGATTTTGTCCGGGATGTCCCGGTGGGCAGCTCCGTACTCATTGATGACGGGGATGTGGCATTGACGGTGACGGACAAAGATGAGGCATTTCTCTATTGCAAGGTGGAAAACGACGGGTTCATCCAGGGAAAAAAGAGTGTGAACATCCCGTCGGTCCATGTTAAATTACCGGCATTGAGCCGGAAGGACAAGGAGTTCATCCGGTTTGCTGCAGATCAGAATCTGGACTTCATCGCCCACTCCTTTGTGCGAAACAGGGAAGATGTGCTGGCGGTGCAGGAGATCCTGGATGAAAAACACAGTCCCATAAAGATCATTGCCAAAATTGAGAACCGGGCAGGGGTGGACAACCTTGATGAGATTCTGGAGGTGGCCTATGGGGTGATGATTGCCCGGGGGGATTTGGCAGTGGAGGTTCCTGCGGAACAAATTCCCCTGATCCAGAAAAAGACGATTCAATCATGTATCATCCGTCACTGTCCCGTGATTGTGGCCACCCAGATGCTTCACTCCATGATTCACTCCCCCCGTCCCACCCGGGCCGAGGTCTCTGATGTGGCCAACGCCTGTCTGGACCATGCCGATGCCCTGATGCTGTCAGGGGAGACCGCCAATGGCCGCTATCCCCTGGAGGCGGTGCAGACCATGGCCCGCATTGCCCAAGAGGTGGAGGCCGATCGCAGCTCATTTCTCAATACCCCCTATCTTCTGGAAAACAAGGTGACCGCCTATTTGGCAAAATCTGCGGTAAAGGCCTCCATACGTCTGAACACAAAGGCCATTGTGGCTGATTCCATTTCCGGCAGAACCATTCTGGCCATTGCCGCCTATCGGGGGGACAATCCCATCTATGCCCAGATGTATGATGAGCGGGTCATGCGGGTCATGGCTCTCTCCTTTGGGGTATTTCCCGATTTTATCCGACGCAGCGATTTAAATGCAAATCCCATTCGGGAGGCCATCCGGCGGCTGGTGGACCAGGAAAAATTTGAGGCCGGGGATCTCATCACCGTACTGGCAGGCCATTTCGGGTGTGATCATGGTGCCTCCTATATTGAGATCAGCAGCGCTGAAAACATGATTGCCCGGATCCATTAAAAAAACTCCCCGGAACCCAACCTGAACCAACAATAAAATGCTTGCAGTATGCAATCTGTTATGCGATATATTTTCAATATTTTTTGACAGTGCATTTGACGTTTTTAAAATTGGGTTGGTGATATCGGGAGAAATTTATGGAAAATTTTTGGAAAAGAGGCGCATTCATGGGCAGCATTGCCCGAAAAACGTTACTCTTAATCTTTTTTTGTCTGTTCTCTTTTTTTGTCTGCGCCACGGCTTCGGCAAAGGAGCTGCATCTGCTTGCCGGGGCCGGGTTGCGGGGTCCCACAGATGCGGTGATCAAACAGTTTGAAAAGGAGACGGGTATTTCCGTTATGGTTGAATATGGGGGGTCCGGGAAATTGTTGGCCCGCTATCATGCCTCGGGCAGAGGCGATCTGTTCATGCCCGGGGATTATTTTTATATTCTTCGTCTGCAACAGGAAAACAAGGTCGCCGCAGATGCCCCGCTTCTTTTTCATACACCGGTCATTGCCGTGAATAAAGCAAAAAATCTCTCCATTGCCACCATTAAAGATCTGTCCACTCCGGGATTACGTCTGGCCCTTGGAGATCCCAAAGCCATGGCCCTGGGCCGCACAGCCGATGAAATTCTTAAAAACTCCGGCTATGAAAAAGAGATATTGAAAAATCTCACCGTTTATGGGGCCACGGTGAAACAGCTGGCACTGTATGTCTCCCAGGGGACGGTGGATGCCAGCATCATTGCCAGGGCAGATGCCTTTCAGCTCAGGGACAAGATCCGCTCTGTGGCCATTCCTGAGCATCTCTATACCCCTTCAAAGATCGGGATTGCCGTGCTTTCAACATCACACAACCTTGAAGATGCCATGACGTTTCTCAACTATATCCGTGAGCCGCAACGGATCAAGATATTCACGGATGCAGGCTTTTTACCCTTTAAACAGAAGTGATGCCGCATATCTGCCACTAAAAATATCGGCTCATCGCGGATTAGTGTGATTGAGGTATCATTCTTGTATACAACTGCCACGGGCAGACCGGGTTTTGGGACCCGGGTTCGCCCACAACGAAGCTTGAAAGAATATTAGGTTCGCCTACTCTTTCTTATAACGGGCATGTCCTGGCGGACACAACGAAGATAGAAAATGGCATTATGCCGCCGCCCCCCCGACGGGCAATGGGCCCGGACCGGAACTGTAGACAGCTCAATTGTCCGGTTCCTATTGCCCATCGGGGGGGCGGCTCTGCTGAGGTTGCCTTGGAGGCTGCCTTTTCATATAAACGGGCATGTTCTGCCGGACACAACGAAGATAGAAAATGGTATTATACCGCCGCCCCCCCGACGGGCAATGGGCCCGGACCGGAACTGTAGACAGCTCAATTGTCCGGTTCCTATTGCCCATCGGGGGGGCGGCTCTGCTGAGGTTGCCTTGGAGGCTGCCTTTTCATATAAAGATTCTCAGTGGTTACGCATCAGCCGCTATGAATTTTCACACAAATTCGTGATGGGCCAAAGGATCATCAACGGGGGCGGTATTGCGTCTTTTTTATATTCCATTTTTGTTTTTTTCCCTGCTGGTGGCAGGGGTGTTGTTTGCCCTGGCCACCCAGACGTCACTGGGTAATATGGTCACGGCATTTCAATCTCCGGAAACCCTGTTTGCCCTTGGTATGAGCCTTGTGATTTCCGTCCTGGCCATGGGGCTCTCCCTGGTGATCGGCCTGCCCACGGCCTATCTGCTGGCCCATGCCACCTTTCCCGGTAAATTCCTTTTGGATATTTTTTTGGATCTTCCCCTGGTCATGACACCGCTGGTGGCGGGCATGGGGCTGTTGTTTCTTTTCGGGCCTGACCTGTTAGGGGATGCGGCCATGGCGGTGGGTCTGGATATTCTCTTTTCTCCCGCCGGAGCCGTACTGGCCCAGACCTTTATTGCAACACCCATTGTCATTCGAAATTGTAAAACCGCCGTGGAAGGTCTGGATTACCATTTTGCATGGGCCGGGCAGACCATGGGCCTGACACCGCTTCAGATTTGCTTCCATGTCACCCTTCCCATGCTGGGTCCTGATATTCTCTCTTCTGCCATTCTTGCATGGTCCCGGGCCATGGGAGAATTCGGTGCCACCCTCATGGTGGCCGGTGCCACCCGCTTTAAAACCGAAACCCTGCCCGTGGCCGTTTATCTCAACATCACCAGTGGCGAAACCGGCATTGCCGTTGCCTGTGCATGGCTGTTGATTCTCATGGGGTTTTTTCTGCTGCTGCTTTTGAAGGGGATTGAGAACGTCTCCTCCCGAAAAAATAATCTTTACCCCCAGGAGTTTTAATGTGTGTCTCATCGGCTTGCGTCATATAACAAACAAGGTGCTCAAGGACATTGACCTTGATATCAAAGACGGGGAACTCATGGTGATGATCGGGCCTTCCGGTGCCGGAAAATCCACCCTTCTCAACACCATTGCCGGGTTTGTGCCCTGCACCGGGGAGATCTGCATGGGAGATCGGAGTGTGACCACGCTGCCCCCCCACCAGCGCAGGGTGGGCTATGTATTCCAGGATCTTTACCTTTTCCCCCACCTTTCCGTGGCAAAAAATATTTTACTGGCCATGAAAAACCTGGCCTGGAGTGAAAAAGAGAAAAAAGAGAAACTGGTCACGGTATTGGACTGTTTCAAACTTGAAAGATTGTCGGAAAAAAAGCCAGAAAAACTCAGCGGAGGAGAAAAACAGCGGGCGGCCATGGCAAGGGCCGTCGTGGGTGAGCCCTCCGTTCTTCTGCTGGATGAGCCCTTTGCCCACCTGGATTTCAGGACGGCCGACCATATGAGAACAACCTTTCGTCAGATTCAGCAGGAGCTTGGTATCACCACCCTTTTTGTCACCCATGATCTTGCCGAGGCAAAAATTCTGGGCGATCGTATTGTTTTGATGAAAAAGGGACGGATGTGTAATATGTTCACACGAAACGCCCTGACAGATGCATTTTCCGAACTCTCTTCAGCCCTGTTTGAAAGTGACGGGCTGCGCATTGCCGTTTGAAAATAAAATGACTTGCCTCAGGAAGGGTATTATGTGATATTGCTCATTACGGTCGTTGCCAGACTTGTGGGGATTGAATAATATAGATGACCAAAGCCCATAACTGTCGAGTCAGGCTTTAGTCGAGTCAAGCTTTAGATGAGAAAAAAGGAAACGAACCATGACGGATATTTATGATGAGTTAAAAATAAAAGCCCGGGCCCTGTGGCAGCAGCATGGCTTGCTGGATGAGCCCATACGGGTCAAGGCCCGGGCACTTTCCACCCATGAAGCCATTGGAAATCCTGAAGCGGATGATTATCCCATCCAGAAGGGCAAGGAAAAATTGATGCAGGCGGATTTCAAAGGGGCTCTGGGGCAGGCCTTCACCGATCACTATGCAGACTTCAACGGCACCCTGGGCGAAATTGCGGACATGGCTCTTGTCAATAACTACCGGCGAGCCATCTTCATTGCCGCCATGAATGCCGTAAGCCGTTATTTGGGACTGGTGGACGGGACCATTCATTGTAAAGATGAAGACCCGGTGGCCTGTGCCGGTAAACTGGTGACCTATATCAAAGAGCACTACCCCCAGCCGTCGGACAGAACATTGCGCATCACCCAGATTGGATTACAGCCCCGGATGACGGAAAAGCTCTCCCCCTTTTTTGAGATGCGGCTCATAGACCTGGACCCGGAAAACATCGGCCAGACCAAATATTCCGTTAAGGTGGAGGGGGCGGAGGCCACGGAGGATGCCGTTGGGTGGTGTGACCTGCTTCTGGTGACAGGGTCCACCATTGTCAATGGCACGGTGGGCCGCTTCATAGGCGATAAACCGGCGATTTTCTACGGCACCTCCATTGCCGGTGCGGCCCAGGCCTTGGGATTGACGCGATTTTGTTCGGAATCAAAGTGACGGCAGGGTGATCATAATGTGGTCACCTGTGACGATTGGCCGGTTAACGGGGTGATGACTCCGTTGACCGGCTCAGTTGGTGTTCTGGGTCAGCGTTTCCAGAGCCGATGTGAGATTCTTTTGGATGTCAAATAATTTGTCCACCCGGGTGATTTTCAACATCTGTCTTACGTTGTCCGGGGGCTCGCACAAAAAACACGATTTCCCTGCCTGAAAGGTCAGTTTTCGTATTTTCAGAAAGAGCATGATGGCGGAACTGTCCGCAAAGGAGAGGCATTTGAGGTTGAGCAGGCAGTGTTTCCCCTCGATTCCCCTGGTGAATTCCGAAATGTCCAATTTTGAAATTTTATCCGCATCCAGCTGGCCAAACAGGTGGAGAATGATCATTTGGGACGTGTCATCCTTGAAATAGGAGAACTCCCTGTTGTCGGCACGGTCCAGCAGAGCGGTTATGGCAGCTTCCCGGGTATCGAACACTGCTTTTTTGAAAAGGTCATGTATTCGGCTCACCTTTAAAGAACGCATCACCGGCGACTGGATGCCGTAGAAGGCCAGCTGGAATTTTTCCCTCTGGGACCGGGTGTAGAGTTTGACAAGAAACCCTATGCCTGACGAGTCTATGAAAGAGACCTGTGACAGATCTATGAGGAGGCTGTGATCTCCGTTGATACCCTGGAGCAGGGTTTCCCCCCGGGCGATGATCCGGGTCGCATCCAGGGGATCTTCAAGGGAAATGATATCCACGGCCAGGGGGGGCTCCTGGCTGGCTTCCGGAGATGCGGGGGGAGCGGTTCGGCTCAATTTTTTTATCCTGAACTTGAAAAAAAGTTTTCGGTATTTCATGTAAAGAATGGGAGGAAGAATGAGAATACCGAACTTGAAGAAACCGACGAAATAACGCTTGAAAAGTCGTAGGGGGTCCTGGGTGATGCGGTATATCCACTCCAGGCCGCTTTTCTGTACCCATACTGGGGCTCTTTTGACCCGCCCGGTGATGAATTCAAAGGTTCCGCCGATGCCGATGGTCACGGCTGCCTTGAGTTTGGATCGATTCCGTTCAAACCACATCTCCTGCTTGGGATTGCCAAACCCCACAAAGAGGATGTCCGGACGGGCCTGGTTGATGTCCGCCAGAATCTGTCGGTCAATGGTCTCTTCATCCAGGATTTTTTCCCCCTCCACATGGACAAAGGGAGAACTGATACCGGCAATGTGAAGATCTGGATATCTCTTTTGGAAGATCTCTGCGGTTTTCCAGGCCACATCCCCCTGTCCCCCCAGGAGATAGAGGGATTTTCCCCGCTGGGCACAGGCCTGTGCCAGGGCCGGGACAAGATCGGCACCGGTGACCCGTTCCTTGAGCCGGGTTCCCAGGAGTCGAGCAGCCCACACCACAGGCATACCGTCCGCCGTCACCAGATCGGCCTTGCGCAGGATGGTGATCAGTTCCGGGTGACGGAACCGGTTGGGCAGCCAGGAGAGGGTGTTGACAATGAAATCCACATTCACCGTGGCCACGTATTTGGCCTGATGATCCGTGGCAAACCGATCCACCAGTTCAAAAATGGATTCAATGGTCTGGTCAAAGGTGAGATTGTCAACGGGGATGCCCAGTATCAGTCCGGTTTCCTGTTTCATTGTGCTTTACTCCCATGCATGGGTGAATCGGGGATCGGAAAGGGATGTGCCAACGGCCTTGAACTGTTCACAGCTTAAGTCCACATCCATCCAGGTCCCCACGGTTTTTAAATCTGCATCAAACTGTTTTTCCAGCAGGCGTTTGTTCTCCGGGGTGAGCTGTGGCCGTTTGTTCATCTGCCACGGTTTTTTGATCAGGTTCCGGACCTCTTTGGGGATAAAAGTTCTTCGGATAAACGTCACCAGGGGATGGTCCACAACGGCATCCCGCAACGGGTTCACCCGCAGTCGCTCCTTTGAGATATTTGAGGCCTGGAGATTAAAATTCCAACGGGCATGGTGTTGGTATCCGATGAATTGACACACCCTGTCAAGTTCGTGCTGGGGCCGAGAGACCAGGGAGTCAAAAAATACCGGGAGGATGTTTTCCTGACCATAGGCCTTGATAAACGGGGTGAGCTGCCTTGCATATAGGCTGTATTCCGTCAGGATGGAGTGGGTGAGGATGGCGCGGTTAATGTCCACGGACACCTCTTTTTCCGTCCAGTGATGGATGTACTGTGAGATCAGGCGATCCATGGGGTGACGCATGACATAGATCAGTTTCAGGGCCGGTGCGGCGGCCTGCATTCGGGAAAGGGTGTCAGGGTAGGTGGGCAGTTTGGTGTAGTGGGTACTGGACTCTCCGCACAAGGTGTTTTCATCAGCCCCTTTAAACAGGCTGCCGTACCAGTCAAGTCCCTGGGCGTAGATCTCATCGTTGCTGAAAAAATTGGGTTCCTTGGGATCACTCATCAATATGCCCGGCTGGATGGCCAATTGGTCGTGCAGGGTGCTGGTGGCACATTTCATGGCCCCGATGATGATAAAGTCCGGTGTGGTTTTCATTTCTCTTTCCTGTGATCAGGTGAATTCAGGGGGTCGGAGAATCGGATCCAGACGTCCCCCAGACTGTATTGACAGTTGTGGGGCAGTTTGTTGCCCATGGCCTCCCTGAGCCGGGAGATGAGCCAGCCCGCGGTCCACATTAAATTGGCCAGGAGCAATCCTCCGGTGCCGAAAAATTTGGCAAAATACCGGGTTCTGGATGCATAAAAATAGCGGGGCAGACGGCGGCGTTGTGCCAGGGAGGATTTCACCGATGAGCTGCCCCCCCGGAGATGCACCACCCTTGCTTTGGGCCAGTGAAGGATCTGCCACCCCTTTTCCCACACCCGCCGGCAGTAGTCATTGTCTTCAAAATACATGAAATAACCGTCATCCATCTGGCCCACCGATTGGATCACCCGGTGTCGGATCAACACACAGGCAAAACTGGTCCAGGGGGGGTAAAAGGGGGTATCGGATACCTCAATGGGCACATCCTGGGATTTTAAGAGTCGGGTGACAGGTCCGGTACCGGCGGCGTCAATGGTCTGGCTCAACGGGGTGTGGTTGTTAAAACAGCTGATCTGGGCCGTGGTATCGGGCCATTCCAGGCGGGGGCTGACCACGCCGGCCCCGGGGTGCTTTGCCATGGCTTCCAGAAGATGCGCCAGTGCCCCGGGCCGGACAATGGTGTCGCTGTTCAGCAGCAGGTAGAACTTGGCTTTCGCGGTTCGGATTCCCAGGTTGTTGCCCCAGGAAAATCCGCCGTTTATCGGGGAGTGCACCGTGGTGATCCATGAGTTCCACTGGTTTTTCAGGATTGTTTTTTCAATGACTTTTCCTGAATCGTCAGGGGAGTGGTTGTCCACCAGCACCACTCTGTCCATTGCCGGATCTATTTCATGTTTTAGGGATGCCAGACACTGCAGGGTCAGATCAACGGAGCAGTAGTTGATGATGATGACGGATAGACGGTATTCCATGGAATTCCTTAGAATAATCAATACGTATGATGTAATGCATAAAGCCCCTTTGCCAGGTTCACATAGGCATGGTGGGGAAATTGGTTCAGGTGTTGTCCCAGAACTCCCAGGGCGGTCAGGAGGTACCCTGTGACATCCATGGGACTGCACCCCAGGACATGACAATGATCCCGGATCAGTTTTCTGCCATAGCCCCGGGGAACCGTGAAACTCTGGAGAAATTTAAAAAGATCAAAAAAGGGAATGCCCCGGGTATCGGCACCGGCCCAGTCAATGACCCGAAATCCTCGGGTGAAGATATGGGCCTGGGGGGGCAGCATGATGTTACCCCGCCACAGATCATTGTGGGCCAGGGTCGTTACAGGGCGCCATGCACCGGATGTCAACCGTTTTATGGTCTCTTGGGCGCCTTGAACCATCTCCTGAGGAAAGGCGTTGTCACGGCACAATGCCTCCAGTGGGGAGAGAATCATTGTGGAGAGCGCCGGTTCCGGAAGCCGGTTTCGGGTCTGAGCCACCACATGGGTGAGCCATCTGCCCACCACAGGGGTCAACAACCGTTTTTGCATTTGCCATGCCCATCTGCCCTGGGTCAATGGGGTATTGAGATCATAGATGGCCCAGGAGATTCCTTGAACCTCCCCGCTTAAAAACGGCAGATCAATGACCTGGTTGTGGGGGGGATGCAGCAACGCCTTTATGGCCCGGGCTTTCTCGACGTTCTCCCGGACCAGGGTTTTCCCAATGGGATTGGCGCAGAGAATAAATGCGGCCGGGCGGACGTTCCTGTCCGTGATTACCCCTTTGTAGGTCACATCAATGGGGTAATAGCCGTTCTTCATGGGACCTGGATCCAACACCATCTTGTCGATGGCCAGTCCACGTTTGCGGATCTCATCCATGCCGTAGAGCGACTGTTTCAATGCCTCCAAAACAGGTGGGAACGTCAACGGATCAAAGGATGCGGGTATCTCTGTCATGGTTTTACATTTGAATCGTTAAAAATTTATGCCAATACTTCAATATGGTCGAAAGGGGTCACGTAAATGTACAGCTGCCGCATTGAATATAGCCCTGCTTCTCCAGAAAGAGCATCACCATCTGGGCCGCCTCCGCCTGGGTGGTGTTGGAGGTGTCAATGGTCAGCTCCGCACTGGTGGGTGCAATGTAAGGATCGTCCACACCGGTGACCCCTTTGATTTTACCCTGTTTGGCCTTGGCGTAAAGTCCTTTGCGGTCCCGGAGTTCACACACATCCAGGGGCGTACTCATGTGGATTTCAATGTATCCCCCATGCTGGCTGATGAGGTCTCTGTTGAACCGTCTGGACTCTTCATAGGGGGCAATGGGGGCACAGATGGCAATTCCTCTGTTTTTGGTGATCTCGCTGGCCACAAATCCAATGCGCCGTACGTTGATCTCCCTGTGTTCCTTGGAAAAATTGAGTTCCTTTGAGAGGTTGCTTCGAACAATATCTCCGTCCAGCAGGGTCACCGGTCTGTCCCGCATCTCCATGAATTTGACGTACAACACCCTGGCCAGGGTGGATTTTCCTGCACCGGAAAGGCCGGTCATGAACAGGGTAAAGCCCTGTTTATGCCGGGGAGGATAGGTTTTTTTCAGCTCTGCCACCACCTGGGGAAAGGAGAACCACTCCGGGATCTCTTCGTCAAACTCCAGGCAGCGACGCAGTTCCGAAGAGGAGATATCCCGGGTCTCCGCATCCGGTTCAATTTCAGTGCGGGGAAAATATCGCTTCTGGCTTTGGACATAGGCCATGGGGCTCAGGGGCACCATCTCAATGCCGATCTCCGGGCCATGCTCCGCCACCAGCTCCTGGGCCTGGCCCGGGGGATAGAACAGATGGTCTCCGGTTTCATGCATAAAGGGGTCTGCCTGGTCCGGGGCCACCATAAAGTGGGTACAGCCGAAATTTTTCTTGATAATGGCCTGGAGCAGTGCCTCCCTGGGGCCCGCCTTTCTGGAGGCAAAAGGAAGAAGGCCCAGCATGATCATGGTTTTGGGGAATTGCTCCACAAAGGCCTTATAGCAGTACACCGTGGTGAAGTGATCCAGGTCGCCCGGGGCCGGAAGCCCTGCCACGGGCTGGAGAAAAATGTGTGCCTGGGCGTCCCGGGCCGCCTGCATCACCATCTCCTTGTGGGCACAGTGCAGCAGCTTTTCCGTGTGAAACCCGATGACATTGCGCCATCCGTTCTGGGTGAACCGGCGATGGGTTTCCGAAGGGGGTGTCCTCAGATCCATGAAATCAAAATGCAGGGGGTGGTGAAGGCCTTCAATGGTCCCACCGATGTACCAGGGCTCTGTTTTGTTGAAGAGATTGAACACCGAGGGGTGGAGATGCTCGTCTTCGGTGCCGTAGATGGCCTGGGCTTCCAGGCGTTTGTCCGGTTTCCAGATGTCTTTGAGGTGTAAAATGGCCAGGAGAAACCCCTCTGAATCGCAGAGTCCCAGGTCTTTGCCCGGTTCCAGGGATGCGGCCAGTTTTTCGGGAACATCAAGACAGATGGGAATGGGCCACACCGAGCCATCGACAAGACGGCTGTTTGCCAGCACCGATTCATAATCTTCCCGGTCCATGAAGCCGTTCAGCGGATAAAAAGCGCGGTTGCACAGCAGTTCCAGGTCATATAGCTGTCGTTCATTGAGGTTGAATTTTGTCAGGTTCAGAGCGTTCTGTTTCAGGTGTTCCACTCTTCTGAAATGAACCATAAGGCTTTCGGAAAAATCATCCATGAATATTGTATCCCTTTTTTGAGGTGTGGTCTCCACATGGGCAGTTCTGATTATCCGTTAATGTGAAAGAGAATCATGGGGTATCGGTTCTGGATCATGATTCTTGGATAGTAGATTAGGATGACGCTTTTTGTCAATAGACGTATGTGCTTTCTGCATGGCAACAATTCGTTGACGTAGACTTGGGTGTGAGTAGTGGAAAAACAGATATGCCGGGTGGGGTGTCAGGTTACTCAGGTGGTTGGTGGATAGCTTCTTCAGGGCATCACCCAGGGTGGTGGCGCTGAAGTGTTTGCCAGCAAACGCATCGGCCTGATACTCGTTTCTTCTGGACCAGCTATTCATCACCAGGCCGGTGGCCAGGGAGACAGGGCTGTAAAGTATGACAAATGTGATGAGGCCGATATGGAAAACAGGGGCATCCACTCCCAGTGCTTTGGAAAAAACCGCTTCTCCGAGAAACAGGGAGAGCAGATAAAAAATGACCCCCATCTGCAAGACGGCAATGATAAATCCCTTTAACGTATGCTTTTTCTTGTAATGTCCGATCTCGTGGGCCAGGACTGCAACGATTTCATCGGTGGTCAGATCGTTGATCAGCGTATCGAAAAGGACAATCCTCTTTTTGCTTCCCAGGCCGGTGAAATAGGCATTGGCTTTTGTCGAACGTTTTGAGCCATCCAGTATGTAGATATCTTTCACCGGGAAGCCCACAGTGCCGGCAAAATCTTCTATGGCGGTTTTTAATTCGCCATCTTCCAACTTTGTCTGCTTATTGAAAAGCGGAACAATCAGGGTGGAGTAGAAAACGGT
Organism: uncultured Desulfobacterium sp.; assembly: GCA_963668575.2. Taxonomy (GTDB): domain Bacteria; phylum Desulfobacterota; class Desulfobacteria; order Desulfobacterales; family Desulfobacteraceae; genus Desulfocicer. Next base: position 5,976,923 of record OY764894.2, on the reverse strand, counting down.
TAAGAAGAGACTGATCCCACCGACCATCAACCAGCCGTAAATCCAGAACATGTCCGTCGTGCGGTAGTAGAACCAGGTGATCAGTGCCAGCAGGCCGCCGCCAAGAACTGCCGTCAACAACCATCCTTTGATTTTGTCAGTGATAAACAGCTTCCAGGTGATGTTGTTGAAACCGAACCTCTCTTCAATGACAAAGGTGTTATAGAGCTGAAAGGGAAGGCCGATGATCTCCTGGGCAAGAAGGAGTATGCCAAAGAAAATCAGGCACTGCAGTATGGGGTTTGTTGTCATGCCGGCTGCAAAAGAGTGGATATGGGCAAATCCTGAGACAGATAAAAAGGCAAGTATGACCCCTATGTCAAAGGTTGCGCTGATCAGTGAAAATTGCGTGTTGATTTTTTGATAGCGCTGCTGTTTATCATATTTTTCCTGATCATACAGCCCTGCAAGCTCTTTGGGGATTGCGTGTCCCATCCAGCTTACGTTTAGGTGGTCGAGCAAGCGCTCAAGCGCATAATCAAAAACCAGAATACCAATAATAATGTAGAAGAGTGTCGTTTCCATGGGGGTGTTTCACCATATTTTTATTTGTTGAATATATTCCTGTACTGCCTGGTATTTGGGAGCGGTATCATGGACTTGGGTTGCCTGTTCCAGCAGCCCCCAGCTGCCCCACTTGTCATAGGCTCCTGTGGAGGCAAAGGTGACAAAAACGCCGCCACCGGCCCGGTGCCATCCATGAAGATCTTTAAGGTAGAGGGGTTTCATCCTGGGGTCACGGTTCATGGCGTGGAAAACGGCAGTGAGCATCTCGTTGTTTTGGGTTCCCCGGTTGCCCACCAGGTGCTGCCCACCTTCGTAGGCCACGAGGTCCAGACCATGGGCTGCAGCCATGCGGGCATGGATGGCCACCCGTTCGTGATTGCGTTCAATCTCCTTTTCGCAGGCATCAAAGAGTTGGTCCAGGGTCATTTCAATGGCTGATGGGCTTTTGTCTGGATCTCCCCATGCGCTGCCGAAATAGGGGGCCACGGCCAGGGCATCCACCCGGTGTCCGGCATTTAGGTATTCCAGTATCTGTCTGCTGATCCAGGGATTGGCAAACTGGGAGGAGAGCACCCGTACCAGCCGCTGTGTACCTTTAAATTGTGCCTCCCAGATATTGAAAATATCCAGGGATCGATGGGTGTAATAATAGATGCCTGCCTTGACCGGATCACTGCTTAACCCAAGGCTTAGGCCCTGTTTCCGGCAATATCCGGCTTGCATGAACTGTTCATTCCACACCTCATTGCTGTATTCGATGTAGATGTTAAGGGTCGGGTCCAGGGTTTGTTTTACCATTTGGGCAAAATTTTCAATGTAGGTGTCATCTGCCATGTGGGGCATGCAGAACCAGGGATCGGCGTGCAAGGTGTTGGCCAGTCGGATCATATATTCCAGGGCCACACCGCCTCTGCCGCCCTGGGTCTGCATTGTGGGCAGGGTGCGCTGGGACCAATGCTGTACAGGGGAGTCATTGGTGTTCATCCAGTCCATGAACCGAATGACTTTGAAGGCGGCCCAGTTTTTTAAAAAGCGGGGGTGAAACGGGTCTGTGGCAGCGGTGCCTTCCATGGAACAGGGGACAAGTTGAATATTTCTGATGGGATCAAGATCATCTGCCTTTTCAAGGGTGAGGATGATGCCCTTGGATGAAGGACGAACATTGACCAGGATCTCACCAGGGGATCGGTGGATTTCCGTGGCATCGTTGTGCAATCGCAGGGTGCCTTTGCCGTGGTACCGGCAGACATACGATCCGGGTTCGTAATCCATGGGTGTGCGGGTGATGAGGGTATCTGCGGCCTGGCCGGCACGGAGCCACTGCACCCAGCCAAGGGAGGACAGATTTAGGGGCGGTCCCTGGCCGTAGGGTTTTCCCTTGATTTGGGACTGCCAGGGCTGTGATTGCTTGAAAAGATCCTTAAAGGGGAATTCCGTGGACCAGTAACAGACCCGGGAGAGGTTGATGCCCGCAGGGGAGCCGTCATTTTCCCATGCTTTGGCTTTGTGGGCTCCCCCCAAATGCCATGCCGTGGCACAGCATAGCAAAAGGATGTACCATCGAATTATGCCATGGAATCTGTTCATTGGCAACGGCCTCCATCCGGTCATGGTCTTTATGCGAAATCTGTTGAAAAAAGAGAGAGGTCTTCCATGAAATTTCGGTCCGGTCCCACAAAAAAAGGGCCATTGAGCAGATCCGGTTTGTTGTATTTAAAGGGCACCCCCCGGGTATCGGTGACAATGCCCCCGGCGGCGGTAACCACGGCCTGTCCCGCCCCTGTGTCCCACTCCCAGGTGGGGCCCAGACGGGGATACAGATCGGCCTTGCCTGCAGCCACCAGGCAGAATTTCAGAGAACTTCCGCGGCTGACGGCTTCATGGTCGGGCAGGGTGTTCAGACATCGGGTGAGGGCTTCCGAAGGATGGGACCGGCTCCGGACCACCCGGATCACATCCCCTTCAATGGGGGGGATAATCTCAAGCTTTCGCTGTTTTCCCCGGGCAATTTCCCAGCATCCGGTTTCCAGCTCTGCCAGGTACATCAGGTCAAGGGCCGGGGCATAGATGACCCCGGCCACGGGAATATGGTTTTCAATCAAGGCGATGTTCACGGTGAACTCATCGTTTTTTTTGATGAACTCCTTGGTGCCGTCCAGGGGGTCAACCAGCCAGAACCGGTGCCATTTTTTTCTCTCTTCATAGGGAATGGTTTTTCCCTCTTCCGATAAAACGGGAATATCAGGGTGGGCTTTTTGAAGTCCGGCAAAAATAATTTCATGGGATCGAGTGTCTGCCCGGGTCAGGGGGGAGTCGTCGGATTTGATATCCACCGTGAAATCCGTGGCATAGATCTCCATGATAGCGCTCCCGGCAGCCTGGGCCAGATGATTTAACCTTTCAAGATCAATGGGGTGCGGGATCATATGGTTCTCCTTTTGGGCATCCTTCATTTCTCGGTTTACACTTTTTGGAGCAACATTTCCGTTTTGCGGTGCTTTTTCTCAAAAAAGCGTCACGTACTTTTGAGGGCATATGAAGGATGCCTCCTTTTGCAGCGTTTGTACAGCATCACCATCGCATCCGCCTTACGGCCCCATTCATAGGCTCGGGCCCGGTCAATGGCGTTGGCGGACATGGTCTTTCTTATCTCCGGGTGTTGTAGGAGAAATGCAATCTTTTCGGCAAACCGGTTGATGAGATACTCCCGGGACAGGGGTTTGATTTTAATACCGGTGTGTTCCGTTACGTACTCCCCAAGGCCCGCATAATCCGGAACAATGCAGGGCAGCCCGCATCCCATGGCTTCCAGGGCCACGGCCCCCCCGAACTCCCGCACCGACGGAAAGCAGAACACGTCGCTTTGGGCGTAGTGGGTCAGGGTCTCCTTCTGGGGAATCCAGCCGGTGAAGTTCACCCGGTCTTCAATGCCGGTGGTGCGGGCCAGTTCTTCCAGCGCCCCCCTTTCCGGCCCATCCCCCACGATGGTGAGGGTGACCCGTTGCCGTACCGTTTCCGGAAGTATGGACAGTGCCGTGATGGCCATGTCACACCCCTTGTAGGCCACCAGCCTGCCCACAAAGAGCAGTCTCATGGTGGATGAGGTGTCTGTTTTAGGACTTCCGATAAAGGAGTTCAGAATACCATTTTCATGGAAAAGGTCAATGTGCGTCTCATCCATGGCAAACAGCTCCATTAACAGGCTTCGGGTATAAAGCGAGCCCGCAAGGACCTTATCGGCCCTTTGGTATGTTTTTTTGTATCCGGGGATGAGCCGGGTGAAGATTCTCAGAAAATTAAACCGGGCAAATTCCTTCCGGGCCACGGTGTCAAATCCCGGGGGAAATGGCACCCCGCCGTTCACCGGTCCCAGGAGAAAAGGGGTGTTGTGGCAATGTTCGATGAGTTTTACCGGATATCGTGGCAGAATGGGGGTCATGACATGCACCAGATCATAGGCCCCGGCACGGATGGCCGGGCCGTATTTTTGGCTTACCCGGTGGTTGAATTCCGCATAGATGGGGTAGGAGAGGGCATGCTGCAAAGGCCAGTTCACGGCGCCTCGGTCGGTGATGTGCTTGATGAGCCGGTAATATCGTTTCAGCAGGGCCGATTCCCGGATATAATCAATGGTGTGACCTTGTCGTACCTTTTCCAGGGCGTTTTGATTGCGCTCATGGGTCACCAGGGTGACCTGTACCCGTTTTCGGATTTCATGATAAAAGTTATAGGCCAGAAGGGGCACTGATGCCCATTCCGGGTTACATTGCTCCACCACCATCAAGACCTTTATGGGTTCATTTTTCATGTGCAGTTTCCTTGTTGGATTTTTATCTCTGATCTTTGTGTTGTTTTCCCATTGCAAGACCTCCCGTATGAAAGATGGCCCTGATGATTACCCCCAGGATAATTCCCGAAATGGCACCCAGATTATTGGCAATGATATCCTCGGGTGAAAAGTTTCTTCCCGGTACATATTTCTGCAGGAGTTCCAGCATGAACCCCAGGGCAGGCATGGAAGATGCCACACAAAAACCAAGTTTCACGGACGAAAAAAAGGCAATGGGGAAAAAGGCCAGTGACCCAAAGGTGATGATGCGGGCAAGCTTATCAATCCCCATATTGGAATTGACGGTGGTAAGGCTTGCCTGGGGAATCAGGGAGGAGATCACCATAAAGACAAGCCCTGCCGCCCACACACTAAATATGAGTTGTTGCCATAGCGTTTTTTTATTTGATTTCAGAGACGGATTCATGAGGGGGGGATCCTTTTTTTCTGGTCTTTACGGGCCTTTTGTTTCCGGTTGCCCACAGGTGGTGTTTTCAGTTGAAACCGGGGGCCCGGATAGTCGGGTTTCAACACAAATCTGGTTTTGGGTGACCACAGCACCCCGGCCCCCACACAGGGAATGGACCGGGGAAGTGAAGGGATCGGCTGGGGCATCTTTGCGGTCTCCTTCGTTGGTTTCATCGGTTCCAAGGCGGTATCCGACGCGGCGTGGGCATTCTCCCGGGTGAACATACCGATGATACCCCCGGCAAAGATAATATACATCTGATTGACCATGGCATTGAGGGTGCAGTCAATGAGAAACAGCAACGGAATGAGGGCAATGACGGCACTGGGGGCAATGTCGGGCCGGGTCCATGTTTTGGGGTGATGGTAAAAGGTGAACAGAAGCATGGGCAGAAACAGGACCAGGCACACCGGTATAAGTCCGACAAATCCTCTGCTTCCAAGGATGATCACCCAGAAGCCGTCCGTGGTGCTCAGGTCTTCTCCGGTCTCTTCATCATATACCCGGGACCGCCCCCACCCTCCCCATCCAAACAGCTTTTTTTTCAGGGCCTTTTCCACCAGAATGTTCTCATTGTCAAACCGGAAGGCCAGGGAGGCCGCCCGGTCTGCACTGAATTTTTCCGAGATGAAGTCCACGGCATTTTCACCGTCCCAGTAACCCGTGGCCCGGGTTGAGATGTAGGTCGGGGGAATCAGGAGCATCAACCAGATGAGCAGGCCTATTTTCAGCCGGGCGGAGAGAAACAGGGCTGCCATGCCAAGGAGCATCAGTCCAATGGCTCCCGAGGATTTACAGAGGATGGCGGAAAAAAGCAGTACCAGCGCCAGGAGCCATGTCGGGGTTTTCCATCGTTTTTTGGGAAATACGCCGGTGGCAGTGCACCACACCCCCACCAGCGCCGCCATGCACATGAAGGTGCCAAGCATGATGCCGTGCTGCATGAACACCATGGGCCGGTATCCCCCGCCCCGGATCACCTGGGCAAAGGAGTGCTGCATGTACCCATATACGATGTTGTGGGCCTGGGGGCTCATCACCAGTTCAAACACCACAAAGGGAATGTAGATCAACCCACAGATGAACAGGGCATGGCAGAGCAAAAGGTGGGATCGGGGGGTGGAGAAGTAAAGGCGGCCAGCCAGGTAGGGCACCCCCCACAGGGTGAAGGTGTTAAAGCTCTCCTGGAGTCCGTCCTTGGCGCCGAGGCCGTTGAGAATGGAAGAAATAATCACGGAAAAGAGCCATATAAGCCAGGGGATATCCAGGGGATGCAGGGAAAATTTTTCCAGGGTTTCGTTATCGGTGAATTTAATGGCAAGCAGAACGCCCATGCCCGTTGCCGTCATTTTATTGTAGAGGATCAGGGGCACATGAAGCTCTTCCATGGGAAGGAAGAGAACGGCACCGAAAAAAGAGATAAGGGTTCCTTTGGCACCGCCGTATTTTTTAAAAATATAGAGAACTGCCGGAATAATCATCACAAGGCTGATCAGGCAGAGGAAATTTCCTTTCATGGCCATTTTACCTTAATGCGCGTCTGAGACGGCCCAGCAGCGGACCCAGGATGGTTTTTTCCAGTTTCTTCTCCAGGTTGCCGGTGTAGTCGGCTCCTCCCCAGTTGAGCACGGGAATGACGGCGGGGACCTCCTGGCGGATGAACAGTTCCGCCACCCGTCTCAGATCTGAGTAGGTGGAGCGGTTCCCCTGGACCACCAGAAGAAGCACATCGGAAAAAACAGTGAGATATTCGGTGAAATCATTCTGCATCACCGGGCTGGCATCAATGAGGATAATGTCGTAATTTTTTTTGGCCATGGTGATGATCATGGCATGTATCAGGCTGGAGTTTTTGAATCCTTCTTTATCACTGGCGGGCAGAATATCCACATTTCGCTCTTCATCGGTGTAGATACATTGGTTGAAATTTGCCGTGCCGTTGAGAATTTCCGCCATGCCCGGATGGGAGGGGGGAATGGCCAGGCGGGTTCGCATGGCCGGATTGGCCGTCACCGCTTCAATGATTAAAATATTGGGATGGATCTGGCCCAGAAGATGGGCCACATTGAGGATGATGCTTGATGTGCCGGACTTGTGGTCCACACTGTTAAACAGAAAGATGTGGGCATTATTGGTCTGGTTCTCCTTGTAGATTCTCAGGGCAAGGCTTCTCAGGGCCTTGGCGGTTACCGATGTGGGGGCTTCAAGGGTCTCCCGGGAAAAGGGGGTATCGGCATCGGCCCGGGAAATGGGCCAGGTGGAGGGATGGCCCAGGGCATGGGTGATGTTCATGGGGTTGGTGATGCGGTTGTCCAGGAGTTCCAGCACCAGGCAGACAAACCCGATGAACCCGAAGGGGACCACCAGGCAGATCATGACCAACTTTTTGGCATTGTTGCCGGCGGGGGAGAGGGGGGTGTGTGCCCTGAGGGCAATGGAGATTCTGCTGGGGGCATTGGATTGGACCCCCAGCTCGTTGATCCGGGATTCATACTTGAACAATAGTTCCCGCATGTGTCGCAGTTCCGCCTGGAGCTGTTCACCGGTGATGAGATGTTCCGAGTTAATTGCTGCCTCTTTTCTGGCCTCCTCCAATTGTCTGGAAATATCCCCGGCAGCCTCCCGGAGGGCCTCATATTTACTCTGTTCCCGGATCAGTTTGGTGGTGAGTTCATAATCCCGTTTCCCATATACTGTCATCTCTGCCAGTTTTCGCACTGCCTGGGTCATCTCCTTTTCATACTGGCTCATGGCCTTCATGCGCTCTTCAATGTAGGATCTGTCTGAGCTGGATTTACTCAGTCCATCCAGTTTGGCCCTGAGTTCCTGGAGCTGCTGATAGGTCCAGGACTGGGTGGAGTCCAGGCCCCAGTCATTGGCCACCACCTCCTCCACAAAGGGTTCCATGTCCAGCTTGGAAATTTTCTCCTTTTCCTGGAGTTTCTGCTTATAAGCGGTTTCAACGTCCATGAGCATGAGATCAATTTTAACCTTTGCCTGCTGGAGCTGCTCTGCCCGTTTATAGAAAAAGTTATACATCTCGCTGAATTCACTGGTGTGGGTTTTCTGAGCAATGCTTTTCAGTGTTGTGATTTTATCATCAATCTCTTTTCTGAGGCTGTCGTGTTCCGTTTTTAGATACTGGAGCCGGTTTCGGTTCTGCTGTTTCTGTTGGGAATCCGTCGTCTCTTTGTAGGCATCCATGATGTGATTTAGGATTTCGGCAATGCCTGTGCGGTGATCTCCCTGTAGTTCAAGCTCGATGAGGTGGGTGTTGCGGACGGTTTTGACAAACAATCGGGTGTGGAGCAGATCAACACATCTTTCCAAAGGAATCCCCGGAGGGAACAGGGCCTCTTTTTGTTCCGGTGTCAGCCGTTGGATAGCCACTTCCAGAATATCATAACTCCTCAATTGCGTGGCCTGGGTTCTGGAATAGTCTGAATATTGCTGGAGAATGGAGGTGTCCTGGCTGTTTCCGATGATGGTCTGAACCACGGGATCAATCTGTAGTTTGGCAGAAGCCATGTAATAGGGTTTGATGGCCATGAGGGCAAAGGGGATGAGCAGGGTAAAAATAAAGTTGCCCAGCACAATGATCAGGACGGTGTACTTCCTTAAGAACCTTACTATATCAAGGGGTTTGTTTTTTTTTGTTCCCGGCAGCAGTTCTTTTGAAGCGGTTTCCATGGGTGGTTTGCTATCCTTGGCGTTTTTTTGGAAGAAATCGCGTTACCACGTGTTTCACGGTTTCGGTTTCATGGGCAGTGAGAAAAAATTTCCACAGCAGCGCCACTGTGAGCGCCACATGGAATCCCCCCAGCACCAGGACCCACACACCTGCTGTTACCCGTGATTCAAGGGGCAGCATCAGGGTGATAGCGTACACGGCCCCGGCAGCGGCCAGGGGGCCCAGGGTGGGGAGGGCCACGGTGCGAACAAAATGGGTTGAAGCAATGCCAAAGGCCTGGTTGCTTCGCCAGAACAGAAACAGGCTGCCCACGGCGGAACTGGCCAGAACCCCCAGGGAGGCCCCGGTGATGCCCATGAAATGGGTGCCCATGGGAATCCACATCAATGCCGTGGTGAGCTGGATGATGAGATATTCAAATTCCCGCCCGGCCCGGTTGATACCCCGGAACACCAGGCTTGCCGGGCCGGTGCACAGGTGGATCATGTTGGAGAGGCTGATGATCATCATGACCCCCACAGCACCGAGGTATTGTCCACCCACCCAGCAGAAAATCAGGGGGGAGGCGATGGCCATTAAAAACCCGAACACCGTGGCATTGAGCATGGCAAGAAACCGCATCCCCTTGAGGTAGAAGGTCTGAAGCTCCGTTTCAAGCAGTTGATCTTCTTTTTTAAAGATACCATGGAGGCCTTTAATAAGGGGAAGGGTTGCTGCCACGGCGCATCCGGCCATGAGCCACAAAAGCGTTCCATGGGGTCTCTGGTCCGCCGGGGTTTTGAAAAAAAAGAGAAGTATCACGGGAACCGATCCTGCCAAAAGAGAGGTCATCAACAGGGAGAGATATTTTTTAACCCGCAGACGGATGGGGGGGATCTCCCCCCGTTTCCATTGGCCTCCCATGTAGGACGCGGCCGGAAAAAACGGGCCAAAGGCGGCACTGGAGATATTTCTGCCGGTGAAGGGAAATTTTCGTCCGATTTCAAAAAAACCGGTGTCGGCAAGGCCCATGAAAGAGGCAATGACAAATCGGGCCAGGGAGGCATTGAATATGGAGAGGGCTCCCAGCACCTGGATTTTACCCACATAGACAAAGAGTTCCTTAAGGGCGGCTCGGTTGATGAGTTTCACATTAATGGAAAATCCGGGCAGTTTTTTAAAAACGTACACGGTGCAGATGAGCATTTCCCCCACGGTTTTGATCCCATAGGCATAGAGCAGCCCTTTGAGTCCCATTCCCAGGCGAAGGAAGAGCAAAATAAGAATCACCTCAAACACCGATGCCGCCACATTGACGCTTTTGGTAAAGGCGATCTCCTGGAGACCGTTCAGGATGGATCGAAACCCGCCCATGGTGAAATCAAAGCAGAACACAAGGGTGGTGCCCATGACCATGAAACCTGCAATGGAGAGGGATTCGGGTTTGACATGGAAAAGGGTTAACAGCCACGGGTGAAGGAAATAGAGGCCGGTATAAAAGAAGAGGGCAAATATCACCATGAACACCATCCCCGTGGAAAAGATGGTATTGATGCTTTTGATATCATCTGCCGCATGAAACTGGGCCGTGAATTTCACATAGGCATTGTTGATACCCACCGCCCCCACGGCGGCATAGGAGAGGATTACAAAGCAGATGGACCAAAGGCCGAATTCGGTGAGGGAAATATAGGTCAGAATAATGGGGGTCAGGGCAATGCGGCTTAGAAAATAGATGGCCGTGGCCCCCATGCCGGCCATGGCATTCTGTCCTGCCTTTTTGCCCACCATGGATAATCGCTTTCGGCTTTTATCATCCATCTCCTTAGTTTCCTTTTCCCCATATTTTATCGCGTACCCGTTGCATGGCACCAAAGTTCTCCATGACATTGGTGCCAAGCTCCATAACTTCCAGGGACGGCATCACTTTCTGGAGGGCGTAATTAAATCGGCTGATGCTTTTTTCCGATACATAGAGGATATCATTGTCTTTCATGATGTAATTTTGGCTGAAGTCCGCGGATGTCAGCAGGTGCTGGAGATCAATCTCCCTCACTCCCCCCTTGTTGCCCTCGGTTTTTCGAATCAGGTAGAGTTTTGATCTCTTTGCGTCGTCCGTGGGGCCGCCGGCCATCATCAGACTGTCGAGCAAGGTGAGCCGTCCGGTCATGTTATAGGCCCCCGGTGTTTGCACCTCTCCCATGACATACACCAGTTCCGACTGGCTCTCCGGGATGAAGATGACATCATTGTTGATGATGCGGGCGTTCAATGCCATGTTTCCGTTTTGGAGCAGTTCGTTGAGATCAATCCAGATGATGGTGTCGTTTCCCCGGATGATGGAGCACTTTGTCAGATAGGTATCTTCGGCCTCGGTGGAATATCCCCCGGCAATGGAAAGGGCTTCAAGCAGAGTCCCCTCTCCGGGGAAGGTGACCACACCGGGGTTTTCCACCCGGCCCAGGACAAAGGCCTTGTTGTTGTGGTATTCATCAATGGAAAAACTGATCTCGGGATTGCTGTAATAGGCCATGAATTTGGCTTTGATCTCCTCGGTGATACTGTCCCTGGTGCGGCCTTTTGTGTTGATAAAGCCGATTCTCGGCACGGTGATGATGCCGTCGGGACCCACGATCATTTTGGGGGCCGAGGCATCCGGACGGCCCCACACCGTCAGGCTCAATACGTCCCCCGGGCCGATGATGTATTGATTTTTTTTAATCATGGAGAGATGCAGCAAGGGGGCGCGTTGGGTCATGCTCTCCCCGCCGGATATAATAATGGCATCATCGGACTGATAGCTGGAGAGGTGGGAAAATCGTTTTACCTCGTCCGGGGTGGCAAATTTTGTACTGGCCTGGATATCATCCACCTCAAACACAGGATCAGGGGCTGGTGGGGACTGAACCTCCGGCTGAATGTCGGCGCAGGCGGTGCATAAAAAAAGCAGTGCCAGCAGGCAGAAGAGACACCGGTATTTATGGAAAAATACTATCCACGTGGATGGGGTTGCCAAGGGCCGGTGTTGGGCAATGATCACAGTTTGTCGAGGTCCTTTCCTATTTCCGCGGCTCTTTTGGTTCTTTCCCATGCAGGGATACCTTTCTTCCCTGCAAGTTTAAAATATACAGGAATTTTCCATAAAATAAAGAAGGGTGCACAAAAAAGGGCCCGCCATACATAAAAAGGGGCTTTTTTCAGGATCAGCCCGGAAAAGACATAGAGCACCGTGACATAGAGACAAAGACCCCACACCATCAGTGTACCCGGGAAAAAAAGAGAAGAGATGACACATAAAATTATCTGGCCTGCCACCACAAGGGAGAGCGGGGCGGTGAACAGTTCCATGAAGGCATCCGGAAACAGGATACCGGGTTTTTTCATGAATGCCAGGAGAAGGGGGAGAGTGTATTGCTTTAAAAGTTGTATTCTGCCGCCTTCCCATCGTTTTCGCTGGGTCTGGGCCTGATGGGATTCGGCGGCCATCTCTCCAAAGACAACGGCATCGGGATTGTAATGTACCCGGATGCCATTCAGGAGCAGGTGCAGTGAGAACTCAATATCCTCCACAATGGAGAAGGCCGGCCAGCCGAATTGATGAATGATGGCGGTTTTAAAGGCCATGCCGTTCCCCTTGAGTCCGGCGGTGGCATGGATGACGTTACGGCCGGCCGGGCGGATGTGGTGAAAAACAAACAGTGCCGCTGCGCAAAGGGCGGTGCGCCAGTTCACCGTTGGGTTGGATACCCCGTAAAACCCCTGGACCACCTGGACCTCCGGGTGGGCGAGGGATTGGCAGATCTCTGTGAAAAATCGGGGATGGATCAGGGTGTCGGCATCAATGACGGCCACAGCATCCATGGTGCCGTAGTGTGCCTTATGGGTCTTGAAGAACCAGTCCAGGGCCTGGCCTTTACCCCTGTTTTGGGTGTCAGAGCGCTCCACAACCGTGGCACCGGCAGCCCTTGCAACCCCGGCGGTGTCATCGGTGCAGTTGTCGGCAATGACGAAAATGTCAAGTTGACTTGCGGGAAAATCAGCACTGTGGATACTGTCAATGGTTTGGGTGATGCCAAGGGCTTCATTGTGGGCCGGGATAACCACGGCAATGGTGGATACGGTTTGGGCCTGGCCGCACTTTTTTTTGAAAAAATAGGCCGCTATGGTTAATAGAAACAGATATAGGGTGGCCACCAGGATGTAGCCGCCCAAGGCGTAAAAAAAGAGATCAAGAAGTATCATAGTCACCTTTAATTGGGAGTCTGCTCTCACTGATTTAATGAAAATGGCACAATGCCGCCCCCGACGGCCGGCCGGTCCGGCCCAGGAGCGTCGGCGGCCCTTTTGCCCTGCCGGTCTAAAGCGCAGGAACTGCGGGCAGGTTTGTCCTCAAACAGCCTGCGCTTCTTAACGCCCGGCAGGACAAAAGGGCTGATTGCCTTTGGGTCCTGATGGGCTGGACCGACCGGCCGTCGGGGGCTCTGCTGTCGGCATTTTTTATATTGCCCACATGGCAGAATTATCTACCACTATTAAATTCTAAAATCTCATTATTGCAATGGGTTATGTCTGGTTTTGTGTAAAAAACTTTGGAAAAAGTCTGCCATGAATTTGCAGTTTTCATTGAGATCATATTGTTCCAGCACCTGTTGCCGGCCATTTTTGCCAAGGGTGATTCCCAGGTCGGGATCTTGCATGAGCCGCTGCAGTTTGTCCGCCAGGTCCTCTGCATCGGAAGGGGCGGTGAGCAGACCGTTTTTGCCATCATCAATGAGTTCCGGGATGCCCGTGATACGGGTGGATATGGACGGTATCTCCTTGGCCATGGCCTCCATGAGTACCACCGGCACCCCTTCGGCAAAGCTGGCAATGGCAAAGATGTCTGCCCGGTCATAGTAGCCGGAAACTTCATCCTGGCCGATGGCTCCGGTGAAAGTGACCTGCGGGCCGATTCCCAGGGTTCGGGACAGAGCCTCCAGGGAGGTTCTGTCCTCCCCGTCCCCCACAAAGGTGAGGGTAAAGTCGATTCCCCTTTTTTTCAACATACCGCAGGCGTTAAGGAGTATGTGCTGGCCCTTGGCTGGGACCAGACGTCCCACACAGAGAATTTCAGGAACGGTGTTGCCGGGTTCGGGCCTGGGTGAAAATTTGTCCCGATCAATGCCGCATCGGACAATGGCAAGCTTTGACCAGAGTCGGTGGGGAACAAGGCGCATGAGCTGGCTTCTGCAGTAGTGGCTGATGCAGCGTACCGCCGTTGCCCGGATGATTTTTTCTTTCAGCAGCCCGGTATCCACATTGTAGAAGATGTCCGGTCCATGAACACTGACACTGAAGGTCATGGTGCCGTAAACCGCCCCGATCATGGCCACTGTGGCGGCCGGGTTGGCAAAATGGACATGCACATGGGGGGTGCGGTTTTCCTGCATCCATTTTACCAGCAGGCCGGCTTCGGCAAAATAGGCAAGGCCCTTGAACAGATTCCGGGGACCTTGGCGTGACAGACGGACGGCCTGCCGGAGCATGGAAAAATAGCGGTTCGGTGCCTGTGCCATCAGGGAAAAGTGGGACTGTGCAATCTGCCGGATCGGGGCGCTTTTAATGTAAAACGTGTCGTGGGCATCCGTTTTTTCCGCCGGGGTCATCTTGTCCAGGTGGGCGGGCCTTCGGATGGAGGCGGTGATGACGCGTGTTCCCAGTTTTCGCAGGACGGCAATTTCCCTGAAGATAAAGGTGTGGGATATCCCGGGGTATTCACTGGCCAGATAGGCAATTTTCAATGGGGTGGTCATGGGCTCCTCGATTTCAAGTATTCTGCCATGTGTGTTTGTTGTGGGCAGACCCAGGTCTCCAATGCGGTCTGCCCGTGGCAGTTTTATAAGAAGGTTTAGGTATGCCTAATATTGCTTTCATGATTCGTTGTGGGCGGACCCGGGTCCCAAATCCCGGTCCGCCCGTGGCGGTTATTGGGAAACAGCGGTTTTCAGCACCAAAGGGTTGTTTCTCAGGGGGCGGTTGAACAGTTTGCCCCAGAAAAACCGTTTAACGCCGAAAAACTGGGGGATCACCACCAGGGAACAATGCAGGGCATAGACCATGGCCGGTTCCCGTTTTAGTTGTTTATGGGCCATGAACCAGGGGACTCTGAATAAAAAGGGGTAAAACAGCAGCACCAGCCCGGGAAAAAGGAGCGTGAGAAACAGCGGATGCACCACCCCTCCCAGCAGGATGCCTGCCAGGGTAAATCCCGCAAATCCGCCTCCCCGGACGCAGATGCGAAAAAGTTCTCTGAGCCAGAATCCTCCGGTGGAAACGCCCCACCGGGTGGTGACGGCGGCATAGCCGTAACCTGTGCGATGGCCCCGCTTCCAGTATTGACTCAGGTGCATCATGGCCAGATCATGGCCGCACATGGGGAGATCCAGCTGCAGGATCTGCCACCCTTTTTTCCGGATGCGCAGGCTTAGTTCCGGATCTTCCCCGGCCACCAGCTCCTCATCATATCCGTGGGTCTCTTCAAGGATGGGCCGCCGGATCATGACGTCACCGCCAAAGGCATCACAGATGCCCGGGGCACCGTTCCACTCCAGATCGCCAATCCAGTTGAACACCGATGCCCGGGGGTGCCGTTCATACCGGTTCCCCCGGACGGCACCGATCTTTTTGTTTTCCATGAGGGCATCCGCGGCCCTGTCCAGCCAGCAGGGGTCCACCATGGCATCGGAATCCAGGAACTGGACCAGCGGGGAGGTGCCTGCCCGCCAGCCGGCGTTTCTGCCCAGGCCCGGGGTGGGGTGTTTTGGATGAAGGGCAATGACATTGACTCCGGTGAAGGCCCGGGCCTTGTCAATGCTGTGGTCCGTGGAGCCGCCATCCACATAATAGAGGCGGATAGCACCCCGGGTGTAACGGCTGTCCAGGAGGTGCCGGATACATACCTCAATGGTTTTTTCTGTGTTGATACCGATGATCACACAATCAATGTCCATAATTCCCTGTCCTGATTTTTTTTGAGGGGGCCCCACCTGACGGTGGCGGCGGATATTGTAATGGGACCCATGTTTGATACCCATGACCGTCCGGGATCATGAAGATCTGTTTAAAGGCTGTCCGGGAAGGAGCAGCCGGCTGAAATATTTTATCACCAGCATGACGTCGCGGAACAGAGATGGCGACGCAATATAAATGGCCTCGGCGGAGTAGCGTTCATCCGGGGTGGGGTCGCCTCCGAAATGGATCATGGCCTCTGTGATAAGGCCCAGCTTTCCCCGGATGTAGATTTCCCGCCAGTCCTGATCCAGTGCCTTCAATGCCTCCCGGGTCCGTGGCGCCACCCCGGTGATGGCCATCTTTCCCTGGATGACATTGAAAAGACCGGGGAGAAATCGCAACAGGAAATCCTTCCACCAGAATCCGTATCCCCGGGAGTGGTTGTCATGGGGAAAGGCAAAAAAAGTGAGATTCACCGTATTCCATGAAAATTCGTCTGTTGCCGTGGGCAGTGCAATGGCCTGGGTTGTCCGTATTAAAGGTGCTTTTCTGAACATTTTCAGGGCAAGGGTTGTGGCCGCTGTCAGGGGAAGGAACATCAGCGTCAGCACCAGGGCCACCCCGCGTGACACCTGGGTTCCCAGCCATTTTTTTATGTTCTGTTCCGCCATGTCCCCCAGGATGAATTGTTCTGAAATAAAAGTTTCCGAATCGAATTCAGTGTTGACAAGGCAGTTCCTGTCCAGAACGGAGTTGATGATCTCCAGCTCCTCCCCCACGTAGGTGCCTGGAAAAACAACGGCATTTTTAAGGGTGGAGCCCCGGGCCACCATGGTTCTCCTGCCCAGAACCACGTGGGGACCAAGGGTGACATCGGCTTCAATGCGGATTTTTTCATCCAGATACACCGGAGGAATGATGTTGGCATCGGGGTGAAGGGCCACATCCCTTGCGATCCAGATCCCCTTTTCCACTTCATTGGCGGTGCGCATGAGAAAATGAAAGGTGTCATGGGACAGGGCGGCCTTGTTGGCCTGAAGAAGGTCATTGCAGGAAGCGCAGGAGAGCACTGCCGGTGTGGGAAGTATGCCGGCATTGTTGTCCATGAGCCATGTGAAAAAGTCCTCATATCCATGGTCAGGGGAGAGCAGTGGCGATGCATGGGCCGGAAGGATGGCCCAGCCGGACCAGCAGGGTTCAGCGTCTTGGGATACAGTGCAGATGGCTGACAGGCCGTGCCGGGCACCCAGTGCGGCAAGGTCTTCAAAGGCCATGGCCGGCAGACGGTCTCCCCGGGCAAAGAGAAAAAAAGGCTCTGTTTTGGGGGAGTCAAAGATCCTGATAAACTGTGAAGGGTCTTTCAGGAGATGGTAGGTGATCTCCACCCCCCACCGGTTGCCGTTTCCCAGGGCCTTTTCTATCTTTTCGGGGTGGGCAGAGATCAGGATGTCAAATTTTTTAACGCCGCCATTGACGCATACCTCAATGACGTGCTGCAGAAAGGGACGGTCCAGCAGAAAAGCCAGGGGGCTGGGGAGTCGGCTGCCCAGCAACTCATGGGTTTGAAAAGACATGCTTGCGTCAATGATGGCTCTCATGTAAGGCTTCCTTTTAAGCTTAGGCAAAAAGCGGATGCCGGGTTCCAAAACGTCAGGGATGCCGGCATCTGATACCCGACAAACGGGATGAATCTGGAAATACGGGCTGTGATTGTGACTTAATAAGCCCCTTTTCCGGTGAGTACCGCCGGAATGGTCTGAAGCAAAATGCGAATATCCGTCATAATACTTTTGCTCTCAATGTAGGCCACATCCAGCTTTACCTGTTCATCAAAGGGAATGTCGGAACGGCCGGAGACCTGCCAGGTGCAGGTGAGACCCGGGATGACATCCAGCCGTCGCCGATCCTTCAGGGTATACCGGGCCACCTCTTCGGGAAGGGGGGGACGGGGGCCCACAAGGGACATGTCTCCTTTGAGCACATTCCACAGCTGGGGAAGCTCATCAATGCTGAGTTTGCGGATGATTCTGCCGATCCAGGTGATTCTGGGGTCCTTTGCCATTTTAAAGGTCAAACTGTCGGTGTGGTGGCTCTGGTCCAGTATTTTTTGTCTGATTTCATCGGCATTGACCACCATGGACCTGAATTTGGGAAAGGAGAACTCCCGACCCCATTTTCCCACCCGTTTCTGGGTGTAGATCACAGGGCCCCGGTCGGTGAGGTAGATGATGAGTGCCACTACCAGCAGCAGGGGGGAGAGCCCCACAAGAAAGAGGGCCGCCACCAGGATGTCCATGGCGCGTTTGACCAGGCCGGTGACCCGGGTCACGAAAAGCCAGGCATATTTTTTCCGCAGGTAGTTCAATGAGCCCCGGGAACCGGAACGGTCATATCGCCGGGTCAGTTCATCAAGCAGTGCTTTTCGGGTATGCTTTTCCATTGTCTTTTTTGGGAGCCCTGATGGTTTAGAAGCTGGCTATGGCCTCTTGTCTGGTGTTATGGATCTCAACGATTTTGTGCATGCGGATCAGCTCAAACAGGGTCCTGACCCGTTTGTTGGGGTTGCATATTTTTATCTCCCCATCCTCACCGTTTACCTGACGGATGCAGGAGAGGATGGCACCGCAGCCGGAACTGTCTACAAAGGTGAGGTTCTCAAGATCAAAGAGCACCTTTTTTCGGTTTTTCAACAGCGGAAGGGTGGTTGCCTTGAATTCAGAGACCTTGGGAACGTCTAACATGTTGCTCCCGATTTTGAGGATCAATACATCGTTTTCTGTGCTTTTTTCAATTTTCATGTGTTGTTGCCTTTTGTTTTACAATGGAAGTTTTCAAGAGCAAGTTCTGAAAAATCATATTTTCAAAAATAGCTGTGTACGGTTGTTTCCCTGGTCATCATGATCATATGTCACTTTGTCCATGATTTTTTCGATGATAAAGAGACCGAATCCGCCGGTTTTATCTTCAATCTCATCGGTTTCAGGGTTGAACAGGGTGGCATTTTCACGGTGAAACGGACACCCCTGGTCCAGAAACTGTATTAAAATCCCATCTGTTTTCAGGAGAGCCGTGATCTCAAATTCACCGGTACCGCAGTTCTCATAGCCGTGACGGATGATGTTGGCAGCCACTTCATTGGCGGCAAGTTCAAGCATGTCAAGGGTTTCTTCGGGAAGAGGAGTGGCAAGGGTCAGACAAAATTGTCTGATATAGTCCCGGACCTGGTAAAGGTTTTCAATGTTGCTTGATATTTTCATGATATTCTCCTTTATCAAGTTCCACCGGAACACCGGTTTTCAGGAAGTTGTCTATCATGAGGTCCCCTTTTTCCGTGAGAAAACTTTCGGGATGAAACTGAACCCCGAACACCGGCACTCCCCTGAGGGCAATGCCCATGATGATCCCCTGGTCGTTCCATGCCGTGGTGATCACATCCGGGTCTGTCGGGGCAACGACCAGTGAGTGGTACCGGGCCGCTGCAAAGGGCAACGGCATGCCCTTGAAAATATCGGTGTCACGGTGAAAGATACGGTCGGTTTTGCCGTGCACCGGCACTGGGGCCCGCTGGGTGGTGCCGCCAAAGACCTCGTTTAAGCACTGCATGCCAAGGCAGACCCCCAAAATGGGGCATTTTTTGTGAAAGGCCCGGATCATGGCCATGGAGACACCGGCATGGGTGGGATCTTTGGGGCCGGGGCTGATGAGAAGATAGTCCGGTGCCATGTCCGCAGCTTGGGAGATGGTGATTTTATCTGACCGTTTCACAACAATGTCCAGGTGAAACCGGGTGAACATCTGCACCAGATTGTATGTGAATGAGTCATAATTGTCAATCACAAGTAATCGGGGCCGGGGCGTTTGGGATGTGGGGGGCATAACGTCTCCTACAGCATGAAATAGGGGTCTACATCAATGGAAACAGTTACCTCTTTGGCGGCAAAGGCTTTTTTATCTAAGATCATTCGGGTGATCAGTTGGTTTAATGTCGTTGCCGAAGGACTTTTGACCAAAAGCTGCCACCGGTATCGCAGGGCAATTTTAGGAATGCCGGCCTCAATGGGACCCAGCATCTGAACGGCGTGGGAGGAGGGCACCTCCTCCCGGATCAGGCTCTGGCACAGTTCTCCCACCATCAGGGCGTGCTTTTCCACTTTTTCTTTGTTGATTCCCGAGATTTTCAGCTGGATGATCCTGGAGACCGGGGGGTAGGAAAGGGCCTGGCGAAAGGGGAGTTCCCGGGTGTAAAATTCAATGAAATCCTGATTCTTGGAGGCCTCAATGCTGAAGTGATCCGGGGTGTAGGTCTGCATGATCACCTTGCCCGGCAGATTCCCCCGGCCCGCCCGTCCCGCCACCTGGGCCAGCAGTTGAAAGGTTCGTTCTCCTGATCGAAAATCGGGAAAGTTAAGGGACATGTCGGCACAGATGATACCCACCAGGGTAATGGCCGGAAAGTCATGACCCTTGGCCAGCATCTGGGTGCCCACAATGATGTCAATGGTTCGGTTTTGCACCTGTTTGAGAATGCCGATGGTGGCACCTTTCTTGCTACCCGTATCCTGGTCCAGACGTGCCACCCGGGCTTCTGGATACATCTCTTTGAGCATGGCTTCGATTTTTTCCGTGCCAAACCCCAGGGGCTTCACCCGGGACGCACCGCAGTGGGTGCATTTTTTAAAAATGGTGGTGGCAAATCCGCATAAATGGCATCGAAATTCATTGGTGTCTTTGTGCAAGGTCATGGTGACATCGCAGAATTGACACTTGATGGTTTCCCCGCAGGACTCGCACACGGGAAAGGTGGCAAATCCCCGTCGATTCAGGAAAATCAGGGCCTGTTCGCCCCGGGCAAGGCATCCCTGGATCTCCCTGGAAAGCTCCGGGGTGATGATCTTTTCTTTTCCCCGGAAATCCTTGTATTTTCTTAAGTCCACCATGTGAATTTCCGGCAGGGGACGCTGATTGACTCTCTTTTCCAGTTTCAGCTCCGTGAATTTTCCCTGGCAGGCATTGTAATAGGACTGCATGGAGGGGGTGGCAGACCCCAACACCACGGGGATAGCGCAGAGCTTGCCCCGCACCACGGCCAGATCCCTGGCATTGTACCGAAGGCCGGACTCCTGCTTGTAAGAGCTGTCATGCTCTTCATCCACAATGATGATGCCGATGGATGCCAGGGGCGCAAAGATGGCGGAACGGGCACCAATGACAATGGAAACATCCCCTTTGAGAATCCGGTGCCACTGGTCCAGGAGTTCTCCCTTGGTCAGTGCGCTGTGCAGCACGGCGATGCGGTTGCCGAACCGTGCCCGGAACCGCCGCTCCGTCTGGGAGATGAGGGATATCTCAGGCACCAGTACAATGGCTCCCTTTCCCTTCTCTTCCGCCAGGGTGACAAGGCGCATGTACACTTCGGTTTTGCCGCTGCCCGTGACCCCGGAGAGAAGATAGGTGTGAAATCCCAGATCCATTTTTCCCTGTACCCGGTCCACCACCGCCTGTTGTTCATGGGTGAGACAGGGTGGGGTATCCGGGATCACAGGCTCTCCCAGGGGATCCCGGAATACCTGTTTTTCAAACCGTTGGATATAGCCCTGGTTTTCCAGAATGGCGGCAAGTTTTGGAGCTGTGGGAATCTCTTTTTTCAGTTCCGAAAGGGAGATGTGCCCGTTTTCTGCCACCATTTTTAGCAACAGCTGGCGTTTGATTGAGAGCTTGGCCGTGGCCGGAACCCCCTTGACGTGGCGGAAAAAAATTTCCTTTTTCGTGTGGATCTGATCTTTTTTCAGTGTGGCGGACAGGCTGACCATGCCCTGGGCGGTCATTTTTTTCACCAGGGCATGGATGCCCGTGCTGTTTTTCACCGTGGTAAACCCCTTGACGGGAAGGGGGCCCTTTTCCTGTAGTGTTAGGAGGATTTCCCGTTCCCGGGGGGTGATGTGGGCTGATGCAAGGGCAGCGATTCCCTCCGGGGTGATGGTGAGCACGGCAACATCATAACGGTTGAGCCCCACGGGCAGGCCGGTTTTGATCACCTCTCCCAGTGGGTGAATGTAATAGTCCGAGATCCATTGAAAAAAGGGGATCATGGACGGGGGAAACAGGGGAACCTCATCCGGGAGGTCCAGGATCAGTCTGGCCTGGTATCCGCCGCTGTCTTTTCGGAACCCCGTTATATAGCCGGTGACCCTGCGTCGGCCAAAGGGAACCAGCACCCGCATACCGGGGATGGCCCCATGTTTCAGGTGGTCCGGCACTTTATACACATAGGTGTTGTCCACAGGCAGGGCCACTGCCACGTCAATGTAGGTTGGTGTTTCCATGGGTCTGTTTGACCACAAAATAGGAAAGAATTCAATACATGGCTGGTTTTTCATCATTTGACTTGACTAAAACAGCCCTTTTTCCCTCTATTCCGAAGTCACCGGGGCCATTGCCCTGACAAAGGTGTTAAAAACCGATCTTCACTGCCGGAGGATCGGTTTTTAGGTAAGGGGGGTAAGTTGATTTTATGCGTTGGGATCAATCACCGATAAAATTGCTGCCGGGAGCATGATAGGTGGTCGGTCTTTCATCAATGGGAATATAGTCATTCAAGGTCTCCCCGATATAGATCTGTCGGGGGCGACTGATCCTCTGGTTGGCATCCAGCATATCCTCACGCCATTGGGCAATCCAGCCCGGTAGTCTGCCGATGGCAAACATCACTGTGAACATGTTGGTGGGAATTCCCATGGCACGAAGAACGATGCCGCTGTAAAAGTCCACATTGGGATAGAGGTTTTTTTCTTGAAAATAGGCATCTGAAAGGGCGGCGTTTTCCAGTTCCATGGCGGTGTTGAGCAGTGAATCCAGATGCCGGCATTTTGACAGCACCTTGTCACATATGGTTTTCATGATTTTGGCCCGGGGATCATAGGTCTTGTAAACCCGGTGCCCAAATCCCATGAGCCGGAAGGGATCATTTTTGTCCTTGGCCTTTTCAATGACCTGGGAGATGCTCAATCCCTCCTGCCGGATGGACTCCAGCATCTGAATCACCGCCTGGTTTGCCCCGCCGTGCAGGGGGCCCCACAGCGCTGAGATGCCGGCGGAGAGCGCCGCATAGATATTGACCTTTCCGCTGCCCACCACCCGCACGGCAGAGGTGGAGCAATTCTGCTCATGGTCGGCATGGAGAATCCAGAACACGTTCAGGGCGTCCACCAGATCATCATCCATGTGATAGGGGATAACCGGGCTGTCAAACATC
Source organism: uncultured Desulfobacterium sp. (assembly GCA_963668575.2). GTDB lineage: Bacteria > Desulfobacterota > Desulfobacteria > Desulfobacterales > Desulfobacteraceae > Desulfocicer. The sequence continues at coordinate 5,954,167 of OY764894.2, read as the reverse complement.
ATGTGAAGAAAGTTGGCGCAATAGGAGTAATCCGGCCGGGGATAGACCACCTTGTGGCCCCGGGAGATCTTATAGGCCATGGCGGCCATGGTTCTCACCTTGGAGATGAGACGCAGGAAGGTGTGATTGAGATCTTCATCCAGATCCATGAGTTCCGGGTAAAAGCTTCTAAGGGCATTCACCATGGCAGAGAGAATTCCCATGGGATGCGCTTTTCTGGGGAAATTCTGGTAAAAGAATTTCATATCCTCATGGAGAATGGAAAAATCACTGAGCATGACACTGGTGCGGGTGAGGGTTTTTCTGTCCGGCAGGGTTCCGTTGATCAGGAGATAGGCGGTCTCCACAAAGGTGGAGTTTTTTGCCAGCTGCTCAATGGGGATACCCCGGTAGCGCAGAATTCCCTTTTCACCGTTCATGAAGGTGATGGCGCTTTTGCAGCTGCCGGTGTTTCCAAAGCCAGGATCAAAAGTGATCAGACCGGTTTCCTGGCGCAGTTTCCGAATGTCAATGGCTCTTTCACCTTCGGTGCCCTCAATAACAGGTAGCTCATAGGTTTTGCCATCAAGGGTCAATGTGGCAAACTGGGTCATTTTTGTCTCCTTTATACAATCGGGGCGTGGTTCAAACGGGTGGATGCCGGCACCACGCCCGGCAATTATCCTCTGCTGTCTCCCGGAACGGTATACGTGGTGCAGGAACCACTGGAACAGTTTCGCGTCTGGGCCGAGGCTTTCTGCTGCCGGGAAGCCGGGGTGGCCCCCATGGCATAATTGGTTGAACTGACAACCCGTTCCACGGCATAGCTGCTGCACTTAGGGCATTTCAGCTCTTTTTCGTCGTCACCGGACATGAAGAGTATTTCAAAAAACTCTTCACAATCCGAACATTTGAATTCAAATATTGGCATTTTGCGATCCGTCTCCTTATTCATTGTTATCCGACCATTTTGTTCAAAATTTAATTTTTTAAATTAATGGCAGCTGTGGGCTTTGTCAAGGGGGCCCTCAATCCCCGTGGGTCGCTGCTGTGATGAATTCCTAAAGTTGTTGACAGGGTGGGGGGGCATTGGTATGTCTTCTGTTTTGTGGTGATGTCTTTGTGGTATACAAGAGAAGTAAGAAAATATATCGAGGGAATGGCGACATGAATGAAGGTATTTATACCGTGCTCAAGGAGAGGATTTTGTTTCTGGAATACAAACCGGGCCAGATTCTCAATGAAAATGTTCTGGCCAAGGAGTTTGGTGTCAGCCGGACCCCCATGCGGGAAATTCTCAACCGTCTGGAGTGGGAAAAACTGGCCCGGGTCATTGCCCGCACCGGCACCATGATCACGGAGATTGAGTTCCAGCAGATGATGAACATCTATCGTGCCCGGTTTGAGATTGAAGGGCTTGCCGGGCGACTTGCCACAGAAGGGTTTTCCGAAAAGCATGCAAAGGGAATTGAAAAGCTGATATCCACCTGTGCCGTTCTGGAGAAGAACAATGACAGGGAAAAGGATAAAAAAAAGCTGGTTCGTCTGGATCACGATTACAGGGCCATCCTCTACGACGCCGTGAACAATCCCGTGGTGACGGAGCTGTCCCGGGGACTTTACGAGCAGACCTTCCGGCTCTGGTTCATCACCCTGGACAGCGGGGATTGGCAAAATGAGATCAACTCCATTATTCAGGAACTCAATGCCGTTAATGAGGTCCTCTCTTCCGGGGATGGGCAGAAGGCCTATGACCTGAGAAAATTATTGTTGGTGGACCATTTTGAGCGAATAAAGACAAAGTTTTTGGGAATTTGAGCGGTGGTGCCGTTCTGTGCTGCATCAGGATTGCAGAAAACAATGAAATTTCCATATGGGGTATCTGAATTTTAAAACTAATGATTTCCGGAGGATATTTCTATTGTGATGGACGGACAAAATCCCATTGAATAAGGGGGCATTTCTATTTTTCCGGCTCTCTAACACTTTTTCGGGAGAATGGGAATGCACCCCAATGAAAGACTCCTTCAATTCAATGTGATTAATTCAATGTGTTCCGGCGTTATCTGCCTTAAATTCCAATGAAAGACTACTTCAATTCAATCCCTACCTCTTTGGCCGCATCAGCAATGTGATCCACAAAGATGTGGGCAAAGGCGTTGTTGGATCCCATGCCGGAAAGAATGGGTTTTACCGCATATCCTTTTGCCGTGAGAATGGATTTCCAGGAGTCCTCGTCCGGGCCTGCCATGTCGTTGGTGGCATGGTCTCCGGCAACGATCATGAACGGTTTCATGACAATTTTTTTGTTTTTGGCGTGATCCAGGGCTGTGAGTAAATCATCAATGCCGGGGGTTCCCTCCACAACGCCGATGAAGGTGGAGACATCGGGATAGGCTTCACGCATTTTTTTCTGGGTTTCGGCGTAAATCCCCGTTGACCAGTGCTCATTTCCATGGCCCATGTAAACCAGCAGGGCCCCCTCTTTTTTGGCGATGGCGACATCATCTGCCAGGGTTTTGATCACCGCATCCACATCCTCGTGGTAGGGGTATCTGTCGCCGGGCATACCCAGGGCCGGGCGGCCCATGACAATGTGGTTGATGGGGTTCCATTTTGCTTTCATGGTGTGAATGGAGGCAAGGGCATCGACATATTGCTGAAGATCCTGGGCCTGCTCCATGAAGAACATGTGGGTGGGCTGGACAACAATGTTGGTGTAGCCCTCTTCCAGCAGATCTCCCACAGTGGCAATGAAATTTCTCACATACAAAATTTCCTTGGGAATTCCCTGGTCCAGCCACTCTTTGGGATTTGCCTGCCGTTTTTTCCACACGGAGCGGATGATATTGGAGGTAAAGGTGATGCGCAGCTCTGTTCCGGGATAGGCTTTTTTTACCACATTGGCGATATGGGTGATGGATGTTACTGCGGAGGGAACGGTGGTGCCGAAACTTGCCAGAATAATGGCATTTTTCCCGGCACCTGCAATACCCATGGTGCCGGAGGCAAAGGCTTCGGCCACACTGAGCATAAGAAATAAGGCGATGACGGTGATGATGTGAACACTTCTTTTCATGGTTTATTCTCCTGACGAACAACTTGCGTATGGGTCCGGAAAATAAAAACCCCGGACCACAATTATAAAATTGATCCGGGGATGCCCTTTTTTCTCCTCGTCTCTCGAAAATTATCCCTTGTCCACGGAGATAACTTAACAACAAATGCCAGGCAGGTTTTCTGACTTCCGGATCAATCTACTGACTGCGTCTTCCCGATTTGACATCAGTGACATGGTTGCAGTGTTCGTCCCCGGTTACAGCGGCGGGCCCGTCCCTGAATTCAACAGGGTTCCCTTTTAACGCTTGATTTCAAGCACCTGAACGGTGCCATGAAATAGGAAAATATCATAAAAGTCAAGTTTATATTTATGATGTCAGATCATGGGCGCATCATCGCCCTTTACCATCCGGTTGATACTGATGATGGCGTGTTTTTTTACATTTAATATGTGCTCTCCCAAAATGGTCTGTGCACCGATGAGATCCTTTGCAGCAATGCGGTCATAGATCCTGTTATGATGATCATCCACGGTATCCATGGGGGTTACAAAGAGAATGTTGCCCCGGTACTTGAGGTAAAGAAGGTCAAACAGGTGTTTTAACGTATTGATTTGAAGGTTGCACTCCGACAGTTCCGCCAGGGCCAGGTGAAACTCCCTGTCCTGGATGAGCCGGTCCTTGAGGTAGATATCCCGCATGGCCGTGAGATGACTGTCCAGTGCCTTTTTCAGCTTTTTCAACTTTGTGGCGTTGAGCTTTTCAATGGTGGTCTCCAGCAGGGAGACCTCTATGGTTTTTCTGAAATCATAAATTTCCGTGATCTCTTTCAGGCTTATCTTTTCAGTGTAATATCCGCAATTGGGTTCATGGCGCACCAGCCCCTGGAACTCCAGCCGTTTCAATGCCTGGATAATGGGGGTGGAACTCATGCCCAGCCGTTCGGCCAGATCCCGATAGGCTATTTTCTGGCCCGGGATGATTTCATTGTTAAAAAACATTCTGCGGATACCCATGTAGGCTTCCTGGGTAAAATCTTCTTTTCTTTTTCGGGTTTTTTGAGCGCTCATATTTGATTATATTTCTAATTTGATTTTAATTGTTTTTGAGGTTTGAATATATCAAACAATTTGAAAATGCAATAAAAAATTCAACACCAATGTTGAATTTGATTATTTATTTGATTAAATTGCTTGACTCTCCTGTGAGTCTCTGTTAGTGAGGAGTTAATTCAATCAAATATCTAATCAAATTTTTGGTTGAATGGGTTTTTTAAATGTTAAGCACGGCGTTAATTCAGAACGGGAGAAAAAAATGGCTTTATCATTCATGGAGGGAAACGAGGCAGTTGCACGGGGCGCCATAGCTGCCGGCTGTTCCTTTTTTGCAGGGTATCCGATTACCCCAGCCACCACTGTTTTTGCCAATATGTTGAAACTGCTTCCCCCCAAAGGTGGAATCTGCGTGCAGGGTGAGGACGAAATTGCGTCCATGGGATACTGTATCGGTGCATCCATGGCAGGGAAAAAGGTTCTCACCGCCACCTCCGGCCCGGGAATCAGCCTCTATAGTGAGCAACTCTCCTTTGCCGTTGGAAGTGAAATTCCCATGGTCATTGTGGATGTACAGCGGCTGGGGCCCTCCACCGGTTCTGCCACAAGGGGGGCGGACAGCGATATTCAGTTCATGAGATGGGGGAACACCGGCGGTGTACCGGTGATTGTGCTGGTTCCCAAGGATGCAAGGGATTGCTACGAACTGACGGTGCATGCCTTTAATTATGCCGAAGAGTTTCGCTGCCCTGTGTTCATTGCCTCCAATAAAGAGATCGGCATGACCCGGGAGAGCCTGGATCTGGATACCATCCAATTACCTCCCCTTGTGGATCGGAAACCCTTTACCGGCGAAAACTATATTCCCTTTAAAGCCGATCCCGATAAGGCCCCGGATTTCCTGCCCATCGGCGGAAAAATCCTGGTGCGTCAGACCTCTTCCACCCATGGTCCGGACGGCTATATCACCATTGATCCGGACGTGATCAGCGCCTCCCAGAAGCGCTTGCAGAATAAGATTGCGGCAGCTGAAGAACGGATCTCCCTGTTTGAGGAGACCAGGAGAGAGGGGGCCGATACCCTGGTGATCAGCTATGGGGTGAGTTCCCGGGCCGTCACTGATGCCTGTAATCACTTGGCGGAAAGGGGCAAACCCGTTTCCACCCTGACCTTGAAAACCGTGTGGCCCGTTCCCGAGAAACTGATCAGGGAAAAGGCCGCAGTGTATAAGCGCATTGTGGTGATAGAGATGAATTTGGGCCAGTACGTCAACGAGATCCGCCGGGTTCTGGCAGGTAAAGTGCTTGATTTTTATGGTCAGATGGACGGCACCTTGATTGCGCCGGGTAAGATAATGGAGGTGATTGAAAATGAGTAGTCTATTGAACAACAGCCGCCCCCCGGTATTCTGCCCTGGTTGTACCCATGAAAGAATCACCAAGGAGCTGGACCAAGCCTTGATAAAAATGGGAATTCCCGCTGAAAGAACCGTTATTGTCACGGATATCGGATGTTCAGGCTTGTTTGACACTTTTTTTAATGTCCATGCCCTCCACGGTCTTCATGGCCGGGCACTGACCTACGCCCAGGGGTTGAAACTTGCCGATCCCGGGCTCAATGTCATTGTCACTATGGGCGACGGCGGCCTTGGCATTGGGGGTGCCCATGTGCTGTCGGCCTGTAGAAAAAACATGGATATTACGCTTATTATTTTGAATAATTTCAATTTCGGTATGACCGGTGGGCAGTATTCCGCCACCACTCCCAGTGATGCCGTTGTAGGTTCGGAGTTCCTCAACCAGGCAGAGATACCCATCAATATCTGTGCGGTGGCTGAGAGTGCCGGTGCCACCTGGGTGAGCAGATACTCCGGTCATGATGCCGATCTGTCCGACCATTTTGTGGCGGCCATGCAGCATAAAGGGTTCTCATTGGTGGAAACCCTTGGCATGTGCACCGGGCGTTATACCAAACGCAATAAATTGAACATTGCCGCCATTGATGCCATGATCGAAGAGATGCCGGCCCAAAACGGTTTGGTTGAAAAAAACCTGCGGCCTGAGTATGGGGAGCGATATCGTGCCATTGCCGCTGAAAAGACCGTTTACCCAGAGGCGGTGACCGTGGAGCAGCAGGTGACCCTTGAAAATCCCCAACGGGAGGAGATCGTCATCCTGGGAAGTGCCGGCATGCGCATTGTCACGGCAGGCGACATTGTCTGCTTTGCAGGTATGGTGGCTGGGCTCAACGCCTCCATGAAAAATGATTATAACATCACCGTTCTCCGGGGCCAGTCTGTGAGTGAACTGATTCTCTCTCCTGAAACCATTGGCTATGCCGGTCTTGAAGCCCCGTCCATTGTGCTTGCCCTGAGTGATGAAGGGGTGCAGCGCCGTAAAAAAATCTTTGCAAAGCTGGGACCCGACACCCTGGTGGTCCGGGAAATCAGTGTGGAGATTCCGGAAACCCGTGCCGAGGTGATGACGGTGGACTTCAAGGCCTTGAAAATTAAACGCCATGACTGGGCGCTGGCCTCATTGGGGGTGCTGGCCAAACTGGGCAGGGGCATCACGGAAGAGATGCTCATTCCGGCCCTTAAAGCACGGTTCAATGCAAAGGTGTTTGGCATGGCCATGGAAACTGTGGAAAAAACTTTGAAGAAGTGATGACACGGGGTAAGTCCGACCCTGTAAAATTGGGAAGACCTACCACAATAAAGTTTAAAAAAATATTAGGTATGCCTATATTTTTTTATAACCCACATGGCAGAGGTGTCTGCCACAAGGAACTTTGAAACTCTCATCATTGCAGGGTGTTAGGTTGAGTTTCATATAACGGGCATGTCCTGCCGGACACAACAAATATAGAAAATGGTATTATAGAAAATGGTATTATACCGCCGCCCCCCCGACGGGCAATGGGCCCGGACCGGAACTGTAGACAGCTCAATTGTCCGGTTCCTATTGCCCATCGGGGGGGCGGCTCTGCTGAGGTTGCCTTGGAGGCTGCCTTTTCATATAACCTACATGGCAGTAACCACCTGCCACAACGAAAAACGAAAGTCCTTTAATTCCAGCATATTGGTGAGACTTTCATATAAACATACATGGCAGAAAGACCTGCCACAACGAAAAACGAAAGTCCTTTAATTCCAGTATATTGGTGAGACTTTCATATAAAACATACATGGCAGAAAAACCTGCCACAACGAAAAACGAAAGTCCTTTAATTCCAGCACATTGATGAGGCTTTCATATAAAAAAATAATCTGAATGGATCATAACAACGGCCATCCGGACTTGCCTTTAAAGGAGCCGGTGTTGCGATCACGCCCCAAAAATTATTAAAAGGAGTAAACAATGGATTTTGAACTGTCAAAAGAACTCACCATGCTGCAGAAGGCCGTAAGAGAATTTGCAAAGAAAAAGATCGCTCCCAATGCCGATGAATGGGATGCAAAAGACTATTTTCCCTACAAGGAAGCCGTTCTTCCCATGGGCGAACTGGGATTTTACGGTACGGTGATTCCGGAGGAGTATGGCGGAGAGGACATGGGCTGGATGGCTGCCATGATTGTCACCGAAGAGATTGCCAGATGCTCCAGTTCCCTGCGGGTCCAGGTGAACATGCAGGTGCTGGGATGTGCCTTCACCATATTTAAATACGGCACGGAAGCCGCCAAGAAAAAATATATTGAAAAGCTGTGCACCGCAGAATACCTGGGTGGCTTTGGTATCACAGAAGCCGATGCCGGCTCCGATGTCATGGCCATGTCCACCGTGGCCGAAGAAAAAGAGGACCATTTCCTGTTAAACGGCTCAAAAACCTGGATCTCCAATGCCGATATTGCCGATGCCCTGATCTGCTACGCCTACACCGACAAGGAAAAGGGCAGCAAAGGACTTTCCGCCTTTGTCATTGAGCCCAAAAATTTTGCCGGCATTAAAACCTCCGGGCTGGACAAGCTGGGTTCCCACTCTTCCCCCACCGGTGAGGTGTTCCTGGATAACGTCAAGGTGCCCAAGGAAAATCTGTTGGGAAAACCCGGTGACGGTGCGAAAATTCTCTTCAGCTCCTTAAATCATACCCGTCTCTCCGCTGCTGCCGGTGGGGTGGGGCTTGCCCAGGGATGCCTGGACGAGGCCGTGAAATATTGCAACACCCGGAAACAGTTCGGCAAAACCATCGGTTCCTTTCAGATGAATCAGGACATGATCGCCCAGATGGCTGCTGAGATCGATGCTGCTCGTTTCATGGTGTACCGGGCCGCAGCAGAGAAAGACAAGGGCAATCTCAACAACGGACTGGATGTGGCCAAGGCCAAATACCTGGCAGGGGAAGTGGCCACCAAGGCTTCCAACTTTGCCATGAGAATCCTGGGTGCCTATGGCTACTCCACCGAGTATCCCGTGGCCCGTTTTTACCGGGATGCCCCCACCTATAGCATGGTGGAAGGCTCTGCCAATATCTGCAAGATGATCATTGCCCTGGATGCCCTGGGCATTAAAAAGGCAAACAGATAAGTGAGTTATCAGGAAATATCAGGAAATCTGATAGGCTCAGGTGTGTGACATTATTAGAGGGGCAGGACGTTGCTTGTCGTCTGAATCTTTTACGCGATGCCCCCTCTTTTTTGCCACCTCCCCAGGGTAGTCTGGGTTGTGATAGCGCCCCCAAAAAACATGGAGAACCGACTCATGAGTAATTCAGTGACAATATTTATTTCAGGTATCACAGGGGTTTTTGCCGGAATGGCCCTGCTCTATTTTTCCCTGAGGATTACCTCTTTTATTACGGACAAACTGACGGCATCCGGTGCCGATAAAAAATAGCAAGGCATTTAAATAACAGACGGTATCTGTTTATAGAGGATGATTAACATGTTGAATAGTTTGCAGTTTTTGACAACGACCACCGGTTTTTGGCACCTCACCCCGGGCATGGTGTTCATGTGGGCCGTTGGGCTGGTCCTGATTTATCTGGCCATCTCCAAACAGTATGAGCCTCTTTTGCTGCTTCCCATCGGTTTTGGTATTATCCTTGCCAATCTTCCCCTGGCAGGCCTCATGACCCCGGAAGAGGGGCTGTTATGGAAATTCTATGAATACGGGATTCACTGGGAGATCATCCCGCCCTTGATTTTCCTTGGCTTGGGGGCCCTCACCGATTTTGGTCCTCTTCTCTCCATGCCCTCCCTGATTTTCCTGGGGGCAGCGGCCCAGGGTGGGGTGTATCTCACCTTTTTCATTGCCAACTCCCTTTTGGGATTTGATCTCATGGAGTCGGCCACCATCGGTATCATCGGTGGCGCAGACGGCCCCACCACCATCTTTCTGGCATCCAAGCTGGCCCCCCATATGCTGGGGATCTGTGCTGTGGCGGCCTATTCCTACATGGCCCTGGTACCCATTATCCAGCCGCCGGTGATGAAGGCCCTGACCACGAAAAACGAACGAAAGATCCGCATGTCAAAGGGGCGAAAGGTCAATAAGCTTGAAAAACTGCTCTTTCCCATCATTGCCACCTTTGTGATCATTCTCATTGTGCCGGCATCGGCCCCGCTGATTTCCATGTTCATGGTGGGGAATCTGTTCCGGGAATCCAAGGTGGTGGAACGTCTCACCAAGGCCTCCCAGGAGGAGCTGCTCAATATTACCACCATTTTTCTGGGGCTGCCCGTGGGTGCCACCATGAACGCCGAGAATTTTCTCCAGTGGAAGGTGATTTTTGTTTTTATTCTGGGGCTGTGTGCCTTTATCCTCAGCACAGCGGTGGGGGTGTGCATTGCCAAGGGGATGAACCTGTTCCGCAAGGATAAAATCAACCCGCTGCTGGGGGCTGCCGGCGTCTCTGCCGTTCCCATGGCGGCCCGGGTGGTTCACAAGGTGGGCCAGGAGGCGGATAAAAAGAACTATTTGCTTATGTACGCCATGGGGCCCAATGTGGCCGGTGTCATCGGCACCGTCATTGCCGCCGGTATCTTTTTAACCCTGCTGAAGTAAATTAAAAGGGCATTATGCCGTCCCGACAGGTGACCGGGCCGGCCCGGAACCGTCGGCGGCCTTTGTGTGTCCCAACGGGCCAGCCCGATCACCCGCCGGGGGCTCTGCTGTCGCAAACATGGCAGAATTATCTGCCACAACGAATTTTTAAACGTTCATTATTGCAAGAAATTATGAAGCGTTTCATATGAAATCAACATGGCAGAAAAAAACTGCCACAACGAAAATTGAAACTCTTATGATTCCAGTCCATTAGATAGAGTTTCATGTAAAGGAGATTCCCATGAGTAAAGAATTATTGGCCCCCTTGGCCGGAAAAATTGTTCAGATTGACGTAAAGGTTGGTGACAGTGTGGAAGAAGATGACGATGCCCTGGTCATCGAAGCCATGAAGATGGAGACCCCTGTTTATATTCCCTGTGACGGTACCGTTGCAAAGATCAATGTCAAAGAGGGGGATACGGTTGAGGAGGATGATGTCCTTCTCGTGGTGGAATAAGCTCGTCAAATTAGCGCCCTGCGGGCGGGCTTTTGTCCGGCTCAATTTACTGTAATAAAAATTGCAAATTCCTATACTACTAAAATATTTTCGGAGAAAAAATGAGACCATATTTTGAAAAAATGCCTGAATTCGGCGTGGCGCTGAAAAAGGGACAGATCAAAAGAGGGGAGGAAAATACCAAGCTCCTCAAAGAGGTGGAAGGGGAAATAGCCGCAGCAGTGGATGTCATAAAAAACGCCGGACTGCCCGAAGCCAAAATCAATGCGCGGGGTGCCATGACCGTGTGGCAGAGACTGGAGTACCTGGTGGACCCCGGCACCTGGTCCCCCCTTCACATGCTTTACAATCCCGCCAACAACTCCGAAGGCACCACCAATGTCATTGATGGTCTGGGAAGGATTTCCGGCAAATGGGCGGTGATCATCGGGTTTGACAACAAGGTGATGGCAGGTGCCTGGCTGGCCGGTCAATCTGAGAACATTCTAAGGGTCACCGACCTTGCCAAACGTCTCAATGTGCCGCTGGTGTGGCTGGTGAACTGCTCCGGTGCCAAGCTCTCCGAGCAGGAGCAGTTTTATGCCAATCGCCGGGGAGCCGGCGCACCGTTCTACCGGCATGCAGAGCTGAACCAGATGGGCATCCCCGTCCTTGCCGGCATCTACGGCACTAATCCGGCCGGTGGCGGATACCAGAGCATCAGCCCCACCATCCTGTTTGCCCACAAGGACTGCAACATTGCCGTGGGCGGTGCCGGTATTGTCAGCGGCATGGCACCCAAGGGCGGATTTGATGTGGAGTCCGCTGAGCAGCTCATCGAATCCACACGGCATTTCAAGAGCAATCCTCCGGGTACGGTCAAGGTCCACTATGATGAAACCGGCTTCTTCAGATATGTCTATGAAGAGGAAAAAGGGGTGCTGGATGGCCTTAAAGACTACATGAAGGAGATTCCGGCTTACAATCCCAAGTTTTTCCGGGTGGCGGAACCGGCAGAACCCAAGTTTGACATTGAGGATATTTATAAGCTGCTCCCCATTGACCAGAAAAAGGTGTATGATTTTGAAGAGATCCTGGCCCGTCTGGTGGACAACAGTGAGAGCATGGAGTTCCGGCCCGATTATGGTCCGGAGGTGTACACCGGGCTTTGCAAGGTGGACGGATTCCTGGTGGGCATCATCGGTAACCGTCAGGGATATCTTGGCAAGGATTATCCCGAATATGCCGATTACCCCGGCATCGGCGGCAAGCTCTACCGACAGGGCATGATTAAAATGAATGAGTTTGTCACCCTGGCCGGTCGGGACCGGATTCCTCTAATTTGGTTCCAGGATACATCGGGCATTGATGTGGGGGATATTGCTGAAAAGGCGGAACTCCTGGGGATCGGACAGAGTCTCATCTACTCCATTCAGCAGTCCGGTATTCCCCAGATGATGGTGCTGCTCAGAAAGGGATCTGCTGCGGCCCACTATCTTTTGGGCGGCCCCCAGGGCAATGACACCAATGCCTTCTCCATTGGCACGGCTGCCAGTGAGGTATATGTCATGCACGGTGAGACCGCCGCCGTGGCCATGTACTCACGACGTCTGGTAAAGGAGAAGGATGCCGGCAATCCCCTGGAGCCGGTCATTGAGAAGATGAACCAGGTGGTGGAGGATTACAAGACCTTTTCCCGACCTCAATATTGCGCCAAGGTGGGATATGTGGATGAGATCGTCAATGTGACCGAGATCCGAAACTACATGAAGGCCTTTACCGGATCTGCCTACCAGAATCCCAAGTCTATTTGTCCCCAGCATCAGATGATTCTGCCCCGGATTATTAAGGGGTAGATCTTTCGCTAAATCCGGGATTCCACAGATATTGTGGACCTGGGGCAGGCTATTTCAGACGGTGGGGGAAAAACGGCTCATCAAGTATCATAAATAAAACCCGGGTATGTGTATTTTGCACATGCCCGGGTTTTTTTGTGTTTGATGTTGGGGTTTGTCTTTATATGAAAGTCTCCCCAATATGCTGGAATTAAATGATTTTCGTTTCTCGTTGTGGCAGGTTTTTTTGCCATGTATGTTATTACAAACTGTTGCAACGGCCCGACCAAGCCTGCGACAAGTCCAAACCTGCCGACGGTAGTCGTCTGCCACAAATGTCCGGCATAATTTTTTGTTGACAATACATCGACTATCGTTATACTCTAACTTCGAATCAAATAATCGTATTGGGAAATGGAATGAAAAAAGACAAAATAACAGACGATCAGATCAGCCGATTCAACCAGGCCTTTCACACGCTTTGGTTTAAAGTCATGATCAGCAGGCCGGAATCAAAATCTGATAAATTCAAAGGGCTCACCTTTTCAGATATGCATGTGATCAGCATGGCCTATGAAGAACCGGATATCATTTTAAAGGATATCCGGGAAAAACTCAGGCTGCCCCAGACAACCTTGAGCAGCATTGTGGCCAAACTGGAGAAAAAGGGGTTTGTTCAAAGAGTCATCAATCCCAGGGATTACCGCTCTTTTTCACTCAAGATCACCGACAAGGGCAAAGAAATGATGGCAGCCCATATGGAGCTGGATGAGAAGCAGAATCGCCACATTCTGCAATCCCTTGAACCGGACGAAAGGCAGGAATTTATCAGGCTGTTTGCCAAGGTGGCCGACAGATTTAATTTCTGATGAAGTGATGCCGGGCAAAAAGCGGGTATGAGCCGCATTGTCCGGATTTTTTTTAAATATTTGAAACGAAATTATAACAAAACTAATGTAGCTTATTTCGGGATTAGTTGTTTTTGCGCCCAGCAAAATTTGACGTCGCAAATGAAGTATTGGGTCAAGCCCACCCGTCATCCGAATATCAGACCAATAAAAGGAGCTAAATATGAGTGATCTGTCCCCAGGCACCTCGTTGACCAAAAAAATCCGTACCTATTGCGCCCAGTGTTTCAGTAACTGCCCGGTTGTGGCACATGTTGAAAACGGCAAATTCACCAAAGTGACACCGGACAGACTCCATCGTTTTTACAGACCCCTTTGCCCCAAAGGGCTGGCAGGACCCGAGATGGTATATAACAGCGCCAGGCTCAGATACCCCCTCAAGCGCACCGCTCCCAAAGGCGCTGATGATCCCGGATGGCAAAGGATCAGCTGGAAGGAGGCGTTGGATACGGTGGCGGATAAAATGGAGCAAATAAAGAACAGACATGGGGCAGAGGCCTTTGTGTTTTCACAGACCAATGTTTCGTCACCCATGTGGGAGATTTCCTCATTTATAAGGCGGCTTGCCAATCTCTACGGGACACCTAACCATATGACGACAACCCATATCTGCAACTGGCACAGGGACAATGGATCGGCATTGACCTTTGGCAAACCCGGAGACGAGTTTGCAGCGGGGTGGCCTGATTTCAAAAACAGCAAGTCCATTCTTCTTTGGGGCCATAATCCCAAGACCACAATGAATGCCTTTAACTGTCAAATCAAAATCGCCCGGAAAAACGGGGCCAAAATCATTGTGATTGATCCCCGGTTAACCGACGTTGCAGCCAAGGCAGATCTCTGGCTCCAGGTCAAACCGGGTACCGACGGCGCTTTGGCCATGGGTATGATTCATCTGATGCTCAAGCACAAGCTTTATGATGACGGGTTTGTGCGAAACTGGACCAATGCGCCCCTATTGGTGAAAAACGATACCAAAGATCTGGCCCGGGCCTTTGGTGATAAATCTTCAGGAAAGACCCAGGATAGGTTCTGGATGGTGGATGAGGCTGACAACACCCCCGTCCCCTTCACACCCGGATCAAAATTGGATTGCCGTCCCTGCCTTGAGTGGAATGGAGAGATTACACTGCCCGATCAAGGGCCGGCCGCTTATAAAACGGTTTTTTCCCTGCTTAAAGAGGCCGTGGCCATGTACACGCCTGAGTTTGTACAGGCCCAGACATCGGTTTCCGGCGGGCTTCTGGAAAAAGCGGTGCGCATGATGGCTGAAAACGGGCCGTCATCCTGGTTTTCGTTTAACGGTGTGGAGCAAAACCTCAATGCCACCCAGACCAACCGGGCCATATGTATTTTTTACGCACTAACCGGAGACTGGGACAAAAAAGGGGGCAATGCCCTGCATTCTCCTCTCCCCCCGCTGGACTATCCGTTTGGATTTGAATTTATCACCCCAGAAATGTTTAATAAAAACATGGCCCTGTCCGTGCATCCATTGGGGCCTGCCGCATCTATCATGTCGGTTCCGCCATACCTGGTATGCAAAGCCATTGAACAGGCGGATCCCTATCCTGTAAAAGGACTTATCGTCTTTGGGGCCAACACAGTCTCAGCCAATCCTGACAGCAAGATGACGGCAAAGGCATTAAAGAAACTGGATTTTTACGTTCATATTGATCTTACCATTAATCCCACCGCTGAATTTGCAGATATTCTCCTGCCATCGGCAAGTTTCTGGGAGACAGGCCGTATGGGATATCCCCTTGATTTTCAGGAAGACTGGGTATTGCAGTGGCGCGAGCCTGCTGCCGCCCCACGGGGTGAAAGCAAAGACGAGTTGTGGATCATTTTCGAGTTGGCCAGACGTCTGGGGTTTTCTGAGAATTTTTGGGACGGGAAATTGGATGCCGCCTTTGAAAGCATGCTGGCACCCCTTGATATTGAGCTGGCGGAATTAAAAAAGGCGGACGGCGGAATCTTTGTCCAAGGTCCCCGTGACTATCAAAAATATAAAAAAGACGGATTTGGAAATATGTCCGGCCGCGTAGAGCTATTTTCCCAGCACTTAAAGGAGATCGGGCAGGCACCTGTTCCGGAATGGAGAAATCCCTGCGACATTTTCCAGGCCGCCGGAATCCAGAGATCCGACTACCCGTTTCTCCTTATTAATTCAAAACTGCGGGGATATTGCCAATCCCAGCACCGGGGCATCCCATCTTTAAGAAAACTGAATCCCTATCCTTTTTTGGAAATCAATGAGAAAAAGGCAAATAAAATGGGGATTGCACAGGGGGACCCTGTGACTCTGGAAACCGTATACGGCAAGATCACACTGCAAGCCAGGCTAAGCCACGGTATTGCCCCGGATGTTGTCTGCACCCAGCACGGATGGTGGCAGCCCTGCCCGGAACTGGGTCTGCCCGGCAGTGAGGTCTTTGCATCTTCTGGTGCCAATGTGAACCTTTTGTATAAAAATGACTTTACAGATCCCATCAGCGGCTCTGTGCATATGCGGGGATTTCCCTGCAAGATTAAAAAACTTAAATAGTCATCGCGCCTGCTCTGTATTCGAAACGCCTTTTTGGGGCAGGATGCCGTGAAATTGTTTCAGACCCTAAATACCAGGACGGACCCGTTTACAAAAAGGGAAAAAATGACTGCCGAACATCTTGTCAAAACCAGGTTCCAATACCTTCACCTGTCCAATGACGTACTTTTGGGCAATTTTATCGTTAATCTCATGGGCAGCATCATGTCAGGTGTGTTTCTCTATTATCGGATCCCGGTGCTTTCGGACCGGTTTGTTTGTTTTTTCGGGAATATGGAAATGATTTTGGGCGTGGCCTGGATTGCGGCGAATACAGGGATTATCATTGCCTATGAATGGCCGGTCCGCCAATGCCTGAAACGGTATCACACCGGCAAACTGTTGGTTCCTGACCGATTGGCGCTGGCCAGAAAGCGCCTGCTCAACGAGCCCTATCTTATTGCCAGCGTTAATGTGGGCGCCTGGACCGTCATTTGTCTTGTCTATCGGTTTTTAAATATCCCCAACACCCTGATGGTGTGGATTTCCAGCGGTCTGACCACGGGAGTGCTTGCCTTTTTCTGGGCCGAACATGTCATCCAGAACAATCTGGTTTCGTTTTTTTTCCCCCATGGGGGCCTTGGACAGATTCCCGGGGTCTGGTCCATGAGCTTAAGGGCCCGGCTGGGTATTTTGATTTTTGTGGTATCCATTGTTCCTCTGGGCTTTATTCTGCTGACCATCAGCCAGTTTAAGAACATCCAGGCGGCAGGGCAGATGAGTGAATCGGATCTGCTGGATCTTCTTGGGGATGCCATTTCCATGGAAAGCCTTATCTTTATTGCCATAGCGATTTTTTTGTTTCTTATGGTATCTGAAACATTAAGACGTCCGGTTGCGGAAATCATTTTGTCCCTGTCCCGGGTGATTAAAGGGGATTTTTCTGCCCGGTCCAGGATATTTGCCCGGGACGAGATCGGATTTGCTGGGGAGACCCTCAATCGTATGACAGAGGGTTTAAAGGAAAAAGAATTCATCCGCAGCACCTTTGGCAGGTATGTGGGGCAAGAGGTCCGGGATGAAATCCTCAAAGGCGACATTCCTTTGGACGGTGAACTCAAGCAGGCCACCCTTTTGTTTGCCGATTTAAGGGATTTTACCCCCCGGGTGGAAAACACCCCTCCCAATGAGATGATCTGCATACTCAACGCCTACCTGGATGAAATGACCCGATGCATCGGAAGACATAGGGGAATGGTCCTTCAGTTCATCGGGGATGAGATTGAGGCGGTATTCGGTGCACCCCTATCCCTGGCCGACCATGAACGGGCCGCCGTAAAGGCCGCCCTTGACATGAGGGCGGGGCTTGAAGCACTCAATAAAACACTTCGGTCCCAGGGATATGAGGGGTTAAACCATGGCATTGGGATTCATACGGGCCAGGTGCTGGCCGCCAATATCGGGTCCAGGGAGCGAATCGCCTACAGCCTGATCGGAGATACCGTGAATACCGCGTCAAGGATCCAGGGGCTGAACAAAAATTTTAAAACTGACATTCTGGTATCCGGGGATATTGCTCAAAAGGCTGGCGACGGGTTTGAGTTTGTTCAGATGCCCAGAGTCCGCTTAAAGGGCAAAAATAAAATGGTTGCCGTCTTCAGCCTGGTGGGGGCCCATTCAACTCAAGTTGAAAATTGCTAATCCATCGCACGTCGAGTAGCCAGGGATGTTTCAAAAAACAATCATATCATTTTTTAATTTACTCTTGAGATGAATAACATATTGGGGAGTTCACAACAAATAAGATACCCGAGGTTGATTGAATATATTCGTAATTAAAGGTGTTTACCTTTGAAGATGGGTAGTTTTGTTCTTGTGAACTCCCTTGGGCTTGGGCAATAAAATGGGCTATATTATTTTATTGCAACTCACTAACAGAGTTATTTAGGCAAATGATCCTATTAGGCGTTTTTACGCTTTAAGGGCAATCCCTTTATTACCAAGCGTCTCCGTTAATTTTCCAATTCTGTCAAAGACCTGTTTTTCGCCTAAAAATTTGCCCAGCGTAACCATACTTCATTGCCAATTTAACGTTCGTCAACACCTCAATCGTTCCATTTCACAAGATATTCTTTTCTTTAAAATGCCCTTCACCCAAACCTGAGGGTGTTTTAAAGAAAAGAATATCCCACCGTTCGCCTATGGCAAAAAGCCCTGCAAGTACGGCTTCAAAAATGTTAAAGAACTGCCAAAAGATTATGATAGATCCTTTCAATATTCAAGCACTTCCTGCTATTTTTCCTTTTAACCGCAGTAAGACTGCCGGCGGCGTCAGCCGGCATATAAAATGCCCGAGCACCGGAGACGATCCTTATCTTAAAAACAGCAGTTAAAATAAAAATGGCCTATTCCCTGTCTTTCTCCCGTGGGTGGCATTGCTTGTGAACCGCCTTTAAATCTGTGATGTTCAGGTGGGTATAAATTTGTGTGGTATTCAATGATGTATGCCCCAGGATCTTTCTGATGGTGTTCAGATCCGCCTTGTTCTTGAGCATTGCAGTAGCGCAGGAGTGCCGGAACGTATGGGGGTGAACGTTCTTTCGTATCTTGGCCTTTTTTGCGTATTTCTTTACCAGTAGAACAACATCGTCCTTGAGGATACGTATCAGTTCGATTGGGCGTACAGGCTCCCGGGTCAACGGATCTTTCAGGTTAAGTTCCCTTACGGCTTCTATAAATGTCATGCTTGCTCCTTAATTATTTTTGCCCCGGTTGCCTCGAACTTGGGGGTGTATTCGCTTCAGTGCCTTGGTATCAGGGCTTTTTGGCGGTTAAAATAAAAATCACTTAGTGCCCTTGATAGGGGCTTGAACCACCCTCGTAGTTAACGCCTTCATGCTCGTAGTTGCGATTTTTCCCCTCGTTGTCATCGGTGATACCGGCTTCTTTGGCTTTTTCTTTTAACTGCTTGATGTCTGTAAGCCCTATAATAAAGGGCTTGCCGTCCTCGCCTTTTCCGTTGTAGGCCAGTTCGTAAACGTACTCTTTGCCCCGTTTGCCCATGAGCGAGTAAATGTATTCCAGGTCTTCAAGCTGCCGGATATGGGTCCTGACCTGGAAGTCGCTCCATCCACTGTTTTGTTCTGCCTGTTCCGTCAGTTTGGCAAGGTCCTGGGTAACGGTTGCCTCATCCGCCCCGAACAGGTCCGCCAGTCCCTTGAGAAGAAAGGTTCTGGACCGTGCCGAGTAAAAATCCACGGTGTCTACGTGCATACGTTTTTTTGGGTCAATGCCCTTTACCGTGGCTTTAAGCTTGCCGCCCTTTTTGCTGATCCCCCGGACCTCGTATCTGCGGCCGGCAACCGCCATGGTAAAGCCAAAGTCTGTTTGGGTGATCTTCAGGTCATTTTCTTTTTTAGCCGCAGGGTTGGCCTGGCCGACCAGGGCGTTAAACGCCTCTTTGGGATTGGCGGTTAAAAGAAAAAAATCATTGATGTCCTGACCGTTATCTCTTTATGGGCCTTGGCCGCCTGGCGGTTGAACAGACCTTCCCTGTTGCCGGGAAGATACAGGTGGCCGGCTCCTTTGGTCATGCCGTCAATGCGGCGGCCATACATCCCGGCAGGATTCCCGTCAAAATCGTAAAGCGGGAACACGGCACAACCGTAAAAGTGTTCCTTCCCGTTGGCGTTCAGGATACCGAGATCTTTTAACTGCCCTGTGATTTTTACATCACTGGGCAGCACGTTCATCAGGGTGCCGTTGGCAAAGCCGATCCGGTAGTCGGAAGGCAGGGATTTATCCGTGATGCCCCGGCCCTCCAGGTACTGCCTTGCCCGGTCATCTTCGGCAAAGGCCTCGTGATAGAACTCAATAACCCGGTTGAACAGCTTAATATGGCCGGGTGTCAGTTTCGGGGCGGGTTCCTCTTTTTTTATTTTAACTGCGGTTTTTTCTACCTCATCACCGCCAAGTCGTTTGACCGCCTCTTTAAAATCCACCCGGTCAAACATCTCCACAAACCGGATCACATCCCCTCCGGCACCGCACCCAAAGCAGTGCCATTCGTTTTTGGACGGAGTGACGGATAACGACGGGGTTTTGTCATCATGGAAGGGGCACAGGCCGAATCAGCTCTTGCCGTTCTTTTTTAATTCTATACCCCTGGACTTTACCAGGGATTTAAGGTCTACACACGTTTTGATCCGTTCTATGGTCTCTTTTTCTATCATGTCTCGTCCCGTTGTTCCGAAGGCTTTGTCTGTTAATGGGTTACTCTCTCTTCCTGATGCCGGGGATATCGCCTTGCTGTATGCCTTTGCTGTTCATCACCGGGAACATGCAGGCGATCTCGTAGAACTGCTGAGTAAATGTCACAGGTTCACCTCCCTTGATTACACAGATTGAATTTTTACCGGGAGATATGATAGAAAAAGAAAACGGTTACAAACGGGCTTGCCCTTTGTGATCTGTTTGCCGGGCCATCAACCGGTTGACTTTGGCGAGTTAGGGTTGATGGCCTTCTTTTCTAAAAACATCCCTGATATCAAAATAAACTTGCTTTTCACGACAAAAAAGCATAACTTAATATGCTTAGTTAATATCCTTTAAAGTTAAAGCCAAGAAAAAATATGTTTGCACACAGGCCCATATTTATAGAAAATACAGGCAAGGAGGAGCTTATGAATAACAATAAAGCCGTTATATCCGGATTGCCTGATAAGTTAAAGAAGCTGCGCCAGGGCCGGGGCTTGTCCCAGGGGCAGCTCGGTAACAAATTGGGTGTAAACGTCCAGTTGATATCCAAATACGAACGGGGAGTGGTCTGCCCGCCCACCAACATGGTCGTTAAAATTGCTTCCGTGTTTGACGTCAGCCTGGATTACCTGTTGCGGGATGACGCAAACGTGGCAATCAACAAGATCAGGAGCCGGGAGCTTCTCAAGCATATCGAAGAAATAGAGCAGCTTCCCGAAGAAGACCAGCAGGTACTGACCAGCCTGCTGGATGCATTCATTAAAAAATATAAGTTTGAACAACTGGCCAGGGCCTGATTGTTTGTAAGGAGATACCATGCAAACCGTAATGGATGAGGGCAGGCTCAAACAGGTCTTCAAGGAAGCGCTTGTTGAGATGCTCGAAGAAAAACAGAACATCTTTTATGAGATGATCGTGGATGCCATGGAAGACATTGCCCTGAGCCGGGCGATCCAGGAAGGACAGAATACCGGCACTGCCACAAAAAAAGAGATATTTAACATACTGGAAGGCCGGGCGTGAACCTCGATTTTAAAAAGAGCTTTGCCAAAGATTTAAAAAAACGCAAAACAGACCAACCCTTGCTCGACCGGGTCCGGCAGATCATCCGGGAAGTAGAGGAGGCACCGGACATCCACAGCATCCGGAACCTTAAAAAGTTAAAGGCCCAGGGTAGTCACTACCGCATCAGAATGGGTGACTACCGCCTGGGCCTTGTTATTGATGAAGATACCGTCTGCTTTGTCAGGTTCCTGCATCGGAGTGAAATTTATAAGTATTTTCCATAACTATGATTTCTCCTCAGCATCTATACTCAATCCACAATGAAAGCATCTTCGTGTCCAGCACCAGATCGCAATGCCTTTCATGCAATACTTTGCACCACATCTTGGGCATTTTCTATAGCAGTTAATATTGACTCGAACTATCCAAAATATAAAGATAAAAGCCGCAGCAATAAATACAATTCTACTCAATACAGGGGAGAGTTGCTCAAACAAAAATCCTAAGCTAAAAAGGATCGGGCTACATATCCCTAAATAACCAAGTATTACCGGCTCCATAGGTTATTCCGAAGTCAAAACCAGGTAGAATGTCTATACTGACAGCCGTATTCCAAGGATTGTTCGGTATAGCGATTGATACTCCAAAAAGACCAAATCCGAGGTTTACTCTTTTTGACTCGCCTGCCAAATCGGATGTTTTAGCGAACGGGGCGATGACGACGCCTGCACTTAAATCTGCTGTAGCCATTGGACCGGCTGAACCTGCGACATCGACAGCGAATGCGACATCTCCAGTGTGATCGACAACGACAGCGGCAGACCCATCAATAACGCCACCGATTCCACCAGATCCTCCACCAAAGACACCAAAGACAAACAGTCCCAACGGATCCACCAAATTAACAGGATTATTTAGGCAATACCCAAACAAATCCGTATCCCCACCGGCAAACAGGATGGGGTCCTTGGAGGTCCATCTGCCGATTTCAGGATCATAATCCCTGTATCCGAACCGAACCAGCCCGGTATCACGATCGTGCAGTCCTCCGGCAAAACCAAAGGGGACGTCAAATGTAGGGTTGCTGTCATTGATAATATTGCCAAAGGTATCATACTCAATTTCTTTTACCACATTACCATAGGCATCGGCAACCACCCGCAGGGAGCCCACCTGATCATAGGCCAGATAATAGGTGACACCGTTTTTTGTCATGGCCACCGGCATACGGTCGTCGGCATACACAAACCGCATGAGAAGATTGTCCATGCCGTCATAGACGGCCAAAAGACGGTTTTGGTCCTGCCAGAGGTATTTTTCCGTGATGGTGTTGTCAATTTTCTTAGCGATGCGCCTGCCAAGGGGGTCATGGACGTACGCGATCACCCGGCTGTCAGGCAGAACAACATCCATAAGTTCTCCCCGGAGGGTGTAGTTGAATTGGGTGGTATCTGCTCCATCTGTCTTGCTGAGCAAAAAGCTGTCGGCATCGTATTGGTATGTAAGATCCCCGGCGCTCATCAAATGGTCCTCTTCAGAGTATGTGGATGTCCTGGCTGAGATGTTGCGCAATGAATTATTTTCCCAGACCCGGGTACCGTTGACATTGTACTGGTATTCCTCCACAAGCTGATTGTCCTTTACAACGGTCAAGAGCCTGCCCATGGCATCGTAGGTATAATCATACACCGATGTCACCCCGGTTGCGGTTTCCGTCTTCCCGGTGATCCTGCCGTTATTGTCACGTTCAAGGCTCCAGGAGACCAGATCTTGCCCGGCAGCTGTCCGGCTCTGGGAGTCAACTTCCCCATAGCCGTTAAAGGTCCGGTCCATGGTTGAATTTCCGTCGGTCACACTCTCCGGCAGGCCGTTTCCGGCATTCCGGGTGATGGTGAAGCCCCCGGAGCCGGTCAAAAGGCCGTCATCGTCATAGGTAAACGTTTCAACAGCTCCGGCATAGGTAAATGCTTTCATATTGAAATTATCATTATATTCATAGGAAAGGGGCTGGGCCAATGTTCCGGAAGACAATTCGATGTCAAAAGGTTGCCGTCATAGCCGTAGGACAGGGATTCCATGTCCCTGGTGATGGAAGCAACCTTGCTGCCGCAGGAGTTAGGTGTAGTCAATATTGCCCTCCGGGGTCTGGATCTGGGAGAGCCGGGTGGTGTCATAGAGATAATCAATGCTGTTCCCGGACGGGAAGACCCGGGACGTCAGCCGCCGGTCTCTGTCATAGATATATTGGTAATTATTGCTCAAGGGCGGTTGGTAGCCGGTGTTCAGGTTGACCTTGCTGTAGCTGAACCCGTGGCTGGTGGATGCGGGGTTGGTCAACAGCGTCATATTGCCGTTTTTGTCATAATCAAACCCTATGGAGGTGTTGTCCGGTCTGTTGATCCGGGTGACGCGGCCCATTGCATCGTGATCATAGGATGTGGTTCGGTTTTCCGCATCGGTGAAGGTATCGATAAAGCCCTGGGGGGTATAGGAAAGCTCTATCTGCCTTGTCTGCGTCATCCGGGCAACCAGCCGGCCCCTGGCATCAAGGTGTCGAACAGGCCTTCAACATGGCGGGTTTCCGGCAGCAGGCTGGCGGGATCGTAAAAAAGGCTGGCCGTTCTCCCCTGGGGAGAGGTCAATATTTTCTGGGACTGATCAATGTCATGGACCAATGTGCCTGTTTTGCCGTTGACGGTGATGTTTTTCGTTACCGTTGAAATGGTGTTGTCCTCGGCATCTATGGTGTACAGGGTTTCGTTCTGGATCTGCCTGGACAGGCCGGCGGGCGTGGTGATCGCCATGCTCTTTTGTTCAGGATATCGAAACCGGAAATCCAGCTGATCGATCATGGACATTTTCGTGCCGCAGGCAAGGGTTTTGACGTGCGTAAGGCCGTCGGCGGAGGTGGATATCACCGTCATATCCCCGGCAGGATCGGTGATGGTGCCGGTGAAACCGCCGTTGGCATGAAAATTATCCCGGTAAACGGTGGTGTTGCCCTCTGCGGTGATAACTTCAGTGACCATCTCCCCATCGTCTTCCATGCTTCTATCGATGCCGGTGTGGGAAATACCTGCCGGATTCTCTGGTTGTTAATATCTGTCACGTACAGGGTGTCATCAGGGCTGACAACCACGCCTGCCGGGCAATACATCAAGGCCTGGGTGGCGGCACCGCCATCCCCTGCAAAGCCCCGATCGGCATAGTTGTTTGTTTCCGGCCTCAGCCTTCCGGCCACTGTGACCAGGCTGCCGTCACTGCACAATTTACGGATGCGGTGGTTATAATTGCCCCAGTTATAACCAAAATCATAGGCAAAATAACCGAAGATATAGAGTTACTCCCTCCATCCACGGCAAGCCCGGTGACAAATCCGTCCCCTTTTTCTCTCTTTTTCCTTGTTTGCCCACAAGGACTGCAACATTGCCGTGGGCGGTGCCGGTATTGTCAGCGGCATGGCACCCAAGGGCGGATTTGATGTGGCCTCCGCTGAGCAGCTCATCGAATCCACACGGCATTTCAAGAGCAATCCTCCGGGTACGGTCAAGGTCCATTATGATGAAAGCGGCTTTTTCAGATATGTCTATGAAGAGGAAAAAGGGGTGCTGGATGGCCTCAAGGACTATATGAAGGAGATTCCGGCTTACAATCCCAAGTTTTTCCGGGTGGCGGAACCGGCAGAACCCAAGTTTGACATCGAAGATATTTACAAGCTGCTCCCCATTGATCAGAAAAAGGTGTATGACTTTGAAGAGATCCTGGCCCGTCTGGTGGACAACAGCGAAAGCATGGAGTTCCGGCCCGATTATGGTCCGGAGGTGTACACCGGGCTTTGCAAGGTGGACGGATTCCTGGTGGGCATCATCGGCAACCGTCAGGGATATCTTGGCAAGGATTATCCCGAATATGCCGATTACCCAGGCATCGGCGGCAAACTCTACCGCCAGGGCATGATCAAAATGAACGAATTTGTCACCCTGGCCGGTCGGGACCGGATTCCTCTAATTTGGTTCCAGGATACATCGGACATTGATGTGGGGGATATTGCTGAAAAGGCGGAACTCCTGGGGATCGGCCAGAGTCTCATCTACTCCATTCAGCAGTTCGGTATTCCCCAGATGATGGTGCTGCTCAGAAAGGGATCTGCTGCGGCCCACTATCTTTTGGGCGGCCCCCAGGGCAATGACACCAATGCCTTCTCCATTGGCACGGCTGCCAGCGAGGTATATGTCATGCACGGTGAGACCGCCGCCGTGGCCATGTACTCACGACGTCTGGTAAAGGAGAAGGATGCCGGCAATCCCCTGGAGCCGGTCATTGAGAAGATGAACCAGGTGGTGGAGGATTACAAGACCTTTTCCCGACCTCAATATTGCGCCAAGGTGGGATATGTGGATGAGATCGTCAATGTGACCGAGATCCGAAACTACATGAAGGCCTTTACCGGATCTGCCTACCAGAATCCCAAATCCATCTGTCCCCAGCACCAGATGATTCTGCCCCGGATTATCAAGGGGTAGTTTCTTCGGCTGAAGGCATTGTTCCACAGATATTGTGGGCGCTGGGCAGGCTTGCCCACACGGTGGCAAAAACCGAATCATCAAGTTTCATAAACAAAACCCGGGTATGTGTATTTTGCACATGTCCGGGTTTTTTGTAATTTCGATGCCGGTTTTTTAAAAAAATCAGGGCCGGGATAGTTATCAATGTAATTTTGCCAATGTTCAGTGGGTATTGGGATAGGGAAAAAAGGTTTAATTCTATTAAAATAGGTTTAATTCGGAAAGGAAACTTGATTTTTTCATTTCATCTATATACCTTTAACCCTGTTTTGAGGTGGCCGGATTGTTCCTCGAAGACGCCATCCGGTTAAACAACTTGACGCGCCGTTTGGGCGGCCCTCAAAAGAATGATGGAGTCGAAAATGGAAGACAGATGGTTGTCCGTAGATGAAATTGGAGACTATCTCGGGATCAAACGAGATACGGTTTATAGATGGATAAGCCAAAAAGGCATGCCTGCCCGTAAACTGGGCCGTCTTTGGAAATTCAAGAAAAGTCAGGTTGACATATGGGTTGAAGACGGTGGTGCGGAAACGATTACAGCAGAAGAAAACATGGCAGAGACGATACCGGATAAGCCGTCTGGAGGCAATAAATGAGTAACAACACCGGCGCAAATTTGGGGTTTGAAGATAAACTTTGGATGGCTGCTGATATCCTGATTTCCGCGGCAGAAAATCTGGGGAAGGATTTTGATAGAAACGGAGGCGGAAATGGCAAGAGCTGATTTATTAACCAGCTTGGTCAAATTCGGTATGAGTGGAGATAAAGCCCGTTTCCGCAAAGTGGCTGAAACCATCATCGCCGAAGAACGTGCCAAGCAGCATACAGTTCTGGCTGATAATTTGGAGAAATTAATTCAGCAGACAGAACCTGAACCTAAGCCGATGGCAAATGGAACCGTCTCACCGCTTTCGACACAGCGGATTGATAATCTTTTGCATGAGGTTTCTCCCCAGAAGCGGTTGGACGATCTTATTCTTCCAGAGGAGGTGAGGCAAATTTGCCGTGAAGTGGTGCAAGAACATCACCGGGCAGATCTGCTACGTTCATACAGCCTTGAGCCACGTAACCGGGTTCTCTTGATTGGTCCTCCCGGAAACGGGAAAACTTCGCTGGCAGAAGCATTGGCAGAATCTTTGATGGTCCCACTCTACGTGGTCCGCTATGAAGGTGTTGTCGGCACCTATCTTGGAGAAACAGCTGTCAGACTGCGTCGATTGATTGAGCATGCGTGCACACGTAAATGTGTCCTTTTTTTTGATGAATTTGAAACGCTGGGCAAAGAGCGCGGTGACACCCATGAAACCGGTGAAATCAAGCGCGTTGTAAGCTCTTTGCTGATGCAAATTGACTCGTTGCCAAGCCATGTTGTGGTGATCGGAGCCACCAACCATCCTGAATTGTTGGACCGTGCCGTCTGGAGGCGTTTTCAAGTAAGAATGGATCTTCCAGAACCTACCCGTGTCCGTCTTGAAGAGTGGCTTGAACGCTTCCAGCGAAGGCTTGACATTAATCTTGGTTATACCGCCGGGACGCTGGCAAAGAAACTATATGGGTTGAATTTCGCCGAGATTGAGGAATTCGGAATAACAGTGTTCCGTCATTATGTTCTGGAACAACCGGATGCGGATATGAAAGGGATCATCAGTCGCACCTTGAAGCACTGGGCAGCCCGCTCAGCAAAAACGGAACAAAATACAGGGAGGACTGATTAATGGCTGAACTACCTCTTTTGCTTTTTCCCTCTCCGGAAGTTGCGTCAAGAACACCGGGCCGTGGATTTGGGGGGAATCTGAAGCGTCCTTCGGCGCAGCGGCAAGGACAACGATTAAACCATGTCTTTCAGCAACTCCAAAATTCTTTTAATGCACGCAGTGTCGAACTGCAACAAACGCCTGCGGGCATTGATCCGGAACAGGTTCTTGTGCTTGAAATAGTTGGGAATGTTGAAAATTTTGCAAATGCAGTAAAAAAAGTTCCCGGCCTTGAATGGATGGGGGAATTTGCACTTGATAGCATTCCCCCTGATGAGGATTTCCAAGACAAGGAAGATCCCCAAAAAGAACTTAACGGTCGCCTTTACTTGATCATGAGCAACCAGACAGCCCTTAGACAGATGCTGTCACTGTGGCAGAGGTATCTTGAGAATCCCGAAACAATGAATTTTAAAAGCGGTGAATATCATGGTTTGGCTAAATTCAAGGATATATTTCTGCACCTCAAGGATATCCGTAGATGGGACGTCGAAGACCGTTTGGCAGAAAGGGAGGTCTTCAAGATTTGGCAGGAAGACCTCGAATTTGACAGCGAACGAAATGTTTGTTTCGAGGCAGAGCTTTGGTATCGGGGCAGTGATGAAAAGCGCAGGGAAAGTGAAAGTGTTGTTGCCGGATTGATTCGGGAACTCGGCGGCAGCGTAATTTCTCAGTGTGTAATTCCCGCTATTGCCTACCACTCTGTTTTGGGGGAGATCACTGCTCAGGCAGCGCTGCAGATCCTTCAACAGCCGGAAGTGGACCTGATCAAGTGTGAAAACATTATGTTTTTCAGGCCCACCGGTCAAATGGCTACGGGGAAAGCACCGGTTGAAGGTGATGTGTCCGATTGCGCGGTCTCTGCTGAAGCGTTGCCCACAGGTGAGCCTGTTGTGGCTGTGCTTGATGGCCTTCCACTTGAAAATCATAGACTCCTTTCCGGAAGACTGATTGTTGATGATCCTGACGATTGGGCATCGGAATACCCCGCTATTGATCGTCAACATGGTACGGCGATGGCCTCGCTCATCGTGCATGGAGATCTTAATAACGGTTCTTCTCCTCTGAATCGGCCTGTCTACATGCGAACAATTATGAAACCAGCTCCGTGGTATCAATCGCCCAGACCTGAGCATGTACCGGATGATATCCTTTTTGTTGATTATATCCATAGAGCCGTGAAGCGAATGATGGAGGGTGACGGAGACGATGGTGCGACCGCTCCTACAGTAAAGGTGATCAATTTGTCCATTGGTGATCTCTCCCGACATTTTTCACAAGTTATGAGTCCGCTTGCCCGATTACTGGATTGGCTCAGTGCAAAATATTATGTTCTGTTCGTTATCAGCTCCGGGAACCATACCGAGCCAATAGAGACGGGAATGTCCGGCCATGATTTTGAAGCCTTATCTCCCAGTGAGCGTGAGGCTCTGATTGTAAAAAAAATCTATGAAGATGCCCGGCATCGAAAGCTATTATCTCCGGGAGAGAGCATCAATGGGCTGACGGTTGGAGCTTTTCATCATGATGATTCTCAAAATGCTTCAATTGGGTATCTTGTTGACGTCTTTGAATCGGCTCTTCCAAGTCCCGTGTCAGCATTTGGTTCCGGGTATCGAAGAGCAATAAAGCCTGACATTCTTTTTTCAGGAGGTCGAGTTCTCTATGATCTATCTTTGACCAAACAACAGTTAGAATTTCGACCACGGGCAATTGCACCAGGCCATCAGGTTGCAACCCCGAGTACACAAGTCGGAGAGTTGAATAAGAGTCATTTTTGCTGTGGGAGCAGTAATTCCGCAGCATTGATTAGCCGTGCAGCGAGCATCTGCTATGACTACCTTACCACGATTTTTTCCGAACAAGCACCGGATGTTGATTTTTCTATTTTAGGAGTTCCCCTCCTTAAAGCCATGCTGGTACACGGGTGTAGTTGGAATGATCTGGGAAGCAGGTTGGATGAGCTCCTGAGGACTGACGACAATGGCAGACAGATAAAGAACCGGATTTCCAGATGGGTGGGTTACGGGATACCTGATGTTGAAAAAACATTGGGCTGTAACGAGCAACGAGCCACACTCCTTGGCTTTGGGCAACTAAACGATGGAGAAGCACATGGCTACAATTTGCCTTTGCCACCATCATTAAGTGCCCAGCGCGAATGGCGCAGATTCACGGTCACGCTTGCTTGGCTGACACCTGTCGCTCCGACGACACAGCGATATAGAGAAGCTCAACTTTGGTTTGATTTTGAGGGTGGGAAGAAGTCCCGTGAAAAACTGAAAGGAAAACTTCGAGTGGTTGGCATTGATAGTGACAGTGATGCAACCCGAAGAGGCACGGTTCAGCATGAGGTGTTCGAGGGTAAAAGTGCTGTGGCCATTTCTGATGGTGACGTTCTTCAAATTAAAGTCAATTGCCGCAAAGATGCTCGAAAGCTTGAACATCCCATTGCATATGGACTCGTTGTCTCACTTGAGGTGGCAGAAGGCCTTGATTTGGCGATTTATAATGAAATTCGCACTCGGATTGCTCCCGCTGTTGAAATTCGTGCAAGAGGGCAAATCTGATGAGAGAATTACAAACAAACAGAAAGGAATAGCTCATGACTGGAATCAAGCCATGAGCTGTTGACCCGTTCGAAATAATATTGTGGTGATTTTGTAAGGATAAATCAAGAAGAGCCGAATGACTGCCAGGTTCTTGAAGTGAGGAGTGGATATGAAAAAATGGCTGATTGAAGAGCTGATCTGCCCGGAATGTTTGAATACACAGACCCCGCTGATCGTGGACAGCCAAAAAGAGAATGATGGAGAGATTATAGAGGGGCGGTTGACCTGTTCCAACTGCCAAAGTACCTATGGGATACATGACGGCATTGCCGTGGTGGTGCCGGCAAAGACCCTGCCCATTACCCGGGACACGGCAGGATATGGTTCCGTTTCCATGCTTTCGTCCTATTTGTGGAGCCACTATTCCGAATTTTTTAATGGGCCCGATGCAACGGATGCCTACCGAAAATGGGCTGAGGTTTTTAAATCCCAAAACGGCTGGGCCCTGGATATCGGCTGCTCTGTGGGCCGACTCACCTTTGAGCTGACCAAGACCCATGACAGGGCCGTGGGTGTGGACACCTCCCTCTCTTTTATCCGGGCTGCCCGGGATCTGGCCACCCGGCAACGGGTTGAGTTTGATATGATCATGGAGGGAAAAATCACCCAGGAGCGGTCCGGCGATCTGGACCCGGCCTTTGAATTTGACAATGCGGAATTCATCGTGGCGGATGCCATGGCCTTGCCCTTCCGGCCGGACCGCTTTGCCACGGCCACCTCGGTGAATATCCTGGAAAAGGTGCCCGATCCCCTCCGTCACCTGAAAGAGGCTAACCGGGTCATGGACAAGACAGATGCCCGGTTCCTGTTTTCAGATCCCTTTTCCTGGGACGAGTCCGTAAACAAGCCGGAGTGCTGGCTTGGGGGCAGGAACAGCGGACCGTTTAAAGGCTATGGTATGGATAACATCTGCCGCCTGCTCCAGGAGGATGCCGGGGTGTTTTCGCCTGAATTCACTATTCAGGAAAAGGGGCAGGTACTCTGGAAAATCAGAAAAACCCGGAACCTGTGGGAGCACATCACCTCCCAGTTTGTTATGGGTCAGAGATCGCAGGCATAAGGAGGATGTGGTTTGAGAACACAGAAACAGGGAATTTGCGGATTATGTTTTCACAGCCCGGGCTGCGGCGTCACCGTCCATTTTGATGACCAGGGCAAAATAGAGCGACTTACCCCTGATCCGGAGGCCCCCATGGGAAAGGTGCTCTGCCCCATGGCTGCCAGTGCCGCACAGATCATCTATTCGGACAGCAGGATCAAACAGCCTCTGAAACGGAAAGGCCCCAAGGGGAAACTGGATTTTGAGCCCATCTCCTGGGACCAGGCCTTTGAGATCATTGTTGAAAAGATGGCGGCCATCAAGGCGGCCCACGGTCCCGAGGCCGTGGGCTTTTATGCGGGCACCGGCTCCTATGAACGGGCCTTTAAAGATGCCTTTCAGCTCAAAGAGTCCCATATCTATCTGGCCTCCAGCATCCTTTTCCCGTTCGGGTCGCCCAACACCTTTGGCGTGGGCGCTCCCTGCTACACCTCGCTGGGGGTGCTGGCCCCCCAGCTCACCATGGGATGTCTTCACACGGACATGTTTTCCGACATTGACAACTCAGACCTTATCCTGGTGTGGGGAACAGACCCCTCCACCTCCACTCCGCCGGAGATGTTCGGCCGCCTGGTCAGGGCCGCCCATGAAGGTGCCAGAATCATTGTGATCGATCCCCGGCGCACCGCTTCTGCCAAACTGCCGGACAGCCAGTGGGTTCCCATCCGGCCGGGAACCGACGGCGCCCTTGCCCTGGGGCTCTCCCATATTTTGATCCGGGATGGATGGGTGGATCAGGCCTTTGTGGAGGACTGGACCCTGGGGTATGATGAATTTGCAGACTATGTCAAAGGGTTCAGCCCGGAGAAGGTGGCTGACATCACAGGCATCCCGGAAGAGACCATCCTGGCGCTGGCCGAGGAGATTGCCGATGCCGAAGGGGCCAGCTATGTCATGTACACAGGGCTTGAGTACACCAAGTCCGGGGTGCAGAATATCCGGGCCGTCATGGTGCTCTGGGCCCTGGCCGGTCAGCTGGATGTGGAAGGGGGCCGGTGTTTTGTCCGGCATGAGAATCAGATCCGTCTGAACAAAGAGCACCAGGTGAAGACCCCGGGATATGAGGAATCCATCGGTGCCGGACATTTTCCGGTCTATGCCCATTTCTGCGGCGGAGAGCCCCATGCCAACCGCCTGCCCCGGGCCATTCTGGATGCAGCCCCCTACCGGATCCGTGGGCTGTTTGTTCTGGGTGCCTCCATTCTCACCTCCTGGCCGGATCCTGCTTTGTGGCAAAAGGCCTTTAATGCCCTGGATTTCATGGTCTCCATAGATCTGCAGCTCACCCGGGATGCGGCCTGGGCGGATATTGTTTTGCCGGCCACCACGGCCTTTGAGCAGTCCTCCTACTGCTTTTACGGCAATGCCATCCGTTTAAGGGAACAGATGATAGAACCGGTGGGTGACAGCAAACCCTGTTACACCATTTTGACTGAACTGGCCCAGAGGCTGGGGTACGGAGATCGATTCCCGGCCACGGAGACGGATCTCCTGGACAAAGTCCTCTCAGGCACGGGCATCACCCGGAAGGATCTTGAACAGGCTCCCAAGCTGACGGTTGGCGGAAAATCAGAGCCCATGGCATACCGGAAATGGGAGACCGGCCTGCTCAGAAAAGACGGCCGACCCGGATTTGAAACCCCGTCGGGAAAGTTTGAAATCAAATCCCCCCTTTTGGAACAGATGGGATATGAGGGGCTGCCCAAGTACGAGGAGTCCTTTGAAACCCCCATGAGTCAACCCAGGATGCTCAACCGGTTTCCCCTGGTTCTGGGCACCGGCCCTTTTAAGCCGGACATGAAATCCTGTTTGCGGGCCGTGCCCGACTTCATTGAAAAATACCCCCATCCTGCGGTTCAGATAAATCCTAAGGATGCCCGGGAGAGAAAGATCGAACCCGGTGACCCGGTGGTGATTAAAACCGCCCGGGGAAGTGTGGAGATGCGGGCAGACATCACCGAGGACATCATGGAGGGGTTTGTCTACGCTCCTGTGGGCGGAGGGGGCCCCCAGGGAACGGAGACCTGGAGAAAGGCCAACGCCAACGTCTTGACCGACCTTGAGCAGTTTGACCCCATTTCCGGCTTTCCGGTTTATAAGACACTGCTGTGTCAGGTCAAAAAGAAACGCAGACGTCGGACCATTGTGGTCCAGGATCCCAGCTTGGGATGCGTGGGATAGGATAAGACGGTGTCCGATTCATTCGGTGTCATTCAATTAATGATGGCGAACAGCCAGGGCAGGGCACCGGCATCCGATCTCTTATTTTTTTTTTGATCCAGAGCCGGGACAATTCTTCAGTCATTTCAAAGACTCTTGTTTTTGATCTGCTTGGGATTTAATTTTTTACCATATATAGGGCTTGTAAATGATGAAAACTCTATATATGTTGTGCTTCAGTATCCGTTCCCTCCTTGATCTGCTCCCCTCCATGTCAATATAACTGCCATGGGCAGACCGGGATTTGGGACCCGGGTTTGCCCACAACGAACCATCACCGTAATGTTAGGCATGCCCACACCATTTTAGAAAGACACCCTGGACCATTGAGGGAAAGTCATTGATCCGGAAATTGAAACAGGAGTTAACTCCATGGCAGACAAGAAAAAAGCCCCGGCTGAGATTGCGTTTATCTCAGAAAATTCCCGCATTGTGCTGGAGCGTCGATATCTGAAAAAAGATGAAACCGGAAAGGTGTCTGAATCCCCGGAGGAGATGTTCCGGAGGGTGGCTGTCCATATTGCCCAGGCAGAGAAAAATTATGACACAGATGCAGATCCGGGGGAAATTGAGGAGCAGTTTTACCGTCTCATGACGGAGTTTCGATTTTTGCCCAACTCCCCCACCCTGATGAATGCCGGTCGGGAATTGGGACAGCTGGCCGCCTGTTTTGTGCTTCCGGTGGAGGACAGCATGGAGGGGATATTTGGTGCCCTGAAAAATGCCGCCCTGATTCATAAATCCGGCGGCGGTACCGGTTTCTCCTTTTCCCGGTTGCGACCGGCAAACGCCAAGGTGGGCAGCACCGGGGGGGTTGCATCCGGTCCGGTGTCATTCATGAAAATTTTTAACACCGCCACGGAGCAGGTCAAGCAGGGAGGCACCCGCCGGGGGGCCAACATGGCCATTTTAAGGGTGGATCATCCCGATATCATGGCATTTATCACATGCAAGAGTAACAAGCGGGAACTGAACAACTTCAACATCTCCGTGGGGGTCACCGACGCATTCATGCAGGCAGCGGCCAAGGGAGAGTCCTATGACCTCATTGATCCTAAAACCCGAAACGTCACAGGCAGCCTCAATGCCAGTGCTGTTTACAACGAATTGATCAAACAGGCCTGGGAGACCGGGGACCCCGGCATTATTTTTCTGGATGAGATCAACCGGGGCAACACCACCCCGGGGCTGGGGGAGATCGAAGCCACCAACCCCTGCGGTGAACAGCCATTGCTTCCCATGGAAGCCTGCAACCTGGGCTCCATTAACCTCACCCGGTTTGTGAGCCGCAGCCAGGGAGAGGCAGCGGTGGATTATGAAAAATTAAAGGAGACCGTCCACCTTGCCGTGCGGTTTCTGGACAACACCATAGATATGTCAAAATACCCCATTCCTGAGATCGGTGAGATGGTGAAGGGGAACCGGAAAATCGGGCTTGGCATCATGGGGTTTGCCGATCTCCTGTTCATGATGAACATCCCCTATGATTCAGATGCCGCCATTGACATGGCCGAGGAGGTCATGGCCTTTGTCACGGCCCAGGCCCATGCCGCCTCCGCCGCCCTGGCAGAAGAACGGGGGATATTTCCCAATTTTGATAAGAGTGTTTTCAGGGAAAAATCCCTTGGTCCCAGGCGAAATGCCACCACCACCACCATTGCCCCCACCGGCACCCTGAGCATCATTGCCGGGTGCTCCAGCGGCATTGAACCGGCATTTGCCCTGAGTTTTGTCCGCACGGTCATGGACAACGATCACCTTTTGGAGGTCAACCCCCTGTTTGAACAGGCGGCAAAGGCCCAGGGATTTTATTCCGAAGCGTTGATGACACGGATTGCTGAAAGGGGAACGATCAAAGGAGACTTGGATATCCCCCTGGCCATTAGAAAGGTGTTTGTCACGGCCCATGACATCAAACCCGAAACCCACATTAAAATGCAGGCAGCCTTCCAGAAATACACGGACAATGCCGTGTCCAAAACCGTGAACCTGCCCCATGATGCCACGGAAGCCGATGTAAAAGCCATCTATGATCTGGCCTTTAAACTCAAATGTAAGGGGGTCACCATTTACCGGGACGGCAGCAAGGACAACCAGGTTCTCTCCGTTGCCAGCAAGGCGGATGCCGTGGATGACAACGGCAACGGGTTTCTCCAGGCCGGGAAAGTGCGTCCCAATATTCTTGAGGGATTCACCGAAAAGATCAAGACCGGCATGGGATATCTCTATGTCACCGTATCCGAGCTGAACAATCGTCCCTTTGAGGTGTTTGCCATCATCGGAAAATCAGGCAAATCCACCACGGCCAAGACCGAGGCCATCGGCCGGCTCATCTCCCTTGCCCTTCGCTCCGGCATCCATGTGGAGGAGATCATCAATCAGATCAAGGGGATCAGCGGCGAGCATTCGGTGTTCCAGGATGGGGGGCTTGTCCTCTCCATCCCCGATGCCATTGCCAAGGTGCTGGAGAGACGATATCTGGTCAACGGCAACGGAAAGAGACTCAAACACCGTAAGGGCCAGTTCAAAGCCGATGTGTGTCCTGAATGTGGCCATGCCATTGCCTTTGAAGAGGGGTGCAAAACTTGCCATGTCTGTGGTTACACCCGGTGCGGTTAGGTAATTTGAAGATAATAATTTACCGGTCATCCTGATTTTAACGCCGGTAGTGACATGAAAAGTACTCATATACCGGTAGAATATTTTCTGCACATTCTTTTAATCAATAAAAGTGACATAATTTTCAAATGGGTCACGCATCATACGGGTGTTGTTGGCAGGTATGGCGGTATCCTCATACTTGCTTTTTCAAGTGTCATGTCACAGTTTAAAGCGTTGTTCATCTTAATGTTTTCTCCTGTGGTGTTGTGTGAATCTAAAGTTATGTAGGTTATGAACCTATACTGTTTGGGCTTCCGGACTACAACACAATCGGTTTGTCACCGATTGCAATTCCATATTTTTAATGGTTATATCCATTCTAAAAGGTTGAATCTTCTTTCAACAAATGCCGTTCCTTTAATGTGATTGTCGGGTGTTGAAATTTTGAAAATGGTGATCGTATCAGTTTTAACTTTCCGGCCGTTAACGGCACTATCCTTCGAGTGCCTGATGCAAAAAAAATGTCAATTCCCTTTGGGATCTGAAGAACTATAGATTCAAATTATTCTTGAAGGCAACGTTTTTCAAGATAATTCATTTTATGTCGTCAATGAATTTCGTCGATGATGACGGTTCATAGCCCCAGGGCAGCGGGCCGTCCAATAACATTCAACGGAGGGTAATTAAGTATGGCAGAAGCAGGTGTTTTTCAGTCCGACAGTTCCATAAAGGAAGTAGAAGTGAAACCGGCCGCACCGGCCGCAGAATTGACGGCGCGGTGGGGGCAGCCGGTGACCGGCATTGTTTCATTGGTCTGTTTTACGGCCATTGCCTGGGGATTGTGGTATGTTTTCAGCGATCCCAGAGGGCCTGTGGCATCTTTTCCCTATCCCTTTGTCATGTATCTGGCCATGATGATTCTGGTGGGGCTCTACCAGCACATGTTTTTGGGGGACTGGCCTTTCCAGAACTTACCCCAACCGGCACGGGGAGTTGTGGAAACCATTGTCAACCTGGCATTGGTCTGGTTTGTGATCCACATTGTCTTTTATAAACTCCTGGGCCTGGGGTTCAACTTTTTAAGCCAGAGCAACCTGGAGGCCATGGCAGCGGCAGGACTTACCGGTAAACTGGATCTGGCCACCATGGAGGCCAAGCATTTTGCCGAAAGTGCCGTGGTCTGCTTTGTCCTCATCGGTTTTTACAGTTATCCTTTTGTCACCATCCTCTTTGGCAAATGGCCTGTTCGGCCCAGCGATCTGTCCCAGCCCGAGGCAGGGCTTGTGGAGCTTACCTGGTGCTCCTTCTGGACCCTTATTTTCTATACCGCGCTCATTGTACCCTTCTGGGGGCTGGTGTATGGAAAGGCCCTGGGGGCTTCCTACGGTCTGAATACGCCCTGGTGGGGCGGCATTGCCAATTTTACCCATCTGCACTGGGTCTTTGGCTGGTGGGAGTGGATGATCGTTATCCTTTTCATGACCCCCAATGTGTGGCGCATGAAACCCTGGAGCCTGATTCCTTTGGCCCAGCCGTGGAAAGGGTTGATCTCCTTTGTCATCAACGTGGTGCTTGCCTATATCGTGGCCCTGATCTGCGTGGCCGTGGCCCCCATGTGGCTGCCCCATGAGGTGATCCATCATCTGCAGGAGGCCAAGCCTGAAAATGCGGAACTGTTGCGGTTCCTGTGGTACCATTCTGCGGAAATCGCCGGCTTCACCCTAATTCCCTTTCTTATCTGGCATCACTATTTTGACGACATGGTTCCCATGGCGGACAAAGACTCCTGGGGCGCATTCTGGTTTCGTACCGCCGGTGTCCTTGTATTGTGCGCCGTCAATTACGTGGTGTTTTACTATGCCGGATGGGGAGAGTGGGGGCTTGGCAACCCGCACTGGGAGCATAAGTTTGTCCATGGAGAGTCCCTGATATGGAATTTCTGGTGGATCATACCCCTGTTGTGGAATGAATGGTTTTTCCATAAATGGCCTTTCTATACCCATGGGGAGCATTGATTTTTTACGAAATGCATTGAATTTTTTATAAGAAAGAGTAGGCGAACCTAATATTTTTTCAAGTTTCGTTGTGGGTGAACCCGGGTCCCAAATCCCGGTCCGCCCGTGGCGGTTTATAAAAACGATTTCGCCTGCTCAGCGAATTTTGGCGAAAGATAAAATAATGATTGGCATGTATGAACGATTGGCATGCATGACTGACCAGAACCCTCTAAGTTAAAGGAATACGATCCATGTCCCATGAAAACGTCTACCATGATACCCTGACACCGGTTAATTTCATTATTCGCGCTGCTGAAGTGTATGACGATAAAACCGCAGTTATTTATGGCGATACAAAATATTCTTATACGGAATTTTACCGGCGGGTGAATCAATTGGCCCAGGCATTGAAGAACATCGGCATTGAAAAGGGGGACAAGGTGGCCTTCATCTGTCCCAATATCCCCCCCATGCTGGAGGCTCACTATGCCGTTCCCATGATCGGAGCGGTGCTGGTGAGCATCAACATCCGGCTGTCGGCATCGGAATTGAGCTATATCATTGACCACTCCGATGCCAAGGCGGTATTTGCCGACAATGAATTTTCAGGGGTTCTGGCTTCCCGGCTTGAAGAGATGCCCAAGGTTGGCACCTTTGTCAATATCTGTGATGTCAGCGATGAACGTCCCCTGGGCGGCATGGAATATGAGGAGTTCCTGACCACAGGAGCGCCTGATCCCCTGGTGCCGGATGTGGATGACGAGTACCAGGTGATCACCATGAACTACACCTCCGGTACCACCGGCCGTCCAAAAGGAGTCATGTACCACCACCGGGGGGCCTATCTCAACGCATTGGGCGAACAGCTGGAGTTCGGCATCAACAGCCGCTCCACCTATTTGTGGACTCTGCCCATGTTCCATTGTAACGGCTGGTGTTTTACCTGGGGGGTAACCGCCATGGGCGCCACCCACCTCTGTCTGCGCAAAGTGGTGCCCGAAGAGATCTACCGGCTGATCTCCACTGCCCATGTCACCCATCTATGCGCGGCCCCCACCATTCTCATCGGTATGTCCACCTATGCCACCCAGAACAATATTACCCTGGATCATCCCCTTGAAATCATGACCGCGGGTGCGCCGCCGGCCCCCACGGTGATCCAGAACATGGAGAATATCGGTGCCAACATCACCCAGACCTACGGACTCACCGAAGTGTTCGGTCCCCACAGCATCTGTCAATGGCTGCCCAAGTGGGATGATCTGCCCAAGGAGAAAAAGGCCAAGATCAAGGCCCGCCAGGGGGTTCCCTACATTATCGCCATGCACATGGACGTGGTGAGTCCCGACTCCATGATACCGGTTCCCCGGGACGGCGTCACCATCGGTGAAATCGTCATGCGCGGCAACAACGTCATGCTGGGTTACTACAAAGACCCGGATGCCACGGCCGAAGCCTTTAAGGGCGGCTGGTTCCACAGCGGCGATCTTGCGGTGATGCATCCGGACAACTATGCCCAGATCATGGACCGCAAAAAAGATATCATCATCAGCGGCGGTGAAAATATTTCCACCGTGGAGGTGGAAAACACCCTGTATCAACATCCTGATATCATGGAGGTGGCAGTGGTGCCCATCCCTGATGAAAAATGGGGCGAAGTACCCAAGGCCTTTGTGGTACCCATGCCGGGAACCTCCCCCACTGCAGAGGATATCATTGCCTTTTGCAAGGAGAACCTGGCCCGATTCAAGGCGCCCAGGGCCATTGAGTTCGGCGAGCTGCCCAAAACCGCCACCGGCAAGATTCAGAAGTTTAAACTCCGGGATCGGGAGTGGCAGGGTAGGGCACGACGGGTCAATTAATCCGGTCGTTTCATCGTAAAATATCGATTTTTTATATCTGTGAAAACCGGCGGTGGGAACCGCCGGTTTTTGTTTTTATAGCGGCAAGGACCGGATCCGCCGTGGCAGACCCCGTCCCTGCCTGCCGGAGGGAAGACTATTTGTCTTTGACAGAGTATCGCCTTATTTCTTGCGTGGATACGGCCAGGCCATGATGCCGCCTTCCATGACCTTGACGTTGGTAAACCCGTTTGCACGCAGAATGCATTCAGCCTCATAACCGCGCAGCGAAATCTTGCAAAAGCAGATGATTTCCGCATTCTTGTCCGCCGGCAGATCGGCCAGGCGGGAGCGCAACGCACCCAGGGGAATGAGGTTTTCACCGATCCCCATCTCCATCTCTTCAAACTCGTTGGGATTGCGGCCATCAAGGAAGAAGGGCTTTTCACCGGCATCCAGCTTGTTCTTGACGTCCACCACGCTGATACCGGTCATCCGACCCCTGAGCTTGTTTTCCATGATATGGCAGGCCGCTATGAAGTGATCAATGGCCGGTGAGAACGGCGGGGCATAGGGCAGATCGGCGTTAACCACATCACTGACCTTGAGTTTGCCCTGGATGGCCATGGCCGCGGTGGCGATCTGACGGCTGACATCGCCCATTCCCACACACTGGTAACCGAGGATCCGCTGGTCCTTGTCCACCAGCAGCTTGGAGAGGAGTATCTTGGCGCCCATGAAACCGGGTTTGTCCGGGCTGGCATTGACCACTGTGGTGAATCCCTCAAGACCGGAACGCTTGGCAGCCTTTTCGGAAAAGCCGGTGGAACCGGCGGTAAAATCAAACACCTTGCAGATGCCGGTGTGGATGGTTCCGGAAAAGGTGGTGGTATTGCCGCTGATAAGGTTTTCACCGATCACCCGTCCCTCCAGGTTGGCCAGGTCACCCATGGGGACAAAGGCTTTATCGCCGGTGATGCGGCTGGGAATCTCCACGCAGTCGCCGCCGGCGTAAATATCGGG
Organism: uncultured Desulfobacterium sp.; assembly: GCA_963668575.2. Classification (GTDB taxonomy): domain Bacteria; phylum Desulfobacterota; class Desulfobacteria; order Desulfobacterales; family Desulfobacteraceae; genus Desulfocicer. The sequence goes on along the minus strand of OY764894.2, from coordinate 5,913,350 downwards.
ATCATTGGTCAGCATGTACTCGTTGACGGTGATGCCGCCGAACTTGCCGATATCAAGTCCGGCCTTTTTGCCCAGTTCGCTGTTGGGACGAACGCCGATGGCCATGACCGCCAGAGAGCACTCGATCACGGTGCCGTCGGTCAGTTTGACGCCGGCCAGCTTGTCGCCCTCACCCACAAATTCCTGTACGCCCTTGCCGGTCAGGACCTGGGCACCTTTGGCTTTCATGTGGTTCTCCACCACTTTGGCCAGATCCCAGTCAAGAAAGGTCAGGACCTGGTCAACCGCCTCAACTACGGTCACCTGGATACCCGATCCCTGCAGGGCCTCGCAGGCTTCAACTCCAATGAGGCCACCGCCGATGACCACCGCCTTTTTCACCTCACCCTTGTCACGGATGGCACGCAGGTTGTCGGTATCGGCCATGGAAACCAGGGTGGTGATGCCCTTGAGATTAATTCCGGGAATGGGGGGCATATTGGCGCGGGCACCGGTGGCGATCACCAGTTTGTCGTAGAAAAGGGTCTGCTCCTCTCCGTTTTTTAGGTTTCGGCAAACCACTGCCTTCTCCGTCCGTTTAATGTCAACTACCTCGGTCTCGCTCAATGCTTTGATTTTCTTGGCTTTCTGGAAAAAGATGGGATCACGGACCACTCCGGCAGGCGTACTGAGCAGGGCGTTGCGGTCATTGAACAGACCCCCCACATAATAAGGATAGCCGCAGGAGGCCATGGAAAGGTCCGGGTCTTTTTGAATGATGGTGATGTCTGCAAACTCATCAAGCCGCCGGGCTTTGGCTGCGGCCTTGGCACCGGCGGCTGAACCGCCGATCACAATAATCTTTTTCGTGCTCATGTGTCTTGCTCCTTAAATAAATATTGGGTCATTCAATTGCGCTCAAAAATAAGCGGAAATACGGCATTCTTCATTGATTGATACTTTTCGTAAACTATTTCCTTGTTTTCCGGAAATTTCCTTAAAAAAGTGTCAACCGCTTTTGAGGCAATATGAAGAGTGCCGGAAATACTTCTCTAATCGTCGCGCCGGGTTCCCCGGGGCTTGAGCATGGCGAGCATGCCGCGTACGGCACTGTAGTAAGGCGCGTCCGTACCTGCAGCCTTTGCCAGAACATAGCCACCCTGTATAATACCGGCGATTGCCGCTGCCGTATCCTGGGCATTGAGGTGGGTATCCAACTCTCCCTGTTCTTGTCCCTGGATAATCACCTCCGTCAGGCGGTGCTGCAGCCAATAAAAGGTGTCGTCCACCGGTCGGTGCAAATCTGGATTGGCCACGATTTCCGGATCCTGGGTCAGACGTCCCAGCTGACATCCCTGCAGTACATTGCGTTCATGCATCAAAAAGATCTCAATCCGTTCATAGGCGGTGCCGGTGCCGGTCAGCGTCCTGTCGGTAAAGGCTTTGATCTGTTCTGCGCAGCGCTGGATGGCTGCCAGTGCCAGACCCGGTTTGCCGCTGAAGTGATGGTACATGCTGCCCTGACCGACTCCGGCCCGTTGCTGAATCGCCTTGGGGCTGGTGCCAACGTAGCCCCTTTCCCATAGCAGGGCTTGCGTACTTTTGATTAATCGTTCCCGTGCATCATCCATAATAAATACCGTTGTTTTAAGTTTTACATACTAGTAGGTACAATACAAAATCCATTTATGCAAGCAAAAAAATCATGGCGCGCAAATATCACATTTTGGCATCCTTTATTTCCGATTGACACTTTCACGGGATGAATGCTCATTTTTTCATTTACTCGGGGGCTGCCAATGGTGAAACAGATCACATGTTATGGTTTTTTAATAATTTGAATTGCGTTCCGTTGCCGGTCATTATAAAGTTTTACTTTGGAGCCTGTGCTTTTGTTTGAGTACGGTTTCCGCCTTTGACCAATGAAGGATGCCGAATAATGTATGCAAAAAACTGGTAACTCAGGGAGTAAAATTAACATGATAAATCCAGAAACCCTGGCGGTCACCTGTGGCCTTGGCAGTGCGGTGGCATGGGGGGCCGGAGATTTCAGCGGTGGGTTTGCCTCGCGTAAAGGGAATCTTATGGGAGTGATCCTGATTTCCCAGCTGCTGGGAGGCATGCTCCTGGCGGTCATGGCACTGCTGGCTTCGGAGACGCTTCCGGGATTTTATGATCTTTCCAATGGATTTTTTGCCGGTATTTGCGGCTGTATGGGATTGACCACCTTTTACTGGGGGTTGACCCATGGCCGTATGGGGATTGTTGCGCCGCTGTCCGCTGTGTTGACGGCCCTTGTTCCCATTGGATATGCGACTTTTTTTGAAGGGTTGCCATCGTTGAACCAGTTTGCAGGCTTCTTTCTTGTAATGGTGTCGGTGTGGCTGCTTTCAGCAGCTGACAGTGATCTTCGGATGACCCGCATGGAGCTTGGCGTGGCTCTGGCGGCAGGGCTGGGATTTGGTCTTTTTTTTATTTTTATTGACCGGGCCAACACCCATGCGGTGTTTTGGCCCCTGGTGGCGGCAAGACTGGCATCGGTCTCACTGCTGTTATGCATGGTGCTGGTGGGGAAGAAAACCCCGAGACCCTTACACGGCCAGTGGGTGTTTATTCTTCTGTGCGGTGCTCTGGATGCCGGGGGGAATGCCCTTTTTTCCATGGCAGCCCATGTGGGCCGGTTGGATGTGGCTGCGGTGCTGGGTTCTCTTTACCCAGCCTCCACCGTTGCCCTGGCCTGGTTTTTCCTCAAGGAGCGATTGGGACGTCAGCAGTGGGTTGGCGTGGCTCTTGCCTTTGTGGCGTTGTTTCTTGTTTCGTAAGAATCCAAAACATAAACAGATAAAAGGGAAAAAATGAAAAAAGCAATTTACACAATACTTTTGACGCTGCTGCTGACAACCGCAGCGTGGGGCCACGATGCCGGTACGGGCATCCACGTTGATGAGCTGGCCAAAACCAGTACCAGCTGGAACGGAGCGCCATTGCCCACCTATGACCAGGGCACCCCTGAAGTGACGATCTTGAAAATTACAATCGCCCCCAAAACGGAACTGCCCCTGCATCAACACCCTGTGATCAACGCAGGGGTATTGTTGAAAGGGGAGTTAACCGTTGTGACGGAGGATAAAAAAACGTTGCACCTCAAAGCCGGGGACCCCATTGTGGAGGTGGTGGACACATGGCATTACGGCAGGAATGATGGGGATGGGCCCGCTGAAATCCTTGTTTTCTATGCCGGCGTGAAAGGGACTCCCATCACCGTTAAAGCCCCCGCCGTGAAATAGTGGTAACCCCAGCGATGGATATATAGAAAATGGGCAGGGAAGGGGGACAGAAACATCCGGGCATGCTCAATGCCGTAGATATTGCAGTGATCATTCGCTCGGATATGCTTTCTTATGGGTGAATGCACTTCATGCCCCAGTAACTCGGCAGGGCACAAACCGGTGTAACGGGGTCCCCAGAAAATCCCGATGGGTGGTTTGGGTCAGCTGGTTAATGTTGATGCCGTAAGTGTTCCCGCCATATATCAGGCCAAATCCATGGGGGATGATGACAGTGCCTTTGCGAATCCGGTGAGACACCTCAAGTTCACCTGTCTCGCTGCCGGCCCGGGTGGTCACTTTTACTTTCTGGCCATCCTTTAATTCCATGGCCCTGGCATCATCAGGATGTATCGCCACGGTGCAAGCCCGTTTTCCCCGGTTCCATTCCGGGTTGCGCATGAGGGTGTTGATGGTATATTTTGAGTGCCGTCCCGCGTTCAGTATCAGCGGGTACTCATCGGTCAGGGCCAGGGCCTTTTCTTCGCTGTCCGGGGCCAGTTCCCGGGCCTCCTTTTCCAGCTCCGGAACATGGACTTCAATTTTCCCGGAGGGGGTTTTGATGGCTTTGAAATTCTCTGTTGGTTTCACTTTTCCCACCCAGAGGCCCTGGGGATGATCTAAAATTGCCTGGAAAATTCGGTCTCCCTGGTCTGCGCCCCGTTGAAAACCCACCCGGTCTGCATTTTTTTGAAACGGTTTGGGCGCTGTCATGAGCACCCCCCACAGGGCCGCCAGGGAGGCGCTGTCCCACGCCTGTCCCAGGGTTTTTGCCAGTACAAAGGGCATGGCAGGCATGGCACCAGGTTCGGTGGCTGCCCATTTCATAAGAGCGGTGCCAAACTGCATCCGGTTATTCCGGGCTGCTTTTTTCAGTTTCTCCGGGATAGGGGGGATCAATCCCAGTTTTTGGGCCATTAATGTAAAGATCTGGGTGGCTTCCAGGCAGTTTTCCGGCGGGGATACCACAGGCCGGCGCATCTGAAAAAACACCTTGGGAAAGTTCCAGGAAAAAAAGGTGCCGTCCCAGGATTCATAATAGGTTCGGCAGGGCAGAACATAGTGGGCCAGTCGAGCGGTTTCACTCATGACGATATCATTGACCACCAGCAGATCCAGGGCGTTGAACGCCTTTTCATAGGCCTTGGTGTCCGGGTAAGAGCGCAGGGGATTGCAGGCACTGACAAATATGGCCCGCAACCGTTCAGGATGATCGGTCAGGATCTCTTCGGGGATCACCGCCGGAGGAAATGCCCCGGCCGCTGCCGGGGGCATCTGGGTGACGGTGGTGCGCCATGTGCCGGCATCCCGCTCATCGGCATGGAAGCCCATGGGCACCACCACGCCGGGGATGACGTTTCCACCGGGCACGCAGAAAATGCCGCAGATGGCCCCGAGAATGTTCATGAGATAGGAGTTCAGCGTGCTTCTCCGCCCCATGTAGATTCCCAGATCCGGGTGTACACACCATTTTTTGGTGGTCATGAGGCGGCACAGCTTAAATACCTGGCCATAGGAAAGTTCACACACCTTGATGGCGGCCATGGCATTGAAATTTTCAAACCAGGGCCGGATGGTTTTCCATCCCTTTACAAAGGTGTTGATGTAGGGGGTATTCTCCCATTTTTCATTAAGGATGATGGTGATCATGGCCTTGATTAAAAGGGCATCGGTGCCGGGGCGGATGGGGAGATGCATGTCGGCGATGGCTGCGGTTTCACTCTCTCTGGGGTCAATGATGACCAGCAGCTTTTTCGGATCTTTGCTGATCTGTGACAATACTCTGGGAGCCCGGGGCATCTGATGGCTCTCCATGCCGTTCCATCCCCACCCCACCAGCATGTCACACCCCTGCTCGTCGGGGATGGCGATATTGTACTGTTTGCCCAGCATGCGGCCAAAGAGCCACCAGGAGCCGGAGAACTCCTGACCGGCAGATGAATAAAAGTTCTGGGATCCCATTCCCTTTAAGATTGACAGGGCAAAGGCCCCTTCAAAATGTCCGCCCTGGGAGCTGGCCCCCATGTAGGCCAGGGATCTGGGACCGTGGGTATGCACGATCCCCTTCATCTTGTGGGTGATTTCATCCATGGCCTGATCCCAGGAGATGGGCTCAAAGGTTTTGCCAACCCGTTTCAGGGGGGTGGTGAGGCGGCCTTTGGGGTATTGGTGGTAAATAATGTTGAGCCCCTTGCGGCAGGCATACCCCTGGCTGCGAGGATTTGATTTGTCCGGTCTTACCCGGACCATGCGGTTATTTTCCACCATGACCTCAAGGCCGCAGTTCTGTGCACACAGTACACATCCTGTTTTATGCCATTGTCCCATCTGCTCCTCCTTAAATTCGCAGGCCTGAAACCATCCATGCGTTGGTTAAAACCGGAAATTTAGATTTTCATGCCCACTGCATACCCGTTGTGCACCGCATCAAAGGCCATGCCGATGGTGTCGGCATCCCCCACCACATCAAAGGGAATATTTTTGGATTTTATGACATCGGCCAGGCTGTTTTCGCATCGGGAACCGGCGGCCAGGACAATGGTATCCGCCGGGAGTTCTTCAATGCCTTGGGCGGTCTCTATTTTAAGTCCGGCCGGTGTGATCTCAAGTGCCTTGGCACCCGTCATGGTGACAATGCCGTGGCGTTTCACATCCTGGAGCATGCCCCACCGGGTGGATTTACCGAAGTCTTTGCCGATGGTGTCAAGCATCTCTATGACGGTAATCTCCTTGGTGCCCCGGGTGGCCATTTCATAGAGCACTTCCGGGGATTCCGCTTGGTTGACAAAGAGGAATTTCAACGCTTCGGCGGACAGGGTTCCTTTTTCCGCCAGGAACAGGGCGGTTTCCACTCCCACGGCCCCGCCGCCGATGATGACCACCCGTTTGCCGGTGAACATCTGATGGGAGAGCACCTCCCAGGCCTGGACCACATGGGGCAGGTCCGCGCCGGGGATGGGCGGTGTCAGGGGCACGGCCCCGGTGGCCAGGATGATGTGATCGGGTTTTTCCTGATCAATGAGATCCCCGTCCACGATCTGGTCCACCTCCACCGTGATATCGGCATCATAGACCTGGTTGCCCAGGTCCCATGCCAGCTCGGCAAACTCCTCCCGGCCCGGGGGTGAGGCGGCAAGGAAGAGTTGGCCCCCAAGCATCCCCTCTTTTTCGTAAATGGTCACCTCGTGGCCCCGCTGTCGGGCGGCAAGGGCCGCATTCATGCCGGCAGCACCGCCGCCGATGACCATCACTTTTTTGGGGATCTCAGCTGCTTCACAGTTGCCGCTGCTGCATTCCTGGCCGGCTCTGGGATTGCACAGGCACTGCACATGTTTGAGCTTGAACAGGTGGTCAAAGCAGCCCTGGGCACAGCCGATGCAGTGGAGAATTTCATCCTCTCTACCCTCTGCCACCTTCTGGGGCAGGAAAGGATCGGCAATGAGGCTGCGGCCCATGGCCACCATGTCGCACATGGTGTCGGCTATGAGTTCCCGGGCCGTTTCCGGATCATTGATGCGATGACTGGCAATCACCGGTACATTGACCACCTCTTTGATGCCCCGGGCAAGATAGGCAAAGGCCCCCCGGGGAACCGCTGCCGTTATCTGGGGCACCCTTGCCTCGTGCCAGCCCACGTTGACACAGAGAGCATCCACACCTGCCTCTGTCTCCAGGGCTTTGGCATATTCGCGCAACTCATCACGCCCCTGACCCCCTGGCATGAAATCATTGCCGTTCATGCGCACCATCACCGGAAAATCATCCCCCACCGCTTTTCGGACGGCCTGCATGATCTCAAGGCCGAACCGCATGCGGTTTTCAAGGGATCCCCCATAGGTATCGGTGCGCTGGTTGGTAAGTGGAGAGAGGAATTCGCTGATGAGATACCCGGTGCCGCTCAACACCTCCACCGCGTCAAATCCCGCTTTTTTCACCCGCAGGGCTGCCTGGGCAAAGTGATCGATGATCCCATGGATCTCCTCCTCCTCCAGGGCTTTGGGTGTTTCTCTTGTCATGCGGGAGGCAATGGCGGAGGGGGCCACCGGCTGTTTGCCTTCCAGGAAAAAAGACAGATTGTACCGGCCGGCATGGTTGATCTGGACGCAGGAGCGAGAGCCGTTGGTGTTGATGGCCTGGGCAAGGCGCGTCAGCCCGGGAATGAATTCATCTTTGTGGGCACCGATGTTCAGTGTGTTGCCGGCCAGCTCATCCACCGTGGCAAAGCCCACGCAGATCATCCCGGCCCCGCCCCGGGCCCGTTCAGCATAAAATTCAACGATCTGGTCCGTTACCAGGAAGTTTTCCGCCATGCCCAGGTGCATGGCCGGGAGATAAATTCTGTTTTTAATTTCAAGGGCGTTGATGCGAATGGGCTGAAGTAAGGGATCTTTCATGGGACCTCCGGGGTTGAATTTTTAATTTTTTTTTATATGCAAAGGTAGTCTTCAAGTCTACCTCAGCAGAGCCCCTCCCCCGACGGGCAATAGGAACCGGCCAATTGAGCCGTCTACGGTTCCGGGCCGGGCACATTGCCCGTCGGGGGGGGGGCGGCATAATGCCATTTTCTATCTTCGTTGTGTCCGCCAGGGCATGGGGGTTATATGAAACTCCGCCTAAGTTCTTATAATAATGAGAGTTTCCGTTTTCGTTGTGGCAGACACCTCTGCCATGTGGGTTTTATTGTTTCAGGGCTGGATCACAACACCAGCCGGTATTCCGATCAATTCCATTGTTCCATATTGTATGGGTTGACGGGGGAAATAAAAAGAGGCATATATGACTTTAACCATGTTGAAATGGACATGCTCCCCCCATTCAGGAGAATAGATATGGCCCATATTACACTACTTGCATACCCCAACTGTTCCATGTCCGGTATCATCGGCCCCATTGATGCCTTTGCCATTGCCAATCTCTGGTATCAGCACAGGCGGGAGCCGGAAACTTGCCTGCCGCCTCCCTTGTTTTCCTGGGATATTGTCTCCCTGGACGGGCAGGCGGTGGAGGGCTATGGCGGTGTTCTGGTGCAGGCCCATAAAGCCGTCAATGAAGTGGATGCCACGGATTTCATCCTTATTCCCGGATTCCTGCCCCCATTTGAATTCATGGGAAAAATCCCGGCATCCCTTATCACCTGGTTTCGGGAGTGGCACCGGAAAAATGCCATGATCGGCGCCAGCTGCACCGGCACTTTTTTTTTGGCGGAAACAGGCCTGCTAAATGGGAAAGTGGCCACCACCAACTGGGCATTTGCCCGGTATTTCCAGCGGTGTTATCCTGAAGTGATGTTGAAGCCGGAACGGATACTCACAGACAGTGGGGGGATCCTCTGCTCCGGTGCCACCACCTCCTTTCTGGATCTGTCTCTGTTTCTCATTGAAAAATTCGGCTCTGAAGAGCTTGCCTCCCATTGCGCCAAGGCGTTGCTGGTGGAGCCCCATCGCCGGAATCAGTCGCCCTATGTGGTGTTTGATTACCAGAAATCGCACTCCGATGAAAAGGTGCTGGCGGCCCAGAATTTCATGGAGGAGAATTTTGATCAAGGCATGTCTTTGGATGCCCTGGCCTCGGATCTGGGGATCAGCTCCCGTCATTTCAAACGGAGGTTCAAGAGCGCCACCGGTGATTCTCCCCTGGCCTATCTCCAGCGGGTTCGTATTGAAGCTGCCAAGCGAAAGCTTGAGACCACAAGAGAGAACATCACAGAGATTACCTGGCAGGTGGGATATGAAGACAGCAACTCCTTTCGGCGGCTGTTTCGAAAATATACCGGACTCTCCCCCCGGGAGTACCGGGAACGGTTTACCCGGGCTTCATAATCCTCAACAATGAGCGTTACGCCACAATTTTTTGGGCAAAGGCCTTGGCCTGATCTTTTACAGTATCATCCAGCTGATCCGGGGTGGTGCATTTGCTGATATAAAGGTTACCCACCGGAATGGCCATGTGGGGATTCTGCAGGCGTTCAAAGGCGGTGAAGGTGGCCTCGGCATTGTTTTCCCAGGGCCCGGCACCCGTGACCAGCAGGGCCTGACGCTGACCTTTTACCAGTGAGTTATGGGTGGGCTGGTGAAAATCCACATAAAGGCTGTAGGTTCTGTCAATCAAAGATTTCAAAGGACCGGTAATGCCCCAGAAGTACAGGGGTGACGTAAAAATAACAAGCTCAGCTGCCACCATTTTTTCAAGGATTTCAACGGCATCATCTTTTTGTACGCAGCCTACGGCTTCCATGGTCTCCTTGCATTTGCCGCAGGCAAGGCACCCTTTGATGTTTTTGTTTTGCAGATAGACGGATTCCACCTCATGGCCCATGGCAATGAGTTCGTCTTCCACCCAGCCGAGCACCGTTGCGGTGTTGCCTTTTTTGCGGGCGCCTCCCTGAAGTGTCAGGATTTTCATATATGATCTCCTTTTGTTAGATGTTTATCATGATGATTTGTTTGTCGTGTTCGGTTAAAATAGGGGCAGCGTGTTTATTCGTCAGCCGTAAGTTTTCATTGCCATACTGCAGGTGCTGTTTGGTATCTAACATGGGCCAACTCAAATTGTATGAACATACTGTTTGAGTGGCCATTTGTCAAAAAAAACGATGCTGCTCACCGGGTCGGTGTGGAAAATTCACAAATGCGCGTCAGTCATAATCTCTTATTTTCAATTTCGGAAAAGAGAGGTTCAAAGTGGCGTGGGGTATCTAAAAACCCGCTGTTTGGCCCTCTTTTTTGACATCCTTCATATGTCATCAAAAGTCCTTGACACTTTTTTGAGAAAAAACCCCGCAAGACGGGAATGTTATTCTGGAAAGTGTAAACCGAAAAATGAAGGATGCCTCTTTTTTTTGCCCGGTTTTTGGGCCTGCCAAAATTTAATGCAATGCCTTTTCTGACAGGATTTCCGACAATTCAAAAGAGGGCCAAAAAATGAGCAAAGAAAAATGGCAGATTTAGACGTCCCAAAAGTGGCGAAGCTATGATTAAATTTTTTGAATAGGAAGTCGTTTGCAAGCGGAGGGGGCATGAAAGATATCCCATACCATCCCCCGGAAATGGTGAGATGGTATGGGTATTGAATTTTCAGAGGAGGGACTAAATTCTTCTTTGAACCGTATGATAAAGCCGGGCACCGGTCTCATAAAAAAGGCCCCGGAGGTTTCTCATGAAAACGGGCTTTTCCTTTTGCAGGGGCAGGGGAATATCTTTGGGTTGAACTTCACCCTGTACCAGTTGTGCCATGAGTTTACCAAACACCGTTCCGGGTCCAATTCCCCTGCCATTGTAGCTGGTCACCGTGACAAAGCTCTTGTCTGGCATATGGAACCGGGGAATATGATCCGTGGTCATGGCGATGCGGCCGCCCCAGGCATATTCCAGCTTTGTGGTGGGGATGGCCGGGAACATTTTTTTGATGCTTCGTCGTGCCCATGCTTCATGGACGCCAAAGCCGCCATTGATTACCTGACCCACACTGCCCACAATGAAACGATTGGCATCATCGAATCGGTAGGAGGAGAGAATCAGGGCCGTGTCCCAGGCGGCATGACCTTCGCACAGAACTTTTTCCCGGATGCTGGCGGGCAGGGGAGGGGTGGCAAATTGAAAATAATTAAAAGGGATCAGGGCGTTGAGTTTGTTTTCAAAAGCAGCTTCAGGGTAGCCCTGAACCGCCAGGATGACGGATTTTGCCTTTACCGTTCCCTTGGGAGTGGAGAGCACCCACCGGCCGTTCTTTTTTTCCAGCCCGGTCACCGGTGAATTGTCAAAGAGTTTTGCCCCTGCAGCCACGGCAGCCTTGGCCAGGCCGCGGACATAGGCAAGGGGCTGTACCGTTCCGGCCCGTTCATCCAGCAAGGCGCCGCAAAATTTGGTACTTCCGGTTTTTTTGGCCGTCTCCTCTTTGCTGAGCAGTCGTACCGGTGCGCCGCGTTTCTGCCACTGTACTTCCCGCTCCTCCAGGGACTTAAGACCGGCTGGGGAGTGGCCCAAGTGAAGGGTGCCCACCCGTATGGCCTCGCAGGCGATCTCATGCTTTTCAATGAGTTCATAGACCAGGTTGGGTGATTTTCCCAGAAAGTCAATGAGGTTTTCCCCATGTTCTGTGCCCACAATTTTAATGACATCTTCGGGGGGAAGCCACAATCCTGCATTGACAAGCCCCACATTACGGCCGGAACCGCCAAATCCCACGTGTCTGCTCTCCAGAAGCAGGGCATCGGTGCCCGTTTCGGCCAGGTACAAGGCCGCTGAAACGCCGGTAAAACCGCCGCCGATAATAACCACATCGACTTCTTTCTCCCCTTCAAAGGTGCTTAGGATGGGGGCCGGTGGGGCGGTGGCTGCCCATAAACCGTGATCAAAATTATCATCCATCATTTTTTGTTTCCTTTCTCATTAAATTATCGCCTTGGGGGGCGGATTTTCTATGATCTATCTATTTGATACTTAATAAGATGGGAAATTCTATAGTATCAAATTTTTTTTTTTATATGAAAAGGTAGTCTTCAAGTCTACCTCAGCAGAGCCCCTCCCCCGACGGGCAATAGGAACCGGCCAATTGAGCCGTCTACGGTTCCGGGCCGGGCACATTGCCCGTCGGGGGGGGGGCGGCATAATGCCATTTTCTATCTTCGTTGTATCCGCCAGGACATGTGGGTTATAAGAAAGAGTAGGCGAACCTAACATTCTTTCAAGCTTCGTTGTGGGCGAACCCGGGTCCCAAATCACGGTCCGCCCGTGGCGGTTATATGAATCACATAAAGCCGTTGTAGGGCCGAGGGGTCAATGCGCTGTGCACATATCGGATCATGGTAATAAAGTCAAAGACCGGACGTCCTGTGGCCTTGAACACGGCCGCAGCATAGGGGGGCAGATCACTGCACTCCAGTAGAATGGCCCCAATGTCAGGCGTTTCAGCCACCATGGCCCTGGCCACGTCCACTACCTCTTTTTCCACTTTTTCAGAGTCCAGGGTTCCTTTCTCTTCAAGCACGGATTCACGGAATTCCGTTTGGTTTTCCATACCCCGGGTAACCAGGGGGGTGTTTTCCAATATGCCAGCGTTGGTGAAATGTTCAGGTGTCAGGACAGAGGCATTGGCGGTGATGATGCCTATCTTTTTCTTTGGCGGTAAGATTCTATGAATAAAGGGAACCTGAAGCAGACTGGACATGAACACAGGGATATTCACCCCCTGTTGTATCTGGGGCTGGAACAGGGCCATGAATCCGCAGGCTCCGGTAATGGCCCGGACCCCTTCATCTTCAAGCTCCCGGGCCGCAGCCAGAAAAGGTTCCAGTAACTTAGGGTCTCTCTGGGTCAGCAGGCGCTCAATGGATGCCTCTTTTACCACTTTATATCTCACGGGAAAGTCAAAGGTGGTGGCATTTCCCACATTTCCCGGAATGCAGGGGTAAGTGGCATCAAGGATGAGTATCCCGATGGCTTCACCATACCAGGATCTTTTGGGATTATCTGCTGAGTAAACGGTCATGGCGTAGGTACCTCATTTTGAAAAAGCGTATGGAGCGCTTTGGTTTTTAACTCCGTGGTATACCATAGAAGTATCACAAATCAAATAAGGACATACCAGTAGGTTTAATCACTGTCAAGCCCAAAGTGTCATAAAAAAAATATGGATGAGGCCCTGGGGTTTAAAACCCCAGGGCCGGGGGGAAAGTTCAGGAAGGTTGTCGAACCGCCAGCACCGGACAGGGAGATTGCCGGATGACGCGGTGGGTGGTGGAACCCACCATGAGTTTTTCCAGGAGGGTGTGACCGCGAATTCCCAGGACAATCAGATCCATTTTTTCATCCCGGGCATACTGGATCAGTTCCCGGAAGGGTTCCCCGTCCAGCAGAATGGTTTCCGGGGTGCACCAGTGGCGGCTCTCTTCCGGGACCATACGGTGGAGCTGAGCCTTCAGCCTATTCCGGATCTCCTTGATCAGCTTTAATTTTTCTTCCCTTTTTTCCGGGGAGACTTCCAGATACAGGCGGGGTGAGGTTAACCGGTAGTAGTCCCCCGGTGAGATATCCATGTAGTCTTCCTGTTTCAGGTCCAGATGCTCTGTGGGTTTGATGACATGGGCCAGGTACAGGGTGGCCTGGAACTCCTGGGCCAGACTGATGCCGTAATCAAAGGCCAATCGGGAGTCCGGGGAAAAATCACATCCCACAAGGATTTTTTTCATTTTAATGCCATGGTCCGGTGCAGGAATGAATTCCTGTTTTTGGGTGTGCAGTACCAACAGAGGGCAATGGATGGTTTTCATCAGTTTTTCCGTAACCGACCCAATAAGCAGACGGGTTACCGCAGACTGTCCCTGGGTGGCGGTGACCACCAGTTCAATCTTTTTTCCCTTTGCGATGCGGCTGATTTCGTCGGCTGGATCCCCAATGCCAATGACCACCTCATGGGGTACGGAAACATGGGCGGTCATTTTTTCAAGCTCTTCCCGGGCAGATTGATTGTGGTGGTGCTGAAGTTTTACCGGGTCCAGTGAGGTTTCGGTGGTGCCAAGAACCATGGGGACATTCATCACCACATGGCACAGAAACAGGCGGGCACCAAACTCTTTGCACAATGCCACACTGTAGGAAAGGATGGTGGGGCTGTAATCGGAAAAATCCATGGCGCACATAATTTTTTGAGGTTGGATTCTCATGGTTGCCTCCTTTGCAAAATCGTTGATGGTTGTTTGACTGACCAACGTGGGCGAAGTGGCTTGCCTGTGATGTCATCATTCCAACTGTGGAGGAATTCAGAACAGGCCGGTGTGGCAACGCCCATCAAAGGGTATGGCGGTATCAGCTTATCAGGCAAAATCAAGGTCCGGAAAGAGAGGGCACGGCGATCAATCGGCTTGATGATCATAAGGAGGGTGACAACAGATGATGATAATCAGGGAGCGCCTGCCCGAACAGTCACACCCGATGAGTCTATCTTAGTATTGCCTCTTCGTGCCTGTCAAGGTAAATGAGTGCTCCTTCTGACGGATCGCAGTTTTTGGTTGGCTGATGGCCCTGCCGCCACCGTCCCAATTGAGGGAAACCGATCCGAAGAGCAGGGCAAACAACAAAGATTTTGCAACCAACAACAGTCGCTGCAACTTTCAAATGCCGGGTGGTGAGCTCCTGGTCAACGTCTCACGGTTCCACTCTTGTTTTCGATTGATACTTGTGTTAACAGAACTTACCGATAGGGAACTTGAACCCTCCATCAGTTCTCATCCATGCCGGCTATACACTAAATTTTTCGAGGGGTATTGTTATGGAGATAAAGGTTAAGTCAGACTGCTCGGGAGTGGATTGGAAGCTTGTTTCAGATACATTGAAAAATGTCGGAATGGGGTATCATGAGCCCGACCTGCATAAAAAGGCTTTTGAAAACAGTTATGTCACTGTGTTTGTATATCATCATAATCGGATGATCGGTTTTGGTAGAGCCATTTCTGACGGGGCCTATCAGGCAGCCATTTATGATGTGGCCGTTAATCCTGATTTTCAGAGAAAGGGCCTGGGAGATACAATTATAAAAAGCATTATGGCCCGGCTGCCTCAATGCAGTATAATCTTGTATGCATCACCCGGAAAAGAGGGCTTTTATCTGAAAAACGGTTTTAGAAAAATGAAAACAGGCATGGCTCATTTCATTAACGCCGAGAAAATGACAGAAAAGGGGTTCACTGAGTAAGGCAACCTTTACTGCCAAATTTGTAAAACGAAAGAAGGATGATTAAATGAATCTAAAGCTGATGGTTTCAGGTATGTTGATATGTTGCTGCGTGGCAGTGCAAACGTCGGCAGGATCGGTGTGCAGCCACGTTGACCTGCCATGGCTTTCCGAACAGGTTCGCTTGCCCCAAGGGGCCAAGATCGTTTTAAAGCAGGAGCAGGGGGATCTTTGTGAAGTGGTTGTGGCCATTGACGGCCGGTTGGCCCCGTTGTATGCGGGTAAGGATTTTATTGTGGCTGGGAAAATGTATCGAAAAAAATTGGATGTTACCCGGGAAACCGTGGCCGGCCTTGAAGAGATTGCTGAACAGGAGAGGATAGCGGCAGAGGAGAAGGCCGCACTGGCCGTTGAAAAGCGGAAGGCCTTTTTCAAGGCCAACCATGCCTCCCTTGACCCGCTTGTGGCCATGACCTTTGATCCGGGTAACGCCAACGGCGCGGTCTATGTGGTCACCGATCCCAATTGTTTCCATTGCAAGGAACTGCTGCCCAAGATGGAAAGGGTGGCGTTTGAAGCTGGACTGACCCTTAAATTGATCATCAATCCGGTGCTGGGGGAAAAAAGCCGGGATATGGCGGCTCATGTTCTCTGTAACAACCTTTCCTATGATCAGTACAGGGAGATGACCGGAAAGGAACCCGGGGTTGTCTGTGAACGGTCCCAGGAGCTTCTGCCGAAAATCAAGGTCTTGTTTGGATCTGCAGGTATCTCCTTTGTTCCCCTGGTGGTGGCCGGCGACGGCTCTTGGGTGGTGGAGGGCAGTGATATCAATGCAGTGAGAGCATACCTCGGACTTGACAGTGAAGAAGGGGCCGGCAACGGCGGTGAAGGGTGCGGCACCCACCATCAAAATTGAGGCGGTCTCCGGGATACTGCGGACTTGATTCATGATGAAAAAGATTTTTGTTTTTACAGGTTTGCTTCTCCTCTTATTTCCGCTTTCGGCAACCGGCCAGGAACTTAACGTTGTATTTGAGCATATCAACAGGAAAGACGGGTTGCCCCAGGTGTCCGTAAATACCATTACCCAGGATGATTTCGGTTTTATGTGGTTTGGCACCCAGGGGGGATTGACCCGGTTCGACGGGTACGACTTTCGCACTTTCAGACACCGTCCAGGAGACTCCTCCTCCCTTGGGGACAACTCCGTATGGTCTGTGATCTGTGGACCGGACGGCATTATCTGGGTCGGAACCAATGGTGGTTTGAGTCGATTTGACAGTAAAACCGAAGCCTTTACAACCTATCGATCCCATCCCGGAGACAAAAACAGCCTTAGCGACATCAAAGTCAGGACCCTTCTTCTGGATTCCAGGGGAACGCTCTGGGTGGGGACAAGAAGCGGTGGCCTGAATTTTTGCACACCAAAGGGTGATACTCCCCTTGTTTTTCAAAGATATCTCCATGACAAAGAGGATTTAACCAGTCTTTCCGGCAACTATATCCGTGCGCTTCATGAAGATGGTGATGGCCGACTATGGGTGGCCACTTTCGGCGGCGGTCTTTCTTGCCTGGACTTGAAAAATAGGGAAAAAGGGTTCACCCGTTTTAACCATGAGCCCGATCATCCGGACAGCATCTCCAGCAATGATGTGCTTTCCATCTTTGAAACACGGCACCGGGGGATGTTGGTGGGCACCGAGAATGGTCTGGATCGATTGAAAGTCGATGGCAACGGTTTTGACCATTTCCAAGACAAGTTTGATGTCGGCCCTGCCCTTGAGAACGTTTCCGTGGCCATCATGACGGAAGACGTCCAGGGGGGGCTTTGGATCGGCACCGATGGCGGCGGTCTCCTGTGGCTGGATAAAAATGGTCGCTTCCGGCGGTTCCAGGCCCGATCCGAATTTGACCACAGCCTGAGCGGCAATGATGTCCGGTCTCTCTATGTTGATCGACAGGGGTTGTTGTGGATCGGAACCTATGGTAACGGCTTGAACAAAGTAGACCTGACTGTCCGGGCCTTCTCCCTTTTAAGGCACTGGAAGGACGACGATAAAAGCCTTAGCAACAGCGTGGTGTTATCCATATTTGAGGACAGTGATCAGGTGCTCTGGGTGGGAACATGGGGAGGTGGTGTGAACCGGTTGACAGACCGGAAAAACGTGGATTTGAAATGCAAAAGCCAGGCTGCGGATGAAACCACCATAATCGGGGACAGGGTGTGGGCCATCCATGAAGACAGCAGGAAAAATCTCTGGTTTGGCATATGGAACGGGGGACTCTGCCGACTGACACCGGATCAGCGGACCAGGGCGGAGCCTGAATTTGTGAGGTACAAGCCTGACCCGGATCGCCCTGAAAGCCTTAGCAATGATTCAATTCTTACCATACATGAGGATCGCCGGGGCATTCTTTGGCTGGGCACCTGGGGGGGCGGTCTGAACCGGATGGATACTGGAAGCCTTGAACCGGGAAAGGTTGAATTCAAGCACTACCGCCATGATAAAGGGGATAAGAGCAGTATTGGTGATGATTTTATCAAAACGATCATGGAGGACAGCCATGGAAACATATGGGTCGGCACCTGGGGAGGAGGGATCAGTGTTCTCTCTTCAAGGGCGGTACAGACCGGTGGAGGTGGGTTCACCCGTTATGTGTACAAGTACAATGATCCCTTCTCCCTGGCTCACAATGATGTCACCTCCCTGTTTGAAGATTCCCAAGGCATTGTCTGGGTCGGCACCTACGGCGGCGGCTTGAATCGATTTGATCCTGCAACCGGGCGCTTCAAGAGCTATACTGAAAAAGAGGGCCTCTCAAACAACGAGGTGTACGGGATACTTTCCGATGACCTTGGCTTTCTATGGCTCAGCACAAACAACGGCATCAGCCGGTTTGATCCAAGGACAGAGCGCTTTGAAAACTATGATGTCAGGGATGGACTCCAGGGAGATGAATTCAACCAGGGCGCTTATTTGAAGGCAAGGGACGGAAAGCTTTATTTTGGGGGAACCAATGGGCTCACTGTTTTTAATCCTTCGGATTTGACGGAAAACCGCTATGTCCCACCTGTCTATCTGACAGATTTCAAGGTGATGCATAAATCAGTACCAATCACTGGGTCCGGGATACTCACCCAGTCCATACAGAGGACGAAAACGGTGGTGCTGGATCATGGGGATGCAAACTTTGAAATGACATTTTCCTCACTCAACTACAGGCAGTCGGACAAAAACAGGTTTGCCTATATGCTTCAAGGGATGGACAGGGATTGGATCGAAACCGACTGGCGCATGCGTAAGGCCCATTATACCAATATCGATCCCGGCACCTATCTTTTTCGGGTCAAGGCATCAAACGATGACGGGCAATGGAATGAAAACGGCCGGCGCTTGAAGGTGGTGATACGTCCGCCATGGTGGGCGCTCTTCTGGGTGAGGGGGCTTGCAATGGTTTTGCTGGCCGGGCTTATCTATATCCTGTACTCCGCAAGAATTCGCTTTTTCAGAAGACAGCAGGTTTACCTTGAAGGGGAAGTCAATTCAAGGACCCTGGAGGTTCACAGGCAAAAGCAGGTGATTCTGGAAAAGAACAGATTCTTGTCGGAAAAGAACACCCTTTTGGAGGTGCAGGCGGAAAAATTGAGGGATGTGGCAAGTCGGGATACGTTAACCGGCCTGTTCAATCGCAGGGGATTTTTGGAAAGGGTTGAATTGGAGAGAACCAGGTCGGTCAGGACCAACAAAATGTTTGCCATACTCCTTGGGGACATCGATTTTTTTAAGAAGGTCAATGATCAATATGGCCATGACATTGGAGACGTGGCTCTGGTCGAAGTGGCCAAAGCGTTGTGCGCATCCGTACGCCAGGTGGACTGTGTGGGCAGGTGGGGGGGAGAGGAGTTTATCGCGTTGCTCCCTGAAACAGGGCAGGAAGATGCCGTCATAGTCGCCGAACGGATCAGGAGACAGGTGGAAAAGGCGGTTATTGAAACCGACAAGGGACCAACTACGATTTCGATTACCATTGGTGTGGCTTTTTTTGCAGAAGGCCAGACCATTGAAGCGTGCATACGAGTAGCCGACGGGGCCTTGTACAGGGGAAAGGAAAAGGGCAGAAACCGGGTGGAACTATAGGAGATCATGGGTATTAAAAACAGACCCAGAATAACAATCAAACCGGCTGTTCTACCGTACACGACGGACTGGGTCAGAACAAATATCTTGTCAGGTCCGGGCGAAAAACCGAATATAATGGATGCTGATAAAAAAGCTACTAATGTCTCAAATGCTATTATTACGGTTATCTCCTGAAAGAATTCCGGTCAAAGCAAAACCCTTATGACAAAGAAATGGACCTGCCCCTCCCTTACATTGTCAACATAAAAAATTTGATCATCAAGTTACAGGTCGGCACACTCCTAAAATTTAGCCATTTTATTGGGGTAAGGCCCGGCACGAGCGTGAACTAATGGGTGGGGTGCAAGTCCCCTATATATATGTGATCAAGCGCCCCACTTGATATTCAATATTTTTTTTTAGACTGCTTTGCAAAGGTTTCCAATTGCTTGATGTTGTCATAGTACGCGTTTATCTCTTTTGTCTTACATCGGCATTCAGCAAATTTGATGTATTCATTTTTCGCATATTGGTCTGCAGCCTGCTTGCTTATCGTTCCGGCATTTTTTAAAATTTTTCTGTTATTAAATATTAAGAAATCATTTAATTTATTTTCCCAGTCTCGCATAAAAATCTGTTTGCGCCGATTTGCCTGGTCTTCAGCAAAATCAAGCCACATGACCACTATTCGATTCAACTGCTCTATTTCCTCGGCTTTGAGGTAGTTTTTCGCGATGGTGACATCGGTTTTCCGGATTTCACTCTTTTGCCAAAGTGTTAATCCCATATTGGGCTGCTCTGCATTGGCTCGCTGTTGAATTAATTCGGCAGCAGTTAATCCGGTTACTGCATAATGCAGCTTGTTTTGTATTACACCGAAAAAACGGGTTGTTTCACCCCAAGAGGGATCATAATCTCCGGCCAATGCGAAAATTTCTTTTATTCTTAAATACATTCGCCTTTCACTTGCCCGGATATCCCGTATTCGAGCAAGCATTTCATCAAAATAATCCGGTATGGAAGAATTTTTTACAGGTGGGTTCTTCAAACGTTCATCATCCATGACAAACCCTTTGATAATATATTCTTTTATCTTTTGGGTGGCCCAGATCCTGAACCGTGTCGCAATCAGGCTTTTGATCCGGTATCCGACTGAAATAATCATATCCAGATTATAATAGGTTAGATCTCTTTGAACTTCTCTTGCGCCTTCTTTTTGAACTGTTAAGCATTTCTTAATAGTTGACTCAGGGGCCAACTCGCCTTCCTCATAAACATTTTTGATATGCATACTGACATTGGGAATGCTGACTTGAAAAAGTTTGGCAATCATTTGCTGCGTTAGCCAAATGGTTTCATTTTCAAGCCTGACATCAAGCTTTATCTGACCGTCATCAGTTCTGTATATCAGCATTTCACCAACCGATCCAACGGGATCGGGAGCAATTTTTTCCATCTGCGGAAGTTGAGGGGTGTCCTGTTTTAAATGTGAGAATTCCCCTTTTGAAATTTTATTAATAAATAAACTTTGTCCTTCCTGGATGGTGAGCTTTCTTTTTGCAACTTTATATTTTCCACTGGTGCCGATATGGTCAAATAGTTTTACAACCTTTGCTGGGTGATGAATGGGCAATTGAACAACTGAATTTTCAGGCTGGGCCAATAAATCATTTAGCCAGTTATTCAGGGTCGTTTTTTTAACAGGACGGATTTTTGAAAAATTTTCATTTTTATCGGAAAGAAGCGCCAAAGCAGTTTTTTCAATATATTCTGCATCCTGGATATCTTTTTTAATTGATGACAACCATTCGGTGCCATTTATAAGGCCGACCAGGCCGCCTGTCATGGATGCAATGGTATCTGTGTCCGATCCTTCGGCATAAGCGGCTTTGACCACGCCATTTAACGGGTCCGCAGCATAGCGGGACCCAAGGTAAACAGCGGCAGCACAGGCAACTGTGCCGGCCCCGTTGATTTGGCGGTTAAAGCACTGCATATTTTGAAGTGCCTTGTCATCATTGCCCAAAGCACCTTTATCAATTTCTGTTCGGCAAATGTTTAAAAAATCAATTATTTCATATTTTGCTGATTCCCAAAGCTCAAGGTAGTTGGAAAAGATTTCATTGGCTTTGATCCACCAATTTTCCGGAATGTGGCGTGAATCGGGAAAAACTGACCATTCCTCAACGTTGAGGGCTAAATCTTCAATGAGTTCACCATAGGCCAGACGTTTTTGTTTCCGGGCGGCCCTCCATAGTGCATACCCATATGCCAGCGCTCCTACCAAGGCCCGTGGATGCCCATGGGTGATCAATCCGTCCCTGAATATGTTAACGGCTATGGAGCTGAATGCGTTGGACGCATTAAGACGGATGACATGGGGCAGGATACGCATGGCCACCCCGTTCCCTCCAGCATTAAAGTAGCGTTTCACATCTTGTACTCTTTGGGACTGCCATGGCGGTACGCCGGAAATCCATGCATTAGCCGCTCTTTTCGTGGCACCGCCCCCACCCCGTTCATATACGGTCCAAAATGGGAGTTCCACCGAAGAAAAATATTCCCACCATATCTTCCCATATATTAAAGAGCGGCTCAGGGATAAGATTAATTGGGTGTCGTCACTGTAATCGCCGGGTTGAATTGCCTCAGGGTATGGAAAAAACCTGCCTCCGGATCGGCGGGTCCATTTTTTTAGTATCGACGGGCTGCCCACAAAATTATTTTCAATCTCCTCAATGTTTTTTACTCTTTCATTGGGCCAGCCCAGAGCATCTCCATAGGCGGCACCAAGCATGGCGCCAACGGCTTTCCCTCTCATGGGCGTTGATGGTATTGTATTGTCAGTCATAGTGTCCTC
Source organism: uncultured Desulfobacterium sp. (assembly GCA_963668575.2). Classification (GTDB taxonomy): domain Bacteria; phylum Desulfobacterota; class Desulfobacteria; order Desulfobacterales; family Desulfobacteraceae; genus Desulfocicer. Next base: position 5,891,394 of record OY764894.2, on the reverse strand, counting down.
CACTGATATAGGACGTCTCTTTAGCCCTGATTCCAGCTTGAATCAAACGGGATATTTTTGCCCTGTCATAAAAGTCAGGGGCGATAAAAACAGGCTTGTTTAACAAAATTCCCTGCAGGCTGAGTCTGAAGATTTCTCTTTGGGCCTGCCCATGGCTTTGAACGGCAATACCGGCAATGGAGTCCAACGGGATCGGATCAGGGACGAGAACTTCAGCCTGGATATCCGTAGGTGCTGAACTCAGGTGCGATGGCTTGCGGGCAAAGGTAATTGCAGGTGATGTCTGTGCGAAAAGGAGTTCGAATCCTTTAACCTCCTTGTGGATATATTTGCCACGGGCTTTGGCGGCATTACAAGGACAGAAACGGGTATCCGGATGCCATAGAAAAGTCTGGTCTATATAGAGTACCACCCAATCCGGAAACAGGCGCTCCTTATCTCGGACTTTTGAAAAATAATAGGTGTTGGGATATTCAATTGAACAGCAAACTAAATCGTCACGACCGTCATAACGCTCCAAATCTGTCGGGTTATGGGGTATATCGTTGGCTTTAAGCGTTCGGGTTGAATGAAGTCCATATGGTTCATCAAAAATATGGGCCAAATTTCGGGATTGGGTAAAATGACAGATGCGAGTAATCCCCCTCCGGCGGCAAATTTCCTGAATGCGATTCATGGACGGACCTCCTGAAAAAGGGATTTGTCGCCTGGTAAAAGTGAGGTAAGCTCGTTTTCGTATAATAGAACCAGGCGGTTTTTTGCACGTGTAACAGCCACATAAAGCAGTCGTCCGTCATGGATCAATCCATCCTCTTTACTGTGGGACTTCATATAGGTTTTGTCCGGCAGGTTTTCCTCATCCAGAAACGGAAGAATGACCATATCAAATTCTAACCCTTTTGCAGCGTGGTATGTCCCGTGAAAAATTCCAGGACCCTCATGCCATACATTGAGATCCCTGTGAAGACGGGTTGCCGTATTTTTTAATATTGAACTAAAGCATTTTTCCTGGGATCTGTTTTTTATCAGAATAGCAACACTCTGGGTTGAGGCCACATTTTGTGCTGTGCTCACAGCGACCTGGATTTGATGTTCTCTGTTCCTACATTTTGCAAGGGCGGGAAGCGGGCCGTCGGCCTTTGGAAATGTCGGCTCAACTATATCTGCGATATCTTTAAAAAACGGCATATTTGATATGGCCAATCCCAATTTTGAGATCTGTCTCGTGTTTCGATAATTTTCCCTGAAATTCCACTGCTGCAGGATTTTAAGACCAGCTGACCGCCAGCTCATTCTCTGCCCGTAAATTTGCTGTGCCACATCACCGAAAAAACTTAACGAACCATCTGCAGGAATTGCAGCTGCCAGGGATCTGATCATTTCCGGAGAAAAATCCTGCCCCTCATCGACGATAATATGTCTGTAAAGCCTGTTTCCGGTATCTTGTTCGAACTCTTTTCTTACACTTAGGGCAAGATCGTCCCAGTCATACCATTTACCGTTTTTTTTCCTGATATCGGTATATGCCTCAAGAATTTCAAACATCAAAGGCCTTGAGCGTCGGGCAAGATTAGTTCCAATTCTGCCGATCCTTTCGGCTTTCACATAGGCCTCAACATCGCCAATACCGTGACTGAGAATCCATCTTATTTCATCTCCAAAGAATTGGAAAGGACGCTTAAAGAATTTGGAAGTCCCATGCCTGGCTTCTACCTCTTCGACGGCTTGAGTAATGTATCTTTCTCGTTGCTCTGGAGTGCAGATACAATTAAAGGCCATCTTTCCGCGAACATTTAAGTATCCTCTTGCAAAGGTATGATAGTTCTCAATGGTTACATTCGTGAACTCCGATGGCTTCAGGTATTTCAGATAAGTCACAAGAGCTTTATTAAATGTCAGGAGTAATGTTTTCCCACCATGGAGCATATGGGTAGCAGAGAGATAGGCAGCCCGGTAAATTGCCAGAGTAGTTTTCCCGCTTCCAGCCGTTCCCAGAACGGCGGAATGTCCTTTTTCCGGCATATACAACACTTCCCTCTGTTTTTTTAAAGGTAAGGGCAGTCTTTTAGGCATTCTATATATTGTCCATAGTTGAATGTATCATCATAATTAAAAACCGGACCTTATTCTATATGAAGTTTTGGCTTAAATCCATCTCAATAATGGGGTATATTTGAAATTCGGGCAGTGAAATTATTTTTAATGGCCATGCCCAGGTAAAAGATCGTTTGAATTGGATTTGCTGTTGTTTTTTGGTTTTTAATGGTTATTTTAACGGATATTAAATTTATTGTAGGTATTTTAAAAAATTATTAATGATAATTGACTTGAAATAACTGGTTTAAAGGTGTATGTTTCGGTCAGTGTAACATTAGCGGGAGGAGGTTTATGTCAGCGTCTACAAAATTATCAAATTCGGTGAAAGCACTCTGTTTTTTGGCCCGGTGCAGGCCAGAGCCACGGACCAGTGCCGACATTTCCAGAAGTACCGGTATCAATGCCTCTAAGGTAAGGATGCTTTTGTCCGCCCTTGCCAAGGAGGGACTATTGAAAACCATCCAGGGACCTTCCGGTGGATTTGTCTTTCAGAAGGATCCTGCGGATATTCATCTCCAGGAGATTTATTGCGCCCTGGAGGACCGGAAGGCATTCCACCTTGATGTCACGGCTGATCCCCTCAATGACAGGGAGGAGACCACCCTGATGAACCATTATTTTCTGGATCTGTTCAGTGATATTCAGGTGGAAATTGAAGACAAGATGAAAAAAATAACCCTTTCCCACATTTTGGAAGAAATTGAGATAAGAAAAAAGGAGATCTGCTCCAGGATGGCGATGTGACCCTTGGCTTGCCATTGTCCTTGATTGGGCAGTGCATGGAAAAGGGACCGCGGTGCCGCCTGATGGGGAATCTCCCAAGGGAGAAATGAGATGACATTCATGGAAAAACTGGGTTTAAAGGATATGAATCAAGGGGCCTCCACAGGTGTGAACTGGAACGAGACCCGTGATCAGGGAACGCTTGACATTGTTTCCCCGGCGGATGGCAAAAAACTTGCTTCGGTCTATCTGGCCACCCAGGCCGATTATGACAATATCATCGACCAGGCGGCAAAGGCCTTTGTCCAATGGCGGACGGTGCCTGCCCCCCAGAGGGGAGAGGTGGTCCGTCAGATCGGAAATGCCCTGCGGTACCATAAAACCGATCTGGGGACCCTGGTCTCCTGTGAAATGGGAAAATCCCTCCAGGAAGGGCTGGGGGAAGTTCAGGAGATGATCGATATTTGTGATTTTGCCGTGGGGCAGTCCCGGCAGATGTATGGGTTTACCATGCATTCCGAACGGCCGGACCATCGGCTTTACGACCATTATCATCCCCTGGGCATTGTGGGGATCATCAGCGCCTTTAATTTTCCCGTGGCCGTGTGGTCCTGGAATGCCATGATGGCAGCTGTGTGTGGGGATACCAACGTGTGGAAACCGTCCTCTAAGACCCCGTTGACGGCCATTGCGGTTCAAAATATTTTAAAGCCGGTGATCCGGGAGAATAACCTGCCCGAAGGGCTTTTCAACGTGATTGTGGGCCGGGGAGGCGATGTGGGCGAGCGAATGCTCAACGATAAACGGGTGCCTCTGATCTCCATCACCGGGTCCACCCGGGTGGGACGTCATGGAGCCGAACTCATTGCAAAACGGTTCGGCAGATCCATTCTGGAGTTGGGAGGCAACAACGCCATTATTCTCACACCTGCGGCCAACCTCAAGCTGGCAGTACCGGCCATTGTCTTTTCCGCCGTGGGAACGGCCGGGCAGCGCTGTACCACCACCCGTCGGGTGATTGTTCATGAATCCATCTACGAACAGGTGAAAACCCTTTTGGTCAAGGCCTATCAGTCGGTGAAGATCGGTACCCCCATGGATGAAACCAACCACATGGGACCCCTCATTGACACCGGTGCCGTGGCTGATTACAAGAATGCCCTGGCGCGTCTGAAAAAAGAAGGGGGAACCGTTCTCACCGGCGGTGATGTACTGGAAGGGGAGGGGTTTGAGTCAGGCTGCTATGTCACCCCGGTGATCGCCGAGGCTGAGAATCATTACGAGATCGTAAAGGAAGAGACCTTTGTCCCCATCCTCTATCTCATCAAATATGCCGGAGAGGTGGAGGCGGCCATCGCCCTGAACAATGATGTGGATCAGGGACTTTCATCGGCCATCTTCACGGACAGTCTCCAGGAATCCGAGGCATTCCTCTCTGCTGCCGGTTCCGATTGCGGCATTGCCAATGTGAACATCGGTACGTCAGGTGCTGAAATCGGAGGGGCCTTTGGCGGTGAAAAAGAGACCGGTGGCGGCCGTGAATCCGGTTCCGATGCCTGGAAGGGGTATATGCGTCGGCAGACCACTACCATCAATTACGGCAAGGGCCTGCCCCTGGCCCAGGGCATTAAATTCGATATTTGATGACCGTCGGAGACTCTTGACTTAATCGGCAGTTTTTTTATGAAACGCCGCCATCGGCTTCATGCCGATGGCGGTGTTTTTTTTCGGCGGCTCAATGAGGGCGTGGGTGATTTGCCGTTCAGGAGAGAAAATTTCGCAGTTTTTGATCTGCGGTGCTCAGGTGTCTTTCAAGAATCTTTTGGGCATTTTTAATGTCTTTTGCCTTGAATGCCGCCAGAAGGTCCCAGTGATCTTTCTGGGAGATGTCGGAGCCTGCCAGGGTGTCATAGTAGATGAGTAAAAACCGTGATACATTGTTGTGAAGGGTATGAACGGTGTTGAGAAGCAGGGGCATCTCCGCCGACTGGTACAGGGTTTTATGAAATTCCCAGTTCAGATCACTCCACTGGCGCTTATCATTCTCGTTGTCAATGATTTCAAGGACACTCTGGGCCCGGATGAGATCCCTCACCGGGATGACGGGAACGGCATTGGCAATGGCAAGATTTTCCAGGGCAATGCGCATGTGGAAAATTTCTTTGATTTCAGCCAGGGAGAGGCCGGACACCACGGCGCCGCGATTGGGCATGAATTCCACCAGCCCTTCCGATTTCAGCTGTACCAGGGCCTCCCGCAGGGGAATTTTACTGACATTGAGCTTTTTGGCAATCTGATCCTGGCGCAGGGGTTGATTGACCTTGTACTCTCCCTGAAAGATGGCTTCCCTCAAGGTGTCTGCAATGAACTCGGATGTGTTGCCTGTCTGCCGGCTTCGGCTTGACCGTTTCTCATTCATGGGGGTGATATTATAGCCGTATCCCTTTGTTGTCAATGTTCAAAAGGTGTGGATGCTGCCAAAGGGGATGAAAAAAGGGATGCGTCGTCCGGGCCGGATCTGTTTTATCAGTACATCATGGCGGGTCCATTGGGCCGTGAGCTCCACGGTACCCATCCGAATGATCACGTCATAGAAGAATCCCCTGGAGATAAGACGGGTCACCACCCCCTCCATGGCGCAGCAGGTGCCGTCCGATTCGGGGTTATCATGGAGGATGGCTTCAGGCCTCAGGGCCATGTGGCTGTGGTCTGCCCGGGGACGGTTACCGTTGTGCCGGAACAGGGGGGCCAGGTCCTGGGTGGCGGCGGGCAGGGCGTAGATGTTTTTCATGCCGGTGAACCGGGCCGTGAAGGGCGAGTTGGGATGTTCAAACAGAGTCCTGATGGTGCCGGTCTGTTCAATGGTGCCGTTGCGGATGATGGCACCGTTGTCGGCCAGGAACAGCACATCGGAAAAGTTGTGGGACACCATGACAAAGGTGGTGGAGAACTCCTGGTGCAGGGCTTTGAGCAACTGCTTCAGATCATCCTGGAGCATGGGATCAAGCGCTGATAAGGGTTCGTCCAGAAGCAGTATCCCAGGGTTCAGAATCAGGGCCCGGGCCAGGGCCGTTCGTTGTTTTTCCCCTCCGCTCAGGGTTTTGGGGTATCGGGCCAGCAGACGGGATAGATCCATCTGCTCCACCAGCTGGTCGAATCGTTTCGCTACCCCGGATTGGGAAAGGGGGTGGTACCGGACCCCATAGAGAATATTCTGTTTCACCGTCATATGGGGAAACAGGGCAAAATCCTGGTACACAATGCCCATGTTTCGTTTTTCCGGAGGCAGGGCATTGATATTTTGATTGTCAATGGAGATGGTGCCGGAGGTGATGGGCATCAACCCCATGATGGCTTCAAGAAGCAGGGATTTCCCCGATCCTGTGGGGCCCAGGAGGGCAAAAAAATCATTGCTGGGAATGGAGAGGTGGATATGGTTCAGGGAGAAACCCGGCAGCTCCATACAGATATCGCAAAGGGTTATCATCTATCGGTCCTCCCTTTCCCGGGAGAGGAGCCGCATGGAGACAAAGAGCAACAGCGAGATGAGAATGAGCCAGAAGGCCACACACTGGGAGTATTTCAGACCATAGGCCGTGAACCGCTCATAAATCAGCACCGGTGCGGTCATGGGGTGGTAGGCCACAATGACGACTGCCCCGAATTCGCTGATGGCCCGGGCCGTACACAACACCGCCCCCAGCATCATGTGGCGCCACACCATGGGAAATGTGACCCGGAAAAAGGTGGCGGTCATACCCGCTCCCAGACTTCGGGAGGCCTTTTCCAGGCGCTGGGGAATGGTTTCAAATCCTGATTTCACGGCGTTGACGTAAAACGGGGCACCCACAAAGATCAGTACCATGACAATTCCCGTGACAGAGCCCATTATTTCCACATTGAAAAAGGCCAGCACCCTGCCCGGCAGGCCGTTTCTTCCAAACAGACTTAAAATGGCAATGCCGATGACCGGGTGGGGAATCATGATGGGAAGATCCACCAACCCTTCAATGATGTTTTTCCCTTTAAAGGATTTTCTGGCCAGGAGGTAGGCAAGGGGGGTGCCGAACAGCATGGCGGCAAGGGTGGCAAGAAGGGCGGTTAAAAGGCTTCGGCCCAGGGCTTCCTGAACGGCTTTTTCCCTGATGGTGAACACAAGGTCGGCCATTTCCGGCATGGTGATCATCCTGCCAAGGGGCAGGATGATCAGGAGAACCAGGGGGATGCTTAAAAGGATGGAGAAGAACCAGAAAGCATCGGATCCCCTGGCGTGGGAAGGCAATTTTAACAACGACTTAATTTTTGACCTCAACAAGTTTCTGCAATGATGCGGGCAGACTGGCCTTGACCGCTTCGGTGGTGACCCTTGCCGGAATAAAAGGGGGTTGACCCATGTCTGCCAGGATCTTGAGCCCGCCCTCAGGGGAGAGCAGGTAGTGAAGAAAGGCCTCAGCCGCTTCGGGGTTGGCACAGGATTTGATCATGGCAATGCCGTAGGTGCAGGATTTTCCCTGCAGGGTTTTCCAGGAACCCGGTTTTTTCCCGGTGACCTTTACCTCGGCCTGTTTGTAGAAATCATCATATTTATAATTGCCAAGGTTGATGTGGTCGTTGAGTTTTACATATTTCAGGCCATGCTGCACAGCCACGGATAGGTATTCCCAGGCATAGTCCATGTTGCCTGTTTTTAACAGATTGACCAGTTCCACGGATTTGGGGCGGACATTTTTCATGGGGCGGTTGTCAACAAGGGCATCGTATAGTCCGGGGATGTTGTAGAATTTTTCAGCCAGCTGCAATACCATCAAGCTTCGATATCCGCAGGGATCGAGATTGGGGTCGGAATGGCCCCATACCACCCCCTTTTCCCGGAGGATTTCGTGCCAGTTGTCAGCGGTAATCGTGTCACTGTGTTTGCTTTGATCGGTGTAGCACAGTACCAGCTGATTGCTGGCAAAGCGGATGTTCCAGTCGGCAAAGTTGGGCATGAGGGTATTATCAATGACTTTATAATCCGCAGAGGCCATGATGTCCGCCGGTTTTCCCACCTCTGAAATAAGACGGGCCATTTTCGTGCTGCCGCCGGCTTCCCGCAATAGATCAACTCCGGGATATTGTGCTTCAAATGCCTTTTCCATGGCAGCAAAGGGTACGGAAAGACTGCCGGCATGGAAAATGACGAGTTTGCCGCTGGGGGCGGCCTGGAGGGATACGGCCTGGAACACCAGCAACAAGAAAAGTGTTGCTATTAAGAGTAATGGGTGGATGGTATGATTTGATAGCATAGGCTCCCCTTTGATGTACTGTTTTGTTGAAAATTTTTTTTATGCACAGGCTCTTGTCAAAAGCATGGAGCCTGTTACTCACGTCCCAACAACACAATTTTGACCCCGCTGGTACATAAACTGCCGGGATTGGCCGAAATTATGATCAAGCCCCAAATGACCGAACTTGATCCCGCCCCAAAAAATGAGTATATACCCATTTCCTCTAATAATTGTACGGGTTAAAGTCAAGGATATTTTGGGGTACTAATGGGTTTGGGGATATGGATTACAGATATTAACCATGGATGACGTTCTGCCTGGGCGGATTTTAGGATAGGGCTGAGGGAGCGATTAAGCGCGAAATGAATGAAGGCCTGCGCATTGAGCAATATTAAATGGTCTGCATCAATACCAGGCCCCGTTATAGGGCTTGATTGCGTCAACAAGAATTAGCGGGATGGGTTCTTAAAGTGGCACAGTGACCCCCAGTCCCAGGGTTTTTGCCTTTTCAAGGATAAGGGTGGCCGCGGCCAGATCCTGCACGGCATTGCCCACGGATTTGAAAAAAGTGATGTCATTTTGGCTCAATCGACCCGGTTTATTGCCTAAAACCAGTTGCCCCAGTTCCGCCACTATGTGCGCTTCCGTGATGATACCGACGGTGATGGGCTGGATGAGATCTCCGGCTTCGGCACAGCACCCGGCTTTTTGATCCACAAACACCCGGGCCCGCTTCACCGTTCCCGGTGGCACTTCACACATGTCCGGGCGATAGGAGCCCACTCCGTTGATGTGGGTGCCGGAGGAGATCATAGCATCTTCAAACACCGGTGTTAAAGAGGTGGTGGCCGTGCAGATCACCTGGGAGGCAGGCAGGGCCGTGGCCGGGTCTGTCACCGATACCTCAATGGATAGTTTTTCTGCCATCTGTTTGGCAAACGCTTGGGCACCGGTCCGTGACCGGCTGATGATGTGGGCTTTTTTGATGGGTCTCACGGCGCACACCGCCTCCAGCTGGGTTCTTCCCTGGATGCCGGCACCAATGATGCTGACGGTGTGGGCATCTTCATGGGCCAGCAGATCCGTTGCCAGCCCGCTGGCAGCCCCCGTGCGCATGGCCGTCAAGAGCTCACCGTCCATGATGGCCAGGGGTTTTCCCGTGGTGCCATCCAGTATCTGCACCATGGCATGGATCAGGGGCAGGTTGTGCCGTGGGTTATCTTCAAAAACAGTGACGGTTTTAAGCCCGATCTGTTGGTTTCCGGGAAGATAAACCGGCATAAACAACGCTGTGCCACGGGCTTCCGGGATGGGCATCTGTGTTCTCAGGGGCACCTTGGCCTCATGGGATGACAACTGTGAAAATGCGCTTTTCATGGCTTCAATGGCCGATACCATGTCAAGGCAGGCAGCCACATCTTTTGCAGATAGAATCAAGATTTCATTTGAGTTCAAATGATACTCCTTATAACCTACATGGCAGAAAGACCTGCCACAACGAAAAACGAAAGTCCTTTAATTCCAGTATATTGGTTGGACTTTCATATAAACATACATGGCAGAAAGACCTGCCACAACGAAAATTGAAACTCCAATTATTACAGCTTATTGGCCGGAGTTTCTTATAACCCCCATGCCCTGGCGGGCACAACGAAGATAGAAAATGGCATTATGCCGCCCCCCCCCCCGACGGGCAATGTGCCCGGCCCGGAACCGTAGACGGCTCAATTGGCCGGTTCCTATTGCCCGTCGGGGGAGGGGCTCTGCTGAGGTAGACTTGAAGACTACCTTTTCATATAAAACATACATGGCAGAAAAACCTGCCACAACGAAAAACGAAAGTCCTTTAATTCCAGCATATTGGTGAGACTTTCATATAAAAAAAATAAGGAATGTATAGACCGCATTTTTTACCTTATCCGTTTTTAATATTATCTCCAATTTTATTTTTATGCAGCCTCTTTTTTTGAAAAAAATAGTGGTTGTCCAAAGGGGTCTGGTTCTTTTGGACAATTAAGAGTAAAGGTAGCAGACATTAGGCTTGTGTTGAGTGCATTCCCATCTTTTTTGAAAACGTGGGAATAGATCTGCCTTGCTCTGCTCCATTATTAACGGAAAAAAAACAATCTGTCCCCCAATTGATCCAAAGGAAATTTTTAAGATTGAATCTGACTCTCAATGAACGCAAAACCTTCTACCTTCACCTGACCTATGCCCTTCTCAACGGCGTGATTCAGGGGGTGCTTGCCCTGAATGAATTTGTTTTTATAAAAAGTCTCCGTGGCTCCAACATTCAGTTGGGATTTCTTTTTCAGTTCAGTGTGGTGGTGTTTGCCTTTCTGTTTATTTTAAATGAGTTTTTAAAGCGCATTGCCAACAAAAAAAAGCTTCTGAAGGTGGTGGGGATCATCACCCACCTGCCCATGGCCCTGCTTGTCTTTTTCCCCCATGCCAGCCCGGCACCCATCTATAATTATCTGTTTCTGGGGATATTTCTGATCTATTTCATGGGCTGGCCGGTGACCCTCCCTTTGGTTAACCTGTTTTTAAAGAACAGTTATTCCCATGCCCATTTTTCAACCCTGTTTAGCTATGCCACCTCGGTGACAAAGGTGACTATGATGGTGACCACCTTTGGCTATGGCCTGCTCCTGGATTTGGATAATTATGTCTTTACTTGGATTTTTCCCTGGATTTCCTTATTGGGTATTTGTGCCATTTATCTGTTTACCAGCATTGAATACCGGCAGCCGCCTCCTCCGGCAGAAATTCTCCGCAAGGGGGTGATGGCATCCATTCGACAATCCATTCAAAACATGGTGGATATTTTAAAAGGCAATACCGCTTACCGGCATTTTGAGATTGGGTTCATGCTGTATGGTATTGCCTTTATGATGTCTGTCACGGTGATCACCATTTTTTTTGAGGAAGCACTTCACCTCAATTACGCCAGTGTGGCATTTTATAAAAACGGATACAATGTGGTGGCTATTTTATTGCTGCCCCTGTGTGGGCGGCTTCTGGGTAAGATGGATCCAAGGATCTTTGCCGGGTTTACCTATCTGGCCATGTTTTTTTATATTGTCGCCGTAGCGGTAACAGAATTTTTCCCGTTTAATTTTGAGATATGGGGCATTCAGGTTTATTATCTCCTGCTTCCGTACATGGTTTTTAATGGGATGTTTGTGGCGGGTATGGCCCTTTTGTGGACCATCGGGTCTGCTTATTTTTGCAGTGATGACGATACGGCACAATATCAGTCCCTGCATCTTTCCCTGGTGGGCGTTCGTGCGTTGTTTGCTCCCCTTGCAGGTGTGTGGCTTTATGAGATGATCGGATTTGCCGGCACATTTTCCATTGCCGCCGGTCTGCTGGTACTGGCCATGGGTGTGATGGTCTGGTCTTACAAGATCCTACCCTCTGCTGAATAGCGCTCTTAAGGGGCGGTTTTATGCAGTGGGATCATGGGATCCAGAGGCCTTTATCTCCCTTGCGCATGATCACATGGAATACCTTATCCGATATAACCCCCATGCCCTGGCGGGCACAACGAAGATAGAAAATGGCATTATGCCGCCCCTCCCCGACGGGCAATGTGCCCGGCCCGGAACCGTAGACGGCTCAATTGGCCGGTTCCTATTGCCCGTCGGGGGAGGGGCTCTGCTGAGGTAGACTTGAAGACTACCTTTTCATATAACATACATGGCAGAAAGACCTGCCACAACGAAAAACGAAAGTCCTTTGATTCCAGCATGTTGGTGAGACTTTCATATAAAACACGGAATTTAGATTTCTTGATTTCCTCATTTAATATTCAGGATTTCACGCACCTTGGTTGCCAGTGCTTGCCTTGAGAACGGTTTTTGAATGAAATTAACGCCCTCATCCAGAACGCCGTGGTGAGCGATAACGTTTTCCATATAACCGGACATGAACAGGCATTTTAGTCCCGGATAAAGGGATGTCAGTTTTTTTGAAAGGTCCCAACCCGTCATTTCAGGCATGACCACGTCTGTTATCAGCAGGTGGATCTCGTCGGAGTATTCCTTTGAAATACGGATAGCCAGGTTCGGCGTCGGGGAGGCAAGCACCTGATACCCGAATGTTTCAAGCATCTCCTTCACCATGTCCAGAATCGCGGGCTCGTCTTCCACCAGCAAGATGGTTTCGTTACCCCGGATGATCGGGGGCTTACAGCTTTCCTTCCGCATCTGCTCGGTATTGGCGGCATGCCGGGGCAAATAGATTCTAAAAGTCGTCCCCCGTCCCAGTTCGCTGTAAACATTGATAAAGCCGTTGTTTTGTCTGACGATACCATACACTGTAGCCAGTCCCAGGCCGGTGCCTTTGCCCAATTCTTTGGTAGTGAAAAACGGTTCAAAAACTTTGTCCAGCGTTTCCCTGTCCATGCCGCGGCCGTCGTCGTTCACAGCCAGCAGCACATATTCACCGGGTGCGGTATCCGCATGGTCAGCGCAATATGCCTCATCGAAAATAACGTTTTCCGTTTGAATGGTGATTTTACCCATACCCGCAATGGCATCCCGCGCATTGACGCACAGGTTTGCCAGAACCTGATCAATCTGGGAGGGGTCCAATTTGACCTTCCATAACTCCGCACCCGGCAACCAGGTGAGACAAATCTCTTCACCGATCAGTCTCCGAAGCATCTTGAGCATGCTTTCCACTGTCTCGTTCATGGCAAGCACCGTGGGAGAGATGGTCTGCTTACGGGCAAAACCCAAAAGTTGTCGGGTCAGGTCGGCGGAACGCTCGGCGGCCTTGTGGATTTCCAGCAGGTGGTTAAAGAGCGGCTGAGCCTGATCCGCCTCATTCAATGCCATTTCTACTTGGCCTATAATAACGCCCAGCATGTTGTTGAAATCGTGGGCTACACCACCCGCCAACTGTCCCACCAATTCCATCTTACGGGCTTGAAGAATTTGTTTTTGCAGTTTCTCCCGTTCCTCCTCCGCCTGCTTGCGTCCTTGCTCCTGCCGGTCTCTTTGCAGTCTGGCATTCAGGATGGGCGAGATGTAGTCGGCGATATTTTCCAGCAACTTCTTGTCTTCCTCCGCGTAGCACCTTTTGCTATTGGCAACCGAAAGCAGTCCGATGGTCTCATTTCCAAAGATAATCGGTACCGCCAGAAAGTTGTCAATGTGGACATGGCCCTTGGGCGTATGAAAGGGAGCTGCGGAATATAGCGCTTTTTGTTCTCTGAGCGCTCGTCCCCAGAGACTGGGTCCCCATGTGTCCCGCGGAAATACGATGGATTTGTCGGACACCTGACATTCATTCCAGATTTCTCTGCTCAGGCTTGGGATAACCAGGTCGCCGTTTGTCTCAATGAAGCCAAAGATGCCGAATCTGCTTTCCATGGTCTGAATCACTATCGTTAGGACCTCTCTGTACATATCCTGGTCGGGAATGGTAAGAAAGATGTTTGCGATTTGGTTTTGAATCGTCTTGTGGTGTTCCGATTTCCGCAACTGCTCTTCCGCTCGCATACGTTCGGCAAGCTCCTGCTGAAGCCGTTCCTTGGCAATCATTAACTCTTCGGTTCGTTCTGCAACCTTGTATTCCAGATGTTCAGTCAGTTCCCGGAGGTGTAAGTGGGTTCGTACCCTGGCCAGCACTTCTTCCGGCTGAAACGGCTTAGTGATGTAGTCCACCGCACCTTCCTGAAACCCCTTAACCTTATCGTGCTCTTCTTCCAGGATACTGATGAAGATGATGGGAATGGAACGGGTTCTCTCATCGGCTTTGAGGCGACGGCAGACTTCGTAACCGTCCATCCCCGGCATCCGGATATCCAGCAAAATGAGGTCGGGAAGGACCAATCGGACAAACTCCAGGGCCAGTTTGCCGTCGGAGGCAGGATGAGCAATATACCCATGATCCGTCAATAAACTTGTCAAAAGTTGAAGATTTGCGGTGGTGTCATCCACAACCAAGACTCTGTTGGCGTGTGAAGGGGTCATTGTTATCTGCATGTCTTGTCCTCCGGATTGTTTTTACCAAGGGCGGCGCGGATTATCCGCAGCATCCGACCGAATTGAAAGTCCCGGGCCACGGATGCCAATGCATCTGCCAAAGTGGGATGCTGGGGGCGGATCGTTTCAATCGTACTGCCCACTGCACCGATGTCGAGCCGGACAAGTGCCTGTTCCAGGTCATTCAGGAACTCATCGGGCAGCTCGGTCAGGAGCGCTGAGTCCAACGGTGCTGCTTCGGCAGCGGGAGCCGACCTTTCTTCGTAGACAAAACGCACGCCAAGATGTTTCGTCAAGGCATCAAGTACCTCGACGTTTTTATAGGGTTTGCGGATGAAATCATCACACCCCGCCGCCAGAATTGCGCGCCGCTCCTCTTCCAAGGCATGGGCGGTGACGGCGACAATTTTCGTTTGACCGCCGGCATCGGTTGCCTTGACATGGAGTGTCGCTTCCAGACCGTCCATAATCGGCATGCGGATGTCCATCCAAATCAGGTGGGGACGCCACTGCTCGAACAGGGCAACCGCCTCCCGCCCATTGACGGCTTCCCGCAGATCAAAACCCAGCGGTTCCAAAAGTTTGCGAAGCAGCAGACGGTTGCTCGGGTGGTCCTCGGCTATGAGTAGACGGTACTTCAGCTGCCCCTCTGCCAGTCCGATAACGCGGCCGCGCCGCGGCTCGTCGGGGAGCACCTCTGTTGGAAGCACCGCAGCCGGTATCCAGAAATTAAAAATCGAGCCTTTTCCGAGTTTGCCCGCGACACCGATCCGGCCGCCCATAAGTTCGATATACTGTTTGGAGATGGCAAGCCCCAGGCCTGTCCCGGCCTCCGTAGACGTTCGGCCCTCCAATTGCACAAAGGGAGAAAATATCCGCTCCCTCTCTTCCTTCGGGATGCCGGGGCCGGTATCTTCGATTTCGAATCGCACCCGCGGTTGGCCGGCGTGTTCCTTTTGCGCGGCCATGGCCCGGAGGATGACATCACCGCGGGTTGTATACTTGATGGCGTTTTCGATCAGGTTGATCAATACCTGCCGCAGTTTGTGCCCATCAACGCTGATATGCCGGGGCAGGTCCCGGGACTGCTCCAGTGCAAAATTTAGTCCTTTCTCATGGGCCCGCATCTCCATCAACGATTTCATCTCCTGATTCAGTTGGTGCAGATCAAAATGAGACTCTTCCAATTCCACCCGGCCCGACTCAATCTTGGATATGTTCAGCACGTTGTTGATAAGGTTCAGCAGATGTTCACCGCTGCGGGTAATGATGTTAAGGTTTTCCATCTGTTCCCCGGTGATGCCCGCAGAGTTTTTCATCAGCTGCGAAAACCCCAGCACCGCGTTCAGGGGTGTTCGGAGTTCGTGGCTCATGTTGGCGAGAAAAACACTCTTGGCACGGTTCGCCTTCTCCGCCAGCTCCTTGGCTACCGAAAGCTCGGCGGTACGCTGGACAACGCGCTGCTCGAGTTCCGCGTTGAGCTTGCGGAGATCTTCCTCGGCCTTCTGGACCATTCCTATTTGTCCCTCGATTTTCCTGGCCATATCAGCTAATGCTTTGCCGAAGGGTTGGAATTCGATGTAAGGAAGGCTATGGCCCGATGTGGCATATATCCCGGAAGCGAAACGGTTTGTGATCTCATTGAGACGCTTCAGGGGTTTGTTCAAGGAGCCTCGGATGAAGATTACCGTAACGATCACAATCGCGATCAGGATAAGGAATATGATGAGAATCGAGAAAAATAGTAATTGCCGATTGCTTTTTTTGTATATTTCCGAAGTTGTGAAAACGGAAACATCCCCTGTAAGCTTTTCCAGGCCCCACTGTTTGTGAAATATCTTGCCGGATCTCTTTATCAGGTCGCTGTCTTTGGCATTGTCTTTGGCCGTGGAAAAGATGACATCTTCAGACTCATCTCTGATGATCAATCGCACGATTGATTCATCTTGGGCAACGGCTCTCCCTATGCTCCTTACGCCATCTTTATCGATCGCCCAAAGCGGCATTTCAAGGGTACCGACAAGATACGCGAGTGTCTCTTCCGTTTTTCGTTCAAGTCCTTGTATCGCGGACTGGGATAAGACTCGATGTATGAGCATGACGACAATTACCGAAACGATGAAAACGGTAATGATTAGAGTTGCTGTAAGTCGCCAGGTGATGGATTGGTTTTCAACGGCTGTGTTCAAAGAAAAATTCATGTTTGTTTTCCCTCCAGACCGTTATTTTTCTAAAAATCAATTTACTCACTGGTTCGTGTCAATATGTCAGCACAACATCATGTTTATCTAATATTCTTTGATAAACGCCATTACCCTTGATCTTCTCCAGGGCCATATTGAATTTTATCAGTAGCTCCCGCGTATCGGGATATTTCTTCGATGTTATCAAATAATCTCCTATCACATCCAAGGGCTTGGAGAGCGTAAAGAAATTCCCGGCCTCCAGGGGGAACCTATTACGAATTATATAAAAGCCGACGACTTCATCGACGATAATCAGATCGACCTTTCCAGCTCTGAGCTTCCAAAAATTTTGCTTATCCGTCGTCACGAATTCAACGTGAAGTTCCGCATCGAGAAGAGATTGCTCGTAATAATACCCTATCACGCCGCCGATGATAGAATCCTTCAGATCCGACAACTCGGAATAGGGGATTTGTTTGGGCTTTCCGTTCCGGCTGTAGTAAAAAAATTTTCCTTCCCTGTTGAATAACTTTTCGGAAAAATAGAACTTTTTTTCTCTCTCCGGTGTAAGCACATAAGGCACTGCGCCCCATGCCTCCAGTTCCTCCACGGCAAGCTCGCAGCGTTTCCACGGCATGAATTTGAATACAAACGTCACCCCCATTTCGTGGGCCACCTCATGAAGGACTTCAGTCATAGCACTTTCTTTCGGGTTTGTACTGACATACGGGGGAAGTTCATCTGTGGCGACGATCAACGTCGTCTCAGTCAATCCTTGTGATGGATACCCGATGACACATACGATGATGAATAATCGATATGTTGACATGCATTTATTTTCCTTATTGTTATAATGCGGTAGTGGGCTCCAGTAATTCAAAAAACACCTTTTCAAGATCCTGATTTTGTGGCTTATAGCCACCATGAAGCCCCAGAACGCCCAATCTGCAGATCATCAAACACATCGGCCTTTAGGATTTACAATGCAGTACAGCCCGGGAATCAATATCTGCGGACAAACTCCCCGATTTTTCCTATTGCTTCAGAGGCCTCCGCCAGAAAGGGTGCGAAACCTTGAAACACATGTGGCATTCCGTCCCATACTTCAAGCGTCACATCGCACCCCTGCCCTGCTGCATGCTTTGCCAACCGGGTGGAATCGTCAAGCAGAACTTCCAGATCGCCCACCTGCAACAAGATCGGGGGCATTCCTGTATAGTCACCGAACAGGGGTGATGCATACGGGTCCGTCGGTTCAGCATTATTGTCCAGGTAGACTGGGATGAGCGCGGGCAAAATTGCCGGATTGATTATCGGGTCTACAAAAGCCCGGGAAAAGAGCGAAGGGCTTCCGCCGGTAAAATCGGTTGCCGGTGAAAGGGCAACCACAGCGGTTGGTAAATGCTGTCCTGAGTCTCTGATTTTCAGGAGGGTGGCCAACGCCAAATTTCCCCCTGCGGAGTCACCCATCAGAAAAGCGGCCGAGGCAGGCGACTGCTCAGTCGGTCCGTTTTCACGCATCCATTGATAGGCCTGCATGCAATCTTCCAACCCAGCCGGGAATTTATACTCCGGAGCCAAACGATAATCCACGGAAAGGACCACGGCTCCTGTCGTCTGGGATATGCGTGACAAAAAGGCCCGGTATCCGGAAAGAGAACCCGAGATCCAGGAACCTCCGTGAATGTAGAGAATTCGTCGGGTTGGATCAGCACCATTCGCGATCACCCATTCCATTGAAATGTGTTCTGTTTTTACCGGATACCACTGCCCATGAACTTCCGATGTAGACGGGTGTACCCGGAAATACTGGTCAATTAACTTGCGCCGAGCATCTATATCATGGATCAGCTCTAAGGCCCGAACGGTTATCGTCCGCAGATGCTCCAAAACTTTATCAATATTATTCACAATATCTCCTACTCTATTGTTTTTTAAATTGCTTGTTGCGGGGGCGCATTTAGTGACTTCAAGCATCCACGGGAATTCAATCGGTTTAATGGTGTTCAGTTGTTTCCGCAAGGCCATTTCAGAAGGTTTTACACCGTCTTTGTACTGCTTTTACCACTTAAACAGCGCCCAATTGTAAGCAACTCTCATCTGCTCATTTTATGCTGTCATTAAATATTTTTTCAAGTGTTTCTTCATTGAGATTCAAGACATATTGTTATTATATAGCAGCAATATGTCTGATTTTGATCTAAAAATCAAGGTTAAGCAAAAAATGGCAGTGCATGATCAATTACTGCGCCGTAACATCAACATCTGCGGCTTGTCAGTCAGCATTTTTTTGTGTGATATGGTGCCTCATGTAGACGAAAATTGAGCCCTGTTTTATCATCTTTTTGGCTCTGCTCCACAAGAATCGTTGAACAATATTTCTCATCTCCGGCCTGCTTGGCCTTAAGGGAGAGGTGGGCGCATTCCCATTTTCCCGGTTTAAGAAAATCCTGTTTATTGATGAACAAGAAAGATGATATACTCCGCCTCCAATTATCTAAAGATGAGGGTGGAATAGTCAAAACATCAAAACGGAGCGAGATTATTTTGTTCGAAATGAGAAAAGGCTTGAGTTCTCAACTGTGAAGGCATTGGATTTGCCTATCGGCAGTGGAGCGATCGAAAGCTTGATCCGTTATGGCAACCAGATCTGTCTTCTTTAAATTGTTAAAGGGCAAATCTGTCATTTAAAGACTTTTTTTATAATTGATTGCTATAGTTCAAAAGATGGACTCCATGAAAAGTTGTCCTTAAATACTTTTTGTGCAAATCTATCACTGGCATGAACCACATTTGATGATTCTTCAGGCAACGGCAAGGGAAATGATATCATTCCCATAGCGACACGCTTCATGTTCATTCGATGTTTATGTTTATTCGCTATAGCTGCGCGCCAGCTTCCGGATCACTGGGAAGAAAAATATAATATCCGGCCCGTTTTATTGGAGACTTTTGTTCAAAAAAATCGTTTTACCGGGGCGTGCTATAAATCTGCCAACTGGATCAATGTCGGACAGACCAAGGGACGTGGAAAACTTGGTGGACAACCCGGGAAAATCGTTGTTCCAATAAAACAAAAGTTTTTTCAACCTTTAAAAAGAAGGAGACCCTTGTTGTCCGGTTCACCCGCCTGTTAGCCTCTGGTATTTTGTCCTATGCATTAAGTTCAAATACAACCCTTAAAGACTGGTTAATTTCCTGTACTTTGTCTATTGACAATCTCCCTCGAATTTTGACCAACCTATGACAGTGATCTATTGGACGTGTCTGCAAACAGTCTGCTACCGATTTTTTAGATAGACCATTATCGGATGAAGGATAAATTTCAACATTGGTTTTTATTCGAGCTTTTTTTGCACTCCATTCAGTAATTGGAACAACTTGGATAACAGGAACTCTTTCATTATAAATATCGTTAGTTACAATTACACATGGTCTAACTTTTCCAGTTTCTGAACCTTTTGTCGGATCAAGATTGACGTCAATAATCATACCTCTTTTCAGCACTGTCATTCTGGCCATCCGTTTAATGCAATTTGGGTCAATTCTTTTAAATCATCATCTTCAGAATAAATTTCAGAATATAACTCAGCGGATTTTCTTAGACTTTCAAGTTCTATCTCTTTTTTGAAATGCTCTATAGCCTCACGAAGCATAGCGCTTTTATCCTTAAATCCATAGACTTTAAAATTATTCAAAAACTGGACTTGCGTTTCTTCAACGCTGAATTTTGCCTGTAACATACGGTCTCCTTTTAGGTACTCATATTGGAACCTTATTTATAGGCCTATATTAAGGACAAACACACTAAAAGTCAATGAAACTGTTTAAGCAGACAAGCAAAGGTCGAGTAACCAGGGGATGTTGCCATCTCCCAGTCCTCTAAGAACCGTGTATGCGCCTTTCAACGCACACGGCTCAAGCATTCATAAGGCAAGCCCTTTCGGGGTCACCCGGTTGTGATGTCTTATGCCTGTTACGCCTGTTTGCCCTCTGCGTGTTGCGTTGAGCATAACGTTTCTATTCAGATAAATTCCCCTTCATATACAGGTTTTTAGATTCTTATCTCTAATTGCTTTTAATTAAACATCAGGCTCTGCCTGAGCGACCCGAAAAGTTTGACAATTCCGGCGAGATTAAAAAACTGATAAAGGTTCTTCCTCGGGAAGGCTCCGAAGGAAGCGAGGAAGAACCAATGAAAGATTGGCTAACATTATCACACGTTAAATGGGATTAATTACCGTTTAAACAATCTGCACAAGATCAACCTTGAAAAAGCCTTTAAAATCAAAGTGGAATGTCCTGGTTTGTTTTTCCCCGAAAAGGTAACTCCTCCAAAACTTAAAATCCTTACCATGAAACTTGTTTCTTCCCAGGGGCAGCCTTCTCAAAATGAAACGCATACGGCCATGCTTTTCGGGGTAAAAGATCTGCTCGAACGGCACCAATTGCGCCTGTGCATTATTCGTTCACATCTGTCTAAAATTGTCCCGGATGAAGATCAAGCTTCTTTTTGCTGTTACAAACTCCCTAAAGATACCGATGCCAAAATCGGAGTCCGGCGTGACCCCCAAAATCCCAATAACATACATGGCAGAAAAACCTGCCACAACGAAAAACGAAAGTCCTTTAATTCCAGCATATTGGTGAGACTTTCATATAAAAAAACAAAAAATATTCGGCTATAATCTCATCCTCTCAACTTCGGTGGAACCGGATCTCAAGCTTGAATTGCCGGTGGCCGTATCTAACATTGCCGGAAATGCCGACGAGGGTGGGAAAATTATTACCAACATCGAACAGATGAATGAGTTCCACGACTGTCAGACCAAAATTCATCTGGCTGATGCAAAATACGACATTAAGGAAAATTATCTGGAGTCTCTCTCAATTCAGAAGGCAGACAAAATCTTGTTTGTTGCAGGGGGATTCAGATGGGGTGTGGGGGATGGCAGTCTCCCGCACCTTTTTTTGTCTCGAAGAATAATCAAGGTGGAAATCAGGGCAGTTTGAAACGAGGTGAAAAGCCATAAATCAAATAGCTTTCACACAAAATGTCCACACAAGTTTCAAATGAATGTTCTGGAAAGAGTCTGGAAGGCTTTGTCACTGTGGTCGGGGCGAGAGGATTCGAACCTCCGACATCCTGCTCCCAAAGCAGGCGCGCTACCAGGCTGCGCTACGCCCCGTTAAATATAGAACGGTAAACTAACATTGTCTTCTGGTTTGTGCAAGTGCAAAATTAAATTCCCTGAAAAAAAACCTTGGTGCAATTATCTTGACACCACCCCATTTAAAGATTAACTTATTACATTTTATTTGGCGTATGAAGATTCTTTGCATTTCCGGTTTTTTGTCGGGCGGATGGCCCATGGAAATGCCTTGAAAAAACAGTAAAATTTCATTCATAAAGCCTTAAAACCATGCGAATTTAAAGCGGTTCGGTGTTTAGGACTTTAGGGTTACAGGAAGGAAACAAATGCAGGTAAGTATTGAAGATAAAAGTACAGTCAAAAAAGTGATTCATATTGAGATTTCGGAAGAGCAGGTAGCAAAGGAACTCAATGATGCGTACAAAGAATTAAAAAACAAGGTGGACATTAAGGGCTTTAGAAAGGGAAAAGCGCCCCGCAAGGTTCTGGAGGCCAGATTTGGTAAAGATGTCCATGCCGATGTCACCCCCCGGTTGATTCAGAACGCCTTTGCCCAGGTGGTGGAAGAACACAAATTGAATCTGGCCGGTGGCCCCCAGCTGGATCCCCCGGACCTGGTGCCGGGGCAGCCCTATGTTTTTGATATGACTGTGGAGGTGAACCCCAAGATTGATGATGTGGATTTCAAGGGGCTTGATTTGAAAAAGACTCTTTATGAAGTCTCTGAAGATGAGGTGGATGCACAGATTCAGATGATCCGCAAGACCATGGCCACCAAGGAACCCGTCACAGAAGAACGACCTGTTGCCGAAGACGACTTTGTGCTCATTAATTACCAGGGATTTGTGGATGGACAGCCCTTTGATAAGACCCCCTTAGTGGAAAATTATGTCATGGCCATTGGCGGCAACGCCATGCACAAGGAATTTTCTGCAAAACTCATCGGTGTTTTCCCAGGGCAGAAGCTTGAGGTTGAGATCACCTACGGTGATGATGCCACAGACAAGGAACTTGCCGGTCATACCATTACTTATAAGGTTGAGCTTAAGGAGATTCAACAGGAGGTACTGCCCCCCGCGGATGATGCGCTGGCCCAAAAACTTGGGAGTTATAAAGACATGGAAGCCGTCAAGGCCGCCATCCGGGATAATTTGGATAAGGGGTATGCTCAGCGCATTAAGCATGAGCTTTCCGAGCAGGTGTTTTCTGCGCTTCTGGAAAAAAATCAATTTGAAGTGCCTGACGTCCTTGTGGATGCCGAGCTTAACGCCATTGTGGCTGAAGCGGAGCAGGCCTATGCTCAGAACAACGTCGATCTGGAAGCCGTCGGCCTTGGAAAGGATTTCTTGAAGACCCAGTACCGACATGTTGCGGAAAAACAGGCCAAAAGACATCTGCTGCTGGGCAAAATCATTGAGCAGGAAAGCCTGGAGCTGACGGACGAAGAGATGGAAAAAGGATTTGAGGAGATGGCCCTGGGCATGAACGCTTCCGTGGATGCCGTGAAAAATTTATTTAGCAGTAATGAAAGCCAACTGGCGTATTTTAAACATAATCGGCTTGAAAAAAAGGCAGTTGACATTATTATAGAAAGTGGAAACCTTACAGAGGTGTCACCCGAGGAGGCCCAGGCTGCCCAGGATGCCGCACAATCCGCCAAAGCGGCTGAAGCCGCGGCACCTGTCTCCGAAGCCCCGGCTGCGGACGAGTCGGTTGAAACGGCGGAATCCGTGGCGGAAACCCCGGCTGCCGATACCACGGCATAAAGTTCGTGCGGGATGTTTCCATGATGCCAATCAGTAAAGATACAAGGAGAGTAAAGTGCCTTTAATTCCAATGGTAGTTGAGCAGAGTAACAGGGGAGAGCGTGCCTATGATATCTATTCAAGGCTTCTGAAAGACCGGATTATTTTTCTTGGGTCCGCCATTAATGATGAAATTGCAAATCTTATTGTGGCCCAACTTCTCTTTCTGGAATCAGAAGATCCTGAAAAGGATATCAACTTCTATGTCAATTCCCCGGGGGGCGTTGTCACTGCCGGTATGGCCGTATATGATACCATGCAGTATGTCAAGCCCGACGTGGCAACAATGTGCATTGGACAGGCAGCCAGCATGGGCGCGCTTCTCCTTGCTGCCGGGGCTGACGGCAAACGCTATTCTCTTCCCAATTCAAGAATTATGATCCATCAGCCCCTGGGAGGTGCCCAGGGGCAGGCGTCGGATATCCAGATCCAGGCCAATGAGATCCTCCGCATGAAGGATACCCTCAATACAATTCTGGCCAAACACACTGGGCAGTCCATTGAGAAGATAGCTCTCGACACAGATCGCGATTTTTTCATGTCCGGTGATGAAGCAAAGGCGTATGGTCTTGTGGACCATGTGGTGGTGAGCCGGGCTGAAGTGGAAAAGGAAGACGTGCCAAAGGAGAAGTAATATGGCCAAAAAAGAAGATAACAGTGATAAACTGAGCTGTTCATTCTGTGGAAAACAGCAGAAAGAGGTTAAAAAACTCATCGCAGGGCCGGGTGTTTATATTTGTGATGAATGCGTCGGCCTTTGCGGGGAGATCATTGAGGATGACGGCAAAGATGTGAAAAACGAGGGGAAGAAAACCATGTCTAAACGGTTGCCCCCCCGGGAGATCAAAGAGCTGCTGGACACCTATGTGATTGAGCAGGATCAGGCAAAAAAAGTGCTTTCTGTGGCGGTTTACAATCACTACAAGCGCCTTGAGGCTGAAAATAATCGGGATGATGTGGAGATTCAGAAGAGCAATATTCTGCTCATCGGTCCCACCGGATGCGGTAAAACCCTGCTGGCCCAGACCCTGGCCCGTTTTCTGGATGTGCCTTTTGCCCTTGCCGATGCCACGGCCCTCACCGAGGCCGGCTATGTGGGGGAGGATGTGGAAAACATCGTCCTTGCCTTGGTTCAGAACGCTGATTATGACATTGAAAAGGCTCAGCGGGGTATTATCTACATTGACGAGGTGGATAAAATTTCCCAACGGGGCGACAATCCTTCCATCACCCGGGATGTGTCGGGTGAGGGGGTGCAGCAGGCCTTGCTGAAGATCATTGAGGGAACCACTGCCAGTATTCCCCCCAAGGGGGGAAGGAAACATCCCCAGCAGGATTTTGTCAAGGTGGACACCTCCAATATCCTTTTCATCTGCGGGGGGACCTTTACAGGTCTTGAAAAGGTGGTGCAGAGACGTATCAGTACCAAAACCATGGGATTTGGTGCTGAAATGACCCATCGAAAGGAGCGACCCATCGGAGAGCTTCTGGATCAGCTCAAGCCGGAGGATCTCATCAAATTCGGTTTGATTCCCGAATTTCTTGGAAGGCTTCCCATTATTACGTCCCTTGGGGAACTCAATGAGTCATCCCTGATCAAAATTCTCCAGGAACCCAAGAATGCCCTGGTGAAACAGTATCAGCGACTGATGTCCTTTGAAGGCATTGAACTCAAGTTCACCGATGAGGCTCTGGTGGCCATGGCAAAGGAGGCGGTGGGGCGTAAGGCCGGTGCCAGGGGGCTTCGGGCCATCATGGAGGAGACGATGCTGGATATCATGTATGAGTTGCCCTCCATCAAGGATGTAAAGGAGTGCATTGTGGGGGAAGAGGTGGTGTTGAAAAAGGAAAAACCCATTCTCCTGTTTGAGCAGAATCAGAAAAAAGCGTAACCCCACAGGGAATTAAAATAAGAATGATCAATATCACCAAATTGTTTAATCCCGACGGTTCCGAGACCGAGACCGGAGAATTACCCATGGTGCCGTTGCGGGATCTGGTACTCTTCCCTCACATGATCTCTCCGGTGTTTGTGGGAAGAGAGCCCTCCATAAAGGCGCTTTCCGAGGCCATGGCCAG
Organism: uncultured Desulfobacterium sp.; assembly: GCA_963668575.2. Lineage (GTDB taxonomy): Bacteria > Desulfobacterota > Desulfobacteria > Desulfobacterales > Desulfobacteraceae > Desulfocicer. The sequence goes on along the minus strand of OY764894.2, from coordinate 5,866,088 downwards.
GGATAAGATGATATTTCTGGTTACCCAGCAAAATCCTGAAACCCTTAAACCTAAAATGAACGATATCTATCCGGTGGGAACCGAAGCAAAGATTAATCAGCTGTTGCGGCTCCCCGATGGAACGGTAAAGGTGCTTGTGGAAGGACGCCGACGGGGTAAGATCTCCCGTCTGCGGGAGATGAATGGATACGCTGCGGCTCAGTTTTCATACTTGACAGATGTGCCCATGACCCCCTCTTTGACCAGGGCCGCAGTGCGTACCTTGATTGAGGCATTTGAAAAATATGCCCGACTTTCAGGCACCATCGGTAAAAGCTTTCTTCAGAGTCTTTCTGAGATATCCGATGATCCCGGCACACTGGTGGATACCATGGCCGCCCAGATTCCCCTGAAGGTAGCTGATAAGCAGCAGCTGCTGGATACCCCCAGGCTTGAAGAGCGTTTTGTTTTGCTTGTGAAGATGATTGAAGAGGAGAGTGAAGTGGTGACCATGTCCGAGAAGATCAAGGGCAGGGTCAAGGAACAGATGGAAACGTTCCAGAAAAAACACTATCTCAATGAGCAGATGCGGGCCATTCAGAAGGAGATGGGGGATGAGGGGGCTGCCCAGCAGGAGTATCAGGATCTTGAGCGTGATATAAAGAAGAAGCGATTACCCAAGGAAGCCGCAGGGGTGGTAAGGCGGGAGTTTGAAAAGCTCAAAATGATGTCGCCCATGTCCTCCGAAGCCACTGTGGTGAGAAATTACATCGAGTGGATTCTCTCCTTGCCGTGGTACCGGAAAAGCCGGGTTAAAACCGATATTGCCAGGGCAGAAACCATTCTCAATGAAGATCATTACGGCCTTGAAAAACCCAAGGAACGGATTCTTGAGTACCTGGCCGTTCAGGTGTTGGTGAAAAAAATTCGGGGACCCATTCTCTGCCTGGTGGGGCCTCCGGGGGTTGGGAAAACCTCCCTGGCCAGATCCGTGGCCCGGGCCATGGGACGCTCCTTTGCCCGAATTTCCCTGGGGGGTGTCAGGGATGAGGCTGAGATCCGGGGGCATCGGCGTACCTACATTGGCGCCATGCCCGGCAAGATCATCCAAACACTGAAGAAAACCGGTTACAGCAATCCCGTGTTCTGTCTGGATGAAGTGGACAAGATGAGCACCGATTTCAGGGGGGATCCCTCTTCAGCGCTTCTGGAAGTGCTGGATCCGGAACAGAACCAGACCTTTAATGATCATTATCTGGATGTGGAGTATGACCTGTCCGATATTTTATTCATTACAACGGCCAATACACTCCATGATATTCCGGCTCCGTTACAGGACCGCATGGAAGTGATCCGCATCTCCGGGTACACCGAGTATGAAAAGGAGAAAATTGCCCATGGGTTTCTTATTCCCAAGCAGTTGGAACTCAATGGGCTGGATGAAAATCGGGTTGCCTTTTCCAACAAGGCGGTGCTCGCCATTATCAAGGAGTACACCAGGGAAGCCGGCGTCAGGAACCTTGAGCGGGAGATCTCATCGGTGCTGCGGAAAATTGCCAGGCATATTGTTCAGACCGGTGACGATAAACTTAAAAATGTTTCCGCCAGAACCGTTGCAAAGCATCTGGGGCAGCCCCGTTTCCGCAATGGGGCACTTGAAAAGAGTGACGGAATCGGCATTGTAACGGGTCTTGCCTGGACCCAGGCCGGGGGGCAACTGCTCACCATTGAAACCGTTACCATGCCGGGGAAAGGCAATGTCAAAGTGACCGGAAAGCTCGGGGAGGTGATGCAGGAGTCTGCATCGGCTGCGGTGAGCTATGTGAGATCCCGGAGTCGATCCCTGAATATTCCGGAAGATTTTTATAAAGAGCTGGATATCCATATCCATGTGCCCGAAGGGGCCATTCCCAAGGATGGCCCTTCAGCAGGTATATCCATCTGCACGGCGGTGGTATCGGCGTTGTCCGGCCAGGCAGTGGATCGAAAAACAGCCATGACCGGAGAGATTACCCTCAGGGGCCGGGTACTGCCCGTGGGCGGGCTGAAAGAGAAATTGTTGGCGGCCCATGTCAGTGGTATTAAACGGGTGATTATCTCCCGTGAAAATGAAAAAGACATTGCTGAACTCCCTCCATCCATCCGCAAGCAGCTGGAAATTGTGCTGGTGGAGGAGATGGATGAGGTACTTGCCCTGGCCCTGATGAAGAAAAAATAGAGAGCCTGTTTTTTTGCTTGACACCCAGTGGGATTAACTATATATATGGTTTCGTTTTTGAGGGGGCGAATAACTCAGTTGGTAGAGTGCAACCCTTACAAGGTTGAAGTCACAGGTTCGAGCCCTGTTTCGCCCACCACCTCGAAAAAAATCTTTGCGGGGGCGTAGTTCAGTTTGGTTAGAACGCCTGCCTGTCACGCAGGAGGTCGCCGGTTCGAGCCCGGTCGCTCCCGCCATTAAAAAGATTTTAAAAAGGGAATGTCAACGTCTTGCGTTGACATTCCCTTTTTTTATGGTCTCTCGGTGCTGAATGGTACGAAGCTCAGTACCGACGTTGTGATCAAGTCTGAATGGTCAGATTTTTTGTTCATATTTCATGAAGCAGGGAATACACAGATACCGTCCTCCATATCGTCGTATCCTGGATTCCATGGTCATCTCCCCGCACTCGTCACACTTGATGCTTTCAAGGATCTGGGCCGGTTTCACCGGTGGGGTGGAGACCTCTTCCACGCTGAACAGCTCCTCCAGATCAGCATCCATGATGCGTTTTATGTCCGATTCCCGCAGGGACTTACACTGTTCCTGCTCCGCCTGGGTGGCTGTTCCCGCCGTTATTTTGCCCATAAGTTTTCCCAGGATTTCCCGGTTGGGATCATTGCTCCGGAAGCTATCCAGGAAAAGGGCACGAAACCCCTTTTCCGTATCTCTGTCAAAAAAGGTGAATCCTGATTTTCCATAATCTTTGTGAACAAGATTGCCCTTGCCAAAGCTGCATCCCGTGAGAAACTGCACGGCGTCCAGGGCACACATGTCCGTTTCTGCCACGCACACCGGTTTTTGGGCTTTATTGATGCCAAGTTGCTGAATGGCAAGTTCGGAAAGTCGGATGCCAATGGCCAGTCCCGGGCAGGTGTGGCCGTGGAAGGCAATGGTTTTGTCGATGGTTTCCTTATCAATGGTACATCCCATTTTGTTTATCTCCTGTGAGTTAATGGGTTAATGGATTGGCTCATGTTGTGTTGCAGGAGCAGTTTTTGTCAAAAGCATTGTGCCCGAGGAGGGGGGCAGATCATTGATTCCGGCCGCTTCCCGCAGATTTACGGCCCCATAAATCCTCCCCCCATGGCAATGATCAGCCCCACAACGGCACCGGTCATGCAGGTGGCAATGGTGCCGGCCAGGATGGAGCGTAATCCCAGGGCGGCAATTTCGCTTCTCCGTTCCGGGGCCATGGTTCCCATGCCTCCGATCATGATGCCGAGGCTGCCGGGATTGGCAAACCCGCACATGGCATAGGTGAGGATCAGACGACTGTTCTGGGAGAGCGCCCCCTTGGGGAGGTTGCCAAGTTCCATGTAGGCCAGAAATTCATTTAAGATGGTTTTGGTCCCCATCAATGCGCCTGCGGTGTGGGCTTCGTGCCAGGGGATGCCCATGAGCCATGCCACCGGCGCCATAATCCATCCCAGAAAGCGTTTCAGGTTTAAGGCTTCCCCCTGGAAATGAGGCAACAGTCCCAGAAACAGATCCACAATGTAAACAAGGGCCACCAGCACCACCAGCATGGCAACGATGTTGATAAAGAGCTGCACCCCCTGCACGGTGCCCTGGGTGACGGCATCCATGGCGCTTGATGCGGTTTCCAGGGGGGTGGCATCCCCGGAGGTGACAGGATGGGTTTCCGGGATCATGGTCTTGGCCACGGTGATGGCCGCCGGGGCACTGATGATGGATGCCACCAGAATGTGGCCCAGTACATCGGGAATGGTATCTTTAAGCAGGGTGGCGTAGAGCACCATCACCGTTCCGGCAATGGTGGCCATGCCCGTGGTCATGAGGGAAAAAAGTTCACTGCGGGTGAGCTGGGGAAAATAGGGCCGGATAAAAAGAGGAGACTCCACCATACCCACAAAAATATTGGCAGATACTCCCACCCCCTCTGCTCCTCCCAGGCCAAAGGTCTTTTTTAACGCCCATGAAAATATTTTAACCAAGGCGGGCAGAATTTTCCAGTAAAAGAGCAGGGACGAGATGGCGCTCATGAGAATTAAAAGGGGCAGGGCCTGGAATGCCAGAATATAGGAAGCCCCGGGAAAGGATTCGGAAAAAGGCAATGCTCCACCCCCAAGGTAACCGAACACCATGGATGTGCCGGCCCGGCAGGCCTCCATCAAGCCCGTGACCGCACCGTTCAGGGCAATGAAGATCTGTCTGAAAAAGGGCACCTTGAGCAGAATCATCGCCAGCAAAAGCTGGATAATAAGTCCGGTGAGTATGATTTTGGGTTTTACCGCTCCGCGGTTTTCACTCACTGCCCAGGACAGCGCAACAAATACAATCAGACCGGCAATACATTGAAATGTCATGATCGTCGTCTTATCCTCCTTTTTTTATGATTGACTTCAGCTTTTGCAAAGAGATGACAATGAGGTAGGTGAGTCCTGCGATGAGGATGATGGAAGGGCCGGAGGAGAGTCCCCGGTAAAAACTGAAAGCAAGGCCTGCCGTGTTGAATGCCATGCAGAAGAAAATGGCCAACAGCATCATCTGCCACATGCGGGTGGTAAATTTTCCGGCCACCGCCGCCGGAAGGGTCAAAAGGGCAATCACCATGACAATCCCCACAATTCTCACCAGTAGGACAATGGTCAGGGCGGTGAGGCATAAAAGAAAAATGTAGTATCCATTGGCATTTACTCCCCTTAAGCCGGCAAATTCACCATCAAAGCACACCGCAAGAAGCCGGTTGTAAAAAAGGAGCACCGTAACCACGATAAAGCTGTCCAGTACCAGCACCAGGGTGATGTCACTGCTGGAAATGAGCAGGATATCCCCAAAAAGAAAGCTTGAGATTTCAAAATAACCAGGGGTAAGATCAATGAAAATAAGGCCCGTAGCCATTCCCACGGACCAGATGGCCCCAATGACGGTGTCTTCCCTCTCCCGGGCATAAAGCGACACCAGTCCGGTGATAATGGCGGCTGCCAGGGCCGATGCCACGGCACCCATCATGGGGTCCAGCCAGGAGAGGCCAAAGGTGCGGTTGAGGTACAGGGCGGCCCCGATGCCCCCAAAGGCAGAGTGGGAGATGGCACCGGCAAGGTAACTGATTCGTCTGGTGACCACATAGGTGCCGATGATGCCAAAGGAGATGCTGGCCAGAATGCCCACCATAAGGGCATTCCTTAAAAATTGAAAGTCCGGCCGGGTCAGGGCCTGGATAAGCTCAGTCATGGATATGCCCCATTTCACAGCAGCGGTGGTCGTGGCGTATCATTTTGAGGTCTCCACCGTAAATCTCTTTGATCATGGTGCCGTCGATGGTGGTGGTGGGATGGATCACCACCTGGCGGTTGACGCAGATGACGCTTTTTACCACCTGGGAGGTAAATCCCAGATCATGTGACACCAGAAGAATGGTCATTCGGTGGTTCAGGCGCGTCAGGATTTTAAACAGATCCTTTTCCGATTCCTGGTCAATGTTGGCGGTGGGCTCATCCAAGAGCAGCAGTTCAGGTTCGCTGCAAAGGGCCCGGGCAATCAATACCCGCTGCTTTTGTCCACCGGACAGGGCATTGAAATGGATCGCTTTGAACCCATCCATTTTTACCTCTTCAAGGGCTGTTGCTGCGGCATTCCTGTCCCGGGGGCCATATCTGCCCCACCTCCCCTTGCCGAGTCTCCCCATGAGGGCCACATCCATGACCGTCACGGGAAACTGCATGTCGAGATGGGAGTACTGGGGCATATAACCGATTTTAATTCTGCTTTTTACAGGGGTGGTATTGAAAATTTTGATGGTGCCGGAGCTGGGTTTTAACAATCCCAAAAGCAATTTTAAAAGGGTGGTTTTACCCCCACCGTTGGGACCGACAATGGTGGCAAACTCTCCTTGAGGAACGGTGAGGTTAACATCCCTGAGTACCTTCTTTTCCTGGTAGGCAAAGGACATATCTTTTATTTCAACAACTTGTGCGGGTTTCAAAATAGCCATGAACTCCTTTTACATCAAATCAGGAACAGGTAAGAACAATTGGTGCCCATTTTTTAACATATATTAAAAATAATTGAAATTGAATATGCGGGCTTGATCTTTAACGATTTTGATGCCATGTCATGGTTAACAATTTAGGACTTGATGATTAAGTTTTCTTATGCTGACATGACATATGGGGGGAGGGACCATGTGCTGAACCCTGATAATCCAGTCACTGGAAGAGGGGAGCTATAATGAGGAAAAACGCATCCGATAATGTCGAACCGTTAAGCAGAGGTGGTTTTCTGATCAAAACCTTATCCGGGAGTATTCAATTTGGCATTCCTCCGGAAACAATAAAGGATACAATGAAACTATCCGGGAATGTGCCGAAAACCTATATTGTCCCCAACTATATGTTTTCCATTGAAAAGGGGATTTCCCTGGCAGAGCTGGAATTTCCGATTTATTTCAATTTTTTTATCAGACAGCAGAAAACCCGTGTCATCTGCACCGAGACCCAGGCAAGACGTCTCACCGTTGTTCTGAAAGAGGCCTTGACCGGCCCGGGTGCGTTTGACTATCTGGATGAATTCACAGACGGCTGCCATTCGGCGGGTTTTCCCGATTTAAAAGCTGAAGGGGACTATTTCAGGACCATGCCCATTGACGGTACCCTTCGAAAAATGAAACTGGATGATGTGGTTGAGTTTGTTTTTTTTGATGGCAACGGCACGGCCCGTTTTGATGCCGTTGAGATTCATCGCGATTCAAAATTTAATATTAAGATCTATGAGCGCGGTCAAAAAATTGCCGAAATAGAAAGAGATCAGCATATTGTTCCGGTGAAAAACAGAGAAAATAATAAAATACTTCTATTTCGCCCCCCCCTGTTTGGGGTCACCACCATAGGGGCGGGCCATGGGTTTGATCCGGAATCCAGCACCTCCGGCATCATTATCTGGATCAACAGAAGGGGAGTTGTTGTGGATCCACCGGTGAATTCAACGGATAAGCTCCTACAGCTGGGGGTCAATCCAAAGTGGATAGACAGTGTGATCCTTACCCATTGCCATGCCGATCACGATGCCGGTACCTTGCAGGCCATGATGCAGGAGGGGAAACTGAATCTTTATACCACGAAAACCATATTTGACAGTTTTATTAACAAATCCGAAGCATTAACAGGTGTCGGCTCCAAGCACCTCAGAAAAATGATTCATTTTTCACCTGTACTTCTGGGGGTGCCGCTGAACATCATTGGGGGAAATTTTACCTTTAATTATACCCTGCATTCCATCCCCACCATCTCCATCCGGGTGAATTTCCGTGGAAAGGGAATGGTTTACAGTTCCGACACCTTAAATGATCCCGACTATATCAGGAAAATGTACAAACAGGGCGTTATTTCAAAGGAGCGCTATGGGTTTCTGAGCAATTTCCCCTGGGATGAGGATCTGATTTTTCATGATGCAGGGGTTCCTCCCTTGCACACCCCGGTTGAATATCTATGTTCCCTGCCCAAAGCGGTGAGGGAAAAGTTGTATTTGGTTCATGTAAGCCATGACAGTATCCCCAAAGATTGTGGCCTTAAAATTGCCCCCATCGGCTTGTCAAATACCGTTGAGCTGGATGTGCAGCCCTCTGATTTTGATGAGACTTTGGAGTTGTTAAGCGTCATTATGAATATTGACATATTTAAAGATTTCACTGTTTCAAAAATAAGGGGATTTTTAAGTATCGTATCAAAGGAGACGTTTGGCGCCCATGAATTCATTTTTAAAAAAGGCGATGAGGGGGATAAGTTTTATATCATCATTAGTGGAACCGTTGATATTATTAATAATGGCAAGGTGATTTCAACGTACAGTGACAGTGATTATTTTGGTGAGAAATCCATATTATTAAATAAAAAAAGAAGCGCTTCCATTAAAACCCGGAATGATGTAAGGCTTCTGTCCATTACAAAAGATCAATTTTGGGGATTTATCCGGGGAACGGCCATTGAAAAGCGAATTTTACGCATGGCTGTTTTCCAGGATACCCAATTGAGAAATCTCCTTGATTTAAACAGCGTTTTTCGGGGTCTCACCGCCACCCAGAAAATTCAACTGCATAAAATGGTGGAGCCGGTCTTGACTTCTTTTACCCCCGGCACCGTAATTATTAAAGAAGATATGAAGATTGATTACTGTTATTTTATAGAAAAGGGCAGTGTCAACGTGTTCCGAAAAAACAACTTTTTTGCAACTCTTGGAAAAGGGCAGCTGTTCGGTGTGGGCAGTGTTTACAGTGAATCGGCGTTTTCTCATTTTACAATTATTGTAAAAGAAGGTATTGTGCTTCACAAAATAAAACGAAATGAGTTTAGAAATTATATTGAGAATAACCCCGGTGTTTATATGAAATTCTATTATTATGACTATTAAACCTGACTCGTCGGACATATTCCCGTTTTTTCGTGGGGTCACGTCAGGCTTGCGTTAATTGAGTAGTGATCAAGGTATAGAAATGGCAAAAAAGAAGAAGAACAGCGGCAAAAAGCTAAGAAAAAAACAGCAGCAGATCATGGAATTGACGTTTGATGAACTCGTGAAAAAGGGGGACGATTACACGACCTCCGGAAAGCCACGGGATGCCATAAAAATGTATAAAACGGCCATTAAAAATTCAAAGTCGGCAGAACAGGTTCAAGGGGTTCACCACAGACTGTTTTTGGCTTATATGGAGAGGATAAAGGATCTCACCGAAAAAAACATGCATGTGGAGGCAGCGGCACTTCAAGGTCAGGCCATGGAGTATCAGCTCTCCCCCGCCCTCTTGGACCGGCGGACAATGCCTCTTGTCATTGAGTTGTGTGACATCCGGAAAGCCTTTGAGTATGGTGAACAATACGTTACTCATAAGGGGGAAGACCCCCAGGTGGGTATTTTGCTTGCCGACCGGTTGATAACGGAAGATGCCTGGGAACTCCTGGATGAGAAAAAAGATCCGTTCCTGTTTTTTCGGGATGCTCCCATTGTCAGAGCGTGCATTCCCCTGATGGATAAAGGCCAATGGCAGCAGGCAGCTGAGGGCATGAAGGCATTGCCAAGAACCTCTTTTTTTGCACATATCCGCATGTTTTGCAGGGCCATGGCCCTGTTCGGAAGCGGAGATGACAAGAATATGCACAAGGCGATCTCCTTGATCCCCCAGGTATCCGTGTTCAGAAAAATCACGGACGTCCTTGGAACAAGTGTTCAATGTGTTGAAAGGAAGACCCGCATTCAAGGAGATAAAGCTCTTGTGGCATGTCTGTGGGAAGGGCCGGTGGGCATCTGGGAGACGGTGGAAAAGATCATTGAAAAGGAAGACCGGAAACAGTTTGATAACACAATGAAGCAGCTGATCACCACCTTTGCAAAATGGATTCTGCCGGATGATCCTGAATATGCCACGCAATATCTTCTTGAGACATTGTGGCACCAGGGGATTTCCGGTGAAAAGGCGTTCATGGCATTCGAAAAGGCGCTGCTGCCCCGGAAAACCGCACTGCTGGATGCCAGGCGAAGGATCGTATACCTGAACGGTCCCCTTGCTAATGCGGCTGATTACCTTGATCAGCTGAAGAAAATGGGGTCCGATCCCCATACCCTTGCCACGGTGGAGTCTGTCATTCTTTCATATGTGTGCAGGGCTGCCGCTTCGGGGGGGGACCGGGCCGATCTGCTGTGGGTAAGTGGTAAGGACGCAAAAAGATTTGGCATTTCCCCTGATAAGGAATTTGACACATTGTGGATGCAGTGTGCGGCCCGGGGAATTCAGTGTGATGCCGGCAATAGAGCACTTTATGAGCTGGCGGCCCGGATGAACGTCAGCTCAAGGGCGTCCAAAAAAATCAAAGAGCAGCTGATGCTTTCCATGTGTGAGGTGTATCCCGACGATCCCTATCCCTGCATTGAGCTCGCGTCATTGTATCATGGTAAAAATGCCTTTAGAAAAGCCGAGAATATTCTTAAAAAAGCCATGGAACTGGCTCCCTATGACAGCCGGGTTCAGGATATGCATGTCATCTCCCTTGTTATCTCCGCTGACAAGAGCCTCAATAGAGGAAATTATCAGCTTGTCCGTCAGGATCTGGAAAAAGCCCGGAGCATTGATACCGGGACCAATGCCCTTCTTTTGCAGGAGAAAGAACTCTTTTATCAAATTTGTGAGAAACCCGAAATTCCTGAGAAGGTAATCGGATTAAGGCTGGATAACTGCTCTTTATTTGAAAGACTTAAACTGGCCTCCATGCTGCGCATGGATGTTCAAAACAAACCCAAAAAGAACCATCCAAAGATATTACGGAAAATTGACGCCTTCTTTAAAAGTGAACTCAAACATCTTTCACGGTTGACCTCGGAAGAACTGCTGGCGATTCTGACGCCTTTTCCACGGGAGTGGCAATATGTTTTTGAGAGCCTGGAGATCCATCAACTGTTTTTCACGGCCATGGACAACGTGTTGAATCCGTTGAGCGATAAAGACCTCATACGGTTTGTGGACCGAATCCTCTCATCGGACAATTTCAGCATCTTTCAAAGGGAATTGCAGCGCCGGACCCGAAAAAGAAAAAAAGATCCGGACCATGATCTGTTGAGATTTTATGCACTGACCCTGCAGGGCCTTGAGGATGATGATTGGGATGTGGACGGGTTCATGGATTTAGTGGAGGATGCAGATCCTGAAATGGAAAAAAAATTCAGGGCTGCCGGCGATCGACTTTCCCGCCATGCCGGGGGACCCTACCGGCATGCACTCCAGAGCCTTGATTTTGAATTTCTGGAAGATTTCATCATGGGCGGTATGTTTGACGATGAGGATGACGATGAATATTATGACGATGAGGATGACGGAGAATTAAATCCTTTTGACCTTTTTCCGGGAGGTATGCCGGAAGTCGATGATTTAAAAGATCCCTTGATGAGAGCTTTTTTTTCAGACATGGCAAAGGAGATTAAAAGGGAAAATCCCAGGATGTTTCGGGAACTGTTTAACGAGCTGAAGATTGCTCTGGAATCCATTGTTGATGAAGAGGGATTACGCGGTGCACCGGTATTGATATTAAATAAATTTAAAGACACTTTGAGGGAGAGGGATCGTGAACTCCATGGATCCATTGCCATGCTCAATTTTGTCTTTTCGGCTGAGGCAAAAAAGCAGTTGTCACGGGAAGCCAAAATCCTATTCCTTTTTTAAGTCCGCCCGGTACTGCAATGTGAGCCAAATGGGAAAAATGGGAATGATTGTAACTTTGGCGCCCCCTCCTCAGGGGAGGCCGAAGTTGTGATCAGGCACAAAAAAATGTCAGGAAAAAAATATGCTGAAATCTTATCTTGTTCTGGATTTACCCCTGGACGCAACAGACCAGGAAATCAGAAAAAAATACCTCCAACTTGTGAAAGTCCACAGCCCGGAGAAGAAGCCTGAAATGTTTCAGAAGATAACAACCGCCTATGAGTCCATCAAGGACGCAAGAACCCGGGCGACAACGGAACTCTTTTCTGCGCTGAAAAATATGGAATTCCGGGAGACGCTTGAAACCCTTGCGGCATCCCTTAAAATCACCCGGCGGACCCCCGGGTTGCAGGAACTGTTAAAAGCCATTGGCAAGGGGTCTGAAAAATAGATGAAAAGCTCAATGGATACAGAGACAAATGGCAGGGGAAGAGGGACGTTGAGCTGGTTCGGAAAAGCAGCCGTTCCTTTCATAAAGATGAAGGAGAAGACAGCGCTGATTTGTAAAACTGTTTTTCGGGGCGCTTCAGAGATATCTCCTGAGGAGAGATCTGAAGACCGGATGCCGTTGGAGGCCGGGGAGACGGAACAGTGGAAAACCCAAGCCCTTGAGGATTTTAAAGCCTGGCTTTCGGAGGTACCGGACAAAGCGCCTCCCGCTCTGTCCGTGACACCGGACACCTGTGATCTGTACACCCTGCTTTCTGAATTTACGGCCCTGAGGCAGGAGATAAAGATGCAGAACAGGGAGCAGCACCGCACATTAAAGGCCATGACGGAGATAAAGGCCATGACCGATGCCTATGAGGAGGTCATGGGCCATTTCAATGAAAAGACAAAAGGGATAGCTTCCCTGGAACAGAATATTCGAAGGTCGACGGAAAAAAGAACGGTGTTATACTTTCTGGATATCCGGGATAGCTTGGTGCGTGGCAGGGCCGCATGCCTGGCAACGGTGCCCCGGAAGGGGTTTTTCCGGCGGACGCTGAAAAATATGGAGAATATTCATGACGGTTATGATATGGCCATCCGAAAATTTGACGCATCCCTTGCCCTGCTGGATATTTATCCCATGGAGACAACCGGTGCCGCCTTTGATCCCATGACCATGAAGGCCCTGGAATCAAGGTTGACCGAGGGAATGGAAAAGGGGACGGTGGTGGAAACCATATCCGGAGGCTTCAGAAGGGGCAATGAGATTTTGCGGTATGCCCAGGTGATCGTAGCCGGCTGATATATATATTAAAAAAAGAAAAGGATGTTTATATGGAACCGATTATCGGGATAGATCTTGGCACGACAAACTCTGAAGTTGCCTATATTGTGGATGGCAAATCAACGGTTTTGACGGAAAATGATAACGGTATTGTGCCGTCCTGCGTGGGACTGACGGCAGCCGGAACCGTGATCGTGGGAACGGCGGCCCGGAATCAGGCCCCGCTGTACCCTGAAAAAACGGTGCTTTCCATCAAGCGCCTCATGGGTTCCCAGGAAAAAGTTGCCCTGGGCAGCAATACCTACACTCCCCAGGAGATTTCAGCCTTTATCCTGAAGGAACTCAAGGAGAGGGCCTGGCGGGTAACGGGGCAAACCATCACAAAGGCGGTGATCACCACCCCGGCCTATTTTACGGATGCCCAGCGCCAGGCAACCAGGGAGGCCGGTGAAATTGCGGGGCTCTCGGTGGTCAGAATACTCAATGAACCCACGGCCGCGGCCCTTGCCTATGAGGCAGCCGATACCATTTCCCGCACCATCATGGTGTATGACCTTGGGGGCGGCACCTTTGATGTCTCCATTGTAAGAATTGAGGATGGGGTGGTGGAGGTGCTCTCTTCCACCGGGGACAATCATCTGGGTGGGGATGATTTTGATCTTGAGATTGAAAAAAAGCTTTTGGCGCATATTAAGGAGGAGTCCGGTATTGATCTGACTGAGGAGACCATTGCAAGGGCAAGGCTCAAGCGTGCCGCGGAAAAAGCCAAAATCGAGCTCTCCAGTGCCCCCTATGCCGCCATTGAAGAGGATCACATTGCCAAAAAAGGGGATACGGATGTACATCTCTCCTATGAATTGTCAAGAACGGAATTCGAGTCCATTGTTGAGCATTATCTTCAAAAAACCATGGACAGCGTTAACAAAGCCCTGAAAGATGCCAGCATGCTGCCATCGGCCCTTGAAAAAATTATTCTGGTGGGCGGTTCCACAAGAATCCCCAGACTTTCGGCTATGCTGGAAGAGACATTCGGTATTCTTCCTAACCAGGAGATTGATCCGGATCTGTGTGTCGCCATGGGGGCCGCCATTCAGGCCGGCCGGGAAATGGGATTGGATTCCACCAGCGTATTACTGGATATCACTCCCTACACCTTTGGCACCTCTGCCCTGGGGGAGCTGGACGGTATGATGACCGACACGCTTTTTGTGCCGCTGATCCGTAGAAACACAAAGCTTCCCGCCGTTAAAAGTGAGGTGTTCTGGACCGTTGTTCCCAACCAGGAAAGAGTGCAGGTTCAGGTGTATCAGGGGGAAGAGCGCGATGCACGGAACAATATCCTCATTGGAACCTATAAACTTGATCTGACTTCCGGGCAGCCTGCCCAGAGTCCGGTAGTTCTGAAATATGAGCTGGATCTCAACGGAATACTTAAAATAACCGCCATTGAGAAGAACACGGGCAAACAGATCACCGGTGTGATTGAGAATGCCTTTTCCCAGCTTTCCGAAGAGAGTGTGCTGCTGTCAAAAAGCAAAATTGACGGGATGTGGGAAACCCAGATGTTGCCGGATACCTCAACGGATGGCCCGGATGTGGAAGACGCTGCCGCAGAGGAAACCGCCGGCGAGTTTCAATCACTTATCACCAACGCCAGAGCAGCCCTTGAAGATGCCTCTCCCGAAGATTGTGAGGAGATCATCAACCTCATTGAAGATATCAACCAACAGGTGGCGGACGGAGATACGGATGCTGCCCGAAAATCAGCTGAAGCCCTTGAAGATATTCTGTTTTATCTTGAATAACCGCCACGGGCGGAGCGGAATTTGGGACCCGGGTCCGCCACAACGAATAATGAAAGTAATGTTAGGCATGCCTACACTTTTTTATAACGGGCATGTCCTGCCGAACACAACAAATATAGGGTCGTAGACGCGGAGCCAAATGGTATTATACCGCCGCCCCCCCGATGGGCAATGGGCCCGGACCGGAACTGTAGACAGCTCAATTGTCCGGTTCCTATTGCCCATCGGGGGGGCGGCTCTGCTGAGGTTGCCTTGGAGGCTGCCTTTTCATATAACATACATGGCAGAAAGACCTGCCACAACGAAAAACGAAAGTCATTTAATTCCAGCATATTGGTGAGACTTTCATATAAAAAAAAACGTTATGATGGATTCGTAGAAGAAAAAGGAGTAGCCATGGAAAAATGTCCGGCCTGCAGGGCCGCAGTGAGTCCGGGGGCAACCGTTTGCCGCAGGTGCAGAACCGATTTTTCTCTTTTGATAAAGATGGAAACAGAGGCGCAGATGCATAGAGCAAAGGCTCTGGCGGCCTTTGAACAGCAGGCGTTTGAGGAGATGTTTTGCCATGCCAAACGCTCTGCTTCCCTTATCTGCACTCCGGAAGCCAGAAAATTGCTGGTCGGTGCTGCGATTTTGGCCGGAAAATACGAGACAGCCTGTAAATTTAGATAGCCTCCTTACACTCCTATATCCCTTCCACATATTGTCAATACAAAAAATTTGATCATCAAGTCTCAGGACTTTTGTCAGTAATCTGACCCATCCCCACAAGCCCCTAAAATCCAACATGAGCCAAAAATTAAATTTGACAGACCAAATTTTATCGTGTAGAGCCTTTAAAACGATGTCGTGTTTAAACTACAATATGCATGAAAAGTACTTTTTTGTTGTCATGTAAAAAAAATGAAGATAGCGCAAAAGCGATCTGAACGATGCCATCAACAGGCACTTGAACGCCGAGGAGCTTCTATGAGGTATGACAAAGAGATGAGAGGAGATAGAATGCGTAAGTTAATGAAAAATATGATTGTGATCCTAATGGGCATCATGGTGTTACCACTATCCTGCGTTGCTGATGAAACAGCTATTTACCAACTTCCCCAGAGTGTTGTAACGGGAAAATTTGAAGAACAGGATTTCGTCGGTCCGCTGTTCACCGAGACCAACACAAGAACAAAGGTTACAGAAAAAGGAATAAACGCCCTTGGACCCTCTTCCACCATGTCTGTCCAGAAATCCATAAGCCTCATGCCCTCCGTAAATCAACAAAGTGTTGACCCAAGCGGCCTTGCAGATATCAGCAACTACCACGAATCCTTCAGGTTCAGGGGGGTGGAAGCCACCGGCGGCGGCAATCCCTCCACCCCTGTCAATGTGGAGAGTGTTCCCGTGAGCGGTAGGCCCGGAGGTGGAGTCTCCATATATGACATGGAAAATTTTGAGACAATATCCATTTATAAGGGCGGAGTACCGGCAGACAAGGCCTTTGGTCTGACCAATATCGGCGGAAAAATCGATATGGAGGTGAAAAGGCCTTTGAATGAGTTTGGTTTCAAAATAAAACAGATGCTGGGAACCGATGACTTCAGCCGGAGTTTTTTGCGACTTGACACGGGAAACTTTTCCACTGACACCGCAGGCTTTATCTCCTATTCCAACACCGGTGCAGATAAATGGAGGGGAAAGGGGGATTCCGATCGAGACAACGCAATGGCCGGACTGACCCAAAAAATCGGCGACGGGTTGAAGATAGAGCTGTTTTCAACCTATAATAAGGCCGATGTGAATACCTATAGAGCCCTGGATTACGAAAAAGCATCTTCTTTAAGCAAAAATTATGATTTTGATTTTACCAATGATAAGAACGACTATTTTTATTATGGGTACAACAAGGCAGATTTTGAGGATTATAATATTTTTGGAAACATTGAGTATCGTTTTGATGATAATTCCAAGGTGGTGATTAAGCCGTTCTATTGGAATGATAAGGGGTATTACATGGAAACGATTACAATGAAGAACGGCAATAACCGCATCAGAAGATGGGATGTCGATCATGATTTGAGCGGGTTTCTGAGCCAATATTCAACCCGTATCCAGGCAGTTGATCTCAATATCGGCTTTTTCAATCTTCAACAGGAAAGACCGGGACCGCCGACCTCCTGGAAATTGTATAAGGTTTCATCCGGCGAACTCGTATTTGACAAATGGCAGGTCCTCTCCAACAGTTCCAAACATCGCCAGAATACCCCCTTTGTTTCGGGTAAATATGTCAAGGGGCGGTTTACCCTGGAGGGAGGCGTGAAATATCTCAGATACACCATGCCCTCCATAAAGACGTATGACACCACCGGCATTTCCGATGTCAGCTACGAAACCGCGCTTGGCATGGCCACATCCGTTGACGAAGATGCGTGTGCAGATGCAAAGGATTTTAACAAGATCCTTCCCAACCTGGGGCTGAATTACAGGATCAACGGCGATGTCAGCGCCTATTTTTCCTATGGCAGAAACTATGGCATGAGTGTGAGCCTTTATCCCTATTTTATTTCCCAGGAAAGCACCTTTCACAGCAAGGGCATTACACTGCAGGATCTATGGGATGAACAGGAGCTTGAAATCGTTGACAATTACGATATCGGCCTGAGATACATCACAGACAAGGTATATGTGGTTCCCACACTCTATTATGCCCGGCATAAAAATAAGGCGGCAACATATTATGATTCTTCCCTGGGGGTATCATTTCCGTCCACCAATGCAAAGGCGGATGCCTACGGATTTGAATTGGAAGCCGGAGCAATGGTACGTGAAAATCTTTCCCTCTACGGCTCCTTTTCCTATAACCGATTCTTTTTTTCCCAGGATATTGCTAACAGCGACGGATCTGTCAATGAGGTTGAGGGCGATCAGGTGCCTGATGCCCCGGAGTTTCTGTGCAAGGCAATTGCCAGTTACCGCATGGGCAAGTTTGTTCTTTCCCCCATTGTTAAATATACGTCCAGCAGGTACGGGGACATTGAGCACGATGAGAAGATTGACGATGCCGTGATATTTGACTTTGATTTGACCTATAATGCCGGAGCCTTTCCCGGGATGAAGATGAAAAGCCTTGATTTCTCTTTGACGCTCAACAATATCTTTGACAAGGAATATGTCAGCATCATCAACACCTCTGACTATAAAACCCTTGGCTCCACCTATCAAACAGGTGCCCCTTTTACGGTTTATGCCTCTGTTGCGCTTTGTTTTTAACCTTTTTTATGCTGCTTCCACGGTCATGGCTGATCTGATCCCACTGTTTTTTTCTTGAGGGGTAATCCCTTCTTCATTCATCCCTCAACAAGGCGACTCCGGATGACTGGAACATGCCGCATAATCCAGAAGTCTTCTTGACAATTTGCCATCAATTTATTATTTTAGATAACAGTAAAATTTAAAATAAGAAACACTTTAATTCAAAAAGTGAAATAAGGGCATGAACAGAGACCTGCAAGGACATTACATAACAATTTCCACGGTTGGAGAGAGAGCACAAGCTTTTGTTCCGGCACCGTTACCGCCAGTCCCGCCCGTTGAGTGGTCACCAGAACTTCGAGAAAAATTTGACCAGGCGTTGTTGGCCCTTGGTCGTCTGGATAGTGTATCTGTCCTGCTTCCGGATACCTCACTTTTCCTTTATATGTATGTGCGCAAGGAGGCAGTTCTCTCCTCAATGATTGAGGGAACCCAATCATCGTTATCCGACTTGTTGCTATTTGAATTTGAGCGTCAACCCGGGGTGCCGTTGAATGATGTTCAGGAGGTCAGCAACTATGTGGCGGCCCTCAACCATGGTCTTAAACGGCTTGGAGAGGACTTTCCCCTTTCACTGCGGTTGTTGAAAGAGATTCACAGTGTTCTGCTGTCGAAGGGTCGTGGCAAGGAGTGTGATCCCGGCGAATTTCGCAGAAGCCAGAACTGGATTGGCGGCACTCGCCCCGGTACTGCCGCATTTGTGCCGCCGCCTCCGGAGTATCTTCAAGAGTGCATGGGAAAGCTGGAACTATTTTTACATGACCAGCCGGAAAAAACACCGGTTCTAATCAAGGCTGCATTGGCACATGTTCAGTTTGAAACCATTCACCCATTTCTTGATGGGAATGGTCGTCTGGGACGGTTGGTCATTACCCTGCTGCTCTGTTCCGAGAAGGTGCTTAAGGAGCCAATGCTGTACCTGAGTCTATACTTTAAGACTCACCGTCAGCGTTACTATGAGTTACTCAATGAAGTTCACCTGACCGGTGATTGGGAGGCTTGGCTTGATTTTTTTGCGGATGCCGTAATTCATACGGCGACCCAGGCGGTGAATACTGCCCAGCAGCTGATGAAGTTGTCTGCAGAGGATGGGCAACGCATTAATGGGCTGAAACGCATCTCAGGTTCTGCACATCTTATTCACAAAGCCATGCTTGAACGCCCTATGGCTTCACCAAACTGGATACAGGAAAAAACCCAACTTTCACCGGCCACAGTGAATGCCTGTCTGCGCCAACTTGAACAATTGGGGGTCGTGAAAGAGATCTCCGGTCAGAAGCGAAACCGCCTTTATTCCTACGTGGAATACATTCGGATCATGAACGAAGGAACCGAGTTACCTATCTAATTTTCCAACCGGTCACAAAATCAAAAAAGGGTTTACAGAGAGATTCTGTAAACCCTTTATTTTATATGGTGGGCGATACTGGGTTTGAACCAGTGACTTCTACCGTGTGAAGGTAGCACTCTCCCGCTGAGTTAATCGCCCGTTCAGCTGAACTTCTGTATAAAGGATTCTTTCCGTCGGGTCAAGTCCTTTTTTTTTAAAGTCCCGGAATTCCGATGGGGCCGGGAAGATCGGGAATTCCACATCCCCAGAGTGCTATTATTGCAAGCAGGGCAAAGACGTATAGCACCAGTGATTTCATCTGCATCCTTATTTCCCCCCATGGACAGTGTTTTTTTCGGGTTTGACCAATACCTTATCCGTGTACATGTCACTTTCGGAATGGGACCTGCGTGACAGTTTTGACCTCAATTTATTATGTTTTTTATGGACACCTGTCAAGAGATATTCATCTGGCAAAAAGCGTAATAAAATAAGCCTGTCCCTCTTTCTTAGAGATATTCAGGGGTCCAGCGCATTTTATCAATGAGAAGATTCAGTCGCTCCGGGTCATTGTTGTGTTTGAAGGTGGAAAAAGGGCAGTCATCTTGAACCACTCCGGCTTTAAGGGCCTCTGCTCCCACCCACCGGGCCACTTCCAGGGACACTTTCTTCAGTTGATCCAGGGGCGGGCAGAGAATGCCCTCTGCAATATCCTCGTCACTGATGTATTGTGCCACTGCATGGGCCGCTGCAGAGAAGAACACCGGCAGAACAGTGGTGGCCCCGGAGGCCAGAATGCCAAGGCCGATGCCGGGAAATACAAATGCATTGTTCATCTGCCCGATGCGGCGGGTTTTGCCGTTGTATGTTACCGGCTCAAAGGGAGAGCCTGTGGCAACCAGGGCGTTGCCGTCAGTCCACTGGTAGATGTCCCCGGGGAGGGCCTCGGCCTTTGTGGTGGGATTGCTTAAGGGGAGAATGACCGGACGTGGGGTGTTTTCTCCCACAGCGGCAACAACCTCCCTGGTAAAGCCGCCGGGCTGGCCCGAAGTGCCGATGAGCACGGTGACTTTTTCATTTTTAATCACATTGATCAGGGTGTTGTCTTCAGGTTTTTTCAGCCAGGGCAGGTTTTTGATATCCTTGGCAAATTTAAGCTTGTAGGGTTCAATATTTCGGTGGGAGGTGACAACCCCTTTTGAATCCAGGGTAAAGATCCGTGCCCGGGCTGCCTCTTCCACCATGCCCTGTTCCATGAGTTCCGTGAAAATCTGTTCGGCAATGCCCATTCCCCCGGCGCCGGCCCCGTGGACCAAATAGACCTGATCGGTCATTTTTTCCTTTTTAACTCTCATGGCTGCAAGGATACCGGCCAGGGCAATGGAACCGGTTCCCTGGATGTCGTCGTTAAAGGAGATGACCGTGTCAAGGTATTTGTCCCGGACGTTAAAGGCGGTCTGCTTGGAAAAGTCCTCCCATTGGCACAGAGCCTTGGGAAACACCCGTTTAAAAGCCGTGACGAATTTATCAAGAAAAAGGTTGTACGCTTCACCGGTGAGTCTTTTTTCCCGGTGCCCCAGATAATCGGGGTGGTTCAGCAGCTCTTCATTGTCCGTGCCCACATCCAGGGAGATGGGCAGGCAGTGCCATGGAGCGATGCCGGCTCCCTGGGTGTAGAGCATGAGCTTGCCAAGACAGATGGGCATGCCCCCGGCTCCCTGGTCGCCGATACCCAGAATACCCTGGTTGTCGGTGACAACGGCCACGCGGATATCCTGTGCCGTATAGTTGCGCAGAATTTCCTCAGCCTGATCAATATTTCCGGGATAGAGATGAATCCCATTGGCTTTCCGGAACATGGTGGAGTAGAGCTGACAGGCAAGGCCCACCGTGGGGGTATAAATAATGGGCAGAAAGCGGATCACGTCACTTGCGATGACGGCATGGGCCAACACCACGTTCCTGTCATAAAGACTTCTGATATAAATGAACTTTTCAATGTCAGACTCTTTTTTATCAATGATATCAAGACTTGAGTGGACCTGTTCTGCCAGGGTTTTAACCCGTGGCGGCAGATAACCGTTTAACTTTAATTTGGCTCGTTCCGCAATGGTAAAGGCGGTTCCTTTACTGATATAATTGTAACGAAGGACATGATATCCCCTCAAACTGATGGTGACGCCAACGGTCTCGCCATACTGGCCATACTCAAATTCATAATGTTTGATCTGCATAATTGATTAAGGTCCTCTTAGATTTTTGACGGGCTTGATCACACCAACAACGGTACAAAAAATAATGGCGATAAACATACCATATATTTTAAATGATGCAAAGAGAAGATGAATTGTTTTCAGTGATTGAGATGGCGTGCAGGGAACAGGGGCGGAGGAGAAAAGAGTCGGAGTGTACCCTTTTTTGATGATCCGAGGACGATCGTGATCTACCCAACCTCACCCCAGCTCCCTCTCCATGGCTGGAGAGGGGGGAATACTGCAAAAAGGGTACACTCAAAGAGTCGGGCCTGCCTCAATGGTGTTATCGTCCAAACCGATGCCATAACCCAAAGCACCATGGATAACGCCATTGAGGCGGCCTGACCCCTACGTGTTATTTATATCCCATGGGCAGTTTTTTAAAACGTCCGCCATGGAGAATGGGGTCCCCCTTATACCCAAGGGCTTTAAAATTAATGTAATCGGTTTTGTTGATCAACAGCTCCACATCTCTTCCCTGGGATTTCATGTAGGAAAAATCCGTTCCTTTGTGGGCAATTTTTTTAAAATCAACATCGCGATGGTCCTGGTGGCAACGATTGCAGGTTTTGTCTCCTTTAAGGCTGTCATGGCACTGCACGCAGGAAAGGGCCATATCGGCGGGCATTACCTCGTGTTCCAGGCGCCAGTACATCCAGGTTTCCTTCCATTTAAAGGCCCCGCTGTACGCAAGACCGGCAGCATCCATACCATCCGTTATGGCCTTTTCCCAGTCAAGGTGTTTCCAGTAGGCGGTTTTGTCCTCTTTGTTCCGGGGGAAAAGGTGGGGCACAATGATGTGGTTGTACTCTGCATCTACGGGCTGGATGCCCTTCATGATTTTAAAGGGGGTAATCTTGGAACCCGGATCGTTGATGGACCCCACCGGCTCGGTGAGGTTGATCACAGGGGCATGAATATCAACCTTGTCACCCATCAGAACCCGTTTCATATAACCTGAACTCCAGGCATAATTGGGCACCACGGACTCTTCCCACTTAAATTCACCCTTTTTCCAGTTGTAATCGGGTTGGCCATACTTGTCTTTTTGGGGTTTTCGACTTTTATCCCCGGCCTTGGACCAATCCCACCAGGTTTTAGTGGGTTTGCATTTTGCAAACACAGGTGAATGGCAAACGTTACAGTCCAGGGTTTTTGCGTGTTCGTTCAGATGATGATCCAGCAGACTTCCGCAATAGTGGGGTGTGGAAGAATGGCACTGCTCACAGGAAACCTTTCCTTCGGCAACAGGGACTGATGAGCTTCGACCGGAAATTTTGTGGTTTCGGGTTTTATGACATTCAGCACAGGAAAAATCATAACCGCCCATGTGAACGTCGCAGCTCCGGTTGGGTTCAAGGAGTTGTCGGGACATGTCCGCATGCTTGATGGCATCTCCGCCGCCGCCGTTAAAGTGACAGGCACCGCAGGTGGCACGACTTGAATGGCCCACGTTTTCCGCCACCCGCTTCAGATCCACCTCTTCTTTGGGCATGCCGGCACCTGGCGGATCTTTTTTATAGGTGCCTGTGGCGTCATGGCACACCAGGCAGTCCATTTTTGTTTTGTCTGTAAAATCAAAGGAGTTGTCTTTCCATCCATATCCTGCATGACAGCTTGTGCAACGAGCCTCGTTGCTGATGGGACTGATTCAATAGTTGTTCAGGGCGGTGGTGCCCTTGCCGTGCATGATCTCCTTTCCATGGTTTGTGGTGTAGGGCGATGGCCCCCTCCAGGACCAGTGGGCCGTTTGAAGCATATCCGTGGCCTGGACGTCGTGGCACCGGAGACACTCTTTTGTCACCTGAAACGGGTCGGGGTCGGTGGTGAGTTTCACCAGTTGTTTATGATCAGGCACCTTTTGCAGATGGCATCCCTTGCAGTCAGCGGGACCCTTGCCCTGGGTTTTATGGCATTCCATGCACTGCTGATGGTAGGCCGCTTTGAGACCGATTCGTTCCGGATGGTCGGCATTGAATGATTCCTGATGGCAGGCCGAGCACCGGGTGGTTTCAAGGGCCTTCTCATCCTTTGGTCGAAAATGGTGGCATTGGGAGCAGTCCTGGATCAGGGCGGCGTGGCGCTGGTGGGCAAACCGCACCGGTTCATAATGATCTTCACTCTTTTTAATAAGGGGACTGTCCAGGAGAAAATAGACATCGGTGACATCTTTCAGGGAAATGCCGGCATCCATGAGGGAGATTTTTCGATGGATTCTGCCCTCATCTTTATATTCCTTGATAAATGGAACCACCTGTCTTGCCCGTTCCTTTGCCTTTTCCTGATCCGGTGCTTTCCACACCCCTGCCGTGGCAATGGTTGTGCAGAGCAGGACAATCACAACCGGTAAAATATTTTTTTTTATCATGAAGAGACCTCTCTATATTCCTGTAATACCGGCAACCATGTGACAACGATGCGGTAGATGAACATGAGTGTGGCGATGAGTCCCAGGGTGACCAGAATTTCGCCGGGTGCAGGGAAATATCCGTTTTCACTCAACGGCGGTGTGTATCCCACAATAAAGACGTTGATCCGGTTGAGTACCACTCCGCCCACAATCAGACAGGCGGCCGTGAAAACGCCTTTTCTGGATTGCCTCACTCCTTTAAAGAGCAGCAAGATCCAGGGAAGTATGACTCCCAAAAGTATCTCCACAACAAAGGAGTTGGTTTGATGGGTGCCGTCCAGGAGATAGACATAGGTCCCCCTTACAGCCATGTCTCCCAATTTGAGAAATAGGTAAATTCCCAAGAGAAAAACGGTGATCCGGGTTAACGGGGTAAGTATCTCCATTTCGGAATCAAGCTTGAATGAGGCGGTGGCAATGGTGGTTTCAAAGACCACCATGGGATAGCCCACGGCAATGGCCGATGTGAGAAACAGCAGCGGTAAAATGGGCGTGTACCACAGGGGATGCAGCTTGGTGGGGGCCACCAGCATGAGGGCGCCCAGGCTTGACTGGTGCATGCAGGAGAGGACCACCCCGAGAATGATGAAGAGCCACATGATCTTATTGAGAATGGCATCCCCCAGTGAGAGGAGGGTCTCCACCAAACCGTTTAACGGGGCAAGAAGGCCCGGAAATTTGACCCGTCCCTTGAACTGTTCCGCAATGATGGGGAAAAATTCAATGTAGAGCACATGTAAATAGACCATCACGCACATGGCCACCTCAAACAGCACTGAATTGGTGTTCCAGTGGATCATGGGTTTCCAGATGGCCCAGGAGCGCCCGATATCCACCAGCAGGCCCAGCACAACAAAGGTATATCCCAGCACCGCCGTTAAAAGTGCCGGGCGGGTAATGGGTTCATAAACGTGCTTTCCCAGAATGTGGGCCAGGGCCGCCGTTGTAAATCCCCCTGCGGCCAGGGCCACCCCCGTTGCCACATCCACCCCCACCCAGAGCCCCCAGGGTCTGGCATTGGTCAGATTGGTGACGTAGCCGATGCCTCCGGTGAATCGTGCCAAAATGGCCACGGCTCCGGCTGCCATAAAGGCCAGCAGAACAAGCACACCCGGGGTCAGGAACGGTTTTCTTAACGGTGCTGGTTTCATCCTTCTCCTCCTTTTTCCCCGGAAGTTTCCCTGGCTTGGGTTTTGTTTGATCGATACATCACCGTCCCCAAAAGTCCGAAAAGTGCCACAGGGGACCACAGATAACTGAACAGAGAGTGCTGAATGGTTTCAGACAGTCGGGGAGAAGGGGCATCCGGCAGGCTGGGCAGGTTAACCTTTTCAAAGGGGACCGGGGAGATATAGAGCCAGGAGGTACCCCCCACCTCTTTTTCACCATATATATGGTTGATATACTTGCCCGGATTCTCCTTGAGTCTTTTTTTGGCAAGGGTGAGAAGTGTCTCTCTTTTGCCGAAGGTCAGGGCCTCTGTGGGGCAGATGGCGGCACAGCCCGGAACGCCCCCCTCTTTGGATATCCTGTCATAGCAGAAGGTGCACTTCATGACCCTTGGGGTGATGGGGTCATGGTATTCATAGGCAGGGATTTCAAAGGGACACGCCACCATGCAGTATCGGCACCCAATGCATTTTGTGACATCGTATTTCACGCTGCCGGTGTCATCCTTGGTAAGGGCACCCACAATGCAGGCAGAGACACAGGCCGGATCCTGACAGTGCATGCATTGGACTTTGGCATAGGTGGGAAGGGGTTTGTCAAATGGGTCCAGCTTTCCTGTGAAATAGCGGTTCACCACTGTGAATGCCCTGTGATCCGGCCGTCGGTTCTTTTCAAAGATGGTGCATTGGCAATTGGGCCGCTCCGGCGCCGGGAGATGGTTTGCCTGGCTGCAGGCCTCTTCACACTTGCGGCACCCAACGCATCGGGTCAGGTCCACCAGACATCCATGGGGATCGGGGGGAGCCTTTGACTCCCATGCTCCGGTGGATGTGGGCAGGGTGGCAACGGATGCCCCGGCCGCACCCACGAATTTAAAAAAATTGCGTCTACTGAGTTGCATTGTTCCTCCATATGCGGTGATATTTAAATCGGAAACAATCGCCATTGCAACAGGCGTACCCCATTGTGATTTAAGATGCTTTAAATTATAACATGTTGTTTTTGAAAACTTATTTTATCTTGGTGTTCAGGGGTTGACCCTGAAAAGTTGTCATGGTATTTAAACAGGTGATTAAACGTTTAAACACTTAAACAGAATGGGCCAGTTTTTTAAGTTGATGGATATGGGGGAGGGTCATGTCCGGTTAAAAATCGGTGCATGGCGTTAAACCGTCGTGGAGGAAGCCTGCCAATGGATGAACATGAAATCAACGCCTTTTGGGAAAAAATAGTCAATACCATTAATGACGGGCTCATGGTCATCAATCCTGACGGTTCTATTTTAATGGTCAACAGGGCATTTGAGGCCCTCACCGGTTACAGCTCAGACGAGGCCATCGGCATGTCCTGCACCATGCTTGGATGTGATGCCTGTGAGAAAACCATGGAGACGCGCAGAGAGTCGGCATGGTGCAAGCTGTTTGAGGACGGTGAGCAAGATATGAAAAAGTGCCGTTGCCTTTTAAAATGCAAAGACGGCACTTTTCTGCCAGTGTTGAAAAACGCATCCACCCTGTGGGATGAAACCGGAACCCGTGCCGTGGGGGTGGTGGAGACCCTCTCCGATATCTCAGAGCTGATCCGGCTGGATGAAAAAATCCAGATTTTTTCCAGACAATGGGACAGTGAAGGGGGATTCTGGGGACTTATCGGAAAGTCCCCGGAGATGGAAAAAGTGTTTGAGATGATTCGAAAAGCCGCTTTAAGCAGGGCCCCTGTCATTATTCTGGGGGAGAGCGGTACCGGGAAAGAACTGGTGGCAAACGCCATTCACCTGTGTGGTGAAAGAAAGCATGCCCCCTTTATTCAACTCAATTGTGCGGCATTGAATGAGGCCGTCCTTGAAAGCGAACTCTTCGGCCATGCCAGGGGCGCCTTTACAGGGGCGTATACCCATCGCATTGGTCGATTCCAGGCCGCCAACCATGGGGATTTCTTCCTGGATGAGATCGGCGATATTCCCTTGTCCATCCAGACCAAGCTGCTCAGGGTGCTTGAATCAGGGCAGTTTGAAAGGGTGGGGGATATTTCGCCATTAAAGGTTGACGTCCGCATCATCAGTGCCACAAACCGGGATCTTGAAGCGCTGATTGAAAAGCAAGAGTTCCGCCAGGATCTGTTTTTCCGGATCAACGTCATTCCCATACATCTGCCCTCTTTACGGGAGAGAAAGCAGGACATACCACTTCTGATCCGCACCTTCATTGGTCGCCTGAACCGGTCAACCGGCAAAGTCATCACCGGATTAAGCCATGAAGCCATGGAAACCGTCATGGACTACCATTGGCCTGGCAATGTCCGGGAGCTTAAAAATGCAATGGAGTACGCCTTTGTCACCACCGAAGGCACTGTCATCCGGATGGAAGATCTGCCCAGAAAGATATATTCATCCCATGGTTCGGTGGGTGCAGTGGACGTTTCCCGGAAAAAAGTGACGGAAGATGCCGCTTTTTCCAGTGAAAGAGCCCGGTTGATCCAGGCCCTTCAAGAGACAAAGGGCAACCAGACAAAGGCGGCTCAACTGCTTGGTATCAACCGGGTAACGGTGTGGAACCGCATGAAAAAATATGGTGTTGACCTTAAAAAAGTGTTGTCAGCATAAGGCTCGCCCGATCCCGTTTCGGCAAAATCGGTCTGAAAAGCCTTTGGGTTTTTTGATGTTTTACGACGTCATCAAAGTTTGCTTTTAACACTTTCAATCTTATCCTCCATGCTCTGATCCCGGTCGATGCGTGTGCCGGCCTTTATGGTGGTTGTTATCCTGGGGGCACCCATCTCATGAATTTTTTCATGGCATTTTTTTACCACATCAAAAACCTTGTCCCAGTCGCCTTCTATATTGGTGCCATAGGCATGCAGCTGGGATTTGAGCCCGGCTTCATTGATGATTTTATGACATGTTGCGACATATTTTGATACGGAAAGTCCAACTCCCATGGGTACCACGCAAAGATCAATGATCACGTTCATTTCAAACCTCCTTATTGGTTTATGGCAAAGAGATACTCATTTCCCCAGTATGACAATATAACGGGCATGTCCTGCCGGACACAACAAATATAGGGTCGTAGACGCGGAGCCAAATGGTATTATACCGCCGCCCCCCCGACGGGCAATGGGCCCGGACCGGAACTGTAGACAGCTCAATTGTCCGGTTCCTATTGCCCATCGGGGGGGCGGCTCTGCTGAGGTTGCCTTGGAGTACGTCATATTGTACCCATGAACCACTAATCTGCATTAAATCAACAGGCTCATTGATATAGGTTAGGCCGGGCAGGCATGGCGGCTTTTTGCAAGCATGATGGCCCCCAGGGCAGCGATAACACCCATGGAGGCAAAGGTAATTCCCCATGACATGGTGGTCAACCCGCCACCGGTGATGTCAAGCACCATCCCCGTGGCAATGGATCCCATGGATGCTGCCAGGAATCCCCCCAGGGACTGGAGGGCCATGGTCACCCCCCTTCGTTCCTGTTGTGCAGCGGTGATGACACCGGCGTGAATGGCTGCGGAATCCCCCTGGAAAAACAGGGTGTAGAGGATGCAAAGCCCCACCAGTACAGGGTAGGGCAGGTGGGCCATGAATCCAATACCCATGGCAATGAGGCCTGATACGCCCATGATGCCGGTTACAACCCTGCGGCGGCCAAGGCGCAAGGCCAGTTCTCCGAACCCGATACTTCCCGTCATACCCACAATGCCGGCCAGGGCCATCACCGTGGTCGGAGCCATGAATGGCTGTTGGTCATGGGTGAGGGCCAAAGAGAAGGTGAGAAAAGCCACCATCCAGGATCTGGCGGCAAACATCTCGCACATGTGGCACATATACGCAATGATATATACCCGGGCAGGACGGTTTTGCCAGGCGGGCCTGAAGTCAAGGGAGCCCAGAATGTCGACGCTTGAAGAGATGGGGGGGCGTTTTGGGGCAAGGACAGCCATGCTCACCAGCAAAGAGAAGCCGGAACCTGCTGCGGCTGCGGCAAACACGGTTTCCCATCCCCATGCGGCAAAGAGTTTGCCTGCAAAGTAAAAGGAAACGCTCATGCCAAGGCCGAAACAGGCGGTGTAAAATGACACCGCCCTGGGAAGAAATTTCGGCTCCAACCGGTCGATGATGGCTTTGAGGCCCGGGATGAAGGTGCCGGCAAGTCCCAGACCGCACATGGCCCTGAACATCAGGGCCGTCCGGAATCCCTGGCTGAAACATGCAAACCCAAGATTGGCAACTACCCCCAGTGTACAGGAGAGCAGGTAGATTCTGCGGGCATCAATGCGGTCGGTGAAGCTTGTCAACAAAGGAACGGCTACGGTGTAGCCCGCAAAATAGATGCCGTTGATCCACCCCGCCTGGCTATTGGATAGATGCCATACATCAAGAAAATGGGGCAAAAGCGCAGGAAAGGCAAAGACCCCAAGCATGCCGGTCACCTGGGCCACGCACATGGCAAAAACCAGAAGCACTGCCCCGGATGGCAATTTTGTCCCTTCGGATAACGGGTCTGCTTCCGTGCCGGAGGCCTTTGTATCAATACTCATCTCTTTCAAGCCCGTTTTTTTTGTTAAAATGGAATGGACTCATCCTCCTCCCCATCCTCATAATCATCGTCGTCATAATTATCATATGTTGCCATTTCGTCCATGAGGTCAAAGATGACTTCAAGGGAGTTGCACAGATTATTGATAATTTTGCTGTGCTTTAATCTTTCGTCTGTTGTGGTTGCTTTTTTCATCTTATTTAGAGATGTTACTATCTCTTTGGGAATACCGTTCATTATCTTTTCGAGTTTCATGATTTTCTCCTGAATTAAACACAAAGGATGTTCCTGAACCAAAGTAAATTATCCTATCATTTTGAACGACGCTTATGCAACAAGGGGAAGCGGTTTATTTTCAATACGGTTCATGGTTGGGTTGTGCAAAGGTCTCAATTCGTGGTAGGAAATAGCATGTTTAAACCTTTCTTAAGGTAATATGAAAAACGTCGGAATGGAGGCAAAAAAATGTTAATATCTGCTTGTCGTATCTGGATTGCCTTGCTGCTGTTTTTCGGCACTCTGCCGGCGTATGGGCAGACCGTCACCATGGCAGCAGGTGAGTGGATTCCATTCACATCCGAAACCATGGAGGACCATGGCGAGTTTACCCACCGCGTCACCCGTGTGTTCCAGGAGATGGGTATTGAGCCGGATTATCGATTTTATCCCTGGAGCCGCTGCTTTGATGCGGTGGTCAAAGGGCGGGTCTGGGCGGCTTTTCCTTACGCATATACCCCGGAGCGGGCAGATAAGGTATGGTATTCAGAGCCGCTTTCGTGCTCACGAACCCTCTTTTTTTACTATGATGCCGCAGGTGTCCGGAAGCCCCCCACATTTCACCAACTGTCAGATCTCAAACCTTATCGACTGGGAGGTGTCAACGGGTACTATTATGAAGTGATGTTTAAAGAGGCCGGGTTGGCGGTGGAATATGTGAACAAAGAGATCTATGGCATGGAAAAACTGATCCGGGGACGTATTGACCTGATGCCGGTGAATGAACGGGTGGCATGGCACCTGATCCATACCCACTTTCGTCAATACGCTGACAACTTTAAGGTTATCTCCCCTTCGTTAACCGAAAATTCCCTTCATCTCATCGTTTCCAAAGCGTTTCCCGGAAGCCGTGAACTGCTCATGGAATTCAATGCCGCACTCAAAAAATGTATCGAAAAAGAACGCATTGAGATTGATACATGCAAATAATTTAATAGTATAGGAAAATTAAATTTTTGTTATAATAAAATAGTTCAGTCGAAAGCCCGCCCGCAGGGCGCTAAGTTCACATTTAGGTTTTGCAGTCAAGAGTTGACCCCATCAATTTTTCGGATAATAACAATGGAATCCCATAAAGTCCCCTCCATTTCCAGAAATCTGACCCTCAGTCTGGTGGCTGTGATCTTTGTTTTATCTATGGCATTTTTATCATTTTATTATTATCAGTTGCAACAGGGAGAGCGGATAGCTCTTGAAAATACAGCGGATAACTATCTCCAATCCATGGTCAGTACCTTGGAGGTTCCTTTGTGGGATCTTGATCGGGAGAACATTAAACGGGTTTGTGAATTTTATTTTGAGAATGAGTGGGTGACCCGGGTGACGCTGACCGGTGTTTCAGGTGAAGTCATGTATAGTGAAAACACGGCATCCCATTGCAGCGGCTCCATCCATCGATCCGGAAGTGTTTTTCACAAAGGGGAACTCATTGGAGAGGTGACCATGGCCCTGAACCCACTCCCATCACGACAGAACCGGCTTGTACTGATGCAAACAGCCGTTATCATCCTGTTGATTGCCATTGCCGGTGTGATTGCCTTTACCGGATTTTTCCTTAAAAAGTTTCTTCAGCGACCCATGATGTATATCAGTCACATGGCCCGGGCCTATGCCGAAGGGGATTACCATCCATTGCTTAACGGCACAACCTACAAAGAATTTATCCCCCTTGTGTCGGCCCTGGAGGAGATGGGGGACAGGATCGAAACCCAGGTGAAAACCCTTCAAAAAGCCGATCAACTGCTGATCCGGCATAAAGACCATCTGGAGGAGATGGTGAAGATGCGAACCCGGGAGCTTGAAGCGTCCAATAAAAAGCTTCAGCGGGCTGAAAAGATGGAGGCCATCGGCACCCTTGCCGGCGGGGTGGCCCATGATTTGAATAACATTTTGTCCGGGATCGTCAGTTATCCGGAATTGATCCTGATGGATATTCCCCATGACAGTCCGTTGAGGGAGCCGTTGCTGACCATTCGGAAATCAGGGGAAAGAGCGGCACAGATTGTACAGGACCTGTTGACCATGGCCAGAAGGGGGGTCTCTGTGACAGCCGTTGTGAATCTCAACCGGATCATCCGCGAGCAGTTGAAAACCCCTGAGACGGATCATCTCAAATCCTTTCATCCGGATGTGATCATTGAGACGAAACTTCAACCCGGGCTGCTCAATGTCATGGGGTCCGCCACCCATTTGGCCAAAAGTATCATGAACCTGATTTCCAATGCTGCCGAAGCCATGCCCCATGGAGGCATCATCACCATTTCAACCCAAAATGTTTATCTGGATATGCCGGTAAAGGGGTATGAGGAGGTAAAAGAAGGGGACTATGTCACCGTGTCCGTTTCCGATACGGGAACCGGTTTGGCAGAGGCGGATGTGGTAAAAATATTTGAACCTTTTTATACAAAAAAGGAGATGGGGCGCAGTGGCAGCGGGCTTGGAATGGCCGTGGTCTGGGGAACGGTAAAGGACCATGACGGCTATATTGATATCCGCAGTTCACAGGATGTCGGTACCACCTTTACCCTCTATCTGCCCGTTACACGGGAAAAAATCCTTGGCATTCAGCCTGAACTTCCGCTGGAGGCATTTCGGGGGAGCGGGCAATCCATTCTGGTGGTCGACGATGTGGCGGAGCAGAGGGAAATTGCCACCGTTATTCTGGAAAAGCTGGGATACCGTGTCGCAACAGCCCCCAGCGGAGAGGCCGCCTGTCAATACCTGAAAAACAGGTCGGTTGACCTGATTGTCCTGGACATGATCATGGAACCGGGTATGGATGGACTGGACACCTACAAACAGATCATCACCACACACCCCGGGCAGAAAGCGATTATTGCCAGTGGATTCTCCCGCACAGGACGGGTCATGGACATACAGAAACTGGGGGCGGGGCAATATATTAAAAAGCCTTATACACTGGCACAACTGGGGGCAGCCGTAAAAGCAGCGCTGGAAAGATGAATAACTCAGCCCCCCATATCAAAAAAGAGAATGTTCATCATGGAGGCGATTGCCCACATCGCAATGGCGTAATGCCAATTGCTTTGGATGATCCCTCGCGGTGATGCCTGGTATCGGCTCACCAATGCCAGCCCAACCCCTGACAATGGACTGCAGCCCGTTGATATGGCCCAACTGCTGAGAAATAGAAACCCCAGCTGGGAATTGCCCGGATGGAGGGGTAAAAGCAAGGGGCTGACGATGGAGATACTGACAATGGGATGCACCCCCATGATGCCGATGAGGATCATCACGCCCAGGACCACGGAAAACAGGCTTGCCGTAAAGGCCGAGCCTTCCAGGGTGAACAGTGCCGGGTAAACATGGGTAAGTGATTTTATGCCTGTGGAAAAAACACCTGCGGCAAGAAACAGAGCAAACTGGCTGCTCACGGATGCCAGCTTGTTATTGATAAAACAGTGCAGGGTTGGTATCCGTGGCCTGGATTTCATGAAAACAAGTGCCCCCACAGGTGAAATCAGGCAGATGAGATTCAGAATGCTGATATTGGGCCGGAAATAATGTGCACAAATCACTGCCGCGGCAAAGAAGGCCGGCACCGTCAAACTTTCCGTCTTGATGGGATAACCGAAAAACTCTTCTTTTCTCAAATAGCATACTTCAATGATTGAGTAGGAGATGGCGATGACACTCATGAGGGCCCCCGGGATCAGGGTTTTCTGCCATAACATTCCGGGGGCATAGGTGAGGGCCACACCGGTGGCCACAAAAAAGGGAGACCACCATGCTGCTGAACAAAACGAGCGGGCAAGGATAATCAGTTGCGTCTTGCTCAAGACCCCTTTCTTTTGGAGTCGATCTCCAAAAACAAACAGCACCGACAGGTTAATTACGGCTGCGAGCAGGTGGGTGCCGAACGCTGTTATGATAACCGCTTTTCTCCCTTTTGGCAGGGTATGATCTTCAATGCCTGTGTTCGTCATTCCAAGAAAAGAGACGGCAACAAACATGGCCAGCAGCGGTAGATTGGTGGCAAGGATTTGCTTCCAGCCGGGAAAGACACCCTGGTGGGCCGAAAAAAAAAGGAGTATGGAACCGATTCCTATGAGCAGCAAGGTCTGGTTGCGTGCACTATTGCCAAGGCTGCGCCACATCAGAAGCGGCACAAGCCAAGAAAGCAGTGTGGGTACCGCCAGCACCACGGAAACGGGAATGCTCAGAAGATACAAGGCAAGGGTGCCAACGATGATCCATCCGATATATTTTTTCATTTCACGACCATACATTGATTCAACCGAATCTGTCTTTCTCCATTACCACAGAAAAAGGTGATCTAATAGCAGACGTGGGAGGATTCTGCAACCAGATAGGTATCCTTCATTCCTGCTTTACACTTTCACGAGGTGAATGTTCATTTTCAGGTGGCGACCTTAAAAAAGTGTAAAATAGTTCTGGGGACATATGAAGGATGCCCAACTTCGGCTATTTTTAAAACGTTTGCGGATCATCATCATCATCAAAAGGGATCACCTGATTGGGTTTGATCTCCATTGATGTTGAAACGGTACCTGGGGATTTTTTTAAAGCAGCTGTTTTTAAAGCAATAACAGGTTGTTGAACATTTTTATCATGGGATTTGGCCTGTTGTCCACGACCGGATGCAGAGGTTTCGGAAGAAGCCGGGGTGTGCGTACCTCCCTTGATGAGTGCCCTCAAGTCATTCACCAGAATCTTCATTTGTGATGCCTGGGAGAGCATTCTCTTGGAGGCATTGGCAGACTCCTCCGCACTGGCAGCATTGTGCTGGGTAACCTTGTCCATGTCGGAAACCGCCACATTGATTTGTCCGATTCCATCTGTCTGCTCATTTGAGGCGGTGGCAATTTCACTGACCAGATCGCCAACCATGGCAAGGGATGAGGAGACATCTGAAAATGCGTCATCCGTTGACGACACATAACCGGATCCTTCTTTAACCTTATTGATGGTCCCCTCAATGAGATCCGCTGTGCTCTTTGACGCTTCCGCCGCCCGCATGGCCAGATTCCGAACTTCATCGGCAACCACAGCAAATCCGGCCCCGGCTTCACCGGCCCGGGCTGCTTCCACGGCGGCATTCAACGCGAGCAGATTGGTTTGAAAGGCAATCTCGTCAATGGTTTTAATGATATGAGAGGTCTCTTCACTGGCCTGAATAATCCCATCCATGGAATGGGTCAGCTTTTTCATATATTCATTTGCCGTTGTCACAACCTGGGTGGCATTCTTCATCAAAATATCCGCTTTATGAGCATTCTCCGCATTATGTTTTGTCATGGAAGATATCTCCTCAAGGGAAGAAGATGTCTCTTCAATGGACGCTGCTTGCCTGGATGATCCTTCAGCAAGGGTCTGACTGGCTTTTGTGACTTCTGTGGAGGCCGAAGCCACCTGCTCTGAACCGTCACCCAGCAAGTCCGCCATTTTGTTTAATTTTTTGTTGATGTCTCTTAGAATGCCA
The DNA here is from genome assembly GCA_963668575.2 of uncultured Desulfobacterium sp. GTDB lineage: Bacteria > Desulfobacterota > Desulfobacteria > Desulfobacterales > Desulfobacteraceae > Desulfocicer. The sequence continues at coordinate 5,830,886 of OY764894.2, read as the reverse complement.
ACTCCCATAAAGACAGCCAGTGCAATACCTATCCCGCTGACAAGTATCAATGTCCATCGGGCACGTATGTAGTTCTTATCACTTAAAAGCTTATCTCTGGCCATATCTTCACTGTTGCGTACAAGGATGTTCTCCATCAAGGCATCACACCGGTTTACAAGTGTGCGGCCCTCCACTGTGGACAGCTTGTAGGCATTGCCGTTTCCGTTCTCCCTTATCAGTTCCAGTACGGAGGTGTTCAATGTCGTGAACACCGCCCATTCTTTCTCAAATTCTTTTAATTGTTTGATATTTTCGGGGGAAGCAAGTCCCTTCATATCTTTGATTTTTTCTTCCATATCCGCTTTTCTATCAACAATGATTTGAGAAAAATGTTTCATTCCTTTTTGATCGGTCTCTCCAATCAGGGCCTTTTCTGCACGGTGAATGGACAGCATATCCTGAATTGCCCTTTCAGATAAAAACGCCAGACCTATGGCGTTGTCTGCCTCTTTTTTTATTTTAATGGATCGTGCGGCATTAAACGCCTCAATCTGTTCCAGCTCTTTTTCCATGTTGTTAAAGGCGTTGCGCCCTTCACCGGCGGAGATTGTTCTTGCCTCCACAACGATTCCCATTCCTGCAAAGTCAACCACCTCATTGCTGATTTTTATAAAATCCTTATACGTGGTTTCAAATTTATCAAAGATGTTACTGTCTTCACTATGCAGACGGTTTTTGAGTTGTGTGATGGTCTCGTCGGCGGTCTTAATTATACCGGCATGGATGTCGGCGTACTTTTTAATAGATTGTTTGGTGTCTTCCAATATTGCGTTTTTTTCAGATCGATGGATACGAAACAGTAATAATTTTATGTGGGAGATCAGCTGAACGGTTATGGTTGAGGCATCTTCTATTTTAGCGGCCTCTTTAGCATATTCATTACTGTTTTTTGATATCAGTGCCAGTATTCCGGCACATTTTTCATAGGCTTTACGGCCCTGATCCGTTGATAACCGTCTGGCTCTAACATTGGAATTTAACCGTGCAAACGCCAGCACTTTTGCGTTAACCGTGAAATATTGGTTCAAATTCAAGGTGAATTCTTTTAAAGTGGCTTGTCCTGTTTGATCCAGAAGTTCATGAAGGGCTTTTGTCTTTTTTTGAATTCGAAGCTTTTTTTGTTCTATTTCAGGGGCAAGGGCATCCATCTCCTCCAGTGTTCCGGCCAGAAGGATATTCTTTTCAATCCGGTTTATTTCCATTAGATCCTGACTGATCTCCTTACCCAGCTTTACCTTTTCAGTTGACACGTTTACCAGAATGTCAATTTGATGGCTCATTTCAGATAATTCTATCATACCTATGATGGAAATGGTCACTGCCACGACGATCAAAACAAGCATCACAGAAAATATTTTTTTACTCATCCCCATTGTTTTCATGTGTTTTTATCCTTGATGTTTGATACACGGTTTCAATGAATTTACGTCCGGGTCTCTATGCCTTCATTTTTTTTATATGAAAGTCTCACCAATATGCTGGAATTAAAGGACTTTCGTTTTTCGTTGTGGCAGGTTTTTCTGCCATGTAGGTTTATATGAAAAGGCAGCCTCCAAGGCAACCTCAGCAGAGCCGCCCCCCCGATGGGCAATAGGAACCGGACAATTGAGCTGTCTACAGTTCCGGTCCGGGCCCATTGCCCGTCGGGGGGGCGGCGGTATAATACCATTTTCTATATTTGTTGTGTCCGGCAGGACATGCCCGTTATAAGAAAGTATAGGTACGCCTAACATTACTTTCATTATTGGTTGTGGGCAGAGCCAAGTCCCCAATACGGTCTGCCCGTGGCAGTTATAAACAAAGCGGAAAATAGCTCCAGAAGGGACGATATGATATATAAAATTTTAAAGTATGATCCATAATGAATAAGAGGATCGCTTTTGTCAAGATGTGAATCCGGTTCCCTTCATTTGATTCCGCTCCTTCCCCACAGTGCGGGGGACCGGGGCCAGGCTTGGGTTATCGGCCAAGACCGGTGCGAACCTGAAAGGTCGTGGATGTGGCTCATAACCTAATCCTGACCCTTCCCCAAGTGTGTCAATATGAAAAAATGATATCCTTCATATGCCCGTAAAACGGGGATGTTGCTCTGGAAAGTCTGAATCGGGAAATAAAGGATGCCAAAAATTGGGTCATTGCGTTTCAACAAAGATCGTTTGACTTCTCTTCCCATTTTATCATATTAAAATCAATCAGATATGATTGAACTCCATCGTCATAGGCTCCCATAACGCATGAAACATGTGCTGTTTTAGATTTCCATTGAAAAACGTAAAGGAAATACAATGAAACAAATTTTTGAAGATAACAGCCTGAGTATCGGCAGAACCCCTTTGGTACGTCTGAACCGGGTCACCCAGGGCCTGGACTGCACCATTGCCGCCAAGATTGAAGGGCGCAATCCGGCTTATTCAGTGAAATGCCGTGTTGGTGCCGCCATGATCCGGGATGCCGAAGAGAAGGGGATTTTAACCCCCGGTTCCGGAGCCGTCACGGTCATTGAAGCCACCAGCGGCAACACCGGTATCGGCCTTGCCTATGTGTGCGCAGCAAAGGGATATCCTCTGACCTTGACCATGCCCGACACCATGTCCATGGAGCGCCGTCGCATGCTGCAGGCCTTTGGCGCCACCCTGGTGCTCACCGATGGGGCCAACGGTATGAAGGGAGCCATTGAAGCGGCAGAGAGGCTGGTGGCCGAAAATCCGGAAAAGTACCACCTGGCAGACCAGTTCAATAATCCGGCCAATCCAGCCATTCATTATAAAACCACGGGTCCCGAAATCCATGGGGACACCGATGGAGATGTCGATATCTTTGTGGCCGGGGTGGGCACCGGCGGCACCATCACAGGGGTATCGAGGTACCTTAAAGAGAAAAAGGGGAATGCCGTACAGACCGTTGCGGTGGAGCCGGTGCACACCGCTGTACTGACAGCCCTGCGGGCAGGAACACCCTTTTCCCCGGGGCCGGGGGTTAATAAAATCCAGGGTATCGGCGCGGGATTTAAACCCGCTATTCTGGATCTGAATCTGGTGGATGACATTGTAACGGTGACCAGTGATGAAGCCATTGACATGGCCCGACGTCTCCACCGGGAAGAGGGGATCACCTGCGGCATCTCCAGTGGTGCTGCCGTTGCCGGGGCCATCAAAATCGGCGCATTGCCGGAAAGCCGAGGCAAACTCATTGTCACCCTTCTGCCCGATGCCGGCGAGCGTTATCTCTCCACGGTGCTGTTTGATGGATTGGGCCGGGAGGCATGAAGCCATGCCCATAGCCCATGGATCTTGATCCGTTTCATGGCAGGAGGGCATGGGTGCTCGTTTTTGTTTGGCTTACATTGCCATGGGCGCCATTGGAAACCGATATTTTAAACGTTACTAAAGCGATTTTGGATGAGGTATGAAAAAAATACTTATTACTCGAAATTTTCCAGAAGCGGGCATTGAACTGCTGGAAAAAGAAGGTTTTTCCATCACCAGGTGGGAGAACGAAAACCCCATGACCCAGCCGGAACTCATTGAACAGGCAAAACAACACGATGCGCTTTTCTGCACCATGACTGAAAAGATTGATGCCCATTTCCTGGGTCAGTGCAGCCATCTGGATATTATTTCTCAGTTTGCGGTGGGCTATGATAATATTGATATCCCCGAAGCCACCCGCCTGGGCATTCCTGTGGGCTATACCCCCAATGCCATGAACCAGGCCACGGCGGACATCGCCTTTGGATTGATGATTGCCACAGCCAGAAAAATGTTTTACTGCCATAAAACCATCCTCAACGACCAGTGGAAGACCTTTCAACCCAGGGCTTTCCGTGGCATGGAGTTGATGAATAAAACCCTTGGCATTGTGGGCATGGGACGTATCGGCATGGAGATGGCCAGGCGGTGCCGGGGTGCCTACGACATGGAAATCCTCTACCATAATCGTACCTCTAATCCCCGGGCCGAGGCACTGTATAATGCCAGGTTTGTACCATTCGAGGAGCTTTTGGAACATAGTGATATTGTCTCTGTGCATTGTGCTCTGACACCGGAGACAGAGGAGATGTTTAACTTGGAGGCCTTCCGGAAAATGAAACCTTCGGCTCTTTTCATCAATACGGCCCGGGGAATGATCCACAATGAAACCGATCTCATTGCCGCACTAAAAACGGCAGAAATTTGGGGGGCAGGTCTGGATGTCACCAATCCCGAACCCATGGACAAAGACAATCCACTGCTCTCCATGGAAAATGTCTGTGTGTTGCCCCACATTGGATCCGCCACCATGGCGTCCCGGGACGGCATGTCCAGCATGGCCGCAAGGAATATCATTGAGTTTTACCGCAACGGCACCCTTCCCACCATCGTCAACCCGGAGGTGCTCACAAAATCATGATGGACGGACAGACAGCGTCAAAATATGTTAAGCAGGCGGAAATGCTGGCCAATCGGGTGAAGAAACAGTACCGGCACCTTAAAAAGAAATTTGCAAAGCAGCACATTGAGGTATTCAGACTCTATGATGGGGATATCCCGGAAATTCGAGCCGCCGTGGACTGGTATGGCGGGCATCTGGTGCTGGCGGAATACACCCGAAAGCACTCCACTTCCCAATGGCTGCCCCTGATGGGCCATGCCGTGGCCCATGCCCTGAATGTCCCACCGGAAAACCTTCATTTAAAAGAGAGGCAGTTCGGTCACAAGGATGGCAAGCGTTACCAGCGCCTGGATACCACCAACCGGACAATCGTGATGCAGGAGCGGGATTTGAAGTTCTACATCAACCTGTGGGACTATGTGGATACCGGGCTTTTTTCCGACCATCGCAATACTCGGATGATGGTGAGAAAGATGGCACAGGGAAAAGATTTTTTAAACCTCTTCTGCTATACCGGCGCTTTTTCCTGTTATGCGGCAAAAGGGGGGGCACATTCCACAACTTCCGTGGATCGCTCCCAAAGCACCATTGAATGGGCAAGGGAGAATATGACCCTTAACGGCCTTTCCATAGAAACCAACCACCTGATCCAGGCCGACACCTTTGATTTTTTAAAGGAGGCCGCCGATACCGGACAGGCCTTTGATCTCTGCCTGGTGGACCCCCCCTCTTTTTTTACAAGGAGAAGCCGGAACGATCATTTTGATATTGATCGGGACCATCCCACGCTGCTGAAGGCTGTGAAGGCTGTGATGCGGCCCGGGAGCACCATTATTTTTTCCACCAATCATCAGGATTTCACCCCCCGACTGGACCGGCTCTCCGTTGAAAGTCACAGGGAGATCACCGGTGCTACCATTCCGGAAGATTACCGGCGAAAGCACAAACAAATCCACCGGTGCTGGGAACTTCTGGTATAACTGCCACGGGCAGACCGCATTGGGGACCTGGGGCTGCCCACAACCAATATTGAAAGACCTGTGGCGTACACCGGGGACTTTCATATAAACCGCCACGAGCGGACCGGGATTTGGGACCCGGGTTCGTCCAAAACAAAGCTTGAAAGAATGTTAGGCCCGCCCACTCTTTCATAAAAAATGCGTTGCTGAATGAGTGCCGGGTATCAGGAGATTCAATAAACCGCTGCAAGACTCATACAGAATATCAATTTGTCAAACCCACAATCCTACGATACTATGAGGTATAATTTTGGAATCAGGCTTCCAATTCGACCGGCCTCATTGGCCGGTGTTGTAATTTGGCCCGGTTCTTGACATGTACCCGTTTTTTTTTATATGAAACAGGATCTGTTATGCCTCATTCCTATGCAAAGCGCTGACGTTTTAATACCAGCGCTGCCCGTGCCGGCAGCTGCCAGACAACTGCACAGGGATGTGAATGGCGGCATTGTCCTGAAACCCTGCCATAAAACCACCAACCGGCGGTGCATACGTTCCCTTTGCAGTCTTTAATTAACCCATTCCGGGCTGGAAACAGTTTCGGTTTTTTTGCAAAAGGAAATTTCACCATGTTGGATCGGTTAAATATTACCCGCCCCGAAACCGGTATCAAGGATAAAATTCGTGAAATGATACCCGACGGAAATTTCAATGTCTGCCTCACCTGTGGTGCCTGTTCCAGTGGATGCCCCGCCACGGGCATCATGAATATGGACCCCCGGAAATTTGTGCGAATGGCTGCCCTTGGCATGGATGATGAACTTGAGGGCAATCCCTGGGTCTGGGCCTGCACCATGTGCAAGCGATGCCAGAGCGTTTGCCCCATGGACCTCAATATTCCCGAGTTGGTCTTTTACATCCGGTCTCTGTGGCCCAGGGAGGAGCGGCCCAAGGGAATTCTGGGCTCCTGTGATCACCATTTAAGATCCCGGGGGGGGGCCATGGGGGTTCCTTTGGATGACTTTGTCTTCACAGTGGAGGATCTGGCCCAGGAGTGCCGGGATGAACAGCCGGGATTTGAAGAGCTGAAAGCGGACATTGATCGCGAGGGGGCGTATTTTGCCCTGAATCAGAATTCCCGGGAACCGGTGACAGAACCCGATGAACTATTGCCACTGTGGAAAATTCTTCACACTGTGGGAGCCGACTGGACGTACTACTCAACCATGTGGGGGGGGGAGAATTACTGCATGTTCCTGGCCGATGATGCGGCCTGGGAAAAGATCATTCGAGAGCAGGTGGAACACATTGAACGTCTGGGATGCAAGGTATTGATCAACACCGAATGCGGCCACTCCTTTTTTGCCCTGTGGGGGGGGCTCCGACGTTTCAACATTCCCCACAACTTTGAATTGAAAAGCATTGTGGAGCTTTATGCCCAGTGGATCAGGGAGGGAAAACTCCCGGTGAACTCCGACTGGAATAAAACCAATATCAAGTTCACCGTCCAGGACCCCTGCAACCTCATCCGGAAATCCCGTGGGGATTCCATGGCCGATGATCTGAGGTTTGTGGTGAAACAGGTGGTGGGGGAAGATAATTTTGTGGACATGACCCCAAATCGCTCCAACAACTTCTGTTGCGGAGGAGGGGGTGGATCCCTGCAATCGGGGTTAAATGACGAACGGCATGAATATGGCAAAATAAAATTCAGCCAGATTATGAGCACCGGGGCCACCTATGTGGTGACACCCTGTCACAACTGCCATGCCCAGATCGAAGATCTGTCCCACCATTTCAATGGCGGGTATCAGACCGTGCATCTCTGGACCTTGATCTGTCTCTCCCTTGGCATATTGGGTGAAAACGAAAGGACTTATCTGGGGCCGGATCTGGCTGACTATGGATTGGAATAAGGAGATACGCATGATTAAGGTAACAGAAAAAGCACAGGAACAAATTAAAGAATATTTTGAGGGCAGAGAGATAAAACCCATCCGGGTTTTTTTGAACCAGGGATGCGGTGGTGCTCAACTGGCAATGGCCCTTGATGACAAGAAAGAGACAGATACCTGCCGGGAAATCAATGGGATTGAATACCTCATGGACAGTGCGCTCCTGGAAAGCGCAAGCCCCGTTGAGGTGGATTTCACCGGGACCGGGTTCAACATCTCCTCCAGCCTTGAACTCTCTTCCGGATGCTCATCTTGCGGAAGCCATGGTTCCTGCTGTTCATAAAAACGCTTGATACAGGGGTGTCGTTCCTTTTGCGGGCGATACCCCTGTCATCCACATCCTATCCCCTGCCTTTAAATGGTCAGAATAAAAATCCAACCCACAACCTGAATGGAAATGTAGATATAATGAAACCGAAAATATATATACACACCCGGGTTGAAAAAGAACTCAAACGCCTGGAAGACCAGGAGAGCATACCTGGATTTGCTGCGAGAAAAGCTCATCAGATTATTTGTTCCCTTGCCGGGGGAGAAGCCCCCATCAATGCCGGAAAACTCTCCCGGAAAGGAGATGCACGCATCAGAAACTGTCTGAAGTATGATCTGGGTAAAGGCCATCGACTGGTGTGCATAAAAGAAAAAGAGACGATTTATGTTCTTTATACCGGCAACCATGATAGCTGCAATACCTGGATGGACAAACACCGCCGGTTGAAAGTTGAATCCATCATGGAACAGATGGCCCCCCTTGGCGGTACTGCTTTTCCTGCCAGAGCCATCACTTCCCCCCACGGCCCGACGACATCTGCGGTGTCCATGGAACGTCCCGGAGATGAAAATGAGGTTAATGAATCAGACTTTTTTCCGGAAATATCCCAAAAAGACCTGAGAAACATTTTCTCCGGCATTGTCAATGCGATGTCATAGAAACCCAGATCTTGCTTATCTTTTAGATCGTCTCCTGCGTTGCACCACTGGGCTTCACTATGCTCCCAGTGGTGTTGTGCCTTGGACACGAGTTGAAATCCTGCGCAATACCGGCGCAATTATTTGTTTCCGAGGCCTTAGGCCGCTGTTTTCCTTCTTTTACGTTCTTTTGCGATAATCGCAAGCTCCTTGCTCATCTGTCCGGCAATGGCCGTGTTTTCCTCTGAATCAGCAGCCGGCAGCTCTCTTCATTGTGGGTTCCCACGCAGATATTCACCACATCAATGTTTTCAATGAATATTTCGGCATCCTTCAGGGCTTGGTTCTAAGTTCGCCCACTTTTGACAGCACACATCAGATCCCAACGATTAAACAGATGAAATTTCTCATAATATTAGTTTATTGAGTATTTTGTGGATACCCGCTGGGCGAAGTTAGAACCAAGCCCCCTTGTTTGCAGCATATGCCGCTTCTTACAATCTCTGCACAGGGGGTGGACAGGTTTGTTCTGTAAAGGTGAAAAAAACGAAACTCGGGTGAAATTTTCGTAACCGTTCCGGTTGATATGAAATAGGCTTGTTTTGAATAAATCCTTTGAATATAGATAGTTATATGCTTGGCATGCTCTTTGCTTTATGGGAAGACACTGGAGTCAAAAATCCAGAAAAAAGCGTAATAAAAGGAGCAAGAACCATGAACAAGAAAACGTTATCCATTGCCATTATTCTGGCGGTCCTTTTTGGGATGCTGATCTTTGCATGTGACGAGAAAAACACCGTTTCTTCCGGGGACACCGTCTCTTCCGGAGAGACCGCCCCTTCCGGGGATAGTGTGCAAAACATCGAAGAAAAGGTCCCTGCTGCCGCCGCAAGCGTGGTGATGCACGGGGTGCTGGAACGATCCGATTCAGGAGGACTGATCCTGGCTGACGGTCAGGACCGTTATGACCTGAAATGCGATTCAGACTTAAGCAGACTCGTCGGAAGGCAGGTCAAGGTGGCCGGCGCCCTGAAAACCGATGGTTCAGACCGTTTTATCCATGTATTTCAAGCGGTTGAAGACCCTGCTTACCTGGCAAAGTAAATAAAATTAAACGCAAAGGAGACTGAACATGAAAGCCAAAAAAGTCCTTGTTATGTTGACCACCGCAACCATGATCGCCATGGGATCCCTGGCATTTGCCCAAGATTACAATGCAGGGAGCGATTCTGCAGCTACCCAGGATAACAATGTCGGGAGCGATTCTGCAGCCACCCAGGATAACAATGCAGGGAGCGATTCCGCAGCCACCCCGGGCTACAATGTAGGGAGTGATTCTGCCACCACCCAGGATAACAATGCTGAGACGGATTCTGCAACGGGGAAATCCGTTTCTCAGGTTCAGATTCACGGCGTTGTTGAAAAAACAGACGACGGTGTCACTCTGTTTGACGGCCGCACGACCTATCTGCTCAAGAGTGAAAATGACCTTGAGCCTTTTGTGGGCAAAAACGTAACCGTGGCCGGATACGGCTATACTGCCGATACCGGAATGGTGGTCCTTGTCAATCAGATCGGGGAATTCAACTAAACAGTACTCCCCATATTGACTCCATATGAGAAAGGGCGACCCCTGTTGAAAGGGTCGTCCTTTTTGGCGTGATTTCTGCTTCTATTTATAGATGCCTGGGTCGATGTTGTATTTTCTCACCTTGTAATGAATGGCCCGCTTACTGATATTCAGCAGGTCTGCAGCTCTTTTCTGAACGCCTCTGGTCTCTTTCAAGGCTCGGATAATGGTGTTTTTTTCGCTCTCTTCAATGGAAAAGGCGGTCTGGGACTCCAAGGCTTCGGTGTTGCCTTTTCCAGAGGACTCAATCTGAAGGTCCCGGGGTTCAATGGTCCGGTTGCGGCAGAGGATGGCACCCGCCTCCACCACGTTTTTCAGTTCCCGAATATTACCGGGCCATGTGTGGGTGCAGAGCGCCTCCATGGCATCTGCAGAGATGCTGACCCGGCCCTCCTGGCCCTTGGTTGCGCAGTGGGCAAAAAAGGTGCTCAGTGTCGGTATGTCTTCCTTGCGTTCCCGCAGTGGCGGGATGGTCAGGGCAATGCCCTTTAACCGGTAGTAAAGATCCTGGCGGAAGGTGCCGGCTTGGATATCCTCCATGAGATCGGCATTGGTGGCTGAGATCACCCGGCAGTCCACCGATGTTTCACAGACCGCACCCACCTGTCGGATTCGCCGATCCTCAAGAAACCGGAGGAGCCGGCACTGCATGTCATGGGAGATGTTGCCGATTTCATCCAGGAAAAGGGTGCCGGTGTCTGCTGCCTGGATGAGACCGGGCTTGTCCTTGACCGCATTGGTAAAGGCGCCTTTGACATGGCCGAATAGTTCGCTTTCCAGGATGCCGGTCGGGGTGGAGCCGCAGTCCACTACCATGCAGGGTTTATCTTTTCTGGTGCTGTGTTCGTGAATGTACCGGGCGATCCGCTCTTTTCCCACGCCGCTTTCCCCGAGAAGCAGAACATTGACCTGGGCTGGTGCCACCTTCTTTACCATGGCAAACAAGGCTTTCATGACCTGGCTTTTTCCCCAGTAATAGTCCCCTTCAAAGCCATCGGAGCAAGTCGCTCCCACCCCTGTTTTATGAACGGTGAGGGTCTGGTGGATTTTTTCGATCAGCTCTTTGCCGTCAAAGGGTTTTGAGATGTAGTCCACCGCTCCCAGCTTAATAGCATCCACTGCATCCGGGATGGTACCGTAGGCCGTCAGGAAGATGACCGGCAGTTCAGGCAGGGTTTCCCGGATCTCTTTGAACAGTTCCATTCCGCTTTTTCGAGGCATTTTCACGTCAGAGACCAGGAGATCCATAGGCGTTTTTTTAAGGATGCGGGCAGCGGAAGCGGCATCTCCGGCCTTGAAAATCCTGAATCCTGCTGCTGAGAGCCTGGCCTCCAGCACTTCAAGAAGATTGGGGTCATCGTCCACGACCAAAATTTTTGGGGGGGCACTCATGAGGGGTTCCTCTTTTCCTGCAGCTCCCGGTCAATGCGTTCAAGAACCTGGATCTGGTGTTTCAGGTGTTTGATGGTCTGTTCCTGTGTTTTTATTTTTTTGGCGGAGCGCTTTCCCTCCTGACTGAGCCGGAGGAGTTGATCTGCCTGGTCTTTTAATTTTTTTTCCACGAGGCGGATGCCTCGATCTGTGGCAATGATGAGTAGTTCCGGATTTTGATTCCTGAACCGGGCTCCCCCTGCAGGATCAGGATCATGGGAGAGGGTTTCAAAGGCCTTTAAGAATGAGGGAATATCTGCAGCGGTTGCCATATCGACGCAGGCCAGCCCGTACAGGCCTGAGGTCATGGCGGTGGGGTTCTTTGTTTGCGCGGCCAGGGTGTTGAAGCCCTTCCTGGCCCGGGACCAGTCCTGGGTGAAAAATGTCTGTGTGGCCATATTCAGGTGCCGGCTGCTTTGCCCGTAAAGCCCGATGGTGCGACAGCCGGTCAGAATTCCTCCTAAAAGTGCGGTGAACAGGCATCCCCACAGGCCCATGGTTCGAAATCTCCGTGATATATATTGATGAGAGTGCATGAGAAAAAGCTCCTTGGTATCAGGCGTTTTTTGCGTAGGGCAGGGTGAAGGAAAAGGTACACCCCCGGTCTTTATTATTGTTGACAAAAATAATACCTCCGTGGGCACTTACAATGCGTCTGGCAATGTTCAGGCCAAGGCCCACGCCGTCTGCGTGGTTCCGGACTTCACGGGCCCGGTAGTATTTTTTGAAGACCAGGCGCTGTTTTTCCCGGGGGATACCAGGGCCTGTGTCGGAGATGTTAAACATGAGGTGTTGAGCTTTAAGTGCCAGAAAAAGGGTGATTTTGCTGTTTTCGCTGGAAAATTTGATGGCATTGTCCAAAAGGTTGATCAGCACCTGCAGGAGTTCGTCCGGATCTCCCATCACCGCAGGGGCCTCGTTCATGGGGGTGAAAGAGATGCTGATGTCAGCAAGTTCAGCCCGGCTGGCAAGGCGTTGAATCGCATCCCGGATGAGGTGGTTGGGATCCAGGGGGGCGGGCTCTCTTGGGTCGGTTTCCAGGTTGGCCGTGTTCAGGAGGCGGTTCAAAAGGTTTGTGATCCGGGCGGTTTCTTTGCCAGCAATGGAAAGGAATTTTTGCTGCTGCCCGTTGATGGGGCCCAGCACCTCTTCGGCTATCATATTCACAGACTCCCGGACGGATGAGAGTGGTGTTCTGATCTCGTGGCTCAGGGTGGCGATGAAGTCGGAACGGATTTCCTCGTCCGCCTTAAGCTGGCGGTTCATGTCGTTGAAGGCGTGGGCAAGCTCACCGAACTCATCTTTGGACCGAACCGGGATCATGTGGCTGTAATTGTCATTGGATACCTGTGAAAGTCCTGCTTTTAAACGGTTCAGGGGGGCCAGCATGGAGCGGGTGATAAAGAGGACTCCCAAAAGGCCGACCATGATGGATATGCCAAAACCGATCATTCCGTTACGGACGACCAGCCGGCTTAGGGTGTTGATCCGAATCAGGGCTTGGTCGATACGGCCCTGGTTCTCCTTTCTGGCCGTTCCAATGTCAGCCGTCCATTGGGGGACCATGTCTGTACCGTCCCATCCGTTTCCGGCGGTGAGCACCCCCTTTTTCAACCCGGGCCGGGTGTACTGACCGTATGCGGTATTTAAGTCCGTCCAGAGGGGGGTGGAATCCAGTTTCAGGATGCTGGCAAGGGCCTCAATATAAGCTTCTCGTGCCTTTATAAAGCCTTTGAAGTAGAGGTCTTTTTTTAACAGATTGAGTTTTTTTCCATTGATTTCCATCTCCACCAGGTTGTCCTGCATTGTTTTGGACAATGCGGCAATCTTGTTATTCACGCCGACGATGTGGGCTGACCTGGCAGACATCTCCTTGACCTTGAAGAACAGATCAAATACGGTGCCGTAAAATATCAGAATAAAGAGGAAGAATAGTATGAACAGTTTTTTTGCAATTCCCAGTTTCATGACCTTGTAACTTCATCTCAGCAATATTGTCCGAACCATCGGGGCCACTTAATGTGTTCGGATATTCATTGTATGGATCAATTGCTTCAGCCATTAATATCCCTTTCATGTCTTTTTTTGAAAGGCAAAACAATCTATCCTCAATGGTTGTGTGCCGGGCACGGCACACGTTTTAAGGGTGAGCCTACATCTTCATTTTCCGGAAGTCAAGGCAAGTCCGGGTTTCAAGTCTTGTACCGGTCCGGAATGTTTTTATTGAATTGACAATCCCCTTTCATTTAATATATAAACGTATCATTAATCATTAAGAAGATGGTGCGATAAGCGTTTGAAACATATTTGGAACATAGTGTTTGACCGATAGCAAAAAAACAACCTCAAAACCACGAAGGCAAAGGGTAGAACCTATTTTGCCATGCTTTCGTGACTTTTTTTGTTTTTTAACGAATGAAAAAGAGGCGTAACAACCTCGCTTCCTGGTCAGACCGGATTGAGTTCCTCCACCAGGATATCACCCAACTACCAATTCCGGATGCGTCATTTGACCTGATCGTCAGCCGGTTTGTCGTTTGGACCCTGCCCCATCCGGACCAGGCCATAAAAGAATGGTACAGGCTTCTTAAACCCAATGGGAAAATTATTCGGGGTTGGTCATAAGCTGGGCCACTATACGGGAACTGAATATATACTATTGCCAATTAGCTGTAATTACTGGCTTTATTTTCAGATCAAAAAAAGTTACTTCAAAGTGGCCCATGTTATGACCAACCCCAATTATTCTCATTGATGGCAATTGGTAACGGTCATTTTTTTCATCTCCAATCGCCCGCACCTGGATGAAATGCGCCCAACTCACCTATCGTATCCGAAACAGGAAGTTATCGGGCCAGAAGCTTGCGGATCACTATGCGGCAAAGTTTCCTTTAACCCACTTACTGCGGCCTGACTGGGATGTCGGCCTTTTATCCGGTCTTGGATTTACCCGGATCAATGTGTTGCGTCACCTTGATCGAATCATTTATCCCAACCCGGTTCAAAGGTTACGTGATCCTTTCAGTGCCCCTTTTTTAATTCATGCGCAAAAACCGTCAATCACAGCCAGCCCTCTTTGATTGACATGCTTACTGACAAGGGGATATCCGGATTAGCTCTGTGGATGACATCATGGGTGAGGATTATGTTGTGGTCAACGGCGGGACAGTCACGAGGTTGCCATTAAACAGGGAGCTATTTTTTTTTGTGAGCCTCCTCTGGGATTTTGATTGATGATATCGAAACTTGATAATGTTTAAATTGTGGTATTATCCAGTTAGTAAATTTATACTTAACTTTAATTTTCTTGCCAAATGCAGGATATTCTGTAAATTATACAGAACCGCACAATTACTTGTTGACATGGACATCCGCGGGAGCGGACTGGACAATTATCCGATTTTATGCTACCGCTGAAGCGTTGCTTCGCAGCCGCATAACTGCGTTATGACGGGCAAAGCGAAGCAACGCTTCAGCGGCAGTTAAGGTGAATTGTCCACCCCACTTCCCCGGGCCGCTGAACAAACCAATTCACATGGACAAGCCAGTGATCTAAACATTACATTAAACCTGGACGGTGAATGTGCCAGTTTTATACTGCTCGTAGGACCCAAAACGCCTATAAAATAAGGGTGTTTTAACCTATGGTGCAAATTTTCCCGGAGAACGGGGGGCGCCCAGGCGCAAGATTTCTGCCAGTCATGTCATTTGCAAACAACGCAAATGCCACGCCTGTCATAAATCATTGCAGCCTGCGCCCCCGTTCTCCTGCTTTGAGGGCTTCGATAACCGATGAAGATACTCTGCAGCCATACCCCGCTTCCCTATAAACCGGCAACCGGCTGACCATAGGCGATATCTTTAGGGAATACGGCCCTGCCTTCAGGGCCTCAAACAGGCTGCATCCCCGGCAGCACAAGGTGATGTACGATATCGAGCACTGCCGGCGCGGAGAGTTCGGCACCCACTGGGAAATCTGCGACACATGCGGGCATCTTGAAAAAGGATACAACTCCTACCGGAACCGCCACTGCCCAGGCTGCAACAATATCGCCCGGCGCAAATGGGTGGCGGCCAGGATCGACGAATTACTTCCGGTCTCTTATCATCATTGCGTTTTCACCCTGCCTGATATCTTCAATCCACTATGCCGCTTTAACCGCCGGGTTATGTACGACCTTATGTTTGAAAGCGCCTCCCAGACCCTGCTGGAGTTCGGGGAGAATCCTAAACGCCTGGGGGCCAGGATCGGATTTTACGGGATTCTCCATACCCGGGGCGGAAAGCTGTGGCTCCATCCGCACATCCATTTTATTGTCACGGCAGGCGGGGTAAATACCCGGGGGGAGTGGATGGAGCCCAAATACAGTTCAACCTTCCTGTTTCCGGTCAGGGCTCTCTCCAACGTTTTCCGGGCCAAGTTCTTAAATGGTCTAATCACGGCTCAAGGCCAGGGCCTGTTGAAACTGCCTGGCGACCTGGCCCAGTTTTCAAGCCCCGATGCATTCAGGCAATGGCTGTTCCATACTGTTCCCAGGGACTGGATTGTCTATTCCAAACCACCGTTTTCAGGCCCGGAAGATGTGGTCAGGTACATCGGCAGGTACACCCATTCCACAGCCATCAGCAATAACCGAATTATCTCCATTGAAGATGACGTTGTCACGTTCTGGTTCAAAAACACCCGGAAGAACTCCCGATGGGAAACCACCACTCTTCCCGTGATGGAGTTCATTAATCGCTTTTTAATCCATGTCCTTCCCAAGCACTTCCACCGGATTCGGTATTACGGGTTCCTGGCAAACGGCAAGGCCGGAAAGCAGATTGCATCCATTCGCAGGGCGTTAGGCAGCCGGATTGATGCAAGCCCGGAAACCAAACAACATATTGAACAGGTTTACCAATGCCCGGCCTGCGGCAACGGAACCATGATGACCATCCTGGTGCTGGATGGCTACGGAAACGTCGTGAAAGAGGTGCTTCCAGTTGCTGACACCCAACAAATTTTAATCGCGGAAGGATCTCCATAAAAAGGCTTTACTTTGAAGAGGATTGCAGATATCAAAAGTAGCCAGGGCCTTATCAGGGGCTCTTATCGACAATTGACAGCGGTCGGCAGGCTTTTTGATCCAATTTTAAACCGGACCGGATAAATCAAAGGGGTGAATCCGGATGAACACTCAAAATTTCCAGTCAAATTTCAAAACTATGACAGCCAAATTCAGGCTATGGAAAACATGTTCCCCTACTTTTACCCAAGGAATCAACACCGAGTCTTCGACCCGGTTAATGTAACAAAAAGTTGGAGCGGCCAGATAAACAATCTGACAATTTTACGGTCCAGGCTTGGCCGCTCAACTTAACGTTTTTTTATATTTGAGGAAAATATGTGCGAAAAATAATTCAAATATTGTTATTCATCATTTCCTATGTGCCTTTGTATTTCATTTTATTTTTCCAAAATATCAATGATACCCTGTGGGATAAGAAAGGTATTTTCATTGGATGGCGGGCGAGTCTTCAAATCAATAATGTTTCAATCGCTTTTTTGGTTCTTATTGTCGGCTCATTATCCCTGTATTTTATTTTATACAGGATTGTTATTAAAAGCGCCCATGAAGAATTTGCAGTCACACAGGTTCATGACAATCATTCCGAGCACTTATCTTATCTTGCGACATATATTCTTCCTTTTATTGGCCTTAAATTTGATACGTGGCAGAATATACTTTCAACGGTCGCTCTGTTTTATATTCTCGGCCATATATACATAAAGACAAATCTTATTCTTACCAACCCGACGCTTACATTTTTTGGCTACCATATTTCCAAAATTGAATCTGAAAAAGAAAAAACAAAAATAATCATCCATAAAACTCCAATCAAAGAAGGGGAAAGGCAAAAGGCTGTTCATCTTATTCAAAACATATACCTGCAAAAGGAAAAAATATTATGACAAGAGATGAGTTGATTGCTGCTTTAAATTTTCTGGACAATACAGAAGTATTCCCTGTGATTGAATTTTTCATTCTTGATCAGCCTGTGTCAGCAGATGCAGCAATTGGTTTGAATATCTATAAAGGCCGCATGCATGAGGACTTACCCAAAGAGTTTAAAAAGGCGTTTTATCCCAATATTAAAAAAAATCTGGTCAGCAAACAATATGATCTGTTGGATTATGACCCTTCCCTTACTCCAGACAGGTCGGTTGTTTGGCAATATGAAAGCCACAATATATTATTTTTTAATATGGTCCTGGGAAAATTAGAAAATGATTTGCCCTACTATGACAGCAACGTTCTTCCATATTCGGATATATGGGCTGTCTGGATTCGGATCGTTCTGAATGGAAACAGCTTATATCTTATTAAAAAGATAACACCATCCAAAGTTCTAACAACCGACTGGAAGCTGGCTCTGGTGTTTTCTCACAATACATTCAAAAATCTCAACGACAATGTTCTCACGATAGATGGGGCATTTGATGTGCTTTCCATCAATGGAGTTCTGATTTTCAAGAATAAAAATAATTTCGAAAAAGCGCTGTTGTATGAAGATATTAAACAGCAGGTTGCGAATGAAACCCTGGAAGAAATCAATGCGATTGATATTATAGAAAATTTTGAAGACCTCAGGGGGATGCTGTCCGATGACAAACACTCCATTAACAAGTTGAATAAACTTAAGGAAAAAGAATATTTTAAACACAAAACCTTTGAGGATTACAAAAAAATTATCATGGATTATAACGTTCCTGTCGCGATTGACGAGGCAAATAAAAAATTCAGAATTGAAAAAAAAGCCCAGGCAAAATATCTTATCAAGGTTTTAAATGATGACTATGTAAAATCTGAGTTAACCGGAAACAAATATGCTGCAAACAGCAAAGAGGATATCTAAGTTTTGGAGAAACCCGCATAATGGCAAACAAGAAAGCAGATGATCAGCCCTTTGAAAAGACCCTCTGGCTGACAGCAGACAAACTGCGAAAAAATATAGATGCCTCAGAATACAAGCATGTTGTTCTGGGGCTGATTTTTCTCAAGTATATTTCAGACTCCTTTGAAGAGCTGCACGCAAAACTGGTTGAGGGCAAAGGGGAATACGAGGATGCCAATCCGGAAGACAAGGATGAATATAAGGCGGAAAGCGTTTTTTTTGTGCCGGAAACAGCCCGGTGGAGTTATCTTGCCGCCCATGCAAAACAGCCGGATATCGGCAGGCGGATTGATGATGCCATGGTGGTGATTGAAAAGGAAAATCCCACCCTTAAAGGGGTTCTGCCCAAAGAGTTTGCAAAACCCAACCTGGACAAGTCATCACTGGGACAGCTCATTGACCTTGTGGGCAAGATTGCTCTGGGAGATGCCAAAAGCCGGGCCAAAGATGTGCTGGGACGGGTGTATGAATATTTTTTAGGCCAGTTTGCCCTGGCAGAAGGCAGAAAAGGGGGACAGTTTTATACCCCTGAAAGTATTGTCCGGCTGCTGGTTGAAATGCTGGAACCCTATGGCGGCAGAGTTTTTGACCCCTGCTGCGGCAGCGGCGGCATGTTTGTGCAGAGCGAAAAATTTATTGAAAACCACCAGGGGCGGCTGGATGACATTTCCATTTATGGCCAGGAGAGCAACCAGACCACCTGGCGGCTGGCAAAGATGAACCTTGCCATCCGGGGAATTGATGCCTCCAATGTCAAATGGAACAATGAAGGCTCTTTTCTCAAAGATGCCCACCCGGACCTCAAAGCGGATTATATTATTGCCAATCCCCCGTTTAACATGAGTGACTGGTCCGGTGACATGCTTTTGGAAGACAGCCGCTGGAAATACGGTACACCCCCGACGGGCAATGCCAACTTTGCCTGGGTTCAGCATTTTATCTATCACCTGGCCCCCACCGGCATTGCAGGGTTTGTCCTGTCCAACGGGTCCCTTTCCTCCAATACCGGCAGCGAAGGCAGTATCCGGAAAAAAATTGTGGAAGATGATCTGGTGGACTGCATTGTCATGCTGCCCACCCAGCTTTTCTACAACACCGGTATCCCGGCCTGCCTCTGGTTTTTAAGCCGGTACAAAAACGGCAACAAGAATCGGAACCGGAAAAACGAGGTACTGTTTATAGATGCCTCAGACATGGGATATATGGTGGACCGCCGCAACCGGGCCTTTGATTATGAAAAGGATATCCTGAAAATTGCCGACACCTATCACAACTGGAAATCAGACATTGGCAATTATGAAGATATCAAGGGGTTCTGCAAATCGGCGAACTTAACGGAAATCACCAAGCATAAATTTGTCTTGACCCCGGGCCGGTATGTGGGCATTCCGGATGAAGAAGATGACGGCATACCTTTTGAAGACAAGATGAACGATTTGACCTGCCGGTTAAAGGAACAGATGGAAGAAGCCCAAAGGCTTGATATTGAAATTAAAAGGCAATTGATGAAAATAGGGTTTGAGATATGACAAAAAAACCAATTAAAGACTCATACCATTCCCTGGTGGGTGATATCGGAAAATTACTGGAACAGGGCCGTGCCCAGGCCATCAAACGTGTAAACTCCATTCTGGTTGAAACCTATTGGCAGGTGGGCAAAAGCATTGTGGAATTTGAACAGGCAGGAAATCTCAAGGCAGAATATGGAAAAGAACTTTTGATCCGGCTGTCAAAGGATCTGAAAAACAGGTATGGTAAAGGCTTTAGCCGGTCCAACCTGCAATACATGCGTCTTTTATATTCCCATTATCCAAATCGCCAGACACTGTCTGGCAAATTGAGCTGGTCCCATTATGTTGAACTGCTCTCCATCTCCGATGATATGGCAAGATCATTTTATGAAAAGCAATGCCTGTCAGATACCTGGTCGGTAAGAGAACTCAAGCGCCAGAGAAACGCTTCCTTGTTCGAACGTATTGCCTTGAGCCGGGATAAAAATCAAATTGCCGCTCTTTCCCGGAAGGGCCAGACCATTGAAACCTCAAAAGATATCATTAAAGACCCTTATGTATTTGAATTTCTGGATATCCCGGAGCATGCCCATATGGGCGAACGCTCCCTGGAAAATGCCCTGATCGACAAGCTGGGCCATTTCCTTCTGGAACTGGGCAAGGGTTTTGCCTTTGTGGGCCAGCAATACCGTATGACCCTGGACAACACCCATTATTATGCCGATCTTGTGTTTTATCACCGGATTCTCAAATGCTTTGTCCTGATCGATTTAAAGACCGGCAAGGTCAACCACCAGGACATCGGCCAGATGAATCTGTATCTCAACTATTTCAAACGCGAAGAAAACATGGCTGACGACAAAGATCCCATCGGCATCATCCTGGCCGCAGACAAGGATGAGATTCTGGTGGAATATGCCACAGGCTCCATCTCCAATCAGTTGTTTGTGTCCCAGTACCAGCTTTATCTGCCGGACAAGCATTTGCTTGAGGAAAAACTGAGGTTATTTATGGAACAGGAGGAGCAGGAAGGGATGGATGATGGGGGTGAGGCGTGAGTGAGTGGCAAGAAACGGAGATCGGAAGGATTCCAAGTGATTGGTCCCTGATGACGGTTGACGAAATAAAAGACGATAAAAGGAATGCCATAGCAATGGGACCTTTTGGATCAAACATTAAATCAGATAACTTTGTTCCAAACGGAGTTCCTGTAATTCGAGGGAACAATCTCGTCGATTATATTTTCAATGAAGAAGAATTTGTATATCTTAAAGCGAAAAAAGCGAATTCATTGAAAGCGAGCCTTTGTTACAGTGGAGATTTAATATTTACCCACAGAGGTACAATTGGTCAAGTTGGTTTGATACCAAACAACTCCAAATTTAAAAGATATATAGTCTCACAAAGTGGGATGAAATTAAGTTGCAATAGTGAACTGGTTGATAATGAGTTTGTTTTTTTGTTTTTTAAAACAAAAATGGGGCAGCATCTCTTGTTGCGCAATTCATCTCAAACCGGAGTACCGTCTATTGCAAAACCCACAACATCCTTAAAAGAAATACCTATACCCATACCCCCATTAGCCGAAGCCAAAAGAATTAAGGATACAATTTTTTGTATTCAGAAAAAGATTCACAACCTTCAACACCAAAACCAAACCTTGGAAACAATAGCCCAGACCCTTTTTAAACAATGGTTCGTTGATTTCAATTTCCCTGATGAAACCGGGAAACCTTATAAGGGCAATGGCGGGGAGATGGTGGGATCTGAGCTGGGGGAAATTCCATTAGGTTGGGAGATAAAAAAACTTGGCAGATGCCTAAACATTTTAATTGATAATAGAGGCAAAACTCCAAAATTTGTTGAAAATGGAATCCCAGCTCTAAGTGCAAAATTTGTTAAAAATGGGAATTTGATTAATAGAGATAAGTTTAATTTTGTGCCCTATGATCTCTTTAATCAATCAGAAAAACTTTTAATAGATGACATTATTATGACATCAGAAGCGCCTTTGGGTGAGCTGTACTATGTGTCTGAAAATACAAAGTATTATCCGGCGCAAAGAGTGTTCGCCATGCGTGCTGACCGAAAAATTATTTTACCTTCGTATTTGTATTTCTGGTTAGATAGCTTCGTTGGGCAATATTTGATTAAAAGACGAGGTTCAGGTTCTACGGTTCAGGGTATTAAGCAATCTGAATTAAAAGAATGCGAGGTTATAGTTCCAGGCTGTAAAATCATGGATTTGGCCAATAGTTATTTAAAAGCGATTTTATTAAAAAAAGAAAAAAATGAAACCCAAATCCAAACCCTAACCAAAACCCGGGACACCCTGCTTCCCAAACTCATGTCCGGTCAGATCAGGATCAAAGACTGATGGAAAAACTCAAGGAAACCATATCTGTTTACGATGCCTGGGAAGGTTTGGGCACCTATGTCAACAGGATTGAGACTTTCCTTGAGACTGATTTTATAACTGCTGTTGAAAACGGCAAAGCCCTGATCGAATCCATCTGCAAGACCATTTTATCCAAAACATCTACATTCTATCTGGGAGACGTGGATGGAACTATCTGAAAACAAGATTGAATCCTTTGCCATTGAGCTGTTCCGCCAGGAGGCCTATGAATATGTTTACGGCCCTGACATCGCGCCGGACGGGGAAAAACCGGAACGTTCCTCCTACTCAGATGCTATTTTAAAAAACAGGCTTGCCCATGCAGTGAACATGCTGAACCCGTCCGTGCCCGAGGATGCACGGCTCCAGGCCATCCGGGAAATCACGGCCCTGGCGTCCCCTGACCTGATGGCTGCCAATGAAACCTTTCACACCCTTTTGACCAACGGCATTGATGTGGAATATCAAAAGGGCGGGGACACCCGGGGAGACAAGGTCTGGCTGATCGATTTCCATACGCCTGAGAACAATGAGTTCCTGGTGGTGAATCAGTTCACCGTAACCGAAGACAATGTCAGGAAAAGGCCGGATATGGTTCTGTTTGTCAATGGGCTGCCCCTGATTGTCATGGAACTGAAAAATCCCGTGGATGAAAATGCCACCCTGACGGCTGCGTTCAACCAGCTTCAAACCTACAAAACCGTGATTCCCTCTTTGTTTGTCTTTAACAGCCTGCTGGTGATTTCAGATGGTCTGGAAGCTCGAGTTGGGTCTTTGTCTTCCGGGTTCAACCGGTTTTCCGCCTGGAAAACAAAGGACGGAAAAATCGAGGCCTCAAAGCTTGTCAATCAACTGGAAATTCTGATATGCGGGATGCTCAACAAAAAGACCCTTCTGGATCTGATCCGCTTTTTCACGGTGTTTGAAAAATCGGGAAAAGAAGATCTTAAAACCGGCATGACCATGGTGCAGACCGAAAAAAAGATTGCCTATTATCACCAGTATTTTGCGGTAAACAAAGCGCTTGAGTCGGTGATCCGGGCATCTTCGCCAAAATCTGAAAATGAATCGGAAGTCAGAGAAGATCCTGCTGTTTACGGTCTTCCCACGGTTCAGCATCAGGAACCGGGAGACCGGAAGGGCGGTGTGATCTGGCATACCCAGGGAAGTGGAAAGTCACTGAGTATGGTCTTTTTTGCAGGCAAACTGGTGTTGACCCTGGATAATCCGACCATTGTGGTCATGACCGACAGAAATGATCTGGATGATCAACTGTTTGGCACCTTTGCCGCGTCCCGGCAGCTGCTGCGGCAGGACCCGGTCCAGGCGGAAAACAGAACAGCACTCCAGGACCTTTTAACCGTCGCCTCCGGCGGTATTGTGTTTACCACGGTTCAAAAGTTTTCTCCCTTAAACGGGGAAGCCATCTATCCGTTGTTATCCAACCGGTCCAATATTGTGGTCATTGCCGATGAAGCCCATCGCAGCCAGTACGGGTTTAAGGCCAAAGAAATGGATATCAAAGATGAAAACGGCCATGTTACCGGGAAAAAGACCGTTTACGGGTTTGCCAAATATATAAGGGATGCATTGCCCAATGCGACGTTTGTGGGGTTCACAGGCACACCGGTTGAATTGACGGATAAAAATACCCCGGCGGTGTTTGGCAATTATATTGATATCTATGATATCGAACAGGCCGTAAAAGACCGCGCCACGGTCAAAATATACTATGAAAGCCGTCTGGCCCGGGTCAGAATTGATGAAGAGGGCCAGAAGCTGATTGATGAACTGGAGCAGGATCTTGAAAAGGAAGATCTGCCTGCCACAGAACAGGCAAAAGCCAGGTGGACAAGGCTTGAGGCCATTGTGGGATCAAAGGACCGGGTGGCCCACATAGCACAGGACATGGTATCTCATTTTGAAGAACGGCTGGCCGTGTTTGAAGGCAAGGCCATGATGGTTGCCATGACCCGGCGGATTGCCGTCAAGCTGTACGAACAGATCATTGCCTTAAAGCCTGAATGGCACAGTCCTGATCTTGACAAAGGTGTCATCAAGGTGGTGATGACGGCCTCATCATCGGATGGCCCGGATATGGAAAAACACCATACCAGCAAGGCCCAGAGACGGATTCTGGCAGACCGGTTCAAAGATCCCCAGGACCCGCTCAAGATTGTCATTGTCCGGGATATGTGGCTGACCGGGTTTGATGCACCCTGCCTTCACTCCCTTTATATTGATAAAC
This sequence comes from uncultured Desulfobacterium sp., assembly GCA_963668575.2. Taxonomy (GTDB): domain Bacteria; phylum Desulfobacterota; class Desulfobacteria; order Desulfobacterales; family Desulfobacteraceae; genus Desulfocicer. The sequence continues at coordinate 5,806,493 of OY764894.2, read as the reverse complement.
CCATGAAAGGGCACAGTCTGATGCAGGCCATAGCCCGGGTTAACCGGGTCTACCTGGACAAGCCCGGTGGTTTGATTGTGGATTATATCGGAATCGCCTCTGATTTAAAAAAGGCATTGTCCTTTTATACGGCCAGCGGCGGGAAAGGAAAACCCACCCATACCCAGGAAGATGCCATCAACCTGATGTTGTCAAAGCTTGAGACCATTGAACAGATGCTGGGAAAACTTCCCTATAACCGATATTTTTCTGCCCAGATGAATGAAAAGCTGTCCATCATCCTTCAAACAGAAGAATACATTCTCAGTCTCGATAATGGAAAAGACCGGTTTGTTAACGAAGTTACAGCACTTTCCCAGGCCTTTTCCCTTTCCGTTCCTTCGGATGAGGCCATGGCCATCAAAGAAAAAGTGTCCTTTTTCCAGGCTGTAAAGGCAAGGCTACAAAAATTTGGGGTCAGAGAAGGCGGCATGACGTCAGACGAAATCGGAACGGCCATTCGTCAGGTGATTGATCAGGCAGTGGTTTCGGATAAAGTCATTGATATCTTTGATGCAGCCGGGATTAAAAAGCCTGACCTCTCAATCCTGTCAGAAGAATTCATGGAAGAAATCAAGGGCATGGAACATAAAAACCTGGCGCTTGAGCTGTTGAAAAAACTGCTTAATGATGAAATCAAGGCCAGGAAAAAAACCAATCTTGTCCAGAGCAGAAAGCTTTTAGAACTTTTGGATACTGCGGTCAAAAAATACCAAAACAAGCTGCTCACCTCCACCGAAGTTATAGAGGAGCTGATCAAGCTTGCTAAAGATATTAAACAAGCAGACCAGCGGGGAGTAAACTTAGGCCTTTCCGTCCATGAACTGGCATTTTATGATGCCCTGTCTCAGAATGAAAGCGCTCGGGAGGTCATGGGAACAGACAAGCTCAGAGAGCTTTCCGCCGTGCTTGTGGAAAGAATTAAAAACAATGTCACCATTGACTGGAATATCAAAGAAAACGTAAGAGCGAAGATGAAGGTCATTGTAAAACGTCTGTTAAGAAAATACGGGTATCCGCCTGATATGCAGGCCTTGGCAACCGAAATGGTTCTTGATCAAGCAAAACTGTTTTCAGATTTTCAGGTGAATAATTAAAATCCAACAAAAAAATGCTGACGGGCAAGCCGCAGATTTTTGTGGTTATTTTAAAAAGAGAAATAGATGTTATACAATATCAAATTCTGGGAACCTTATATAAAAAGGAAATTCATAGAACAAATCCACCTTTTTTATACGACTCTGGAAAAAAGACTCATTCCAACATTCGATTCGATAGACGAGGAAGCCGAAACAATATCTAATGAGAAGTGGGAAGAACTCTGTAAAACAGCATATTCTCCTGATATTGATCCTGCTGATCTGGCAGAGTATGCGAGAGATGAAGGAATAGATTATTACTTCATGGTTTCAGGGATAAAGCAAAGTTTACTTAATATTTCGGCTACGGGGATGTTCCATCTATTTGAACAGCAAGTAATATTTTTCTTGAGGAAAGAAATTCTTCACCCTTCAGAACAAAATGTTTCAAAGTTAATGAAAATTAAAGAGTTCAAAAAAAGGCTTCTGAAAAACAATATTGATATTGAGCATTTTTCATCGTGGGAAACGATAACAGAAGTACAGTGGCTTGCAAATTCAATAAAGCATGCAGAGGGATACTCAGCAAATGAGTTGCGCAAACTAAGGCCTGATTTATTCTCCCCACCCTCAATTCAAGAGAGTTCAATGAATCTTTTTGGAGGGTATGTTCCTTCCAATATCTGGGGGTCTGTCTGAGAAAACCTACCTTCGGGTGAATGCATAAACAATACACTACGACTCTACATATTTTACCTCATTTATGTTTTTTCTACCTCTTTTGGTTTTGCAACTTTGGGTTTTGGTGCAGTCACGTCTTTATCCCTTTCAAACGGTATATGTAATCTTATTTTATCGTATAAATACCACTGCCGTTCTGCGGAAAGCCCTTTGGAAGTAAAACACGACGGTTTTTCAAACCTTTCGTCGAACTGAAATGTCTTTTTTTTCAGTAAAAAAAACATTTCTTCTTCAGCATCAACACTACGTTTTACATTCACTTTTCCAGGTGCATCCGCCTCTATGCGGAAGTGTTGATAATTTCTTATGCCGGAAAGTTCCTTGAAAATTTTTCCCAACCAAGAAGACCATTTACGAAACTGAAAATTTTCACGTCCATGATTGTCTTTATATGTTTGAGAAACGTTGAAATTTCCAGTCGTTGATGAATCAATAACGTCCACCAAATGATCGTAAGTGTATACTTTCGAACGTCGATATTTCTTTTTTATCAATCCAAAGTAGGCGTCTGGTGAAAATTTTGTGTGTCCAACTAACATGAATGAAAGGGTAATTGATTTGTGCTGTCCCGTCATAACGCGATACATAAGGTATTGTATGACCGCGTTGTTCTTATTCTGACCAACACAATTATCTGCGGTTAGGAGTACATGACTTTCTTTCAGACCATAGTACTCAAAGTAATGATCAAGTAACGAGATCACGACATCCGCACCTTTACCTGGGAAATCAGATTCATCAATAAGATAGTTGACCTGCTGTGGCAGAGCCTCGCAACAAATGCCAAACAGTTGTGCAATACGAGGAGATTTGAAGTAGATTGGTCCAACCTGATGATCTTCATAAGGAATGTGCAGTTGTTGTGAAAAATCCCACGAATAGTGCATTACCGAGTCTTTACTTTCACTTAACTTCCCATCGGGCAATATCTGTTGGTACGACTCCTTTGATAGTTGAATTGATTCTCGAAAGTAGTCCCGTTCTTTTTTGGCTGCGAGAAGGTGTTCCTTTGCCACTGTTAGACATTCCAATTTGTAATCTTCATCACCAAAAGCTATCGAAGCGTTAATGAGTTTCTTATTATCCTCACATGTCATACATAAATCACTCTTCGGTTTTGAAAATACTATGTCGGGGAAGTGTTCAATCCATATCCGTCTGAATGTTCGGTGTTGGACGGCATTCGTGTTACAAAGAGCCATGCTTCTTTCATAAATTCTATAAACAAACATATAGTTCATGACAGTTGGTAAATACACCTTTAAGCGTCCTTTTTCCGCACGTAAATCACGTCCAGGATCAGGAAGGCCGTGTACGGCGGCAAAGTTTTCAATGAATATTTTTACATTGTTTTTATCTTCAGGTTTGCAGGCATGTTTTGGTGTTCTTCCTGTATTACCATGGCTTAGCGGCAGCGTTCCTATTTCAGCCAAATATTTCTGATATCGTTTTAGCCGATCAATTGATTCTCCATGATAAAACAAAAATACTGTGCGACATACAGGACGATCAGCATTAATAAAGTAATCAAATTTTTGCCTGTTTCTAAGTTTGATCGTGCGTGCGGATATTGACTGCTTGGAAACTCGTATGAAAGTTTGGAGTTTGCCGATGATAAAGCTATGTTTTTCATTCCATGACATCAATCGGAAATTTTTTCGGGATTCGATAACTTCGCTGACAGTGAACAGACTTTGACAGTTTTCTCCACACGGGCATGGAGTTGACAGGAACTGAGAAATTAGCCTTTTTTCCTCAATAGGATTTATTGGTCTTGATGCCTCAATCTTTTGAGATGCAGACGAAAGAACAACCTCGTTAGATTTATCTGAAAGGAAGGGGCGCAGATATTCTTGCTCAAGTTCCTGAAAAGATATTTCAAGATTTTGAAGACGTTCATCTATATGATTTTTTCCTCTTTCCATAAAAGGAAAATACCATTCAACTCAAGAATATCCAATTAAAAAATTTATTCACCCTAAGGTAGGTTTTCTCAGACAACCCGCCATCTATATGCCTTTATCAGGTGAAGACCTTTATGTGACACAGTTGGATCTTGAAAAATATAAAAATGCCATTGTGGACTTTTGGTCTGAGTTTATTGAGCAATGTAACAAGCAATAGACTCCTTGGAATTAACAAGCAGATGAAGAAGGGGTACTTAACTGGCGCACTTCTCAGTTCACCACTTGGCTATATATCCGTTCTGATTTTATATGAACCATAAGGAACACCGTTACAATGATGTATCTATCAAGAATTGGAATTCAAGGGTTTAAGGGGTTTAGTAATCTTAAACTCCCCCTGAAAAGTGGCCTCAACGTTCTAATTGGAGAGAATGCGGTTGGGAAAAGCGGTATTATTGATGCTATCCGTCTGCTTCTACTTGAAGATGAATATGGTCGAAGTGGGATTGTTGAATCACATTTCCACAAACCTTTCGAAAAGAATGCCAAACCCAACGAATCATTTCGAATCCGGGCAGTATTCTCTGACCTCAGTGATGAAGAGCGTGTTGCCTTTTTGCCATGGACCGAAGGAGATAGATCTGCCAGCCTCACTTTACATGCAGAGAACAAAGAGAATAGACGCGGAAAATATAGACGGACAATATGGGGAGGCGCATCAAGAAACAGCATTTTTGAGTGGGAGTTACTCGATACAATTAACTGCATCTACCTTCCTCCTTTGCGTGATGCGGAGGCAAAATTGCGGGAAGGAAAAGGCTCGAGGCTTGCAAGACTTCTAAAGAATCTCAATCGCCAAGCATTAAAAACAGCTAAAGAATCTGGTAAACCCCATGACCTGGAAAACAAGGTCAATATATTCAATAAAGACTTGGCAAAAGAGGGCCCAATTGCAGATGCGCAGGGTCTCATCAGAGATCGATTGAAAGATTCCCTTGGTTCGGTATTTGGACAGGATGCGCTGATTCAATTCTCCGAGACTAATTTTAACCGCGTTGTGGAAAGCCTGCGGATTCTCTTTTATCCAGAGGTGGATTCGAATATAGATCAGGAATTATATAGAGATCTTGGGCAAAACAGCCTTGGCTACAACAATTTCATTTATATGGCGACAGTTCTTGCTGAACTAACGAGCGAAGAGGGACAAAAAGACAACCTGCGCATTCTTCTGATTGAGGAGCCTGAAGCCCATTTGCATCCGCAGCTTCAGATTCGATTTTTAAGGTTTCTTGAAAAGAAAGCAAAGGAGACCGGCATTCAGGTTATAGTTACAACTCATTCTCCCGTTTTGGCATCTTCTGTGTCGTTGGATACCACAGTGCATCTGGCCTTCGATTCATCTCGGAAGGTCAAAGGCACCGCACTTGCCGATTGTGGTTTGAGCAAAGAAAGTAAAGACTTTATTTCCAGGTGGCTTGACGTAACCAAATCGACACTCTTATTCGCAAAAGGTGTAATCATGGTGGAAGGTATTGCTGAGGCTTTGTTGCTCCCAGAGTTGGCAAAACGTGTGCTTGTTGACCATAATATTGCCGAACCGAAAGACAAACTCCCTGAAACGCTTTCGGAATGCGGCGTCTCAGTGATCAATTTAAACGGAATTTACTTCAAGCATTTCATGCAACTTTTCTGTGACCTCACGGATGAAGATTTTGATTCATTGCCATTCAGATGTGCCGGGATCACCGATAATGATCCTGAGACAACAGAGAAACCGACGAAGAACAACCCTGCTATAGGGAAAAATTATGCTTTACCTCTAATTGACAAAGCCAAAAAATCACCGAACAGCCGATTGTTTACCAATCTCAAAACGTTCGAATACGACTTGGCAATGGAAAAAGGAAATTTGAACGCTATGATACAGGTCTTCCTCGAATTACTCCCTCCCTCTTCTGGAAGTAGCCGAGAAACAGTTCGTCCAACTTATGAAAAACATAATACAACTGACTGGTCTGCTTCAACTATAACCGATGACGATAAAAAAGAAGTAGCATTCGACCTTTTGAAAAGAATTGGAAAAGGCGAATTTGCTCAGAGATTGGCGATGAAACTAAGTTGTCCATCTGAACAATTTGCCATTCCGGAGTATATCAAAGACGCTGTGCTATGGGCATGCGGGAGTAAATGATGGGAAGTCATGAAGAACTTTTCCATACCATTGCAGCCAACGTCTGCAATAAACCGGAAAAAAAATCTGCTGAGGACTGTTTCTCCCAGACATTAAATTCCTTATGCCGTGATCACAGGAAATGTCGACTTCACGAAAAAACTCTTGAGCAGCTGAAGTATGTTCATCAACCCACTACAGAAAACACATTTCTTCGTGCCTGTCCGGGAAGCGGTAAGACGGAAGCGGTCGGTTTGAAGGCTGCTCATGAAATTAAGTCATGGTCGCATTCAGGCAAGGGAATTGCGGTCCTTACTTTTACCAACAATGCTGCGGATGAGATTGCAAATCGGATCACACAGTTTGCTGGTGCCAGCGGAGCTGCGTTCCCTCATTTTGTCGGCACGATTGACGGTTGGCTTCATGGCTATGTTGCAAACCCCTTTGCTCATTTATGGACTGATTTTTCTGGGAAAGATGGTGATCGAAGCTTGCGGATCATTGAGACTGGCTATCAGGCTAACTGGTTGAATTCATTTACAGCCCCGACAAAATATCCATCTGAGCAGCGAAGATTTACGCCGATATACGCGAATAATTACTACCTGGATGTAGAAACGGGTTTGTTTAACATTCGACCTCTGGGAGGAAGGCAATGGATTACACATACCAAGCTCTATAACTCAACTCCGTTTACAAAATTCAGAAGTGATAAGCCATGGTTGACAATAGAGAAACTTTATGATGGATTCCGTGACACAAAGTTGAAATTCTGGAAGGCAGGGTTCTGTACGTATCAAGATATTGAATCCTTGACGTACTGGATTCTTGACCGTAACAAAAACGATGTCACAGCCATGCTATCCAAACGTTTTCCGTTGATCATCATTGATGAATGCCAGGATCTATCTTGGGTACAACTGAATATACTGAAAAAATTGCAGGAACAAGAATCGACCTTGCACTTTATTGGAGATTTGAATCAGGCTATTTATTCGTTTAAAAAAGTTTTCCCTTATAAAGTCAAAGAGTTTGCGGATAATAATGGTTTTATAGAAATGCCTCTCAATGAGAATTTCAGAAGTACGCAACCAATTGTAGACTTATGCGGAACGCTCTGCAATCAGGGACCCATAGTTGGACGTCCAAAGAATAAAGAAGACTCTCAACCAAGTTGTGTTCTGTTCACGTATTCACCAGACAGTCTGAGTAATCTACCTCAGCAATTCTCAGATTATTTGACAACAAATGGTTTGAATATAAAGAAGTCAGCGATTCTTGCACGGGGAAAAACATTGATCGGAAAATTACGAGCAGGGATCAACAAAGATTTTCTTAAAAATGGAGAGTTACCAACACAGGCAATCCTGCTTTGGGATATTGGAGATTGGGATCTTCAAAAAATAGCACTGCAACACATGGGAAAGTATATCGCAACAACATATTTCCCTGAAAAATCTTTAGATTCGAGAAATCAGTATTGCCCGGAAACCATCACTTCTATAATTCAGTGGCGTACTTTTCTTGCTGCTTTGTTAAGTGCGTGTAGTCAAAATTCTAACTTGGTAGATCACGACATGCTCTGGTCAAACTGGTCAAAAAAATTCAAGGAGCATTTCCCAGAAATCATTTCTGAAACAGCAAAGCAACAAGAGGTTGAACTCAACGAAATAACATTTAAATATCAATGTCCTCGTGGCAAAGCTAAAATACGACTTGCGGATTATATGACCGGTATCTCAGGAGGACAAGAAGCATCCAGCATCCGAATTACGACCATACATCAAGTTAAGGGTGAAACACATGATGCTACGCTTCTCGTTTCAGCTCAAGACAAACGGGGAGGCAAAGGAGGGCACTGGACTGAATGGCTTGATGGCTCTGTTGATGATGGCGAACACACGAGATTTGCCTATGTTGCCAGCTCACGTCCCAAGTACCTGCTTGCATGGGCAATCCCGGAAAACAACAAAGAAGAAATTACAAAACTTCAAGAGCTTAGTTTTACTTTTATTAAAAATTTGACAGACAAATAATGCATCTGATTCGGTGTCAATGGTTGGTAGGGTCGGACCAAGCAGTTTTTTTTAAACTTGCTGTTAATAGAGGATAAAATTTAATAACCCTGAAAACAGCTCTTGGCGGCCTCATTTTGGTACCCCAATGGGGCTTTAAAGAAAATTCACAACAATAAACATGCTACGGACAAGCCGAAGATGTTCAACGTTATCCTCAAAAACACATGAAGACTAAAATATCTGCAAAATTACAAGCAATGCGTTCTGACTTTGAAGAAGTCACAGGTAAAAGGTTCAACCATTTTTTTTGTCCACTGTTGCTTATCGATGAGAAATGCGAATTGTGTGAAGCGCATATAATAAACAAAGTATTCCCAAATACGGCTCGATCTTGGACTATTCAAAGGAAAGATGTTGATGGTTTTTTTGGAAGTCATTTCGAATCAGATTTTTTGAAAATAGAGTATAAAGTCAACAATCTGTCACCTGATAAAGTTATATTTAATAGTGAGCTATCAAAAAAATTTAGGCCAACAATTAGTATCCGAGATAAATCTATTGGCTATTATTACACTAATGGAGAGGTGCCGTCCTATTACTCCAAATTTGTATTCGATTCAGAAAAAGAAACACCATCTCTCGTACTTAAAGTTCCCCCAGAAAGAATAGATGAACAAACTTTCCATGATGATTTTCAAATAGAAGTTAATAGCGATTTACGCTTAAGCGCATTGGTTTCACTTCTTAAGTCAGCTTATCTTACACTATTTGAAATGCTTGGTTATCGTTACTCTCTTTCTATTGGTGGGATCAACATCGGATTCGGTGCTCTGGGTGAATTTTATAATAAGAACAAGCACATTAATGACAAAAAGCAATTTGCTGAGAACTCAAAAAAACATTTCGAACATTATGTTAATTTGGTAAGGCCAGTTGAAATTATGCCGTTTGATTTCATTGGAACTTGTAAGGACAAGAAATTTTTTTTATGCGAAAAGAATGGTGTCTTTTGGGGTTGTATAGTCTTTGTAAAAATATCAACTAGTTTGCATGCTGTCCTTTTGCCTATCTATGAGAACCAGGTAGGTGAAACGGAGTTCTTAAGATTTATTGAATCTCCTGGTGTTCTCTTTGCCAGAGAAGGTAGATTCGACGGTAATTGTTGGCATATTTCAAAAGCAATCACTAAAATGAATTGGCCAAATAACGGGGCGTCCTTGTATGATTAAGAATTGGGCTAACGAACAAGGATAGATCGTGTGAGCGCAGCGAACCACGATCTTATCCGGTTGTTGAACAAGCCCGGCCGCACTGAGATGGAGTTCGTAATATAGGAAATATCCTGGTTATAACGGATTTGGGGGAGTTGAGTTGGTCTTCATATTGGACAAAAGGTAAGCCTTCATTTATGGTTAAGTAGCAACTCTTAACCAAAGGATGAAAGAATGACCAAAGATTCAGCCCAAAAACCAACTCCCCGAGAAAATCGTACGATAGTTCTGCCCTTCGATCAAGAGCAATATTTTGATTCAATCAAAGCGCCCAAAAGGTTCAGGAAGGAATTGGATGCTTTCATCAACAAAATTCCGGAGCTTTTCCCCAGCACAATCGGAAACGGATATTCGTTGAAAGAGATCCGGGTTTCAAAAAAATTGAACATACCGACACGGCGGATCATCATTGACGGGGTTTCTTACACAATTAGGCCTTCATTTGTGATGCCTTATCATACGGCATTGTCGGACAATGTTGAAAAAGCTCTATTTCTCCAAAAATTTGACGTACCTTTCTGGGCATTGAGCTATCTGTTCAGCAAAGATCAAATGTATTGGTACAGAATAGAACAAAGCCTTGGCAGAAACAGCATCGTAGGAACCACAATAAAGGATCCCGACCTTATGCCGGAACATCTTGCCGCCGATGAAAAGCATTCCCGGAGCAAGGGACAAAAGGTTTACATAGCCACGACCGTCGGCTCACAATGTATACTGGGAGCTTCCGTAAGTGAAGAAGCCAGTGAAATTGCCTTGAAGAAAGCCTACGGCAAATTCAGGTTGGAAGCCTTGGACCTGAATCCTGAATACAGCCCGAAATCGGTCAACACCGACGGCTGGAAGGCTACAATGAACGCATGGACGTCCTTATTCCCCTGGATTTTTGTCATTTGCTGTTTTCTGCATGTGTTCATCAAGGTTCGGGACAGATCAAGTAAAAAATACAAAGAACTTTTCGACGTCGTGGGAAACAAGATATGGAATTGCTACGAGGCTGCAACCAAAGCATCGTTTTCCCAACGCGTACGCAGACTCTATGAATGGACAAAGGTCATCAAAGACGTGCCGGATGTCATATTGAAGCCAATAGAAAAATTGAAAAAAAACCTTTCATGTTATTCGAAGGCTTACGATTTGCCAGGATGCCACAGAACCAGCAACATGGTAGATAGGCTGATGCAGAGAATGGATCGCCACCTGTTCTCAACTTTTTACTTCCACGATAGCCTTGAAGCCGCCGAGTTGAGCATTAGAGGCTGGGCATTGATTCAAAACTTTGCACCCTGCAATCCAACAACCATTAAGAAACACGATGGATGGAGGTGTCCAGCAGAATGGATCAACAAGTCAAGATATCACGAAAACTGGTTGCAAAACCTCTTGAGTTCGGCATCCATGAGAGGATTTAAACACTCTCCCCCAAATCCGTTATAACCAGAATAAAATGATTTCCAAATTCGCTAAAATGAAAGAGCCTGCCGTCAGCGTGGATACGAAAAAGAAAGAGCCAATCGGAAATTTTAAAAATTCCGGAACAAGATATAAACGTGAAGCAGATTTGGTAAATGATCACGATTTCTTGACGTACGCTTCAGGGATAGCTGCTTTGTACGGAGTTTATGATCAACAAGAAAATAAAGGCTTTGTTTCAATTGGAATGTTTCGAAAAGAAGGCAAAACAATACCATCCGGCGACACACCGGAATTTGCTGTTGAATCTATTGAAAGGTGGTGGAGAAACGATGGTGCTGAAACATATCGAAATAAAAGAGATTTATTGATTGTTGCAGATGCAGGAGGAAGCAATGGCTACAGACCCCATATGTGGAAAATTAAGCTTCAAGAAATATTGTGCAATAAATATAAGTTTAATGTCACAGTCTGCCACTATCCCCCTGGGGCGTCAAAGTGGAATGCCATTGAGCACCGTTTGTTTAGCGAGATCAGTAAGAACTGGAGAGGAACACCATTATAGTCATCCAACTTTGATTTTTTTTAGAATAATATTCGAAAATTACAAGCTTTTTAATCTTAAGCAAAAAGCATACCCTAAAAAACCAAAGTTGGAGCACTATAATTGATTATGAAACAGTTCTTAAATATACATTGTGCACAAAGACAAAAACAGGCTTAAAAATTAATGCGGTTTTAGTTGATAAAATATACGAAAGAGGCCTTAAAGCATCGAAAGAAAATTTAGAAAAATTGAATATTGAGCGGCATGATGTTAATCCTTCATGGAATTACACCCTTTATCCAAATTAACAAAAAAAGTACAATTTATTTTTTTCCAGACCCTAGGTGGAAAACTTGACGCTTCAAAACGAAGTCAAATTATGTTCATGGATAGAGATGATATTTTAAATTTGTACATTGTAAATAGTCTTCCATTACCAGAAGGCGCTAATCCTAAACCAACTTTTGTGTCAGATGATGATATACCATTCTGAAAACACATAACCTTTAGGATTGTGTCGACCCCCATACGACAAATCACAAGTTCAAATCACACTTGATGGGGGTCGATCTCAATCCTTTGTTCAAGAAGCCCGGCACCGAAGCCAAGTTCATTTTTTTTGCCATAAGGGTTTTGCTTTGAATAATTCAGGAAGGAGATCCCACCGAAGTGGGACAACCTCCGGTGGGAAGGAGGATGGATTTAAATAATTGCTTTAAAATCGTGCTGTTTCAGCCTGCTCTTTGACAATTTGTAGATAAAAACGCCCATCCACTGGAAGCGTAAGCGCAGATATCCTTTCCCGTTCAAACGGAATTCAAAAAACAACCATTTTGGACAGCTGGTGCTCTGAATGTTACCCGGTATCTCCGGGAATCATCTGATGCGGCAGCACCGAATGGGAATATTTGAGCTTTCCACCACACGCCGGACAGGTAAGTGAGTGCAACGCTGTCTCAGGCTCAGGAGATACTTCCGCAGCCTTTATCCCATAGGCTGACGTCATGAGCTGTCGGATGTGATCCAGGTCAATGGAAGATGAAGGGCTCAAAAAGCCATAATACCTCACCTTCATAAATCCAGTGGGCAGCACATGTTGAAGAAAACGTCTGAGGAACTCCATGGCTTCAAGTTTCATGGTGCGCCAGCGCTCACTACCGGTTTTTTTGTACTTGAAAAAGACATTCCGATCCTCAACTTTGACAATGCGATGGTCGGAGATGGCCACCTTGAAAACATAAGGTGCCAGGTATTTGATGCTGTTTTCGCTGTTGCCCACAGCCTGACAGTTCACATTCCAGTCCATTTCCCAGACAGCGGCAGGTACCTGAGGCAAAAAACCTGCCTTTTTCATCTCTTCACAGAACTTTGCCCGGAATATCTTTGACATGGCCCTCACCGGCAGGTAAAAATCAATCCTGGAAGGATGCCAACTGCCATCTTCCTTTGAGATTGCGCCGCCAGAAACAATGTAATGGATATGAGGGTGGTACTGCAACTGACGGCCCCAGGTGTGGAGCACACCAAAGAAACCGGGGAGATCACCTCCGATATATTTGGGATCGGGCGTAAGCGCTTTCAGGGTCTGAGAAGATGCCGCAAACAGGGCTGCATATGCGGCTCGCTGGTTGCTGCGGATGAATTGCCGCAATTGTTCGGGCACTATGAAGGTGATCATAAAGTGGTGACCCGGCAATTGCCGATTCATCCGCCCTTCCACCCATTCTTTAATTTTATGATTTTGGCATGCCGGGCAATGGCGGTTGCCGCAGGATCTGAACGAGATGTGCTGAGCATGACACTCGGTGCATTCATAAACAACCAGACCACAAGCTTCTGTCCGACATTCCATGATGGCTTTAATCACCTTTTTGTGATCACCGGGCATTGACTCCCCGAAGGATGCCATATACTCCGGTCCGAAGGTTCGAAAAATTTCATTAATTGAGTACACGGTCAAATCCCCTCATGGTTTTGTCTATGATCTCATAAGCATCCCCGGTGCCTTTGTTGGTGAAATGGAAATAGACCATGGTGGTTTCCAGCTGACTGTGGCCCATGTAACGTTGAATCAATCGGGGGTTGGTCCCGGCTTCCAGCAGATGCGTGGCATAGGAGTGGCGCAAGATGTGGATGGAAACGCGCCGCTTGGTGATACCAGCGGCAATTTTTGCCTGGCGAAAGGCACCTTGCACGCCTTCAATGGACATCGGCTTCTCTGAAACCGGAGCTTGATTACCGCCTCTGCCCATGGCGGGAAATATCAGTTTGGGGTTTCTATGGGTGATCCAATACCGTCGCAGCAGCTCAAGGGTGCTTTGAGGCAGGGGGACAAACCGGTCCTTTGCCCCCTTCCCTCTGTGCACATGGATCATCATGCGATCTTTGTCGATGTCCGATACCTGTAGTGCAAGCCCCTCGGAAAGCCTAAAACCGCAGGAATACACTGTAGAGAGAAAGGCGTAGTTGTGAAAAGTGGTCACACAGCTCAGTATATCGAAGACCTCTTTTTGGCTCAAAACACAGGGAAGGCTTTTTTCCCTTTTGGCATTCATGTAGGTGAAAACATGCCATTCCCGCTTGAGCACATTTTGAAAAAAGAACCTGATGCCGCAATAGGCAATACGCATGGTGGCCGCAGACCACTGATCCTTTTCTTGCCTGTGAAGAAAATAATCTTCAAGCTCAAACTCTGTGATGAGATCAGGGGTTTTGTTGTAGAAATCTACAATTTGACGAACAGAACGGGTGTAGCTCTCCTGGGTACTTTTGCTCAAGTCGGCAAGCTTGAGGGCTCTCACGGATTGTTCATAATAATCTTTCATTTTGACACTTCTCCTTATATTGGGGTTAAAAGAAACTACCCCTTAAGGTTACAGGAAGTGTCTGATTTTATAAAACTTTAAAATGGAAAGACGGGTATGTTGGAAAACATCTTAGGGCGGAAGCCTTCGCGAATCTGCCGCGTAGCGGCTTACTTGAACAATTGCATAAACTCAGACTTTAATCGCGCCGTTTCGTTCGCTGCGCTCACTACACACCGCGATTAAAGCTGGTTATGCATGCGTTACCCGGAATGAATTTCAAACGGAAGCTTCAGATGGGTTGGTTTGAATCACATTATGTGCAGCATGTACAAGAAATGAGGACCGTGACATACCCCTCTTTTTTGCGGCAGCATCGATCTGCCTAAGCGTCATTTCGGGCAGGGTGATATTAACACGGACAGTTCGGGGTTTCGACTCGGGAGCAGTAACAACGAGGAAAGCGGTGGCATCGGCATAGTCGGGATCGTTCATGATTTCTTCAAGTTTAGAGGGAAATGGCAATTTGTCACCGTCTTCGAACATTCCCTGAATATGAAAGGTGAGGGCCTCCTCGGCCATATCCTTTGCTTCATTGATGTTTTTCCCAGCGGTAATGCAACCGGGAAAATCAGGAAATGAAACGCTGAAATCGCTTTTGGAATCTTTGTGAACGATGGCGATATAATTTGACATAGGAAAACCTCAATTGAACTTGATACCCGATTGGCGTTCGATACTCTTTAATGTGCCAATGTGTATGTCCTTTTTTGGATGTGGAACCGTTACGCGCCCCTTTATATCAGGATGCCGAAATTGGGTGTGAGAACCAGATGTTGCGACTTTAATCCATCCGTTTTGTTTGAGAATTTTGATTATTGTTCGGCTATCCATAATGTGTAACAATACACACTCGGGGATGCTCTGTCAATATTTGAATGTTTTCGGATAACAAACTGCTTGTAGGGGCGTGAAAAAACCGCGCCCCACAGCAGTGGCGTTATGGCTCACAAGGAGAAAAGCGTGAAATCACCGGAATATAGGAAACACTTTGCATATTATATTTTACCTCTATTTTTCATTTCATCGTTTCTCTATTCATTCGCTTTTGCGTCCCCCGCAATCTACCCGATAAATAGCTGGCAAAAAACCATACCGGAGGAGCAAGGCATGCAATCCTGTAAGCTCGGCGCCATGATGGATTATATCCAAAAAGAGCAATACAGTATTGACAACATAACGATCGTCCGAAATGGGTCCCTTGTTTTGGATGCTTACTTTTGGCCATATACAAAGGGACAAAAGCATAATATTGCTTCGTGTACCAAGAGTATCATATCGGCATTGATAGGGATCGCTATAGATAAGGGTTTTATTGCAAATGTAGACCAGCCCGTCATCGACTTTTTCCAGGACAAGACGTTTGACAACTCAGATAACCGTAAAAAATCAATGACCATTGAAAATTTATTGATGATGGCATCGGGTTTGAATTGCAAAGATACTTATCTTCATCAATGGCAGGGCTTGTATGATATGCGAAATAGCAGTGACTGGGTTAAATATGTTCTTGACCTACCCATGTCCGGCATTCCAGGAGAAAAATTTGAATATTGCAATGGGGTTTCATTTCTCCTTTCGGCGATTATTCGAAATGCATCGGAAATGAGTACATTAGACTTTGCAAAACAGTATTTATTCACGCCTCTTGATATTGCTGATGTTGACAGACGCTTTACCGCAAAATAAAAAGGACCAAACCCGCCTTAATATGCTGATAGATGAGTCTGTTGATTTAAGCGCGATATTATATCAATCAAAAAAAGCAGCGTAACACACTGAAAATATTTAAAATAGTTCATATTCTGCTTGACTTTCCCCTAAGAAGATTATATGTATAAGTGTTTGATATTGTATATTAATGATTGACTTTGGCCGGAGTATATATGTTTCAGCAAACAAGTCCCCAATTAAGTCTTTTTGACCCTTTACTGATGTTTCCAGGAATTTTACCTCATGATGACTGGTCTCATATTTACAGAGATAAGGTTTATCCTCAAATTGACGAGAAGCAATTTAAGCATTTATATTGCGAGAATTGGGGTGCCCCGAACAAATCAATCAAACTACAAGTTTCTCTCTTAATTTTTATGAATATGGAACGACTAACTTGGAGAGAGGTTGAATTCCATTTGCAAAGAAGGCTTGACTGGTGGAATGCAACTCAAACACCATGTGATATGGCCAAAATAGATCATACAACGCTGTTCAACTTTTACAATAAAATAGCAGAAGATGACGTTGCCTATGAATTATTCAAAAGACTGACTGGCATATTTATCTTAGAATGCAATGTTTCAACGAGGCAACAGAGAGTCGATTCATTTTTTATGCATGGCTGGCTTGCAAAATTATCTCGATATGGACTCTTCAAAGAAACCAATCGAGTTTTCCTTCAAAATCTCCGGAAACAAAAACCAGGTCTTTATGCTGATATTCTGGAAGATCTTTCTCGTGACTATCTTAACGATGGTTTTGATTTAACGGAAAAAGATAAAGAAAAGACGAGTCGAAAAATTCAAGAAATGGCTGATGATATGTATCACCTCAAAAGCGCTTTTGAAAATCATCATCAGGTAAAGCACTATAAATCATTCGAGATATTGATGCAAGTTTTCGATCAGCAGTGTAATATAATAGAAAAAACGATAGACCCTGATGGCTCAGTGAAAATAGAAATAAAAACCCCTGACGGTAAGGGCAAACAAATTGTTTCAACGCCTCACAATACAGACGCTCAATATACAAGGAAGAGAAATCAGGTAGTCACTGGACATAAAGGATTTCTTACTGAAACTTGTGATCCTGATAATGATATTCAATATATAACTGATGTTGCCTTGGAGGCAGCTGGGCATGCAGATGCAGTCGAAATCGATAAAATTGAAAACCGTTTAGAGGAAAATGAATGCAAGCCCGAGATTTTATACGGAGATGCAGGGTTTGTAAATGGAGAATCTATTCTGAACGCAGCGGAAAAAGGAATAGAGCTGGAAGGCCCATCTGCCGGACGTTCGCAAAGTATAGAAGGATTTGCTGAAAAAGATCGGCCACTGGATGTTGCTGATTTTAAGGTAAAGTTCGAAGATACTACCAAAGAATTAATCGTTTTATCGTGCCCTAATAATGAGAGCCCTTTAGATCAGATAAAAAGTGAGAAAACCGGACAATGGTTAGTTCACTTTGATAACAATACGTGTAAAGAATGCCCTCTTCAAAATCGTTGTCCTGTAAAGCATGGGGCCACAATTTCGACATTGACAATTGGTGAAGCGCAATACGCCGGTGCTCAACGCCATCATAAATATATGAAAGACACTGAATACCGAAAAGAATGTGGTGTACGTGCAGGTGCTGAAAGTTTGGTCAATGAGGTGGCCAATAAACACGGTGCTCGAAAATCACGACATCGAACAGAAAAACGATCGAGGCTGCAAATAATATTTGCAGCAATTGCATGCAACACAAAACGTTATTTAAAGCAAGCGGCGGATAGTTGCGCCCAAAAACAGCCTAAAGTGCAAACAAATGGGTGTTGATGGGGGTGGAACCCCTCAAAAAATTGAAATAGGGCTTTAAAACGGATACATATGGTTCGTGTTAGGATTTGGGAATCGAAATGTAACTTTTTTCGAGCTATTTTCATAAAAATCGCCTTCACTTTTTTGTTTTGGAGATGGCACTAAATCAACAGGATCATAGATGAAGTTGCCAAAGCAACTGCCTATATATGGTCTTCAGAAAGTGAAGGAATCGCTAAAGACTACACTTTTCAACGCACGGCATCACCTGCTTTTCAATTTAAGTACCCCATGGGAAGTGAAAAAGCCGAAATAGACACTCCCGGTCAGATAGTGAAGATGAAAGGTCCAGGTAATGTTGTGATATCCGCCTCAATTGTTGATATCCCCAAAAATATACCAATAGAAGAATTCGGGCCAAAAGTTTATCTTGAACGTTTGAAAAAGCATGGCTCGGATTTCAAAATTACTTCCAATAAAGAAATAACGCTTCAGGGCGGTACAAGAGCATATCGAACCGATTTTAAATGGCTTTGGAATAAAAACGTATCCATGACAACTTTCCTTGTTTCGGCATACACGGACGGGAAATGCATATTTCTAAACACCCTTACATGGGATGATCCTGAAAGGTGTGAACCAATTATTAACAGCTTAAATTTAAAAAATACCAGATAAAGCCATAACCAATAAATTCAGCGGACGCAAAAAAGCCGCGCCGCTGATTAAATCGTTCGGTGAAGAAAGAGAAAGAGTTTAGAGATAAAAATGAGAAATGCTACAGAGAAAGATTTAAAAGAGATAGTCGACATATATAACTCCACTATATCGACAAGACAATCAACAGCAGATACATCAGAAGTATCTGTTGAATCAAAATTAGAATGGTTTAGGCAACACGATCCTCAGAAAAGACCTTTGTTAGTTCATGAAGACAATGGTAAAGTCGTTGGTTGGGTAAGCTTTCAATCATTTTATGGTCGACCGGCCTATGACCATACTGCAGAAATCAGTATCTATATCTCACCAGAACACAGGGGAAAAGGATTAGGTCGTTTACTTTTAGCAGAATCCTTAAGAGCAACAGAGAAGCTTGCCATAAAGAATGTAGTTTGTTTTATCTTTTCGCACAATATTCCAAGCATTAGACTATTCAAATCTTTTGAATTTGAAGAATGGGGAGAACTTCCATATGTAGCTGAAATGGATGGAAAAGAATACAGTTTGTCTATTATTGGCAAACGGGTTAACGAATAAAACCACCGAACAAAAGTTTAAACCCGACTTTCCCCGCCGCTACGCTTTGGAGAAAGCGGGTTAAACAGGCGTTATCGCGCCGAGGAAAGCTCGGCGCATCTTGCAGGGTGAAAGTCCCTGTCGGTTGAAATCCAGTAATGGGTTTCAGTAAGGGTTAGCCACCCATCCGTATCGAGCCTTGGACCCATGGCGGAGATACACCGGCTATTGTAAGTTTTGGACGTCGAGGAAACTCGGCTGGAAACGAGCTGCGCCCGGGAGACCGGGATACAAGCGCGGATGGTCTCACCCAACTGAAAGAACAATGAAAAGGGTATCGAACAAGATGGGTTAAGCGTAGGCTTAAGAATCCTGTAGGCCGTAGGGGAAACCGTGTTCCCTGAAGTGCTGGTACAGCTTCGAAAGAGCAACTTGTGGACGCCGATGGTTTTAGCGGTCGCCGGAGGCAACACAGAAGCATCCGTTATTGGCGAGGGTGTGGAGGTCCACCGGAGTCATCAGGCCGTGGCATGCAGGAAGAGATGCTTTCAGTGAGCGTAATCTACGGCAATGGTTCCATGAACTGTCAGGGAGGGCAGCTACTGGAATCGATGGAATCAGTAAAGACAAACTTTTCTGATGAAATGACGGCACTTAAAAGGATAGGCCGTGAGCCTATTGCCTTAATAGGGCACGATGGGTTCTAACGAGGGTTATGTCAGGCGACTGGCATTTCTACTCAATCGTCCGGGTCTGTGCGGGGGGCGCCGGATGACCGGCGTTCCTACCGTTCGATCCTCCTAAAAAGACCCGACAATAACCAAAGAAAGAAATTGACTTAGTACTACAATTGGACTAGACTGACCAGTATTAAAAATAATAAGCAGGAGGTTTCATGAATACATCATGGAAATTACAAGATGCTAAGGCAAAATTCAGTCAGGTAGTCGAAAATGCTTTGAAAATGGGACCACAATATGTAACACGTAGAGGTCAGGACGCTGTAGTCATCCTATCCGTTAAAGAATATCAAAAAATCACCACAAAAAAACCGACATTTAAAGAGTTTCTTTTAAGTTGTCCCAAAATGGATGATGGTTTTGAGTTTGAAAGACAAAAAGATTATCCGAGGGATGTTGAATTTTGAATTATTTATTAGATACTTGTGTGATATCAGAATTGGTCAAGACAACTCCAAATGGAAACGTCATAAATTGGATAAAGCATACACCGAATGAAAGACTTTTTTTATCTGTCATAACCATCGGAGAAATACGTAAAGGTATTACCAAACTTCCTGACTCAAAAAAGAAATATCGGCTTACAAACTGGCTTAATACATTATTGGAAAATTACGAAGCAAGAATCTACCCCGTTGATTTGGCCGTTGCAGAAAGTTGGGGGAGTATTCAGGGAAAAGCAGAGAATAACGGTACTCCTGTCGCATCCGTTGACAGTTTGATAGCAGCAGTGGCTCAAACACACAATTTAATTGTCGTAACAAGAAATGAAAAAGATTTTGCCGCAACGAATATTACAATATTGAATCCATGGAAAGATAAAGGATAACAATTAAGTTGAAGCGGGCATCAACCTTCGGAGGTTTTTGGGGCTGTGTGGTAGCTGCTTAACTTAAGTATTTTTTTTTGAAGGTGCGACATGAAGTCGCGTAAGTAGCTGTTTTGGAAGTTAATATCAACCATCACAAAACTCTGTTCTCTGCAACAGGTATTTTACCGGGACATGCGTCCGGAGTAATCCGGGGGTGTGAAGCTCTCGGGACAATGAAGCCCGCGGAGGACTTTTCTCCGGGAGAGGGAACCGTGAGGGGAACTCAACTCTGCAAGCATCATGCGGTAAGGGAGCTATAATTTGGACAGTATGGTTAACATATGTGAACGCTGCAGCGTCGTTATGAGAACAAACCTAAGATGCTGACAGGCTTGGACCAAAAGGTAGGTGGCCAGGAACGGGGGCTTTTAACTCCATCGTCGCAGATGTCGTGCCACCGGCGCAAGGGCGGAACCTAACCTGTCCGGGTACTTACGTGGAACATGGTAAGCCCGTAGCCCTCCCATCGGGGAAAGCGAACCGCAAGGTGAGCCCATGGGGCTGCGGGTAGAGGATGTCGGAGAAAGCGAATGCCTCGTTGTAATGACGTGGATACGGATTGGTGGTACAATGTTGCCCACATTATCCGGCCCGAAAGGGAGCAGACTTCCGACGGGTGTTCAATTGCGAGATAATTTGTAGAATCTTCAAACAGGGGAAAGCAAATGACGGTGGTCGCTTGGGCAACTGGTGCACCTTTGGACGGACTAAACTGCTGGAAATCCATCAATTGGGAAACCATCGGTGAAGAAGTTAGAAGACTGCAGGTGCGTATCGCAAAGGCTGTGAAAGAAAGTCGATGGGGAAAAGTCAAGGTATTGCAATGGCTGTTGACCCATTCTTTTGATGCCAAGGTGTTGGCCATCTCACAACCGGGTGGCCCCGAAAGGGCTTGCCTTATGAATGCTTGAGCCGTGTGCGTTGAAAGGCGCACGCAGGGTTCTTAGAGGGCTGTGGGATGGCAACATCCCCTGGACACTCGACTTTTTTTGAAAAAGATACGGATACATGAAAAAAATAGTTTGATACTAATCCTGTTATTTTTTTCTTTTTTCCATGTCTCGTTCTCTGATTTCGAAGGCGGTACTTCAAAATCCATGCAAGAGGATTTTGATAAAATTAGACTCGACCATATACTCATCATTAATGATTTAGTTAATGAATACAAAGAGAGAACAGGCCAGATCCCTCTTGAAAACTATTCAGAAAATCCTGTATATGTAGTTATTGCTTCCGAAGAACAGATAAAGAATGACAAAGGTAGATCAAACGTATTTCTTGACCTAAGTACCAGAGCTGTTGATGGTAAAATTCCTGAACAGCCAAAAAGTATTGAAAAAATAACTTTAAAAGAATTTAAAACGATATTGGAAAAAGGTTTTCAATGAAAAGTCAAAATACCCGTTGACCCCCAGAAAGTGCCTGTCAACAAACCTTCTCTTTTCTATTATACGTATTATTTGGGCGTATTTGATGTTAGCGCCTTTACTTTTTATTTGAGCTTTTGGGGTTTAAAAACCTGTGACCTCGGTTTCCAGTTAGTGCCTTACTCCTCAATTTTTGTCAAAAAAACAAAAAAAATGAGAAGAGGCAGATGAATTGCAGGTTTCCCGCTTTATGAACGCCAAATAAGCCAAAAGGGAACTCAATATGACACAATTAATTGTTATTATTTTTATTTTGTTGATGTACGCACACCTCTCATTTGCGCAAATTGTATCTGTTAAGCAAGCCTCTAAAGAAACATATATTGAAGATTTACAATTACTTTCCTCGGATGGTAGCGTAAATTACGGTTATGTTGAAAACGACGCTAAACTCGGAAAATACCTTTGCGGCGGCATGTCATTCACGGAGGCTGATGACGCTTCAGTAATTGTTAGCCACGCATTGGGGTTTATCCATGGATATGAATCGGGCGAAGGGCTTCCAAAGTACATCATTCTCTGCGACGGAGTTATGACCTCAGGTAAACCTATCGGTGGAATTCCTGTTCCGCCAATCAATCTTTTGATGCTGGATGCTGGCGCTTCCATTGATCATTTGGAGCATTTAGCTTTGCATGAGTTATATCATTTACTAGAATTCCGTTCTAATTCTTTTAATGACAAAGAGTGGCAAACTCGCTTTGGTCACGGTTATGCGAATTCTTATAATGGATTTTTAAAAAATTCACCTATAGGCAGTGGTAATGCCGGATTTGCTAATTCTTATTCTGAAACATTTCCTCATGAAGATCGAGCAGAGTTATTTGCTTTTATGATTCTTCAGCCCGATAAATTAAGATCAATTATGGATAGTGTGCTATATGAAAAAGTTCAGTACATTGTTGAAAAGTGTAACAGATATTGGGGGTGGAATTTAGTTTGGTAAATATATACTGATTATAACGGATTTGGGGGAGGCCAATAACTCGGCTTTCTGGTCCTTCCCTATTTTTCAGGCTTCTTGGTCATTGCACATGATTTTCTGTCCTGTTTTTGGTTACAATTTCAGGATAGGATTTAAAATAAGCCATAATAAATTCAGATAGTTAGGTATGGTCCCCCAAATCCATTATAATCAGAAATGTTTGAATAGAGCTTCTAACTGAGAGACAAAGGCATAAACTTGAAATATATCACACGGACAGTTTGGGTTTTATCACTGGTCAGTCTGCTGACGGATACGGCAAGTGAAATGCTGTATCCGATTATGCCGATTTACTTAAAGACAATCGGCTTTTCAATTGTGTTAATCGGAATACTTGAAGGTGCAGCCGAAGCCACAGCAGGAATGAGCAAAGGATATTTCGGAAAACTGTCAGACTTATCCGGCAGAAGAGTTCCTTTTGTGCAAATCGGTTATGCTTTCAGTGCGGTATCCAAACCTATGATGGCAGTCTTCATTTATCCGCTTTGGATATTTTTGGCACGAACGATTGACCGTTTCGGAAAAGGTATCAGGACAGGGGCGAGAGACGCTTTGCTCTCTGACGAAGCAACGCAGGAAACAAAAGGCAAGGTGTTCGGCTTTCATCGTTCTATGGACACTTTGGGAGCGGTTTTCGGACCGTCGCTGGCATTGATTTACCTGTATTTTTATCCGCAAGATTACAGAACACTTTTTTTTATAGCTTTTATTCCCGGACTGTTTGCGATTTCTGCCTCATTTTATTTGAAGGATAAAAAAGCGGATGAACCGAAGCAGAAAACATTACCACCTTTTTTTTCGTTCCTGAACTATTGGAGCGTCAGCCCGGCAGACTATAAAAAGGTTGTTACCGGACTTCTTGTTTTCACATTGTTCAACAGTTCAGATGTTTTTCTTTTACTGAAAGCAAAAGAATCAGGGCTTGATGATACAATGATAATCGGGGTGTATATTTTTTACAATCTTATTTACGCCCTGTCTGCTTTTCCTATCGGCATCATAGCCGACAGGGTCGGAATAAAAACAATCTTTGTTATCGGGCTTGCTCTGTTTGCAACAGTGTATTTCGGGATGTCTGTGAATACAAATCGCTATTTTTTCTTCGGACTGTTTTTTCTGTATGGCATCTATGCCTCAGCAACAGAAGGAATTTCAAAAGCGTGGATTTCAATCATCACCGACAAAAAAGATACCGCAACAGCAATCGGGACATATTCAGGACTTCAAAGTATTTGCACTATGTTGGCAAGTTCGCTGACAGGACTGATTTGGTTTCAGTGCGGTGCGACAACAGCATTCATAACAACAGCGGCTGTAACTTTATGTGTGATGATTTACTTTCTGACAATTTCTGAACCGATAAAGAGAGAGAAGTGAACTAAACGCTGTTTAACCTTTAGGATTGTGTCGACCCCCATACGACAAATCACAAGTTCAAATCACACTTGATGGGGGT
Source organism: uncultured Desulfobacterium sp. (assembly GCA_963668575.2). Classification (GTDB taxonomy): domain Bacteria; phylum Desulfobacterota; class Desulfobacteria; order Desulfobacterales; family Desulfobacteraceae; genus Desulfocicer. The sequence goes on along the minus strand of OY764894.2, from coordinate 5,782,208 downwards.
CGATCTCAATCCTTTGTTCAAGAAGCCCGGCACCGAAGCCAAGTTCATTTTTTTTGCCATAAGGGTTTTGCTTTGAATAATTCAGGAGGGAGATCCCACCGAAGTGGGATAACCTCCGGTGGGAAGGAGGATGGATTTAAATAATTGCTTTGAAATCGTGCTGCTTCAGCCTGCTCTTTGACAATTTGTAGATAAAAACGCTCATCCACTGGAAGCGTAAGCGCAGAGATCCTTTCCCGTTCACACGGAATTCAAAAACAACCATTTTTGAACAACTGGTGCTCTAAATATTACCCGGTATCCCCGGGGATCATCTGATGCGGCAGCACCGAATGGGAATATTTGAGCTTTCCACCACACGCCGGACAGGTAAGTGAGTGCAACGCTGTCTCAGGCTCAGGCGATACTTCCGCAGCCTTTATCCCACAGGCTGACTCAATGAGCTGTCGGATGTGATCCAGGTCAATGGAAGATGAAGGGCTCAAAAAGCCATAATACCTCACCTTCATAAATCCAGTGGGCAGCACATGTTGAAGAAAACGTCTGAGGAACTCCATGGCCTCAAGTTTCATGGTGCGCCAGCGCTCACTACCGGTCTTTTTGTACTTGAAAAAGACATCCCGACCCTCAACCTTGACGATGCGATGGTCGGAGATGGCCACCTTGAAAACATAAGGCGCCAGGTATTTGATGCTGTTTTCGCTGTTGCCCACAGCCTGACAGTTCACATTCCAGTCCATTTCCCAGACGGCGGCAGGTATCTGAGGCAAAAGACCTGCTTTTTTCATCTCTTCACAGAACTTTGCCCGGAATATCTTTGACATGGCCCTCACCGGCAGGTAAAAATCAATCCTGGAAGGATGCCAACTACCATCTTCCTTTGAGATTGCGCCACCAGGAACAATGTAATGGATATGAGGGTGGTACTGCAACTGACGGCCCCAGGTGTGGAGCACGCCAAAGAAACCGGGGAGATCACCTCCGATATATTTGGGATCGGGCGTAAGCGCTTTCAGGGTTTGTGAAGATGCCGCAAACAGGGCTGCATATGCGGCTCGCTGGTTGCTGCGGATGAATTGCCGCAATTGTTCGGGCACTGTGAAGGTGATCATAAAGTGGTGACCCGGCAATTGCCGATTCATCCGCCCTTCCACCCATTGTTTGATTTTATGATTTTGGCATGCCGGGCAATGGCGGTTGCCGCAGGATCTGAACGAGATGTGCTGAGCATGACACTCGGTGCATTCATAAATAACCAGCCCACAAGCTTCTGTCCGACATTCCATGATGGCTTTAATCACCTTTTTATGATCACCGGGCATGGACTCCCCGAAGGATGCCATATACTCCGGTCCGAAGGTTCGGAATATTTCATTAATTGAGTACACGGTCGAATCCCCTCATGGTTTTGTCTATGATCTCATAAGCATCCCCGGTGCCTTTGTTGGTGAAATGGAAATAGACCATGGTGGTTTCCAGCTGACTGTGGCCCATGTAACGTTGAATCAATCGGGGGTTGGTCCCGGCTTCCAGCAGATGCGTGGCATAGGAGTGGCGCAAGGTGTGGATGGAAACGCGCCGCTTGGTGATACCAGCGGCAATCTTTGCCTGGCGAAAGGCACCTTGCACGCCTTCAATGGACATCGGCTTCTCTGAAACCGGAGCTTGATTACCGCCTCTGCCCATGGCTGGAAATATCAGTTTGGGGTTTCTATGGGTGATCCAATACCGTCGCAGCAGCTCAAGGGTGCTTTGAGGCAGGGGGACAAACCGGTCCTTTGCCCCCTTCCCTCTGTGCACATGGATCATCATGCGATCTTTGTCGATGTCCGATACCTGTAGTGCAAGCCCCTCGGAAAGCCTAAAACCGCAGGAATACACTGTAGAGAGAAAGGCGTAGTTGTGAAAAGTGGTCACACAGCTCAGTATATCGAAGACCTCTTTTTGGCTCAAAACACAGGGAAGGCTTTTTTCCCTTTTGGCATTCATGTAGGTGAAAACATGCCATTCCCGCTTGAGCACATTTTGAAAAAAGAACCTGATGCCGCAATAGGCAATACGCATGGTGGCCGCAGACCACTGATCCTTTTCTTGCCTGTGAAGAAAATAATCTTCAAGCTCAAACTCTGTGATGAGATCAGGGGTTTTGTTGTAGAAATCTACAATTTGACGAACAGAACGGGTATAGCTCTCCTGGGTACTTTTGCTCAAGCCGGCAAGCTTGAGGGCTCTCACGGATTGTTCATAATAATCTTTCATTTTGACACTTCTCCTTATATTGGGGTTAAAAGAAACTACCCCTTTAAATTACAGGAAGTGTCTGAATTTATAAAATTTTAAAATAAAAAAGCGAGTATACTGGGAGAGCTAATGGAACGGAAGCCTTCGCGAATCTGCCGCGCAGCGGCTTACTTGAACCAGTCATTGCAGTGGACGGGCTATCGCCCGCCACTGAATTTTGTGTTTTGGGGCTAAAGAGATAGAAATGTTTCAGTAGTGGTATCTGAGTTGAGCAATTTCAATGGCATCTTCTGAGACTTTATAAATTAATCTATGTTCATCGGTTATTCGCCTGGACCAATAGCCGGAAAGGGCATGTTTTAACGGCGCAGGTTTTCCAATACCCTCAAATGGGTTTCGTTTTGCATCTTTTTTTGAAATACCAAAAAATGTGCCACTTCCAACTGAAATCGAGAGACATTGCAATGAAACGGCAGAGGTGCCAGCCTACAGGCAAATTGGAACACAATGGCTTTAGCGGAGAGCACGTCGTGCTTATGCACTACGCAGATCAACAGGCATAAGACATCACAACCGGGTGGCCCCGAAAGGGCTTGCCTTATGAATGCTTGAGCCGTGTGCGTTGAAAGGCGCACGCACGGTCCTTAGAGGGCTGGGGGATGGCAACATCCCCTGGCTACTCGATTTTTTTTAGCCCCGGGAGGATTGAACCATGTTTAAAGAAGAGCGCCATAAAAATAAATTTGTATGGGATGACTTGGGTGATCTTGAAAAAGGGAGGCCAAATCTTGGGTTATCCGTTCCGGTTTTGGCTTATCGCTTGCTCCAATATACTTTTCGAGATGTGATGATAACCGAGTTGGGCGTGAATAAAGCAAATGATATCATAATCAAGGCAGGCAGGCTTGCCGGGAAGCAATTCTGTGAAAATATGCTAAACAGAGAACTTGATTTTAATGAATTTGTATCTCAGTTACAAAGCGTTCTCAGGGAGCAAGCCATAGGGATTCTTAGAATTGAAAAAGCTAATTTTGAGAATATGAGGTTTATTCTGACAGTTGCCGAAGATCTTGATTGTTCCGGCCTGCCGCCCACTGATGAGGTGATCTGCCAATATGATGAGGGATTTATTGCCGGCATTATGGAGGCTTATACCGGAAAACCTTTTAAAGCAAAAGAGATTGACTGTTGGGCGAGTGGCGGTAGGCTTTGCCGTTTTGATGTTCGACTGGAGGAAGATTCGGAATGATAGATAAATTTTCAGAAACGCTCAACATTCTCTTGCAAGGCAATATATCTGAACCAATCGATCTGGGTGAAATTATAGATGAGCGTGAACGAGTTTTTGCGAGCATGTTGAATCAACTTATCAAATTTATGCAGGAGGTTCATAATTTCATCATTCCATTATCAAATGGAGAATTAGCCGATATAAAAATCTCGCCAAAAAACTTTTTCGGATCTCCTTTTAAAGAATTGCATTCGCGTTTACTTCATCTGACTTGGCAAGCAAACCAAGTGGCAAAAGGTGATTTTAGCCAACAAGTCGACTTTATGGGGGATTTTTCTGAAGCATTTAACGCTATGATTGTTTCTCTTGATAACCATGAGAAAATGCTCAAAAACAAAATCAATGAACTGGAGCAAGCTCTTTCACATATAAAAAAGCTGGAAGGTATTTTGCCAATATGTTCTTACTGCAAAAAAATTAGACTTGAGGGAGCCGATCCTGAAAAACAAGAGGGTTGGGTGAAAATAGAAGGTTATATAAGCGAAAAGACAGATGCCCAATTTTCACATTCAATCTGTCCTGACTGTATGAAAAAGTTTCATCCATATATTACATAAAACGATTACAAAAGAAGTAAAAGATCAGTTCAATCAGATAGTCTCTGCATTAAACCAACTGAATGCTGATGCATGGTCTGAGTGTGACAAGTGAAGAAAAGGTGGAGATGTGGTTGAAAGATGGAAAGTATAACAAATCTAAACATGTTTTTACGATGGTATGGAAAAAAGAGAAAGATGGCTGGAAGATTCTGCTGCAGATGAATGGAATGATATTTCGCAATGTCATCGGGCAATATTTGTCTGACTGGGGTCTGGGAAAGTCCGAATTCCAATTGCCCGTCATTGGGCTTGATGTGCTTCAACAAAAAGAGCTCGTCATCGATTTTCCACGGAAGCGGATTTTAATGAGCGATGCTCCAATTGCCTTTGACATGCTCCACCACTCGGCGCAGGATCTTCAATTCACGCGCGCGGACGAAGGACTCGTCATATCAGCGCATATCGGTAACAAGGAATGGCCTTTTGTATTGGATTGCGCAGCCAGTATATCGATCGTAAAGTCTTCCTTAAATATTGATAAAGATTTGATTACTCCTTGCACGATCAATCTGCCTGGTGGACGTTGTGAAGCGGTGAGTGGTCATGTCGATTGCGGAGAAGAGATGATTGCCCTGCAATTGATTCGAATGCCTTTGCCAGAGCAGTTCAAGCCAATGGGAGTGATCGGGTATGATTTCTTCAGTCGATGCGCTCTTTATTTGAGCAAAGATCTCGACACGATGAGGATCGCCTGCACAGAAGGGTAACAGTTAATGCAGCAAGGTATTCTACTTTACACAGAAAATTTTTTGCCTGATGATTTAAGAAACTTGGCGGGCATGCTTTCAACGAAAGTATAAATATGCCAAACAAGGCAAATTAACTCGGATGTAAATTTCGCTGCGCTCCATTTGCATCGGTTATTTACGTTATGTGCCGGATAAAACTTCACCCCTCTGTCAATAACCATAGATATCGGGACATTTAAGAGGTCAACAAGGCCCTGCCCCAGATCCATGTGCTGCCGGTGATCAACCAGGGCAACTGTATCGAGCGCTCCATTCAGAATGTGGCGCGGTCTGTCATGTACGGCTCCGGACTGGCCCGGCAAGCCGTAGACCTGATGCAGCCCGTTCCCGGGATCACCGACGAAATGAAATTGCCGTGGTCCGGGCCGAAGAGGCCATTCGCCATTCGGGAGCAGGCCCTGATCAATGCCCGCAGTCTGGTTAAGGAACGGCGTTTGATCCTGTCCCAGCTCATCCATGCGGACAGGGCCGATGCCCACGTCAATCCCCTCAACCGGGCTTTGACGATGATTCTTTTTGGGACATAGGTTTTTTTTTACTCCACATTGGCATCAGTTGCCGGACGCGGGAATAAAATACAGGCCGGAAACCTGCCCCTCGCCGTCAAATGTGACCTGACAATCAAGGGTTGCCCGTTTGAATTGACAGGACACATAGACGACATCATATCCCATAATTTTTGCTTTTCGAATGGTGCCCTGCATCCTGAACGGGCCGACTTGGGTGATCAATGATTGCCATACTTCTTCGAGCTTTTCAGCAGGCAGAGCTGCTGCCATTTTTTCATCAAACATCTTTTCAACGCCGGCATATTCCCCTTTTGAAAGAAGTGTGACCAGTTCCCCTCCACGGGTCGAAGTATCCAGTGTTTGGGCATGAAGAGACTGGCTTCCGTAATGTAAAACAGTGAGGGAAAGAATTTCTCCCACAAGCAGAGATGCGATGAAAACCGATATGGCGGCCTTTCCCACTACATTACAACTGACTGAAAATGCCCGGTACATGAGCGCAACCATCCACGCCGCCATCAGAAGAACGAAAATGATCGAGAGAATATAAAGTATCGTATCAGGAGAAAAGTGCTGCAAAGCCGTTGGGTCTGACACCAGCTTTTGAGCGAACCGGGGGATGGCCGGAATGAACGCGATCAACGAGGCAAAAAGATAAGGGAGCCGTGCCAATGCCTGGGTGCCAAATACGTCAATGGGTCTGATCCGGCTTTTTGAAACGATTTTCCCGGAAATGAGCAGCAGGCAGCAGAAAATAAGCCAGGAAATCAATATTTCAGATATGTTGATCCACCAGGGTTGGATCGGAAGCCCGAGATGAAAATCGAGAAGTCCATTGAACCTGGAGCTGCCAAGATTCGCAGCAAGCCCGGTGAGCAGCATTGCAGCTGATCCGATCATCAAGGCCTTTCCCCCTGCAATATAATAAAACGGGTTAAACAGCCACTGGCTTATTGCGCCGCCTTTTTGCCTTTCCGAATTTTTTGAAAAATCATTCATTTTCACCATCCTTTCCGTCAGGGATTTTTTTCAATTGTGTGATCGTATTGATCAGGGAGTCGAGGCGGTTTCGTATGGTTGGATAAGATATGCCATAGGCGCCGGCAAGTTCCTTTAAACTGCCACTCGCCTCGATTAACCGTATGATGAACTCCTGGTCTTCCTCGGGCAGTCGAGCCAGGACCGGCAGGCCAAAATTGCCTATTACCGATGTTTCGCACGAATCGCAGGTAAGATTTTTGACCTTGAGCAACCCTTTGCAGCTGGGGCATAGGATCGGCAACTGTTTACGGGCCATTGAAAAACTCCAATTGAATAAAATTAAAATTATACTTAATAATATTCAATAAAAAATTAATTATGTCAATCATAAAATGCCATAAATATAATCGTGCTCCATAGTTTACATATCTTTGAGAGATTGCAAATATTATGGCTACTGCCACATCCCTCCTTTGTGAATTCCAGGTAAAGATAAAGTTCATGGATAAGCAGGTGCAAAAAATCAGCACCTGCCGGGCTTTCAAAAAATGCCACAAGTGCTGGATTTTCATCAATCGTATTATACCTGAGCACCCCAGTTTTGAAGCGTGTTACGGTGTTTCGAGGCTGAATGATTTGGGGTGCTGAAAAAGTTAGACCGAATTTTAAAAAAAATGGATGCCTGTGTGAAAAAAAGCAATGGCAATACGATCTCAACAGCAACGGATGGCAACATCAAATTTGCCCGGCAAAATTAACCAGCAAAAGGAGGTCAAAAATGAAAAAATTATCGCTGTTAGCTGTTTTTCTGATGATTGTATCGGCTTGCGCCCCGGCAACAAAAGAGGTGTATGTTCCGGCAGCGGAACCGCCCCCGCCTTCAATGGAATCCATTCTCACCCATTTGTACAATCAGGATCTGGGGAAATGGAGAGCAAAAATGAAGGCAATGATTGAAGAGGAAAACAAAGACATTCCCGAACGTCACCTGGTGATTGCGCTCAAGGATTTTAACCGGCAGGAAACCCGGGAAACCTGCATGGGAGCGGCCTGGCTCTATCTTGAAGGCAAAGCCGGAGAAAACGGCGTTTTGACCGGAGCCGATCATGAATTGTTCAGCCGGTTTGTCAGCAGAGGGCTTCAGGGGACGGATTCAAAGTCCATGGAGCGAATCGAAAGTATCTGCCGATTCTTAAAAGACGAACCTATCTGCGCGCAGATGAGAAAATAAAAAAAATGTCCAAAGCGATAAGGAGATAAAAATCATGAAATATATCATACCGGCAGGAACAGTCTTCTGTTTGATGTTCATAATTATTTTTGGCTCACCGGTGAACGCGTTGGCAAAAAAACGGATTGTATCCGAAGCCCGGTCGGTAATGGACGGCATTCAGCACCACGGAAAACATCTGGGAGAGGAGCTGAACGAATTTTATCGTCAGTTTTCCGGGTACACATCACAGCTGGTCAAGCTGGAGGCTGCCATGGAGGAACTGAAGGAAAAAGGATACATCGGCTCAACCTACGAGCTGTCTCCGGAGAAGTATGAACGAATTTATGCTGAGTATGCGTTTTATATGGCAAAAATTAAAAATCTGTTTAAGGAATTTGCACCACGTATCCAGGGTACTGTGAGCGCTTTCAACAAGAGCATCTACACTGGACGGGACCGGGTTCAGGAACTTCGATCCAGCGATCTGGCCGCTGTGGAAGCCAAAAAGAAAATGAGCCAGGATGCCCTCAAAAATTTGAAAAAGGAACGTATGGACCTGGAGAAAAACTGCTCAAGGGATGCTCAAAACCAGAGTATTTCCTGCCGTCAAGCCTGGACGGAGTATGAGCGAAAACTCAATGCCATGACCATTCAGGTAACCCGGTTGAAGAGCATGAAGAAGATGGCTGACATTCGACAATCCATCACCGAAAAATTGAGTCGTATTCTGGACCGGTTTGGAGACAAGGAGGCCCAGACCGTGGCCACGCTGCTCAACTATACCGCATCTTTCGAGTCCTACGCATCATTTATTGGTAGCAATAATTTGAGCGGTATGCTGCGCAGTATCCGGGCATTGGGCGAATTGAATCACCAAATCCAGGATTTAGAGAGATGGGAAAAGGGCATGGGGGTGATGGTGAGCGAAACAGCAAGCTTGGTGGATGAACGCGTCAATTCTTTTATGAAGAAAGCCGGCATGATTGACCTGGCCGTGGAATCCCGGAGCGATGTGCTTCGACAGTATGAGGGTCGGGAAGACCAGTTGGATCAAATGCTTAAGGAGCTCAGCGTTAGCGAATGATTCAATAGTATAGGAATTTCCATTTTATTGATTATTAAATCAATGTGTTGGAAAAAGTCTGCCCGCGGGGCGCTAAGCTAAAAAATAAGGAGTAAATCATCATGAGATCCATCATTGTGGCCATATGTATTATGATTTTTCTGGCAGGTGCGTTTCCTGTTCCGGCTGGAGCCGATGAAATTGATACCTTAAAACAACAGATCAAAGACTGCAACAACGACGCATGCAAACAGGCGCTTGAAAAAGAGGCGGGTCAAATTTTCGATGCGGCCGGCAGGGAATTTGACGATGATTTCACGGGTCTTGGAAACGATATCTGCGTTAATTTCAGCCGTTCAATTTTTAATGAGATAGTTTATCACCTGGATCGGCTGAAACCGTATAGTAATTTTGTCGACGTGTTTGAACTGGAACGGTTGAAAGAGCTTCAAAAAAACAAGATCAGTTACGATCGAAGAGATATCGGCATTAATGAATTCAATCGTGTGAAAAGTCAGATCCAGACGCAATATCAGCAGGACATGAAGGAATCCCAGGACTTCATCGATTTCAAAGTGGCCCGGTTGAAAGTACTCTGCAGACAGTTTCATGACAATTTGAACACCATCCGGATTCGCATGACCGGAAAGGGTAACGATATTCCCGAACCTGTGAAACAGCAGATTCTTGAAATGAGGGATGATCCCGTCTGGCAAGAATTTGAAATGGGGGTCTGCGGGAAAGGCAAAAAAATTTATCAGAGCCTCATGCTGGCTTCCGGAAACGCCGGAACCGAAGTATTAACCTGTATGCACAACATGTTTCCTGCTGCGGGTCACCCCAAAGGCGCAGACAAAGTCTTTTCCGGTGACCTGCTTGACCGGATTCAAAACAGCTCAGGCAATTGATGAAAAAAAGAGAGGAATACAAACATGAAACTCATAAAACAAGTCTCAGGGTTCGTCGTGCTGATGGGGCTGATTTTCATTGGACTCCAGGTTTTCAGCCACATGGCGGAAAAAGGCAGTATTCCGACGCTGCAGGGTCCCCGCTTTCTGCCGTCCCAAAACCTGGAAACATCTGCGGCTGAACCGCCCCCGGCCCAACCCGCAAAGAAACCGGTAAGCCAGGCCCCGGAACCTGAAACGGATCAGGTGCCGGAACCGTCTCAGCCTGTTAGCCCCCAGACTGCTGCACCTGCTTTTGTTGCATCCGAGCCGGTTGCGCAGCCTGCCGAACCTTCCGAAGCTGCCAGCCCATCATCTGCCGATGCATCGGCTTTGACTTTTCCCGAAGCGCAATCCAGGATGGCCGAACCCGCTGAAGTCAAATTGAAGGAGAGCGACTTTATCGCCATGGATCAGGATCGTGACCGCATGGCCATGCCGTCCGAAAAAACGGAAGGCCGTCTGGGCTGGGGTCTTGTGGGAAAATATGATGAACCGGACCTTCCGGTGCGTATCCTTGGCGGCAGGCCCTTTGCCATTGAAAGTGGGAAAGAAAAAAACACGTATTACCGGATAGCCATGGCCGACAAGACCGTGAAACCTGTCAGCCAGGTCAATGCCGCATACAGCACCATCGGCATTGATGCGTTTGATCCGCAGTTGCGTACAATCGTGAAAAACAGCGTCCGTCTCGGAAAGTTGTCCTGTGATCCTGAAAATCTTAAATACTGCTATCTTCTCTCTTTATCCACCCAACGGTATCTGATGTATAAAGTATCCACCGCTTTTGAGTGGTATATTCAGCAGGCCGGTATGCCCCGGGATCAGGCTGAAACCTTCCGAAAAGAGGCTCGGCTCCGCATGGATGTATGGAAAGCGGTCCGGGAAAACGGCGGTGAAATGGGCGTTGCCATTCCCATCTATTTTGATATGAACGGCAAAAAGCTGTTTCTGCCTGCCGCATATTACCCGACAGATCCCGAGGCCGTCCGGCTCAACATAACCATCAACCCCGATGACTATTGATTGGCATCGCCTTTGACGCATCAGTGTATTGAACAAAAAAACAAACGGAGAGAAACCAAATGAAACCCTGGTTTGCACCCTTGCAGATTATCACGGCACTCGGCGTTACAGTTCCTGTATTCATAGCCTATGCCTGGCGGATTTATCAACAGATTCTCAAACACCAGGCCGCCTTTCGGTTACTGGGCAGCACGGCCTGGGTTGACGCAATACTTGAAGACGGCTGGACATTGAGCGATGTCTCCGCAGAACTGACCTTGAACAACGTGTTGTTACAATACGATCAGGCCCTGGGCGTCATCCGCCGGAATCTCAGAGCGGACGTGTACATCATCGTTTTGATTGGATTTATCGGCACGCTTTTCGGGATGATCACGGCATTTACCACTTTGCTGATGAGTGTGGGAAAGGCTGGGCTGGAACCATCCGCCGCTCTCACGGCCCTTTTGCGCGGCGGATTGTCAACCGCTCTGGTATCCTCTCTGGTGGCGGCGCTCATGGCCTGCATCATCATGGCGTTTCTGACATTCAGCGAAGGCCGTGTGGCGGCGTTGAAAAGCCAATTGAACAGCCTGTGTCTGGGGCGATACCGGACGGCGATTCAACAACAGGCCGGGGAGGGGCAGCATGATTAAGTCGAAATGGTCGGCAAACGATCCCCATGTGGATGAAATCGACCCTGGGAAAGACATTTTTGCATTGCTGTTTCTTTCATTTTTTCTGATCAATGCGGTGATCATGATCTGTGTGTCACATCCCGGAGAGCAGAGGGTGAACGTCAATGCCGTATCCGGAAATTCTCTGAAAATTGCGGTATCTTCAAACATTGCACAAATCCGTATGGTTGATAAAAATCTTTCCATTCTTCAGGGCGGGACAACATACCGGATTCCCAATGAGTTGAACCTATTGAAAACCCGGGGAAAATTTCATGAATCAAAGGATGCCCAGGGAAATCCCTGTAACACGCTTATTGTAAAGGATCCGGGAAAATCCATCATGGCCGGCGATCTGATCCGAATCGTGGATCATTTGAATAAAGCCGGAATCGGTGTGGATTTCAGGATCATTCACCAATGACACTTCAAAATCAGGCAAAAGCGCACATAAACTTGATAGTATAGGAATTTCCATTTTATTGATTATTAAATCAATGCCTTGAAAAAAGTCCGCCCGCAGGGCGATAAGTTCAGAAAGGAACACCGTCATGACAAAAATATCTCTTGTGTCAACTGCCGCGGCCGTGATCATACTCCTGTTCAGCGGCATTGCCCATTCCGGTAAACTTGCCGATGCTTTTGGACCGCTCATTACAAAATATCCGCCGCCGGCCCCCACTGCCGAAGAAAGAAACACCCTGGCCTGGGCATATGAACAACTGGCAAAACAAAAGCCCAAAGATGTGTTTGAAAAGAAATGCCTCATTGTCGATGAGATTGATCGTAACACCAGGCCTGGTTCCCTGCCGGACAACAACACGCAGAAATTGTACTACAAAAAACTGAGACCCTTTGCTGAGATCATCCGCACCGCCTCAATACATTTTGATGTGCCGCAAGAGATCATCGGAGCCGTGATCATCCAGGAATCCGGCGGCAACCCAAAGGCCCATTCTCCCAAGTCCTCTGCAAAAGGCCTGATGCAGACCATTGACGCCACATTCGAGTTGGCCGGAAAACGCCTGGCCGGCCTGGGTATTTCCATCCATGATCCCTATGACCCTTACGATTCCATTATGGCCGGAACCTGGTATCTTTCCTATGTGTTTGAATTGGCAAAACAGGATTATCCGGAATACGGCAACAGAACCAGGATGTCCACCTGGAATAAAGCCCTGGAATACTACTACGCCGGACCCAACTGGGGCAAAGATCCGAATCCCGTGGTTCGAGCCCAGATCGGCGGCAAAACCATCGTGATCAAAAAACAGTGGTATGCCGACAACGTCATGGGGCGGGCAAAGATTTTATAACTTGCTTTTTTTTACTGATCAGGTTTTTTTTATATGAAAAGGTAGTCTTCAAGTCTACCTCAGCAGAGCCCCTCCCCCGACGGGCAATAGGAACCGGCCAATTGAGCCGTCTACGGTTCCGGGCCGGGCCCATTGCCCGTCGGGGGGGGGGGGGGCGGCATAATGCCATTTTCTATCTTCATTGTGTCCGCCAGAACATGTGGGTTTTATATGAAAGTCTCACCAATGTGCTGGAATTAAAGGACTTTCGTTTTTCGTTGTGGCAGGTTTTTCTGCCATGTATGTTATATGAAAGTTACGAGATTTGAGTTGTGAGGGTTAAGGAAACCTGGAAAACAAAAGGAGGAAAGGAAAAATGAAATCCGTGCAGAAAAACCGGTTATTCACGCTGATCCGGATCATGGTTGTCTGTTGTGCCGGCCTTTGCCTGCACTTTACACCATCATGGGCCCAACCTTCAGGCGGCAGTGATGCCCATATCCGTGAAACCCTGGAGCGAAACCGGAAAGTACGGGTGGCTGAAGTGGAGAATTACGTTCGGGATTTAATGGACCATGATGACATTTCACGCACAGTTCAGCGCAGGTTTCGGATTGACGGGGATGTCAAACTGCCTCAATGCCATACCGGCGCATCCGGCCGGCACGTCTGCGAATCCCTGTATGATTTGAAAATCATGGTGGACGGCAAGGCGCTCATGGCGCTCAACGGCCTGTCGCCCAAAGGTGTCGGGCCGGACCGGGAGTCGGCATGGCGGCAGTCCATCCTTGGTGTGGGCAAAAAAGAGGTCTTTCCTGTGATACGCGACATGGCCCTGCGGCTGGAAAGCAGACAGACCCGGGAAAGCCTTCGGACCACCCTTGAAAACCTGGATAAAAGCCTGTGGCGGTTTTCAAGCGGGATGGATGTGGACCAGGTGCTTTTTTTCCTTGAAAATATACTCGATTCCATGTGAAATGACTGAAGTGCAGAGACATACGTATCAGTCTGCCGTCAGGAAATAACAATAAATTGGAAAGGAAATGGCATGACATTGATCCGCACCATCACGGCCCTGTTTATGATCCTTTTGTGCTTTTCGTCTCACCTTGTCTCGGCAGCGCAGCCCGGCAGGCGCGAGGCCCTGGTGATCGGCAATGCCGATTATCAGTTCGGAAAGCTTCCATCTCCTGTCAACGATGCAAAAGATATGGCATCTGTGTTGGCCGGTATGAAATTTCGTGTTATTGAAGTGTTCAATGCGGATCAGGCGGCAATGAATGATGCGGTCAGCCGTTTTGTCAACCGTCTGGAAAATGCTGAAATCGCCCTGTTCTACTATTCGGGTCACGGCATGCAGTACAGCGAGCGCAGTTATCTTCTGCCCATTGGGGCCATGAAGCAGATGACCACCCCGGGTCACGCCGAATATAAAGCCGTTGCAGTGGGGTATATCCAGACCGCCATGCAGGCAACCAATGCCAAATTCAACCTGCTTTTTTTAGATGCCTGCCGCAGCGTGCCCGTCAGCATTGTGAAATCCGGCAACCAGGGACTGGCCCCCTTAAAAACCATTGACAGGATGCTTATCAGTTATGCCGCATCTCCCTATGGCCGGGCCTATGACAACCCCGAAGGCCGCAACAGCATCTATACAAAACACCTGAAGCATTTTATCGCCCAGTCCGGAATGTCCATTCTTGATGTCATGACCCAGGTTCAAAAACAGGTCAACCATGATACCGGTAACCGGCAAAGCCCGGTCTTTACAACCAACCTTACCGATACCCTGTACCCGGTGTCGCCGCCCCAAATCCCTGAAGATAAAGAGCGCGTTCTGTGGGACCATGTGAAAAATACCGACAGTATGGATGCACTCAACGCATACCTGTCTGCCTGGCCCAATGGGCAGTACGCGCCGGCAGCCAGACAGCGGATAAGCGAACTGAAGAATCGTCTTGCGGCAAACTCCTTGGAACAGAACATCAGGCCCGTTGGACAGGAGACGCGCATCCCCGTGGAAAAACGCCCGGATGAAAAATCATTCACCAATTCCATCGGGATGACATTTGTCTGGATTCCGCCGGGACGGTTCAGGATGGGCAGTCCCGAAAATGAACCCGATCGTGACAGCGATGAAAAACAGCATTGGGTGACGCTTTCAAAGGGGTTTTATATGCAGACCTGCGAAACCACCCAAAGGCAGTGGGAACGGATCATGAGCAGCAATCCCTCACATTTCAGGGAGTGCGGCGATGACTGCCCTGTGGAGGGTGTTTCATGGCACGATGTTCAGACATTCATCAAACAATTGAACCAAAAAGAAGAGAAAAAATACAGCCTGCCCACGGAAGCTCAGTGGGAATATGCTGCCCGGGCAGGCAGCTCAACGGCATTTCCCAACGGGGAAATTACGGATACAGGCTGTTCGGATCCGAATATGGATGCCATGGGATGGTACTGCGGAAATGCCGGGAGAAAAACCCATCCGGTTGGGTTAAAACAACACAATGACTGGGGGCTGTACGATATGCACGGGAACGTGTGGGAGTGGTGCAGCGACAGGTACGGAAACTATCCCGATGGCTCAGTGACGGACCCTGTAGGTTACCCGGTTGATTCGCAACCGCTCCGGGTCATTCGCGGGGGGGTCCTGGTACAGGGCGAGGGTCTGCCGCTCCGCCAACCGCTGCAGGCTCAGGCCTGACAACCGGAACTACGACTTGGGCTTCCGGCTTGTTCTGCCTCCAGGTCAGTGAGCTCGGGCATGTTAGGCAAGCCAGGCAAATCCAGCCAAAGCGCAGGTTCCGAAAGCCTTTCCGCGCGAAGCCCAAAAGCTTCGCCGGAAAGGATTCGGAACCGTCAAACACAAGCAGGGAGGTGAAATGGACAACGAAATATACAATGAATACGATCCTGTTGTAAGAAGGATCACCAGCCGGGTTTACGCTCAAAGGCCTGCGACAAAACTGCCCCTCACCTGGAACGACATCTATTCATACGCAAGAGAGGGGCTCTGGATAGCGGCCCGGGATTTTAATCCCCAAAAAAATCCGAATTTCCGTGCATGGGCACACATGAAAATCAGGTACAATATCCTCGACTGCATAAGAAAACATCATAAGACGGCAATACCAGGGCTTCACCGGGAATTGATCCGGGATTACATGGCGTTTTCCGAAGAACTGGAAAAACGGTTGGCTCGGCCCCATACGGACGGTGAACTGGCGAATTTCATGGGGATAACCATGGACCGCCTCCATGAACTCAAACTTTTGGCCCGGCAGATGTATGAAAGCCCCGGCAAAGAAGAGGTGTTGGAAGATCCGGACGAGGTACGCATCCAGGCGAAACATGCCCTTGAAACCTGCATGGATGACTTGCCGCCCGAAGAAAAACTGATTTTTCAGGAACGGACCCTGCGGCCCCAGATATCGCTCAGGGCCTTGGGGGAAGCCCTTGGGATCGACCACCCGGAAAAGGTAAACCGCAAATATGTCCTGGCAGGAAAGAAATTGAAAGACTGCCTTAAAAAAAACGGTGTCAGCGGGGATGTTCTGGAAGCGTTTCCATGATCAGGTGTGAAAAACAGTGCAGGTGAAACGATATATGGAACAAAAGGGAACATCATATCAATAAAGGAAGATCATCATGAAACAGCAAATATCATTGATTGAATTACTCAAGGCATATGAAGACAAACAGATATCAGCGCAGGACAAATTTACGATTCATCCGGCCCCGGAGACGATCCGGAACCTGGCCCTGGGCAGCGGCATGCCGGACCGGGACCGGAAACGCTTGATTCAGCATCTGGCGGACTGCGGCAGATGCCGGAAAATCTGGAGCGACCGGCTGGTGGAGCTTTCCCGGGGCTATGACATCAGCGACACGGTGGTGCTCAAGGCTGCCGCCGCCAAAGATCAAGGCCTGGAAGACGTGATCAAGGTGACGGCTGAAAGGGGAACATACCGGATCGTTTTTCGAAGAAAACTTGAGTCCGGGGACGAGTACCTGGCCGATATCACCGCCCTCAAGGACTGGGAAAAATTTGAGGGCCGGACCGTGGAATTCCGGGACCGCACCGGTATCTGTTTCCTTCGGGAAACCATGCGCAATGGTAAAGCCGTGGGATGGGTACAGGGCCTGTCTGATCTGGATCTTTCCTATGTCAGTATTCTTCCCGAAGAGGCGGATCATGAGTAATTTCTGGGGCATGTTCGAGGATGGTGACAGCGCTCTGGTACTGATGGAATCTCTGGGCGCTGCGGAAAACGAGTCGCTTACCCTGTATTGCCATAATCCAAACATGATAATGGACAAGGCCAGGGATGGTGCGGAACAAGCTATCTTCGCCTGTCACAGCGCGTTGTCGAAAAGAGAACTTGTGACTGGGCATAAAGTATTCTCTTATCAATTCAGGGATTTAACAGCCCCTGTCACCCAAACAAGCGCTTCTCTGGCATTCGGGCTTAAGCTTGTGGATGTCATGCAAAATATCCCGTTCAATGTTGCCGCAACCGGCGGCATCAGTGACGGAACCAGTTTTGCCGCTGTGCGTCGGATCAACGGGATAAACCAAAAAATCAACGGCATTTTTACAAAACTGAAAAAAGGGGATGTGATTTTTTATCCTGAAGCCAACTGTCCTTCAGATCAAGCCGACAAGGAAGCGGATTTTCTCCATCCGAAACTGGCGGCTGATGCGGAAGCTAAAGGTATCAAAATGGTTCCGGTTGCAACAATGGATGAAGCCGTGGAAAAGCTGTTGAAACTGAAGTCAGCCGCTGAAAACAGCCCTAAAAAGAACACAGCACCTGTTGAAGACAGCCCTGAAAAAACCACAGCGCTTGTTGAAGACAGCCCTGAAAAAACCACAGCACCAGTTGAAAACAGTCCTGAAGAAACCACAGCGCCGGTTCTCCGGCGGTTTTTACCTGCCGCCTGGGTGGCATTGGTGCTCATTTCTTTGTGCCTGGTGCTGGTTTATGTGTACATTTTTTTACAAAAGACGTCCGATGATAAGGTACAAGAAAAGCAGACTGCAAAAACAGCGCAGCCGAAACCAGCAGATCCGGTGCAGCTTCAAGAGCTGAAAGTGGCGTTAAAACAGGCCTCCAAACGGGTGCAGATATCACTGACCGGCGATGGAGAAGGCACTCCTGAAATTCGAAGCCTGCTGGAACAGAATTTATCAGCAATGGGATTTAAGACCGACTTCGGCCCCTCCCAGGCCCAAATCAGCGGCCGTATAACCGTCACCGATTTTCCGCCCCAGCCCCTGCGGCCATATGCCGGACCAGAGGACACCCTTGTTAAACGGGAAATCCGGATCGATAATCTGACATACACCCCCCATAACGGCTCGCCGGTGGTTCTGGGACAAGTTACCGGAATCTTTGAGACCACCAAAGACAAAGCGCATGAATTGACCCGGCAGGCTGTGAACCAGTTGAAAGACAGATTGGGAACGGTTCTGAAAACCGGTATATTGAGAAAGGAAGGCCGCATATGAGCAATGGAAAAATTAAAATTTATTTCGTGTGTTTCATGTTATCCGTATTCACCATCTGCGCCTGTGCCGCAGGCCCTGCATCCAATGTTGTTTCCGGCACCCAGGCTGCGGAGCAGCCGTCGTCTCCGGCATTATCATCCCGGGTGCCGGATCTGGACACGGCCGCCCGGAATCTGGCCGGCAGGATTGTGAACCTTTTGCCTAAAGACGCCGTTTACGGCAAAAGCGTATATGTATCATCCAAACCGGATATCCATGGGAACATCACCCAGTTGGATCAGGAACTCAACAAAAGGATTGAGGAACATCTCAGTGGGATCAACATGACCATCACAACGAAAACAGTGGCGCAATGGGAATCGGATGACGGGTGCATCAGGGTCAACTGCGATCAGTACCTGGGAAGAATCGCCGCAGATTACAAGATTGAAACAGCGGTTTCACCCTGCGGCAACGGAGACAAGGAGTGCCGCAGGGTACGGGCCTCCATTACCAGATTCGGCACCAATACCCCCAGGTTCATTGCGGAACGATTCAGGATGACGGGCAGTATGTATCACTGGGAGCAGACACCTGTTTCGCCCCAAATCGTGAGGGGCGCAACCATCGACACCCCCCATGAAGACATCTGGCGTGCCGCGCAGGTCATGGCCGGACGCATCCACTGCCGGCTCAAGCAGATGATGGCTGATCCGGGCAAACTCAAGATTGTTGTGGGAAAAACCCAAGGCACCATTGTCACGGCACCGGACGCTCTGCATCAGGCCATGTCGGAAATCGGGTTAAGCCCTGTCCCCAGAAAAGGCAGATGGCTGACGGCCATGATCAATATCCGGGATCAATTTTTAGATGATACGTTTAAATCTGCGTATTACGACCAGTTGGAACCGGGCAACGCCCTGATGATGGTGCACGAGGAAAAGCAGGGTGAGAACATCGGATATCTGCAAATCCGGCTGGTTACCCTTGACACCGTGACACTTTCCCAGGACGGGGAAACAGTGACCAGACGTGCGGGTGAAAATTTTCCCTACTGCGCCCAGAGCGGATATGTCATGGAAAAACAAGATACCTTTGCCGCCGAACCCGTGAGAATCAATGCAGGCATCTATAAACGCCTGCCGGACGGCAGAAGTTACCAATATGTGCCGCTTCCGGCAAAGCTTTTTACCGGTGATAAATACAAAATCAGAATCCAGGTGCCCCAGCAATTGTTTCTCTATCTGGTACAGGTGGATGACGAAGGCCGCAAATTTGCCGTGTATCCCAACCTGTGCCCTCCGCAAGAACATCCGGGTGCATTTCCCGAGCGGGGCGTACCGTTCCAAAAAGGAGAGATTATCTCCCTGCCGGGCGGGCATAATTCCGCGTATAATTATCAAATGGCAGGTTCTTCAGGGACGGAAAAACTGTACATTATCGCATCCAGGCAGCGGCGGTTTGATATTGAAAACCTCATGACGTCTTCCGGGTGGCTGGATGTGTGCCGGGACCGGGACAAGATTGCTGCCGGCAAGGGACAATTGGGGACTTCTGAGGATTTTAGGGGCATCCTGATGTCCAAAGGTCCTGTATTTTCATCCGAGATGACGGGCCACAATACCATTGTCCTGCCGCCTGAAGGCGGCCGGCCACTGGAGCGGATCATCATGGATGAATTTACCGGCACCGGCACCGGGTTGAGCGCAAGCCTCGATATTCAGCATGTGACACCGTAAACAGAGGTTGACGGTAAATATAAACAGCCGACGGGCAAAACGGAGAATTTGGAGGGAAATGATGAAACGAGCAGCCATCACAGGGCTTATTGCGCTGGTATTTTTTTCAGCGGTTACGGCATGGGCCGGGGATGATTATCCATCGTCGAAGGAAATCGTAAATATGTTTGACCAGGAGTATAACCGTGTGCGGGGGGAATTGACAAAACCCCCGCAGGGGCTTGTGGCCAAATCATTCACCTACAGCAAAGGCGGTGGTGATGTCGCCGGGGGTAATGTTAAAGGCCCTGTCTTCTCAAGCGATCCGATTCCCGCAGATCCCCCGGTAATTTATCAAACGTTTCCAAATATATTGTTCAATTTCGATTCCGCATCCATCAAACAAGCGTCTTACAGTCTGCTTGATAATATCGCCGATGCCCTGATTAAGATGAGCATGAGAGAGAAGAAGAAAATAAACCGGGTTGATATTATCGGCCATACTGATATCCTCGGCGGTGACGGCTACAATTTGGAATTGTCCGACAAGCGGGCCGCGGCTGTGAAGAATTATCTGGAATACCTGAACGTAGCCCTGCCCATCCGGTACAAAGGCATGGGCAAACGCAAGCCCCTGCCGGAACTTGCAACAGTGCAACATCCCTATGACCGGTACAATGAAATCATCCGCCAGGCCCCCAACCGCCGGGTGGAAATCGGCGTAACCTATGTTGACTAACCTGTTATATCCATGGAGGCTGCATGGAATTTTTGAATGATAAAGCCGGAATAAGGTATTCGATCGTCTGGTGTTCCACTCTCTTTTTATTCGCCATGTTTGCAGGCTGTACAGGTCCCCAAAGCCCGGTATACGATGTCAAAGGCAATGACAATCAAGCGCATTCCCATTCTTTAAGGATTCATGCCGGATCAGGAGAAAAAAAAGCGCTGCTCATCGCCGTGGAACAATTCGATAAACAGGCGCACAGCCGCCTGCCGTCTCATCCGGAACTCTCCAAGGACCTGGAACTGATGCAAGACGCCCTTTCCGGTGCGGGATTTACCAAGGTTCCTATCATGAGCACTGTCAGCGGTGAAAAGCCCACGGCTGCGGCTATCAAGCTGAAAGTCGGAGAGCTGGGAAAAGACATGGGATTCAACGATACCCTTTTGGTGTATTTCACAGGTCATTCCGAAGGCGGGTATTTGTGCGGATGGGACTACGATACCGGACTCGCTCCGGCCCATTCTGGCTTGGGGCTCAAAGAGTTCACGTCGCTCATCAAAAGTACACCTGCGGGCCAGAAAATTCTCATCCTGGATGCATGTCATTCCGGCCGGGCCATCAATGCGGCATCCGACGTCAAAGGTGATGAAACCACCGGACTGGACATGGATATACTGAAAGCGTCACAGGCCAGGGGTTTTTATATCCTTGCATCATCTCAGCCGAATGAGCGCTCATGGATTCATCCCAAAGAAGGCGTGAGCCATTTTACCAAATATCTGGCAGAGGGCTTGACCGGAAAAGCGGACGGAAGCGCCTGGTCGTTCCATGACTGCCTGGTGGATCTGTCCGAACTTCATCAATATGTCTCCCGGCTGGCCGATGAGGAAGTCAGGCAGTTCCATATCGACCCGCTGACCGGCCAGCCGGCCAGACAGCGCGCCGCTCTGCTCATGGAAGGGGATGCCATGGTTGCCTTGAAACGGCTGGAAAATTGTGTCACGGATGAACAAAAAGATGAATTGGAAAAGGCGGAACTCAAAAAAGAAGTTGAACGGTTAAAACGGCAGATGAGGGTCACCCCTGAAAGCCAGGCAAAAATTCGGGCGCTTGAAGCGGAAAACAGGAGATTGAAAAGCGAACTGATGGCGCAAGGTGATCAACCGGAGAATCAAACGGGTGATAGTCCCGAAAGTGCCCGGCAGGTTCCGAGAGCATCAAAACCAGAACCGGTACGAATATATTCAAATCTGACCACAGCAACGGGATACCCCCGATCCCCCCCAGCTCCCGGCAGCCGGGTAAACGACCAGGGATTCTGGGAACGGGATGTAAGGATCGGGGAATACCTTTCATCCAAAAGTTGAAACCGCGGACCGGTCTGGATATCCGGCTGCCCACGGAAGCCCAGTGGGAGTATGCAGCAAGGGCCGGGACAACGACACGGTATCATTATGGAGACGATGCCGCCTGTGATAAAATGAATTATGAAAATGATCCTGGAAGTTCGGAAACCAAGTGTGTTGATTATATCCGTTCAAAAAATTTACCTGTAGATTCGACTGTTCCTGTGAAAAGTTATGCCCCCAATCAGTGGGGGATATATGACATGCATGGCAACGTGTGGGAGTGGTGCAGTGACTGGTACGGAGATTATCCTGAAGATGCTCAGATAGATCCTCCAGGTCCTTCGAAAGGCTCGATCCGGGTCTTTCGCGGGGGGTCCTGGTACGTCAGGGCGAGGTTCTGCCGCTCCGCCATCCGCGACAGGAACTGGCCTGACGACCGGAACTTCAACTTGGGTTTCCGGCTTGTTCTGCCTCCAGCTCACCGGGCCAGGCAGTTGCCGGCCCGGTGACCAAAACGATATCCCGTCCCCGGTGTTTCGGGGCAAAGATGCAGGGCCATGCCGGTGCTGGTAGTCGGTTTGGATAAACCGGTGAAGGTTCCGGCATGGCAGTTTTTTTTAACCAGGGACAGGAGAACCCCATGAAAAAAATAAAAATTATTATTCTGACTACAGTGGTGATATGCAGTCTTTACCCGGACATTCTTTTCCCGGCGCCGAACACGACCGACCGGCGAGTCGCTCTGGTCATAGGTAATGCGCATTATGAGTTCGGCGCTCTTAATTGCCCGGAAAATGATGCCAATGATATAGCCGGGGCGCTTACATCCCTGGGGTTTGAGGTACTGCCGCCCTGCATTGATGCGGACAAAAAAGAAATGCAAGAAGCCGTTGAACTGTTTAAACGGAAGCTGGCCGGTGCGCAGACCGGACTTTTTTATTATTCAGGTCACGGCATGCAGTTCAACGGCAAGAATTATCTTTTGCCTGTTGGTGCTTCCAAAAGTATGAAGATTCCGGCCCATGTCGAGTATGAGGGCGTGCCGGTCGGCTACGTTCAAGCGGTGATGAATCATGCCGGGACCAAAACCAATTTTCTGTTCCTGGACGCCTGCCGGAATCTGCCGTACAGCCTGGTTCATTCCCAGAACCAGGGACTGGGCGCATTTGAACGGGGAATCAACGGGATGTTCATCGGATACGCCACATCACCGAACAGTGTGGCCTTTGACAACCCTAAGGGCCGCAACAGTGTTTTTACCGGGTCATTGAAAAAGCATCTGGTTCTGCCCGGTAAGAATATTTTTGAAATCATGACCCTGGTAAACAAGGATGTTGCAAAAGAAACGAATAATTACCAGAAACCGGAAATGGTCGCCAACCTGGATGAAATGTTTGTTTTCACACCGGGAGAAAATTCGGATGATAATACCCCTGCCGTTTTTACAAACGCCGTTGGGATGCAGTTTGTGAGGATTTCCCCGGGGTCGTTTACCATGGGCAGCCCGCCGGATGAACCCGGCAGGGATTCAGATGAAAAACAGCATCCAGTGACGCTTTCAAAGGGGTTTCATATGCAGATAAAAGAGGTTACTGTGGATCAGTGGCGGCGATTCATCCGGGAATCGGGCTATGCCACCGAGGCTGAAACTTCAGGTGGTGCGTGGATATGGACCGGTGGAGAATGGAAAAAAAAAGAAGGGTATTACTGGGATCATCCAGGATTTGAGCAGACCGGTGAGCATCCTGTAACCTGTGTTTCCTGGAACGATGTTCAACGGTTTATCCAGTGGTTGAATCAAAAGACAGGGCAAGCCTATTCTCTGCCCACAGAGGCGCAATGGGAATATGCGGCCCGGGCCGGCAGCTCAACGGCGTTTGCCAACGGAAAAATTACGGATACAGGCTGTTCCGATAAGAATATGGATGCCATGGGATGGTACTGCGGGAATGCCGGTGGCAAAACCCATCTGGTTGGGCGAAAACAAAAGAATGACTGGGGGCTGTACGATATGCACGGGAACGTGTGGGAGTGGTGCAGCGACAGGTACGGAAACTATCCCGGTGGTTCAGTGACTGACCCTGTAGGTTCCCCGGATGGCTCGAGCCGGGTGATTCGCGGAGGGTCCTGGGACTACAGGGCGAGGTACTGCCGTTCCGCCTACCGCGGCAGGGGCTGGCCCGGCAACCGGTACAGCGACTTGGGCTTCCGGCTTGTTCTGCCTCCAGGTCAGTGAGCCCGGCATGGTAAGCAAGTCAGACAGAGCCTGTCGAAGCGAGTCGGTTTCCGAATCCTTTACGCGCGAAGCCCAAAACCTTCGCCGGAAAGGATTCGGAAATCGACCGCTCGGCGGGGACCTGTGGAATAAATGGGGGGGGAAACCTGGCCGTCTGCCGGAGCTCAAGGAAGAAAGATAATTCAATAGTATAGGGATTCCCATTTTATTGATTATTAAATCAATGCGTTGGGAAAAAACGCCCGTAGGGCACTAAGTTCAATGCATGGACTGAAATATTGAAAGGAGATGAGATGAGCAATTTTGATGAAGCATTTTTTCAGTGGCTGTCCAACAACCTGCAAAAAAGAAGTAATTCAGGTGTGCATGAAGAGATCAAGCTTGACAGGATGTCGGATGATTTTTTTGCGCCTGTATAGCCGTTAATTGCCAGTCTTAAAAAAATAGAAAAGACAAATGATATAACTGAGCGAACAATTGCATTCACCAGACGGCAAGAAGGGCGGCGGCGCTGACGCGGCAACTTTGGGTGGGCCGCTGGTGATGCATGGCGTTAGCCTTTTAATATACGAGTAGCAAAGCAATTATGCTGCTCTTTGCGATAGATCGGTCGCTTTTATTGATTGTAAAGTTTTATAAATTGATTTCCCACAATTCTTCAGTGAGGTCTTGCCCCCAAATTCGATGTTTTTTGGTGGTTACTATTTGAAATCCAAATTTTTCATAAAGATGGCGTGCTGCATACAAATTACTTACAGTCCACAAAAATATTTTTTTATAACCCTTACGATTACAAAATTCAACCGCTTCGTGGAGTAGTTTATTCCCCAGACCAATGCCACTGATTTGTGGTTCTACCAGAAACCAGCGCAATTGCGCTATTGTCTTTTCAGATTTTACAATTGCAATTGAACCTACCAGCGTTGTTCCATCTTCTGCAACCCAAAGATGTTCTTTTTTTGCATCATAATTCATTGCAAACTGAGCTAACCCTGAAGCTACATAGGCATCAAAGGTTGTATCAAATCCGTAATGATTTGAGTAAAATACAGCATGGCGATACGTAATATAACCAATATCACCAGATCTATGAGAGCGGAGTATAAAAGTTTTTGTTGGAGGTTTTTGACCAGTAAAAATTTGTTCTATATTGTCCATCGCTTGTACAAGCTGTTTTATTTCTTCTTCAGTTTTGTTAGGCAAAGAGGACTGAATTTGTTCATTTGACAACTTCTGAAGTGTTATTATAGCAGCCTCTCCTTTTGGCGTGAGTGATAGAATTTGTTTACGAGTATCCTTTGAAGACTGCCTTTTGCTAATTAATCCTTGTTTTTCAAAACGCACCAACAGGCGGCTGAGGTAAGCTGGATCAAGTTGAAGATGGTTAGATAAATTCTTAGAAGCCAGATTGGATGTTTGATGAAGTTCAAATAAAATTCGGGCTTCAGCAAGTGAGTAGTCACTTTTGAGAAGTTTATTATTTAATAGTCCGAGTACTTGTGTATAAAAACGATTAAAATGACGTATTTTTTCTATATAACTCAGCTTGATTAACATATTCACCCCCTGAAATTAAATTTGTTAAGATTGATAAACTCTATAATCTTCCAATTGTTGTTTTTTGTCAATTTTTAATTGACAAATACAAATATTTATTTGATATAGTCAACTATCTTTATTTTCTCTGTATAACATACATGGCAGAAAGACCTGCCACAACGAAAAACGAAAGTCCTTTAATTCCAGCATGTTGGTGATGCTTTCATATAACATACATGGCAGAAAAACCTGCCACAACGAAAAACGAAAGTCCTTTAATTACAGCATGTTGGTGATACTTTCATATAAATTGAGCATTAATCAAAAACATCAGTTGAGTTTCCGAGCCATATAAGATATTAATTTACTTTAAGTTAGCTAAAATCGCTAATAAATCAAGATGTTCGGCCAACAAATCGTTCGAGCGGACCGCGAGAACGTGAGCGGTTCCTTGCAAAAGCTATTAGCGCGGCGGCTCAACTCACCGTTGACCGGGACACCCAGGAGCGGGCTGGACAATTGTCCGATTATATGCTACCACTGAAGCGTTGCATCGCTGCTGCATAACTGCGTTATGACAGACAACGCGATGCAACGCTTCAGCGGCAGTTAAGGTGAATTGTCCACTCCACTTCCGAGATAATTGGTGATGACCATACTTCAACTGGTAAGACTCAACGTTTTCGACGTGGTGGTTTCTTGTTCCATGAGAGCAATCATCATGTTAGTTTGTGCTGTGGAGCAAGCGATGATTATCAATCTGATGCAAAATTGCTGAGATAATCACCGTTCTAATTTGGGTATATTAAACACGGTGCTCTATCGTGACAGGATAGCTGTAATCAAAATTATGATAATTAAGACTGTAAAGTACTTTGGGGGTCATATGAAGGATGCCAAAAAATGAATATAAAAATCTTAATCTTATTACTTGCAGTTGGGCTACTTGGCTTATTTGTAACGGTTGTGCCTATATTATTGATAGTACATTATCTTATGAATAAAAATTATAAGAAAAGAATTCGATATCAAGAAGCTATTTTAGAGGCAAATAAAGAAAACCTTAAAGATTATACATGGTTTCGAGTGCGATATTCATCAGATAAAAAATTTAAAAAATTTTGGAAAAATCTTTTATGGGAAGGCACAGGAGTATTATATATTAACACCTCAAAAGCAGTCTGCATTATGAAGCTTTTTTCTGGCGAAGAACTAAGACTAGAATTTGACACAAAAGACACAAAAATTAGTTGGATTGGGAAAAAAAGCACAATGAGCCATGACCAACAACAGTGGTTCAGTGTAGATCTAAATAATAAGACTTACTATTTTACTTCAGAAACAGGCGTCTTAGTATTTGGTTCAAAACGGACAACAGAAGATATTTATCGAAATTTGATTAATATAAATAAAAGATCATAACCCTTAGGATTGTGTCGACCCCATACGACAAATTACAAGTTTAAATCACCTCTGATGGGGGTCGATCTCAATCCTCTGTTCAAGAAGCCCGGCACCGAAGCCAAGTTCATTTTTTTTGCCATAAGGGTTTTGCTTTGAATAATTCAGGAGGGAGATCCCACCGGAGTGGGACAACCTCCGGTGGGAAGGAGGATGGATTTAAATAATTGCTTTAAAATCGTGCTGCTATCCCACAGGCTGACTCAATGAGCTGTCGGATGTGATCCAGGTCAATGGAAGATGAAGGGCTCAAAAAGCCATAATACCTCACCTTCATAAATCCAGTGGGCAGCACATGTTGAAGAAAACGTCTGAGGAACTCCATGGCTTCAAGTTTCATGGTGCGCCAGCGCTCACTACCGGTCTTTTTGTACTTGAAAAAGACATCCCGACCCTCAACCTTGACGATGCGATGGTCGGAGATGGCCACCTTGAAAACATAAGGCGCCAGGTATTTGATGCTGTTTTCGCTGTTGCCAACAGCCTGGCAGTTCACATTCCAGTCCATTTCCCAGACAGCGGCAGGTACCTGAGGCAAAAGACCTGCTTTTTTCATCTCTTCACAGAACTTTGCCCGGAATATCTTTGACATGGCCCTCACCGGCAGGTAAAAATCAATCCTGGAAGGATGCCAACTGCCAACTGCCAACTGCCAACTGCCAACTGCCAACTGCCAACTGCCAACTGCCTTTTCCTGAAATTCGCAACCCGTCCCCTTTAGGGACGAGCATCGTCTGTTTCGGCGACAGCCTGACCTATGGCACCGGCGCTTCTGGGGGGATGGATTACCCTTTGAGGCTTTCAGAAATGCTCGGCGAACCGGTGGTCAATGCCGGTGTCCCCGGTGACACCACCGAGGCGGCCCTGAGGCGGCTGGACGAGGATGTGCTTGAAGAGGACCCCAGAATCGTGCTGATCACCCTGGGAGGTAACGATCTGAAAAACGGGGTGGAAAAGGAAGTAGCATTCGATAATCTTCGGCAGATTACGGAAGCCATTTAGGCCAAAGGTGCCCTTTTATTGAATAAAGCGCTTTCGATATCTGAGAGCGTGTTGAAGTATCCGCTTCCTATTTTGCAATCCGGCGAATGACTTGTACCGTTGATTCGATATCTGAGAGCGTATTGAAGTATCCCATGCTCAGGCGGATGGTGCCTTCGGGAAAGGTGCCAAGGGTTTTATGCGCTAATGGAGCACAGTGAAGCCCTGTGCGAACCAAAATGCCGCCAAGCTGGTTAAATCGCTGGCCGGCTTCAGATGGCAGTACGCCGTCATCAAACCATTCCAGATTGAGGCTGCCACATCCGCCGATGCCTTCAGCATCATTGGACAAGGTAGCATCAAATCTTATGGACACCACAGCCACTTGCTTTTCGGGAACTATGGGGCCATAGATGCTCACTTTTTGGAGATCGTAAATTCCATCCAGCAAAGCCTTTGTCAGCGTCCGCTCATGAAGCTGAATAGCCTCGACACCTGTATCCAGAATAAAGGCGACGGCAGCCCCCAACCCGGCAATGCCGACATTGTTTTGCGTGCCGCTTTCCAGAGCCGCGGGCATTGCATCGGGTTGGCGCAGGTCCTCGGACTGGGTGCCGGTACCGCCCTGCTTCAATGGCCGTAAATTTATTCCTTCACGAACATAAAGGCCGCCGGTTCCTTGTGGTCCCATCAGCCCTTTATGCCCGGTAAAAGCCAAGAAATCGACATTCAAAGCCTGTGCATCTATGGGGACGACTCCTGCGGTTTGGGCCGTATCTAACAGCAAGGGAATGTCTCCGATTACGTTTTTTACGGCTTTGACATCCTGCAGCGTCCCGCAGACATTAGAGGCATGGTTCAATATCACCAGTCGAGTGTTTTTGCGTAGAAGACCCGCTAACCGGTCGATATCAAGGATGCCTTTATGGTCGCACGGCGCGATATCCAGCAATAAATCACCCCTATCTTGTAACAAGGTTAAAGGCCGCATCACCGAATTATGTTCCATAGCGGTGGTCACCACATGGTCGCCAGGAGATAAAAATCCATGAATCACGGTGTTGAGTGCCTCCGTGATGTTGAGGGCGAAGCTGATACGTGAGGCATTATCTATATTGAAAAGCCGTGATAGATTCATCCTGGCTGTTTCCACGATGTTCTGGGCCTCAACGGCAAGCGCATGTCCGGATCGACCCGGATTCGCACCCACATGGCGCATGAAGTGAACCATCGCATCCATTACCTGTGGGGGTTTATAAAGGGAGGTTGCTGCGTTATCTAAGTAAATGAATTCTTTTTTTTTCATAAGCCTTACTTTAATTTTGAATCAGTGGTACACTTTTTAATCTGGCTTGAAATTATTATAAAAAACATATTTGTTACTTCACCTACGAGGTGAAAGGCACAATGAAGTTTTCTTAATGATATCAGGTCCCATTAATTTTCATGCCACTGATTCAGGTTAATCTGTTGCGGAATCATCCGTTCAGCAAACGACCCCTTCTTTATCCTTGATGGCCGCCAGCAACTTTTCCGGGGTGATGGGCAGACTGTTAATTCTTACCCCCACTGCGTCGTACACTGCATTGGCGATGGCCGCTGCTGTGGGCACGAGCCCGGGCTCTCCGGTGCCTTTGACGCCGTAAGGACCTGATGGTTCCGGATCTTCGATGATCACCGCTTCCATAGGCACCACATCATTGGCGGTCAATATCTTGTAATCCCGGAAACTGGGATTAGCAACTTTTCCCTTGACGACTTGCAATTCCTCGGTGAGACCGAATCCTATCCCTGTGTACACGGCCCCGTATATCTGCCCTTTGACCAGCATGGGATTGATAGCTCTGCCCACATCGTGCGCTGAGACCAGCTTCAGAATTTTGACTTCACCGGTTTGTTTGTCTACCTCCACCTCCACTGCCGTGGTGCCGAATGCATAGCAGCACGAATTGTTTCCTTTCATTTCGTTGTTTAGCATTTTTGTCGGCGGATCCCAGAAAACCTCAGCGACAACCGCTTTGCTTAACTTATTACCAGAGCGTAGACCTGCAGTCAGAATTGTTTCAACCGGCATCCTAAAATAGGGGTGATCCGGTGCTTGCTTGGGAAATATGAAACGCTTTTGAATCTCAAATTTTTCTGGATTGTCAACCATCGAAAAATCGAGTGAGGGTATTTCAAAATCCGGATTTTTCTTTTTCTGGCGTTTGAGGGCCCTTTGAACTATTTGGGGCATGTATTCAGTGGCCAGCTCAAGAATTTGGCGCTTGATTTGAGCGCCTGCGCGAATAGCGGCATTGCCGGCAATAAAGGTGTGCCGGCTGGCATGCGTTCCCGCATCCCACAATCCCAACGCGGTATCGCCAAATACCATGTTAATGTCCTCCGGATTAAATCCGATGGACTCCGCCACGATCTGCGCCAGGGCGGTCGGAGACCCCTGGCCCTGATCCGTTCCGCCGGAGAGCACATCCACGGCTCCGCGTTCATCCACCTTGATGCGGATGCCGGTGCCGTCGGACAGGTACACCCGGGCCCCACCGGCCACATGAATCAGGGAGGCCATTCCCACACCGCGGCCGTTTCCCTTCCCGCGTTTTTCATCCCAGCCGATTTTTTCCCGGACAGCGGTGATGCACCTGTCTAAAGGGCAGGTGGTGATTTCCAGTTCCATCGGGGTTTTTTCACCCGGCAGATTGCGGTTGAGCATCCGGAAATCCGCCGGATCAATGCCTGCCGCCTCTGCCAATTGATCCATTGATGTCTCCACTGCATAGGCGGCTTGCGGATTACCATAGCCGCGCATGGCCTGAGCGTAAATATTGTTGGTATACACACAGGTTGCCTTGAAATACACATTCGGTACCCGGTACAAGGATGAAATCGGAATCATCATCACGGATGGTGTGGTGGCTCCCCATGAAGTATAGGCACCGTTGTCAAGAAGGGCCTCGACGTTTCGAAAGGTCAGACGTCCGTTTTTGTCGCAACCCTGTTCAATTGTAAATCGGGTGGGTTGGCGCGGTGGCAATACACGGAATTCCTCTTCTCTGGTAAACTGAATCTTGACGGGTTTGCGGGTTACCAACGCCAGCTGAACACAAATGAACTCATAGATGTCTGTGTCGAGTTTGGTTCCAAAACTTCCGCCCACCACGGGATTGAGTACCCGAATTTTTTTTTGATTAAGACCGATTTTAGATAGGTAATCGTTCAAGCGTTGCTGTGCATTGAAAATCACATTGGTCTGACTGTAGAAGGTCAGGTTGTTGCAGCTGTCGAATTCGGCGAGACAACCGCTGGTGCCCATGCAACACTGATTGATCCAGGGAGTGGTCAGTTCGCTGGAGACGATGTGGGCGGATTCCTGACGCGCCTTATCCACATCTCCGGCTGAAAACTGCCAAGGCAGTGGCAGAATATTGCTTCGCAAGGGCCGGCCCCGGGCGTCCCTCTCGTGAATAAGGGGTGCATCGGGTTTCATGGCATCCAGTGGATCAAAAATGGCCGGCAAGGGTTCATACTCCACGTCGATCAGTTGCAGGGCTTCTTCTGCGATCTCTGGCGAGATGGCTGCCACGGCCGCAACTTCATCCCGGTATTGGCGAACGACATCCCGCTTCAACACCGTTTGGTCCCCTATAAATCCTACACGGACGTCGGGAATATCTTTGCCGGTAATTACTGCGCGCACCCCAGGCAGGTTTTTGGCCTTTTGGGTATCAATAGATTTAATACGGGCGTGGACATGCTCGCTGTATAAAATTTTGCCATAAAGCATTCCTGGTCGTTTCAACTCGTCGATATACACCGCTCTACCGGTGACCTTATCGGTTTCGGCGGTTCTTGGTACATTTTTACCTACATGCAAAAAGTCGGTCATAACTCCTCCTGAGCCCTCATTGCTTGACAGCAGAGCGTAAGCGGCGAAACCAAAACAAATGCCGTCGTATTTGGTATTTTTTCACCACCGGTACTCTGAAGACAATGATATTATTTTTTGGGGTTTGCAGCCTGCTGCACCGATTCGACAATCTGAACATAGCCGGTACACCGGCATAGATTGCCGGAAATGGCCAATCGGATTTCTTCTTCAGTGGGGGTTGCATTTTTGTCCAACAAGGCTTTTGCGGACATTATCATGCCACTGGTGCAATACCCGCACTGGACACCGTTTTTTTCAATAAAGGCCTGTTGCAGCGGGTGCAGTGTTCCATCTGACGATGCTATCCCTTCAATGGTTTCGACACATTTGCCTTCGACTTCCAGGATCGGAAAGAGACAGGAATTGACGGCGTCCCCGTCGACAATGATTGTGCAAGCGCCGCATTCACCTTCTCCACACCCCTCTTTCACACCGGTAAGTTCAAAATATTCCCTTAGGGTCTTGAGCAGGTTCCAGGTGGGCGGCACATCGGCTGATACGGATTCGCCGTTTAAAGTAAAGGAAATACTAACTGTTTTCATGCTTTTTTCTCCCTACGATTTCTGATTTGATCGGCAGCTTGTTTCACCACGCGCGGAATTAGTACGCGCACCATCTCTTCACGATACCATCCTTCACAGCGCAGGCTGTCCCTCGGAGAGCAACAGTCGGGCGATGAGGCCAGCTGTCCGGCCTCCGCCAACACCTCGTCAGTAAAAGGTTTCCCTTTTAAATAGTTTTCGGCTACATAGGCCCTGATCGGCGTGGGGGCCACCACTGTCAGACCAATTTTGACATCTTCAATGATATCCTCCCCATTTAGTTTAATTGCAACCGCTACGCCAATCATCGGCAGATTGAGTGCTTTTCGCCTAACATGCTTGTAATAGTGGCTGCCATAGCCGGACATTTCACCGGGTATCTTCAATTCAACTAAAATCTCACCGGACCGGAGGTCACAGACCGACGGTCCCTTAAAGAGATCGACGACCGGAACCTCGCGACTCCCCTCGGTGTTTTTCAATACGGCCACCGCATCAAACACCAACAGCGGCGCAGCGGTATCGGCAGATGGTGCGGCATTGCAGATATTACCGCCGATGGTCGCCACATTACGAAGCTGAACGCTTCCGACCTGAGATGACCCTTGTTGCAATGCCGCCAATTCATCTCGGATCAGGGTTGAATGGTCCAACATAGCATGGGTTGTCGTGGCACCTATGTGGTAGTCCTTTTCTTTTCGAATATATTGTAGCGCCTTAATTCCTCGTATAGATATCAGCACTTCCGGAGCGATTTTCCGGTTGCGCATGTTGACCAACACATCTGTTCCGCCGGCAATCAGGGTGGCTCTGGTGCCACAGATGGAAAGAAGTTCAAACGCTTCATCCAGGGTCACCGGTTTCTTGTAATCATAACTGATCATTGGTGCATCCTTTTTATATTGGTTTTTGTTGATAAAATCTGAATGTTGTCAGGTTCAGTGGGTTCGTAATAAAAACATTAAGGGCAAAGTTATAATAATATTGAGCTCTCTAAAAAGCTTGAGCTTGGATAACTTTCGCGGAATCATTAATATCTCACTTCACCATACATTCCTGAATTAGTAATTTCCTCTTTCAATCCGAATAAAATACGTGATCGTCTAACAACAGCGGCTTTCCAATTTTTATTGGCTATTATGCCTCATCAACTCTGATGTAAATTAAAGCAATAACCGCTATATATATCCTGAATCAGTGGCGCACTTTTTGATTTGTTTTGAAATTATTATAAAAAAACTATTTGTCACTTCGCCTGCGAGGTAAAAAGTACAATGAAGTTTTCTTAATGATATCAGGCCATATCAATTTTAATGTCCCTGATTCAGTATATATTAAATCAATACATGCTATACACCAAAGCAATAATCATGCCATGGCGAATATGATTTTAACCTGCTGTATTAAATGCATATTATAGCAAGATAGATTTTAAAAATTGTTATTGTCGAGATGTCCACAAATTATTGTCTAAATGCCTACAAGGCGTTGTTGATAAAGTCGATAATACTCCGGGATACCGTAATAGTTCATCCAGCCCCGTACATACTCCGCCAGCTTTTTATAGCGAGATTCCATGGAAACAAACCAGCTCGCTCCTTCCGGTAAAAAGGCGTATACGCCGCTTGAACTCCTGAAAGGATTTTTTTTATTGAATTGACAATCACCTTTCATTTAATATATGAACGTAGGGTTGATCATAAAGAAGATGATATTAGAAACGTTTGAAATAAAATGTTTGGCAAGTAACAATAAATAACCTCAAAGCTACGAAGGCAAAGAGCAGAAGATATCTTGCCCATAATTTCGTGGCTTTTTTGTTTTTTAACGGATGGAAAAAAGGCTTGACAACAATGAGTTCTGAACCAAGTAATCCGTCAAAATTGGATACAAAAGGGCTGCTTGCGCAAATCAGCAACCACTGGAACAGGCGGGCGGCAACGTATCAATCCAACATGAATGCCGATTTCATGAACCCAAAGGTTTATCGCAGATGGACAGAGGTGATTTTTTCCATTCTTGGAAATGACGACAAACTGACCATACTTGATGCGGGATGCGGTACCGGTGCCCTTTCCCATATTCTGGCAAACCATGGGGAGCACCGGATACTGGCGGTTGATATTTCCGAACAGATGCTCCGGAACGCCCGGAACAACCTCTCTTCCTGGTCAGACCGGATTGAGTTCCTCAACCAGGATATCACCCAACTGCCAATTCAGGACGCCTCATTTGACCTAATCGTCAGCAGGTTTGTCGTTTGGACCCTGCCCCATCCGGAACAGGCCATAAAAGAGTGGTACAGGCTTCTTAAACCTAATGGAAAAATTATTCTCATTGACGGCAACTGGTACCGGTCATTTTTTTCATCCCCAATCGCCCGCACCTGGATGAAATGCGTTCAACTCATCTACCGTATCCGAAACAGGAAATTATCGGGCCAGAAGCTTGCGGATCACTATGTGGCAAAGCTTTATTTAACCCACTTACTGCGTCCTGACTGGGATATCGGCCTTTTAATCGGTCTTGGGTTTACCCGGATCAATGTGTTGCGTCATCTTGATCGGATCATTTATCCCAACCCGATTCAAAGGTTGCGTGATCCTTTCAGTGCCCCTTTTTTAATTTATGCGCTAAAACCGTAAATCACAGCCAGCCTTCTTTGATTGACATGCTTGCTGACAAGATGATCCGCATCTACCTATCCCATCTTTATCACTTGGTATGCATTTTTTTTCATAACCTGCTGTTTTTTCCCGTCCACCGAGGCTTGTGCACTTCTGGCTGGGACATGGAAGCAGTGTATATAATGATCCAGCGTCTTTTAGCGTTAAGGCAATTTTCAACCATCCCAATTATGCAAAAATATTCCCGGAAGATATTCACCGCCACATGACCTTTTTGATCCAGAGGTACCGCGGCGACATGAGATACCCAAAAAAAACTGTGGCGGCCGGTTAAGCAAAAGGTTTATGACTGGGAAAAACCTTATACCGGGATTCATGAGGCTGTTGATTTAGTCGATTTTTGAAAAATGTATTCCAATATGTATGGTATTTCATAGCCTTGGAGTACATCATATTGTACCCATGAACCACTAATCTGCATTAAATCAACAGGCTCATATATCACCATCCGGACATCCTCTGGAACATATGACAACCAACTTTACCGCACGCATTGCACTGACAACGCCGCCTCTGGGCGGCGTTGATTGTACAATGCCCTGGCACTGGTTTTGATTCTGGCCTTGGCCTTGTTATTGACCGGGCCGTTCCCGGGGAATTCGGCCCAGATTATCCTGTTCAGCGTGTGTTCTGGCCCGAAGAAATGGATCGAGCCCTGTATGTCACAGACTCGAATCCGAATGAGGCCTGGGCCCTGCTGATCATCGCGTTTCAGGGATTATCTCTTTTTCATGCAACATTTTTTGTATTTTTTCCCACTACCGCAGGGACAGGTTTCATTACGTCCGATTTTATTGAGTCGTTTCCCGTCAACCCTATACTCAGATGGAGCAATGGAAGGAAGTACACGGTTTGTCAGCTTTAGCAATTTTGCATGTACTAAAACATAAGCTTCTATTATTTTATCTGCACTCACATCAAGATTTTTACAGATCAATGGGCGTTTCAGATAGGGACGTCCCCTTTCAAGCCAGTCTAAGGCAGTTTCATAATTCTCTTTCTTTCTTGCCATTTCAGCCAGGCCAAGATACGCCTCAATATAGAAGGGGCCATGTTCGATGGCTTTTTTGTATTGTTCTTCTCCAAATGTGTGTTGACCAAGGAATTTAAAAATATTACCGAGTCCGATATAGTTGTCTGGATTATTGGGTTTTTTTCTGATTTGTTCTTTGTACAATGCAATGCCGTCGGCCACGGACATCTCTTTTCCCATGGTGGATGTTTTTAATATACGGACGGCGCCGGTAAGGGGATTTCCTTGGATTTTATCCCGGCTTTTCAGTATATTCATACGTAACATTTCCATGGTTACGTTCGTTCGCCCCGGGGGTGTGACGGTGAATTCACAGATCTTCCCGCAGGAAATGCAGGTCAATTCGTCCACAACATAGGGGTCGCCCTTGGATGATACAAGAATATCCCGGCAGTCATAGTAGCTGACATCACCGCAATTGCTGCATTCCAATGGCAGATTTAGAACGGGGAGGGCTGTTTTTGAACTCAGAATATCCATGGCCGTATTTATATTGTCACCGGGGGGAGGAAGAAGCGCAAGAAGCCGCCGAGTTTCCGCATCTGCTTCTCCCTTAAAGGTTTTTACAATGATATAAAGTTCGTCAATGCCTCTCTGTTTTTTCCCGACCTTATGCTTCAGAGGTTTCAGAACTTTTTCACTGACGAGCTGCATGCATGTATCCAGTGTGTCCGGCCTTAGGTCTTCCATAAACCGGTCAAAGTGCTTTATGAGGAACTCTTCAGCCCGTTCTGTTCCCGTTTTTTTAATCAGGTTAAGGAGTTCCAATTGATGGGATTTAAGCGCCTCTTCCTGCTTTGAATCCAGAAATTCAATGGCAGCATCACCAAAAGTGGCCAGGGCCAGTGTTGTTTGATCAATGAGCCGGTCATCAAAGGTTTCAGAATCATGCAAAAACACATCGACAATTTTCGGAAGAAAGGAAGGGTGTTTAAAGTGAATCATCAGCTCCATGACGTTTGAAATAGCATGCATTTCATTCTCGGCCCTGTTGAAATCATTCAGAGCTTTATCCATGGCGGTGCACAAAAGGGATGACATATCATGGGCGGGTATAGCTGAAAGACTGAGTTTCAGCTGATCCACACAGGGAAAATGTTCTGAATTAATGGTGATGAATTCCAGCAGATCCGATGAATCGGCGTTGGAAAAGTGGGACGACTCGATTTCTGTCTCTTTTTTACGATGGAATTGCCAGATGATGGATACAAAAACAGCAGCGACGGTATCATGCAGATGCTGGGATTCCAGGAGAACCATTAAGGGCTCGTCCTGGAGTAATGTTCTGATGATGGTGGTCAGCAGCGGTTCATGAATGCTCTCCAGAAGCTCTGTAATAGCAATAGCAGAGGATTCATGTATGGTCTCACCCTGGATGAGGCTATTGTAAATGTCAATCAACCGGCTGCAGCTCCATCCCTCCTGGTAAAGATGGTCTGCAAGGGTCGGGGAATTTGTCAATGTCCCTTTTTTCAGTTCAAAAAACAGATCCAGTTC
Organism: uncultured Desulfobacterium sp.; assembly: GCA_963668575.2. Lineage (GTDB taxonomy): Bacteria > Desulfobacterota > Desulfobacteria > Desulfobacterales > Desulfobacteraceae > Desulfocicer. The sequence goes on along the minus strand of OY764894.2, from coordinate 5,744,449 downwards.
ATAGTTGAATTCTGTCTTATGTCGGATTTTTCTTTCTGGGTTGATATGTAATAGACCTGACCTCTCCCAGAGTAGCCGCTATTATGATGAATCCCTAAATTCAGGATAGTGTTTCGTTAGAATGAGAAATACGCCGGGGGTAACTTTATGTCAAGCTCATGATTCCGACAGCACCGTAATGGTCTCCCGGATCTCTTCAGCGGTGACTTCTTTTCGAATATTTTTCATGTCCGCCATTACCTTGTCAAGGATCATAGCCGAAAAGCTCGGATTCCAGGAGATTTTCAGGGATGGCAGCGCAGTTGATTTTAACAAAGGGATGGGGCTTCCGGGGGCTGTGGTTGTGAATCATGAACTTAAAGTGCCTCCAGGTAATCAACTGGAACATTTGAAAGGCGACCGGGCGAACCAATACAGTATCCGCATTAATCAACAATACAGAATTTGTTTTTCATGGGAGGAAAGTTATGCCTACGAGATTGAAATCACAGATTACCATTGATGTTGGACGGCGACTGCCTCGAAATCGTCCACCGACACATCCTGGGGAAATGATTTTCGAGGAATTTGTCAAACCGCTTGACCTTACACAAACAGAACTTGCTCGACGTCTGGGCGTTTCTTACCCTCGTCTGAACGAAATTATTAAAGGCCGACGTTCGGTAACTCCGGATACTGCATTGCGGCTGTCCCGCGTTTTGGGTATGTCTGCCGATTTTTGGTTGGGCTTGCAACAGGACTGGGATCTTTGGCATGCAATGAATAGCCCTGAAGCAAAACAGATTAATCGCTTGAAACCGATTGCCAGAGGTCAACATCCTTTTTTGCTTTGAGTTGTTCCGGAGGGAGAGACCACCGAAGCGAGAAGCGCTCCGGTGGGAAAGTTGGAGATGTGAAAGAAATTTTAACCTGGCTTCTCACCGGCAAACACGGTAAGCCAGCCTTCCTGGGAAAGGGGCACCGGACATTTATGTACCAGAGTGGTGCTACCTATTATCCGGATCAGGGCCGCAGTTGACCCGTTGACACCAGGGGACACCGTCGTCCATCAGTATGTTGAGACGATGCCGCCGTCAAAGAGCAGGTCACCGCCAAGCAGGTACCGGGCGAACCTGGAAAACCCCAGGACAAAGAGGTTGCCCACCTCCACCGGGCTCATCATCTCCTTGACCCGGGAGGACCCCATCATTACATCCGTCACCACCTCTTCCTCTGTGATGCCCCGCTGCCTGGCCTGGGAGGGAATCTGCCCCAATGCCAGGGCGGTTTTCACAAAGCCCGTGCTGATGGTAAAGCCACGGATCTTGCCCTGTCCTTCGGCAGAGATGGACTTTGCAAGACCGCGAAGGGCAAATTTGGCGATGTTGTAGGAGGATTTATTTAAGGTGCAGATATGGGCATGGATGGATGCCATGTTACCAATGGCACCGGAGCCAGCCTGCCGTATCAGGGGGATCACCTTACTGGAAAGATAAAAGGGTGCCCGGACCATGAGACGCTGCATGAGATCATAGGTCTCAATGGGAAACGCCTCCATGGGATCCACATGCTGAATACCGGCGATGTTGGCAAGATACCTTACCTGCCCGAGTTTTGCCGCCTCTGCCACGGCCATGTCCATCTGTGCATCCTCGGTGAGATCGCAGGGGATAAAGACCATGCGGCCGCCAAGAACTTCGCAGAGTTTTTGGGTTTCCTGGCCGGCCTGGGCATTATAATCCAGCCCTACCACGGTGAGGTGGTTGGCAGCCGCTGCAATGGCTGTTGCCCGGCCGATGCCGCTGCCGGCACCCGTTACAATACAGATGGTATCCGGGGTAAAATTATCGTCTTTTAAAATCAAAATCTGGTCCGGCGTGATGACCGGTTCGTTGATATCCATGGGGACTCCTTTTTAAACGGTGAGTGTTTCCAGATCCCGGTAGAAATCCAGGGCCTCCGGATTTTTCAGAGCGTCGGTGTTTTTTACCGGACGGCCGTGGATCACATTTCTGACGGCCAGCTCCACCTTTTTCATGTTCAGGGTATAGGGGATGTCCGGGACAGCAATAATCTTGGCCGGCACATGCCGCGGGGAGGCATGGGTGCGCAGATCTGACCGGATTCGATTTTCAAGCTCCTGGGTGAGCGATACACCGTCGGCCATCTTAACGAACAATACCACCCGGACATCATTATTCCAGTTCTGACCCACCACCACGGCGTCATCAATCTCCACCATCTGCTCCAGGCGCCGGTAGATCTCGGCCGTGCCGATGCGCACCCCGCCCGGGTTCAGCGTGGCGTCGGATCGGCCGTGGATGATCACACCGCCTCTGGGCGTAATCTCAATGAAGTCCCCGTGGGTCCAGACCCCGGGATATTCGTCAAAATATGCCGAGTGATACCGTGCGCCGTCCGGATCGTTCCAGAATTCCACCGGCATGGAGGGGAAGGCCTTTTCGCAGACCAGTTCACCCTGAACGTCAACCACGGGTTTTCCGTCCGGATCAAAGGCGGAAACTTTCATCCCCAGGCCCCTGCACTGCAGTTCCCCGGCGTACACCGGGCCCATGGGGTTGCCCAGGGCAAAACAACCGTTGAGATCCGAGCCGCCGGAGATGGAGGAGAGTTGCATATCGCCTTTTACCTCTTCGTAGATAAAGTCAAAATCCTCGGCAGACAGGGGAGAGCCCGTGGATAGCAGGGTGCGAAGGGCGGACAGGTCAAATTCCTTTCCCGGACGGACGCCGGCGTTGCGAAGGGCGGCAATATAACCGGCCGAGGTTCCGAAAATGGTGATCTTTTCTTCCTGTGCCATGCGCCATAGAGCGTCCGGGGCCGGATGAAAGGGGTTGCCGTCGTAAAGGACGAGGGTGGCGCCCATGGAGAGCCCGCAGGTCAGCCAGTTCCACATCATCCATCCGCAGGTGGTAAAATAGAACAGGGTATCCCCACGCTTGAGATCCGTGTGCAGCATCAGCTCCTTCATCTGATGGATCAGCACGCCGCCGGCGCTCTGAACCATGCACTTGGGAAGCCCCGTGGTACCCGAGGAGTACATGATGTACAAGGGGTGATCAAAGGGCAGCTGCTCAAACACCACGTCCTGCGCATCCAATCCAAAATCCGTATAGACCACAGCGCCGGGCAGATGGGAGATATCCGGGGCCTCTGAGATGTAGGGCACCACCACCACCTTTTCAATGGACGGAATCTGTTCCATGATACCTGACACCCGTTCCAGGATTGACAGCGGTTTGCCTTTGAAAAAATAGCCGTCCGCAGTTACCAGAACCTTGGGTTGAATCTGACCGAACCGGTCCATCACCCCTTTAATGCCGAAATCCGGAGAACAGGAGGACCAGAGCGCACCGATGCTGGTCGCTGCCAGCATGAAGATAATGGTTTCGGGCATGTTTGGCATGAACCCGGTGACCCGGTCGCCCGGTACAACGCCCTGGGTCCTCAGGGCCGCTGCCACAGATGCGGTTTGACGGTAAAGCTGGGCGTAGGTGAGGGTACGGCGGACCTGGTCTTCGCCATGAAAGATCAGGGCGGTTTTATCGTCCCGGAACCGCAGCAGGTTCTCGGCAAAGTTCAACCGGGCCCCTTCAAACCATCGGGCACCGGGCATTTTCCTTTCATCGTCCACCACCTGACGAAAGGGTTTTGAACAAACAATCCCGGCCGCCTTCCACATCTCCTCCCAGAAATCGGAAATATGGTCCACCGACCAGGTATAAAGATCGTCGTAACTATCAAGGCAAAGGCCCTTTGAGGCGTTGACCTGCTGCATGAACTGATATATGTTGGAGGCCTCCCGACGTTGGCGCGAAGGGGTCCATAAAAGTCGTGACATGACGCTTTCTCCTTTGTTGATTCAAATTTTTAGCGGGGACTTGAAGGTCCCGGATCAGTTGTTATTTTACCATAGCGGCCTGTTATTCCACCATAACGGACGGCAGCCAGAGCACGGCCTCCGGGAAGATGGCGCAGAGCACAAGGCCTACTATCATCAAGAGCACAAAGGGAACAATACCCCGGTAGACGTGGGCCAGTGTCACTCCCTGGGGTGCAACCCCCTTGATGTAAAACAGGGCATAGCCAAAGGGCGGGGTTAAGAAAGAGGCCTGCAGGTTCACGGCAATCATCACCACAAACCAGACCATGTCAAAGCCAAGGTTCTTGGCAATGGGCAGAAACAGCGGAAAACAGATTAGCACGATGCCGATCCAGTCGATGAACATTCCCAGCAAAAAGACAATGGCCATCATCACCCAGAAGATGCCCCACTTGCCCAAACCAAGGCCCAGAATAAAACCGGTGACCACATCGCCGCCGCCAATGCCTAAGAATACACCGGTAAAGCAGGTGGCACCGCAAAGCAGGAAGATCACCATGGTGTTGATGCGCACGGTATTCACCGCAGCATTTTTCAGCACCTTCCAGGAGAATTTGCCGTAAACGATCACCATTAAAAAGGCGATGAACGCCCCGACCCCGGACGCTTCGGTGGGGGTGGCAATGCCGGTGAAGATACTGCCCAGCACCCCGAGTACCAGGACCATGGGCGGCACCAGGGACTTCATCACCATGAAAAAAATCTGGACACGGGTGACCTCGGCGGCCTCCTCCTTGCTGATGGCGGGGCCAAGATTCGGATTTCTCCAGCAACGCACAAAGATGTAGGCCAGATAGAGCACCGACAGGATCACCCCGGGAAACACAGCGCCGGCAAAGAGCTTGCCCACTGAAATGGTGGCCTGGTTGGCCATGACCACCAGCATGATGCTCGGTGGGATCAGGATGCCCAGGGTACCTGACGCGGAGATGGCCCCGCAGCTCAACTCTTTCTGGTAGCCGTACTCCAGCATCATGGGCAGGGCCAGAAGTCCCATGGTCACGATGGACGCCCCCACAATTCCTGTACAGGCAGCAAACAGCGTGGATACAATGACCACGGTGAGTCCGATACCGCCGGGCATGGGGCCGAGCAGATACCGCATGGCACGAAACAATTCGCCGGCCACCCCGGACGAGTCCAGCAGCTGTGCCATAAAGACAAAGAGCGGTATGGCCAGCAGGACGTAGTTATCCATCACCCCCCAGATGCGGTTCATAAATAGATAAAAGATGGACGGCCCCCAGCCGATATATCCGAAGACAACGGCAAGGCCCCCCAGGACAAAGGCCAGGGGATGCCCCATGAACAAGCCGACCATAAGCCCTGCGAACATCAGAATCGTCAACCACTCCGGACTGATATCAAACATCATCCCATTCCTTAATTATGAAGATCATCTTGATTACCTGGGATACTCCCTGAATTAAGAGCAACGCAAAAGTTACCACAATCACCGTTTTCACCGGGTAGAGCGCCGGGGCGAACACACTCCAGGTATGCTCCTTCATTCCCCAGGATGTGGCGGCAAAGATATACCCCTGCCATACGCACACGATGCAGAAGGGAAAGTAAAAAATCAGGTAGGAGATCAACGACAACACCGCCTGTTTTTTAAAGGAGAGCATCTGGGTGAATACGTCCACGGAGACGTGGGCCCCGTGAAGCAGACCATAGCCCGCCACCAGCATGAAATGAACGGCGTAAAGCTGTTTGAGCACCTCAAAGCTCCAGATGGTGGGCGACCCGAAGCCGCGCCGCAGAATCACTTCCATCACCGTAAGCAGCACCAGCGGTACGATGAGCCAGGCGATGGACCGGCCGATCCAGTCGTTCAGGCCGTCTGCGGCCCGTCGGACTCTCAATAAAATAGTTCTCACATCCACCTCCTTTAGTGCCTTACGCCTCAATTTCTGTCGAAATGAACAAGAAATTGAGGAGAAGCACATATGGGTTGTATGGGTTGCGGGCTTCCCGCGTTAGCAGGATAAACCCGGCAACGCGCTGTGCCGGTATTTTCCCGCGTTGATGCATGGCCGCCAGGCGGCGGCCGATTTGATCCGATCCATCCGGCCTGCAGCACCCAAGTGCTGCAGACAAAATGAACCCTATTGTGTGGGGGCATTCCCCAGATCGGGATAAGAGGTGGGATTGTAACCAAAGCCAAAGGGGCCTTCCATCTGACGCCATCTGGCAAATTTTTTGCGGAATTCAATCTGAGACTGGATGGATTTTTTGAACAGCGGCTCTTTGGCGGCAATATCTTCGGTGTGGCGGTCGATCATTTTCTGAACCCGGGCCAGATCTTCTTCAGGATAGGAATTAATTTCAATACCCTTGTCCACGAATTTCTGGGTGTACTCGATTACGTCATAATACTGCTTGCATAAAAACTCGATGGTGGCGATCTTGGCAGCGTAACGGACGGTTTGCTGCAGGTCCGGGGGCAATTCGTCCCAGGCTTTCTTGTTGATCATGACACCCATGACAGAGGCGGGTTGATGCCATCCGGGTACGGCCCAGTATTTGGTCACTTCGCCAAAGCCCATGCCCCAATCGGAAGAGGGGCTGGAAAATTCGCAGGCATCAATGGTGCCTTTCTGCATGGCCTGGTAGATCTCCTGGCCGGCCATGGCCACCTGGGCGGCTTGCATGTCTTCCAGCAGATGGCCCTGGGTCTTGCCGGACATGCGGATTTTCATCCCCTTCAGATCATCCAGCGTCTTGATGGGCTTGTTACTGCGGATGCCGCATTCCATGGGGGTGACGCCGGTGACCAGATAGTGCATGCCGAATTTGCCGTAGGCTTCCTGATAGATGTCCAGTCCGCCGGCACTGTAAATCCAGAGCATGTAATCCATGGGGGTCAGACCCATGGGATAGGACCCCAGTGAGTCAAAGACCCGGTCCTTGCCGGCCCAATAGTTGGGCCAGTCGCCGGCCGCCTGGATGGCGCCCTTGCTCACGGCGTCAAACACTTCATAGGAGGGCATGAGGGTGCCGCCGGTGAAAAATTGGATTTTCAACTTGTCTTTGCACAGGTGGTTTACCGCTTTCACAAAGGCCTGATCCGCCTCTATCAATGAAATTGACGGCGGCCAGGTGGAGGTCATTTTCCACCGAATCTCCTTGGCGGACAGCGGACTTGCCGCCCAGATCATTACAACCCATGCCAGAACCAGAATACACATGCCTTTTTTCATCCCATGTTCTCCTTTTTTATATGGTTTGTGTGTTCAGGACCTTCCGGCATCCGGGCAGATGCAGGAAGGCCCATGCTTTGTTTTCCGACCCAATAGTTACCCATAGGTAGTTGAGCAAATGGTATGCCCATTACTTTAGCAAATGGTATGCCAGGCATGAGGTACTCGTGGTAAACACCTTGAAATAAAAAACAATATTTAGATAAAAAAGGAAATTCAGCGTTTGGCGGATCGCTTCAAATCTGTAGCAGTACGGCTACACCTGGTCATCAGGCGTAAGCGACAGGCCGTATTTTCGAATTTTTTTGTACAGGAGGGTGCGGTGAATGCCCAGCCGCCTTGCCGCTTTACTTTTGTTAAAGTCACAGGATTCAAGGGCGGCCTGGATGGCTTCTTGCTCGGTGCGTTTCTGCAGGTCGTGAAGATTTTGCAGGTCATGAGGATGCCGGGGCCTGACGGCCGGCCGGGATTTGAGGGCGGCCACAGCAACGGGCAGATCACATTCCCGGATATGGCTCCCCTGAAATTGGATAAAGGCCCGTTCCAGGGCGTTGGCCAGTTCCCGGACGTTGCCCGGCCAGGTGTGATTTTCCAGGAGTTCCAGGGCCTTGGGCGAAAGCAATGGCGCCTGGCGCCCGGTCTGGTCGGCAGTTTTTCTGAGCAAATGTTCGGCCAGCAGGCGAATATCCCCGGTCCGGTCCCGCAGCGGCGGAAGATGGAGCGGGATCACGTTGAGGCGGTAATATAGATCGCTCCGGAACCGTCCTTCACCCATGAGCTGTTTGAGGTCCTGATTTGTGGCGGCGATCACCCGGAAATCCAATGGAATTACCCGGTTTCCGCCCACGCGCTCAACCGCCTTCTCCTCCAGTACCCGCAAAAGTTTGGGCTGCATGCTTGCAGGCATATCACCGATCTCATCCAAAAAGATCGTCCCGCGGTGGGCCAGTTCAAACTTGCCCGGTTTCCCTCGGGTCCCGGCACCTGTGAACGCCCCGGGATCATAGCCGAAAAGCTCGGATTCCAGGAGATTTTCAGGGATGGCAGCGCAGTTGATTTTAACAAAGGGATGGGACTTCCGGGGGCTGTGGTTGTGGATAGCATGGGCGAACAACTCCTTGCCTGTGCCGCTTTCCCCAGAGATGAGAACGGGAAAGGCATTGACCGATGCCAGGCAGGCCTGGGACCGGATTTTGGCCATGAGGTCACTTTTCCCGACAATGCTGTCAAAGGTGAACCGGGCGGAGCGAAGGTTTCGGTGCCCACGCTGCTCAAAGGGTGCGTCCAGGGATTCCACGGTCCGGGCCAGGCGTGTCACCTTGTTGAGGTCGCTGAACAAAACGCGGCCGAACACGGCAATGACCCGTCCGTAGCGTTTTACCGGTATGCGGTCCACCAGAATGTTCACTCCTTGAAGGCTTTGAATCTGATTGAGTTCCGGCTTGCCGGTGCGGCCCACGATGTGCATCCGGGTGTTGTCGATCACCTCAGTGCAGTGCCGGCCGACTTGGGCATCGGGATCCACTTCGAGAAGCTGGCAGTAAGAGTTGTTCAAATAGAGGATACAGCCGTCAGGATCCGTGATGACGATACCGTTCTCCGTACTGTCAAAAATCCGAAGGAACAGATCCACCTGATGTTTCAGATCCTCAGTCTTTAACCCCATCAGCTTTGTCAATGACTGCATGGCACCTCATTGTATCTTTTTGGCTACATGTTGACAATTTGATATATATCTTTAAACACTGTAGATGACAAAGTCAATGACTTTGCAAGGATCGTCCGGGATGGTCAATCCCGGCACCTTATTTTTGCCCATTTATTTTTAGATTAGTTTTTAAGAGAGTGAACAGGTGGATGGGATTGTTTCCAATACCCATCGGTCAGCCTATCAACGGGCCCGGATGCCGGTGCAAGTTGCACAATGACTGCTCAGCAGATGACATGTATCTGTGAATTTTTTTCCGGTTGCTTTTCATCGTCGGTAGAAAGATCCGGCAGGCTGAGGTATCTGTAATAGTTCAGGGCGCCCGAAAAGGCATCATCAGATCTCTTCTGTGAGATTGCCGAATCGGTTTCATTCTGAAAATTTTTTTCCGTTCCGGTTCGGATATCGCCCCGTTCGGTGTTAAGCAAAGCGTGTACCGCTGAGTCGTTTCCCGGCCGGATTGTTTCGTTTTCGCCGACAAACAGGGACCGGAGCACGGAAAAAAATTTTGGGATTCCGGATAATTCTATCCGGTTTTCCCCCACGGCAGCCGGCTGGGGCGTCTCCTTCTGAACGGCTGCTGCCATCTGTTGAGTTTCCGGTTTGGGCATTGAGTGGTCATGGTCTCTGATGTGCAATGCGGCAAGCACATGTTCACCGATGCCTTTCCCCGAAAATTCGGACACCACGCTGTTGATCACACCGGCAACCGCACCGATGACCCCGCCGAAAATGCCGTCGCCGAGGATGCGGGCAGGGGCCTTGATTTCATCACCGGTAATGGCCCTGTAGATCGTGCTGATAACAGGAATGTGTTGCAGCGGATTGATGACGTCCAGAACATCCCAAAAAGAGAAGCCATCCTTTTCCGTTGTGCCGTTGACCTTGCCGGAAATCGCTGTCTCTTTTTCTGACGTGATCTGCCCTGTGGACTGTCGGTTATTTGACGAATGGATGGTGACCCTGTCGACGGGGAGATTGGTATCGATTTTATCCGGACCCTCCTCCGCAGTGCGGGGGATTGCGGGCCAGGGCTTTAATTGGTAAATCCGGTTTCTATCTGATATGATGCTCATTTTTTTTGACACCTCGTTGGTGTACATATAAGCAATCATCATGCCATGTTTTGATTGATTGGTATAACGGGCATGTCCTGCCGGACACAACAAATATAGAAAATGGTATTATACCGCCGCCCCCCCGACGGGCAATGGACCCGGACCGGAACTGTAGACAGCTCAATTGTCCGGTTCCTATTGCCCATCGGGGGGGCGGCTCTGCTGAGGTTGCCTTGGAGGCTGCCTTTTCATATAACATACATGGCAGAAAAACCTGCCACAACGAAAAACGAAAGTCCTTTAATTCCAGCATATTGATGAGACTTTCATATAAAAAAAACCTATTACCACAAATAACGGTTGGCATAGTATTTGCTAAGAGCATTATGCTTTTGTAGTTTGGTCCATAGTCTGGTTGTCACCAATCAACCGAAAAATTAAGCTTGGAAGATCTTGCATTTTGGTCAATTTTCGAAATCCGGGTAAAATTCTATCGGTATCAGGTACTGGTTCAAATTCATCAAGACAAGAATTGCTTTCAAGCTCTGCAAACAATTCTTCAAGACGGTTTTTACCATTGAGTAAAAGCTCCATGTATTTGGGATTGTCGAGATTTTTGATTAAAGGGGTATCTGCGAGCATTGCCTGAAGGACTCGGCGCATGGAGTTGTTCCCGCTTTTACGTCGATGGCCATGGCGTAGATTTCGGAAGAATTGTTCAAGCATATTATTGGTACGCTGAGGGTAAATGGTCATGCTACCCGATGACGTATTTACCTCTATGGGATCGGCAAATAGCTTGTTGCTGTACTTGTCGATTTGTTTTACAACTTTGCAGCAAAGCTCGTCACCAGTCAAGGTTCGATCCGTTTGAAGCCGGGAACGAAACTGTTGAACGCCTTGTTTGATACTGGCCATGGACTGATAAGTACCATCGTCATTAAGCCCTTTTTTGCTGCCAGTTTCTGCGATGCGCATCTTTTTTCGAAGATCGTCAAAAATTTCACAGCGCCATTTCAACTCTTGGGTGGATTCAGCAAATGCCGGGTCCTGAACAACGTCTGAGATTTTATTTACAAGCTTGGCAAAAAGCCGATTACCAACTAAATCGTTGTCTGGCAGCCATTGTTGAACTTCTGGTAAATAATCGTTTAAAATCAGCAGTCGCTGGGCAAATTCCAACAGTGGACGATCGAACGGAAAACCAAAACCGTTGCCACTTTTTTTTCCATTCAAACACCACAAGGCCAGCGAATATGCCGATATCACAGAGACCTGTTCAATCTCCTCGAGATCCTTCCCGTCTCTGATGGATAGTGCCAACCATGCGGTATCAGCACTTTGTTTTTCAATATGTTGACGTGCCTGTCTGATCAAGGCGTTTAAATTTGTAGTAGCTGCATGAGTTCTCAGTGCCTTACGTAGTTGACCATAGGCTGGATTGAGTAAGTCTTTCCCCACATCCCGCAGAAAGTGAAAATGGCAGATAAAATCTCGGGTATCAGGAAAAACCAGAGCCACCGCTTTGAGGATACCGGTTCCCATGTCATGGACGCAAGCAATCGGCACCCCATAGTCACATTTCAATTGTTGCAGGAATGGGACAATGCTATCAGCATGCTCGCTGGGGATTTTTATATTGCCCAGTACAAATCGGGTTAAACCGTCCATGCCGGTCATCAATGCAGGGGCATCCGCTTCGTGGGTTGCATCCAGATGCAGAATATAACCACCGTTTTGCCGCATTGTTTGCTCTATATGCGGAGTGGCTTGGCGATGCCCAAGAGCCAGATACATGATAAATTTACGTCCCAGATATTCTATCTCCGAAGGAGACAGGGTCACATAGCGGGTTTGTAAATCTCGTCGCACTTGTTCCGTGGTTCGATGGTGTTGAAACAGGCTTTGCCCTACAAAAACAACAACATTCCAGGCCACATTACAATGCTTGGCAACCAATCGACGTAAGGATTGGGAAGTATACACTCTATCGCATTTCGGGCAAGTTAACAGGGTTTCGTGAGCCTTAAATGGTCCTGTCATACTCTTGACTTTTTTGCACCGTGTCTTCAGAACCACAAGTACTGTTCCGCACTGGCATATATTCTGATCGGGTCTGAAACGAATAACTAAAGGTCGCTGGAATAAGATACCCGGTAATGTTTCCTGCTTGAGTTGTGTAAGGCATTGATCCAGCGCAATCAAGGCTCTTTCTCCGTAATTTAGGCTTTTTTTTTCAAGCCATGCTGTTCGAAAAGTCTCTGAACCTGTTCGTACTTAATAAGCACGCCCGTGCGACGGGATATCGTTTTGGCCAACTGTTGAATTTCAGAGTCGGGGGTTCGTATGAACTCTGCAAGCAACAACACCGCCATCTCTGCCGGCAACTTGGGAATATGCGCTTTGGGTAAAGCCAGACGTTGGATTGAAGCGATTTGTTCATCGGCTGCCAGGTAAACGTATGAGCGGCCTTGTTTTTGGCGCTGCAAGCGATTTTCCCGGTATAATTTGACTAAAACGGCATGGCAGCGACATTTAACTTTTTCTCCAATTTGCTCCGCAGTCAACCCCATCGGACTTTTTTCTATCAGCTGGACAAGGGTGCGAGTCAGAGAGCCTTCACGTGAAAATCCAATCTTTCGGTGAAACCATAATCCATCCTGTTTAAAACGGGGAATCGAAGATAGCGTGTACCATCGTCCATTATGTGTAAAACTACTGTAATAACCGATTTGAGCCAGGAAACGACGAGCAGATGGAATCGAATAGTTTATCTGTTCGGCAAGAGGTGTTATCATCCAGCATTTTTGGCGATTAAAGGCAGAAACAAGTTTCTGGGTGATATCCATTTCCGTGCTCATGAGCACCTCCTGATAAAGTATTGCAAATAAGCCTAAAAATAACTATCTAAATGCAATACTTTATCAATATGAAGCAGCTTTGGCAAGGAAACAAGCAATGATACTTATGTGCTAAATTTGAAATATTCTTTAAATTCAAAGAGTTAGACATGAACAGTAATAGGTGAGTAAAAGTAAAAAAATACATCAGTCATCACCTCACATGATAAAATATTGCATTCTTGTGATGGTAACTGACTAATATTATTACATCCAACTGTTATTTGTGATCATAGAAAAAAACTTAACAATCAACCAATTTAACTGTACGGTGAAAATTAATGGTAAATCATGAAAAATTTGCTCCGCCTGTCAGATAAAAAAATAGGATTGACTGAATCTTTTATAACCCGGCGCTCTCTTTTGTGCCCGAGTAGACCACGAAGTTATAATACTTGTACCAGCAGTTGACACGGCGGAACCCGGCTTCCTCCAGCCAGGCAAGCTGGTCCTTCAGGGTGGACATCCTGTCCTCCTTCATTCGCTCCAGGGCACCGGCCATCTCCTCATCCGTGACCCCGCTTTCCACGATGCGCTCGAACCAGCATTCCCTGTAATAGTCGTCGATCTCATCCGTTTCCCCCAGGGCTTGATCAGCGTTGATAAACATGCCACCCGGTACCAGGTGTCGGTGGATTCTCCTGAAAAGTGCGGCTTTCTCGTCATGATCCAGATGATGGATGGAGAGGGCGGAGATCACCGCATCAAACGGGCCTTTCGGAAAGGTGCGTGTATAGTCCAGAACCTGGAAGTCAAGATTTTGGGGTCTTTTTTTCTCCTCCTCCTCCCGACTGAACCTGGCCCTGGCCTGGGCCAGCATGGCATCTGAAATATCTGTCAGAAGAATACGGGCTTCGGGGAACCGCTCCAGCACCATGGCGGACACAAGGCCAGTGCCCGCCCCCAGGTCCAGGATCTTCGGTGCCCTGATATCCTTGGGCAAAAGCCGTAAGGCGACCCCGTAGAATTCGTCAAAGCAGGGGATGAACTTTCGCCGGGTTTGGTCATAGACCATGGCATATCTGTTGAATGCCTCTTTAACGCTCATGACGCAGTCTCCAGATTAAGGTGCATGAACAGAACATCAAAGGGCAGGTGGGCAAACTGCTTTGTGCTGGCTTCCCTGAACCCCAATCCTTCGTACCAGCGCCAAAGTCGGGTATGGGACTTGATGATGCCGATGCTGATTTTTCTTTTCCCTCCGGACCGGGCCAGGTTTTCCACATGGGCCACCAGGGCCTTTCCCAGTCCCCTTCTCTGGTATCCGGGCAGTACGGCCAAACGGTTCAAGTAGGCCAGATTCGGCTCTGGACTTTCATAGGCCACGCAGCCGGCAGCTTCGTCTCCGACGTTGATATAATAATAGATCTCCCCCCGTTCCATACCGTTTAGAATCCAGTCTTCGGTGCAGAATGAGGGATGGTTCGGGGCATTGTCCCGGTTGAGGCCCAATGCCTGCGCCACCGGGATATTGGCGGTTTTTACGATCCGGGCAAGACGTCCGGCATCCGATTCAACGGCTTTTTTGATTTCCATGGGCCCCCCTCATCTTCCAGTTTACCCGAAGGACCATATACAAGAAAATGGAAAATGTCCACCATGAAAAATCACCCGTGCACCTTATTGATGATATCAGGCGTGTCGATCCATTTACAGGCATTGGAAAACCGGAACCTTTGAGGGAAAGTCTCTTGTCCTCCGGTGACTGGCCGGCAAAATAGTGTTGAATGCCGATTTCATTGCATATGTTTCGGACAGGGGCTTCCTGATCCCCTGAAATAACGGCAAGGTCCTTGATGCCCAGTGAGTTGAGTTCCCGAACGGTTCCGGCCGCCGTGGGCCTTGCCTGATCCTGCATGCAGATATATCCTTTTGTCTCTTTTTCCACGACGATTTCAACTGTGGTGTACCCGGCCTCACTGAACTTGTCCGTGGTGAGGATTTCGATTTCACGCCCGTTGATCATCCCCCGAACCCCCCGCCCCGGAATATTGACCACTGATGCGGCTTCCGGGATATCCACTGACATTTTACCCATGGTTGCATCTTTACCAACCCGGCGGGCCGTCACCCGGATATATCCGTCGGTGTTCAATGTGCCGGCCCAGACCTCATCGCCGATCTTTTTCTGTTTTGGGAGAGACTCCCCGGTTACCGCCGATTCATCCACCCCGGAGATCCCCTCGATGATCTCTCCGTCCACCGGAATCATGCCTCCGGGCTTTACCACAAGGATGTCACCTTTTACAATTTCAGACGCTTTCACCTCAATCACGGCACCGTTTCTTTCAAGCAGGGCGGTATCCGGCCGTACCTGAACCAGCGCCTCTATGGCATGCCTGGCGGAATCGCTGACAGCCTCTTCAATGAGAGCACCTGTGACCATAATGGCTGATACGATGGCCGCCTCAAGATAATTTCCATTGACCATGCATGCGATAATGGCAATGGACACCAGTTCATCCACATTCATCCGGCGACGGGCAATACCCTTTACCGCTTCGATGACAATGGGCACGCCATTGATACAAACGGACAGGATCAGTATGATGTCCATTACATGCATCCCCGGAATTTTTTGGATGCTTATGGCCTTAAATAGAAAGGCCAGTGGAATCAGTGCGCCTCCCACCGCTGTTTTGACGAAATCTTCCGATGTAAATATTTCCCTGTAAACGTTTGGCTGTCCGTATCTGCCGATCATGCTGCCCTCATTGGTTTGGCGTTCAAATAATTTGTCAATCAATAATAACCGCTTTACACTTTCTGAAACGAGACGTCCATGTTTCAAGAATATTCATCAAAAAAGTGTAAAGTACTTTGAGGAGCATATGAAGGATGCCCCAATATGGTGCAGAATTTCAGCTCATATCCAAGGCGTGCCAATTATTTTTTTGGAAGGTTCATTTTTCGCCCGGTAACCATCCTGAAGGTGATTTCAATAAAGAAGGCTACTCCTACAATTGCAAACAGAAGCCAGAGCTGTCCGGGGGATGTGATCCCGGTCTGCCAGATCAGACACTGTGATTCCGGTCTGCCAGATCAGACACAATCAGCTCGAATCCCTCATAGGCAAGAAAAATGATCATCCCGCCTCCGACCATACCGCCGATCCCTATTGCTGTTACCTCCCAATAGCCGAGTGTTCCTTTTGTGGATTTGCTCATGACGATTTAACCATTTTTATCCGTTAGAGTGTTTTAAAGTAAAAAAGTTTACATCTTCGTTTTCCGGAAGTCAAAGCAACTCCTGATTCCGGGGTCACCCGTCGTGACGAGTGGCCAAAGTTGTGATCAAGCCCATGGCGGTTAAGGGCATCGTGTTGTTACAACGTGGGCCACTCTCGTTTATCTGTTGATGCGGCTGGTGTCAGATGGACGCATGGGCTGTTCTGTTGATGATTTCAGCCTGGTGGTCGGCGTCCAGGTCCACGAAATAGTCACTGTAGCCGGCCACCCTCACCAGAAGATTGCGATAAGAATCCGGATCTTTCTGGGCCTGTTTCAAGGTGTCGGTATCCACGATATTGAACTGGATATGGTGACCGTTGAGCTTGAAATAGCTTCTGATGAGCAGGGCCAGCTTGTCCAGATCAGATTCGTTTTTGAGCACCTGGGGCAGGAAGCGCTGATTTAGCAGGGTACCGCCGGACTTGGATTGATCCATCTTTCCTAAGGATTTGATCACCCCGGTGGGGCCTTTGCGGTCCGCCCCGTGGGAGGGGGAGGTGCCGTCGGACATGGGCAGGTGGGCCAGGCGGCCGTTGGCAGAGGCGCCCACCATTTTACCGAAATAGACGTGGCAGGTGGTGGAGAGCATGTTCAAATGATAGATCCCGCCTTTGGTGTTGGGATGTCCGTCGATACTCTCAAAGAGCCGGTTATACACCGCCTTCATGATATCATCGGCAAAATCATCGTCGTTGCCGTAGAACGGGGTCTTGTTCCAAAGGGTCTGGCGCAGGGGCTCAACCCCTTCAAAGTTGTGGGCCAACGCTTCAAGCAGTGCTTTCATGGTCACGGTGTTGTCCTGGAACACATGTTTTTTAATGGCGGACAGGCTGTCCGTGACCGTGCCGATGCCACAGCACTGAATGTAGGTGGTGTTGTACCTGGGGCCGCCGTTGTAGTAATCTTTTCCCTTCTCAATGCAGTCCCGTATCACCACGGATAGAAAAGGGGCCGGCATGTTCCGGGCAAACACCCGTTCAATGTAGTTGTTCACCCGTATTTTCATATCCACCATATATTCAAGTTGCCGGACAAAGGCATCAAAGAGCTGGTCATAGCGGTCAAAGGTCAGGGGCTCCCCGGTTTTGATACCGATCCGTTCTCCTGTCAGGGGGTCGGTGCCGTTGTTTAAGGCCAGCTCCAGCAGTTTGGGCAGGTTCAGGTACCCGGTGAGGATATAGGCCTCCTTGCCAAAGGCTCCGGTTTCGATGCATCCCGAGCATCCCCCCTCCCTGGCATCCTCAATGGATTTCCCCGCCCGGACCTGCTCCAGGACCACGGTGTCTGCGTTGAAAACCGACGGGTAGCCGTAGCCGTTGCGGATGACCCGGCAGGCGGCTTTCAGGAGGCGCTGGGGGGTTTTATCGCTGATCTGAACATTGCCCTGGGGCTGGAGCAGCTTCAATTCGCCCATTATCTCCAGGATAAGGTAGGAGAGTTCGTTGGACCCGTCCTGACCGGTGGAGGTGAGACCTGCCAGGTTGATGTTGGTAAAGTCGTTGTAGGTCCCGCTCTCTTTTGCCGTAACTCCGACCTTGGGCGGTGCGGGATGGTTATTGAATTTGATCCACAGGCAGGAGATCAGCTCCTTGGCCCGGTCCCGGTCCAGGCAATCCGCTGCCAGGTCCTTTTCAAAGAAGGGGAAGAGGTGCTGGTCCAGGTGACCCGGGCTCATGGCATCCCAGCCGTTGAGTTCCGTGATGGTGCCAAGGTGCACAAACCAGTACATCTGGATGGCTTCCCACAGGGTTTCAGGGGCATGGGCAGGGATACGGTGGCAGACATGGGCGATCTGTTCCAGCTCTTTTTTGCGTTGGTCGTCGGGTTCTGTGGCTGCCATCCGGCGGGCCAGGGCAGCATGTCGCCGGGCAAAGATGATGACGGCGTCGCAGGAGATCTCCATGGCACGGAGCTCCTCGGCTCTGTCCAGGGCCTCGGGGTCGTTAAGATAATCCAGGCCTGCCAGCTCTGCTGCGATCTGCACTTTAAAGTCCAGCATCCCCTTTTGATAGATCAGACCGTCAAGGGAGGTGTGGCCCGGGGCCCGCTGCTCCATGAATTCGGTGAAAACACCGGCGTGGTAAGCCTTTTCCCACGGTTCCGGAACATGGGCAAAGATCCGGTCACGGATGGTTCTGCCCTGCCAGTAGGGAATGACCTTTTCCTCGTACCGATGGATATCCTCGGCATCGATCCTGAACCTGGCCATGGATCGCTGATTTAAAATTTTAAGATCCTCGGCAGAGTGGCAGTTCAGTTCGGGAAAGGTGGGCACTGCCTTGGGAAAAGGGCCTCTTTCCCCAACGATCAGCTCCCGGTCTCCGATAAAGATCTCTTTTTGGATGCACAAATTCTTGAAGTTGAGAGCCCTGAGTACCGGAGTTGAAAATTTGCCTGCATTTTCACGGTAAAATGAAGTGGTGAGCAGTGCCCGCTCAATGGAAATACAGGGTTCTGCCTCAAATGTTTTTTTTCTTAAATATTCTATTCTTTGATTCATGCCTGATTATTCCTTTGAATCGATATGGTGGGGCCCAACTGCCAGTCCGAATCCGGAAATCAAGCGCCGTACCCGATCCAGCCGTTCCTTTGAAGGCGCTCTGGTCTCTTTCAGTTTATAGGTCATGCCCAGCTTTTGGTACTTTGATACATGATAATCATGGTAAGGCAGAACATCAATTTGCCGGATTCCGGGCAACCCGGAAATAAAGGCGCCCATCTGCCGGATATCCTCATCCCTGTCATTGATATTCGGGATCATGGGAAACCGGATAATGACAGGAACACCGGTATGGGATAATTTTTCAAGGTTTGACAAGATGATTTTATTGGACACCCCGGTAACGGTTTTGTGCCTGGCATTATCCATGAGTTTCAGGTCATAGAGAAACAGATCGGTCTTTTGGGCCACCCTTTCCAGAACCTCCCATCTGGCATAACCGCTGGTATCCACGGCGGTGTGGATTTCAATCTGCCGGCACGCATCAAGAAGGGCGCAAAGGGCCTGCCACTGGGCCAGGGGCTCCCCCCCTGAAAAGGTCACCCCGCCGCCGGAGGTGTCGTAAAAGATCAGGTCTTTTTCCAGCGTGGCTGCAAGCTCGGGGACGGTATGGACCCTGCCCTGGAGTTCCAGGGCAGACGTGGGACAGGCGGCGGCACACGCCCCGCACCGGGTGCAGATATCCCGGTCGATCACAATACCCGAAGGGCCTTGGGAAAGGGCACCTTCAGGACAGGTATCGCAGCAGGAACCGCAGTTGATGCAGGCTCTGGCATTCCAGACCAGGCGTGGGGAGATGTCAATGCCTTCGGGGTTGTGACACCAGAGGCAGGAGAGGGGACATCCCTTGAAAAAAACAGTGGTTCGGATTCCGGGCCCATCATGGATGGCGTAGGTCTTGATGTCGTAAATGTGGCACGCCAATGGTTCTGTGTTCATTACATCCCTCTTTTTTTCACATATGTCCCTTGCCGGAAACCCTGCAATTGAAATCGAACCTAAGGCAAAAGACCTTTCCCAATTGCTTGGAAAAGGTCTTTTGCAAGCTTCAGCGAGTCCGGTGAAACGATTGGGTCAGCCTGATATTTTATATAATTTGATGGGTATTCCCTTTTGATAATACTCGAAATCTTTATCATTCGTAAAAATTGGGATATCAATTCTGTTCGCTACCGCACAAATCAGAAAATCGATATGTGAGCCTTGAATTCCTTTTTTTCGACACTTGTTGCTGAATTCTGCGGCAAGTTCGTAATCGGAGTCTATGATAGGTGTGTTTTCCCAATAAGATAGTTTGACTCTTATTTTTGAATACTTGTGTAAGTCGCTGTAGCCAGAAAGAATTTCTTGTCTTATGGGGCCAATTATTATGGCTCTTTGATCCTGTATAAGAGAGATAAGTGCATTGATCTCAGATTGATATTTTTCATTCTGCGAACGTAATGCGTAAGACCATATTGGCGTGTCAACAAGGACTTTCAACGGGTTCTTCCCTTTTTATAATCATAGTCGGGATCAGGGTCCATTTTGCCAAAAATATTTATTATTTCTAACTGTTTTCGTTTGTCAATAAACTCCTTGAGCGCAAGGTTTACAGTGTCTTTCTTGGTTTTTAATCCGCTAATTTCTAAAGCTTCATGTAACAAGCTATCATTGATTGCCAAATTAGTAGCCATTGTGCACCTCCTTTTTTTTACACAAAATAACACACAATAGAATGTGTGTCAATGTTCGGAGAGGCTTTTGGCAATGGAACACAGCGGAATTATTATTCCGTGTCAATGAGGTTGTTCGCCTATAATCAGTTGCAAATTAAGATGTTAGGCATCAAGTATCTCGCGCACCTTCACCCCCAAATTCTTTAGCGAGAACGGCTTCTGGATGAATTGCTCGTTTTCGTTCAGAAGTCCGTGGTGTGCGATGACGTTGGCTGTGTAGCCGGACATGAACAGGCATTTCACGTTCGGGCAGATGGATGAGAGGTGTTTGGCAAGGTCCCGGCCGTTCATCTCGGGCATGATCACGTCTGTCAAGAGCAGGCCGATCCGACCGGAGTGTTCACTGGCCAGGCGGATGGCCTCGCCCGGGAAACTCGCCGTCAGTACGGTGTATCCCTGACGTTTGAGCATGATCGTGGTCATTTTCAAGATCGCCGGTTCGTCTTCCACCAGCAGGATGGTTTCGTGGCCGCGTGCCGTCGCCTGAACCGGAACCGTTTCCGGCAGAGGCTCTGTTTTGGCCGCATACCGCGGCAGGTAGATCTTGAAGGTCGTTCCTTGGTCCGGCTCGCTGTAAACGTTGATGGAGCCGTTGTTCTGTTTGACGATGCCATACACGGTGGCTAAACCCAGACCGGTTCCCTTGCCCACTTCCTTGGTCGTGAAGAAAGGATCGAAGACGAGCAGGAGTGTCTTGCCGTCCATGCCGCAGCCGTCGTCGCTCACAGTCAGCGTCACGTATTCGTCCGGGGTGAGATTTCCTGCCTGCAGGGCGCAGTATTCATCATCCAAGATTGTGTTGTTAGTCTCTACGGTGATCTTGCCAACGTCCGCAATGGCGTCCCGGGCATTGACGCAAAGGTTGGCCAGTATTTGATTGATCTGCTCGGGATCCATCTTGACCGGCCAGAGACCATGGCCGGGTATCCAGACCAAATTGATATCCTCCCCAATGAGCCGTCGCAGCATAGTGAGAATGCCTTCCACCGTTTCGTTGAAATCGAGCACCCTGGGCGTAATGGTCTGTTTGCGGCCAAAGGCCAATAGCTGGCGCGTGAGGTCGGCGGAGTGCAGGGCGGCCTTCCGAATCTCCTCCAGATCAGCATGCAGGGGCTCATCCGGCTCGACCCGGTCCATGGCCAGTTCCGTGTACCCCAGGATGATGCCCAGCATATTGTTGAAGTCGTGGGCCACCCCGCCGGCCAGCCTTCCCACCGACTCCATCTTCTGGGCATGGGTCAACTGGGCCTGGAGCTTTTTATTTTTCTCCTCGGCCAGCTTCCGTTGGGTGGTATCGCTGAGGATCACGCGGCACACCGGCGTGCCGTCTTCCGCCTGGGCGGCGGTTCCTCTCAGGTGCGCCCAGAAGTGTGCGCCGTCCGATTTGACCAATCGTAGTTCGCATTCCTGGGGTTCGCCCGTTTCAAAGAGCTGCTTGCGGTGCAGGTAGTAGATGTCCTGGTCCTCTTTGAGGATGAAACGGGAGATGGGCTGCTTTATCAGCGCGCTCCGAGCCGTACCCAACAGAGAGACGGCGGTGAGGTTGGCCTCCAGGATCAGTCCCTGCTCGGACAGAGTGCAGTAACCCACCGGGGCCAGGTTATAGAGGTCGAAATAGCGTGCTCTTCCGGCTTCGATCTCCGCCTGGGCCGTGCGAAGCTCCTCGTTTTGCATCTCCAGTTCGATCTGATGCACCCGCAGTTCGTGGAGCGTTTCCCGGATTTCATCGGGCGAAGGGGGCGTGCTCTCTTCCGACGTCCCGGCGAATCGTTCCCGGATAAACCTTTCAGCCTTTTGGCGCAGATCTGTAGCGTCTTGGGGGTGGGTGTCCTGGTTTGTCATGGGTTATCTCCATAATTTTTAGATGTTAAAGTCCCGTTTGCGTCGGCATCCGTTCCTTCTTAACCTTGTTGCCCGGTGACTTCCGGAAGGACGCAGGTGATCCCGACCATGGTTCCGGCGGAATCCCGCAGCGGTTCAACGGTGAGGGCATACACAAAGGTTTTGTCTGCAATGGTGATCCTGACGTTTTGCCGTGCGCCTTTTCCGCTTTCCAGCACCTGTTGCTTGATGGCCGTCAGTGCGGCGGCCTCCTGCTCCGGCAAAAGGTCGGCGTCGGTCTTACCGATGATCTGTTTTGCTGGAAATCCAAAGTTTGGGTTGTGAACCCAAGTGTAGCGAAGGCCCATGTCCTGATTGAAAGCGGAAATGGAGGTAGCGCTGAGGGCGACCCTCAGCCGCTCCTCGTTCACCCGCAGCGCCTCGTGAATTGTTCGCGCCGCCGTGACATCCACAAAGGTGAGCACCGCGCCCTCGATGACGTTATCCATGGTGCGGTAAGGCTGAATGCGCATGGTGAACCACCGGCCTTCATCGATCTGTACGTCAGTCTCCTTGGGGACCAGGGTGTCGAGTACTGCCTGGGTGTCCGCCGTCAAGCGGTCGTAGCCGGGCAGGTTGGAGACGATGTGGCCCACCGGTCTGCCGATGTCGCTCTGGATCAGGTTGATGATTTTGGTGGCGGCGGGGGTAAAGCGCAGGATGCGCAGGCGATGGTCCACAAAGACCGTGGCGATGCCGGTACCGGCCAGCAAGTTGTTCATGTCGTTGTTGGCGCGAGACAGGTCGGTCACCTTGGTCTGCAGCTCTGCGTTCACCGTGGACAGCTCCTCGTTGACGGATTGCAGCTCCTCCTTGGAGGTTTCGAGTTCCTCGTTGGTGGACTGCAACTCTTCGTTTATCGACTGCATCTCTTCATTGGAGGATTTCAACTCTTCATTGGATGTCTCCAGCTCTTCGTTGGTGGTCTGGAGATACTCCTCCTTTGCCTGCAGTTCTTGCTTGAGCGTGGCGATGCGGGGGTCGACATCTTCGCTACCCGGCTCTGATGACGGCTTGCTGTCTTTCCCATCAGGCGATGATAGCGTATCACCGATCATGGGTTCCTGTACCTGCTCCAGAATGACAAGGTACAAGGGGGGCTCGGGCGAGGCGGCAGGGGCGGCGGTCACCGGACGGACAATCAGGTTGACGGTAATGCCGTCGCCGTTGGTTTTAATCTGCAGTCCCGGGCAGCGTATGGTTTCCCTGGTCCCCGCAGCTTTGTGCAGGGCAGTTATCAGGTCCCGGCGCAGCCCTTCCCGGGCCATCTTCAGGATGTTGTTGGGTCCGTTCTCCCCGGGAGTGGGTTCCAGATACTTGCCGGTGCGGCCGTGGAGGTAGAGGATATCTCCCTGGGCGTTGACCAGTGCCCCGGATTGGGAGATCTCCTGCAGCAGGGCCTGTTCGGTCAGCTCACGCAGCGGCAGTCTCCTGGGATAGGCCGTCTTTTCTCCGGTGTGCAGGGGCCCTGTATGGGGTGTCGTCATGGGCGAAAAAAAACGACCCAGCCCTGGGTGCTTGACGTCGAAGGTGTCTTCCTTGCGCTGATACAGCTTTGAATTGCGGTCCATGGTTGCAAAGAGATTCTGAAATTCGCCCACGGTTTCGGATGTCCCCAGAAAGAGAAAACCGTTCGGGTTCAGAGCATAGTGGAACAGCGGGATGAGCTTTTTTTGCAGATTACCGCCCAGATAGATCAGCAGGTTGCGGCAACTGATCAGGTCCAGCTTGGAGAAGGGCGGATCCTTGATCACGTTCTGCTCGGAAAAGATCAGCATGTCGCGGATGCCCTTGCGGATGCGAAAGGCGCTTTCACCCGGTTCGGGCGAAAAGAAGCGCTCCAGCCGCTCCAGCGTGAGGTCGGCGGCGATGGATGCCGGATAGATGCCGGCACGGGCCGCGGCAATGGCGCGGCTGTCGATGTCCGTGGCAAAAACCACTACTTTAAAGCTCTGTTTCAGCGCCTCCTGGCGCTCGGCCAGCAGGATGGCCAGGGAATAGGCCTCCTCGCCGGTGGAGCACCCCGGTACCCAGATACGGATTACGGAATTCCCGCGCTTGCCGGCAAAGAGTTTGGGGATGATCTGCTTTTCCAGGGCTTTGGAGGCTTCGGGGTCGCGGAAGAAACTGGTCACGCCTATCAGCATGTCGCGAAACAGAGCCTCCACCTCCTCGGGCACCTGCTGAAGGAACTTGGCGTAGTCATCCATGCTTTCGATCTGGTGCACGGCCATGCGCCGTTCTATGCGGCGCAGGCAGGTCGAGGGCTTGTACTGGGAAAAATCGTGTCCGGTTTTGGAGCGCAGCAGGACAAAGATCTTTTTCAGCGCGTTCTCGGACTTGGGTGCCGGGTACGCGGACCGGGGAGGCTTGCCGAAAGCATGGGTCACATAGGTGATGAGCTGGGCGGGCATCTCGGCCGGGGGCAGTTCGTAATCCACCAGGCCTGTGCCGATGGCGCTGCGCGGCATGCCGTCGTATTCGGTGGACTCCGGGTTCTGAGCCATAATCATGCCGCCCTCGCCTTTGATGGTCCGCACCCCCAGGGTACCGTCGCTGCCGGTGCCCGAGAGCACCACACCGATGGCCCGCTCGCGCTGGTCATGGGCCAGGGAGCGAAAAAAGAAGTCGATGGGCAGGCGCTGGCCGCGGGGGGCCACCGGCTCAAGCAGTTGCAGTGTACCGTTCAAGAACGCCATGTCACGGCCCGGCGGGATGATATAGGCGCAATTGGGCTGCACCTCCATGCCGTCCTCGACCTCAAAGACCTGCATACGCGTGTATCTCCGGATCAGGTCGGTGAGGATGCTCTTGTGATCCGGGGCCAAGTGCTGCACCAGCACAAAGGCCATACCCGGGTCAGAGTCTGAGGGCATGCCGGAGAAGAATGCCTCAAACGCCGCCAGGCCCCCGGCCGAAGCCCCGATGCCCACGATTGGAAAGCCGCCGTCAGTCCGGTCTCTCTTTGGCTGCGCGTCAACGGTGTTGCCGGAGTGCTCCGGCGGCATGCTGGCTTTGGTTTCCCCTTGGTGTGAGCCGGCCGGCTTGGTCAGGTCTTTTTTTATCTTTGTCATGCCAATCTCTTCCGTAAAAAGTGGTTATACGTTCGTTGCTGAAATTTTTTGCACTTGATTTTGCTCTGTTCGCCCCTGCCCAATCCTGCCGTTCTTTATTCGCCTGGGTCTTAAGCTATGAAGTTTCACCCGGTTGAGTTATTGAATGGTTTTTATGATGGGCAATCGGAGCAGGGTGCGTGGGGTGGGTGGCCGAAGTTGTGATCAAGCCCGTTTTGCTGATCAGATTGCCATTCAAAATTAAACGACTCGCTTTCATTGGCCTATATCAAATACCAATCATGCTCAGCATAATAAAAAATAATCTATTTTTTTATATGAAAGTCTCACCAACATGCTGGAATCAAAGGGCTTTCGTTTTTCGTTGTGGCAGGTCTTTCTGCCATGAATGTTTATATGAAAGTCTCACCAATATGCTGGAATTAAAGGACTTTCGTTTTTCGTTGTGGCAGGGTTTTCTGCCATGTATGTTATATGAAAAGGCAGCCTCCAAGGCAACCTCTGCAGAGCCGCCCCCCCGATGGGCAATAGGAACCGGACAATTGAGCTGTCTACAGTTCCGGTCCGGGCCCATTGCCCGTCGGGGGGGCGGCGGTATAATACCATTTTCTATATTTGTTGTGTCCGTCAGGACATGCCCGTTATAAGAAAGAGTAGGCAAACCTAATATTTTTTCAAGCTTCGTTGTGGGCGAACCCGGGTCCCAAAACCCGGTCTGCCCGTGGCAGTTATAATGAAAAACAAAAGTGACTTTGTCAAGGTTTAAATGTCAAGGTTCAAATAAGGTCTTTTAGGCAAAGGGAGGGGCGATGATCATGGAATGTGTATTATATGTTGTGGATGCCGGATAGATGAGCGTGACGGTAAAAAAAAGCAGCCCCTGCCGGATACGGCAGGGGCTGCTCTGTCTTCAGATGGGTTTCCTGGTTGAAACGAAAACGGCGGTTTCAAGTGGAATTATCAACCAATGGTGGGTTCGTTACTATTTTTTGGCGTGGCAATCGTTGCAGGATGTGGGACCGTAGCTTTCCCCTTTGGATTTTCGGTCTCTATGGCACTGAAGACAGGTTTTGTTCATCACCTGTTTTCCTTTCAGCTCCTTGGCGGCTTTCATTTTCTTGATGACGCCCAGCTCCATGGGAAAGACATCATGGCAGACCTTGCAGTCCTGAAGGACCTCCTGGTGTTCCTTGTGGGGAAAGGAGATCTCCCCCTTGGACCCACCGTCCAGGGCAAACTCTTCCGGACCATGGTTCACCATGGCCAGGGCTGCCACTGCGGAAAAGATCATCACCACAGCCACAATAATTGCCGGCTTCATTGCTTTCATAAACGACCTCCTGATGTTTAATTGTGGGGCTTGATTACAACTTCGTCCATTTGAAAAAGTTTTTGCACCCTCTTTTCAGTGGCCGGTGTTGTGATCAACCCGCGATGTTGTTACCAGTTTCTGGCCATGATTTCAAAATATGCCGCCGGTTTCACACAGGCCGGGCATTTGTCCGGGGCCTGTTCCCCCTTGTGAAGATACCCGCAGCTGAGACACCGCCAGGTCATCTCCTGTGGGCGATGGAAAACCCGTTTTCCTGCGATGTTGGCGGCAAGTTCCCTGTACATCTCTTCGTGGTTCCGTTCTGCAACGATAATGGCATCCAGGGTATCAGCTGCCCGCTGGTACCCCTCTTCCAGGGCGATCCGTGAAAAACCGGGATACATATCCGTGTGGATATAGTGCTCCAGATCGGCAGCGGACACCAGGTTGGCGTGGGTCTCTTTTATTACACCTGCAGGAAAGCGCCAGTTGATCTCCTGCTCACCCCCATTGAAAAACTTGAAAAACCGCAGGGCATGTTCGCATTCCTGATCCGATGTCTCCATGAAAATTTTGGAAATCTGAACAAACCCGTCATCATGGGCACGTTGGGCAAAAAATTTATACCGGGTACTTGCCTGGGATTCCGCCGCAAATGCGGTGAGCAGATTTTTTGCGGTCCTGCTTTCCCGAAACTTTACCATGGTCTTGCCTCCCCTAAGTCCGGATACATCCGCCATCAAAGGCTTCCTTAATGGCCATGGATGTGATCCAGCCCGTTTTTTTGCTTTTGATGATCAGGTTTTCAGAATGTGTCCAAAAACCTGATCATCAGGTGTGATATTACTCTTCAATGATAATGGCGTCTGCACCGCATTCCCCGGCTGCCTGGCGAACGACCTCTTCCAGGTGCTTGGGGATTTCATCCATCTTTACAATGGAGAGAAGCTGATCTTCGTCATACTCAAAAACCTCCGGACACAGCTCGTTGCAGTTCCTGTCTCCCATGCACTCTTTAGTAATGGTAACCTTCATGATAATCCTCCTTGTGTTGAAATGTTGATGGGTTATTTTCAAGCTTCATCTTCGCTTCCATGAGTGATATTTTTCCACCCATGGGAGTAAGCGTTTCGGCTGATGGGCTTTTTTCCATTGGCCGGCAACGTACTTGTTGGCCTCGGCCATGGTGGGATAGATGTGGATGGTGCCAAGAATTTTGTTCAACCCCAGGCCCGCCTTCATGGCCAGTACAAACTCGGCAATGATCTCTCCGGCATGGTGTCCCACCAGGGTGACTCCCAGGATTTTGTCCTTTCCCGGTACTGTCAATACCTTTACGAACCCGTGGGTTTCACCATCGGCAATGGCCCGGTCCAGGTCATCCAATTCATAACGGGTCACCTCGTAATCAATGTTTTTTGCCTTGGCATCGGACTCATTGAGCCCCACACGGGCCACTTCCGGATCGGTGAAGGTGGCCCAGGGAATGGTGCGGTAATCCACCCGGAATTTTCTAATGCTGCCGAACAGGGCATTCACCGAAGCATACCACGATTGGTGGGCCGCCACGTGGGTAAATTGATAGGGGCCTGCCACATCCCCGGCACAGAAAATGGTGGGAATGCCGGTCTCCATGAACCTGCCTGCCTCCAGGGTTCCTCCTGGGGTGAGACGTACCCCCAGCTCCTCCAGGCCAAAGCCCTTTACGTTGGGTTGTCTGCCCAGGGCCACCAGTATCTCATCAAAGGGAATCTTCACCTCTTCATCCCCCGGGGCTGTGCATATCAGATACCGGGTGTTCGCCTCCACTTCTACGGCTCTTGTCCCATGGTGGGTGAGCACCCTTATCCCCAGGGATTCAAAGCGCTCTTTGATCAGCCGGGAGACCTCCGGATCTTCCCGTTTCAGGAGACGGTCCCCCCGCTGAACCAGGGTGACACCGGCACCCAGTTCGGCAAATGCCTGGGCAAGTTCGCAGCCGATGGGGCCGCCCCCCAGCACCAGGAGCCGTTGGGGCAGGGTTTTTATCTGCCAGATGGTGTCTGAGGTATAAAAGGAAATGGCATCCAGGCCGGGCAGGTTCGGCACCCTGGGACGGGCCCCGGTGGCCACTATAATGGTGCGGGTGGTCAATGTGGTGCCGTTGACCTCCACCTCCCAGGGGGACCGGATAAAGGCCTTCCCTTTGATGCACTCCACACCCAAATCGGTGTAGCGCTCCACGGAATCGTGGGGGGCCACTGTCCGGATCACCTGGTGCACCCTATCCATGACGGCCTTGAAGTTAACGTCCATCTGTGACTTGTGGAGACCGAACTCCTTTGCCCGGTTCACCTGGGAAAACACCCGGGCGCTGCGGATCAGGGCCTTGCTGGGAACGCATCCGGTGTTGAGGCAGTCTCCACCCATTTTCTCTTTTTCCACCACCGCCACCTTTGCCCTGACGGCGGCGGCAATGTACGATGCCACCAGACCGGCGGACCCGGCCCCCAGCACCACCACGTTGTAATCAAATGTGCGGGGCCGCTGATATTGGGACAACACCTTACGGTTGCGCATCATGTCAATGCCTTTGCGGGCCACCAGGGAAAAAAGCGCCAGCATCACAAAGGCAGAGAGAATTCCCGGAGACAAAATGCCCTTGAGGGAATCGATGCGGGCCAGCTGGGTACCGGCATTGACATAGACCATGCAGCCTCCCACCATGCCCACCAGGCTCACGCCAGCAAAAACCCGGGTGGAAATGGCCGTGACCCCCATGACAAGGTTGATGATGAAAAAGGGGAAAATGGGCACCAGGCGCAGGGTAAAGAGATAAAAGGCCCCCTCCCTTTCAAGGCCTTGGTTGATGTTTTCAAGTTTCTCCCGGAAGCGTGTTTGTATGTAATCTCTGAACAGAAACCGGGAAACCAGAAAGGCCAGGGTGGCTCCGATGGTGCTGGAGACAACGGCAACCAGGGTGCCGGTGGCCAGGCCGAACAAGGCCCCGGCGGCAAGGGTCATGATGGTGGCTCCCGGCAGGGACAGGGCCGCCATCACAATATAGCTCACCATATAGATGCCGATGGTCAAAAGGGCATGTTCATCGTAAAAGGCCTGGAAACGCATCTGCTGAGCCTTGAGATTGCCCAGGGAAAAAAAATGGTGGAGGTCGAACAGGAAAAACAGTGCCACTCCACACAGCACGCCAACCATCACCATGGGTTTTTTCATTTCCGATCTCTCCCTATTCCATGGCCTGGAACAGTGTCATGAATTTTCGATCAATGTAATCCTTGACCTTGAATGCCAGACGTCCCTTCATGGTAAACCACCTCTTTTTTAAAACCCCCAGCCCGTCACCCAGGTTAAAGATTAAAAGGTAGTCGCCACCGGGATCAAAGCGTTTCAGGGGGGTGTTTTCAAGACGGGCCATGAGATTGTGAAGCAGGATGGGATTTTCCCGCACCGCATAGACCCCCACCTTATCCAGGGGGCTGTCCTGGAAATAGATGCAGTCCCCGCCGCCGAAAATGTCCGGATACTGTGTGCTCTGGAGGTATCTGTTCACCAAAAGGCCTCCGTCAGGTCCTGTGGCAAGTTGCGAGAGTTTAAAAATGGTGGAGGGCTTCACCCCCAGGGCCATGAAAATAAAATCAGCGGAAAAGGGCTTCCCCGATGCCGGGAAAACGGTATTGTCTTTCACCTGAGAGACGTAGCCCGACGTATCCACCGTAATATTTCGTTTTTGGAGAATGCCCATGACATCCCGGCGGATTTTTTCCGGGAAGCGTCCCATGAACCGATGTCCGGCAAAAATGGTGATGTCGGGTGCATGCAAGCCCGGACCCCGGGTCAACTGCCTGACATTGCCTGCAATTTCTGCGGAGGAGGGTCCGCCTCCCACAATGGCGATGGTTATTTTTTTCTGACGGGTGAGTTCCAGTATCCGGGTCCGGGCCTCCATGAGCTTTTCAATGGGTTTCACCGAATAGATATCGCCGTCACTGCCACTGATGCTGTCCCGAGGCACGTAGCTGCCGGCATTAAAGGAGATGACGTCATAGGACAGGGTCTTACCCGATGCCAGGAACAGGGTACGGCTATGGGGATCAATGCGGGTGGCCTTCTCTTTTATGAAGGTGCCTCCCTTTTTTTCCACCACTTTTTTGGTGGCAAAACGGATATCTTCCGGGGCATAGGTGTTGCCCAGCATGCCGGGACCCATGCCCGAATAGTAGTGGTGATCGGAGGGACCCACCACAATGACCTGAAAGCCTTTCTGTACAAAAGTTTCCAGATGGGCCAGGGTTTCCATGTGGGCATGTCCCCCTCCCACCAGTATCAGCGTTTTTCCCATGGGGTCCTCCGTTAGATGCGATCCATTAATTTACCCAGTTCGGCAAGGTGGGTACGCTCTTCTCCGGCAATCTGCATGAGAATTTCCCGGCTCTTTTCATTTTCCACTTTCTGGGCCGTGCGTTGGTACATGTCCAGGGCCTGGGCCTCTATGGACATGGCAAGGGAGATGACATCCACTGGGGAGTCCCAGTCCGGATTGTACATTGCTGCATATTCTTCCGTGGTCATTCCGCCTTCCACAGCGGTGACCACAATTTCCTTTTCAAAGGTCTCCAGGGTGGGTTCGGTATCGGAAAGTTCAAGGTATTGCCGGAACAGACGTTCCTGATGTTTCACCTCAATGTCGGCAAGGCGGGAAAAAAGCTCCTGCACCTGGGTGTTTTTCACCTTTTGTGCCATGGAGAGATAATACTCCCGCAGGCCCTGCTCCAGGGAATAGGCCACCACCAGGGTATCTTCCGGTGATTCACTGCCATCAAACAGATCGACTCCCAGTTCCTGGCTTCCCACGGCGGCCTGGCCGTTCCAGGCCTTGAATCCCCCTGCCATATTGATGACATGGTCAAATCCCTTGCCTGCCATCGTTTGCGCTGCAATGCGGCTGCGCCCCCCCACTGCACAGTATACCAGCTGGGTTTTTCCCGGATCCAGCTCCTGGAGGCGATCCCCCAGCTCCGGCAGGGGAATCAGGGTGGCACCGGGAATATGGCCCGTTTCATACTCCGAAGGCTGGCGTACATCCAGCACATTGAACTCTTCCACGTCTTTTTGATCCATAAAGGCTCGGGCTTCATCGGTGTTCATGGATTTTACAGGGGTTAAAAACTGTTTCCATTTCATGGGATAGGCTCTCCTTTTGGTGTTTGACCTTGATGTGGGGACGTCATACCAGGGCTTTGAGTCGTGATTCCATCTCCGTTCGGGGAACCGCCCCCACCAGGGTGTCTCTGAGCTGGCCTGCCTTGAAAAAGAGCAGGGTGGGGATACTCATGACATTGTACTTTGAACTTGTTGCCGGATTGTCATCCATGTTGATTTTAACCACTTTCACCTTACCGGCATGGTCCCTGGCAAGGGTGTCCAGCACAGGTCCCATGGATTTGCAGGGGCCGCACCAGGGGGCCCAGCAATCCACCAGCACAACCCCTTTATGCCGGAGGACGGCTGCGTCAAACTCAGTGTCGCTGATGTTGACGGGAAACCACGGGATATTGGCAAGGGATGTTCGACACCGGGCGCACACGGGTTTTTCCTTTATCCTGCTGCCGGGAATTCTGTTCCGGGTTCCGCAGTTTGGGCATGCAATGATAATTGAGTCGTTGGTCATGACGGATACCTCCATTATAAACATACATGGCAGAAAGACCTGCCACAACGAAAAACGAAAGTCCTTTAATTCCAGCATATTGGTGAGACTTTCATATAAACGGGCATGTCCTGCCGGACACAACAAATATAGAAAATGGTATTATACCGCCGCCCCCCCGACGGGCAATGGGCACGGACCGGAACTGTAGACAGCTCAATTGTCCGGTTCCTATTGCCCATCGGGGGGGCGGCATAATGCCATTTTCTATCTTCGTTGTGTCCGCCAGGGCATGGGGGTTATATAAAAAATCACTGGCCCCCCATGCCAAGGCAACCAGAGAACAACTGACTGACGAGAAAGAATTATAAACAAAAAACATGCCAGTATGATTTTCAAATCGTGTCTTTCATGGTCCAGTGCTTCTCCAGGTTGGTCTGGGGTTGAATTCCGGTCACTTTTGGAGTGGCCTTTTTCTGGACTTTCCGTATTTTTCAACGTATTAAGAGAGGAAACGCACGTTGGGTCCGGTGCAATTAGCCGCTGCTCATTTGGATAGATGGTAAAGCCATTTTTAAATATTTTCAATAGTTATCTCTCGATGTTCAAGCTCAACATAAAAAAACTTGATCCTTAGAGGATATGGAGAACTTTTTTCATGGGAAAGAAACGTCTTAAAATTATTTCATGGAACGTCAACGGATTAAGGGCGGTTCTGAAAAAAGAGTTTTTCAGGTCCGTTGAAACCCTTAATCCTGATATACTAATGCTCCAGGAGACCAAACTCCAGGAGCATCAGCGGACAGAGGCGATGCTGGATTTAAACAATTATCATGATTACTGGGCTTATTCCACAGTGAAGAAGGGGTACAGCGGTGTGGCCGCATACACCCGTCAAGAGCCGGCAATGGTCACTGCCGGTATGGGCATCCCCCGATATGATGATGAAGGTCGGATACTGGAGATGGATTTTGGGGATTTTATCCTGTTTAACATCTATTTTCCCAACGGTCAGATGAGTGAGGAGCGTCTCCAGTATAAACTGGATTTTTATGCAGACTTTTTTGCCCATGCCGGCCGGTTGCGGGAACAGGGGAAAAGCCTTGTCATCACCGGTGATTTCAACACGGCCCACAATGAAATAGACCTGAAAAATTCAGGTCCCAACAGCAGTCGTTCGGGGTTTCTTCCCATTGAACGGGCGGTGCTGGATGGGCTGGTGGCCGACGGATATGTGGATACCTTCCGATACCTGCACCCCGATGCTGTTGAGTACTCCTGGTGGTCCTATCGATTCAATGCCAGAAAAAACAATGCCGGGTGGCGCATTGATTATTTTTTTGTTACCCAGGATATCATTGATAAGGGGTGGTTAAAAAGTGCATTCATTGAAAATGATATTTTCGGTTCCGACCACTGCCCCGTGGGCATCACCCTGGAAATATAACCGCTACGGGCGGGCCGGGATTTGGGACCCTAAGTTCGCCCACAACGAAGCTTGAAAGAATCTTAGGCTCGCCTACTCTTTTTTTATAAAAAGTCTGCGGGGCCAGTGTAATTCCTGCCGGCCCGGTGAATTCATGCCCAATCTGACCCATGCCGAAATCGGACCCTGATGTACCATGAGTGTTTCAAGGAGACAAAACAGTATGAGACAACCGTGTTTCTTTTTCATTTTATTAATGTCGTCAATAATCGTCTGTTGTGGCGGTGTGGCCCACAGCCGGGACACCTACATGAAAACGGACATCTCCGTTTATCCCCTTGCCCCTTCCCTGATCCAATGGGAAAAAGGGGGTGCAATGTTCACCCCCCCGGAAACCTGTGCCGATTGTCATCCGGAAAAATTTGAAGAGTGGACTGGTTCCATGCATGCTCTGGCATTTAAAGATCCTGTGTATCAGGGAGAACTCAACCTTGCCGTTAAAGATGCCGGGCACGAAATCTCCCGGCAGTGTGAAGGGTGTCACACCCCGGCTGCCGTGGTTAAAGGAGAAGTAAAAGGGGCCGGCCTTGGAGGGTTGAGCGATATGGCTCTGGCCGGTGTCTCCTGTGATGTCTGTCATGCAGTCAAGGGACATACCCACTGGCAGACCCCCTATCATCAGCCGGAAAACGGTTCTCTTATCCTTTCTCCGGGAAAAGAGGATGCCCTGACCAAATATGGCCCCATGACCCCTGAAGAGGGGTGCGGTGATGATTTCCATCAATGCATTGAATCCTCCCTGCATTTAAGTTCGGAGCTGTGTGCCTCCTGCCACCAGGTGTCCAACCATGAAACCCACACCCCCCTGGAAGAGACCTACCGGGAGTGGAAGAACGGTCCCTATGCCACTGCGGGTATCCACTGCCAGGACTGTCACATGGTGGAGACCGAAACCTTTAAACGGTCCGCAGATGAATTTAAAAAGCCCGGCCGGGATGCATACCATCACTACTTCAATGGTGCCAATTTCCTTTTGTACTATTTAACGGAACTGGCGGCAACAAGGGCCGGGGATGAAGAACTCGCCGCCAATGTGCACAATAAGTACACCATGTCTGTGGAGCGGCTCCAGGCCGCGGCGGCCCTGGAAATTGCTCCGGTTTACCGGAATGACCGACTGGCTGAAATAAGGGTGAGGGTAAAAAATATCCGGGCAGGCCATAACCTGCCCACCTCATTGACCAACATCCGGCAGATGTGGCTGGAGGTAACGGCAACGGACGACCAGGGAAATCTCTTGATGACCACCGGCAGCGTGGATGCCCATGGGGCCCTTCCAGAAACCATTCGGCTGTTTAATTCAGACACCCAGGACAGGAACTTGAATTTTACCCTGAAGCCCTGGGAGGCAGAGAGTTTTTCCAGAAACGACACCATTCCTCCCAAGGGGTACAGGGATGTCTATTATGGTCTCTCCCTGGATCGGGGGACATCTGTGACCATTACAGCGACGTTGCGCTATCGCCAAGCAGACCGGAAAGTGGCAGAAAAATTGTTGGGAATGGTTCCCGATGATATCCATCTGGAGGCGGTGTACGGCATTAAGGAGATACCTGCACTTCCCATCATTAATATGGTGTCAAAAACCGTTGTGATTCATAAGGAATAACCGCCACCACGGGCGGGCCGGGATTTGGGCCCCTAAGTTCGCCCACAACGAAGCTTGAAAGAATATTAAGTATACCTACATTTTTTATATGAAAAGGCAGCCTCCAAGGCAACCTCAGCAGAGCCGCCCCCCCGATGGGCAATAGGAACCGGACAATTGAGCTGTCTACAGTTCCGGTCCGGGCCCATTGCCCGTCGGGGGGGGCGGCGGTATAATACCATTTGGCTCCGCGTCTACGACCCTATATTTGTTGTGTCCGGCAGGACATGCCCGTTATATAAAAACACACATGGCAGAAAAACCTGCCACAACGAAAAACGAAAGCCCTTTAATTCCAGCATATTGGTAAGACTTTCATATAAAAAAAAGTAGTGGACCCCACCGTAAAAAAACATCCCCGGAGCCTTGATATCAAGGTACCGGGGATGGTAATTGCCCACTGGGTAATCTTTCCCCTGAGCCCAAATAATAAATGTGGAAAAGGAGGTAACCTCATCTATTACACGGCTGATCACACAGCAGGCAAGTTTTGAGCTGGTCCTGTTTTACGACGTGTTCATGGCGCGTGTGGTCTCCCGGAGGAGGGGAGGGCAGGCTTATGCCAGACTACGACGATCCGCCATATCCACAAGCACCCGCTCCCGGCCCTTGTCAATGCCAAGTGCCTTCCTTTTTTTATCAATGTGAGCAATCATCTTTTGTGCCATTTCAATGGGATCCGTTGCATGACCCCATTTCCCAAGTCCCTCTGACTCCAGCCCGTCAAAGAGATAGTTGTGGAATTTGGTGTTTTCAATGGTGGGAAAGGTCACACCAAACACGGTGTACACACCCGATGCCACAAAATATTGACCAATGGCAATGGCTTTTTCACTCATATATTCCGGAGCGGCACCGGCCACGGGCAGGTCGGCAATGCTGCTCCCCAGGCCACCCTGGGCCACCATGGCCGAGGCGGCAATCAGGATGCGGCTGTTGTCCACGCAGGAACCCAGCCCCAGCACCGGCGGCATGCCCACGGCTTCACAGACCTCCTGGAGTCCGGGGCCGGCATAATGGGCCGCTTCCGGCACGGCAAAACCTGCCTTGGCCAGGGCGATCTGGGCGCATCCGGTGAGCAGCACCAGCACATCGTTTTTGATCAGTTCCTTTACCAGCTTGATGTGGGAGTCATCCTGCTTTACCCGGGGGTTGGTACACCCCACCACCCCGGCCACCCCACGGATTCTGCCGTTGATGATATTTTCATTTAAGGGTGCATATCCGCCGCGGAAGGACCCGCCCAGCATGTACTCAATGTACTCATGGGAAAATCCTTGAATACCTTCGTTTACTATCTGGGGAATTTCGATCTCATGCCGTCTGTTCTTGAACCGCGTGATGGCCTTGATGACGATCTCATCGGTACAGGAACCGGGGTCATGCTCTTTAAACTCCACATGGGTGGCCCCTTCGATGTGGGCACGGGTGTTGGTGGTGATCAACGGGGTGTCATAGCACTGGGCCACGGCGACCAGCCCCTGTTTGATGCACTGGATATCAACGGCCATGGCATCCACGGCACCGGTGACCAGAATAGCCTCTGTTGAAGAGAAGTTGCCAGCATGGGGTACCCCGTGACGGGCCATCATCTCCGCACCGGAGCAGCACATTCCCACCAGGTTGATCCCCTGGGAACCAGCGGCTTTTGCCGCCTCCACCAGGGTGTTGTCATTGACGGATACCAGCATGGATTCAAACAGATTGGGTTCATGACCATGGATAATAATATTGACCATATCCTTTTTTAATACGCCCATGTTCACACCCACGTTGATGGGCGACGGTGTGCCAAAAAGAATATCTGAAATTTCCGTGGATACCATGGAGCCGCCCCAGCCATCGGACAGGGCTGTACGACTGGCCTGTTTGGTGATGTTTTTATAATGCTGATCCACCCCCATGTGGGTGCGGTGCATCATCTCCATCACCTCCCGCATGGCACCCCTGGGGACAATCCCAAGTTTTCGCCAGGTCTCCAGGGTGCCCTGGGGAACCCGTTTCATAAAGGGGATTTCCCCATCCACCTGGGTATAGGTTCTTTCCAGCTCTTTATAAAGTGTTGTTGCAATCTCTTTGGGGGTTTTGCCCTCTGTCTCTATGTCGAGAGATTTTGCCACCCGTTCGAGTTTGAACTCATCTTTGATCTCATAATCCAGTACCTTGCCGTTGACCACATCCCTGAACAGCTCCAGCATGGCCATGCCATGGTCTGTGTGTGATGCAGCACCGGCGGCAACCGCCCGTGCAAAATTACGGGCCATAATGGTGTCAATGGTGGCGCCGCATACCCCCACCTTTTTGTAGGGATCCTTGGGGTTGAGCCGACAGGGCCCCATAAAACAATTTTTGCAGCAGGCTGAATCCGCACCGATGGGGCAGGGTTTCATGTCTGCAGCCCGGTCAAAATGGAGCATTACTCCGTCCTTTCTGGCCTTGGTGAGCATCTGGGCTGTGGCGTCACAGGCAGTACAGTCCTTGGGATCTAATTGGTTCTTCGTCGCTTCTTGCGATTTTGCCATTTGGGCCTCCTGGGATTTTACGGATTTTTTTCGTTTTTGGGTTAGCTCGTGCCACAATGTGGCAATCTATATAGAAGGTAATGCATTAATCCTGCCAGACAAGGGCACAAAAAAATAAAATAGGAGAAACATGGCGTGTAATTTGCAATGGATCATTTGAAGAGCTACAAAATGGTGCTTGGGGCTTGCAAGAGTTATAAATTAAGATTATAGTATTTAAAAATTGTCCAGGGTGATCGGAATTCATTTATTACTGTTTCATGGAGGGAGACATTATGACCACACCAAAGCATTGTCCAGGATTTGAACAGTTTAAAGACCTTAAATCATTTACATGTCAATGTCCGGAATGCGGTAAGGATAACGAAATCTTTTCAGATGAATTTGACAAAACACACAAATGTACCCACTGCGGGAAGGCCATTGAATTTTCAAAGTGCACTGTAACGAAATAACCACCATGGGCGGGCCGGAATCCCCTTTCGGGTTCGCCCATAACAACACATGAAAGTAATGTTAGGCATGCCTATGCTTTCATATGAAATTGAGCATGTGACGTGTTAAATAAGGAGAACTCATGACATTTAAATCTGTAGATGACATCCTGGAGTATGCCATCGGAAAGGAAAAAGAGGCGGTGGCCTTTTACCTGGATCTTAGTAAAAAAGATACTTTTCAGTCGGTGAAAGAGACCTTTATCTCTTTTGCCGGGGAAGAAGAAAAGCACGTTGCGCTTCTTCAGGGAATCAGCTCCGACACCACCAAGGTGGATACCTATAAGTTGAAAAAAGTGCCGGACCTTAAGATCAGCGACTATCTGGTGGAGACAGAGTACAAAGAGGGGATGTTCATGCAGGATATCCTGAGAATCGCCATGAAACGGGAAGAAATGGCTGTGAAACTCTACAAAGATCTTTCAGAAAAAGCCGATAACGCTGAATTCTGCAAGCTGTTTGAATTGCTGGCCCAGGAAGAGTCAAAACATAAACTTGCCCTGGAAACCATGTACGACGACTTTCTTGCGGACAACGAGAACTGATTCCTTTTCCCAGGAATGCCATGGCGCCGGAGATGGTTCCACCCCAATTGCCACCGCTTTCTCCGGCGTCTCTTTGTCTGATTCATCATCTGTACATTCCATCGGTTTAACTCCATGCCCCCTGGGTGAGGGGTAGATATCCTGTTACAGGTGGCTCCGGTGAGATATCAAAGATAAATAAGACGGATAGCCCCAAACCTTGAACGGGTTCCCCCCAGAGGTGCCATGATCGAAGTTAAACGACGACTGACCATATTCTTATTTATTTTTATCTGTATATCCGTGCTGGGAACCATCGGTTTCATGCACCTTGAATCCCTTAGCTTCACCGATTCATTCTACTTCAACATCGTCACCATGTCCACGGTGGGGTATGGCGATATTCATCCCACCGTTCCGGCCAGTCGATTGTTGTCCATTCTTTTGATTGTGCTGGGAGGGGGCAGTTTTCTGGGCGTCATTGCCAATGGGACCGAGTTGATTCTGCTCAAGCGGGAGGCCCGGAACCGCATGCGGAAAATCAATATGGTCCTGGGAATTTTTTTCAGTGAAACCGGATACCATCTGTTGGGGATTTTTTCCCGTTGTGACACTGAAATTGAAAATATTCGTCAGCATCTCCTGATCACAACCAAGTGGACCCGTGACCATTTTGCATCGGCACAACGTCAATTAAAGAAACATAGCTTTGCCCTGGACATCACCGATCCTCTCCAACTGAAAGATCTGCGCGACTTTTTGACAAGCCGGCGCAGATCCCTGATCAGTCTCCTTGAAAACCCCGCCATTATTGAAGACGAAGGGTTCAGCGAGACCCTTTTGTCCGTGTTTCACCTCACCGACGAGTTAAATTGCAGGGAGGGGTTCGGTGACCTGCCAGCTTCGGATGTTCGACATCTTGCCATGGATATGAGCCGGTCCTACCGCCTTATGCTCGGTCAATGGCTCTACTATCTCCAGCACCTCAAGGAACATTATCCCTATCTCTTTTCCCTGGCCATTCGGAAGAACCCCTTTGATCTCCACGCCAGTACCACCGTCATTACGCTTTAATCTTTAAAGACCAGTTTCCCGCCCAGAAATCCAGCCACACCGGCCGCGGCCACCATGGCACCATTGATCAGTATAAAGAGCCATGCATAACAGGAGTGCAACACTGCCGGGTCTTTTATAAACCATACCAGGCTGATGAAGCAGGTTACAAGGGTGATGAATGCAGCGGCAATTTTTATTTTGAAAAACAGGGTCAAGGCACTGTTGTATTTTTTTGCCCACTCCACAAATCCGGCAAAGATCACCAGGGGAAGTACCGCAAGCACCACAATTATGTTGTAAAATCCTGCCGTGGCCAGGCTGTCAGCATTAAACAGCAGGGCTGCCACGAAAAAGAGGACGGCAACGGGCAACACCCCGTTGGGCACATGAACGGATACGGGATGGGCATGGTGTCTGACCATCTGGGCAAGGATAAAATCCATGATGCGGAATAGGCGAATTTTTTTACGCCGGGCCGCCTGGATTTCTATCTCCAGAGCCTTTATTTTCTCCTTGTTTGAGGGAGGGGGCGTTTTTGCCTTGTGCATCGCCGGCCTGGCTTTTTTACCCACTGGGGCTGCATCTTCTTCCCCGGGTTTCAGCAGAATAAATTTGGATGCCGGAGCCTTGCAGATGGGACAAATCTCCGGTGGTTCTTCCCCTTCGTGAATATATCCACAGATGGTGCACTTCCATTTCTTCATGGCAATGGGTCTCCTTCCCTGTTCTCAATGTCAACAAACCGGCACTCGTCCGGTCCGCAGTAATCTCCCACATAGGTGGCGCCGGGCCGGTAAAGGGCCGGTTTGGGAGCCGCCGTTGCAAACTGTTCCTCAATGACATGGGCGGCCCAGCCACTCACCCTGGACAGGGCAAAAATCGGGGTGAAAAAGTCCATGGGGATGCCCATGGTGTAAAAAAGCGAGGCGCTGTAAAAATCAACATTTACATAAATGTCCATCTCCTTGTGGGTCTTGAACGCTTTTTTGGCCTTCACCTCCAGTTCCTTTGACAGCTCATACCATTTTGTGTCGCCCATGATCTCCCCCAGACGTCGGGACATGGGGACCAGAATGCCGGCCCGGGGGTCATCCACCTGATAAACGGCATGACCAAGTCCCATGATCTTGCCGCCGGCGGCAAGGATTTTTTCAATGTAGCCGTCAATGGCATCCGGGGTACCGATTTCTTTTAACATCTCCATCACCCGTACATTGGCCCCGCCGTGCAGCTCCCCGGAGAGGGAGCCCATGGCCGCCGAGATGGAGGCATACATGTGGGCCCGGGTGGAGGCCACTTGTCGGGCGGTGAAGGTGGAGGCGTTAAAGGAGTGTTCCGCATGGAGCACCAGGCTGGTGTCAAAGAAATGCGCTGTCTCAGGATGGGGCATCTCCCCCTTGAGCAGGTAAAGAAAACCGGCCCCATGGTCCAGATCGTCCCGGGGTTCCACCACGGATTTTCCATTGCGGATACGTTCCCACGCCGCAACAAGGAGAGGAAAACCGGCAATGAGATTAAGCGCGCTCTCCAGTGCCGATTCAATGGTCTGTTCTCCCACCCGGGCATCTGCCTGGGCCAGGAGAGGGATGGCCGCCTGGAAAACATCCATGGGTTTTGAGGAGGTAGGTAGACACTTCATGAACCCGAAAATAGATTCAGGCACCCGTTGTCTGTGTTTGAGCTGCTGCTTGAATTGAGTGAGTTCTTCCCGGGTGGGAAGGCTCTCGTACAACAGCAGATAGACCACCTCCTCAAAGGATGCCCGGTCGGCAAGTTCCGCCACAAGGTATCCACGATAGATGAGTTTTCCAAGCGCTCCGTCCACATTACTGATTTTTGTGCTGGCCACACTGGCGCCCCGGAGGCCTGTATTCATTACCGGCATGCACTCGTTCATGTTTCCTCCTGGATTAGAAGATCTTTTCCGGTGGTCTTCTTTCCGGAACATATCTGGAGACTCTTTTCCCCTCATTAAGGGATTTTGAAACATAGAGCCCGCAAAAGCAGGCACCATATTCCTTGACGTCGGCTTCCCGGTACTCACAGGGACAGATAATATCTTTGTCCGCCGTTTTGTCCCCGCATGCCAGGCGGCAGGGACATGCCATATATCCGTAAATCTCCTTGTTATTCAGCAGGGACTCAAGGAGTTCGTACACCAGATCCGGATCCTTGTTAAAATAATACCCTTTGGGTTCCTGGATTTTTTTCAGTTGTTCATACAGTTTTTTGACGTCCATGTTAAATGCCCAGCGCCTCCTTTATCTCATCTTCCTTGAAGCCCACAATCACCTTGTCATTGATGACAATTGTGGGAAAGGAACACCTGGGGTTGAGTTTTTTGATATCTTCCACAATGGCCTTTCGTTCATCCCCCTTTAAGCAGTCCACATCTATAAAACTGTACTCCACACTGCAGTCATTGAGAAATTTTTTGGCTGCTTTACAGTGGCTGCAGGTGCTCAAAGAGTAAACTTGGGCACAATTTTCACGATCTTTGTTGGTTTCACTCATTTTCACTCATCCTTTATTTGACACTCTTTATCCCATTCAGGGCAGGCCGCTTCCATGGGAGTTTCATATTTGAGAACGCATTCACTGCATTCCATCTCAATGTTGGGCAGGTTTCCAAATCTTTCAATGAGTTCTTCATGGCTCAGGTGGGATACCGCGCTGCAGCCGCACTGGGGACAGGATGTTTTTAATTCGTATCTTTTACCCATGACAACCTCCTAATTAAGGGGTTTAATAAAGCCCCACCCAAAGTGTCCGGGGGGACATTAAGCTTGAAAAACAGGAAAAATTAATACAAGTTTCATACCATCACAGGCACAAAGATGTCAAAATCATTTATACTTATTCTGCGTACCCTTGACGGTCACATTTATCAGCCTGGCCCTATTTTTCCGAAATCAGCCACAAAAACTTGATCATAGAGAACATGGGTCTTGAAAAAAAGAAATATTTATGACACCATTTGCTACGGGAAACATCTGGAGCTTAGATCGCTCTTTCTTCAAATATTATATTGCTGCTGCTGGGGACACTGGAAACATCCGGAGCTTAGATCGCTCTTTCTACCCCGTCGATGACTCCCCCCCCCATTGATTAAATCTTAGGCTTGGTTTTTCGCCGCACCCAAAGCGGCTAAATTAAGAATCCAACCTTTGGAATGATATTTGCTTTAACCGAATCATTACCACCTTAACCGTAAATTTCGCAAGGGGAAACCATGAGAACAGATATCACAGTGAAAATTGGAGGAGAGGCGGGCCAGGGGATCCAGACCATTGGTACACTTCTGTCCCAGGTGTGTCACCACGCCGGTCTCTTCATCTTCTCCGTGGATGATTTTGAATCCAGAATCAGGGGGGGGCACAGCTTTAATCTGCTTAGAATCAGTGATAAGCCGGTGAAGGGGCCGGGAAACAGTGTGGATATCCTGGTGGCCCTGGACCAGCGGACCCTTTTACTGAATCGCAGCCATGTTGAAAAAGGGGCCATGGTTATTCTCAACTCCGACACGGAAACCGGATTTAAAGACAACATTGTCTCAATTCCCCTCAAGGGGCTGGCCAGGGAAGCCGGAGGTCTCATCACCGCCAACACCGTGGCTGCCGGTGCCATTCTCTCCATACTGGGGGCGCCTTGTGCGGTTCTTGAAAATCTTCTCAGCCGGCGTTTTGCGGCCAAAGGGGAGAAGGTTGTCTCTCTGAATACCACTGCGGCCCGCAAAGGGTACGATGCCGTGGGGGAGATTCGCTTTCCCCGGCAGTTTTCCTGGGAGGCCCGGGAAACCAATACCATTATTATCAACGGTGCCAAGGCTGCTGCCATGGGTGCACTGGCATCGGATTGCCGTTTTTTCTCCTTTTATCCCATGAGCCCTGCCACGGGCATCATGACCAGTGTGGTGCCTTTTGTGGATAAACTGCCCATTGTCATGGAACAGGCAGAGGATGAGATTTCCGCCGTTAACATGGCCATCGGTGCCTCTTTTGCCGGGGTGCGCTCGTTAACCGCAACGTCCGGGGGCGGGTTCTGTCTCATGACCGAAGGGCTGGGCTTGGCAGCCATCACCGAAACGCCTCTGGTTATCATTGATGCCCAGCGACCGGGACCTGCCACCGGCCTGCCCACCCGCACGGCCCAGGCAGATCTGCTCTTTGTGCTCAATGCCTCCCAGGACAGTTTTCCACGGTTTGTATTTGCACCGGGAAATCCTATGGAAGCGTTTGAGATAACGAAAAAAGCCTTTACCCTGTCGAATAAGTTCCAGGTGCCCGCCATTATCCTCATGGATCAGTTTCTGAATACCTCCCAGGTGACCCAGGAGAACCGTTTTACCGTTGAAAAGGATCTTCCCACCTTTGTCTGCCATGACACTGACATGGCAGACCCCGGGGAGTACATGCGCTATCAATTCACAGATGACGGTATCTCCCCACGGGCCCTGCCCGGGAGAGGGAAAGCCATTGTTCGGTGTTCCGGCAACGAGCATGACGAAAAGGGCCAGATTAGTGAAGATGCACAGAACAAAAAGGCCATGACCCGAAAGAGAAACGAAAAGCGTGCCGCCATGATCCAAGAGATGACTCCCCCTGAGGTGATCCATGGAGAGAGCCCCACCCTTCTGGTGGGCTGGGGCTCTTCCAGGGAGATCATCCTTGAAGCGTGCACCGTGTTAAGGGAACAGGGAAAGGCTGTGGGAGCCGTTTTGATTAAGGATATCTGGCCCCTGGATCGGGAAGGGTGGAAATCCATTCTGGAAAACAAAACCCTTCTCATGGTGGAACAGAACTCAAACTGTCAGATGGGTCAGATCATTGCCCAGGAGACGGGTCTTTTTTATGATGCCGCCATTTTAAAAGATGATGGTCGTCCCCTTTACCCGGAGTATATCATTTCAAAAACAGCACAGATAATGGAGTGAAACATGGTTCAAGCCAAAGATTACAACAATGATTTTGAAAACAAGTGGTGTCCGGGGTGTGGGAACTT
This sequence comes from uncultured Desulfobacterium sp., assembly GCA_963668575.2. Classification (GTDB taxonomy): domain Bacteria; phylum Desulfobacterota; class Desulfobacteria; order Desulfobacterales; family Desulfobacteraceae; genus Desulfocicer. The sequence goes on along the minus strand of OY764894.2, from coordinate 5,699,604 downwards.
TCCGATTCTGGCGGCCATGAAAGAGGCCTTTGCGGCCCAGGATATTCCCCCGGAAAAAATGATGTTCATCTCAGGCATTGGCCAGGCGGGTAAAACCCCGCACTTCATCCGGGGCAATATTTTTCATACCCTCCATGGCAGGGCACTGGCCGTGGCCACGGGTGCCAAAACCGCCAACCATGATTTGAATGTGGTTGTGAATTCAGGGGATGGGGACTGCTATGGAGAGGGGGGGAACCATTTCCTGGCGGCCATACGGCGAAATGTGGACATCACCCTTCTGGTACACAACAATCAGGTGTATGGACTTACCAAAGGCCAGGCATCCCCCACCACAGCACTGGGAACGGTGACCCGGCTGCAGAAAGAGGGGACCACCTCCCAGGCCTTCAACTCCCTGGCAGTGGCCCTGGCCGCCGGAGCCGGCTTTGTGGCCCGGGGCTTTTCCGGTAAACCCGATCAACTCAGCCTGCTGATCCGGCGGGCCATGCAGTATCAAGGATTTGCCCTCATTGATATTCTTCAGCCCTGTGTCTCTTTCAATAAAATCAACACCCAGAAATGGTACATGGACCGGGTATATGATATCGACGCTGGCCATGATGTCGGGGATTTTCCCAAAGCCATGGCCCTTGCCATGGAGTGGGGAGAGAAGATTCCCACGGGGGTTCTGTATGAAAAGGAGACCGTGCCCTTTCACCGGAGGATTAAAAGGCTCCTGGAAAAATCCCTCATAGATCACACCTTTGACGGAGAAAAAGTGGCTGCGGCATTTGCCTGAACCCCGGCAAACATCCACAGCTGTGGTGTATTCGCAGTGGTCAAGGAAAAAGTGGCTGCGGCATTTGCCTGAACCCCGGCAGACATCCACAGCTGTGGTGTATTCGCAGTGGTCAAGGGAAAAATGGCTGCAGCATTTGCCTGAACCCCGGCAGGGCAAAATGGCTGATCGCCTTTGGGTCCTGATGGTTCGGACCGGCCAGCCGGCGGGGGCTCTGCTATCGGCATTTTGATCAAAAAACAAAAAAAGGAGTAACAAACATATGACCCAATGGTATTGCACGATGTGTCACACACAGGTGACCCAGGACGACGCACCGGATCACTGCACCACCTGCATGGCAGCAGGGAAGCTGATACTGGACGTTGAAGCGGGAATCCCGGCAACCCTTGAAGAGGTGAGGGACCAGGCCCGGAAACGGCTCAAGGGGCTGTGTGCCGCCTACCCTGCATGTGACGGTAATTTCGATAAAATTTGTCAGAAAGAGGCCTACGGTAAGCCCATTGGATTTGGCGGGGCAGGGCAGGGCTCCTCCTTTCGAAACAATGTCCAGGCCCTCATGAACCTGCGTTTAAAGATGAGGGTGGTGGGGGAGCATGCACAGCCCGATACTGCCATCAAGTTTCTGGGTATGGATCTGGACTTTCCCGTCATGGGGGCCTCCACCGCAGGTATTGAAAAGTACAATGATGCCATGCCGGAAAAGGACTTCTGTCGGGCCATTGTCAATGGATGCCGCGAGGCCGGTACCATCGGTTGGCGGGGAGACACCTGGTTTTACACCCCGGAGAACAACCCGGCACTGCAGGTGCTTAAGGAGGAAAAGGGCCGGGGAATTCCCATTTTTAAACCAAGAGCCCAGGACGTTTTGAAAAAATTGATCCACATGGCCGAAGATGCCGGATGTCCTGCCGTGGGCATGGACCTGGATGGCTGTGGCTCCACCATCATGGCCCGGAACAATCAGCCGGTTTTTAGAAAAAGTATTAAAGACATTAGAGAGTTGGTGGAATTCACCTCCCTGCCCTTTATTACCAAGGGGATCATGGCCGTGGAAGATGCCGAGGCCTGTGCCGAGGCCGGGGCAAAGGTGGTGGCGGTCTCCAACCACGGTGGTCGGGTGTTGGACGCCACCCCGGGCACGGCGGAGGTGTTGCCGGACATTGCCGATCGACTCAAGGGGAAGGTGTTTATCACGGTGGATGGCGGTGTCCGCACCGGGTATGATGTGTTGAAAATGATCGCCCTGGGGGCCGATGCTGTGCTGTTGGGGCGGGATGCCATCCGGGCCGCCGTGGGGGGCGGCACACTGGGGGTGCGACTCCACATGGAACATATCAAAAAAGTATTTAAAAAAGCCATGTTCATGACCGGCCAAAACCGTGTCTCAGACATTAACCGCAATATTCTTTGTTAATCGGACATTGGGCTTGAGCATAACATCGGCCATGCGTAGGAGGGATCAGACTTGCGTTATTGACACTGTTATTGAAATTTTTATTTACGCACAGACACTTGTCAAAAGCACAATAACACAAGCCTGACCCTGTTGATCCGCCAAGAGTGACGAGTGACCGAAATTATGAACAAGCCCCGGACAACATTCAACAGCAAGAAGGAGATAGATATGGCTGAATTTTTAATCGTTTATGCAACACGTTCCAAAGAAACCCAGAAAATTGCCGAGCTGATTGCCGAAGGAATTCGTATTTCCGGGCATGGGGCCACCTTGAAAAATGCCAATGAAATTAAATCCGAAGAGGCATTAATGGGATTTGACGGATATGTTTTCGGTTCTGCCACCTATCATGGAGAGATGATATCCTCCATGAAGCAGCTGCTGTTCATTGCCGAACGTGCCCAGTTAAAAGATCTTGTCGGCGGTGCTTTCGGTGCTTTTGGCTGGAGCGGGGAGGCCCCCCAGCGGATATTTGACACCATGGTCAACATCTATGGTATGAAAATGGTGGGCTCTCCATTGATGCTCAAGGCCAGCTGGCTTGAAGGCGGCATCCCCATGGCCCAGGGGTATGGTAAGGAGCTTGCCGCTTTGGTGGGATAAATCTGCAATGATTTTCTGATGGAAAATCATTGTTTGGAGAAACTGATATCTCCATAAAAGGTGGTGGCGGTTTCACCGGTATTGTCGGTGTCGGTCATGATGGCAACCCCTGAAATCAGGGGGGGCTCCTGGCCGAACAGTTCTCGGTAATCCTCCAGAATGTTTCGTCGTTCCTCTACCCAGGTGTTTAAACGGGTGCTGCCGCTCTCCACCACCACCATCATCACCCTGTCAGTGTAAGCGTTGGGTATGGACGTTCCCCGGGGGGTCTTTCCTTCCCAGATGTAATTGATGGCTCTCATGGGGGGATATTCCCCATAAATCAGCTTTGCTGCATTAAATTTGGTCTTTTCAAAAAACCCGAGTTTTGAGCCGTCATAGGCAAAGGTAATATAAAGCCTTGCAGGATAGTCGTCTCCTGACTTACGGGTGACATCTGCGTTTTTAAGGATGTTTCGGATCTTCCAGCGCCAGGTGACCACAGGGTATTTGACGGGATCAATGGTGACTCGCCGTATGAGCCCGGAAGAGGACCCGCTGCTGTGTGCCTTGATCACCACCATGCCGTCCGCTTCCACCAGGGTGTATGTGGTGTGATTTTTTATTTTTTTAAACACCATGGGTTCCCAGCCCGGTGGAAGGGATTCCCCGGCCATGGAAGATGAAAAGTGCCCCACCATCATGGACAATTCGCTGCCGATCGTTTCCACCCGGCTTCCCCACAGGATCATTATTCCGGCAAAAAACAGCGACCGGATTATTTTTTTAAAATGCATGGGACCTCCTTTTTTGGGGGGCTTGAAGAACCACGATGAAGCCCATTGCCAATAAAGTAACTGTCTCAAACGTGGTGAGACACAACTGATCATTTTGACAGTGCTGTTTCACTTTTCCTGAAACAGTATTCCCCTGAGCGGTTGCCTTTGACTTGATAGGCACCGGGGTGTCTTATGGTTTACAATGATTAAGAAACGGTATAATATCAATATTTAAATTTTATAATTAATGCTGTAATCTTGTGAAGCCAAAACATAAAGGCCATAAGATTCAAGGAGAACAATGATGAATAAATATGAATGTCCCTGTGATTATGTATATGATCCTGCCGAAGGTGATCCGGAAAATGGTATTGAGGCGGGAACCGCCTTTGAAGACCTTCCGGACAGTTGGGTCTGCCCCCTGTGTGGTGCGGAAAAAGAATTTTTTGAAAAACTTAATTAAAAGATTAAGGAGATTGAGATATGTTTAAACCCGTTGAAATAGCACCGGGTATCTACTCTGTGGGGTGCCGGGATTGGGATATCCGGGATTTCCATGGATATTCCACTTATGAGGGCACTTCCTACAATGCTTTTTTGATCCTGGATGAAAAAAATGTCCTCATTGACACCGTTAAAAAGGAGTTCAGCCAGGAGCTTCTGGATAACATTAGTAAGATCATTGACCCGTCCGACATAGATCTTGTCATCAGCAATCACACCGAGATGGACCACTCCGGTGCCCTCACCACGGTCATGAAACGCATTGGTCCGGACAAACCCGTGCTGTGCTCCAAAATGGGGCTTAAAAATCTGAACAGCCATTTTCCCGGAAAGCTTGCGCTCCGGGCCGTTGAAAACGGTGAAGAACTCTGTCTTGGCAAGAGGACCCTGGCTTTTATGGAGACTCGGATGCTGCACTGGCCGGACAGCATGTTCACCTACGTGAAAGAGGATAAGATTCTCTTTTCCAGTGATGCATTTGGGCAGCATTATGCCGGGGATTGCGCCTTTGATGATGAAATCGGTGATAAGGGCATGGATCATGCGGCAAAATATTATGCCAATATCCTGCTCAACTATTCCGCCAAGGTGCAGGGGCTCCTGAAATCCGTCCAGGCATCCGGACTTGAAATAAATATGATCTGCCCCGACCATGGGGTGATCTGGCGGGACAACCCCGGTGCCATCATTGCAAAATACGACCAGTGGAGCAAACAGGAGTGCGGTCCAAAGGCGGTGATCATCTTTGACACCATGTGGAAGAGCACCGCCGCCATGGCCCGGGAAGTTGCCAAGGGAATTGAATCCCGGGACGTCCATGTGCGTCTCATGAACACCCGGAAATGTCACCGAAGTGATATCATGACCGAAATGCTGGATGCCAAAGCCCTTGTGGTGGGGTCCCCCACACTGAACAACGGCATCTTTCCGGTGGTGGCCGATGTTTTGACTTATATCAAAGGTCTGCGTCCCCAGAATCGTCTGGCTGCTGCCTTTGGCTCCTATGGCTGGAGCGGTGAAGCGGTGAAGATTCTCAACCGGGAGTTTGAAGCCATGAAAATGGATGTGGTGCATGAAGGGCTTAAAGTCCTGTATGTACCTGATGCAGAGGATCTGGAAAAATGTTTTTCCATGGGAAGAGAGATTGCAGATAAAATCATTGAAACCTGTTAACAAAAAAAGGAGTGACTGAATGGGATACGATTTCAGTGCGGATGAAATATTTGAGATGGCAAAACAGATTGAGGTAAATGGTGCGGCTTTTTACAGAAAAGCCGCGGCAAAGGTCACCGGAGAGACAGAGCAAAAATTTTTGAAGGCCCTTGCCGACATGGAAGACCAGCATGAAAAAATATTTGCAGAGATGCAGGCAGATCTGAAAAAAGAGGAAAAAGAGAACCTGATGTTTGACCCTGAGGGAGAAGCGGTTCTCTACCTCCAGGCCATGGCGGACACCAAAATTTTCTTTAAAAAAGAAGAGCCCGGTTCTGATCTCAAAGAGATTCTCTCTTCGGCCATTAAGGCGGAACAGGATTCCATTGTATTCTATCTTGGCATGAAGGAGCTGGTGCCCGGCTTGGCAGGCAAACAGCGTGTGGATGATATCATTAAAGAAGAGATGAGTCATATCCGGATTTTGGCCAATAAGTTGCATAAATCCTGAGTGCATAAGTTTTGAGACGCTTCAAGGGGCAAAGGCCTCTGTGTTTTTAAACGCAGGCCTGCCCCTCCCCGGGGACGGATGGGGGAATCCCGTCCACTCCGGGCTGTCCGTGTATGTAGTGATTCAGAAAAACAGGAGAAGAGATCATGGCTCAGAATGCACTGTTTGTATTTAATGGCGATCCCATGTGTTTTATCCATGTCTTATTAAATGCCCTGGATATGCACGAAAAGGGTGATGAGGTAAAAGTGGTTCTTGAAGGGGCTTCGGTGAAGCTGGTGCCTGAACTGGTCAAGCCGGGCAATCCCATGAATGCCCTGTGGAAAAAATCCCGGGAAGCCGGGCTCATTGATGGGGTGTGCAAAGCCTGCGCCCGGAAACTGGGAACCCTGGATGCGGCAATGGAACAGGAACTTTCGATTCTGGAGGATCTTTCCGGTCATGTGGGCATGGCAGGATACCAGAAAAAAGGGTTTGTGATCATAACCTTTTAACGCGATGATCAAGCCCAAAATTTTCAAGGGCAATTTTCATTTTTCCGGTCAGAGAATACAACCATCTCCTGCACCCCTTTAGAAAGAGGTGCAGGGTGCCGGAGATTTGATGATCCAGTGCTTTTGTCCGTATATGTGGATAAAAAACCGGATCATCAGGTTTCAGGGATCAGGATTTCCAGAATCCGTGAAGATTACAGAATTCCCGAGCCGTTACGTTGGCGGCGTCTGTGAGGAATGTGGCTTCAGGGGTATCCCCGGGATTGAGGAATTTGCGGTAAACCATTCCCTCTGCATTGAGTTCAATCCACTCAATGTAGTGTTTTTCCTCCATGGGGTGGGCCACACTGCCGACTTTGACAAGATATCCCCCCTCGATTTTTTCAATCACCGGAACATGTTTTTCCAGGGCCGCATCCACCGAGTTCTCCTTCATCAGGGACATGGGCTGATTGCAGCAGCTCAGCGGGGGTTTCTCCCCATGCAGGACTTCAACAATGTTTCCACATTTCTCGCATTTATAAATACCCAACTTTTCTGCCATGATACCTCCTTAAACGGTTGGTTCCCGTCAACCATAAGTTTTGTGGTTTCATCGCTACACCGCACATGCGGTATCGGCAATGAAAACTTATGACTGACGAGGTTGGTTGAACTTTAACAATTGCCCCATGGAGGGGGCGCAGTTTTCATATGATTAGTAGTTCTCACCAAGAAGCTCGAAATGCGCCTTTGCATGGGCACACGCCGGACAGGCATCCGGGGCCTCCTCACCTTCATGGAGATAACCGCAGTTGCGGCATCTCCATGTAACCTTTGAATCTCTTTTGAAGACCCGATCATTTTCAATGTTGGCCTTTAAATCAAGAAATCTTTTTTCGTGCTGTTTTTCGGCAACGGCAATGGCTGTAAACACATCGGCGATGAGGTCAAACCCTTCTTCCCTTGCCGTTACGGCAAATTCGGGGTACATGGTGGTGTGCTCATAGTTTTCACCGGCGGCGGAGGCTCCGAGATTCTCCGCAGTTCCTTTGATGGCGCCTGCCGGAAAAGCTGCTGTGATTTCAAGTTCTTCGCCGTCTTTCAGAAATTTAAACAGCCGTTTGGCATGTTCCTTTTCCTGGTCAGCGGTCTCCTCAAAAATATGAGCCATCTGTACAAAGCCCTCTTTCTTAGCCTGGCTGGCAAAATAGGTGTATCGATTCCTTGCCTGTGACTCTCCGGCAAAGGCTTTGAGCAGATTTTTTTCCGTTTCCGTTCCCTTCAATTGTGCCATGATCTATTTTTCTCCTTTTATCTGTTTAAGTATCCGGTTAAACGGGGTGGTATCCCCCAGCATGATACAGCCAATGATATTACCGTCTGCGTTTTTAACAATTTTTTGATACACGGTATCACTGGCGGTGATTTCGGAAATCATTTTTCCTTCCACATCAATGTCACCAGCTGATGCAAGAGAGATGCCAGCCACCTTTAAAATATTGGACGGAGGGGTGTTTTTAAAAACAGCCTCCCCCCCTGCCATATTGATGCCGGCCACCCGTCCCTGTTCAACGGCTTCGGGCCATATGCAAAAGTTGATATCATCAAATTGAGCTGCATCTCCGGCGGCATATACGCCGGGGATGGATGTCTCCATTTGTTCATTTACCACAATTCCACGGTCTATTGTCATGCCGGAATCTTTAACCAGGGACAATTCAGAGCGGACCCCGGCCGAAAATAAGACGGAATGGGCCGGAAGTGTCTCTCCTGATTTGAGACACACCCTTTCCACGTGCTCTTCACCCATAATTTCTTCGGTGATCGCCCCCAATCTAAAGGAGAATCCCATCTCCTCCAGAAGCGCCTGGAGCCTGCCGGCACCTTCTGCATCCAGTTGACGGGGAAGCAGCCGGTCAAAAAATTCCACCACAGTTACCCGTTTGCCCGTTTGGAGCATAGCCCAGGCGGCTTCAAGCCCCAGAAGTCCTCCACCAATGACCACCAGTTCTGTGGCGTTTGAATCCAGGGCCGCCAGAGCCTTGGCATCCGCTGCAGTTCTCAGGGTAAAAACCCCTTTTTTATCACTGCCTTTGATCGGTGGGACAAAGGCGTTGCTTCCTGTTGCCAGCAGCAGTGTATCATATGAATAGACTTTCCCGTGTGTTGTCACAGCTGTCTTGTTTTGGTAGTCCACATGGGACACAGTTGTCTCTGTTATGAGCGTGATATCCCGCTGTACGTGCCATGGTAGATCTTTGATGATCAACGTGTTTTCCTGAATTTTTCCGCTTAAAAATTCCGGAATTCGAATGCGACTGTACAGGGGAAGGGCCTCAGCGGTGATCATGGTGATCCCGGCTGAGGCATCCTGTTTCCGAAGATGTTCGGCCGCGGTTGTGCCTGCCGCGCCATTACCGATGATAAGATGTGATGTCATGCTCCCCCCTTGAAGGTTACGCTATATGGTGCAGTTATTCTGCATCGCAATTATTATGCCGTATGTCCGGGTGGTACCATTATGTGCAGGCCCGGTCACGCCATTGTAATTTACGAGCCCGCCGGGGTATATGAATCTTCGTTGAAATGTGTCCGTCACTGGAACCATCCACGAAAGTTGAGATACAGATTATAACCATTTAAGAGGGAAAAGAACAGGGGAAAAAGAGAAAATTACTGCTTGTTCTGTTTGCTTGAAATGTGGTACCTAATCCTAATCAGCTTGGTTGCATCCATTGCAACGCCAGGTTGAACAGAGGATTGAGATCGACCCCCATCAAATGTGATTTGAACTTGTGATTTGTCGTATGGGGTCGACACAATCCTAAAGGTTATGGTGTAAGCCCTGAAAAAGGAAAATTGAGGATGTTGACGGAAAAGGAACGTATTGATTTAATGACCGACCTGAGTATAGAGCTTGGGCAGGTGCAGGACCTTGACATTCTCATGGAGCATATTCTGGCCAAGGCCCGCATGGTTGCCAATGCAGATGCCGGTTCCATTTATATCAGGGAAGAAGAGTGCCTCCATATCTCCTTTACTCAGAACGACACCCTTCAGAGTCGACTCAAGCCGGAAGAAAAATTGATCTACTCCTCTTTTTGCATAGAGTTGAATAAGGAGAGTATTGCAGGCTATGTCGCCGTCACAGGTGAACTGCTTAACATTAATGATGTTTACCGGATAGATTCGTCCCGGCCCTATCATTTTAATGAAGAGATTGATCACCGGGCCGATTATAAAACCACCTCCATGCTTACCCTGCCCTTAAAACAGTTCAACGGTGATGTGCTGGGTGTTCTCCAGATCATCAACGCCCGGGATGCCCGGGGCCGCACATCCGTTTTTGCTGAAGAAGATCAGAAAATAATGTGTCATTTTGCCACCACCGCATCCATGGCCCTGGAACGGGCTAAAATGACAAGAATCATTCTGTTGAGGATGGTTCACATGGCCGAACTCAGGGACCCGTGGGAAACCGGTGCACATGTGAACCGGGTGGCTGCCTATGCCACGGAAATCTATGAAGGATGGGCCCTTCGTCGGGGGCACTCCCGAAAGGAGATTGACCGGGTCAGGGATCGGTTGCGTATCGCAGCCATGCTCCATGATGTGGGAAAGGTGGGCATTTCAGATATCATTCTCAAGAAACCGGGTAAACTTACCCCGGAAGAGTATGACATCATGAAGGTGCATACCCTTATTGGGAAGCATGTGTTCATCAACAAGGCCTCGGATTATGATGATGATGCCATGGAGGTGGCCCTGAATCATCATGAACGATGGGACGGTAAAGGCTATCCCGGCCATGTGGATGACGACAATGTTCCCATTCCCGGCAAGGTGGATGCCAATGGGAATCCCCTTGGAAAAAAAGGGGAGGAAATTCCTCTGTTTGGCCGCATTGTTGCCATTGCCGATGTGTACGATGCCCTTTGTTCCAAAAGGGTCTATAAAGAGGCATGGACCGACGATCGGGTCAATGCCACCATGCGGGAAAACGCCGGAACCCAGTTTGATCCGGAACTGATTGATATTTTTTTTGAACGTCTGGATATCATCCATTCGCTTCGGAAACGGTATAAAGAGGGGACAAAGTAAACACTTGATCCTCCGGTTTCTTTCCCCCGCATTCCCCAAACAGGGGCGGCCTCCCGGCATCCGGGGGGATATTTGTTTTTTAAAGAATGTTTACCCTTCAGCGATGTTACCATGAAACTCCCCTGTGATTTTCACAGGTTCGGGGGTGACCGAACTCCGGCCATGATTATTTAGTCTGATCAATATCTTGGAAAGTATTCAGTATTTCAAAATTACCGGACTTGCGATGCAGCAGGGACGAAAAAATAAAAAAAATTTGGATCAGGTTCTTCTACATGATCATGAAGTCCATGATTGCAAGTGAACTGGCAAAGGCTGTTCGCAAAGCCCTGAAGGGGAGAATGGAGATCTGCTATGAACCGGATATTGATAATTGATAGTGATCCCCAGATATGTCTGCTGTTAAGCAAACTGGCGGAACAGATGGGGCATGAATTCAACATTGCTCATACCATTCATGATGGCCTTGAACATACCCTTCATAATGCTTTTGATCTTATTCTGTTGGATCTTGAGGTTCCGGACGGAAACGGACTGCAGATTTTGCCTGACTTGATGAAATCTCCTTCAGAACCTGAGGTTATCATCATTACCGAGACGGGAGATATTGGGGGGGCTGAGATGGCGTTTAAACACGGAGCATGGGATTATGTTCAAAAGCCGTTTCTCATAGATGAAGTTGCGCTTCCCATCACCCGGGCACTCCAGTACCGGAAAGAAAAACAGTCTCCCCGTTCTCCGGAACTTTTGTTGCGATCCAAAATCATCGGAACATCCGATGTCATCAACAAATGTCTGGAAGAGGTTGCCAGGGCGGCGCCCACCGGTGCCAGTGTACTGATCACCGGTGAAACCGGCACCGGTAAGGAGTTGTTTGCCAGGGCCATCCATGAAAACAGCAGAAGGGCTTTATCTCCTTTTATTGCGGTGGATTGCGGTGCATTACCTGAAACCCTGGTGGAAAGCACCTTGTTTGGCCATGAGAAGGGGGCGTTTACAGGTGCTGATAAAAAACAGGTGGGGTTGATTGCCCAGGCCGATGGTGGTACCCTGATGCTGGATGAAGTGGGAGAGCTTCCATTGAGCATCCAGAGTTCTTTTTTGCGGACGCTTCAGGAGCGCTGCGTACGATCCATTGGTGGAAGATCGGAAAAACCAGTGGATTTCAGACTGGTGGCGGCAACCAACCTGGATCTTGAAAAAATGGTGAAAAAAAAGCAGTTTCGGGAAGATTTGTTGTACCGGATTCGTGCCATTGAAATTAAACTGCCGCCATTAAGGGAACGGGGGAAGGATATAAAAGAGATTGCCGTGAAAAAAGCACATGAGCTGGCCTTTCGATATGGTATCGGTATAAAAAATATCTCTCCGGATTTCCTACAGATCCTGATGCTTCAGCCATGGCCGGGAAATGTTCGGGAGCTGAGTAATGTGTTGGAGTATGCCCTGGCCTCAGCAGGTCAGGACCCCACGTTATTTCCCAAGCACCTTCCCCCAAAGTACCGAACCGGCTGTCTGTCGTTTGGACCACCCCAGGGGATACCATCTAAAGTGTCCATGGGTGATGCCATGGATTCAGTGGTTGCACTTCCTACGCTGAAAGAATATCGAACCATTATTGAAAAAAACTACCTCAAGCGGTTACTCAATGAGGTACAGGGAGATCGAAAGAAAGCCAGTCGCATTTCCGGCATTTCCCAGTCCCGATTATACAGTCTACTCAAAAAGCATCAATTATCCTCATTCTCTTCCTGTTAAACGGTCATGGCCGGACTTTGACCACTTTCGAACCATTATTCCGGAGATCTGTCCCAATGCTTGATGCTGTGATCCCCGGTAATTCATTCCTGATTCCTATAAATCGGAATGAAATGTTTCCTGTTTATGGGAATACCGGATGAATTTTGCACTTGCACCCACTGTGGATAATATCAGGATTGCCTCCCAAGCAGAGCGGTTCTCACAGCAGATCCGTTGAATCCAAGGCTTGCTACTATGTGGCATAGTTATTGCTTTTGAATTAACTAACCTCCAAAAAGCACGTTTATCATTTAATCATTTGATACCCATTCCAGAAGATATCGGAGTGAGTCAAGCTTGCGTTATCGGCATTATCGTTGGGGGACATAGATGAAGGCGATGCCACTGCCACAAGCCTGACCCTTGCGGATACGATGGTTTTGGGGAAAAAATAGGCATAAGGAAAAAAATGTTTAACAACATGAAAATCGGAACAAAAATAATCGCAGGATTTTCAACCATCCTCTTTCTGCTTCTAATTATAGGCACCATTGCCTACAAATCATTGGACAGATCTTCAATGGGTTTTGGCCATTATCGGGAAATGGCTCGTGAGACCAATTTAGCCGGGAGAGTCCAGGCCAATATGCTCATGATGCGCCTGCATGTAAAAAACTTTATTATAAATGGAAGTGAAGACGAGGTTAAAGAATATGAGACCTACGAAAAAAAGATGGCAACCTTTTTAGCCCAGGCCCAGAAGAACATTAAAGATTCGGAAAAAAAGGCCAAGATTGATCATGTTATGGCGAACAAGGAGAAGTATCTCGTTGGATTCTCCGAAGTTGTCAAATTAAGGGCCAGGCATGATAATGATATCAATGAGGTGCTCAACGTCAAGGGCCCCTTTATGGAGAAGGCCTTGACCGACATCATGATTTCAGCCAAGGACGATGAAGATTTGAGTGCGGCTTTTTACAGCGGACTGGCAATGCGGGATTTGCTTCTGGGCCGGCTTTATATTGCCAGATTCATTGATACAAATGACCAGAAGTCGGTTGACAGGGTCCATGAAGAGTTCGGTAAAATGCAGGAACAACTCAATACCCTGGATAAGGAACTGCAGAATCCGAAACGCAGGGAACTGCTGGCAAGCATCATTGCAGCAAAGGAAGTATATTTAAATACATTCAATGATCTGGTGAAGAATATATTTGACAGCAATGAAATGATCACGGGGACCCTTGATCGCATTGGGCCTGAAATTGCTATGGATGTTGAAAATGTCAAGCTTTCCATCAAAGCTATTCAGGATGACCTTGGACCGAAACTGGTGACTTCCAATCAACAGAGCATCCATTTTATTCTGATCATCGGTTTAACGGCTGTGCTTATTGGAATATGTCTCGCTTTTGTGATCACCCGAGCCATTACTAAACCATTGACCCTTGTGATTGACGGTTTAGGGGAAGGTGCACAGCAGGTGACCAGTGCTTCAGATGAGATAGCTTCTTCCAGTCAGTCCCTGGCAGAGGGCGCTTCACAGCAGGCAGCTTCCATTGAAGAGACATCTTCCTCCATGGAAGAGATGTCCTCCATGACCAAGAAAAATTCTGAAAATGCAGGTCAGGCAGACATTCTGATGAGGGAAACCAACCAGGTGGTTAAAAAAGCCAACGACTCCATGGCACAATTGACAAAATCCATGGATGATATTTCCAAAGCCAGTGAAGAGACCTCCAAAATTATTAAAACCATTGATGAAATCGCTTTTCAGACCAATCTTCTGGCCTTGAACGCAGCCGTTGAAGCCGCACGGGCAGGGGAAGCAGGTGCCGGTTTTGCCGTGGTGGCAGGAGAGGTGAGGAACCTTTCCATGCGGGCGGCGGATGCTGCCAAGAATACAGCCGGCCTCATTGAAGGAACGGTTAAGAGAGTAAGAGAAGGAGCAGAACTTGTATCAGCAACAAACAACGATTTTCTCAAGGTGGCGGAAAGCTCGGGAAAGATCGGAAATCTGATTGCTGAAATTTCATCTGCATCCAAAGAACAGTCCAATGGAATTGAACAGGTCAATGTCGCCATCTCTCAGATGGACAGGGTGGTTCAGCAAAATGCAAGCAATGCGGAAGAATCTGCCGCAGCTTCCGAAGAGATGAGTTCACAGGCTCAACAACTCATGGAATATGTACGGAATCTTGTGGTGCTTGTCTCCGGTAAAGGTAAAACCCGTTTGGGGGTAACGCTTCATGCCCCCCGTCACCCCATGAAGAAGTTGTCGTCTGCAAGGTCCTCAAAAGCAAAAATTGTTTCAAAGATGGAAAAGGGGCTTATTGCGCGTAAAACAAGTGAATCCAGACCGGAGCAGGTGATTCCATTTGATGAGGATGAAGGTTTTGAAGATTTCTAAAGGGTGTGAAAAGAATATCTTAAAACCGGCAAATATGCCGGATTATTAAAACTGAACCAGTCAGGCCTTAAAAAAGACCGGGGGGATTGATGAGGTGTTTAAAAGAGCCCAAAAAAAAGAAACCGCAGGCGACAATAAAAATCATTCTGTATAGAAAGGAGAAAGATGCGTATAGTACTGAACTTGAAAAGCTCATTCGTTCCGATCTTCCCGAACTGAATATCAACGAGTTCAATTCCATTGACCGATTGTCACAATTTTTGCGACAACCTTTGCAAAATGTTTTCATTGCAGTGCTCATACCTTCGTCCGGAGCGGAGCTGGCCGATTTCATTGGAATGGCAACGCTCTTTGACAATGTCCGTGTGATTCTGATTTTGCCGGATAGGTCCGCAGATACCCGGGCCCTGGGACTTACCTTGAGTATCAGTTTTATCAGTTATGTGGATAATAGCGTGAAAGATGTCCTCTCCGTCCTGCAACATATCATTAACAAAAATGGATAAGGTGGTTCAGCAAAATGTGGCCAATGCCGAAGCGTCGGCTTCCGCATCCGAGGAGATGAATGCCCAGGCAGAACAGCTTAAGGAATATGTCCGGGAGCTGATGGTGTTGATAACGGGAAGCAGGGAACCACCAGCCAGTTGTCACCTTTCTAATAACTGCCACGGGCAGACCGCATTGGGGACCTGGGTCTGCCCATAACGAATCATGAACGTAATGTTAGGCACGCTTAAACTTTTTTATAGATAGCGCAAATGATGAGATAAAAAATGGTGGCGATAAAATTAAAAACATTGGGAGAGAGTTTGAAGAAAAAGCCATGGGCCTCATCCCTAAGAATTATTATCCCTCTCTATTTCACTTACCTTTTATTTGTTCTGAGCATTCTTTTGGTCTTTATCCCCAATGAGAAGCAACATATGCTGGATCAGAAAAAAATAATGATCCGGGAACTTACTCAAAACGTATGGAGTTTGCTGGCAGAATATGATAACCGGGTGCATCAGGGCGAATTGACCCTGGAAGATGCTTGGCAAAGAGCGATCAATCGGATCAGACACCTGCGGTACGGTCCTGAAGGAAAGGATTACTTCTGGATAAATGACATGCACCCCCGGATGATCATGCATCCATACTTTAAAGATCTTGAGGGAGAAGATCTGACCACCTTCAAGGATATTAATGGGCAATTTCTTTTTGTATCGACGGTGATGATGCTTCAAAATCAGGAGAGTGGGTACCTGAATTATATGTGGCAGTGGAAAGACGACCCCGGACAAATCGTTCCCAAGATCTCTTTTGTTAAAAAATTCTCCCCCTGGAATTGGGTGATCGGCACCGGTGTATATGTGGAAGATATTCAGCGGGAAATAAGAGTCGTTCTTCATAATTTTATTAAAATTTTTACAGGAATACTGGCCATTGTTGTGATTTTGTCTGCCCATATTTCCCGGCAGACTTTTCGGATTGAAAAAAAGAGAAAAATCTCTGAAGATTCGCTGCGCAAAAGTGAAGAACGATATCGACTTCTGGCAGATAATGCCACCGATAACATCTGGGTGGTGCAGTTGTCGGATTTGACTTATTCTTATATGAGCCCTTCCGTGGAACAGGTTCTGGGGTATTCTTCCGAGGAGTATATCGGATTGAAACTGGGGGCCCATATAAAAGAGTCATCCGCAGCGGAGATTTATGAGATTCTTTCGGAAGAGCTGAAACGAGATGGGCAAGAAGGTGTTGATCCCAAACGGTATCGGACGATTGTGCTTCAACTTATCAAAAAAGACGGCGAAAAAATATGGGCCGAAATCACGGCTCGGTTTTTAAGGGACAAAACAGGCAAACCGGACAGAATCCTTGGGATCACCCGGGATATCAGCCAGCGGAAGTATCTGGAAGAAAAACTCCAACAGGCCCATAAAATGGAAGCTCTGGGAACCTTGTCCGGTGGTATTGCCCATGATTTCAACAATATTTTATCGTCAATCGTGGGATTTACCGAACTTGCGAAATTGGGATGCAGCCGGGATGAAGAAGAGATAAGAGAAAACCTGGACCAGGTTCTTGCCGCCAGCATGAGAGCCCGGGATCTGGTCAGGCATATTCTCACCTTCAGCCGTCGGGCAGACGTGCACAAGGAGTTACTTCACATTACCCCTCTGATTCGGGAAAGTCTTAAGTTTTTCAGGGCTTCAACGCCCACGAACATTCATATTCAGCACCATCTTGAGGCATCGTCCGGCATTGTGCTGGCAGATGCCACCCAGATTCATCAAATCCTCATGAATCTTTTTACCAATGCCGCCCACGCAATGGGAAAAAGAGGGGGAACGCTGGATGTTCGGTTAAAGCACATTGAAATTCAGGAGGGAGGCCTTTCCCAGGTCAACCAGTTGATCCCCGGACCCTATCTCCAATTGACCGTTGCCGATACCGGATGTGGTATTTCAAAGGAGGTCATGACAAGAATTTTCGAACCCTTTTTTACCACCAAAGGGCGTGGTGAAGGGACAGGGATGGGGCTTTCCATTGCATATGGTATTATTAAAGAGATGGGGGGTGCCATCTCCGTATACAGCGAAGCGGATATGGGAACCACTTTTCAGGTACTGCTTCCCGAACATCACGTCACATTGAAAACAGGAGAGAACCCAGATAATCTTCTTCTCCTGTCGGGAAAGGGGCGGATACTCCTGGTTGATGATGAAGCATCCATTGTTGACTGGTCCCGTCAACTGCTCTTCAGGTTGGGATATGAGGTGGACAGTACCACCGAAAGCCTGGAGGCAATTCATAAATTTAAACAGAGACCCAACGATTATGATCTTGTGTTAACGGATATGACCATGCCCCATATGAACGGTCTTGAGTTGGCAAATCAGATACGTGAACTTAGGCCCGATATCCCCATTATCCTGTGTACGGGATTCAGCGAGGGATTGACATCTGAGATAATCAACGATAGTGGTATTTTTGAAATGATAATGAAACCAATGATTGCCGGTGATTTGGCAAGAACTGTTGGCCGTGCCATAAACAGAGGGATGGATGGGGCTCTGCTATGACCCGGTATTGATAATGATCCCTCAATATGTCTGTTGTTAGGTAAATTGTTGAAATATGTCCTCTCCGTCTTGCAACACATTATTAATAAAACAAATGGAGCATAAAATGAAAAAAAGATCTTTAAAGTTTAAACTTATTTTAGGTGGTTTTCTGGCGGTGGTGGTGCCTCTTACCGTGGTGGGCTTTTTTTCAGTCAATAAAGCATCAGATGCCCTAACGACCACTGCCAAAGGACAGGTCCAACAAATTTCACAAAACCTGGCACTCATGACCGATATGATGCTTGCACAGGAAGTTAAACTGGCCAGGGAAATTGCCAATGAACCACAGGTGGTGGATACAGTAACCAAGGTAATGGCAGGTGATATTGGAAATGACGATGGGGAATTAGTCGCTCTGGACCGTCTTTTTATGAAAATTCTTCAACGGATCGGCAGTGATTATGAGGAGCTGTTTGTGGCGGATACCAAGGGCATTGTGTTTTCCAACGGTGACAACGGAACCCTCAGAGTGAAGAAGTTGTCCGTGGCGGACAGGGATTATTTTAAATCCGCCGTAACCGGCAGTGTCAGCATCGGCACTCCGGTTCTTTCCAAGGTTAGCGGTACTCCTATTATCGTGGTGGGCGTTCCGGTGAAAACCGAATCAGGTAAGGTTGCCGGTGTTTTCGGGGAAGTCATCAAGCTTGATGGATTGTCAAACAAGATCACCCAGACTAAAATCGGCAAAACAGGATACCCCTTTATGACGGATAAGACCGGTAATGTGCTTGCCCATCCTGACAAATCGTTGATACTTAATCTCAACTTTACCGATCTTAAAGGGATGGAGGCCATCTCCGGCCAGATTCTTGCCGGGAAAACCGGTGTTGAGCGTTATACGTTTAAGGGTATTGACAAAATTGCCGGTTTTACGTCGGTGAAAATGACGGGATGGGGCATTACTGTGGCGCAAAATCAGGTGGAGTTCCTGGCACCGGTTCATGCCATTCGAAATATGGTCCTCACTGTCGGAGGTGGCTTCCTGGTGCTTACTTTGGTGGCTTTGATCTGGTTTTCCGGAAGTATTACACTGCCCATCAATCGCATTATCAATGGCCTTGGCGAAGGATCCACCCAGGTGGCTGCGGCATCCACCCAGGTGTCTTCTTCAAGCCAGGCCCTTGCCGAAGGTGCTTCGGAACAGGCCGCCTCCATTGAGGAGACCTCCTCCTCTATGGAAGAGATGGCTTCCATGACCAGGAAAACAGCTGAAAATGCAAAACATGCAGATACCTTGACCAGGGAGACCAACCAGGTGGTGGGGGAGGCCAATGTGTCAATGGGCTTGCTCACCGATTCCATGAAAGAGATCTCCAGGGCCAGCGAAGAGACATCAAAAATCATTAAGACCATTGATGAAATCGCATTTCAGACCAATCTTCTGGCCCTGAACGCTGCGGTTGAGGCGGCCCGGGCCGGTGAGGCCGGGGCAGGCTTTGCCGTGGTGGCGGATGAGGTCAGAAACCTTGCCATGAGAGCTGCGGATGCGGCTAAAAATACGGCACAGTTGATTGAAGGCACCGTTAAGAAAGTGGATGAAGGGTCGGCCCTGGTTTCAAAGACCAATGAATCGTTTAAAAAGGTTTCCCTTAGTTCCGGAAAAGTGGAAGCGCTGGTCGCTGAAATTTCAGAGGCCTCCAATGAGCAGTCCCGGGGAATTGAACAGGTGAACATTGCCATTTCGGAAATGGATAAGGTGGTTCAGCAAAATGCGGCCAATGCCGAAGAATCCGCTTCCGCCTCCGAGGAGATGAATGCCCAGGCAGAACAGCTTAAGGAATATGTCCGGGAGCTGGTGCTGTTGATAACGGGGAGCAGAGAAACCACCTCCCTGGTCCAGGTGGATCTCCCCCCCCGGAAAATAAAGCGTGTCGCTTCAAATTATCGGAACGTCGCCCCAAGGAGAACAAATCAGCTGACGTCAAAGAGCGGCGAAATCACACCGGAGCAGGTGATTCCCTTTGACGATGATTTTGAAAATTTCTGACCGGATTTAGGAAAAGCCGGCACGGCTCATACCCTGGTCCGTGCCGATGTTAACTTCTCAACGCCTCATTGATGGCTTGTCCAATATTTTCAATGGTATAGGGTTTTTTGATGTAAGCGCCTGCCCCCAGTTTTTGCAGGGTTTTTACCCGGTCATTTTCCGCATACCCCGACGCGATGACGGCCTTCTGTCTCGGATGGATTTCAATGATTTCCCGATAGGTGTCCAGGCCGTCCATGCCGGGGTCCATGATCATGTCCAGAATGATGAGGTCCACAGAATGGGTTTTCAGATAGGTGACGGCATCTTCTCCACTGGAGACGGATACCGGAGTATAACCGAGCTTTTTTAGAATCACAGTGGCGATCTCAATCTGTTCTTTCATGTCATCAACGATGAGTATAGTTTCCTGGTTTCCCCTGAGAAACGTCAGTGGGGATACCGTCTGCTCCTGGAGCCGAGGGGCTTCTGTGGCCGGGAAAAAAAGTTCAAAAATGGTTCCCCGGTTTAGTTCGCTTTTAATATTGATGTACCCTTGATGGTCCTGGATGGTGCCCCAGACCACGGCCATGCCGAGCCCTGTACCGCTTCGTCCCATGATTTTTTTGGTGTAAAAAGGCTCAAATATCCGTTCCTGATCGGATTTTGAGATGCCCATACCGGTGTCTTTGACCTCCAGTACCGCATAATCTCCCGTTTGGATCTGCTGATACCCCGGGATGGGGGGGGCCACATATCGGTTGTATGTGGATACACGGATGCTGCCTCCCTCCGGTTGGGCCTCGGCGGCATTGGATATGAGATTCATGATGGTTTTTTTTAAATGCACCGGAGATCCTTTTATGTTGAGCAGATCTTCTTGAAGATGCATTTCCATGGTAACATTTCGGTGAAACATCATCAGCTCTTCATGTTCCGGTGAGGTGCAATATTCCGATACGATGGTGTTGAGATTTATCACCTCACGGCACACAACCCCCCTTCGAGCCAGGGTCAGCAGGTCCTGAACAATGGCCGCTGCCTTCTGACCGGAGGTTTTAATGGTCATGATGGGGTTATACATGGGATGGTCAGGGGAGAGATCCAGCAAAAGGAGATCAGGGTAGCTGACAATGCCGGACAGGACATTGTTCAGATCATGGGCCACACCGCCGGCCAGCAATCCCAGGGTCTCCATCTGTTTTGAGCGAATCAGCTGTTTTTCAAGGGATCGTTTTTCCCTGTCCGTTTGCTGCCGTTCATCAATTTCTGCCTGTAACCGGAGATTGCTTCTGGTCAGCTCGCCGGTACGCTCCCGGACCCTGATTTCCAGAGTTTTGTTCAACTGTTCAAGGGCGGCGTTGCTCTGCTGTAGATTCAGGGCATATGCCTCTTTGGATGCAATGGCCGTTGTCAGTTTTCTGCGTTGTTGATAAAGTTTCAGGGACATTTCATTGAATGCCGTTGCCATCTGTCCTATTTCATCTCTGGAAGAGATGGAAATCAGGACGCCGGGTTCTCCTGTTTGAAGTTTCTCCATGGCATTGCGAAGCCGGGCCGTGGGCAGGATAACGGAACGGGTTAAAAATAAATTCAGAAAAATAATGATCACAATTAATGCAAGGAACAGAACGGCAAAAAAGAAAAGAATCAGTTGGGATTCCTTCTCAAAAGCGTTTAAGTTATATAAAATTCGTATGAACCCCACATGAACCCCAATGACTTCAATGGGGGAAAAAAATTCAGCAAAGGAAGTTCCCATATATGTTTTTTTGCTGAATTCAGGCATGGTGTTGACAAAATTGGGATCTATTACGGAGAGCTTCTTCAGAACATCGGCTCTGGGTGGTGCGGAGACGGTCATTTGACCGTTAAGATCATAAATCAAGACATATGAAATCTTCTCAAGATTCCTGAACTCTTTGAGGGAAAGCTTCAGCGCCTCTTTCTGGCCGCCATAAATTTCATTGGCCAACTGGTCTTTTTTTTGATGAAACATTGTAGCCAAGAGTACATGAATATTTTCCATACGTGTCCAACGGCGATCCTTTTCAACGGGATAGATGACAGCGGCAATGCTCAGTGAGATTAGTAAACCGGTCATCATGACGGCGGCACTGATCTTAAGTCTGAGACTGGATCCAATCATTGGCTTTTCGCCTCTTGATCCGGGGTGAACCGGGAGTGAAAGAGAGGGATGCCGTCGCGAATTTCCATTAGCACCACATCCTTAATGGGATCTCCGTTTTTGTCAAAGGAGATGGTTCCTGTGATGCCTTCAAACCCATGAACTTCGGAAAGAGACTGTTTGATTTTGGCACGGTCGGTGGTGGTACCGCTCCGGGTCATGGCATGGGCCAGCAGGTTGACGGCATCCACTGCAAGGACTTCCCCTGCCCATACATCGCTTTTGTCGGCTCTGTGGGTAAGATAGTTATGGATCAAAGCGGAAGAGGTCTGCCTGAACCAGTGGGAACAGTAATATCCCCTTTTCAACTGGGCACCCCCGGCTTTAAAGAAATCATTGAATTCCCATCCGTCTCCGCTTAAGGGAATGGCGGTGAGTCCGGCTCTTGCCATTTCCCGGAGGATAATGCCGCTTTTCACAACCCCGGGGATGAACACCACATCCGGTTTCAGTTTTTTTGTGTCCGGCAGGACATGCCCGTTATATTGAAGCCGGTTTAAGATTAACCCGCCTGATGTTTCAAAGTAGTTCTTGCACTGTTCTGACAGCACCATACTGTAATCATTGTTTAGATTTACAAATAAAACCCCTGTGTGGGCGTTGAGGTGCTCTATTAGTATTTTGACAGCAGTTCTCACTCCCTGGACAGATGGTGCGTTGGAACCCACTGCCGCCCCGGTCAATGAAAAGATGGCGGCAATTTTGATTTCCGGTTCTCCAGCCAGGCCCGGGGACGATGTAAAAAGGAATAGAAGGACCATCATCCATGCCGATATCACTGCGCTGATCCAATTGCTTTTTTCCCCCAGACCATATGAATGGGACGGTGTCATAAAAATTCTCCTTAAAATCATGAAACCCCAAAACCCGGCAAGCATGTCAATAACACAGTTCAGGTTTATGGTACCATTGTTTTTACATAAATTGCTTTTCCTTTCTCATATTTCAGGATCACCATCTCTTTTCCGACGGGATCTCCATTTATGTCAAAGGTGATGGTGCCGCTTGCGCACCGGAGTCCCCGGGTTGCAGCCAGGGCGTCCCTGATGTTGTCACGCGCCAGACTTTTTGCACGGATGATGGCGTTCCTTAAAAGCATAAACGCATCATACCAGGGTACCGCACTGAAGTTGATGTCATCGCAGTGATAGTGGCGTTGGTACTGCTCTTGCAAATGTCGGCTTTGTGGGGTGTTCATCTGGGGATGCCATACGGCGGTGCAATAATTCCCCTCAAGGGCTTCCCCTGCATATCGCTGAATATCGTCCCATGCGTCTGCCCCGATAAATATGCTGTGCAGGCCCTGCTGAACGGTTTGTTTGATGAACAGCCCGCTGTCCCTGGAGTATCCGGGTAAAAAAATTACATCCGGTTGAACGCTCTTGATTTGGGAGATGATTTCTTGGAAATTCACCGCATCTCCTTTGTATCCACTTTCAAGGAGAATGTCGCCCCCCAGTTGTTTAAACCTTTCACTGAAGTATTTCGCCAATGTCATGCAATAGGTCTCATTGAGGTTTTTTAAAATAACGGCATTGCCGGCACCCAGGGTTTTTCTGGCAAATTCCGCCACCATCCGGCCCTGGAACCGGTCATTGAAATTGATTCTGAAAATGTAATTTCCGGTAAGGGTGACGTCAGGATTTGTGGAGATGGAAATCATGGGTATCCCGGCTTGCTGAAGCAGGGGGGCCATGGCCAGGGAATGGGAACTCCAGTGGGCACCGATGACGGCAACGGCATGGCTGTCCACCGCTTCCTGAGCGGCCTGGGTGGAACCGATGGGGGTGCTGTGGTTGTCTATCAGCAGTAGTTTTAAGGGGTGTTCCAGCAGACCTCCCTGGCTGTTGATTTCGTCCACTGCCAGTTCAATGAGGGGTATCAGGGGGAGATTATGGGGGGCTGCAATGCCCGTGGTGGATAAAACAGCTGCCACTGTTACGGGGGAGGCTGCCATGGCCGGTTGGGCCAGCCCCAGCACCAGGATACCGCAATATAGAATAAACTGTTTCATACATACCTCGTTCTTTCACTTGATGATTCGTTTTCCCCATATCAAAAAATCGGACCATCGCATTTAAGGTTGCGTCGGATGGGGGAATCTCCAAAATACATTCATGATGAAGTGACAGTTAAGCGACTATATACAGATTGAGATAACTCTGTAAACATGGATTTGAATTTTTGCTCATTGTCGGATTGCTCAACATGAGTTAACCGATGCAGAGTGTTTATGGGTGCAGAGTGTTTAAGGATGACGGAAATGTTTACATGCTGTAAAAAAAGATGACACCCCATCGGCATTTTTTTTGACAGCTCTTCCATGGTATGAGGGCTGTTAGTCAAGCGGTAACGGCCTTGGTAATCTACGTTTTATACGGGTATCGTTACCATTTTGTTTGCCTGAGCAACCGGTTAAAGCCTTGATAATTTGCCTGACACCCATTCAAACTGCCCGATGTTGGAATAGATCCCCATCACATCAATACTTTTAAGTGTTCACTGCAGTATTCCCTCATTTCTAAATGTCGGTCTTGTAAATTAAAAAGTATGTTTTATTTCAGTATGTTGTAAAACATATGGTGCGATTGTGTTTTCTTGGTACATTGTTTGCTAATCTGTGGCCATTATGCGTGGCCATTATGGTGTGTTTACGAAGTCTGTGGTTTAAATAATGGATATTACCCCTCAAGCAGTGAATTCACAGCTTTTTTTTTTAAAGAGAGAAGCCAGGACAAAGGAGAATTTTCAAATGTTTAACCATATGAAGGTGGGGACAAAGATCGCAGCTCTTGCCGGTATTCTGATATTGCTGAGCTGTATCATCGCTGTTGCGGGTCATTATGGTCTGTTCAGGGTGGCAGACGACGTCAGTGTGGCAGATGATGTCAACCAAATGATTAAGTCCATGTTGACAGTGCGGCAGCATGAAAAGAATTTCATGCTTCGGGGAGAGCCAGAATATGTTGAGGAGGTTCAAAAAAGGATTGCTGAGATAGAGACACAGGCTGACTTTGTTAAGGAAAAATTTTCAGATATTGAGAATAAACGGCAAATGGACGAGGTTCGCGCCAGGCTGGCAGCGTACCGTACGGCATTTATGGCTTATGTGGATTTTCATGCCAGGATGCACACCGCAGATAAGACAATGGTGGATACTGCCAGAGCCGCTGAAAAAATTGCTGCAGGAATTCAGCAGGCGCAGAAAAAGCAGTACAGGGATCTTCGTAAAACAACAGTTTCTATGGAGGTGCTTGACGGTAATCTGGCCACAGCCGATGATGCCGACACCGTCATCAAATGGATACTTCAATGCAGACGTCAGGAAAAGAATTTTATTATCCGCGGTGGCCAGGAGTATGCGGATCGTGTGAACGCTCATGTGGCTGATATCCTTGCTTTGGCCCGGAAGATGGACTCTCGATCGGTACAGGGTGATGATGGCGTATCAATGGGTGTCATCATCACGTCGGTCCTGGCCTATCAATCGGCATTTGAGGAAGTGGTGATGTTGAAGGAAAAACAGCTGATGGCCGAAACTCAAATGGTGGAAACCGCCCGTTCCGTTCAGAAAATATGCGATGGGGTTACCGCCGAGCAAAAGGCAAAAATGGAGAGGCAGATCTCTTTTGCCCAGCGTATCATGGTGATGGTTGCCCTGGCAGCCATTGTGTTTGGGGTGTTCCTCTCTTTATTCATTGTTCGGGGGATCAGCAGGGTTCTCTCCCGTGCCATTGGCGGCCTGAACCAGGGGGCATCAGAGGTGGCGGCGGCATCTGATCAGATATCAAACTCCAGCCAGTTCCTGGCAGAGGGGTCATGCCAGCAGGCTGCGTCCATTGAAGAGACCTCCGCCTCATTGGAAGAGGTCTCTTCCATGACCCAACTGAATGCAGAGACGGCCATGCAGGCCAATGACCTGGTCCGGGCCACCAACACTGAAACGGAAAAAGCCAATGTCTCCATGAACGAACTGATTCTCTCCATGACGGAAATTTCAAAGGCAAGTAAGGAGACGTCCAGGATTATCAAGACCATTGATGAGATTGCCTTTCAAACCAATCTTTTGGCACTGAATGCAGCGGTGGAAGCGGCAAGGGCCGGGGAAGCCGGTGCCGGATTTGCCGTGGTTGCCGAAGAGGTCAGGAACCTTGCCATGCGGGCAGCGGACGCGGCCAGGAGTACCACCGGAATGATCGAAGACATTACAAAAAAGGTGATGGAAGGTTCCGAGCTGGTCACCCGGACCCATGATGTCTTTACCCAGGCGGCCGGCAGTTCCAAAAAAGTGGTGGCGTTAATGGGGGAAATCACTGTGGCTTCCAATGAACAGGCCCAGGGGCTTGAGCAGGTGAATGTGGCCGTCAGTGAAATGGATAAAGTGGTGCAGCGAAATGCGGCCAATGCTGAGGAATTTGCCAGCGCATCAGAGGAACTCAGCGGGCAGGCCCGACAGATGAAATCAATGGTGAATCAATTGGTGGCCCTGGTTGGCGTGAAAAATGGAAAAAATTCTGTAAATCATGCGCTCCCATGGGTGAAAAAAAAGCCCAACACGGTATCGGACAAGAACGTGATCAGATCTGAAAAGCGGCTCATGGTTGACAATAGTGGAAGACAACGGGCCATGGCTCAAATCGGCACATTCGATAAGAGCGTCTCCCCGGAGGTGTATGATTTTCAGGAGTTTTGATGTCGGTCTCGCGAGTTGTAGTTTCATAGTATAGGAATTTACATTTTATTGCTTATTAAATCAGTTTGTTGGAAAAAGTCCGCCCCCAGGGCGCTAAGTTCTTATTGTTCATGACGATAAATTATAGAAAATAAAAAAAATGAAACGTCCTTCCCCACAGTTGCAGGGCTTTATTGCGGTAAGCACATTCTCGGTAATTCTTGCGGTTTTTGTTTTGAACCTCAGATTTCAACGTGAACTGAAGAAGATGGCAGAAGTGGAGTTTGGCCAGCAGCAATTGATTTTGGCCCGATCAACGGCAGATGGTATTGAGGTGTATTTCAAGGCCTTAATATCGGAATTGTCCGCCATGTCATCGGATATGCATGATATTTTTCAAATGGCTTCGGAACGTGAGCTGTCCCTACCCCGGACATATCAGTGTTTTCCATGTAAGACCTCAATAAGAATATTGGATCATAACGGTGTTATGAGGGGGATTTATCCTCTTGAGGGCTGGCGAAAGGAACTTATCGGCAATAATTACAGTGATGAGAAATATTTTCGACAAACAATGGAGACAGGCAAAATTTGCTTTTCCGGACTTCTCCATAACGAACAGGGTGACGCACGGATAAGAATCGCAGTGCCGGTCTACCCTCCTGACAGTGCAGATACGATTAAAAAGCCCGTGGAAAAAGGTGTAAAGGCCGGAACAATGGGTTTGACGGTGGAAAAGGGTATCCGGCCTGAGGGGGTTCTGGTGGGTTCAATTGACCCCGGCATCATTGCCCGGGAGTTCGTTTCTTCCGTGGTATCCGGAAAAACCGGCTATGCCTGGTTACTGGATGCGGAGGGGACTTTTATTGCTCACCAGATCAGAGATTTTATCGGACAGAATGCCTTTAACGTACGGCGTGAGAAAGAATCGTTTATCACCTATGAAGCCATAAATAAAATTCAAGCGTTGATGATAAGTGGTGCAGAAGGTATTGATCACTATATTTCAGGTTGGCATCGAGACCGGAAAGGTGAAATCGAGAAACTGGTGGCCTACTCACCGGTTCGTCTCAAGAATACCCTATGGTCCGTGGCGGTGTGTGCACCGGTGAGTGAAGTTGAAGCCATTGTTAACAAAACCCATCGCATTGAATGGTATAGCCTGGGGCTTGTGACGATTGTCCTGATCTTATGCGGAACCTTTTTGTTCATAATCAATAGCCGTTGGTCCCACTGTCTGGAGAAACGGGTGATCAAACAGACAAAGAGACTTAAACAGGCCCAGGACAGGCATCGATTGGTACTTGAGCATATGCGTAATGCCGTTGCCGTATTTGAGCCCGTTGATGATGGTTTGGACTTTATTCTAAAGTCTTTTAACAAAGCCGGTCAAAAGATAGAAAAGATTGATAGAGAAAAAATACTTGGCAGAAGCGTTCTGGATATTTTTCCCGGTTTTAGAACCTTTGAGTTTTTTGACGTTTTCCGGAAGGTCTGGGTGACGGGAAACGCTGAGCAGATTTTCGTGAAAACATTCAGCAAAGAGCGGATTATCCAATGGCGGAAGATGTATATTTACAACCTGCCTTCCGGAGAAAATGTGGTGGTGTATACAGATGAGACAGAGCGGGAACGGGCCAAGAGGGCTTTGGAGGAGAGCGAAAAACGGTTGAGAGCCATTGTCAATGCTTCGCCAGTGGGGATCGGTCTGGTGATCAATCGTCGGATTGACTGGATAAACAAGGCAATGGTCGATATGCTGGGGCATAGGGAAAAGGCCGCTTTACTGGGTAGAGATGCGGCGATACTTTATTCGGATTTCGAGGAGTACCAGCGGGTGGGCCGGGAGCTTTACACCGCCGTTGATGGGGCCGAGATCAGGTGTCTGGAAACAAAATGGGTCCGTGAAAACGGGTCTGTGCTTGATTGTTGTCTCCAGGTCTGTGCCGTGGATCCCCAGGATCCGTTGCAGGGCCATATTGTGGCGGTGATTGATATCAGCGAACAGAAAAAAAATGATCGGCAACAGAAGGAGTTGCGGGATCGTATCCGCCAAATGGAGAAGATGGAAAGCATCGGATTTCTGGCAGGAGGGATTGCCCATGATTTCAACAATATCCTTTTTCCCATTGTGGGCTACACCGAGCTGTTGCTGCAGGAAGCCCCCCAGGGGAGCGAACTGCATGATCTGCTTGAAAGAATCTTCAATGCTGCCGGCCGTGCAACGGAGTTGGTTCAGCAGATTTTGACCTTTAGTCGCCAGGGAGACACCGGATTAAAACCGCTTCGGGTTCAGCCGGTTTTAAAGGAGGCGCTTAAGCTGTTGAGGGCATCAGTTCCGTCAAGCATTGGAATTTCTCAAAAGATTGGGGATGAATGCGGCATGATCATGGGGAATGCCACCCAGATCCATCAAATTATAATGAATCTGTGTACCAATGCATATCATTCCATGGAAGATCAGGAGGGTGAAATTAAGGTAATCCTTGCCGAAGTTGATTTGTCCGGGGATTCACAAGCCGTTATCCCCATGAAACCGGGGCGGTATTTAGAATTGACCGTCACTGATAACGGGCACGGGATGACGTCTGACGTGATGAAAAGAATTTTTGAACCTTACTACACCACCAAAAAAGTGGGCAAGGGCACCGGCATGGGATTATCCGTTGTCTTCGGTATTGTCAAAGAGTTTGGCGGAGAGATAAAGGTGGACAGTGAACCTGGAAAGGGGAGTCAGTTTCGTGTTTATCTGCCTGTGGTCCATGCCGGAAAAGATCGTTTGGAAAATTCCCATGGAGAGAGACTTTCCATTATCAATGGGCGGGTTTTGCTCATTGATGATGATGAAGACGCGCTTTCTGTGCAGAGGCAGATGCTCACACAGCTGGGATGCCGGGTGACATACCATAAAAATCCCATGGATGCGCTCTCTCTTTTTCAAGAGAGTCCGGACAGCTTTGATCTTGTCATCACCGACCTGACCATGCCCAAAATGACAGGAGATAAACTCTCAAGAGCACTGCTCAACATTCGACCGGATATTCCCATTCTCCTCTGCACAGGATCCGGCGTAGATATGTCCCTTGAAATTGCTCAACATCTTGGAATTATGGGATTTTTTAGAAAACCTGTTAAGCTCTGTGCGCTTGCGGAAATGGTGCATAAGACGTTAAATAATGCAAACAAACCCCACCGGCAGCCCTCCATTTTTGATGTGTGATTCAGACCATAGCATTTTTAGGGAGTCTGCAATCTGCCGACGGGTCTTAAAATCAAGATGATCCTCCAGAGCGGCCTCTATCCAGGCTTCGGTGATCTCCAGCTCCAGCTCCAGCTCCAACTCCAACTCCAACTATAGCTCCAGTCCCTGTTCATATTCCTTGAGCATTGTCACCAAATCCTGTGAGGAGGTCCCCCAGCTCATCTGTCTGGAAAAAATGCCTCCGGAGCAGGCCATCCATATGAAAATCAGTGTGATGATACGTTTCATGATCACTCTTTAATTAAACGGTGGATCAAAAAATGCGGAGTCCCTTATAACCCACATGTCCTGGCGGACACAACGAAGATAGAAAATGGCATTATGCCGCCCCCCCCCCGACGGGCAATGTGCCCGGCCCGGAACCGTAGACGGCTCAATTGGCCGGTTCCTATTGCCCGTCGGGGGAGGGGCTCTGCTGAGGTAGACTTGAAGACTACCTTTTCATATAACATACATGGCAGAAAAACCTGCCACAACGAAAAACGAAAGTCCTTTAATTCCAGTATATTGGTGAGACTTTCATATAAAATCCTTTTTCCAATTGATGAATGGAGCAGTACGCCTCATCAAGGGGGGGCGTTAAACGACACATTGCGCCAGTTGAGGATGGTGCTGTGGGTGGTGGGTGTGTCTCTGCCCAGCTCTTCATCAAGGATCTTAAGATATCATTTTTCGCTCCCCAGCAGCGGGGGATGGACAGAGGGACGGAGTATCTTTTTTTTTTATTATGTGATACTTGATTCGTCAGTCGTTCATTCGTCAGTCGTTCGTGCATGTGTTTTATTGGATTATAATGGGCCGTTGTGTCCTTTGTTTTGAACCGGGCGAAAAAATGTTTTCAACCATCCGAGCCAAACTGTTTTTCATATGCTTCTGCCTGGGACTCCTTCCGCTTTTAATATCCGTTTTTTTTGCCTATCACACCATGTCGCGTGCCATGATGATTCAGAGCAACGAACAGATCACCAAACTGGTTGATAAAACTGCTGAGCAGATTCATTTCTATTTTGAAGCCCGGGAAAAGGAAATTTCCCTTTTATCCGATTACCCATTTGTTCAGCTCTCTTTTCTTCAGTTCGAATTTGGCCAGCGCCTTGATACGGTAAGACGTCTGCTGTCGGATTATGAGAAAAAGAATCGGTATTTCAACACGATTTATCTCATTGATCTCAAAGGAAAAACCATCCTGACAGAACCTGAAACTCAAAAAAGTGAATCATCGTTCTCCAGTGATACGGCCTGGTGGCAGTCCATGATTGGAAAGAATCTTAAAACCGTTTTTATTCCCAGTCAGGACGGCCGTAAACCACCTGTGGTACTGATATCCAAACGGGTTTACGATTTTGAAGACAACCGGCTTCCGGTGGGGATGATTGTTTTTGATATTAAACTCTCCTCATTTATACAATTTGTCTCCTCCCTGAAAATAGGTGCCCATGGGTATGCCTGCCTGTGGGATAGCCGGGGGGAGCTTATTTTTCATCCTGAAAAATCAATGGCAGAGATTCCAACCCCTTCCGAGGAGGGGACCCCTGGCTTGTCGACGTTGATAAAGAGAATGGTAAACGGCGAGAACGGTCGGGGGGATTATGAAGTCGGGGACGTCAAAAAACGGATGATTTTCACCCAGTGCGATGTCATGAACTGGCGGGTGAGTGTTTCCCTTGAAAAATCTGAACTGATGAAGGATATCATTACCCTTCGGTATAGAATGCTCTCCTTTTGTGCTGTGATCACTTTTTTAATCATTCTTGCATCCTATGCCTTTGGAAAAAGTATCTCCACCCCCATCAGCCGTCTCATTGACGGGGCCCGTGCCGTGGGGGACGGAAAGTGGGACCATTTCATCAAGGTGGATTCTGGAGATGAGCTAAGTGCGCTGGCCGATGAATTCAATAAAATGACCTCCCGCCTCAAGAAAAGTATCCATGAAATCATGTCCCTGAAGAGTTTCAATGAGGATGTCTTAAGAAGTGTGCCAAGTGGTATCATCACCATTAATACAGATTTGGAGATTACCTCTTTCAATGCCAGTGCTGAACGCATCCTTCAAATGCCGGGCGAGCATCTGAATCGGTTGAAAGATCCGGAAACGTATTCCCCGCCGCCGCTCTCTTCCGGTGCGGATGAAGTTCTCAAGCGTTTAAGGGCCTGCGTAAAGAACAACATCATCATGACCAACAGGCATATAGAGCAGATTTTCAGTAAGGAAGGCCAGGAGGCCCCGGGGGTCATTGAGCTGAACACCTCTGCCCTTAAAAATGTGGATGAAGAGACCGTGGGCGCCATCGCCGTGATCCGGGATATTACAGAGAAAAAAAGAATTGAGGCGGAGATGATCCGGGTGGATCGCCTGGCCTCCCTGGGAGAACTCTCGGCGGGCATGGCCCATGAAATCAGAAATCCCCTTGCCGGTATGAAAACAGCCACCCAGATTCTTGCCAAAACGATCCCTGATGCGCCGGGCAAGGTGTTGATCCAGGGCATATTGCATGAGATTGATCGGCTCAACAAAATCGTAACGGACCTGCTCAATTTTTCAAGGCCCAAAAATCCCCTTCCCGCCAGTGTGGATCTTTCTGACGTCATTGTACGAACCCTTGCCCTTGTCTGGAAAAAGATGAAGCAGGCCGATATCAGTCTGGTGGAGACAGTGGATCAGGATCTGCCCCGGGTGTTTGTGGACAAAGAGCAGATCGAACAGGTGTTTTTAAATCTTATGCTCAATGCGTTAAACGCCATGCCCGGGGGAGGCACCTTGAAGCTTTCCATTAAATTGGGGTACAAACAGGAGCGGATTCAAATAAAATCTCCATTTAAGGCCATGGTCTCACCCATGCCGGAGAAGCGGATTGAAGTGGTTTTTGAAGACACCGGGCATGGCATTAAAAAAGAGATTCTGCCCAAAATATTTAATCCCTTTTTCACCACAAACCCCGGTGGAACCGGCTTGGGCCTCTCCATTGTTCAGAAACTTCTGGAAAAGAACAGGGCAGAGATCAACATAGAGAGCAGAGAAGGAGAGGGGACCCGGGTAACCCTGTTTTTTCCCATCATGGACCCGGACGTTTCCCTTGGGCAAGGAGAAAAAAATGCTGGATAAAAGACTCTTAATTGTGGATGACGAAGATGTATTGCGTACCTCCCTTGAGACCAATTTTAAGAGTGATGGGTTTGAGGTAAGAACCGCACAAACCGGTGAAGCGGCCATGGAGCTGGTGGATGGTTTTTCTCCCATGGTGGTGCTGCTGGATCTCCGGCTTCCCCGTATGGACGGCATTGCGGTGTTGAAAGAGATCAGAAAGAGAGCCGTTGATATCAATGTGATTATCATGACGGCCTATGGGGATACCCAGACAACGGTGGAAGCGGTGAAGTGCGGAGCCTACAATTTTATCAACAAGCCCTTTGAACTGGAAGAGCTGGAAGCCCTCATCCATAATGCCTTTGAAAATATTGAACTGAAGCGGGAGGTTGACTATTTAAGATATCGTCAGAAGAAGTTTGAAAAATACGGGGATATTGTGGGAAAGAGCCAGGTCATGCAGGAAATCTACAGCCGGATTGATCGTATTGCAGACACAAAGGACACAACGGTACTCATCCGCGGGGAGAGCGGCACCGGTAAAGAGCTGGTGGCCGGAGCCATCCACCATAAAAGCAGCCGGCGTCATCAACCGTTCATGGAGATCAACTGTTCATCTCTACCTGAAACCCTTTTGGAAAGTGAACTGTTCGGGCATGAAAAAGGGGCTTTCACTGATGCCAAAACCGCGAAAAAGGGGCTTTTTGAGCTGGCCAACAAGGGGACCATTTTCCTGGATGAGATTGGTGAACTTCCCCTTCCCATACAGGTGAAACTCCTGGGCTTTCTGGAAAAAAAACAGTTCAAGCGCCTGGGGTGTGCCAGGGACATCAAGGTGGATGTGCGTATTGTCACCGCAACCAACAGGAATCTGGAGCAGGCCATCTCCCAGGGTATATTCCGGGAAGACCTTTATTATCGGTTGAATGTGGTCAGCATCCATCTTCCGCCGTTAAGGGCGCGTAAAGATGACATTCCGTTGCTTGTCGACTATTTTCTGGAACAGTTCTGCAGGGAAATGGGGAAGAAAAAGATGGTTTTTTCCAGTGACGCGATGGAATTGCTGTCCGGACATCAGTGGCGGGGCAATGTGCGTGAATTGAAAAATGTGGTGGAGCGGGCGGTGATATTTGCCCGGCATTCCACCCTTGGCATTGAAAGCCTTGGCTCTGAATTATCCGGAAACGGTGCCAAGGGCCTCTCCTTTGGCATTGGTCCGTCAGCACCATTGGGGGATTCGGATAATCTCACCGAGGCCCTGGCACAAAAAGAGATGGATTTGATCACAAAGGCTTTGGAAAAAAATCAGCACAATAAGACAAAGGCATCGGAAATGCTGGGGATCAGCCGGTTTGCACTGAATCGACGGCTTCAGCGGCTGGACGGGATTCTTAAGCGATGAGATTCGTCTGCCTTGTGTTGATGATCTCTCTGTCTCTGATTTTTTCCGGTTCTCGGTGTCTGGTCCATGCAAAATCATATGACATTGCAATGATCACCTGGAGAAATGAAACCCCGGCGGAGCAGGGGTTTAAAGCCTATCTTGCCAAAGGGGCCTATCCGGTGGTTTACCATATGTACAATGCTGCCCAGGATATTAACCGACTTGGGGAGATTATTCATACCATTTTAAAAACTCCCCCCGATCTTGTTTATGTCTTTGGAACCACTGCCACCCGTGAGGTGATTACCCGGATTAAGAAGATCCCCATTGTCTTTAACGTGGTGACAAGGCCGGTGGAATCCGGGATTATCGACAGCTGGGAGCATTCCGGCAACAATGCCACAGGGGTGAGCAGCATGGTTCCCCTATCTTCCCAGCTCAAGGCCTTGAAAAAGGTGGTGGATTACAAAGTGCTTGCCGTACTGTACAATCCCCTGGAATCCAACTCGCGTGTACAGATGGCACTGCTTGAGCAGTTGAGTGGCCAGCTGAATTTTAAGCTCAAGCCCTTTCGCATTACCCATGCCCGGGATGTTGGGAAGGCCTTGTCTCTCATGGATAATCAAATCCATGCCATCTATTTTCCTTCGGATTCCAAGATTATCTCCCTTGGCAGGGAGATCATGCCCCAGGTGAACTCCCTTAAAATTCCCTCTTTTGCTGCGGTGGAGAGTATGGTCCTCAATGATGATGCCCTGCTGGGCCTTGTGCCGAACTACTATGACCTTGGTGCTCTGGCGGCATTGAAAGCCATCCGAATTTTCAATGGAGAGCACCCGGGGGATATTCCCTGCTCCACCCTCAACTATTTCCGGATCTTGATTAATATGAGAACCGCCAGGAAAATCGGCGTGCAGATTCCCACCTCCCTTTTGATTATTTCCGACGTCATTGTGCGATAGACTTTTCTTCTTTCACCGGATTATCGGATTTCCGTTTCATCTATAAGTCGTTTCCGAATTTCAGGTTCAAGGCCTTCCTGGTGGCTTTTCGGATTACGCCCTTTTGACGCTGGTAACTTGGCTTCGATGGATTCTCTCATCTGCAAACGATGGGTTTTTAATTGATCTATGATAAAGGCCATTAGACCTGTCCTCCCGGTCTGTGGACAGGCTGGTAATCGCCCTCCCAGCACTCTTCTGCGGTACCTGGTACGGCATCTATCAAACGTTTTTTCATATCTGAATCATTTTCAAACACCGTCATCCAAATACTCCAAAATCCTTTTGCAGAGGCAGTTTCAGCTATTTGATCCCGAAGATCTACACTGTCATTTCGCTCCAGACGTTTTTTTGCCCGCTCTGCAATATCCCAGCATTCCCTCCGATTATTCCATCTCCTGTCAGCGGCATTTTGAGCATTGGGATTCTTGTCTAAACCTGTAAGCAATATGGTATTCTCAGCTATTTTTTTTGCATTGTCTGAAAGAAATTCTGCCGGTTCAACAACACCTCCTTCAGCATAATGAAAAGCACGAAAGGTGTTATCTCTATCCGGCCAAAAGTAATCATCCATATCCACATCTTTGCTTCCCTTGATCGAGTTGCAGTTGGGACATGCCAAGAGGAAATTATTCCAGTCAAGTTCTCTGGAAACAATTGTAGATAGTTCACCCGAAGTTTTTTTGGGTTGAACATGTTCAATGGCAAGGGCGCTGTCCAGATGCATCTCACAATAGGAACAGCATTCTCCTATCCTTGATATCAACTCTCTACGGGCATTGGTGTAGTCTTTGTATTGGACCTTATCTCCATTTTTATCTTTTGGCCAGGGACCTCGAATCACAGGACGCATTACTCGTCCTCCGGGTCTGATTCTGATTTCCCAAGCCCTGCGGCTATTCGCTCCATTTCAAGGAAGGCATGATACCCGACATTCTCACTGAACGGGGCGGACAATTCATCCAGCTTCAGCTTGAGTCTTTTTTTTTCTTCAGCATCCACATTCTGGGCAGATTTTAAAACCCTGTAATATTCCTGGGCCGCTTCATACATCTGTTTGTATCTTTGACTTCTTTGAGGGATGCTGATCCCCATAACGCCTTCCACGATGTCCTCAATACTGCGGTCGGCATAAACATCTCCCGGTCCCGGCCAGGCAATATCCTCTTCTATGAAGGGGGCTTCTTCCGAAGATTTCAAGCTGTTTAAATCAATCACTTCCCCGGGGTTCATGGACTGGACAATAAATGGAGAATGGGTTGTTCCGATAAACTGAATATTGGGAAATGCTTTCTGAAGGTCACCCACAACATGGCGCTGCCATTTGGGATGCAGGTGCAGGTCTATTTCGTCAATCAATACAACCCCCGGGCTTTCAAGGGCAGCATTTGTTTCAAAATGGGGATTCAAGCGGGCGGCACGGTGGGCAATATCCGCAACCATGGCCACCATATTTCTGTATCCATCACTGAGATTATCAAAGAGACAATACCCTTCTTCTTCAAGTACGATCATCAAGGCATCGTGGGAGACATCATAATAAAAGTTCTCCCCACCGGGGATGCTTTGCTTTACTGCCCCGCGAATCGCCTCCAGTGCACCAATTTTCTTTTGTTTTTGAATGGCCGAAAGTTCAAGTTGTTTAAACCATTTTTTAAAAAGACTATGATCGGACTTGGGGTCAAAGCAGTTCCGATATCCTGCCAGGCGAGAGTCCGGCTTACCAACGGTGACCTTACGATGGCTGTCCCACAACCGCCCGGTCCCATAATATTGAAACACCGGCAAGGTGATATCCTGGCCTTTTCGAACTGAATCAATATCCCGGACTCCAGCGCTGATCATTTCCCTGGCATCTTTACCCCTGTCTCCAAATATGCGCGTCCAGCTTATGGGATTTCCATGGAGCGAGCCGTCTGCAGAGACAAGACACGGGATCTGTTCTTCAATGGAGACTTGGTCAAACTTGTCATGGACTGACACTCGCACGTCTTCTTTGCGTATACCGGTTCTACTTGAACCTATTTTTGAACGAAGGAGATAGGTACCAAGCATCACTGAAAGCGCCTCCAGAATACTTGTCTTGCCAGAGGCATTATCGCCAATCATAACGGTAAACCGGGGATGGAAGCAAAAGGTGCTATCTGCATATTTGCGAAAGTTGTGTAATCGCAGGGTTTTAATTTTCAATTGTTTACCTCTTTTGTTCAGTAAAACTTAACCCGCTGGACGACAACGGACGGGTATATAAATTCTCCATCATAGAAATTTGTTTTTATTGTAACTTGTTCTGATTTGTTGTATTTTTATTTCTTTCTGAAGGTGGGCCTTCTGTTCTTTGGTAGCCCTCTTTGATGCAATGGAATATACCTTATTATGGAAAGAATCATAGCTGTCCCGTTTGATTAAGGGAATTGAACCTTCCGCATATTCTTCCGGGGTTGATATGGCTGATAAAGAAGTTAAATATGCCGTGATGAAACGTTTCTCATCTCCGCTGATCATCCATGAGCCACATTCATCGGCAAAGACAATGTCTTCACCGTCTTCCATTTTATCTATGAGTTCATAAAGCAGTTTAAAGCACTGGACAGCAATATCATGCTCACCCTGATCGCTTAACCTGGAGCTGTCTTCAAGGTGATCACTTATTTCATCAAACCATTTCTCAGTTTCTTCCGGAACGTCTGAAAAATTTTTTGAATTGATGTCAAAGTATTCATAGTAATGACCGGCCATAGAGCTTGAATGGAATACTTCAATGTCTCCCAGCAGCATCTCACCGTTAACCGGGGATGGTGGGATCTCTTTGATTATTTCTCCAAACACCTCATGGCGTTGATTGGTATCCATGGATTCAAAAGCAGTATTTAGTAGTTTAAATAAAGTTGATTGTTCCTGTGTTTCAAGAAAGTTAAATAAGTTTTCTTTTTTCATAATGAGTTCCTTTTGGAACAGTGCTTTGAAGTTTTCTCCATTGTTTGCCTATAAACTGAATTTCCCAGTATTGCCTTCGCATTTTTGAATCCCCGAGTCAGATAGGGAACGTTGGTGATAACCAATGGTATTTCTCCGTCAAAAGATGCGTAGTTTTAGCAAGACCATGGGCCACCCACAACCCCGGCTTCCATAACTGCATCCGGCTGTCCCTGGGCCAGCATTTCTTATATCCCCGAGCTGACGGCTGTGCACCCGGATTCTGCGGCGAAGTTTCCGGTCCGTTTCACTTAAATAGTCAAAGGGTTTTGGCCCCTTCCACACCGAGCTGCTCAAGGGATGCCCGGGCTGCATCTTCGGCAATGTCACGGGCTTTTTTGATGGTGGTCTCAAGTCTGTTTCTCAGGTTCATGGATGGGAGCTTTTTGTGTGGCAAAAGAGTCAAAGAGATCCAAATCCTTGTGCTTATTAGGCTTCCCAGGCTTAACAACAAGTTCTCCAAGTTGCTGGGGGAGGTTTTCCCGAATTGTGATGGCTGGCCATTCAAGGGCGCCTGCCTCCAACAATTTTGTATTGCCAAGGGGAACGTTCGTCCCTGATCTTACAAAAACAGTCAGAGCATTGTCCCGTTTCAGCTCCTCTGTGGCACCAGCCCAGGTGCCTCCCTTATTATATTCGGCATTAACAACCAGCCCATAATCCGCCAGGGAATAGATTAGTTTGTTTCGTCCCATTGCGGTTCCCACCATAAAGCGAGCATTGGGATGGTAGGGGGAAATTAAAACCATCTGCCCCTTGGCAATGGCCTTTCGAGCACTTTTCTCAATGCTTTTTTTCAGGAGGTTTTCCGCAAGGACACCGATGGTGATGCCTCCTGCATCAAGGGCAGCTGTCATGGCAATTTGATCAACTCCACGGGCACCTCCGGAAACAACCGGCATTTTGTTGTAAGCGCATAGTTCTGCTGCTTCACGGGTAAATGCCTGTCCCTCGGCATCCACATTTCGAGAACCGACAATGGCAATTCCCCCGCCTATTAAAAGGGACCTGTTTCCGACTCCAAAGAGAAGTGGGGGGGCCTTATCTTTTAAATGCCTTTTATAACGTACCGGGTAATAATCTGTGTCGCTCCGGCTGATGATCCAGATGCCATTGCGTTGCCACTCCTCCACGGCAAACCCCAGTTGAACACCTCGACCCAGCAACGTACTGAAACGCTGGGGATCAATTTTGGTACCTGTAGCTGCGGCAACTGCATTTTCTTGTTCCAGAAGATCTTTTGGGCGCATATGATTATTGATCAACCACTGTACCAGAAGGGTGTACTCTTTTTGGGCAAGGGGCTTTACTGAACGATCGTTACCCAGTACACCGCATAGCAGGATGACCGCCTTTGTGTCGTTTGTTAAAAAAGTAGTCATATCAATCCATCCTCGGTGAATTTAATGCCAACGCCACAGGATAAACTGCGGTGCATCCCGTTTGTCTTAACAGGGCAGATGCAACTGTAAAGGTCCATCTTGAATCAACCATGTCATCAACGAGAAAACATGGGCTGTATGTTTTGGGTTCAATGTTGATGTTAAAAGCCCCGTCCAGGTTCCTTGCCAGCTGAAAGCTATTTTCCATAAATTTCTGTTGGCTGTTTTCTTTTATTTTTTCGATGCAGGGAACAAACTTCAGATTCAAGGCCGCCGCCAATCGCCTGGCAAAATTCGGTACCAACTCCGGATGAATTAACGATGGAATGCAGGTTACCCATTTCGGCGCAGGATCGGGATTCCAGTGTGTCATCATTTCCACACAGGCAATAACCAGTTCATCTGAAAAATGGTTGTTCTCATATTTTCCGGAGGCAACCAGGGTTCCCCAGCTGGCATCACGCCACAAACTCAGCGCACGGCCTTCCGATGCCTGGAACCCGGGAGCAATTTTTCCCGTAAAGCCATAAACGGACATGGGATTGTGAGGTGGCCACACCTTGCGTGATTTGATTTCCTGATAGCTTCTCTTGAGGAAAAGCGCTGCCCGGTTCGCCAATTGATCATTGTATTGACTGGAAAGAAGAAGCGCGGGCTTACAATTCATGCATTTGCCGCAATTTTCCGGATTGGGATCATCCAGAGCCTTTTCAAGGAATGCCATCAAGCATCCCTGATGCTGCATATATTCCTGCATCTGGCTCTGTTCCTGCCTGCGAATTCGGGTGATTTCATCCACATATGCCTGATCAATTTTATAATGGTCTGCAGATGCCGTAACATGCCATTTGGAACCTATTTTTGTGATCGGAGATGGAGATTCCACGGTCAGGAACTTGATTGCCTTATCAATTTGGGATTTTTTCAGATTCAGAAGACTCTGCAAAGAGGGTACGGACAGACCATCATCTGATTGATCAAGGACTTCAAGAATATCATGAATATGCGTTTGAGGCGGAAAGGCATTGCGAATAAAAAAATCTGCAATATGATCGTCCTCCTCTCCGCAAAGCAAAATGCCGTATGCTTCATCAACCGCACGTCCTGCACGACCTACCTGTTGATAATAATGAACCACCGAAGCAGGTCTTTGAAAATGAATTACAAACTCTAAATCCGGCTTATCAAATCCCATTCCAAGGGCAACTGTGGCCACCAGAACTTTTATTTCATTTTTTAAAAGTTGTTGTTCCAGTTCTTCTCTAATTGAACTGCCGTCTTCCAGGTCTGGAATACCTGCATGATATGCTTTTGCATTGATATTATTGACGTTCAGCCATTCAGTCAGTCGATTTGCATCCCGCTGGGTCAGGGTATATATAATTCCACTTCCCGAAAGTTTGGTAAGGGTCTCTGCCAGCCAGGCCATTCTGGCTGCAGGGCTTGGCATGTTTATATTCTGAAGTTTAAGGCTTTCCCTGACCAGGGGGCCTCGGACCAGCTCAATGCCATGGCCCAATTGCGACATAATGTCTGTGACGACTCTGTTGTTGGCAGTTGCGGTTGTGGCGAGTACGGGAACATTGGGAGGAAGTGCCTGAAGTACACGAACGATACGTCTGTAGTCCGGCCTGAAATCGTGACCCCAGTCTGAGATACAATGGGCCTCATCAATTACAAAAAGTCCGATTCTTTCGGCTATTACCGAAAGAACATCATGGATAAAAGAAGCATTTGCAAGGCGTTCAGGAGAAATCAGCAACAGATCAATGTCATCGGCTATAAGCTCGGTCTTAATTTGGTCCCATTGATCATTGTTGGTGCTGTTTATGGTTCTGGCTTTCACTCCGATGCGATGGGCAGCCTCAAGTTGATTGCGCATTAATGACAGCAGGGGGGAAATCAACAGTGTTGGCCCCGAACCTTGCCCGCGCATGAGCTTGCTTGCCAGGAAATAAACCATACTTTTTCCCCAGCCGGTACGCTGGACCACAAGCATTCTTTTACGATTCAGGAGTTGTTCGATGCTTTGCCATTGACCGTCCCGAAAAGTTGCGTGGGGATTGTTCAGGGCTTTTTTTAGAAAT
The DNA here is from genome assembly GCA_963668575.2 of uncultured Desulfobacterium sp. Lineage (GTDB taxonomy): Bacteria > Desulfobacterota > Desulfobacteria > Desulfobacterales > Desulfobacteraceae > Desulfocicer. The sequence goes on along the minus strand of OY764894.2, from coordinate 5,657,996 downwards.
TTAAGAGTGGCTTGTTTCATACCATCACCGTCCCATTTTTGAGTTTTTCAATCAAAAGATCTCTTGACTTTGCAACCCAGGTTTCCACGTCGGCTTGGGTTTTTAAGGTCTGATGGGGCAATTTTACCGATTGAATTTCAGGTTCCATCAACCTTGCTGCATCCAATATAATTTGATCAAAACGAGAAGGCATGGCAGCCACTCTATCCTTGAATGCCGATAAGGAGATGGACTCCAACGTACTTAAAACATCCTCTGTTGATTCAACCTTGATCTCAGGCTTGGATGCACCTGTCAATTGCTGACTGAGACGAAGCTCATGACGTTGTTCCGGTTCAAGCTGGTCCCAGTTGTCATCCATTTTCCTCCGGCATGGTCGGCCAAACGTTTCAGCGTATACCATGAAGGCTGTCGCTTTTCAATGCGGGAGGATAGATCCAGCCAGGCATCCATTGCCTGTTTGAGTCTATCCCTTTGGTTGTAAATGGATAAAAGCTGTTCATTCCCGGCAGTGAGTCTGATGTCATCAAGAAACGCGGTATCAGGACGAGGCGGTTTTGGCGCCTCTCCACCGGCTGAATCGGCCAGTTGCTCCATCTTTTGCAAAAAGAGGGGAATGACCATCAACTCTTCACCCTGTTTGGCCTGCAGGCTCATTTTAGCGACCCAACCCCTTTGATGACTACAACTGAATTTTCTGTCACGTTCCGATCTTCCAGAAACTTTTTAAACTCCTGAACGATATACTCAAGATATTTAGGAAGAGGCGTGGGAAGCAAATGTGGTTTTTGAAAATAGCTCTTTGCATACCTCTGGGCGGATAGCCAGTCTGGGAAAGTATCGGTTAAATCATATAACATACATGGCAGAAAAACCTGCCACAACGAAAAACGAAAGTCCTTTAATTCCAGTATATTGGTGAGACTTTCATATAAACGCCCAGTCGTGGCCCGCCTGCCTGGTAGCAATTTCAAATTCATCAATTCTTTGCGGGATGCCTCTTGGGCTAATTCTATGGCTTTTTCAAATGAACAACCCAACGATTTTGTGTATTTTTTTGTAAAAAGAGATTCACATCGCTCTCCTGTGAGGTAACTTAAGAAGAGCGCGTAGGAAACTGCTCCGGCAGTTGGCTGGGGAATTGAACGAATTTTTTTGACACGGCCAGTGAGATGCCCCGATTGGGTCCATGTGGAATTGATATTCTGTGCCGTTGATTTCAGTGTTGTCTTATTGAAACGGTCGGGCTCAATATTATCAATATGTTTTTCAAGTGCCTCACGACTGATTATCTGACCCTCAGAAAAAGAAAAAACAAATGGTATACTGGATCTAAAAATACTGTCCCTGGCAATCGTGCTCAGAAGAGCCAACAAAGGACGGGACTTTTTATCCCGGTTCCGGAAATATAAAAGTGCCTTAAACATGGTTATGTCTGGGGCTAATGCGTATAAAGCAACCAGATGCCTGACCGAAAGAGATCTGGTTTTACCAGACCGTTTACCCAGGCAATTATCCTCCAAAATTGCTTTTAAATACGCTTCTTTGGCTGGTTTGGTTTTCTGAACGTAGGACAATAACTTTGTCAGTTCATCCAACATCATTGTCCTTGCTGTGTGTGTACCCCCTTTTTTCAATGTGAACCCAAACCGGGCATTGAGATTATTTTTATTCTTTATCTGTGTAACGGCATGTTTCATTTTTATGGCTTTACCTGGCCTTTCCATGTTCATTATTTTGATATACTCTTAAAACGTCATCCTAACTTAGACAAGCCAGAATCAAAAAGGTTTTCTGATTTTTTTTGCCAAACTAAAATGAAAATCAGAGATAAGAATCTTAAATGCTCAGTTTAGATTCTCATTGAGTATAAAACATAAATTTATTTGTGAAAGCATTAACCTCAAATAAAGTTTAATGCCAGCATTAAATACGAATTGATCTGTGCTATATTATACATATCAGCCTGATAATTTTGCGGATCTTCTCAAATTGGTGTGATTGAGAGATGATTGCCACGCTCAATTTTCAGTGTTTATGCATCAGCGCTATGAATTTTTACACAAATTCGTGATGAGCCAATTTTGTTTTGCAAGGTGTTGTCCGTTTGGCATTCACAATTTCCCGATATTTGCCCTTTGGTTCTCAATGTTCCGGTCAAGCCAATTGCCGGGAGGGCTGCTGTTGGTAATTGTTCGGTTTCCGCACGCCTGAGCGTTTTATAATCGCACGATGGGCAGGGGTACAAGTTGTAAGTGTGTTTTAACTAATTGATTTTAAATAACTTGTTGCTTTATGACGCCGTTGGCACCATTGTTGCTGATATTAGGTGATCTGATATCGGCTGATATATTTAATCATCAATTCAGTTCAACACATCAAAAGGAGTTTTTTAAATGGAAATGCAATGCAGCATCTCTGATCCCCATGGTCACCGGCGATTATTTTTCATGAAGTCTGTCGTAGTCCTCATCTTAACCCTGTTTTTTATTTTTGGAGCGGGTATGGCGGACCAGGGGGAGTGCAAGACATGGCGGTTGAAATTTCAGATGGCCTGGCACACCCAGCACCCTCAGTACAAGGCGTATATGGAGTTCATCAAAAGGGTGAAAGAGGCCACCAACGGTCAGCTGAAGTTCACCGTTTTCCCGGCAAGCCAGCTCATTGGAAGAAACGAGGCCCTGGATGGATTGAAAAACGGCACCATAGACATGTTGGCCAGCTGCGGTGCCTATTACCATGGAATGGTTCCGGAAGGAGATGTTGACTGGCTTCCCTATGTTTCGTTGAACAGAAGGGCTCCGTTCTGGGAATTGATGAACAATCAAGAAGGAGGCGCAGAAGGGGAGTTCCATGATATTATTTATGATTCCTATCTCACAAAAGCCAATGCCGTGTGGCTGACCAATGTGATCTGCGGCAGTTCCGGGATCATCGGCCGGGGAGATACCGCCTATAATACCGTTGAATCGTTAAAAAACATCAAGCTCAGGGCCGCCGGAGGGGTCAGCACCCGGGTGGCAAAGGCATGGGGTGCCTGTCCGGTGACCATGGCCACCGGAGAGATCTATCCGGCCCTTCAAAGGGGAACGGTGGATGCGCTGCTGTTTTATGCCTATGGGTTGAAGGATTACAAATTTTTTGAAGTGGCGAAAACCTTTAGTCGACCACCGGTTTTTACCTGGGCCGATGATCTCTGGATCAATAAGGATTCCATGGGACGTCTGCCCCAGGAATTACGGGATACCCTCATAAAAGTTGCCTATGACTGGGGAAAATGGGCCAGCTGCGAATACTGGCCGGGCTATGAGGCGGAAAATGAGAAATGGTGCCTGGAAAACGGTGTGAAATTTGTGGAATTTGATAAGGAGAACATCAAAAAATCCAAAGAGATGCTCAACGTGGTCTGGGACTGGTACAGCAATGAAAGCCCGGGATGCGGAAAACTTGTGGAAATCATCAGGGAAAAAGAGAAGGAGTGGGACCAAAAGTGATGAAAAGAATTTCACAGTTCAACAAGATAATGGGGGAGATGGCCGGCTGGATTGTGGTGGCCATGATGCTCACCATCAGCTTTGACGTGGCCATGCGGTACCTGTTCAATGCCCCCACCACATGGAGTTTTGAGGTAAATCGTTACATGCTCATCATGGTGGTGTTTATGGGAGGTCCCTGGACCCTTACCGCCGGGGGCCATGTCAGCGTGGATCTGTTCACGGAAAACATGGACAGTAAAAAAAGGGTACTACTGGATATTGTCACATCCATAATGGCATGCATCTACATGCTCATGTTTACCTGGGAATCCGTTGTATTTACCTGGGATGCCTGGGAAAATGCCATTCGAAGCACGGAATACCTGGCCTGGCCCCTGTGGCCCATCCGGATATTCCTGGTCATCGGCGGGGGACTTTTGTCCATCCAGTACATGATTAAAATAACAGAAGATACCGTTAAATTAAAGACATCTAAAGGAGTTGCCTGATATGGAGTGGTATATTGTGCTTGGCATCCTTGTTATTTCGTTGACCCTGTTCCTGTTCATCGGACTGCCCGTTGCCTTTTCACTGGGATTTCTCAGTATGTTGAGTGCCCTTGTGTTCTGGCCCGGAACCACCGGGCTCTATGGGGTGGCCCTGGCAGGGTATGGTCACATGGGAAATTATACCCTTGTGTGTGTACCGTTGTTTATTCTCATGGCCCAGCTGGTTATGCACAGCCGCATGGGCACGGACAGCTATGAGGTGGCAGATCGCTTTCTGCGTCAGCTTCCCGGAGGACTTGGCATGACCAGTGCGGTGTTTGGTGCCATATTCGGTGCCGTGTGCGGGGCCAGCACCGCCGGTACTGCCACCGTGGGACTGCTCTCTCTGCCAGAGATGATGAAACGGGGATATCAGTCGGGCATATCCGGGGCCATTGTTGCCTTTTCCGGGGCGCTTTCCATCCTGATACCCCCCAGCGTCATTCTGATTCTTTATGGAACTCTTGCTAATGAATCCATTGGTGCGCTTTTTGCCGGCGGCATCATCCCCGGTCTGTTGATGACCCTGTTTTCCCTGATTTACATCTATGCCCGGGTGATGATGAATCCTGAAATTGCACCCAGGGACGACGTGCGGTATACATGGAAGGAGAAATTTTCATCCCTGTGGAAGGTGTGGTCCCTGCTGATCGTTGTGGTGATGCTGCTGGGTACCATCTATTCCGGTATTGCAACCCCCACCGAAGCCAGTGCCATTGCCTGTCTTTCCGTTTTTATCATTGCGCTTGTAAAACGGAGCCTCAGCATTGACACGGTGAGAACGGCCCTGATGCAGACGGTGAAAACCACGGCCATGATCGGCTGGATTATCATCGGTGCCACCTCCTTCGGGTATGTGATCATCTATTCCGGATGTGCAGCCGAACTCACCGACTGGGTGATCTCCTTACCGGTTCCCAGCACGGTGATCGTGATTATCCTGATGCTTGGATTTCTTTTCATGGGCATGTTTCTGGATCCGGCAGCCATCGTCATGATGACCACCCCCATTATTCTGCCCATACTTCTGGCCCTTGAAATAAACGTGTTGTGGTTTGGGGTGCTCATGGCCATTAACATGTGCGCCGGCAACATCTCCCCGCCCATGGGGCTTAACCTCTATATCGTCAAGGGATTGATGCCCAATGAAATTAATCTTGGGGGGCTTTTCAAGGCAGCGGTTCCCTTTATGGTGCTGGATGTGGTCACCATTGCCCTTGTGATGATTTTCCCCGGTATTGTGACCTGGCTGCCAGCGTTAATGGTTTAATCAGCTGTACGTTAAAGGCAGTCATCTTCTAAGGTGATTTGCAGATAATCAATTACCGGTCATTCTGATATTAACGCCAGTGGTGATACGAAAAGCATCCATAATCCGGTAGAATGTTTCTTGCAAATCACCGACGTCTTGCCTTGGTTAAACGGGAGATCGGGCATTACAGACGCCTTAAAATCGTTCAATCAGCTTGTTGATGATAAAGTCACTCTCCCGCATGGCCTGATCGCCGAAGGGGCCGAACCATTGGGCCACTTCGGCGAATCGCTCCATAAAAAGGGCTTTGTCATTGTTTTCAACCAGTTCAATCTGTTCGTTCATGGCCGCCACATACTGTTTTAAAAGGTTTCTGCGGGCCGGGGTGGCAAAGATGATTTCAGCGTAGAGACTGCTGTCCTGGGCAAAGAGCCGTCCCACCATGCCCAGCTCCAGGCGATAGATGGGGCTTGAGAACTCCAGGGATCTTGCAAGATCCACCTTTCGTTTACAGAGAAACCGCCCAAAACAGAAGGTGGCAAAATGGCGCAGGGCCTGGACAATGTCCATGATATCGTCGTGTTCCTGGGGGTCGGCAGTGACCATGATGGCCCCCCACAGGGTGAGCTGCTCCAGGAGCCATTGGCACTTGTCATGGTCCCGGCCCGGGGTGACCGCGATGATCTGTTTATCCAGGGTGGCGCAGGAGGGGCCGAACAGAGGGTGCAGGCCGATGACAGGGCCGGAAAACTGTTTGAGCATGGCAGTCACCGGGGCGGTCTTGATACTGGTGATGTCCGCCAGGATGGCTGTGGAGGGCACGTGGGGGACAATGCGTTCTATGGTTTCAAGGGTGACGTGAATGGGGACAGAGAGCAGAACAAGATCTGTATTTTTGCACAGCACGTTCACCTCTGGCCAGTTCTCTTCGCTGAGAATCCTGACAATATAGCCCGAAGTTCGGAACAGATCGGCAAAAAAACGGCCCATCTGACCGGCCCCTCCCACAATCAGCACCGTTGCCCCGGCCCGGACCCCCTGCTGCTTCATCTCCACGGTCTGCTCCATGCGGGAATTCCTCAGGATCACCCGGTACATCTCCTCCATGAAATCGGTGTTAATCCCGGCTGCCGCTGCCTGGCTGCGCAGTTTTGATATCAGGTCCTCTTCCCTTGCCGGATGGTAAACCGGGATGTTGTGGGCCTTTTTCAGGGCCACCACCTCTTGGACCTGGGCCAGCCGTTGGGAGATCAACTCCAGGATCTGCCGGTCGATGTGATCAATGTTGTCCCTTAGTTTTTTTATCTCAATGTCAAATGCCTTGTCCATGGTCATCCCTGTCCTGTAAAAAGTTGATTTACTCATCTGTTTTTTGCTGATACGCTCGGGTCTGGTTTTAATCTTGGCTGCTTTGGGAGTGGGCCGTTAATTTACGCCAATGACCGGTGTTGTGATCAAGCCCCTCTCATACCCAAATTCCCTGAGAAAGTCAAAATAAGGAAATGTTTCAGATTGATGAAAACCCGGAAAAAAATGTTTGTAACCGATCTTGACGGTACCCTTTTCACCGATGAGAAGATCATCCATGCAAAGGATCTGGCCGCCCTGGAATCCCTTGGCAGGGAAGGCGTAATAAGGGTGTTTGCCACGGGCAAGTCCCTTTACTCATTTCAGAAGGCTGTGCGGCAAATGGGTTTTTCATCCATCTGTGGTGATATGCCAGTGGATTATGTCATTTTTTCCACCGGGGCGGGTATCATGGAGTGTACCCATGGTGAAATCATTAAAAAAGAATCCCTGGGTGCAAGCGATGTCCGACGGATTTCAGGATATTTTGATTCACTTGGGCTGGATTATATGGTCCACCGGCCGGTTCCGGATACCCGATATTTTATTTATAGAATAGGTGATTCCCCAAGAAATGGGCAGGAAAGTTCCTGGAATGCAGATCCCGCTGAAAGGGTAAAAAATCCGGACTTTTATGCCCGCATTGCCCTCTACCGGGAATTTGCAAGGCCCATGACCCAAGGAGATGGGGTTGATTTTGGTGAATCCACGGAAATCCTGGCCATTGTTCCCCCCCGCTCCGGACATGAAATCGCAGACAGGGTTCAAAAGGCCCTTGGGGAGTTCAGTGTTATCAGAGCCACCTCCCCCCTTGACGGAAAATCCATGTGGATTGAGGTATTTCATCCCCTGGTGTCAAAGAGTCAGTCCGTGGCATGGCTTGCTGCACGGCTGGGGATGACCCGGAAACATGTGGTCTCCGTTGGTAATGATTACAATGATCTGGATCTTCTGGAATGGTCGGGCCGGGGATTTGTTGTGGCCAATGCCCCGGCGGATATACAGAAACATTTTGAGGTGGTTGCCTCCAACAACCGGTGTGGGGTGGCTGAAGTGATATACAATAAAATGACGGCTCATTACGTTTAAAGCCCACTTGTTCCTTGACATCGTTTTCCAAGCCTGACCCCATTTTCGCAAAAACGGCAGAAAAAACTTGAACATTGAGTTGACAGGAGAGAGCCAGGTCCCTATTTTGGACCGATGGAAATTTTAAACACCATCATCCCCATTTTTAGTGTGATCGTGTTGGGCTGGTTTGCCCGGCAAAAAGGGGTTGTGCCACCTGAGTTTCTGGGGCCGGCCAACCGTTTGGTCTATTACATCGCCATTCCGGCCATGGTGTTCGGAGCCATTGCCAAGAGTTCGTTAAAAACCGAATTCAATCCCCAGGTACTGGGGCTGACCCTGGTGGCCATTCTTCTGGGCTTTGGGCTGACCTGGATAATGGGCCGGGTGATCCATTTGCCATCCCGTCGATCCGGCACCTTTGTGCAAAACGCCTTTCATGGGAATCTGGGCTATATCGGTCTGGCCGTGGCCTATTATTTTTTGGGGAGCGACGGTTTTGCCAGTGCCAGCATTTTGATCGGTTTCATGATGATTCTGCAGAATCTTTTGTCGGTGTTTGCGCTTCAATATTACGCCGATGCCGCGCCTTCCTCCCACAGTCCCCGTAAAATCATCGTCAAGGTTGTGGGAAACCCAGTGATTCTGTCCGCCATTTCCGGGATTGCCTTTTCATTGACCGGTGTTGCATTGCCGGTTATTGTGGTCCGCACCCTTGGCATCATCAGCGGCATGTCCCTGCCGCTTGCCCTGCTTCTGATCGGGGCGTCCCTCAGCTTTAATTTGATCACTTCCCGGTTTCGTCATCTGGTGCTGGCCAACCTCATCAAGCTGGTGGTGCTGCCGGGCCTGGGGTTTGTGTTGTACTGCCTTGGGAATGTTCCTGCAGAGCTGTATCTCCCCGGCCTTATCCTACTTGCCTCTCCATCCGCCACCATCAGCTATGTCATGGCCCGGGAGATGAACGGTGATCCTGAGTTTGCCGTGGCCGCCATCTCCTCCAGCACCCTGCTTTCCGCTGTCACATTTACCCTTTGGCTTCATCTGACCCATTGATATCATGGCCATGGCCATGGACGTCACCATTGGGTCCATGGCGGGTTCCAGGGAATTTTGCCGGCATCATTTTGTCTGTTTCTTTCCCTGTAAATATTTTTCCGGCCATGGGGTTATCCTTCTTTGATTCATTTAAAAAGGGTGATACTGTTTGATAATATGAAAGAGAGGGTCTGATCATGGCACCGGCACCCGTCACAATATCGGAGCCATGATCAGGGCGAAAAACGGAGGCGGAGGAAATCATGATATTTGATGATGCTGCAGTGGGTGAGGTAAAGGGGTTTTTGGATAAGGAGGAGGCCGTCAAGCTCTACGAAACGGCCCTGGAGGCCGGTAAACGGGGGCCTTGCCTGGAGGTGGGCAGCTATTGCGGCAAATCGGCCATATATCTGGGAAGCGCCTGCAAAGAGAACGACACCGTGCTTTTCTCCATTGACCACCACAGGGGATCGGAGGAGCAACAGAGGGGAGAGGAATATTTTGATCCGGACCTGTACGATGCCCGTGCGCAATGTGTGGACACCTTCAGGTTCTTCAGAAGCACACTGGAAAAGTTTGACCTCACAGGTGCGGTGGTGCCCCTGGTGTGTCAATCCGGTGTGGCGGCAAAAGCATGGGCCACCCCGTTAAGTCTGGTATTCATTGACGGGGGGCACGCCTTTGAAACCGCCTTCAATGACTACAGCTGCTGGTCCCGTCACATCATCCCCGGCGGTTTTCTGGTGATCCATGATATTTTTCCCAACCCGGAAGAGGGGGGACAGGCTCCTTACCAGGTGTACCAATACGCCCTAAAGTCAGGACTGTTTAAACCCGTGACCATGACAAAAACATTGGGAATTCTGCAAAGACGGGTCTGTGATGAGGTCCCTGTCACCGGGTGATTCCGGGGGCATTCTATTCCATTTTTTCAGTACCATCATATGACGCATTGATTTCATCTACATGATCTGCCTTGAAAAATACCAGCACATCCTCCAGTATCATGTAAAAGGAGGGCACCAGGATCAAGGTGATCAGCGTGGCAAACACGATACCGAACCCCAGGGAGATGGCCATGGGAATCATGTACCGGGCCTGGCGGGAGGTCTCGAAGATCATGGGGGCAAGGCCCCCGAAGGTGGTGAGGGTGGTGAGCATGATGGGCCGGAACCGTTGCTTTCCTGCCATGGCAATGGCCTCCTCCGCCGGAACACCCTCCCGTCGTTTTCTGTTGGCAAAGTCCACCATGACAAGGGAGTCGTTCACCACCACACCGGACAGGGCCACCAGACCGAACAGACTCATCAGTGACAGGGAATAGCCCAGAAGGATATGCCCCAGCACCGCCCCCACAACGCCAAAGGGAATGCAGAGCATGATCACCATGGGTTGAAAATAACTCTTAAAGGGAATGGCCAGAAGGGCATAGATGCCGAAAAGCGCCATCAACAGCCCCCGAATCAGGCTCTCCGTACTCTCCTGCATGCTGGCCTGGCGGCCTTCAAAGTTGCCGGTGAGACCGGGAAATTTTTGCTGCAGTGCGGGGAGAATCTCCGATTTCACCACATAGAGAATCCGGTTGGTCTCCACCCGGGGCACCACATTGGCCGTGATGGTGGAGACCCGTCGTCCGGCCCGTCTATTAATGGAGGTGTAGGCCCGGCCCCGCTCCATGGTGACGGTATCCCGAAGCAGGGTCTCCCTGCCGTCGGGGGTCCGAATGATCATTGTTTCCAGCCGGCTCTCCGTGATTCGTTCCGCCTGGGGCAGGCGCACCTTGACGGTGACCTCGTTTCGTCCCCGCTGGAGCTTCAGGGCCGTGGCACCATAAAAGGCATATCGCACCTGGAGGGCCACGTCTCTTGCCCCCAGGCCCAGGGAGAGTCCCTGGGGACGCATTTTAAAATCAAACTGCTGTTTGCCCCGGGCCGAGCCGTCATCAATGTCCTTTGTGGAGGGAAAGCCGGCCAGCTCATCGGCCAGCATTTCACTGGCAAGATCAAGGGTTTCAATGTCTTGATGGCTGAGTTCAACGGTGAGGGAGGCCCCGGAGCCGGGCCCTCCCCGGTCGGACTGGAATACCATGGACTCCAGCCCGGCAATGGAACCTGTGGCCATCCGCCACAGCTCTGTGACCCTTGCCGTTGAAAGGGGGCGGATATCCGGGGAGGTGAGCAGGATGCGGCCGGAGATGACATTTTCGTCCACCTGGGCATATGTCCCCCGGGAGAGGGTCTCCCCACCGTTTTTTTCCACCACCTCCCGGGCGGAAGCGGAGATGATATCAAGAACCGAGGCGGCCTTTTGTGTTGATGAGCCATAGGGCAGGGTCACCATGACATAGGCGTAGTCCGATTCCACCCGGGGCATGAGGGTGGTGGTGATTCTTTCGCTTTTCACATATCCCAGTACAATGATCAGAACGGACAGCCCCATGCTGGCGGTGATATAACGGTTTTCCAACATGAATTTCAGGATGGGGCTGTAAATGCGCTCCACAAACCGGATCAGTCCCCGGCTGACCTTTTGTTGTTGTGTGATGAGCCAGGACATGATTTTGCCCGGTGGTCTTCCCTGGTGGGCCAGGTGGGCCGGCAGGATAAAGAGGCTCTCCACAAGGGAGATGAGAAACACCACAATCACCACCAGGGGGATCACCTTGAAGATTTTACCCATGGTGCCGGTGACAAACATGATGGGTATGAATGCCACCACATTGGTTAAAATGCTGAACACCACTGGCATGGATACTTCACTTACGCCTGCAATGGCCGCTTCCAGAAAGGATTTCCCCTGTTCCCGGTGCTGATAAATGTTTTCTCCCACCACAATGGCGTCATCCACCACAATGCCCAGGGTGACGATAAAGGCGAACATGGAGATGACGTTGATGGAAAAATCAGTGAGGGGCAGAAACACAAAAGAGCCCAGAATGGAGATGGGAATACCCAGGGCCACCCAGAAGGCCAGGCGGATCTCCAGGAAAAGGGCCAGACAGAGAAATACCAGCGAAAGTCCGATGTAGCCGTTTTTGATGAGCAGTTCCGCCCGCTGTTGAAACACCTCGGAGCGGTCGTTGATCATGGCGATGTCAACGCCCTGGGGCAGGCTTTTTCTAAAGGTTTCCACCCGTTCCCTCACGGTTTTTGACACCTGGATGGGTTTTTGTTCCCCCACCCGGTATACCTCCACCATGATGGCGGGCTTGCCATTGAAGGTGGCATAGGTATTTGTATCTTCAAATCCTTCGGTGATGACGGCGATATCCTCCAGAAGAATCCTGGCACCGTCCTGGGCGGTGATGATGGGAAGGCGGGCATACTCTTTGGCAAGTTCCCGGCGCTCTTTCATGCGGACCATGATTTCCCCTCCCCGGGTGCGCAGGCTGCCGCCGGGCAGCTCCACGGCGGCATTGCCGATGCGCTGGGCGATCTCTCCCAGTGTCAGGCCGTAGCGCCTGAGATTTTCCTGGGGAACTTCTATGTGGATTTCATGGTCCCGGGTGCCCTCCAGCTCCACCTGGGTGATGGTGGGGTCCTGGAGCAGCAGGTCCCTGAAGGATTCGGCAAATTCCGTGAGAATTGCCTGGGATTGATCGCCATAGATGGCATGGGAGGTGACATTGCGTCTTCTTGTCACCACGGAGGTCATGGGGCGTTCCGCCTCATCGGGAAAGGAGGTGATGGCATTGACCTCACTTTCCACCTCCCGTGCAAAGCTTTGGACATCCACCTCTTCCCGGACCTCAATGGTGACGGTGCCCCGGCCCTCGGAGGCAGTGGCCTTCATCTCATCAATGCCGTCCAGTCCCTGAACCGCCTCTTCAATGGCCAGGATAATTCCCCGTTCCACCTCTTCGGGGCTGGCACCGGGATAACTTACCGATACCTTGACGGCACCGATTTCATGATCGGGGAAGACCTCCTGTTTGATGGCACTGCCGATGACAATACCGCCCACCAGAAGAACGATCATCAGCAGATTGGCGGCCACGGAATTTCCGGCCATCCAGGGAATGGGGCCTTTGAACAGAGGCTCTGTCGGTCTCATTTCAGGGCGCTCCTGTCATCCGTCGCTTCCTGCGCTTCACGGGATTCTCCGGGCAGGGGAGAGGGCATTTTGACATCAATGTCGGCCTTGTTCTGATTTTTGACCCGAATGGCCATGCCTGCCACCGGGGAGGCCATGTCGGAAACGATGATGTTGTCATCCGGTTCCAGCCCGCCGCTGACAAAAATGCGATGGGCATCCCGCCATATGGTTTCAATGGGTTTGATCACCAATTTTTGGTCGGCTCCTGCGCACCACACCTGGTCTCCGTCCCTGACAACGTCCCGGGGCAGGGCAATGACATGGGACAGTTCTGCCCCCTGGATGCGGATCCGGACATAGCTGTCCAGAAGCAGGGGAGGTGCCTGATCTCGAAGTCCCAGGGGATCTTCAATGGTGATGAGCAGGGTGGCCAGCCGGGTCTCCTTCCCCAGAGTCCCCAGCAATCGGATGACATGGCCCGGGCGGGGAGGATTGCCCGGGGTGATGATCCGGGCAGGACTGCCAATGCCATGGTTTTTCAGGGGAATATCCACCCATTTGAGCTGGTCCGTGGGAAGGGTGGCCTCCACCCAGTAGTCATCTGTGCCCGAAAGGGAGGCCAGGGGGTCCTGGGAGGAGATCTGGGAGCCGGGTTCCACGTTTACGGCCATGACCATGCAGTTAAAGGGGGCCTTGATAACGGTACGTTCAAGGGCCAGGGTTGCCCGGGAGAGATCGGTCTGTGCTGCGGCAATGTCCGCCTTGATCTGGGCCAGTTGAGGTTCCCGCAGGGCCAGATCCGAATTTGAAAGGGATCTTCTGGAGCTGTTTTGAAGAATTTTAACCTCTTCCCTGGCCACCTCCTGCTTGCCCATTTCCAGGCGAAGTTCTGCGTGGCGTTTTGCAAGGGCAGCCTTTTGCTGATCCACATCAAGAAGAAAATCCGCCGGCTCCAGCCGGATCATCACCTCCCCTTTATTGAAAAGTCCGCCGGGAATCAGCTTTTTTGATTTTTCCTGAACAAAGCCCCCCACCCGGGATTTCAGGGTGATGCTCCGGGAGGGAATGACGGTGCCCATGGCTTCCAGAGTGACAAAGTGATTGGCCGCAGTGACGGTCATGGTTTCCACCAGGGGCGGGGGAATCAGGGGACGGCCTCGCTGGGCAAGGGGTCTGGTGGCATAAAGAAAGTTTGCCGCAGCAATGCTTGCCGCAATGAAAAAGATGGGTATGACGAAACGGATCATCTTGATCAGGACATTTTTGGGGTGTGTTGTTGAAGTCATGGCGTTTCCATCTGTTGGGTCCAGTCACCGCCCAGGGCCCGGTAAAGGGCGATGCGGTTCTTGATCAGGACCGCCTTCTGTTCAATGAGGCTGCTTTCCAGTTTTTGAACATTGACCTGTTCGGTTAAAAAGGGGATAAAAGGGTCTAATCCTTTGACATATCTGCGTCGGGCCTCTTCCAGTGCCTGGCGGGCACTGGTAAGTTCGGCACTGAGAAGGGTGACATATCGGGTCTGGTATTGTTCCGCCGCCAGACTGTTTTCCACCTCAAAAATGGCGGTGGCAACGGTTTTTTCGTAGGTGGCCAGCCGTTCTTTGACAAGGGCGGTGGCTTTATCAACGGCAGCCGTCTTTTTCCCACCGTCAAAAATCGTGGCACCAAGGCCCGCCCCCAGGGAGAGTATCCATTTGTGAAGGAGCAGATCCAGGCTGGTATTCCGGAACAGAAAACTGCCGGTCAACGAGAAATCGGGTAGACGGTCCGCCCTGGCAGAGGCTTCATCCCAATCTGAAGCCAGGAGCCGGGACCCGGCAGCGCGCACATCCGGTCGCAGAACAAGGAGATTGGCCGGCAGACCGTCAACGGGAAGGGGGGGGAGCTGCTCCGGCAAATTTGCCGTGACCATGGGGCGTTGATCCGGTGTTTTACCAAGGAGCAGTGCCAGGGCGTTGGAAAGGGCTGTGGCACGGTTTTCAATGGGGGGAATCTCTGCCTGGGCCCGGGCCACCACCTCCCGTTGCTGGAGGACGTCCAGGGCCGTGGACATGGATTTTTCAAACCGAAGCCCCAGAAGATCCAGCACCGTGGTATTGAGTTTTAGCTGCTGCTGGGCAAGGGCCAGCTGTTTCCGGGTGGCAATGAGTTCCACCCAGGTACCGGCCACCTCCGCGGCCACGGAGATGGCAGCGGTTTCAAGGTCGTATCGGGAGGCCTGGGTTTCATGTTGGGAAGCGGCAATGTCCGCCTTGATCCGGCCCCAGAGATCCACCTCATAGGATGCCGTCGGCCCCGTTGTAAAGGTGTTGTAGGAGGTGGCCCCATGGTCGGTTTGGGTGCGGGTGTATCCTCCGTCCAGGGTGATGGTGGGAAATAGAGATGCACCTTGGGAGGCGGTGGTGGCCCGGGCCTGTTCAAGCCTTGCCCCTGCTTCCCTGATGGAAAAATTTTCTGTCAGGGCCGTTGCCATGAGCGTGTTAAGTTCGATGCTTTTAAATTGGGTCCACCACCGGGATGATGTGGCAGGTATGGCTGGATATGAAAGCTGGGGTGTCCCGGGAAGGGGCTGGGTATAGAGGTGCCGGGAGGGCGGGCCGGAGGAGAGGCAACCCTGGAGAAAAAAGATCACTGCCATAGATAGGGGCATATTTTTCAATAATCGGATCAGCATTGATGTCATCTTTTGAAGTCTGGTTTTTGAGTTCAGCTGTTCATGAATTGGTGAAGACTATATCACCAGCCACCTCTGTATTGTTAAAATTCATGGGATCGGTAATCAATCCGGATTTTTATCAAAAGACATGGAATAAAGCAACCAAGATGCTGTTTTCCAATATGTCAGCCAATGGATTTGTTTTTTGAAAAAAAATGATACTTGATAATTCGTCTGGAAAATACTACTTTTCTATCAGCAGAAGGGATCAATAGCGCTTTGCAAATGAGTTAATGCTCTTTCTGCCATATTAACAAAGAGTGGGATCTTTTCGATTGCGAAAGTCTATAAGTTCGATATCGGTCGCTTTGGGGAGGGGCTGATCACTGAAATTCTCAGGAGATGTCTGTGAGAAAAAGAGAGTTTGTTAAAAAAACGGACATGGCCGTCCCGGTGGCACAGGCCTTTGCCTGGCATGAACGCCCCGGTGCCCTGGAGCGGTTGACCCCCCCGTGGATGGTCATGAAGAATATTCGAAAAACCGGTGGAATTCAAGCCGGTGCCACCGTGGAGATGGATCTGTGTTTTTCAAGGTTTTCCATGAAAATGGCAGCAGAGCACATCGCCTATGCCAAAGACGATTATTTCCGGGACCGCATGGTAAAGGGGCCCTTTTCCCAGTGGATTCATACCCATCAATTTTATCCCCGGGGGAATCTCTTCTCCAGCCTTGAAGACCGTGTTCAATATCAGCTGCCCCTGCACCTGCCCCCCCGGTGGGCGGCCATGGTGGAAAAGGAACTCCATCGCATGTTCACCCATCGCCACACCGTGATGAACAACGATCTTGACGCCCATAAAAAAGGGTCCGGTCCCCTTACCATCGTGATTTCCGGTGCGGGGGGGCCGGTGGGCAGGGCGTTGATTCCCTTTTTCACCACCGGCGGTCACCGGGTGATTCGTCTGGTACGACGTCCCCCCAGGGGCGTGGATGAGATCTTCTGGGACCCCTACAAAGGTATTCTGAACCTTGCTTCAGCAGGCAACATTGATGTGGTGATCAATCTTAACGGGTATCACATTGCGTCGGGTCGGTGGTCTTCCAAACGCAAGGAGCAGATTATTCAAAGCCGCAATCTCTCCACGGCCCTCATTGCAAAGACCCTTCTGGCGCTTCCTGAAAAACCCGAGCTGTTCATCTCTGCCTCGGCCACGGGGTATTACGGGGATCTGGGTGAAACCGTGGTCAATGATGCCTGCGGTCCCGGAGACCTCTTTATCTCCCGGGTGTGTGCGGACTGGGAGCGGGCCGCAGAAATGGTGGAAGGGTCGGGCATTCGCACGGTGTATGCCCGCATCGGTGTGGTGCTGAGTCCCAGCGGCGGCATTCTGGAAAAACTGATGCCCCCCTTTCTCATGGGGCTGGGGGCTCAAATCGCGTCGGGGAAGCAATATCTGAGCTGGATCAGCATGGATGATCTGATTTATGCTATCCACCATGTGATCAACGACCGGCGTATCAAGGGACCGGTGAACTTTGTTGCCCCCCATCCCGTTACCAATGCCGAATTTACCCGGACCATGGGTGCGGTGCTCTCCCGTCCCACACGATTGACTGTTCCGGCCTGGGCCGTGAAGCTGGTCTGGGGGAGAATGGGGCAGGAGGTGCTTCTGGCCAGCACCCGGGTAAAGCCGGAAAAGCTCATGGTGTACGGATATCAGTTCAAACATGCCCGTCTTCACCAGGCTCTGGCCCACGTAATGGGGAAAAAACAAAATACTCACAAACCCAGTATCCATAAACCCAATACTCACAATCCCAGTACCCACAAATCCACAATACCTACAATCCCAATACCCATGAACCAGGAGATCAGCCATAAATGAACCCCCTGCTAAAACTTTTTTTTGCCGGTATGATGATCATGGCGCTTATCTTCGGCTATGCCGGTATCTATTTTCCGTTGGAACAGTATGATTTTGAGCGGCTCCATATTTTTTTGTTTAACCTTTGCACCGGCGGCACCATTATCCTCTATTTCACAGAGGGCACCGGTCACCTCTCCCCCCGCACCATCTGTTTTCTGGTGCTCTCCCTCTTCTATGCCCTGTTTGCATTTTTAAACATCTACCCCATGGTTATTTTTATCTCGCTGGGCCTGGCATCCATTGTGGAGAGTCTCCGAATTGAAAAATTCGCCCTTTTCCCCTTGAATTTTTTCTCCCTTAAAGAGTCGGTGTCGGCCAAGTTTCACCAGGCCTCTCTGCTCTGCCTCTCCATTGGTCTTATCATGTCCACGGCGGTGATTATCAACAACGAGTATCTCCATGTGGTGGTCATGGAAAAGCTGGTGCTCAACACCTTTTTTCTTGGCTTCTCCTTTCCTCTCTCCCTGATCACCCTGTCCGTTATTTTTTCCATGATCCGTCAGAACGGTGTCTCTGGCACCGGCATTTTGTCGTTGATCTGCTTCTGGACCATCAATCTGGGGGTGATCATCTTTTTTGTGTTCATTCTGTTTGAGCGGTTTTACCCCCAGATCGCCGTGACCTTGGCGCTGTTTGTTGCCGTTGTGACGGTGCTGGCCCTGTATCTGCGGTATGGGCAGAAGATGCAGCAGAAGGAGTTCCTCTCCTCCGGCATTGGATTTCTCATTGTCACGGCCATTTCAGGTATCATCTATATTTTCTTTCAGATGTCTCCGGGGTACACCCATGAGAACACCCGGTGGCTGCTCAGGATTCATACCTTTGCTTCCCTTTATGGCTGGAATCTGTGTGGCCTTGCCGTGATCTGCCGGTTCCGGGATTTTCCCATCCGCCTCCATTCTGGTCTGGTCATCACCGTGCACTGGGTGACGGCCCTGGTGCTGGCACCTCTTGGTACAAGTGTTGCATTGATATCTCTACTTGCGGTGGGCGGTTATATTTTCATCGTGTTCACCCTGTTTTTCAGTAAGGATAGGAGGGCTTTAAATGACGAATATCCAGAGACTTGAAAAATTGCTGGCGCTTTTTTCAAAAGAAAATAACGTGTTGATCGTTATCAATGCAGACCCCGATGCCATGGCCAGTGCCATGGCCGTAAAACGGCTGCTCTGGAGAAAGGTGACCAGCGTGACGATCACCTACTTCAATGAGATGACTCGTCCGGATAATCTTACCATGATCCGGGTACTGGATTTGGAGATGGTTCACATTAATGATGTGGATGATAAGGCATTTGACCGCTTTGTGGTGGTGGACTCCCAGCCGGATCACCATGAGTGTTTTGCCATGTTTCCCTATGATGCCATCATTGATCATCATCCTGTCTCCTGCGATTCCGCCACCTTCAATGATATCCGCCCCGAATATGGGGCCTGCTCTTCCATGATGACGGAATACCTCAAGGCTGCCGGGGTGAAACCTTCCCAGAAACTGGCCACAGCCCTTTTAATGGGGATTAAAACCGATACCGGGGGATTCCTGCGTCAGACGTCCATGGAAGACGTAAGGGCCTTTCAATACCTGTATAAATTTGCCAACACCTGTATTATGTCCCGCATTGAACAGGCGGAGTTTAAGGAGGCAGACCTTGAGTTCATCGGCCATGCCATCAAACGGAAGAAAATTATCAACCACCGGGTTTATGCCCACGCCGGAAATATTGTAAATCCGGATCAGTGCGTCATTGTGGCGGATTTTTTCATGCGCATTGAGTCAGCCAACTGGAGCATCATCTCAGGGATTTATGATGAAAAATTGGTGATTATCATGCGCAATGACGGTCTGCGCAGGAGCGCCGGCAACACCGTGAAGGACGCCTTTTCCCACATCGGATCCGCCGGGGGGCATCGCACCATGGCCCGGGTGGAAATTCAAATGGGGGAGCTTAAAAAAGAGGTGCCCAATAAGAAACTGATCAGCCAGTGGATCATTGACCAGGTGGAAAAACACGCCGGGGTTAAATTTGAATAGTCTTATCTGCGAGACAGATGCGTATCTTTTGGGGGAGACTATGGTGTCTCATTTTTTCGCAACGGGTCAGGTCAGGTGTCTCCTGAGATCCCTCCTCCAACTCATTTTAATCGCTTGATAACCGCTTGATTTCCAGGTCTGTCAATATATGCTGAAACCCTTGCCCGGAAAGGCTTGGGTGGGTAGCCCCCCCTTCCCCTCCTTCCACCACACAGACAACGGCATGTATGTTGCATTGATATATCCATAACACTTAAGTTTGACTGTACCATAGGCCACCCTTGGCAGTCGCTGAGCCAGCGGTTAGGGCGTGTGTGATATCATCCACCAAGACCAATGGTGATTTTTAGCTTTATGGAGGTGCGATCAATGAGACTTGAAGATATTAAAAAAGATTTGCGTATTTTAAATGCCGTTGACTGGGACATGACACCGGAGGAGGCCGTTGCCCTGCATCTGGAATGGGGTCCGCTGCGGGGTCTGTCTTACTATAATTCACGGGATTCCAGTAATGAAACGGTTTATTTTGTCATTAATACCTGGAAAAAGCATCCCCTGGTTAGTCTGGTCAGACGGAGGGGGTTTGACTCGGAGGAGCTGATTACGTTGAGGCTTCCCGAACGTCTGGAAAAGGCATTCATGGCATCGTCAGGAATGCATAAAGGGGTTTTTGCAGTGGAAGGAGAGGTAAAAGCGTGGCTCCAAAGGGAGCTGGGCAACTAACACGGGGCTTCTTCCATCTTCCGGAGTGATCGCCTTTGGGTCCCAACAGGCCGGCCCGATCACCCGCCGGACTCTGTTGATGGCATTATGCCGCCCCCCCCCGACGGGCAATGGGCCCGGACCGGAACTGTAGACAGCTCAATTGTCCGGTTCCTATTGCCCATCGGGGGGGCGGCTCTGCTGAGGTAGACTTGAAGGCTACCTTTTCATATAAAAAAAAACAAGCGTAAGCACACAAAAAAAAGGTATGACAGGAGATTCTCTGTCATACCTTTTTTATTATGTTCGGGACTTGCCGTTACTCTTTGGAAAAATCTTCTTTTCCCGCACCGCAGATGGGGCATGTCCAATCATCCGGAAGATCATCAAAGCTGGTGCCTGCATCTACACCATTGTCCGGGTCACCCACTGCAGGGTCATACACATAGCCGCAAAGATCGCACACGTACTTGTCCATCAGTCAATCTCCTTTTTAAGTTGATTCGGTTGGATACTGGTGATCACATGCAGGGCATGATATCACGCCCTGCGATTAATTTCAAAGGGCTTGGGGCCGGAGAACAAAGTGTTTTTACTCTCTGTTCAATACCTCATCTCCCCACTAAAATGCCTTCCCCGGAGTAACTCCCAGCGCTTTTAGGATCAACGCCATGGGGCAGAAGCCGGTGAAGGCGGCCTGGAAAAGATTGGCCCCGATAAAGGCCGTGAACCACAGCCAGTAAATTGAGTGGAAAACAGCCATGATCACGCTGAAAAGGATCATGCCGCCGGCCACTGCAAAAACCATTCTGTCAATGTTCATGGAACCCTCCTTTTGTTCCTAACCTGTACAAGCCGGAACCAAAAAAGTTTTTTTGATTCTCTTGCCAAAATAACACGAAAATCAGAGATAAGAATCTAATACTCCAACTCATCTTCCGGCATTACCCCCTTAAACAGCTTATATGCCCAGATTTGATATCCAATGACAATGGGAATAAAAACCACCACCACAAAGAGCATTATTTTCAGTGTTAACGGGCTTGAGGCGGCATTAAATGCCGTCAGGCTGAAGTCCGGGTCGAGCAGTGAGGGAAACAGTGCCGGGAATAGACCGATAACGCCAAAAAAGGTGCAGCTGACAATGGTCACTGCCGAGGCACACCATGCTTTAAAATAATCGTCAATAAAGAGAAAAAATCGAACAGAGAGCAGTGCAACCACACTGAGGATAATCACCAGGAAGAGCAGGGGCATTGCCAGGTAGTTGTCATAAAGGGCGGTGGCAAATTTGCTGGCAATGAGAAAGATCACGGCCACCGGTACCAGGGCCAGCCATATTTTGCCGGCCATTTTTGCCGCTTCGACTTTTAGCCTGCCCTTGGTTTTAAGGGCCAGCCAGTTGGCACCATGGAGAACAAAGAGCAAGAGAAAAAGAATGCCTCCCAGCAACCCATAGGGATTTAACAGTTTGAGAATATTGCCATGGTAGAGCCCCTGGCCATCAAAGGGAATTCCCCTGAAAATATTGGCAAAGGCCACCCCGAACAGCAATGCCGGTGCAAAGCTGCCCACAAAAATACAGGTGTCCCAGATCTTCTTCCACCAGGGGTGTTCAACCTGTCCCCGGAATTCAAATGCCACGCCCCGGAGAATCAGGGCAAACAGAATCAGCAGCAGGGGAGTGTAAAGGGTGGAGAACATAACGGCATACACCTTGGGAAAGGCGGCAAAGGTGACGCCGCCGGCGGTGATTAGCCACACTTCATTCCCGTCCCAGAAGGGGCCGATGGAGTTGATCATGGCCCGTTTGTCTGTCTCTGTTTTGCCAAGAAAGGGGTAAAGGGTTCCGACACCGAAATCAAACCCGTCCGTCATGAAAAAAACCGCCCATAAAAGGCCCCAAATAAAAAACCATATTGTTTCTAAAACCATAATTTTAGCTCCTGTTTTTTTATCAAAAAGTGGTTGCCAGAGCAATGGTGTTACAATTCACCGGCAAAATCACTACTTGAACCATGGAAGGTTTACGCATTTTCAGAGACGGGGCCCTTTATGGCGTGTTTTCCCATGAGATAAAATCCCACGCCACCCAAAAGGCCATAGACCAATACAAAGGCAATCAGGGAAATCATGACTTGGTATCCCATGACAGGGGAGGCTGCATCCGAGGTTTTCATCAGGCCGTAGACGATCCAGGGTTGTCGACCCACTTCCGCCAGTACCCAGCCGGCCTGGATGGCAATGTAGGGAAGGGGGATGGAGTAGAGCATCATGGCGAGAAATTTCGGTGATTCCAGAAGTTTATCCCTTCTTGTCCAGCCATATATCATTTGGAATATAAAAATCGTTCCCAGAAGCACCATGAATCTGAAACCGGCAAAGGTGATCCACACCGGGGGTCTTTCACCTTCCGGGAAGTCATTGAGCCCTTTTACCACGGCATTGAAATCATGATATCCAAGGAAACTCAAAATACCGGGAATGGAGCCGAACTCCACGCTGTTTCTGCCGTTTTTCTCATCGGGAATGGCAAACAGCACGATGGGAGCACTGGTCTGGGTTTCCCAATGGGCTTCCATGGCCGCCAGTTTGGCCGGCTGGACTTGTGCCACGTGGGTACCATGTAGATCCCCTGTAAAGGCCACGGCAAGGGAAGATACAAGACCGAAAGTCAGGGCGATTTTAAATGATCGGGTGAAAAAGTCGATGTGCTGTTTTTTTAAAAGGTGGTAGGCACTGATACCCATGACAAAGAAAGCACCCAGTACCAGGGCCGAAGGCAGTACATGTACGATTTCAAGGATGCTGAATTTGTTGAACAGCAGTGCAAAAAAATCGGTCATTTCCGCCCGTCCGTTACGAATGGTGTAGCCCACCGGGTGCTGCATGAATCCGTTGGCCGTTAAAATCCATACCGCGGAAATGTTACCACCAATGGCCACCAACCACATGACAGTGGCATGGGCCTTGATGGAGAGTTTTTTCCACCCGAATATCCAGATGCCGATGAAGGTGGATTCCAGGAAAAAGGCCACAGAGGCTTCTATGGCAAGGAGAGATCCAAACACATCTCCCACAAATTCAGAATACCGGGACCAGTTGGTACCGAACTGGAATTCCAGGGTGATACCGGTGACAACTCCCACTGCAAAGTTGATGAGAAAGAGTTTTCCCCAGAATTTTGTCATCTTCAGATACACCTTATCACCGGTGCGGGCGTATTGGGTTTCCATGTATGCAATGATGATGGAAAGCCCCAGTGTCAAGGGTACAAAAAGGAAGTGGAACATGGTTGCAGCGGCAAACTGCAGCCGGGAAAGTAAAACAGGATCCATAATATCCTCCCAAATGGTTAAATACAAAATGCCAATACTGTTTCAACTTGCATATATATACTGATTATGACTGTTCCGGAAGGGAATAATAGCATCTTTTGGGGGAAATTACCTCACCGGTTTTCTTTAATTTTGCGATAATTTTTGAAACGTCTTTGCTGTCGATGCCCAGGGCCTCTGCAATCTCTCCGGGTCGAACGGGTTTTCCGGCTTTTTTCATTGCTTCAATAAGTTTTGTTTCCATGTTTTCTCCTTTAAAATTTCAATGATGATAAGTTCCGTTTGTTCCTTTATATTCTGTCTCTAAAATAAGCAAACGACGTGCCACTCTTCTTACGGTATGAGAAATAGGTTGATAGGTACTGGGTTAATGGGTTCCGGACGTTAGCACCGCTTACTTTTTCATTATTTATTGTGTCTGATGGAGCAGCGGGATGAGACTCTTCTATTTGTTGACAATGGGCGGTGTCCCAACATGAATGTCTCATTGACACAAAGGTGTCTCCTCTGTCTCTTCTTGAACAGATAAAATCATGATTCCGATAAATATAACATACATGGCAGAAAGACCTATCATAATTAAATGTAATTGTGATAACCGTTCGGTTTGCGTTTTGGTTCGAATATTGCAAGTAATATTTTAACTAAATACTTGCGATAAAATTTAATGGGGGCGCCTCTTTCCAATGCTGAAAAAAAAATGTGATCGAAATATTCAAAAAACCCTGGAGTTGGCAGAAAAGATGATTTTACTTGCTCACCAGGGCGATGAGGGAAGGGAAGACGTCAGTTGTGGCGTTCTCTACGGAACCCTTCTTGATGCCGGATATAAGTTGAAACAACTGGCATTGCGGGAAAAGGAGGCGCATATCAAAAAGGGCTGGTGGAAAACACCGGCTGAAAAACATGCTAAATGATCAAACCCTGAATTCGATCACAAAGCGCCATGAAATGCCGTGCCAGGAGGAAACATGAAAAAACCGGTGATAGAGCTTAGTGACTGTGTGCTGTGTGATATTTGTGTGGAGCTGTGCCCCGAGGTGTTTATTAAAAACGATGCGGGATACATTGAAGTGGCGGAATTTATTTTAGGTTGTTTTGAAGAGGATATCAATGAAGCCATCAAAAACTGCAGGGGAGATTGTATCTCATGGGATGAGGAAACTGAAACAACGGATGCATGAATTGCTTTGCATGGCAGATGAAGACCAGGCCATGGAACAAATTTTTCTCCTGGCCCCGGAGAAGGCCGTAAACGTACTGTTTACCTATATTCAAAACACCGCTGAATCGGTGAAGTGGCGTGCCGTCAGGGCCATGGGCCGGGTGGTTGCCGGAATCGCACAAAAAAAACCGGAACAGGCCCGGATAATCATGCGCAGGCTTATGTGGAGCCTTAACGATGAATCAGGAGGCATCGGCTGGGGGGCCCCCGAAGCCATGGGGGAGATCATGGCCCGGAATAAAAATCTGGCCCGGGAGTATCGCAATATCCTGCTCTCCTATGTTAATCCCCAGGGAAATTATCTGGAGTATGCCCCTCTGCGCAAAGGGGCGGAGTGGGCTGTTGCCCGGGTCAGGGGAGCCTATGCCGATTTTATGGAGCCGTCATTTTAAAATTTCGGGCTTGATCATGACTTCAGCCACCCGTCATAAGTTGGTGGGCCGACGGGGTCAGGCTTGTGATCAAACCCAAGATTTTGGCTTGGTTCGAGGATACGTCGTGTATTGGATTCCGGGGTCTTATCGGGGTCCTGATCCCGCGGGCACAATGCTTCTGATACAAAACCCTGAAATCCAGGATTCACCCGGGTAGAATCATGGCGGAATTAGCTCAGACCATTTTCCTCAAACTGTTTGACCATGATCTTTCCCAGTTCCTCGGACCGGTTGGTGGCCGCTTCAATGGCATTGATCATGGTGGTTCGAAGGCCCCCCTGCTCCAGGGTATGGATGCCGGCAATGGCCGTGCCACCGGGGGAGGTGACCCGATCTTTGAGTTGTCCCGGATGTTCCTTGGATTCCAGGAGCATTTTGGCCGCCCCCAACACCGTCTGGGAGGATAACAGCAGCGAATCCTTGCGGGAGAGTCCCATCTTGACCCCGGCATCGGCCATGGCATCAACGATCATGAAGATATAGGCAGGACCGCTGCCGCTCAGTCCGGTGAAGGCATCCATGAGGGTGTTTTCTTTGATAAACACACTGATGCCCACGGAATCAAAAATAGCCTTGGCAAGCTCAATGTCTCCGGGGATGACATGCTTGCCCGCGGCAATGGCCGTGGCACTCTCCTTTACAAAGGCGCAGATATTGGGCATCACCCGGATGAGCCGCAATTTTTTGCCAAGACCTGCTGCAATGGCGGCCAGGGGCACGCCGGCCGCAATGGAGATGATGAGCTTGGAGGTGTCCAGGCCGGGGGAGGTCTCCTTGAGCACGGATGCAAGAATCTGGGGTTTGGTGGCATAGATGATGATGTCGGACTGTTCCACCACTTCCATGTTGTCGGTGGTGGTGCGGATGCCGTATTTTTTCTTGATTTCCGTGAGAGGTTCTTCCCTGATGTCTGAACAGATGATATTTTCAGGCCGGGTGGCTTTGGACAGGACAAGTCCGCTGATCAATGCTTCTCCCATATTTCCGCTTCCGATAAAACCAATCTTTTTTTTCTGCAGCATTTATATATTCCTTATTTTGGGGGTTGGTGGCTTATGAGATGTGCTATACAGTGGATCACTTTAAAAGCGTTTGATCATAACTCCGGCCACCCGTTATGGACCAACGGGACCAGGTTTGTGAGCAAGCCCTTTTAAAATACACCGGGGCTCGGTTATCCAGTGGTGGCAGCGCTCAGTTTTTCAGTGGCAGCATTTAGTGGCAGCATATTAAAATCACCGTATCTTTGAAGTCAAGACAAATCAGGAACGATCACAAGAATTATGTCGAATTCCGATGACATTGCATTAAAAAACAAACTTGAGTTTATTTGGAAAACTTACAATCGTCGGGCACTGGTAACACCGGATCCATTGCAGTTTCTTTATCTGTATCCGGATGTGCGGGACAGGGAGGTTGTGGCTCTTATTGCCGCATCCCTGGCCTATGGCCGGGTGGATCAGATTTTGAAAGCGGTGAGAAGGGTACTGACCCCCATGGGTAACCATCCCCGGGATTATGTGCGCCTGAGTGGCGAAACAGAGATGGAGCGGGAGTTTGAACTTTTCAAATACCGGTTTGCCACCGGTGCCCATGTTGCCGGGCTGCTTGCCGGTATCCGGGAGGTGATCGGTCGCTACGGGTCTCTGGAAGCCTGCTTTGCCCTTGGGCTGTCCCATGGGGATATCTCTGTGTTGCCGGCCCTCTCCTTTTTCACCCGTCAGATCAGGGGAGACCGAAATCCGGGGCATCTTGTGGCAGATCCGGCCAAGGGCAGTGCATGTAAACGAAGCTGTTTGTTTCTGCGCTGGATGGTGAGAAATGATGCAGTGGACCCGGGGGGGTGGGCTGGGGTGCCGGCATCCCGGTTGATTGTTCCCCTGGATACCCATATGCACAGTGCCGGTCGGATGCTTGGGTTTACCCACAGAAAACAGGCGGACATGAAGACGGCCCTGGAGATCACCCGGGGATTTGCCCGCATATGCCCGGGTGATCCGGTGAAATATGATTTTTCTTTGACGCGGTTCGGCATTCATCCGGACATGGATCTCCATGATTTAAAACAGCTGCTGGCGGCGGATAAATGCGCTTGATAAAAGATCCTGAAACACAACATGGGCCAATGGAAAAAACAGGAAAAGACGGCAATATGACTTATGAAGGACATCCACTGCCCCCTTTGATTGAGGGCATTCTGATAAAACGCTACAAACGATTTCTGGCAGATGTGATGTTGGGTGACGGAAGTATTGTAACCGCCCATTGTCCCAACTCCGGCTCCATGCGGGGGTGCTGTGAACCGGGACGTCCGGTGTATCTCTCCCAAAGCGACAATCCCAAAAGAAAACTCAAATATACCTGGGAACTCATGGAGATGCCCCAGACCCTCATCGGCATCAATACCCTGATTCCCAACAAGCTGGTGGCGGCATCCATTGCCCATGGGCTGGTGCCGGAACTGTCCGGCTATACCCGTTTCAAGCCTGAGATTAAAACCAGCGATCACACCCGGCTGGATATTTTATTGAGAAAGAAGAACGGTGACCACTGTTTTGTGGAGGTGAAAAACTGCACATTGGTGGAGGGTGGGGTGGCACGGTTTCCCGATGCGGTCACCACCAGGGGACAAAAACATCTTTCCGAGCTGGAACGACTGGTGGCCGAGGGCCATCGGGGTGTGATCTTCTTTTTGGTCCAACGTATGGATGCCCATTGTTTCATGCCTGCCGCAGACATTGACCCGGTGTACGCAAAGGCTCTGACCCGGGTGGTGAAAAACGGCGTAGAGGTCATTGCCAGGAGTGCGGTGATGACCCGGAAGTTGATCTCCATGGGGGAGGCCCTGCCGGTGACGTTGGAATAATAGAAAAGTAAGGTGTCTTTCATATGCCTCCAAAACATCCATATGATGACCTGGATGATTTGGTAGATGAAGGATGGCAGTGCCGGATTTATATACCTGCTGTTTGAACATAAAAACTATCACGACAAGTATGTCCATATGTTACAAAAGATATTTTTTTGGCTTTTTGTAAAAAGATATCATTATTACAAGGAGCTGTATTTATGCCGAAATTTATCGAACCATGCCAGAAAAAAATTCACTCTTCTTCGTTTATTAAGTTTTTTCAACCAGTGGAGAACATGGCCCCAGAAATCCCTATACTTGAGTCCGGTGGAGACAGACCACAATTTCAAATAAAGGAGGGGCTTGGTTCTAAGTTCGCCCACTTTTGGCAGCAGACACCAGATATCAACAGTTAAATAACTGAAATTTTTCATAATATTAGTTTTTTTTGAGTGTTCTGTGGATACCCACTGGGCGAAGTTAGAACCAAGCCCGAATTATTTGAGAGTCAAAGAATCCAATGGTTAAAACGTGAAATTTTAGCAAGTCGGAACGGTCTTGACCAGCCTCCTGTTGCAGTCCTGACAAACATGACCGCAATGACAGAGAATAATTGCATGTTGTTGATTGTAATCGCCTGAACGCCATGGTAAAGATAACAACCAAAAGAACTAATAGTGTTATCGGTCAAAATACAGATGTCCTTACGTATTGCCTCAAAAGTGGTTGATACTTTTTTTAAGGAGATTCCCGGAAAATAAGGAAATGCCTTGTGAAAATGTCAACCAGTTAGTGAAGGGGCGAAGGATGTCTAAATATAAATGATCTTTAGATGAAAGGAATGTCAAAATGGCTAAATGGAAGCGATTCATGAAAAGAGGCTCTTATATCATCTGTTTGTTTTTTGCCCTTATGTTGTTGTGTTGCACTGTTGCTCACGCTCGGATTTATCAGAACATTATTGCCTTTGGAGACAGTTTGTCAGATCATCATGGTTTGGAATTTTACCTTGGTCTCTATGATCCGGAGACCAATCCCAATGGTGCTCCGTCAGTATGGTCAAATGGTGACGTGTGGGTTGAATATCTTTCCGATGAATGGGGGGCGGATCTTGAGAACAACGCCATAGGAGGGGCCATGACATTGGGGCATGAGAATGAAACCGTCCAGGCCCTGTCCGATAACGGAACCTTGCCCCAACTGGGCCTTGTGGGGCAGACAACTCTTTATCTTTCCTCATCTCCCGAGTTTGACCCGGACAAAACATTATTCACAATATGGATTGGTGCCAATGATCTGATGGTGTTCGGCAAGGGTGAATCCTATACCACAGATCCGGAGGTAATGATAACAGACGCAATGACTAATATCTCCAGTTCTGTGGCTGCTCTTTATTCCCAGGGAGCCACGCATTTTTTGCTGTTGAACTTACCCGATATCAGTAAGACACCGGGGTACAATACAAAAAGTGCAGAGGAGCTCGTTACAGTAACAGCACTGGTCCAAGCCTATAACAGTGCCCTTGAGACCACAATTGAAGCCCTTGAAGCCAATTTTGCAGATATCTCCATAGATTTGTTTGACGTATTCTCCTATCTAACTGAAATCATTGAGACGGATAGCTTTGTGAATGTAACCGGTACCTATATGGAAGTAGACGACGAGGGGCACAGAACAGGTAATGTAAACGGAGACGCCGATGATTACCTGTTTTGGGATAATGTTCATCCCATGACCCGTGGACATGAAATGATTGCAGATGAATTGAGCGAAACCCTATATCCGGAAGAAAATGATGGCGGGAATTCATCCTGCTTTATCAATTCAATCCATGCAAATAAAACAAACTCGGCAAACCAAATGGCATTGTTAGTCTTCGCTTTAATGCTTGCGGGAATTATCAGCATATTTTTCAAAAAAAGAGTTTAAAGAAAAGGCATGAAATAGTAGTGGGGACAGACCACGGTTTTTTTCATTGTTCCAAAATTGCAACAGACAAGGGAACACCCATGAAAAAACTTCCAAACCTGCCCGCAGGCGACTCGTCTTTTGAAAGTATTCGTCAAAATGAAGCGCTCTATGTTGATAAAACCCGGCATATTTTTCAGATGATTGATGAGGGCAAGTATTATTTTCTCTCCCGCCCCAGACGGTTCGGTAAATCTTTGACTGTTTCCACGCTGAAATGTCTGTTTCAAGGGAAAAAAGAACTGTTTGAAGGGCTTTGGATTGACGCAAATACCAGTTGGGAATGGAAAGAATATCCTGTCATCATCATCGACTTCAATGAACTGGCCCATGAGACCCCTGAAAATCTGAGGCAATCCTTGGGAAACAATCTCTTCAAAATTGCCCGGCAATATGCCATTCCTCTCACAGATTCGCTGTTGCAGGGGAGGTTCGCAGAGTTAATTGTCTCGCTGTTTCAAAAAACCGGAAAACCCGTCATTGTTCTGGTTGACGAATATGACAAGCCCATGATTGATCACCTGGGAAAAGGAAAGGAAGCCATTGAAACAGCCCGGCAGAACCGGGACATAATGAACTCTTTTTTTGGGGTGTTGAAAGGCACCAATGTCTCACCCTGCCTGCGGTTTGTTTTCATCACCGGTGTATCAAAATTCGGCCGGGTCTCCATCTTTTCGGAACTTAATAATCTGACGGATCTTACCATGAACCGAAAATATGCGGATATGTTCGGTTATACCCAAGGTGAAGTGGAGCACTGCTTTTCAGCTCATATTGAGGCATTTGCCCGTGAATACGACGAAACATCTGAAGCGGTCACTGAAAAGATGAGACTGTTTTATAACGGATACCGATTCTCGGAAACAGATATCCGGGTGTACAATCCGTTTTCCGTTCTGCGGGCACTGGATGAGAAAGCGTTCAAAAATTACTGGTTTGAAACCGGTACCCCCTCCTTTCTGGTTAACCTTTTACATGAGAATAACTGGTATCTTCCAGGCATTGAAAATATGCAGGCCACTGAAGCCATGTTCAGCGTCTATGAGATTGAGAGGTTGCAACCCGAAGCGCTTCTATTTCAAACGGGGTACGTGACCATTAAGCATATTGATGAAGGCCTGTATACATTGGGATACCCCAATAAAGAGGTGAAAATTGCTTTTTTGGAGAATCTGTTCCATTCGTTCGCCGGAGAAATCCGGGAAAACACCCGGTTTATGCTTCTTGGAAAATATCTCAGACAGGAAAAGTTAACGGCATTTATCAAAACCATGACCGCCATTTATGCCTCCATCCCTTATATCCTGGAAACCAAACGGGATGAAGCGTACTTTCATACCATTTTCTATCTCATGGTTTCGGCTTCGGGCATAACTGCCAGAAGTGAAGTGTTGACCTGTAAAGGCCGTATTGATCTTTTGATGGAGTTTGATGACAGGGTATATATCATTGAGTTCAAGTGCAATCAGAGAGCAGATTCGGCGATTGAGCAGATTCAGGAAAAAGGGTATGCAGCTCCATATGTGCAAAGCGGTAAAAAGATTATTCTGATGGGCATTAATTTCGATACGGTAAGTCGCAATATTTCAGAGTGGAAGCATGAAAAAATGATATAAACCAATTGCAGTGTTTTCTCTTTTTTGTCATAGCCGCCGCTTCCATCTAAATAGAAACCGTTGTCCGCCCCCTATTTACCGCCTACTTGAAAGGCAATATGAAAATATCAAAACTGAACAGTCTCCAGGGCCGGCTATTGATCCTTGTCCTCCTGCCGGTATTCTGTATTATCTTTTTGTGGGGCATTGCCAGCTTTATCTACACCCGGGATGCCATGCTTGCGCAGTGGAATGAATCGGCAGTGTTAAAACTCCAGCGGGCGGCTCATCTCATTGAGATGCGCATGTTGCGGCTCGTGGAGCTTATTGAGCTGATGTTCAGGGCCATTCCCGGGCAATCCCCGCCTTTCAAAGGAGCGGTGGTGACGGCCCTAAAGGAGCTGGACGGGGTGGTAAAGGTTACCTTTGTTGATGGAGAGAAAAAAAGTCCCATGCCCATGAAGGAGCCCATGGGCATGCCATGGAAGCAGATGCGTGCCTATCATCACAGCCGTGTGATGGCTCTGTCCGGGCCCGAATATGACACCCATGCCGGCCACCCTTAAGTTAACTCTGCAGGATTCCCAGAGACAGTCGGCGGGAACCCTGGAAATCTGCATGCGGTTTTCCTCCTTGGTTGAAGATCTCCATCTGGACCGTATGCAGTGGTTCAGGCGCGGTATGGCCTGCATTGTGGACCGTCAGTACAAATTTCTTTATCACACGGACAAGTCCATGGAAGGACGTCATTTTTTGGGGGATTCCGGCAATGCACTGGAGCTTCTGGTGTTAAAGACCATGGAGCATACCTCCCATGCAACGGTGGTGGGCAGGGGACATCCGCCGGAACGTATTGCCGGATTCTACAAGCTGGACAATGTGCCGTGGACCATCATCATTTATGGCCCGGGAGAAGATGTTTTAAGGCCCATTCTTCAATATCGTAATTTTTTCGGTCTCAGTGGGCTGCTGATCATTGGTCTCGTTATTTTCCTGATTCGAACCCATGTGGTGAAGCTCACCGAAAATATCCGGCTGCTTTCGGACCGGGCCGGTCACGTGGCAAAGGGGGAGTATGGCGATGAAATTCGCATCAACAGCCGGGATGAGATGGGCATGCTGGTTCATAACTTCAATGCCATGGTGGAGGGTCTGAAGGAGCGGGATTTCATTCGCAACTCCTTTGGTCGGTATGTGGACCCTGATTTTGCCAGGCAGTTGATGAAGCGACCCGATGCCGGGCAGCTGGGAGGGGTGAGAAAAGAGGTGGTGGTGATGATGATGATGACGGACATCCGGGGATTTACCCGCATGGCCGAAGGGTTGAGCCCCGGAACCATTCATTGCCGGAAACCGCCATGGGGGATACCGTTAGAAATGCCATCCGGTGCGCGGTTGAAATGCAGCAGAAGATGGTTCAACGGGTTTGAAACTGGAAAGACCCCTGGAGATCGCCGTGGGCGGAGCACCTCCGTCACCAACGATTATTCAACAGATGGAGAGGATCGGAGCAAATATTACCCATGTATATGGCCTGACCGAAGTGTACGGTCCTTATACGGTCTGTGCCTGGCATGCCCAGTGGGACAGCTTGCCGGAGCAGGAGCGTTCCGTCGTACGTTCCCGCCAGGGGGTGGCATACACGGTGAGTCAGTTCCTTGATGTCGTCAATCCGGATTCCATGGAACCCGTGCCCCGGGACGGGCAGACCATCGGCGAAGTTGTCATGCGGGGCAATATTGTGATGCTGGGGTATTATAAAGATGAAGAGGCCACGGAAAAGGCCTTTTTCGGCGGCTGGTTTCATTCCGGAGATCGGCGGTGATGCACCCGGATAACTATATCCAGATCATGGATCGTCAAAAGGATATTATTATTTCCGGCGGGGAAAATATCTCCACCGTTGAAGTTGAAAATGCGATTTACCAACATCCGGATGTGCTTGAAGTGGCGGTTGTAGCCGTTCCGGATACCAAATGGGGGGAGGTGCCCAAAGCCTTTATCACCCTTAAAAGTGGTTCAGGTGCGACGGAAAATGAGATCATTACATTTTGTAAAGACAACCTTGCACGGTTTAAAGCGCCAAAATCCGTTGAATTTTGTGAACTGCCAAAAACCTCCACCGGAAAAATCCAGAAATACATGCTTCGTAATAAGGAGTGGGGTGATCTGAAACAGCGTGTGAATTAGAATCGGCATCGGCAAGATCCCGTCGATTTTTGAGTTTGATAGGTGGGCCTGGTCACACCTCCGATCGCCCGGAGGAGGGAGCAGGCCCGCGTTATTGGCGGTTTATGGCAACTTGGTAAAAAAGCGGTCCCACCGCGGTTGATTTTGATTTTTGATGTCAAGGGAAATAACGATGGCGGTCGCCTGACCAACAACTTGAGATCGGTCAACAAATCCGAAGTATCTTGAATCCGCGCTGTTATCACGATTATCACCCATCATGAAGTATTTCCCCTCTGGGATCGTCACCGGACCAAATGAACGAAGCGATGGACGCTGAGGTATGGTCATTACAGGATGTCTTGTGCCGCACAGGTCTTCAATGTATTGGTTTGCATCCATGCACAATGGATCATTATTTGATTTGATTGGTTCATACTCAATTTTTTCACCGTTGATCGTCAGCTGATTATTCTGCATTGTTATGGAATCTCCAGGGATACCGACAACCCTTTTAACCAGGCGCATGCCATTGGCAGGTGAATAAAAAACCACGATATCCCCTCTTTGTGGGGAACCCCATTCAGAGATATGCCATGTTGTGTATGGGAGTTTCAGATCATAAGCCAGTTTGTTCACAAATATGCGATCCCCTTCTATAATGGTCGGTTTCATGGATCCGGTGGGTACGATATTCCAATCAGCGATAGCCGACTTAAAAGAGGTTGCAATAATTAATGCAACAAAGAGTGAGTACCCCCATGCCCTCCAAAAATTTTTTAGATGTGTCGTCCAATTGTTTTTCATTTTTTCCTCTTGCTAAATGAGTGATGGATATCGCGAATCAACCGTGCGGCTTTTTACGTTCGCTGGGTCCGCCGCAATACGTGTGCCCGAACGGTATGGGCGTGAACTTATGGCGTAAAAGTCCTCTATCTGTGATTCCTGCAAACAGATAGTGAGTTAGCATAAATATTACCTGAAAACAAGGCTCAAAACCAGCTGAATAGAAGAATCCTGCGACCTGTTTCAATTTGCTCAGCAATGATTTTTCCCTTTGCGGCCTGAGCCTGTTTTTTTGTTGATGTTGTTGTTCTGCGAGGCGCTTGTACGACATGTTGCAGGGGGTGTGTTGGATATGACTGTATTATTGGGTTGTTAACCATTTTTATATGCTTCTTGACAACAGGTAACTTTCTGTCTACACTTTATAAACGGTGATAATTAGTCCTGGCTGTTCAATTCAACGGAATGGACGTGTAGCAGTTTTTTTCTTCCCACCCAAAAGCATATTTTAACAACTATCTGTTCTGCACGTAGTACTCCGTCCCAGAAGTTCTGAATGTTTTTATGGCAATGCACTCTCTTAATAAATTGCTTGTGTTGAGACTATTTTTATGATAATGTTTAGCCATAAGTATTTGTATCTATACTATATATACACTCTATAAGTATAATAAAATAAGCTCAATTAAATATAGAGGGTTGTTTTGGATTGCCAAAATATTGTGTTTTCAAACAAACAATCACAGAAGCGTATTGAAAAAGCTTTGCAGGTTTTTCCATCTCAGGTATTAAAAAAACTTCTTTTTTTTGCCATCTATTTACTTGGGGCAAGAATTAATACAATATCTTCTATTGTAGGAATACCACAAGAATCAGGAAAAACTACAATTAGCAGAGTCATGAAAGATGGGCTGCCTGCCCTCCGTGATCGGCGACAGTCAGCAGAAACTTACATGTCGCTGATACCAGCGTCTCCACAGGAACACCAAACATCAGTGTTGATTGAGGAAGGTTATTGCACCATAACTTTTGGCAATAGTAATCATCAATTAAAAATATCACAAAACAATCGAGTACATCTTCGGGCAGTTTTGCTATCCTTGCTACAGGCTGATTTGCTATCAATTGAAACGGTATCGTCCACATTAGGCATTACAGTTGCACATTGTCGGGAATTATCGACAAAGCTGGCAAATGACGATATTCCTGAAGTCCTTGTCGATAAACGTAAAGGCCAAAAGCAAAATTTTCATGTCGATTTGCAGGTAAAGACAGAACTTATCCAACATTTTGCGGCCAGGGCAGTCACAGGACATTCTGTGTCAAGTCAAGTACTTACAGAAATAATTAATGATAGTCAAAAAACAAACATTTCCCCGCGAACTATACGCTGGCACATGAATAAAATGGGTCTTATGGATATCAAAAAGACCCTTCCGAAATTAGTTGAGACTTTAAAAAAAAACTTTTGAATCTGGTTGCCGATGCTGGAATTAATCTATCGGAACCTATATCAAATATAATTAATATGCAGCCCGTTTCCAGAATAATTCGTCGAAAGTCAGCAGTTGCCCTTGCCAAAAAGGGATTTGCTGTCGGTGCGGTTGCCGCAATTGTTGGATGCAGCATACCCACAGTTATTCGCAGCCTTAAACGAATGACTGCAACCAGTGAACTTGCCGATTTCCCCCGTTCTGGTCGCCCAGCTATTTATTCGGAAACATTCAAACTGGAGCTGATCGGGTTCTATTGTCAGACACATCCTTTTCCAAATTCCGGAAGGTGGACAATAAGATGGGCAGCTATTCACTTGGCTGTACATTCAGAAATACTTGGTTCAGCTCCAAGCAAATCCACTATTCATCGTATTCTTAAAGACAATAATCTTAAACCACACCAGTCCCGGTATTTTTTGCACATCACTGATCCTGATTTTTTTCCGAAAATGGATCATCTGATAAAACTATATTTGAATCCTCCTGCAAATCTTTTCTTTTTTGATGAGTGCCCTGGAATTCAAATCCTCAAACGACTCGTACCCGATCTCCAAACAGATAAAACGAAGAAACGCCTTGAGGAGTTTGAATACATCAGAAACGGCACAATGAATGTCCTTGCCTTTTTTAATTATGCTAACGGAAAGGTATATGCAGAATGTCAAGGCGACCATAAAACAGACACCTTTCTGGCGATTTTTAAACAGCATGTTTTATCTTGTTCAGTAAATGAACAACTCCATTATGTTATGGATAATTTATCAACCCACCGGGGATACCCATTCTGCAAAGCAGTAGCTGAACTGAGTGGTGTTGCATGCCCTCCCGAAAAAGAACTAAACAATTTGGAAAAACGTGTCGAGTGGTTAAAATCTACCGACAAGCGAATTATTATTCATTTCACGCCATATCACGGTTCATGGCTCAATCTTGTTGAGTTTTGGTTTGGTATCATGAACAAAAAAGTGTTAAACGAATCTTATGGTTCCCCCAAGGAACTCAAGGAAAGCTTTGAGGCTTTTCTTAAAGAATGGAACACTTTGCTTGCGCATCCCTTTAAATGGTCATACGATGGTAAAGGTCTTCACGAAAAAGCTGTCGCACGTTTTACGGAAATGCTGAGACAATCAGCAAACAAAATTGAAATAACCAGCCTCACCAAGCAGTTGTGTCTAATGATCAATCTTTTTACCCATAACTTTGATGAATTGTCGGAAGAAAGTTGGAAAAAATTATTGAATCATCTTCAATCCCAAGAAATAACACTCAGAAATAATATTATGAACGAGCAAGGCCCTGTGAAAAAAGAAAAAGCTGAAGGGGCACTGAATTCACTATTGTCAGTTCTGGAAAATAATATTGGGCAAAATATGCTCAGGAATACTGCATAGGAATTTAAATTGCCGAAATACATGTCAGAACTTCTGGGACGGAGTAGTAGTTCCTGTGCTTTAGACCGGCAGGGCAAAAGTGCCGTCGAAATTCCTGGGTTGGACCGATCGGCCGTCGGGGCGGCATTCTGCCATTTTTGTTGTGACCGCCAAGTCATGGCTGTTATTAATATTCCTTTCATTATCCGGTATAACCTCTGATGGATACTTTTGTTTGAGGATTTCAATTGCTCTGCGCAGGCTGCAATCTGTTTTTGAGCCCTGCGAATATGGACGATAAAAATTTCAGGTTTCAACATTTCGCCCAGGCAGCGGGTATAAGAGTAGATATAAAGATTCTGCGCAATTTTTATATGAAAGTCTCACCAACATGCTGTAATTAAAGGACTTTCGTTTTTCGTTGTGGCAGGTTTTTCTGCCATGTATGTTATATGAAAAGGCAGCCTCCAAGGCAACCTCAGCAGAGCCGCCCCCCCGATGGGCAATAGGAACCGGACAATTGAGCTGTCTACAGTTCCGGTCCGGGCCCATTGCCCGTCGGGGGGGCGGCGGTATAATACCATTTTCTATATTTGTTGTGTCCGGCAGGACATGCCCGTTTATAAGAAAGTGTAGGCATGCCTAACATTATTTTCATTATTCGTTGTGGGCAGACCCAGGTCCCCAATGCGATCCGCCCGTGGCGGTTATTGCGTAGGCAAAAAAAATGCCATACAAAACCAAAGCTGGAGCACTATATATCCACAGATTTAAAAAAAAAGCTTTTTCTGGTTCAGCTTATTCAGCTATTTACTCTATTTTACAAGATCTTTACAATTTTGTTCATGAACAATAAAGTATCTTTACATTCCACGATTAGTTTTTTTAAAGGTAGACTAAAGGGGCTGACACCCAGGAGGAACGTAAACAATGATTGGACAAAAAACGAAGATATTTTTTTATCAAATGGGATTAAAAACATTACCTGTTCTTATCTGCTTGATCCTGACAATGGCAGGATGTAACGGTGGTGGCGGAGATGGGAGTTCTGACACCGCTCCCGATGAAGAGGAAAATGTCTCTGAAACGTACAGCATCAGCGGAACGGTCTCCTCTGCTGAACATATGGTGACGGACAGCGATGTGAACGATCCCAACGCAGCATATTCTACCAATAATTCCTTTGCGGCGGCACAGGAAATTTCAGCACCGGTGACAGTCAGCGGATTCGTGAATGTGGACAACACCGGTAGGCTCCTGAATGGAGACAGGTTTGCGGTGCATGGTGATGATAACGACTATTTTCTGGTGACGTTGACCACAGGGATGTATATTACCCTTTACATGCCAGAGAATCCAAAACGGGCGGGTTTAAATCTTTATCTTTATGATGAAAGCCGTAACCTGGTGGACGTCTCCCTTTTCTCCGGAGAGGCTGTCGATTCCCTGATGGTGTCGTCGGAGGGAACCTATTATGTACGGGTGGAGGCGGTATCGGATAGGTTCATTCAAACCATTACCACCTATGCCCTGACCATGGGCCTGACCAAAACGACGACCAATCACTATTCACTTGGACTGCGCAACGACTTTGTGCCCGGAGAAGTGCTTGTGCGATGCCAACAGGCTGAGGAAAGATCGGTTTCCGCCTCCGGGACCCATGTCCCGGACCTGTCGGCCATGGGATTTCACACAAAAGCAGGGGCCGCCGGTCGGGACAGGCTTCTACAGCGTTCCGATCTCTTGGACAAGGATACCTTTTTTGAAAATTTAGGGGTTCAATCCGCTTTGAAACGCAGCCTTGCATCCGGCAACATGACCGCTGAA
Source organism: uncultured Desulfobacterium sp. (assembly GCA_963668575.2). Lineage (GTDB taxonomy): Bacteria > Desulfobacterota > Desulfobacteria > Desulfobacterales > Desulfobacteraceae > Desulfocicer. Next base: position 5,618,855 of record OY764894.2, on the reverse strand, counting down.
ACACGCCAAAAAATGGAAACCCTGTGGATGATCCGGGCCCTTCGGAATCAGTCCGGTATAGAGATTGCCGAACCCAATTATATCCGCAAAACGTTTAGTACGACACCTGATGATCCTTACTACACTTATCAGTGGCACTACCCGCTCATCAACCTTCCTGAAGCCTGGGATATCACCACCGGCAGCAGCGATGTGGTGGTGGCAGTGGTGGATACCGGCGTGCTGCTGGATCATCCGGATCTGGCGGGACAGTTGGTGGACGGATACGACTTTATTTCAAGTACCGACATTTCCATGGATGGTGACGGTATTGACGATGATCCCGATGACCCCGGGGACCAGGAGGGTGTTGGCGGCAGCAGTTCGTTTCACGGTACCCATGTGGCAGGGACCATTGCCGCCCTGACCAACAATATGGCCGACGGCGAAGAGGGTGGGGTGGCTGGCATTGCCTGGAACGTCAAGGTGATGCCGCTGCGGGCATTGGGCTACGGGGGCGGTACCACCTACGATATCATGGAGGCGGTCAAATATGCGGCAGGGCTGGATAACGTTTCGGGAATCATTCTTGATGATCCCGTGGATGTCATCAATATGAGCCTGGGCGGTGAGATTGCCACGGAATATGAAAGGGAGATTTATGCGGAGGCACGGGCCCAAGGCGTCATTATTGTTGCTGCGGCGGGCAATGAGGGCTCGGACACAAAAATGTATCCGGCGGCCTATGATGACGTGGTATCGGTAAGTGCCGTTACCATTGATAAAACCCTTGCCTCTTATTCAAGTTACGGAGAGACCATTGATGTTGCCGCTCCGGGCGGTTCATCCACGGATATCAACGGGGACGGATATACGGACGGCATTCTCAGCACAATGGGAGACGACAGCGGCGACTCCATTGAAATGGGATATGCCTTTTCCATCGGCACCAGCATGGCGGCACCCCATGTCTCAGGGGTGGTGGCGCTGATGAAATCTATCTATGCCGACATGACACCGGATATATTTGATATACTGCTGGCAGCAGAATACCTGACCCAGGATATTGGTAATATCGGCCGGGACGACAGTTTCGGTTATGGCCTTATTGATGCTTATAAGGCGGTGCTCATTGCCCAGGAGGGGGGCAGTGGCGGCATGCCCGCCGTTGTGTCCGTCAGTCCCGCCAATCTGAATATGGTCGTCTCTTCTGAAAGCCCGACGCAGAGTACCACCGTGACGGTAAAAAACAGCGGCGGTGGAGATCCCACCGTCACTGATTTTTATTCAGACGTTGCCTGGATGTCGGTCCGGGCATCTGATGTGGATGCCAACGGACTTGGCACCTACACAGTGGCTGTGGACAGTACCGATGTTTCGAACGGCACTTATACCGGCACCATTACCTTTGAATCTGAAAGCAACAGTGCAGAGGTTTCTGTGGTGATGCAGGTCGGTGCAACAACCAACGCCACAGACGGTGGATATCATTATATCCTTCTGCTGGATCCGGACACCCTCACCACCGTCAGTCTGGTTAGCGGTGCCGGTGAAGACGGTATTTATGAATACAATTTTTCAGATCTTTCCTACGGGGAGACTTACGTCGTATACGCCGGTACGGATGTCAACAACGACGGATTTATCTGTGATGACGCAGAGGCTTGCGGGGCGTACATTTCCCTTGACGGTCCCGTTGAAATCACGGTCACGAAGAACATGGAACATATGGATTTCACCACCGACATCACCATCAGCCTGCCAACGACCAACACCAGTCAGTTTGCCACGACACCAACACCGATTCAACTGAATTCCACACCATCAGCACCGGTTCAACTGAATGTTCTGAAGGAGGGGCAAAATGACGGTTCATAGAAAAATTTTATACATTTCAATATCTTGCCTGATGGTTGCAGTGGCCGCCTGTGCAGCATCCCGAAAGACAACACCCACAGAGATACCGCTTTTGGTTGAGCCCATCCTCTCCAGTCAGATCTGTTTACCGGCGGCAAAAAGCTGTACCGCCACATGGATCTCTTCCCAAGACAGCCTCCGGCAAATGATGTCAAGAGTTCTGTCCCACCGCATCGGCGGTACGCCACACAAGGTCCCTGCCATTGATTTCAGCAGCTATGGCGTACTGGCCGTGGAAATGGGAGAGCAACGGACCGCTGGCTACGGGTTTGATACCAAAGCGGTGAGCGCGTACATGACAGGGACCATGGCAGTGGTCTCACTTGTATGGCATCGACCCGATCCTGGTGCCCATACCGCCCAGATGATGACCAGTCCATGCATTCTCCTGCGGTTGCCCAAGAAATCCTACAACACCATTCGGGTGATGGATCAACAGGGTTTGATTATAATGACGGTCACTTTGCATAAAGCGCAGGCATTTCAATGAAGTATTTAACGGCAGCATCATTGTTTGACATGAGGTTGAATCAATCCACGAATCGGGCGACCTGCCCGATGGGTCCAAACTCCTTTTGCATGCTTTCATATACCGGCTTTCCAACCAGAAAGGTGTAAATCTCATCTGCCTTTTGCCGGGGGGGGATATCTTTGAACTGTTGTGTGTACACAATGTTTCCGATGGCATAGGCATCGGACAGGGCCGTGCCGATGTTGGTCGTGTACCAGTTAAAGGGGTGCAGAACATAGACCCGGCCGCTGGAGAATGCGCTGAGCGCATGGTAGAATTCGGGTTTTTTGCGGAAATCCGTGGCCACCAGGTCCACTCCGCCGCCGTCGATGAAGATGACATCCGGATTGAGCTTCAACAGGTTTTCCTTGTCCATGACAACATGGCTGCCGATACTTTCTTTCACGCGCTCGGCAAGGTTGTTCACCCCGAGCCATTCAAAGGGAATGAATTTTTTCTCAGTGCTTTCAATACCCTGGACTCCACGATAGCCAATGCCGCCGACATAGACGGACGGTCTTGAATTTTCCGGAATATCCCTGGTCCGCAGGTGAAGGTCTTTGCGCAGGGATTCAATATAAGTGATGACTTCATCGGCTCGCTTTTCCCGGTTCAGCACCTGGCCTGATATACGTATGGCATCGTACACCGCCTCATCAAATGTGGCAAACGCCCCATAACTCAGAACAACCACGGGAATCCCCAGGGTTTGCTGCACTTGATCTGCCAGGGACGCGTCCATGTAAGTGATGAATATTACCTGGGGATTCACGGCAAGCACGGCTTCCAGGTCCGGTTTTTTGTTGATGGCGGCAGGGCCCCCCGGCCCGCAGCCCGGTAAGCTGGAAAGCTCCGGATGGGCGATCCAGTAGGGCCTGCCACCCGGGTTCATTTTTTCCATATTCTCCACACCGACCACCTTTGATGCGGCATCAAGGTAGACAATCAACCGCAGGGCACCCGGTCCAAGGCAGACAATTCGGTCCGGGTCAAAGGGAACGGTCACCTGGCGATCGGCCATATCTGCCACGGTTACCATGGTGGCGGCAGCGCTCATGGCGGAAAGTGACCAGACAAGAGCAATGGTACAGAATAGAATTAAACTTTTTTTCATTTGTTGTTCCTTAAATATTTTACCATGAAAATAGCGTTTGGGTTTCATGGTTCGGGGTGGCCGAAATCCGGCCATGAACGTTTATGTTAAAGAGTCGGTGACTTTAGCATTTTCTCGCACCTTGTTGTGGACAAATCAGGGTCAGAATATCCTTTTGACGCGGCGGTTACATGGGCACAACAATGGTTTGACCGTTAAATTTCCCCAGTGCCACGGCGACACCGTAAACCTGCCCGATCATCTCCGGGTCCAGTTCCTCCCGTGTCGATATTGCATGGATACGGTGCTCTTTCAGGAAAACAAACCGGTCGGCAAACCGTATGGCCGTATTCAGGTCATGGATGGCAAGCACGGCGGACAGGCCCTGGGTGTCCACCACATGACGGATCAGGCGCATGACCTCCAGCTGGTTTTTCAGATCCAGATTGCTGGTGGGTTCGTCCAAAAGGAGGACGGATGGCGACTGGGCCAGGGCACGGGCAATGGTTACCTTCTGCACCTCACCGCCGCTCAGGTCACTGACAGGCCGCATGGCCAGGTGCGTGATACCGATCTGCTCAATGATATTTTCCACCAGCCGGTAATCATTCTCCGTCAGGGACCAGCGGATATGGGGTTTCCGGCCCATCAGAACGGCCTCAAAAACCGATAGCCGCGTTTCCGGGTGGCGTTGGGGGACATATCCCACGCGCCGGGCCACCTCGTTCCGGCGCATGAGCAGCAGCTCTTCATCGTCCACCAGCACCGATCCCCGCCGGGGTTTGAGAATACGGTTCAGGCATTTGAGCAGGGTGGACTTGCCTGCGCCGTTAACGCCAAGGATGCACAGGACCTCTCCCCGATCCAGGGAGAAGGTGACGTCCGACAACACCGGATGACTGTTATAGGAAAAATCGATATTGGCCACTGTCAGCTTCATCTGTACCCCCGAACCAGCAGGTATAAAAACATGGGTGCCCCAAGGAACGATGTGACCACACCCACGGGCAGAGCCCCTGAACCGATGAATATCCGGCCGATGGTGTCGGCAGCCAGCAGCAGCAGCGCCCCCAGCACCGAAGAAAAGGGGATCAGCAGGCGATGGTCGTCACCGACCAGACGTCGGGCCATGTGGGGGGCGATCAGGCCGACAAAGGCGATAACACCGTGGAAGGCGGTGGCCATGGCGGCGATCAGGGCCGCGGCCACCATGCCGGTCACCCGGATTCGATTCACATCCACCCCCAGGCCCCTGGCCGCCTCTTCTCCGGAGGCAAGGGCATTGAGGTCCCATCGAATGGTTGTCAGGTAAAGGGTTGCAAGGGCCACCACACCGGCCATAAGCCCGATTTCCCTCCAGCTGGAGCGGGCCACGTCGCCAAAGGTCCAGAAAACGACCATGGACAACTGGGTCTCCGTGGCCAGGTATTGGATCAGGATCGTTGCCGATACAAACAGGGAAGACAGCGCCACTCCGGCCAGAATGACCGCCTCGGACGACAGCCGTTTCAGTCCGGACAGAACCAGTACCACCACCGTGGCCAACATGGCGCCGCCAAAGGCAAAGGCCGTTACCGAAAAAACTTTGGTGCCAAACACCACAATGGCGGCAGATGCCCCAAAGGCGGCTCCCTGGCTGATGCCCAGTGTGGAGGGTGAGCCAAGGGGGTTTTTAAGCAGGGACTGGATGCTTAACCCGGAAAGGGACAACCCCCATCCGCAGACAATGGCCGCGATTACCCTGGGCAGCCGGATATTGGACACCACCACGCGGGTGGTGGTGTCGGCTGTGCCTGTCAGGACGCGCAGCACCTCGCTGATGGGAAGGTCATAGGCGCCTCGTGCAACGGCAAATATCCCCACAAGGAACGTGACTCCCAGCAGCAGTGCAAGCAGGAAAAGCTTTTGGTGGATATGTGCCAGGTAGAGGGCGGTGACTTTCCCGGGGAGCCTGATGTGACAGGTCTTTTTTGTCTGCTCTATGCCACCTGCCATACCATCACTCCCTCTTCGACCTCGGTGGTGTGGTGGATCATACCGTCCTGTTCATGGCGGTCCAGAATTTGTCGGATCAGGCTGCGATCCGCCTCTTCACCCTGCATTTCGACGAAGCATGTCATGTTCTCCAGTGCATCCGACACCGTTCCTGTCCATGTCCATGAGGTTTCAAAATAATCCACCGACGGCGTTCTTCCCCAATCCGCCAGGATTTTGCCCGCCGCTTCCACTCCGGGAGGTGGCCCCTGCCGTATATCATGCATTTGAAAAATCCACGCCCATGCCTTTGACAAGGGAAAGCACCTGCCGGGTGCCGGCAAGGGTTTTATCGTCAAAGGGCAGGGGATAGTTCAAGGCCATACGTTCCCAGAATGCGTTGAGCCGCTCCTGGCGGGAACTGTCTTGTGTCTTCGTCATTACAACTCCTTAAGATCATCCAGTCACGCCGGACCCGTTGCCGGCGCCGTTTAAATAAAAAAAGCCACAAAGGTACACATCCCCTTTGGGGTTGCATAGTCCTTCGTGGCCTTTATTATTGTCTCAATCTTTAATTTTCCGGTACCCAAACCGGCAGATTCTGTATTTCTACGTATCTCCTGTCTTTTTGCAGGGAATTAACGGCTTCAGCCGCATTTAAAATAGATCCATACTGAATTCAAATCCCTTTGTCAACTTTTTCATTTGTGGTTTCCGGGTACGTATCGAAGTGTTGGGAACGATGGTGCTAAGTATATTTCGCCCAGTTTTCAATTTTTAATGATTGAATTCTTTGAAATTCTTTTTCGTTATTGGTCACCAATGTTAAATCTTCGCTTATTGCATGAGCAGCAATGAGCATATCCAGTGGGCCTATTGCTTTACCTTGGCTTTCAAGTTGAGAGCGTATTATACCATAATATTTTGATGCATTTTCATCATAAGGAAGTATCCCAAATGGGGTAAGAAATTCTTCAAGTCGTTTGGCATTCTGTTTTTTATGTTTGCTTTTAGCAACACCGTAGTTCAACTCAGAAACAGTGATAGTTGATATGCCTATTTGTCCCACTTCAATATTTTTAAATTTTTGAATGACTTCAGGGGGTCTTTGGTTCATGATATAAATACAAATATTTGTATTAGCCAAAAACAAGGGCGGAACCGTTGATCATAATTGATGGTCAAGAAAAAAACTCGAACATTAAGTAACATAGCTCCTATAAAGGCCCCTTGGCCCCTTGAACAAGGTCAGCACTTTGTCAACCAAAATAAATTTAACAGGTTGACAAATAGAAAAAAATTTGATCTAACGCAGACTTGAGTTTGATGACGGATGCTTTCATAGGGTGTCCGATGGCTTCAATGAACAAGGTGTTTTGTAATGTTTGATGAAAAGATCATTGATCTGACAGAAAAGATAATAGAGCAGGGATATCGACTCTCCCCTTCTGACACCTCCTACCTGATATCTCTTACCGGAAACGCGCTTCTTGATTTCATGGTTTGCGCCGGAAAAATCCGGGATCATTATAAAAAAAAATATGCGTTTTCCTGTGCCATCGTCAATGCAAAATCCGGTCGTTGTACAGAGGATTGTGCCTATTGCGCCCAATCCGGATATCATAAGACAGGGGCTGCCGTATATCCCATGTTGAAACAGAAGGAGATGGTGGAAAAAGCGCTTCGCATGGAAGCTGCGGGCGCCACCCATTTTTCCATGGTGACCAGTGGGTTTTCCCCCGGGGGCAGTGACCTTGAAAACATCTGCAGGACCGCGGAAGAGATCAGGGAAAAAACCGGCCTGAATGTGTGTGTCTCACTGGGAGCGTTGACAAAAGAGGTGGGCCGACAGCTGAGAAGGGCAGGGGTTGGAAATTACCACCACAACCTGGAAACAGCTGCATCTCATTTTGATAAAATCTGTACAACCCATGCGTACAGTCAGGACATCCAAACGGTTGAAATTGCAAAAGAAGTCGGTTTTACCGTGTGCAGTGGCGGCATTCTCGGGCTGGGAGAGAGCTGGGCGCAACGGGTGGAGCTTGCAGAAACGTTGAGATCCCTTGAGGTGGATACCATTCCCATCAATTTTCTAAATCCCATTCCAGGCACACGGCTGGCGGATTCCGATCTTGTAAGTCCCTTTGATGCGTTAAAGAGCATTGCCCTGTTTCGGTTCATCAATCCGGATAAAAACATCACCATCTGCGGCGGCAGGGAGATCACCCTGCAGGATTTTCAGTCATGGATTTTTCTTGCCGGTGCCAATGCCCTGATGAGTGGCGATTACCTCACCACAAAGGGACGGCATATCAAAACAGACAGGGCAATGATGCAGGTCTTTGAAGATAACGGCCTTGTTGCTGTCAAAGGCGGGAAGGGATGATCTCAGGAAAATTTTTCTTTGATCCTGGGGAGGGCATATACGCCGACCATTTTCCCGGAAACCCTGTGGTTCCCGGAAGTGTGATTATCCATGCCTTTCATCTGGCCGTTCATAAACATATGGGTGTGGATGCCGGGTTGATGTCGGTCCAGGGGTTCCGGTTCAGACGGTTCATCGCTCCGGGGTCTTATCCATACACACTCTCAAAAAAAGAGGATGTTGTCGCCTGTCGTCTTTCGGACAGGGTCGGGACCGTTGTTACAGGAAACCTCTTGCTATGAAACTTGATTTTACCGGGAAAAATGTTCTGGTCACAGGGGGAAACAGCGATGTGGGATTGTCTCTTGCCAAGCTTGTCATGGATGCGGGGCTGTTCCCTGTGCTTGTGGCCAGAAATGAAAAAAAGAGGCAACGGATTGCAGACAGCCTTCATGGGCATTCCGGAAAATATGATACCACAGTGATGGATTTTTCCAAAATCTCGTCTGTCAACGCTTTTACCGCTGCCATGGAGACCTGCCCTGACTATCTGGTGGATCTGTACCAGAGTGATTACGAGTCCATGGTGGCGGCTTCGGATACTTCACGGGTTTCCGAATACATGGCCTGTAATCTTACGGCCCGGGCAGCGTTGATACGCTTTTTGTCCCGTAGGATGCTGAAACAAAAATTCGGGCGCATGATATTCATCTCCTCAGTGGCAGCAGACTATCCTGCCCAGGGACAGGGGTTTTATGCGGCTTCGAAGCTGGCAGGCGAGGCCCTGTACAAGAATATCGGTATTGAACTGGGTCGCCGCGGGGTGACCACCTTTGCCATTCGGCCGGGATATATTGACAGCGGCAGGGGGGCGCGATTTCTTGAAAAGCGGCAGGTCCCATGGGTGATAGAGAAAAAGGCGCTCTGTGAAACGATTCTTTTTTTTCTATCAAAGAGTGCGCACAGGTTTAATGCCGGTCATGTGGTAATGGATGGCGGGTTGTCATCGGGAAAACCGGAATAGTGGGATGGTGATGGGTACATTTGAAAAAATAAGAGAAGTGATGTGTGAGATACTGGATTGTGATTCCGATGAAATAGGGATGGAAACCTATGTCGTTCGGGAGCTGGATGCGGAATCCATTGATCTTCTGGAGCTGGCCCTTGAAGTTTCAGAGGAATTTGAGATCAGTGTAAAAGACGATGATCTGTTTTTGAAACATCTGAGATATTATATCAAGGAGGCAGAGGAGCGGGATAAAGATGCGGCATCCCATCTTGCAGAAAGAATTCCCCATCTGGAGAAACAACGCATATTCCATATCATGGAAGATCTGGACGAGGGGCCGGTCTTGAAAATTAAAGACCTGGTCGCCTATGTTGATTTTCACCTGAAAGTTTCATCTTAAATGGGGTCATGATGTTGGTGGATGACCTTTTGAAAAAAAGATGCAGTATCCGACGGTACAAGGATAAAAGATTGCCCCAGGAGATTGTGCGTACCCTTGTGGAAAACGCCATGACAGCCCCTTCTCCGTCCAATTCCCAGCCGGTGCGATATTATCATCTGATTTGCAGCCGCGTAAGGGATGGTCTCCGCAGGGATATGGAGGCAGGATACCAGCGCTTACGGAAACTGGCCGAATCGGCGGACAGGCCCAAAAGAGCCGGGACCATTGTCAGATATTATTGGCGGTTTTCGCAGTTCATGCTGGATGTGCCCGATCTGTTCTGCGTCTGCCGTGTCCGGGAATCCGGGTTTTACGGAAAATTGATCCAGGCAGGCGTTGATTTCCAGCAACTTTCGGCTTTGGCTGCTGCCGGTACGGACACCAGCAACAACAGCCGCCGCCGCCACAGCAGCAGTAATAATAACCTTGTTGCGGCTGGTGATGTGCATGGGATGCCGGCCGGTTTTTCCCCCCATGGCCCGGGCACGGAACTTGACATAGCCACTGGCATGTCGGTCATGGCCTTTATCCTCAAGGCACAGTCTCTGGGATTGGGCACCTGTGTGCTCACCGCTCCGTTTCTATTTATGGGAAAAGCCCTTGAACTGCCGGAACCGGACGGCATGGTGTTGCAATGTTTTCTTACCTGCGGCTTTCCTGATGAGGAGCCTGAAAAAACACCCCGTAAGCCCTTTGAGACGATTTACAGGACAATCTGAGATGAAAAGACGTGTCGTGGTGACCTCCATGGGGTTCATAACGCCCATGGGATCGGACCCAGATACTGTGATGGCCTCCTTCATGCAAAACAGAACGGTATTTGGGCGGGCATCCTATGACAGGGCCCTGTGTGTAGCCGAAGTGTCTGAATTCAATCTAAAGGCCCATGTAGGACCCTGTAAAAACGCAAGATATCTGAACAGGGGGGCGGCATTTGCCGTGGCCTCTGCCGTAAAAGCCGTAAAGCAGTCCGGCCTTGTTCCGGACATGCTCGCCGGAGCAGGGCTCTTCTGCGGTGTGGGTCCCAATATGGATCTGGGAAACGAAATGGGGACCATCCAGGACGGTGAGATCCGCACAAAGGGATTGCGTGCCCTTTGGCTGTTGAGGTTCCTTCCCAATACAGCAGCTTCCGTGATTGCGGGGCTGACCGGCATACATGGGGAGAACCTGACCATCAGCAATGCCTGCGCCACCGCTTTGCAGGCCATTGGTGAAGCCTTTCGCAGGATTAGAGACGGTCACCTGGATGTGGCCCTTGCCGGGGGCGGTGATTCCAGGATCAATCCCGGTGCGGCCATGGCTTACAGGATGGCAGGCGCCCTGAACGCCGGCGGCGAAGATCCGGGCAGATGCATGAGACCCTTTGACAGGTCCAGGATGGGATTTTCTTCGGGTGAGGGCGGGGGGTTTTTTGTGCTCGAGGAGTTGGGCCATGCCCAAAGACGCGGTGCCTCAATATGGTGCGAGATAAGAGGATATGGTGCCTCTTTGGATGCCGGGAGTATGACGGCACCTGATCCTTCAGGCATCTGGACGGAGAAGGCCATGACCCGGGCATTGGACCAGGCCGAAATGGAAGTGTCTGATGTGGATGTCATTTCCGCCCACGGAACCGCTACCCAGCGCAACGATCAAATGGAGGCCAGCCTGTTCAGCCGGGTCTTTCATGGTGCCTGCCCCCATATCATTGCCCTTAAATCCTGGTTCGGGCATCTGTCTGCGGCATGTGGGGCCGCAGAGCTTGCCATGGTCCTGACATTGATGAAACATGGGGTGTTGCCTCCCATAAGAAATCTTGAAGAGCCGGTGGCGGATCTCAATTTTGTCAGGGCCTTTGTCAGAACCGATGTCCAGCATGTGCTCCTTGAGAATTTCGGATTCGGCGGCCAGAATGCAGCCCTGGTGGTGAAAAGATGGCAGTAGAGACCCTCCATGTCCATACCGGGCTTGATGGATTTGCCTTTCCCCACGGGTTTCGGGAAATGGGTGACACTCGCCTTGGGGCATGGGTGCGGTTTGACCGTGCGGCAGGCTTTATGGGACTTGAGGCACTTGCCCAGACGGCAGCCATGCATGTGCGGTATTTATGCGATTTTGACAAACATGCCTTTCTCCTGAAGGTCAAGGCATTTGATGAATATCAGGCGCTGATTCCGGGGGTGCGCCATGATATCGCCGGTGAACTGGTGGCCAGGACAGATACGACCTTTTCCTATGCATTATCCATGGCATGCGCTGGAACCCCGGTGAACAGGGGCGCCGTTCTCATATCTGTCAGGCCCTACGATGATCTCTTCAGGGCCGATAGATTGAAAGCGTATTACAGAAGACGATTTAAAAGGGTGTGGGGGCAGGGCCGGCCTTAAAATCCTTTTGCAGTGAAATATGTTCTGTCTTGCATATCCGGAAATGGCGCCTGCAACTTTGAGGGAAGGAAGAAACAACCGTGTTTATCGAAATTTATAAGCGCAGACTCGATGTGCAAAAAAAGGAAGGCCTTTACAGAAATCCCCCTGAAATAGAGCGGCGGGAGGGAAAATATGTCTACCACAAAACAGAGAAACTGCTCAGTTTCGCTTCCAATGACTATCTGGGCATTGGATCGTCCAAGTCCCTTGCAGACACGGTTGGCCGGCACTTTGGAAAACGATCCGCATCATCCTCCTCCTCCCGGCTTGTGGCGGGCAACTATTCAGAGATCGGCCATGCAGAAAGAACCTATGCCAATTACTTTGGATATGAATCTGCCATCTTTTTCCCCAGCGGCTATCAGGCCAATCTCGCTGTATTGTCCACGCTTTTTGGGACGGAGGATATTGTCTTCTTTGATAAACACGTCCATGCAAGCTGTGTTAAAGGCATGGCCATATCCAAGGCGACGTTAAAGGGGTATCGGCATAATTGCCTTTCTCACCTAAAAAAACGCATGGGCCATTTTCATGGGCGACCGGATGGCATTTCCCAGGCAGCAGTTGTCACCGAGTCCTTGTTCAGTATGGACGGTGATCTTCTCGATGTGGAGAGGTATAGGGAGATAAAACAGGCATCGGGCTTTTTCGGCATTGTGGATGAGGCCCATGCCTTTGGCGCATTGGGCCCTGGTGGACGGGGCATTGCCGGCGGTGCTGCCGATATCGCCCTGGGCACCTTTGGAAAGGCCATCGGGCTTTTTGGGGCCTTTGTGCTTCTTCCGGAAATCGTTCGTGAATACCTTTTTAACTTTGCCTCCCCGCTGATTTACACGACCACCCTTCCCGAAGCCCATGCCGCATCTGCCGTGGATATTTTGGGTCTTGTCGCATCCAGTGATGAAAAGCGCGAAACCCTCAAAGGGATGAGCGCCTTTATGCGGGAGGCGTTGGCGAAAAACGGTTTCAGTGCCCATGGAGATGCCCATATCATTGCCGTGGAAATTGGAAACGAAGCATTGGCCAGTGCCATATCCAAAGAACTTTTAAACCGCGGTGTCCTGGCCTTTTCCGCACGGTATCCCACGGTTCCGGCAGGAAAAGCCATATTGCGACTGGGAATGACAGCAGACCACGATGAAAACGATGTCGCTTTTTTCATGGACGCTTTAAAACAGGCGGAGGCTGCATGCAGACAATCCGGATAGCCGTTACCGGAACAGATACAGATGCCGGCAAGACCGTTCTCTCCCTGCTCATGATGCAGTACCTCATACAGAGGGGAAAAAGACCCTTTTACCTGAAACCTTTTCAAACAGGATGCAAGCATGGGGATGAGCCCTCAAGCGATGCCGGTTTTGTCTTCCGGAATATCGAGGCCCTGAAGGGTATCAATGGGGCAGGTGCCGTCATCAACTGCCTTGAAACCCCCAAAGCTCCTTTTTTTGCTGCCCGTGATATGGGCATGCGCATCGATGTGGAATATACCTTAAGAAAGGTAAAGGAAAAGGGGGCCCCATACACCCATGTGATTATGGAAGGGGCAGGGGGGCTCTATGTACCATTGACCGAAGAGGTCACGATGCTCGATTTCATTGAGATGTCCGGTTTTAAGACGGTCATTGCGGCAAGGGCAGGGCTTGGCACCATCAATCATACGCTCATGACCATTGAATCTTTACGCAGCAGGGGGATCGAACCCGGGGGGATCGTTTTTATGGACGGCGGCAGCACCCCTGTCCCTGATGAGATGGTTGAGGAGAACATGGAGGCTGTGGCACTTTTTTCCGGTATTCCCGTGACCGGTGTCATCGGCAGGATCGAAAATTTCAAGAAACCTGGTCAAAGTTGTTACCCTGTGATAGCCTCTTTGTTCCGTCAGATAAAGGGTCTTGGGTAAGTTGGCCTATCCCAGGGCATAGGAGGAAGACGCTTTTTTTCAGTTAAGGCAGGGTTCAAAGGGGAAGAATGCAATGAATACCCGGGATAGATTGCTGTTGTTGTTAAAAAACAATGAAGGGTCCTGGATTTCCGGAGAGGCCATTGGGAAAAAACTCGATATCAGCAGGAATGCCGTGTCAAAGCATGTGAAAAACCTGAGATTACATGGGTATGATATCGTTTCCGCACCCCATAAGGGATACCGGTTGTCGGCCGGCAGCGACGTGGTGAGCCCCGATGAGATCAGGGACGGGCTGTTGACAGATGTCATGGGCAAAAAGGAGATTGTCTGGTTCAAAGAAACCGGCTCCACCAATATTGAAGCGAAACGCCTTGCAGATGGGGGGGCAGAGGAAGGGACCCTTGTCATTGCGGACAACCAGCTTTCAGGGCGCGGCAGGCTGGGCAGGACATGGTTTTCATCCCAGGGGCAGGGCATTTTTTTATCCATTGTCCTGAGGCCGCGTCTGGCACCGATGAAGGCCGCCAGAATAACCCTGATGACAGCCGTTGCCGTTGCTGAAACCCTCATTTCCCAGACAGGCATCCTGCCCACCATAAAATGGCCCAACGACATTCTTGTAAACCAGAAAAAGGTAGCCGGGATTCTCACGGAACTCTCTGCAGATATGGATGTGGTCAATCATGTGATTGTGGGGATGGGGCTGAATGTCAATACGGACGTCATTGATTTTCCCCGTGAGATCAGACCACTTGCCACTTCCATCCATGCAGAAACGGGAAAAATATGGTCCCGCAGAAAGCTGATCCAGGCCTTTTTAAAAAATTTCGAGCAATATTACAGGACAATGCTCGAAGGTGATTTTGAGGGTGTCATGAAGCAGTGGAAGGCCCTCTCCGGCATCATCGGAAAAGAGGTTGCCGTGAGCATGGTGAACCGTAAAGTCATGGGCATGGTCCTTGATGTGGATGGGGAGGGGTTTTTGATTTTAAAGGACAGGGACGGCACCCTTCATCGCATTTTATCCGGCGATGTTCATCTATGAGGCTGTTGATTTAGTCGATTTTTGAAAAATGTATTCCAATATGTATGGTATTTCATAGCCTTGGACTACATCATATTGTACCCATGAACCACTAATCTGCATTAAATCAACAGGCTCATCTATGATGGAATTTGACAAAAGACACCTGTGGCATCCCTATACCTCCACCATCAATCCGCTCCCCGTATACGAGGTTACAGGGGCATCCGGTGTCACCTTGACATTGAGAAACGGCAAAACCCTCATCGACGGCATGTCCTCGTGGTGGGCGGCCATTCACGGGTACAACCACCCCGTACTGAACGCGGCCGCCCACCGGCAGATCGATACCTTCTCCCATGTGATGTTTGGTGGCATCACCCATAAACCGGCAGTGGAACTGGGTAAACGGCTGGTCAAAATGACACCTGCCCCGTTGCAGCAGGTATTTTTCTGTGACTCCGGTTCTGTGGCTGTTGAAGTGGCCATTAAAATGGCCCTCCAGTACTGGTTTACCAAGGGACACCCTGAAAGGAACCGGCTTTTGACCATCAAGTCAGGGTACCATGGCGACACCTTTGGTGCCATGTCCGTATGTGATCCTGTAAACGGCATGCATGGCATGTTTTCCGGCATTCTGGCAAAGCATCTCTTTGCTGAGAGACCCCAGATCCCCTATGGGGCACCCTGGTGCGACAGCGATATCACAAGCTTTAAAAACTTGATGGAAGATCATCACAATGAGATTGCAGCGGTCATACTGGAACCTGTGGTTCAGGGGGCCGGCGGCATGTGGTTCTATTCCCCCGACTACCTGAAACAGGTGAGAAAACTATGTGATGACCAGGGCATCTTGCTGATATTCGATGAAATCGCAACGGGATTCGGAAGGACAGGACATATGTTTGCAGCGGATCTGTCCGGTGTGACTCCCGATATCATCTGCCTTGGAAAGGCCCTGACCGGGGGCTATGTGACACTTGCCGCCACCCTTACCACCCGGCATGTCAGTGACGTCATTTCAAACAGGGGCAAAAATGTCTTTATGCACGGACCGACCTTTATGGGAAATCCTCTGGCCTGCGCTGTTGCAGCGGCCAGTCTTGACCTTGTTTTGTCCTACGATCTCAAAAAAATGATCGGAAACATTGAAACCCGGTTAAGAAAAGGGCTGGCACCTTGCAGGGAGATGCCAAATGTGCACGATGTCAGGGTACTCGGTGCCATCGGTGTCGTGGAACTCAAAGAGCCGGTCAATATGGCAGAGATCCAGCTCCGGTTTGTGGAAAAGGGGGTCTGGATCAGACCCTTTGGCAGACTCGTGTATGTGATGCCGCCTTTTATCATTAAAGATGAGGAACTGAAAACACTGACAGATGCCGTGGTGGCGGTGGTCCGGTAAAAATCTGGGTCTGCCCACAACGAAAAACGAAAGTCCTTTAATTCCAGCATATTGGTGAGACTTTCATATAAACCCCCATGCCCTGCCGGACACAACAAATATAGAAAATGGTATTATACCGCCGCCCCCCCGACGGGCAATGGGCCCGGACCGGAACTGTAGACAGCTCAATTGTCCGGTTCCTATTGCCCATCGGGGGGGCGGCTCTGCTGAGGTTGCCTTGGAGGCTGCCTTTTTATATAACATACATGGCAGAAAGACCTGCCACAACGAAAAACGAAAGTCCTTTAATTCCAGCACATTGGTGAGACTTTCATATAACTTACATGGCAGAAAAACCTGCCACAACGAAAAACGAAAGTCCTCTAATTCCAGCATATTGGTGAGACTTTCATATAAACTTACATGGCAGAAAAACCTGCCACAACGAAAAACGAAAGTCCTCTAATTCCAGCATATTGGTGAGACTTTCATATAAAACATACATGGCAGAAAAACCTGCCACAACGAAAAACGAAAGTCCTTTAATTCCAGCATATTGGTGAGACTTTTATATAAAAAAAACCTACAAAAATAATGTGTGCAAAATATGAATGGGGATTGTAAAGAACGGAAAAAAGCCCCGCTGTTTTTTCTTCAGAATTTAAATGAATCTCAGTGATGGATTTTCCTTGACAGCCGGCATGTTACCTCATATTCATATTCGATAAAACTAAACAAGTTTAGTCTTATCAAAAAAAGTATACCGGTGGCCATTGATGATATTGTGGCCTCACAGGTATCCGCATCTGAATTCGGGCAGGAGAAATCCATATGATTGAAATTCGATTCCACGGTCGGGGAGGACAGGGAACGGTCCTGGCCTCCATTACCTTGGCAAAGGCCATTTTTGATTCAGGTTATCAGGTGCAGACCTTTCCCCTGTTCGGGGTGGAACGTCGCGGTGCACCGGTGGAGGCCTTTCTCAGGGTTTCCAAAGAGAAGATTCTTGTGCGCAGCAACGTGTACACACCGGATCACCTGGTGATCATGGACAGCAAACTGTTAACGGCCATTGATGTGACCCGGGGGCTGAAAAAAGGTGGCCTGATCCTCATCAATGCCTCCCATCCCCCGGCGGATATGACCCCCTTTAAAGATTTCCGGGTGGCAGTGGTGGATGCCGCAGCCATTGCCTTTGATAACGGTTTGGGTTCCCGGACCCGCCCCATCATTAACACGGCCATGCTGGGGGCCTTTTCCCGGGTAATGGAGATGCCTGAAATGAAATACATTGAAAAGGCGATTTTAAAGGAAGTTCCGGTGAAGCAATCCAGCAATGTGGCGGCGGCCGTTCAGGCCCATGGTGCCGTGAAGCTGATTTAACATAAGGGAGGTAGCATGGATTCCCAGACAATTCCCACCCCTGACATACCCATTGAACGGTTGAAAAACACCGTATCTCTGTATATTTCTCAATCCAATAAGAGTTCACGCATTAATAAGACCGGTTCATGGCGGTTTGCCAGGCCCATATACCGGAATAAAAATGCGCCATGCAGTGTTGCCTGTCCTGCGGGAAATTATATTCCCCAGGTGGCCATGCATCTTTCCATGGGCAATGTGCAACAGGCCTTTAACACACTGATCACTGAAAATCCCTTTCCCGCCACCTGTGGACGGGTCTGTTTTCATACCTGTGAGTCGGCCTGCAATCGCAACGATCAGGATCAACCCGTGGCTATCCACTGTCTGGAGCGGTTTGTGGGGGACATGGCCATATCGGAGGAATTTCCCATCACTCCCCCTGACCGGTACCTGGACAAAAGGGTGGCCATTGTCGGGGCTGGCCCGGCCGGCCTCTCTGCCGCCTACTTTCTGGCTCTGCTGGGCATAAAAAGCAAAATATTTGAATCTACGGACCGTCCGGGGGGCATCATGCAGTGGGGCATTCCCGGCCATCGGCTGCCCCGTAACGTCCTGAATTACGAAATCAAGCGGATTCTGGAGCTGGGGGTGGAGATTGAATACAACTGTCCGGTGGATCCGGCCCTGTTCTCCCGGCTTCAAACCGAATTTGACGCCGTTTTTGCCGGACCCGGACTTTCGGTGCCCCTGACCCTGGGCATTCCCGGGGAAGATCTTGTGCAGGACGGCCTGGCATTCCTTAAGAGCGTGCAGGCCGGACAGACCCCTTGTGTGAAGGGACGGGTGGCCGTCATCGGCGGCGGCAATACCGCCATTGATGTGGCCCGGACCCTGAAACGGTCCGGGGCAGATCCTGTTATTGTGTACCGCCGTCGGCAACAGGACATGCCCGCCTTTGGGGAGGAGATTGAAGAGACCCTGGCCGAAGGCATTGAGATCATGGCGCTTCTGTCCCCGGTTTCCGTTCGGAAAGAGGGAGACCAGCTGACCCTGGAGCTGGTGGCCATGACCCCTGCCACCGGTGATACGGCCACAGATAGCCAAGGTCGCACCCGGGTGGTACCGGTGGAAGGGGAAGGCCGGATGCTTTACGTAGCAGGCGTTTATAGCGGTATTGGTGCGGCCTGCCATGAGGTCTGGCAGCCGGCGGGGCAGGGGGTTTTTCCCCAGATTTCCATGGCGCTTGAGAACTGCCCTGTGGTGTACGGCGGCGATGTGGTCAACCCCGTTCAGAGCGTCACCCATGCCATTGCTTCGGGCAAGGCAGGAGCCATGGCTTTGTGCACGCTTTTCAAGGAGGGCCCTGAAGCCGTGGAACACGCCCTTGCCGCCTGCCGGGTGGGGAATGGAGAGGCCCTTTCCATGGAGCGTTATGGCAACGGTCCCCGGGCATTGGTCCATGACCAGGTGGTGGCCGCCCAGAACATCAATACCGATTACTTTCCCCATGAACCCCGGACCGCCCCTGGCCGGGAGTTGCCGGCGGTGGCCGTCACCACCTTTGATGAGGTGGAAAAGACCTTTACCCCGGACCTGGCCCTTACCGAGGTGATGCGCTGTTACCAGTGCGGGTTTTGCAACGAGTGCGGCAATTGCCGGATTTTCTGTCCGGAGAATGCTGTTTCGCGGTGTAACGGCGGGAAAGAGATTGATCTGGATTACTGCAAGGGATGCGGTGTCTGTTCCATTGAATGTCCCCGCAATGCCATCACCATGGAGGAGGAGAAATGAAACAGGTAATTGAAGGCAGCCATGCTATTTCCGAAGCGGTAAAACTGGCCCGGGTCCAGGTGGTCTCAGGCTATCCCATCACCCCCCAGACCCATATCATCGAAGCCATATCCGAGTACTGCGCCAGTGGGGAGATGGATGCCACCTTCATTCCTGTGGAGAGCGAGCACTCTGCCATGGCTGCTGTGGTGGGGGCTGCAGCCATCGGGGTGCGCACCTTCACGGCCACCTCATCCCACGGCCTTGCCCTGATGCACGAGATGCTGCACTGGGCCGCCGGTGCCCGTCTGCCCATTGTATTGGGGGAGGTGAACCGGGCATTGGGGCCGGGCTGGAATATCTGGATGGATCAGAGCGACTCCCTGGCCCAGCGGGATACGGGCTGGATTCAACTCTATTGTGAAAACGGTCAGGAGGCCCTGGACACCACCTTGTTCGCCTTTCGTCTGGCCGAATTGGTGAACCTGCCGGTGATGGTGGTCATTGATGCATTTTTTGTCTCCCATACCTATGAGCCGGTGGATATTCCTTCCCGGGAAGATGCCGATCAATTCCTGCCGGCCTATGTTCCCCGGGTGGCCCTGGACCTAAAAAATCCTGCGGCCCTGTTTCAGATGGCGCCCCCTGCCGTTTACATGGAGATGCGGGAAAGTATTCACCAGGCCATGAACCACACCCTTGACATTTATAACCGGGTGGAAGATGAGTTCGGGGCGGTGTTTCAGCGCCGTTACGGCATGATCGAGGCCGTGGAGTGTGATGACGCCGAGGTGGTGCTGGTCACCACAGGGTCTGCCACCAGCACGGCCCGCCATGTGCGCAAGGAGATGGCTGAAAAAGGAGAGAAACCCTTTGGGCTGCTCAAGCTGAAAACCTTCCGTCCCTTTCCTGCCGAGGCCGTCCGCAATGCCTTGCACAACGTCCGTAAGGTGGCGGTGCTGGACCGTAATTTTTCCTTTGGTGCCGGCGGCATATTTGCCCAGGAGATCAAGGCGGCCCTTCAGCCCCTGACCAATGGACCGGTGGTTTTCAACTACATTGCCGGACTGGGGGGACGGGACATCACACCGGACACCATCCGTGAAGTCCATGACCGGACCCGCCAACAGGACCGTCCCCCGGCCCCGTGTGAATGGATCGGTCTTACCCCCCGTGGAGATGAATAAAGGAGCTTTACCCATGCGTAATATCGATATACCCGACATCGACCTTGCCGAACCCGGTAATATGAGCTGCCCCGGCTGCGGTGCCAGCATCGCCATGAATCTTGCCCTGAAGGCCCTGGGACCGGAGACCGTTCTGGTGATTCCCGCCTGCTGCTGGGCCATCATTGCCGGTCCCTATCCCATCTCTTCTTTAAAGGTACCCATCCTCCACACCGCCTTTCCATCGGCAGCAGTAACGGCAAGCGGGGTGCGGGCGGGCCTGAACATGAAGGGTGATACCAACACCACCGTGGTGGCCTGGGCCGGAGACGGCGGCAGCTTTGACATCGGTATCCAGTCCCTGTCCGGAGCGGCGGAGCGCAATGACGATATCATTTTTGTCTGTTATGACAATGAAGCCTACATGAACACCGGGGTCCAGCGAAGCTCCGCCACCCCTTACGGCTCCCGCACCACCACCACACCGGGCCAGGGATGGAAAAAGACCCGGAAGAAAAATCTTCTGGAGATCATGGTGGCCCACGGCATCCCCTATGCCGCCACGGCCAACATTGCCTATCCCGAGGATCTGGTCCGGAAATTCAAAAAGGCCCGGGACCTCAAGGGCGGTACCCGGTTCATCCATGTGTATGCCACCTGCACCACAGGGTGGGGGGCACCGTCGGAATATGCCGTAAAGATCGCCCGCATGGCCACACGGTGCAATATTTTTCCCCTGTATGAGGTGGATGACAGCATCACCTACACCTTGAATGAGCAGGGCGATACCCCTGTGGAGGCCTATCTCTCACTTCAGGGACGGTTCAAGCATCTGTCTGAGGAAGAGCGTCGGGACGTGCAGAACGAGGTGGATGCCGCCTTTGCCCGGCTGAAGAAAAAAACGGTTTGATTTTGGGCATCTGCCCGATGGCCTGGCCCAGCTTTTCAACGGCCCGCTCCAGGGTGGGCACGTCTGCCATGGTATAGTTGAGGCGCATGGTCTCTCCGCCCTGGTCCGGGTCTGTGTAGAAGAACTTGCCCGGCACGAATGCCACCCCGTTTTCAATGGCCTTTTGGTAAAGGGCCAGGCCGTCAAGTCCCTTGGGTCCGGTGACCCAGAGGAACATACCCCCTTCGGACGGAGAGACCTTGAAATCTTGTGGCAGGTGCCGGGACAGGGCATTCATCATGGCCTTCTGTCTGGGTTTGTACAGGTTGATAATTTTGGGTAGCTGGGTTGAGAGATAGCCGCCGGCCAGGTATTCCGCGGCCAGGGCCTGGTTGAAGGTGGAGGTATGGAGATCCACGCCCTGTTTTACCAGTACCAGCCACTGCCGCAAGAATTCCGGGGCAGCGTAGAACCCGATGCGCAGCCCCGGAGCAAAGACCTTGGACAGGGTGGAGATGTAGATGACATGGTCCGGGGCCATGGTTTTTATGGGGGGCAGGTCCTGGCCTGCATACCGCAGGGCTGAATAGGGGTCGTCCTCAATGAGCAGGGCGTTGTGGACCTGGATGATTCGGGCGATTTCCCTGCGCCGTTCCAGGGGCAGGCTTCTACCTGTGGGATTCTGAAAGGTGGGCACAAGATAGATGAACTTGATGTCATGGGTTTTCAGGGTCAGCTCCAGGGATTCCGGTATCAGTCCCTGATCGTCGGTCTCCATGGCAATGTAAGAGGGTTCGTAGGGGTTGAAGGCGGAGATGGCCCCTAAATAGGTGGGGGATTCCAGGGCGATCTTGTCTCCTTTACCGATCAGGAGTTTGGCCACGGCATCCAGAACCCCCTGGGAGCCTGAGGTGATGTTCACGGCTTCGGGGGTGACGGCAATGCCACGGCCTTTCAGGAGGGCTGCCACCTGTTCCCTTAAGGGCATGAACCCTTCGGTGAGGTCGTATTGAAAGGCTTGGGAGCCGTGGGTTGAAATCACCCGGGCAGTGAGTTCTTCAAAGATCGCCATGGGAAAGCTGTCCGGAGACGGAATGCCGCCGGCCAGGGAGATGATGCCGGGATCGGATACCACCTTGAGAATTTCACGTATGGCGTTGGCTTGCATGAGCCGGGTTCGGCTTGCCAGGAGGCGTTGGTAGTCCATGTATTTTTTCCTTTCTGTTTATGTCTTCAGTATCAAGGGGCTTTCCGATAAGATCCTCTTATCCTGGAAACATCACATAAAGCCTGAAGCCTGCTTGATCACCAGGGTGGCAGATCTTGTAAACAGGCTCGCTAAACAAGGCCGACCCTTTCATTGAACTCGGTTATGAGCTTATCAATGGCTTCAACCTGGTCAAAGGTGCTGTTCCAGTAATTATCGTGGTCATACCATTGACGGTTAAGCTCTTCCACGGATTTACCCTGCTGTTCAATCCAGGTGTAATATTTTAGATTATGGATGGCTTTTTTGTCGTAATAGGTCAGTTCCTTCATATGATCCATGGTGATGGCGTTCACAAGCTCGATATCCCGCTGAGCATTGGCATTGGAATAGACGCCTCTGTCCCGGGTAAGTTCATCAATCCTTGATCCATAGAGCTGCATGGAATCCGTGGCAATGCTCACTACATAGTCATCTTCCGTGAGCTCATTGTATTTTGCAAATTTAATGGCTGCAACCATGTTGCCAATACCGGATATTCCCAGAAGGTCCAAGCGGTTTACAAGATCAGGGTCAACACCGTTCTTGACAAGGCTTTCTCTTCCCTTTGCCTCATTGAACAGGCGCAGCAGTCTCATGGGAACTTCATCATCCACGGCAATGACAAAATCCGTGTCTTTGCAGTCGTGGACCCAGGGGATGTGTTTGTCCCCAATGCCCTCAATGCGATGGCCGCCAAATCCGTTTTGGAGAAGGGTGGGGCATTGAAGGGCTTCGGCAGCGGCGATTTTTACACCTGGAAATCTTTTTTTCAAATAATATCCTGCGGCCAGGGTGCCTCCGGAACCGGAGGATGAGATGTAACCGGCCAAGCGTTTGTTACCCGTAAGATGGCTGCCCAGGGTCTCTTCAATGGCATTGCCCGTCACGGCATAATGCCACATGGGATTTCCCATTTCATCAAACTGGTTGAAAATCTGCAGATCCTCCCCTGATTTTCTCAGTTCCCAGCATTTGTCAAAGATCTCTTTGACATTGGACTCACATCCCGGGGTGGCAATCACCTGACCGGCTATTTTATTCAGCCAATCAAAGCGCTCCCTTGACATCTCCTCGGGAAGGATGGCAATGGCATTGCATGCCAGAAGCGCTGAAATATAGGCCCCCCCCCTGCAATAATTGCCGGTGGAAGGCCACACGGCCTTTGTTTTCTGGGGGTCAAACTGTCCCGTTACAAGACCCGGAACAATACAGCCATAAGTGGCCCCCACCTTGTGGGCACCCGTGGGAAACCAGCGGCCGGACATCATGATGATATTGGCCCTGCATCCCGTCAGTGCCGGAGGGAGAATAAAGTGGTTGGCTCCATGGAACTGCCCGCCGGTATCCTTTTGTTCATTTTTCCAGGTAATCCTGAAAAGGTTGGCCGAATGAAGATCCCACAAGCCAATACCTTTCAACTGTTCCTTGATTTTGGCGGGAATTGTTTCAGGGTGTTTCATCATTTCATAGGTGGGAAGGGAGATCTTTTTTTCCCGGCAATAGGCGATATTTTTTTCCAGAATTTTGGGATCTATGGTTAAATCAATCATGGTATGTTCCTTCTTTTAAGGCTGTTTTCCCAGTTTGACCGTATGATTTTCGTTGCCAGGGCAATATCATTGGCTTTAAATGCCCCTATGATTCGGGTGTGATCTTCAAGGGATGCTGTGGTTTCGGCATCTTTTGCAAAATAGTTGATCTCCATACGGCGGTACTTTATTTTTAAATCGTCAAGAATATTGATAAGATGATAGTTTCCGGATCTCCGGATATACACCCCATGAAAGCTTGCGTCTGCCCTTGATGCCTCCACCGGATCATTTTTTGCCAGGGCAATTTTTAACGCCTCATTGGCCTGTGTCATCTCTTTATAATCCTCCGGTGTCAGATGTCCCATGGCCATGGAGGCGGCCAGCTCTTCCAATGTCCAGATGAGGGGGTAGATCATTTCAGGCTCGTCATGGGAAATCTTGGAAACCCGGGTCCAGCGGCTGGCAGAGGACTCCACAAGTCCCTTGTCTTCCAGTCGTCTCAAGGCCTCCCGCACCGGGGTCCTGCTGACGCCCATGGTTTCTGCAAGATCCTTGTCCACAAGCTTTTCTCCGGGATAAAGGTTCCCTTCCATGATCCATGTCAAGAGTTTTTCATACACCTCTTCCCTCATGGGAAGACGATTGATCTGCTGGTCTTGTTCAGGCAAGGGCATGGTTGTCTTTTTCCTTAGTGTTGTTCAGAGGTCAGGGCCATGGCGGCAATGGCAGCATATCCTGTCCGGGCTTTTTTCAGTTGGTCGATCTCCACATACTCATCCACCACATGGGCAAGGTTTTCCCTGGAAGGTCCGAAACCCAGGGTGGGAATGTTCCGGGTGCCTGCACTCTGGCTTCCATCCGTGCAAAAACTGTAATAGGAGATCTTTTGGGCCAGGCCGGCGTTTCCCAATGCGCACAGGGCTTTTTTGACGAATTCTTCCTCAGCGGAAAACCGCCAGGCCGGGAAAAGGCGTTTGGCTTGAATGGTTTCACCGGTGTAGCAGACCTGTTGGGCCTGGCAAGAAAGACCTCTGCCGAAAAATCCGGGTCTTTGGATTTAAGACGTTGGATGATTTCACGGATGGGATTTAGAATCGACGCTTCTGTCTCTCCGGGAAGAAGCCTTCTGTCAAGGCTTGCCCTGCAAAGGGAGGGGATAACGGATGATCCGGGGTATGGCTCGGAATGGATATCCGTCACCTCAATAATGGCAGATCCCAGAAATATGTCACTGGGAAGGGTCAGGGCTTCGATTTCCAAAAGCAGTCGTGTCATTTTTTTAACGGCATTGATGCCGGCACTGGGATTTGACGAATGGGCACTCTTTCCATGGGTGACCACAACCACTTCTGCCCGTCCCCGCTGGCCGATCTTGACGGCAAGCTCGCTGGCCTCCCCAATGATCACAAGATCCGGCTTTATCTGGTCCAGGATCACCCCCTGGGCCACCCCTTCGAACTCCTCTTCGCAGACAACGCCCGCCACAACAATATCTCCACAGAGATCATCTTTCCGGGGTATCAGGTCTGCCGCACCGTAGATCATGGCCATGAGGGCGCATTTCATGTCCGAGGTGCCCCGGCCATAGATGCGGCCATTGTCAATGATGGCCCCATGGGGATCAAATCGCCAGTCGTCCCTGTTTCCAATTCCCACGGTGTCCAGGTGTCCCTCCAGCAGGATGGTGCCCGGCCCCTTTCCCTTGATCAGGCCCAGCACATTACCCACCCTGTCGATCCAGACTCGGTCATACCCGAGCCTCTCCATGACGGTTTTGGCAAGATCTGCCGCCGCCTTTTCATGCCCTGATTCACTGGGGCATTGGATCATCTGTCGACAATCCTCTATAAATATATCGTTCATTTGGGATTCCTTGATATGATCATATTAATCCGAATAGCCTGGGGATGGACATGGAAATAGCCGGCAGAAAGGTGATGAGAAACAGCACAATTATCTCCATGAGGATAAAAGGTAGAATCTCTTTGCTGACCTGCTCAATGGTTAAATTGGTAATACCGCACACCACAAAAAGACAGGCCCCCAGGGGAGGTGTCATCAGTCCCAGGTTCAGTGCCACCACCATGATAATGGCAAAGTGCAGGGGATGGACTCCCATTTTAACGGCAATGGGGTGAAAAATAGGTGCCAGGATGAGCAGGGCTGCAGTGATATCCATGAACATTCCCACAATCAACAGAATGACGTTGATCATAAATAGAATGATCAGGGGATTTTTGGAAACCCCTATCATGGCCGTGGCCAAAAGTTCGGGGATTCTTTCACTGGCCAGGAAAAAGCTTAAAATGGATGCGGCCGACATGAGCAAAAAAATGATGCCCGTACTTTTGGCACAATTGAGAAAGATGTCGGGCAGGTCGGAAAGCTTAAGGGTGCGGGTCACAAAAAATCCAATGAAAAAGGCGTAAAAAACGGCCACTGCCGCTGCTTCCGTGGGGGTGAAAAAGCCCCCCAGGATACCGCCAAGGATGATGATGGGAAGGACCAATGCCAGGAAACTTTTTTTAAACACCCGCCAGATCTCATCAAAGCTTGCCCGGGTCGCCCGTTTGGGATAGTTGCGCTTCAAAGCGATGACATAGGTCATGGCCATGAGAAACAGGCCGATGAGAATGCCCGGAATGATCCCTGCGGCAAAAAGTCCTGCAATGGAAACCCCCATGATGGATCCGTAGATGACCATGATGGTGCTGGGGGGAATAATGGGGCCGATGACCGAGGATGCCGCCGTGATGGCGGCACTGAAATCTTCATCATACCCGTCTTTTTTCATGGCCGGGATCAGGGTTGACCCCAGGGCCGCAGAATCCGCCACGGCAGCCCCTGTAATGCCGGCAAAAAAGATGCTGGCAAGGATATTGGAGTGGGCCAACCCCCCACGGATATGACCCACCAGCACATTGGAGAACTCAATGAGACTTTCCGTTATTTTACAGCGGTTCATCAGGTCCCCGGCAATCATGAAAAAGGGCATGGCCATGATGGGGAACATGTCAATGCCGGCAAAGAACCGCTGGGGCAAGATATTGAGCAGCACGGGCATGTTGGACTTGTAAATGGCCAGAAGCGAGGTCACTCCCAGGGAAAATCCGATGGGAACCCCGATAATGAGTAAAACAGCAAATGAGACGCCGATAAATAGAGGCACTATTTCCCCCTTCCGGTGAAATCAATGAGGGTGATAAGCACAAGCTGGACCAGGGATACCATTGCGGAAAGAGGGACGGCAATCAATACAAAGCCCATGGGAATCTGCAGGGCCGGCATGGTCTGGTGAAACCCGTTCATGGCCATTTTGGTTCCGTAAATCATCAGCACAAAGAGGAAACCGGCAATGAGAATCCGGCTGATCATTTTTAGCCCTGTTTGAACCAGGGCCGGCAGGAGCTTCACAATAAGGTTCAGGCCCAGGTGGGATTCACGCCTGACCCCCATGCTGATGGCCAGAAGTCCCATCCAGATCATTGTGTACCGGGCCAGCTCTTCGGTCCAGGGAAGGGGATTGATCATCACATACCTGAAAACAATGCCAATCAGGGTGCTGACGGTCATGACCATGCCAAAGGTGATGCAGGCGTAGCCCATGGCCCTGTCAATGACAGAACTCAGGGTTTCGGGAATTAAATGGATTTTCATCTTGAATCAGGTCTCTTTAGATTTTTATCTCTGATTTTCGTGTTGTTTGGGCAAGAAAATCAAAAAGCCTTTTGGGTTCTGGCTTGTCCGGGTTCGGTATGCATAAAAACGAAACAGAGCATACATGGGGGTATGGAACCATGGGGACTTTCCGGGGGTCATCTCCACCTGAAAAGTCCCGATCTTGTATCATTGCCATGGATTGTTAAACAGGTACCTGGGCAATCAACATCCCATACCGTTGAATGGGATGTTGATTGGCTCTGTGTTGTTTGGGTGGGGCAAGCACTAAATGGCTTCAGCCTCTGATACGGCTTTCATGAACTTATCAATCCAGGTGGGATCCACCTCCTTGCCCAGCCATTCAATATAGCTCTTTTGCACCTTATCTTTGAACATATTTCGCTCCTGGGCCGTGGGGGTATAGATTTCAAGGCCGGCATCCTTGAGCTGCCCGATGGCCATTGAGTCCAGCAGACGCTGGGCCCCGCGATCGGCTACATTGGCGATTTCAGCGGCATCCTTGACATTTTGCTGAAGATCTGCCGGGAGGGATTGAAACCAGGTCTCATTGACCATGAACCAGTCTGTACCGTAAAGATGGTTGGTGATGGTCACATACTTCTGAACCTCCTGCAATTTTGCAATGAGGATGGTGGGCAGCGGATTCATCTGTCCGTCGATGACACCGGTCTGAAGGGCGGTGTAGAGTTCAAGCCAGGCAATGGGCACAGCAGAACCACCCAAAAGAGAGATCATCTTTATGTGGCCCGGGTTTTCCATGGTCCTGAACTTGAGGCCGGCCATGTCAGCAGGGGTTTTAACGGGCTTTTTGCTGTTTGTGAAGGCGAAGAAGCCGCCGGTTTCCGTGGTTTCCAGGCAGCGGATGCCTGTCTTGGCAAGGATGTCGGCCCGGATTTCATCTCCAAACCAGCCATCATAGACACGCCAGGCCACATTGTGATTTTTAAAGGCAAAGGGGATATCCACCACGGAAATGGTTTTGTAGAACTGTGCAATACCCCCAACGGAGGAGAGGGTGGCCTGGATGACATTGTTCTGCACATTGACAAAGTTTTCCCGCTCTTTGCCAAGAACACCGCCGGGAAAGAGTTCGACCTTGATGCGGCCATTGGAGGTTGATTCAAGATGGGTCTTGAATGCATTGGCAAAACTGGCCTCATTTGCCTCGTAGATTTTATCCGGAAACTGGAAGGCAAATTTCATGGTATAGGAATCCGCGGCAGCTGCAGCACCTGCCATGCACAAACCAACTAACGACAACAATAGCGTTTTTGTAAACTGTTTCATCACACCGTCCTTGGGTTAAAAAGTAAAAAATTAAATACTGTGGTCTGATATCCTTCCAAAACCACTGGATCATTGGAAGAATCTCCGTATAACATACATGGCAGTAACCACCTGCCACAACGAAAAACGAAAGTCCTTTAATTCCAGCATATTGGTGAGACTTTCATATAACATACATGGCAGAAAGACCTGCCACAACGAAAAACGAAAGTCCTTTAATTCCAGCGTATTGGTGAGACTTTCATATAAACATACATGGCAGAAAGACCTGCCACAACGAAAAACGAAAGTCCTTTAATTCCAGTATATTGGTGAGACTTTCATATAAAAACATACATGGCAGAAAAACCTGCCACAACGAAAAATGAAAGTCCTTTAATTCCAGCATATTGGTGAGACTTTCATATAAACGGGCATGTCCTGCCGGACACAACAAATATAGAAAATGGTATTATACCGCCGCCCCCCCGACGGGCAATGGGCCCGGACCGGAACTGTAGACAGCTCAATTGTCCGGTTCCTATTGCCCATCGGGGGGGCGGCTCTGCTGAGGTTGCCTTGGAGGCTGCCTTTTCATATAACATACATGGCAGAAAGACCTGCCACAACGAAAAACGAAAGTCCTTTAATTCCAGCATATTGGTGAGACTTTCATATAAAAAAAAAGCAGGAATTCAGCCCTGTTGATTCAGCCTTAATACCTTGCCGGGCAACGCTCCCGTGGGTCTGTCGTTTTCAAGAACAATAGTGCCATTGACCATTACCATGGATATACCGTCAGGAAATTGGTCCGGCACTTCATAGGTTCCCCGGTCACATATGGTTTCAGGATCAAAAATAAGGATATCAGCTTGATTTCCCGGTTTCAGAACTCCCCGGTCCTTAAGATTAAAGACGCTGGCCGGTTTTCCCGTCATCTTATGAATGGCCATCTCCATGGTGAGCAGGGGCTGTTTTTTTACATATTCCGAGATCACCCGGGGAAAGGCACCATAGACCCGTGGGTGGGGCTTTCCCCCCAGAAGGCCGTCCGTGCAGACATTTTGCTCAGGTCGAAGCATGAATGCCTTGACATGTTCTTCTTTGCCGTAAAAGTCCACCATTCCCACGGCATTTTCCTCCTCCAGGAGAAGGTCAAGGGCTGCCTCAAGGGGATCTTTTCCGGTGGTTTTTCCTATTTCCACCAGATTTTTACCAATAAAAGCCCTGTTTTTATCGGTTTTAGTGCTGGTGATGAAAATGCCGGCCAAGCCCGCAAACGAGACAAAATTATCCCAATCCCCTTTGTCGTCCAAAATTTCTTTTATCATGGCAGCCCGGTGGGATGGAGAGGCCAAACGTTCAAGAAGTCGCTCCGTCCCCCCGTCATGGGCCCAGGGGGGAAGAATAGCCCCGAGCATGGTGCTGCCGGCCACATAGGGATATTGGTCAAAGGAGATGCGAAGGCCTTTATCTGCGGCAGTGTCCAGCATTTTAAAGATTTCAGGCAGTTTGTCCCAATTCTTTTTGCCGCACACCTTCATGTGGGAAAAATGGATTTTTACCCCTGATTCCATGCCAATCCGAATCACCTCTTCCATGGAGGCGATAATGCCATCGGCCTCGCTGCGCTGGTGAATGACAAAGACACCGTCCCGTTGTGCCACCACCCTGCAAAGTGCGATGAGCTCCCTTGTGTCGGCATAGGCGCAGGGGATATAGATGAGCCCCGTGGACATGCCCAGGGCACCGGCATCCATCTCCCTGTTGAGCACCTTTTCCATGGCTTCCATATCCGGGGCGCTTGCCTTTTTGTCGGAAAGCCCCATGGCTTCCATGCGCAGGTTGCCGTGGGGAACCAGGTATCCGGCATTGGGGGCAATGCCTTGTGTTTTCAGAAGGTCAAGATAGCCGGATGTTGTCTCATAGTTCCAGTCAATGGCATTGGTTTCCCCGCTGAGCCCAGCCAGGTTTTTACGCCAGGATTCAATATATTTCAAAGGAAGGGGGGCCATGGCAATGCCGTCCTGGCCCAAAATCTCCGTGGTGATTCCCTGGTGAATCTTTGGCAACACCAAAGGATCTACCAGGATCTGAAGATCTGAGTGGCTGTGGGTATCAATGAATCCGGGGCAGACAATTTTTCCCTGGGCATCAATGGTCCGGTCAACCCTCGAAGGGGCCACGGCACCCATGGCCTCTATCTTTGTTCCGGAAACCATAAGATTTGCCCGCACACCGGGCGCACCGGTGCCGTCCACGATGGTGCCGTTTTTGATGAGCAGTTTCATTTTATTCCTTTTCTAAGGCTGCAATGAGTTGTTCCGGCTCTGGATCCACGGTTCGGGGCATTCCCGTGACCTTAAAAGCAGACTCAATATCCTTGAGACCACTGCCCGTAACGATGAGGCACACCCGGTCCCATGGATCTAAACCTCCCTGATCCAGAAGGGTCGGCAGTGCTCCAACACAGGCGGCCCCGGAGGGTTCGGCAAAAATGCCTTCTGTCTGTGCCAGGGTGCGGATACTTTCAAGAATGGTTTCATCTGGGATGGTCACAAAGGTGCCGCCTGATTTTTGAACGGCATTGAGGGCGGCCTCACCGTCACTGGGAAAGGAGGCTGATATTGAATCGGCAATGGTGGTGGCGTTAACTTTGCGGATGATTCCGTCCCCGTGAAACGCATGGGAAATGGCGGCACTCTTTTCTGACTGAACCCCTATTATCCTTGGAATCCGGGTGATGAGTTTTGCCTGGAACAGGTCGTAAAATCCCTTGTAAACGCCACTTATGATGTTGCCGTCGCCCACGGACACCATCACAACATCCGGACAGGTATATCCCATCTGTTCCCAGATCTCATAGGATACGGTTTTTTTTCCTTCCCTTGTATAGGGGTTCGTGCCCGTGTTCCGGTTGAACCAGCCCAAACGATGGGAAACCGTCTCACAAAGGTCAAATGCCTGACTATAATCGCCCCTTACCAGAAAAACCCGGGCACCGTAAATCATGAGTTGGACAATCTTGGCCCGGGGAGCGGATTCAGGAACAAAAATAACGGCCCTGATGCCGGCTGCTGCAGCCAGACAGGCCATGGAGGTTCCGGCATTGCCCGTTGACGCTGCTGAAACCATGGGAATATTGTTTTCCATGCAATGGGTCAGGATCATGAGGCTGGCTCGATCTTTGAATGAACCCGATGGATTAAGGGTGTCATTTTTGATCCAAAGATGGTCCATGCCGACTTGTCGGCCCAACCGTGCTGCTTTTGTCAGAGGTGTCATTCCCATGGGAAGGGAGATGGGGCTTTTATCAAGCGTTGTGGGTAGAAATGGCGCATATCGCCAGATGGACGGGTCGTGGTTGTGACTGAGACCATGGGGGTCGAGGCACTTTCCAATGGCTTCGTAATCATACCGGGCATCCAGGTTGCCACCGCAGGTCCTGCAGGTATATAGTCCGGGCTCAGGGGGGTGGGAGGTCCGGCAGTGAAAACAGACAAATTCTCTAAGATGGTTTACAGCCATGTTCGGCCTGTGGCTTTCATGTTCAGACATGGGGTATGCTCCTTAAATATTGCATCCAATATATTGCATATGGGTTTGAGTGTCAAACGTTATGTGCAATTTTTAATTATTACAAATTTGTTCAATAATCCTGACGCCGGAGATGGTAAAATAGGCTGAAAATATCATTCCTTTGTGGTAAAAGTTCAGTAAGAACATGGGCATCCTTGCCCTCAAAAGTACTTGACACTTTTTTGAGAAGAAACCCCGCAAAACGGAAATGTTACTCAGGAAAGTGTAAACCGGGAAATGAAGGATACCAGAACATGAATAATGTATTTCAACGTTTTGCAGGAGAATAGAGATGGCAGATACACTTCACATTACCAGTGGTGATATTGCAGGCGGAAGGCTTGCAAAGGCAGGGCTTCCCGGGGAAGTATTTGTCTGGCACGACATCCTATACGACGGTCCCAGAAATCCCGGATGGCCCAATGAGGAAACTCCCAGGGCCCGCGCCCTGTTTTTGGAAGAAACCACTGCAGGCGGGTTAGATAGAAAGTTCGTTCTGGAAACACTTCACATCCAGTACCGGAAGCTTTCGGACGCAGCAACCCACGAGCGCATCATCCTGTGGTTCGACGCGTGCCTTTTTGATCAGTCCATGCTCGCCCATATTCTCACCTGCCTGCACCACAAAGGCATCTTGAACGTGGAACTTCTTTGCGTTGACGCATTCCCCGGGATCGAACCCTTTCACGGTCTTGGGCAGCTGCTGCCGGAGCAACTGGCATCCCTTTATGGCAATCGACTTCCCGTCACCCAAGCGCAATGGCGCTTTGCGCTCCTTGTGGACAAGGCCTTCGCAACCCAGTCCTCAGCCATGCTGACGGAATTGTCGGCAATGGGAGACGCTCCCCTGCCGTGGATTCCCGCCGCTGTAACGCGATGGCTACAGGAGCAACCGGATCCGACAAGTGGGTTGGGCCGACTTGAGTCTCTTGCCCTGGCGGCAATCCGGGGCGGGGATGAAACTCCCGGTAAAATTTTCGCATCCGTGGCTGCCGCGGAGACACCACCGCAGTTCTGGGGAGATACGACACTGTGGGCTAAAATAAACGGATTGGCGGACCGTGTGCCTCCCCTTGTATGGATCCAAGGCCCCACCGACAGGTTGCCTCAATGGGAAAGTAAAGTGTTGCTCAAGGATTTCAGGATCAAAGCGGTTTAACAATTATGTGAAAGGAGAATGTCTTGTCACCAGTCTCTGCGCCGACCCCTTCATGTAAAAAAAGGGAAATTCGATCCTGGTTGGAGAAAAACAATTTTCCCGTGAAGGAAGATTGCTTAAAGGCTGAACTGGTTGATATTTTGACAAGAGTTGCGCCGCAACCGACATATACATTGGACGAGATTGCTCATAAAAAGTGGCATGAGGTCCTGAGGACACCACTCTATCATCCTGAGTTGCAACCAATAGAGATATGTTGGGGCATTGTAAAAAATGAAATTGCCCGTAATTGTGATTTTACAATGAATAATTTAATCCAGCAGCTTGAAAATGCGTTTGGCAAGGTTACCGCCAAAACCTGCGCTGGGTTAATAAAGAAAACTCGAGATGTTGAAGATGCCTTTTGGCGGGACGATGCTGCGCTTGATGAGCAAAATTGAGAATCGAGGCAATCGATATAGTTGCGCTATCTTTTGGATAAACTTTCGGATACGATTATATTATATAAAAATGTAACGAATATCAAGTCATTTGACCGGAACTATAACTCAGACGGGAATGAATTGTTCTCGGGCATCATTCCCCATGGTTTTCTGGCAGGTCTTCTGACTTCCGGATCATCTTTTGTGATCACGCCCATGGCATTTTTTGGGGGGGGGGGGACTTTTTTTCCGGTGGAGAATTTTCCGGTCTGGGCCCAGAAAGCCATTTTTCTTCTCCCTCTGACCCATGCCTCCACATCCATCAGAACCGCATCATTCGGCAATATACCCTCCATGATGTCCCTTTTTATTCTGGCCGTCATCGGATGTATCTTTTTTTATATTGCCATATTGTGTGTCAAACGGGCAAAGGACTAAACGGGCATGGTCGGATCCGGTCATCCTCGAACCATGAAAATCAAAAAAGATTTTCATGGTAAAGGAGTGATAATAAAATGCTTGAAAACAATACCCCCCCGGAAAGGGGGGATTACAGCAGACATGACCGTATTGGATACGGTGGCTGGCTGGGAAGAGACCCAGGCGGTTTTTCAACGCTACGATGCCTTTGCCGGTGAATGCATTTGTTGCAATGCGTTTTTTGAAACTATTGGTGACATGGCGCAAAAATATGGCCTGGATCTGGATGGACTGTTGGCGGATTTGGAAGCGGCGGCCATGAAAAAAACTTGATTCTTGATGCTGATATGGTAGATTCCCCCCCCCTCCCCGGAATCGCCCGGGGAATGTATAAATCCTATGGCTGTGAGCGGTTACTGTGCCGGCATAGCTTTTGGATACTCTTCGATGTCGTTTTTTAATCAATTGTAAAAATAATTCTTGATAAAAATAAGAATATATGTAATTGGAATTGACGTAACAAAGGTGGGTGTATTTGTTTGTTTTCCCCCCTTTAGCGAAGGCTTATGAATTGTAACCCTCATTGCCCATACGGCATACGCTGTTCTTAATTTTCATTGGACGTCAATGTCATGGCAAATCAGAGAAGTTATGACTGGTGGTGAGGATAATGGATTGTTAATTATAATATTTTGTTTGGATTTGCATAAAAATGGATGTCAATATTGCAATAAGTGGAAAACAGAAATGCAAAAAGTCATAAGTGGAAAAGTTTTCCATATTTTTGGCTTGATATTCCAATGGGGTGGAAAATCTTGTCATCTATTACTGTCAATAGTATGGAAAGTTTCCACTTATTATGACTGTTAAGCGGAAATAATAATATGAATAGACCAAGAAATATTTTCTTAATTTATATAGCCATCATACTAATATTTGGATTAATTTATCATTTTTTCCCAGGAATGATCTTCGAGAAAAAGCCTTCTTTTATACAAAGTATATATTTTAGCGTAATTACAATAACAACTTTGGGCTATGGGGACTTTTCCCCTAAAAACGATACAGGAATGGTTTTAACTTCAATCGAGTCCATACTGGGCATTCTTATCATAGGATTTTTTCTTAACTCTCTTTGGCATTACTATTCATCGATTATCGAAAGAAAACAAAATGAACAAATAGATTCAAATTTGACGGCAAGAAATATTTTAAAACTTAAAAATTATTACAGTTACTTATCCTCTTCTATAGAAACGTACAAAATGGCCTTTGCTGAACTGACAACACCGTTGAAAAATAGAGGTGGCGCTGAGTTTAGAGTTAACCCGGAGTTTATATTTTCAGATTTACAAGACCTGTTTGGAATGTCACTTCTGTTAAAAAATGGATTCAACACCAAAGTAATAGACATTTATTTTGAGAAACAAGATCAACTTGTAAATGACTTCAAGTGGCTAATGGCAAGTTTTGACCTTTCCAGGCACGAAAGGTTACAGAAAAATATTATTAACTTTTTGACTGTATCTGTTCAACAAGATCTGCGAAACTCTCTTACTTCGTATCCCAAAACACAAGCAGGAGAAAAAAAGCTATCCGACATATTGGTTGAGTTTATTAAGGCAAACGCTCAGTGTCCTGACCTTGATCAACACAAAAGTTCAGTTAATACACCTGGAATTTTGCTTTATCAAACTCTGAAGTTTCAAATTAATTACATAATAATAATTGAAGAAGAATTTAATAAAATCATCGCTTAACAATTTGCTGCACGGGAGCGCAAAAAGCGCGCGCCCCGTGAGCATAGCGTTATGCAAGGAGTGTAAAAATATAACTATGGTAATAAAAACATGGATCGATTATGTGACAGCAATAGGTTCTATAGCAACACCAATTCTTGTTTTATTCCTAACAGGCATTGGTTGGAAAATTCGCACAAAACTCCAGAGGAAAATTGAGCTTGAGGACAAATTACGAAATAACCGAGTTGAAATCTATAATGAAATTCTTGAACCATTTATTATACTTTTAATGCCCCAAAAAGCATGGGAATCTGACAAGAAAAATAAAAATCGAAACAAAGACCAAATTGCTGTCAACCTAATGTTATCTATGGAGTACAGAAAGAAAGCTTTTCAATTATCTTTGGTTGCAAATGATGAAGTTGTTAAATCTTATAATGATTTGATGCAATATTTTCAGACTTTTCCAGGTATATCTGAGAGCCATTAACATACCCCGATTTGAGAGCCATTTTCAAAAATTATACTGGTTTTTAATCGTTACCTGAACGCCTCTGTTTCCCCACCAGGACACCTTATTTAAACCGGCTTCCTTTCGTTTTTCAAGTATGTCCTTAAGCCTTTTTTTGATGCCATGGCGATCCCCATCCAAATATGTAATCAATAGATCCCCGGATTCGTGAAGGCTCAATTCAGAGTTTTGATTACTGAAAATACTGGTTCGAATTGTAGATAAAACACACTCCCAGTCTTCTGGAGTTCGCCATGCAGGCACACATAATACAGAACGAAAGTAATCTATTGTCAATCTGGCGAGCATGACGCAATAATAATGGGTTTCCACTTTTTCCGGTGAAGTTCCGGTCGGTTTGTTCAGAAAATAATTTTCTATAAGATCCTTTATTCCGGTTTCAACCGGCCATCGAATGTGATAGGAATCAAGGATTTTCGTTGATGTACGATCTGTGTGTGTGCTTCCAAAGCACCGTGTTTCATCGGTTTCTTTGTTTTGCTTGACAATAAATCGGAACGATTTCCCTGTTTCCGGCAGTGTATAGTCCCGGCTTGCAATGCGGTAATCTTTACCGTAATCCTCCCACTGGGATTTTTTAATGGTCTCTTCTTTCCATCTTTTTATTTTGGGATTCTGCTTCAGGCACATGGTGACGTCGGTTTCGGAACGAACCGTGAGGTAGACGAGCTGTTTTTCCCCGGTGTATTCAGAATCCGCATATATCTCGGACAGAACGTCAGGATCAATTATTTTAAACAGGTTTTCCTCACAAAATCTATAGAGAGCAGATGGTGCCCTGGAACGACCCTCACAATATGCGATGTTGATGATCGTATTGGTGATACTATCCCAGATGACTTGTGGTCTGTGGGCGTAAACAAGATCCCCGTTTTTGTCAGGTGATTTGGAAAGTGATTTGTCAGCGGGGAAACGGCTGTCGGAAGGATCACAGTGATAATCAATCGCAATCTCCTTACCCTCAATAATGCCCAGTTCCTTTGCCCGACGGGAAGCGTCGTTTCGAAGGCTTAGAAGATGTTCAAAGCGCAGTTTGTCAAGTGAATCGTAAAAACGGCTTTTACCCGGATTCAGGGAAAGACCCGCAGCGATTGCGACTGATCGGTCTGAATTCATGGTGTAATCATGAATGGTTGGGAAACCGGCAATGATGCGAAGGGTGTTGACGATAAGATCGTTTGTAATTTCAATGGTCTTGAAGTTTCCTGGCCCATAAGTATGCAAAGATTCAACCACCCCCAATTGGTCCAGGAATGGTGCCACTATGATGGCCCCCGGATTACTGATGAGCACCTTACGGTGGGAAAGGCATTTGACAAATCGCTCAAAGGAAAGATTCACTTTGAGCCTGTCTGTTTCGATTAGGTTGGGAAACCGCGTTTTTGCTGAAGATTCTATGTCGATGTCGGATGATACTTTGGCCGGTTCCACTGGCACCGAATGGGATATTACACCGCGGATCGACACCGGCTTCTTGAATCTTGACAACCCCCACTTCGAATAAATTTTTTGCACGTTGGCTTTGGAACATTTCAAATCCAGTTTTTTGATCATCTTGGTAGTTGACAAGGCAGGAGACATCAACCTCTCTTCAATGATTTGAAGCTCAAGTTCCGGTGAGATTTTCTCGCCACTCAATCCTTTTTGGACCAGATCGACCAGCCCCCAGACTCCATACTGTATGTATCTATCCTTCAGGATATAAAAACGATTGGGGGCTATGCCGAACTCTTTCAAAATCGGTCGAATCTGACGTTTTTTTCCGCATAGTGACAGGGTTTTCATCAACTCAATTCTATGTTGCAGGTGGTCCTTTTGAAAGTTCAGGAATGTATTCGGCCTGTCTTTACAATCATGCATAAAGGGCTTCTTCTGTTTTTGCTTCGAAATGGAAGCGAGGATATGCTGGAGTCCTTTATAGTACTCTATATCCTTTTCGCCCATACGCTGTCCGTACCCATGACACCTTTGAATCATGCGGATCAACTCCAAATCCGCCTCAGGTAGTTCCAGGGCGTTGCTTAGCCGCAGGACGTAATTGGCTCTTTCATGAGGGCGGGCGGACTTGATCAGAATAACCAGCTGTTCAAGTTTTGGGTCGACATCAATAAAGGAGAGTTCGGGCAAAAGCCCAAGAGCACCGTGTTCAGAAAATGCATCCTCCCATTTATTAAGGGTCTGTCTGCTCATATTGGACAACTCGGCGACACTTCGCTGGGATTTGCGTTTTGCCCAGATCTGATAGATGGTTTCATAGGCACTAAAAAAGGGCTCATCCTCATATTCAAAAACGACAGGGGATTTTGAGTGGGCAAATGCAGCTCTCACCCGGAATGGAATCTTGGCAAAATATTTCAACGTAGTTTCTGTTAGGATCATATTATCTATATACCTAATTAGTGATCAATACACCCCAATAACACCACCTATATGTATATAGAAATAGTATCCTATTTTTCGGTAAATTTCAAGTGAATTTTACTTCACTTATCGCTGGATTTTAATCGCTGGTAATGATAATTGATGAACATGATGTACCTCAAACTACTATCATGAAACGATTCATGTGCTTGATATTAATATTGATTTTGCTTGATGCAAACGAATGCAAACGAATGCAAATGGCAAAAATTGAGAAATCAGCTAATGTGCATAAAAGAGAAATCTGGCGGAATGATACCGATTTTTTAGCGTACTTGTTCCCTATACAGAATTTGAAAAAAACTTACTGTTTGGCTATATAAACTTCTGAATTACAAAAACAAAGTTTTTAAGCTTAATGTATTGATAATTCATAGTTTATTGTACTCGAGTTGACTTTAATCTGGAGACAAGTTTGAAATTTCATTGCTCAATTTGTGCGTTAAATGGCTCTCAATACACCCTGGAAAAGTCTGATTTTTATTCACAATCTGACGATGCTAACTCAAACCCTTCAACCACAGATATAAAAGACATGATGTCTTTGTTAGGCAAGTTTCTCCTTGAAATCAGAAAGAGCACAGGTAATGAAACAACCACATTAGATAATTGGGAAATGTTGGAGTGGTTTATAACAGATGCAAGGAAATATCGAAATCAATAAAATCACTGCATAACAGGCGGGTGAACCGGACAGCAAGGGTCTCATTCTTTTTGAAGGTTGAAAAACTTTTAAAGGATGTGCTTCCAATGAACTGTTTTGGAAACCCTTGCTGCCCGTTACCCAAGCGTTCGGTGGTAAACATGCACACGTTTTTCATAGACGCAAACCGGATTAATTCAAAAATGAAATGTCCCCAAATGAATGAATTGGAGGCATTGGCATCACAAGGACTATGCACCTTGCTTATGCCTAAAAATGCATGGGATGAGGCCGAAACAGGAACTGATATCAAACGAAAAGAAAAAACTTGGGAATATTTTTTTATTGAACCTGTGCAAAATGATAGCCAAAAATTTTGGTTTAACGAAATAGAAAAAATAGTTTTTCCAAACGGTGCAAAAACTGCTAATGAAATCAATGATATTTGGTTATTAGTGACCGCTAAAGAGATGAATTATCCACTCGTTACAAATGATGGTAACTCGAAGACTCAACCAGGAGGTCTTTTGGGCAACCGTGATCGTCTTGAAAAGTTGGGAGTGTGCGTATTGCGTGATTATGAAGCGGTCGCCTTGGTCAAAAGGCAATAAATTCACCGAACAAAACGCTGGAGAGGGACCAGGCTTACTGCGCGGCCTTTCGGAAGTCCCTGGTTCATGAAAGTTTGACTTTTTACCGGAAGTTTTGGGGTTTAAAAGCCTGGCCCCTCAGCTCCCCGTTCGGGTGCGACACGAGGTCGCATTATTGGCTGTTTGGCAGGCCTGTCGGTCTTGACCAAACCCGGCATTCTCCTGCCGGTACCCTATGTGGCATGCGGTTCCCGGTGCATCCGGCAACGGTGTGAAGCCCAACCGACAACGTACCGAATTCCGCAATTGCGGAAGGGGTGGAAGCCGTGAGGCGGATACCCTCCTGGAAGCCTCAATCCGGGTGAGGGCAAGGGTTTGGATAATATGGTCAAATTAATTGAATGTTCCGCAAGTACCGTCAGGGAGAACAAGCTAAAGAGGCTGGTAAGCTTGGACCAAAAGGTGAGCGGCCAGGTTGCAGGTTTCGGAACTGCCTGCACGGAGATGTTGCGCCGCTGGTGCAGAGGGCAGACCTAAGTCATCCGCTAATTGGCAATAATGTGAAACGTGGAAACCCCGTATCTTCGCCGGGAACATACGGCAGGTGAAACCGTAAGGCACACTGATGGAGGTGCGGGTGTAAGATGCAGGAAAAAGCGAATGCCGTCTTGTAATGAGATGGATACGGGTTGAGGCGTATATCCCCAACATCACCCGGCCCGAAAGGGAGCTGACGTCCGGCGGGTGTGACTACAGACACACCCGGGCAGGTGTTTCTTTGCGAGAGAGTTTGGAGAATCTTTGAGGATGGGAAAGCAAATGACGGCATTAGCTGGTGCGCCCATCAGCAGCTTTAGGCTGTGAAAAGACTGTAGATGCGTATCGCAAAGGTTGTTAAAGTAGCACACGGCATACAAGCCAAGGGTCTCTTTCAAGAGGATGTATTTTCTTTTGACTCGGGAAAAAAACAATACTTTTCGGGCGGGCACTCAAGGATATATGCTATGAAATAACTGTAAATTTCATTATTGCTAAAACAACCGGGCGGCCCCGCAAGGCTTAGCCTTAGAAATGCTTGAGCCGTATGACGGGAAACTGTCACGTACGGTTCTGAGGGGGCCTGGGGTAGATAACTACCCCCGGCTACCCGATCGCACGGTGCCGGTCAGCACCGCATTAGGCTTTTTCATTAAAATAAATTAGGAGGAATTATGAGAAAATTTAAATTGTTATTAGTTGTGTTTATGCTAACATTTTTTGGTGTATTCAATGGGATAGGAAATTCGAACTCAATAACTAATATTCAGTTATCACCGTCTACGCCATCAACCTTGGCCTTCGGTGAGCGTGTTGAAATAACATTTGATTACACTAACGATACTACCGAAGAGGTGCTCATCTTTGTAAGACCTTTCACCAACGGGTCTAAGACTCCAAATTATGCAGCTTCTGGTTCATACCATTATCCTGTTGGAAGCGGAAGTTTATCTGCATACTTTAAGATTACTTCTGGTGAAACAACGGTAGATCAAATTCGGTTTCAAATGCTAAATGATGATCAAAGCCAGGTAATTCT
This sequence comes from uncultured Desulfobacterium sp., assembly GCA_963668575.2. Classification (GTDB taxonomy): domain Bacteria; phylum Desulfobacterota; class Desulfobacteria; order Desulfobacterales; family Desulfobacteraceae; genus Desulfocicer. Next base: position 5,576,841 of record OY764894.2, on the reverse strand, counting down.
TGAATTTTTCATACCCGTCGAGTATCACTTTCAGGAATCAGTTGGATACGGGGATTTGCCTGAAAGTGTTCAGAGCTATTTTGTGTTGACGAAGGACTCTGTTCCTTTCTACCTGCCAGCGGGAAGTTATGTTCAGGTCTATGGTTCTGATGGTGTGAATACGATTAATGTGGAAGAATATGCCCGTTTACAATGTCAAAATTTTATCGGTGAAAATGAAATCAATATTGAAGAAGCGTCCTCAGAATTCACTGTTTATCGATCAGGGGCAACTGTGTACTTGAACAGCACTTCCGGTACGCGGGTAGAAATTGCAGCTACCGAAACGCCACAGACTCTCCGGTTTGCCGACGGTAGTCTTGTATTGGAAATTGTCGCCGGAGATGTAATGCTCGGCAGTCAAGTTGTTGATGAAACGGGAAAAGAAATTGAGTCTGCTGTAGATAACAGTGATACGTCAGAGAGTGTTTTTTGACCGTAGATAGAATTCCGGGGACATGATACCGAATTCATCAAAATCAAGTATTCTGTTCCTGGAAAACCTATGATTGCCGAACAAAACGCTGGAGAGGGACCGGGCTACCTGCGCGGCGTTTTGGAAAGTATGTGGTTCAGGAAAGTTTAACTTTTATTTGAGCTCTTGGGGTTTAAAAGCCCGGCCCCTCAGCTCCCCGTTCGGCTAAAATACAAATTTGCAATTAACATTAAAATAAGGGAGAAAATGACGTGAAAAATAAAACGATATTAAGCATATTTACAATATTTTTCATTTTTTCATCTGTGAATGTTTATTCTTTCGATACGGAAATTTCAAATTCTGAGTGGAATGATGTAAAAAATACCCCTGAAGAATCATCCTTCATTATAGACGTGTTTATTAGAAATGGTAAAAACATGGCAGGGGAGTATCCTCACACTTTAAGAAAAAGATTTAAAGATATTGGAACTACAGATGATGCAGAATTACTATTAAACAAGCTTATTGATCCACTACTTAAGGAACAGCACCCTTTTGTATTTACGTTACTTAAAGAATTAAATGGTGATAAGTTTATAGATTTATTTGAGAATAAATACAATACTACCTCAAACGAATTAGTTCATCTTAAAATATTTCAGCTTATTTCTTTGCAAAACTCAGAATACGGCTTTAGTACAGCTTTACGATTATTAGAACCAATGGAGAACAATGAATATAGTGAAAAAATCTTATATCTAAGCGAAATGAAAAGATTTAATAACCAAAATGCAAGAGATGTTATAATAAATAGCACATTATCAGACTTATCTATCGTTAGATCTGCTGGATATATAGCTTTGGGTAATTATGCAGATGATGAGGTTGAATCTATAATTAATAACGCTATACACGATGAAACTGAAATCAATAATATTGAAAAAGGAAAATCGAAAAATGATGATCGACAATTAATTATAAATATTCTTAATTCAACAAAAAATAAAATAAAATACAGAAAAAATTTATTTAACAAAAATCAATCTGAAAATATATCATTCGATTCCGCGTCGAATAAATCTGCACCATCAAGCTCTTCTGACGACGATGAGCTGGCAGAATATTATGCACCTCAAATCCGCTTATCAAGTCCTGGTTTTCTCAACATGGGTGTTGATATTCGAGATGATGTTTATCTTTACACAGATTATATTCCAATAAATGTTAATGATCTTACGTCAAATGAAGACAAAATGATAAATTTATATTTAGCAAACTCAACAACATATAATGGTGAACAATATGAGTCTGGGCTTTACAAACTATATGATGGAGCAATAGAAATTATTGGAGATAACGCCTTCAGATCATCTTTGAATTATCTCGATTTTTCACCAGTTTGGGAGGGGCTAACATTGCTTAGTACGGGCTATAAATCTTTATCGTTACAGCCCACTATATATTTTAAGGTATCGCGAGATGAGACTCATCAAAATCCAATAGCTATTCAATATTGGTTTTTTTACTTTTATAACGATTGGCAAGAGTGGGGTGTTAAGGATGCAGACCATCCTGGGGATTGGGAAACGATTACAGTTTTCCTAAATAAAGAAGCTGAACCAGTGGAGGCAGTTTACTCAACTCACTATGAGGCAAACCGTCATTCATGGGCAAATATTGAAGTGGCTAGTTCTCACCCAATTGTATATGTATCTAATGGTGGTCATGGTTCTTACTCATGGTCAGGATACACAGCTTATGCTCTTTTCAACTCAAGAGATGATCATTATGGAGATGAAGAAATCATTCAGCCTTCGGAATTTGATTTAATCGACCTCACCCCCATTGAGGATAGCAGTAACGGTTGGGTATTATTTGAAGGTCGATGGGGAAATGGCTCTGATGCTCCCCAAGGACCTAAGTTTAGGACTGACGTATCTAGTTCTTTTTATTGGAGCCTCTGCCTGAATCCCCCCTATGACCCTTACAACAACTGTCAGGAAAGAAATTATGGAGCACATATTTACGGCAATACTGAATATAATGGGCCGTGGTATTGGGCTGCTGGTTATGGTTTAGATACACCTTGGGAAAGTTGTGATGACTGTGAACCAATATATTATGCTACACATACAATCACGCCCCCAAGCAATACCAACATTGCACCTGGCGAATTGTTTGGACCAATCGAAATAGTTCATACTAACAATGCCAACTCAGCAATTGAATATACTGTCCAAAAATATCTAACAATGCCAGATGGAATAACATTAGAAGGATATGAAAAAACGGGACATTTATCAGAATTAGAGAGTAAAAATTTTCAAATATATATTAACATCCCCACTAATGCATTAATTGGAGATTACAAATTTGGTATAAAAATTAGTTCTACAAACGGAGAAGTTGATGACGACAGTATTGAGTTTACGGTTTATCAAGAAGGAAAAAATAGTAATATTACCAAACAAAATATTCTTTCAAGATCCGTAATCGAAACTATTGACGAATGGGAATTTTTTCAAACCGAATAATTACTGGAATTCCCGGGACATAATTCCGGGATACCTAATTTAATAGTATAGGAATTTTCATTTTTTTTATAGTTATATTAGATAGTTCTTGAAATTTGATGATTGTTTATATCATAATGAAGTATGATGAAAAATATTTCCTCAACAAATAAAGACAAAAATGTTTTTCAAGAAATATTCATTGACCATTGGCCTTTATTTAAAGCAAAGCATTGCAAATATGATAATCCTCAGTATATCATTCCAGTGCAAAAAATGCTTGATTGTGGAAAGGAAAGTGGTGGGTATGCTGAATATAGATGTGTTCATTGTGGTTTTGATTTTTTCCGGGTGGGGTTTAGTTGTAAAAGCTGTTTCTGTTTATCCTGTTCCAAATTGTATGTTGATAAATTTGTAGCCCAAGTTAGTAAAATGCTTCATCCTGGTGTTGTGTACAGGCATATAGTGCTGACAATACCAGAACAGCTAAGGCAGCCTTTTTATAGTGTCCGTCATGATGAAAATTTATTATCAAGGTTGATGAAAATAGGGTATCAATGCCTGGAAGAAGTTGTTTCTGTTGCTCTTCGTAAAAACGTAAAGATAGGGACGATGGTTGTTGTGCAAACTCATGGACGTTCCGGGCAGTACAATCCTCATTTGCATATAATAATGACCAGTGGTGGAATTAAGGAAGATATACAGAGTTGGTTTGATTTAAGATATTTCAAGTATGAAATCATACATAAAAAATGGCAATATCATTTATTCCGTATGGTAAAGGATTTCTTTCAAACTCCTGAAATAAATAAGCTTATAGACAAGTTGTGGAAGAAATATCCTAATGGTCTGGTTGCTCATGTGAGCAAGGGGAATGTTCCAGACGGTGGGGCTGGTTTGGCGAGATATTTAGCCAAATATGTAGCGTCCCCTCCTATAGCAGTGAGGCGAATCATTGCTTATGATGGCTTCAATGTAACTTATTGGTATAACGATCATAAAACAAAAAGCAGACAAGTTGAGACTGTTTCAGCGGAGGTTTTTATTGGTCGTATGGTTCAACACATATTGCCAAAAGGGTTTCAGCGTATTCGTTATTATGGATTGCAGGCTACAAAGACATTTAAAAAGTGGGCTAATGTAATATTGAAAGGAATCAAGGCAATTGGCCGTGCTGTTAAAGGAACTTATCGAATCATACGAGTAAAAAAGTATAAAGAACGTTACCTTGAGTTAAGCACTGAAAATCCCTGATTTTGTAAATATTGTGGTAATGAAATGATACTTTGGGAGATATGGCATCCCAAATATGGAATACTATTTGATGAATATGAAAAAATCAAAAATGAAAGTTATGGAAGGTATATCCCTCCCATCGTTGATGAAGAGGAAACCGGTGATAGAGGGGGAGGATGTCCCGTTCGGTCCACCCCCGAAAGAATACAATTACCTTTGTTCTCAATGTAAATGTGAAATGCTTGTGAATGAGGCAATTATTGATGTTGAGATTGGCATCGCTGAATTTGAGGGCAGATGGCATGAAGGATTCATGCCTGTATTGGGCTGCCCCGGTTGTAATAAAGAAACTATGGAATATGCAGGAACGTGAAAAGCCCGCCCGCAGGGCGCTAATTTAAAAATTCAAATATCCAGTCCCTGAAAAAACTATGATCGCCGAACAAAACGCTCGAAGGGACCGGGCTACCTGCACGGCGCTTTGGAAAGTATGTGGTTCAGGAAACTTTACCTTTTATCTGAGCTTTTGGGGTTTAAAAGCCCGGCCCCTCAGCTCCCCGTTCTCGGCGGCTGCGCCGCCGAGAACCGCGGTGCTGACTACGTCCAGCACCTTGTCCCGGCGCCTCTGGCGCCAGAACAAGGTACTGGACCGGACACCGCACACCGATCAATCAAACTGCGTTTGCTTGATCGGCGCACGGCGCCGGTCAGCACCGCGATTAGCCAATAAAATTTAGGAAAAATGCAAACGAAATGCAAAAACCACACCCTTTTCTTTCTGTAGTTTTTCACGAGACTGATGAATTAGGCGATGATCTGGCGTTATGTGCTGGATTTGAACGGGGTGAATGGCGGAACGATCAACTCGCTGACCATGTGATGGAATGGCTTCCAGAGTTTGCACTCACATACTCAGAGCTTAATGATATTGGCCATCACAACGCTGTTCGAATGACAAAAAAAGCAGCTATAACAGTATACCAAACAGAAAAATACGGTCTGCGAGGTGAGTTCGGGGAGCTGCTCCTTCATATCGCTATAAGACAAATATATCATACAGTTCCTGCCGTTAGTAAAATCTATTATAAATGCGCGGTCAATAAGACTGTTGAAGGATTTGACGCGGTCCATGTCGTCAATAATGATGGTGAACTAGAGCTTTGGATAGGGGAAACAAAATTCTATAATGACCTAAGTAGAGCTATCAGAGATGTTAGCATTGAAATTGTTGATCATCTTGAAACTGACTATTTAAGGTCTGAATTCTTACTGATTAAAAACAAAATTGATCCATCTTGGCCTGAAGCAGATTCATTAAAAACATTACTTGAAGAGAATGTGTCATTGGACGAGGTTTTTAATAAGGCATGCATACCTGTTTTGCTTACTTACAATAGTAACGCAGTTAAAAAGAGCACAAAGTCAGATGAAGATTATCTTGAAATTCTTAAAGTAGAAATAGAAAAAGGCTATAAAAGAATGAGGGATAGGCTTTCTCAAGATTACACAGATCGATTTGGAACGGCTCTTCCAATAACTGTACATATCATTTTGATCCCCCTAAAGGAGAAAGTAAAATTGATCAAAGCCCTTGATTCACGACTTAAGGAGTTGCAGGGATGATTAATTCAGATACAATTAGAACCTTGATTGATTCAAAAGACTGGTTAACTGCTCCTTTTAACGTGCTGTCTAATGTATCAACAATTTGCACTTCCAATCTGGAAACAGGAAGAGATTTAGTGATACGTCTTTTGGAAGACCGTAACGGACTTGCAACTGATTATAGGACCATTTTAGACGAGCTTGTTATACAGGTTGGTCTTTATCCATACCTCTGGAGTTTAGAAAGTTTAGAGAACCTGTCATTACGGAATGCTATTCAGCACGCGGCGCATAGAGCAGAAGGAGTGATGGAAGACTTTGTTCTTCATAGCGCACAAACAAGAGTATTGCTGAGATTGTTAGCTGGTGAATCTGTAATTTTAAGTGCACCCACGTCATTTGGGAAAAGCTTACTAATTGACATGGTGATAGCCTCAAAGGATTTTGAAAACATTGTCCTCATAGTCCCAACACTTGCCTTAGTAGAAGAAACAAGAAGACGAATGTCGAGGTTCGTAGACAGATACTCAATTATCACATCGTCGAATCAAAAGATTGGTGACCACAATCTGTTTGTTTTTACGCAGGAAAGGTTTCTTGCGTTTGAATCAGAGATTCCCCATATTGATTTTTTTGTTATTGATGAATTTTACAAATTATCAATTTCAGAAGAGGGCGATCGCTCAACTCAACTTAACCAAGCATTACTGAAGCTTGCGAATACTGGCGCTCAGTTTTATCTGCTTGGGCCTTCCATTAAAGCTGTCCCCCAATCAGTTATAGAAAAGCTTGGTTGTAGTTTCTTAATTGAAGATTTTCAAACTGTGGCAATAGAAGTGCATAATTTATCAAAAAAGCCTAGCAAGGGCGAGGCACTGGCTAAGCTTTTAGATACAATTGACGGCCAAATCATGATTTACTGCCAATCGCCTTCAAGCACAAGAAAAGTATTAAAAGATTACTTGGGAAGACGAAATGTAGCTTTTAGCCAAAGTGTAGAACTAAAAGAAGCAGCGGAATGGACTGCAAAAAACTATCATGACCAGTGGTTAGTGTCGATAGCACTTAGGCATGGTATTGGAATTCATCATGGGAAGCTACCACGATCATTAGGCAGGTTTATGATTAGAGCTTTCGAGGAAGGAAAATTAAACATTCTCTTGTGTACATCCACCCTGATTGAAGGCGTTAACACCGCAGCTAAAAATGTTGTCGTTTATGATGGAAAACTTAATCAAAAACCACTAGATTTTTTTACCTTTAATAATATTCGTGGTCGATCAGGCCGGATGTTTCGACACTTTATCGGAAGGGTCTATGTGTTTTCCGACCCTCCCCAGCCCGATTTGCCATTTGTGGATATTCCTTCATTCAATCCATCCGACACAACACCGAGTAGCCTGTTAATTCAAATGCCATTTGGTGATTTGCCAAAATCGCTTCAACTCAAGGTCGACAAGTTGATAAATCAAGACTTACTTCCACCCGAACTTTTAAGAGAATTTTCGGGTATTGAACCAGAATATTTGTTGGAAGCAGCAAAATATTTAAAACATATGGATATTCAACTGCTCAAACTCTTGTCTTGGTCCTCCCGCCCAACATATGAGAATATTTTAGAAAGTTCCAAGATAATTTGGGATCAGCTAAATGGCGCTGCTGCTGCAAGAAGAAGCGCGGTGTATAATGCCAAGATGATGACTTATTGGATATGGGAACTATACAAAAACAGAAGTGTTTCTAAATTTCGAAAAAAAATGATTAGAAGCCAAATTGAAAAAGATAAAAGCGCGGATGATGCAGTTGAAAATGTTCTTTCTTTTCTTAGGGGCTGGGCGTCATTTAATTATCCAAAGTATTTAACTGCGCTAAGCGGAATTGCAAATTATATCTTAAGCAAAAGGGGTTTTGCAGGGTGCGATTATACACCGTTTGCTGTATCCATTGAGCACCTCTTTCAACCTGATTCATTTTCCTCACTTGAAGAATATGGACTCCCGTTTGAAATTTCACAAAAACTCCTTGAACATAGGTTGTTCGACAAGAGAGATGAACTCGACGATGTAGTGGCATCTTTAAGAGGAAAAGAATTAAGTAATTTTGCAGATGGAATATTTGAAAAACGTGTAATTGAGGATTTTCAGCAAGGTATTGGTGCAAGAATTATAGCGAGAGAGGCTAACAAGTAAATCCAGCGGACGCAAAAAGCCGCGCCGCTGATTTAATCGTTGGCTGCCACAAAAATGATACGAAAAGCTCAAAATCATGATGCCTCTGCAATTAAGGCTCTAATACAAGATGCTGGATTTTGGCAAGAGGTTTGGCGTAATGAATTTAGCGCCCTTCGGGCGGGCTTTGTTGTTCCCAAAAATGGAAATTCCTATACTATAAAATTATCGAAGAAGGCTTTGCTTCATCTAACAATATTGCATTTATTTGGGAAAAAGCCAGCCATATCCTCGGATTTGTCTGCGCCTATGACCTTTGGTTTCGGGATTATCTAAGTGAATTTATATTCGAACATTGAGTAAAAAAGGAGATAAAAATGCGCAAGATATCGTTTTATTGTATTATTTTGGTTTTCTTTTTCGGATACTTTTCAGTCGTCAAAATTAGTTATGCGGATACTTCAGAAAATTTATTACAAAATTCTGACGCAGAAGATGGAGAGGATGAATGGAGTCCGTCCGATTGGTGGACTGATGATGAACAAGATGGGTTGTCGCCTTATTCCGGAAGTTATTTTTTCAAAGACACCGCTAGTGGCTATTGTAGTCAAACGGTTGATTTATCAAATTATTCAACTGTTATTGATTCGGGAAATGCAACTTTTCAAATAAGTTTATGGACATCTGTCTGGTCTGACTCATATTTGGATGATCAATTCAGTATAACGATTGATTATGCTAACGAGTTTGGAGAGCTAATCGATACATATAGTTCAGATTATATTTCTCTTGCTGCAATGTCTGATGTTTGGAAATATACAGAGCTTTCTGATATATCGATACCTGTTGAAACAAGACTAATAAAATTTAGTATTTATTGGTCAAATGATAGCGCATATGATGATATTTCTCTTCAAATCCAATGGGGTGAGGGGGATGAAGATCCACCGGAAGATGAAGTAGAATCCGCTACCTATGATCCTCAAACCAAGATACTTGACATCCCAGTCGTCAATATTGACGACAGAAGAACTATGCAGTGGATAATGAGAGAAACAGAACGGGGTGTATTCCAGTTGATACGGCAGATACCAGCGACAGATTGATTATTCTGATCTGGGGTGTCTAAATCCGCTGTTTTCAATTATTCACTTTTTGGCACTCGAATGACACCCATCGCTTCATAAATTGGCATTGCTGCCAATCTTGCAGTTCCAAAAACTGGGTAAAATAAAAAAAAGGAAAAGCGGTTTTTTTGACACCCCAATTCTGATCTGTTGACATATAAATTTTATATTACCAATGGTTCGGACAGTTTTTAGCTCAGAAAACCCAATAAAATCAGGCGGAGCAGCAATTATTTGCAACTCAGAGGTGCTTGGAGAGGGCCTGAGTTGCAAATAATTAAAGTCGCATCCGCTAACCATCTGAAATTATTGTACTGGGACATATAAAAAGTGTCCGAAGTATTGATATTACTTGATGTTCAAATTAATGTGTAAAAGATTGAAACTATAAATCAGCCAACCAAGCGCTGGAGAGGGACCGGGCTACCTGCGCGGCGTTTTGAAAAGTATGTGGTTCAGGAAAATTTACCTTTTATCTGAGCTTTTGGGGTTTAAAAGCCCGGCCCCTCAGCTCCCCGTTATCGCGCCGAGGAAAGCTCGGCGCATCTTGCAGGGTGAAAGTCCCTGTCGGTTGAAATCCAGTAATGGGTTTCAGTAAGGGTTAGCCACCCATCCGTATCGAGCCTTGGGTCCATGGCGGAGATACTTTATTTTCATTGTAAGTGTAGGACGTCGGAATCCCGGCTGGAAACGAGCTGCAACCCGGAGCAATCCAGGAGAATTGCGGAGGCCTCACCCCACTGTAGGATCAATTGGAAAATAAAGAACATCGAACAAAATGGACTAAGCGTAGGCAGAGAATCTTGTAGGCCGTAGGGGTGGTCGTGCACCCTGAAGTGCTGGTACAGCTTCGAGAGAGCAACCCGCGGGCGCCGAGGGTTTTAACGGTCGCCGAAGGCAACACAGAAGCATCCGTAATTGGCGAGGATGTGGAGGTCCGCCGGAGTCCACAGGCCGTGGCATGCAAGAAGAGATGCGCTGTAGAACTCGGGAAGCCCCAAAGGTTCCAGGAGATTATGGTACACTATACACCGGAAATGTTAGGAGCAGGCTCTTGGTGGGAGGAAAATCGGAACGCCGATGGCCCTCTACATGCCGATGGGGTGTCTTATCAGGCATATTACTCGGAGGTGGGGAAAGCCCACTACATGGGGAAGGACCTGACGGAAATACGCAGCCCGCAAAGGAAACTCGTACCGGACAAAGTAGGGCTGGAGCAATACGAGCAAACCTCACTGCGGGGAATAGCAATTAAGGCAGAAGTTTGTGGGAAACACCGCTTTCAGGACCTGTATAAATGTTTGAACTACCGATTTTTGATGGACTGCTGGAGGGATTTGAATAAAAAAGCCGCCAGCGGAGTAGATCAAGTAACGGCAGAGGCTTATGAGAAGAACCTGGAAGCCAACATTCAGGCATTGGCAGAGAAACTGAAACAAAAGCGGTATCGCGCTAAATTGGTGCGACGATGTTACATTCCAAAGGAGAATGGGAAAGAGATGCCACTGGGGATACCGGTGCTTGAGGACAGGCTGGTGCAATTGGCCTGCTCCAAGATTTTATCATCAATTTTTGAATCGGACTTTGTAGAGACCAGTTATGGATATCGACCCAATCGCAGTGCCAGAGAGGCAATAGAGGACTTGCAGTTTAATCTGCAGTTCGGGAAGATCGGGTATGTTGTTGAAGCCGATATCAGAGGCTTTTTCGACAATATTGATCATGACTGGTTGATGCGCATGCTTGAGGAGCGAATTGATGATGCAGCATTTCTGAACCTGATCCGTAAATGGCTGAAAGCGGGAATTCTGGACAGGGATGGTCAAGTAATTCATCCTGAATCCGGGACGCCCCAGGGAGGCTTATGCAAAGCTTTGCATAAGCCGCCTTATGCAAAGTAAGTAATTATGCAAAGTAAGCTGTTGAAATGCCGATAAAACCTTATATACGCTTCGGATTACTTTGCATAATTTGCTATGGTGGAAATTGAAATTAATAATGATTTTTCATGAGTTTAGGTAAAAATTGTAAAAAATTCAGTAAAGCAATGACAATAAAGCTATTGTCCCTATTTTACCGATTAGATTTATCCTTGGATATTATGCAAAGTAAATGGAATACAAATCCTGCATTCATAGGGCTTAGGAATATTTACTTTGCATAATCGTTTACTTTGTTGCATAAGGAGGTATAGTATCGCCTGTACTGGCTAATATTTACCTCCACTTTGGTCTTGATCTGTGGTTTGAAAGGCGGGTTAAACTCAATTGTAAGGGCTCGGCCTTTATTTTGAGATATGCCGATGATTTTATATGCGCTTTTCAATATAACCCACATGTCCTGGCGGACACAACGAAGCATGAAACACTTGCAAGATTTGAAGAATGGTCATACTTATTTAATTTTTTTTCATTTTTTCAATAAAAATACGAAAGGATAAGCATGACCATGAAATCAGATAGCACATTAATTCAAATTGTTCACCCAATTTGTTGCGGTTTGGATGTTCATAAAGACAAAATTTCAGCCTGTTTAATTACTGTGGATGATAATGGGGCAGAACAACATGAGATTAAAGAATTTTCGACATTCACTCAAGATTTGCAAAAAATGAAAAGTTGGCTAATTGAAAATAACTGCCCAATTATAGCCATGGAAAGTACAGGAGTATACTGGCATCCTGTTTATAATACCATTGAAGATATGATTGAAGTCGTTTTAGTGAATGCCAGGCATATTAAAAATGTTCCCGGTCGAAAAACAGATATATGTGACAGCAAGTGGCTTGCCGGACTGCTCCGCCACGGTTTATTAAGAGGTAGTTTCATCCCTCCTGAAAACGTGAGGATATTGCGTGAATTAAACCGATTGAGGATAATATATACCGAATCAATGGCAGATTATAAGCGACGTGTGCACAAATTATTTATTACGGCAAATATTAAAATTGATTCTGTAGTGTCAGATCTGTTTGGTATGACAGGCATGAATCTCATTGAGCTATTATGCAGCGACAGTGAGTTAACTTTGGAAAAAGTAGAAGAATGCACCAAAGGACGTCTTAAGCAAAAAGTGCCTGAGTTATATCAAAGCCTTCATGGATATTTCAAAGATCATCATCGATTTCAGCTAATCGGGATGATGGAAGCCATCAATATGTTTCAAAAACAGATTAATCAAATTAATGATAGACTGGAGTCTCTTACAAGCGATCACAAAGATCTGTTGGAACGGTTAGATGAGATTCCAGGTGTTGATAAGAAATCGGCACAAGCCATCATAGGGGAAGTTGGAATTACGCTGGATGAATTTAGAAGCATGGCAGCCTTTATTTCATGGGCAGGCTTATGCCCCGGGAATAATGAAAGTGCGGGAAAACGAAAGAGCGGTAGAAATGCTGTCCGAAATCATCCATTCAAAACGATTTTGGTTCAGATTGCATGGGCTGCAATCAAGAAAAAGGGGTCATATTACAAGGCAAAATATTATAAGCTCAAAGCCAGGCGAGGAGCCAGAAAGGCGATTGTTGCAATAGCCCACAGAATTGGAAAAGCCATTTATAATATCATCAAAAACGGGGACACCTTTAAAGATCTTGGAGAATCTTATTTGGACAAGCCCAACAAGCAAAGCATATTGAAAAATTTAGCCAAAAAAGCTGATGAACTGGGCATGAAGCTTGTGCCATGTGAAAATTAATCGAATTAACAACACGCTTTTTACAGATATTGTTTAGGGGGTTACAGCAGGCAAATAGATATTGATTCAGTAAATAAAGGTCGAGTGTTAAAATGAAGCCTTTGAGCGCGAATATAACATGACTGGTCGGTTTTGTGCACAACAAACTGTTAGTCCTCCGTGAGAGGAACTACGCATATAAAACTTATTTTAAAATAAACCGACCTTTACTGACGATTTAGACAGTTGTCTTTTGTGATCGAATTTTTAACCCGATAGGAATTATTTTATTGGTTTTAGGTTAAAATTGTCAATTCAATCAAAGTGTTATTGAAAAGTGGATCAATAACCGATGGGACACTATTCCCTTTTGCAGGTGAGTGTTTCATATAAAAGGTGAGGCTGAACGGTTTTACCGTGAGCTTCCAGGCAGACTAAGCAAGTTCAAGCTTGAGGTAGCACCGGAGAAAACCGGAATGATTCGGTTCAGTCGTTTTCATCCCGGCATGAAGGTGCGGATAAGCTTTTTAGGCTTTGAAATTTTCTGGGAAAAAGACAGAGCCGGTACCGTCAAAGTTAAATACCGGACAGCACCCAAGAAATTGCAAGGCGCCTGCAGGCGGATCAAGGAATGGATAAAGGAAAACCGCCATTTGAAAGGGCAGACCTTTATAAAAGAGCTAAATAGACGATTGCGCGGCCATTACAACTATTATAATGTGCCAGGTAACCTGTCGGCTTTATGGCACTTTTATAGCTGGGCTGAAGAATGCGCATTCAAATGGCTGAATCGTCGAGGCGGGAAGCGTAAAAGCTTCACCTGGAAAGTCTTTACCAAAGCGGTGGCTCTTTTGGGTATTGCCAAACCAATGATGCGAGTTGTTAACAGACAACATCGAGTGTTTGCGTAAACAGATGTCTTACACGAAAGCGAGTATAACCGAGGAACCGGATGCGGGAAAACCGCACGTCCGGGTCTGTGCGGGGGGCGCTGGGTAACTGGCGTTCCTACCGTGAGACCCCCTCCCCTAAACCATCCGCAAAATCCCTTGAATATCTATCTTGCAAAATATATAGAAACTTATATAATACTAAGGTATGAAGCCACTTAAATTTATAGGGTCGAGCCTGGACGATTTACGAGACTTTCCACATGAAGCACGGCGGGATGCAGGTTTTCAACTTAATTCGGTCCAAAACGGACTTTCGCCTAAAGATTGGAAACAGATGGAGGCGATTGGGCCTGGCGCAAAGGAAATACGTATTCATGTGCAAGGTGAATGGCGCATAGTGTATGTTGCGAGATTTCACGATGCAGTCTATGTGCTTCATGCTTTTAGAAAAAAGAGTCGTAAAACGAGCCGAAAGGATATTGAGCTGGCTCGAAAAAGATATAAACAGATTGAGGGGTGATCTATGACTGAAGATATTTTAGATTCTTCCGGTAACATTTTTATTGATCTGGGGTTTCCCCCTGACGAAGCTGCAGTTCTTCAAATGCGCGCCGATCTTATGACGGATATTCGGAAATTTATAAAGAGTAAGAACCTTACCCAGGTTAATGCGGCTGAGATATTTGGGGTGAGTCAGTCTCGAATATCCGACCTTGTAAGAGGGAAATGGGAAAAATTTAGTCTTGAGATGCTTATCACTCTTGCAACAAGAGCAGGTATGCATGTCAGTGTCAATATAGCTGCATGAACAAGGGGTAACAAAACGCTGGAGAGGGACCGGGCTACCTGCGCGGCGTTTTGAAAAGTATGTGGTTCAGGAAAATTTACCTTTTATCTGAGCTTTTGGGGTTTAAAAGCCCGGCCCCTCAGCTCCCCGTTATCGCGCCGAGGAAAGCTCGGCGCATCTTGCAGGGTGTAAGTCCCTGTCGGTTGAAATCCAGTAATGGGTTTCAGTAAGGGTTAGCCACCCACCCGTATCGAGCCTTGGACCCATGGCGGAGATACACCGGCTATTGTAAGTTTTGGACGTCGAGGCAACTCGGCTGGAAACGAGCTGCGCCCCGGTAGACCGGGATACAAGCGCGGATGGTCTCACCCAACTGAAAGAACAATGAAAAGGGTATCGAACAAGATGGGTTAAGCGTAGGCTTAAGAATCCTGTAGGCCGTAGGGGAAACCGTGTTCCCTGAAGTGCTGGTACAGCTTCGAAAGAGCAACTTGTGGACGCCGAGGGTTTTAGCGGTCGCCGAAGGCAACACAGAAGCATCCGTTATTGGCGAGGGTGTGGAGGTCCACCGGAGTCATCAGGCCGTGGCATGCAGGAAGAGATGCGTTGAAGAACTCGGGAAGCCCCAGTGTGTTCCTGATCAACACAGGTGGGTCGTCGCAAGGCGGCTATATGCCATTGGGGTGTCTTATCAGGCATAGTACTCAGAGGTTGGGAAAGCCAGCCACACGCATGCGTAAACCATGCATGCAAGGGAAAGGACCTGACGGAAGGATATAGCCCACAAAGGAAACTCGTGCCGGACATGTAGGGCTGGATAACACGAGCCAACCTCACTGCGGGGAATAGCAATTGGATCTTGTAACGGGTAACTGTGAAGGTCCGCACGGAAGCGAGTCCAACCGAGGAACCGGATGCGGGAAAACCGCACGTCCGGGTCTGTGCGGGGGGCCCCGGGTGACCGGCGTTCCTACCGTGCGATGTGCAATTTGAGAATCAATAGATGAAGAATCCCTCAAATAAAATATTGTTAAACGAATTATTGAAATTGGAAGATTTGGACAATGTAAAAATCAGGTTCAATTTAATGTTTAGAGATAACTGGAACCCAATCGAAATCTTCAAGAATGCTGATTTGGATGTTCTGCTTGAGGGGCAATATTGGAACTACAAAAAGAACAAGTCTTTCAAGGAAGGACAGATAACAGTCGGTTTTATTCGTATAAATAGCAATGAAAATTTATGGTTGTTATTTCACGTTGGGAAAGTCACAAAAGATTTGGGTGTTTTAGATGGTGTTGGTTATGAATATGAGGTTCTATCCGAATACCAAAAATATTTTGGGCGATTGATAATTAAATATAAAAACAAAGCACAAACCATGATTCGCCTTGCTAAATCGGTAATTGATGATTGTGAAATTGCTCAGATATTACCTGACACTTTTGACAACGACATATTCCCTGGTTATGACAAAGTAAATGTCACATGGCAGGAACTATCTCGAGTGATTGAAAAAGAAAGTTGGAAGACAGCCTTGCAAAATCAAAAAGGGGTTTACTTAATAACCGATATTTCATGCGGCAAAATGTATGTAGGGTCTGCTTACGGTGAAAATATGATTCTGGATCGTTGGCAATCATACATTAAGACAGGACACGGTGGAAACATTGAGCTTAAAACTTTAAGTTTTGAACATATAAAGCAGAACTTTAGATATTCAGTTCTTGATATTTTTAAATCAACGGTCGATGACCAATTAATAATTGCAAGAGAGAGTTGGTGGAAATCAGTTCTACTGTCGAGGGAATTTGGCTACAACAAAAATTAGCAAGCACATAACAAGGCCAGTCCACCGGACGGCAAAAAACCGCCGCCGGTGACCGGCACGTTCTCGCGCCGAGGAAAGCTCGGCGCATCTTGCAGGGTGCAAGTCCCTGTCGGTTGAAATCCAGTAATGGGTTTCAGTAAGGGTTAGCCACCCATCCGTATCGAGCCTTGGGTCCATGGCGGAGATACTTTATTTTCATTGTAAGTGCTGGACGCCGGAACCCCGGCTGGAAACGAGCTGCAACCCGGAGCAATCCAGGAGAATTGCGGAGGCCTCACCCCACTGTAGGATCAATTGGAAAATAAAGAGCATCGAACAAAATGGACTAAGCGTAGGCAGAGAATCTTGTAGGCCGTAGGGGTGGTCGTGCACCCTGAAGTGCTGGTACAGCTTCGAGAGAGCAACCCGCGGGCGCCGAGGGTTTTAGCGGTCGCCGAAGGCAACACAGAAGCATCCGTAATTGGCGAGGATGTGGAGGTCCGCCGGAGTCCACAGGCCGTGGCATGCAAGAAGAGATGCGCTGTAGAACTCGGGAAGCCCCAAAGGTTCCAGGAGATTATGGTACACTATACACCGGAAATGTTAGGAGCAGGCTCTTGGTTGGGAGGAAAATCGGAACGCCGATGGACCTCTACATGCCGATGGGGTGTCTTATCAGGCATATTACTCGGAGGTGGGGAAAGCCCACTACATGGGGAAGGACCTGACGGAAATACGCAGCCCGCAAAGGAAACTCGTACCGGACAAAGTAGGGCTGGAGCAATACGAGCAAGCCTCACTGCGGGGAATAGCAATTAAGGCAGAAGTTTGTGGGAAACACCGCTTTCAGGACCTGTATAAATGTTTGAACTACCGATTTTTGATGGACTGCTGGAGGGATTTGAACAAAAAAGCCGCCAGCGGGCTTAGATTTATTCCTTCCTGCTTCAAAATCTGAGAAGCAATCGCGAAGGATGGTGCAATTGCTGCAAGTTGCACTGCACGAAAGGCCAGCCCCGGCTCGACCTTGTCGATAAACCCCATCAAAGACAGCAATAGGTGTTCTCCTCTATTGTTAGGACCTTTCTTCTTACGCCCTTTTTTAGGGGCAGCTTTAACAAAAAATGGGCTCCTCACCTGAATTTTGGTTCCGCTCGGCAATGTAATTATAATGGTCTGATATGACACAAATTTAAGCGCTTTTTGAGCTCCAAGTTGTCGTAAGCATGCGAGAATCATTTTACATTTTAAGAGGTTAGTCAAATAAACTTCCCAAACCAGATCCTCAAATGAGTTAACCAGATCCCGGATACTTTCCGTGGTAGAGTTAATAGAGCCAGCGAACAGGGCATCTTCTATTTGGCACCCCGCAGCCTCAATTTTTTCTGACAGGCCTTGCGTTATTTCTTCAATCATCGTATTTTTGATTTGGGTTATGCTTATGGTTTCCATTCTTCCCTTTCTTCTTTTCAGTTATTGTTTTTGGCGACATATAACTTACTTAAATAAGAACAAAAATGGAAGCCATCTTTTGTTTTTTCTCAAATCTAAATTATTGAATTGCACCCAACAGATGTCTTACACGAAAGCGAGTATAACCGAGGAACCGGATGCGGGAAAACCGCACGTCCGGGTCTGTGCGGGGGGCGCTGGGTAACTGGCGTTCTTACCGTGCGAGCCTCCAAACCGCCATTGACATATTGGTACCATATTGATATCATTTTAATTATGCCAAGAAAAATTAGACAACTTATAAAAGATCTTGAAAAAGCGGGCTTTATCAACCGAGGAGGGAAAGGCAGCCACCGAAATTTGATCCATCCCAAAGGAGTTGCAATAACGATTTCAGGAAACCCCGGTGATGATGCCAAGCTCTATCAAGAAAAAGAAGTACAACTTAAAATAAAGAGGTCTAAAAGATGAAAAAAAGAGACCATTATTTAAAAATTGTTGAGTGGTCAGATGATGATCAATGTTATGTCGGCTCTATTCCCGGTTGGATTGGCAAATGCTGCCATGGAGATAATGAAGAAGATGTTTATCGTCAATTGTGCCAAATATTGGATGAATGGATTGAAATTTATGAAAAAGATGAGATCCCTTTACCTGCAAGCATATCAGATAAAAAATATTCAGGAAAATTTCAATTAAGAATGGACAGTGATTTACATAAAGCGCTTGCCATAAAAGCCATGCAAGCGAATGAAAGTTTAAACAGTTTTTGTGGGAAAATATTGAGGAAAACAATCGCATAGCCCAAATCATAAAAGGCGAACAAAATGGTCTAAGCGTAGGCAGAGAATCTTGTAGGCCGCAGGGGTGGTCGTGCACCCTGAAGTGCTGGTACAGCTTCGAGAGAGCAACCCGCGGGCGCCGAGGGTTTTAGCGGTCGCCGAAGGCAACACAGAAGCATCCGTTATTGGCGAGGATGTGGAGGTCCGCCGGAGTCCACAGGCCGTGGCATGCAAGAAGAGATGCGCTGTAGAACTCGGGAAGCCCCAAAGGTTCCAGGAGATTATGGTACACTATACACCGGAAATGTTAGGAGCAGGCTCTTGGTGGGAGGAAAATCGGAATGCCGATGGCCCTCTATATGCCGATGGGGTGTCTTATCAGGCATATTACTCGGAGGTGGGGAAAGCCCACCACATGGGGAAGGACCTGACGGAAGTACGCAGCCCGCAAAGGAAACTCGTACCGGACAAAGTAGGGCTGGAGCAATACGAGCAAACCTCACTGCGGGGAATAGCAATTAAGGCAGAAGTTTGTGGGAAACACCGCTTTCAGGACCTGTATAAATGTTTGAACTACCGATTTTTGATGGACTGCTGGAAGGATTTGAACAAAAAAGCCGCCAGCGGAGTAGATCAAGTAACGGCAGAGGCTTACGAGAAGAACCTGGAAGCCAACATTCAGGCATTGGCAGAGAAACTGAAACAAAAGCGGTATCGCGCTAAATTGGTGCGACGATGTTACATTCCAAAGGAGAATGGGAAAGAGAGGCCACTGGGGATACCGGTGCTTGAGGACAGGCTGGTGCAATTGGCCTGCTCCAAGATTTTATCATCAATTTTTGAATCGGACTTTGTAGAGACCAGTTATGGGTATCGACCCAATCGCAGTGCCAGAGAGGCAATAGAGGACTTGCAGTTTAACCTGCAGTTCGGGAAGATCGGGTATGTTGTTGAAGCCGATATCAGAGGCTTTTTCGACAATATTGATCATGACTGGTTGATGCGCATGCTTGAGGAGCGAATTGATGATGCAGCATTTCTGAACCTGATCCGTAAATGGCTGAAAGCGGGAATTCTGGACAGGGATGGTCAAGTAATTCATCCTGAATCCGGGACGCCCCAGGGTGGGTTATGCTAAGCTTTGCATAAGCCGCCATCTTATCTTAATATCTTTAATACGAATATTCCGATCCTCAAGAGATTGAGATCGATCTGTAAGGTCGATCTCAATCCTTTGTTCAAGAAGCCCGGCACCGAAGCCAAATCCAACGTGCTGAAGTTGCAAAAAGCAAAGCTCAATATAAACTTAACCAGGCAATTGAAGAGAAAGAGATGGCATTATTTCAGAGGGATGCAGAGCGCATTGAAAAAGCGCGAGTTGTGGAAAGGCTAAGGACTATCGAGAAACAACAACAGGATCTGGAATCGATAACAATAGATATCAATAAAAATTATGTTGGGGATAGTTTTGTAAAGGGCGTTCCAAAATTCGATATTACTTTGTATGTTGCCTTGGAGGCAAATTCGAAGTACACCATTAATGATATAGATAAGGCGATTTATGTTTTGCCTGCCAATAGCTTCAAAGAATCGGCTACCCACTTAAGGCGGGACAGCCTTTAAAATCAAGCTTCTCAGGAACCCTTAAATTTGGGAACTGCAAGCAACCTATCCACATAAAAAGCCTTGAAAATATCCCGGGTTAAGCGGGTAGCCAAAGAATCCGCCCATCTCGTAACAAATAAGATGAATAATTTTAAATTTACGTTAAAAAGTGTAAAAAAGCCGTTTGACATGGATGTTCTGATATATGTTGATATTAACCGGAAAGAAAAGAAAGTTATACGCCGACAATTGGAAATTGATCTTTCTCTTGATAACGTCGAATAACAAAATTCTGGCTGACACAAAAAGCTGGCGCATATTCTACAAAATGCCGATTCTATATGGTTGCATCAGAATGACATGTGGGAATATATTCAAACATATGATGAAGATTTTTAAATGGCAGTTAGCTATAAAAAGGTCTGAATGGAATGACTGAATTGCAAAAGATTGGATTGCTCGGAGATGTGCATTGTCAGCATAAAATTCTCGACGTTATCATATCTTTTCTGAGTTCCAGAGATCTATTGATTCTCTGTACAGGCGATATCGTGGATGGCGGTGGAGAAGCTAATAAATGTATAGAACTTCTCCAATCCAATAGTATCCTGACCGTCTTGGGCAATCATGACCGCTGGATTTTGGGTAATGAAATGAGAGCGCTTCCGAACGCAACTCATTTTACCGAATTGACGACCAAGTCTGTCGAATTTCTCAATTCCCTTCCCAGGACTCTTGAATTTTCCACTCCATGCGGTACAGCGCTGCTTTGTCATGGTCTTGGCAAAAATGACATGGCTAAGTTGAACCCTGATGATTATGGTTATGGCCTTGAGTTCAATGAGGATTTTCAACGGCTACAGGGAAAAGACCATCTCAAATTTATTCTCCATGGCCACACCCATAGAAGGATGGTGAAAAAGCACAAACACCAGTATTTTTTGAATCCGGGCTCTCTCCTTCCCACTAAGGACCCTGGATTTCAGATCATTGATTTTGCCAACCAAGAAGTTATTCAATACATATGCGAGGGGCATGACGTAAGGATGATTGAAAGTGTCCGAATGTGATAATTTGATTTTTATTCTTCCAGTGGCTAATGGGAAGTGTGCGGCAGGTATTTTCCAGGCAGGTTCAGGAGCGCCGGGCAAATCAGACGCTCCTAATGGTGTGGTATATCGTGGTTGATATGAAGAAGGGTGATAAGATTCAAATACTGTAACGCGTTTTCAAGATCCAATCTTCAAAGAAACATTCATTAATACCCCTTAAAATCAATTGGTTGTGCTCATGTCTTAAGATTTTACGAGCTTAAAAATACTGTAACGCTATTTTTTTTTCATTTTTCAACCATATTCCCCTCGCATAATCACATTGTTTTCTATTTCATGCTTTTTTTGACTGCTATGCTTTAATACATCTCAATGGATACAGTCACCCGTGGTTCAGATACTGACAACCTCCTTTTTTTTTCAAGTCCATTGTTTTACACTCTGATAAAGAAATTGACAGGCCTCTGATCTCAACCCTGGCTCCCCTACACACAAAATAATTTTAAAATCAATAAGTTATAATTAACATACTATTTTTTATCACAATGGTATGAATATTGCTAATGATCCATCAACCTGAGAATCTTTGGCATCCTTCACTCCTGCTTTACACTTTCACAAGGTGAATACCGATCTTTCGATGGTCGCCCTTAAAAAAGTGTAAAGTAATTCTGAAAACAAGGGTGACGAATTTTTAATATCCAGGAAAATCAATACAAGCGCCACGGGCGGACCGGGATTTGCGACCCGGATTCGCCCACAACGAATCATGAAAGTAATGTTAGGCGTACCTACACTTTCTTATAAAATAAAATTCAAACTAAGGACAGAAGGCCATTTAACCGGTTAAAAACAATCAGAGCAAGACGTATTCACTACATGTTTTGAAGAAAGGAGAATGCAACATGACCAGAAAAGTTAAAGTGATGATGGTGGATGACGAGCCCAGGTTTCGTGAAACTGCGTCAACACTCTTAAGGAAAAAAGGATTTGATACGACCATTGCCGGATCCGGGGAAGAGGCCATCCGTATCCTGGGGAAAACCCCACATGATGTGGTGATCCTGGATGTCAAGATGGGAGGCATGGACGGTCACAAGGCGCTTGAAGAAATCAAGAGAATCGCCCCTGAAACCCAGGTGATCATGCTCACCGGACACGGGAGCCCGGATTCGGCAGCAAATTCCCGCAAGCTTGCGGCCTTTGATTATCTTACCAAACCCTGCGACATCGACCTCCTTGCCGCAAAAATCAACGAAGCTCACGCGGTCAGACATACCGGAGCGGCTCAAACTGAAAAAAAGGTCAAGGATATCATGACCGATATTGATAACTATTCTTCCGTAACTGTTAACAATACCATAAAAGAAGCCATCGTCAAACTCATGAATTCCCAGACTGAGCTGGCTTCCAGCAATCTGGTCCGGGAAGCCGGTCACCGCTCACTCCTTGTCTTTGATGAGCAAAAGAATTTTATCGGCCTGCTCCGCATGAAGGATCTGATCAGAGGGGTAAGGCCGTTTTATCTTTCCATTCCAGAATCCTCCAAAGCTGACAGCGTGAGGTTCTCCCACGTATTCACCGGGGGCTGGGACGGGCTTTTCACCATTCAGATGAAGGCGCTGGCTAATAAAAAAGTTGGTGAACTCGTTATGGACCCTCCGCCCATGATTGATGAAAACGCAAATCTCATGGAAGTGGCAGACCTACTGTTCCAAACCAAGAGGACGCGCCTCATTGTCACATCCGGCAATAAAGTGATCGGCATTTTGAGAGAACAGGACCTTTTCTTTGAGACTGTAAATATCGTTACCAGATGACCTGATAGGAGGATTAAAACAAATGAGCACTGAAATAAATATTGCAAAGTTAGAGGAAGAAGGCGGGGCTGAAAAAAGCCAGAAAATCGCTCTCAAATGGATAATCATTTCCATTGTCGTGGGTCTGCTGGTCTGGCTGCTCCCCACTCCGGAAGCACTGGGTGCGCGGGGCCATGCATTCCTTGCCATGCTTGCGACGGTGGTTATCCTGTGGACATCAGAAGCCATCCCCATTGGCGTCACCTCCATCGGCGTCGGCTGCGCAATGATCATCTTAAAGGTCCAGTCATCCAAGGCGGCCTGGGAGCCCTATGCCAACCGGACCGTTGTCTTTGTCTTTTTCATCATCATGCTCGGGGTCATGCTGGGGCAGACCACCATCCCCAATCGCCTGATGTCTTATATACTGAAAATCGGCGGCAGGAATGTCAAACGTCTCAGTTTCACCCTGTGCATGGGTGCGACCTTTCTTGCGGCATGGACCCATGACGCCACCATCACCATTATTCTGCTCTATGCCATGATGCCCATGTTCCTTAAAATGGGCATCACACCTGACAAAAGCAACAGCTTTACCAAGCATTTCATGTTCATAATCCCGCTGGGCTCCGCATGCGGCGGCGGCGCAACCTTTCTGGGCAGCGGACGATCCCCTGCTTCTGCTGAACTGCTCTTCAAGATTACCGGTTACAATATCGGCTTTATGGAATACATGCTCTATCAATTCGTACCTTCTTTGTTCCTGGGGCTGGCTACGTGGCTTGCGGTCTGGATAATTTATCCGCCGAAAATCAAGGAACTGCCGTTGGAACTGGCCATCGCAAAAATGCCGCCCATGGAAAAAAATGAAAAAGCGCTTTCATGGATTCTTGGCGTTACATTTGCACTATGGTTTATGACGGATATAACCAAAATTCACGTATCGGCCATTGGCGGTCTTTTTATCGTCGTATGTATGATGTTTAAGGTCGTGGACTGGAAACGATGCCTGGCCGAGTATCCCTGGAACCCCATCATGGTATTTGGCGCGGGATTTTCCCTGGGCGTGGCCATGCTGGACACGGGTGCCGGCAATTGGCTGGCCACCCAGATATTCCCGATTTTTACCAATTCACCATGGCCCATAGTTGCAGCCGGAGCATCCGCACTCAGCGCCGCCATTACCAGTTTCATGGCCAATGCAGCGGCCACGGCACTGCTGGTTCCTGTTGTCGTACCCATGGCGGATCTGTCCGGGACCCCTGTGGTGCCCATTGCCATGGCCGTACCCCTTGCCACGACCTTTGTGCTGCTGGTCATCGGGTGCCCCCCGACCCTTATTGCCTACGGTTTCGGGTATTTTACCCAGTGGGAAGCGTTCAAGATTTTGTTGTTCAGGTCGATTCTGGGTATTATCATTCTTTCTTTGTGCATGGCCCTGTGGTATCCCCTGGTCGGCATGCCGGGAAACATCGATAACATGAAGACACCTGCAAAACTGACGACCACGGGATACGAACTGACCATACCAAAATAAAAAAGTGACATCTGCAAAACAGGGGGGAGGCTTATTTTTTGCCTCCCCCATCTCCCCTCAAGCCATAAAAAATCAGCAAAAATTTCAAGCCATGAAAATTTATATAACCCACATGGCAGAAAAACCTGCCACAACGAAAAACGAAAGTCCTTTAATTCCAGCATGTTGGTGAGACTTTCATATAAAATAATTCAATATCTCCTTGGGTTAAAGGTGTTTTCAAGTTCTGTGTCCACCGTCTTTAGCTGTTATCCAAAGCCTTGCGGACAGCATATGCCAGCTGATTTTTATTAAGTGGCTTTTCAATATAGCCTTTTGCACCAATTTTGACCGCACGTTCACTATCGATTTTATTACTGAAACCTGTGCACAGAATGACCGGTATTTTCGGATTTATTTTTAATATTTCTTTGATCAACTGGTCTCCTGAAATATGTGGCATGGTCATGTCCGTTATAATCAAATCAAACCGTGAAGGATCTGATCTGAAAAACTCTAATGCTTCGACCGGATTCGTTCGGGCTTCGACCTTATAACCGAGCCATTTTAAGAGTTTACTGCTGATTTTTAGCAATCCTTCTTCGTCATCAATAAACAGAATGCTTTCATTTCCCTTTGGCAGATCCTTAAAAATAGATTCATCTTTAACTGTTGTCCCATCAGCCACCGGAAACAGAACTTTGAAAGTGCTCCCGCGGCCGGGTTCACTGTAAACTGAAATGGCGCCATTATGATTTTTAACAATACCCAATACAACGGCCAGACCCATTCCTGTCCCCTTTCCAACCTCTTTGGTCGTAAAATAGGGATCAAATATTTTGGCCTTTGTTTCCAAATTAATGCCGTGACCTGTATCGCTTATTGTCAACTGGACATAATGCCCGGCCGGTATTTCTTGAAATTGCTTCACAGCAATCGTATCCAACTTGATTTCAGATAAATCGATTTTCAGAATCCCCCCGTCTTTTTCCATGGCATGGGCAGCATTGGTGCACAAATTGATCAATACCTGATGGATCTGTGTCGAGTCTGCCATAATTGTTTTTACAGTGTCCGGAAGATTGAGTTGAATATCAATGGATGTCGGGATTGAGGACCGTAACAGCTTTATTGACTCTTTAATCATCGGATGAATATCTATTATTTTTTTAGTCTGTTCTGTTTTTCTGCTGAAATTTAAAAGTTGTTTTACCACATCGCTGGCTCTTAGACTGGCCTTTTTTATCTCTTCTAAATTTAACAGCGCCGGATTCCATTTTTCGATACTGTCGATAGCCAATTCCATATTACCAATAATGATCCCAAGAATATTATTAAAATCATGGGCAATGCCGCCGGCAATAGTTCCCACGGCTTCCATTTTGTGAGATTGGCGGAGTTGGCCTTCCAGTTTTTTTCTTTCTTCCTCTGCCTGCTTACGTTCCGTAATACCCCGGGCAATACCCAACACTCCGATCAGTTGGCCATCTCTTTCATACAGTGGGGTTTTTATGGTTTCGAGAATTTCATGATGCCCGTCATCGGCATAGGTGATCTCCTCTTCATTCATGCTGGGGCCGCCTTTGGCCATGGCAAGCTTATCATGCTCCCGGAAAAAATCAGCCAGTTCTTTGTCAACAAAATCATAATCTGTTTTTCCAATGATTTTTTCTTCTTTTGCACCAAAGAATCGTTCGAATCTGGAATTGCAAAAAAGGTAAACGCCATCCTTATCTTTTAACCAGACCAGATCGGGAATAGTGTGAATCAAGGTCCTAAGATACGCTTCGTTTTTCCGCAAAGCCTCTTCTGCCAGTTTGCGGGAGGTTATATCGATGTGGGTGCCAAACATCCATTGAGGTTTGCCGTCATCAGTCCAGGAAATCACCTTGCCCCGATCCAGAATCCATACCCAATGGCCGTTTTTATGCATCATACGGCATTCGCAATCGTAGTAATCTGTTTCACCCTTGAAATGTTTCCGGAGCATCTCTTTGCTGTGATTGAGATCGTCGGAGTGGGTGTTATTTATCCAGATATCTATTGATATCGGAGCCAACTCTTTTAAGCTGTAGCCAATGATTTCTGCCCATTGTTCATTAAAAATGGTTTCCCCGGTTTGGATATTCCACTCCCAAGTCCCAGCGTGGGTACCTTTGATCACTCCCTCCAGCCGCGTCTTCTCTTCCGTTAGTCGTTTTGATTCGACGTGCAGCAATTCTGTTTCTCTACTCTTGAAAAGAATTTTTGCAAAAAAGATCGTTGTTAAAGTGAATACGGCGGCAACTATTAATGCAAGGACAGCTTCATTTCTCCATGATCTTAGATAATCATCTGTGGCATTTGCAGCAATGACAAAGAAAGGATATCCGTCTGTCTTGCGTAGTGATATCATCTGTTCGATGTTATTGTATGGTATAATTGCGTTGTATGTCGCGGCGATAGTTTTTCTTGCTATCAAATTAAAGGTTTTTTGCGATAATGTTTGAGAGCCGATCTGCTGGCTTGGCTCTTTGCTTTTGGGCCAAAAGGCGATCAGGTTGAACTTTTTGTCTCTTAGTTCTATCGTGCCTTGTCTCCCGGTTTTGAGCTCTGAAAACAGGTTGTCGAAATAACTGATGTCAAACATGCCGATGGCAGTGCCTGCAAATGATCCGTCAGGATAGTCGATACGCTTTGCAAGCACAAACAACCATCTTCCGGATACTCGTCCGTGTACCAGTTTTGAAAGCACCATTTTATTGTCCGGATTTTTACTGAGGTATCTGAAATATTCACGATCTTTAATGTTCACCGATTTGCCGGCAACTATGTCTGTTCCGTACAGCACATTCCCTTTTTCATCGGCTACACTCAGATCAAACAGTTCGGGCAAGTTCTTAAGTAGCCGCTTTATATATTCGTCCAGCTCCGCCTTATTGACCTTTTGTCCGGCCAATTGTCTTTCTGTTATGTCTACCAGCGAAAACAGCCCAGTATCGATTCTATCAAAAATACCTCGGACATTTGTTGCAATGACTTTTGCCATATTTTGGGTGGTAGTCTCTGCTATATAATGATGATATCGATTATCTTCATATAGCCAGAACCCGATCATCGCATAGATTGTAGTATTAATAATGATGATGGTCGCAGTTAGTTTGAAGACAAAACTGCTGGCCGTCCAACTGCCGGTACCGGGGATGCGAATCGGCTTTGTGGGATATTTTCTGAATCTGTTCATTGAGCTGTTAAGTTTAAATAATGCTGCTATCCTGGATAAAAACCATTTAAATTTTGACAATAGAATATTCCTTTTATATAGCCACCTCAAAATTGCGTTACTATATGCGCTTGCCTTAGGACTGCGCGGCTGATAAACATCATAATTGTATGTTGTCGGCTGGGCCATGGGGAAACCAAACATGATAAATGATTCGTAGACATCCCAATGAGGGCTTGGTTCTAAGTTCGCCCACTTTTGGCAGCAGACACCAGATATCAACAGTTAAATAACTGAAATTTTTCATAATATTAGTTTTTTGAGTGTTCTGTGGATACCCACTGGGCGAAGTTAGAACCAAGCCCCCCAATGAGAATCAAGACCTGGAAGTAGATGATATGGTATTTGTTGGATTTATGCAACGGGATGGTGAAAGAATTTAAGGCTGAATCTCGTTAACAATCTTTCAATTCTTGATAATGTCCCCCATTTGAGCTACAATTATAAAAAATTCAAAAGGAGGGAAAAACATAGGTAAAACATCCACAATCAGAGCTCGAATTGAACCCGATTTAAAGGGAAAAGCCGAGCATATGGCGGGTTGTCTGAGAAAACCTACCTTAGGGTGAATAAATTTTTTAATTGGATATTCTTGAGTTGAATGGTATTTTCCTTTTATGGAAAGAGGAAAAAATCATATAGATGAACGTCTTCAAAATCTTGAAATATCTTTTCAGGAACTTGAGCAAGAATATCTGCGCCCCTTCCTTTCAGATAAATCTAACGAGGTTGTTCTTTCGTCTGCATCTCAAAAGATTGAGGCATCAAGACCAATAAATCCTATTGAGGAAAAAAGGCTAATTTCTCAGTTCCTGTCAACTCCATGCCCGTGTGGAGAAAACTGTCAAAGTCTGTTCACTGTCAGCGAAGTTATCGAATCCCGAAAAAATTTCCGATTGATGTCATGGAATGAAAAACATAGCTTTATCATCGGCAAACTCCAAACTTTCATACGAGTTTCCAAGCAGTCAATATCCGCACGCACGATCAAACTTAGAAACAGGCAAAAATTTGATTACTTTATTAATGCTGATCGTCCTGTATGTCGCACAGTATTTTTGTTTTATCATGGAGAATCAATTGATCGGCTAAAACGATATCAGAAATATTTGGCTGAAATAGGAACGCTGCCGCTAAGCCATGGTAATACAGGAAGAACACCAAAACATGCCTGCAAACCTGAAGATAAAAACAATGTAAAAATATTCATTGAAAACTTTGCCGCCGTAC
Source organism: uncultured Desulfobacterium sp. (assembly GCA_963668575.2). Lineage (GTDB taxonomy): Bacteria > Desulfobacterota > Desulfobacteria > Desulfobacterales > Desulfobacteraceae > Desulfocicer. The sequence goes on along the minus strand of OY764894.2, from coordinate 5,547,869 downwards.
ACGGCCTTCCTGATCCTGGACGTGATTTACGTGCGGAAAAAGGACGCTTAAAGGTGTATTTACCAACTGTCATGAACTATATGTTTGTTTATAGAATTTATGAAAGAAGCATGGCTCTTTGTAACACGAATGCCGTCCAACACCGAACATTCAGACGGATATGGATTGAACACTTCCCCGACATAGTATTTTCAAAACCGAAGAGTGATTTATGTATGACATGTGAGGATAATAAGAAACTCATTAACGCTTCGATAGCTTTTGGTGATGAAGATTACAAATTGGAATGTCTAACAGTGGCAAAGGAACACCTTCTCGCAGCCAAAAAAGAACGGGACTACTTTCGAGAATCAATTCAACTATCAAAGGAGTCGTACCAACAGATATTGCCCGATGGGAAGTTAAGTGAAAGTAAAGACTCGGTAATGCACTATTCGTGGGATTTTTCACAACAACTGCACATTCCTTATGAAGATCATCAGGTTGGACCAATCTACTTCAAATCTCCTCGTATTGCACAACTGTTTGGCATTTGTTGCGAGGCTCTGCCACAGCAGGTCAACTATCTTATTGATGAATCTGATTTCCCAGGTAAAGGTGCGGATGTCGTGATCTCGTTACTTGATCATTACTTTGAGTACTATGGTCTGAAAGAAAGTCATGTACTCCTAACCGCAGATAATTGTGTTGGTCAGAATAAGAACAACGCGGTCATACAATACCTTATGTATCGCGTTATGACGGGACAGCACAAATCAATTACCCTTTCATTCATGTTAGTTGGACACACAAAATTTTCACCAGACGCCTACTTTGGATTGATAAAAAAGAAATATCGACGTTCGAAAGTATACACTTACGATCATTTGGTGGACGTTATTGATTCATCAACGACTGGAAATTTCAACGTTTCTCAAACATATAAAGACAATCATGGACGTGAAAATTTTCAGTTTCGTAAATGGTCTTCTTGGTTGGGAAAAATTTTCAAGGAACTTTCCGGCATAAGAAATTATCAACACTTCCGCATAGAGGCGGATGCACCTGGAAAAGTGAATGTAAAACGTAGTGTTGATGCTGAAGAAGAAATGTTTTTTTTACTGAAAAAAAAGACATTTCAGTTCGACGAAAGGTTTGAAAAACCGTCGTGTTTTACTTCCAAAGGGCTTTCCGCAGAACGGCAGTGGTATTTATACGATAAAATAAGATTACATATACCGTTTGAAAGGGATAAAGACGTGACTGCACCAAAACCCAAAGTTGCAAAACCAAAAGAGGTAGAAAAAACATAAATGAGGTAAAATATGTAGAGTCGTAGTGTATTGTTTATGCATTCACCCGAAGGTAGGTTTTCTCAGACAGACCCCCATATATTTCAACAACTTGGGCTAACTACAACCCAGGCCATAACCCTATTTTATAAACAAGTTGAATTAAAAAAAGGCCTGCCTTTTGACGTAGCCATACCAAATAAAACCCATCTTTATCACTTGTATGATCTAAACTACCGCGAATACTGATACCAGCCTTTTTTTCTTAGACGTAATTCTATCTTAGGCGATTAATTTTATCTTTTTTATAACCGACATGGCAGTAACCACCTGCCACAACGAAAGTTGAAACCATCATGATTCCAGGCTGTTGGAGGGAGTTTCATATAACCCACATGTCCTGGCGGACACAACGAAGATAGAAAATGGCATTATGCCGCCCCCCCCCCCCGACGGGCAATGGGCCCGGCCCGGAACCGTAGACGGCTCAATTGGCCGGTTCCTATTGCCCGTCGGGGGAGGGGCTCTGCTGAGGTAGACTTGAACGGATAAGTCTACAAGTGTTGACCCTCTCTTAACATCTTGAAATAAAAAATTATTATTATCTCCAACTCTAAGCTTTAAAAAGGAGATAATATGGACATAATAGAGAAAGATTCTCAGGATAAACAGGAAAAAATATCTGATACAAACGCAAAAATATTGGGTAATTTTACCCGCAGTTTAACTATGCTGGAGAAAACACTCGAACGTTTAGCAAGACAAACTTGGCACAATGAAAATCAATACCCTAAGATTTATTGTGAAATTCTTGCTGCCATACATTCAGTTCGGGTGTGGATTAAAAAGCATAAACTCTATAGCAAATTTCAAGTTTTCCAGGAATATCTGGTTCTTTTTATAACGGGTATTGCCGATCAAATCTCTATGCTGATTGAGACGACCCGCCCTTCATCTGGTAAAAGAAAGGTTAAAAAAGCACTTCGGCAGAAACAACAAGTAGCGATTCACCGTTCCATAAAGGAAATGCTTGAGCATCTATTGAAGTATTCCGAAGAGTTAGAGCATCTTGAGACTCAGATGGAAGACTCAATAGAAAAAGCGCTTGTTAAATCATTTGAAGATACTTGCCTTAAACCTCATGACCGCCGTCACCGTGAGTTTGTCTCTCAGAGAGGAGACAAAAGCTGGATTTTTCCCTGGAAAGACCCAAGTAAATACCATGAACTGGTGGAGGATAGGAATAGATTCAGGCGTGAAATTGTTGAAAAACTGAAAGACCATAAACATATCACCGGGCACAGACCAGGATGCAAATGCCGAGGTATCTATAAATTGAAAGGTTTTCGCAAACGCCCCCGTAAGACCGTCCTTCCGGGAGGACATAAAGAAAAATTTCGGATCAGTATGGTTGAATGTTCCGACTGCGGGCAAAGATTTTCATTACTGCCAAGTTTCATTCCGAGAGAGAAACACTTTTCAATTGATATTATTGGCAATATCCTTCGGGGTATTGTACTTTTCGGACAAAGTTTAAATAGTGCTTTTGAAAGTACGGAAATGTGCGGCCGGAAGTTGAAGAGTCGGCAAACCTTGCTGAATTGGCTCCGATGGGCTGGAAAATTTCATCCTGCCACGCTTCTGGAAAGAAGTGGCGCTCAATGTCAAGGCTATTTTCAGGAAGACGAGGGGTTTGAGAAAGAGCCCAGTCTTCGTACTTATACGGTGGTTATGGCAGATCCAAAAACTCAGTTGATCTGGCACATGGATTATGTCGATCATGTTGATGAAAAAACTCTTTACGCCTCGTTTGAGGATTTCTTACAACGGATTAATTTCAATGTAAAGGGGGTCACAAAAGACAAATGGAAGCCTTCCAGCAATGCCCTGAAATCGGTCTTTTATAAGGTATGGATTGGTTATTGCCACCTTCATTATTTGAAAAAATTAAATAAAGCGCTCGCTTCCTATCAAGAAGAGACAAAATGCTCCCGGAGCAAGGTCAACGAGCTATACAAAAAAATTAGAAAAATTTTGAATAGGGCTACACATGCAGGGGCACTGAGGGCACAATTGAAAGCTTTAGATGACAAGGCTTTTGATCATCCCTTGGTAAAAGGGCGTATTGATGATCTCCGCGACAATGCTGTTCACTACACTTCTCATAATCAGAGAAACGGGATCACCATCTCAACATCAATCGTGGATAATTTTCTGAAGATTGTTAAACGCAAATTAAAGCAGGTCGAGAGCTTCAGGGATAAAACGTTTGCTCATTGTCTTTTTAACGCAATGGCAAATATCAGGAATTTTGTACCTTTTATGCCAACTGCCAAAAATGCCGGAAAAAGCCCGTTTATGTTGGCTGGTGGGGAAACTTATGAACTGCCATGGATGCAGGTCATGAATATGCACAACTGCTTTTTGTTTACGCCTAATGCATTGTAATTACAGTTAAAATTTGGGTCAACACTTGTAGACTTATCCGGACTTGAAGACTACCTTTTCATATAAACGGGCATGTCCTGCCGGACACAACAAATATAGAAAATGGTATTATACCGCCGCCCCCCCGACGGGCAATGGGCCCGGACCGGAACTGTAGACAGCTCAATTGTCCGGTTCCTATTGCCCATCAGGGGGGCGGCTCTGCTGAGGTTGCCTTGGAGGCTGCCTTTTCATATAAAAAAACTGCGTCAGAATTTAAACTCCATGCCCAGCCACCATCGCCGGCAGTTGCCAGGATATCCCCGATAGACATAATAATCAAAATCGGTCAGGTTCTTGACTTCCATGAACATATCCAGATTCTTGCCGGCATGCCAGGTGGCCTTGAAATCCATGTAGTGATACCACAGCATGGTGTAGGTCTCATCCTGATCGGCGTAGCGGTCTGAATAATAGGTGTACCATAGCTGAAGATTTACCGTTTCAACGGGTTTCAGAAAAAGCCGGCCCTTGAATTTATAAGGGGCAATATAGGAAAATGAGGTGTCATGCACCTCATCCTTTGTGTAGTCAATGGTGAAGCGGCCATCTCCGCCAATCTTCCCGTTATAGTCATAGCGAAGGATCAGGTCTCCTCCTGTGCGGTAGGACTCATCAAGGTTTTCGTACTGGGTGTAATCCACCTTGTTCCGTCCGGTATCCGGATCAATCACGATGTTGCCGTCTTCGTCGGTCTCAAAGGTGGTATGGGTGTAAAACCGGCCATATTGCTTGTTGAAAAACGGAGCTACCTGCCAGCTCAGGTTATTTTTTCCGAATTTGTAGTCCGCTCCCAGTTTCAGGGAGACACAGTAATTGGTCTGGGGGTCCAGGTCTTCATTGGCGCGGGTGGAACTGGTGGAAAAATATTTCTGATAGAGGCTGGGATACTTTTTGGTGGCCGTAAACGAAATGTCCAGGTAGTACGGCTTGAACTGCTTGCTGAAAGCGATTTTCGGGAAAATATCCAGACCATACTCCTCATGAAAGAAGACATTGGCGGAAAAAGCGAATTCCCTCCAGAAAAATCCTCCGGACAGATCCAGCAGGTATTCCTTTGCATCTCCTTCAGTGGTGATGCCCTGGCTGCTGGTTTTGGAGAAATCCGCTGTGGTCTCAATGGCCCGGATGCCGTAGTCATACTGTTTTTTTCTTATGCCAAGCTTACAGCCGTATTCCAGTACATCCACCTCATTTCCGTTCAGATAGGGAATGGTGGTCACATTTCCGTCTTCATCCACTTCATAAATGATATCCCCATTCTCATCCTTATGAACCCCTGTGGCTCTGTTCTTTTTATTATGATCATTGACAAAAAACTCAGAGAAAAAATCCTCCAGACCGAAATTAACGACGCCTCCCATGGATTCCCGTCTCTTCCGGTATAGTGCTTTGGTTGGGTCCGGATAGTAATCATCGCTTGAGGCGGGTCTGGTTTTTTCTTCAGTATTATAGGTATAAATAGAGCTACCCTCTTCTTCACTGGAATAGGAGAAAGAACCGTTCAGGGAAAAATTTTTCTCCAGGGCCACCTTAAGCTGGGTGGCGGTTGTTTCGTTGTCGTTGTTGTTATGGTGGTGCTCTCCCTCTGTGCCGTAGCTGTGGGACAGGTTGAAAAACCAGTCATTCAGCCCCTTGTTCAGGGAGCCATCCATGCCTTTATGGTCATTTTCTCCCCGCCAGGCCTTTAACCGGCCCCCTGTTTTATCCCCTTTTTTTTCGGTATAGATGTTGATCTCCCCACCGGAGCAGCGGCTGGAGATCTTATGTATTTCAATCCGGGTAATGGCGGAGAAATCCACCTCGCTCCACTTGATATATTTGGAGGTAATGGTCTGATCATTGATGGGACGTCCGTCCAGCGTGACAATGATATCGCTGGCGGAGAAGCCGCCGATGCTTAAGGTTCCGCTGTCAGTGGTGTTCAGACCCGGCATCATATTCAAAAGCTCCACGATGGTGGCGGCGTCCGTGGCTTTGATATCTTTTTTATTCAATATAATGACGTTGGCACTGGTTGATTCTTCAGCCATAAGGTGGGTGGGAACAGCGATTAATAAAAACAGGATGCCGGTCACACAGGTAATCATTTTTATCAGCATTGATAATTCCTTAAATTATTTCCCTTAATTCATCGAAAAAGCGAGTTTCATACCTGCGTAAGCACTGATACCAGGAGCATCATAAGGCGCTGAGGTTTGATATTCTTCGTCAAACAGATTGTCAATTTGTACGAACATATTTAATTTTTTGTTGATCTGATAGTTTCCGGAAATATTCACCAGGGTATAACTGTCCATTCTATGTGCTTCTAACTGATCATAGGCAAGCCTATCTCCGACATAATAAAAATCGGCATTCAACATGAATTTTCCGGAAGTGTAGGAAAGATTTAACTTCCAATCATCTCTTGGAATCCTGGCCAGGTCTTTCCCATCTTCTTCTCCATCGGTATAGGTATAGCTTAGCGCCATGCTGATGTGATCTGTTGGAAAAATACTCAGTCTTGATTCAACACCATAGCTCTTTGATGTTTCTCTGTTAACATAGTAGCCAAGAGAAGAATCATATGCGATGAGATCGTCATAATCGTTGTGAAAATAGGTTGCCTCAAATTTTGCTTTATCATTAAAGAGCCGCTGTTCAAATCCCATATCCCAGCTTTTACTCTCTTCCGGTTCCAGATCAGGATTTCCATATTGAGGGTCGGCCAGATTAAATACCGAAGGAGGCGCGAAACCTGTTCCATATGTGGCTTTGAGCTTTGTGCCATATTTACGGACAAGATAGCTAACACCGATCCTGAACGTCGTATGCTCTCCAAAATTGCTGTGGTCGTCCAACCGTCCTCCGCAAATAAGAGACAGGGATTCATCCATAAGAAAGAGCTGATTCTGAAGATAGATGGATTTTGTTTCTATGGTATCGGAATATTTTTTTACTGATGTCGAACTTACATTTTCCCTGTCCACATCAATATCTTCGTACTCAATGCCGGCTGTGAGCGTATCCATTTCCCCCAGGAAAAAATTGTTCTGCCAATAAGTTTTGGTGGTAACACCTAAGTGATCCGAAGTTTTCCAGCTGTCCTTTATATTGTTTTCTTCATTAAGAATCCCGTCATTCATGTCTTCGGTGTTTTTGTCCACCCGGTCATAACCGATACTTATTTTGTGTTCCCAGAACGAGGTAAGCTTTTGGTTAAAATTCATGTTCGAGAAAAAGAGTTTTCCATATCGGAAATTTCTCGGATCATCGTAAGTCTGCCATGTCTTTGTATCTGATTGGCTGAGGTTTGCCGTTGAATCGGTGTACTGAGCAGATATGTCTACATTTGTGTCCTGGGTGAACGTATAGCTGAAGCGGGTTGAGATGGTATCACTTTCAAATTCATCATGGGAAAAGACGCCTCCGGCATCGTTGTGGGACAGGTTGATATTATATCCTAAGTTTCCGTATCCTCCCTTTAAACCTGCTGAAGCCTTGAAGGTTTCCATGCCTCCGGCCACACCCTTAATGTAGGCCTTTGGCGTGCCTTTTCCTTTTTTCGTAATAATATTGATTATCCCGGACACGGCATCCGAACCATATAAGGCGCTCTGGGCACCCCGTATAATTTCAATCCGTTCAATATCATCCGTGGTCAGAAAATTCCATAGATCATAATGGGGCGTTATCCCCGTGGCAGGATCACCTATTGCAGAACCGTTTATCATTAACTTGATATGACGATCCTGCCCGCCTCTCATTCGAACGGTAGTGTATTGTCCCGGTCCGCCGCATTGGCTGAGGGCTAATCCCGGGACATCCTTTAGAGCGTCATAAATGGTTGTCTGTCCCTTTCTTTCTATATCTTCTGCAGTTATTACCGTAATCGAACTTGCGATATATTTGGAAGAAATTTCTGATCTTGTTGCTGATACAACCATGGTGTCCAGTTTGGTTGTGCTTGCATCCTCTTCCCAGGCACCTGCATTCAAACAATTTAATAAAATCATTACAGCCAAGACGGACCATTTCCATTGACATTGCCTGTTTTTCTGAAACATTTTTCTATTTCCCCCTTAACGTTACTTTTTCGATAATATCTTCAATTTCTTGCTAAAATCTCATAATTCACTGGGGATAGGGAACTCCCCATACCCCCTTAAGCCCGGTTCCCCAGAATTTTTCAAGCATCTCTTTATGAACGGCACTTGGATTTAAATCCCGGAAAAGGTCCGGATGAAGCCACTTTGCATAATAACAACCTCCGATGACCTGCATGGGACCGGCGCACAGCCTGGGATGGATGACATACACCTTGCCGTGTTTCACCGCTTTCATGGATTTCAATTCCTCTCTTCCCATAAATTCATTTCTTGTCATTTCCATGAATTCGGATGAAACAATGGCATCCTTTGTCCCTAAAAATGCAATCTTCACAAAAACATCCGGATCTTTTTCCACTACCCACTCAGGGCTCACCCTCGGTGATTTTACGGGTTGTCTGCCAACACAATTTATCCCGCCGGCAAGGGTTATTTGATTCTGCATGGGGCTTTCGAACATAAAGGTTCCCCATGGCGTTTCCATGGAATTTTGACCAACGGCCGTGGTCTGATAGGGGGTGGTGCCCTCCATAAACACGGCAGGTTTCTCTGAATCGTCCAGCAACTGTGTCCGGGCCTGAATCATGAGGGTGAGGCCCTGCATAAATCCCCACAACTCCTCTGAACGTTCTTTTTTTCCAAAAATTTCACCCATCTGTCGGATAAACAGATCAATTTGTTCCATTGTCCAGGCACCGGAACAGATAACCGGTATGTTTAATTTTTCCAGTTTTTTAACGATCTCCCTGTTTGTCCATTGATAGGCAATCACCAGGTCCGGATTCAATTCAAAAATTTTTTCCAGACTTGGCGTGACGGCACTCATCCCCACAGATGTTTTTTTTCGTATTCCCGGCAGAAAATGCCGCTCAGGTTTGCAGATCCCTACTATTTTATCTCCGACACCAAGGGCACACAGGATTTCCGCAGGATAGCTGGTCAGCACAATCAATCGTTCAGGGGGGGTGTTCAATTTCACTTCCCGACCCATTTCATCCATGAGCATGAACGCAGCTGCCGACACCGGTGTGGCAATTCCCAAATTGACAAAAAGATACAAAAGAATATAACTATATAATAATATTATATGGTTATATTTCGTTTTGTTTTTGCATTCCACTCTATTCTCCGGTAGTAGATTCAGATCTGTTAAAAATGCTTCAGCAGAGCCCCCGGCAATTGCCGGGGGCGGCATTGCACCATTTACATTATTCGTTGTGTGCCGCTGGGCCAATATGACCGTTTACCGATGGAATAACCACCACCGTAAAATCTGATCAACAGCGTCGGCTGCCATCGCTTCCCGGCACATCATGGCGTGACATCCTTCAAACTCTCTTTGACGGCCCGCATCATTTCTCCCCAGTTGCCCACATCTTCGGCGGTCAGGATATCCACGGCCCCTCCCTGGAAATCACCGGTGACATCTCCCATCCGGTCTTCGATCCATCCCTCGATCTCCAGATAACGCTCCTTGAGTTCCTCCAGCACATCTGGATCAGCCTCCCACAGCCCACGGCTCTCCGCCTCCAGGAGTCTGCGCCCGATCTCCTCCAGGGCCCAGGGGTTGTGTTCTTCAAAAAAGGCCCGGTTCTCCTCATCAAGGATGAAGCTTTTGGCAATGTCGTCAAAGATCCAGTCATCCACCTCTTGGGTGGTGGCCTCCCACCCATAGACCCGGCCCACACGCTTGGAGATGTCGCCGGCACCTTTGTAGCCATGGCGCTTCATCCCCTCGATCCATTGGGGATTGAGCAGCTTGGTCCGCACCACCCTTCTTACCTCATCGGCCATGTCCCTGACGGTCACATGCTCGGGTTCTCGGGTGTCTCCATAGTATGTCTTCACTTCATGGCCGGAGACGGTCCGGGCAGCAGCCGTCATGCCTCCATGGGTTCCGAAATAACAGCAGCAGCCAAACATATCCTTTTCATCCGTCACCACCTTGTTGTAGGTAACATCCACGGTTTTCAGGCTGTTAAACAGCTGACGGTGCTTTTTTTCACCAAACACGTCCTTGCCGTAGGCATACCCGTTCCAGTAGATAAACACGTCGGACAGGTCCTTCTCCTCTTTCCAGGCAGAAGCATACACGGCCAGCTGGGTGCCGGCGGAGTAGGTACCGGGTTTTGAGGCAAAAATCCTGAAGGTGGCATTGCGCCAGGCAGCTGCTTTATCCTCCTGGTTGACATCGTCTCTGAGCTGTGCCAGGGTGTGTTTTCGGACAAAATTGATCTCATCCGGCTCGTCCAGGGCCGCCACGGCCTGCACCGCTTCATCTATCAGCTCGATGCAGTTGGGAAAATTATCCCGGCTGATGCCGGAAACCCTGATGGTCACGTCAATGCGGGGGCGTTGCAGCACCTCGGACGGTATGACCTCAAATCCCTTGAGACGTCCATTGGGTTGCCACAGGGGCTTCACCCCCATAAGGGACATGATCTGGCCCATGCCCTCTCCATCGGCATACATGATATCACCGGCCATCCAGTAGATTGCCACGTTTTCAGGATAGCGGTCCTCTTCGTTCAGGTGCTTTTCAATGACGGTGTGCGCCAGCTTCTGTCCGATCTCCCAGGCGGCCTTGGTGGGAATGCGGTGGGGATCGATGGAGAAAAAGTTCCGGCCCGTGGGCAATATATCATCCCTTCCCCTGGTGATCAGGCCCGACGGCCCTGCCGGGATATAGCCGCCGTCAAATCCGTGCAGCAGGGAAGTGATCTCTTTGGAGGCTTTGATGCGCTCATTCAGGTCCATGATCCGCTGTCGGACAGTAAGCAACGCCTCAGCAGGGATCGTTTGGCACCGCAACCTCTCCCCCATGACCGATTCTATCATTCTATCCGGGGCCTCATTCTCATCTGTCAGCATGTGAAGAATGATCTTCCTGCAAAGACCATTGATCTCCTCCAGCAGCTCTCCGTGACTTTTGTGGTGTTCGGCATTGACCTGGTCTTCGGTTTCCAGAAGCATGGCCAGATCAAGGCCCATCATGGCGGCCACGGTCTTTCTGAGGGAGAGATCCTCGCCTGCGTCATAGCGCAGAATGGCATGGATGTAATCTGCCATTTTTTCTCCCTTCGGTATCTGCCCGAAGATGTGCATTCCGTCCTGTATCTGGGTGTTGCGGATACGGGACAACGCCCCATGGGCCGCGGCCGTGATCTCATCAAAGGGGACGGCTGTCAGATCCTCATGGGCAAGGCTGGAGAGTTTGACAGGGCGTTTTCTGCCGGATTCGTTGGGATTGGTTACCTTGGCATCGTTATCCAGGCCGGTATCTTTGATGGCATCCATGATCAGATGCTGCAGGGTATGTGCCCGCCCGGGATCATCGTTTCTGGCCCGTTCATACTCCTCCAGGAACCTGTCCAGTTCATGCAGTTGATCATACAATCCTCCCTGGACCATGAGGGTCTGCATGTGGTTTACCAGCACGGCATAGCTTCTTCGTTTGGCAATGGTGCCCTCTGCCGGGTTGTCAGCATTGTAGATATAGAGATGGGGGATATCGCCAATGGCGATGTCAGGATAACAATCATTGGAAAGTCCGACGCTCTTGCCCGGCAGAAATTCCAGATTTCCATGGGTGCCCACATGGACAATCACATCCACATCAAAATCACGCTCCAGATACCGATAGGTGGCCATGTACTGGTGGGGCGGCGGGATGTCCGGGTCATGCAGGATCTTACAGACCTGTCCGTCACATCGGGGACCGGCACAACCCCGTTTGGGCTGCACGCAGACCACGGCGTTTCCATAGGCAACACCGGTCACCAGGATTTTGCCGTCATAGACCATGGCCGGCGGTACCCCGTCCACCTCTTCCCCCGGCGGTTTCCCCCAGGCCGTGTTCATGCGATCCCTCACCGTGGGCGAGAGCGTCTGAAACCACTCCTCATACTCCTCTTGGGTGACCTGTTTCAGCACTCCGCCCTTATTGACGATCTCATCAACGGTGGTCCACCGGAATTCACTGATGGCCTTTCGTTCCATGATGGTGTCAATCAGCTCTTTGCCGCTTTCCGGCGGCTCAACCGTGTACCCGGATTCTTGCATTCGTTTTAAAATACGGGCCACACTCTCCAGGGTATCCAGCTGAGCCCCACCTCCCACTGTGGCCTCCACAGAGGCACAGGGGTTGTTGTGAAGGATGAACCCCACCTTGCGGGCCGCCTTGGGGGTGTTGCGCAATTGCACCCAGTTGGCGATGCGGCGTGCAAATTTTCGGCACCTTTCCGGAATGGGCATCTTGCGAGCCAGTTCATCTTCCCGGGTGCTTCGGGCACCGATGATAAAGGGTTCGATCACCCCCTCGAATTCCGGCATGGCAATGGAGAATCCGATCAGGCGGCTGCTCAGGCCCTGGGGCTCTTCCTGCCATTCATCCACGGTTTTGTATGAGGAGGTGAAAGGGGAGAAGACCGGTATATCCAGATGTTTCAGGATCTCCACCGAATCCTTTGCAAGTTCCTGTCCGGCATTTCTCTCCTTGCGGGTGCCGGCCAGGGGGAAGAACAGCATCTTAATCAGGGCATCAATCCTTGAGTGGCCGTTTTCGTCCAGAAAAATGTCGGTCACCACCTCCCCACTGCCCCTGCTTCCCCTTTCACTGTCCTTAACCGAACCGGAAAATACAGGTATCACCTTCAACCCTGAATCTTCCAAGGCCCGGATCAGCATATCCTCTACATCCAGGTTATGGTTCACCCAGGCATGTCTTGAAAACAGAATGCCCACAGCTGGCACCTTTTCAGGCAGGGCTGAGACACCTTCCCCCGCAGCTCCCTCTGCAGAAATACCTTTTTCCTTTGTGCGCCAATAACCATCGTACCAGTCCTGATATGCGTCCAGGGTGGCAAATACTCCCTCCGTTTCAGGATGATACAGTCCCTCCCAGGGAACCGGCACAGGCTCGGGCACCTCAACTTTCAGATGGCACACCTCCCGTGCAATATAGCTCAACATACTGGTGAAATTTTCTTCGCCATTGATGGAGATATAGGCATTGACCTGGGCCACGATGTCCGGTGTTACCGTGGACAGGCTCCAGTAGGAGGGATCATGCCCCACGCAGACAACGGGTACGTCTCCGATCCTCGAACTCAACTCTTTTTCAATGGTCTCCCAATAGACCCCGCTTGAGCGGTAAAGCAGAATGACATCGTTTTGGGCAAGGGTATCCAACACCTCATCTATCTGTTCTGGGGACTCATCCAGAGTTCTTCCGGAAAAAGCGGTGACCTCCATGAAATCCAGATTTTTTCCTGCCCGGACCAGCATGGGCAGATGGCTTGTCCACATAATGGAACCTAATTTCAACATAGCGCTTCTCCCGTTTTTTTATGGAGTGCCTGATAAAAATCAAAACAGCACATATAGTATGGATAATGAGAACTTACGATTCACGAGTCGTTTTGAACTCGATAGTATAGGAATTTCCATTTTATTGATTATTAAATCAATGCGTTGGAAAAAGTCCGCCCGAAGAGCGCTAAGTTCATGGCCTAAAATGATGATCAATCCTGAAAAAAGCCGGTCATTTGGGCCGGATATACGATCATTGAGCCGGTGGCGGTGGATACACATAAATGCCCTTCAGCTCTTTTTGATGCCATTTTCGAAGCCATTCCCGATGAAAGGCCCGGGGATCCATATCCTCGAACAGTTCGGGATAACACCATTTGGCAATATGGAGAATTCCCACCGGTGCCCGGGGCCCGGCCCAGATCTCTGAAGAGATCAGAAAAATGCGGTGATTTTTAACCGCATCAATGTGATGCCATCCCGGGCGGTTCAGAATTTCATCCCAAAAAGAGGCGATACCCTTGATATCTGTAATGCCGTAACCGGTTCTCACGTAAGTTGCACCGGCGGCTTTGAGAATGACATCCGGATTTTGCACCACCACCCATTCCGCCGATACCCTGGGAAAGGGGACGGGCATATCGGCTGCTATATTTGCGACACCTGCACGTGCCAGCAGCAGGGCCGCCCCGCTTCCCACAGAAGATGTCGTATAGTCACCATATCCCTCAGAGTACACCCGTACAGGCACTTTCACCTTTTTCAGCCGCTCGCTCACCTTATCAAGGGTGTTTTCGATCATGGCGGCATACTCCGATGCCCTCTCTTCCTTCCCGGATATCCGGCCAAGGAGACAGATGTCCTCTTTGAGTCTGTTAAGGCGGTAACAGGGAATCCGGGCAATGGGAATGCCCAGGGTTCCGATCTTTGCATCAAAGGCATCCTCGAATGCCCATCTGTCAGAGGCGATCACCAGATCAGGCTGGAGTTCAAGGATTTTTTCCATACTCGGATTCTGGGTAGAACCCACCATTTCCCTGCCTTGCAGATCCGAGAGCAGATTCGAACATACATCACCAATGTAATCGCTTATTCCGATTACCTTTTCCGCAGCTCCCAGAGCACAGATAATTTCGGCAGCATCCCCGTTAGTGATGACCATTCGCTCCACCGGTGCAAGGAGATTGATCTCTTTTCCAAAGACATCTGTAATGGTTATCCTCTTCTTTGCATCACCCGCCAACCCGATACCGGAGAAACAGAGGCCATATATAACAACCGACACGGTTAAAATTATCTTGACATATCTCCCCATCATGTCTCCTCATTGCGGTCATTGCGGATACACATAGGGTTGGGAAAAAAATAAAATGCCACTATGAATCGTAATTACAACAATGGCACTCCTTGCAGAAGCAATCCGCAAACTCAATAATCCGATTTAAATCTTTTAAATTATAATAAAAATAACCCAATATAGATGTTGACCTTCGGCTTCATAATCGATACAATTCCGAAAATATTTATTATAATCTTCTGAATTGTATCGCAGGAGTCATCATGAAGGAATCCGATCAATCGCTTATAACATATTTAAATAATAAAAAGATAGCGACGATTGAAGAGATAAAGGCTACCCTAAATACGCAATCAAGAATGACTGTGTTTAGAAGGTTGAATCAATTGGACTACATTTCCAGTTGCTCGCATCGGGGAGAGTATTACTCCCTGAAACGAATAGCAAAATACAACCAATCTGGTTTATGGATATACAACTCCGTTTTGTTTTCGATATACGGAACTCTAAAGAAGACGCTGCAAATGTTAATTAATCAATCACAGGGTGGGTATAATGCATCCGAACTGAATAAGGTCCTTAATGTTAAGGTTGATGACGCGTTGTTAGAACTTATCAAAAACAAAAGCATCAACCGAAAAAAAATAGCCGGAGTTTATGTCTATTTCACGAGCGCTCCTAACTGCGCAAAAAAACAAGAGCTAACCCGAACTGAAAGCATCCAGTATCAAGATAGTTTGGAAATGCACCCAGAGATTCTTGCCAATGAGCTGAAAGCAGCTTTGATTATATTTTATAGCACATTAAATGAAAAACAACGTCGTCTTTATGCCGGTTTCGAGTCTTTGAAGGTTGGTTACGGGGGAGATAAGAAGATCGCCGAGTTGCTCAATATTGATAAAAGAACCGTGGCAAAAGGTCGAAAAGAACTTCTTAGCAGAGATGTCGATCTTGATACAATTCGAGAAACAGGTGGAGGTAGAAAACAGATTAAAAAAAAATCCCGGAAGTAATAGACAGAATCGAAGAATTGATGAAATATGAAACAGCTGGCGACCCTATGAGCGATCTTAAGTGGACAAGAAAGACAACCGCGAAAATTGCTGATGAATTAGCATTTGTCAATATTTCTGTAAGCAAGAGTACTGTTGGAAAAATATTAAAAAGTTTAGACTTTTCCCTAAAAAGTAACGTCAAATCCATTGCAAGTGGAGGCAGATTAAAAACAAAAAAAGAAAGGGAAGACCGTAACAATCAATTTGAATACATCAATAAAATGATTTCCAAATTCGCTAAAATGAAAGAGCCTGCCGTCAGCGTGGATACGAAAAAGAAAGAACCAATCGGAAATTTTAAAAATTCCGGAACAAGATATAAACGTGAAGCAGATTTGGTAAATGATCACGATTTCTTGACGTACGCTTCAGGGATAGCTGCTTTGTACGGAGTTTATGATCAACAAGAAAATAAAGGCTTTGTTTCAATTGGAATGTTTCGAAAAGAAGGCAAAACAATACCATCCGGCGACACACCGGAATTTGCTGTTGAATCTATTGAAAGGTGGTGGAAAAACGATGGTGCTGAAACATATCGAAATAAAAGAGATTTATTGATTGTTGCAGATGCAGGAGGAAGCAATGGCTACAGACCCCATATGTGGAAAATTAAGCTTCAAGAAATATTGTGCAATAAATATAAGTTTAATGTCACAGTCTGCCACTATCCCCCTGGGGCGTCAAAGTGGAATGCCATTGAGCACCGTTTGTTTAGCGAGATCAGTAAGAACTGGAGAGGAACACCATTAATTGATTATGAAACAGTTCTTAAATATACATTGTGCACAAAGACAAAAACAGGCTTAAAAATTAATGCGGTTTTAGTTGATAAAATATACGAAAGAGGCCTTAAAGCATCGAAAGAGAATTTAGAAAAATTGAATATTGAGCGGCATGATGTTAATCCTTCATGGAATTACACCCTTTATCCAAATTAACAAAAAAAGTACAATTTATTTTTTTCCAGACCCTTAACCAAGCCAAGTGCCTGACGGCACAAGGTAATATCACGTTAGTACGTTTCATTATTTCCTCCTTAACATTATTACTCGGGATAGAAAAATACGCCATAAATGTTCAGATCGATATTGAGTCCTTGGAATTCTTTCAGATATTGCTCATATGCCTTTCTGGGATTCAGGTTTTTGAGTTGATCCGGATAAAGCCATTTGGCCATCTGTGCCAGACAGAGGAAATACTGGGCTCCACCACGCGTGCTATACCAATCGAATACGTACACCCGCTTATTTTTTACGGCATCGACATAGGCTAACTCTCTGCGGGTCAAGATCGAGTTCCGGATGGCCTTCAGCTCTTCGAGATCATCCTTTTTGCGACGAATATGACCGGCTGGATATTGGTATTTCATTATTATTGCCGGATTTAGTTCGATAACGGACTCCGGACTGATGGCCGCGTGGGGATGGGTATTGGAAAAAATATTTTTTCCGCCGGCTGCCGTGAGCAGTTCATGTTGAACATGACCTCTACCGCAGGTTTGATAGTTTTTCCCTCCGCCATAATCCGCTTCCAGGTAAACCGAGGGCCGCCGGTCTTCGGGTATTTGATCGAGCAATGATCGAATCTGATCCATTTGAGTATGGTAAAAATCCAGGTAGACTTCGGCGGCTTTTTCTCGATCCAACAGACAGGCAAGGCTTTTAATTTCGTCCGTGTAGGTGTCTATTCGATTAAAGTCGTAACGAACAACCGAGATACCGGTACCTACCAGTTTATCATCAAGATCCATTGCCCTGGTGGTTGTGGAGGTGATGATGAGATCCGGCTGACATGTCAGAATCATTTCATGGCTAATGGCAAACCTTTCACCAACGTTGGGATAATTTTGAAAGCCCGGATAATAGAAAGGATCATCCACAATGTGAACCGTCACGCCGACAATTAAATCGGTTGCCTTCAAGGTCCGTAGGATTTCAAAACTGTTCACATTCAGCGGAATGATTCGCTTTATGGGCTTTTTTAGTTCAATTGTTTTTCCTGTTGAATCTCTGATGTGCTTGACTGTTTCGCCGGAGGTAGGATCAACCGACAGGCATGCTCCCGGGCCTTTTAGGTCAATACAGTCTTGAGCACAGGACAATTGAAGGCCAACACCTGGTACCAGCCATACCACCATCGCAAAGATAATGTATTTGTGCATGCATTTTTTCCAATAAAATATTTAGTTAGGATAGAAATTTGCTTTTTGGCAACAAAGTATCAAAAAATTCCAAAGCCCAAAATATTAATTGCTCCTGCCACAAACACAATATATGAGGCTGTTGATTTAGTCGATTTTTGAAAAATGTATTCCAATATGTATGGTATTTCATAGCCTTGGAGTACATCATATTGTACCCATGAACCACTAATCTGCATTAAATCAACAGGCTCATATATTGTGTTTGTGACAGGAGAGATCAAGTTAAGTCAAGTCAAGATAAAAATCAAGAATAAATTCCCAGCATCCTCATGGGCGGACAGGAGACCCTTGGTCTACCTCATCAGCATTCGAACGGGCATGATCAAGACCGATACGTCTGATGGCGGTGGTCGATTCATTTCAATATCACACGAACTTGAAAAATAAAATACTTGACAAAAACAAGCACACCGGGTTTATAGGGAGCTACAATCCTACGGTTGAAACCGTAGATCGTCCGAATCTCTGCCCGTGGTGACCATCTGATGAAGATTGCAGAGAATCAGACAAAATTTATAAAATTTTGGTACCGTACAAAAAAGCCATGAAGGTTTTTACCTGTCCGTAAATGGACGGAGAAATATCTTCATGGCTTTTTTGTTTTGTGCCGGATTATCTTCGACCGGTATTTTGATGGTGCTGTGTTGGCTGTCAGCAGAGACCCTTCAACTGGTTGGTGAATACTAAAAAATATTATAGATTAAGATGAAGGAGGAAAATGTTCGACATGGGATGGATGAGAGAGAGAAAACAAAAAACGGTAAAGATGATGGTTACAGGAGCGATATTATTTTTGTTGTTGAATATCAATATTGATGCATATGCTCAAAGTGAAAATAGTGGTAGGACTGAGGAGGAGCAAAAAGTACTCGACCTGGATGAAATTGTGGTCATCGCAACGCGCACAAATAAAAAAATTATGGACGCACCTGCATCAGTGGATATTATAACCAAGGAAGACATCGAAAATCAGAATATTTTGGCGATCGACGGTGCTTTTGATACCGTTTCCGGATTTAATGACCGGCGGGAAGACGGTGTTGTCGGATTGGTGCCTGTTTTTAGTTTGCGAGGAATTCCGGGGCAAAACAGGACATTGGTTATGGTGGACGGTATTATACTTAATGAACCTCGAAGTGGTGGGGCCTATTTTGACAGTCTGGCACCGGAGGATGTTGAGCGAATCGAAGTTGCTAAGGGACCTTTTTCAAGCCTTTATGGCGGATATGCCATGGGTGGCGTAATCAACGTAGTAACTAAAATGCCTGAAGAAAGATCATTTACACTTAAAACCGGTTATGGATCCAGTTGGAACAGAGGTGAGGCATGGGACGATATGCGTACGCTTTATGCATCCGGCACCGAAAAGATAGGCCGGCTTGGTATTATGGCCAGCTATAAAGGTATGGATACAAACGGTTATTCATTACAACAAAATATTCAGTCATCACAACCGTCAGAAGGTATATCCGGATGGAGCACAACGGAGGACAGGGAAGGAAAAACCCGGTACTTGATTGGTGATAAGGGTGACGAAAAAATATGGAACGACAGTTTTACACTAAAAGCTGGCTACGACTTTTCCGATATGACCCATATGAATATGACATTTATAAAAACCAGCAACGGGTATGAGTATGACGAAGCCCATACTTATATGCAGGATGAGTCCGGCAACCCTGTTTGGACATACGGTTCGGTAAAGGAGAAAACTTACCTTCCTACCAAAGGCGGGAAAGAACGTTATCTATATGGTTTAAATTTTGCGACATCTTTAGCTAATGTTAAAACCAAGGCCACTTTCAGCGTCATGGACCAAACGGATTCCTGGTATACCTCTCCCGGCTCAAGTGCCACTCAATATGATGGTGCCGGTACGGTTTCAGAGTCGCCATCTAAAAGCTACAATGCCGATTTGCAATTTACGTTGCCGACTTTCTATAAAAATACGCTCACCTTGGGTGGCTCGTATAGACGATCCGAAGCGGTTACGAAAAATTACAACCTTACAAACTGGCGGGATGAAGATTCAAAGACATCACTTTACTACCAATCCAAAGGAAAAGATAGCACTTTTTCAATTTTTGCTGAAGATGAAATCAGCATTTTAGACAACCTGACCGGTTATCTGGGCGTTCGGCAGGATTGGTGGGAAACCTTTGATGGGTACGTTAATGACGTCGGCAAAACCGATTATCCAATGGATTACGATTCCAGAAGTGTTGAGAGTTTCAGCCCTAAAATGGCGTTGGTTTATAGACCTTTCATGCAAACAACGCTAAGGATTTCCGGAGGAAAAGCCTTCCGGCAACCGACGATTTATGAGCTTTACTATAACTACACATCATCATCGACCAATTCAACAACTACGGCGAATAAAGATCTTAAACCGGAAAAAAACACATCGTGGGACATTGGTCTGCGGCAGGAACTCTGGAAGGGAGCTGCTATCAACTTGACCTACTATGAAAACTATATCAAAGATCTCATCTACACAAAAACAATTTCTTCTACATTAAAAGAGCGTGTTAATGTGGGTAAAGCGGAAACAAAGGGGGTTGAAGTTGAATTGGAACAGCGTTTTTCCAAGGAATTAAAGCTGTTTGCCAATTTATCCAACACTCAGTCAGAGATTACCGAGAATGATGCGAATCCCGATACAGTTGGAAAGGAACTGACGGACCTGCCGGAATGGGTTTTCAATATTGGCGGCCAGTTTAATAAAGATCCCTTTTCATTTTCAATTAACGGTCGATATGTGGATAAGAGATATGCGACCGATCTTAACACGGACAAAGTAGACAATGTGTATGGATCTTATGACCCCTATTTTACAGTAGATGCCAAAGTCTCTTACGATATAACTGATTTTGCCACGCTATCACTGGCGGTGAACAACATATTCGATGAGGATTACTATTATTATTACAAGGCTCCGGGGAGGTCTTTCTTCGTATCTCTTGCAATGAGTTGGTAGCATAATCTTACACGGTATTCTTGCTCTTGCACTATAATGAACTATGGCCGCCGACCAATGGCGGCCATGCAAATAGAATAACCTATGATCACAAATAACAGTTGGATGTAATAATATTAGTCAGTTACCATCACAAGAATGCAATATTTTATCATGTGAGGTGATGACTGATGTATTTTTTTACTTTTACTCACCTATTACTGTTCATGTCTAACTCTTTGAATTTAAAGAATATTTCAAATTTAGCACATAAGTATCATTGCTTGTTTCCTTGCCAAAGCTGCTTCATATTGATAAAGTATTGCATTTAGATAGTTATTTTTAGGCTTATTTGCAATACTTTATCAGGAGGTGCTCATGAGCACGGAAATGGATATCACCCAGAAACTTGTTTCTGCCTTTAATCGCCAAAAATGCTGGATGATAACACCTCTTGCCGAACAGATAAACTATTCGATTCCATCTGCTCGTCGTTTCCTGGCTCAAATCGGTTATTACAGTAGTTTTACACATAATGGACGATGGTACACGCTATCTTCGATTCCCCGTTTTAAACAGGATGGATTATGGTTTCACCGAAAGATTGGATTTTCACGTGAAGGCTCTCTGACTCGCACCCTTGTCCAGCTGATAGAAAAAAGTCCGATGGGGTTGACTGCGGAGCAAATTGGAGAAAAAGTTAAATGTCGCTGCCATGCCGTTTTAGTCAAATTATACCGGGAAAATCGCTTGCAGCGCCAAAAACAAGGCCGCTCATACGTTTACCTGGCAGCCGATGAACAAATCGCTTCAATCCAACGTCTGGCTTTACCCAAAGCGCATATTCCCAAGTTGCCGGCAGAGATGGCGGTGTTGTTGCTTGCAGAGTTCATACGAACCCCCGACTCTGAAATTCAACAGTTGGCCAAAACGATATCCCGTCGCACGGGCGTGCTTATTAAGTACGAACAGGTTCAGAGACTTTTCGAACAGCATGGCTTGAAAAAAAAAGCCTAAATTACGGAGAAAGAGCCTTGATTGCGCTGGATCAATGCCTTACACAACTCAAGCAGGAAACATTACCGGGTATCTTATTCCAGCGACCTTTAGTTATTCGTTTCAGACCCGATCAGAATATATGCCAGTGCGGAACAGTACTTGTGGTTCTGAAGACACGGTGCAAAAAAGTCAAGAGTATGACAGGACCATTTAAGGCTCACGAAACCCTGTTAACTTGCCCGAAATGCGATAGAGTGTATACTTCCCAATCCTTACGTCGATTGGTTGCCAAGCATTGTAATGTGGCCTGGAATGTTGTTGTTTTTGTAGGGCAAAGCCTGTTTCAACACCATCGAACCACGGAACAAGTGCGACGAGATTTACAAACCCGCTATGTGACCCTGTCTCCTTCGGAGATAGAATATCTGGGACGTAAATTTATCATGTATCTGGCTCTTGGGCATCGCCAAGCCACTCCGCATATAGAGCAAACAATGCGGCAAAACGGTGGTTATATTCTGCATCTGGATGCAACCCACGAAGCGGATGCCCCTGCATTGATGACCGGCATGGACGGTTTAACCCGATTTGTACTGGGCAATATAAAAATCCCCAGCGAGCATGCTGATAGCATTGTCCCATTCCTGCAACAATTGAAATGTGACTATGGGGTGCCGATTGCTTGCGTCCATGACATGGGAACCGGTATCCTCAAAGCGGTGGCTCTGGTTTTTCCTGATACCCGAGATTTTATCTGCCATTTTCACTTTCTGCGGGATGTGGGGAAAGACTTACTCAATCCAGCCTATGGTCAACTACGTAAGGCACTGAGAACTCATGCAGCTACTACAAATTTAAACGCCTTGATCAGACAGGCACGTCAACATATTGAAAAACAAAGTGCTGATACCGCATGGTTGGCACTATCCATCAGAGACGGGAAGGATCTCGAGGAGATTGAACAGGTCTCTGTGATATCGGCATATTCGCTGGCCTTGTGGTGTTTGAATGGAAAAAAAAGTGGCAACGGTTTTGGTTTTCCGTTCGATCGTCCACTGTTGGAATTTGCCCAGCGACTGCTGATTTTAAACGATTATTTACCAGAAGTTCAACAATGGCTGCCAGACAACGATTTAGTTGGTAATCGGCTTTTTGCCAAGCTTGTAAATAAAATCTCAGACGTTGTTCAGGACCCGGCATTTGCTGAATCCACCCAAGAGTTGAAATGGCGCTGTGAAATTTTTGACGATCTTCGAAAAAAGATGCGCATCGCAGAAACTGGCAGCAAAAAAGGGCTTAATGACGATGGTACTTATCAGTCCATGGCCAGTATCAAACAAGGCGTTCAACAGTTTCGTTCCCGGCTTCAAACGGATCGAACCTTGACTGGTGACGAGCTTTGCTGCAAAGTTGTAAAACAAATCGACAAGTACAGCAACAAGCTATTTGCCGATCCCATAGAGGTAAATACGTCATCGGGTAGCATGACCATTTACCCTCAGCGTACCAATAATATGCTTGAACAATTCTTCCGAAATCTACGCCATGGCCATCGACGTAAAAGCGGGAACAACTCCATGCGCCGAGTCCTTCAGGCAATGCTCGCAGATACCCCTTTAATCAAAAATCTCGACAATCCCAAATACATGGAGCTTTTACTCAATGGTAAAAACCGTCTTGAAGAATTGTTTGCAGAGCTTGAAAGCAATTCTTGTCTTGATGAATTTGAACCAGTACCTGATACCGATAGAATTTTACCCGGATTTCGAAAATTGACCAAAATGCAAGATCTTCCAAGCTTAATTTTTCGGTTGATTGGTGACAACCAGACTATGGACCAAACTACAAAAGCATAATGCTCTTAGCAAATACTATGCCAACCGTTATTTGTGGTAATAGAGAATAACGCTTTTCATGGTGACTGTGAAACACAAAATCAGTCTTCTGAAAAGATGTTCTTTGAACGGTTGGATTATTCGTGTTATTTCTGCAAGAAATATGAGCCATAGAGACGAGTGGTGAGCTTGTTGCCGTCCGGTTGCTCTGCCTGCAAGCGTATGAAAAAGATTGACACTGCTTTATAAAGGTGTTAGCGTCGCCACCACAGATGACTGTCAGCAAGAAGCTGACACCATTATCAGTTTTTATATTCTGAAAATGAATTTAGGCCAAGAAGGTCAGACCGGAAATTATCGGGGCTTGATCTCTTGGCCTTTTTTTGTCGGTCAAGTTGACAAATTGCAACCAACTGTTTTTAAATTAATGCTGTATTGATATTTGTGACAAATGTGTATGGAGAGAAGGTCTTCCACCGGCCAGGGTTTTCAGCCCTTCTCTTTAAAGATGAAGCTCCTTACCGGAAGTTCTTGTTTTTCTCACTAAACGGTCATGGCCGGATTGCGACCATCCCCCCCGAATCATGGAAATCAAAAGGTATTTTCATGGTAAGGGCAATTGCATTTTTCGGTGGATCCATTCCGGTTCGACACCTTCTGTTCTTCTGGTTTCGGCGGCTTCCTGGAATTTTATTATTTATCATAACTCTTTGGGAGGATTGGGATATTTTGAAGGATAAAAATGTGCAGACAAGATGTTTTATAAGGCTGTGGGGTGTTGTTGTTTTGGTAGGCTTGTTGCTGTGTGTCAATGCTGCGGAAGCAAAGGAGAAGAAAAAAAAGGTATTGGTTCTGGAGGAGACGGTCGTTTCTGCAACAAGATCGGAAAAGGAAAAGGATGACGCACCTGCCAGCGTGTCGGTGGTAACAGAGGCGGAGCTGGAACGTATGACGTTTGATCGCCTGGATGAGGCCATCAAATATGAGGCGGGTCTTTTTGAGGGTAAACTCAGGGGATTACCCAGTACCAGCCACACCCTGCTGATGTTGAACGGCATGCCCCTTAACAGCGGGTGGTTTGGCGGACATCGATGGGACAACCTTGCCGTGGAGAATGTCGAGCGCATTGAGATCGTCAGAGGGCCGGGTTCAGCACTTTATGGGGGGAATGCCATGGGGGGTAGCATCAATGTGATTACCAAGATGCCCGATGAGTTTGAGGCAGGGATCAGAACACGATTCGGCAGTGATGACAATCTCAGCTATGGCGGGTATGTGGGAGACCGGATCGGTAAGTTCCGCCTGAGGCTGGGGTTTGAACGGGATGAAGAGATCTACGGATATCCGGTCAACTATGTTCAAAGAACCCTGAAGACAGGTGACGGGGACCTCTCCGGAGGATTTCCCATGAAAACCTATACCCGCAGTGATGCATGGATCGTCGGAGATCAGGGAGATCGAAACGATGATCAATGGAACGTCAATTTTGCGGCGGAATACGATCTTACCGACACAGGTTCCATTCGCCTGGACAGCCAGGTGGGGTGTTATGCCTATGATTACGAGCGTCCGAATTCCTATGTTTATGATGCCGATGGAAATTCGGTTTTCAGCGGTAATGTCGACGTTGGAAACGGTCAATATGCTTCCGTTAAAGAGAGTTATTTTCTGGCCGGGCGGGGGGATATGACAAATGCCTCTTACATGGTGACGTATTCGGAAAACTTCGGTCCCCTGGCGTTCATCGGCAAGTTCGGTTATCAGCATGAAGACTATTGGTACACGACACCCACTCCCGACAGCGGACAGGGATATGAGGACGCACGCGGCAATCTCAAGGATTTTGATACAGATACCTTTTTCAGCGATTTGCAGTTCAGTTTCAACATCGGTAAGCGTCATTTCCTGACCACGGGTCTGTACGGCAGGTACAATGATTTTGATCAGGGTCAGTATGAATTATCCTATTACCGGGACGATGGGAGCAAAACCACCGGCAAGACAGAACTCACCCAGGGAAAAGATCGCTATTTTGCCGTTTACGCCCAGGATGAGATCGATATTATTTCAAATTTGCTGACCCTGTATGCCGGGGCAAGGTATGATTATTGGGAAGCCAGTGACGGATTGAGCGGGGACGTGGATGATCCGGATGAACTGGATGATGTCGATAACTCCGCCTTTAGTCCCAAGCTTTCTCTGGTCTGGACTCCCTTGAAGGCGACAACCGTGAAGGGGTCGGTGGGCAAGGCCTTTCGGGCCCCCACAATTTATGACCTTTATCGAACCTATGAATCAAGTTCCGGCATGGTGTATTCCAATCCGGACCTGGAGCCGGAGACGATCTTGAATTATGAGATCGGTGTGGTGCAATACTTTTTCGAGAAAATGCTGAAAATGGAGGCCACTGTTTTTTATTCGGATATCGAGAACCTCATTTACAGTTACAGTGACGAGGACGGGAATTCCTACAAGGATAATGCCGGAGAGGCCAGGATCAAGGGAATTGAACTGGGGATGAACGCCATGCCCTGGGATTTTCTGATGTTACGGGCCAATTACACCTACAATGATTCGGAAATAACAAAACAGGGCAGAGATCCTGAGATTGAGGGTAAAAAGATTACCACCATGCCGGATCATGTCATCAATGTGGGCACTGACTTTATATACGATCGGTTCAAGGCCGGCCTGACCGGGCAATACCTCGGCCGGATTTATAAGACAAAATACAACACTGACATTCCGGATGTATATAAAACAAATTCGAAAACATGGTTGTGGAACCTCAAGCTCACCGCTGATCTGCCCTTTGAATCAAAGTACTTTGGCAAGCCCCAGCTCTCCTTTAGCGTGGAAAATTTGTTTGATGAGGAATACTACGATTATTACATCGGGAGAGACCGCAGCTATTTCGTGGAACTTCGTTTCGACTGGTAGCTGCATTCTGTCTCTTCTGTCCTGACAAGGCCGGCAGAGGGTTGCCCAAGGGAGTGGAAGATGTCTTTGATGCGGATTTTGAAAACAGTTGTTATCTTTCTAATACTTATGGTTCTACCAGGCATGGGCCAGGTTTTTGCAGAGCAATCTTTAACCCTTGAATGGGGCATATGGTAGGAAAAAATCACTCAGATCAAGCATGGGCCCTTTTGTTGGGAATGGTATTTTGGGTGTTGTCAGGCTATGGCGCCACGGCCTCTGCCCAATCCTGGAAGGATAATGGCCCGGAGAAAGAGATCACCATCGTTGATTCGGCGGGTCGGAAGATCACCCTTCCCCAACCTTTGGAGAGAATTGCCGGATTGCAGACCAGTGCGTGCAATGCCTTTTCCCTGCTGCAGCTGGAGGACAGGGTGGTGGGTGTCACCGAGTATTTGGGAGGAGATCCAAAGATGTATCCCCGTCTGAAGGACAAACCCAACGTCGGCTCGGTCTACACACCCAACTATGAGATTCTTGCCCAGGAAAATCCCCAGGTCGTGTTCATGGGTACGGCAGCGGTTAATCTGGACCCTGCCGTTGCCAAGCTTGGGATCATGGGGGTGGCGGTGGCTGCCTTTGACTTCCAGCCCATGAAAGGCAGGGACGCATACGAGCGTGAGGCCTACTATGATCGTGAGCTGATCCAGCTGGGACGTATGACCGGAAAGGAGGAGAGGGCAAGGGCGTTTGTCCGGTGGAAAACGAACATCCTTGACATGATTCGCCACCGGACCCGGGGGATCGAAAAGAAACGGGTCCTGGGCATTAACAGCGTCAGTCAGATTCTGAATAAAAACAGTTTTACCATCTGGTCCGGCAAACGAATCATAGAACTTGCCGGTGGCCTTGATGTCACTGATGAGCTTGTGGCTCAGGATGTGAGTGGGGAGTGGATTTTAGAAGAGAATCCCGAGGTTGTCATTGTGTCCAGTTATTGGTTGAAGGAGGGGCTGGGATTCGATGTGTCGGACCCGGGCAGGGTGGCGGAGGTTTACCGCAAGGTGGTGCGCAACAGTGTGATCTCGCAGACACGGGCCTATGAAACGGGGGATGTCTATCTGTTCGGCTATTACGGTGTGGCATCGGGTGGCCAGACGGTCCTGGGTGCCCTGTATCTGGCAAAGCGTCTGTACCCGAGCCTGTTCTTTGATGTGGATCCGAAAGCGTTTCATGCCGCGTATTTTCAAAAATGGTTAAACATCGAATATCAGGGGCTCTGGTTTTATCCATGAGCACGTTATGTTCGGGGGACCGGGCATATTATAACCTACGTGGCTGTAACCACCAGCCACAACGAAGGTTGAAACTCTAATTATTGCAGTCTATTAGACGGAGTTTCTTATAACGGGCATGTCCTGCCGGACACAACGAAGATAGAAAATGGTATTATACCGCCGCCCCCCCCGACGGGCAATGGGCCCGGACCGGAACTGTAGACAGCTCAATTGTCCGGTTCCTATTGCCCATCGGGGGGGGGCGGCTCTGCTGAGGTTGCCTTGGAGGCTGCCTTTTCATATAAAACCCATATGGCAGATTTGTCTGTCGCAACAAATCGGAGGACAGATCGTATGAAGACAGATCGTATGAAAATGGTATCCATTATGTGGCACAGCCACATGAACATGTTTGTCAAGGCAGGTCATAATCTGTCGGATATACTGGAGTTGAAGACCTATTCCGGTAAAAGGCTGGAAGAGGAGCCGGAACGGATCAATGAGATTCTTGAGGAGGCGGCCGGGGCCGATATTCTCTTTTTTTATCGTTCCGCTGAAAATTTCTGGGAGACCATTGAGGCGCCCCTTAAGGAACTCGGCAAGAAGATTCCCATTGTCTGCTGCAGCCATGATCCCTCTTATTGGGCCCTTTCCACGGTGACACCCGAGGTGGTTGCCAAAGCCTACTCCTATATTGTTCTCAACGGTGAAGAGAACATGACCAACATGGTTCGCCATGTACTCCGGGAGGCCGGTGGGATGGAGATCGATGTGCCAGAGCCCAAGCAGATTCCCTGGGAGGGATTGTATCATCCCGATGCCCCCGAGATCTTTGAGACCCTTCCCGATTATATGGGCTGGTATGGCCAGCACTTGGGAAAAGAAGTTGCCCTGATGCCGGAAAGCACCGTCGGCATTCTCTTCAGCCGTCATTACTGGGTGAATGACAATCTTGAGGTGGAGAATGCACTGATCAGGGAGATCGAAGCCCTTGGTTTTTTTGTGATCCCGGCTTTTTCCTATGCCATCAAGGATACGGAAAGAGGCAACAAGGGCAGCGGTGAGGTGGTGTGTGAGTTTTTCCTGGAAAGTGACGGAACCCCGCGCATCAGTGCCATGGTCAAGCTCCAGAACTTTTTTCTTGGCACAACCAGCGGCAAAGCTCCTGAAGATCAGGAGGTGGCCAGGGACGGCGTGGAGATTCTGAAACGCTTGAACGTTCCGGTGTTTGCCCCCATTACCTCCTATCACAGGACCATCGAGCAGTGGGAGACGGACCAGGATGGGGTGGGAAGCAGTATTGCCTGGTCCATTGCCTTGCCCGAGTTCGAAGGGGTGATCGAACCTTTCATTGTGGGCGGGGCCAGCAATCAAGACGATCTGGGTGAGCTGCAGCGACGCATGCCCATTGATGAACGGTGTCATAAGGTGGCACTGCGGATCGGTGAATGGATGGCACTGCGAAAAAAACCGGTTAAAGAACGAAAAATCGGTTTTGTTCTGCACAACAATCCCTGTGCCTCGGTGGAGGCCACGGTGGGTGGCGGGGCCCATCTGGATACCCTGGAGAGCGTTGCCAGGGTATTGCATCAAATGAAGGCCGCAGGCTATGCTGTAACGCCGCCTGAAGACGGCAAGGAACTCATCGAAACCATCATGGAACGAAAGGCCATCAGTGAGTTCCGATGGACCACGGTGGATGAGATCGTGAACAAGGGAGGGGTGCTTAAGCAGGTGACCAAGGAGGAGTATGAACAGTGGTTTGAGACCCTGTCTCCAAAGGTTCAAGATCGCATGAACAAGGCCTGGGGCAATCCTCCCGGAGAGGAGGTGGATGGGGTGCCGCCTGCCATGGTTTACGAGGGCAAGATCCTGGTGACCGGGGTCACCTACGGCAATGCCGCGGTCTGTGTCCAGCCCAAGCGCGGTTGCGCCGGCACGAGGTGCGACGGTCAGGTCTGCAAGATCCTCCATGATCCGGACATTCCGCCGCCCCACCAGTACATGGCCACCTACCGTTATCTGGAACGGGACTTTGGCGTGGATGCCATCGTCCATGTGGGCACCCACGGCAATCTCGAATTCCTGCCCGGTAAGGGGACGGGGCTTTCCAAGGATTGTTATCCTGATATCGGTATCGGTCATATTCCCCATCTTTATATTTACAATGCTGATAACCCGCCCGAGGGTACCATTGCCAAACGAAGATCCTATGCAACGCTTGTGGATCACATGCAGACCGTCATGATCCAGGGCGGCCTTTACGAGGGGCTGGAGGAGCTGGGACAGTTTCTGGGTGATTACGAGCAGTTGAAAGATCATGATCCTGGCAGGGCCCATGCCCTGGAGCATCTGATCATGGACGCCGTTAAGGAGACCCGCCTGGACAATGAGATCAAGGTCCGCATAAAGGGCACAAACGATAAAAAACGAAAGGTGCGCCTTGCAGAATTAAGTGAGGAAGAGCTGAAAGAGGTCCCCTTTAACGAGATTGCCACTGCGGCCCATGGGGCGCTTTCCCTGGTGAGAAATACCCAGATTCAGGACGGGATGCACATCTTCGGAGATCTGCCGGAGGGGGATCGCCGGGTGGATTTCATCAATTCCATCATGCGTTACGACGCAGGTCAGGACGTTTCTCTGAGAAAGGTGGTGGCCGGCATGATGGGGACGGACCTTGGAGAGCTGCTGGAGAACGGGGCTGACATCAATCCGGAATATCGAAAGAGTAATGGCGAGCTGCTGGAAATGGTGGATACCCATGGCAAGGCGCTGATCCGGGGAATGATGGCCAATGGTCATGATCTGAAAAAGACGGCCCTGGAAATTCTGGGCCCCGATCTGAAAAACGGCACTTTTATCGATTCCCTTGGCATTGTCAGGGAGAGGCTTTGGGATCTGAGCCATCGTATCGATCAATCCCTGGAGATCGATTCCCTGGTACATGGGTTTGAAGGTGGATATATAGCGCCGGGGCCCTCCGGTCTGATCACCCGGGGACGGGATGACATTCTTCCCACGGGCAGGAATTTTTATTCCCTTGATCCCCATCGCCTTCCCACAAAGGCGGCATGGCAGGTGGGCATGAAACTGGCCGATGCCGTGATGGAGAAGCACAAGGCGGATGAGGGGCGCATGCCCGAGAATGTGGCCATTTACTGGATGTGCTCGGATATCATGTGGACGGATGGCGAAGGCATGGCCCAGATTTTTTACCTTTTGGGAGTGAAACCGGTATGGCAGCCCAATGGAAGGGTGAAAGGGTTTGAGGTCATTTCGTTGGAAGCGTTGGGGCGGCCCAGGGTGGACGTGACCATACGGGTCTCCGGCATCACCCGTGACAACTTTCCCCATTGTGTCGAAATGGTGGACGAGGCGGTTCAGGCCGTGGCAGCCCTTAACGAACCCTTGGAGATGAATTTCGTACGCAAACACACCCTGGCGCAAATCCAGGCGGCAGGGGGAGAGGAGGGCGACAAGGCGTCCTTTAGAAACGCCACCCTCAGGGTATTTGCCTCCAAGCCCGGCACGTATCAGGCCGGCACCAATTTGGCGATTTATGCCTCGGCATGGAAGGATGAAAAGGATCTTTCCGATATTTTTGTTTACTGGAATGGCTATGCCTATGGCAAGGGGATATTCGGAAAGGAGCGATACGGAGCGTTTGCCGAGAATCTCAAGACCGTTGACGTGACCTACAACAAGGTGGTGACCGATGAGTATGACCTGTTCGGATGCTGCTGCTATTTCGGCACCCATGGCGGCATGACGGCCGCAGCCAGGCATATATCGGGCAATCCTGTCAGGACCTATTACGGAGACACGCGTGAGCCGGAGCATGTGGAGGTGAGAGATATGGCCGACGAGGTCCGCCGGGTGGTCCGTACCAAACTGCTCAATCCCCAGTGGATCGAGGGCATGAAACGCCACGGGTACAAGGGCGCCGGTGATATTTCGAAACGGGTGGGCCGGGTCTATGGCTGGGAAGCCACCACCCAGGAGGTGGATGACTGGATTTTCGATGACATCGCAAAGACCTTTGTCCTTGACAAGGAAAACCGGGAGTTCTTTGAAGAGCACAATCCATGGGCTTTGGAGGAGGTGGGACGGCGCCTGTTAGAGGCGGAGAGCCGGGGACTCTGGGAGGCCGATCCCGAAGTACTTGAACAGCTCAAGGAATACTATCTTGAGATTGAGGGATGGATCGAAGACAGGATGGGGGATGTGACAGGTGAGTTCCAGGGCGGTGCCGTTGATATCATGACCTCCGAAGATGTGGGGAACTGGGGGGAAATGATGCGGGAAGTCAAAGAAAAACTGAAAAAATACGATCCCCAGCCTGTTCCGACGAGCTAAGAACCTGTTTGAAAATTATTTCTGATATGCCCGTTCTCTGGGCTTTTTAGAAAAATATCATTTTTTTTGAATTGGATATAATTTCAAACGGTTGGATTTTTACACAAATCCGTGATGAGTCGTTTTCTTTAATCAAGTAGCACTTGATATACGTCTATCAAGTAGCGCTTGATAGACGTATATCTTTTAATCATTTTTAAGTTTTTAAAGGAGATTTGTATGTACAGGGTAAAACGTATGGCGATTGCAGGTGTATTCCTTTTTCTCAGTTTGTTTGCCTTTGATGCCCAGGCCCATTACATGTGGCTCAATGTAAGTGATTATACGCCCGTTGAGAACCGGGCGGCTAATTTTTCCATTGGGTGGGGCCATGCCTTTTGCAATCCTGTGATGGACATTCTTTATCGCGGAGATAATCTTGGCCAGATATACATGATAGGGCCGGACGGCAAGGAGATTAAGGTAAATGCATTGAACGAATTTCAATATGCATCGGCGGACAAACTCTCCCAGGGCACCTATATCGCCATGGTACACCGAAAGGAGGGGTTTTCCACCAAAACAGCTCAGGGATATGTTCATGAACCCAGAAAAGGCCTGAAAAATGTGATTTATTCCCGATATCTGGGAATGTATGGAAAGGCGATTGTCAACGTGGGCGCTCCCACGCAAGACAAGTCCTTTATGAAACCCGTGGGCATTCCCCTTGAGATCGTTCCCCTGGTCAACCCGTCCGATCTGAAAGCCGGGGATTATTTTACATTTAAATTACTGGCCCAGGGCAAACCCCTTGCCGAAAATATCAACGCGTCTTACGCAGGGTTTTCCTATGATGGCGCCTGGGCCTATACCACAAGGACGAAACAGGATGGGATCGGGGAAATAAAGATCTTGAGTTCAGGCATATGGATCATCAAGGCAAATTATAAGGCGCCCTATCCGGAACCGGATAAAGCGGATGAGTATTCCTATACCACCTCTCTGACATTTGAGGTGCGCTGATATCTTGCCGTGACGGCTCAAGCTTAGGTATGTACATCCGGGCATCCTTCAAAAGTACTTTACCGTCTTTGAGAACCTTCCCCATTTTGAGTGTACCCTTTTTTGATGATCCGGGGACGATCGTGATCTACCCACGCTCACCCTCAGCTCCCTCTCCATAACTGGAGAGGGGGGCGGATACTGCAAAAAGGGTACCCTCCCTCATTTTTCAGGGATTCTCTCAAATTCGTGATGACCGGAAATGGCTGACATCAAGTGATAACATCAGAATGGACAAGTATCATGAAAAACTTTGTGTCTATCCTTCTTTGTTTGGTTGCACTGAATTTATTTTTTTCTAATGCATATGCCGCTGGAGGCGTTCCCATCTGTTTCTGGGAACTTGTCGATCAGGATAGATATATTTATCCCTCGGATTTGGAACAGATGGATTGGAGAGAGATAAGAAATTTGAGGCATCAAAACAGGAGGGCAAACTCAGAGAAAAAGTATCTGAAACTCTCTTTTCTGAATGAAGTCACTCCAACCGATATCTCTTTTTTTCCTGACGACCTTGTACCGGGTTCATCCATTGCGGTGATGGGTGATCCCGACGGCGAGATTCAACCGTTGCCATGGGAGTCGGATGAGCCTGGAAAAATAAAAATTCCTGCTGACAATGACCTCATCGGCCGGTATCTGGTGGGAATTCATATGGCCCTTGCAGACAGGGATGTGGATGGGGACGGTTCTTCCGAATCGGTTCATCTTTGCGCCAAACATCTCATTTCCCACCATAAAAACGGCGGCAGGGTCGGCAGTGCATCCGTGGTTTTTTTAGATGATGCCGAGCATATGCCTCTTGAAATCGGCCCGGTGGTCAATACTGCGAAATCGAGGTTCGGCGGGGGGCGGCAATTTTCCCATCGTTCCTATGAAATGATGCTGAAATACAACCAAAAACCCCTTGCAGGGGCCAAGGTGAGCGTGATCGCCCTGGGAAGTCAATGGGAAAAGTCCTTTGTGACCGATGACAGGGGAAAATTCGAGGTCATGCCCCCTGATGATCGTCTGGTTCCCGGTGAGTGGCAGAATTATCTCTACATTGCCACTCACCATGATCGGACAAAGGATGCGTTTTATGTAACGACTTTTCCTGTGGTGGTGTACAAGAACAGGCCGGAATGGCAATCCAAGGCAATGGGTTTCGCCTACTGGTCCATTATCGGAGGGGCCATCTGTCTGATCATGGTGGCGGGTTTTGCGGGAAGAAGGCATTGGCAGAACACGCGAAAAATGATCATTTTTGAAAATCACAAGATCAAAAAAGATTGAAGACGTTATCATGACAATTTCGAAACTCAGGTGGAGTGTATTGATTTCCGCCTATTTTATCTTGTTTTTCGGGGCTTATATCGGGCTCTACTTCGGTTATTTTCTTCCCACTTTTTCCTGCTGTTATGTCCGGGCCAGGGCCGGGACCTGTTATCTGCTGACCCTTCAGCAGACCCTTGGAACCTTCACCTGGGAGAGCATGATCGTTTTTTTGAAACGCACACTCTATTTCTCACTGCTTGTCATCCTTTTGGGACGGGCATGGTGCGGGTGGATATGTCCCCTTGGTTTTTTTCAGGATCTGCTTGATCTTTTAAGAGTAAAAATCGGCATGGGATATATCCGGTTTACGGCCAGGTTGAAAAGGGGACTTGCCTGGATCAAGTGGGTATTTCTTGCTGTGGCCTTTGTACTGCCCCTGTGGGTTGCATTTCCTTTTTTTTGTCCTTTTGTGGCATTGGATCTGAATATTCCATACTGCCAGATGTGTCCTGGGAAATACATCCTTCCGTTATTTGTGGGAAACCCGGATCGGGTGGCCGTGAATTTCAGGACCACCACAAATCTGGTGATGTCCTTGCTTGGACTCTCCTTTTCCATTATCTCCATACTGGGGGCGTTTATCAAACGCCGTTTCTGGTGTTCTTTCTGCCCCCTGGCGCTGATTTTGTCTTGGTATCGGAAAATCAGTTTTCTCAAGCTGAAAAAGAGTGACGAGAAATGTACAAGATGCGAAATTTGTTACAATGTCTGCCCCATGGAGATTGAGGAGGTATATAAATCACGGGGCAGAGAAGATGTGACCTTCAGCGATTGCAATCTCTGCCTGAAATGTGTGGAAGAGTGCCCTGAAGAGGATGCCTTGAGAGCGGTGTATCTGGGTAAAACCATTTATCGATCGAAATCCGATAATTTTTTTGAAAAGCGGGGGGTTGGTGATGCTGCTGAAAAGAGATCCTGATGAGAAGAGAAAGAAGCGGTTCCTCAAGACCATTGCCCGCAGAGCGGCGTTTGAGCTGGCCGCATTGGAGGACGAGTGCCGGGAGCTACCGGCCTTTGAATATTTCCATGATGTCATGGCCGCGGTTTTTGTCCAAAATGATCCCGGGTTTTTTTTAGGACCGGATGCGGATCAACGGATGAAAATCGGTGTCTACTGCATGGTCGTTCCTGAAGAGCTGATTTATGCGGCAGGTGCCATTCCCATTCGTCTCTGTGCAGGATGTTTTGAAGCGTCTCAGCTGGGTGAGGATTGGGTGCCCAGGGACGGGTGTCCCCTGGTGAAATCCTCCCTTGGGTTTTCCGCCCAAAAAGGACTTGAGGTATTTGACCAATGTGAGGCAGTGATCGTTCCCACCACCTGTGATGCCAAACGAAAATTCGGGGAAGAGCTGTCAGCCTTCAAGGATGTCTGGATGCTGGAACTTCCCCATATCAAGGATGCCGCTTTTTCCCGCCGTATCTGGAACGAACAGATGTATGCCCTGAAAGGGCGGATAGAAGCCTATATGAGTAACGGGAAGGGACGGAAAAAAATAACGTCTAAAAACCTTGGCCATGCCATTAAAAACAGCGCAAGGGCCCAATCTGAAATACGAAGGCTTCTCTCTCTGAGACAATCGGAAAAACCGGTGATTTGGGGACGACAGGCCATGATGGTACTCAATACCTATGCCTATGTGCCGGTAAAGGAGTGGACAGACGCCCTGGTTCTGTTGAACAATGAACTCATGCAAAGAAAGGAGAGGGAAGAATCCGTATGTTCCGAAAAGATGCCCAGAATCATGATTGCAGGGAGCCCGGTTATTTTTCCCAGCATGAAGATCCCGTCACTGGTGGAAGAGATGGGCGGGATCGTTGTGTGCGATGAATCCTGTGTGGGGGATCGGTACATGTACGATCCGGTGGGAAACACCGAAAGAAATTTAAGGGATCAACTGGCCGGAATCGCATCCCGGTACATGGCTCCTTGCGTGTGCCCCTCTTTTTCTCCCAATGATGATCGTCTGATTATCATCAAGAGGATGGTTTCGGATTATGGCGTGGATGGGGTGTTATACCACGTGCTCAAGGGATGTATTATTTACGATTTTGAAGTCCACCGGCTTGAAAGCGCTTTAAAGGGAAGCGGCATTCCATTGCTGCGCATTGAGACCGATTACAACCCGGAGGATGTGGAGCAGTTGAGAACTCGAATTGAGGCGTTTATTGAGATGTTGAAATCCAGAAAGAAGAAAACAGGAGTACAGTAGAGATGACGAACTATTATGTGGGAATAGATGCAGGGTCCACCTATATCAAAGTCGTTTTTTTGGATGAGAACGGCTTTCTTGTGGGATCTGACCGTAAACCCACCGGTATTGACGCCGATGGCACATCCCAAAAGATCGTAAAGGCCATTGCCGGTGATAACGGTATTGATGCCGGGCACATCAAGCGCATCATGGCAACGGGATACAGCCGGAGAAATATCAAGATTGCCGATGATACGGTGACGGAGATAAAGGCCCATGCCGCCGGTGCCGGGTGGTCGGCCCCGGACGGCAGGCGCATCCGCACGGTGATCGATATTGGCGGCCAGGACAGTAAGGTGATTGTGATGGACGGGCAGGGTGAGATCATCAATTTTGCCATGAACGACAAGTGTGCGGCCGGCACCGGGAGATTCATGGAATCCCTGGCACGGGTGCTGGAGCTTGAAATAGATGAGCTGGGACCCATCTCCATGAAGTCTGATATGCCCCTGGACATTAACAGCACCTGCGTGGTGTTTGCAGAGTCTGAAGTGGTCTCCCTTGTGGCCAGGAACAAGAAACGGGAGGATATTGTGGCCGGGATCCATCTTTCTCTGGCCAAACGAATTGCCGGAATGGCCAGGAAGACGGGGGCCGAACCGGAGATTCTGCTGACGGGCGGCGGCGGACTCAACAGGGGCATTGCAGAGGCCCTGGAAGAGGAGTTGCTCATGGACATTCATGTCCCGGAGTATCCCCAACTGAACGGTGCCATTGGTGCGGCATTGACGGCCCAGGCCGATTAACTCTGAAAGGCATTGTGAAGAAGATATGGGAAAGTAAATAGAAATGGAGTTTGATCACAACCTTGGCCACCTGTCATGATTGCCAGTCCAATGGGTCATGCCTTTTTGCAAGCCTGTGCTTAAAAATCTTGACAATCCGCTCATAATCATTAAGATATACATCTTCTACCGGATGTTGTCCGCTGATGCGGAGAGGTGGCCGAGTGGTTGAAGGCCCTGCTCTCGAAAAGCAGTATCCTGGCAAAACCGGGATCGTGGGTTCGAATCCCACCCTCTCCGCCAAGGCATGTTTTGTAGTATTCTTCATATATCAAAATTTTCTTTAAAATTATGTTAGATATGTTCTGAACGAGTCTTCATAATTCCATAAAAATCATTGATAAGCTTATAATATTGACGCTATCTTTCAATATTCAAGGAAAAAATACCGTCATGCCGCTTACAGATACCGCCATCCGCAATGCTAAACCCAAGGAAAAACAAATGCCCCCTGGAACTGTGAGGGGCAAGGAGAACTGATGCCTGAAATAGCAAGATTCTACGGGACAAAAAATTGCCACCATTGGAGTAAACAATGAGCCACCCCAAAATAAAATCTGCAAGGGCGGTTGATAGTCATACGCTTTTTGTTGAATTTGATAATAACCGTAGGAAAAAATATGACATCCGTCCGCTGTTAGAGAAAGATATGTTTTCCCAGCTAAAGAATCCGGCTTTTTTCAAAGCTGTCCAGGTTGAGCTGGGGGGGTATGCTGTGGTCTGGAATCAGAAGGTTGATATCAGCGAACATGAGTTATGGGTCCATGGGCAAGAAGCGTGATTATTTGCCGGGAGAACTTGGAGTTTCCCGACTTAATCTTACAAACCTGAATGAGGAAGATTATACGTCCACTTTGAATTTCATTTCACCATTCTCTGTGAACTCGAACATTGGCCCCCAAGCCACCTCCCAGTAATAGCCATCAAGGTCGGCAAAATATCCACTAAAGCCCCCCCAAAAAGTATCTTGTGGTTTTTTAATAATTCGTGCGCCAGCCAATTCAGCACGTTTCATAATTTCAATAACCTCGTCCTTGCTTCGAGCGTTGTGTGCAAGTGTGACTCCGCTAAACCCGCTACGAGTAATCGGGACTTCGGACGAAATGTCTTCTGCAAGTTTCTCGAAAGGGTAGAGAGCAATCCAAGTTCCCGGAAGCTCAATGAAGGTGATACCATCGGAGGATGTGTTTGGGGGCGTACCGAGTACAGCTTCATAGAATTCCGTAGCTTTGTGTAAGTCGGCTATGCCAAGCGTTAATATCGTTATTCTTGGGATTTTCAATATCTTCTCCTTTACCATATGGCGGGAAACAACCGCATCCGGTTCCTGGCAAATTCAGTGTATCCTTCGATTTTGAAAAGCATTTTTTCTTCAATTATGATCCTCAGAATGATTGCCGGTGCCAAAATCAATAGAAACACACATAGAGTCACCCAATTGAAAAAAAAGATGCAGACCCCGGCATTAGCGATGATCATGCCTGCATAGGCAGGATGTCTTATGACTTTGTACGGGCCGGAATCCACGATTTGATGTTGAGAAACAGTGCGAACTCTATGCGAATAAAACTGTCCCAATGTACGAATCGCCCATAGCCGATAGCAGACCCCAATGAGGAAGATACTAACGCCTATATAGAGAGCAGCATTATTTTCTTGCCATGCTGATGGAAACCACAGGGCTGTAAGAATCGTCAGGGCCTGCCCCATCCCATATAATTGGCAGGTCATAAAATCATATGTTTTTTTACCCTCGGTTATTACATCTCTTTTGGTAACTCGTAGTTCGATTATCATCCAAAGCAGATACAAACCTACGAACATGACATCCAAATAAGCCGGATATTCATTTAGGGCAACGAATAGACGAGTGAATCGGACCAAGGCAAATATAATTACCCCTGAAAATAAAATGAACCACATTATCAGTGGTGTAATGTCTCTTTTTTTCATTTCGATCAAATTCCTTGTTCCTCAAAATAACTTTCGAGTTTGCAACTGGGTCAACAAGTCATTATGTCAATCTGGATATCATTACAAGAGGGAGGATATCCGGAGGAATTCTAAACTTCACTAAACGCTCATGGCCGAATTAGCTCTGGGGCACTGACATCACCTCCACGAACGGCATTTTTTTTGTTATCTCAACTGCTTGAACTAAGGCCTTGTCCTTCTCGTTCTTTGTCACTTCAATGCTCAATTTAATCACCTCCTTTTATGGGTAACGGTAAGCTTGGGTGATCTTAATTACAAAATGAGCTTTTTATCAACCTAAAATACTTGACCTGCAAATTGGTTCCTGGCATATCGGCTCTATCTTCAAACATAACACCGTCCTTATTTACCACATCTGGTAAAGGCTGACAAAAAGCATCTTCCTATCCTATTTTATTGAGCCTGGGGTTCATCAATTTGGGGCTGATATCATTTTCTACGCTTTTACGCGGTATTAGATTCCATTCGGATCAACTGCGTTTTCGTCGCGATAAACGCCTGCCGGTCAATCTCTTCCAACGCGGACCGGATATGGGCCTCTGTTGCTTCATGGGTGACGAGCACGACATTGACGTGCCTGTCGCCGCCGGATCGTTCTCCCTTATCTGCATAAACCTGAACTCTTAACCGCCTGGAAGCGTTGCTCGGCAAATGAACAGCCACAAACCATTGAGCCTTTGGAGTAAAAACATGTTTCTGCAGATTACCGATGCCCGATACTTGGGCAATTATAAAATAGAGGTGGCCTTTAATGATGGGCGGAAGGGGGCTTGCGGATCTCTCACCTGTGATCACTAAGGGAGCTTTTCAAAAAATACTGGTTATAACGGATTTGGGGGACTGGTGTCGGGGGCAGTAAAATAGGCTGGAAAGATCTATCTTTTGTGATAAAGTTGAATCGCCAAACACAACTTTTAACAAAAGGATTTATGATGACTCCAGCTTCAGATACCACCCCCCGCATGAATCGAACTATTTGTATGCACTTTTGTCAAGCACAATATTACATCCTTATCCAACATTCCATGCAATTCCGGATGGTAGTCGACTTGGCAATCAAGGAAAACCCTGAGCTTTTTCCAGCTAAAATCAGTTCCGGTTACAAAATGAAAGAGATTAGATTCTCAAAAAAATTGAAAATTAAAACCAGAAGAGTATTGGTGGCCGGTGCCAGCTATACCATCAGGCCGTCTTTTGTCATGCCATATATGACTGGGTTTGTAGAAGACGTTGAAAGTCCTCTGTTTTTACGTAAATTTGCAGTTCCGTTTTGGGCTTTGAGCCACTGCTTTGGAAAGAATCCCATGTTTTGGTATCGACTTGAAGCATCCCTTGGTAGGAACAGTCTTTTGGGAACTACCATCAAATCAGCAGAACATTTACCCCAGCACCTTTCTGCTGATGAAAAGCACACCCGGCTATTGGGTAACAAAACCTACATTGCTACAACCGCCGGAAGTGACTGTATTTTAGGAGCCAGTGTTTCTGAAAGTGCCTCTGAAGAAGACCTTAAAAAGGCATACAGTGTTTTTAAGAAAGAAGCGGCATGCGTCAATCCGGAATATCGGCCAGATACCGTAAATACAGATGGATGGCTATCAACCCAAAATGCCTGGAAAAAATTATTCCCGGGAATAGCCGTGATACCCTGCTTTTTACACATTTTCATAGGCATCCGTGACCGCTCACGCAAAAAACACAAGGAGACTTTCCTGGATGTGGCTACCAGGTTATGGGATTGCTTCAAGGCAGAGTCCAAAGGAGCATTCTCACAGAGAGTACGGAGGCTTTCCGAATGGTGTCAAAATACAAAAAATAAGATTCCCGAGGTTATTTCAGATAAAATCAAAAAACTTAGGGAGAATCTGCCACAGTTTTCCCAAGCCTATGATTTTCCTGACGCACATCGAACGAGTAACATGATTGACAGGTTAATGCAGCGGATGGACCGCCATTTGTTCAGCACTCAGTATTTTCATGGCACGATAGAATCTGCCAATTTGAGCATACGTGCCTGGGCACTTATTCAAAACTTCGCGCCACTTAATCCATGGACAGTGAAGCAGAAAGGCCATGTGAGTTCGTTTCAAAAACTTAACGAATTCCAATACCATGAGAACTGGCTGCAAAACCTTTTGATTTCAGCTTCTTTGGGAGGTTTGGGAACGGGTCCCCCAAATCCGTTATAATCAGAAAAAATAAAAGATGAGAGTCTTTTTTCAAAGGTAGCCGTTAACAGAGAATTAGATACAATTGCCTGGCCGTGCGGTTTGGATTTGGCTCCTGAGTGTGTTTACTTTTTTGCTTGACAGGTACACCCAATAGACGTATTTATTAATCATGAATCAGGTGATTCTCAATAAGAAAGCCCGAAAACAACTCAAAAAGCTTCCTATTCATATTGTTCGGCCCCATGATGGTCAGCACCAATTATTTTAATGCGTTGGAGTATTTGACAACAAATTAATGTGTTGTTATAATTTCCACCATGAAAGCAGTTAAACTCATTCATACACGCATTATCTATTCTGAATCGGCATTTGCGGAGTTGGTATTATGGCGTTTTCCAAAACCAGTTATTGGTTCCTCACATGAGTTTAAGTACCGGCTTGCGTATGTTGTGCGTAGGGAATGTGTTTTACGCTACGACAATGAATCTGGGAAGGGCGATTATAGGCATTGCGGCGGTAAAGAAAGTATTTATGCATTTTCTACACCGGATCAATTGATTGCTGACTTTCAGGAAGATATAGAGAGGTGGAACAATGAAAACCTTAATTCTTGATGTAAAAACTCCCGCCGACGCAATGGCAGACTTTACACGTGCATGGATGACCAATACGCCCCAAAAGTCAGCGCGTATTAGTTTTGCGAGCCCTGAATTACTTTGGCGAGTGCTAACAGCGAAACGTTGGGCGTTGATCAAAGTTCTCTGCGGAGCAGGCCCCATATCAATCCGTGAAACAGCACGCCGTGTCGGGCGAGATGTTAAAGCGGTTCACAGGGATGTTACTGCACTGCTAAACGCTGGAATTCTTGATCGAACTGATAATAAGCGTATTTTGTTTCCATACGAAGCCGTAAAAGTAGAATTCTTATTGCAAGCAGTATAAATCTAAAAGCCGAACAAAACGCTGCAGCTGACCGGGGGGAGCTAGCGGCTCTTTGAACGTGCTTGGTTTTAGAAAAAACTTGGCTTTTAGAACGTGCTCGGCTATATGCCCCCCGGCCAGCTGAGCTCCCCGTAAGGAAGCTCCAAAAATGGACTGAGGATGTTGAAAAATTTGGAATTGAAGAACTAAGGATGATCCCTGGATACCACGATGAACCATTAAAGTGGGAAAGAACAGGTCAACGGTCCATCAGGTTGTCAAAGGCATACAGAGCTTTTTATGTTGAACATGATGATATGGTTATCGTTGAAGTGATTGAGGTGAACAAACATGACTACTGAGAATTACGGAACAAAGGAATTAGAAAGGGATTTTGGACCTTTGACTTTTGGAAATGCCCTTGAGTCACACAGGAAATGTGAGGAGATGTCACAGCGGGAATTTGCAGCCCTACTGGGTATTTCAGCACAAAGCCTGTGTGATATCGAAAAAGGTCGGAAGATACCCTCTGTCACCCGGGCAGCCAAAATTGCTAACCAGATCAATGAGCCGGAGAAGACCTGGATACGGCTCGCCCTTCAAGACATGTTGAGAAATGGGAACCTGAATTATACTGTCTTGTTATCACCGGTGAGTTTCTGACCCACCTATGGCAAATAAACTGACCCACTCCTTCATTTTCCCGCTTTACACTTTCATGAGGTGAATGCCCATTTTCCAGGGATACTCTCAAACGCGACCTTGTTTGCCAAGAACAAAGTCGCGCAAATTGTTTACTCTGCGTATTCGATTTCAGCTTTGATTTGAATAATAGCGTCATAAATTTTCTTCAACATTAGCTCCGGGGCACTGACATCACCTCCACGAACGGCATTTTTTGTTATCTCAACTGCTTGAGCTAAGGCCTTGTCCTTCTCGTTCTTTGTCACTTCAATGCTCAATTTAATCACCTCCTTTTATTGGGTAACGGTAAGCTTGGGTGATCTTAATTACAAAATGAGCTTTTTATCAATCTATAAAATTTAGGAAGCAACATGTAGAATGTTTCCTGCAACTCACCTGAATGACATTATTTATTGCGTTGATTGAACTCTCTTAATCATGTTTTTAACGTCCGGCACTGCATTTATTGTTGTTAAGTGTACTGAGGGATATTTATTTTTAAAAACCCTAAATACTTGATCTGCAAATGCCTGCCCAATCTGTGTAACACCTTCAAAATCCAGGATAACCTCAGTAAATCTTTCAAATCTTGTAATTAATCGCTTTGCCTGAGACTTTGAAAGTAAAGACTCACCTTCATGCTGCATAAGCTTGACCGGAATACGCGTTTTATGGAAGCTGGGGTCCTTGTCAGGGTCTGCAAATTCATCGAAATAAGCATTAAAGCATTTATTAAGAAATGTAAAGGACTTGTTCCTGTATGAATTTGGCAAATTATGGGGTGCGGTTTAAATATTTACCGCATCTGATAAAGGCTGACCCGCCTAAAATTATACTTTCAAAAAATGTGAATTTCAAATATGATTTTCCCTGGGAAATTTGGCATTCTTCATATCACCATAAAAATATTTGACACTCGTTTGAGGGAATCCCTGAAAAAATGGGGAGTGTTTTCAAAGCCTGTAAAGTACTTTTGAAGAATGCCGGTACTTTTGAAGAATGCCGGAAATTTGTCTATTTTCAGTGAGGGGGCGAACAATGTCGAATCGGGTCATCATGTTTCCGGGGCAAGGTACCCAGTCGAGGGGAATGGGTGGGGCGTTGTTCAGGCAATTTCCTGATTTAACGCTTC
Organism: uncultured Desulfobacterium sp.; assembly: GCA_963668575.2. Classification (GTDB taxonomy): domain Bacteria; phylum Desulfobacterota; class Desulfobacteria; order Desulfobacterales; family Desulfobacteraceae; genus Desulfocicer. The sequence goes on along the minus strand of OY764894.2, from coordinate 5,503,515 downwards.
AAGCCTCTGACGTACTGGGATATGATCTGGAGGACCTGTGCCTGAATGATCCGGAACAAAAGCTGCTCCGGACTCAGTTTGCCCAGCCCGCCATTTACGTGGTCAATGCGCTGGCCTATTATCAAATGGTTGCGGAAGAAAAATCGGGTTCAGACGTCGCCTATGGCCTGGGGCACAGCTTGGGAGAGTACAACGCCCTGTTGGCCGCAAACGTCTTTGATTTTCAAACCGGACTGAACTTGGTCAGACGGCGGGGTGAACTGATGGGTGCGGCAGCCGGTGGCGGCATGGCAGCGATCATCGGGATGGCACCGGAAAAAATCCTGGCCTGTTTGACAGAAAACAATCTTCACGACAACATCTGTCTTGCCAATTACAACACCCCGGATCAAAGTGTTATTTCAGGGCCTTTGGACGGACTCAACAGGGCGGTATCCATTTTAAAACAGGAGGCCAGAGCCGCTATCCCCCTGAAAGTCAATGCGGCCTTTCATTCCGGGTATATGAAGGAGGCATCCGAAGCGTTCCGTGATTTTCTCTCCCAATTCAGGTTTCAGAAGCCCCGCTTTCCGGTGATCTCCAATTTAACGGCCAGGCCCTATGAACCGGACCAGATGGAAAGACTTCTCTCCGGACAGATCCGTGGTGCCGTCATGTGGACCGACAGCATCCGTTACCTCATGGGCCGCCGGGAACCACTCGAGTTTATCGAGGTAAACGGCACTATTCTGACCCCCATGGTTCATAACATCAGACAACAGTGCACGCCCATTACGGACGGGCCGATAAAGGATTTGAAACAGTGCACACCCATTACGGACGGGCTGAAAAAGGATTTGAGTGGTCCCTTTTTGCAGCCTCCTCTCACCCCCTTCGGTCATGGGGAGGGAACTGGGGTGAGGTTGGGTGGCGCGCGGTTGTCCCCGGATCATCAAAAAAGGGTACAGTCAGAGGATTTGAACCCCGTCCGACCGTTTTCCGACGTCAGGAAAGACATTAGCGTCCACGATCTGGGCAATCCCGGATTCAAAAAGGCGTATGGGCTGGATTACGCTTATCTGACCGGGGGAATGTTCCGGGGGATCGCGTCCAGGGAGTTGGTGGTTGCCATGGGCCGGGCAGGCATGATGGGGTTTTTCGGCACTGGGGGGCTCCCCCTTGATGAGATAGAGAGAAACATAACATGGATTCAGGCGCAGCTCACTGAAGGTCAGACATACGGAATGAACCTGCTCAGCAATTTCTACCATCAGCGCATGGAAGAAGAGACGGTTGAGCTCTATTTGAAGTATCATATCCGCTTTGTGGAAGCCGCGGCATTCATTCAAATATCACCGGCATTGGTGAGATATCGTCTGGCGGGTTTGAGAAGAGGCAAAGACGGTGGGGTTGTTTGCGACAACCACATCATGGCCAAATGTTCACGTCCGGAAGTGGTCGAGCAATTTATGAAGCCTGCCCAGGAAAGAATTGTTCAAAAACTCCTGAAAGACGGAAAAATCACCCGGGCGCAGGCGGAAATGGCCCAAGAGGTCCCCATGTCCAATGAAATCTGTGTGGAAGCGGATTCAGGGGGACACACGGATATGGGAATTCCCACGGTTCTTTTGCCGGCCATGTTGGTTTTGAAACACCGCATTGAGGAGAAATACCAATATAACAGCCCCGTTTTTATGGGATTGGCCGGTGGTATCGGTTCTCCCCAGGCCGCGCTGGCAGCGTTCATCATGGGTGCCGATTTTATCCTGACCGGCTCTATTAACCAATGCACCGTTGAAGCGGGTATCAGTGATACCGTAAAAAATATGCTCCAGGGTATGAACATCCAGGATACCGAGTATGCCCCGGCCGGCGACATGTTTGAGATGGGAGCCAGAGTTCAGGTCTTGAAACGCGGGGTGTTTTTTCCGGGCAGGGCCAACAGGCTTTACCAGCTTTACACCCAATATGATGCCATGGAAGAGATTCCGCAAAAGACCGCCCAACAGATTCAAGAGCGATACTTCCGAAGAAGCTTTGCCGACGTGTGGCATGAAACAAAGGCGTATTGGACTGACCGGAATATGCCGCAGGAAATCAGGAAAGCGCAAGAAAACCCAAAACATAAAATGGCTTTGGTTTTTCGCTGGTATTTTGCCCATTCAATCCGATTGGCCCTGTCGGGGGACCCCGATTATCAGGTGGACTATCAGGTTCACACAGGCCCTGCTCTGGGTGTCTTCAACCAATGGGTAAAAGGGACCGAACTTGAAAACTGGCGCAATCGACACGTTGACCGAATCGCCATGAAATTGCTTACCGAAACCGCTAAACTCCTGCAGGGTTCACTCCATAAGTATTCGTTTTAAACGGTCATGGCCGGATTTTGGTCACCCCGAATCATGAAAATCAAAAGGTATTTTCATGGTAAAACAATGAGATCCGTAGATCCTGCTTCAAAAAGAAAGATGATGCTATGTCTATACCACCAAGCCATATTACCAACAGCATTACCAATGCAATCAATGTTGTCATTCTATTCACTTATTGCGTAATTATAGCAAAATCAAAAAACAGGTATTTAAAAACAGTTCCCTATGTGTTTTACCTCTCTTTTGTCATTACGTTTCTGGGCGTTATTGTTCATTATTTTAAAGACTATAGGATCAGTATGTACCTATGGTGTTTGATAGACGTTTTCCTTTTATGCTTTGTCATGCTTCTCGTTGACATATTCATAAAGAATAAATGGTTTAAAATATTCTTGTTTTTATTGAATATCGGTTTCGCCATCAGCTATCTGTTCAATATGGACAGCTTTATCTCATTGGCATTAATGCAGTTGTTAACCTTTATCATATTAATACCGATCGTTGACCATAATATGGCCAGAATTGCATTTGCTTCCATGGTGGCTTCGAATCTCATATGGATTGTAATGGTAAAGATAAAATTTATTCCCGGTTATCATAATGATATTTATCATCTCTGTTTGATTGTTTCCTCGTACCTCTTTTTCCTGGCAGCTCAAAAGGAATCATGGTCCAAAAGGGTCGGGTAGCCTGAAATGACAAAAAACAGTAAAGACATCGCGATCATTGGCATGGCCTGCCGGTTTCCGGGAGCCAGGGATTATCATGCCTTCTGGCAGAATCTCATTAACGGGATAAATTCTATCCGGGAAATACCTCCCGGGCGCTGGGATATCGGGAAATACTACTCGCCGGACTTTGATGAACCCGATAAAAGCATCAGCAAGTGGTGCGGCATTCTGGATGACATCGATGAATTTGATAACCGGTTTTTTTCCATCTCCCCCCGCGAAGCCAGAAACATGGACCCCCAACAGCGTCTTCTCCTTGAGGAGACCTGGCATTGTATTGAAGATGCCGGGGTCTCAATAAGCGTACTGCAGGAGAAGAAGACCGCCATATATGTCGGTGTCATGGCCAGTGATTATCAAGGTCACGCAATGACGGCTGATATCGTGACGGATGGGTACGCTGCCGTGGGAACCTATGAATCCATTCTTGCCAACAGGATATCTTACACCTTTGGATTTAACGGTCCGAGTCTGACGGTCAACGCGGCTTGTGCATCTTCTTTGGCAGCGCTTCATCATGCACGGACCCTCCTGTTATCAGGTGAAAGCGACTATGCCATTGTCGCGGGCGTGAACCTGAATATCCATCCATGGAAGTATATTTCATTTTCCAAATCCAGGATGTTAAGCCCTGACGGTCAGTGCAAAACCTTTGATAAGGATGCCAACGGATATGTGCCGGGCGACGGTGTGGGGGTGCTCCTCATGCAGCCCCTGGAAGATGCCGTAAGTGATAAATGTCATATTTACGGGATTATAAAAGGTACAGCCATAAACCATGTGGGCCGTACAGCCTCCATAACCGCTCCCAGTGCCGGGGCGCAGCAGGCCGTCATTCTTGATGCCTATAGACAGTCCGGCGTCAGTCCGGATACCATCACCTATGTCGAGGCCCATGGAACGGGTACATCTCTGGGCGATCCCATTGAGGTTGCGGCATTGACCCGGGCATTTCGCGAATATACCAATGCCTGTCATTTCTGCAGGATCGGATCCGTAAAAACCAATATCGGCCATCTGGAAGGGGCTGCCGGAATAGCGGGAATGATCAAGGTATTGCTCATGATGGGCCATCAAAAAATTCCGCCAACGCTCAATATCAGGACCTTCAATCCCATAATCAATTTCAGTGATTCTCCCTTTATCCCCGCAACAGAGGCTGAAGCGTGGACGGACGGCCACAATAAGGGGCTACTTCGTGCCGGAATAAGCGCTTTTGGATTTGGCGGGACAAACGCACATGCCATTGTTGAATCATTTGCACACAACAGACACGATGCATTGGAACAGGAAGTGCGGATGCAGAAAATGGAAAGCCATCCTTTCATGATCACCGCTAAATCTGTCCAAGCATTTGAAAATACCCTGGCAGGCTGGCGAAAATTTATGGATGGTGACCAATACGAAGGATGTTCGCTAAGGGATATATGCGCCACAAACGCCACTTCCAGAGAGCGTTATGATTACGGTTTCGGATGTTATGTGCATGATAAAGATGAATTGAAACATATCCTGAAAAACGCCGTGTCCCCATCATTGAGACGGGCAGAATCGCCTTGGTGCCTGATATCAGGTGACATCATGTGGGATGGATTTGAACAGATAGAAGCGTTTCTGGGGGAAGATCATATTGGCAAAAAGAACCTGGATAGAGCGGTTCAAGCTCTGTCGGGTTTGGGCTTCCATGATAAGGTAAACAAAGATATACCCGATGAGCGGTATCGATACCCCGGTCCTCAATCTGATCCGGATGATAAGGTAAACCGAGATACGTCCGATGGAATGGAGCAAGCGTTTTACAAATCCATCTGGCCCATCTCCTTAAAACCATTGTTCTCATTTATCACAAACCATGCGATCCTGGAAACAATCATAGCGTCAGGCTTTAAACCGGACATCATAACAGGTGAAAAATCATCGGGAATATTGCTGGCCCTGGTTTTAAGCGGGATGATAGAGCTGAAGCATGCCCTTTATATCATCAGCGGGTATAAAGACCCTGAAGAGATAAACCTCCTCCGGCCGTTGGATTTCCCCTTTTATGACCCCCTGACCCGGCAGATGATATTGAGATATCATATTGATGCAACATACCTCGCGACCCTGATTCATAACATGAGGATCACCGAAGATGAGACCCGGTATTTGACGGAAAAAGCACGGCTCATGCTTGACAATCAGTACACCTTCAAGAAATCCATTGAACAATGGAATGTTAACTTCAGAAAAAGCGTAAATAAAGATCTCCTGGAGATGCTATATGATGAAGAATTGCTTAACCCGGATGGGTCTTATCATAACACCGTAATATTGATCATGCTTATCATTGAGGCCTCCTTTCATCAAATCAATCAAAAGTGGGCGTTATCCGGGGAAAGAAGGGTCAGTGACCCTAATTTTTGTGAGCTGCTGGATCTTGTTTTGGATAATGTGATCACGCCTGAATGGTTGTTTGATCTGCTGACTGAAAAAGAATCTGATTCGGATGCCATGGCATTCAGGTTGAATCAAAGGCAGGTCTATCTTGACAGCGAAAAACCTTATACACTTCTGAAGAAGCACAGTACTCAAATAAGGCCGTTTGAGCAGGATGCATGGTTCAATGAGGCGACGGGTGTGCTCCTACCTGTTTTTGACAACTACAGCTGTCTGATACTTGGGGATACCGCCGGGAAAAAAGAAGACAATAGAATCGAAATCAATTCGAGTGCTTTTTTGAGAGAAACCCCCGCAAAACGGAAATGTTACTCAGGAAAGTGTAAGCCGAAAACTGAAGAATACCGAAATGTTAAACCCCTCGCTTTTCGGGACCTGTTGATGCGCTTATGGCTAAAGGGGGTTGAGATTAAATGGGATCAATTTTATGCGCAGGGATCTTTTCATAAGGTTCCCCTGCCTGTCTATGGTTTTGATGGAAATCGCTTCTGGCTGAAAAAAGAGAAAGAGATCATGGCTTACGAAAAAACAGGCGAAATTAATAACGCAGAGGCAGAGCGGCATCTCAACAGAACACCATATGATAATGAGATTTCGGCTGACAGGGAAGACGTTGTCTTTCTAACCATAAAAGACGAATTATCAAACCTGATATCATCCAAACTGGAATTAAAAGAGGGGGATATCATTGATGATAAATCATTTTTTGATTTGGGAGTTGATTCCATAACAACCCAGGAAATCATAGAAGAACTTGAAAAAACGTATGAAAGATTACCGGTTACCCTTCTTTTTGAATATCCTGATATCGTGAGCCTGGCAGGTTTTTTGATGACAAGACTTCCAAAAGAAAAGGCTGCGGGGTTGATAACATCCCATCAATTGAAATGCGCCGTTCCGGATTCCCCGGTATGCTCCACCCCGGTCACAAAGCCGATCATGTCGGTTCCATGCTCCTTGAAGCCGCCCTGCCTCAATGGGGTCATGGAAAAAGAGTGTACTGCCCGTGGCTATGATATCGCGATTATCGGAATGAGCGGGCGTTTTCCCAGGGCAGGGGATTTGAGAACATACTGGAAAAATTTGATTACAGGCCTTGATTGTATAGAGGAGATTCCCCAAGGGCGTTGGGATCATACGCGATACTATGATCCAGTGTCCGGACGTCCAAACAAAACCTATGGCAAATGGGGCGGATTTATTGAGGATTACGATCAATTCGATCCCCTTTTCTTCAACATCTCTCCACGGGAGGCCGAACAGATGGATCCGCAGCAGCGGCTCTTTCTGGAATGTGTCTGGGAGGTCATGGAAGATGCCGGATATGGAGATCGAAAGCGAAACAAAGATAAAAAGACGGGTGTTTATGTGGGCCTGCAATGGAATGAATATTCCCGGATCAGTACCGAAAAAGGGGGTATCCATAACACCTATGCCGGTCCGGGTTCACTCTATTGGGCGGTGGCCAACCGGATCTCCTATTTCATGGACTTTACGGGGCCAAGTATTGCCATTGATACGGCCTGTTCCTCATCATTGGTGGCCATTCATCTCGCATGCCAGGCCATATTGATGGGAGAGTGTGAAATGGCCGTTGCCGGAGGGGTTAACCTCTCCATTCATCCGGAAAAGTACCTGTATCTGGGCCAGGCGAAATTTTTGTCAAAGGACGGGCGATGCAGAAGTTTCGGCAGGGGTGGAACGGGCTATGTACCGGGAGAGGGCGTGGGCGCGGTACTGGTGAAACCCCTGGCCCGGGCGATCAAAGACAATGATCATATCTACGGCATCATCAGGGGCACGGCAACCAGCCATGGGGGCAAAACCGCCGGGTTTACGGTCCCCAGCCCCACTGCCCAGGGAAACGTGATACATGATGCCCTCCAAAAGGCCGGGGTATCCGCTGAAGAGATCAGCTATGTGGAATGTCACGGAACAGGGACGTCATTGGGGGACCCCATTGAAATCCAGGGCCTGACCCGGGCATTTCAGAACGTCACCCATAAAACGGGTTACTGTCCCATCGGATCGGTAAAGTCCAACATCGGGCATCTGGAGGCGGCTGCCGGAATTGCCTCCCTTATCAAAGTCCTCCTGGGCATGGCCAACAAGAAGATACCCAAGAGCCTGCACTGTGATGAGAAGAACCCGGATATTGATTTCAGCAGCACCCCATTTTTTGTCGTAAATGAGCCGATGGAATGGAAACCAAACGTCTTTGGCTCAAGAAAGGCCGGGATAAGCTCATTTGGGGCGGGCGGTTCCAATGCCCATATCATCGTGGAAGCATACGAAAATAAAAATGAGACCCGGCCCGTAACGGACACGGCCCTGGTCGTTCTTTCCGCGAAAGATGAGGCCGGTCTTAAAAGATACGCGGGAAAGCTGTTGGGATATCTCGATCCCGCCATGGATTTGACCCGCATGGCCTACACCCTCCAAACCGGCAGAGAGGCCATGGAACACCGGCTGGCCATGGTTGTGTCAAGCCTTGATGAAGCAAAGGAAAAATTAAGACAATATGAGCAGGGCCATACGGAGATAAGCGGTTTTTTCAAGGGAAGTGTAAGGGCGGGAAAGATACGGACGGCATTTTTGGTTGATGGTGAAGAAGGCAGAGAATTTGTAAGGCATGTTGTCAAGAACAAGAAGTTATACAAACTGGCCCAATTATGGATAGCGGGGATGGACGTGGACTGGGACTTGCTGTACGGAGACCCAAAGCCGAAACGAATTTCCCTGCCCACCTATCCCTTTGCCAAAAATCGTTATTGGGTACCGGAAACCGGCCCACTGCCTGCGATACATTCAGGCTCAGGCTTCAACCGGCTCCACCCGCTTGTCCATGAAAACATTTCAACGCTGGAACGGCAACAATTTACCTCAACGTTCACGGGGATGGAGTTTTTTTTCCGTGATCATGAGGTGCTGAACGAAAAGATGCTGCCTGGCGTGGCATATCTGGAAATGGCCGTGGCCGCCACCTGCATGGCCGCCAGCCAGGAGACCGGCAACAATCCGGTCCGTAAACTGAAAGACGTTATCTGGACCCAGCCCATCAAGATTAACTCCGACCCGGAGACCGTCACCATAAGTCTGTATCCGGAAACGGACGATATCGCCTATGAAGTGACAACCCAAAAGTTTTCGGACAACACCCCAATCGTTCACGGTCAGGGCCGGATCATCACGGGCCAGGCAACGGCAAAACCGCCGGTCCGGGACATTCAGGCAATCAAAAACCGGTGTTCCAAAGAACTGAGCCGCGAAACCTGCTATGAGATCCTCCGGGGGCTCGGGCTTCGCTATGGTCCGGATTTTCAGGGCATCTCCGGATTTTATTACAGCGACCGGGAGGTCCTGGCCAAAATTGCGTTGCCGGAAGTGGCGGGCGCGGGATTTTACCTTCATCCCGGTATCCTGGACAGTGCGCTGCAAGCCGGCATCAGCCTGACCCACAACAGGTCATCGAAAACAACCCCTTTTGTTCCCTTCGCACTCAAGGAAGTGGAACTGTTCGGGCCACTGGAGGAAAATGTTTACGCTCATATCACCTGCAGCGACATTGGTTCAACGGCTGAAACCGCAATATACGACATTAGGGTGCTGAACATCCAAGGGGAAACCCTGGTGCATCTCAAAAAGCTGATTACCCGCCAAATGAAACCGGGCCGGAAAGAAGCCGGGGAACAAAATTTATGGTGCACGGTCCCGGAGTGGCAAAATCGGAATATGGGCAGGATGGAAGAGTTACCATCTGGCCGCAAGACGTGGAGAGATCCAGGGCAAAATCGGAATATGGACGGGATGGAAGGGATGGACGGGACAAACCCGTCACAGGAAGGTGCGGTTCATATCATCCTGATGGACCAGGCTGAGGATCTAAGCCGGATATTAGAGGAAAGGCTCAATCCCAAAAGCCTGCTGACAATCACCACAACAGATCATCCCGGGGAGATCATCCAGGCCTTTAAACGCTGCTTTTTTCACATCAGGCACTTGATGGAGAAGAGGCCCTCCAGTGCGCAAACCCTGGTGGTGGTCACATCGGAAGATATGCCAGCTTATTGTTACGCGCCCATTGGCGGATTAGTGAAAACAGCAAGGCTTGAAAATCCAGAGATACGAGGCAAAGTCGTTCAACTGCCTGAACTGAGCCCCAAACAGGCAGCCGACATCCTTATCAAGGAAGCCCAAACAAACAAGGATGCCCAAACAAACAAGGATGGCCAGACAAACAAGGATGCCCAGACAAACAAGGATGCCCAGACAAAAAAAGACGACCAAACAATGGACGTCCGGACAATCAAGAATACCCAAACACCAGCGGACATGGAAGTGCGTTACCTGAAGGGAACTCTTCAGCGCCAGGTCAAACGGCCGAAGGAAATAAAGGTTTCCCCCGTCCCTCTGGCCGAAAGCGTCAAAAAAGGCGGTGTCTACTGGATCACCGGCGGCTTGGGGGGCCTGGGCCGGATCTTTGCCAAAGCCTTTGGCAAACTGGAAGGGATCACCGTGATCCTGAGCGGCCGAAGGGAACCAAATGAAGTCGCACAAAAAGACCTGGAAGGGTTACAGGCCATGGCGCAACACCACGGCAGTGACATTGAATACATGGCCTGCGATGTGACGGACCCGGCATCAGTCTCCCGGACCATTGAAACCATCACGGAAAAATACCACCATCCCAACGGCATCATCCACAGTGCGGGGATCATAAAAGACAGCTTCATCATCCGTAAGACCGAAGCGGAAATCGACAGTGTCATGGGGCCGAAGGTTCACGGCGCCTGGAATATCGCCCAGGCGGTTCAGATGGAAGCCCTCGACTTTATGGTGTTTTTTTCATCCATTGTGGGCCTTTTGGGTAATCCGGGGCAGGCAGATTATGCGGGTGCCAACGCATTTCTGGATGCATTTGCCGCATGCCGGTCAGATAAAACGCACATCATTTCCATCAACTGGCCCCTTTGGAAAGAGGGGGGCATGGGGATGGCTGACGGCCTGTTGCGGATTTTCCACAACCGGACAGGCATGCTGCCCCTGGAAACCACACAGGGTATTTCCTCATTTTGTAGCCTCCTGGGCCGGGATTTTCAGACCCATCAACGTGATTTTCAGGAAGACGCACAGGCTGCGATATGGCATGGCGAGTGGGAAAAAATAGTACAATATATCGGTTTGCGGCCGTCCGACAAGCAGCCGTCAGACGAGCAGACGTCAGGCAAGCGGGTGTCAGACAAGCGGATACCAGACTCCGTAAACCATTCGGATACAGACCTCAGAGCAAGAATTGAAGCGGATTTGATCCATATATGCACAGATCTGCTCAAGGTGAGACCGGAAGATCTTGATCCGGATGGTGAGCTGTCCGAATACGGGGTGGACTCCATACTCATGATGGAAATTTTGAACGCCGTGGAAATCCGATACGGACAGCCCATCAGCCCCAGCGCATTGATAGACCATCCCACCATCGGGGGGCTGGCGAACTATCTTGTCAAAAGCGGGATCGTGCAGGCCAGAAACCAAGTCCCCTACCCTGGAAAAAGCGTGATAGTGCAGGTCAAAGCTCAAGACCTGGAATCCGGAAATGAAGAGAAGAGGGCTAAGCCTGGGACGTCTTCTGAACCTCGAAACAGTGCAAACAGTGCAGGTTTTGGCGTAAAAAGCAAACGCGGGCGGTTTATGCATCCTGAGCGGCAAACAGGGCATAACAAAATTGCCATCATCGGCATGGCCTGCCGTCTCCCCCAATCCCCTGATCCGGAAAGCTTTTGGGAAAACCTGGCCACAGGCAGAAACCTGATTCGTGGGGTGAGTCCCGACCGCTGGGATCCGCAAGCCTTTTTCGACTCCGACCCCGGCGCACCCAACAAAACCTACACCAACCATGCCGGCTTTTTGGACAACATTGCCGATTTCGACGCCGCCTGTTTCGGCATCACCGATGATGAAGCCCTTATCCTGGACCCCCAGCATCGCATGATGCTGGAGTTGTCCCGGGAACTTTTCGATCATGCCGGATTGACCCGAGACGACCTTTCCAATACGCGGACCGGTGTCTTCATCGGCGCCAAGGACAACCATTATCTCCGAAATCATTACCACCTGATTCCCCAAGGGGCGATGCAACATATCCTGGTCAACAATATCAGCAATATGATGGCCGCCCGCATATCCGATTTTTATAACCTCAAGGGTATGTCAAAGACCATTGATACCGCCTGTTCCTCGTCACTGGTGGCAGTTTACGAAGCCTGTCGGAGTATCATCAACAAAGAGACCGAGATGGTTGTGGCCGGTGGTATCTATCTGTTGCTGGACCCGTTTTTCCACATCGGGTTCAGCAAGGCCAAAGTGCTTTCAGACGACGGCAAAAGCTATGTCTTTGATGAACGGGCCAAAGGTTTTGTCCTTGGAGAAGGGGCAGGTCTTGTTCTCCTGAAGGACTATGAACAGGCCCTATCGGACGGGGATTGCATTCACGGCGTTATTTTGGGATCCGCCGTGAATAACGACGGCAAGACCATGGGCCTGACCGTGCCCGACCAGGAGAGCCAGAAACGGGTCATGCAATCCGCCCTGGACAGAAGCGGTATCAATCCCGAAACTGTCACCTATCTTGAGGCCCACGGCACGGGTACATTGCTGGGAGACCCCATTGAAATCAAGGCCGCCACCGAGGTCTATGGCCAATACACCCGAAAGACCGGTTACTGTGCCCTGGGATCTGTGAAGTCCAATCTGGGCCATACCATGACGGCCGCGGGCATCACGGGCCTTATCAAGATATTGTTATGCATGAAACACAGACAAATTCCCCCCACCCTTCACTGTGAAAGGCCCCATCCCCGGTTCCGGTTTGATAAATCGCCTTTCTATCCCCACACAAAACTCACCCCCTGGGCACCTGAAAACGGCATCATGCGTGCCGCCATCTCTTCATTCGGTTTTGGCGGCACCAACTGCCACATGATTGTTGAACAGGGCCCCCGGGATGTTGAAACCCAACGCCACCCCCTTAGGCCAAGGCCTTTTAATCGAAAACATTACTGGCTGGGCCATCCCGTTGTGGAAGTAAAAGGGAATCACCCATCCCCGGGCGGCGATCGGCTTTCGGACGGTGGTCGCCTCCCGGGCGGTGATCGGCAAGAGAGACTCGACAAAGCGGAATCAAACCTGCTGGTGTTCGCGTCATATCAATACAATGAGCCTTACCTGGCGGATCACCTGATTCTGGGTGAACAGGTTCTCCTGGGCGTCACCTATTGCAGCCTGGGATTGGACGGGATCAGAAAAATACACAACAATGGTGGTCAAAGAATCAAGGGCATCAAAAAACTCCTCTTTGTGGAACCCATGCGCCTGAACCATGGCGAGGAAGTCACCATTGGGTTACACGCCCATGACAATCTCCTTGACGTCGTGGCACAAAAGAGATCAGGGCCCACCACATCCTTCCCCGGAACCGTGGTTGCCAGTGGCGAATATGATATCCTGGAAAACGACATCTTCCCTCAACCACCGCGGATTGATATCCATAAAATAAAAGAGGAGGCGTCTAAAATAAAAGAGGAAACGTCGCGAATCCTTACGGGGGATCAGATTTATGCCAAAGAGAGAGATATTATCCATGGGAAATCGTTGCAGACCATTGTACAAATCTACCAGAACCATGATCATGTATTGTCCTGCCTTCAATTGACCCCGGAAATGACCAAAGACGGCCATAAATATGATCATGTCCATCCCGCCATACTGGATGGGGCAATTACAGGCGCCCTGGCCCCGGCCTTTCTCGTGGACGGCCTGGACGGTCCCTATCTCCCTCTGATGATCAAAGCGGTCATCACCCATGCCCCTCTACCGTCACATTGCTATGGTTATTCCAAAATAATCAAAAAAAATCGGGAGATTATAGAGTGTGACCTCTCTTTGCTGGATGACGGGGGCGAGGTCTGCCTTGAGCTGAAAGGGTTTGTGTGTAAACGGCGCCACCCGGGAGATCGGCCTGTAGCAGTGGAAACCGGCGGAGAAAGCCTGTTTGAACCGGAAGAAAAAACGCCTCGGATGCATGACCATCTCTCGATGGAAATCGAAAGATTCATATCATTGAAGATCAAACCGTTCATTCCAGGTTCCCAAACCAACATCCCGCTGGATCAGAACTTCATGGACCTGGGCATTGATTCAAAGGAACTCATTCAACTGGTCAATATATTTGAAACAGAGATCGGAATTGAACTCTATCCCACCCTGTTTTTTGAATATCCGAATATTGCATCGTTGGCCCGGTTTTTCGGCACCGAGCATGGGGATGAATGGAGAAGATATTTGGGAAAAGATTTCAGCCGTAAGATAGAGAATAAACCGTTGGATACCCCCCCTCAATTTCGTGAAAAGGCAGGGGCATATCCGGAGCCCCATCTGTTTGGTCTTCCCAAAGTATCATCCTCCGTAAGCCATCAGGGAAGAGATCCCATCGCCATCATCGGAATGGCCGGTGTGTTTGCGGAATCCCCCGATGCAAATACCTTCTGGCATCATTTATACCAACAGACCCATCTGATCAAAGAGATTCCTTTGGACCATTTTGATTACAATCCCTGGTTTGCGCCGGAGCGGCAATCCAACAGGATGTACTGCAAATGGGGCAGTTTCATCGACGATGTGGATCAGTTTGATGCCGGCTTTTTCAATATCTCCCCAAAAGAGGCAGGGCTCATGGATCCGCAACTTCGCCATCTCCTCCAGGTATTGTATCATACGGCAGAAGATGCCGGCTGCCTTCCCGCCATAAAGGGATCTGAAACGGGAATCTACGTGGGGGTCTGTTCCCATGATTATTCGGAAGAAATGGCAAGAACCGGTAAAGAGATCCAGGCCCATGACGGCACAGGCAATGCGCCCACCATGCTGGCCAACCGCCCCTCTTTTTACTTCAACCTGAAAGGGCCGAGCCTGGCGGTGGACACGGCCTGTTCCTCTTCCCTGTACAGCGTCCACCTGGCCCGGAAGGCCCTGGAACAGGGAGAGTGTGAAATGGCCTTTGCCGCAGGAGTGAATCTGCTGTTAAGCGCATCCCATTACCGTTACTTTTGCAGCCTGGGCATCCTCTCTCCAACCGGACGGTGCCATACCTTTGACAAACGCGCCGATGGATATGTGCCGGGGGAGGCCATTGCCTCGGTACTGCTGAAACCGCTTTCACGGGCCGTTGCCGATGGGGATCATATATATGGCATTCTCAAGGGCTCTGCGGTGTCCCACGGAGGATACACCCCTTCCATCACAGCACCCAATGTGGATGGTGAGGTTGAAGTATTGATAAAAGCCTGGAAGGATGGGGATATATCCCCTGAAACGCTGGATTACCTGGAGGCCCATGGCACCGGAACCCAGTTGGGTGATCCGGTTGAAGTCAATGCCCTGAAGAAGGCATTCAGGAAGTTTACTGAAAAAGAAAATTTCTGCGCACTGGGCTCCGCAAAGGCCCATATCGGCCATGCAGAAGGGGCCGCCGGTATTACAGGGCTTGTGAAGGTCCTGCTCTCCATGAGACATCAAACCATCCCTGCCATGCCTGATTTTAAGGAGATCAACCCCTACATCAAGATCAAAGGCTCCCCTTTTTACATCAATCAGGAACCTATCAAATGGTGCCCACAAACAGACAACCAGGGGAATATTATGCCCCGCAGGGCCGGGATCAGCAGTTTCGGCTTTGGCGGCGCCTATGCCCATCTGGTCATTGAAGAGTATATTACCGGGGACAAAGCAACGGAGCTGCCCAGACAAATATTGGACGGGGATCTTCTCGTGCCCCTATCCGCCAGAAATGCCGACACATTAAAGAGATATGCCCGATCCCTTTATGATGGCCTTGGCGATGGGGACCGGACAGCCCTCATGAACATGGCCTACACCTTGCAAACGGGCCGGGAGGGCATGAACAGCCGCATTGCCTTTGTGGTTAAAAATATGGGGGAACTCAAGGAAAAACTCGTCCAATATCTTGAAGATGAAGATCCCATAGCCGACGTCTGGCAAGGCACCCTTCAAACGGGACAGAGTGGCTTCATGGCCCTGACCATGGACGAGGATATTCAAGCGGCCATACACAACTGGCTGATGAAAGGTAAAATACGCAAATTGGCCGAGCTTTGGGTCAACGGGTTGAACTTCGATTGGAACCTGCTTTACGGGGAGGGCAAACCCCGAAGAATATCCCTGCCCGGCTATCCTTTTGAGACGGCGCGATACTGGTTGCCTAAAATGCCCAAAAGAACGGAACAGCCCGCGGCACCTCCCGAAACCACCCCGTCAACCATCGGACCCCTGGTCCGGACCAACCGGACATCCATGGTTTTGAATGAACCGAAAGCATACGATCGCGTTGACGGCAATACCTATATTGCGCATTGGGTGCGCACAAAGAACCCACCGACCAGGGTTGCCGAAAAACCGGCGGGTACAGGTCTGGTGGTATTCAGCCCCAAAGGGTTTGGCTTTGAAGAAATTATTTCGTCTTTTAATAAAAACACGATAACGGTAAAACTGGGCCATCGAACCAAGCAACTGGGCCATGATGCATGGGAAATTGACCGTGACGAACCGGATGCGTGGGAAAAGGGGATCATCGGAGCGCATTCCCATATTTCGGATCTCTACTTTTTGGGCGGCCTGGCCAGCGAAAACGGAGACCGGCAAACCGGTTATCTGCCGCTCCGGCAAGCACAGAAATCCACGGTGATCAGCCTTTTCAGGTGTATCAAGGCGTTGATTTACCTTGGCTATGACCGCGAACCGCTCAATATTGTGGTGCTTACCCAGGATGTTCAGCCGGTCTTTGACCATGAAACAACCCATCCCCGGTCATCGGCGTTGAGCGGTTTCATCCAATCCCTGGCCAAAGAGCAGCCCGGATGGCGCATCAAGCATATTGATTTTAGCCGGCAGGACCTTGAAAACACGGATAACCACCCGGCACTTTTTGACCGGATACTGCGGGAACCCGCCAACCCGGAAGGAGATCCGGTGGCCCATCGACAGCATTACCGGTACGTTCAACAGATCAGCCCGTTATCCATACCTGAAAGAACCCCCCCCCGTATCCGCCAGCAGGGCGTGTTTGTAATTCTGGGCGGTGCGGGCGGACTGGGCCTTGCCTTCAGTGAATACCTGATCAAAGCCCATGACGCCGGAGTGGTCTGGCTGGGCCGCCGGGCCATGGATGAAGCCATCCACCATCATATGGATCGCCTGGGTCAATACGGAACAAAACCGGTATACATCCGGGCCGATGCGGCCAATCCGGAAAGCATGAAACAGGCCGCCATGGAGATCAAGAAAACTTATCCCCGGATCAATGGCGTGATTCACTCAGCCGTTGCGCTGAAAGACAAAACAATCGCCCTGATGGAAGAAAGCCAACTGTTAACCGCCCTGGCTCCCAAGATCGACGGCAGTATCCACCTGATAGAGGTGTTCAAAGACGAGCCCCTTGACTGGTTTGTCTTTTTTTCCTCTGCACAATCGGTAATGGGCCTGGCAGGGCAGGGAAATTATGCAGCCGGCTGTACCTTTAAAGATGCCCTTGCCCGAAATCTGAGGCACAACGCCCGCTTCCCCGTCCATATCATCAACTGGGGATATTGGGGGGACATGGGCGTTGTTGCCGACGATTTCCACAGAAACGCCATGGACCGTCAAGGGATTAAATCATTGACGCTTGAACAGGGAATTGATGTTTTTGAACAGGTACTTAGCAACAATATCGCGCACATTATTCCCATTAACATGGAAAAATCCAGCGAGAGCAAATGGTTACAACGCCCGGATTTTCCTGGAGAACAAAGAAAATGATGGATCAGTATCATACCAACCATACCGTCGTGATTTATCCCGTGGAGCAGATTTCGTATATGGAGCAGACGGTGAACAGCCTGCCCGACAAAAGCGAGCAGGTGGAAGCTGTTCTGACGCAACATCGGGTATGGGATGAATCCCTGCGTTGTTTTGCCATAAATGGCCTTGTTCATGCATTCAAACACCTTGGGTGGGATGCGTCGCTCTTTAAGGCAGAGCCATCTCATATTCGGGAACAGCTCAACATCATCCCCAAATACACCCCCTGGTTCAACGAAGTCATCCGGTTTTTGAAACAAGAGGGAATCATCCAAACGGCCACCGGGGAAAACAGATTTGAATTAATTCACAGACAGGGATTGTCAGATTTTGACCTGAAACAGGGGCAAGCCGAACTGGCAAGGCAGCATCCTGCCATGACGGCGCATGTGGAATTGCTGACCGCCTGCCTGGAGAACCTTTCAGCCATCTTAACGGGGGCCATGCCCCCCACGGATGTTCTGTTTGCCAACGCGTCCATGAAGCGGTTGGAAGGGGTTTATAAAGACAACCCGGTGATGGATTTCTTTAACGAGCGCGTGGCAGACGTCGTGGAACGGTTCGTTTGGCTCAAACAAAAGGACCTGCCCCGGGGAGAACTCATCCGCATCCTGGAAGTCGGTGCAGGCACGGGTGCCACCAGTGCCGCCATTTTCAATCGTCTTCTACCGTTCAAGGATAGGCTGGACTATGCCTACACAGACATTTCCAAAAGTTTTTTGATGTATGGGGAACAAAAACACAGGCATTCCGCGCCATACCTCAGGACCGCCATTTTGGATATTGAACGTCCTTTTGAGGAGCAGGGCATCCGCGTCAACCATTACGATATGGTTGTTGCCGCTAACGTGCTGCACGCCACCCGAAATATCGGCAACACCCTGGCCCGGGTAAAATCGGCCCTCAAGGGCAACGGCCTGCTTGTCTTAAATGAGCTGAGCACACACACCCTCTTTGCAACGCTGACGTTCGGTCTGACGGATGGGTGGTGGCTGTTTGAAGATTCTGATATACGACTGCCCGGCTCGCCGGGATTGTCGTCTGAGCAGTGGAAGCGGGTTCTGGCAGAGGAGCGATTTTATCCCATAAAATTCCCGGACCCCGAAGCCAGGGACCTGGGACAGCAGATTATTGTGGCTGAAAGCCATGGATGGATCCGGCAGGTACAAAAAGAGACGCCCGTCAAAGCCCCATCCCCTGAGACTGAGCATACTGTAACACAACATCCGACACAGACAAATAATAAAGGAACTGCCGCATATTCAGATGAAAATCCCAATTTCAACAAAGACAGGCTAAGCGCGTTGATACGGCAACAGGTCAGGGACGCATTGGAGATGAATTCAAATGCGGTTGATGACAATACCCCTCTATCTGAGATCGGAGTGGACTCCATTATCGCCGTAGAGCTGATTCAAAGGCTTAACGCCGGACTGCAAATCAGTCTCAAGACAACGGCCATCTTCGATTATCCAACCATCAATAGACTGACGGAACATATTAATGACAATTATACGTTAACCATAAGAAAAACCCATCATGAACATGATCAAAAACATTTCCGGAAAAAGGCAACAATAGAAAAGAAGGCAGAAATAGAAGTTGGCAAGACCGGCAAGAACCAGACGGATATCCATCCCGGAGGGCAAATCACCCGAACGACCGGCCACGGCAGGAATATGCCCCAAAAGGTGCTCCTGAAAGGACCTGGCACGATCAATGACCTGGCGCTTGTGGACACCATTGCTGAAAGCCCCGGACCCTTTCAGGTTCAGGTTGTCATAAAATCATTTTCTTTGAATTTTGCCGATCTGCTTTGCGTCAAAGGCCTTTACCCCAGCATGCCAACCTACCCGTTTACCCCGTGGTTTGAGGCATCGGGTACGGTGATTGAAGCGGGAGAAGGGGTTTTACCTGATTTTCAACCGGGTAATGAAGTGATCATCCTGGGTGGCAGCGATTTAGGGCTGCATGCAGATGTGGTTACGGTCCATCAATCCCAGCTCATGCCAAAACCCCCAAAGCTCTCTTTTGAAGAGGCATGCGCCCTGCCGGTTGTGTCATTAACGGTTATTGAAGCCCTCCTACGCAAAGCCCAACTCAAGAAAGAAGAGACGGTCTTGATCCAAACCGCCGCCGGAGGCATCGGACTTATTGCGGTCCGGCTTGCGCAGCACATGGGGGCCCGCATTATTGCAACAGCCGGCCGGAAAAATAAGTTAACCTACCTGGCATCTTTAGGCCTGTCCGAATTGATCCATTATAAAGAGCAGGATTTTGAAGAACAGGTCAAAGCCATTACCCATGGAAAAGGCGTTGATGTGGTCATCAACACCCTGCCGGGGGATGCGATTGAAAAAGGCATGCGGTGCCTGGCCCCGTCCGGCCGTTACATTGAAATCGCGATGACCGCGTTGAAATCAGCCAGGAATATCGATTTGACCAACATGGTTGACAATCAAAGTTTCCACAGCATTGATCTGCGAAAACTGGCATTCAACCACCCGGAATACTTCGCCACCCTGAAAGACGAATTTGCGCAACTGGTGGAGCAGGGCATTATCAAAGCAACCATTGATCGTGTATTTGATTTTGATCAAATTCAAGAGGCTTATCGTTATTTGGAAGCCGGGGAAAATATCGGCAAGATCGTTATCAATACCGGCGGTTTTTCATCCGGTTCCAAAGCCAAAAATTCCTGGATATCACCACCCCGTGTCAAACACGCCGCTCCGCAAACGGATATTGCCATCATCGGCATCTCATGCCGGTTTGGAGGTGCCGACTCCAAGGAGGCATTCTGGAAGATGCTTAAAGAGGGACGCTCCCTGGTTACAGAGATACCCGAAGCGCGCATCCGTCTGTGCCCATCACTTCATCCTGCCCGTTTTTTTGATGCCAGACCGGCCAAAGGAAAAAGCTACTGCAAATGGGGCAGCTTCCTGAACGACATAGATCAATTCGATCCTGTTTTTTTCGGCATATCCGGCATTGAGGCGGAAAACAGCGATCCACAGCAGCGTCTGTTTTTGCAGGAATGCTGGAAGGCCATTGAAGACGGCGGCTATAACCCCAGGGCCCTGAGTGACGCCAAATGCGGCGTCTATGTGGGCGCGGGAGGCGGTGATTACCTTCGGAGAATGGAACAGGGGGGGGACGACGTCTCATCATTGTGGGGAAATTCCACTTCAATACTGGCCAGCCGTATTGCCTATGTTTTAAACCTCAAGGGGCCGGCGGTTGCCGTTGACACGGCCTGTTCCAGTTCTCTGGTGGCGATTCACCTGGGCTGCCAGGGGCTGTGGAACCGGGAGACGGACCTGGTTCTGGCCGGTGGCGTATTCATCCGAACCACCCCTGAGTTTTATATTCTGACCAGCCAGGCCCGCATGTTATCACCCGATGGCCAGTGTTTTACCTTTGACAACCGCGCCAATGGCTTTGTTCCCGGAGAAGGCGTGGGTGTGGTGATGCTCAAAAGGCTTGGGGATGCCATTGGGGATAACGACTCCATTTACGGGGTGATCAAGGGTTCAGGAATGAACCAGGACGGCTCGACCAACGGCATTACAGCACCCAGTGCCATTTCGCAAAAACAACTGGAACTGGATGTGTATCAAAAATTCAATATTGATCCCCGGACAATTCAATACGTGGAAGCCCACGGAACCGGTACCAAACTGGGGGACCCCATAGAGGTCCAGGCGCTTACGGCGTCATTCCGGGATTACACAGATCAAAGGGCCTATTGCGCCCTGGGATCGGTAAAAACCAACGTGGGGCATATGGTCACCGCCGCAGGGGTGGGCGGACTGATCAAGATACTGCTGGCCATGAAACATGGAGAGATACCGCCCTCGCTGAACATGAACACCTATAATGAGCATATT
Organism: uncultured Desulfobacterium sp.; assembly: GCA_963668575.2. Classification (GTDB taxonomy): domain Bacteria; phylum Desulfobacterota; class Desulfobacteria; order Desulfobacterales; family Desulfobacteraceae; genus Desulfocicer. Next base: position 5,482,197 of record OY764894.2, on the reverse strand, counting down.
AATTTTTCAGATAGCCCGTTTTATGTGAATACTGAATTGAAAAAATGGACAACGGATGATGCTTCACCACGAAGGGCCGCATTGAGTTCCTTTGGATTCAGCGGCACAAACGCCCATATGGTTATAGAGGAATATCAAGGTAAACCAACGAAAAAGCCATTCTTTTCATCAGATCCAATGGTCATCATTCCCCTGTCGGCCAAAACCCGGGAACGGCTTAACGTCCAAGTAGAGGAGCTGCTGCACTTTCTGACCGACCGGTTGACCACCGTGGACGATTCAATCAAAGGGGAGACGTTCGACCTCATGGATATGGCTTACACCTTACAGGTCGGCCGGGAAGCCATGAACTGCCGCATCGCTTTTGTGGTTAAAGAGATGGGTGAACTCAAAGAAAAATTCACCCAATACCTCAAAGACGACCGGAACATAACGGGTTTTTGGCAGGCCGAGGTCAAGGTAGGCCATGGGGCTTTTGCCGCATTGACAGCGGATGAAGACACGGCGGCGATGGTTCAAAACCGGCTTCACAAAGGCATGGTTCATAAATTGGCCGAACTCTGGGTCAAGGGGGTACCCCTTGATTGGAACCTGCTCTACGGTGACGTCAAACCCCGAAGAATCTCCCTGCCCACCTACCCATTTGCCGGACAACGCTATTGGCTGCCGGAAACCGACCGGGTACCTGCAGCGCATCCCGGGGTAAACCGGCTCCACCCGCTTGTCCATGAAAACACCTCAACCCTGGAACAGCAGCAATTTACCTCGACGTTCACGGGTATGGAATTTTATATCAATGATCATGAGGTGCTGAACGAAAAAATGATGCCCGGCGTGGCATATCTGGAAATGGCCGTGGCCGCCACCCTGAAGGCCGGTAACCACTCGGTCCATAAACTGAAAGACGTTGTCTGGACCCGTCCCGTCAGGGTCAGCACCGGCCCGGTGACGGTCACCATATGCCTGTATCCGGAAACCCATGACATCGTCTATGAAATCACAACCCAAAACGCTTCGGACAAAATCCCAATTGTCCATGGCCAGGGCAGGGTCATCACGGGTCAGGCAGAGGCAAGACCGCCGGTTCAGAACATTCAGGAAATCAAACGCCGGTGTACCGAAGAACTGAGCCGCAAAACATGCTATGGGATCTTCCGGGATCTTGGCCTTCACTATGGTCCGGGCCTTCAGGGAATCGTTGAACTTTTTTACAACGACCGGGAAGTCCTGGCCAGAATAGCGTTACCGGATGTGGCGGGTTCAGGATTTTACCTTCATCCCGGTATCCTGGACAGTGCACTGCAGGCCGGCATCGGCCTGCCGCATAACAGATTATTGGGAACAGCTCCCTTTGTCCCCTTTGCACTCAAGGAAGCCGCGCTTTTCGAATCGCTGGAAGAGGCTGCTTACGTTCATGCAACCTACAGCAACAATAGGCCAACCGATGAAACTGCAACATACGATATCATGGTGCTGAACCACCGGGGAGAAACCCTGGTGCATCTTAAAGAGCTGGTCACCCGCCGGATGACCCCGGGACAGAAAGAAGCGAAAGAGGCACGCCCATTGGGTGCGGATACAATGCATCAGAACCACCAGGGTATGGACGAAACAGAACCGTCAGGCCCGTCGCAAAATCCGTTGGATCGCCCGGATATGGATGAACAAAAACGCCTTGCCGGTGCCATCAAATACATCAAGGAAGAGCTGTCCCGGGCGTTGAGACTGCCCGTCTCAGTGATTGACGAGACTGCCCCCCTTGAAAAGTATGGCATAAATTCCCTTTTGATAACGGAATTGACAGTGAAGCTGGAAGAGATATTCGGCACTTTATCCAAGACCCTGTTCTTTGAATATCAGACAATTCATGAACTGGCACGGTATTTTGCAGGGGAGCATGGTGCCACGCTGAACCGGCTGATCGACCGGGATAACACCCCCATCAAACCTGAAGATCCCAGGCAAGATGGTGCCCTTCTCCGGATGATGGAGCAGGATAATATTTTGCCCAAACACCCTGCTGCCCCCATATCAGATGGAAAGCGTCATCTGAAGGCAAGGGGCGCACGATTTTCAACGGAGAAAAGAACAAGAGAAGATGAACTTACATCTGCACCGAACATAGCGATCATCGGACTGGGCGGCCGCTATCCAAAGGCGGATACCCTTGAAGAGTTCTGGGAAAATATCAAACAGGGCCGGGACTGTATCACTGAAATTCCCAAAGATCGATGGGATTGGAAGCAATATTTTGATCCGGAAAAAGGCAGGGAAGGAAAGAGCTACAGCAAATGGGGCGGATTCATTAATGATGTGGATAAATTTGACCCCCTGTTTTTCAATATTTCACCCAAAGAAGCTGAAATCCTGGATCCCCAGGAGCGGCTGTTTTTGCAGACTGCCTGGGAAACCATGGAAGATGCCGGTTATAATATCCGGGAACAGCTCAAGAGTGATAACGATCTTGAATGGGGCCGCCGCATTGGGGTTTACGTGGGGGTTATGTATGAAGAATACCAGCTTTATGGGGCAATGGCAGGTGATAAATTACGTGCCATCGGCGGGAATCCTTCCAGTGTGGCAAACCGGGTCTCCTATTTTCTGAACCTCAATGGGCCCAGTATGGCTGTTGACACCATGTGTTCCTCATCTCTCACGGCAATCCATCTGGCATGCCGGGACATCAACAGCGGTGTCTGTGACATGGCCCTGGCCGGCGGCGTCAACATCACCATTCATCCAAAGAAATACCTTTTCCTGAGCCAGGGAAGATTTGTATCCAGCAAAGGTCGTTGTGAAAGTTTCGGCATGGGGGGAGATGGGTATATCCCCGGCGAAGGTGTCGGGTGCGTATTATTAAAACCCCTAAAAAGGGCCATGGAAGATCATGATCATATCTACGGCGTCATAAAGGGAACCGCCATCAACCATGGCGGCAAGACCAATGGCTATACCGTGCCAAATCCAAGGGCCCAAAGCCAGGTCATTGCCCAGGCACTTAAAGAGGCTGGCATCTCCCCTGAAGCCGTCAGCTATGTGGAGGCCCATGGGACAGGCACCAAACTGGGGGACCCCATCGAAATAACGGGCCTGACCAAAGCCTACCGGGAATATAGTGACAAGGCCGGGTGGTGCGCCATCGGATCGGTCAAATCCAACATCGGCCATTGTGAATCTGCGGCGGGCATCGCAGGGATAACAAAGGTGCTTCTCCAAATGAAGCACCGGCAGATAGCGCCTTCTTTGCATTCCGGAGTCTTAAATCCCAATATAGACTTTGCCAAAACCCCGTTTATCGTGCAACAGGATCTGGTCCCCTGGCAGCCTCCCCACAGCGTGGAACACGGTATCACAAAAATCCATCCGAGAATCGGTGCCATCAGTTCATTTGGTGCAGGGGGGAGTAACGCCCATCTCATTATTGAAGAATATGTGTCTGAACGTGGCGTACAGCCCGTCCCCGCCAGCCAGGGGAAAGTGCTTATCCCCCTTTCGGCCAGGAACAGCGACCGTCTTAAGGCAAGTGTGGAACGGTTGGTGAACTTTCTGGCCGTCCGGGACGATCAACCGGAGCTTGACCGTCAGCCGGAGCTTGACGGCCAGCCAGAGCTTGACGGCCAGCTGGAGCTTGACGGTCAGCCGGAGCTTGGCGGCCAGCCAGAGCTTGACGGCCAGCTGGAGCTTGACGGTCAGCCGGAGCTTGGTGGCCAGCCGGAGATTGTTGATTCAACGGATGAGCCCATAGAGGGGGCAACTTCCCTGAAATCGGAACAGCACCGGAAACTCAACCTCTGTGACATGGCCTACACTTTACAGATCGGGCGGGAAGCCATGAACAGCCGCATTGCCTTTGTGGTGACGGACATGGGTGAACTCAAGGAAAAACTCACCCGATACCTCGCAGGTGATCCAAGCATCACGGATTTTTGGCAGGGCGGAGTCAAGGCGGATAAGGACGCTTTTGCCATATTGATGGCGGATGAAGACGCCCGGGCAATGGTTGGCAAATGGCTGGCCAAGGGAAAAATCGGAAAGTTGGCCGAACTTTGGGTGAAAGGGTTCAACCTTGATTGGGACCTGCTGTACGGAGATTTAAAACCTAAACGGATCTCCCTGCCCACGTACTCCTTTGACAGACAACGCTATTGGGTACCGGACGCTGACCCGTTGCCCGCAATACATTCAGGCATGAATCGGCTTCACCCGCTTGTCCATGAAAACACCTCAACGCTGGAACGGCAACAATTTACCTCAACCTTCACGGATACGGAGTTTTTTATCCGTGATCATGAGGTGCTGAATGAAAAAATACTGCCCGGTGTGGCATATCTGGAAATGGCCGTGGCCGCCACCCGCATGGCCATCACCGGCATGGCCACCAGCCGGAAGGCCGGCAACAACCCGGTCCGCAAACTGAAAGACGTCGTCTGGACCCGTCCCATCAAGATCAACACCGACCCGGAGACCGTCACCATAAGTCTGTATCCGGAAACGGACCGTATTGCCTATGAAGTGACAACCCAAAAAACTTCGGACAAAACTCCAATTGTTCACAGCCAGGGCCGGATCATCACGGGCCAGGTAACGGCCAAACCGCCGGTCCGGGACATTCAGGAAATTAAAAACCGGTGTTCCAAAGAACTGAGTTGCGAAACCTGTTATGAGATCTTCCGGGAGCTCGGGCTTCACTATGGTACGGGTTTTCAGGGCATCTCTGAGCTTCATTACAACGACCGGGAAGTCCTGGCTAAAATAGTGTTGCCGGAAGTGGCGGGCGCGGGATTTTACCTTCATCCCGGTATCCTGGACAGTGCGCTGCAAGCCAGCATCGGCCTGGTCCATAACAGGTTGTCGGGAACGGCCCCTTTTGTCCCCTTCGCACTCAAGGAAATCGAACTGTTCGAACCGCTGGAGGAGAATGTTTACGCTCATGTAACCCACCGCGACAATGCTCCAACTGCTGAAACCGTAATATACGACATTAGGGTGCTGAACATCCAAGGTGAGACCCTGGTGCATCTAAAAAAGCTGATCACCCGCCAAATGAAACCGGTCCGGAAAGAAGCCGAGGAACGGGATTTGTGGTACACGGTCCCGGAGTGGCAAAATCAGAATATGGAAGGGATGGAAGAAGTCGAGACCGCTCCCAACCCCGCTGGGTTTCCCCGGCAAAATCGGAATATGGACGGGATGGAAGGGATGGACGGGACAAACCCGTCACAGGAAGGCGCGGTTCATATCATCCTGATGGATCAGGCGGAGGATCTAAGCCGGATATTAGGGGAAAGGCTCAATCCCAAAAGCCTGCTGACAATCACGACCACAGATAATCCTGAAGAGATCATCCAGGCCTTTAAACGCTGCTTTTTTCATATCAGGCACCTGATGGAAAATAGGCCCTCCAGTGCGCAAACCCTGGTGGTGGTCACATCGGAAGATATTCCAGCCTATTGTTACGCGCCCATTGGCGGATTACTGAAAACCGCAAGGCTTGAAAATCCTGCAATACAGGGCAAAATCGTTCAACTGCCTGAGCTGAGCCCCAGACAGGCAGCCGACATCCTTATCAAGGAAGCCCAAACAAACAAGGAAGCCCAGACAAACAAAGACGACCAAACAATGGACGTCCGGACAATCAAGAATACCCAAACACCAGCGGACATGGAAGTGCGTTATCTGAAGGGAACTCTTCAGCGCCAGGTCAAACGGCCGAAGGAAATGAAAGTTTCACCCGTCCCTCTGGCCGAAAGCGTCAAAAAAGGCGGTGTCTACTGGATCACCGGCGGCTTGGGGGGCCTGGGCCGGATCTTTGCCAAAGCCTTTGGCGAAATGGAAGAAATCACCGTGATCCTGAGCGGCCGAAGGGAACCGGATGAGACCCAGCAAAAAGACCTGGAAGGGTTACAGGCCATGGCGCAGCACCACGGCAGTGCCATTGAATACATGGCCTGCGATGTGACGGACCCGGTATCAGTCTCCCAGGCCATTGAAATCATCACGGAAAAATACCACCATCCCAACGGCATCATCCACAGTGCGGGGATCATAAAAGACAGCTTCATCATCCGTAAGACCGAAGCGGAAATCGACAGTGTCATGGGTCCGAAGGTTCACGGCGCCTGGAATATCGCCCAGGCGGTTCAGATGGAAGCCCTCGACTTTATGGTGTTTTTTTCATCCATTGTGGGCCTTTTGGGCAATCCGGGGCAGGCGGACTATGCGGGCGCCAATGCATTTTTGGATGCATTTGCCGCATGCCGGTCAGATAAAACGCACATCATTTCCATCAACTGGCCCCTTTGGAAAGAGGGGGGCATGGGGATGGCTGACGGCCTGTTGCGGATTTTCCACAACCGGACAGGCATGCTGCCCCTGGAAACCACACAGGGTATTTCCTCATTTTGTGGCCTCCTGGGCCGGGATTTTCAGACCCATCAACGTGATTTTCAGGAAGGCGCACAGGCTGCGGTATGGCATGGCGAGCGGGAAAAAATAACACAATATATCGGTTTGCGGCCGTCAGACAAGCAGCCGTCAGACGAGCAGACGTCAGACAAGCGAGTGTTAGACAAGGGGCCATCAGACAAGCGAGTGTCAGAGAAGCGGATGCCAGACTCCGTAAACCATTCGGATACAGACCTCAGAGCAAGGATTGAAGCGGATTTGATCCATATATGCACAGATCTTCTCAAGGTGAGACCGGAAGATCTTGATCCGGATGGTGAGCTGTCCGAATACGGGGTGGACTCCATACTCATGATGGAAATTCTGAACGCCGTGGAAATCCGATACGGACAGCCCATCAGCCCCAGCGCATTGATAGACCATCCCACCATCAGGGGGCTGGCGGACTATCTTGTCAAAAGCGGGATCGTGCAGGCCAGAAACCAAGCCCCGGACCCCGGAAAAAGCGTGATAGTGCAGGTCAAAGCTCAAGACCTGGAATCCGGAAATGAAGAGAATAGGGCTAAGCCTGGGACGTCTTCTGAACCTCGAAATAGTGCAAACAGTGCAGGCTTTGGCGTAAAAAGCAAACGCGGGCGGTTTATGCCTCCTGAGCGGCAAACAGGGCATAACAAAATTGCCATCATCGGCATGGCCTGCCGTCTCCCCCAATCCCCTGATCCGGAAAGCTTTTGGGAAAACCTGGCCACAGGCAGAAACCTGGTTCGTGAGGTGAGTCCCGACCGCTGGGATCCGCAGGCCTTTTTCGACCCCGATCCCGGCGCACCCAACAAAACCTACACCAACCATGCCGGCTTTTTGGACAACATTGCCGATTTCGACGCCGCCTGTTTCGGCATCACCGATGATGAAGCCCTTATCCTGGACCCCCAGCATCGCATGATGCTGGAGTTGTCCCGGGAACTTTTCGATCATGCCGGATTGACCCGAGACGACCTTTCCAATACGCGGACCGGTGTCTTCATCGGCGCCAAGGACAACCATTATCTCCGCAATCATTACCACCTGGTTCCCCAAGGGGCGATGCAACATATCCTGGTCAACAATATCAGTAATATGATGGCTGCCCGCATATCCGATTTTTACAACCTCAAGGGCGCTTCCAAGACCATCGATACGGCCTGTTCCTCGTCACTGGTGGCGGTGGACGAAGCCTGTCGGAGCATCATTAACAAAGAAACTGATATGGTTGTGGCCGGTGGTATTTACCTGTTGATCGATCCGTTTGCGCACATCGGGTTCAGCAAGGCCAAAGTGCTTTCAGACGACGGCAAAAGCTATGTCTTTGATGAACGGGCCAAAGGTTTTGTCCTTGGAGAAGGGGCTGGTTTTGTTCTCCTGAAGGACTATGAACAGGCCCTTTTGGACGGGGATTGCATTCACGGTGTTATTTTGGGATCCGCCGTGAATAACGACGGCAAGACCATGGGCCTGACCGTGCCCGACCAGGAGAGCCAGAAACGGGTCATGCAATCCGCACTGGACAGAAGCGGTATCAATCCCGAAACCGTCACCTATCTTGAGGCCCACGGCACGGGTACATTGCTGGGAGACCCCATTGAAATCAAGGCTGCCACCGAGGTTTATGGGCAGTACACCCGAAAAACCGGTTACTGTGCCCTGGGCTCCGTGAAGTCCAATCTGGGCCATACCATGACGGCTGCGGGCATCACGGGTCTGATCAAGATATTGTTATCCATGAAACACAGACAAATTCCACCCACCCTTCACTGTGAAAAACCCCATCCCCGGTTCCGGTTTGAGGCATCGCCTTTTTATCCCCACACAAGGCTCACCCCCTGGGCGCCTGAAAGCGGTATCATGCGTGCCGCCATCTCTTCATTCGGGTTTGGCGGCACCAACTGTCACATGATTGTTGAACAGGGCCCCCGGGATGTTGAACCCCAACGCCACCCCCTTACGCCAAGGCGTTTTCATCGAAAACATTACTGGTTGGGGCATCCCGTTGTGGAAGTAAAAGGGAATCACCCATCCCCGGGCGGTGATAGGCTCTTGGACGACGATCGGCTTTCGAGCGGCGATCGGCTCTTGGGTGGTGGTCGGTTCCCGGGCGGTGATCGCCTCCCAGGCGGTCAGCTCCCGGACGGTGGTCAGCTCCCGGACGGTGATCGGCAAGAGAGACTCAACAAAGCGGAATCAAACCCGCTGGTGTCCGCGTCATATCAATACAATGAGCCTTACCTGGCGGATCACCTGATTCTGGATGAACAGGTCCTTATGGGCGTCACCTATTGCAGCCTGGGATTGGACGGAATCAAAAAAATACACAACAATGGTGGTCAAAGAATCAAGGGCATCAAAAAACTCCTCTTTGTGGAACCTGTGACACTGAACCATGGCGAGGAAGTCACCATAGGGGTGTACGCCCATGACACTCTTTTTGACGTCGTGGCACAAAAGAGATCAGGGACCACCACATCCTTCTCCGGAACTGTAGTTGCCAGTGGCGAATATGATATCCTTGATAATATTGCCGTCCCTCGACCACCGCGGACTGATATTCATAAAATAAAAAAGGAAGCTTCGCAAATCCTTACAGGTGAACAAATCTATACAAATACGAAAGAGAGAGACGTCATCTACGGGAAATCATTGCGGACCATTGTGCAAATCTACCAGAACCATGATCACGTATTGTCCCGCCTTCAATTGACCCCGGAAATGACCAAAGACGGCCATGAATATGATCATGTCCATCCCGCCATACTGGATGGGGCGATTACAGGCGCCCTGGCCCCGGCCTTTCTCGTGGACGGCCTGGACGGTCCCTATCTCCCTCTGATGATTAAAGCGGTCACCACGCATGCTCCTCTACCGTCACATTGCTATGCTTATTCCAAAATAATTAAAAAAAATCGGGAGATTATAGAGTGTAATCTCTCTTTGCTGGATGACAGGGGGGAGGTCTGCCTTGAGGTGAAGGGATTTGTGTATAAACGGCTCCACACGGAGAATCGATCTGTAGTGGTGGAAAACGATGAAAAAAAACTGTTTGAACCGGAAGAAAAATTACCTCCTATTCATGACGATCTCTCAATGGAAATCGAAAGATTCATATCCCGGAAGATTAAGCAGTTCATTCCCGGTTCCAACACCAACACTCCTTTGGATCAGAACTTCATGGATCTGGGCATTGATTCAAAGGAACTCATCCAACTGGTCAATATATTTGAGACAGAGATCGGCATTGAACTCTATCCCACCCTGTTTTTTGAATATCCGAACATCGCATCATTGGCCCGGTTTTTCGGTACCGAACATGGGGATGAATGGAGAAGATATTTTGGAAAAGATTTCAGCCGTAAGATAGAGAATAAACCGTTGGATACCCCTCCTCAATTCCATGAAAAGTCAGGGACATATCCGGAGCCTCATCTGTTTGGTCTTCCCCAAATATCATCTTCCGTAAGTCATCAGGGAAGAGATCCCATCGCCATCATCGGAATGGCCGGTGTGTTTGCGGAATCCCCCGATACAAATACCTTCTGGCATCATTTATACCAACAGACCAATCTGATCAAAGAGATTCCTTTGGACCATTTTGATCATGGGCCCTGGTTTTCGCCGGAGCGGCAATCCAACAGGATGTACTGCAAATGGGGCAGTTTCATCGACGATGTGGATCAGTTTGATGCCGGCTTTTTCAATATCTCGCCAAAAGAGGCAGGGCTCATGGATCCTCAGCTCCGTCATCTCCTTCAGGTATTGTATCATACGGCAGAAGATGCAGGCTGTCTTCCGGCCATCAAAGGATCCAGGACCGGCATTTACGTGGGGGTATGTTGCCATGATTATTCGGAAGAAATGGCAAGGACCGGTAAGGAGATCCAGGCCCATGACGGCACGGGCAATGCCGCCACCATGCTGGCCAACCGCCCCTCTTTTTACTTCAACCTGAAAGGGCCGAGCCTGGCGGTGGACACGGCCTGTTCTTCTTCCCTGTACAGCGTCCATCTGGCCCGGAAGGCCCTGGAACAGGGAGAGTGTGAAATGGCCTTTGCCGCGGGAGCCAATCTGCTCTTAACCTCATCCCATTACCGTTACTTTTGCAGTCTGGGCATCCTCTCCCCAACCGGACGGTGCCATACCTTTGACAAACGCGCGGATGGGTATGTGCCGGGTGAGGCGATTGCAGCCGTACTGCTGAAACCGCTTTCCCGGGCCGTTGCCGATGGGGATCACGTATATGGCATTCTCAAGGGGTCCGCGGTGTCCCACGGAGGATACACCCCTTCCATTACGGCACCCAATGTGGATGGTGAAGTTGAAGTTCTAATACAAGCCTGGAAGGATGGGGATATTTCCCCTGAAATGCTGGATTACCTGGAGGCCCATGGCACCGGGACCCAGTTGGGTGATCCGGTTGAAGTTAACGCTCTGAAAAAGGCATTCAGGAAATTTACTGAAAAAGAAAGTTTCTGCGCACTGGGTTCCGCAAAGGCCCATATCGGCCATGCAGAAGGGGGCGCCGGTATTACGGGGCTGGTCAAGGTGCTACTGTCCATGAAACATCAAACCATCCCAGCCATGCCTGATTTTAAGGAAATCAACCCCTACATCAAGATAGAAGGCTCACCCTTTTACATCAATCAGGAACCTGTCAAATGGCGCCCGCAAACAGACAATCAGGGGAATATTATGCCCCGCAGGGCCGGAATCAGCAGTTTCGGCTTTGGCGGCGCCTATGCCCATCTGGTCATTGAAGAGTATATTACCGGTAACAAAGCAACGTACCTGCCCGGGCAGGCATATAATGGAGACGTTCTCGTTCCCCTGTCCGCCAGAAATGCCGACACATTAAAGAAATATGCCCGGTCTCTTCATGATGGTCTTGGGGACGGGGACCGAACGGCTCTCATGAACATGGCCTACACTTTGCAGACGGGCCGAGAGGCCATGAACAGCCGCATTGCCTTTGTGGTTAACGACATGGCTGAACTCAGAGAAAAACTTTCGCAATATCTTAAAGGCGAAGAATCCATAGCGGATGTCTGGCAAGGTGCGCTTCAAAAAGGAGAGGACGGCTTCATGGCCCTGACCATGGACGAGGATATTCAGGCGGCCATACACAACTGGCTGATGAAAGGCAAAATACGCAAATTGGCTAAACTTTGGGTCAACGGGATGGACTTCGACTGGAACCTGCTTTACGGAGAAGCCAGACCCCGCAGAGTATCCCTGCCTGGCTATCCTTTTGAGAAGGAGCGATACTGGTTGCCCAAAAGACCGGAACGGCCCGCAGCACCCGCCGAAACCGGCTCTTCAACCATCGGCCCCCTGGTTCACGGCGTTCGACTTTCAGAAAGTCTGAAAGAAGCCGGAACCGTTTTGTTTGAAAGCATCCTCCACCACACCCTGCCCATGCTGGATCATCATCGGGTTCAAGGCCGTGTCCTCATGCCGGGTGCGGGCTATATCGAAATGGTGACAGAAGCCGTCAAACACATTTACCCTGACAAACACTTTGTCATGAAAAATGTCTTGTTGCTGAAACCCTTGGATATCACGGACGCTTCCCAACAGGTTTATCTGAGGCTCACCCATGGACGGAACACCCATGAACGGGAAAATGGCGCCATGGACTTTGAAATTCGCACCGGCACGGATGAAACCGCCACGCGGCACTGCCAGGGAAGCGTGGTCATAACAGATCAACCGCCGAAGAAGGAAGAGGTGGATTTTGAATCCATGCGGCAACGTCTAACATTCAAATGGGATGAAAACGCAGGGGCCCGCGCCTTTTATAAGCGGTTGGCCGATAACGGTTTTCAATACGGCACATACTTTCAATGCATCAAGGGGATATGGGCATCGGATGAGGAAATCTTGACCAAAGTGGCCTTGTCCGGGGCCTGGGAATCAGAAGACTCCCTTTATCGACTCCACCCCGCTTTGATGGATGCGGCATTCCATGGCATTGCAGCATTCTTGACCCTGACCGACAGGCAGTATCTGCCTTTTTCCTTCAAACAGGTGGAACCGCTGTCACGGCTGGAAACCACCATGTGGGTGGTCATTCGGCAGCAACGGCCCGGCCGATATGATCTAAGACTGGTCAACTCGAAAGGGGAAGTCTGCGTCAAGTGTGCCGGATTTGAAGTACGGCCCACAAGCCACCTTGATGATGGCGGTATCACCTATCTGTCCCGATGGGTACGGCATGCCCATGACAACCGGGAAACAGTGGAAAACCCTGATGGGACCTGCCTGGTGGTCTCAAGCGGGAAGGCCTTTGGGTTTGACGAAAGCATTCTGTCGGCCCGCAAGGGGGCCGTGATGATTCGCACAGGTTCCCGAACCAGGCCCCTCGGTGACGACGGGGCGTGGGAGATAGACCGTTCTGATTTACAGGCCTGGGAACGGATTTTCACCGAAAACCAACCTGTCACCACACTCTACTTTCTATGCGGGCTATGGGATCAGGACTGGCATCAAGACAGGAGTGGACAAGACGGTTTTGCGGAATTCGTGAGGGATGAGGAAACCGTTGCCATGGATTTTTTCAGGTGTATCAAGGCCCTCATGCGGTCCGGATACAGCAGCCGGACCCTTAATCTGGTGGTCCCGACCCGGGATGTCCAGCCGGTGTACGGGCATAAACCGATCAACCCCACTGGCGCATCTTTGAGCGGCTTTGTCCAGACTCTGGCCAAAGAACAATCCCGATGGCGCATCAAACATGTGGATATCAGTGCGGACGACCTGAGAAACAGGGACAACCACATCGACCTTCTGGCCCGCCTGAACAACGAACCCGCAGATCCCATGGGCATTCCCGTAGCCTTTCGGCATGGATACCGATACACGCGGGAGATCATTCCCGTATCCATGCCGGACAACTCCCCGGTTAAAATACGCCATCAGGGTGTTTATGTCATTTTGGGGGGCGCAGGCGGGCTGGGCGAGGCCTTCAGTGAATATTTGATCAAAACCTATGATGCCAGAATGATCTGGCTGGGCCGTCGGTTCGTGGACCGGGACATTCAGGAAAAGATCACGCGTCTGGGCCGCTACGGGACAAAACCCATCTATATTCAGACCGATGCGCTGGATTCAGATCAGATGAAAGCCGCCTATGAAACAATCAAAACCCACCACACCATGGTCCATGGGGTCATCCATTCGGCCATTGTCCTTCGGGATCAGTTGCTTGAAAACATGGATGAGCAGGACTTCAAGGCGGCGTTGATGCCGAAACTGGCCGGTGCCGTCCACCTGGCCCAAACCTTCGGGAAGGCGAATCCGGACTGGATATGTTTTTTCTCATCCATTCAATCCCTTTGGGGAGCGCCGGGGCAGAGCAATTATACGGCGGGGTGCACCTTCAAGGACGCTTTCGGACTCTATCTGAGGCAACAGCTCAACTACCCGGTTCACATCATCAACTGGGGCTATTGGGGAGAGACCGGTGTCGTGGCTCAAGACTTTTACCGGGATCGAATGAAAGCACAAGGGGTCGGGTCGATTGATATTGCCGAAGGGGCCCAAATTCTTGAGAAGGTGCTGGGCCATGATGTTCCTCAGATATTGTCGGTCAAACTGGATAGAACGAATAAGCTCCCGCTGGGTATTTCAGATACATTGCGGACCGAAGACCCTGTGATCTATCCGGCAAAAGAGGCCCACGGGATGGGACAACAGATTATTGTGGCGGAAAGCCACGGGTACATTGCACAAGACCGAGCCATGAGTCCGCCATTGGGGACGGTTCAACCTGAAAAAGAAGATCACGCAAAAGCGGTTCATGAACCGAACAAAATCAGCATATCAAATCAAACCGGTGCAAACATCCGTGAACGGATTCAGCATGAAACAGCGGCCGTGCTGGAAATGCCGGTCCAAAAAGTGCCGACGGATGAACCCCTGTCGGAACTGGGGCTTGACTCCATTATGGCGGTGGAGCTGATCAACAGAATCAACCGGCAACTGTCCATAGACCTGGAGACAACGGTTTTGTTCGATCACACCACGGTGGATGGGCTGACCGCCCATATCCTGAGTGAACATATTCCGGTGTCCGGCACGCATAAGCCCGTCAGGCTTGATCGTAAACAGTTGTTTTTTCAGCCGTCATTGGAACAAAGCCGTCATCTGGCCCTGATGAAACTGACCGGTTCCCAAACTGCTTTGATGGTACCGCTGCTGTTGCGCGTAAGCGGCCGATTGGACCCGGATTACCTGCAACAAGCCGTTGATCAACTGGTGCGGCGCCATGAAAGCCTGAGAACGGTGTTTACAATGGACCGTGAGCAACCGGTACTGGTGATCAAAGAGACTTTATCCCTTAAAATAGATATCATTGATGCGCAAAATCAGGATGAGGCCTGGATACTGGCCCATATCGGTGGCGTTCAGAAGGAGAAATTCGACCTGGAAACCGGGCCATTGGGAAGAATCATGGTCTATCAACAGAATCAAAGCGCTTACCTTTTGATTCTCATGCTCCATATCGTGGTGGACGGAATATCGGTCATGCTTCTTTCAAAGGAGCTGATGCAGCTATACAATGCCCTTGGCAATGGCAAACGGCCTGTGCCGGAACCCCTTGATTTGCAGCATGTTGATTTCAGTGCCTGGGAACGGATGCGCTTTGAAGGGCCGGAAGGCAAGACACGAAGGCTGTTCTGGGAGAGGGAGCTGGTTGGATATGGCGAGGAAACACCCCTCCCCTTTAAATACAACTACCGACGTGGTTTGCAAAATGACGGCGTGGCGCTTCTGGAGCATGTTTGGGATGGCGAATTTGCCCACAAACTGAGCACCTTTTGCGGCCGGCAACGGTTCACCCATGTTACGGTGTTCATGACCGGTTTGATGCTGACCCAGTATCTTTTTTCAGAGCAGGTACGGCAATGTGTCGCCATGCCCGACAGCAACCGGGACCTTCCCGGGTTCCAAAAAGCCATCGGCTTTTATGCCAATTTGGCAGCCCTTCCCCTGGAACTTACTTCCCAAGAGCCTTTGAAAAATATCTGCCACAGGGTTCAGGAACGGATCAAGGACATTTTATCCAGACGTCTGCCCTACAACGATCTGGTCAATATCATCCGCAGGGAACAGCCGGATCACGACATTCCGCCCGTTCAGACGGCTCTCAGTTACGTGGACACCCGGCAGGTGGCAGGTCAGCGGTTTTCCGATACGGAAGTGGAATTCATCCATCTGAAACGTGAAGCCCTTGATTTCGACATTTTTTTCACCCTGTTCCGGGATGCCGATCAATACCGGGTTCAGATGGAATACCCGGTTCATTTGTTTGATCCGCAAGCACTCATAAGATTTGGTGAGACCTGGGAAAAGGTCATGATGCATCTCATGGAACAGCCGGACGATACACCGGAACATCTCTTTGAAATCACCGGTTGTGAAAAACGAAAAAAGATCAACGTGGTATCAACCTATACCATGGACCCCATCAAACCGGGACTGGATCAGTGGATCCGGGATCTGGACTGGCATGCAGCGGTGCATCTGGCGGATTTCAATCAGGTGTTCCAGGAGCTGGGCCGTGTGGATTCCCTGTTTCGCACCACCCCGTCCGGATTGAACGTGATCGCCCTTCGCTTTGAAGACTGGCTGGAACCCTGCCTGAAGCGGGGCAACCCGGCTGAACCGGTTAACCCTGCCGGTGTTGACTGGACTTTGTGTGAGACCCATCTGTCCAACACGGTGTCACAGTTCACGGCTCTGTTGACGGCCTGCCTCAAAGAGACGGAACTGCCCCATGTGTTGCTGATCACCCCCGCCTCCCCCGGGCTGAGAAACCAGGCGAATTATCAGGATCTGGCAGAACGCCAGGTCGGAAAGTTGAAAGAGCATCTCTCTGAATTTTCAAATATGACGCTCCTGACGGATGAGGAGATTCAAGCCTGGTACCCGGTTTCACACCTGGATGATGAAGGGATGAACACCGCTGCGCACATGCCCTACCAAATCCCCTATTTCATGAGCCTTGCAAGCGTTGTGATCCGAACGGCCCACCAATACTGGATGAGCCCCAAAAAGGTCTTTGTGGTGGATTGCGACAACACCCTCTGGAAAGGCATTGTGGGTGAAGACGGTGTGGGGGGCATAGCCTTTGACGGGGCCCGGCAAAAATTTATGAAAACCCTGATTGCACAGCAGGAGAGCGGGGCCCTCATTGCACTTTGCAGCAAAAATGAGGCGGAAGACGTCAGGGAAGTGTTCGTAAAGCGTTCTGCCGACTTCCCCCTCAAGGAAGACCATCTGGTTGCCATGAAGGTGAACTGGGACCCCAAACCGGTCAATATCCGGGCGTTGGCCCAGGAGTTGAATCTGGGACTGGACAGTTTTGTATTCATTGACGACAATCCCGTGGAAATAGAGGCGGTGCGGCTCCATTGTCCAGAAGTGACCTGCTTGCTGTTCCCCCAAAAAACCGATGATATTGAGCGCTTTATCTGCCATACCTGGTTTTTCGATAAACGCGGCGCCACAAAAGAGGACAAAAACCGCACCCGGATGTATCGGGAGGAGACCCAACGCAGGGCACTGAAGGAAAGCGTGTCATCCTTTGAAGATTTTCTGGCGCAATTGCATCTGAACGTTGACATCGAAAAAATGGATGCTTCCGATATACCACGGGTGAGCCAGCTTACCCTGAGAACCAATCAGTTCAATTCAACCACCGTTCGAAGGATGGAACCGGAAGTTGAATCCCTTTGCCAACGCAAGGACCTGGATGTGCTCACGGTCCGCGTCAAAGACCGTTTCGGAGATTACGGATTGGTCGGGGTGTTGATATTGGGCCATGATGACGGAACAACGGTGCTGGACAGCATGATCCTGAGCTGTCGTGTACTGGGAAGGGGGGTGGAACACCGGATGCTCAAAGCCGTCGGGGACATGGTCCTTGCCCGCGGGAATACCACGGTAAACCTGATCTATGAACCCACCCCGAAAAACAGGCCGGTGTTTCAATGTTTCTCCGATTTAACGGGTGCCAGCAGAGTGGCGCATGGCAAGGGGTTCATGTGGGTGTGTGATGCCAGGGCGCTGTCCAAGGGGACCCTGAACTCCCCCACCGGTTCCCAAAAGAAAGGGATGGAAAAACCCGATAAGCATGAAAGCCCGCGCAACTCCGGTGTAACCCTCCCGGATATATGGCTGCGCTATGGTGACAGTTGCACGTTGTCCACGGCCGTAAAGAGGAGCACCAGAAAAACGATCTCCTCCGGCAACAGGGTGCCTCCCGTCACCCCAACCGAGAAAGCCCTTGAAGCCATATGTCAATCGCTGCTCAACCAGGAAGAACTCTGTGTTGAAACGGATTTTTTTAAGATGGGTGTCACATCCATGGAGCTGGTGAACATGCTCGTTTTGATTGAATCACGGTTGGGTGTTTCCCTGGATTATCAAATTCTCCTTCAAAACATCACCATTCGGAAGTTAGCCGATAAAATCGACAGTTATAAGCGCACCGGACATATGGATTTCATTCCGGATACCGCCTATTTGGCGGACCGGGATATGCCACTTCATCTGGACATGGAGGTGGTCGAAAAAGGACGTCATACCCCCTTTGGCTGGAACCACATCCTGCTAACCGGCGCAACGGGGTATGTGGGGTCCTATCTGTTGTCCAGGCTGCTTGAAAAAACCGGCGCCACGATCCACTGTTTGATCCGACATACGGGCGGCAAAGAAAAAGCCCTGGCCAAACTGTATGATAACCTGTCCAAATATCATCTGGACCGGCCCATCAGAGCCAATGAATCCCGTTTGGTCATCATTCCCGGAGACTTTTCAAAACCGGAATTCGGTCTTGAGGCTGATGAATATGACCATTTGGCCCAAAAGATCGACCGGGTTTTTCACATCGGAGCAAAGGTCAGTTTTTTACTGCCATACCGGGAACAGAGAGCAAGCAATGTGTTAGGCGTTAAACATGTCATTGAATTTTGCGCCCACAAAAAATCCAAGAAATGTGAATATATGTCCTCCACCGCCATTATCGACAGTGATCTTTTTGATCATGAGCAGGTGATCGGAGAAAGACCATTGGACGTTGACGATCCTATGCTTGGTTATGGATACGCCCAGTCCAAGTGGGTGGGGGAGGAATTGATGCAGAGGGCCGCAACCGCCGGCATGGCCGTGACCCGATACCGCGCCTCGGGCATTGCACCTTCGTTGGATCGATTTTGCAGACTCAACATGGGTGATACACTGGCTCTCATCATGCTTGGCATCATCGATATGGACGCGGCACCCGATTTCCCCAATGCCATCGCGGACTTTACGCGTCTGGATTATATTGCGGACACCATTGTGGAAAGATCACATAACACGGAAGGAGGGATCGTACACGTATCCCATCCCAGACCGGTCACCTTTGACCGTTTGATGGATTTGCTCAGGGATTTTGGGCTGAAACTCACAAAACTGCCCTACCACGACTGGGTAAAATTGTTTGATGAATACGCCAAGACCTCACGGATACCGAACATGGACCGGCTTTCACCTTTGCTTAAGGAAAAGGTTCAGGGAACAAACCGGTCATGGTTTGAGTTGGCCATGGACCGCCCAAGATTCGACATTGACGGCAACAGGAGCCGGCTGACGGATGCCTGTGAAGCGTTCGATTCAAAACTCGCTTTAAGGCATCTCATGGTCTCCTTCCTCACCATGGCCGCCTATGAACCTTTACCGGAAAAAAAGTGTGCCGTTGAAACGTTGATTCTGACATGCGCCACCGGTGGGGGACATAACACCGTTGCCTATGCCATCAAAGATAAGCTTTCTGGCGCATCAAACGAAATATCGGAAGTTTTGATCCTTGACAAAGAGCTGTACACCTATCAGAAAATCACCCGGATCTATAATCACCTCACGAAGCACAACGTGGGACTCTACACCGTCATGTATGACCTCGCGTTTGAGGCCGAGGATAACAAGTATGTCATTGAAACGGAAATTTACCGGAAATACGCGCGGTACATCATCAAATCCTATCAACCCCAAAAAATAATTTCCGTCCACTCATATGCATCGAAATTGTTTGAGGAGATTAAGACGCTTAGCCCGGAAATTGGCTGCTATACTGTTGTAACGGACTGGTTTGAGGGGTGTTTGCCCGGTTGGGCCGATGCTTACGCGGATTGGGTCTATTGTCCGAGTGAACCGCTAAGAGACTATCTGGTAAAAATAAAACCCGGGGTGGCGGGAAAATGCATTGCCGGAAACTATCCCTATGCCGGTCAGGTGAACCGGGTCAAAGGTATGGATAAAAACGACGTGATGCAGAGGTTGAATCTGGATGTGAACAAGCCCGTGGTGACCTTTTGCATGGGAACCGATCAAGCCCTGGCGAAGCAAATCAGCCAGGTATTATCCGATTATGCCGGGGTGCAATTTGTCATTACCTGTTACGGTAATCAGACAATTTTTGATATTTTTAGAGACAGCGTCGGTAATGGTCGTCATCAGGTTCACTTATATTTGGAAAACTTGATCGAGTATCTGTTCTGCTCCGATCTGGTGTTTACCAAGCCTGGACCGGCAATGGTTTGTGAAGCCATTCAACTGGGAGCGATTCCCGTTATTATGGAAGCCGGTGGCATCATGCCGCAGGAACAAGCTGTCAGAGATTACCTCATTCAAAATAACCTGGGGCTGTCTGCGTCATCATTGGACGATATAACGGCACTCCTGGATCGACTCGCAACAAGGAAATCAACCTTTGATTCCATGAGGGCCCACCTTGAAACCGCGGGTTTTGAAAGCGGGCTTGACGACATCGTGCGCCTTGTAAATGATCCGGTGGCAGTTCCCTTTTTTGTTTCAACCTAACCTGGACAAGCCGGAACCCAAAAGGTTTTCTGATTTTCGGCATCCTTCATATGTCATCAAAAGTACTTGACACTTTTTTGAGAAAAAACCCCGCAAGACGGGAATGTTACTCTGGAAAGTGTAGACCGAAAAATGAAGGATGCCTGATTTTTTTGCCAAAATAACATGAAAATCAGAGATAAGAATCTAATGCCAGTTTCTGAAGTGAATTTTAGTTTTCTTGAGATGTTTAATGATTCTTGCTTCCCGTAGCCTTTCGGATCGACGTATGGAGCCTTTGAGGAAAGAGGAGTGGAACTCGACATAGAGTGTATCAATATACTTCAGGCAATCGCGCTCTATGAGCGTTTCCAGCAAATCGTTTTCCGCGCCTTCAATGTCCATCTTCACAATGATGACATCATAGTATTTATGCTGTGATGTTAAATACCCGCAAAAGTCGATCATCGGAACGCTGATAGCGTCCTTGGGATTTGAATCATAAAATAAACAATGCTGGTACCGGTTTATGGAAGCCCCTTCTGAAAGAGGTCCACCTTCGCATTCAGATGTTCCAAAAAGCGTGGTGCATCCATTTCGAGTGAATAGGGCGACCGGATGAATCCTGACGGTTAATGGCGAGAAGCAGGAGATGCTACGGCTCAATCTCTCAAGGCAGTTCGGGTTTGGCTCGAAGAGATCGTATTCAACTCTTCCCGGTAAAAAGTAAGAAGAAAAAAACTTGAACCCCTGGCCTAAATTTGCCCCGCCATCCACAAACAACAATTTTTTATTATCAAGATGCAGGATTCGCTTGGAATCAAGCCGGACGTAAGATCTTCTTAAGATCAGGCAGTGTAAACGAAGGAGTATGTCGGTCATCAATCTCGGGTGGCACAATATCTTGAAGAAGATTTTGATCTGTCTGTTATATCGGATTTGTTTTGATTCTTCCATTTTTTTAAGGAGGCAACGGTAAATTTATGGTATAGGAATTGATGCGAGAAGCAGCCATCCTCCGGTAGAATGTTTCCTGCAAATCACCTAACGGAATTCCTGTTAACACATGTATTAGCCGAAAACAAGAGCAGAACCGTGGGGGAGCCTCCGAAGGAAGTTGGAGTGCAAAGCTGTGAGCCGAGATCATCAAATAAGCCAATGGGGAGATATCATAAATGTTGAAGACCATAAATATAGTTGCCACAGGCGCTTTCCCCTGGAGAACCGGTACCGCCATCCTGGCATTGAATAGAGCTTTCTATCTTGCTCAAAGGGGATTGGACGTCAGACTTTACGTCCCTTGGATACCACCTGCGGATCAAGAGCTTGTGTTTGGAGATAAGACGTCTTTTGACTCCTTTAAAGAACAGGAAAGCTGCATGCGATCCTATTTACAGGAAGAGTGTCCTTCCCTGGGGATTGAATTTTATCCGGCAAGATATAAATCCAATTGGGGATCAATTCTTCCCAATTATGCCATTTCCAAAAGGATTCGGGACTGTGATTGGTTGATTTTGGAAGATCCGGAGCATCTGAACTGGAAACATCCATGGAACCGTTTTCGTAAAAGGGCCTCAAGAGTCACCGGGATTGTACTCACAAACTTTCTGTATTATTTCAAGTTCAGGTTCCGTTATATGCCTTTCATAGTCCGGACATTCAATCATTACAACAGATGGTTGATCCGGCACCACTGTGATGATGTAATACTTCACAGCCATGCCCATCTTCCTTTACCAACGTCCCAATACCTGAATACCAGTGGCATTCACCACTCCTTTTTTCACATCCCAATGAAACCCGATGCAAAGAAAATTTACTTTATGGGAAAATTGCTTTGGGAGAAAGGGTATCGTGAGTTGGTTGATCTTCTCGCCACAACCGAAATTCGAGAGATCGATATATTTGGTATGGGTAGTGAACAGGACGTCATTGATGCTTATGCGAAGAGCAAGGGGATCACATTTCACTATAAAGGAAACTCTAAAAACCCGGCCGAGGATTTAGAGGCATATAAAATTTTTATCAATGCATCCCGAAGTGATGCCAACTGTACGACAACCCTCGAAGCACTGGGACAGGGAAGATTTGTCATCATCCCCATGGTTCCCGGCAATGATGAATTTTACAAATTCAAGAACTGTCTTGCTTACGCCTCACCTCAAGAATTCAGAAATAAATTGAAATTTGCTCTGGAACACTCTCCGGTAAAAGATGAGCAAATCAATAGCCTGACTTGGGAAGCGGCAACAGATCGTTTGCTTGGATATTACGAGCAGTAGTACACCAAATCATAAATTCGTGGGGTATTCGTGTAAAGAAACCCTTTGAATTTAGGATGTATTTCAATTTTATTACCCTCCGAGGAATTTGTGATTTGGTGTAGTAGGGTGCATGTCAATTGCCTTTTCCCAGAAACAGACCGCAACATAAAGACATTATGCCATCTTATCCATGAACGGCAATTGTGCCATGGAAAACAAGAAAGACCCCAACATGGAATGCACAATGGAAACACCGAGCAGATTCTTGTGCCGCATGAACAAAAATCCAAAAAAAATCCCTGATATCAGCGTGACGCCGACCAATGCGGCACCGTAAGGAATGTGCGCCACTCCAAAAATAAATGAGGCCAGCAATACGGATTTCCAGCCTTTTTCATCCTCAAATGCCCGCTGTATGGAACTCTGAAATACCCCCCGGGCAAGAAATTCCTGGGCATAGCTATTGATGAAATAAAGGATGAGCATGAAAAAATTCTGAACAAACATGACATAGAGAAAACCCGGAAGCGAGATGCTTGTTTTTGCCATCCATCCCAGGCGGCTCAAAAGAGACAACAGGCCGAAGCCCAATACGATAACCCCAAGGGATAACACCAGCCCCTCAACGCACGAGCGTTTCCAGTTGGACGTCGTGACACCGAAATGTCTGATAGGTTCCCCGCTTTTGAGCACAAACAGCAGAACCGGTCCCACCAGTATCATCAGATAAAGCCAGGAATAACTCTGACTGTACATATTGATGTGCTTTAGCAGACCGCCGAGGAGACTGGTGATGACCAGAACAATGGAGTACGTCCCTGTAATCGTCAGGAGGAATCGATTGAAGTAGTTCTTTTCCTGGAGCAGGCTTAATTGCTTTTCCAATGAATCCGCGTAGTTTGAAGTACGGTGTTTGAGCCTTTCCGATGACCAGAGGGCAATGTTGCGAAACAATTCAGCCATGATTTGTCCGCTGGAGGCATGTTCAATAATCGCCTTTTTTTCCAGAATGTAGACGCTGACGTCTGTTTTGGCCCGAATGGTGGCGGAGCGGGGAGAACCGTCCAGGAAAGAGAGTTCCCCAAAATGAGACTTTTCGGTCATCTCCGTCACCACAAAATCGCTCGAATCAGTGGACTTGAGTACTTCAAGGGTGCCGGACAGGATCAAATATAATTCATCTCCCGTACTGCCCTCTTTAAATATGATTTCACCGGCATGGAAAGTCTGTATTTGCGCCACATTCAGCAGTTTGTCCAGGGTTTCCCGGCTGATACCTTGAAACAATTGAAATGCCTGCAAGCTGTTTTGTGAAGAGGTCATCTGGAGTTATCCTTTTTATGATTTTTTACTAAATGGCGAGTATAATCGCTGACAGCAAATGGTAGATATAAAACCAGCATGGTCATGACAAATTCCATTGCCAGAAACGGAATATACCAAGGCCATGCGGGCAGCATATCCAGGGCACTGGGCGTGTCCGGTTTATGCGCCAGAAACAGGTAATTGCTTCCGAGTAAGGCGTTGATCACACCCACGCACAGCGAATAGAGTAACGCCATTACAAAAACTCGTTTCATGGAGGAAAAATAGGGGCGATACCCTTCCACGGCAGTCATGTACACGGCAACGATTAACAGCATGCCATGGGAAATAAAAAATTGAAAAAACAATGCATGGGGGAAGCCGTATTTTGTCAGATTAGGCGTCAGAAGCGCCTGAATGGTTCCGCCGATTCCAATAAAATATATCGGTTCGTAGAGCCGATAGCTTCGTGTCATCAGCATGACGACACTGAGGCATATGGCCATGCTGCAGAATTGCAGCGGCAGCATATCCTGCGCGCTCCACCGGCCTGCCAACCAGAACCATCCATGCCAGAAAATTTCATTTACCAGCAGTACAAAAGCCATTGCATAACGGATCATCGGATGACAGAAGGAAGGAATCTTTCGCCCGAAACAGATCAGCGCCAGAACGATAAGGAAAATGGCCGCCAGTATTGCGAGATGATGGACATCGAACAGTACGAAAGGGCTGCCAAAGTAATCTTTTGCAAAAAATGTGTTCACCGCATTACCAGATTCTTCCAATTCAACCTTAGGTCCCTTATTTTTACCCCATCTTCACTGACTTGTACGACTGGAAACAATAAGGGTGAGGTTATGCATGATTCCTGATAAAATAAAAATAAACTTGGGATAGAAACTTGCTTTTTGGGCAAATAAAATATCAAAAATTTCCAAAGTCCAAAGAGTGCGCTCTTTTTTGATGATCCGGGGAAGATCGTGATCTACCCACGGTTACCCCCAGCTCCCTCTCCATGACCGGAGAGGGAGCTGGATACTGCAAACAGGGGTACACTCAAGTCCAAAATAATATTATCTCCCCTGATACAAGCACAACATGTTGAGCTTGTATCAGGGGGGAACAACTTAAGTCAAGATTAAAATCAAGGTTTGAAAAAATCCAAAAACTGAATTGATTTTGAGCATTTTGTCTGCCTATGAATGGGCTTCAATCCCTTGATTCAAATGGCTTTCAACGGCATTGCAAATAAATTTTGACCGATCAAGCCCTTTTTGATCTTTGAAAAATTCACCAACTCTGTCCAGCAGATCAACGGGAATCATAACATTAATTCGCTTTTTCGGGCGGTATTCTTCCATGGCCTTTTCTGCCGGCATTACAGGAAAGACAAGCTCTCCCTCTTCGGCTTCGGCCCGGATTTCCTCAAAGCCTCTTGGTTCGTGATACTCACGGCCCTTACGGCCAAGCACCAGGATGGCACTTAACGCATCCACTGCCATTTCCAGAGCTTCATCAATATCTCTTCCGCTGGTGTTCACCGATGGTGCATCCGGGAAACGAACGCCCCACTCATCTTCCATGGGGTAAAAAATCGCATAATAAATCTTCATGGCATTCCCTACTTGTCCGCCTACTTTAAAATTGTCTTGGCCAGGATTTCTTTTATTTCGTCATGACGTGGGACAGTGAATCGGTATCCATTTTTGCTTTCCCATATCTCATGACTTCCCCCCCTGGCGAATCAGGAAAGCGCCTTTTGTTTTGATTTTTTTAATCAACGTGCGCTTTTTCATGGTGTTGTCCTCTGTTTTTAAATATTAATACATACTTATGCTAAAGCGATCAATATTTTTGTGTATATGTGTAGAGAAAAAAATTATTAAAAATCTTTTGACGTCATTATCATCTATAATTGGACAACAGAGAAAAAACCCCTTACAAAGAACTATGAAATTGAATGGTTCACACCAGGGGGAAATGAGTCTCGGATTATATTGGGGTAGATGTCATACACCGGGAAGTACGTGTTGAGCCGGAATGGTCGGTTTGGTTTCTAACCGTGTAATGAGGCTGCATATGAGCAATACAAAGAAAATCATCACAACCTGTACAAGGGACTGTCCCAATACCTGCGGACTTGTGGCCACTGTGCAGGATGGACGTCTGGTTCGGCTGACCGGCTCTCCTGAGCACCCCTTGACCAGGGGCGTGGCGTGCCACAAGACGCGGAGTTACAGTGCCCGGGTCTACAGTGAGGAGAGAGTGACCACCCCCATGGTCCGTGGTGCCTCAGGCTGGCAGAAGATCTCCTGGGATGGTGCGCTGGATATGATCGCCCGCAGGATGAAGGAGATCCGGGACCAGGATGGGCCGGAGGCAATTCTCTATTATCAGGGATATGGCGAACGCACCGCCCTCAAGCTGTTGAACCGGTATTTTTTCAACTTGTTCGGCGGGGTGACGACCCTGCGCGGCTCCCTGTGCGGCGGCACTGGCCAGGCATCGCAGAACCTGGACCTGGGAACCCGGATATCCCATGATCCGCTGGACCATTACAATTCCAGGGCCATGATACTCTGGGCAAGAAATCCGGTCACCACCAATATCAGTCTGGTGCCGATTATTAAGGCTATTCGGAAAAAAGGTGCCAGGGTTATCGTCATTGATCCTTTTCGGAACCGCAGTGCAGCTTTGGCAGATCGTTATATTGCGCCTGCTCCGGGAAAGGATGCGTACCTGGCCATGGCTGCCGCTAAAATTCTGTATGATCGCGGGGCTGAAGATACCCGGTTTCTGGAAAATTACACCGTGGGTTCCGAAGCCTACAGAGCAATCCTTGACAGTTATACATTAACGGCGCTTTGTGACAGAGCCGGTGTGCCCCAGGAAGATGCCCGGTATCTTGCCGAAACCCTGATTGAGTGCAAACCCACTTCGATTCTGCTGGGGTGGGGGCTTCATCGTCACAAAAACGCCCATTACGCCATCCGTGCCATTGATGCACTGGGCGCTGTTTCAGGCAATATCGGTGTGGAGGGCGGCGGGGTGAGCCAGGGCTTTGAAGAGTATGGCCCCTATGATCAACAGTACTGGGGAGATCAGCTAAACCCGGCCAGAAGAACCGTTCTGATGCCGCTCATCGGCCAGGAGCTTTTAAACACGGATCATCCGAAGATCCGCATGATTTTCGTCACTGGGGCCAATCCGGTCTGCATGGCCCCCAACTCCGAAAAGGTTAAGCAGGCGTTCCGGCAATCGGAGTTCATCGTTTACAGTGGTCATTTCATGAATGATACGGCAGAGCTGGCAGATATCTTTTTGCCGGCAACCACCTTTCCGGAAGAGGATGATGTCATGGCCAGCTACGGTCACAACTATGTGGGCCCGGTCAACAAGGCCATAGAGCCTGTCGGGGCCTGCCGGACCGATTTTCAGATGTTTTCAGAGCTGGCAAAGCGGTTTTCATTTGCAGACCGGTTTTGCCGGAGTACGGAAGAATGGCTGTTTGATATCTGTTCACCCATCAGGGCGTGGGGATGCAGTATGGATGAGCTGCGCAAAGGCCCCTTTCGTATACCCGAACCCATGGCGCCATACCTTGATAAACGGTTTCCCACACCTTCAGGAAAATTTGAGTTTATGACTGCATTCGATCCCACCGGGCTGAAACCGGGAGCGCCTGCGTACCCGTATACACTGTTGAGTGTAGCGTCGTACAACCATATCTGTTCCGAGCGAACCATGGCAGAGCATGGGCCGCTGCTCAAGGTCTGGCTGCACCCGGCAGAGGCTGAAAAGATGAAACTCCGGGACGGCGGTCCGGTCATGGTGAAAAGCCCGACAGGAAGCCTCAAGGCACTGCTTCATACAGATGATTCCATACGGCGGGATTGCCTGGTCACGGAGCGTGGCGGGTGGATCAAGGCAGGCCATGGGGTAAACAGGCTCACTGCAGATATGGTGAGCACGATCGGGGACGGAACCCCATATTACGAAACAAATGTAATGCTGTCACCCTGCTGACAAAAAAGGATATCAAGTCCGGAAGGGTGCCAACGCTCATCTTTTTCACCGGCAGATAACCCAAACCGGAGTAACGAAAATTGTAACCAAGCCTGTATTGTGAATTAAAAGAGGTGATTTTATGTCGTCATTAAATTTTTCAATCAGAACGATGACACGCAATGATATCAATGTTGCTGTGGAGTGGGCAGCCATTGAGGGATGGAATCCCGGACTGTATGATGCCGACAGTTTCTATGCAACTGATCCCAATGGATTTTTTATTGGCGAATTGAATAATGAAGCGATTGCGACTATTTCAGCGGTTAAATATGGTGAGACATTCGGTTTTATCGGTTTTTATATTGTCAGACCGGAATATCGAGGCAAAGGCTACGGCATCCAAATGTGGAATGCCGCCATGCAATACCTGAAGGGTCGGAATATTGGACTTGATGGTGTCATTTCCCAACAAGACAACTATAGGAAATCCGGTTTCAGACTTGCCCGTCGAAATATAAGATATGAGGGGATCAGCGGTGGTCATCCTCCTGACAATTTAAAAACCATAAATCTTTCCACATTGCCCTTTAACACGGTTGATTTATATGACCGGCCATTTTTCCCTGCGGATCGTTCCGTTTTTGTCAAATCATGGATAAGGCAACCGGAAAGTTATGCTTTGGGAATCATGCAGGATGGAAAACTTGAGGGGTACGGTGTCATTCGTAAATGCCGTATCGGATACAAGATAGGTCCTCTTTTTGCCAACAATCCTGAATCGGCAGAATCTCTCTTTTCTGCCTTAAATGCCGGTATCAAACCATCAGAACCCATTTTTCTTGATACACCGGAGGTTAATGAGGAAGCCGTCGCTCTGGCAGAAGGCCATTCTATGAAAGCTGTCTTTGAAACCGCCAGAATGTATACTGTGGAAAATCCTGATATACCGTTGGATCGGGTATTTGGGGTTACTTCCTTTGAGCTTGGATAAATCGGATCTTTGGGGCTGATCGGGCAACAAATTCTGACCACAAGCAACGGCGGTATTGGCGGTTGGTACTGGTTTCTAACATTCCAACATACAATATGATGTGATCCTGCTTTTAAAAATATCGCTTCATATTGTGGAGTTCTGACAAGTTAGAACGATCTGAGCTCAGTACCTTCCGGTTTTAGGACACGCCTTAACCCCCTTATTTCACTTGCATCGTCGTAGAATGTGCGATATGTGTAATTTCATATTTAATCAAGCCCCAAAAGATATCAAAATATATAGAGAAAGAATCAAAAAATCGAATAAACGGAAATGACGAATTTAGAAACTCTAATTTAAGCATATCAGCCGGAGGTGACTTCATGCCGATTAATGCCGAAAATGTATACCAATCCCAAATCGTAGCGGTGAAAAAAAAGGATATAGTGGGATTAAAAAAGGGAAAGGCAAATTATAGTGGATTGCAAGGGCGGGTTTCCGAATATCTTTCATCAAGAACGGCACAACAGCAGTTTGAGTTTGATGTGGCGCTTTGGTACGGTTACCTGACCAAAGAAGGGGGCGCTGCCTGGAAAAAAAGAATGGTATTAAGGCTAATGGCAGTTCTCTATTATGGTGGATTGATGGTAAACCGGGGCGATGATCCGGATACCACACGGAACGCCCGGGCGGATTGGCAGCATTGGTCCCAGGTTCATCCCACGAATGGAGAGGCGGCCCCCATATGTTCTGCCATATCCCATACGGCCCGCGTTACGATTTGGTTGCCGGAAAATGACTCGGAAGATAAATTCGGAAAATGGTTTTGGGGGGGCAGTTTAAAGAATGTAGAGACACGTGGCGCTGCAACTCACGGAATAGACATCGAAGATCCGCAGCTGACGCTTCACCGGACAGCAGGATTCAAAGTTGTAAAAGGAGTAAAAGAGCTTAAGGGAAACAAAAACGCCAAACATTTCGGGGTCAATATTGCTCTGGGAGGAAATGGCAATATTCATCCCATATCAGGAAAAGGGATTCGTGAAAACGGGAAACACGGACATCTGTACATTGCCTCTTACAAAAATGAAGTTGATGGACGGCGGGCAATTCTTGTGGCAACTGAGCAGTCTGCCCCCTTTGATAGGCAGAAGGCTGTAAAGGGGCATTTTGGAAGGCTTAAATCATTATTTCGGAAGACAGGTATAAAAAATATTGTTTGTGTTCCGGACCAATATGGGGGCGGCCACGGCCTGGGGGGGCACAGCCGTTTTTCAGCCACAGGAGGAGATGACTTCAGTTATAAAGAAACCAAAAAAATCAACAAAGTAAAGACAAAAGTTAAGGTGGCTACTAAACTTGAGGCCTACGGCCCCAGCTGGGGAAATTATATTGACGGCATGTACATTGATCTTACCGCCCGAAGGTTCAGAGTAATCCGCCAAAAGGTAAAAAATGGTGACTTCACGTCCGAAGAAATTTCTTTGCCGGGTGTTCTACCCCTTCGCAGGTGAGCGGAATTTTGTGTTCCATTCAATTTATTGCTTTGTCATGGCTTGATTTTAGGGTAGCTGATTCTGAGCAACGCCATGAAACAGTACTCTGTGGTATACAAGATCCTAAGTTTTAACGTTGACTATGCACTATCCTATTACGTCTGATTCCACCCGTGCCCTGGCGTTGATGCCGGATTTCAGATAATGCTTGGGTAGGATGCCGAACCGTTTTTTAAAGGCCGCACTGAAGTGACTGACATTGGTGTAGCCCACCTGCCAGGCTGTTTCGCTTACATTGGTTTCTGCCTTTTCCAGAAGTATTCTTGCCTCCTGCATCCGGTATTCCCGGAAATAATCAAACACGCTTTTTCCGTAGGTCTGCCTGAACCCTGCCTGGAGTTTGGCTACGCTCAGGCCGGTCATTGCCGCAAGATCGTTCAGGGTCGGAGGGGTCAGAAGGTCTTTGACCAGAAGTGCCCTTGCCCTGAGTATCTGTTTTTTTTCATTCAAATTCAGCAATGTCACCGCGGCGCGCTGGTGATCGAGGCCCAGGGCGGCCAGGTGCAGAGAGATCAGTTCCAGGCTTTTGCCTTCCAGGTAAAGGGACCAGGGGAGGGCGTTGCTTGAGGCATTGAGGAGCTGATACACAACGGCCTGGATATCCGGGGTCATGGGGCGGATGTTGGTAAACTCCATTTCGGATGCCCCTCTTGCAACGGCTTGCATCTCTGTGGGCAATAGCTTGTATTCCTGTTTGACCATCTCACGGAATAAGGGCACCGTCATGTGGAGATGAAGGATCTGCTGCTTTCGGTTCGCTGGGATGGCAAAGGTGCCGGACTGTCGGTTTTCCAGACGGGCACCGCTGATACCGCTTCTGACAAGCCCCTCTTCCCGGTTTGAATCTGTCTGGTCAATGCCTTTTCTGATATTGCCGGAGATGACAAAGCCAAAATCAATGACCGGGTATTGTTTTTCATATTCAAGGCAGATGGGGCGGGTCGAGGCAAAGTTGATCATGCTCATCCACAGGCCGGGGCGGATGCATATTTCCTGATGGCCTTGCGCTTCAAAACCTTCAGGATCAACACCGCCTGCGGCAGCGCATGGTTTAAAACAGAACAGTTTGGTACAGGCATCCGGTTGCATGTACATTTCCTTTTATTTTATCTGCCGGTGGGGAACCTTTTGTCTGAACATCAGACCACCGATCATCATCTCATATCATTGATCATCATCGGATGATTAAAAAAAATAAGCAATAAATATTTCATTGAATATTTCATTGCCGGGCCTGGTTTGCCGGAAACTGTCAAAGCCCCCGGCAGACAGGGCAAACATTTTTGAACCGCATATGGTTACCAGTGGATACAGGCCTTGGTTGGGCCAGACCCGGATCAAGGCTCAAGGGTAAATTGAATCAGGTAGTTGTATCCAAGATCCATGTAATCTGTCTTATTAAATCCATATTCTTTTAATGATGCCTCGACCTCATCCGGGGAGAGCCGCATGTAGATCGGTGGCCCAAAGGGCATCTCCTCCTTTTTGCACTCAAGTACGGCCAGGCGGCCCCCGGGTTTCAGCATCCGGGCCATTTCTCTGTACAAGCCCTTTTTGTGCCGGTCAAGGGTGAAGATATGCAGTACCGTGAACAGCAGACACAGATCCATATCATTGTCCTGAACCGGCAGGGGCGGGCAGGTGATGTCCGCCTGCAGAGCGCAGATCTGGAGCAGGCCGGCTGACCGGGCCGCATTTTCCATGGCCGCCACAATGGGCGGCCAATGGTCCAGGGCCGTTACATGGCCGGACGGTCCCACCAGGCGGGCAGCTGCCAGGGTATATTCCCCGGCTCCGCAGCCCAGGTCCAGGACCCGTTCACCAGGTACAATACCCAGGACGTCAAACACGTGTGCCGGCTCCT
This sequence comes from uncultured Desulfobacterium sp., assembly GCA_963668575.2. GTDB lineage: Bacteria > Desulfobacterota > Desulfobacteria > Desulfobacterales > Desulfobacteraceae > Desulfocicer. The sequence continues at coordinate 5,449,947 of OY764894.2, read as the reverse complement.
GCATCCAGAAGCTGCTGGGTCCATGACCCCTGTGCCCGCCGGGGCATGTGTTGCAGTTTGTTACGGGTTTGTTCATCTCTTTCTCCTGTTGATGGGGTGTTTGCAGATAAAGGGCAATAAAAACCGCTTAAAATTCATAACGGATTGCCCCGTAAATGTTGGTGTTGTTTTCAAACTGGCCGAAAAAGGTATGAATTTCCTTTCCAAAGAAAATATTGGCTCCGGCTTCCAATACCAGGTTGTCCGTATACTGATAGGTCAGGCTGGGTTTGACATAGGCATCCCGGTCGCTGGGAGACAGATAGGAGGACAAGGCCAGGGTCAGGGTCTGGTGCAACAGCAGCTGGGTGAGCTGCGCCGTGATGACATGGCGAAATTGGTCTCTGGCCGGTTCCGTGGTCAGACCGGCTTCATAGACATCGTAGTGCAGTATCTGCTCAACATAGTATTGGAGGCCGGCATTGAAATCCCGGGCCAGGTCCCGGGTATAACCCGCAAGGTAACGCAGCTGGGAGTTGTCTTTCAGGGGATCGGTCCCGTCTCTGTCCTCCCTGGAGTCGTACCAGGCAACCTCAATGTTTCCGATACCCGCTCCCACCGGCCCCCGAAGGCTTGCGCCGTATACGTTGAGTTTCGGAAATATGCTTCTGCCGGAGCCGTCACTGCCCGACGGGGTTTTCCAGAACCCGGAATAGCCGTACAAGGCAACCTCGTAGTTTTGAATGGTCGTGAAGATGCGTAGGGCCATTTCATGGTCCCGGAACCACCGGTCCGGTATCCTGGCATCCCCCCTGTCGTTCCGGCCGGTGATTTTCCCGGCATTCCCGTTCCAGTGGGAGATATACTCACCTGTGATATACCGGTCCGGGTCAAACTTCGGGGTATAGACCAGGTCCAGACCGGCAAGATCTGAAAAGAGGCTCAGCTTTACGGCATCGGAAGGAGCCTTTAAATATTCGCTGTCCCGTCCCATGAAGAACGACTGCCAGTCCTTGGGAAACAGATCGTTTAAAAAGACCAGCTCACCGGTTCCCCAGGTCAGGACCTGCCGGCCGATTTTCAGATCCGTCTCCCCCAGTGCCCGGGTGAAGATCCAGGCCTCCCTTGTATCATATTCCAGCTGCTCCGTGATCCCGTCACCCCAGGTATCTGCCTTGAACTTGAGATCCATCTTGTCCGTATAGGTGAAAAACTCAAGCTGAAGACGGGCATCCATGACGGATGCCCCTTTTTCTTGAGCATCGTTTTTTGTGCGACGGCCGGTCCTTGCTTCGATGAATCCGTTGATCTCTGCATTTTCCCACACCTGCGTCCCCAGGTCGCCCAGGGAATCTGCCTGGGCAGGGACGCGCCAAAGCATCAAAAGAATTAAAAGTATTACCGGAAGGACCTTAACCGCCCATGTCAATTTCCTGTTCATCGGGTGATATCCCGGGGGGGCCTTCTCAGATACCGCTCGGAGAAGATGTTATCCCCCAGGTCCGGATTGTAAACAATGTCGGACAGGGTCATCTGTGTGACACTGCCGGTCTCCAGGTTCCGGGCCTGGGATATGATTGCCGTGGGGTAGGTCACGGAAGCGCCGTTTTCCCGGGCTTTGATCTCCCTGACTTCCAGCACCTCCATGGTGCGGTAGAGGATCTTGTCTTTTTTGTAGAATTCCAGTTTATCCGTGATAAAGGTCTGCCGGTCGATATAGGCCAGGTAATATTGAAATGCCACGCTCTCCGGTTTTTTGGGCCTGTTTTCAAGGATATAGTGGCGATCCGTGGTGCGGATCAGTTCATGGGAATCTTCAGAAGGGCTGCGACCGGAAATATCTTCGTACAGAAAATCCGATCCCACAAAGCTTGTGCGCTTGTCACTTGCCGCGATGCGCTTGACCAGATCCATGGCCGGCAGGTAAAGCCAGCGGTCGTCATCAATGTCCGGATCAATGTGTTTGTGCACCATGAACACCATTTTCCGGACATCGGCCGGGGCCTTGAAATAGGTGAAGTATTTCTGATCGCCGTCTTTTTCCCCGACGTCATCCTTGCGCAGGATATTCAGGATCCGTTGCCTGACCCGACCCTGTTTGTCAATAATCTTCAGGTGGACTTTACCCTTTATGCCAAGCCCCTGGTAAAGGGCCACGTGGTTGGCTTTCTCAACGATTTCTTCTGCCGTGGGCATCCCGTTATCCCGGGCGACAGCCGGCCCGGCAGTGAAGAGGAAAACAAATATCAAACATACATGGCAGATTTGTCTGCCGCAGCGAAAATTGAAACACTTCTGATACCAGTCTGTCAGGCGAAGTTTTATAGAACTGCCACGGGCAGCCCGCATTGGGGACCTGGGGCTGCCCACAACGAAGTTTGAAAGAATGTTAGGCTCTCCTACTCTTTCATATAAGCCGCCCCGGGCGGATCGGGATTCTGACTCGGGTACGCCCACAACAAAGTTTGAAAGAATATTAGGCTTACGTAGTTTGTCATCTAAAGTGAAAAAGATCTGCATGGGTTCCATCTTATCTCTCCTCCATGTTTATTTTGTTTAAGGGGGCAGTGGCTTCAGGAAATCGGGCCCGGACCGGAAAAAAGACATTTTCCCAAAGTCCCAGTGCCGTGGGTAGTGCCAAAAGGGTGACCACACCGGAAATTGAGAGAATGCCGAACAGCATGAGGCCGGTGATTTTGTAAGGGACAAGCGCTGCCAGCATCAGGGGGAGAAAGCCGATGGCAATGACCATGACATTCCGGCTGATGGCCCGGGCCGGTTCCCCGAACATAAGGGGGGATACCTTTTGCCATGATCCGGTCTGCCTATAGAGATTTCTGGCACGCTCCAGAAAGTGAATGGCAAAATCCACGGCAATGCCGATGGAGAGCACACTGATCACGGCCACGGGCATATCGTAATCCTTGCCCACAATGCCCACGGTTCCGTAGATGGCAGCAATGGTGATGCTTAAGGGGACCATGCACAAAATTCCCCATTTCAGGGAGCGGAACAGCACGGTCATCATGACCAGGACCACCAGAAAACTCTGCACGCAGGCCCAGAGCATTTCCCAGAACATCTTGTTTTGGAAGAAAAGGTTGACATAGTGGAGGCCTGCCCAGTCATGGACCAGTCCCTGGGGGGGCGGGTTTGTTATCAGGTAACGGTCCACGGCCCGGACCACGGCTTCCATGTCCATGCTGTTGCCGGATGGGATTTGGAGCATGATATTGGCCTTGGAAAAATCAGGGGTGACCCGGTGCCAGAGATCCTGGGGGCGGTGCCCCTGCTGGAACTGCATATAGCATTCGGCAACCTTTGGCAGGGTATCCGGGATTTTAAAATTTTCCGGACGTCCGTTGGTCAGCTCCTGGTTCACCTTGGAAACAATATCCGCCACAGAGGATGCCTTGCCCACCAGCCCGGAACGCTCCAGGTGTTTTTGGAGGCCGGCCATGTAGGTAAGGACCTGGGGTTGCTTAAAGGGCTTGGATTTTTCCTGTTCCAGCCTTAGAAAATCCCCCAGCTGTTGCCAGGTTTCATAGGTCTGGTCCGGGGCGGTTTCTGCCTGAGCGTCGATGAATGAGATGGCCTTATCCAGGGAATGTTCGTCCGATGCATTTTCCCTTGCGGTAATCAGGGGCATGACCTGGGCGGCCAGGTTGGGGGCCTGTTTTTCTTCATGGCTGATCTGGTCCGCAAATGCCAGAAATGCCTTTTTGGCCTCCTGGATGCGGCGTTCAGATGCCTGGGGGGAATGGGCGCCTTCCAATACCAGATAGGCGGTATAGGTGCCCCCGAAATGGCTGTTCAGGGCAATATCCGCCTTTCGAATGGGATGGGACATGGCAAAGCGTTTGGAATAATTGTCATTGATCCGGGTCTGTGAAATTCCAAAAACCGCCAGGGCCGCGGCAATGGCAAGCCCTGCCATGATCAGCCGGGGACGGTTGCGGGTAAATTGTCCCAGGCCTCTTAAGCCCCGAGTCATCCAATTTTCCTGCTCTTTTTCCTGAGCCGCCAGCCCGAAATTTTTCAGTTTCTCGTTTGGAATGAACATTAGGTAGGCCGGCACGAACATGATGGTGCAAAGCCAGGCCAGCATGACCCCGAAGCTTAAAAACAGGCCGAAGATCCGGGCCGGCGGGATGGAGGTCAGGGTGAGGGAGAGAAAGCCCACCGACGTTGTCAGGGAGGTATAGAGCATGGGGGCAAACAGGGTGTTCATCACTTGGCGGATGGATGCCTTCCGTCCCTTTTCCCGGGTGTATACGTCGAAGAATTCTGAAAGCACATGGATGCAGTCCACAATTGATATGGACATTAGAAAGATGGGCAGCATGGAACTTAAGATATGGACCTCAAACCCCAGGGCGATCATCAGCCCCATGGAAATGATAATGGAGACCGTTGCAATGATCATGGGCAGCACCACCAGAATCCATTTGCGGAAAAACAGGAGCAGCAGGGCGAAAATCACCAGCATGGCCAGGGGCGAGGCCACCCTCATCTCCGTGAACATCTCCACGCCCACAGCCCCTTCAGCCACAGGAAGACCTGTAATATGATAGGTTTCCGTGGCATGAAAACTTTCTATCTTTTGATTCAGGGCCTCAAACACCTTATAACTTAGCAACTTGTCCGTGAGGGGCAGGTAGAGGCAGAGGGCTTTGCCGTCCCTGGAGCTTACCATGTTGGTGAGCATGGGATTGGACAGTATTCTGTCCTGCACCGCCAGGGCCTCCTTTGGGGTTGCCGGGGGCCCTGGCATGAGCCATTCAAACCGGATGGTGCCGGGGCCGTCCTGGCTCATGTGGTCAATAAGGGTGGGGGCGATCATATCCGCCTCAATCACCCCCTTGAAATGACCTGGGTTTTTCTCATCCTCCCACCTGAGGGTTTTGGCAAACTCCGTCAGTTTATGGATGTTATCCAGGGTTTTGGGATTAAACACCCCGTTGGGATGGGTATCATTGATAACCCCCACCACCACGGTGTCGCTCAGGTCAAAATTCTTTTTGGTCAGGTTGTGAAATACCCGGACCGGTTCTGATCGCTCCAGCATGTTCTCCGGGTCTGTATCGATTTTAACCCGGGGGAGAAAGAGCCCGGCAGCTAAGGTTACTGCAATCAATACGGCGACCACTGTCCGGGCATGATCAATGGCAAAGTCAATCATGGCCTGTTTTATTCTTTTCATAGGTTTGCTCCAATTTAAAATAGGTTGTGCACCCCACAAGAGGACGCTTTCAAGTGGGCTCCTCAATTGAAATCACAATATGGTTTTTTTCTTTTCGATTCTGCCCGGCAGCCGTTTATTTTTGCTCCCGGACAAAAAAAGACGGGCTTGATCATCAATTTATAATCAACGGCAAATCAAATGCGAACATTTCAGTGTTAGAATTAGTAAGTATGGGTATAAAAAGTTAATTATGCCTAATAAAAAAAGTCAGACGAAAAAAAACTTGACTTTTTAATATTCGGAATATAAACAAGTGCTGTTTGAATATTTTATTAACTTGCTTGACTATTTGGAGGTCATTGAAATGATTAAGAAATGACATTGCTACCCTTTGCATTTTTCGGCTTGGCACCGCTGTTCCCCACCATTTAGCTGTACACAGGGGGTAGCCAAGCCATGTCGATTATTTTTTCCCCCCGGCCTTTTATGGAATTATCAAAGCGTCTTGGGACTCATATGAAGGATCTCAAATAAGGTATTATAAACATGAAAAATTTTAGTTTGGGTTTGAAAATTTCATCCGGGTTTGCAGCACTGATTCTTATTGCCGGTTCATTGGGCATAATGGCAATCTGGAACATGAATAAAGTCAAAAGCCAGAGCACCATGCTGGCCCGGGAATATATTCCGGAAGTCGATGTGGCGGTTGAATTCAGGGGTGCGGTAAACCGCTTAATGTTTGAAATGAGAGGGTATGGATTAACAGAAGATAAAAAATACTATGCAGCGGCCCTGAAAGAATTAACGGCCGTGGAAAAAGCCCTGGAAAAGGCGAGTCATCTTGAAGCAAACTCGCCAAATCTTAAAATGCTCAAAGGGCGGATACAAAAGGCAACCAAGGAATTTGACGCATATAGAACACTTATTCAGTCGACTGTAAACGTTGATACTAAATTGACTGAGAACAGAACCCGACTTAATTCATCTGCAGTGCAATACATCACAAGCTGCAATGAACTCCTGGCGGTTCAAGATAAGTTGTTCCGGGCAGAGATCGCCAACCACCAGGTAACGCCGACACAGGAGCTGGTGGAGAGACAGTCCAAAATTTCAATGATCAATCTGATTATTACCCTTGGGAATGAAGCCAGACTCTCTGTGCTTAAATCCCAGACCATGTGCAGCCCCCAAATAATGAAAGATGCAATTGAAAAACTTTCAAGAGTGGCGGAATTGATTAAAGAGCTTAAAGCCGTCATTCGCACCTCCGAAAACATTGAAAGGCTCAATAATGTCAAAACCGCCGGTGATTCTTACCAGAAGGTGATGCTTGAATTTCTTGAAAACTGGCTTGTTTTGCAAGATCTGAGAGGAAAAAGAGAGGTGGCAAGCCAGAAGATAGTTGAAACCGGCAAAATCATGGCCCATTCGGGTATGGATGCTGCAACCGGGATTGCCAAAGAAGCGATGGCATCCCTTTTTTCTGCATCCACAATCATGGTTATTGGATTGATTGTGGCGCTTGTGATCGGTGTTGTGGTTGCTTTTTTTATCACCAGGAGTATTACCGCTCCAATCAAGTTTATTATAACAGGCCTGAATGAGGGGGCGGGCCAGGTTGCATCCGCATCTGCCCAGGTATCTTCGTCCAGCCAGTCCATGGCTGAAGGCGCTTCAGAACAGGCGGCCTCCATAGAACAGACCTCTTCATCCATGGAAGAGATGGCCTCCATGACCCAAAGAAATGCAGCCAATGCAAATCAAGCTGACGGGCTGATGACGGAAGCCAATCAAGTGGTCAGTACGGCCAACAAATCCATGGAGCAATTAATCAAATCCATGAAAGACATTTCAAGCACAAGTGAAGAAACCGTTCAAATCATTAAAACCATTGATGAGATTGCCTTTCAGACAAATCTGCTGGCATTGAATGCTGCTGTGGAAGCCGCAAGAGCAGGTGAAGCAGGTGCAGGATTTGCAGTGGTGGCAGATGAAGTCAGAAATCTTGCCATGAGGGCTGGGGTTGCGGCTAAAAGCACTGCCGAGCTGATACAAGGGACGGTTAAAAAAATCCAAAATGGCGTCTCATTGGTTTCCGCTACAAATAAGGCATTTAACAAGGTTGCGGGAAGTTCAGCCAAAGCCGGTGAGCTGGTGTCAGAGATAGCACAGGCATCTGTGGAGCAATCAAACGGAATTAAGCAAGTAAATATAGCCATCAGCGAGATGGATAAAGTTGTTCAGCAAAATGCTGCAAATGCAGAGGAATCTGCTTCTTCATCCGAAGAGATGGCAGCACAGGCAGAGCAATTCAGGGATTATGTGGACGAACTGGTCATACTGGTTACAGGCAAGAAAGATAATAACAACAGTTTAAGCCGTAACCACACGACAAAACCCATTTTTGTTCTCCCTCAATTCATTACCACAGGAAATCGGAAACCGCTGGCCCACAATCAAAAAGGAATAAGACCGGATCAGATCATACCTTTTACCGATAGTGTGGTTGGAGCTTATTAATGGAAATTAACCAGAATTCAAACTCAATCTCTGTTCCCTCTTTTGAAGAACTTTTTAACATATCCGAGATTCAGGCCATACAGGATGGCTTTGCCAAATCAATGGGTGTCGCCTCCATTATAACTGATACAAAAGGTATTCCGATCACAAAGCCGAGTAACTTCTGCAGGCTCTGTAAAGATGTTATTCTGAAAACAGAAAAGGGATTGTTAAACTGTTTTCACTCCGATGCAATGAAAGGGAAAGGACCTTCACAGGGACCGGTAATCCATCAGTGCTTAAGCGGCGGATTATGGGATTCAAGTGCAGGAATTTATGTTGAAGGAGAGCATATCGCAAATTGGCTGATTGGCCAGATTCAAAATCCCCAGATAGACAAAACCGAAACAATGGCATATGCCAAAATCATTGGGGCTGATCAGGAAGAATTCAACAATGCCCTTGAAGAGGTCACGATTATGCCACTGGAACAGTTTAAAAACATTAGTGAAATGCTGTTTTTAATAGCAAATCAATTGTCCCAATTAGCATTCCAGAAGATAGAACAAAAACAGATTGTATTAAAGCAAAAAGAGGTGGAAAATCAACTGACATTGTACAAAAATCACCTTGAAAAAAGGAAATTTGAATTAAAAAACGCCAATCAATGTTTGGAACAAAAAATTGAGGCTAAAGATAAGATCGAAAAAGAACTTAAACACAAAAACGAATATCTGTCAGCACTTCATGAAATTTCGCTTGGCATCTTCAGTCGATTTGATTTGTCGCTTTTGTTAAACGCCATACTGAAAAGAGCATGTAATCTGACCCAGATAAAGGATGGATTTTTACATATCTATAATTCAAAGGGAAATGTTCTGGAACTGAGAGCCGCATGTGGAAAATATTCGAGTTTGAGCGGGTTTGCACTCAAACCGGATGAGGGAGTTGCCGGGAAAGTGTGGGAAACGGGAAAATCCATAATAATAAATGACTATCCAAACTGGAGTGGAAAATGCATTGATCCTCAAATTAATTTTGCCACATCCGTTATCGGGGTCCCTTTGAGATCAGGATCAAATATCGAAGGAACCATCGGTTTAAGCTATTGTGAGAAGGATAAAAAAATTGGGCCGGAAACGATATCGATCCTGGAACCTTTTGCCGAACTGGCCACGATAGCCATTGTTAACGCAAAATTATTCACGGACATGCAAGAGGAGCTTGAAAAGAGAATTACCCTTGAAAATGAACGGCGGGAAATGGAAGCCATGCTGCGCCAATCACAAAAAATGGAAGCAATTGGTACGCTGGCAGGGGGGATCGCCCATGATTTTAACAATATTCTGTCTCCGATCATTGGGATTTCCGAAATGATTGATGATGATTTGCCGTGCGATAGCCCAATGAAAAGTCAGATGAAAATGGTGCTGGATGCTGCTTTCCGGGCAAAGGAGCTTGTGCATCAAATTCTAACCATCAGTCGACAGACGGAGCAGAAATGTCAACCTCTCAAATTACAAGATGTTCTAAAAGAAGTATTGGATCTGTCAAAGTCAACACTGCCCTCAAATATTCAAATCAGCCGGAATATTTCCAATGACATTGGCATGGTAATGGCTGATTCAGGCCAAATTCATCAAATTATAATGAATTTGATCACCAATGCTTTCCATGCAATGGAGGATACGGGTGGAAAACTCACCGTCAATCTTAAAAAAATTGATTTCTCTGTGGAAATGATTCCGACCCTCGACTTGGTCTCCGGTCCATATATTTGTCTTGAAATTACAGACACGGGTAAAGGAATGGACCCGCATACAATAAAAAGAATCTTTGATCCTTATTTTACAACCAAGGAAAAGGGGAAAGGAACCGGCCTGGGACTTGCCGTTGTTCATGGTATTGTAAAAAATTATCGCGGCGAAATTATGGTTCAAAGCAAACCCGACAAAGGCACCTCTTTTTTTGTGTATCTTCCTGAAATAAGCCGCCCCAAACATAAACCATCTGCCACGTCTCATCCCGTCCGGCAACTCAATGGCAAAGAGCGTATTCTTGTGGTTGATGATGAAAAAACAATTGTTATGATGATTGAACAGATATTGACCCGTTATGGTTATCGGGTCAGTTCCTATGACAATAGCCTTAAAGCCCTCAATGAATTTCGATCTTTTCCTGAAAAATATGATTTAATCGTAACAGATATGACCATGCCAAACATGACTGGAGATAAGCTTATAATTGAGCTGAGAAAAATACGGCCGGCCATCCCCGTCATATTATGCTCAGGATTTAGCGAAAAAATAACCAACGGAATGGCCGGTGGGGTTAGACCCGACAAAATTTTAATGAAACCAGTATTTAAAGACGAATTATTGGGAGTTATCCGACATATTTTTGATGGCAAATCCATCAATTCCCCCTTTCTTAAAATCCCTTTCGGTGCAATGGAAACCTCAATTTCAAATGAATTAAACCTTATGGAGATGACCCGTTTCACCCCCAATGTGTGAGAACCCTGTCAAAGGATCAGGATTTATGTGATTTTTTATCTTGACCTTTTCCTTAAAATAAAGGCATTCTTAAAATAACCTGATACACCTTCTGAACCAGTTTTTGTCCTGCCTCCTTGCACAACTCTTTGCGAATGAACGAAAAATAAGGGATTCAAAATGAACGAAAAGAACCGAAATCCAAACAGGAGAATCCACGCCCCTTCCGGATCTGCTTCCATCAGCAGCCTTGAAGCCTATGAAACCCTTTACAGGCAATCCCTTGAAGAGCCCGAACGTTTCTGGGCATTGCAGGCTGAAACCTACCTCTCCTGGGGAAAAAAATGGGATGCTGTCCTGGAATACGATTTTTCCCAAGGGGTGATTCAATGGTTCAGGGGTAGCCGGATAAATGCCGCCGGCAACTGCATCGACAGGCATCTCAAGGCAGGCGGCGACAAAACAGCCTTTATCTGGGAAGCCGCCGGACAGGGCCTGGCCAGAACATTGACCTATTCTGAGCTTTATGGGGAGGTCAACAGGGCTGCGGCCCTGCTTCAATCCCTTGGCATTGTCAAGGGGGAGAGGGTCGCCCTGTATCTTCCGGAGATCCCGGAACTTGTGGTGGCCATGCTTGCCTGCGCAAGGATCGGGGCCGTTGCCTGCATGATACACCCGGGCTTTTCAGCCTCCTGTCTGGCGGCCCATCTTAAAAACTGCGGTGCCGGGCTGATCATTACGGCAGATGCCATGAGCCATTCAGGCACCACCATTCCCTTAAAAACCCTTTGTGACCATGCCGTTTCAACCTGCTGGGAACAGAACCGGGCATCACATAAAATCATTGTTGTCAACCATGCAAAAACAGCCATGGCATTAACCCCGGGCCGGGACCTCTGGTGGCATGATGCCATGGGAAACCTTCCCAAAGACGTGGTCACGGAACCCGAACCCATGGACCCTGAAGCCCCCCTTTTCATAATCCACACCACCAGCCATACGGAAAAGCTCAAGGGAATCGTCCATACCCATGGCGGGTACCTCCTCTATGCAGCCATGACCACCCACCTTGTTCTGAATCCAGGGGCAGAGGAGATCCTGTGGAATACCGTTGACATCACCTCCATCATGGGCCACACCTACAAGCTTTTTGGTCCTCTTTTAAACGGCTTGACCAGTATCCTGTTCGAGGAGGGTGCCCACTGCCCGGACATGGTCCGGTATTGGGAAATCATAGAAAAACATAAGGTCAACCGGTTTATTGCACCCTCGTCACTCATCAACCGACTGAAACAGGAGGATGAGGCCTCTGCCCCGGCCCATGACCTGTCCAGCCTGAAATGGCTGGGCACAGGCACCCAGCAGGTTTCAAATGAGGCATGGAACTGGTTTTACAGAGAATTCGGCAAGGCCGGATGCCCCGTGGTAAACCTTTACAGCCAGACAGAATGCGGGGGTGTCGTGATGACCTCTCTGCCCGGACAGGAAGGAACACAAGAGAGAACCGGCATCTACCCCTTCCCGGGCATTGATGCGGTTCTTCTGGATGACATCGGCGAAAAGGTCCGATATCCGGGACAGGGCGGGGTCTTATGTATTAAAAGGCCCTGGCCTGGAATGGCCCGGACCATCCACGGGGATCATGACTGGTTTGTCTCCCTCTACTTCGGCAAGATCCCCGGATTTTACTTTTCCGGGGATGGTGCATTAAGGGATGAACAGGGCAGGTATGCCATTACAGGTCGCATTGATGATACCATCAATGTGGCAGGCTTTCGCATTGATACGGCAACCATAGAGTCTGTCCTGGAAAATCACCGGCTTGTCGAGGAATCTGCCGTTGTCGGCTTTCCTCATCCCATGAAAGTCCAGGGGGTCTATGCCTTTGTCTCGTTAAGGGATAAAACCCTGGCATCCAATGCATTGAAAGAGGAGTTGAATCGGTTTATTCGAACAAAAATCGGCATTATGGTTAGCCTTGATGCCGTACAATGGACCGATGGCCTGCCCAGAACCAGAAGTGGAAAAATACTGAGAAATGTTCTGGTGAAGATTGCGGCAGAAGAGTTTAAGGGCCTTGATCAGAATACGGTCATCCTGGCCCGTTCAGACATTGAAAAACTGATAAAAGGCCGCAGGGAAGCAACAATGCTTTAGGTATCCACCATCAGAGTGTTCAACCAGGTATCCAAATGAAACCCACCGGGAAAAAAAACATTGAGGTAACCATCCGCTATTTTGCACCAGATGACTTCCTGTACCTGAAGGAGATGTATGACACCTTTGCACCCAAAGGCGCCTTCCAGGGCATGCCGCCCAGGAGCGAAGAGGTGGCTGAAAAATGGCTCAGGAGGCTGGTCCATGGGGGAGAAAACTATCTGGCCTGGCATGGAGCCAGGGTTCTGGGACATGTGGTACTCCTTCCGGATTACCAAAAAATGGATGCCGAATATCTCATTTTTGTTCATCAGTGTGCACGCAGCTCAGGCATCGGGAAAAAACTGACCCTGGCGGTCATTCAAAGGGCCGGGGAGATGGGACTAAAACAGATCTGGTTAACGGTGGACGCCTTTAACTTCATTGCCATAAAATTATACAGAAAGGCCGGTTTCAGGCTGCTTGATGACACCTATAGTTCATCTGAACGTATCCTTGTCATGGAACTTTGAGTGAAGCCATGGATCATAAAACCTGCATAATTTACGACGAAAGGTATCTGAACCATAAAACCGGGCATGCGCACCCTGAACATCCTGACCGGTTAAGGGCAGTCCATCGCATGATTCAACAGGAGTTCCCGGACAATCCCATAAAAATCACACCTAAGCCTGCCCCGCTTGCCCTCCTTGAAAGGGTTCATTCAGGCACCTATATCGATAAGGTTTTAACCACGGCAGACCATGACTACACCTCCCTTGCACCGGATACGCCCACCAGCTCGCAAAGCTATTTTTGTGCCTGGCTTGCAGTAGGGGGGTGCTTAAAGGCACTTGAACTCCTGGCAGAAGGCGCCTTTCATTATGGGTTTGCCCTGGTAAGACCACCCGGCCACCACGCACTGCCCGACAGGGCAGGCGGTTTCTGCATCTTCAACAACCTGGGCATCACTGCGAAATATGCAAGGGAAAAATACGGCTTTGAGCGTATTCTCATCATCGACTGGGACATCCACCATGGAAATGCCCTGCAGGAACTGTTTTACCATGAAAAAGAGGTGTTCTACTTTTCAACCCATGACATGCTGCTCTACCCCTACTCGGGCAATATGCATGAAACAGGAAAAGATGAGGGAGTGGGCTATACCATGAACATCCCCCTGCCGGGAAAACTCGAAAGCCGGGAATTCCTGGCATTGTACCAGGCCATGCTTCCAAGGCTGATAAAAGGGTACCATCCGGACCTGATCCTTGTGGCAGCTGGGTTTGACGGCCATAGAGACGACCCCATTGGAAAATCCCTGCTCACCAGCAACACCTTTGGCCAGGTGACCGCCCTGTTAATGGATCTTGCCGCAAGGCAGAACGATCCCCCCATTCTCCTTTCCCTGGAAGGCGGCTACAATGCCAGGGCATTGAGCCATTGCGTAAGACAGGTTCTGGCGTCTCTTACAGGGCAGGAAAAGCCCGGATGGACAAAGGTGCAGCCCAGCCAGCGGATTGCCGATCTGATTGAAAGCGTAAGCCGTCATCATCCTAACAAAAACCCAGGGGAGCGTTTTCCATGCTCAACGCAAGAATCCAGGCACAAAATCCTGAAGCGAATCTGAAATCCTATGACCAAGTTTATAACACCTTTACCTGGTCTGACAGCTTAAAATCATTTACAAGCCAGGATGAAAAGAGGGTAAATATTGTCAAGGAGGCCATTGACCGCTGGGCAGATCATCCCCAAAAACAGGACAAGCCGGCCCTTATCTTTGAAAAAAACGGCAGCATCCGTACCTATTCATTTCTTGATCTCAAAGCCATCTCCTGCAGGTGGGCCAATGCCCTAATAAACCATGGCTTCAGGTATGGGGACAGGCTTTTCATCTTTCTTCCGCCATGCCCTGAAATCTATTTTACCCTGTTGGCCTGCGCAAGGATCGGCGTGGTGTTTTGTCCCCTTTTTGCCAGCCTTGGCTTTGATGAACTGGAGGAGAGGATCAACGATGCCAAACCCCGTGCCATCATCACCTGCCCTGACATGGTTGAAAACATTCCCGGGGATGCCATCCAAAGCCTGACCTATCTTTATTTTACCAATGGCCCGCTGCCGGGCATCTTCCACCATGAGGTGCTGATCCGAGAGGTGGCCAGACCCTTTTCCACCGAGTTTGATACCCCTTTGTTTGACAGCAAAACTCCGCTTTACCTGCTCTATACCTCCGGATCCACAGGCCCTCCCAAGGGGGTGGTCCATGGCCATTGCGACATGGTAGGCCATTTAATAACGGCCCGCTATTGCCTGGACCTGGATGAAGGTTCGGTGCTCTGGACGGACTGTGATCCTGCCTGGGTGACCGGAACGGTTTACGGCGCCTTTGCGCCATGGCTCTGCTGTGCAGCATCCCTGGTCCTTGCCGACCCCTTTTCAGTATCCACCTGTTACCGGACCCTTGAATTCCATAAGGTTTCTGTGTGGTACAACACGCCCGGCACCATCGCAAAGTTAAAGGAGAGCGGAGAAGACCTGGTGCACAGGTATGATTTCTCCAGCCTGAAACATGTGGCCACAGTAGGTGAGGCGCTTATCCCGGAACTTATCTACTGGTTCAGACAGCATTTCAAGATCACACCCCATGATACCTGGTGGATGACAGAAACCGGCATGATCTGTCTTTCAAATTTTCCGTCCATGGATGTCAAACCCGGCTCCATGGGAAAGCCGGTTCCAGGCATTGAAGCGGCCATCATTGATGAAAACGGAAATCCCCTGCCACCCATGACCATGGGGGAGCTGGCCATCAAGGTGCCATGGCCCGCCATGATGACGGCCATCTGGCAGGATGAAAAGCGCTACAGGAAATACTTCAGGCACAAGGGCTGGTTCCTGACCGGGGATGTGGCCATCATGAACGATGAGGGGTATTTCTATCACCAGGGCCGCATGGATGACATGATTAAGGTTGACGTCAAGCTCGTGGGGCCCTATGAAATTGAGCGAGCCCTCAGAAGACACCCTTCTGTTTCAGAGGCAGCCGTCATCTCCAGAACCATCCGGCCGAAGAAAGTCTTTCTCAAGGCCTTTGTCACCCTCCATGAAGGCGTCACCCCGTGCATGAGATTAAAGCGGGAGATAAAAAGCTTTGTCAAGGCAGACCTTTCCCCTGAAATTGATCTCAAGGAGATCACCATCCTGGACCGGATGCCCAAGACCAGGTCCGGCAAATTGATGCGCAGGAGTTTAAGGGCCATGGAACTCGGCGTATCCGGGATATGAACCGGATTGGTAATCCGATCCCCTTGGTCTTATCTTTTCTTCCCCCGGCAGTATTATCAATTCATTTGGCATTAGATTCTTATCTCTGATTTTCGTGTCATTTTGGCAAGAAATCAGAATACTTATTTGGTTCTGCCTTGTCCGGGTTAGGCATAAACCCTTCTGACGTCCGGCGATCATCCCCCCCCATCCTTAATGATACGAGTCAGGTGCCTAAAATCAGCCAGGGGCAAAAAAAACGTTAGCAGGAGTAGAAAGAAAAATCCCGGCAAGTTATTTTCCTGAACGTGGAGTAAGGGGTGCTATTTCCCGGGCCGCTTGGCCCAGACCCGAAAGGAGCTGGGTTCGGATGATTTGATATCCCTGGCCCAAACCATTGGCAGAGAGGTAACGGCCGAAGTCTGTGGGCCCAGGTCCGGGCTTTGGACAGGGACCTTTCTTATCTGTAACCCTGGCAGGACCGAACCGGCTGCTGTAACAATGCCCCCTGGCATTAAGATCATTTCAAAAGGAGTTTTCATGGAATCTCGATCAGATTCAAACCTGACTCTCTTCCCTGTGGGTATCGTCCACAGCGAGATTAAAACCCCCTTTCTCAGGGCCGATCAAGACGGCATCACCATGGAGGGGCATCTGGAAAAGGTAAAGCAGGATATCCGTGAGATGAAGCATCAGGTCTCCCAAATCATTGTCTTTCCGGAACTGTCCGACCTTCTCACCGGCATTGACCAATATTCCCATCTTGTGGTTCTGTACTGGGCCCACAGGGTGCCGGAGCAGAATCGGTCCATTACCCAGGTTCATCCCATGGGCCGCAGGGAAAATCCCAAAGTGGGAATCTTCTGCACCAGCAGCCCGGTCCGGCCCAATCCCATTTTGACCACGGTGGTTAAACTTGTGGGTCAGAAGGAAAACGTGCTCAAGGTCACTGGCCTGGACGCCGTGGATCAAAGCCCTGTTCTGGACATCAAACCCTATGTCAAGGATTTTTACCCCCGGGAAAAAACGGAGATACCGGACTGGATGGCCCAAATCATTGAAGAGGTTCATCCGTAGAAGAGATAAGATAAGGAGATCGTTATGGATTTAGACAGAATGAATCAATTAAAGGAAAATCCCAGAAGCGGGTTTGCCCAGGCCATGCAGGACAGGGACATTGCCCGCTGCCTGGTCAAGACAGCTGAAATTCACGGCCATTACTGCCCGGGAAGTGCCTTTGGTGTCATGGCAACCCTCATGGGATTGGAGCAGCTGGGAGGGGGGGCATCAGAGGGAATGGAGGATCTCATGGCCGTGGTGGAAATCAACGCCTGCTTTGCCGACGGGGTTCAGGCCGTGTCCGGCTGCACCCTGGGCAACAATGCCCTGGTTTTTCTGGATCTGGGTAAGATGGCCGTGAGTTTTGCCCTGCGCGGAGGGGAAACCGGGGTGAGGGTGAGGATCAAAGGCAATATCCGGGACCATGTGGATCGGGTGCTGCCGGAATTTTTCCCGCTCATGGAAAAGGTGATCAAGGATAGGGCCGGCACACCCCAGGACGAGAAGGCCTTCAGGGAAAAGGGGAGAGAGGCGGCCTTTGCCCTGATTCAACACCCCTTTGAGACCTACTTTGAGGCTCGGACCATCGTTCCTTCACTACCGCCCTATGCCCCCATTGTCCCAAGCCTCATCTGCCCGGGCTGCGGCGAGGCGGTCATGGCCACCAAAACTGTCCAGGCCGGGGAGAAAAGGGGATACTGCTTCTCCTGTGCCGGAACCGGCATTCACGGGGTGGACGGCCGGGGCATTATATAAGGCCAGCTAAGATCAAGGGGCATTGGCGTTCTTTTAATGACATCACGAAGGTGTTAACGGGATCAAAGCCGGCCTAACCATAAGGATAAGCAGAAATTATTTGCTTATCAGTGTTCCCCTCGATCACATCCGAGTCCAAACCAGGAAACTTATATTCTTAATCATGACCAAGTTTCTTGGAAGAGTTTAACTATTTAGTTTAATCAGAAAATAGCCATGAAGGCATCAGACGCAACCGTCTGTATTCCCTTTATGGCTTTTGTGTTTCCAGGCTTAAGACTCTTACCTTTGATTTTCGTGCCATTTTGGCAAAAGAATCGGAAAACTTTTTTTGATCTGGCTTGTTCTGGTTAAGAAACTCCGGGAGAGATTATCTTCTGCCCGGGCAATGGTTATCCCAATGTTGAATGGGAAAACGCTGTGGTTTATGAACCACGATCAGGGAGATGTATAATGAAGGCATATAATTGGTGGCTGGTGGCAGTATTGATCGGAATTGTGTGTACCGTGGACGTTCATGGACAAGACGTGCGAATAACGGATGCATTTCAATTGGAACCCATTGTTGTTACGGCCCAGAAAAAGGAGGAAACCGCCCAGGAGGTTCCCATCAGTATGGATGTATTTTCCGGTGAAGATATGGAAGGTGCCAGGATAGAGAAGACCGCTGATCTTGTGCGTTTCAGTTCCAATGTCAGCATGATGGACAGATCCTGCGAGCATATTGTGGTGATCCGGGGAATCTCACCCTTCAGGGGATGTACCTATTCTCCGGCAGGATTTTACGTGGATGATGTCAGTTACCCCCTGCACTACATGCAGAACATCAATCTGTTTGATCTTGAGCGGGCGGAAATTCTTAAGGGCCCCCAGAGCACCCTATACGGAAGAAATTCCGAATCCGGTGTGATCAACATCGTCACCAGGCAGCCGGAGAATATTTTTGAAGGCCGGATTCTCACCGAATATGCAAGTTATAATACGTTCAGGACCGGTCTGAGCCTCAGGGGACCGGTGATTGAGGATACCCTGTACCTGGGCGGGGCCTTTCAGTATAAGTCCTCGGACGGGTATCTGGAAAACCGGTCCACAGGAGATGAGAATGCCGCAGACTTAGAGCACTTGGCCGGCAGGTTCTCCCTGAGATGGACGCCGGGTGATCGGTGGGACATTTCCCTGACCTTGGACGGTGCCGATCATGACGATCACGGTGCCGGCGGAAGAGTTCTGTACGGGGACTATGCAACCAAAAAGAATGAAATTCGGAGCGACTGCG
The DNA here is from genome assembly GCA_963668575.2 of uncultured Desulfobacterium sp. Classification (GTDB taxonomy): domain Bacteria; phylum Desulfobacterota; class Desulfobacteria; order Desulfobacterales; family Desulfobacteraceae; genus Desulfocicer. The sequence goes on along the minus strand of OY764894.2, from coordinate 5,431,298 downwards.
ATGCGTATCTGAAACAGGACTGGGACAGTCAGGCCCTTCGCATCAGGTATGATGCCCCGTCCTTTACCATTCTGTCCGTGTCCGGTATCCAGGATCAGACCCTGGATAAGGTCAATGACTGTGATTTGTGGGATAACCCTTTAAACCGGAAGATCAATCCCATGTACATGGACGAACGCCATTATAGTCAGGAATTCAGGATATCCTCTGCCCAGGGGGGGGCTTTTGAATGGTTGGCCGGGGTGTTTGCCTTTAATGAGGACACTTATTTTAATTACCGGTATGAGATTGTGTCGGCCGGAATGGTTTACCTGAATCCGATTACGGATGTGGACTCAAAGGGTGCCGCGGTTTTCGGACAGGGCAGGGTCACGCTTCTGGATAAGCTGCATGTGACCGCCGGTTTGCGACTGGATTACCAAAACAGCCAGGCAAACTTTCGGGATCCGGTGCAGCACATCGCCTATAACGAAGAGATAAGTTGTAATGAATTTTTGCCTAAATTTTCATTGGATTACCATGTGTCAGATCATGTAATGGCCTATGCCACTGCTGCCAAAGGGTATATGCCGGGGGGCTTTAACTGGGGAATCACCGGCACCAGGGAGACTTTTACCTATGAGCCTGAGTATACCTGGAATTATGAGACAGGGATAAAATCCACATGGCTTAACCAAAGGCTTCTGGTCAACCTGTCAGCCTTTTATATCCTGATGGATGACAAGCAGGTGTCCCAGATGCACCCCACCCTTGCTGTGCTGACCATTTCCAATGCGGCCGAAGCTCACTCCAGGGGGATAGAACTTCAGGTTGAGGCAAGGCCGGTCCAGGGGCTGGACCTGTTTGCAGGGCTGGGGGTTAACCAGGCCCGGTTTGACGACTTTATCGCCGTGGTCAGTGAAAACGGCACTTTGGTTCAAAAGGATTATTCAGGCAATTATCTGACCTACGCCCCCAAGTACACCTTTAACCTTGGCCTGAAATACCGCATTCCCCAGGGGATTTTCGGTCGGATTGATCTTCTGGGAACAGGGCCCTTTTACGGAGACGCTGCCAACACGGCCCGGCAGGACGGTTATGAGATCGTGAACCTGCGCCTGGGGTATGAGTGGAAAAACCTTGAAGTCTCCTTGTGGGGCGAAAACATCTTTGACCAGGAGTACTTAACTTTTACCACCCCGTTTTCCAATTCAATTATCGGCAATGACGGCACTCCCCGCTGCGTTGGGATGACTGTTGCCTACAGGTTTTAAAAAACATTCCCTTTGTTCTTGAGGAGAGGTTCTGTAAAATGCAAAAAATGGTGCTGTTATTTTTAATGTTTTTGTTGCAAAAGATCTTTCTGTGCTTCACCTGGACCCTGGTGCCCATCCTGATGAGGACCCGGGGGGCCAGCCTCGGGGCCATTGGCATGGCAGCTCTTATTTACAGCCCCTGGGCCATGAAATTTTTGTACGCCTCCTGGATCGACAGGTGGTACAGCCCGGTCATGGGACGACGAAAAACCTGGATCGTTCCCCTGCTGATCATGTTTTCTGCCGTGCAGTGGATGCTTTCCGCGATCGACCCTGGATCAGGGCTTTCATGGCTGCTGGCCGGAATTTTCATTCTGAACCTGATTTCCGCCACCATGGACATTGCCATGGACGGGTATGCCACGGATATTCTCCTGCCTGAAGAACGGCCCTGGGGAAATACCATCCAGACCTTGGGATACATGGTGGGGTACATGCTTGGGGCCGGTGTCTTTCTGATCTGCTACCAGTACCAGGGATGGCAGATAACGGTGAAGATCATGGCCACACTTCAGATCTGCCTCATGATCCCGGTGCTCCGGCACAGGGAGATACCTCCGGTTTCTCTGGCAGGGCAAAAGGATTTCCTCCTGGAAAATCACCGCCCCAGTGTCCGAGTGTTTATTCACCGGCCCCAGGTGCTCTGGTTTATTCTGTTTAGTCTGATCACCATCCTCATTGACCAGGGGGCCGCCCAGTTAAGACTGCCCATGCTGGTGGACAAGGGATTCGATTCGGCCGGGCTGGGCCGGATCATGCTCTGGTACGGCTCCTTCGCATCAATTCTGGGCGCTGTGGTCGGTGCCGCTCTTTTCCGGCGGGCCGGTGCGAATCGGCTTTTTTTGTGCATCTGCCTGGGAGCCGGTGCCCTCTGTTTCCACTCTGCCTTTATTTTCCGAACCTCCTCGGTCTCTTCCGTGCTGGTCGGGATTCTGCTGGGAGGGGAAAAGTTTATATCAGGCAGTACGGCGGTCATGCTCTTCAGCATGGTCATGGATTTAAGCGCAGGCCCCCAGTCCGCCACCAACAATGCCGTTCTCAACAGTCTGATTCATATGTTCATGCTGGGCATGGCCCCCATCACCGGGATGTTATGCGATTTCACCGGATTTTTCTCCCTTTACCTGGGGCTTGGGATGGCAAGCCCGGTGTTGTTTCTGGTGGGCAGTTTTTTGCTTTGGCACTGCCGGAACCCCGATATTGTAAGTTTGGAAAGAAAAATCACACCATTACCCCCCGGCACAAGGCCGGGTAATGTTTGAGACCGGTAAGATCGGGGCAGGTCAAGATATCGTTTTTCAGGCACCTTGGCCTGCCGCCGGGAGCCAGAGGGCGTGGCCATTTCAAAAAAAGATTAAAAACGCATGGCAAGGGTGACCCCGACGGTCAGGGGCTCACCGTCAAGACCGATGTTACCGGTACGGCTCAGGTCATCCAGGCCCGGAGGTTCTTTCATGCGGAGAACCAGGATCTCATAGGCTTCCTTTAGCCGCTCCAGCTCCCTGGGACTGAAATCCGGCTGGTTTTGCTCCCGGGTTCGGTTCGTTCCTGCCAGGGCATTCACCGCAAGCTCCAAGGCTTTAGCCTCAAAAAACACCTGTTTGAGCCGCCCTTTATAAGGACAGTCCATGATCTGCTTTAAGGCAAGGGCTGTATCCCTGTTCATGCAGGACCGTTGGTAAATGGATCGGTCCGGGTGAATGGTTATTGAAAAGGGCTGCGACGTTTCCTCCTGGAAAAGCTCTCGGAACATTTGCATTGAAAAATGAACCGATCCCGGGTCCCAAATCCCGGTCCGCCCGTGGCGGTTATTTTAACTTTTTATCGGAAGTCCCCATGTGGTAGTGAATAGCGCTCCATGAGAAGGGTAAAATCGAGAAGAGATGTCGGTGTTCATGTCACTTGGCCAGGATGCCGAACCGTTTTTTTTAGGGTCGCACTGAAATGGCCGGCATTGGCGTATATTTCCTCAACCTATGCTCAGTATATGGATTTTTTCTTTTCGATTCTGCCCGGCAGCCGTTTGTTTTTGCTTCCGGACAAAAAAAGGGGCCTGTAAAATCAGTAAGAGGCCGGAACCGGTTTCCCCCTTGAATTCCGTTCCGTTAAAGGATATCATGGTGCGCAATATTAGAATAAAACGGAAAGGTTCTTCTGGTACAATGGTCTCCATTACATCATCCAAGCTATGGTTTGCCGGCATTCTGACGCTTGTTCTGGGTCTTGTTCTCTTCTTCGCCTTTGACAGGCTGTCTGTCTGGCATTGGCAGCATGTTCCCCTGCACTCCACTTTGGAGACTCTGGGAGGCGTTACCGCCGTCATGATTTCCACGGTTCTGTTCCTGGAAGCCCAGGGACGGCTGGATACCCAACTAATTCTGGTGGCCACAGGATTTGTCAGTATGGGGGTTCTGGACGCCGCCCATGCCATGAGCCGACCGGGCGATGCGTTTATTTTTCTTCACAGTGTTGCCAGCCTGTCCGGCGGTTTTTTCTTTGCATTAAGCCAGTTTTTTCAAGACCGGAGGATGAAGGGTCGGTTCGAGCAGTTCTTTATTTTTTTGGGCTCCGTATTGCTATCGGTTTCCGTGGGAGTACGCGCCCTGGCGTTTCCCGGGGACGTTCCCAGACTTATCCCCCTTTTTGACGAAAAATTCACCATGGCCGCCGTGTTGATAAATACAGCGGCGGGTCTGCTCTTTCTGATGTCTGTTCCCGGGTTTTACCTAAATTACCGAAAGACACACCGTTCCCAGAATTTGTTGTTCGTATGTCTGGCATCCCTGTTCGGGATTGCCGAGATGACCTTCCAGTTTTCAAGTCCATGGAACGGGATGTGGTGGGCCTGGCACCTGATCCGGCTGTCTGCATTCCTCGTCACCCTTGTGTTTGTATTCCTGAGGTATAAGGGATCGAAACCGGAGGAGTGGAACTAAGCTATGACAAACCCGCCTTCTCGTTTGTCCGCACGGATTCGGTCCCGACTGCTGAACGCCCCGAAATATATGATCTTCTGGCTGGCCACAGATGCAGTGTATCTTTTATTACTTTCCTTTTTCCTCGGCCGGGAATTCTCCCTGCCCTTTTCCCGCTTGATCTTGATCCATGTGTTGGGCATCGGCGTCGGCACCATGGTCATGTTCACAGGGCTTGGTGCCGGTATGCTCTGGATCCCCGTATTGACCTTTCTGGGCATCCGGCCCACCGAAGCCGTGTCCATTTCCATATTCACCCAGATTGCGGGTAAGGGCATTGGTTCCCTGACCTATCTTCTGACCGGGATGGTGGATATGAAAGTGGCGCTTCGTTTTATCCCCATGGCCCTGACCGGTGCCGGGCTGGGATACCTGTCCGGTTTTTTCATCTCCAGGGAATATGAGCGCCTCCTGCTCTATATTTTTCTCATGATCGCAGGCTACCTGCTGTTTAAGATGATCCAATCGCTGAACGAGCCGGTCAGCGACGAGCCGTTCCTTCCGCACGAAGATGCGCTTCGGAAAAGCTGGCCTGTGGTGGTGGTTTCCTCTTTTTTTACCGGCCTTTTAAGCATCGGCAACACGGACTGGCTTATTCCCCACATGGAGCGGAAGCTGAAAATGCCCACCTCCCGGTCCGTGGCCACCGGTTTGTTCATCATGTTCGTCACGACCCTTTTCTTCCTGCTTCTCGTCAGCATCAGCGTTTGGCTGGGGTTCAGAGACTGGCCCCGGGGCACCAATCTTCTGTTTGCCACGTGCAGCGGCGTAATTGTCGGTGGACAGATCGGGACCCGTCTGATCCGTTATCTGTGGTTCCGGAAACATCAGAAACATGCCTTTATCCTGGCGCTGGCCCTGTCCATGGTCCATCTGCTCTGGTAGATGGATAGGAATAAAATTAGCCGGGGGCAAAAAACGTCACCAAGGGTAGAAAGAAAAATTCCGGCAAGCTTTTTCTCTGAGCGCGGAGTACGATTTTACGGGCCCATGGGCCTATACGCGAAATATCCGGGGCCATGTGGATCGGGTGCTGCCGGAATTTTTCCCGCTCATGAAAAAGGTGATCAGGGATTGGGCAGGCACGCCCCAGGGCGATTTACTTATCCTATACGGCTTGATTCATCCTTCAATTCACCCACCAACCATTTTTTGAATGTCGCCAGCTCGGAAGAAGGCGGGCCAACCGGGCACGCCAAATAATAAGCACCGGTTTCCACAACGACATTTTCTTGCCCTTCAAGGGGCTGTACCAGTCGGTTTGTCTCAAGATCGTCTTTGATAAGATTGATATTCCCCAGGGCGATGCCCAGGCCCGACGCAGCAGCCTGAAGCGCAGCATCATCCATTTCAAAGGTCTGTCCTCGTTCAAATGCCAGCTCCATAACCCCCACACACTCCGCCCATATGCGCCACTCCTTATGTTCCGGATTATTGTGCAGCAATCGATGATGCTTTAAATCCTCGGCTGCTTCAAGCCTTTTCTCTTTGATTATATAGGAAGGGGAGCAGACCGGGGTCAAGCGCTCTGTTGCGATTTTTGTTCGAACCATGCCTGCCGATTTTTTCTCTTCATAGGGGGCCTTGAGATAGACAATCCCCACATCAAAATTTTCTCGACTGAAATCGACGTTGATGGAGGATGTGGTGAGGCGTATCTGTATCTTTGGATGATTTTTCTGAAATCGGTGAAGCCGTGGAATGAGCCAACGGATGGCAAAGGTCGGGTGCACCTTGAGCCTCAGGTCTCTGGGTTGGTTTTTTAGGCGCTCCAGAGCCGTGGCCATTAAATCAAAGGCTTCCGTCAGAGGGGTAAGCAGCATCCTGCCTTGGTCCGTCAAAATAAGTTGGCGATGACACCGATGGAACAGCGGCACCTGAGTCTGCTCTTCAAGCTGTTTGATCTGGCGACTTATCGCCCCCTGCGTTACAAACAACTCTTCAGCCGCTTTTGTAAAACTCAAATGTCTTGCCGATGCTTCAAACGCCCTGAGTGCATTGAGTGAAGGGAGATACCGAATGGTGATTCTTTGCATGAGTTTTCCTCATTCAAGGATGATTTATTATCGTTTGACTGTTTCTGTTCCATCATGCTTAAACTTACTTCAGGCATGTGGAATAGGATGTTATCACACTAAGCCGTTTCCAGCCATTACCAGAGTATTTTACATATCTATCTTATAACCCACATGTCCTGGCGGACACAACGAAGATAGAAAATGGTATTATACCGCCGCCCCCCCGACGGGCAATGGGCCCGGACCGGAACTGTAGACAGCTCAATTGGCCGGTTCCTATTGCCCGTCGGGGGAGGGGCTCTGCTGAGGTAGACTTGAAGGCTACCTTTTCATATAACATACATGGCAGAAAAACCTGCCACAACGAAAAACGAAAGCCCTTTAATTACAGCATGTTGGTGAGACTTTCATATAAAAAAAATAAGAGACGGAGATTTTTTCATGAAAACAACTATGAAAGCAGAAACGTATATTGAGCTTGAAGACAAACTGGGTGCCCATAACTATAAACCCCTTGATGTCATCCTTAGCCGGGGAGAAGGGATCTGGGTATGGGATGTTGATGGAAACCGATACATGGATTGTCTCTCAGCCTACTCTGCGGTAAACCAGGGGCACTGCCATCCTAAAATCAGACAGGCCATGCTGGATCAATCCGAGCGCATGACTCTCACCTCACGGGCCTTCCGGAATGATCAACTGGCACTTTTTTACCAGGAGCTGTGTGACATGACGCATTCCCACAAGGTGCTGCCCATGAATTCCGGTGCCGAGGCTGTGGAAACCGCTGTCAAATGCGTCCGAAAATGGGGCTATGAGACAAAAGACGTTCCGGAGAATCAGGCGGAGATCATTGTGTGTGATAATAATTTCCACGGCAGAACCCTTGCCATCATCGGTTTCAGCACCGATGAGAACTCCCGGAAAAATTTCGGCCCCTTTACTCCGGGCTTTACCTCCATTCCCTTTGGCGATGCCGATGCCCTTGAGACGGCCATCACCCCCAATACCGTTGCCTTTATGGTGGAACCCATCCAGGGCGAAGCCGGGGTCATCATTCCTCCGGCGGGTTATTTGAAAAAAGTTCGGGAGATCTGTACCCGAAACAATGTCATACTGATCCTTGATGAGATCCAGACCGGTTTGGGAAGAACCGGAAAACTGCTGGCCGAGGAACATGACGGGATTGAAGCGGATTTGACCCTCATCGGCAAGGCCCTTTCCGGTGGATTTTATCCGGTATCAGCCGTGCTCTCCAATGAAGCCGTCCTGGGCCTTCTACAACCGGGCCAGCATGGCAGCACATTTGGGGGCAATCCACTGGCTTGTGCTGTGGCACGCAGGGCCCTTAAGGTGCTCACCGAAGAGAACATGATCGAAAACGCCGAAAAAATGGGGCAATACTTCCTTGATGAACTGAAAAAAATCGTTCACCCTGCCATCAAGGAAGTCAGAGGACGCGGCTTAATGATTGCCCTGGAGCTGGTTAAAGGCACTGAGGGCGGTGCCAGAGCCATCTGCGAAAAATTGATGGGCATGGGAATGCTGTGTAAAGAGACCCACTCCTATACCATCCGGTTTGCACCCCCTCTGATCATCACCAAAGCAGATATCGACTGGGCTATGGATAAAATTAAAATCGCCTTTGATGCCCTATCTACGACATCAAAATCACAATAGCCGGATGGCTGGCTATTAAAGAGCGGTTGAATCAGAGCGGTGTCACAGTCTACACCATGCGCGATATCGACGAACAGGGTATCAGCACCATCTTTTTAAGGATGACCATCTAAAAATGAACATTCACCTCGTAAAAGTGTAAAGCAGGAATGAAGGATGCCGATATCGCCATGCTTGGATTGTCCGGCCGGCAGCGATCGCAGAGGATATCTCTGGGCTTAAATTATGGCCTCCCATATTCCGTCATGGGAGGCATGCCGAATTTGCTACATTATTTAACGCTGAATCCATATTTCTTGAAGATCTGAGCGGCCTGTTCAGACTTTACAAAGGTCAGGAAGGCTACGGCCTCGGGGCTTTTTTTGACCAGTGCCACGGGGTAGACGATTTTGGGGTGGCTATCTTCGGGGAAGATCCCCACAACCTTTACCTTATTACTGATGGCCGCATCCGTGGCATAGACTTCACCCAGAGGGGCTTCTGCCCGTTCCACCAGCACCAGGGCCGCCCTTACATCTTTGGCTCTGGCGACCTTCTCCTTGATCTGGTCCCACAACCCCAGGCTTTCCATGGCCTTTTTCCCGTACATACCGGCAGGCACATGGTCAGGATCGCCCATGGCGAGCCGTCCGTCTCCCAGGAGGCCGGCCAGGTCGAGATGGCTGTTCACCACCAGTTTGTCAATGGTACTTTGTGCCGGAGCGATAAGAACGATGCGGTTCCCAAGCAGGTTTGTACGGCTGTCAACGACAATGGCCTTTTTCTCTTCAAGGTAGTTCATCCATTTGGGGTTGGCAGAGAGGTAAATATCCGCCGGAGCCCCTTGTTCAATCTGTTTGGCCAGAGTGGAGGAGGAGGCAAAGGAGAGAAGAACTTTTATCGGATGGGATTCCTTGTACAATTGGGCAATATCGGTAATGGCATTGGTGGTGGATGCGGCGGCAAATACAGTGATACTTTCTGCTTTGGCGCCTGCCGGCAGGGTGATGCAGGTAAACAATATCAATGTGCAGGTGATGAGGATACGTAAGGGATTCAATTTCATTTTTTTCTCCTTTGTCTTGTGTTAGGGTCGTTTTTTCTTGTCCGGCCATATCATAAATCCGTCCATCTTGAACTCACTGTCGGTTTATGGTAGACATGCAAAACATAAACGTCAATATATTTTTTCAGGCGTCACTTATTAGATAGACCCATTGGGGAAGGAACGGGTGGACAAATCCATGGCAGAGACCTCAGATCCGGTCATCAACAGGCTCAAGTGCTACCGGAACAGGCAAAATTTTCCCTTTGGATCTCTCGGGGGGTATAACACGCATCAAGCCATTGACCATAATCATCCAAACCATTGGATTGCTGTCGATTTTACTCGGAAGACACCAAGTTCTGATATACTCATTTGGATTTATCCATGAAGATTTTGCCCGCCACAGAAGATCCAATGATGATCACCATGCCGGCAACAACCTGCATGGTGATCTGTTCACCATGGATCACCCCCACCATCACCACGGCAAGGGGCGGTGTAAGATAGCTTAAATATCCGATGATGGTGACATTCCCCGTGGTAATGGCTTTGTCCCAGAAATAAAACGAGAGACCCAATGGGACACACCCAAGATAAATGGCAGAAAGAAGTGTCCTGGTTTCCGGAATTTCCATGCCGCCATAAAAAAGCCAGATCAGGAGTGAAATCCATGCGGCGTACATCGTAAATGCGGTCATGGGACTTTTTTTAAGGTTCAAAAAGGGCAGGGCCACGGAAAAACTGCTCCAGATCAGGCCACAGAAAAGGGCCAGTCCGTATCCGGTCAGATGGTTGGGATCAAAGGAAATTTGTTTTCCTGCGGCAATGACGATTCCGGCACCCACAAGGCCTGCCATGGCCGTCAGCAATATGGCGGGCCTGACCCTTCTGAATTGAAGGATGGAGGAAAACACTACAATCCAGAAAGACCAGGTGGTCGCCAGTATGGTTCCTTCAGCCAGGGGGGCCATCTCCATGGCCTTGTAATAGACGGCATGGTAGACAAAAATGCCCCACACCCCAACAAGGCTGGGCTTGAGTCCGGGGAAATGGATTTTCCAGCTCCTGCTGATCAGCATGTCTTTTACGTATAAAAACAGGGCTGCACTGGTGAAGCTGATGCCCAGAAGAGCGGGAACACTCAGTCCTTTCAGGCCGGAGCCAATGGCCGCCGGAAGGCTGGCCCAGCAGAGAATGGCTCCCATTGCGTAAAGATAAGGCATATTCTATCCTCTTTGGTTTTGATATTTTTTTCGATTTTAAAAATTGGCATCCTTTATCTTTCACTTTGCGCTTGTTGGAGAGATACCCCCATTGGGGGGGAATCATTCCCTAAAAAGTGTAAAGTTACTTTGGGGATATATGAAGGATATCCAAAAAATTTTTGCCAGATACCACAGCAGGTCGAATTCGGAGGTGGAAAGTTCGATCTCCGCGCGATCCAGCCCGACCCTCCTTGAGGTCTTCTCAATGAGAAGACTGCCGAACTCAAGGCGATCCCGGGCAGCTTCCCCGTTAACGTTTTCCCCTACCTGAAAGGGAATATTTTTCCGTCGGAGCAAGGCCCTGATCCTGGCCAGCAGGACCCTCGGTACCACGGGCTTTTTCACGTAATCATCCGCTCCGGCTTCAAGGCCTGCCACCTGGTCCATATCGTCCTCTTTGGCCGTGAGAATCAGCACAGGCTCCTTGTACCGGCTCCTTACGCTTCTTAAGACCGAAAGGCCGTCAAGCCCGGGAAGCATGAGATCCAGGATTACAAGGTCCGGTGTCTCCTTGAAAATCCTGTCCGGTGCCCGGTCTCCCCGGGTTTCGCCGGATGCCTCATACCCCTGGGAGCTCAGGTATTCCCGGATTAAGGTTAAAAGCTTGATATCGTCTTCAACGATCAGAACTCGAATTTTGCGGGGCATTTTTCCATTCCAATATTTGATTTTGTTCTCAACCGCTTAAATCTCATATGCCATGGCCTCCATTTTTTCATATCTTCCATGCACAAGTAAAGGACAGGAATCAAAAACAGGGTGATCAGGGTTGGAAAAGAAAATTGTAGTTTTCTGTAACGAGATGTAACCTGGGGAATAGGGCATTAAAAAAATATGGGAGACCTACAGGGAAGGAAAGATGAAAACCTGCGGGGGACAGTGCCCCGCAGGAAGTGAGGAACCAGAGTGAGTGCTACTGAATTTTAAGTTTGTCGATCTTGTATCGCAACGTTCCCCGGGGAATGCCCAGCAGCTGGGCCGCCCGGGTGGTATTGCCGTCACTTTTTTCCAGGGCCTTGTGTACCATACGGATGGTTACCTCCTCAATCACGGACTCCAGATCGTAAAGTTCATCCGGGATCTCCACAAAGGCATCCGGTGCCGGAGGGGCATCTTCAATTTCCGACGGCAGGTGGTTCAACCCTAAAATATCGTTGTTGTGCATGATACAGATGCGTTCAAACACATTTTTTAACTCCCGCACATTGCCGGGCCAGGGATATTTTAGGAGCCGGGTTTGGGCGTTGTCATCAATGGTGGTGAACTGTTTGTGAAACTGCCGGGCAAACTTTTCCAGGAACAGCATGGCAAGGGCGGAAATATCCTCGGGTCGTTCCCGCAAGGGCGGGATGTGGATGGGAAAGACGCTGAGGCGATAATAGAGATCCTGACGGAATTTTTTTTCGGCAATGGCCTGCTTCAGATCAATGTTGGTGGCGGCAATGATTTTGACATCGGTTTTGATGTCCCGGTTGCCGCCGATGCGCCGGAATTGCCTGCGTTCCAGTACCCCTAATAGTTTGGCCTGGAGCTGAATGGGCATCTCTCCGATCTCATCCAGAAATACCGTGCCCCCTTCGGCCATTTCAAACAGCCCCTTGGTCTTTTTCACGGCATCGGTGAACGCCCCTTTTTCATGGCCGAATAGCTCGCTTTCCAGGAGGTTTTCAGGCAGGGCTGCACAGTTGATGATCACCATGGGCATGTCGTGGCGGGGGCTGGCATGGTGGATGGTCTGGGCCACCACCTCTTTGCCGCAGCCGCTTTCGCCGGTGATAAGCACATTGGCACTTTCATGCTGGGCCACCTCCCGGGACTGGGCAACAATGGCCTGCATCTGGGGACTCTTAGCCACAATGTCCAGTCTATCCGGCAGGTTCAGGCTCTTTTTTAAAATTCCCACCTGCTGTTTTAGCTGGCTGGTCTCCATGGCCAGACGCAGAATTAACTTGATGGCATCGGCTTTAAACGGTTTTTTAATGTAGTCATAGGCCCCCATCTTCAGGGCTTTTACCGCCGATTCAATGGAGGCGTAACCGGTGATGATGATCACCAGCAGATCCGGATCCAGTGTTTTTGCCTGTTTCAGCACATCCAGGCCGTGGATGTCCGGGAGATTGAGGTCCAGGAGCACAATGTCCACATCTGTGGCGGCCATGAAATTCAGGCCTGCCTGTCCCGAGGCCTCGGTGGATACATCATACCCCTCTTCGGTGAGGATGCGGTGCAAATTTTCCCGGATGATGGCCTCATCATCCACAACAAGAATTTTTTTCATAAAAATGGCGGCAAGGAAATCCCTGGAACTTTGGCCCAGGGAAGGAATTGCCTCCTCCTTTAAGTAATTTTTTATACTACTGGCAGATGGATGGTAAAGCAGGCCCCCTGGTGCGGGGTGCTTTCCACCGTTATTTTACCGCCATGCTCCTCCACAATGGTATGGGTGATGGAGAGCCCCAGACCAAAGCCTTCGGGATTGTGGCTGAAGAACGGGTCAAAGATCAGATCCATGTTCTCCTTGGCAATGCCCGGGCCGTCATCGGCAATGGAGAGCAGGAGAACCGTTCCGGATTCTTCCCGGGAGAGGCTGGTGGAGATGGTGATGGTTCCCCCTTTTTCCAGAACATTCAGGGCATTGAGCACAATGTTGATGATGGCCTGGCGGATGCGTTCCCGGTCCATATGAATGCGAGGCAGGTTCTCCCCGGGTTCCCGGTTCAGGGTGACTCCCTGTTTCCGGCACTGCTTGGAGACAAAAAACATGGTGTCATCTATCACCTGGTTGATGTCCTCCAGGGTGGGGGAGTGACCGGGTTTGGCCGCAAAATCCAGCAGTCGGTTGACGATGTTTTCCAGTTTTTCAATCTCTTCCAGGGCCCGCTGGATCAACAGCCGGTCACTGGTGCGATTGGCAATGCGGTCATGGAGGTCATCCAGCATCAGCGTGATCCCCGTCAGAGGATTCCGGATCTCATGGGCAATGCCCGCAGCCAGAATCCCCAAGGAGACCAGCTTGTCCGACCGGGCAATGTGCTTTTCCATGTTTTTGCGCCGGGTGACGTCCCGGAAGATGAGCAGGGTGGAGGTGCTGTCCCCGGACGCTCCATTTAATAAGGAGGCCATGGCGGTTTCAATGTGCAGGTCGCTGGTGTCCGGGCGTTTGATATCCAGTGGAACGGCCTGCTGGCGGGTGCCAGGTGTATGGTTGCGGATCAATTCTAGCCAGGCAGGGTAGGGGGACAGAAGCGCTGTGATGTTTCCGCCGATGATCTCCTTCCGGGTCTGCTTGAAAAATTGGGCCGCCCTGGGGTTGGCCGACAGAATTTTTCCGTTTTTATCAAACACCATGAGCCCTGACAGCATATTGGCAAAGATGCTGTTGAGCATCTGAGCCTGTTTTTCCAGGTCTGTGAGGGATTTCACCAGGGTCTGTTCGTTGTGTTTCAGTTTCTGCCCCATGGATCGGAACTCCTGGACCAGGCTTTCCAGCTCGTCTCCGCTGTGGATGTCAATGTCCACATCATAGTTGCCCCGGCTGATTTCACCCATGTTACTGGAGAGCAGACGGATGGGCCGGGTAAAGGTTCGGGAGAGGACCACGGCCACGGTGGCCACCACAAGGGCGGTAAAAACAATCAGCAGCAGATAGTTATGGGCAATTTTTTTTAAAATGGCGCGGATGGTGACGGAGGTGCTGTTCACTGTGTTGTGGAATCGGCCGGTCTGTACCCCCAGGGTGACACCACCGAAACAGCCGGTGTTACGGTACTCTCCCAGATTGAATTTGATGGGAGCGTAGGCAAGGATGCGGGGAACTCCGCCCACGCTGGAGGTCTGCTGAACCCCGGAAAGGCCCTGAATCACCTGCCGGGCAATGGTGGCGTAGTTCTCATGGACAAAGGGGACATGGAGCAGGTTGAAGGGCTGCCGACCTGTCTGGATCTCTCTTTTCCGGTAGGATGGCAACGCGGGGTCCGGCAGTGCCCCCGTGGCATCCACTCCCCTGATATCCCAGGGTTTGGGGTGGGTGATCATCCATCCCTGATCGTCAAATATAAAGGCGTAATTGCCGCTGAAATAGTCCGGGATCAGCACTTTGTCGTTGCCGAAGGGCTGCACATGCTGGGTAAACTCCATGAGATGTCTGTGGTCCAAGGCAAGGGAGACCACACCCATAAGCCTGCCGTGATCGTACACCTTCCGGGAAAATCGGATGATGCCTGAAAAGGCTTTCTTTTCCGCTAATCGGGGGGGCGGAGCAGTGTCTGAAAGGGGATTCACCCCCGTTGGTGGTGTCGGTTTTGCCACATGAAACCCCATAAGATGGGAGACCTGGGGCGCATCTCCCGCCATGGCCATGGTTTTTTCAAAAAAATCTTCCCGACCAAACCGGCTTAAAAAGGGGGTGGAGAGATCCCTTGATGAGGCGATGGCCTGACCCTCCCGGATGAGAATCCGTTCGTGGCCGTTGGGATCCACAAAGGAGATTTCAGTATAAAGGGGAATGGTGCGTTTTATTCCCGCTGTATCCAGTGGATCTTCTGTGGGAATCCAGATGGTTCGATGGTGGACCTGGTAAAAACCAGTGTAAATTTCGGGGTCCGGGGGCAGGGTGGCCAGCATGTTCAGATCGCTTACCACGGCATCCAGAAACTGCTCCACCTGGGTGGCAATGGCCCCGGACCGGGCCTGGAGAAGGGACATGGAGGTCTGGGTCAATGCCGTGCGGCTGCTCTCCACCAGAAGTTCCACCACGTGGTTCATCTGCACCCAGGTGTAAATTCCCAACACCATCATGGGTACCAGGGAGAGCACCAGAAATCCTGCCAGAAATTTTTTTAAAATGCCGAACTTCATTTTTCGCATGTTTTTCTTATTATCTTCCATGGCATGGGGCGATGCAAAAAAAAGACCACCGTACCGAGAAAATTGGAAGTGAATGGGACAGGGGTGCTTCCATGCAATATCAATCACTTAATGGTGGTGGGCGTAGCCACACTGTCATCGTACATTAATATGTTTCCAGACGATGATCAAGTTTTTATATGAAAGTCCAACCAATATACTGGAATCAAAGGACTTTCGTTTTTCGTTGTGGCAGGTCTTTCTGCCATGTAGGTTTATATGAAAGTCTCACCAATGTGCTGGAATTAAAGGACTTTCGTTTTTCGTTGTGGCAGTTTTTTCTGCCATGTATGTTATATGAAAAGGCAGCCTCCAAGGCAACCTCAGCAGAGCCGCCCCCCCGATGGGCAATAGGAACCGGACAATTGAGCTGTCTACAGTTCCGGTCCGGGCCCATTGCCCGTCGGGGGGGCGGCGGTATAATACCATTTGGCTCCGCGTCTACGACCCTATATTTGTTGTGTCCGGCAGGACATGCCCGTTTATATGAAAGAGTAGGCGATCCTAACATTCTTTCAAGCTTCGTTGTGGGCGAACCCAGGCCCCCAATGCGGTCTGCCCGTGGCAGTTATATGGATGATATGACGGCGGAAATCCGCCCTTGGTCGGTGGATTTTGGTCTTCTATAAACGTCTGCATTGCCTGTGGCCTTTGCCGCAACTTCTTCTTTGATCCCTGAGAATCCTTTGAATACCAGATGTCCCCCTGGATGAATGCCATTATTCTTTTTCCAAAAAGGAGAATGGTACACCCTTTGCATCCTGTCCACAAATAGAAAGACTCCTGTTGGATTCCAGGATCATGGCAAGCCGGATTCTCTGGAAACAACAGCATCTGCCAAGGTCCTTGAAGCCCTTCATGAAGCAAGGAAAAAAGAAAAACCCGTATCCGGATCAGATATTCGGAATATAAAACCTAAGAACTTATTGCACAGAACCCAATACCGGAGGTTACCCATGGCGCCCTACGTACTCAACAATCGTTCAAAACTTCAATTAAGTGGCCTGATACTGGGGCCGCTACTTTTTTTGCTGGCATGGATGATGGACCTTGATCCGGCCCACCCTGAAGTATCACGCATGGCTGCCGTGGCTGTACTTATGGCTGTCATGTGGGTAACAGAGGCCATCCCACTGGCAGCCACCTCTCTCTTGCCGGTGATCTGCTACCCGCTTTTAGGCATCATGAAGGGAAATGCCGCCGCCTCGGTCTATTTTAACAGCACCATTTTTCTGTTCATGGGGGGATTTCTCATTGCCCTTGCCATGGAAAAATGGAATCTACACAAGCGCATCGCTCTTTTTGTGGTGAAAACCATTGGTGGTGGGCCTGCCCGCATTGTCTTTGGGTTTATGATGGCTTCCGCCTTTCTCTCCATGTGGATCTCCAATACGGCCACCGCCGTGATGATGCTTCCCATTGCGTTGTCCATTGTATTAAAGATGGAAGAGCAATTCGGCAAGGAGGAGGCCAAGACCTTTGCCCTGCCGTTGCTGTTGGGGATTGCCTATGCCGCATCCATGGGCGGGGCTGCCACGCTGGTGGGAACACCGCCGAACCTGGTACTCACCCGCACCTTTCAGCAGCTGTTTCCCACGGCCCCGGCCATCTCCTTTGGCACCTGGATGGTCATGGCACTGCCCTTGGCTTTTATCATGATTATGATTATCTGGCTGCTGCTCACCCAGGTGTTTTATCGAACACCGGCCCATGTACGGGTGGACCAGGGAGTTGTTGAAAAGGAGTACACGGCTCTTGGCCCCATCTCTGCGGAGGAAAAAAAGGTGTTGATGGTGTTTGCCCTGACAGCTCTCTTGTGGATTTTCAGAAAAGACCTTAACCTTGGGTTTGCCGTGGTACCGGGGTGGGCCTCCCTGCTCCCCTTTAAGGGAATGGTGGATGACGGCACCGTTGCCATTGCCCTGTCCGTTACGCTGTTTTTTCTGCCCACCACACGGAAGGATGCCGATACCCCCACCATATTGGATGCCGATGTCTTTACCAAACTGCCCTGGGGAATTATTCTCCTGTTTGGCGGCGGTTTTGCCCTGGCAAAGGGTTTTCAGACTTCAGGGCTTTCCGCTTTTATCGGCAATAAATTGCAGATCCTGGAGGGGACCAGCTCAATGGCCATGATTTCCAGCATTTGTGGAACCCTGACCTTTTTAACGGAGCTGACATCCAATACAGCCACCACCCAGATGATTTTGCCCATTCTCTCTTCCATTGCCGTGGCCATGAAAATTAACCCCTTAATGCTGCTGATTCCAGCCACTCTGTCTGCCTCCTGCGCATTTATGATGCCCATTGCAACGCCTCCCAATGCCATTGTTTTCAGCAGCGGGCGGATCAGGATGATTGAGATGGTCCGGGCAGGCCTTTTCATCAATTGTATTGGTGTGGTGGTGATAACGGCGGTTTTTCTGGTCTTCGGAGTTGCCGTGTTTTCCATTGATCCCAGCATCATCCCCCAGTGGGCACTGGTAACGGCCCAGTAGAGGATCGGAAAGGTATAATGATAATTATGGGATATTTCATGAAATATCCCATGGTATAATCCATGAAAAGATGTTATGACCGCTACAGCGGTTCAAATAATGATGGCTCCTTATTGATTTGTCCGCCATAAAGATTATTATTTGCCACAACATGGGAAGTCCAATGACGTTTAAAAACGGCCATGTCGTATGGCCAATGGGATTTTCGGTGCCGGGAGTCATCAATAACATTTATTAAAAACATATTGATAAAGCAGGTGTCTTGTGCCTATTAGAGCTCCTGCGTGCAATGAAAAAAACAAAAAGGGAGGTATGACTCCATTTAAAAATCATAAAGACGGTGCTCTTCTTAACCGCTCTGCCATGTTCGGCAGTCTTTTTTGCAGGACACCATTTTTTCGTAATCACAATTAACTTTTACAAGGAAATGTCTATTATGTACAAAGAAGCGTGCCCGATGACGGATTTTAAAAATGATGTGTTCAGTTATCATTCTTCTCCGGTGCCGGGCAAAATTGAGGTAATGCCCACCAAACCATGCCAGACAGCCGATGATCTCTCCATGGCCTATACGCCGGGTGTGGCCCTTCCGGTGAAAGCCATTGCAGAAAACCCTGAATGTGCAAAAACCTTCACCAGCCGACAGAATCTGGTAGGAGTGATTTCCAATGGAACAGCCATCCTCGGTCTTGGCAATCTGGGAGCACTGGCAAGCAAGCCGGTTATGGAGGGAAAGGGCGTTTTGTTCAAACGCTTTGCCGATGTGGATGTGTTTGATATAGAGCTTGACACCGAAGATCCCAAGAAGATCATTGACATCGTTAAAACCATGGAGCCCACCTTTGGAGGGATCAATCTGGAAGACATCAAGGCCCCGGAATGCTTTGAAATTGAAGAGACCCTCATTGATCTGTGCAACATTCCTGTTTTCCATGATGATCAGCACGGCACCGCCATCATCTGTACCGCCGGCCTCATCAGTGCCGCTGACATCACCGGTAAAAAAATGGATGAGTTAAAGGTTGTCTTCAATGGTGCCGGTGCCGCCGGTATCTCCTGTGCAAAACTCTTTGTCTCCATGGGCGTAAAATATGAAAATCTCACCATGTGCGATTCCAAGGGCGTGATTTACAAGGGCCGTGAAGCCGGCATGAACAAATATAAAGAGATCTTTGCCTTGAACACCGCAGCCAGAACCCTGGCAGAAGCCATGGTGGGCGCCGATGTTTTTATTGGTGTGTCACAAAAGGATGTGGTTACCCAGGATATGTTGAAAACCATGGCCAAGGATCCCATTGTATTTGCCATGGCCAACCCTGATCCTGAGATTGCCTATGAAGATGCCATTGCTGCCAGGGATGATGTTATCATGGCCACGGGCCGGTCTGATTATCCCAACCAGATCAACAATGTGCTGGGCTTTCCCTTTATCTTCCGCGGTGCCCTGGATGTGGGTGCCACCAAGATTTCAGAGGGCATGAAAGTGGCTGCGGCCAAGGCATTGGCAGAACTTGCCAGGGAACCCGTTCCCGAGTCCGTGAAAAAAGCCTATGGGGGAAAATCCTTCTCCTACGGGAAAGAGTACATCGTTCCCAAGCCCTTTGATCCCCGGGTCATTGAGTACGAAGCCGTTGCCGTTGCCAAGGCTGCCATGGACGAGGGCCTTGCCACCAATGAGATCAAGGATTGGGATGCCTACCGTGACGGTTTGAGAAAGAGAATGGAAAAGTTCTGGAAATGATCCTGGATTAACGCTTTCAAACGGATGAACTTAGCATCCTGCGGATGGACTTTTTCCAACGTATTGTATCCTATCAAGTTGTTGTCCACAACAAATGGCTTTGTTTTTCCGTGCCCGGAACACCCCCTTTATGGGGATGTTCCGGTTTTCTTTTTTTGGGGAAGGGGTAAAAATATAACAGCCAATGCCCATAACCCGAGCTTGACTCTTCCCCCATTTGTCAATGGTCCATAAAAAAGCAATTTGATCATTGAGTAACGAGCGAGCCCAACACTGCAGGCCCGGGTGTTAGGGAGGGTTTCAGGCCAGGTGCTTTACAATGGCATCGCCCATTTCAGCGGTGCCCACAGCCGAGGCCGGGTCCCGGGTGAGGTCTGCGGTGTAAATGCCCTGGTCCAAAACTGCTGCCACAGCCTCCACAATGGCATCTGCGGCATCGGAAAGGTTCAGGCTGTATTTGAGCATCATGGCTGCTGATAAAATTTGGGCAATGGGATTGGCAATGCCCTGTCCGGCAATGTCCGGGGCCGATCCGCCGGCAGGTTCAAATAGTCCGAAATCATCTTCATTGAGACTGGCCGATGCCAGAAGTCCCATGGAACCTGTGATCATGGCGCACTCATCGGAGATAATGTCACCAAACATGTTGCCGCACAACATGACGTCAAACTGATGGGGATTTTTCACCAGCTGCATGGTGGCATTGTCCACATAAATATGGTTCAAGGTGACATCGGGATACTCCTTGGCGATCTCCACCACCACCTCCCGCCACAGCACCATGGAAAAGAGGACATTGGCCTTGTCAACGGAGGTAACGATACTCCGTCTTTTTCTGGCGGCTTCAAAGGCTTTTCTGGCGATGCGCTCAATTTCAAACCGGGAGTAGACCAGGGTGTCAAAGGCTTTTTCTTCCGGGCCTTCCCCCTCTCTTCCCTTGGGCTGGCCAAAATAGATCCCGCCGGTGAGTTCCCGAACACACAGAATGTCAAATCCGTCTCCAACGATTTCCGGTTTCAATGGGGAGGCCGATGCCAGGGATTTAAACACTTTGGCCGGTCTCAAATTACAGTAAAGGCCAAAATGTTTCCGCAAGGGGAGCAGGGCGGCCCGTTCCGGTTGCTGGGCCGGTGGCAGATTTTCCCATTTGGGCCCTCCCACAGAACCGAACAAAATGGCATCGCTGTTTTCGCAAATGGCCAAGGTGGAGGCGGGCAGGGCCGTACCATGGTTGTCAATGGCGCAACCCCCCACGTCAGCTGATTGGTAGTTCAGGGTGAAGTTAAATTTTTTTGAGACGGCATCCAGTACCTTCACCGCCTCTTTCATCACTTCCGGTCCGATGCCGTCACCCGGCAACAGGGCTATGTTTTTTTCCAATTCACAGAATCCTTAATTTGAAGGGGACTTTGCCATTTCAGGTATGTCCCGGTATGAGTGGTTGACATGTTATGATATAAAAAAATTACCATACCAGATAAAGGATATTCACTTCAAGGTCTTTTTGTATTTAGATGTGCTTTAATTCCCTTTAATCTCAAATAGTTCCATTTATTTTAACTTTGTTGCGACAGGCTAAACGTCTGGCCTGATTATAATGTGTTAATTTTTATATCAGATCTTGGTTCAAGAGCGGTATTTGTTGCATTTAGAGGGCTTAATCATCGCTTTGGACACTCGCCATAATTGGTGGACCAACGGGATCAGTTTTGTGTTATTGTGATTTTGGCAATAACCTGTGTTTCAAGGTGAATTTAAACGAAAGTGCTAATAACGCAAGCCTGCATCCCCATGGTGGCATAGGTTGTGATCAATCCCAAAATTATAACTTAATTGTTGTCTTTGGACTATATTTGACATATAGAAATGTATGTTATAATCAAAAGGCTTTGTGAACATTGATTCACTATTATTAAACATTAATAACGTAAATATTTTTCAGTTCCACTCATTCATAACAAATAGAGAAAAGGTTCTCTTTGATCATGTTTTTCGTAAATTTTACCGGTTCTTTCGGATTTATCAAACCATGGACCGCAGTCCGGGACAGTGAAACATTAAGCCAGCAATTTCTAACGCCATCTATAATTGCCGGCATTGAAAGAAAATTTTTCCCGGAACTTCTATCAAAGCCTTTTGGATTGTATAAAATCAAGAGGCACAGGCTATCGTATAAGCAAATTTCCCATCAACAGGAACAAATACAGCCCCGGGGCTGGAACAAAAAGAGTAATTATTTTTTTCGAAAAAGTTCCATCATCATCCGGGGAGTATTGATAGAGCCGAATCTGTATCTTGGCTTTGAGGAAAGAAAAGATGCAGAGCTTGCAGCGCAGCAACATATCTGCCTTTGCCGGAATGAGGACATTTTATTTCCTGTGAAAGCCGTCATTGAAGCCTCTGAAGCGGATTTTGACACAATGGACGATATGTTTTACGGGTTTGAGCTAATCTTTGAAAAAAGCGATCAATCCTTTTTAGTGGGTTACAACCGATTTGATCAAAACCGCCCCATGTACGGATGGCTCAAAGTGGTGGGCAACCCGGTCAAGCATATATGTTGATGGATACCTGCCCTCATATAAAAGCCAAAGGGCTTCCGGAACGAACCTCCCTTTATGATCATTTGTTTCAGGTGAATTCAGCAATCAAAAAATTTGCATCATGCTTAAATTTTGATGTTGAAATCGCAGGCCTGGGTGCAGTGTTTCACGATATTGGAAAAGCCAGTCCGATTTTTCAGAAAAGGCTTGTCTCCAGGTATAAACCAGGGCAATCCACGTTTCGTCATGAAATTGCCTCCTGTTTTTTTCTTTCCCTGATACAAGAAGAGTTCCATCCGCCCCTTATGGAAATGATCATTGCCCACCACAAACCAATTGAAGAAGATATTAAATATAAGGGCCTTCTTGATCTTGAGGAGCATGAGGGAGAGGTTTTTGAGTCCCATATTCAGGATTGGGATAATTGGAAACATGATGCTTTAAAAATTCTCTCATGTTTCGGTGTTTCCTCTAAAGAGATCTCCATTGATGAGGCAAGAAAAAACTATCTGAAAGTCAAAGAATTCTGCGAAGAAAAGATTTATGAAAACGGATACTCAGGCTGGCGGGGACTTTTAATGTCAGCAGATCATTTTGCCTCTGCCCTGTCATCTAACACCCCAATCTATCTTGAAAAAACCTTTATTCCGCCTGTACTGAATTTTTATGACCGGGAATCCGATCTTTACCCCTTGTCTTTAAAAAATGCCGGATCTGAAAAACCGCATACCATGGTTGTGGCATGCACCGGGGCAGGGAAGACCGATTATCTCTTCAGAAGATGCCGGGGACGGGTGTTTTATACATTGCCTTTCCAGGCATCCATCAACGCCATGTTTAATCGGGTAAAGTCAGATCTAAAAAGAACGAATCCCGATCTTGACATCCGTCTGCTCCATTCTGCATCTAAAATTCCTGCCAATCGTGATTCCCATGAGGATATTGTGCTCCAGAGACTGGTGGGATCAAGTATTAAAATTTTAACACCGTATCAACTGGCGGCAATTATTTTTGCCACCAGGGGATTTGAATCGTTGATTCAGGATTTAAAGGGGTGTGACATTATTCTGGATGAAATCCATACGTATAACAATATTTCAAAATCCATTGTCCTGAAAATTGTTGAAGTTCTTCATTTTATCGGATGCAGAATTCATATCGGAACCGCCACAATGCCCTCTGTTTTGTATCATCGGATCATTGATATTCTGGGAAAAAATTTCGTATCCGAAGTCAGCCTTGATCAGGAGGAGCTGAATAAATTTGACCGGCACAGGCTGTTTAAATTAGGTTCATGGGAAGATGCTTTTTTTCAAATTGACAGGGTCTTTGAAGAGAATTTAAAAATTCTGCTTATCTGCAACCGTGTTGATTCAGCACAAAAGATTTTTGAAGTTGTAAAAGAAGAATATCCTGAAGTTCCCTCAATGCTCATCCACAGTCGTTTTAAACGTATGGATCGGCAGGAGAAAGAGGTAAGACTGATAGGATTGGATGCTGATGGAAATTTTACTGGTGAATTCAACACATCGTCAGGCCCCTGTATTGTGGTTTCAACACAGGTTGTTGAGGTCAGTCTGGATATCAGTTTTGATTTGATGATTACCGAAACAGCCCCCATTGATTCCTTGATCCAGAGATTCGGACGAATTAACAGAAAAAGGAATTCGTCAACCATCGGAACCCATAAGCCTGTTTATATCATCGCTCCACCGGAGGAACAAAAAGACGCAAGGCCCTATGAACTTGAAATTTTACAAAAAACATTTGAAATTCTGGTTCATGATCAAATCCTTCACGAAGCCGAATATCAGGAAAAAATTGATCATGTTTACCCTGATTTTGATGTCACGGATATTGAAACCCATTTGGCATTTAAAAAAGATGGGACATGGAACCTGCCCATGCTGACCCATAATCACAGTTCGATTTTGCTCGATCTTCTGGATATCGACAGCGTAAGCGCAATTATGAATTCAGATTGCAATGCTTATAAAAAAGCATCTTTTGAAGAACAGATGATGCTGGAAATTCCGGTTCGCTATTATTCAGTCAAAAATTTTCCTCCATTACCGGCAGGGAACGATCCATTTATTATTCCAGACGCTGCCTACACAACAGAAAAAGGCCTGGATATGGCAAGAGCGGAAGCTGACCGCTCAGATTTAAATTTCATTTAAAAAGAGTTTATTATGTATTCCATAACAATCGGCAAAACATTTTTAGCAGCATTTAATCAAAGATATGACAGAACTTATTCAGCCAGGGAGTTCTTTGAAAAAGAGTTTTTTCCCCTATTTTTTGATCATCCCAAGTATATGCTTTGGCATACAAATTCACCATTTGTACAAATGAAAAAGGGTCAGAAACCGCATCTTTTGACAAAGGAAGATCGGATTGAGAAGTTAAACAATTTGGCTGAAAAAATTAGGGCCGGGGATAGGGATGCCAGCGTAGCCATCGGATTTCCTGCGTCAGAGACAAAAGAATTTGCAACAACATCAGGCCTTGTCAGCGATATTCAGCCGTCGACAGAAGAACAAGATGTTTATCTGTCATGGATTTCTGCCGGGCTGGGGATGGGTATTTCAGGGGGATATTGTATTTTTCTTAATGAACCTGACATATTGCTGAATATTTACGATGGATGGCAGATATATCGAAAATTTCTTAACGATCCGGCTTTAGACAACATTGCTCCAAACAAAATTAACAGTTGGAATGGTCAGTGGATTAATTATTATTACAATAAAAAACTTCGGGTTAAAACTGATTTTTCCACATTGGAACGGTTTCAGTTTTTTCAACACGAAAAAGACACTGTTTCCATCAATACAATAAAGTGGAGCAGTCTTTTTTTTAGTCTTTCCAAAACTTTTCCTGATCAAATTTTGACCGGCTATGTATTCAGCCTTGGGCAAACCAATAAAACATTAGGGTTCTTTCCATTTCATCTTAAACAGGCACAAACCCTTATAACGTATTACAAATTGCTGTTTAGTGAAAACAGTGCAGTCAAAGATAGCAAAACATATGAAGAGCTGTTCGGTGTTCATATAAAACGGGCATGTGAATTAGGCTCCATCGGCCTGCATGCCCTGCAGCCGAAAGACTTAAAGAAATATTTTATACATGGCGAGATTCCGAACTTTAAAAAGAAAAAGGTTCCCGCACAAAAAAAGGGAGAATCTCAAGAAGAATATCTATTTCGAAAAGAAAACGCGGCAAAGAAAGATCATGAAACCGTAATACTATTTAGAACCTATAAAACATGGTTGGTTGCTATGCTTACAAAAAACAAAGAAGAGATGCTGGATTACACGGAGGAGGTCGCAAAGGCACTTCACGCCTACCGTGAAAAAGGCAATAAAAATGACAGAAAGAACCTGATTGAAAAACAATTACTTTTGGGCATGACAAAGAAAAAATTCATTGATGCCTTGGCGGAGGTGGTAAATGATGTTCAGAATGAATATCTGGATCTCCTGAATGAGCTGAAAAACAGAGTGCATTTGATGACATCGGAGGATTTTGGATATTTTGTTGTCCTGCTCCGTTTTGACTATGCCTATCAAGAAAGAGTCAACTAATTAAATTTTAATATAGGGAAAAATTATGCACACGATATATATCAGAACTCTGAAAAGGGCAGAACATACCGTATTCTGCGTTGCCGACGGCCAAAAAACATATTATGACCCTCAGTTTTCGAAAATGGTTCCCTACTCCAGTGGCCAGCAGATTAAACGATCAATTTTAGACACTCTGGCAGGCTTATTAAACGAAACTCCAGCTCCAACCACTTTTTTGTTTGATGTGACAAAAAAGAAAGAGATTACTGAAGGAGAGGTTTTCGGTACATGTGACCCTTCCCATTTTGACCAGCTGATTGGCGGTTGGATGAAGGCAGCCAAGGGGGGGAAAGAAAAAACCCTCAAGCGCAGAAGCCCATTCTCTATCTCAGCCATGAGAGCTTTACACCCGCTTCTTGCAGGTGTTGAACGTGAAAATATCACATTTGACCGTAGCAACCGGTCAAACAATAATGTCATCGTAAGAGGCCCAGATAATAATATTCTTTCCAAAGAAGAGGTGATTGCCTTGATTGAAGACAAGGACAGAAGCCTGATCAGAAAATGGATACCGGATAATAAAAGGGCCACCGGATTATTTGTTCAGGACATGGCCATTGATTTGAGACGTCTTTTTTGCATTAGCTTGAATCAGTATGAACCGGAAATAACCCAGAAAACGGAAAATGCACTCAAGGAAAATGGCTGGATTGAGTCTGAGAATATATTTGGCTCATGCCTTGTTGCACCGGAATCGGTCAGGCAAAAATTAATACCTGCCATTGCAAAAGCCATCATTAACTGGCGTATCACTTCAAATCAATCAAGGACGTTCAGTTTGATGGAAACTCTGGCCGTTTCCGTAAGTGAGGATGCCAACAAAATTGCAGGAAGCATCAGGGCAAAATTAAGTGAAGAAAATGATAAAAAAGCCATTCCCATTATCGAAGAAAATATGAATGGTGTTGATCTGTTTGTGGGACTTGCTGCTGGTGGATATTTTATCACCACTTCTGAATCTCCGGATGCAATGGAAAACGCACAAAAACTTTTAACAGAAAAAATGCTGGCATTTGATTACGAGTATCAAATGTAAATATAATTTTCAATTATCTGAAAATTAAACATCAAAAGGGACAACCCAATACCTTCAAGCTGAATTTGCCCCTAAAGATTTAATGGAATTGGAATTGCTTTTCATGGCCTATAAAGGAGAACTCTTGTTTTGCGCATCAAAATAACGGCAGTGACAGAACATCCGGCATTCTTCCCTTTTAATTATCAGCACGCCCTCCAGGCTGCTTTGTATGCGTTGATTCGGGAATCTTCATCTGATTATTCCCAATTTCTCCATGGGAAGGGGTATGTCAAAGACGGTATTGACAAGCTGTTTAAATTTTTTACTTTTTCAAAACTTAGATTTACTCCTAAAAAAAGAGTCAAAAATGGTTTTCAAGCGGTAAAAGAAATTGAATTTGTTTTTTCCACCATTATGGAAAAAAGCATGAAGCACCTGATTTTAGGAATATTCTCAAACAGGAAAATGCGACTTTATTTGAATGGGCAGAATCTCATTTTTGACATCATGTCTGTGGATGTTTTGGATGATTTTGAATTTTCCGGCAAGGAAAAATTTATCTGCCTCTCTCCCATTGCCGTTTCAACGATGATTCAAAATGAAAAGGGACGGTTGGTGCCCCATTTTTTGAACTATATGGTTCCTTCTGAAAGAAGGCATTTTATTGAAAATTTAAAGAAAAATCTGATTAATAAGTATGAGACGTTAAACAATGCGCCTTATACAAACCATGATCATTCCTTTGATTTTAACTTTGACCATAAGTATATCGCCGGGAAAAACGGTCGTATATCCAAACTGATTGAATTTAAAAACCATATAAAAATCAAGGCAATGGAATCTCCTTTTACTGTAGATGCTGATCCGGAACTGATTAAGATCGGCTATGAATGTGGATGGGGAGAAAAAAACAGCGCAGGATTCGGTTGTGTCGAGTCGGTTTTTCAATAATAATAGGGGCAGCATCTCTGATCATTCTGGATGGAGGGGGATTTGCACGAACTCAATTATACCGGAACCCAGATCAACTATTTTTTTGTTTGTAAAAGAAAACTTTGGCTTTTTACCAAGGATATCGCCTTTGAGAATGAAAACGAATATGTCCAGTTGGGACGTCTCATTGATGAGTATTCCTATGGCAGAAAGAAAAAGCAAATTGAAATCGGCAATATAAAAATTGATTTCATGGACAATAAAAGAGGGGTGATCCATGAAGTTAAAAAATCCCGGAAAATAGAAAAAGCCCATATCTGGCAAGTTAAATATTATTTGTATCAGCTTAAGTCGAGAGGGATTGAAAACATCGCCGGAGAAATCGATTATCCAAAGCTGAAAAAAAAGGAGTCCGTATCCCTTACTGAAGCTGATTCTCAGACATTTAAAGACATTTTTAAAGAGATGAAAATTATTCTTGATCAGGTCCAACCTCCAAAAGTTATCAATAGACCTTTTTGTAAAAAATGTGCATATTTTGAATTTTGCTATGTTTAGGAGAGTCCAGTGAAACAGCCTTTATATCTTTTTTCAAACTCCACCGTTAAGCGGAAGGACAATACTCTTCGCATTGAAACAAGTGAGGACAAAATAGACAGGCCGATTGAGAACCTCAGCGAAATTTACTTATTCGGAGAACATACTTTAAATACAAAGCTGTTGAATTTTTTGTCCCAGAATAAAATCCCGGTTCATATCTTCAATTATTACGGATTTTATTCCGGCTCCTTTTTCCCAAGGGAAGTCTATCTGTCAGGCCACGTCACGGTTCAGCAGGCTGCACACTACCTCGATCCGGAAAAGCGGATGGTGATTGCCCATAAACTTTTGGATGCAGCCGCATCCAATATCCTTTCAAATTTGACTTATTACAAAAACAGAGACAGAGATATTGAAAAACAGATCAGCAGCATCAAAGAACTAAAAAAGAAGTTGTGCCAAGCCTCCAGTCCCATGGAAATCATGGGACTGGAGGGTAATATCCGGGATCTTTATTATTCAGCATTTAACAACAACATCATCAGGCAGGATTATGATTTCAAAAAAAGAGTCTACCATCCACCGGATAATTTTATGAACGCAGTGATCTCTTTTGGCAATTCTCTTGTCTATACAAATGTATTGTCCGAAATTTACAGGACTCAGCTTGACCCCACCATTAGCTTCCTCCATGAACCCGGATACAGAAGGTATTCCCTTGCCCTGGATCTTGCAGAGATATTCAAGCCTATTTTGGCAGACCGCCTTATTTTTTCCATGCTGAATAAAGGGGAACTTTCGGAGAACGATGCCGATAAGAGTGTGAATCATTGTTATCTCAAAGAATCGGGACGGAAAAAATTTCTAAGAAAATTTGATGAGCGACTGCGAACAACCATTAAACATAAAACTCTGAAAAAGAATGTTTCTTATAAGCGGTTGATTCGCTTGGATTGTTATAAGCTCGTCAAGCATATTCTCGGGGAAATCACTTATTCCGGATTCAAAATGTGGTGGTGATATGTACATTATAGCCATTTACGATATCAATACGGAAACTAAAGAGGGCCGTCGTGCCCTCAACAAAATCTTTAAGCTGATGAAAAAATATTTAATCCATATTCAAAAATCAGTTTTTGAAGGGGAATTAACAAAAGCACAATTTGAAAAAATGAAATTGGAGGTGACTCAACTCATCGATCCGAATTGCGATTCCGTCATATATTTTTCAAGCCGGG
This sequence comes from uncultured Desulfobacterium sp., assembly GCA_963668575.2. Classification (GTDB taxonomy): domain Bacteria; phylum Desulfobacterota; class Desulfobacteria; order Desulfobacterales; family Desulfobacteraceae; genus Desulfocicer. The sequence continues at coordinate 5,401,990 of OY764894.2, read as the reverse complement.
ATAGCAAATGGCTTGATAAGGAGGTGCACGGTCTGGGTAAGGATGCCACTGATAATTTCATATGAAGCTAACTTCCGATCTTTGACAATTTGTAGATTTTGTTATTTTCTGTCGTTCTTCTTGGGAAAAGGCATGATCATCGGTCGACGGAAATATTTCAGGAAAACTTGACATAACCTTTTGAAAAGTAATAAGAAAAAAATGGCTTTTAATCAGACCAGCGTGGAATTGAAACTTGCGAAAAGTGAGAGAGTATGGAAGACCGTCAGATCTTTTAATCAGACCAGCGTGGAATTGAAACATCTGCGGCGAACACACATAGCCGGGGGCAGCCAACTTTTAATCAGACCAGCGTGGAATTGAAACACCATAAAACGCCGCTAAAACGTCCGACGATTCAACCTTTTAATCAGACCAGCGTGGAATTGAAACCATAATGGGGAACCGTGTACGTGACAAAGACATGGGCCTTTTAATCAGACCAGCGTGGAATTGAAACGGGTGATCCGCAGGGTATGAAGGGCTTTTTGGTTTTCTTTTAATCAGACCAGCGTGGAATTGAAACTTATTTTTTTGCGTTTCTCCTGGTCGTTTTGGCTTTCTTTTAATCAGACCAGCGTGGAATTGAAACCCAGTTCCCCGAATTTACCATGGGGCGTGATTTTCTCTTTTAATCAGACCAGCGTGGAATTGAAACCAGTTTAACCCCATGAACGCTGAATAATCCGGATGTCTTTTAATCAGACCAGCGTGGAATTGAAACAGAACTTGGCATAGTCTGCATTGTAGTTTTCACTGCTTTTAATCAGACCAGCGTGGAATTGAAACGCCATTGCCTCACCTTTCCCAAGTCCAGCCATTCTTCTTTTAATCAGACCAGCGTGGAATTGAAACTCGATCTCTTGCCTTTTCAAGGTTACCCGCCACTTCGCTTTTAATCAGACCAGCGTGGAATTGAAACAAAGGATACAACCCAAACAAAACTACCGCAAAACACCCTTTTAATCAGACCAGCGTGGAATTGAAACCGGGCATCGAGCAGGGCATCAATAATATCTTCTTGGCTTTTAATCAGACCAGCGTGGAATTGAAACAATATGTTTTTTGTCTGTGATGTCCGAAACGTCGCAGCTTTTAATCAGACCAGCGTGGAATTGAAACTTTTCCCAGACTCGCGTTTTTTGTCCCTAATGAATTTCTTTTAATCAGACCAGCGTGGAATTGAAACATGTGCAGTCGGCTATGTAGAGTATGGCTTGCTCTGGCTTTTAATCAGACCAGCGTGGAATTGAAACAACAGAACCGCATGACTGTAACGATGTATAATGAGCCTTTTAATCAGACCAGCGTGGAATTGAAACTTTTGTGTCTGGCCGACAAAAAAATGGGGGTATTCACCTTTTAATCAGACCAGCGTGGAATTGAAACATCAACGTCAGGGATTCACTATTTTCACCATCGTCCGACTTTTAATCAGACCAGCGTGGAATTGAAACGAATTTATGAGCACCTGCATCCTGGAGACGTTCAACACTTTTAATCAGACCAGCGTGGAATTGAAACGCAAAATATTGCCCAGTTGCAGCTGCGCCATGTTCTACTTTTAATCAGACCAGCGTGGAATTGAAACCCGCCAGCCCAGCGCAACCACGCCATGGATCTCATAGCTTTTAATCAGACCAGCGTGGAATTGAAACACGTTTGCACAATATGTACGTACATTCCTTATGTCCTCTTTTAATCAGACCAGCGTGGAATTGAAACCAGATAAAGACAATCATTATTGTGATGCACTCCGCTACTTTTAATCAGACCAGCGTGGAATTGAAACCCCAAAATCAGGCAACCAGCTATGAATATCAGGCCACTTTTAATCAGACCAGCGTGGAATTGAAACAGGTCTGGCCTTATAGCAACTCCGCAATGCGCTGATACTTTTAATCAGACCAGCGTGGAATTGAAACTCTGATTAAGAGTATCGACTACTTAATAATTGGTGCTTTTAATCAGACCAGCGTGGAATTGAAACATAAAGCCCAGTGGTGCACAAGCTATTTAAAAACAGTCTTTTAATCAGACCAGCGTGGAATTGAAACTGGTCCCGTCTGCCCAGACCAATAGTGCCATCACAGCTTTTAATCAGACCAGCGTGGAATTGAAACCAAAACACCTACCAAATAAAGGCGCCCATATCAAAACTTTTAATCAGACCAGCGTGGAATTGAAACACAGAACCTTTACCCTGGATGCTCAATCACGGCTTCCTTTTAATCAGACCAGCGTGGAATTGAAACATCGGTGTCCATGGCCATTGACCGGGATAGCTGGCTACTTTTAATCAGACCAGCGTGGAATTGAAACGTCTAACTGCGGCTGATATTGAAAGCGTCGATCAGTCTTTTAATCAGACCAGCGTGGAATTGAAACAGGACGTCCATATCTCCTCTGGTTGTAATTTTGTGTGCTTTTAATCAGACCAGCGTGGAATTGAAACATTTAAAAACGCCCTGCCTGAATCAGATATTTCATTCTTTTAATCAGACCAGCGTGGAATTGAAACCCGGGATCGTGGAGGTCGTCCGGTGGGCTGAATGCGCTTTTAATCAGACCAGCGTGGAATTGAAACCCAAATTTACGGAGCCCGTGCTCAATCCTGGCCAGTCTTTTAATCAGACCAGCGTGGAATTGAAACATAAAACTCATTGATCAAATCTTGATCAGTGACGCCTTTTAATCAGACCAGCGTGGAATTGAAACGTCAACATCCGGACGGTCAGGACAGGATCTTCCCCTCTTTTAATCAGACCAGCGTGGAATTGAAACCCGGCAGCGAAAACATCCGCATAATTTAAGGTTCCACTTTTAATCAGACCAGCGTGGAATTGAAACTCAATGCGTCAAGGTCTTTATGTTCCACCGTCAAAGCTTTTAATCAGACCAGCGTGGAATTGAAACCAGTATGGACAGATCATCGTTTAATCATCCTCATAACTTTTAATCAGACCAGCGTGGAATTGAAACTCAATAACTTCCTGATTATCCACAGTATCCGCAATGCTTTTAATCAGACCAGCGTGGAATTGAAACGATGATAACAGATCAAAAATAGGGAGACTCCCCACCACTTTTAATCAGACCAGCGTGGAATTGAAACTTCGACGTCGTTGCGACCCCATTTGAGGACGTAAAACTTTTAATCAGACCAGCGTGGAATTGAAACCTTAATATACGTTTTTGGGGTCTCCGGACCCAACACTTTTAATCAGACCAGCGTGGAATTGAAACAGGCTGTAGGCTATGGCATCCAGGGTACTGCTCGTACTTTTAATCAGACCAGCGTGGAATTGAAACTGATTTCAGAAGGCATGGAATTTACAGACAAATGTTCCTTTTAATCAGACCAGCGTGGAATTGAAACTTAGATTGGCCCTGGAATCTCTTGGATACCGGGTAGCTTTTAATCAGACCAGCGTGGAATTGAAACTATATTCAATTGCAACACCTTCCAAGGTCGATGTCTCTTTTAATCAGACCAGCGTGGAATTGAAACGTCATATAAATTAGTGCTATCTGATTCAGCTAATGTCTTTTAATCAGACCAGCGTGGAATTGAAACATAATCTTTGGGAGAGACCAGTTTTGATTATCGAACTTTTAATCAGACCAGCGTGGAATTGAAACTTAACACCATCTCTTGCATGTGCCGCTGTGATTGCTTCTTTTAATCAGACCAGCGTGGAATTGAAACGTGGATGTCCCTCCGGCACCACAAAAAAGGTCTGCCGCTTTTAATCAGACCAGCGTGGAATTGAAACCCTGCTCTATGCCATGGGACGGCTGAGCACGAAGGACTTTTAATCAGACCAGCGTGGAATTGAAACTTTTTTATAGATAACGATGAGGATCTGGCTGTGGCGCTTTTAATCAGACCAGCGTGGAATTGAAACAGATATGGGAACATCAAATATGGAAACCAGAAGACTCTTTTAATCAGACCAGCGTGGAATTGAAACCCGTGATGAGAGCAGCATCCGCGCCTTGCGAGTAGCTTTTAATCAGACCAGCGTGGAATTGAAACGAAAAAATTAAGAATTTTTGAAAAAAATGACACAGGCTTTTAATCAGACCAGCGTGGAATTGAAACTCAACCAATACAGGTTTCTTGGTCCGGATCTTCAGCTTTTAATCAGACCAGCGTGGAATTGAAACATAAGCCGTACATGCCTTTCTAATCGTTCTTCAGCTTTTAATCAGACCAGCGTGGAATTGAAACAAAGGTATACAAAACGCCTACAATTTTTGACTGGACTTCTTTTAATCAGACCAGCGTGGAATTGAAACTTGCATTGCCGTCTGTACTGTATCGGCTTTTGTTTTCTTTTAATCAGACCAGCGTGGAATTGAAACTCTTGTTAGACCCCTTAATGGCGAAAACTATCGGTCCTCTTTTAATCAGACCAGCGTGGAATTGAAACTGGGGTAAGGCCGTTACAATTCATCATTGACCTCCTGCTTTTAATCAGACCAGCGTGGAATTGAAACCTCAATAGATCTTTGTGGAAACATCACGGACCAAGACTTTTAATCAGACCAGCGTGGAATTGAAACTTCGTCAGATTCAACCGCCATCCCAAGCCCACGTATACTTTTAATCAGACCAGCGTGGAATTGAAACCATATCAAGCTTTGCCTGTGCCTGGGCGAGCGTTATCCTTTTAATCAGACCAGCGTGGAATTGAAACAAGACATGCACTCGGCGTAATAAAAGCAATCATCATTCTTTTAATCAGACCAGCGTGGAATTGAAACATCCAAGCAGCAGATTTATTCTGTGGTGCCGGCGGCACTTTTAATCAGACCAGCGTGGAATTGAAACCTCTCGGAATGACCAATATAGCTGGTCACGCATAATCTTTTAATCAGACCAGCGTGGAATTGAAACGTCGCTATTGGCACGGAAAGATCAGATCGTTAATTTACTTTTAATCAGACCAGCGTGGAATTGAAACAACGCTCTTTTTCGGCGTATGAGTCTTCAAAGAGGGCTTTTAATCAGACCAGCGTGGAATTGAAACAGAGCGCAAACGCCACAGGGAAGACTCACGCTGCGCTTTTAATCAGACCAGCGTGGAATTGAAACTGGGGCCGATCTCTCGGTTGTCCCGATTATTATTTACTTTTAATCAGACCAGCGTGGAATTGAAACAACGTTTTGAGCGTCTGTATCTCCGCAGACACCTATCTTTTAATCAGACCAGCGTGGAATTGAAACAAAAATAGGCAGTAGATGTGCAATCAACCGTTGTAGCTTTTAATCAGACCAGCGTGGAATTGAAACTGTTTTTGCAGGTGTTGAAAGCAATTCTTTGACTGTCTTTTAATCAGACCAGCGTGGAATTGAAACTGGCTTTTCGATTGTTAATGTGTGGATGAGTGCCCCCTTTTAATCAGACCAGCGTGGAATTGAAACCCGGGTGGTCCGTGTCACAGAAATACTGCCCGTCATCTTTTAATCAGACCAGCGTGGAATTGAAACATTTAAGTCAAAAATAGGGACATCAACGGTACTTAACTTTTAATCAGACCAGCGTGGAATTGAAACCCGGAAAGACAACCCACCTGGACGCCTTCATCTGGTGCTTTTAATCAGACCAGCGTGGAATTGAAACTGGGAATTTCTACCAGGTAGCCGGTGGATCATCCCGGCTTTTAATCAGACCAGCGTGGAATTGAAACATTCAATGTGAGCGAAATACCCCACAACTGTATCGCTGCTTTTAATCAGACCAGCGTGGAATTGAAACCCGGTTAAAAATCGTAGACGCTCGGTATATCTTTCGGTCTTTTAATCAGACCAGCGTGGAATTGAAACCCGATAAGAACAACTGAAACTCTGAACTCGTACACCCGCTTTTAATCAGACCAGCGTGGAATTGAAACACGTTTTCTTACGCCACACGCGAACATCTTTTGATTCTTTTAATCAGACCAGCGTGGAATTGAAACGTCACCGCCGTGAAGGCCCCGATCGTGGTCCTATCAACTTTTAATCAGACCAGCGTGGAATTGAAACTTACTGAGGTTATAACAATGTCGGGGGCATGCTCACTTTTAATCAGACCAGCGTGGAATTGAAACCCGGGTCTTCATGGTGTTTCGGGGTAAATCGTGGACTTTTAATCAGACCAGCGTGGAATTGAAACAAAAAATTTTCGATTCCCCTGTATGAATTGGCAATACTTTTAATCAGACCAGCGTGGAATTGAAACCTGAATATACTGGCAATTCATCCTCATCATAATTTTCTTTTAATCAGACCAGCGTGGAATTGAAACTGAGCACGACACCAGCCCTGAAGCTTTGATGCTATCTTTTAATCAGACCAGCGTGGAATTGAAACATGGTGTGCGTCTTGAAAGGGACGGTTGTCGAAAAACTTTTAATCAGACCAGCGTGGAATTGAAACAAAAACTGGACAGCAAGTAATGTAACCGGGAAAAAGCTTTTAATCAGACCAGCGTGGAATTGAAACCCAGATTGAGCACCGGTTTGACGGGGCTGATGATACTTTTAATCAGACCAGCGTGGAATTGAAACTTGAGTGTAACTGGAGTCATGAGGCGTTAAACCCAGACTTTTAATCAGACCAGCGTGGAATTGAAACTGGACCCATCCTCATTTTTATGGTAAGTCGTTGTGACTTTTAATCAGACCAGCGTGGAATTGAAACTTCCGATGATTGCCCGTGGGACCCACGCATTCACAGCTTTTAATCAGACCAGCGTGGAATTGAAACCCAGTCAGACTGACGAGCCCGGGCAACCTTCCTGAGACTTTTAATCAGACCAGCGTGGAATTGAAACGGAGATACCGGCCGCGCTTAGCTGTTGCCTGGTCTCGTCTTTTAATCAGACCAGCGTGGAATTGAAACTTGACCACCTCATAAATCAATTCGTCAGGGAGTTCTGCTTTTAATCAGACCAGCGTGGAATTGAAACGGTATTTAAAGATGCCGTCTGGGTCCACAGGCATTCTTTTAATCAGACCAGCGTGGAATTGAAACTTATAGTCTATAAAGTTTTCTCCATATTCATTTGTCACTTTTAATCAGGCCAGCGTGGAATTGAAACCGGACCGAATCAAGCACCCGACGGATCACATCAACATCTTTTAATCAGACCAGCGTGGAATTGAAACGGATCAGATCCACCAGGTCTGACTTGCTTGCATTGGCCTTTTAATCAGACCAGCGTGGAATTGAAACAAACTTGCCGATCAATTATCATCGCAAGGGATCGGTCTTTTAATCAGACCAGCGTGGAATTGAAACTCTGGCTTTTAGCAAACGATACTGAGCTTGCTGAGGCTTTTAATCAGACCAGCGTGGAATTGAAACCTGTCCCAGAAAGCTATGTTGCCGCAAATCTTTTTGCTTTTAATCAGAGGGGTTGATCATAAGATGGGCCATTGTGACTAACTCGCCATTTTCATTCTACTTCTTGGCCTTGCGGGCAAAGGCATATTTTCAACAAGCCATTCAAACATGTTGATCGGCTTGTTTTCGAAAAAACGTTCTGCGGCGGTGGTCCCGTCACGCTTTTTTAAATAAAAATTATGAATTACCGTCAAGCCCTTCATTTTTCGGTTACTCAGCCGGTGCATTCCATGGTGATGCAGGGATAGTTGTGCATTTCGTCCTTCTACACAGGAGCTTGATCTTTGAAAAAGTCCAGCACATTCCTTGGCAGTTCTTACCATGGAGTCGATTTCACAATCATCAAATTCGGAAAGAGACCCGGTGCTTATCGTCAACACCGAAAGCAACTCCTGTGATATTTGTTGAATCTTTTCTTTTTGTTCAGGATTTTTCTCTCTTTGGGCAACTTTTTGGAGGTAAAAACCTGGAATCAAGCGGTTGTGCATTAATTCCCGTTGGTCATAAGGCAAATCCATCTTGTTGACCAACGATTCGATCATGCAAAAGAAGAATGCGATGGTTGCCGTCATCTTTTCGGTTACCCGCCAAGCTTTTTCAATTCGTTCCTTGCATCGATCCGCCAAGTGTTCTGTCTCTTCCCTGATTTGATCAAAAATTTCTTTCAGTTGAATGCCGACAGAGGTTGCGCTGCGTCTTGTTCCTGTGAGAGGATCATAGGGATGATAAGCCCAGCTTATTTTTTTTCTTTCTTTTGAAACGGTTTCCCTGCTTCCCCTTGTCTGTTCCGGAAAGTCTCTTGATTCTTGTTCTTTTTCCCGGCATAGGGAGATCCTTTTATCAAAGTCAGGATGTCTGCCAACTGGCCGTTTGTCAAGATTTTCGAATGCTTCCTTGTTTTTCAGCGCATCCTGGAGGGATTTTACACTTTTTTCATGTTCTTTTTCGGCCTTTCGGATTGCGGCAGAGAGAGGAGCTCCGGTTTCTCTGCTGATTTCATACATTACATGAAAAAGATCCGGGGAATTGATGACCGCTTAGGCCTTTGGTCACATGATAGATCAGCCCTTTCCCCTCATCGCTGGTACCTTGGATAACCTTGACGGGAAGATTACCAATCGCATCGGCCACCGCCTGGTTCCAGGTGGTTCCCGAACGGTCTTTTTCATATTTTTCAAGAATAATATAATTGGAGTCGGGCTCAATAGCCACAAGGCAGATCTGAGGATGAAAGGTCTCGTCTTCACATAGAGTGATTTGTTTTTCAGGCATCAGCATTGACAGGCGAGTCCTTTCCATATCACCAAACTGCCCTATGACAATATCCATTTGATCCGAAATCTTTTGATGGGTGCCGTAAGATGCTGCCACAAAGCTTGATAATTGAGTTAACTCCAGAAAATTGCATATGTTTCGAATGCTGGCACAACCGACCTTCGTGAATTCAAAATGAAGCGACTGAACCAGGATATGTAAAAAATTAACCCCTGCCGGACTCTCAAAAAAAGAGACCGTGGATGGATCTGCATCAATTCTGTTCAGCCGGTTCAGCCAATTTTGGAGTGTCGTACGCGGGACACCGTTGTCTTTGGCAAACCCTCGCTGGCTGAATTTGTCTTTTCGGCTTTGGAAATCGATAATTTTCTTGGAGACGTCGTCTCTGGCCCACCTGGTTTTGAGATTTGTTTTTTGAGAAGATTCAGAGTATGTATCAGCCATGCCCGGTCTGTTGATCCTTTCTTTAGAATAGTTTTTGTTGGTGCAATATCTATTCTCAGACCGGGCTCTCTTTGTCTACCCATTTTGCTCTTCAATTCCTTTTTTTAAATTTTTGGGGATACCTTGTGGCCCATTTTATGATCAACCCCGAAATGTAGCTGTCTATTCGATTCCAAATGGAGAGATTTTTAGCTGGAGGGCTTCCGGCTAAACGCCACAAACTGGTTGTGGCATGGATTGAGATTCACCAAGATAGTTTGTTGGCAAATTGGGAGCTTGCCGTAAATGGAAGAGCAACATTTAAAATCAAAGGGCTTGATCAATGAACATTATAGAGGTCACTCCAAAAGATAACTTCACACTTTCTATCAAGTCGGATGATGGGAGGGAAGGATTGTTTGATGTCAAACCCTATCTTGACTCGGAGATATTTGATTCTCTAAAGAATGGAGATGAGTTTAAAAAAATATACAATGGTGGCTACTTCATCGAGTGGGATTGTGGAGCAGATTTTTCTGCCGACACGATTGAAACTCAATGGCAGAATGCTTCAGAAAAAGGAGTATGACCATTGCTTTTCATGTTTTTTGTATAGGATTCTTATATCCAGCTATTCTCAGCAAAGCCACTTTGTTCCATCATGTAGCTGATTTCTTTTAATGGTTTATCTCCACGGGCAATCACTATGGCATAAGTGCCGCTGTGCAGTGGAATATTCTGGAAACGATAGTCTCCAAATCCGTCGGTGACGGTTTGGGCGACCTTTTCTCCTTCCTTTAAAAGGGTCACAGTGATATCCGGCACACACTCCTCAATCCCTTTTTCCCGGGTGGCCACACTGCCGGCAATGAAACCCTTATAGAAGAGATGACTGTTTTTGTAATATACCACACCCCCATCCTGGGGGGCGGTGGTTGGCGGAGCCTCCAGTTGGTTGTCTGCGATAAAGGCCGTCATCTCTTCGGTCTCCAGCGCATGGAAGGTGAGGGCTCCGGTGGGGCAAGCCTGAACGCACCGGGGCGCCTTCCAGCCATCGTCCAGCAGATGGGCGCACAGGGTGCATTTTTGCGGGGTCTGATTGGCTTCATTCCAAAATATGGCCCCATGGGGGCAGGCGGTTACCAGCTCTTTTTTCCCCTTGGCCCTCACAGGATCAATGAGGATGATGCCATCGTCTCTTCGGGTGATTTCCCCATTGGGGCTCTTCCGCACACAGGGGGCATCGGAACAGTGATAACAGGGTTTGGGCAGGTAGGCCACACTGATGTTGGGAAAAGTACCTTGCTCTTTTCTCAGGATATTCATCCAGCGATGGCCGTGAAGGGGCTGTGCCAGGGTGACGTTCTCCCATTCATTACCCACATGCTCATCCTTGCAGGCAAGAAAGCAGTTGTTGCAGTTTTCACACTTTTCAACGTCGATGATCATGCACCATTGTTTCATTTTATTTTCCCTCCCGGATGGCCGGAGATGCTTCATTAACAAGTTCCTTAAACAGATTGTCTTGCCAGGGTCTGATCTGGATAAGACATGAATTGGGTGCAGAGGAGTGGGACTTTTTGATGATGTTTCTGGATGGGGTCAACAGATTGATGCACCCCCCCCGGTCCGGTGATGTGCCAGGTTCCCCCATGGGTTGATACCGGGCGGACCCTTCACAGGAGTGCACCACCCCCGGCGGAATCCGTTCCGTTACATGGGCGGCACAGATCACGCGGCCCCGGTCATTGAACAGTTCCACCAGCTGGTTGTTTTGAATGCGCCGACTCCGTGCATCCAGTGAATTGATGCGCACAATCCAGTAATAGTGGCCATCTATAAGAACCCGGTGATCCTTGACATCGTTGATGTATCCATCCTTGGCATCAAACATGGTGTGGAAGCTGTACCGGGGGTGGGGGGAGATCATCTGCAATGGATATTTTTTCAACAGTTCCGTGGAGCGGGGGCCTTCCCAGGAGGGAATATATTTTGATATGACGGGCCGCTCGGGGTCATCCGGTGCAAATCGTTTGAGGCTGGAACATTCAAACTCCAGTTTCCCGGACTGGGTCTGCAGCCCTTCTCTCCATTTGCCACTGTAATCCGCCGGCAATGGGGAGAGTTCCGGCACATCTTTTTTCCGCCCTTCGGCAAACCAGCGATAGGAGACCGGGGCTCTAAGTTCTTCTTTGGGGGCCGGTACCACATAATACCCTTTTTTTATGAATTTTTTCCAGGTGATCACGGTGGGGAGATCGCTGGCATCAAACAGACGTCTGCACCACTCCAGCTCGGTTTTCCCTTCTGAAAAGGGGGCCCCCAGATCCATCCGCTGGGCCAGTTCCAGGAAAATCTGATAATCGGATTTGGATTCTCCCAAAGGTTCAATGCATTTGTGCTGGAAGGTGATGATGCGATGGTTCCACTGGGTGAACTGCTGGTGGCTGTAACCACCGGAGTTGGCGGTCTCTCCGATGTCATAGCGTTCAAAGTTGGTGCAGGCCGGCAGGATGACATCGGCAAATTTGGCCTCCCCTTCAAACCAGATGGACTGGTTCACCACAAACTCCAGGTTGTCGCTACGGTAGGCGTTTACATAGCGGTTGGACTCTGGCATGGTGCCAAAGTGGGAGCCACCGTATTTATAGTACATTTTAACGCCGGAATAGCCCGGTGCCGGATATTTGAACTGTTTAAACTGCCCTTCAATGGTCTTGGGATCTGTGGGATATCCTTCACAGCTGCCGTTAAGAAACACTTCCGGGATGCGAAGGCGTGGAATGAGCTGGGCCACGGTGTTCATGGTGGGAAGCTGGGGCATTCGCTGATAAAGATTCAGGCTGAGACTGGTGCCGTAGAGATCTCCGGAAAGTCCCCCTTCTGCATATCCGGGAAAGAAGAAATGGGTGTCCACCGGGGTTCCCTGCTGGAGGCATCCCAGGTTTACGCCGGGTTTTCCAAGGCCCTGCATGGCCATGAGGCACACCATGGATCGTGCCCATTCAATGCCGGTGGCGCTTCTGCAGGCCCCCCCGAATCCCACCAGCCCCCCGGGGGAGAGGTAGGTTTTTTTACTTCCCCACTCCCTTGCCAGGGCCCTCACATCCTTGGCCGGGACATGGGTTTCCAACTCCTGCCATTCCGGGGTCTTTTCAATGCCGTCTTCTTTGCCCAGGATGTAATCGTGCCATTTTTCAAATCCATTGGTTTTTTCGGCCACGTATTTTTTGTCATAAAGGCCTTCGGTGATCCAGACATGGGCAATGGCAAGCCCCATGGCATTGCCCGTGTCAGGAAGGGGGGCCAGCCACTTGCCGCCCAGAAGGGCTGCGGTGTGGTTGTAATAGGGGTCGATGTGTACCATTTTAATGCCCAGCTCCTTTGCCCACTGACGTCGGACGGTTCCCTCAAAGGCACCGTATACACCACTGGTGCTTTCGGGATCACTGGACCAGAAGACGATCATTTCCGCCTCTTTCAGGCAATCCTCTATGGTGCCGTAGGTGTCGGACCCGCCGTTTCTCATGCTGTTGCCCCAATGGTGCATGGCCCCCCAGTACCATCCCTCCCAGGAGTCGGGGTTGTGCACCACCGGGCTGTAACCGATGGTATTCATGAAACGGCTGCGGCAGCTCAGCCAGTATCCCAGGTTTCCCCAGGTGTGATGGGAGCCGCTGCCGTTCATGATGGCACCGGGACCGTGATTCTGTTTCACCCGTGTTATCTCCCCGGCCACGATGTCAAGGGCCTCGTCCCAGCTGATGCGCTGGTATCCGGAGATGCCCCTGTTCTGGCAGTTTCGGTCTCCGGCAGGATTAAAATCCACCCGCTTCATGGGATAGAGCAGGCGATCCGGGGAGTAGATCAGGGATTTCAGTGCAAAAACATAGGGGCTTAAGGTGCCTTTGCGCGGGGGAGTGAACTGTTTTCCCCGGGCGGAGATGGTCCAGGGTTTTGCATCTTTTTCATCAAATTCAATGGGGGTGATGCGGATGATGTTATCATCTTTCACGTGGACGAACACCGGGCCGCCGTTGGTGTTGCTGGTGTAACGGGTGACTCCGTTTTTCAGGGGGGTGCCGAAATCCGTTGATGAAGTGAATTTTTCCACCATGGTGAGGGTCTGCATGAACCAGATGGTGAGGTCATCCGGACCCTCCACCTCAATGTGAAAATTTTTCATGGCATGGATCTGCACATGAAGGTTCTTACGGCGCAGCATCAGGTATACGGCGGTGGGGGCATCCCGGAACGTCATGGTGACATCCGAGTCCCCGGAGATTTCATGGGTGGAGGTGAGGTTGCCGTTTTTTAGACAAAAGGTGCGGCCAATGGTATTGTCTTTTGTTTTTATCCGTGCGGTGAAAGTTTTCTCTTTCAACCGTTTTCTGAAGATGGGGTCCAGCAGTCCCCTGGCCTTTAGCATCAATCCGAGGCTGAAAAGCATGAGCCTCAGCAGCTGTGGGCCTATAACGGTGAGCAGCGACTGGATCGGTTTTCTTACGATCTCCATGGTGGTACTCCTTCCTGGGGGTAATACGTGTCAAAAAAATGGTCCTGTTTGACCCAAGGGCTATCCGTTTTCGTTGTCTATACGGCATCCTTTTTTCCAGTATGAAGGATGCCGCCCATACTGTTTGATTGATGGTGCGATTTTTACAGTTTCATTGGTTGTGTTGGAACCACTCCTGTGATATCTAACAAAGCAAAGGGTGTGCCATTGAATTTAATCCATTAAAATAAGGTGGTTATAAAAAGTGGTTGACAATAACCACCGTATTTGGTTATTTGTCTATCCATATATGGTTGTTTGGAAAGTGTATAACCATATGTGGTGAAACAAGAAGATAACACGCGGCCCTTTGGGAAATTGATCACACCCCCGACCTGTTTTCACTTGATGATTATAGCCTGTAGCAGATGAATTGATACTTGCAATGCATGTTAAAATATAGCAAATGGTAAAATTCAATCTGAAAATGGGGTATTAATTCATCTGCTACGAGCTATAAGTTCTTGGGGCTGAACCCACCCCCAAGCGGCCGAAAGAACCAAGCCCTGATTTAAGGATCTCCCTTTATGGATAAGGATGTTTTTTTCCGAAAAGCCACCCTGCTGATATGCAGCAGTCTTGATATTGATGTCGCCCTGTCCCGGTGTCGATCTTACATTTCTCAATATCTGCCCGCTGATAAACTCTATCTCAACATCTATGAGCCCGGCCAGGGGCAGTTGCGGTATGTGGCAAAGGCTGATGAAAGGGGGGGGGAACGGATGGAGAAAACCATCCAGCTTCCCCGGGATCTGATTCGTTCCATTGAAAGCGGTGAGCGATTACCCAGCGCCATGATCATCAATAGGCCCGAACTGGACCCCATGGGTCGCATCATCACCCGGGAGTTGAACCTGGGAGAATATTCGTTCATTGCATTGCGACTGCACATTGAAGTGGAGCGTCTGGGGGTGATTGATCTGTTTGCGAGAGGGGTGGATCGATTCACACAAGCCCATTTAAAACTGTTTTCCCTCTTGAAAGAGCCCTTTGCCATTGCCATGGCCAATGCGTTGAAACACCAGGAGCTGATAAGGCTCCAGGAACAGTTGATCGCCGACAACCGTTACCTCAACAATGAACTCTTTTCCCGGGCAGGGGACGAGGTGGTGGGGGCAGACAATGGGCTTCAAGCGGTTTTTGAAAAGGTGGACCAAGTGGCATATCTCAAGAACACCGTGCTGATTCTCGGTGAAACCGGGGTGGGCAAAGAGGTGATTGCCAATGCCATTCATCGCCTCTCCCCCCGGCGGGATAAACCCTTTATCAAAATAAACTGTGGCGCCATACCGGAGAATCTCATTGACAGTGAACTTTTCGGCCATGAAAAGGGGGCTTTTACCGGGGCGGTAACCCAGAAACGGGGCCGTTTTGAGCGGGCCCACCGGGGAACCATCTTTTTGGATGAGATCGGGGAGTTGCCCTCCTGGGCACAGATCCGCCTGCTCCGGGTGCTCCAGACCCAGGAGATTGAGCGGGTGGGGGGATCCCCCGCCATCCAGCTGGACATTCGGGTGATTGTGGCCACCCATCGAAATCTGAAGCAGATGGTGGAAGAGGGGACCTTTCGGGAGGATCTCTGGTTTCGTATCAATGCCTTTCCCATTGTGATCCCTCCGTTGCGCAACAGACGATCCGATATTCCCCTTCTGGTGGCCCATTTTTTGAAAAAGAAATCCCGGGAGATGGGCATCCATAAAATCCCTGACATTGCACCGGATGATCTGGAACAGTTGATTGAATGGGATTGGCCGGGCAATGTCAGGGAGCTTGAAAATACGGTTGAACGGGCGTTGATCCAGCACCGCCAAGGGCCGCTGCATTTCTTGAACATCTCTTCGGAAAATGACGGCAGTGAGCGTTACGTGCCGTTAAAAAGAACCTCCAGGGAGGTGACCCTGGACCATATGATCAAGCGATACATTGAAAAAGTGCTCTCCATGACCCATGGTAAAATCAATGGACCGGACGGGGCTGCACACATACTGGGGCTGCACCCCAACACCCTGAGACATCGGATGAAAAAGCTAAATATTCTCTACGGCAGGGCCTATCGTCTTAAGAAAAGAACATCCCTTTGAAGGGATGACATCACGTATACAACAAATTGGAAGTATGGTAATAAGATGGCAGGTACGAAACAAGAACAGGCGGGCACATTCCTGTTTTTTCGATACCATCAAGTCATTGATTTTATTTAGTCGGTACTCAATTGACTTAAAAAATATATTTTTACAAATCAAAGAGTTAACGATTCGACCGAGGTAATTGGAATGCCCCCGGTCTGGCATCTGAACAAGTGAGAAAGGAGAGGTATGTTATTAGAGCATTGCAAGGCGTACCAGCACAAGATTGTGACGGCGGATGTGGCCACTTCAAAGATTAAAAACGGCAGTCGTATCTTCATTGGGTCGGCATGTGGAGAACCCCAGCATCTGATCCATGAAATGGTGAAAAACCGCAATATCCAGGATGCCATGATTTATCAGATGCTTGCCTTTACTCTGAGTCATTATCTGGATGACGAGGATTTTCTGGATCGGTTTGCCGTGAAGTTGTTTTTTGTCACCAACCCCATGCAAAGGGCTGCATTTGAGGGAAAGATTGACTACATTCCCACCTATCTCTCCCGGATTCCCAACTTTTTTAAAACCAATCAGATCGGCATTGATGCCGTGCTGGTGCAGGTCAGTCCTCCGGACCGGTTTGGTGTGGCAAGCCTGGGGGTTTCGGTGGATGTAACCCTGGAGGCGGTGAAGAGCGCACGTCTGGTCATCGCCCAGGTCAATCCCCGTATGCCCCGGACCCATGGGGAAGGGTTTATCCATGTGAAAGACATTGATTATCTGGTTCCCTTTGAAGAAGAACTTCTGGTCAACAACCAGGTGCTGGTGAATGAGGAGACGGCCCAGCGTATTGCCGGGTATGTCAAGGAACTCATTGATGACGGCAGCACCCTTCAGGTGGGGTATGGCCATATGCCCTATGCACTGCTTAAGTACATTGACAATAAAAATGACCTGGGCATTCATACCCACATGATCTCCGATGCCTTTATTCCGCTGTTTGAAAAGGGCATCATCAATAACAAGAGAAAAAGTTTCATGAAAGATCGGGCGGTTGCCACCTTCTGCATGGGATCGCGTATTGCCTATGACTACATAGACAACAATATTCAATTTTATTTTGGTACGGCGGATTTCGTGAATACCCCCGGCGTTATTTCCAGAAATGATAATTTTGTCTCCATCAGTTCCGCCCTGGAGGTGGATCTCACCGGACAGGTCTGCTCCGACTCCGTGGGGCGGCAGTTCTTCAGCGGCACCGGGGATCAGTCCAATTTTATCCGGGGGGCCACACTGTCCAGGGGAGGCATTTCCATCATTGTTTTGCCGTCAACGGCAAACAAGGGAAAACGCTCACGCATCGTACCCACCCTCAGTGCCGGCGCCGGCGTGGCCACCCTGCGGGCCGATGTGAATTTTGTGGTGACCGAATACGGCATTGCCCAGCTAAAGGGAAAGAGTATTTACCAGCGGGTGATTGAACTGACCCAGATTGCCCATCCCGATTTCCGGGAAGGCCTCATGGATGCGGCCAAGGAAAATCATTATATTTTTGCGGACCAAATGCCTCTGCCTGCGGAGGATCTGATCTTTCTGGAGGGGTATAAGAGCCGGCTTGAATTGAAAAACGGCAAATCCATGTCTGTGAGGCCGTTGCTGCCATCGGATGAGATCGCCTATCGAAATTTCTTTTACTCCCTGAAAGAGGAGACGGTTTTTTTACGTTTCTTTCACTCCATCACCATCTTTTCCAGAAAAATGGCCCAGGCCCATTGGGCCAACATGGACTACCGAAGCTTTATCTCCCTCATCGGCATGGTTCGCAATAAAGGCAATAAAGAGGTGATGGCCATCGGCACCTACGCAGAGCTGGACAAGGAGTGGGCAGAGGTGGCCTTTGTGGTCCGGGAGGATTTCCATGGACAGGGCATTGCCGGTCATCTTTTGAAGTCCCTTGAAAGAATTGCACGATCCAACGGATACATGGGGTTTGTTGCTTCTGTCCTGCCCGAGAATCGCATCATGCTTCATGTGTTTACCAGGCATTATCCCCATGCACAGATCATCACCAATACCGGCGACATTGAGATCCGCATGGCATTTGATGCAAAGGCTTCGGTAATTGGCATACCATCTTAAGTCAAAGTGCCGCTGTCGTGCTAAAGGACGTCAGTGGATATTGATTTACCGTTAACTTGAGGCTGAGAATCTGTCCGACAAGGGATAGAATTATGAAAACGGTATATTGTGAACTGCTGACTCCCTAACCTATGACTCACGGGTCAAGATTAAAGCATGTCGAATCGGTAAACTATGATTAAATCAAAATTAATATCTAATTTTTTTCGACAGGGATACTATCAAGTTTCCATACCGTTAAAGCTACTGGTTCTCATCCTTCCTCTGGTTTGTATTCCCATCATCCTGGTGGGATATTGGTCCTTTCAAGCATCTGTGAAAAACGTCACAACTCTGTCGAAGGAATTGCAGTTATTTCAGGCAAAAAATGTCGCGCGGGAGATTGATTCCATATTCAATACTGCTTTCAATGATCTTAAGATCATGGCACTGTTGACTACGGATTTGCTGAAAACATCGAAAAACGACGATGTGCCATGGGAAACGGATCTTTTTGCTGAAAAAATAAATTTATTAATAAAAAGATACCTCAACAACTCACCCTATTATTTTCAAATTCGATTTATTAATGAATCAGCTGAGAAAGTGTTCATAAGTATCCCAGACACTTCCTCCACATCTAATGACGACACATTCATGCCCATGGACAAGGTAGATCTGTCAGCTTGTTATACTTCTCCGATTGTCAAATTAGCGGATCAAGCCACCTATCTCATTCATTTATCAAGACCTGCTTTTGATAGAGAAGGACGATTGATCGGAGCCATCATTATTGATATAAAATATTCCATGATCATGGAACTGGTGAAAGAAATTCGAATCGGGAACAAAGGCTACGCGTTTTTGGTGGATGGACAAGGCCGCACCATCGCCCATCCCGTATATAGACCCTACGAATATGATTTGACTCGATATAAAGATCCTCGTCTGTTGGAGTTCATCATTCACATACTATCGGGGAAAACAGGTTGGAAAGGCTTTTATGACCATGGAGAAAAGGCCGCTGCCTTTGCGCCTGTGCCCACCATGAACTGGTCCCTTGCCGTAGCTATTCCCATTGATGAATTTAAAAAAGAAGCCGGAATGCTTCGAAGGAATACTATGCTGGTGGTGTTGGGTATGATACTTTTCTCCACAATGCTTGTTAGTATTTTATCATTTCGGGTTATCCGCCCCATACGAAATCTTGTAATGGCCACGGAACAGGTGGCCTCCGGGGATCTGAGCCGTGAAATTCCCGTTTACTCCAATGATGAACTTGGAATGCTTACGGTATCTTTTAATCGGATGATCAGAAGCCTTCGGGATATTCAGAGTCAGCTTGTGGCATCTGAAAAATTGATTTCCATGGGGCGGTTGTCTGCCGGTGTGGCCCATGAAATTCGAAATCCGCTTAATGCCATGAAAGGTGCAGTCACCTATCTGCAGCGTCGCAGATCAGAGGATGCCCTTGTGATGGAATATGCCGGTATTATTGTCGAAGAAGTGGATCGATTAAGTGAATTTGTTACAGAATTTCTTCTTTTTGCAAGGCAGTCCGAACCCAGTAAATCGGCTTTGGACATCAATGATCTGATCAGGATGATGGTGACTTTGTTTCAAAGGGAGTTTAAAGATGAGAATATCGAAGTAGTTGAACAGCTTGCTCCCTGGCTTCCTGTTGCCATGGTGGATTCCCAGCAGTTGGAACAGGTTTTTTTAAACCTTTTTATTAATGCCGGACATGCTATGCAGGGGGGAGGCATATTGCGAATTTCAACCCGGGGTCCCTTTATGGGCACCCAGGAGAAAAATAATGAGGATGAAGCCGCAACCATCAGGATAACCATCCAAGACACCGGTACGGGCATTGACGACAAAGACCTTGAATTCATATGCGATCCATTTTATAGTACCAAAGATTCGGGTACCGGTCTGGGATTACCCATCAGTTTGAGTATTGTGGAAAATCATGGTGGCCGGTTGAAAATTTCGAGTATCAAAG
This sequence comes from uncultured Desulfobacterium sp., assembly GCA_963668575.2. Taxonomy (GTDB): domain Bacteria; phylum Desulfobacterota; class Desulfobacteria; order Desulfobacterales; family Desulfobacteraceae; genus Desulfocicer. The sequence goes on along the minus strand of OY764894.2, from coordinate 5,382,113 downwards.
ACAGGGGAACCACCATAACCATTGATCTGCCCGTTGAATAAGCGCAGCTCATTTGAAAGGTTGACGTTGAAAGAAACCATTCTTGTAGTAGATGATAAAATTAATACCCTCAAGGTAATGTGCGCGATTCTGGAGGATGAAGGCTATGTGGTTTTCAAGGCTAAAAATGGGAATGAGGCCCTGGAGATATTTCAAAAAGAGGAGAGCATTGATGCCGTTCTTGCGGATCTGAAAATGCCTGGTATGGACGGTATTGAACTGTATTATCGGCTCAGAAGCATGAACGCCCAGCTGCCGTTTCTGATTATGACCGCCCATGGCACCATTGCATCCGCAGTGGAGGCCATGAAGAAGGGCGTTTCCAACTACCTTATCAAACCGTTGAATTATGATGAATTGAGCATAGTACTCAAGCGGGCCATACGCGAAAAAAAAATTACAACGGAACTGACGGAATATCGTCGGGAGGCCCGTGAAAAGTATGCTGCAAAAAATATAATAGGTGCTCACGGGAGCATGGAACGTTTGTTTGAAATGCTGGAAACCGTTGCTCCCACCGACGCACCGGTGTTGATTTATGGAGAGACCGGCACCGGTAAAGAATTGTTGGCCCGTGCCATCCACTCATCAAGTACCCGCCATGATCGTCCCATGGTCTGTATTAATTCTGCGGCTCTTCCAGACAATTTATTGGAAGCTGAACTGTTCGGTTATAAGAAAGGGGCGTTTACGGGTGCCATCACCAATAAAAAGGGGCGACTGGAAATTGCTGACGGCGGCACTCTTTTTCTGGATGAGATTGGCCTGATGAGTATGCTGATGCAGACAAAGCTGCTTCGTTTCCTCCAGGAGGGGACCTTTGATCCGGTGGGTGGCGTTAAAACCCGTCATGTGGATGTAAGGGTCATTGCGGCCACCAACAAAGATCTCAATGAAGAAATCAAGGCACAACGCTTTTTAAGCGATCTTTTATATCGCATCGAAGTGGTGACGATGACGCTCCCCCCCTTGCGGGACAGGGGAGATGATCTATTGCTGCTCATCAACCATTTTATTGAAAAATATAACAGTGAATATAATAAGGCGATTAAAGGAATTTCAGCGGAAGCCGTGGATGCCTTGTCGGCGTATACCTGGCCGGGGAATATCCGTGAACTTGAAAATTGTGTGGCCAGGTGCGTTATTTTGGCAAAGGGAGAAATGATTCAAACAGTGGATCTGCCGGATAAAATCGAAGTCTGGGCGAGAGCAGCGCCGTTGACCGACCGGGGTGTGATTGGAAGCATTCCTGAAAAGGGTGTCTCCTTGAAGACGGTGGAAGGGGAACTCATTGAAAAAATATTGGCAAAATGCAATGGTAATAAATCTAAAACGGCCGCCATGCTGGGAGTGAGCAGAAAAACACTTTATGAAAAAATTGAACTGCACAATTTGAAAAAATAAGGACGTCAGATCATATTGACTTACCGTTATAATCCACATGGCTGTAACCACCAGCCACAACGAAAGTTGAAACTCTCATGATTTCAAGCTGTTGGATGGAGTTTCTTATAAAAGCCCAGACGATCATTGTTTCTAATTTTTAGCATGATTAAACGGTAGATTGAAACGTGCTGAGTCCCTTGTCATAACGCAAAAGTTGCATTTGGGGAGAAACGGTCGTCATTCAACGCTGTCTTTTACCGGGGGTATTTGTAATTTTGTAGTTGCGAATTCAAAAGGGTAAATGATTTCTTGTTTTCCGTTACGCCACTGTAGGGTCAAACTGGGGTGGCGTGCCACACCTTTCAGATCATAGTTGCTTTTTCCCATCACCGTATTGAATTCGTTTTCAAGGACTGCCGATCGTACCATTGCGGAATTGATCGTTCCTGCCTTCTCTATGGCCTGCCACAGGATTTGAGCAAGGGCGTAGTAGGTACCAACAAACACGGAATCATAGCCAAAGGCTTTATGAAATCGTTCTCCCAACTCACGGGCGCCAGGATAGGGATATGTTTTCGACCAGAGACCGTCACTGAGTACGCCTTGGGCGTCTTTGCCCAGAATCCTGCTGAACTCGGCGGGCCAAGTGCCTTTCCAGCCTTGAAGGAAATTGACGGATAGATGATTTTTTTTCATTTGTCTGATAAGCGTGATGCTGTCCGCAAGTGGTGCAAAAAAGATAATGGCATCCACACCCAATTCTTTTGCTTTAAGAATCTGTGAGGTAAAATTTTTTTCGCCTACGGGAGTAAATATTCGGCTTCTTTTGAATAATCAGAAAAAAGTTCGGGACACGATTCAAAATTTCTGATAAAAGAGAGACATGAATGCTTCTCAGCACAAAATATCAGTGACCATCAGCACTGGCATGAATAAGCCATTAATTAAGCTTATTGCTGAGCCGTCACCGCAGATTTTCATTTCAGAAAAAGAATATTTAACACTTAAACATGGTGTTGGCTATTGGCAGGCCGTGCATAAAAAAGCCATAGTACGTGAAGAAATTCTAAAACAAAAAATAAAAGAGCTTGAAGGTGAAATTCGAGGATTAAAATCTCGTTTATTCGACAATCCAAATGAGCAAGGCAAATCTAAAAATAATGAAGGCCAGTCAGCGCCTTCTCCATCTCCACGCCCACGCGGTCAACAACCCGGCAGTAAAGGCCATGGACGAACTTTACGCCCCAATCTTCCTGAAAAAGAAGAACTGACAGATTTTAAAAAAACACCTCAATGTGAAAAATGCGGTACACCCTATGTTCAGGATGAAAATCAAGAAATAGAAATTATTGAAGTTGAGGTCAAAGCGTATACTCGTAAAAATATACGTGTGTGTATGAAAAAAGATTGCTCCTGCAAGGGTGTTCCAAATACAATAATCGCTGGTTCCGCGCCTCCTCAACTTATTAAGAGAAGTCCATATGGGATATCGGTCTGGGAGGCAATTTTATTAAACAAGTTTTATTACAGCCAACCGACCAATCGACTTCTGAATCAGTACGAGGAAATGGGTTTACCTATTTCTCCGGGTTCCATTGCAGGTGGTTTAAAAATACTCAAAGAGTTATTTCAACCGATTTATGATGCCCTTTACGCCCAGCAAATGACCGAAAAAAGATTTCATAATGATGAAAGCGGCTGGAAGGTGTTTGAGAATATTGAGGGCAAAATAGGTAACCGTTGGTGGTTGTGGCTCAGTCGTTCCCCATCGGTAATCTACTTTGAAATTGCCCCGGGCCGTGGCGCGAATGTTCCCCTTGCACATTTTCAAAATATCCAGCATGACAAAATAATTATCGTTTGTGATCGCTACAGCGCTTATAAATCATTGGCAAAACAGCTGGATTTTATTATTTTGGCTTTTTGTTGGGCCCATGTTCGTCGTGACTTCCTGGATGCAGCAAAAAAACATCCTGATTTGGAGGAATGGGCATTTTCCTGGATTGGGAAATTTGGTGAACTTTACCATATCAATAATCTGCGTTGTGATCAGTTTGATCCCAAGTTTCCTGTTCAATGGCAATCTGAATCATTCAAAAAACATCATGAAACACTCGTGGAAAAAATGGCTGAAGTCGCCAAAGATAGGGATGCATTTATCCAGGCAAATAATCCGGAAAATTCTGAATCAACGCTATTGACCAATATCCAGTATAAAATTTTGACAAGCCTTCAAAATCACTGGAAGGGGCTAAGCGTTTTTGTGGATTATCCGGAAGTCCCCATGGACAATAACAAAGGCGAACGCTCCATCCGCAATCCTGTGACAGGGCGTAAAAATTTCTATGGCTCGGGAAGCTTGTGGAGTTCTCAGTTGGCAGCGATAATGTTTTCTGTTTTGCAAACCATAGCCTTGGCTGGCCTCAACTGTAGTCACTGGCTAAGACTTTACCTGACTGCCTGTGCTGAAAACAATGGGCAAGCCCCTACTGATTTGTCACCCTTTCTTCCATGGAAAATGGATAAAGATCGTCGGGAAAGACTCTCCAAACCACCAGCGGACACATCTTGATACGCTACTCTGGGCGGAACTTTTCCTCTAACGAGATTAAACAGATCCGATCTCTCATAAAACGAAATCCGACTTTCAATCGATCACGACTTTCTAAAGAGGTCTGCCAGCTTTTTCAATGGCTCAAGCCTGATGGTAATCTCAAGGATATGTCATGCCGTGTTGCAATGCTGCGTATGCACAGAGATGGAATCATTCAACTGCCAGCTCCAACCCGTGCGAAAATGCCTCTTCAAAAAATTAGGTTTACACCTGCCACTGATCCGCAAACCCCTATTACTTGCGCTGTGAATCAGCTACCACCATTGCGATTACAGATGGTCTCCCACAATGACTCTGCTCTATGGAATGAGTATATTGAACGATATCATTACCTTGGCTACACACCCCTGCCAGGAGCTCAGCTTCGTTATTTCATTATTGCAGATAAACAGATCGTTGCTCTGACTGGCTTTGCTGCTGCGGCATGGCAAACTGCACCAAGAGATGAATTTATTGGCTGGGATCATGAGCACCGACAAAAAAATCTAAACATGATCGTCAATAATGCCAGATTCCTTATTTTGCCATGGATACAATCAAAAAACCTTGCTTCAAAAATACTATCACTGTCTGCACGCCAGCTTACTGATCACTGGGAAGAAAAATATAATATCCGACCCGTTTTGTTGGAATCTTTTGTGCAAAATAATCGTTTTACCGGTACTTGCTATAAATCGGCAAACTGGACAAATGTTGGACAGACCAAAGGGCGGGGAAAACTGGGTGGACAACCCGGAAAAATCGTTGTTCCAATAAAAGAAATTTGGGTGTATCCTCTTGATAAGAAATTTAGAACTTTGCTACAAAAATGAGCGTTGGCGTAAGAAGCCGAATATTTACCTACGGGAAAGTAGGTGTTAAGAATAAATTGATATCCATATTCGCCGGCTATCTTATGCAATTGGTTGCTTAATGTTATTCCATCGTATGTATCTTCCATGATCAAAGCGGGACGTCGAGGTCTTTTTTCTTTGGGTAGAGAATTCCATATTTCAAAGGGCATTGACGCGTGTTGTTCCATGTCGTAAAAAAACAAAGTGGACCAGCCGAAATGATGGGCTTGCCAGGGAGGGATGAGGCTTGCGGTGGCATGGTAGTAAATCTGGTTGGCTTCAGCGACAATGCAACCGGGTATGACACCGTATACGGCGGTATAACCGCTAAGAAGGAAATCAACTTTTTCAACATTGATCAGTTTTGACACCGACCTCACCACCACGGAGGGGTCTGATGTATCATTTATAACCACCAGGCGAACCGGAAGCTTTTTATCGTATTCCAGAATATATATACCACCGATTTTATTGACATCGGCAACCGCGGCTTCATAGGCCCACTTCAATTCTTTTCCGATGGAGGCCATGATGCCGGAAAGGGGCAGGTGTGCGCCGATCCGAATCTCTTTTCTCACGGTATCTGCTAATACCGCACCATTACAGATAACGGCGCAGAGAAAAAATACCGGTAGGCAGATGGAGAGAATTCGATTCTCTATCTTGCGGGTTTTCATCTCTTCTCCTTTGAAGATCCTTTTATCTCAATTTAGATTAATCAATTTGGATTAAAATAAGCCATAAAAAACAAATGACGTCAAGGTTATCAAAGGGTTTTTATATGAAAGTCTCACCAACAAGCTGAAATCAAAGGACTTTCGTTTTTCGTTGTGGTAGGCATTCCTGCCATGTGGGTTTTATTTGAAATGGCGAAACTAATAGCCAGCCGTTTCAGTCGAATTTAATCATCAAAAAAAACTTAAAAAAATAAGCGTTGTATGAACGTTTTAAAAAAAGGGCACTGGGTGCGCATGTTAGACAACAACCCAGCGGCCCTATTCTTTTTTTTGCTGTAGTAGACCGGTATCAGATGCAGGATTTCATGATGGCACGTATCTGATCTGCGTTGATGTCCCTGGGGTTGGCCTCCCTGGAGATATCGTTCATGGACCATTTGATGGTGTGGTCGATATCGGCATCGGTGAAATCATACTCCCGCAGGGGTCTCTGATGAATGCCCACATCATTGCGCAGGCGAACAATAGCTTCCAGGGTCTGATCTGTTGCCGCCACTGGGTTCATGTGCTTGATATCCAGCCCCATGGCAATACCGATCTCTTTGAATTTCTCCATACTGGAGATGGAGTTGAACTGTTCCACAGGGATCATCATCAATGCGTTGGCATATCCATGATGAAGACCCTTTAGGGAAGATACTTGATGGGCCAGGCCGTGTACCATACCCATGCCGCCGCCGATGTTATAAGACATGGAGGCGATGTATTGTGCCCAGGCCATATTTTCCATGGCGACATCATTGGACGGATTGGCGTGGGCTTCACGCAGGTTTTCACTGAGTAACTTAATGGCTTTGATGGCTACCCCATGGACCACCGGCATGTTCAGTCTGCCGATAAAGGGTTCCATGCAGTGACAAAAGGCGTCCATACCCGTCCACGCCACCAGATGGGGCGGCTGTATCCGCATCAGTGCCGGATCATTGATGGCCACGGCCGGAAGAACTCCCGGCACCACAAGGATCAATTTGTATTTCCACTCTTCATCGTTGATGATGGCACAGGCGGTTCCTTCTGCGCCGGTTCCTGTTGTGGTATTCACCGCCACCTGGGGAATATTGACCATTTTATATGTTGGAATACGTGTGGTGTAATGAGGCTCAAGAAAGGCTGCATAATCACGCAGATTGGTTTGGGCTCCATCATTTTCCACCATGATGCGGATGGCCTTTCCGGCATCGGAGGAACTGCCGCCGCCCACGGATACGATACCGTTACATCCGCCATTAATATATGCCTCGGTTCCGGCCTTGCATTCGTGATCCTTGGGATTGGAGGTGACACCGTCAAAAATTGTAACGCTGATGCCGGCATGCTTCAAGATGCCTTCAACCTCTTCAATGATACCGGTTCCCTTGAGTCCGGTTGTCACAATAAGGGCGTTGGTGATGCCATGCATCTGGCATTCCTGGGCCACCATTCGATGGGCACCCCATCCCATGATGGCGCGGGAATGTTGTTGAACATAAGAGAGGGGAAACTGTTTTCTTTCAATGTTGATAGCCATGTGTCAAACTCCTTTTTTGTTTTTTATGAAGGTTTGTTTTCAGGGCAGATTACGGTTAAACACTTAACGGTTGAATGACTATTTTAGGGGCCACCGGCTGAAAAAAGCCGTGTTTTATGCATGCAACCCATACCCCGCACTGGTAAGAGAGTTGTTCCAGAGAAAAAAAGAAAAGAAAGCTCAAAGGATCCAGTTTTGTTTTTTTTACACAGTACTTCACTATCCCCACACCCAGATGAGCCAGGATCATTCCCATTACTACCTGAGTGGGGAAAAACACCTGGAGGATCAGGGCTACCATGAGATAGTAACGGGAGAAAAAAGAAAAAAGATGGTAAAGCACACTCAAATTGTGCCGTACCCGGGCAGAAACAATGGATAAAGGACTTAGAGCCAGTCCCGCTTTTCGGATGTTGCGATACTGCAGGATCGTGTCTCCCAAAAAAAGAAACGGTGCGCAAAATCCCAGGAACGGAAAGGGCAGTGCCGAAAACAGTACCAGCAACCAGAAAAGCGTGGCCATGGCATAAACGGGAAAGGTCTTTACACGATTGGCATGGATGGACTGCAGCAGCGGTTCCGAGGTACCATATTGATATCTCCGGCGGGCAAAGGCCATCACCCGGTTACGATGTCGATGGAAAACCCGGGCCTCTGGAGAGTATGAGACAACACCTCCTTGATCTATGAGGCGCCAGCAGAGATCCACATCTTCTCCAACGGTCATCTCTTCCTTAAATCCCCCCACCGCCGTGAAAGACGATTTCCTCACCGCAAAATTGCACGATGGCAGATAAAAAAAAGTATTGCCATTCCTGGAGTCGCAGGCAATCTTTCCCATATGCAGTGATGAGCACACTTTCTCATATTGATCCAGACGGGTGTGTTCCAGCTGTGCTGCGACCTCTCCGCCAGCAGCGGTAACTTGGGAATCCTCGAATACAGCGGTGAGACGGCGGAGCCATTGGCGATCCACGGTACAATCCGAATCCAAGAAACAAAGCAGATCAGCACCTGCCTTCTCAGCTCCGCAGTTGCGGCTGAACGAGGCACCCCGTTGTCGCCGATTACAAAGCAAGGTGACCGGGTATTTTTTGGCCATTCGGGGGGTATCGTCGTCTGATTCGTCATCCACCACAATTATCTCCACAAGCTCCCGGGGATAATCTGTTTTTTCCAGGGAGTCCAAGCAGTTATTCAGATCTTTAGGGCGATTCCGCACCGGAATGATGATGGAAACCTTTGGAAGATATTCTTGACGGGTCTGGCGCTGTTCCACCAGAAACCCTTTTTGGACAAGTTGCTGGAAAAAATCGTTAACCTGACAGGCGGTCATGCCTTTGGGAAGATTTCGGTCACAGAGTGTCATTCCCTTATCACTGTATAATTCCAGATGTTGGAAAAAAGGGACCCAGCAATTATCCAGTTTGACGGCACGCAAAGGAAAGGTTGAGACCAGAAAACAGGCATGCCGCTCTTTTTTTAAAGTAACGTTTTGTTGCAGCTTGAATGTCCTGTTTTGGGTCATCACAACTCCTGTTATTTTGCTGTCAGTCCATGGGAATCAGTGCTGCTCTCCCAATTGTGTTGCTAAACCAAAATTTAGCCATTTTTTGATAAAGCCGAAAAGTACATTTTTGCCAAAAGTATACTGCCAGTCCACCGGCACGCCATCAGTGGGCCAGGCACTTCATAAGGCATTCAGGGTCGGGTTGGGATAAGTCGTGGTGCATATGATAAGCCACGGCCGGGCAGCCACCCCGACAGGAATCAAATCGGTAACAGGTATGGCATGAAGCCACTTCCAGATTTCGAAAGTTTTGAAAAATGGGAGAGGTTCGCCATATTTCATCAAGGGTCTGGGTCCGGATATTCCCCGCCATGAACTGCTTTTCCTGTAAAAAGGCACAGGGATAGACATCGCCTCCCGGTGCAAGGCAGCAGGTCATTTTGGCGGCTCCGCACATATCAAGGCCCAGTCGACGGCGTTTTTCCGAAGTGAGGCTGAAAAATGAGTCTCCTGTTAACACGCTCGCGTCACCCTGGAGCCAAAGGGCAAATTGCTCCAGCTGCTGTTTGGAAGGGGCCAGTTCCTTCCAGCACTCCTTGGCACGGCCGGAGGGACGAAACCGGCTGACGCGAAGAGAGGCGTCAAACTCTTGGGCCATGCGTTTCAATGTTTCCAGTTGCTCGAAGCTTGTGCGGGTCAAGACCGTATTGATGCTGAACGCCACCTGGTGGCGCTGAAGCCGGGCCATGCCGTCCACCACACGCTGATAGGTGCCTTTTCCCCTAATTTCGTCATTGGTCGCTTCATCCACACCATCCAGACTGACCTGAAGGAAGATATCTTTCATGGCAGCCAGACGTTCACAGTTCGGATCATTTAGCAGGGTTCCGTTGGTACTGATACAGGCTACGATTCCCTTTGAATTGGCATATTCCATGATCTCGAAAAAATCCGGTCGAAACAAGGGTTCTCCGCCACCGATGTTGATCTGAAATACCTTATGATTTGCCAAGTGGTCGATGACGGCCTTGCACTCTTTTGTGGACAGTTCATTGGGATGGGCCGCTCCGGCATCGGACAGGCAGTGGCGACACTTGAGATTACATCGAAGGGTTATCTCCCATGTTAAGTTTACAGGTGCCCGCAATCCCTTTCGCGCAGCTTCGATCAACATACGAGAACCTCCTTTTTCACCAGCTCATCAAGGGCGGCGGCAAGTTTTTCTTTGATGTCCGTCGTCACCGTCCGGTTCTTTCCAAGCCATGTATTCAAGCAGATATCGGATACGAAATAGTCCGGATTAAGGGTGCTGCCCGAATTCAGGAAGTAGAGCCGGGGACCCTTGCTGCAATAAAACAGAAGTCCGCTCTCCTCAGGCCGTACCTGCACCGACGGAGCCAGCCGATGGGTTGGTTCTGCTCCGTCAATCCCCTTATCAATACACGCCGCAGATGCCATCAATGGATACCTCTTCAATGGTGATTTCAGTTATTGAGAGCGCCGCGTCATCCGTTGTTTTTTCTGCAATATCGTTTTCAGCGCGATCCACTACATCCGTTTTGACATTGTTGTTTCTGCATACGTCCATTTGTTTTTCTCCCTTACGTTGATGGTAGTTCTTTTAAAGAATAGAGATTGGGTTATCCTCATGGATTTTGGTTTTGTTGATTCGAATCCAGTCGTGGTAGTTAAATTGTTTGACGATAAAATGCTATTTTACTATTTTCGGCAGCATCGTTATTCGATCTGTTTGTTAGTCTTATGCAATAGGAATGCCAATGTTATGTGTTGGTTATAAAATGATCTGGGATTAGCCTTTGAGAAAATTTTGAGGATTCGTTTATGAAAGGTATTTCCTCTATTTTACCTTTTATAATCAATTGAATTCATAAGTTTAGTTAGTAGAAATCCTTTGGCTTTGTTCAATGTTCGCTAAGCGATGAATTTTATTTTCTCGTACCTGTGTCCTAAGTTATGATCAAGCTCGCTTTGCGCAATATCACCAGCGGATTTGGAATACTACCGCTAAAAGACTCGTTTCTTATTTACACACATTGCAATTGACTGTTACTTTATGAAACAGGTAAACGGTTTCCAGCGGATGCGGCGAGGGATCGTGTGTAGCAGGAAACGGGCATCCATGGCATGGATTAAAAAGGAATTGCTTCTTTCAGTTCTTCTTCTGTGATATCAAACACGGCATCCACTGAATCCAGTGTTTCAGTATAGAAGAAATCAGGTAGCTTGTCGTCTTTTGGGGTGAACCCCGCTTTTTTGTTAAATGCCTTTTCCATGGCAATGGTCTGGACGGCAATGCCCATGAGCCGGTCGACATCCCATTGTCCGCCGAATTTGGCTGCAAGCATGTTTACCAGCAGTTGAAGATTTTCCGGAGCAGCAAGGCAGAAACCGGAAAAAATGCACATGCCCAGATTGTCAAACAGGCACATACCCACCTGGAGCTGGGTGGAAAGTCCCACTTGACCTTCCTTTTTTGAAGGTTCCACAGAGGGATCACCCAGGGAGTTCCCCGCAGTATGATCGGCACCCATGGGAGAGGTGGCATAGGTGACTCCGGTTCCCTTTAACCCCCTGGGATCATAAGCTGCCAGGGCCTGCCCCTTTACAACGGGGATGCGTTTTACACCCAGATGGGTTCCAACGGCCAGTGTGCCCTGGCCGAGAATTTTCCCGAACATGGTGTTGTCTTTCATCTCTTGAACCAGGGCAATGGCACCCTTTGCATCTCCGAAGCTTAATTTGCCGGCTTCCATGCATACCCCAATGGAGACACCGGTTTCCATGGTATCAATACCCAGATCATCACACATTTGATCCAGCAGAGCCACGCTGTCAATATCGTCGATGCCGCAGTTGGCGCCCATGAGTCCGATGGTCTCATATTCAAATCCCGAAGTGAGATATTCGCCGTCAGGGCCATTATACACACTGGAACATTGGATCACACATCCGGGTGAACACCTGTGGGTCATATTGCCATTGCGATCTCCCTGCAAGGCGGCAATGTGTTCACCACTGATAGCTTCTGCCCGATCAAAGCGACCCTTTTGAAAGTTGTTGGTGGGCAGAATTCCCTGGGCATTGGTGGCATTGACCAGGACCGCCGTTCCCAGGGCGGGTAATCCCTGGCCTGAAATTGGATTGTCCATAATCGCCTTGCTGTAAGCTTTGCTGTTTGTGCGGAATCCTTCCTTATCCTGGTAGGTTGCCTTAACCTTTTGTTCCGTGGAAATGACAACGGCCTTGATTCCCTTTGATCCCATGAGTGCTCCGAGCCCGCCCCTTGCAGCGGCCCGGGCGGGGCGGCCCTCGGGATCGGACATCTGCACTGTGGAGTTGAGATACGCCCGTTCTCCGGCCTGGCCGATGGATATGGTGGCGATTCCTTTGCCGAAATCCGTTTGCAGATGTTCCACCAGCTCATAGTTATTCATTCCAATGTATTTTGAGGCAGAGACCAGCTTTGCGCCGGCATCATCCAGCACCAACAGGTGCCATTTTTCATTCTCCCGGGGAAGATCTTCCACAACAATTGCATAAATGCCCAGGGCAGCCAGTTTCTTTGCGGCCATTCCGCCGGCATTGGCCTCTTTAATTGTGGCGGTCAAGGGACTTTTTCCGCCGATGGAGATCCGTCCGGAACAGGGTGCAAAGGTATCTCCCATCATGCCGGGGCAAATGATCAACTTGTTGTCCGGCCCCAGAGCCTCACAGGTGGGGTCCACTTCCTTGGATAGGATGGCTGCCACGGTTCCCCGCCCGCCAAACAGGACCATCTGTTCCGGTACAGATTCAAATTCAGCAGTTTTCTTGTTCATGTTGATTCTGAGAAGTTTTTCCATAAAATATCACCTTTGTATAAATTGAACTGATTTAGAAAGATACTGCGCAGTTTTCAAGGGAAGATGCAAATCAGAGAGCTCTCCAAGCTTTCCCACTGAATCCATGTTTTAGAATGATAAGATGAGGGATAAAACAACGACCTCCGCTTTGGTTTCATCCTTGGCCTTAATATCCTGTAGATATCTTAGATTTAATTGCGTCAACCGGGGTAACCAGAATAGATTAATCTCGGCACCAATAGCGTATTTAGAACCTTTATCGCTATTAGCTCCACCATCATAGCGATTACTGTCATCACTGAATTGCCAATAGCCATACCCCACAAGAGCCGGCCGTATTAACATTTTTTTTGAGGTCTGAAACTGTTTGGCGATGCCCCAGTCGATAACAAATTCGTCACCAGGTTGATAATTGGTCTCATCCTGTTCACCAAAATAAAGAACTGTACGGGACAGTGCTGAAACACTCCAACTTTTGGCGCTGTCAAGGTAATAAGTGGTCCCGCCGGTAACCAATATGTTTTGATATCCACCGCTGCCGACACTCCCGTTTGCGGGTTCACCGCTATTGTTCCAGTTACCGGTGGCAAACTGAAAACCGATTCCAAAGCCGATATCCCAGCGCTCCTTATGCCAACTCAATACAAAGGGTTCGATGAAAATATCGCCAATACCAATGTCACTGTCATTGCTGTCAAAGGCTCCGATTTCCAAATCTGTGGCCACAACCGGAATGATCAGACTCATACCGTAATCTGCCCCGAAGAGCTTTTTTTTCGTTATATAGGCAAACCGGTGGGCCTGTGCAAAGACGCTCAGATCGAAATCGATATCCACATTATTTCCGTCAGTATCCTTCAACTCATCGGCACTGATCAGGATATTATATTGTTTATAATGAAGTCCCGGAGGGGGCAAGCTGGGCCCCATGGCCCCTTCGGTTCCGGGAGTATATCCACCACCCGTTGCTTCGGCCATGGACGTCCAAAATATAACAGAGGTGAATATTGTGATTGCTAACAAAAAAAACTTACTTAATTTCATGCAGATTGCTCCTTGTTGTTTTGGGTTCCGACGAGTCTATGTTCGATTTTTACGCGGTACTGGAGTGCCCGGGTGATGGGAAGCGCAACTGTTCCGACGGGTCTATGTTCGATTTTTACGGTTTTCCGGATATTACGGAACCCATTGTTCAAGTTCCGGGCCCGATGTGGGATGAAAAGTCCTGCCAGCTTTCCAGATTCAAAAGGCATCCTTTTCCACCTGGTATCACTCTTGCTTCTTCCAACCTGCCAATGGCCAGAATTGAAAAAAAATCAGCAGGATAACCAGTAAAGGAAATGTTAATCCAAGTAATGCATTGGCCAGCCAGATTTCTTCTTGATAGTTGCCAGCAGGGCCTGACACCAACATGCCGGAAACTACTGGCCCCATGTATAAATATATACGCTGTAATATATAACCAACTATTGCGCATATAATTGTCAAGACGATACCCTTGACAGGCTGCTTCGTTCCGGTGAAAAGTTCTCCCTGAAAAAAGCTCAATGGAATAAACGTTCCAAAAATAAAAGACACTGGGACGATTACCATATAGCGTATCTGATCCATACCAACGACTGAAGTTGCAACTATATATACAGGCACTGCAATGATCACTACGATAAGAGTTGAGACAACAACATTAACTGTTGGGTTCTTAATAGCTCTTACGGGCCACTCCTCAAACAATGGAAATAGCATTATCACAGCTACTGTGGTGACACCGACAATGATAGATGACCAAGCCATGAACATGCCACCGGGGTCAGCGTCTGCAAAATATACAGGTGTCCCCTGTAAAAAGGTAAAATTAAAAAACAACTGAAATACCAGATATCCACCGAAATAAGAAAAAACCAGTACGCTTAAGCCTATAATAAGAGGATTTTGGGTGAATAATGTGACCGGCCAGCAATGCCATAAAACAGTATACCAGAAGGTCATTGTTACAGTAAGGATCATATATATCATCAACATTGGTGTGATGCCATGACCTTTACCAACAACAAAATATGAAAAGACGGCTACACATATTCCAATGAGGACAGTCATCAACGTTAAGCATAATCCTTTTTTGGGTTGAGACATGGTACCAACTGCAGGTGGAAAACTGGTCTGCCATGTCATTCCTATTATAACTTGCGTTGTAACAAGACACATGAATAAGTAAGAAACCCACGAACTAAAGGTTGCTTCTTCGAATAGACTGATTGTGCCAAGCGATAGAACTACTACGACAATTAAAGTAACAATACCCAGAACTGGTTGTTTCATTTAATCCTCTCTTTCTTATTGTCCTTATTTTAGGTAACGTTTTGAAAATATAATATAAACTGGCATGGTCAGATTTGACCGTCTTGCAGCATAAAAAACAAACTATCCACTTGACGTAAGTGCTACTATATGTAGTATCTCAAGATATGGAAACTAACGACCCATCTAAAGCGGGACAATTTTCTGCCTTGCTGACTATGCATATCAAGGTTATCCAAGCCATTGATTTTACAACTTGTCCCGGCGGCTTAGGTGGATATCCGATTGTTGATAAGAATCACAAGATATAGGGGGTACTACTCGCGTTAAATGGTGTTTGCAGGTGTCCGTAATCCCCTTGTCAATACATGCCGCGATGCCATCAATGGATACCATTTTCAATGGTGATTCCAGTTGACGATAAAATGCTATTTTACTATTTTCGGCAGCACCGATATTCGATTAATTAATTATCATGCAATATGAATGCCAATATTTTACATCGGTTGTGAAATTCAATGATCAAGTTCTTTTGTGTTGACAAATATGGATGGTGGGGTATGGCTTGCGTTATGGGCATTATCGATGGTGTTTGGGGTTCGCATTCGCTTTGATCCATAACGTCAATAACAGAAGCCTGACACCGTTCTCGTAAAACTGGCATAAAAATTTGAACATCAACAAGGGAAATGATTCGAGAATCATTTGATTTTGTTCAATGTCCGCGTAAATATTCGGCTTCTTTTGAATAATCAGAAAAAAGTTCGGGACACGATTCAAAATTTCTGATAAAAGAGAGACATGAATGCTTCTCAGCACAAAATATCAGTGACCATCAGCACTGGCATGAATAAGCCATTAATTAAGCTTATTGCTGAGCCGTCACCGCAGATTTTCATTTCAGAAAAAGAATATTTAACACTTAAACATGGTGTTGGCTATTGGCAGGCCGTGCATAAAAAAGCCATAGTACGTGAAGAAATTCTAAAACAAAAAATAAAAGAGCTTGAAGGTGAAATTCGAGGATTAAAATCTCGTTTATTCGACAATCCAAATGAGCAAGGCAAATCTAAAAATAATGAAGGCCAGTCAGCGCCTTCTCCATCTCCACGCCCACGCGGTCAACAACCCGGCAGTAAAGGCCATGGACGAACTTTACGCCCCAATCTTCCTGAAAAAGAAGAACTGACAGATTTTAAAAAAACACCTCAATGTGAAAAATGCGGTACACCCTATGTTCAGGATGAAAATCAAGAAATAGAAATTATTGAAGTTGAGGTCAAAGCGTATACTCGTAAAAATATACGTGTGTGTATGAAAAAAGATTGCTCCTGCAAGGGTGTTCCAAATACAATAATCGCTGGTTCCGCGCCTCCTCAACTTATTAAGAGAAGTCCATATGGGATATCGGTCTGGGAGGCAATTTTATTAAACAAGTTTTATTACAGCCAACCGACCAATCGACTTCTGAATCAGTACGAGGAAATGGGTTTACCTATTTCTCCGGGTTCCATTGCAGGTGGTTTAAAAATACTCAAAGAGTTATTTCAACCGATTTATGATGCCCTTTACGCCCAGCAAATGACCGAAAAAAGATTTCATAATGATGAAAGCGGCTGGAAGGTGTTTGAGAATATTGAGGGCAAAATAGGTAACCGTTGGTGGTTGTGGCTCAGTCGTTCCCCATCGGTAATCTACTTTGAAATTGCCCCGGGCCGTGGCGCGAATGTTCCCCTTGCACATTTTCAAAATATCCAGCATGACAAAATAATTATCGTTTGTGATCGCTACAGCGCTTATAAATCATTGGCAAAACAGCTGGATTTTATTATTTTGGCTTTTTGTTGGGCCCATGTTCGTCGTGACTTCCTGGATGCAGCAAAA
This sequence comes from uncultured Desulfobacterium sp., assembly GCA_963668575.2. Taxonomy (GTDB): domain Bacteria; phylum Desulfobacterota; class Desulfobacteria; order Desulfobacterales; family Desulfobacteraceae; genus Desulfocicer. The sequence goes on along the minus strand of OY764894.2, from coordinate 5,365,445 downwards.
AAACATCCTGATTTGGAGGAATGGGCATTTTCCTGGATTGGGAAATTTGGTGAACTTTACCATATCAATAATCTGCGTTGTGATCAGTTTGATCCCAAGTTTCCTGTTCAATGGCAATCTGAATCATTCAAAAAACATCATGAAACACTCGTGGAAAAAATGGCTGAAGTCGCCAAAGATAGGGATGCATTTATCCAGGCAAATAATCCGGAAAATTCTGAATCAACGCTATTGACCAATATCCAGTATAAAATTTTGACAAGCCTTCAAAATCACTGGAAGGGGCTAAGCGTTTTTGTGGATTATCCGGAAGTCCCCATGGACAATAACAAAGGCGAACGCTCCATCCGCAATCCTGTGACAGGGCGTAAAAATTTCTATGGCTCGGGAAGCTTGTGGAGTTCTCAGTTGGCAGCGATAATGTTTTCTGTTTTGCAAACCATAGCCTTGGCTGGCCTCAACTGTAGTCACTGGCTAAGACTTTACCTGACTGCCTGTGCTGAAAACAATGGGCAAGCCCCTACTGATTTGTCACCCTTTCTTCCATGGAAAATGGATAAAGATCGTCGGGAAAGACTCTCCAAACCACCAGCGGACACATCTTGATACGCTACTCTGGGCGGAACTTTTCCTCTAACGAGATTAAACAGATCCGATCTCTCATAAAACGAAATCCGACTTTCAATCGATCACGACTTTCTAAAGAGGTCTGCCAGCTTTTTCAATGGCTCAAGCCTGATGGTAATCTCAAGGATATGTCATGCCGTGTTGCAATGCTGCGTATGCACAGAGATGGAATCATTCAACTGCCAGCTCCAACCCGTGCGAAAATGCCTCTTCAAAAAATTAGGTTTACACCTGCCACTGATCCGCAAACCCCTATTACTTGCGCTGTGAATCAGCTACCACCATTGCGATTACAGATGGTCTCCCACAATGACTCTGCTCTATGGAATGAGTATATTGAACGATATCATTACCTTGGCTACACACCCCTGCCAGGAGCTCAGCTTCGTTATTTCATTATTGCAGATAAACAGATCGTTGCTCTGACTGGCTTTGCTGCTGCGGCATGGCAAACTGCACCAAGAGATGAATTTATTGGCTGGGATCATGAGCACCGACAAAAAAATCTAAACATGATCGTCAATAATGCCAGATTCCTTATTTTGCCATGGATACAATCAAAAAACCTTGCTTCAAAAATACTATCACTGTCTGCACGCCAGCTTACTGATCACTGGGAAGAAAAATATAATATCCGACCCGTTTTGTTGGAATCTTTTGTGCAAAATAATCGTTTTACCGGTACTTGCTATAAATCGGCAAACTGGACAAATGTTGGACAGACCAAAGGGCGGGGAAAACTGGGTGGACAACCCGGAAAAATCGTTGTTCCAATAAAAGAAATTTGGGTGTATCCTCTTGATAAGAAATTTAGAACTTTGCTACAAAAATGAGCGTTGGCGTAAGAAGCCGAATATTTACATGTCCGCTAACCGATGAAATTTACATTTTCGTACCGGTGGCCGAAGTTATGATCAAGCCTGCTTTGGGCAATATCACCAGCGGATTTGGAACACTACCGCCAAAAGAGTTGTTTCATATTTACACACATTGGAATTGAGTGTTACTTTATGAAGCACACAAAGGTGCCCCAACGGGTGCCGCGAAGGACCATCTGTAGCAGGAAACGCGCATCCATTGCATGGACTAAAATTGATATCATTTCCAAAATGAAGAAACTTTTTGAAATTATGGATTCCGTTGTCTCCATCAAAACCTAACGCCTCTATCTCTAATCTGGATAAGCGAGAACCAAAAAGGCTTTCTAATTCTCCTGCAAAAATAACACGAAAATATGAGCTAAAAATTAAAATGGGTTTGGTGCCGCCAGCAGCAAAATGGGTAAGCACCCCCTGAAGGTTCTTTCGCTTTCCAAGGTAATCAATTTTTAGTCAATATTAACCGTATGGACTGATTCATGCATCAGTGAACAATAATATTATAATGGTAAGAGATGAAACTGGCTCATCAAGCAATGGAATTTGGCAGGAGAATGTCTTTTGTTTAGAAAGTCAGACGATTCAACTATAATTTTTAACAAATAAAGCGGAATGTGTATGTACGAGCATCTTTTTTTACCCCTGAAATTAGGGAACACAGAATTACAAAATCGTATTTGCCTTTTGGCCCATCGGACCAATTTCGGTAGGGGCGGTGTTTTAAACGACCGTCATATCGCTTATTACCGGCGACGTGCTCAAGGGGGATGCGGACTGATTATCGTAAGTGAACTTGCTATCCATCCGAATGACCGGCCTTGGGAAAGCATGATTGAACTTCAGGGTGCCAGAGTTGCCAAGGATCTGCAAAGGCTCACGGATTCGGTTCATGAATTTGACACCCGCGTGTTTGCCCAGTTGAACCACCATGGATTTCAGAGCAGCGGACATATTACCCGTCAATGCCTGTGGGGGCCTTCAGCCGTGTCTGACATTGTGTTTGGGGAAGTTTGCAAGCCTATGGAGCCCGAAGATATGGCTGAACTTTTGGATGCATTTGTAAAAGGGGCACTTAAGATTAAAGAGAGCGGGTTTGATGGTCTGGAGATTGACATGGGGCCGGAATCCCTTCTCAGACAATTTTTATCCCTCATCTGCAACCAAAGAAGTGATGAATATGGGGGGAGTCTTGAAAATAGACTCCGTCTACCCTTACAGATTGTTGATGGTGTCAGAAAGGCTGTTGGTAAGAACTTTACGATGGGTGTCCGTCTTTGTGCAGATGAAAAGTTCTGGGGGGGCATTACCACCGAAGAATCCATACCCATGGCCCAGATTCTCGAAAAGACCGGGCAGATCGATTTTATTAACGTGGCTGTGGGAACCTATTATAATCTTCACATGGTAATGCCCTCTTCGCACATTTCCGAAGGCTTCACCATTGAAACCGCAGAAACCATTAAAAACAGTGTGGGCCTCCCGGTACTTGCCAGTCATCAGATCGGTTTTCCGGGCATGGCGGATACCATTATTAAAGAAGGGAAAGCCGATGCTGCAGGCTTTGTCCGACCCTTGATCTGCGATCCGGACATGGCGATAAAGGCAAAGGAAGGTAGAATCAAAGATATCAGGCACTGCGTTAAAGATAATAAAGGATGCATCGGGCGTTTGAACCAGTCCAAGGCTCTGGGTTGTATTCAGAATCCCCGGGTCGGCCATGAATCTCTAATCGGAAATGATATTCTGGTCAAGGCGGAAAAAAAGAAAAAGGTAATGGTCATCGGAGCCGGGCCTTCGGGCATGGAAGTTGCCCGTGTGGCATGCCAACGTGGACACAAGGTCTTGATATATGAACAGGAGGAAAAAACGGGAGGTCAGGTCAACCTGATCGGAAAACGTCCAGGACGGGAATCCATGCCCGAGGTGGTACTGTATCTCAAACGCATGCTTGACAAGTTTCAAGTTTCTGTCCAGACGGGTATTACCGTCACTCCTGAAATGATTCTCAAAGAAAATCCGGATGCCGTGGTGGTTGCAACGGGTTCAAAACCTCATGAAAAATCGTTTCCGGGCAAATATGGTCCTCCTTTGGTTATCACCGGATGGGATGCCATCAAGGGAACCCACCCCATAGGAGAAAAAGTTCTGTTTATTGATGAAGATGGCGGCCATCATGCCATGGCAACAGCAGAACTCCTTGCTGGTCAGGGAAAAAAGATCGACATGATCACAAGTGATCTGTTCATTGGCATCGAACTGGCACCCCGGGGTGAACTTTACCTCGGAAGACAGCGCCTGCTCCAGCAGGGCGTTACCTTCATCACGGACATGGAGGTGTTTGAAATAAATGATAGAGTGGTCAAGGCCCGTGATATCTACACCAATAAAACGGTTGTGCATGAAGATTATGACACCATTGTCCTTGATGTCGGCAATGTTGCACAAGATGCGCTTTATAAACAGATCAAAGGGCAGATTAAAGAGGTGTACAGGACAGGGGATTGTGTTGCGCCAAGAGGCATTGACATGGCTATTATCGAAGCAAGAAAGGTGGGGGAACTATTGTGAGCGAATTCAAATATCTGTTTTCACCGCTTAAGATCGGTTCCGTGGTGATACCGAACCGGCTCCATTTTGCACCTCACATGACCAATTATGCGGAAGACAATCTGATCAGTGATCGGCATATTGCCTACTATCTGGAGCGCATAAAAGGGGGCTGTGGACTGATTACCACAGAAGAGATGGGGGTACATCCCACCGACCATCCCTATGATAAACTGGTGGATGCATATGAGCCGGAGGCAATTCCCGGATTTCAGAAACTGACCCGTGCGATACATGAGTACGACGGCAAAATTTTTGCCCAGCTCAATCACAATGGAATGCAGGGGGACAGTAAAATATCCCGCCTTCCGGTGTGGGGGCCTTCTGCCGGGAAAGATCCCATTTTCCGGGAAACAAGCAAAGAGATGGAGATAGAGGATATTAAAGAGTGCATAGAATACTTTGTCAAAAGTGCCATAAATGCAGTTGAAGGCGGTTTTGACGGTATTGAGCTGCAGCTGGGCCACAGCTCTTTAGTCCGACAGTTCTTATCCCCCCTGACAAATCATCGCGAGGATGAATACGGGGGCAATTTTGAAAATCGTTTACGGTTTGCTCTTGAGGTGAATAGGGCGGTAAGAAAAGCGGTGGGAGTGGATTTCACTCTGGGGGTCCGGCTTAATGCAGACGAGATGCATCCAAAGGGCGGACTTACCCATGAGGATGCCAAAAAAATTGCTATGCGTTTTGAGCAAAGTAAAGACCTTGATTTCATGGATTTGAGTATTGGAACTTTTTATAACCTGTATCTGGTTGAAGGCTCCATGCATACCCCCCTTGCATATACGGCGCCACTTGCCGCCGGTATCCGGTCTGTTATCAATCTGCCTGTATTTTGCACCAACCGGATCAACGATCCCCATCTTGCAGAAAAAATTCTTGAGGATGGCCAGGCAGATATGATCGGCATGGTTCGCGCATTGATCTGTGATCCGGAACTGCCAAATAAGGCCATGGAAGGCAGGATAGACGATATTCGTAACTGCATTGCCTGTAACCAGGGCTGTATCGCACGTATGGGGTTGGGCCATAGACTGGGATGCCTGCATAACCCGGCTGTGGGAGAAGAAGCCAAACTCGGCATGGGAACCCTTATCCCCTCGGACACACCCAAAAAAGTGGTGGTCATTGGTGCCGGTCCTGCAGGGCTTGAAGTTGCCCGTGTGGCGACCTTAAGAAAGCACAAAGTGACCCTGTTCGAGAAGAACGAAGAGGTCGGGGGGCAGAATATCATTGCAGGAAAGGCGGCCGGTCGACAGGAGATAACCGGTGTTACCCGTTGGCTGGTAAGCCAGTTGAACAAGTTGGAATTTGATTTGCGCCTTGGTGTGGAAGTTGATGAGAAAATGATCCTCAAGGAAGCGCCTGATGTTGTCGTGGTCGCCACAGGATCGGTTCCCAAACCCAAGCCTTTTCCTGGTGAATATTCATCGCCCCAGATTGTTACAACGGTGGATGTCCTCACCGGTGCTGCAGAAACCGGGGAGACGGTGTTGCTCATAGATCTGGATGGACATCACCAGGCAACTGGCACCGCCGAACTGCTGGCTGATCAGGGAAAGAAGGTCCACATGCTCACCTCATCCCTTTTTATCGGTTCAGCCCTGGGACCCCTCCAGGATCTTTTCCTTACACGACAGAGGTTGGCCGGCAAGAAAGTAACCTTTACTCCGGATATTGCGGTGCTGGAAATTCAGGGGACTCTGGTGAAGGGACTGAATGTTTATTCCAACGAGATGTTTGATTTTGACGGATATGATACGGTGGTTCTGGCAGCAGGAAATGTGGCAAAGGACAGCCTTTACCATGGGTTAAAGGGCAAGGTAAAGGAAATATACCGGGTGGGCGATTGCGTGGCCCCGAGAAAAACCGATATGGCCATAATCGAAGGCCATCGCATCGGAAGATTGATATAGGAGAGACCATGTTTGACATCTGGATATGGGTTCAACAACGAGATGGAAGCATTGAGGCATCCACTTTTGGCTTAACAGCCGAAGCCAGCCGGTTGATCTTGGAACTTGGGGGAGAAGGCGTTGTAACGGCTGTTGCTCTTGGAAAGGTGTCAGAATCCGAACTGACATCATTGGGTTCTTATGGGGTGGATCGGGTTCTGAACCTGATTGACGATCATATGGATCGGTACCAGGGAGAATATTTTTCCCAGGTCTTGTTCAATGCCGTTAAATCGGAAGAACCGACCTGTCTGCTTGCCGCACAGACTGCTGAAATTGATGATCTTTTTCCGCGCCTGGCAGCTCTTTTGGATTCCTGTCTGGTGACACGTGCAATGGATTTTCACATGGAACCTGGCGGAAAGGCTATCGCCATTCGTCCCATTGCAAACGGACATCTGTTTGAGGAGATTGAACTTGAATGTGACACGTCACCCCTTGTCGCTTTTTTGCCGTCCGTGCTTTTTGATGCGGAATCGGATATGGAAAAAGAGGCAGTGGTGATGAAACGTGTGCCGGAAGTATTAAAGGAGCGTCTTAGAACAAAGGTGATACAGATCATAGAGGCAGATCCCGAAGATATGGATCTGGAGGAGGCCGATATTATTGTGGCCGGAGGCCGGGGTGCAGGCAAGGGTGACGCATTTGATATCCTCCATCAGCTGGCACGGTCCATAGGTGGAACCGTAGGTGCCACTCGGCCCATCATTGACTGTGGAACCTTGCCCTATGAGAGGCAGATCGGCCAGACCGGCAAATACGTTGCTCCAAGGCTGATTATCAACTGCGGCATTTCTGGTGCCAATGAATACACCGCAGGAATCGAAAAATCTCATAAGGTCATTGCCATTGATCTCAATCCCAGGGCCAGGATTTTCAAATTTGCCGATCTGGCAGTGGTGGGTGATGTACATGAGATACTTCCCCAAGTGGTATCTCAGATAGAGGAATTAAAAAAATGAAATATAAAACAGCAAGTAACATTGGATATTATTTTTTGGGGCTGTTCCTCCTTTGTGGTATCTTTCCCCCGGCATGGGCTTCTGAAGATATTTCAGGATATACCCCGGAAGAGTGTATGAAATGCCACCGCTTAAAAAGTGGTGAAAGTTCTCTTCTGGTTTCACTTGAGAAATATGAATCCTCAGCTCACGGCCGGACCCTCACCTGCCTGGGATGTCATCCAGACATAACAGGTGATGAGCATATGGAAGGAGACGGTATTAAACCGGTGGACTGCAGCCGGTGTCATGGCATGAAAACTGGCAGAACCGGCATTTTTTCAAGGTTTACAACCTTCCGGATCTCCTCCCACGGAAAAGCGGATTTTGCAGGCAATTATAAAATAGATAACTGCCTGGGATGTCACCAGGGAGCAGGAGCCCATGGCGAGGCAGGGCCGATAAATGATCAAGATTGTTTTAAATGTCATGATTCCGGTCTCAAAAATGCTTTGTGGGGGAAGATTCACCCTGATCAGAGGAACAAAGCACTGCCGGTTGTCATTTTGCACATCTGCTTTGCGCTGTTTTTTCTGTTTGCTTTCATGAGACAAATGAACCCTGTATTTGACAGAGTTTTAGGTAAAATCAATAACAAAGGGAAGAGATAGCCTTGAAATCCATAATAACTTCATTTGATATATTACTTGTCGCTGCTGCCTTCATTACCATGGTAATGGGCTTTTCCCGGCGCTGGTCTTTGTGGCAAAGGAAAAAGGAAGGACAGGTTTCAGGTGATTGGGGCATGGTAAAGAACAGTCTCCTGAAACACACAAACATCCTTAAACGCCCCACTGTGGGTGCGGCCCATATGGCTGTATTCTGGGGCTTTGTTCTGCCCATTTTCATAATTTTTCTGGCACAGTTCGGATTTTTCATTCCCAGGATTCCAGCTCGCCTGCTCTCACTGTTACAGGAGGCAGCAGGCGTTGCCATGCTCATCGGTACCGTATACCTGTTAAAATGTCGGATTCAGGCAGGAGTTCAATCGCATGACAAAGACCGCATTGAGACGGTGGAAACCGAAGCGCCCAAAAGAACCATTTTTCCCATGGCCATCCTGGTGGTTATCCTGGTATCCGGTTTCCTGTCAGAGTCATCACGTTTAAGTATTACCGGAAATAGTACTGCATGGGCATCCCCAGTGGGCTGGCTTCTCTCCATTGGTACACCTGCTTCTCCTTTGTTCATGCAGATGATGATCCGACTTCATTTTCTTGCAGTACTTATTTTTATTGCATCCATTCCCTTTACCTTTATGCGCCACCTGGGCGCATCTCCCCTGAATGTTTTTTATAAAAAACAGGGGCCCAAGGCCGCACTGAGAAAGATTAAACCTAAAGCCGGGGAGATCGGCGCAAAAACGGTAGAGGATTTTTCCTGGAAACAATTGCTTGAAACAGAAGCCTGTGTCTCTTGTGGCAGGTGTGAAGAGAACTGTCCGGCATTTATTTCAGGTAAACCCCTGTCTCCAAGAAAAGTTATCCGTAAAATTCTTGAACAGGCCGAATCGGCAGCAGGCGGTCAAAATTTTTTTTCCAAGGCCTCTACCCAGTCTCTTCTTGAAAACGTTATTTCCAAGGATGAGATCTGGGCCTGTACCACATGCATGGCATGTGTGGAGCATTGCCCTGTCTTTGTTGAAGCGATGGATAAAATAGTGGATATTCGGCGTTATCAGGTCATGGGTAAGGGAGACTTGCCGGCCGAGGCACGCCCCATGATTCGAGCCCTTGAACTTTATGGTGATGTTCAGGGTAAAGGGGCGGCCCATCGTGCAGATTGGGCCATGAACCGGGATGTCCTCAAGATAGGGGATGATAATACTGCAGGCATTCTGTTCTGGGTCGGCTGTTCCGGTGCGTTTCACCCTCGAAATAGAAAAACCGCCCTGGCAATGGTTAAAATTCTGAAAGCCGCCCATATCAGTTTCAACATATTGGCAGAGGAAGAGATCTGCTGCGGAGATCCGGCCAGAAGGCTGGGTGATGAGGTGTTGTTCCGGAATCTGGCCATGCAGAATATCCAACGGCTTAAGCAGCATCAGGTGAAAAAAATTGTCACCCTCTGCCCCCATTGCCTCAATACCTTGAAAAACGAATATCCGGAATTTGGCTGTGACATCCCGGTGGTGCATGCAACACAATTTGTTATGGATCTCATCAAGGAAAAAAGGATTACATTAAAATATCCTGTTGCCTCTAAAATGGCTATTCATGATGCCTGCTACCTTGGGCGATATAATGAAGTGTATGAGCCACCGAGAGATATTTGTAAAGCGATTCCCGGAACCCGGCTTAAGGAACTCGGGCGTAATCGGGAAAGTGCTTTTTGCTGCGGCGGTGGCGGCGGCAGGATGTGGCTTCATGAGAACACCGGACAAAAACTCAATCTGATCCGGGCTCAAGAGATTGCAAATGCAGACATTGATATCATCGGAACATCCTGTCCCTATTGTCTTGTTATGCTTGATGACGGGGTAAAATCCCTTGAGAGGGAAGATATCCCGAAAGTAGCCGATATTATAGATATTGTAGCTGAAGCAATTAAATGATTTATTGTCCGTTAATTGGACACAACACGCAACACAACCATGAGGGTAAAATGAAAATCATCGTTTGTGTAAAACAGATCAGGTATACATATGCCAGAACCGGAAAAAATCCTGATACAAAATATATCAATCCGGAAGATTCCATCTTCCGGATAAATCCCTATGACGAGGCTGCCATAGAGCTTGCTTTGTGCCTGAAAGAGATGGTCGGTAATACAGAGATCTCCCTTGTGACCCTTGGAAATATGATTTCCGAGGCTGAGCTTAGACGTTGTTTGGCCACCGGACCGGATCATCTTTACCAGGTAGCTATTAACGGCCATAATGACCCGGATACTCTTTGCCAGCTGTATCCCGGGGACAAGGCGGATTTAATTTCAAAAGTTGCAAAATCCCTTGGCGCAGATCTCATCCTCTGCGGAAAAGAATCCATGGACAGGGCAAATGGGCAGGTTGGCGCCCTGGTGGCACAGCAGCTTGATCTGCCGTTTGTATCGGCAATCACCGATCTCTCTTTTGATCCGGGACGTCATATGGTTAAGGTGAAAAGGAGTGCGGGACGAGGCGTCCGGGAGGTGATAGAATGCGTCCTGCCTGCTGTATTCAGCGTTGATCTAAGTGCGGAACTCCGACTGCCCACCGTTGAAGCCAGGAAAAAGGCAGATACCTATGAAATCCTGATACCCGATATCAGCGAAGAGATAATCCATGCAAAGATTACCTGCAAGAGAATTTTTCAACCGCGTCCAAGACCCCGTATTATTCCGGTTCCTGACAGCTCTCATGATGCTTATTACCGTGTTCTTCAACTGCTGTCGGGAAGCGATGTTGAGAAAAAAGGTAAGATGTTGACCGGCAGTACGGAATCACAGGTTGATGGTATTATTAATTTTTTAAAAGAAAATGAATTCATTGAGTGGGAGGAACACATCTGAGCTTACCGGTAACAAATTCAGATATTCTGATTCTTCGCTGTTTTTGGGATGGTTAAACGGGGAAATAAAAAATTGCCGACGTCTTTAGCCTATAGGCCATTGGCGGAAAGGAATATACCGGGATGAAAAGATAAGCAAACCGGTATATCTTTTGACAGAAATGGCCTTAGTTCAGGCATGTGATCTATTCCTTAATGGTGATAACCCTGCACGGCGCTTCAAGTATAATGTACTGGGTATTGGAGCCAAAAAAGAGTTTTCCCACCTTTGACCGCTTTCTCAAGGGGATGACAATTTCATCAATCCCATTTTTTTCGGCATATCGAACCAGTGCCTCGCCAATGGAAAGGGTGCTGACAATTACCTGTGAGATGCAGCGGATGCCCTCATTGGCGGATATTTCAACGGCAAGTTCTTTTAATTGTTTTGTATTCTTTTCGAGGACTTCATCGGGAAGCTCCGTTCTGTCCTCAAAGGCCGTCACAAGGTCCACTGAAGCGTTAAAGGCCTTGGCGTGTTCCACGGCAATGGCAATGGCCTTTGACATACTTTGAATGTTTTTACAATAAACCATGATTCTCATAGTGGCTAATCTCCTTGATTGCGCCGGTGAGCTGGATTAAACGGCATTCTCTCTTCCCATGAAATGGAAACCGCTTGGGAGAAAACATCGTATCCCCCAGGCGGTTTAAAAAACGTTTATGCTTAAATTTCCATGGGGATATCCCCCAGGCTGAGATCCTTGTCCGTGACAATCCCCTCCAAGGTTTTCTGTTTTCCATCCTTGTCAATGGTGAGGGTAAACGGTCTGTTATCGGCCAGTTTCCGGAACCAGAAATCTCCAAAATTGTCCGTAACAGCGGTGACGGTTTCACCGGTCTCATCGTCTTTCAGGCTGCAGGTGGCGCCGATGATCACCTCTTTTTCCACGGGGTCGTACAGGGTACCTGCCACGAATTTTTTAGGCAGGTTCTTATAAAACACCCTTGATTTTGTACCGGCTTCGGGGTTGAGGAACTCGGCATCTTTGAGGAACTCGGCAAAATCCGCCTCTTCTCCGAATTTTAGGGCCTCGGTGGGACACTGGTCCACGCACCGGGGAACCGTCCATTCGGGATCATTGTCAAGAAGATGGGCACAACCGGTGCATTTCTGGGCTATATTCAAATTTTCATTGAAAAAGATGGCATCGTGGGGACAGGTGTCCTTGCACAGCTTGCATCCGGTGCATTTGTCCGGGTGAATGATCACCAGGCCGTCGGCTCTTTTTTCAATGGCGTCAAACTGGCACTGTTCAATGCAGGGGGCATCGTCGCAGTGGTGGCACATTTTGGGAATGTACGTCACCTTTACCTTGGGGACCTGCCCCCGCACCAGTTCGGTGATGCCGATCCAGAATTGCCCGGTGTCGGGCTGGGGTTTGGCGTAGGGGGTCCAGTCATTGGCCACATGTTCGTCTTTACAGGCAATCTGGCAGCAGTAGCAACCGTTGCAAATGGATAGATCCAGAAAAAAAGCTTTCATTATTTATTACCTCCCACAACCCATGCATCGAATCTCAAGCCTGCATCGGAATCATACTCCCTGGCAAACGCTTCGGGATAGTCCCTTCTCCACTGGTCCATCTCTTCGCCCTTGAGCCGTTCCACCTGAACCAGATAACCGCTGGTGGCCTGCCCCACACAGTTTTCCGATGTGATACCGGCAGGAGAGATGGTGTTGATGGCACCCCCCCGTTCCACCTGAGCGGTGATGATGGGATCATGCCTTGCCCCATGGTCGATGTAAACCACACCCGGGCGCAACCGTTCGGTGACATAGGCCCCGGCCAGCACAATGCCCCGTTCATTGAAAATTTTAACAATGTCGCCGTTTTTAATGCCCCGCTTTTCAGCTTCCGAAGGGTGCATCCACAGCGGTTCATATTTGTATCCGTCAGGGCCCATCACCTTGCATGTGGGGGCTTCGCGGGTCCAGGTGATATCGTCACACTGGGAGTGTACCCGCCATCGTCCATGGTTGGACATCAAAAGTAATGGAAACATCTTGGCGCGATGGCTGGAGAGCCTTTCGTCGTGCATGGCACTTTTTTCGATCCACTTGGGTATGGGCGGTCTCTCCAGGTCATGGGGGAAATTGTCTGCCAGGGCCTGGGAGTAGAACTCCAGTTTTCCGGAAGGGGTGGGCAATTGGTTTTTCTCCGGATCCTTGGCAAATTTTTCAAAACCGGCGGGATCATCCTCCCAATCCTCTGCGGTGTTGTACATCCAGTATTTCTTTTCCATGAGTTCATCAAAGGGGACCAGATTCTCCCCGTCCATGTATCCCCATACTTTTTTTTGCATATCCTGGATGGACTGGCCCCCTGTCACCTCGTGTTCAAACCCCAGTTTCTTGGCGATTTCCACAACGATTTCAAAATCGCTCTTGGATTCTCCAATGGGTTCTATGGCTTTATCGGCGATCATGATATTGGGCTGCTGGGTTCCCTGGCGGATGTTGGTTAAAATATCATCCACTTCCATGTAAGTATTGGCAGGCAGAATAATGTCGGAGTAGATACAGTCGTTCTCCAGCCAGGGGTGTTGGGAGACGATGGTCTCTATTTTGGGGTTTCTCAGGGCCAGCTGGGTCTCATTTCCTCCGTTCCAGCAGGTGATGCGGCAGGGGGTATCGGTCCACATCATGTGAATTTCCGATCCGCCCTTTTCCTTGGGGATGGGGTAGGTGTACTCGTTGAACTGGTCCAGGACCAGGGCCTCAATGGCACCGGTGCCATGGAAGGTGATGGGCTCATCGGACTCAATGGCCTTGTGAATGAGGGTTTTGGGAATCACCTGCTCCTGCCAGGCGGTAACCGACGACATGACCGGAATGGAAAGGCGCTCTTCGATTTCCGGGTTCCAGAAGAATGTACCTCCCAGGCCCTCTTTCCGGGGCATGCCAAAGTAGGTGAGCTGGTGGTGATGGACGCCCGGTTTGCCAAGTCCCTGCATCCCGAGAAGAATCACCTCCAGCCGTGCGTTTTCATGGGAAAAGGGCCCCCGGATGAATCCCCCACCAAAATAGTGGGCAATGGAGGTCACCTTGGCGGCAAATTCCCGTGCCAGGGCCTTGATGGTCCATTCCGGGACACCGCATTTCTTTGAGGCCCAGGCAGCCGTTTTGGGAATCCCGTCTTCATCACCCAGCACGTAGGCGGCAAACTGCTCCATTCCCACCACGTGGGTGGCGACATACTCTTTGTCGTAAAGGTCTTCGGTGATCCAGGTGTAGGCGATGGCCAGCTGAAGGGCCGCATCGGTGTTGGGTAGCACCGGTATCCACTTGTCTGCATGGACGGCCGCGCCATAGTTGAGGTCGGGACAGATGTAGATCTGTTTTATGCCCACCTCCGCCCAGAAATAGGTAAGAAGGGAGGGAAACTGCCCGGTGAATCCCCAGGGAGTGGTTTCAGGATCACACCCCCAGAAAAGGACCTGCTCCGAATATTTGGTGGTGTCGTTGACGATGTTGGCGGCCGGCCACATATTACCCTGAACGCCTTGCCCCCATACATGTTTGGCACCCCAGTACCATCCTTCCCAGGAGTCGGGATTCCGCACCTGGATGGTGAATCCACCCATGTTGTCGAGCAGGGTGCCGGAGTGGCCATGGGGGGTGTTGATGGTCTTGCATTCGCCATGGCCGTCGCCCTGCATCAGGATGGCATGAAACCCATAGGTTTTGTGAATTCGCGTGATTTCGGAGGAGATGATATCAGTGGCCTCATCCCAGGAGATACGGACATATTTGCTTTTCCCCCGATTCTGGGGGTTCCGCTCTCCATTGGGGTCCCAGTCCACCCGTTTTAAGGGGTATTTGATACGGTTGGGTGAGTAGACCCTTTTTTTGTAAGCAAGGGAAAAGGGGCCCGGCAGAGATTTCCATGCCGGAGAAATGGATTTTCCGTTTCGTTCCATTTTCCATTGTCGTACCTCCTCTTTTTTGTACTTCCAGCCATACCGCATGGGACGAATCCGAACGATTTTGCCATCTTTCACATCAATCATTCCTTCGGCACCACCGCCGAAAAAACCGCCAAGTCCAAGACTTCGCAGAACTGTTTTATCTTTTGTCCTGATTTCCGCCATACTTTGAAAACCTCCTTTGCGAAAAAATTATCGTAAAAGCAGTGGGGATGGGTTTAAGATCCGGTCAACCAACGGAATATATGGATCCTTTTTTCGTGTAATCCGCGGATAGAACAACATAGCCCTCCACGGGCTATCATGGGTGGCTTTCGACATCCATGTTAAGATCATATGATTTTAATTCCATCCTTAACCTGACCCGGTGCAGTCCAATGGGTATCAAACATTGTGGTGGATCTTATGGGTGTGACTTTATAGTTTCTTAAAGGGGAAAGTCAAGCTTTTTTTGCATGTAATATAGCATTTTATATTGAGTGGTAAATAGATGACTGTGATTTATTTATTTCCAATCCGGATACTTACATAAACAAGCGAAGTGCGGGGGAATGATCCTTAGCGATGCGGTTTTTAAGCTACTGTGGGGGCAATCGGGTTCAGGGGTTCAGGCTATCCAACTGGGTTTAGGCGTGCGTTATCGACCAAAGCGGGCGCGAACCCAAAACGCCACCGGTAATGATCATAACGCAAGCCTGAACCTTCTCTTCCTCAAGGTTGGATGGCTCCCTTAATGAATCAGGCAGCCGAAATCAGAACCCTGTCGAGGTAAGGTGCTCAAGTGAGAGGGTTATTTTTTGAGAAAAGTGGATTCAATAAAATCGGCAACGCCTTTGATGTCATCAATGTGAAACAGCGGTACGTCAATGGTTACATCAACGTCTGAAATCATGGCAATCAGTGTGGAGCCATTACTGCTTGTGTACACAGGCGATGAGTGGGCCGCTTTTCTGAAAAGTTCGATTTTGGGTTTGTCTTCACGTTTATATCCTTCAGTGATAACAATGTCGGTGTCCATGAAAAAATGTTCCACCAGTTCATCAATGGAAAGCTCTTTTTCAACATCTTTAATAAGGGAAATTTTCCAGGGGCATGAAATCACCACCACATCGGAGCCTGCCTGTTTATGACGCCAGGTGTCTTTGCCTTCATGATCAATATCAAAGCCATGGGTATCGTGTTTGAGGGTCCCCACGGTGTATCCTCTTTTTTTAAGTTCCGGGATCAGTTTGACAAGCAGGGTGGTTTTTCCGGAATCTTTTTTACTGACAATGGACACCACAGGGGGGCGTTTTGTTTTTGGGGTCACAGTCACCTCTTAAATTGTTTCTGCCGGTGTTTGCGGGCTTGATTCCAATGGCGTAGCACCATCAGAATCCGTTTTTATGCCACGGGTTCAGATTTTTTTCTGTCCCGGTGAACATCACTGTGGGCATCAAAGCAGATACCGGCAAAAGTGTCAATAACCGGCAATTACGGCTTGGCTCAAAAGGGGGGGCTCAATTGTGATGATGGGTATAAAATCGGATATAACTGCCACGGGCAGACCGCATTGGGGACCTGGGTCTGCCCACAACGAATAATGAAAGTAATGTTAGGCTCGCCTACTCTTTCTTATAAACATACATGACAGTAACCACCTGCCACAACGAAAAACGAAAGTCCTTTAATTCCAGTATATTGGTGAGACTTTCATATAACATACATGGCAGAAAGACCTGCCACAACGAAAAACGAAAGTCCTTTAATTCCAGCATATTGGTGAGACTTTCATATAAAACATACATGGCAGAAAGACCTGCCACAACGAAAAACGAAAGTCCTTTGATTCCAGCATGTTGGTGAGACTTTCATATAACATACATGGCAGAAAGACCTGCCACAACGAAAAACGAAAGTCCTTTAATTCCAGCACATTGATGAGACTTTCATATAAAACATACATGGCAGAAACACCTGCCACAACGAAAAACGAAAGTCCTTTGATTCCAGTATATTGGTTGGACTTTCATATAAACGGGCATGTCCTACCGGACACAACAAATATAGAAAATGGTATTATACCGCCGCCCCCCCGACGGGCAATGGGCCCGGACCGGAACTGTAGACAGCTCAATTGTCCGGTTCCTATTGCCCATCGGGGGGGCGGCTCTGCTGAGGTTGCCTTGGAGGCTGCCTTTTCATATAAAAAACTTGATTTGTTTTGATTATAAGCTTAAAACCCCGTAAAGACTCGCTGTTTTCATGGAAATAATTGATAGTTACCTATGGAGGAGACCACAATGCGGCTTGAAATGGACCCATTGATATTTTTTCTGGATAAATACGGGTATGATGCCCATGGGATAAAAAATATTGTAGCAGGCGAAAAATATACGGCAGTGGTGCTCAATGAGGGGCACATGGGCGTATGTGCAAATCTTGGCAACCCGGTCGCTTCCGTCATTCCATCGTTCATGGAACAGGTGTCCCCCGATCTGACGGATATCTGCCATCGCATTATTTTTACGGCATACCTCAATGCCTGTCATAATTATCATGGATTTGAATCACAGCAGGATGATATTTTTGATGTTTTGGATTTTTCACGGAAAAGCTGCATCGTCATGGTGGGTTATTTCAAACCCGTTGTGCAAAAGTTTGAACAGGCAGGGATTGCCCTGGAAATTTTTGATATGGCCCATAAAAACGCTGTTCTTGCGGACAATGATTGTCAAAAGCAGAGATTAAATGCGGCTGATACCGTTATTCTCACCTCCACTTCCGTGTTCAATGGAACCTTTCTTGAGACCATCCATGCCACGTCGGATGGATGCAGTGTCTATCTGCTGGGGCCATCCTCCATCATGCTTCCGGAGATGCTGCAGTATAAGAATATTAAAATGATCTTTGGGGCCACCTTTGAGAAAAATGATTCCCGGGTGCTGTCAGTGATTCAAAATAACGGAGGAACACGGCAATTTATCAAATTTGGCGGGAAAAACTGTCTGGGCGGTTCTGTGCCGGCACGTTTGTAGTGCTGGAGGGGCAATGAAACCCTCCTTAATTTCAACTTGACTTGTCCCCCCAAAATCGTTAGTAAATTGGCAGATGTGCTGGATTTGGAAACATTTCGGTTCTAATAACTGCCACGGGCAGACCGCATTGGGGACCTGGGTCTGCCCACAACGAATAATGAAAGTAATGTTAGGCATGCCTACACTTTCTTATAACCCCCATGCCCTGGCGGGCACAACGAAGATAGAAAATGGCATTATGCCGCCCCCCCCCCGACGGGCAATGTGCCCGGCCCGGAACCGTAGACGGCTCAATTGGCCGGTTCCTATTGCCCGTCGGGGGAGGGGCTCTGCTGAGGTAGACTTGAAGACTACCTTTTCATATAAAAACCGCCTTGGGCGGACCGGAATTCTGTCTCGGGTTCGCCCACAACCGCGCATGGAAGTGATGAGAAACTCATCCCCTTGTGCCGGATCTTCATTGGGAAATTGTTGTGAATGTGTGCTGATCCGCATATGTTGTTATGTGAATTAGGAGAAGGTACACTATATGGTATTTTTCGAAAAAATAAAAAATAACTTTTTTTTATTTTAAATTGCATGTAATATAGTATGAAAGTTTTGGGGCTGGCAAATTCAGGGATCTTTATGAGTGTAGCACATCATTTGATCGTATCACGTCCGACGCTGTGAGTATCCAGCGTAAATGCCGCACGTATGATGCCGGAAGGTTAACGATTAATACCGGGAAAGCCGGGAGGTTAATGATGACAGAACAAGTTTTTACCAATTGCACCAATGCAGGACCCGTCAGTGTTTATGTGAAGGACGGTAAGGTTCAAAGAATCCGACCCCTGGTGGCGGATGAGAAAGATTTCAAACCATGGGTGATAGAGGCGGGTGGCCAAACATATTCGCCGAAAAAGAAGTTCAACATTGCCCCTTACGTCCATGGCGAGAGACGTCGCCTCTACTCGGATGAACGAATTAAATATCCCATGAAGCGGGTGGATTTTGACCCTAATGGCGAAAGAAATCCCCAGAACAGGGGCAAATCCGCCTATGAACGGATCTCCTGGGATGAGGCCATCAATATTGTTGCCAAGGAAATTACCCGGGTAAAGGATACCTACGGAGGGTCGGCCATCAGCGGTATGACCTCCTCCCATCACAACTGGGGCATTGTGGGGTATAAAATGGGACCCTTTCCCCGGTTCATGAACATGCTGGAGTTTACACCGGTGCTGGACAATCCCGATTCCTGGGAAGGCTGGCACTGGGGGGCCACCCACACCTATGGGTTTTACTGGCGCCTGGGGATGCCCGAACCCTACGATATGTTGGGGGATGCCCTTCAGAATGCGGAAATGATCGTGTTTTGGTCCAATGATCCCGACACCACCCGGGGAACGTATACGGGGCAGGATTCCGCACTGTGGCGGACGTGGTTAAAGGAAAAAGGGGTGAAAACCGTTTTTATTGATCCCTTTCACAACTACACTGCAGGAACCATGGAAGGCAAATGGCTGGCCCCCCGCATGGGCACGGACACGGCCATGGCCATGGCCATTGCCCATGTCTGGATCACCGAGGACCTCTACGACAAAGAGTATGTCAAAGACCGCACCATTGGATTTGACGAGTTCAAACCCTATGTGCTGGGCGAGACGGATGGGGTTCCCAAGACCCCGGAGTGGGCAGAAGAGGAGTCCGGGATCAAGGCCCGGACCATTCGGACCCTGGCCCGGGAGTGGGCAGCCAAAAGAACCATCCTCTCCGGTGGATCCAGGGGGGGGGAGGGCGGAGCCTGTCGTACGGCCTTTGGTACGGAGTGGGCCCGGATGATGGTATTGCTCCAGGCCATGCAGGGACTTGGGAAACCGGGTCGTAGTATCTGGGGTACCACCATGGGAGCCCCCTCTGATGTGGACATCTGGTTCCCGGCCTATGCCGATCCCGAAGGCAGGGTGGCCACCTCCAGTGTGGCCAATTTTCTGCCCGTTAACCCCACCAAACAACGACTGTGGCGATTGACTCTTCCCGATGCGGTGCTCAATCCGCCGGTGAGCTGGTATGGAGAGGGGTTTTGCGGTCAGTCACTGGACCAGCAGTTTACCCATTTTGAATATCCCATGAAAGGCTACTCCGAGATCAAGATGTTCTATCGCTATGGGGGATCCTTCATGGGGACCTTGAGTGATACCTCCAAATGGGTGCGCATGTACCAGAGCCCCAAGCTTGAGTTTGTGGTGAACCAGGATGTCTGGTATAACAGTGAGACCCGTATGGCAGATATTATCCTGCCGGCCTGCACCAACTTTGAGCGGGACGATGTGGGGGAGTGGGGTGCCTGTGGCGGTTATACCTGTCATGCCAGCAGCGGATGCAATTTCCGCATAGTGGTCCGCCAGCAGAAATGTCTGGAACCCATGTGGGAGTCCAAGTCAGACTTTGAAATTTTTACCCTGATTGCGGACAAGCTGGGAAGAAAAGAGGAGTTCACCGACGGTAAAACAGAACTTGAGTGGGTAAAGGCCTTTTTTGACCATTCGGATCTGCCCAAGGTGGTGGACTGGGAGACCTTTAACAAAAAAGGGTATCACATCATCAACATCAAGGACGATTACAAACCCACTCCGTCCCTGAGGTGGTTTGCCGAAGGCCGGGAGTGCGATACCCCGGACCCCAACAACGCCAAACGGGGAACGGACAAGGCCAAAGAGCTGGGCACCTACTCCGGTAAAATTGAATTTGCATCGGAAAGCCTGCGTAAACATTTCCCCGATGATGAGGAGCGACCGGTATCTCCCCGTTACATCCCCAGCTTTGAGGGGCACCGTTCCGACATTTTCACCAAATATGGTCTGCAATTGTTGAGTCCCCATCCACGGTTTTCATTCCATTGCCACTACGACAAACACACTGACTGGCTGGATGACATCCCCACCCATCGCATTAAAAAGGATGGGTATGCTTGGTGGCCGGCTCGAATTCATCCAACGGATGCGGCTGTACGCAACATTAGAAATGGCGATATTGTGCGGCTTTACAATGATCGTGGCGGGGTCCTGTGCTGTGCCGTTGTCACCGAGCGAATCAAACCCGGTGTAATTCACAGTTATGCCTCATCGGCAAAGTACGATCCCATTTCTCCGGGAAATGCAGATTCTGTGGACAGGGGCGGATGCGTGAACATCTTGACACCCTCACGCATGCTATCCAAAAATGTACCGGGCATGACACCGAATTCCTGCCTCATTGAAATTGAAAAGTGGGAGGGTTGATATAAGATGGCACGTAAAGGTATTTTAATTGATATAAACAGATGTAACGGCTGTTATAACTGCTTTCTTGCCTGCAGGGACGAACATTTCGGAAATGACTATCTTCCCCTGTCTGCGGCTCAGCCATTGAACGGACAGTTCTGGATGCAGATCAAAGAGATTGAACGGGGAAAATTCCCCCGTCCCAAACTCTCCTATATTCCCGTACCCTGTATGCAGTGCAAGGAGGCGCCCTGCATTGATGCGGCAACCAATGGGGCCGTATATAAAAGGGAGGATGGCGTGGTGGTCATTGATCCGGAAAAAGTCAAAGGACAGAAAGACATTGTCAATGCCTGTCCCTATCGCGCCATTTTCTGGAATGAAGAGAAACAGATTGCCCAGAAGTGCACCCTTTGCGCCCATCGACTGGACGAGGGGGAGAGAAGACCCCGGTGTGTGGAGTCCTGCCCCACCGGTGCCATGTACTTTGGTGATCTGGATGATGAGACAAGTGAGATCTCCATCAAGGCAAAGGAGTTGAATGCCGGTGCCTTTCATCCTGAATACAACACTGATTGTTCCGTTCTCTATGCCGGTATCCCCAAAAAGTTTGTGGCCGGTGAAGTGGTGCTGGCCGATAATCCAGGGGAGAGCGCCCAGGACGTGAAGGTGGTTCTGGATGGCAATGGTGAAAAACGGCAGATTCTGTCAGACTCCTATGGCGATTTTGAGTTTGAGGGTCTGGAAAAGAATACCCGCTACACCCTCACTGTGGAGAAAGAGGGATATGCGTCATATGACACGGAAATTTTCACCAGCACCGATATCAATGTGGGCGAAATTGTAATTTCACGGTGTTAAGGCCATTTCTGTCAATGACCTAACCTGGACAAGCCAAAACCAAAATAGTTTTCTGATTCTCTTGCCCAAATAACACGAAAATCAGAGATTAGAATCTAAAAATTCGGCTTTTAATATCAACAGGTGTTCCCCTGAATTTTTTCGGGAACACCAAGGAGAACCTGCAATGATCAGTGTAAAAGATGCAGAGGGAAGACCCTATGATGCTGCCAAACATTCCGGTGTATATGGCCTGCAGAAGCTTACAGAGGTAGATTCAAAGAGAATTACGGTCTGTTACTCTTATTTTCAGCCCGACGGTGGTGCGGAGATGTGTCCCTCCCCCAAGGAGAGGGTGTATTACGTTACCAAAGGCTCCATCACTGTTAACGGTAAGGACGGCGAAACCCATGTGATTGATGAGGGCGGAATGGTTTATATTGCGCCGGGCGAAGAGCGGGATATGGTTATCAATAATGGAAAGCCGGCGGAAGTACTTGTTTTTATCGTGACGCCATAGGCTTTGGGGCGTTCATAGTCGCTTTGGGTTTCTTCAGCTTCCGGGCCTTTTTTCCCAGGGGGCCGTTGCATGAAAGTGGCGGGGGGGGATTCCATCTGCCTACTTCAGCATGTAATTTTGCATGTCCTTATGGGTGCTGTCAGGGTAAGGCATTGCCATGGACCCGCTTAAATGAATTTATCGGACGGGGTTAAAGAACTAAGGTTTTTAAAAATATAAAAAAGGGGAAAGGCGAATAGAATGAAAGATTTATTTAAGTTAGATGGAAAAGTTGCCATCGTCACCGGTGGTGCCGGTGGTATTGGCGAAGCCCTTGCCATGGGACTTGGTATCCATGGGGCCACGGTCATTGTCTCCAGCCGCAACCAGCAGGCCATTGACAAGGTGGCCGCCCAAATAACCCAAACCTCGGGTAACGAGGCCATTGCCCTTACCTGTGATGTGACCAGTGAAGAGAGTATGGCAGCACTTGTGGACACCGTGGTTAAAAAATACGGCAAACTGGATATTCTGGTCAATGCCATGGGGATGAACATCAAGCACGATGCCTTTGACTATCCCGTCGAAGACTGGGATAAACTGTTTAATGTCAATGTCAAAGGGACCATGATTGCCTGTAAGGCTGCCGGCCGGGTCATGAGAGAGCAAAAATCGGGTGCCATCATCAACCTCTCATCGGTGCGGGGCATTCGGGGATACACCGGTGGCAACTCCGGATATTGTGCCACCAAAGGGGCGGTGGAACTAATTACCAAGGCCCTGGCTCTGGAGTGGGCATCCCTGGGTATCCGGGTCAATGCCATTGGGCCTGCGTTAATTATCACGCCGGGGACCAAGCACATTGCTGAAAATCCCGAACTTGCCAAAAAATATGCGGCTGCCGTCCCCATGGGGCGCATTGGGCTTCCCGGAGATCTTGCCGGGGCATGTGTCTTTCTGGCATCGGAAGCTGCCGGTTTTATTTCCGGCCAGACCATTTACGTGGATGGTGGTCTGACGGCACAATAAGTCTTTATCTACCCGTACTATATATATCCTGGGGAAGGGGTGCGCTGCACGCTGCTCATTTGCAGGTATCTCGTGGCTAACAATTTTAAAAGGCAGGCATCCGTAAGCTCCGGTGACCCAAACCCTATCAGTTGATGAAGGAGAATCCATGAGTGGATTGGATATAATTAAAAAGGCCAGAAAAGAGAAAAGAACGGTGCTCACCGAGATTGAGGCCAAAGAGATCCTCGGAGAAATCGGCATAAGCTGTACTGAAACAAAGCTTGCCGTTACCAAACAAGAGGCCGTTGCACTGGGTGAAAAAATCGGATATCCCATTGTGTTGAAAATCTCCTCCGTGGATATCACCCACAAAAGTGACGCCGGCGGCGTCAAGGTCAATCTTGCAAACATGGAAGCGGTGGAAAAAGCCTACGATGAGATCATGACGTCATGCAGGGCCGCATGTCCCGATGCCGACATCGAAGGCGTCGCCGTTCAGGGCATGGCCAAGATTGGAACGGAGATTATCATGGGGATGATTAAAGACCCGAGTTTTGGTCCCGTGGTGATGTTTGGTCTGGGCGGCGTACTGGTGGAGGTTCTCAAAGATGTCTCCTTTCGCATTGTTCCCATTGAGAAAATTGATGCCGTCGAGATGATCGAGGAGATCCAGGGAAAGAAAATGCTCCAGGGGTACCGCGGGCAGGACCCTGCGGATATCCCGTATTTACAGGAGATGCTGCTCAAGCTTTCAAACTTTGTTGATCAAACACCCGGGATCGAAGAGATTGATATGAATCCGGTGTTTGCCTACAAAGAGGGGGCGGCGGTGGTGGATGCTCGGATCATTCTCAGTGCCGATTGAGGCCGGTCCGGTCTGGAACTTGGACCTGAAAAGAATCAACGCCAATGAGTCAAACGAAATGATATAAAGGATGGTGGGGCCATGATAGAATTGTTTTTTAAACCCAAATCGGTGGCAGTCATCGGAGCCAGCGGGACTCCCGGAAAATTGGGATATGTAATTGTTAAAAATATTTTAGACAGCGATTTTGCCGGAGCGGTTTATCCGGTCAATCCGAAATCGGATGAAATACTGGGATATAAGGTTCATCGTTCCGTAACGGAAATACCCGGTGAGGTTGATCTGGTTGTCACAGCGCTTCCAACGCCGAAAATGACGGTTGCAACCCTGGAAGAATGCGGCAAAAAAGGGGTTAAAGCCGTTATTATTGAGTCAGCCGGTTTCGCTGAAATGGGGGGCGAGGGGAAGATTTTTCAGCAGCAGATTGTGGATATTGCCAAGAAAAACAATATCCGAGTCATGGGGCCGAACTGCTCCGGTATTGTTTCCAGGGATATTGTCACCTCCATCTACCCCATGACCAAAAAGGTGCCCAGGGGTAATGTGGTCCTCATGGGACAATCCGGTCTTTTAGCCGCCGGAATGGCATCGGATATCGTGGAAAATGAAAGTTTAAATATCAGTAAGGTGTGTTCATTCGGCAATAAATGCGATGTCAATGAAAATGATCTGCTGGAATACTTCGGTAATGAAGATGACGTCGATGTGATCTCAATGTATCTGGAAACGGTTTCCGATGGAAGAAATTTGACCCGGATCGCCAAAAAAGTTGCCGCTGAAAAACCGGTGATCTTCTTGAGCGGCGGCCGTACGGAAGCCGGTGCCAAAGCGGCCATGAGTCATACGGGAAGTATTGCCAGCAATGCAAAGATTGTGGAAGCGGCGGTGAAGCAGACCGGTATGATCATGGCGGATGATTTTACGGAATTGAAAGATTTTGCCAGGGTGTTTTCCACCCAGCCCCTTCCCAAAGGCAATCGTGTGGCAGTGATCACCCTGGCCGGAAGCGTGGGGGTGAATGTTTCCGATCTGTGTGCCAACTATGGTCTGGAACTGCCCAAATTGACCTCTGAAACCACTGAGAAGTTAAAAGACATGTTTGACACGCCTGTGGGAAATCCCGTGGACTTGTATTTTTCCGTCACCAAAATCGGTTTTACAAAAACCCTGGAAACCACCTTTCCCGATGCGTTCAGAGATCCCAACATCGACGCTGCGGTACTGATCCTGGCCGGTTTCGAATATACCCAGGAGGCGGTGCAGAAAAAAATTATTCAGAAAATCGTCCAAGAGGTTGGAAAACCCGTGGTTGTCTGCATGATCGTCGGATACAATAAGTATAAAAACATCATCATGGACGAAATGGGAAAAGAGCTGCCAGTCTTCCCCTCTTTGATTTCCGGGGTAAAAGCCCTGAGCAAATTGTGCGAGTACGGTATTCGCAAACATAAAAGATCAGCCTAAGGGGGAGGAGAAGCGCATGGCTTACGAGTACATTATTTTAGAAAAAGAAGAGAATATTGCCGTTATTACCTTCAACCGTCCCGATGCGATGAATGCACTGAATAATCAGACCCGGGCCGAATTCCGTGCTGCCATTGATGATGTGGCCGCCGATGACGATGTGAAAGTATTAATCCTCACCGGCAGCGGTAAGGCCTTTGTGGCCGGCAGTGACATCAAGGAGTTCAACCAAACCACCCCCTATGTTGCCCACAACATCGTGCGGCTTGGAGAGATGGTTGAAAAGTTGGAAAAGCCTGTCATTGCTGCCGTCAACGGCTTTTGCCTGGGAGGCGGATGCGAAATAGCCATGGGGTGTGACATCATCATTGCGTCGGAAAAAGCCAAGTTCGGCCAGACCGAAATCAACATCGGCATCATACCCGGCGGCGGCGGCACCCAGCGTCTTCAGCGACTCATCGGCGCCTGCCGGGCCAAGGAGCTGATCTTCACCGGTGATATCATCCGTGCCGATGAGGCGGACCGCATCGGCCTGGTAAACCGTGTCGTGCCCATGGACCAACTGATGCCCACGGCCAAAGAGATCGCCAAAAAGATCGCCACCAAGAGCAGCGCAGCCCTTAAACTTGCCAAAACCGCCATCAATCGTGGCATGCAGACCCATCTGGAAAGCGGTTTGAAGTATGAGTATGAACTCTACAGTATCTCTTTGAGCCTGGAAGATAAAGCGGAAGGTGTCAATGCGTTTCTTGAAAAAAGGGCGCCGAAGTTTGTCGGCCGATAGCATCATTTTTTAATTAAAAAATCAATTAAGGATTAAGACAATGGAAAACATGGCAAATAAAGTAGCCAGAATACCGAATTTGGTTGACTGGTCCACCGGCGAAGTGAGATTAATGAGCGCAAAATGTAACTCCTGCGGAACCCACTTCTTTCCCAAGGAGCATTATCAACATCGCCCCGGCTGCTCAAGGGAGGGTGTTGAAGATGTCCTGCTTCCTAAAAAAGGGAAGCTGGCGAGTTATACCATTCAATATTATCCCTGCCCCTCCCCATTTAAAACGGAGAAAAAGATTACGCCGTACGGTATCGGTCTGGTTGAGTTTGAAGAAGAAAAAATTCAGGTTACCGGCATTATAACAGAGACCGATCTGAAATCTCTTAAGCTGGGAATGGAAATGGAGACAACCACCCTTGATCTGTTTACCAACGAGGAAAAACAGCAGGTGGTGACCTGGGCGTTTCGAGCGGTTAAATAATTGATATTGCGATAAATAAAAAAGGGATTACGACAATGAGAGATGTATATATTATAGGAACCGGGATACACCCATGGATGGGTTTCTCTGAAAAAGTGTTCTCCGATTTCGCGGCTGTGGCTGTTCAAAATGCTCTGAAAGATGCCAACGTGGAATGGAAAAAAATTCAGGCAATCATGGCTGGAATTTTTATTTACGGCGGTAATGCCGGCCACCTTTCCGGCCAATATCTGGAAAGCATTTTTGGCGAAACCGGTGTGCCGGTGGTGAACGTATACAACGCCTGCGCCACCGGATCCGCATCCATCAGAATGGCACTCAACAGTGTCGCTGCCGGCGAGACCGATACGGCCCTGGCCTTTGGTGCCGACGTATCACCCAAAGGGTTTCTCACTGCCAAATCAGACAACGCTGTTCAGGACAGGGACGTGATTCGATGGAAAATGGGGGGGTTGCCCAACCCGATTTACTGGGCCCTTGAATGCAGGAAAAGGATGGAAAAATACGGCACCACCGAAGAGGATCTGGCACGGGTGAAGGTCCTGATGAGTGAGTATGGCTCCAAGAATCCGGATGCTCGGTTTAAAAAGGTTTACACCATGGAAGAGGTCCTGAACTCTGTCTATGTTTGTGATCCTTTGAGATTATATGAGATTTGCCCGGTGAGCACCGGTGCTGCAGCTGTTATTGTTACAGCGGACAAGGAGTTGATCGCTAAAGCCGATAGGCCGGTGAAGATTAACGCCACCACCATGGGAAGCTCCATGTACGGTGATCCCACCATCCGTATTTCTGCCCTCTCCTGTCCGGCCGTTGCGGAAGCGCCCATGTTAAGTGAAAGTTACTCCGCTTCCCAGCAGGCCTATAAAAAATCCGGTATCGGTCCCGAGGATATTGATGTACTGGAACTGCCGGACAATAGCTCCTGGCATTACCTGGTCTATCTGGAAACCTGCGGCTTCTGTAAAGAGGGAGAAGCGGATAAGATGTTGCGGGACGGTGAGACGAAAATCGGTGGGAAACTACCTGTAAACCCAAGTGGCGGATTTTCTTCACACGGGGAAGCGCTTTCAGCTCAGGCGCTCTGGCAGGTCATCGAATGCGCAAATCAACTCAGAGGAAGATGCGGTGAGCGACAGGTGGAGAATCCCAAAGTTGCCATGGCCCAAACCTATGGTCTCATGGGGAATAGTGGTACCACCATTATGAGCGTATAAATCAATGGGGCCGGACTCTCCGGCCCAATAAATCTGTTTGGGTTCCAGTGATGGCATCTGCGGTGTATTCAGTGGTGGAGATGCCTTCCTGGTATGGAATAGGGCACGTTGAAAACTACTTATTTATGAGGAGGAAAACATGAAAAAACAGTTAGTAAGTGTTCTTGTCGCTGCTGTCACGGTGTTTTTTGTTTCAGGTCTTTGCTCGGCAAAACCAATTACCCTGCGGTTTGCCCATCAAAATCCTGCCACAGGATTGAGTTCCATAAATTGTGTGGATCCCTGGCTTGATAAGGTGGAAGAGGCGACCCAGGGAAAGGTCAAAATTGAGCGCTACTACGGGCAGACACTTGCCAAGGGTAAAGACATGTGGAATGCCACCAAAATGGGCATTACCGATATCGGTTGGTGTTTTCACGGGTACTGGGCGGGGATGACGCCGTTGTCCGATGTCATCAGTCTGCCGGCCATGCCCTTTGAAACTGCGGAAGAAGGGAGCGCAATTCTGTGGAATCTGTATGAAAAATTTCCTGAAATACAGAAGGAATACAAAGACGTCAAAGTGCTGCTTTTTTACACCAGTGATCCTTACTCCCTCATTACCGTGAATAAACCCGTGAAAACCCTTGAGGATCTAAAAGGGATGAAAATCAGAATGTCCGGCGGTCCTTCAACGGACATGATGAAAGCCCTGGGTGGTATCCCCATGTTGATTCCCATGCCGGATAACTATATTTCCCTTCAAAAAGGGGTTATTGACGGGATGGGCGTCCCCTGGGAGGCGATAAATGTGTGGCGATTCTATGAAGTGGTGAAATATTATACCAAGGTGCCCTTTCCTGCAGTTTACTTTTCCATATCCATGAATAAACGAAAATGGGAGAGCCTTTCCAAGGATGTCCAGGACGCCATCATGAGCGTATCCGGAGAGTTCGGATCCAAATTTTGGGGGCGAAATTTCTTTGACACTATGAGGGATGAAGGAATCAAGAAGTTCCAGGAACAGGGCAATGGAGACAATATCTATACCCTGAGCCCCGAGGAGAAAAAACGATGGCTTAAAGTGGGTGGCGAACCGGTGTGGGAGAACTGGGTGAGCAACATGGAGAGCAAGGGGCATAAAAATGCCCGGCAGATGCTTGATTTCGTTCTTCAGTATGAAAAAAAATAGCGCTGGTTATTGTCGCTGGATTTATAATTGATGGTGGTGAGGTGATATCGCAGCTCCAAGCTGATTGTGATGAATAAAAAAGGCGCTTGTCTCGCATTTTGATTGAAACATACCCCCCTCCCTTTTTTGTTCTTTATTTTAGCTCTGGGGCTGTAATATTGATGTATAGGAGGTTGTAAATTTGGAAACCGATTCCCCAAAAAACATTCTTGAAAAATTTATTGCCGCTATCGTTGCGGTGTTGAAATGGATTGGCTCAATCGTTTTGGCCATGATGATGTTCCTTACGGCGCTGGATGTGATCTGCAGGTATTTTTTCAATAGCCCCATTGTCGGCGCCTTGGAATTGGTGGAATATATGATGGCTGTCGTAATTCCTTTCAGCATCGCTTTTTGTGCTTTTTGTAAATCGCATGTTGCGGTGGAATTTATCCTTGATCAGTTCCCGCAGAAAATTCAAAATGCCATTGATATCCCTATAAATATAGTGACGGTGTTGTTTCTTCTGTTGATTTCCTGGCAGACATGTATCTACACAGTGGAAACCTTTCAATCGAAATTGACGTCATCGGTGCTCTTGATCGTCACATATCCCTTTGTGATTCCCATTGCAGTGGGGATGGGGGTATTTGCCTTAATTCTTTTAAATGAGTTTTTAAAAGGCGCTCCGAAAAGGGGGGGGAAATGAATCCAACGACCATCGGATTTATCGGAATAGTGGTCTTGATTGTGTTAATTCTGGTTCGGATGAACATTGGTATCTGTATGGGCCTTGTGGGATTTGTGGGGTTTGCCTGTATTACCGGTCTGGAACCTGCATTGGGCGTTCTTAAAACAGTTCCTTATACCACCTTTGCAAGCCATGGCATGAGTGTCATCCCTCTGTTTATCCTGATGGGCTCCTTTGCCTTTGCCGCCGGTATGAGTGAGGATCTTTATCGGGCGGTGCATAAGCTGTTTGGCAGTCTCCGGGGCGGGCTTGCCATGGCCACAGTGGCTGCATGTGCCTGTTTTGCGGCCATCAGTGGGTCCAGCCTTGCCACGGCAGCCACATTGGGACGGGTGGCCATGCCGGAGATGCAAAAGTATAAATACGATGACGCCCTGGCCACCGGGTCCATTGCCGCCGGTGGGAGTATTGGTATTTTGATTCCCCCCAGTGTTATTCTGATTATTTACGGAATTCTCACCGAACAATCCATTGGAAAACTTTTCCTTGCGGGATTTATCCCGGGAATATTGGAAGCGTTGTTTTACATCATCACCATCATGATTCTCACCCGTCTCAAACCTGAACTGGGGCCTCCCGGTCCGCGGACAACGGTGGGGGAAAAGATGCTTGCCCTGTTGAAAACCTGGGAGGTGATTGTTCTCTTTCTGTTGGTCATCGGTGGGATCTATACCGGGTTGTTTACCCCCACGGAAGCCGCCGGCATTGGCGCTTTCTGTACTTTCTTTTTTGCACTGCTTCGTCGAAAAATGAATTGGGAAAACTTCGCTTCAAGTCTCTCCAACAGCATGCAGACAACGGGAATGCTTTTTCTTATTGTTCTTGGTGCCATGATTCTGGGATATTTTTTCTCCATTACCCGACTGCCCTTTGAGCTGGCATCCGCCGTTTCCGCTCTTCCGGTGAACCGTTATGTTATTTTGATTCTCATTCTTCTGGTGGTTCTGCTGTTAGGGTGTCTGATGGATTCTCTGGCCATTGTGCTCTTAACGGTTCCTGTGTTTTATCCCTTGATTCTTGAACTGGGGTTTAATCCCATCTGGTTTGGTATCCTGGTGGTGCGAGTAACGGAGATGGGATTGATTACCCCACCGGTGGGGTTGAATGTGTTTATCATAAAGGGAATCACCAACGTTCCCATGGAGACTGTTTTCAGGGGCGTTTTTCCTTTTCTCATCGCTGATTTATGTGAGATCATCGTGATGATTCTATTTCCCCAGATTGTTCTGTTTCTACCCAATCTCATGAATGGGTGATGTGACTCTGACTCTGGAGGGATTTCGACCACCCTGTTTTCTAAGTTTTGCCTTGGTTAAACGGGAAATCAAAGATTGCCGAATCCCTCATTTACCATGAAGATATATTGTGATTTCCATGGTTCATGGGGGCAGAATCACGGCCGTGAGCGTTTAATTTGAACTTTAAGCCTTGTTCTTTTGAGTTGATTGACATATTAATTAATCTCTTTGGTTCAGTCGGGGTTCATGAATTTTTTGGGGACAAATCCGTTGGCCGGAACAATATATTTTTTTACCGCTGTTTCCCGCTGGGAGAATTACAAAAAAAAAAATAAGGATGGATTTTAATGAACGATCAGATTAAGCACGATGATTTTACCGTGGATAAAAAGAATTTATATCGCGAAGAGACTTTCACTGACTTTAAAATTGCCACCATAAAAGTGCTGTGCCCCATTCACATTGATGGTACTCTGGATGAGAGTCGAACAAAGCGGTATTTTGGTGAGACCCAGATGGTCTCTCCGGAAGGTCCCATCCCCGTCCGGTCCATGTTGTCAGCCACCTCCCTTGAAGAGGCCGCGGATGTGTTTCCCGCAGCCATGGAAAAAGCACTGGCTTCCCTTGTGGAAAAGGTAAAACAGATGCAGGCACAGGCAAAAATGGGAAATAAATCAAAAATAATACCGGGACGATAACGATTAATTCAATTATCATTGCCGTGGTCGGTGATCCTTTCCATGGGGAAGGTGCCGTTGCGGCAGTTATTCCCCTCCGGTTTTGAAATGGGTAAAGAGACGCTAATGTTAATTTTTGATGATAGTGTGGTGGTTTCCGACGGTGCTCATTCCCATGGGTATCCCGCGGGAGAGTTCATGCCCCAGAAAGAAAATATGTTTGCACTGTTAAATGAGCGCTTTCCCGGGTTGATCGATGAGGTAAAGCGCGGCATTGAAGTGTCTGAATTCAAGTACTGCCGGGGCTCTCGCAGTGAGAGCTTTCTCTGGCAGCACACGGTTTATGTGGCATCCATGGCCATGAAGATCGCCTATGCGGAACACATTGATCCGGTGATACCCGTGGTGACGGCACTGTTTCATGACTGTGGAAAATTTGAGAACGGAAAATACCATGAAGGCGAAAAACCTGAAGAGGAAACCGGGGCTGAAATTGCATCACGGCTGCTGAAAAAGGCCCGGTTTACTGAAGCGGATATCCGTCTGGTCAGGGAAAGTCTGCTGGCGCTTTACAACGAAAATAAGGTGGATAATATCAACACCCACATCGTCCATGATTCCGATTTTCTTATTAAGTTCGGCCACATGGGTTTTGCCAATTTTTTTGAAAAGTCCGTTTTGCGGGGGATGGTGATTCGAAACAGTATCCTCAAGGCCATGAGCAAGGAACTCACCTATGCTGCCTCTCTGGAGGCCAATATGTTCACTTCCACGGGGAAAAAGATGGCCCGGAAAAAGGCAGCTATTACGGTGTCATTGTTTCGAAATTATCTGGAAGAGTTACGAGACACCGGGATTTTTGATTACGAAATAAAAGAGATGGAAGTTAATTGCTGTAAAGGACCCGATGACATCATTCCCCTGATCCTTGTGCTGCCCCGGTTGTGTGAATGCTGCCACGCCCCTTTGACCATCTCATTTGCACGGGAGAAGGGCATTAAATGTGAACGCCTCATCGTCAATATCCGCTGCGCCCAATGCCATGAAAACAGCGGATACGATTTTTCTTTCTGTCTTCCGGAACTCAGCGCTGCCTGATATGATGCCTACTGCCCCCCTGGGAAACAGATGGAGAAAAGAGAGAACATGGCGGGAATGGAGATTAAAAGCGAGGTATAGCTTGCCACAATAAACTGGTTGGTGATGGCAAAATTTCCCCCCTGACGCTGGGTGACAATGGGAATGGCGGTGATGGGCGGTACGGTACTCTGTAAAAAGATGATCAGTGCAATGGGGTAGGGTGGCTGAACTATCAAGAGTATCCCGAGGAAAACCAGTGGGAAAAGAAAGTTTTTTATCAGTACGAATTTGATAACCTCCAGGCGTTTAAAACCTCCTTTTGCCTTGAAATCCATAAAAATATTACCGCCCAGAATGATCATCACCAGGGGAAGTGCCATGGCCCCTATGATGGATAGTTGGGAAATGATAAATCCCGGGATGAGGCGGTGTACCCCAAGAAGCCGGAAAGTAAGCGCCGTCAAGGTCATGATAAGTGCCGGATGAACGATTCTCTTCCAGTTCACGGTCTCTTTTTCCCGGTTATTGAAAAAGAATCGGTAGGTACTGAAGAACATGGCCGGATGAAAAGAGATGAACAGAAAAAGAACCACCAGATGGGAGGTGTTCTCTCCGTATAGTCCGGTGATGATGGCCAGGGGAAAAAAGATGCCGTTTTGGTAGAACAGGCTGATGGCAAATTCCCTGCGGGTCTCTTTGTGGGAGATGAACATGGTGGTCAGCGTCAGCAAAAGGGCCGAAACGGTGAAGAAAACCCACCACAGGGGGATGAACCACCAGTTCGGGAAATTTTCCAGGGTAAAATTTTTAATAATGCTTACAAACATCAGGCAGGGCAGGGCGATATCCAGGGCCAGGGGTGAAAGAAAAACCAGTACATTCCCCGGCATGATACGTCTTCCAATGATATAAAATCCAAGTATTCCCAGTCCGAGAAGAACGCCCACGGATTCAAAAATCGTCATAAAAATGGTCATGCCGTCAGCCTTTTATTGTGTGTTGAGCAGGGGATGAATGGAATGGGGATCAAGGCTGCACAGCAAAATTTGCATGAAGGGACGTTTTGTCCCGAAGATCAGGTCTGTACAGCCCCGCCAGCCGCGTTTTCGCTTTTTCCATGTCATCGGGGGTGTTGATGTTGAAAAAGGAGAGAAGGTGGGGGTCAGATTTCTTTAATCGCTCTTCTGATATTCGTGTGGTGGGGCCTTTATCGTAAATTTCGATAATGCGGTAATGTTTTTTTCGGATACACTCTTCCAGTGCTGCCAGACATTTTTTCGAATAGACGGCACACAGCGGTTCATAACCACGCTCCATTTTAGGAACCACCACATAGGTAGTGTCCGTTATATGGGAGAGAACCGTTTCAATGAGTCCTTCATTGAGAAAGGGTGAGTCACAGGCAACGGCAAAGGCAAAGGGAAAAGACGCATGGTAGAGACCGGCATGAAGCCCGGTCATGGAACTTCTCACCTGGAAAATATCAGATACAATCTTAAAATCCCATTGTTGGTAGAGTTCCGGTTTGTTGGTGACCAGAACCACTTCCTGGAAGAGACGTTTAAAAATTGTATATGTGTTTTCAATTATTTTTTTCCCGTTGATTTCAATAAACGCCTTGTTTTTGCCTGAAAGTCGAGTGCTTAGGCCACCTGAAAGAATAATGCCGGTATAAGGGTATTTCATGGATAAATGATCTTTTTTCATTATTTGTTTTTGATGGACTCGTGAAAAAATGGATCATCGAGTTATACGCCATTTTTTGTTCTCAAAATTTAATATCATAGTCGCCAAAAGAATACCACGCAAATGTGGGAGGATTTAAGGCGTATGTTGGATTTTGCCAAAATCATTGGAATTCAATATGATCCGTATTTAATACATGAGATTGGGTAGAAAGAGGATGATTTTTGGAAAGATTATCATGATGATAATGCCAATCACTGTGGCAAGGAGAAAAGGCAGTATTCCTCTGAAAATATCCTCCAAAGAGATGTCTCCCACCACCCCCTTGGAAACGCCGTACACAACATAGACATTAATGCCCACGGGCGGGGTGATGACCCCCATTTCCGTCACCAGCACGATGATGACCCCGAACCATATGGGATCATATCCCAGGTTGATGACAATGGGGTAAAATATGGGAATGGTCAGCATAATCAATCCCAGTGAGTCCATGAAGCAGCCACCGATGAAGTATATGAGAATAATAACCCCCATAATTAAGAATGGGGAGAGGGCCAATCCGCTGACCCATGTGGCCACTTCAAAGGGAATTCTGGTAACGGCAAGAAATTTTCCGAAAACAACGGCTCCGGCAATAAGAAAAAGGATCATGCAGGAGGTCTGGAGGGTTTCGTAAAGGGATTTTACAAACGCTTTCCAGGTAAGCTGTCTTCGAATGATGGAGACGCAGAGAACACCGAAAACCCCCACTGCCGCAGATTCCGTGGGGGTGAAGAAACCGTAGAAAAGACCACCAATGACCAGTGCGAAAACCGCCAACGTGTCTGCCAGACCCAGCAGTGATGTTATTTTTTGTTTCAGGGTGAACTTTTCTCCCCTGGGCCCCTGGCTTGGGTCAATTTTGCAGGTGATGTAGACACAGCTGATAAATAGAAAGGTCATAAGAAATGCCGGAATAATGCCCGATACAAACAACGCACCAATGGATTGCTCGGTTAAAATTCCGTAAATGATCAGAACCACACTGGGGGGCATGATCATCCCCAGTCCTCCCCCCGATGCCACGGAACCCGCAGACAGGGAGTCGGCATATCCAAAGCGTTTCATCTCCGGCATGCCCACTGTGGCCATGGTGGCAGCCGTGGCTGGGCTGGATCCACACACGGCACCAAAGGCCGTGCAGGTGGCAACCGTTGCCATGGCCAGTCCTCCCTTGGTATTTCCCAGAAAATGATAGGCGGTATTGTACAATTTTCGGCTGATGCCACCGTTGAACGCCAACTGTCCCATCAGCACAAAAAGCGGGATGGTGGTCAGTTCGTAGGAAGAAAACGAGTCGTAGAAGTTCCGGGGTAAAAGGGCCAATGCTGCCGGAAACGATATGAGTATGCCAAATCCGACAAATCCTACCAGTGTCATCACATAGGAGACGGGCATTTTTGTCATAAAGATGGCAATCATAATTAATATACCGATAATGCCAATTGCGGTGGGGCTCATATTTTTTCTTTCACTCCTTTAAAAAACCGGATGACATCCTTTAAAATCATCAACGAGAAGATTAAAAAGCAGAAAGAGAGTACGTGAACAAGATAGTACATGGGGAGTTCCAGATTCATGGAGCGAACGCCTGATTGGGACATGGTGCCGGCATAGGTGAACATTCGCCAGGTGATAATTGCCATGAGTATCAGAGAAAAAAATTGGGTGGTCACCCGGATGATGCGCTGTAACTTTTTTGAGAAGAGCCGCACCAGTATCTCAACACCGATGTGCACATCCTTGATGTGCGAGTAGGGAAGCGAAAACGCAATGGTCAGGGTTGCAAAAATGGTCACGATTTCCTCTGAGCCATAGATGGGCATATTGAATGCCCCCCTGAGAAACACATCGGCACAGGTGACCGAACACATCCCCATCAGGCAGATGGCACCAAGCATTTTCATTTTGTCCTGAATTTTATCCAGGAACGACCAGAATGATTTCATAGGGAGCCTTTAAACCTTAGAGAAACCGAATTCGAATGCAATTCGGTTTCTCTATTTATGCGGTGATTTTTTCAGGATATTTATTGATTTT
Source organism: uncultured Desulfobacterium sp. (assembly GCA_963668575.2). Taxonomy (GTDB): domain Bacteria; phylum Desulfobacterota; class Desulfobacteria; order Desulfobacterales; family Desulfobacteraceae; genus Desulfocicer. The sequence goes on along the minus strand of OY764894.2, from coordinate 5,328,839 downwards.
TTTTCAATGTCTCAATGATGAAATTAACCACTTCTGTTCCGTTGAGACCTTTTTCGTCCAGCTTCTTTGCATACTCAAAGAGTTCGGGTCGAACCGTTTTTTGCCATCTTGCAGACTCTTCCGGCGTAAGAGTGATAATTGTTTTCCCCTTTTCAAGAAAAAACGCCTTTCCCTCTTCGTCAATGTCGTCCCAGGCCTTTCCATGCTTTACGGCCCACTCCTTGTTTATATCCTGAATGATTTTCTGGTTTTCAGGGGAGATAGCCGCCCATTTGTTTTTGTTCATGGTGACAATCATGGCAGTGGTGTAGGCAATGGAATCTTCAGCCACACAATAGTCCACCACTTCTCCAAGCTTCCATCCTTTATTGGATTCCATGGGGTGGGCGCAGCCATCCACAACACCCTTCTGCAGGCTTTGATAGGCATCCCGCATGCTCTGAGCAACCGGGGATGCACCAAGGGCTGTGACCAGAATCGTGCTCATGCCGGTGGATCTGATTTTTTTACCTTTTAGGTCTTCCAGGGTGTGGACCGGATCTTTGATGGTATGGATATAACCGGGACCATGGGCATGGAGGTACATCACTTTGGTATCATGGAACTCCTTGGGATCAAATTTTTCAAGCACGGCATTGGCCACTTTGGTGGCGGTCACTCCGTTGGGATATCCCATGGGAAGATCCACTGCCCCTAATACGGGGAATCTGCCCCTTGAATAGGCCAGTACCGTCATACCTATGTCTGCCACTCCCTGCTCAACACTGTCGTAGGTCTGGGGGGCCTTGGTCAGGGTACCTCCCGGATAATAGTCAATTGAAATGGCACCATTGGTGCGTTTTTCCACTTCTTTACACCAGGATTCGGCGAGGAGAGACTGACCGTGGAACGGTGGGAAAAAATTGGCATAGGTTAATTTCATCGTTTTTGCATGAACCGGGGCGGCTCCTCCCAGCATGAGGAGCGGTATGACGACCAACGACAAAAAGGTAATGAGTTTTTTCGCCTGCATGTGTAAACCTCCCGTTGTTCTGTTTGGGAACTTTGGCTCAGTCATTGAATGCTGTCCATTTTCCCGGGTTAAAAAAAACAAAGTAGCATGCTCAAATATAAAGTGGCATACTTAATATAAAAATTTTTATAAATTACTTTGTTGGAGAAAACAATTCAAGGTTTTTCAAACAATCGTTACTTAGATGTAATATTTCATGCAATTTTAATGCTAACATCAAATGAGTTTTCGTTCTAATTTGGGCAAATCTATATGGAATACTTAAGATGCTGTCGTCGCTCAGGGCATATTTGTGGAAGTTGCCCTGATGGTTATGATCGCCATAATAACGGTATCTAAGCAGGTTAAATACTTATTCACAATATAAATGGATGTCAAGCAAAAAATGTCGAAAGAGCACAGAGATCGTGAAGGGAGATATATATAAAGGTGGATTTATAAATCGTTGCGCTCATTTTTAAAAAGAAGTTGACATCAGGTTGATTGCATGTAATATTACATAATAATTTATGTGTTATAAACCGATGATCCTGTTATCGAAATAATCAAACATATTTTTAAACCATAAATAATTCATGGTGCTCATGAATTTTACGCTTTAACCAAACAGCACACAGTCAATAATGAGGAGGCAATTGTTAATGGAACCCATAAAAACCAAAGATAAAACAGTTTTACGATCCCTTGGACTCGGCGGATATTTTGGCGGCGGTGCTGAAGGGATGGTGGATGTGAAGAACGGTAAAATTGTGCGTGTGCGTCCCATGCAATATGGTTGGAAGTATGACCAAAAGGATGTTCGACAATGGGAAATGAAACGCAACGGGAAGTGCATTACGCCATCGTGGAAATCTCTGCCGGGACCGTTCTCCCTGGCATATAAAAAAAGGGTTTACTCCCCCAATCGAATTAAATATCCCTTGAAGCGGGTGGATTGGGATCCCAATGGAGATCGCAATCCACAGAATCGCGGTAAGAGCAAATATGTTCGTATTTCCTGGGATGAGGCCTCGAAAATTGTGGCCGATGAAATTAGACGAATTCATAAGGAATATGGACATAATGCCGTTCTGCTCCAGGGCGATGGGCATGGTGAGTGCAAGACCATCAATACCCCGCATGGTCATGCCGGGGTACTTCTGGACAATCTTGGGGGATTTACGCTCCAGGTTCGCAACCCGGATTCCTGGGAAGGGTGGTACTGGGGGGCAAAACATGTTTGGGGGCAGGGCGCCCAGGGCATCATGTATCCTGCCGCCAACATTGTCAAAGATACCACCGAACATGCCGATATGGTGCTTTTCTGGGGATGTGATCCGGAAACGACCCCCTGGGGCTTTACCGGGCAATTTGCCAGTCGTCTTTGCTATTTCTGGACCGAGGCCAACATTAAACAGGTGTATATCTGTCCGGACCTGAATTACGGTGCCGCCGTACATGCGGACAAATGGATTCCTGTGCTTCCCAACACCGATGCGGCATTGCAGCTGGCCATTATCTATATGTGGATAAAGGAAGACACCTATGATAAGGCGTATGTGGCCACCCATGCTGTTGGCATGGATAAAATAGAGGCCTATGTCATGGGCGAAGACGATGGGATTCCCAAGACGCCTGCATGGGCTTCCAAAAAATGCGGTGTGCCGGAGTGGACCATCAAGGCCCTGGCCAGGGAGTTTGCAGATAAAACCACATCCATTGCCCATTACTTTGGCGGTGGCATGATCCGGGGGGCCTTTGCCCATGAACCGGCCCGGTTGGAGTGTGTGCTCTTGGGCATGCAGGGGCTTGGCGGTCCGGGGGTGCATCAGCATCAGCTCACCTATTTCGGTATGCCCCGGGCCGAAGGGCTGGGCGGGACGTTTTTCTGGAACCCTGAGATTGAAGAGCGGCTTTCCATTCCTGTTTTTTCCTCGGTAACGGCCTGGCAGGAGCAGGTGATTCCCAAGACATTGATTCAACATGCCATTAACCGAGACGGCCCCATTACCTTCCGGGGTACGGGGGCTCAAAATGCCCTGGTGGCAGATCAGTTCAATGAATATACCTATCCCATTGCCAAGGATAAGGGAGGGGTGGACATTCACATGATCTGGACAGATACCCCCTGTCGCATCACCTGCTGGAACTATGGCAATGAGACGGAACTTGCCATGCAGAGCCCCCAGATTGAAACCATTGTGGCTCAGCACCCCTGGTTGGAGAATGACTGCCTTTATGCGGACATTATTCTTCCGGCGAACACCTTCATGGAAGTGGACGATATTTTGACCAATATTCGTCAGGGAACCCAGCAGCCCAATATCATGATCGCCGATAAAGCCATTGAACCCATCGGGGAATCCAAAAGCGATTTTGAAATCGTTGTGGAGATCGGTAAACAGTTTGATATGGAAGAGGCCCTCACAGACAATAAAACCATTGCCGACATGCAGAAAAAGGTGTGGGAGTACATGGGGGGTGAAAAACTGGTCACCTGGGAGCAACTTTCAGAGAAAAAATACTGGATATACAACACGGCAGAGGACTGGGAGGAGGATACGCCGGGATTCAGAAATTTTTATGATGATCCGGAGAAATATCCCCTGGGAACGCCCACCGGTAAGTTGGAATTTTACTCTGAAAGTTTGGAAAAAGCCTTTCCTGATGATATGGAACGTCCCCCCATCCCCAAATGGATTGAGAAGAGCGAAAGCCATGATGAACGGATGTCCAGCCATCGGGCGAAAATGTTTCCCATGCTGTTGATGTCCAACCATGGACGGTGGCGGGTCCATGCCCAGTGTGATGATATCACCTGGACAAGGGAGGCGCCCACCTGTAAAGTACTGGGATATGACGGTTATAAATATGAGCCGGTGTGGATGCACACCTCCGAAGCAGAACGTCGGGGAATTAAAAACGGTGACATCGTTAAAATTTTCAATGAACGGGGCATTGTCCTTGCCGGTGCCTATGTCACGGAACGAATTCGTCCAGGTGTGGTTTCCATTGACCATGGTGCCCGCCATGATCCATTGAAAACAGGCGAAATTGAACGGGGTGGTGCCATCAATACCATTTCCCCCAGTCCCATTACGTCGAAAAATTGTGTGGGAAATGTGGTTCAGGGGTATCTGGTGGATGTGCAGCGGGTGACGGGACAAGAGATGGATCAATGGAAGAAAGATCATCCGGAGGCATTTGAGAGGGAATATGATTCCGATGCAGGCTTAAGATTTGATGCATGGGTTGTGGGAGGGGATAAATAATGAAAGCATTTTTTTTGGATTTATCGATTTGTAATGGCTGCTACTGCTGCCAGATTGCCTGTAAGGACGAACATGTGGCCAATGACTGGACACCCTACGCCAAACCCCAGCCGGACACCGGGCAGTTCTGGATCGGCATCACCGAACTGGTGCGGGGCCAGGTCCCCAAGGTCAAGGTGACTTACATTCCCAAAATGTGCCACCATTGCGATGATGCTCCCTGCATTGAACAGTGCCAGTTTGATGCCATTGAAAAAAGAGCCGATGGTCTGGTGATTATTCACCCGGACAAATGCACTGGATGCAAGCTGTGCAAAGACACCTGTCCCCACGATGCCATCTTTTTCAATGAAAATCTCAACTTGGCCCAGAAGTGCACCGGTTGTGCCCATCTTCTGGACAACGACCCTGAGTGGACGGTTCCCCGGTGCGTGGACCAATGTCCCACTGAGGCCCTGAAATTCGGGGAAGAGGCGGATTTTGCCGATTTCATCAAAGATGCCGAATTCCTCAACCCCGAAGCAGGTACAAAATCAAGGGTGTTTTATAAGAACCTGCCCAAGAAATTCGTGGCCGGTACCCTGTATGACCCTGTGGAAAAAGAGGTGATCATCGGCGCCACCTGCAGTCTGAAGGACGATGAGACCGGTGAAACCTTCACCGCTGTCACGGACAATTTCGGAGATTTCTGGTTCAGGACGCTGGCCGATGACAGGAGGTTTACCCTCACCATTGACAAGGATGGAAAACAGAAAACCCTGGAGGGGATTGTTACGGATAAGGATCTCAGCCTGGGGGATATCCCCATGGCCATTTAGCAATAAACGTTTTTCAAACAGCCCGGAGGGATCAGACATTCTTCGGGCTGTTTTGCGTTGAGTTCTAACCTGGTACCCCCGTCGGGGGGGGGTAACCAGGGTTCAGTGGGATTAGTATCTCAATCTTTGAGCAGGGGGGGTGCCAAGGGTGGTTCATAAGGGGCTCATCGGTTTGTTGTTTCCAGACCACCCGAGATCTCTACGTGTGTGAAGGAGATAAAAGGGGGTCAATCAAAGATGATGGGGAAAAGGTTCGCCATGGAAAGTTCACTGTGTTCTCTAATCAGTGCCTTGGCTGCTTTGACGTTTTGGGTGGCAATGGCATTGTAAAGATTTTCGTGCTCTTCAACGATTTCAAATAACCGAGGCGCTTCAAGATGTTCGGTGCGGAAACGCAGGAAGATGCGCTGATAAATATCCCTGTAGATATCCACAAAATAATTATTGTTGGCCATCTCCCCGATGGCGGCATGAAATTCCATGTCAAGGACGAAAAGATGGCGATATATATGGCTTTTCACCGATGACGCATGCCTGTTTTTTTTCTCTTCAAGAGTTGCAAGTTTTTTCGGAGTTGCCTGTTTAATGGCTTTTTCAATGCATCCCAGCTCCAGAAGTAGCCTGATTTCATAAAGGGATTCCGCCTCTTCCCGTGTCAGTTTATGAACCGAATAGCCCTGGTTGGGAATAAAATCAAGATACCCTTCTTTGGCAAGAATGGACAGTGCATTGTTCACCGGGGTGCGGCTGACCCCCAACTCCTTTGCCAGATCAACAAATACAAGCCGTTGACCGGGAACAATATCATAGTTCAGCATCATCTGTTTGATGTTATCATATACCCGTAATGTTAGATTTTTCTGTTCGGCCATTTATCCTCTCCTGAACCGGGGGGCACTTCAGTGCCTTTGGGCTTTTGCATGATTGCGCCGTACGTGTGAAATGTTCATTTTATTTTATCCCCCAGCATTTAAAACAGTGGTAAGATTACATTTGAAAAGAGAACTTGATTTTGTATGTAAAAAAACAAGTACACCGCACTTCCAACGCATTGTAATTCTCTGATGGAAAAAAATAAACAGAGTCAATTTATTTGGATAATTTTCAAATTTATTGCATTCTTTACCATGAAAATATTACGGAGTTTAGCACAAAAGAAAAAGAAATGCCAGCTCAAATTTGCTCTTTTGTATTTTGCAAACTACTACTGTACTTTAAAGAGTGCTAATTTGCCGAGAAGAAGAGTAAGGATTTCCATTGAAAATAGTTTTTTGGGGTTTTGCTTGCAAAAATAACACGGAAATGAGAGATAAAAATTCAGGAAGTACATGCTTGAAGTTTTGCGAAAGTTTGATTTTTTTGCATGGTGCCATATTTAATTTGACAAGCAGCTAATTACATGTAATATAATATTCAATATAAAATTCAGGAAAAAACAAACCATGACTGACAATAAGTGTAATCGCTGGAACGTTCGACTCAAGGTGTGGCTTGAGATTGATGGACATCCCGTCATCGGTGAAGGGCGACTGGCCATGTTAACGGCCATTGATGAGAATGGATCCATCATTGAGGCGGCAAGAACGCTGGGGATTTCCTATCGTAAAATTCGTGGTGCCATTTCCGATATGGAACGTTCCGTGGGGAATTCTCTGGTGAAGACCCATCGGGGGGGTGGTCATGGCGGTGGTGCAAGCTTGACTCCCCATGCCCGTGAGCTTGTGGAAAATTATCTCAAGGTGTTCCGGAAATTCAGGGAAGAGGGGACGTTTCAGCAAAAAGCCATGGACATAAAAAAATTATCACCGAATGGCAAAATCTGCCATTCGGTGGTCATGGGAGGATAAGATGAGATCTTTTAAAACCCTGTTGGAAGCATCTGTGAGTGCCCATGGTCATTTGTGTGCCGGCCAGGTCATCGGGGTACGTATGGCCATGTTGGGGTGTCGTCTGGTGGGCATAGATGACCCCACATCGCAGCAGTTCAGGAAAAAATTGATTGTGTATGTAGAGATGGATCGGTGCGCCACCGATGCCATAGGCAGTGTCACGGGATGTCGGTTGGGCAGGCGTACCATGAAATTTAAAGATTATGGCATTAATGCGGCAACTTTTGTGAATCTGGAAACCCGAAAGGCCGTCCGCATCGTCTCAACTGAAGCATCCAGGAAACTTGTGAAACGGTATGCTCCCGAAGAGACCCATCACTATCAGCAGCAGATGAAGGGGTATAAAATAATGCCCGAGAATGAGCTGTTTGACGTTCAGTGGGTAAGTGTGGATCTGACGGACCAGGAGATGCCTGGTCCTTCCCAGTCCCATGTCGTGTGCTCTCGGTGTGGTCAGGTGGTCAGGGATGCCAGGGAGGTGATGGTGGATGGACTTCCCCTATGCAGAATCTGTGCGGGAGAAGGCTATTTCACCCCCATGGAAAAGGTGACACTTTGAGGCATATCTGTGTTTTTTCTACGGCGCCGTTTAATCATAACTTTTTAATAACCGCCACGGTCGGACCGGGATTTGGGACTCGGGTTCGCCCACAACAAAGCATGGAAGTAATGTTAGGCTTGCCTATACTTTCTTATAACGGGCATCTCCTGCCGGACACAACAAATATAGAAAATGGTATTATACCGCCGCCCCCCCGACGGGCAATGGGCCCGGACCGGAACTGTAGACAGCTCAATTGTCCGGTTCCTATTGCCCATCGGGGGGGCGGCTCTGCTGAGGTTGCCTTGGAGGCTGCCTTTTCATATAAAAACATACATGGCAGTAACCACCTGCCACAACGAAAAACGAAAGTCCTTTAATTCCAGCAGATTGGTGAGACTTTCATATAAAAAATTAGGTTGATACAGGGAGGATATAGATGATTCAGGTTGTGAACATAGAAGATGCAGTGGGATACCCCTTGGCCCATGATATCACGGAGATCAGATCCGGCGAGTTCAAAGGACCGGCATTTCAACGGGGCCATATGTTGACCTGTCGGGATCTGGATCACCTGAGGCGGCTGGGGAAAGATCATCTCTATATCATCAAGCCGGAAGAGACCGAAATGCATGAGGATGCTGCCGCTGTTGCCATGGCCGATGCCCTTTGCGGTTCGGGTGTGGCGTGGGATGAGGCACCCCGGGAAGGTAAAATTTCCCTGAAAGCCGCCAGGGACGGATTGCTTAAAGTCAATGTGGATGCCTTGGAACAGTTCAATGAACTGGGGGTTGTCATGTGTGCCACCCGCCACACCAACAGCATTGTTAAAAAGGGAGACCAGGTGGCGGCCACCCGGGCCATTCCCCTTTTGATACCAAAAGAGCATGTGGATGCGGCAGTTGCCATTGCCGGAAGCGCAAGGGAGTCCATTTTGCAGGTACAGCCCATGATGACGGCCCGGGCCGGGGTAATGATTACGGGCAGTGAGGTGTATCACGGCCGAATAAAAGATAAATTTGAACCCATTATTCGTCAAAAGGTGACGGCCCTTGGGGGAAGTGTGCTGGAGGTTATCTTTCTCCCCGATGACGATACAATGATTGCAACGGCAGCTCTTAATCTGGTGAAAAAAGGTGCCAATGTTCTTATTACCACCGGTGGCATGTCCGTGGACCCAGATGATCGCACCCGCTTTGCCTTAAAAGAGGCCGGTGCCTGTAATATGGTTTACGGCACCCCTGTGCTGCCCGGTGCCATGTTCATGATCGCATATTTAGAGGATGTTCCGGTATTGGGGATTCCTGCCTGCGGTCTTTTTTCCACCACCACCATGTTTGACCTCATCTATCCCCGGGTGCTGGCAGGGGATAAAATCACGCGGTCGGATATTGCGGCTACAGGTCATGGCGGGCTTTGTCTTGGATGTAAAGTATGTACCTATCCCCGGTGTTCGTTCGGGAAATAAGAGGAGCCGGATATGATTTCATGGCTGCCCATGGGGTTTGAGGAGGCCTTAAAAATAACCGTTGAAACCATTGAACCTTTGGGAATGGAGACTCTTCTTCTTGAAGAATCCACCGGGCGTATTGCCGCAAAAGATCTGGTTTCAGACATTAATTCTCCGTCCATTGATGCGTCACTCAAGGATGGGTATGCACTTATTTCGGCGGATGTGGCATCGGCAAGTTCTGAAACGCCGGTGGTGCTGACCCTTGCCCGGGGGGCCGCAGCTGCAGGGGATGGAATGGCCCACCGTGTTGTCAGGGGGATGACCATGCGGATTTTAACCGGTGCCCAGATTCCTGATGGGGCAGATGCCGTGCTTGCAGAGGAGTTTGTGACGGTTTCCGGCACAACCCTCCATGCCCGAAAAAGTGCCGGACCCGGCCGAAATATTCTGCCAAAGGGGACAGATGTGGCAAAGGGCCAGTGCATTGCGCAACGGGGAAATATCATCACTCCGGGGGTTGCCGGCATCATTGCCGCTTCAGGGTTCAATGAACTCTCTGTTTATAAACAGCCCCGGGTGGCCATCGTTGCCACGGGGGACGAGGTGGTGGCACCGGGAAAACCCCTTCCCCAGGGAAAACTTTATGCCAGCAACATGGTGACCTTGAGTGCATTCTGCCGAAAATGGGGAATGGAGACCCGTTTGTATACGGCAAAGGACAGCCGCCGGGAGATCAAGGGCGTACTGGAAAAAGCCCTGGAAACCACCGATGCCATTATTACCAGTGGTGGGGCCTGGACCGGTGACAGGGATCTTGTGGCAGAGATTCTTCTTGATATGGGATGGAGAAAAGCCTTTCACCGCATTCGCATCGGGCCTGGTAAGGCAGTGGGGTTCGGCATGCTGGGGAGTACCCCTGTGTTTATATTGCCGGGGGGGCCCCCGTCCAATCTCATGGGGTTTTTGCAGATTGCCTTTCCCGGTCTTCAGGCCCTGGCCGGATATCAGCGACCGGGGTTGCAGAGGATCAGGGCTTCTCTGGCATCGGATCTCCATGGGCGGGACAAAGACTGGACCCAGTTTATCTTTGGAATGATTGAACTTGATGCAGAGGTCCCCCTATTTCGTCCTTTAAGTCAGAAGGGACGGCTTCAATCCATGGCAAAAGCCACCGCTGTGGTGGCAATCCCTGAAGGCAAGACCCATTTTCCGGAGGGATCAATGGTGACGGCCCAGGTGCTATCTTTTTAAATTCAGTTGAGGTGTCGGACATGAACATATTAGATCAAAAATCCCTGGCGGATTCATTGGTGGATTCATTTCAAAGACGGGTGACCTATCTTCGTCTTTCTGTGACGGATCGCTGCAACTTGAACTGCTGCTATTGCGCCCCGTCACGGCCCCGTCTGCTTCCCATGGCCGGGTTGCTTGATTTTGATGAAATGCTTCGGCTGGTACACATCGGTGTTCAACTGGGTATTACAAAAGTCCGCCTCACCGGTGGGGAGCCGTTGTGCCGCAAAGGGATCGTTGATTTTGTTCAGCAATTGTCCGTTATCTCCGGGATCAAGGAGGTCAGTCTGACCACCAACGGGGTGTTCCTGGAACAAAAAGCCGTTGGACTGAAGCAGGCCGGAATGAATCGTATCAATATCAGCCTGGATACCCTGGATGCAGAAAAGTTCATAAAAATTACCGGAAAGGATCATTGGGGAGAGGTGTGGCGTGGCATAATAAAGGCCCTGGCCCTGGGATTTTCACCGGTGAAAATCAACACTGTTGTGATGAAGGGGGTCAATGATGATGAAGTGGAAGCCCTGGCCCGATTAACCCAAAAATATCCGTTTCATGTGCGATTCATCGAATATATGCCCATTGGAACGGATCCCCGGGCTGCCGGAGAATTTTTTGTTTCAGGCATCGCGTTAAAACAACAGCTGGAGAAAATCGGGGAGTTGATTCCAGTGGAGAGAGATACCGGTGATGGGCCGGCCAGGAGATACCAGTTCAGGGATGCACCGGGTGAAATCGGATTTATCAGCTCCATGAGTGACCATTTCTGCAGTCAGTGCAATCGCATGCGGCTCACAGCAGGGGGCTTTCTCCGGCCCTGCCTTTTGGCCGATGATCAGGTGGACCTGGGCAGCCGACTGAGACAAGGGGCAACGGATGACCAATTACGGGAACAATTTCATCTGGCCCTCTCATTGAAACAGGGGGAGCATGGTTTGAATTTCAATGATGCAGATGCATTAAAAACAAAAATGGTGAGCATCGGCGGGTGATGCCGTTCAATAAATAAATGATCTTCAATGCACAAAATCCCATAAGCTTCTTGACATAACGCTTTGTAACCACGTACAATTCGCGCAGTTAAATCGAACGGCTTACAATGTCAGGGTGAAGTGGGGTTCCGTGGATATCTACTGTTTTAGAAAGCTGAAACGAATTACCCGGGAAATTATCTGTAGACGATGTCTGTTCAGACACAAATGCAGGCCTTTTCAGCTATGGCTGCAACCCGAGTTGCCCTTTGTTTTTAAAATACGTGGGGATTGTAATGCCGTTTTCGATTTGCAGAATGACATACAGGACACGCTGGATGCCCTTTTCCCCTCGGAACGCCGTCTCCTGGAACGCCGTGCATTGAAGGCACTGCCGGGGATTGACAGTGAAAGTCGTACCATTGTCCGTTTAAAAATGTTCGAGCTTATGAAAAACGGCGGAAAGGGGTAGAAAATCAGGATATCCTTCATGTGCTCTCAAAAGTAGTTGGCACTTTTTTGAGAAAGCGTGGCATCCTTCATATACCTTAAAAATACTTTACACTTTTTAAAGGATGACCACCGAGAAGTGAGCATTCACCTCGTGAAAGTGTAAAGTAGAAATGAAGGATGGCGAAAGCGTACGGCAAAACAGGAACGCTGTTCTGGAAAGTGTAAACCGAGAAATGAAGGATGCCGGAATAAGGCCTTAAAAATTCGGTTTGCCCCAAACAGACCAAGGCCACCAAACATTTCCATGGAGGAAAAAAGATGCTGTCAAAGGGATATGTTCATGTGTACACCGGTGACGGAAAAGGTAAAACCACAGCGGCATTGGGGCTTGCCCTCAGGAGCGCCGGGCATGGCATGGGCGTGTTCATAGGACAGTTCATGAAAGGCGTCCGTTATGGAGAATTGAATGCCCTTGAACGTATTCCCGGCATTGAGGTGGCTCAATTCGGCGATGAAGTCTGTATTCGCCGGGAGGAGGTGACGGATCTTCATAAAGCCCATGCCCGTCAGGGGCTTGAGGTGATTGAACAGGTGCTGCTCCAGGGAAAGCATTCTGTGGTCATCATGGATGAAATCTGCGTTACCCTGTGGTTCGGTATTCTGACACTTGCCGAAGTGATGGCGGTGATCAAGGCCAAACCCATCCATGTTGAGTTGATTCTCACGGGCAGAAGAGCCCCCCGGGAACTCATCGACATTGCCGATCTTGTGACGGAAATGAAGGAGATAAAGCATTATTATACCAAGGGCGTGCTGGCCCGGGACGGCATAGAACGATAGCCCCGCTGTTGCTGTCCCTTTGTTCTATGTGAACTATCGCTTGATCACAACGCCACCAAAAGGTGGTTCAAGCAAGGTGGCCGAAGTTATGTCACGTCCTTGAAAAATATGCAAAAAAGGCAGATGCACATGATGGCATCTGCCTTTTGCTGTATGCAGGTAATATTTATGTGAGGAGGAATCTACTACTGCTTGACAACATTTTTGGCAGCAGGACCCCTGTCATTCTCTTCAATGTCAAAGGTAACCCGTTCTCCTTCTGAAAGGGTTTTAAATCCAGGCATATCAATGGCCGTATGGTGGACAAATACATCACTCCCCTCATCCTGCTCAATGAATCCAAATCCTTTCTTATCGCTAAACCATTTTACTGTTCCTTGTGCCAAACCGTCATCCTCCTTAAAAAATATCAACATGTGGCTGTTACGCCGGTTGCCCATGAAATATTAGGGCGGCTTCCTGTGGATTTACCATGAAAACACCTTTTGATTTTAATGATTCGGAGGTGTTCGACATTTGGTCATGACCCTTCAGGGACAATGTGACTGATGATGATAAATCCTCACATTGTAGGCTTATCCATAGTAGCAAAAAAAATCAAGTAAAAAAAAGGTCTGCTTTAAATAAAGGCAGACCTTTTTAATATGCACATTGTTCTGATTGCAGATGGTTACGTCGGGTTACTTCCGATTGCCGTATTCACTGTAGGACATGGCAACCAAACGGTAAACCAGATGGGCCATTTTAGAGAAGGGGAGAAAGGCAAACAGGTTGAAAACCGCGATGAGATGCAGATAGTAAATGAAGTAAGAGGTGTACTCGGCACCGGCCAGACGGCTCATCTCTGAGAGAAGACCTGTTACACCCAGGGCCAGAACCAGGCCCAGAATATACCAGTCCTTGTAGGATGAGACCTGGTCTTTTTTATCCATGCGGTTTTTGATCATGAGCACACTGCCGATGACAAGGGCTGCACCGCTGATGTTGGCCAGCCATTTCACCGGGTTGAGCTGTGAATAGGGGCCCGGGATATGGAAAATATAGAGAACCACAAAAAAGATACCGGTGACAACGGCCAAGCCGATGAAGGAGAATAGAACCATCATGTGCGGGGTGGCTCGATCCTGGTTGGTGGTGCACTCATTAAACTTATCATGCTTGAGCACCATGGGAATGACCTTGATAAATGCCTGTAAGAAACCTTTAAGATCAAGCTTGTTTTTGTCTGTTTTACCCTCTGACACGGCATTGGCGTGGATATCCACCACAAAACGTTTCAGTCCCAGCGCAAAAACAATGACCGCGAAGGTGGAAAGGGGCACAAAGGTGAGGTCCACAAGCCAGGTGGAGATAAAATTGGCATGGGCAATGACATCATGGCCGCCGTGGGACCATTCCAGACCAAAGGTGTGAAACAGTTTGGTCATGCTTTCACCGCCGGTGAGGGTGATGTAAGCCATAATAGCAAACCAGATGGCCGGTATACCCAGGAGAAAGGGGAGTTTCTTCTGATCTTTTACCGCGTTGGCCAGGAATTTGGGCTGGGCATATTCGTTGATGGCGGCATATCTGACGGCTGCCAGCACATCACCCGGTTTGGCGCCCCTGGGACAGAGATCCGAGCAGTCACCGCATTGGTGGCACAGCCAGATATCGCCATTGGAGATCAGTTTGTCTTTAAGTCCCCAGGATGCAGCGATCATCTCCTTTCTGGGAAAAGGACTGTTGTCAGGTGCAATGGGGCATGCCACTGAGCAGGTGGCACATTGATAGCATTTTTTGAGATCCTCTGCGCCAAACCCCACAATCTCGTCAATAAAGGCAAGATCCGGTTGGGCAAGGTATTTTTCACTCATAGCGCGATACCTCCTAAAATTTCGGTATATGGTGGACGTTTTTGTTTACCGTGATTAATCCTGGAATGCCCGTCACGGTGTGGCCGTGACGGGCAAATTCCATGAAAAATCAGAATCCCTTGAACGGGTTGGGACCCAGTGCTTCAATCTCTTCCACAAAATCACTCAGAAGTCCCGGAAGCTTATCGTATTCATCAATGGCGATCTCTTCAAATCTTACCCTCTCCTCTTCCAGGGCAAGACTTGCAAGGGCATCTCCAATCTTTTTAACCCTTACCTCGGCAAGCTCACTGCCTTTTACAAAATGGCACTGGTAATCATCGCCATGCTTGCAACCGATGAGCATCACACCGTCCAGACCCTGGGCCAAAGCATCCTTGATCCAGATGGTGTTGACGGATCCCAGACAACGCACGGGAATTACCCGGACATCCGGTGAATAATCCACTCGGTTCATGCCCACCATATCCAAGGCCGGATAGGCATCGTTTTCACAAACCAGGGCAAGAATACGGAAGGGGGGTTCATCAAAGTCATCCTCAGACGGAACGCCAATGGCCTTGATCTGGGAACCGATACTGTCAATGGTGTAATCGGCAAAGGAGATGATTCGTTCCGGGCATGCACCCATGCAGGTACCACATCTTCGGCACCGGGTGGGATTGATTTTGGGGGTACCCTTGGCGTCATCATCCAAGGCACCAAAGGGACATTCCACGGTGCAGCGTTTACACTGGGTGCACCTCTGGAAAAAGAATTCCGGATAGGTCTTATCACCGGATCGGGGGTGAACGGCAACACCGCGATCAGCCGATGAGATACATTGAATGGCTTTCAGGGCGGCACCGGTAGCATCTTCCATGGACTCTTCAATGGTCATGCTGCGACGGATGGCACCAGCGGCATAAACCCCGGTTCTCTGGGTCTCATAGGGGAAGCAGATGTAATTGGAATCTGCATATCCGCCAAAAATATCATTGTCCCGGAAACCGGGACCCTGACGATAGGCAAGGTTGATGATGGGATCGTCCACCGTGGCCGGGACCATGCCGGAGGCAAGAACCACCAGATCGGCTTTCAGGTTCAGGTTATCACCCAACAGCGTGTTTGTGGCTTCCACGATAAGGCTGTCGCCACTCTGGCTTACCTGGGTGACGGCACCCTTGCTCATGAAAATACCTCGATCCTGCTGCATCCCTTTGTAAAAATTTTCCTGTAGACCCGGGGTTCTCATGTGTTGGTAAATTATGTATGCCTTACCATCGGGATAGTCGTTTCTTACATATTTGGCCTGTTTCAGGGCCACCTGACTGGTGACGGCACCGCAGTAGGGGAAGTCGGCATCATCCTCATCTTTTCCGGGGGACTGGATAAAGACAACGGATTTGGCCTCTTTACCATCCGAAGGTCTGACGATTTTGCCCTTGGCGGCAATCTTTTCAAAGGCATCGTTGGTGATAACATTGGGAAGATCAATGCCCAGATGGGCATAGACATCCCCTTTCAGTTTGTCCGGGCGCCATCCGGCGGCCAGAATAACAGCCCCGTAAAGTTCCCCTTTGGGATCCAGCTGAAGAATATCCTCTTTGCCTTTATTGAACTCCAGGTATTTTGCATGCTGGGTCTCTGCATCCAGCTCCTCGCCCTTTTCATCCACTATCATCTCCGGCGGCAGTGGAAAGGGAACGTCAAAGGGAATTTTTTCACCGGGTTTTTTAAAGGTAACGGTGAATTCACCGGGCTGACCGGCAATTCGTGCCACTTCAGTGCCGGTTTTTACTTCAATGTTGGGGTATTGTTCCAACTCTGCCAGCTTGTCCTGGATCACGGTGGGGATAAGTGCATCAAAGGGTTCCACCACGGGCATCTGGCTGCGCATCTGGGCTGCATATCCACCCAGTGCGGCGGTTTTTTCGACAATGGTGACCTCATAACCGGCCTTGGCAGCATCCAGAGCCGCTGAAATACCGGTAATCCCACCACCCAATACAAGAATCTTTCTGGAGAAGGTTTCTGTTTTATAGGGTTCGGGCAATTTGACTTTTTCAACACGGATCATGCCCATTTTGATGTAATCTTCCGCCTTCATCTGAATGCGATCAAAATGCTCTTCATCATCCTTCTCTTCTTGGGTCAATGCCGGGTATTTTTCTCGGGAGTGGGGCCACACAACCCCCTCTCTCAGATTGACCCGCTCCACAATACAACCGTCAAAGTTGAATACATCAAAGTTGACCCGGCGGGAACAGGCGCCAATGACCATGGCATTTACTTTCCCGTCATCCACATCCTTTTGGATGAGGGAGACGCCTTCCTTGCTGCACAGAAACGGGTGGGTTGTACAGTTGATGCCCTCTTCATCGGGAACGTCAACAAGGGCTTCCATGTCAAGGACATCGCCAATGCTGCAGCCTGTGCAGATATATACTCCAAATTTCTTTTCCATGGTTATCCCTTACCTCCTCACCAGCGTCTGAATGGCCTTTAATGCCATGCCGGTTGCATTCTGGTTGGATGTGACAACATCGGCGGGTTTATTGGCACACCCGGCACCGAACATACCGCCTTTTTTAAAGTCATTAACAATAAAGCCGTCTGCATTGAATTTCAAATCCGCATTGGGTTTGTCCACCGATGCGTTGGGCTGCATGCCCGTTGCAAGGATAAGCAGGTCCACGGTCTGACGGATTTTTTCTCCGGAGATGGTATCTTCTGCCACAAGGGTGATATTACCGGTGGCACTCTCTTCACCCACTTCAGCCACTTTACCCTTTATAAAGAAAACGTTTTTGTCCTCTTTGAGTTTTTTGTAGAAATTTTCATATTTTCTACCCGGGGTTCTCAGATCAATATAATAGATGTAGATTTTGGCATCAGGATACTGGGCTCTCAAGTAGGTGGCATGTTTCAGGGAGGCCATGCAACAGATATAGGAGCAGTAGGGAAGATGATTTTCATCCCTTGAACCGGCGCACTGCACAAATCCGATGGTCTCAGGCGCTTTGTCATCCGATGGCCGAAGAACTTTTCCCTGGGTGGGACCGTTGTTGGAGGCAAGACGTTCCAGCATCATATTGGTGATGATATTCTGGTATCTGCCGAACCCCAGATTGTCGATGCGGGCGGCGTCATAGGGTTTCCATCCCGTGGCCCAGACAACGGCACCTACTTTGAAATCCAGGCTTTTTTCCTGCATGTCAAAGTCAATGGCATCAAATTTACAGGCTTCTTTACATTTTTCACGGTCATCGGCCCCCATGGAGGGTGCAATGACGTAGCGTGCGGGAAAAGCCATGTTGTGGGGCAGATAAGCGGCTTTTCTTCTGTCCATGCCAAAGTTAAACTCATTGGAGATTTCCGATTCACACACCTTGGCACATTCACCACAGGCTGTGCAGTTTTCATTGACATATCTCGGGCTGATTTTAACGGTGACGGTGTAGTCGCCAGGGCTGCCATCCACCTTATCAACCTCGGCCATGGTGATGACCTGAATTTTCGGGTTGTCTTTGATTCTCCGATAGTTGATTTCAAGTCCGCAGGTGGGAGGGCAGAGTTTGGGGAAATATTGTTTTAATTGTGAAACCCTGCCGCCCAGGGAAGGTTCCTTTTCAACCAGAATTACCTCATACCCCACTTCCGCAGCTTCCAGAGCCGTTGTCAGGCCACTGATACCGCCGCCAACAACCATGATGCTTCCACCGGCCGGGGCTGATTTGTCTGTTGCCATGCTATTCCTCCGTGCATATGTAAAAATAATATGATTTGACTGAGAATTCCGGGAATCAAGGTATGTAAACCGGAATCCTGTGTCCTTTGGAAATCAAATTCGCAAAGGGGAACTCACCCTTTTGCCAGTTCCCTTTTGCCAGTTTTTTTCACGAAAGGACACAGGCGTGAAATTCCCATGTATCAAAATCTGAAAAAACCCCCAGGCACATACGGGATGTACCTGGAGGTTATGGGCTTACTTAGCGAAGCGTACTACAACAAGCATCCTGGATTAATCAGAGATGATTTTGTGGTAGGGTACTTTTTTCAGAGACCATTCATTGGTCTCTTTATTGTATGTAGAGTTGACAAAGCAGAACCACTCTTCGTCATTCTGACCCATGAAATCACCTCTGTAATAGAAACCGGGGAAGCGGGTCTCTTCACGGAACTGGATGTGACGGGTATGGGCCTGTACGGTGAAGAGGCGATGGAAAATTTCCCATGCTCTCAGTAGTTCATGCAGATCAGCTGCGGCAACCTTGTCAAGATCTTCACGGAACATTTCAAACAGATCCATGAGTACTTCAAGGCTCTTGCCTGAAGTCATGTAAAAAGTACCTGTACCTGCTCCGTATTCACTGGTCATCTTCATCAGACGCATGGCCATACCGGAAGGTTTGCAGTAATTGGGGTTTACATCCACAGCTGTGGTGTATTCGCAGTGGTCAAGATAATTCCGGACCGGTTTGTAAACCAGGTCAACCAGTTCCTGATCCGTCTCTTTGATACCGCTGACCTTGTCACCCTCTTTTTCCAGATACTGCAGCATGGACTTGGCAATGATACGACCTTCTGCATGGGAACCGGAAGAGAATTTATGACCGGAACAGCCAACGCCGTCACCTGCCGTAAACAGACCCTTAACGGTGGTCATTCTGTTATAGCCCCATTTGTAGCTCTCAGGTACCCAGTCCTCTTCCGGACCGGAGCACCAGATACCGCAGCAACCGGAGTGTGAACCCAGCAGGTACGGTTCGGTGGGCATAACCTCAGAGTCTTTCTTCTCAGGCTCTGTGTTGGTTGCGCACCAGAGACCTGCCTGGCCAACAGACATGTCAAGGAAATCTTCCCATGCTTCGGACTCAAGGTGCTTGAGTTCTTTCTTGCTCATGGTTTCGCCAAGTACGGCAAGGGCTTTGGAGGTCTCCATGATGATGGGACCGCGACCTTCTTTGTACTCTTTCATCATGAGATGGTTTCGCAGGCAGGTGGGTGTCACTGCAGCCGTTCCGTAGGGTGCGTATTTTGCCAGTTCAGCCTTTGCGTCATCGCTGGCAGCATAATTTTCACCCAGACCGTTAACGGTTTTTGCTTTGAACAGAAGGAACCAAGCACCAACAGGGCCGTATCCGTCTTTAAAACGGGCAGGCGTGAAACGGTTTTCCATCATGGAGAGTTCGGCACCGGCACGAAGGGCCATGGTGTAGGTGGAACCGGCATTCCATACGGGATACCATGCACGACCTTTACCCTCACCAACTGAACGGGGCTGATAAATATTTACCGCGCCACCGCAGGCAACCATCATTACCTTGGCGGTGATGATGTAAACTTTGTTCTCACGCAGGGAGAAGCCCACGGCACCGGCAACTCTGCTGGGATCGTCTTTGTCATTGAGAAGCTCAACGATGAAGCATCTTTCAATGATGTTATCTTCGCCCAGGGCCAGTTTGCCGGCTTCTGCAACGATTCTCTTGTAAGACTCACCATTGATCATGATCTGCCATTTACCGGTACGTACAGGTGTTGCGCCACCCTTTAATGTACCTGCTTTCTGGCCTTTCTTGCCGTCGAGGTTTTTTCCGTCATCGGTTTTTTTCCAGATGGGCAGTCCCCACTCTTCGAACAGATGAACGGAGTCATCCACGTGACGACCCAGATCGTAGATCAAATCTTCACGAACAATACCCATAAGGTCGTTTCTTACCATGCGGACATAGTCTTCAACCTTGTTTTCGCCAATATAAGTGTTGATGGCGGAAAGACCCTGGGCAACCGCGCCACTTCTCTCAAGAGCCGCTTTGTCACAAAGAAGGATCTTTGTATCGTCTTTGGCCCATTTTTTAATCTCAAATGCTGTTCCACAGGCAGCCATACCGCCACCAATGATGAGAACGTCAACATCTCTTTTGTCAACTTCCGGATCCCTTACTGCCTTAAGTTCACCAACAGGCTTATTAGGTAATGCCATTGATCTATACCTCCGAATTAATCGTAAAATAAATTAATAATCAAAATGAGTGTCTGATGATTATGCCAGTTCAGATGGGGTCTTCAGCACATAACCGTCAGCTTCTTGTGTGGAAAGAAGACCGCTGTACAGGTCTTTACCCTTAAGATCAAGGTAGGCATTGGCCTCGCCTTCCGGAGTGGTTCTGATGGGGAACTTGAAACGTTTAACAACACCGTTTCTGAATTTACAGGTCCACATGATGTCCTCGGTACCCATCATGGGAACAACAGAAGCGCCCATGGGTACAAAGTCGGAGTATCCACGAACTTCAATGGCCTGGGAGGGGCAAATTTTTACACATGAGTAGCATTCCCAGCACTGATCCGGTTCCTGGTTGTAAGCTTTCATTGCATTGGGATCAAGAACCATAAGGTCATTGGGGCAGATGTACATACATGCTGTTTTATCCCCGCCCTTGCAGCCGTCGCATTTCTCAGCGATTACAAAAGATGGCATTTAAAATACCTCCGTTACACTTTGTGTGCAAGGTCCATCCGGACGCCTGCACTGCTGTTAATCATATAGCGACATTCAAACACGTTGTGCCGCACTTCAATATAAAAGTAGGTCTCACTTGCCAGGACCTATTCATCCAAATCTAAAACATCTAAATTAAGTGCCGGATAAGAGGTGAAAAGATCTTATCTCATAAAACGAATGAAAACGTAGCACCAGCTAATATCCTTGTCAAGCATTTTTGGAAGGAGTGTCGGTTAAATTCATTTGAGGGTGAGTCCCTTTGGGCGGTGCTGGGTTTCTTTTTTTGTAAGATGTGGTAATGTATGCTCTGCTGTACCGGGCTTTGATATGCTGACGGGCCTTGTTCTGTGGGGTGTTGCTGATGTGGGCAGTGGCATTGAAGATGTTCCGGCTTAGTAACGTCCGACGGTGGATGAATTTAAGGAAAGGTGATTAAAATATGAGTGATGAGATGGTATCGGTTTCCCTGGAAGATGATTTTTCATTTGTCTGCTCCCCTGATGTGTCTTGCTTCAATCAGTGTTGTCAGGATTTGAATCAATTTTTGACGCCCTACGATGTGTTGCGGCTAAAGCGATCTCTGGGGCTCTCCTCCCATGAGTTCTTGAAAAAATATACATCACGGCACAATGGGCCTGAATCGGGGTTGCCTGTGGTGACATTTAAGATGGACCCCAGCAACGGATATGCCTGTCCTTTTGTGGCGGATAAGGGATGTCTTGTTTATGATGATCGTCCGGCTTCCTGCAGGATGTATCCCCTTGCCAGAGCCGTGGTGCGATCCCGCCAGACAGGTCGCATGGTTGAATATTTTGCCTTGATTGAAGAGCCCCACTGCCGGGGATTCAATCGAAAATCAGGGCAGACTGTAGGTCAGTGGCTGGCGGGTCAGGATGTGGATGCCCACAATGCCATGAACGATCGGCTGGTGGAGGTGATCGCACTTAAAAATCGAATGATGCCGGGTCCCCTAAATGGTGGGGATGCCGATGGTTTTTATATGGCTTGTTATGATCTGGACACGTTTCGGGATAAAATCCTAAATTATGGGCTGTTGTCGGATGTGTCTGTTCCTGACGGGAAAATTGAAATGGCTCTGACAGATGATGTGGCGTTGCTGGAGCTGGGTATGGCATGGGTGAAGTATCTGTTGTTCGGATTGGACATGGGGGCTTGATCCTCCCACCGGTCCCCCTGGCGTGACGGTGGGATATCGGGTGGCTTGTGCTTTTGTCACGAATCTGTGTTTTTCAAGGATTCGGCCGGTAAAAGTGTAGTGACACAAACCTGATTTGGCTACAATATGTTCGGTGGGATGGGTAACCCCAACGTCGGAAAGACCCGGGACGGATGTGTGGGCATTGAGTTGAGGAGGAAGGCGTGACACTAAAAGGAAAGGTGGCCCTTGTTCTGGGGGCGGTAAAAGGTATTGGTCGTGGGATCGGGTTGGCCCTGGCCCGTCAGGGGGCTTGTCTTGCCTTGACCCGGCATGACTGGCCCGAGAGTTTTTCCGACATGGAAACAGCCTTTGTGGAAACCGGGGCAGACCATGAGATTTATGATGTGAATCTGCTGGATGTCCCTTCTGTTGAGCGGCTGATGGGACGCATCAGGGATCGGTTTGGCCGGTTGGATATCGTGATCAACAATATTGAGCGGGGGGGGTGGCCCGTGGTGCACGGTCCCTATGTGCCGGAGCAGTGGGATCTTGAGATGGCAACCACGTTGAGGGCCAAACGGTGGGTGTTTGATCTGGCGTTACCCCTGCTTAAGGGGTCCGGGAACGGGGTGGTGATCAATTTTTCATCCATTGCCGCTGTGTGCGGACGTTCGGGGCCTGCTGCCGTGGTGTTCAATGACGGGTATGCCGCGGCCAGCAGGGGCATCTCCCTGCTGACGGAAACCTGGGCCCGCATGGGTGCCCCCCATGTCCGGGTGAATGAGATCATGCTCGGTCTGGTTGAAACCAGGCATGCCCGGGGAACCCGGGGGTGGGAAACGGTGTTGACCTCGGAGGAGAAGACGGCCCTCATTGATCATACTCTTTTGAAAAGAGTCGGTACCATTGAGGATGTGGTCAGGGCGGTACTGTTCATGGTAAGGGATGCCCCCTATATGACCGGAACGGTTCTGCGGCTGGACGGTGGATATCTTCTGGGGGGGGAAGGGGTTCCTCCCATGCCTGCCGGTGTTCTGTGAGCCCTGTGGGGTGTTTGACCATTACTTCGACTACCCGTCATGGATCAATGGGCTCAGGTCTGTGAGTAGGTCCCACTATATGAGCATTTGGGCAATGGTCTCTCCGATACGGGTACTTTTCCCATGGGTCTTACGGTAGTGGATCTCCACGATGCTCATTTCCCGGTAAAAAGGGGTGCGGTCAAAGGGATGGTCTGCAACGTCAAACAGGGGGGCTCCGGCAGCACATCCCGGGCTTTTCTCAGGGAGGGAACCGGGTTTTTTCAGCTGGTGGGGGATACCGTGGAGGCGACAAATCATGGGGCGGAAGCGGTAGAGGGTACATTGCCCGTTTTCATTGGCCGGGCACATGATGCGCAGCGGTGTGTCACTTGCTTGTACGTCTGACATTGCCTGGATATACTGCCTGGCTCTTTGTTTAATCCTTTGTCTCCGGGGGAGAGGCAGGGTTTTAAAACCATGGCGTAGATAGGCTTTCTCGATGTGGGTGTGGTGGAAAAAAAGCGTTTCACAGCAGTTGTCCTGGCAGCCATTGCAGACAAACCCGTATCGGGCGGCGGTGTCGTTCCAGGCGGCATCCATTTTTTCATACAGGGCAATGAGGTCGGAAAAAGGGGCGGGTCTTGTCATGGTATCCCTCGGGGTGGTGAAATGTGTTCAGTGACGTGTCCCGTATTCCTTCAAATGGGTGGGACGGTGGTGCGGCACGGGTTTTCCCCTCACACAAGGGGACGGGGAAAAAACAGTTTGGTATAAAGTTCCAGGGCATATCGGTCGGTCATGCTGGCAATGATATCGCAGGCGGTACGTTTCAGGACGTTGTGGTCGCCGTCCCAGGGTGCCATTTCCATCTTCTCCAGCTCCTCTTGCATGGCCTCGGGATTTTTGATGAGATATTGATACAGCTCTTTCAGCACCTTTTTGGCTTTGATGAATTCCGTATGAACCGATGGAGACCGATATACTTTTTCATAGAGAAACTGTCTCAGGGTGGTCATGGCCGTGTAGGTTTTCTCTCCCATGCAGAGTCGAAATTCATTTTCATGGGGGCCGCTGGAGTACACAAGGGATTCAATCATGGTTCTGGCACGCTGGGGATGGCTTTCACCTAATTCTCTGGTACAGATGGAGGGAATTTCGTTCCGTGTGATGACGCCGCTTCTCAAGGCGTCATCAAGGTCATGGTTTAAATAGGCAATGATATCTGCGATGCGAACAATTTTGCCCTCCAGGGTGGTGGCGGTGGCCCCGGGGGTGGAGGGCATGATGTCACCAAATCCTTTGGAATGTTTGAGAATGCCGTCTCTTACCTCCAGGGTCAGGTTGAGGCCCAAACCCCTGTTTTCAAGGATTTCCACCACACGAAGGCTCTGCTCATTGTGGGAAAAGCCCGGGTGGTAAATCTCTTTTAATGCGGTTTCACCTCCATGGCCAAAGGGGGTGTGGCCCAGATCGTGGCCCAGGGAGATGGCCTCTGCCAGGTCTTCATTGAGCCGCATGGCCCTGGCAATATTTCTTGCGGTTTCCGATACTTCCAGAGTGTGTGTCATTCGGGTTCTGTAGTGATCACCCAGGGGGGAGAGAAATACCTGGGTTTTGTACTTCAGTCTTCGGAAGGCATTGGAATAGACAATCCTGTCCCGGTCCAGCTGGAATGGGGTGCGAATGCTGCAGGGGGGGTCTTCTCTTGATCGCTCCCCCGCCTGGGTACTGGGGCAGCCAAAGGGGGAGAGAAAGCTGCTTTCTCTTGCCTGGTAGGTCTCCCGGATGGAAAGACCGGTGGGGGGCTCTGCCCCATGATTGTTTTCAAGGGGGGCCGGTTTCTGGTCTATCAGTTGCTTTTTAAGTGTTTTCATGTCAATTTCTGGTCGAATGGTTGTGCAATGGTCATAGGGTTTGGGCTCTTGCACCTGATCTTTATGGATTGTTGGACAAGAGAATTAAGAACTGCGCATATCGTGAGTGGTTTGTAAAGGAAAAATTTTTAAAAACCGTCTTCCCTAAGAGGTGCGGAACAGGGGGTGTGATGTCCGATGATGAAATATATATGGCTCTGGCATTAAAAGAGGCTGAGGCGGCATTGGCTCTGGGTGAGTTCCCTGTGGGGTGTGTGATTGTTAAGGGTACGGATGTGGTGGCCACAGGGGCAAGAAGGGGGACTACCACCGCCACGAAAAAAAGAGCCAATGAGCTTGAGCATGCTGAAATCCTGGCGTTGTATCATCTGGAGGCAATGGGTCTGGGCGGGGAGGGACTGACACTTTACTGCACCATGGAGCCCTGCCTCATGTGCTTTGCCGCCATTATGCTGGCGGGTATCAAGACGGTGGTATATGCCTATGAAGATGTCATGGGAGGTGGTACCCGGTGTGATCTGAAGACCCTGCCCCCCCTGTATCGAGACGCCGGTATTCGGGTGGTGCCGGGGGTGATGCGCCGGGAAAGTCTTGGACTTTTTTGTCGTTTTTTTAACCGGGCACAAAATTTTTACTGGAGGGGCAGTCTGCTGGAACAGTACACTCTGGAGTGCGGGGGAGATTTGGAGGAGAGGATATAAATAAATAGTTCTTGCAATTTCTAATAAATTTTATATAATTACCCGTTGATTAACATAGAATTTGTGTGGATGTTGTGGATTCGACAAAAAAAACAGAGGAGGTGTGGGATAGCCAGGCAGAGCAATCGGGACAGGATAAACATAAACAGGGGTATCAGGGCTGAAGAGGTGCGGGTTATCGGCGCTGATGGAGAGCAGATAGGCGTCATGCCCATACGGAATGCCCTTGAAAAGGCTGCTGAGCATGCACTGGATCTCGTGGAAGTCTCACCCAATGCAACACCGCCTGTCTGCAAGATAATGGATTACGGCCGATATAAATATGAGCTGACCAAAAAATTGCAGGAGGCCAGGAAAAAGCAGAAAACATCCCAGATCAAGGAGATCAAGGTTCGGCCCAAGACAGATACCCACGACCTTGAGACAAAGGTCAAGCATATTGAAAAGTTCATCGGCAACAATGACAAGGTGAAGGTAACACTGGTTTTTCGAGGGCGTGAAATTACCCTTGCCAAACAGGCCAGGCTGATTCTTGAAAAAGTGGCGCAGATGACGGAAGACTTTGCCCAGGTTGAGCAGCAGGCAAAGTTCGAAGGGCGGACCATGACCATGATTTTGTCACCCAAGTGAGTTCAGTGGGGCGGGAATTGCTCTGATTTTTATTTTTGTCGGGATATTCGGGATATCCGGAATAATTGTTAAAAAACAACCCCCGTTCTGAAAAGTCGGCGGTATTTCTGCATCGTTGGAGAGAATTTCAGTGCGGCGTTAAAATGTGTTTGAATCTGTATGGTGGCGCGGTGTGCCCAATGGGGATTGCCTTGCTGCCATATCTTTTTTTTGAGTTAAATGTGCATCAGGGAGATGATGAAATGCCTAAGATAAAAACCAACAGGGCAGCAGCAAAGCGGTTTAAAAAAACGGGAACGGGAAAATATAAGTTCAGGAAATCCCATGCAAGTCATATCCTGACCAAAAAAACAACCAAGCGAAAACGGTCCTTTCGATTGGACCAGATCATTGACAAAAGCGATATGAAAGAGGTTAAACGCCTGTTGCCCAATGGCTGATCAGGATAGAAGGAGTATATGAAATGAGAGTAAAAAGAGGGTTTAAGGCAAGAAGACGTAGAAACAATGTTTTGAAACTGGCCAAAGGCTTCCGAGGCGGGCGCAGCAAACTGTACCGCACGGCAGCAGATGCCGTTGAT
The DNA here is from genome assembly GCA_963668575.2 of uncultured Desulfobacterium sp. Taxonomy (GTDB): domain Bacteria; phylum Desulfobacterota; class Desulfobacteria; order Desulfobacterales; family Desulfobacteraceae; genus Desulfocicer. The sequence goes on along the minus strand of OY764894.2, from coordinate 5,302,009 downwards.
AAGGCGTTGATGTATGCCTACCGTGACCGCAAAGCCCGTAAAAGGGACTACCGAAAACTGTGGATCGTAAGAATTAATGCAGCAGCACGTATGAACGATCTCTCCTACAGCAAGTTCATGCACGGACTTCAGCTGGCCGGGATTGAGCTGGACCGAAAAGTTCTGGCGGAACTTGCGGTGTGTGATCCCAAGGGATTTACGCAGGTTGCTGCGGCTGCTTCGGCTCAACTTTAATCTGCCTCTGGCTGGTCGGTATTAAATAGGTGGAGATTGCTGTGGAAAAAAGTTTGCAAATAATTGAACAGGATGCCTTGGCTGACCTTGATAAGGCGGTATCCGGAGAAGACGTTAATGGCCTTGTGACAAGGTATCTCGGGCGTAAGGGTGTTCTGACCGCATTTTTGAGGAATATTTCAAAACTCCCTGTTGATCGTCGACCGGGTGCGGGTAAAGATGCAAATGCGTTGAAAGAGAAGCTTGAAAATGCCTTTGGGGAAGCTGGCAGGCGATTTGAAGATCAGAACACCGGGGGGTACATCGACGTGACCTTGCCCGGCCGGCCGGTTTTAAGGGGTTCTCTCCATCCTGTTACAAAAATTTCAAGAGAGATTATCGGTATCTTTTCGAGGCTGGGGTTTGATGTGGTGGAGGGGCCGGAAATTGAAACGGATTATTATAATTTTGAGGCCCTTAACATCCCTAAGTATCATCCGGCCCGGGATATGCAAGACACCTTTTATGTGTCTGAGAATATCGTTTTGAGAACCCATACCTCCCCCACCCAGCCACGGGTGATGGAAAAGACCCACCCGCCGGTGAGAATCATCGCACCGGGGAAGGTGTATCGATGTGATTCCGACCTTACGCATACGCCCATGTTCCATCAGGTAGAGGGGTTGATGGTGGATGAAAAGGTCTCCTTTGGAGACCTTAAAGGAACCATCACGACATTTATCCACCAGCTGTTTGATTCGGATGTTGCCGTGCGGTTTCGTCCCAGTTTTTTCCCTTTTACCGAGCCCAGCGCCGAGGTGGACATTCAGTGCGTTATGTGTCGGGGAGAAGGGTGCCGGGTCTGCTCCGGAACGGGGTGGCTTGAGGTGCTGGGAAGTGGTATGGTTCATCCGGCTGTGTTCGAAAATGTGGGGTATGATACGGAAAAATATTCCGGTTTTGCCTTTGGTATGGGGATTGAGCGCCTTGCGATGCTCAAATATGGGATTGATGATCTCAGGAAATTTTTTGAAAATGATATGCGCTTTTTAAGGCAGTTTTGATATGAAAGTCAGTTTAAGCTGGTTAAAAAAATATACGTCGGTGACGGATACCCCGGAAGAGATTGCGGCAAAGCTCACCATGGCAGGCCTTGAGGTTGAGGCCGTTGAAAATCGATATGCCTTTCTGAACAACGTGGTGGTGGGCAGGGTTGACATCGCTGAAAAACATCCGGAAGCTGACAAGCTCAGCTGTTGTCAGGTGGATGTGGGTGAGGAAATGCTCAGCATCGTCTGTGGTGCGCCCAATGTCAAATCCGGTATGATGGTGGCCTGTGCCCGTGTGGGAGCCGTGCTTCCCGGTGGGCTTGAAATTAAGAAGAGCAAGCTTCGGGGGGTGGTATCCCAGGGCATGTTGTGCAGTAAGACGGAATTAAAGCTGGGGCATGATCACTCGGGGATCATGGAGTTGTCTCCGGACCTGATTCCGGGCACGCCTCTGGCTGAAGCCCTGGATCTGTTTGATGTGATGTTTGAAATCGATCTGACCCCAAACCGTCCCGATTGCCTCAGTGTCATTGGGGTGGCAAGGGAGGTGGCGGCGTTAAGCGGTGGCATCTTTACCCCCACATCTCCCGCTCCTCTGAATCCATCGTTTTCTGATGGACGTGGTGTGTCCGATTTGATCCAGGTGGTGATCCATGATCCTGAGTTGTGTCACCAGTACATGGGTGCCATGGTGGTGGATGTCAAGGTGGGTCCTTCACCTTACTGGCTTCAGGATCGTCTGGAATCGGTGGGTCTGACCCCCATAAACAATATTGTGGATGTGACCAATTTTGTCATGATGGAGATGGGGCAACCGCTTCACGCCTTTGATTATGATTTCCTGACCCAGAGCCGCATTGAGGTACGACGGGCCGGCATCAAGCAGGAGTTTGTCTCCCTTGACAGCAAAACCCGTACCCTTGATCCTGATATGCTCATGATCTGCGATGGACAACGGCCCGTGGGTATTGCCGGAGTCATGGGGGGGGAGAACTCCGAAATTATTCCGGAAACCACCCGTGTATTTATTGAAAGTGCCTACTTTGATCCCGTCTCTGTCCGTAGAACGGCAAAACTTTGCGGTATCAACAGTGATGCCTCCCATCGTTTTGAACGGGGGATTGACCCCCAGGGGTGTTTTGCCGCCCTGAGCCGCGCAGCTTCTCTCATGATTGAGGTCTCCGGAGGCACCCTTGTGCCGGGTTTCATTGATGTTCACCCCACCCCCTTTACGCCCCATACGATCCGGCTGGATACCGATGTGTTGAACCGTCGTCTGGGGACGGACCTGAATGAGGATCAAATTCAAAAAATACTTGAGTCTGTGGGGTTTGGGGTTTCCCCGGCCACCCATGGCGCTCTGGAAGTGAGTGTGCCCGGCTTCCGGGTGGATGTGGACCGACCCGAAGATCTCTTTGAAGAGGTGGCACGGCTCTGGGGATATAATAATATCAAAACCAGTTTTCCCATGGTGCCTTCCCTGAGACGTCAGCCAGCCCCGGAAATTCAGTTTCGGGAGTTGGTGAAAGAGATGATGAACGGGTTTGGTTTTTCTGAAGCGGTGAATTACAGCTTCACCGATGCAGGGATGTGTGAAAAACTTCAATTGCCCCCTGAAGATGAACGATGGGCCATGGAGCGAATTCTCAATCCCATTTCAGAAGAGATGTCCGTGCTTCGCACCTCTCTTTTGCCTGGGCTTCTTGAAAACATGGGACGCAATATTGCCAAGCAGGTAGATGTGCTGAAGCTTTTTGAGATTGGGAATATTTTTCTGGCCACCGAGCAGGGAAAACAACCCCGGGAAAAAGAGATGATGGCGGGCATCTGGGCTGGAAATCGTTGTGTCGTCTCCTGGCACGGAAAAGAGATGTCATGTGATTTCTTTGATCTTAAGGGGGTTGTTGAAGGGCTTTTTGTCGGTCTTGGAATTTCTGAGAGCCTTGTCTCTTTTTCAAGGGCACCCGAGAAAGCGTTTCCTTATTTAATAAAAGGGGGAGGCGCAGAAGTGAAAATCAATGGGGTTTCCCTGGGAAGCCTTGGGGAGATTGCTCCGTCAGTTACCACCCGATGGGGGGTGAAGCAGAAGGCTTTCATGTTTGAGCTGGACATGACGGCGCTTCTCCAGGCAACGCCCCGGGCCATTGTTGCTGAACCCCTACCTCGATTCCCTTCTGTGGAAAGAGATCTTACCCTTATTGTGGATGAAGCTGTGGCCGCCGGAGAGATCTATGATGATCTTGTCGAGCACACCCGGAGTCAGCCTTTGGTTGAGGATCTCTTCCTGTTTGACGTATATCAGGGTGCACCTTTGGCTGAGGGGAAGAAATCACTCTCTTTTCGCATTGTGTACCGCTCTTGGGAAAAAACCCTGAAAGAAAAAAAGGTTAAAGGCATTCACACCGCCATTTCCGGCTGGCTCATTGAGCGATACCATGCGGATCTGCCGGCATGAGGTGAAGGGTCTTTCCCCATGCCACCTGTTGCTTAGGAATGAATCTTAAATAACTTGCCCATTTCAAAACAGGCGACCATTGTAGGCCGTACGTTTGAAAATTCTGATTGGGCATCTTATTTCATGCTCATTCCTTAAAGCAGGTGGTGGAAAAATACGCCGGGGTAATCGGACGTTACCCCGGTGTGTGTGAAAAAATAAACGACTTATGGTTGACAATTTTCTTTTTTTGCTTTAGAGTCTCTCATTGTCAGCGGGCATAGCTCAGTTGGTAGAGTACAAGCTTCCCAAGCTTGGTGTCGCGAGTTCGAATCTCGTTGCCCGCTCCAGATTAATGAACAGTTTTTTGGGTTGCTCGGAAGATATGGGGTATGATTCAGTCCTTGGATCGTGCAAACCCCATATTTTTAGCTTGGAATGAGAATTGTCTTCACCCTTTTGGAATGTGGCTTTTTTTTTATTGCAGGCATGGTGTTCGTAATGTTGGAGAGATGAGACGTTCTCCTCCCCTGTTGAACAGGCATGAGTGGTAATGCCTCTGGTTTTTTTGTCCTCAATGAAGCAGATATGTCCATTGAAATATCCAAATGGATGGCAATGGGTGCCTGATAAGAATTGGTGTTAAGGATTTACAGGGTATCAGGGAACGGGCGTTTGCCCGTTTTTTTTTTGGGCAAGTGGTACAGTGATCACCACGGACAAAATGGTTTTTCAGCGGTGGAACATGGTGGCTTTTGTTTCGGAACAATCCGAATGGCGTACCGGCGTTGATTTTGAATGCCAAGATGGGGTGAATAAAAGGCGGGTTGCAGGGTATGGTGACGCAAAAACAGCAGGAAACACAATCGGTTGCCAGGAGAGTTGAGGCACTGCTTGATCCGTTGTGCACGGCGGAAAATTTTGAGTTCGTCAGTTTAGAGTTTCTCTCAGACAGGGGCGGCCCCATTGTAAGAGTGTGCATTGATAAGCCCGGTGGGGTAAATATTGATGACTGCACTTATATGAATCGGCTGATTGGGGATGTGATGGACGTGCATTTTGATGAAATGAGTGCCTACCGTCTTGAGGTATCTTCCCCGGGTCCCAACAGAATTTTAAATAAAGCGGTGGATTATGATCGATTTTCGGGTAATCGAATCAAAATTGAACTTAGACATCCGATTCAGGGTAGGCGGAAATTTACCGGCATACTCCAGGGGATCTGTGAAGATGTTGTCACCATTGCGGTAGATCAGGAGACGGTGAAGATTCGATATGAACAGATCGGCAAGGCAAGACTGGCTGGTTCACACGGGGAGTCATGATGTTAATTACAGATATTAAGCGGGTCGTAGATCAGGTTAGCCGGGAGAAGGGAATCAGCAGGGAAGTGCTTGTTAACACCCTGAAGGAAGCCATTGAATCGGCGGCCAGGAAAAAACTGGGACCACGGGTCGATGTTGAAGTGCATTACGACGAGAAAACCGGTGAAGTCGATGTCTTTCAGTTTAAAGAGGTGGTTGAGGATGTGCAGGACCCGGATGTTGAACTGACCCTTGAAGAGGGGCTCATGTATGATACGGAGTGTGAGGTGGGGGATAGTCTGGGCATAAAGGTGGATACCTCATCCTTTGGTCGGATTGCGGCCCAGTCGGCAAAACAGGTCATTATTCAGAAAATGAAAGAGGCCGAAAAAAGTGCGGTTTATGAAAATTTCATCCATAAGAAAGGTGAAATTATCAATGGTATTGTTCAGCGGGTGGACCGCGGCAATATCATTGTCAATCTTGGACAGGCCGAGGCCATACTCACCTCAAGGGAGCAGATTCCCCGGGAAACCTACCGTCGGGGGGACCGTATCCGTGCCTATGTGCTGGATGTTCTGGAAGATGCAAGGGGATCCCAGATTATTTTGTCCCGGACCCATCCTGAATTTTTGGTGAAACTGTTTGCCACTGAGGTGCCGGAAATAGCGGAATCCATTGTGACCATCCGGGGGGCCGCCAGGGAGGCCGGAGTCCGTTCAAAAATTGCGGTGAGTTCCACGGATTCCGATGTGGATCCCGTGGGTGCATGCGTGGGGATGAAGGGCAATCGGGTTCAGAGCATCGTTCAGGAACTCCGTGGGGAGAAAATCGACATTGTTCAATGGAATCCGGATGTGGCTAAATTTGTGTGTAACGCCTTGGCACCTGCAGAAGTGGCACGGGTGATCATTGATGAAGACAATAAGAACATGGAGATTATTGTTGTTGATGACTACCTCTCCATTGCCATTGGAAAAAACGGGCAAAATGTTCGTCTGGCCTGCCGCCTCACCGGTTGGCATCTTGAAGTGATGAGTGAGGATGAATACAGTCGCAGCCTTAAAAAAGGGTATGACTCATTAATGAATGTTCCCCATGTTACGCTGTCCATGGCGGAAGCGCTGTATAAAAACGGGTACTGTTCATCTGCAGACATTGCCTCTGCCGGAAAAGAAAATCTCATGTCGGTTATGGATCTTTCCGAGGAGAAGGTGGCGCAGTTGATTGAAAATGCGCAAAGGGTAGTTTCCGGGGAAAAACAAGAGGTCATGGATGATTCTTCTTCAGGTAAGGCAGAACAAGATGGCCTGGATGATTCGTCCTTGGGAGAGGCAGAACAAGAGGGCATGGATGATTCCTCCTCGGGAGAGGCCGCACAGGATGCTATGGATGTTTTTTCTCCGAATGAGGCAGAACAGAGTGTCATGGATACCTTTTCTTTGGATGAGGCAGAACAGAGTGTCATGGATGCCTTTTCTTCGGATGAGGTAGAACAGAATGTCATGGATGCCCCTTCTCAGGATGAGGCAGAACAAGAGGGCAACCCGCCTTCTCCGGCCTCTGATTCGGATGATAGTGCTGATGAAAAATAAAATAACTCAACTTCCCAGGTTGATATAAACGGGGTCGGGTCAGGCTTGCATTATGGCTCTTTTTTCCTGTCAGTGCATAGGGTGCTGATAAAAAGGATCATAATACAAGCCTGACCCCGTCGGCTCAACCTTATGAAGGCTTAATTTTCCAGAGTTGAGTGTAACAAGCCTTATAACAGAACAAAAAGGAAAATACGTGGGGGAACGGATGGCAAAAATCAGGGTATATGAGCTGGCCAAAAAGCTTAATTTGACGAACAGGGCCCTCCTTACAAAGCTGAAGGCGTTGGACATTGAAGTGAAAAGCCATATGAGTTCTCTGGAAGATGAGGACGTCAGCAAAGTCAAGGCAAGCATGTTCGGACAAAAGAACAAACGGGCAGAGACCCGGGTGAAACCTTCTGTTATTCGAAGGCGTAAACCCGTGAAAAAGGAAAAGCCGGCGGAATTACCCAAGGTGGAACCCAATGATAAGTCCGTTCCCACCGGAGAGGACCTTCCCCTGAACAGGGATCAGGATTCCCCCGAAGCTGTTTCGGAGGGGATTTTAGTGGTGGAAAAAGGAGAAAATCATGGTGCGGTTGATGCGGCTGAACTTTCCGGGGAAAATGTCTCTTCCAGCCGGGAATCATCCTCGGATGACAAGGAGATTGCCGAAGCGGCCTCCCTGGCTTCTGAACGGGAAGATGGCCAAGGCGTTTCTCCGGAAGATCCCGAGGATACAAGCGGGAACCATTCCGCTTTAAAAAAAGCAGCCTCTCTCATGTCAAAATCCGTCAAACCCAAGAAAAAATCCCATGCTGCCAAGGTTATTTCCGTACCAGTTCAACCTGAACCGGCGGGTATGGAAAAGACAGTTACTGCGGAGCCCCCTGCATCCGAACCGGTTCAAGAGGAGCCCGTTGCTTCCTCCATTAACGGGGCGGATGATGTGTCAAACACCAGGGAAACCTCTTCTTTAAATGAGAATATGGAAGTGCCCCCGGAGCCGGAATGCCCGGTGGAAACAAATAGTGACGATCCGGAGGAGACACCACGGGTCGATGATACCACCAAAGAGGAGGACGGTGCCCTGGACATGGTTGATGTCGACAATGATTCTGAAACTGAAGACAATGGGGATACTTCCGAAGCTGCTGATAAAAAAAGACGTCGGAAAAAGAAATCAAAAAAATCCGAACCGGCAAAGATTATTAAACTTGCCGTTCCACCGGTGATTCCACCTGTTCAGAAAAAGGCACCTGTCGAAGTTGTCCCTGAGGTGCCAAAACATCGTAAAAAATCAAATAAACCCGTAGAGTCAAGGAGTGCCGCCCCATCTTACCCGCATGCCAAGGTGGTAATACCGGTTGCGGATCTTGATGAGATTCCGGGGGGAGACTCAGGTAAGGCCAGGCCCAAAAAGGACAAGCGTAAAAAACGGGAACAGCCCGCCGGTGCCGATGATATCATGCCCAAGGGCGTTTCACGGAAAAAGAGAGCTGTGGTTGAAGGAAAAGACCTCTATGACAGTGGCCGCGGTGGTAAAAAGGGACGGAAAAAAGATAGCCGGAACAAACAGCGGGTTAAGGCACAGAAAACCCAGATCACGACACCTAAGGCCATCAAACGGCGTGTCAAGATTGATGACACCATAGAGCTTTCGGAACTTGCCAAGCGCATGGGAATCAAGGCCAATGAGATGATCGTCAAGCTCATGGGCATGGGAGTCATGGCAACGGTGAATCAGACCATTGACTATGAAACAGCGGCTCTGGTGGCGGCGGAATTTGACTATGAGGTGGAGAGAGCCTCCTTTGAAGAGGATCTGCTCATGGACCTTCATGTGGATGAGAATCCTGATGATCTCATTAGCCGATCTCCAGTGGTGACCATCATGGGGCATGTGGATCATGGAAAAACCTCTTTGCTGGATGTCATCCGAAAGTCTAAGATCACCACCGGTGAAGCCGGCGGGATTACCCAGCACATAGGTGCGTACAGTGTGGAAACCCCCAAAGGGGTGATTACCTTTCTTGATACCCCGGGGCATGCGGCCTTTACGGCCATGCGGGCCAGGGGCGCCCAGGTGACGGACCTTGTGGTGCTGGTGGTGGCAGCCGACGATGGGGTTATGCCCCAGACCATAGAGGCCATTAACCACTCCAAAGCGGCCAAGGTACCGGTGATTGTGGCGGTGAACAAAATGGACAAGCCCGATGCCGATCCCGATCGGGTCATGCGGGAGTTGTCGGAACATGGCCTGGTGTCCGAGGAGTGGGGAGGAGATGTGATCTTTGCCAGGGTCTCCGCCAAGGCAGAAACCGGCATAGACGAGCTTTTGGAAATGATACTGCTTCAGGCAGAAGTGCTTGAACTAAAAGCCAATCCCACCAGGCCTGCCATGGGCCATGTGGTGGAGGCCCGTTTGGATGCCGGCCGAGGTCCTGTGGCCACAGTGTTGGTGGAACAGGGGACCCTCAAGGCGGGTGCGCCCCTGGTGTGTGGCCTCCATTCCGGAAAAATTCGTACCATGATCGGAGACATCGGCCAGACAGTGACCGAGGCAGGGCCCAGTACACCGGTGGAAATTGTGGGACTAAGCGGGGTCCCCGAGGCCGGGGACGAATTTGTGGCACTCTCTTCTGAAAAGGATGCCAAGCAGATCAGTGAGCATCGCATGCAAAAAGAGCGTGCCAAGGAGCTGGCCAAAAAGAGCCGGGCAAATCTGGAGAAGCTCTTTGCCAACATGGGTGCCGATGAGATCAGGGAACTCAAGCTCATTATCAAAGCCGATGTCCATGGATCTCTGGAAGCCCTGAACGATTCGGTGATGAAACTTGCCCAGGAAGAGGTGGATATCAAGATCGTTCATGCTGGAACCGGTGCCATCAATGAGTCCGATGTCTCCCTTGCTGCAGTTTCCGATGCCATCATCATCGGGTTTAATGTGCGGCCCACTCCCAAGGTGAGGGAACTTGCCAAGGAAGAGAACATTGATATGCGGTTTTATGATATTATTTATAATGTCATCAATGATATCAAGGCTGCCCTCACCGGTCTGATGCCATCCACCTTTCATGAAAATATCCTGGGACGGGCCGAGGTGAGAGAGACATTTGTTATTCCCAATAGAGGCACCGTTGCCGGTTCATTTGTGCTGGAAGGAAAGGTCACAAGGGGGGATAAGATCCGTCTGTTGCGGGATGGTGTGGTGAAATGCAAATCCACAGTGGCCTCCCTCAGGCGGTTCAAGGATGATGTAAAAGAGGTGGCCCAGGGGTATGAGTGTGGTATCGGTCTTGACAAATTCAATGACGTCAAAATGGGCGACATCTTTGAGTGCTATGAAATTGAAGAGCGCAAGGCCACTTTGGAGCAGATAAAATAATGAAGCCATATCCAAGGGCGGATCGGGTGGGGGTGCAGATTCAGGCCTCCCTCACCGAGCTGATGACCAAAAAACTTCAGGATCCCCGCATCGAAATGGCCACCATCAGCGGGGTCAGACTGACGCCGGACCTGCGGATTGCCTATGTTTACTTTTCAATTTTCGGGGATGAAAAGCGGGTGCAGGAGGCTCTGGAAGGATTTAAAAGTTCTTGTGGGTTTATCAAAAAGAGCATTGCGCCTAAACTGGGACTGCGGTATATGCCGGACTTGAAATTTATCCATGATACCTCCTTTGATCGGGGAACCCGCATTGACAAGTTGCTCAAGGGGACCCAATCTGAAGGGAACCAGTGAACCCATGCCGGATGGTATTGTTGCCGTGAATAAACCTGCCGGGATCTCCTCCGCCCGGGTGGTGGCCCGGTTGAAAAAACGGCAGGGTGTTAATAAAGTGGGGCATACCGGTACCCTGGACCCTTTTGCAACAGGCGTACTGTTGTGTGGTATCAACAAAGGAACCCGCCTTTCCCGGTTTCTTCTGGGGGGTGAAAAATCCTATCGTGCCGGGGTGTACCTGGGTGTGGAGACCGATACCCTTGACAGCGAAGGGAAGATCACCGCATCAATGGAAGGTGCCGGCCTTGACGGCATCACCGAGGACCGGGTGGTGGCCGTGGTGGCCAGATTTAAAGGTCCCCAGAAACAGGTGCCGCCGATCTACTCTGCATTAAAGCATCAGGGGGTTCCCCTTTACCGCCTGGCCCGCCAGGGCAGACCCGTGGAAAAGCCTCCCAGGGACATTGAAATTTATGATATTGACGTGACAGACATGGCTTTGCCTCTGGTTACGATGGATGTCCGATGTTCTTCCGGTACCTACATCCGGAGTCTTGCCCGGGATATCGGCGCCCGACTGGGATGCGGAGCCCATCTGGCCACATTGTGCCGGACATCGTGCTGTGGCATCTCCCTGGACAAAACCCTCCCCCTTTCCTGTTTTGAAGAGATGGATGACAGCCGGTTCAACCAACAGATCCTTCCCATGGCCCGGGCCGTCTCCTCTTTGCCCGCCATCTCCGCCGATGATCTCATGTTGAAGAAAATTCGTTTTGGTCAACCCCTGGGGGATACGCTTCCTGGACCTTTCTTCTGGTCCCAGGATCTTGACCCCAATCGGTTTCTCCGGATACTTGATCCGGATGGAGGACTTGCCGCCATTGTTGAATATGATGACATTGGTGGGTCTTATAATTATTGTTGTGTTTTTGTGGATTAATCGTTAGTATAAATCGTTCTTGCCCCCGGGAAAATGTGCCCGGTGAGCAGAGACACCGGCAGGGAAATTCCAGCGCTGTTTTTTTAATCTGTTTTTCTGAATGGAATATTGGATGGCAGAAGCGAAAAAAGACAGTGGATGGGTAGAATGTCCCGTATTAATTTATTCCAGACAAGGAGTACTAAAGTGGTTTTACTGGCAGAAAACAAAGAAGAGATGATCACCAATTTTAAGCTTCATGAATCCGACACCGGTTCCCCGGAGGTACAGGTGGCGCTATTAACCCATCGTATCAGCTACCTGACGGAACACCTTAAGGTACACAAAAAAGATCATCATTCAAGAAGGGGCCTGCTTATTCTGGTGGGTCGCAGACGTCGGCTTCTGGAGTACGTCAAGAAAAAAGATGTTGCAAGATATCGAAGCCTCATTGAAAGACTGGGTCTGAGAAGATAAAAAAACCGGGGTTGATGCCAATTTTGGTGATTGTAAAATGACCGAGGTTGGAATCTGAACCCCCCAAAGCAATATGCCGGTACCTGCAGATATCCGGGTGCCGGCGCTATTAAATTAACGGGCGGTAATTCTTTGGCAGATGCCTGAATAAGTTCGCACATGCACCATGCAGGCCCCCTGATGGTGGATGTGCGGGTTTATTCTGTATAAAGATGCTTTTAGAACCGCCCTTTTTTACAGGAGAACTTAATGGAGCACATATTTAAAACCCAAATAAATGACAAAGAATTCAGTGTTCGATCCGGTAAAATCGCCAAACAGGCATCGGGATCCGTGGTGGTCCAGTATGGGGATACCATGGTCCTGGTGACGGCGGTGGGTGCCAAAGACCCTAAGCCGGATGCCGGTTTTCTACCCCTTACCGTGGAGTACCAGGAGAAAATTTATGCGGCGGGCAGAATTCCGGGAAACTATTTCCGACGGGAAATTGGCCGTCCCAGTGAAAAAGAGACCCTTACCTGTCGACTCATTGACCGACCCATCCGTCCGTTGTTTGACAAGGGATATAATTTTGAAACCCAGGTGATTGCCACTGTTTTGTCCATGGATAAGGAAAATGAACCGGACACCCTTGCCCTGGTGGGGGCATCCGCGGCCCTTGGACTTTCCGATATCCCCTTTGCCGGTCCCATTGCCGGCGTCAGGGTGGGACGCATTAACGGTGAGTTTGTGGCCAATCCCACCGTGACACAGCTGGCTGAAAGCGATATTGAGCTGGTGGTTGCCGGGTCCAGAACCGGTGTGATCATGGTGGAAGGCGGGGCGGCCATGGTATCTGAAGAGGAGATGCTGGATGCCATCTTCTTCGGGCACCGGGCCATGCAGCCCCTCATTGATATCCAGGAGGCCCTCCAGGCAGCCATGGGCAAAGAGAAACGCTTGATTGCCCCCCCTGAAGTGGATGAGAATCTTCTTGATAAAATTAAATCCCTTGCAGGGGAGAAAATCCACACAGCCGTTCAGACCCAGGGCAAGATGGCCCGGAACAAGGCCCTGGACATGGTGAAGGCCGATGTGATTGAGTCCCTTGGAGAGGCGTATACCGACAGGGTTCGTGACATCAAGGATCTGTTTTCCGGCCTTGTAAAGACCATTTGCCGGGACATTGTCCTCAATGAAAACAAGCGCATTGATGGGCGGCCCTTTGACGAGGTGAGGGAAATCACCTGTGAAGTGGGAAATCTTCCCCGGCCCCATGGCAGCGCCCTGTTTACCCGGGGGGAAACCCAGGTGCTGGGAACCCTGACATTGGGATCCGGCCGGGATGAGCAGCGGGTGGAAACCCTGGGGGGAGAGGAGACCCGAGCTTTCATGCTCCATTACAATTTCCCTCCTTTTTCCGTGGGTGAGTGCAAACGACCCGGCGGTCCCAGCCGACGGGATGTGGGCCATGGCAATCTTGCCACCCGGGCATTGGAACGGGTCCTTCCCGATCCGGAAGATTTTGAATACACCATCCGCCTTGTGGGGGAAGTGATGGAGTCCAACGGAAGCTCCTCCATGGGAACGGTGTGTGCCGGAACCCTGGCCCTGATGGATGGCGGTGTGCCCATTAAAGCACCTGTCTCCGGTATTGCCATGGGTCTTGTGAAAGAGGGCGAGAAAACTGTTGTATTGTCGGATATTCTTGGGGATGAAGATCATTTCGGAGACATGGATTTTAAAGTGGCCGGCACCCGAACCGGTATCACCGCCCTACAGATGGATATTAAAATCCGGGAGCTTTCAAGGGATGTGCTCATTACGGCATTGGCCCAGGCAAAAAAAGGAAGGATTCACATTCTTGACAGAATGCTTGCCACCCTTGATACAGCCCGCATCGAAATGTCTCCCCATGCCCCCAAGATCATCACCGTCAAGATCAATCCCGACAAGATCCGTGAGATCATCGGCCCTGGTGGCAAGATGATCCGCTCCATCCAGGCAGACACCAACACCGTCATTGAGGTGGATGACACCGGTCTTGTAAAAATTGCCGCCACAAACCTTGAAGATGGTGAGGCTGCCTGCAGGATTGTCAATGACATCGGCATGGATCCGGAAATCGGGGGCATCTATGAGGGTGAAGTGGTAAAAACCATGGATTTCGGAGCCTTTGTCCGCATTAAAACCGGTACCGATGGGCTGGTACACATCTCTGAACTGGCAGATCACCGGGTGAAAAAGGTCACCGATGTGGTAAAAGAGGGCGATATCATCAAGGTTAAAGTGCTTGATATTACCCGGGATGGTAAAATTCGGCTGAGCCATAAAGCAGTTACCGCAACGGAATAATGAAATCTCCCGGGCTCAGTGTCTGTTCACTTGCCAGTGGCAGCAAGGGAAATGCCGTTTTTGTCTCCGGTGGTGACAGTGCCGTGCTGGTGGATGCCGGTCTTTCCGGCATTGAACTGGAACGGCGGATGGCCGCCAGGGGGCTCTCCCCGGAAATGCTTTCCGCCGTGGTGATTACCCATGAACACACCGATCACATCCGGGGGGCAGGGGTGTTGAGCCGTCGCTATAATATTCCACTTTACATAAACCCGGGAACCCTGCAGGCCGCTTCGGAAAAACTTGGACCTCTCCAGGAGGTCCGACATTTCAAGTGCGGGGTTGGGTTTCACATCGGCGAATTGAAAATAAACCCCTTTTCCATCTCCCATGATGCGGCGGATCCCTCGGGGTTCACCCTGGAGCATGGGGGGGTGAAACTGGGTATTGCCACGGATCTGGGGGTTGCCACCCATCTGGTAAAAACCCATTTAAGAGGCTGTACCCTTCTTTATCTGGAGGCCAACCATGACCCCGACATGCTCACCCGGGGCCCCTATCCCTGGTATCTAAAGCAGCGGGTGAAGGGCCGATTGGGACACCTTTCCAATGCGGCTGCCGGTGATCTGGTGAATGATATCCGGGACGATAGTTTGTGTCATGTGATTCTGGCCCATCTGAGTCATGAGAATAATACCCCTGAAAAGGCGCTTCAGACCTTTCAGGAACGATTGACCTCCCCCGCCCTTCCGGTGGAGGTGGCCATGCCCATTCCCCGGGAACCCTGGTCTCTGTTCCGCCTCATTTTTCCCACGACAACGTTTCCAGCCGCTTTAAGGTGTAGGCCCGGCATCCCAGACCGATTTTTTCTGCATAGGCCAGCTGAAGTTCCCAGGGAACATGGGGGTAAAGCCCCTTGAACTTATCCTCCCCTGGCAGGGTGTTTTGGGTGAGGCAGCAACCGGGAAGGGCCGCTTCGGCATTGACCAGATCCGCCGATGCCTGGTCCAGGGCCACCGGATCGGTGGAGGCTGCCATGCCGATGTCTCTCACAATGGGGGCATCATTGTATGGCAGGCAATCACAGGCCGGGGAAATGTCTGAAATGAAGTTGACAAAGAGGGCCTTGCCCTGCTTGTTTTTCAGGACACCCAATGTATATTCCATCATTTTTTCCAGAAAGTCCGGTATTGTTTGATTCCAACGGATGTTCACCGATTTTGTGGGACAGCGGATGATGCACTCTCCGCATCCGATGCAGCGGTTGGGATCAATGGACGCTATTTTTTCGTCAATGGCAATGGCCTCGGCAGGACAATGGGCCGCACATTCCCCACATCCGATACATGTTTTCCGCTTTACCTTGGGACTCACCGTGGAGTGCTGGTCGAGCTTTCCCCGCCGGGAGGCACACCCCATGCCAAGATTTTTCAGGCTACCGCCAAAGCCGGACAGTTCATGACCCTTGAAGTGGGCCACGGAGATCAGAGAATCGGCGGAAACAATTTCCGTTCCGATGTACACCTGTTTGCAATGTTTTTGATTAACCGTAACGGCTTTATCACTTTTTCCCCGGAGTCCATCGGCAATGATGATGGGGGCCCCATCCATGCTGGAAAAGGCAAATCCATTCTCAATGGCGGTTCTGATATGGGTGGGGGTGTCACTGCGTGCTCCGGCATACAGGGTGTTGGCATCGGTTAGAAAGGGGATGGCCCCCCTTTGTCGAACCGCTCTGACAATACTTCTGATGTAGGGGGGGCGGATGAACGCCGTGTTCCCCCTCTCTCCGAAATGGAGCTTGATGCCGGTGAGATCTTCTTTATTTAATACCTCATCAATGCCGGCCTGCTGCAGCAACCTTGTGAGTTTTTCAGGGAGGTTCTCCCTGGAGGTGGCTTTGAAGTCGGTGATGAAAACGGTGCTTGCCATGGTGCAGCTCCTTTAAGATCTGTTTTTTTTGATTTGAAATGGATGGGGGCTTGAGCCTGCCTGGGATTTACCGCTCACAAGTATGATTAAAAACAGGTGAAAAGTCAATATCTGGGTCTTGGCATGTCCGGCATCGGACGGTTTGTATGATGGCCATGACCTGATGGGCTGGACCGACCGGCCGCCGGGGGCTCTGCTGCCGGCAGAAAGTTGAAACATAACCTGAGCCTTATGGAATTCATGGGAGGGACGATGGTGAAAGAGGCGTGTGATTTACTGGCAGAGATTTATCAGCTTCATGAACAATATACCCGGGGGCAGGAGACGGTGTGCGGCCCGGGGTGTGCGGCCTGCTGCACCTGCAATGTGACCATGACCTCCCTGGAGTATGCCTTTGTGGTGCGCGGCATGGGAGATGGGGAGCAAAGAGCGCTCCGGGACAGGGCCATGCAGGGTCGTGCCGGGAAGCGGTTTCAACCGGCTTATACCATTAATAAGATGGCAGCCCTCTGTCTTGATGGAAAGGAGCTTCCCCAAGAGGAAAATAATCCTGCCTGGGGTCGATGTCCCCTGCTTCGGGAAGAGATGTGCACCATTTATGAAACACGACCGCTTGGTTGCCGCATGCTTCTGTCCCAAACCAGGTGCCGGCAGGTGGGATATGCCCAAATGCCTCCTTTTGTCGTTACGGTGAATAACCTTTTCATGCAGGTGGTGGAACACCTTGATGCCCAGGGAACTTCCGGGAATTTAACGGATATGATCCTGTGGCAGGCAGATGGTCAAGGGGCCGATGCCGGTGTGTCCGGCCGGCCCTCCCATATATTGAATAATTCCAGGGCCCCGGTGTTCATGGTGCCGCCGGAGCACCGGGAGCGGGTCCGTCCCCTGATGGGACAGTTGTCCCGTATCCTGGAAGGTCAGGAGAAAAGATGAAGATTGGGCCGCTGGGTGGTTTCCGGATTTTTTTCGGCAATGCAGGCAAGGGCCTCCTGAATAGCTGTCATCTCTTCCCCCTTTAACAGCTCTTTGCACATGGCATGGCCAAATTTGAATCCGGCTGCAAAATAGGGGACATATTTTTTGAACAGCTTCACCGCAGTTCTCTCATCATGGTATTGCACCAACAGCTGTGTCATCCTGAAAGCGGCGTGGAAAGGGGTACGTTCATTGGGAATAAAGCCCCGGGACCACTGGGCAAAGAGCCAGGGCCGGGCCACGGCCATGCGACCGATGGAAAAGCCGTCACAGCCGGTGCGGTGGTACATCTTTTCACAGTCCGATTGTTCAAACAGGTTGCCGTTTCCGAAAACGGGTATGGAAACCGCCTGTTTGACCTGGGTAATGTGGTCCCACAACGGGGGCCGGGACCGTCTGTCCGGTGCGATTCTGGGATGGAACACCAGGGCATCAGCCCCTGCATCCTCAAACCGTCGGGCCAGATCCGATGCGGCGGTGACACTGTTTTCCCATCCGGTGCGAAATTTCACAAAAACGGGAAGGTCCACGGCCTGCCGTACCTCTTTGACAATGTCCACGGCAAGGTCCGGGGATTTTAGAAGTATGGCGCCGCTGCCCTTTTTGCAGATGGCGGACACGGCACATCCGAAATTGAGGTCCACTCCAAAGAATCCCTCTTTTTCAATGCGGTGGGCGGCCCGGGCCATGCTCAGGGGATCGGGTCCGAAAATCTGACATACCAGACGTGGTAGCTCGGCTTTTCGCCATGCAAAGACCTGGGAGACGGCTGGATTTTCATGGGGGATTGCTTTGGCGCTGCACATGCCGGTGAAAAGCAGTCCATACCCCCCGAATTCCGCCACCAGCTCCCTGAAGGCCATGTGGCCAAGGCCTGCCATAGGGGCCAGTAAAAGTCGGTTGGATAGGGTGGCGGTTTTGATGGTGAGGGGGGTATTGAGAAAAGCGTTGAAAGGTGTTTCCGATGTCATTTATGTGTTTTTCCGTTTCCATGCAGATTAAATGTTGTTTTTCCAAATTCTTAAGCTTTCCACATTTTAAATCATACGTGGAATTGCCGTGGCCGGGTGGTTCATGTTGACATCTTCCCATGCCTGTAATAATTTATAAAGCCATTTTATGCATTGGGCCTTCTACGAGACTCCCTAAGCAGTGTGGGTTTTGGTGGGCATTATTTTTTTAAAAAAAGGAGTTATCCATCAAGAAAGAGAAATAACTCCGGATGGGCCTTGGTTTTTTTCACCAGCCGCACCCTAAATCTGAAAGTTGAATTAACAACAGGATCAGATGTATGAATACCAGACATGAACAGGAAAAAAAACAGTTTAAGCAGCTGTTTCGGGAAGAGGGGGTGGATCTTTTTGAGAAACGGTTTAAAGTGCTGGACTGTTTCTTAAAAACAGAACAGCATCTCACCTGCCTGGAAATTACACAGTGCCTGCAAAGCGATGGGAATGACATAGACAGCGATTTTGTGGAAGAGACCATGGCATTGCTCTGCCGTTTTGGTTTTGCCCACATGGTGCAGTTTGAAGCCGGACCCAAGCGTTATGAACATCGCCATCTGGGGATGCACCATGACCATATGGTCTGTGTCAAGTGCGGAGAGATCCTTGAGTTCAAGGATGAATTCCTGGAAAAAAAGCAGGTTCAGGTGGCGGCGGCCTATGGATTTCATATGCTCCAGCATCGCATGGAGATCTATGGCATCTGTTCAAAATGCCTTAAAACACGTGAGCTGACGATACCGCTGTGCCGGGCAAGGCAGGGAGAAATCTGTATCATCAAATCCTTTGAAGGGGGACGACGGGCCCAGATGCGCCTCTCCTCCATGGGGCTTCGGTGCGGGGATGAAGTTGAAGTGGTGGCCTCCCAGGGCGGAGGGCAGATGGTGGTGGCCACAGGGGAGAGCCGTTTTGCCATTTGTAATGGGCTTGCGGAAAAAATTCTGGTACAGCATGCTCCACCGGTCATGGATCCGGTGACATCCGTTGACACCGGTGGGGAAGTGCCTCTGTTGCCGGGGAGAAAAATACCCTTAAGCGGCATGAAACAGGGCCAGGAAGGTATTATTGTCCGGGTGGGAGGGGAGGGCACTTTGCGACGTCGGTTGCTGGAGATGGGCATTAATCGAGGAACCCGGATTTATGTGGAAAAATACGCGCCCCTGAAAGATCCCCTTGAACTGATTGTTAAAGGGTATCATGTTTCTCTTCGGGTGGAAGAGGCGGCAACCATAATGGTTGAGCATGTCAAAACGGTGAAACATCCATGAAAAATATGACCATGGCCCTGGCCGGTAATCCCAATTCCGGTAAGACCACCATCTTCAATAATCTCACCGGGGCCCACCAGAAGGTGGGCAACTGGCCCGGTGTGACAGTGGAGAAAAAAGAGGGCACCCTGAAACGGGACGGCCATCAGTTGAAGATTGTGGACCTGCCGGGCACCTACAGCCTCACCCCGTTTTCCATTGAGGAGATTGCCGCCAGGGACTTTATTCTGGATGAAAAACCCGATGTGGTGGTGAACATCATTGATGCGGCCAATCTTGAAAGAAGTCTCTACCTTGCCATGCAGATCATGGAGTTGGACCGTCCGGTGGTGTTTGCCCTGAACATGGCAGACCTTGCCCGATCCAAAGGCATCTCCATTGATGCCGAACGTCTCTCCATGCTCCTTGACGTGCCGGTGGTATTCACTGTGGGCAATCGGGATCAGGGCATGGATGAGCTTGTGGAAGCCGCAATTGATGCGGCAGACTCTTTTCCCCGGGGGAAATCCGGACGGAAGGTCAGGTACAACAGAGACATTGAAGCCCTGATATCAGAGCTGACCACTGTGCTGGAAGCCCAATTCCATGGGCATCATCCCCATCCGGTGCGCTGGACGGCCATCAAGTTGCTGGAGTCGGATCAGGTGGTGAAGAAAAGTCTGGAGGTCCTTTCTCCGGAGCTGGAAGAGAAAATGACTCAACTGGCAGCCCAGAGTCGATTCAGACTGGAAACCCTTTTCCATGATGATCCGGAAATTGTCCTCACCGACGATCGGTACGGATTCATTGCCGGCATTGTCAAGGAGGTGGTGACCCTCTCCCCCCGGAAGCGGGCGGATATGTCCAGAAACATTGATCTGGTGCTGACCAATCGATTTTTGGGATTTCCCATATTTATCTTTTTCATCTGGGCCATGTTCCAGCTGACCTTTTCCCTGGGAGCCCACCCCATGGCGTGGATTGAGTCCGGGGTCTCCTTTTTATCCACTCGACTGGATCTGATGCTGCCCCCGGGGCTGTTAAAGGATCTGTTTCTGGACGGTATTGTTGCCGGTATCGGCAGTGTCATTGTTTTTTTACCCAATATTCTCATCCTTTTTTTCTGTATTGCTCTGTTTGAAGACACCGGTTACATGGCCCGGACGGCATTTCTCATGGATCGGGTGATGCACATGGTGGGGCTCCATGGAAAATCTTTTATTCCCATGCTCATGGGATTTGGGTGTAATGTGCCTGCCATCATGGCCACAAGGTCCCTGGAGAATCCCAAGGACAGAATTCTGACCATCCTCATTACCCCCTTTATGTCCTGTTCGGCCCGGCTTCCGGTTTACATTATCCTGGCCGGGACTTTTTTTGGGCCCCGGGCAGGTTCAGTGATTTTCGGTCTCTACTTCACCGGGATTGTGGTAGCCATTGTGTCGGGGCGGCTGTTTCGTTCCACCCTTCTAAAGGGACAGGATGCACCCTTTGTCATGGAGTTGCCGCCCTACAGGGTTCCCATGGTGAAGAGTCTTGTCATTCACATGTGGGACCGAAGCAAAATGTTCCTGAAAAAAATGGGAGGGGTGATTCTGGTGGGCTCCATCATCATCTGGGCCTTGTCCACCTTTCCGCGGTTGGAAAATTATTCCATGGATTATACGGGTGAAATAAAGAGAATGACCGACCAGGCCATGTCCGTTCCGACCCATGCGGGCGACGGGGGCATTGGGGGAATCTCTTCTGAAACGGCGGGGAAAATTTTGGAATTGGAAAACCTGAGAAATCGGGAGCAGGTGGCCCACTCCTTCATCGGAGGGCTGGGCAAGGTCATGGCGCCCTTGTTTTCACCCTTGGGCATTGACTGGCGATCCGGGGTTGCACTATTGACCGGTCTGGTGGCCAAGGAGGTGGTGGTGAGCACCATGGGGGTGTTGTACGGCATTGCCGACGGCGAGCCCGATGCATTAAAGGCGGCATTGAAAAAATCGGGCATGACGCCGTTGTCAGCATTGTCCATGATGGTGTTTGTGCTGTTATATGTGCCCTGCCTTGCCACCATATTTGCCATCTGGCGGGAGACCTCTGCCGGTTGGGCCTGTTTTAATCTCATCTATACCACCTCCATTGCGTGGTGCGCTTCTTTTTTACTTTACCAGGGCGGTGTGCTTCTGGGATTTTGATAAAATTTTTACAGGGCAGCGTTAGCTGCCATGGCAGTCAGCGGGGGAGATCAATGAAGGTTTTTGGGTTCATATTTAAACACATTAGAGGTAAGGAGGTTCAGCGGATTTTCTTTTTTACGATGGTGGTGTTGCTGATGATGGCATTGCCCACATCGTCCTTTGCGGAAGAACGGCTTGCCGTTGTTTCAAAAATTGCCAATGTACGATCAGGGCCGGGTACCGGTTATGATATTTTGTGGCAGGTGGAACAATATCATCCCTTTATTGTGCTGGAAAAAAAAGAGGGGTGGTGTCATTTTAAGGATTTTGAGGGAGATAAGGCCTGGATTCATAATTCCCTTGTGGGAAATGTCTCTTCGGTTATCAGCCTTAAGGATAATTGCAATGTTAGATCAGAACCCACCACCGATGCCGGGATTGTTTTTACGGTGGAAAAGGGAGTCCCATTCAAGGTGCTTGAAACCCGGAGTGACTGGCTGCACATTGAGCATGCGGATGGAGACCGTGGCTGGATTTATAAAACGCTTGTATGGTAGATAGCTGTTAACACGCGATGGTCGAATATAATACAACTGAATTGATTCTAAGGGGGTGAAAATGGCAGAGAAAATTTCCAATGCGCGTAAAAAAGAACTTGAGCAACCCGATCCTTTTATAGAGTCCCTTTACAGGGGGATGGCCCTTGCAAGGGAGTATCAAAAATCCCTTGTGTGGGCCATCTGCGCCATTGTGGCGGTTCTTCTGATTGTTTCCGGGACGGTTTACAGCATTAGATCCTCTGATAAAAAAGCAGCTGCCCTTCTTGCCCGGGTCCTTGAGACATATGGTGCCATGTCCCCTGCTGAAGGATATGATGCGGTTCAGGAGGATTTTGGGCGGCTGATTTCGGAGTATCCCAATACCGGCTCCGGTAAAATGGGCCGGGTGCGGTTTGCCGAAATCTGTTATGATGCGGGACAATTTGACAAGGCGCGGATTCTTTACGAAGGCCTGGCTGCCGAGTTTTCCCATGACCCCATCATGGAAAACCTCATACAGGTTGCCCTGGGGCACACCTGTCAGATGCTTGAAAAAGATGACAGGGCCGTTGCCCTGTTTAAGGCGGTGGCCCAGGGTAAAAGTGATTTTTTAAAGGATGAGGCACTGTTCAATCTGGGACTTCTGGTGGAAAAAGCAGGAGAAGGCGACCAGGGTGCCACCTATTTTCGTCAAATTGTCTCAGATTTCCCCCAGTCTATTTATAGAGATATTGCACAATCCCGCGTTGGCAACACCACTACTTAAGTAGATCGGATTGTGGTGCCCCCAGCGCTTTGGTGGAAAATATACTTGATGTTCAAGTTTTTTCTGACTGGTTTTGCGAGAACGAACTTGATCATTGAGTTATAGCTGCAACTCACTGGTGACGGGGGCAGAATTAAAAAAGGCTGACACAGTGTTCCATGTCAGCCTTTTTTAAAGGAGGAAAAAGATGAAAAACCAACTTTATCGGTTAGTTTGATTTTATATAAAGCATTTAGTATGCCATGAATATAAAGATATAGCTTCTTTTTTAATAAAATAATCTATTGTGTGATAAACTGTTTAAATTAAGGTGGTTGGCAAGTCTATTGAAAAAGAGCGCAGATAAATTGCTCATCATAATGGGTGAGTCTGAAATTGGAAAAGTTCAAAAATTTGAACCCAATGCATGGGGATCTGTTGAATGTTTTGATTTAATTTATTGAAATTATAAGATTTATTTCTTATTTTTGGTGAATTTATATTTTTGAATTTCACAACAATCCGTTCAAAATATTAAACAGACCTCACATACCATATTTTTTTAATTTCTGATTCAACCCGCTTTTCCCGATCCCCAGTATTTCGGCAGCCCTGGCCTGAACGTTGCCCGAAAGGGCCATGGCCCTTTTGATCATGCGTTTTTCCACCGCAGTGAGGGTTTCGGAAAGCCCCGCATTTTCCGGTATGCCTTCCAGGTGCAGTGTGGGGGGGGTGGATGGAGAGCGCAGTTTCATGGGAAGGTCCTCCATGGTAATAGTGGTGCCAGTGGCAAGGATGACGGCTCTCTCAATGATGTTTTCAAGCTCCCTGACATTGCCGGGCCATGAATATTCAAACAACAGACGTGCCGCCTGGGGATCCACGCCGTCCAAGGGTGGCTGGTTTTTTCGTTCATGGGCATATTTCCGGATAAAATGGTTTACCAGCAGGGGGATGTCCCCGTCGCGATCCCGTAAAGGAGGCATCACCGCCTTGACAACGTTGAGTCGGTAATAGAGGTCTTCCCTGAAATGTCCCTTTTCAACCTCTTGCTCAAGGTTTTTATTGGTGGCGGCAATGAGCCGGAAATTTACTGATAGTGGGGTTGTTCCCCCCACCCGTTCGATGGTTTTTTCCTGGAGTACCCGTAATAGCTTCACCTGAATACTGGTGGGAAGTTCTCCGATTTCATCCAGAAACAGGGTTCCCTGGCTTGCCAGTTCAAAACGGCCTTTTTTCATACCCACGGCTCCGGTGAAGGCCCCTTTTTCATGGCCGAACAGTTCACTTTCCAGAAGGGACTCGGCAAAGGCGGAGCAGTTCACCGCCACCAGGGGAAACTCCCTTCGCGGACTGTTGTAGTGTATGGACCGTGCTGCCAGCTCCTTGCCGGTGCCGCTTTCTCCTCCAATGAGAATATTGGCACCGGTGGGGGCTACTTTTTGGATCACGTTGTACAGCGCTTTCATGGGCTTGCTCTTCCCAATGATATTATCGAACTGATAGCGGGTGGAGATCTCCTCCTTGAGACGGGAGTTCTCCTTGACAATTTCATGGATGGCAAGGGCTTTGGTGATGTGTGCCACCAGGGTATCATTGTCAAAGGGTTTGAGTATATAGGTAAAGGCACCTTTCTGCATGGCCTCAACCGCCCTTTCCACGCTGCCGTGGGCGGTCATGACCAGCACCGGCAGATTGGCGCTGAGTCTTTTGATCTGATTGAGAAGTTCAATGCCGTCCATCCCCGGCATCATCACATCGGTCAATACCAGGTCAATGGATTCGTTTTTCAGGATATCAAGGGCAATCAGACCGCTGGCGGCGGTGATGGGTTGAAATCCCTCTTCACTGAGTACCTCTGCAAGAATGGTGGGATAATTTTTTTCATCATCCACAATGAGAATTTTGTCCATGGGTTATCTCTCCGTTATGGGCAGGGCAATGTCCACCCGGGTTCCTGTGGGGCGCACATTGTCAATGTGAATCGTTCCCCTGTGGGATTCAATGATGTTTTTCACAATGCCAAGTCCCAGTCCGGTACCAAGCTCTTTGGTGGTGAAAAAAGGTGTCCAGATCTTTTTTAGATGTTCCGGCTCAATGCCGCTCCCCTCATCCTGGATGGTGAGGCGAACATGGGTGGTGTCGGCATAGAGGGTGATTAAAATGGTTTTTCCTGGGGGCATTGCCTGCAGCGCGTTGAGCAGAATATTTAAAATCGCCTGGTAGAGACGGTTGGCATCTCCCATGATAAGGGGAATGGGGCCGTGGATCCGCTTGTCAATAAGGAGGTTTTTTTCCTGGGCCTGGGGCGTTAAAAAATGAAGGTTTTTCTCAATGAGATCCTCAATGGCGCAGGGTTTCAGGTCCGGGGTCATGGGGCGGGCAAAGTCCAGGAAGTCCCGGATGATATTGTTCAGGCGGATGGACTCTTCCAGGATAATATCCACAATGGTGGTGGATTCCTTGAGCTTTGTCATTTTTTTCCGCAGAAGTTCAGCCGAGCTTTTGATGATGCCCAGGGGATTTCTGATCTCATGGGACACACCGGCGGTCATCTCCCCTATGGCTGAGAGATGTTCGGCCCTTTGCAGCTTTTCTTCCAGCTTAAGGCGCTCTTCTGCTCTTTTTTCAATGATGATTTCCCCCTGTTTCACCACAAACCGCAGCACAAAAAAAAGGGATCCCATGATAAAGGCGCAGGAGATGATGATCAGCAGCTGCAGTTTGAAAATTTTCTTATAGTCCCGGGATATATCCTGAACAATTTCCACCACTCCCAGAACGGGGCCGGAGATGGCAGACAGCGGCTTTTCCGCCCGGAGCGGGGCAAAGGTGACAATGCGTGTGGTGCGGGGAATGCCTAAGAGCAGTTGAAACAAATTGCCGGTGCGCACCAGACTTGAAGAGGATTCGTTTTTAACGGCCCTTTCATAGGCGGTGCCGCCGACCTCCTGTTTTCCGATTCTCTCCTTGTCAAGGCTGTAGGAGATGATATTTTTCAAATCATAAATGTTGACCATCTCCACGTTAAAGCTGTGGATGGTGGATCGGATCACCCTGTCCATGCGGGTGTACTGATTTGTTTCCCTAAGCTGAACCTTACCATATTTTAAAACAACCGGGATGATAAACTGCAGAAATATCTGGTGGTTGAGATTTTCCACCAATAGATGGGCATACTCTTCATTTTTCTGCTGAAGGATGCGTTTTACCCAGTGGGTGTTGATGGCAGACAGGGCCATGGTTGCCGTGAACATCACAACCAGGCTGGAAAACGTGAAAAATTTCACCAGCCGAAAAGGTCTTTTCTCTGTATTATGTTTTTGAATCATCAAAAAAATATGTCTCCATCGACAATTGTACTTGACTTAAAATGCATATTCGATAATGTTATTCAAACTGTAGAGTATAGTTACAATAGAATGGCTTATCAACAGAAAAAATGGGTGCCTCCTATGTTCATATGGGGCAACCGTTGCTTTTTCGGTTTGTTTCCTACCATATGCCCCCCTTTTCATTATTAAAGGGGGGGGAGAGAACCCGTCGATCTGAATTCATTACAGGGTAGAGCTGGCATTTATGTTTTTTAGAAAAAAAGATCAACTGGTGGGTCTTGATATCGGCTCCTCACGGATAAAGGTGGCTGTTGTAAACGAGACCCCCAAAGGGCATGTGCTTCATAAACTGGGAGTGGCGGTGGTTCCCATGGGCGTCATTGAGGAGGGTCGCATCATGGACCCCGATGCCGTGGCAGAGATTATCCGCACCCTTTTTAGAACCCATCGTATAAAGCATAAAAACATCGCCATCTCCACCGGCGGGTATTCCGTTGTGATTAAAACCATTGTGATTCCCACGGTGTCTGAAAAAGAGTTGGTGGGATCCATCCGAACCGAAGCGGAACAGTATATTCCCTATGATATTGATGATGTGAACCTTGATTTTCAAATACTGGGGCCCAGCGATTTCTCCGATGATCAGATGAATGTCCTGCTGGTGGCGGTGAAAAAAGATCTGGTGGCCGAGTATATTGATCTCATCAACCAGGCGGGTTTGAACCCCTGCATCATTGATGTGGACAGCTTTGCCCTGCAGAATATTTATGAAACAATCTATCAACCCCAGGACGAAGAGATGGTCCTGCTGGTGGATGTGGGCAGCTCCAAAACATCTTTGAATATTCTCAAGGGAAGACAGTCCCTGATGATGCGGGACAATGCCTCCGGAACCGGCCAGATTCGGGATGAAATCATGGCGGAAATCGACTGTTCATGGGAGAGAGCCGAACAGATCCTTGGTGGAACCCCTGCCGGTGAACTGTCGGAAGCAAGGTTGAAAGAGATCTTCCTTGATTTCAATCAAATGTGCTGTTCGGAAATTCAGGCCATTGTTAAAAGCCATTTGAGTAAATCAAATGACGGGGATATTGATAGGGTCATCGTTTCAGGTGGTGGGGCGTTTGTGGATGGATTTGTGGATCTCCTGGCAGAGGAGCTTAGGACAAGTGTTTCTGTGTTTGACCCTTTCCAGGGGGTTCATGTGGACCATAACCAGTTTTCCCCTTCATTTCTCGCAGGCATTCGGGCCCAGGCACCTATTGCCATGGGGCTTTCTCTGAGAAAGACAGACGATAAATGATACGAATTAATTTATTGCCCTTTCGGGCCGCACGGAAAAAAGAGAATATACGACG
The DNA here is from genome assembly GCA_963668575.2 of uncultured Desulfobacterium sp. Classification (GTDB taxonomy): domain Bacteria; phylum Desulfobacterota; class Desulfobacteria; order Desulfobacterales; family Desulfobacteraceae; genus Desulfocicer. The sequence continues at coordinate 5,274,688 of OY764894.2, read as the reverse complement.
TCAGGTCTCCATTTTTTGTCTCATGGTGATTCTGGTGATTCTCAGTCTGGTATACTATACTACCTGGATGGATCGAAAAATTGATCACCTGAACAGCAGTATTGCTCAAGTGAGAAATGAGATCATTCTCTATAAAGATAAGGCGGACGAAGTCACTGAGATTAAGAAAAAACTGAAAATTCTTGAGTTGAAGCTGGGTATTGTTCAGTCTCTGGAGGCAAAGCGGAAAGTGTCTGTGACGCTGATTGATGTCGTCAGTCAGCTGATGATTCAGGACCGAATGTGGATCACCAGTTTGAAAGCCGATGAAAAAAGTGTGGTGATCAAGGGGCTTGCCTTTGACAATAAAACCGTTGCCGACTTCATGACCCGCGTGGAGAGGGCCTCTTTTTTTTCCGGTGTTGATCTGAAAACCCTTCAGATGCAACAGATCAAAGGCGATGCGCGGATAAAGTCCTTTGAAGTGCTTTGTTGGAAAGAGACAAAGAAAGATACGGCTGTTGATGCCAAATAAGGGAAATCTGCCGACAAATGAACCTTAAAGAGAAAAATAAGGTGGGTGATCTCATCCGGCAGCGCACCGCACCGTTGTTTATAAAGGTGGGGACGTTGCCCCGGTTGCATCGGGTATTGATCTGTGTGTTCACCTTTGCCGTGGTGGCATTAATCTTTTACTATTTTTTTTACATGCCAAGGTATGAAGAGATGAAACGGTTGGGGGATGAGCAACTCATGCTGAAGGGTCAGCTGGAGACCTATAGGAGCAAGGCCGCACTTCTGGGCAAATTTAAAAAAAAGATGGAAGAGGCTCAGATTCGATTTGATTCGGCAATGGCGGCGCTGCCGGATAAAAAAGAGATCCCCACCCTGCTTACGGAAATTTCAAATTCCGGCAGGGATGCCGGGCTGGAATTTGTTCTGTTTCAACCCCGGGCAGAGGTGAAAACGGTCTATTATGCTGAAATCCCGGTGGATATCAAGGTTCAGGGCGGTTACCACCGGGTGGGGGCATTTTTTGATAAGGTGTCAAGGCTTCATCGTATTGTGAATATTAAAGATATCAATATGGTGCCGGGAAAAGAGGAGGGTACCCTGTTGACCTCCTGTACGGCGGTGACATATATGTTTGTTGAACAAAAAGAAAACAAGGGCAATAAGAAGAAATAAATGATACGTTTCTCCAAAAGGAAAATGGGCATGGCCGGTTTGCTGCTGATGCTGTTAATCCTGAATCCTGCCTGCAAGGACAAGAATCCGGACCCGGTGGTTGTTGAGCAGCAGGCCGTCACCCTTGCCTTTAAAATGCCCGTTGCCGTGGGAAAAGCTCCCATTTCTTCGGTTTCACCTTCCGGGACAACGTCCCTGGATAGCCGGGAAAAAAAGAAAACGGCTTTGGTTTCCCAAGTGGCTGCTGCCGGGGATTCAGCCCAAAGTGATAACGCAATGGCTGAGACGGCGGAATACACCGGAGACGGGAAGGTGGACCCTTTTGCTCCCCTGATAAAAAATGAACCGGTCAGAGTAAAAGAACCGGAGAGGCCCCGAACCCCCCTTGAACGGCTTGATTACAGTCAGATGAAACTGGTGGCCATTGTGGGCAGGGGTACGGAATATGTGGCCATGGTGGAGGAGGCCGGTGGGAAGGGATACATTGTAACGGTTGGCACCTATATTGGTCGGAATGGTGGTGTGGTGTCGGAGATTCGGAATGACCGGGTCATTGTGCACGAACGGGTAAAGGATTTTAAGGGAGATATGATTACGCATACCCAGGAGATAAAACTCAATAAAACCGAAGATAAGGAGGTATGATGGCAGGTACTTCCGCAATAACATGGGCATGGCGCGTTAAAACAGGGGCGCTGGTCGGCTGCCTGCTCTTTTTCTGGGGATGTGTCTCTGTGCAGCAGCAGGAAAATACCACGCTTAAGCCGGAGGCGGCAAGGGTTAAAAGGGCTCTGATATCAATGGCGTATATGTCAGACCAACCCGGGGTGCGACTGATTGGCAATGAAAAACCGGTGTATACGGCCATCCGGCAGGAAGTTCCCCGGGCAGTGGTTTTATATCTTCCTGAAACCGTGATCGGCGGTACTGTCACCGATATGGTTTCCCAATCCGGGCCCATTACCTTTGTGTCTGCACGTCCGGTGGGACAAAGCAGCTCCACCGTGAAAGTCGAAATTTTAGTGGAACGGGACTTTCAGTATGAGGTGGTTGAGGTGGAAAAGGAGATTCACATCCTTTTTACCCTTGAGCCCCGGGAACAGCAGAAGGCTTCACCTGATGCTCTCCCTGTGCCAGCTGCCGGAGGGGATGAGGGGCTTATGCTGGGTAAAGATCCCCAGGGGAATACAGTTGTTTTTACCCAGGAGGAGCTTCCCCGTGATTTGCCCGATTCAACAGCGGTGACAGCAGACAACCCGAACAACGATAAAGGTGCCCAGGGGGAAGTGTCACCGGATTTGACAATGGCCTTTGGTGACGGAACAGCGCTGACGGATATCCGTTTTACCACCACGGAAACAGGAACGTCCACCCTCACCCTTGAGACAGGGGTGCCTGTGGCGTATGATCTTCAGCGGATCAGTGAGAATCAGCTCAAACTGTTTCTCTCCAATACAAAAATTCCCATGCACCATCAACGTCCTTTGATTACAACTTATTTTAACTCTGCGGTAGAGCGGGTGCTGCCCGTTCAGGCAAAGGGCGATGAGAAACGCTCCTATATATTGATTCAGCTACGGAACAATGCTCCCTATCGGGTTTCCCGGGATGCCAATCAATTGGCCCTTGTGTTTGATCCTGCACCGGTGACGGTGCCTGAACTTAATCAGGCAAGGGTGGTGTTGAATTCGGATGTCACCTCCGATGATGGGAGACCTTCATCAGGAAGCATGGATTTTCAGAATCAAGGTGACAATGGTGAGGCAAGTCCTGTGTCGCAATCCCCCACCCCCTTGGCCCCTTCTTCCGGACCGGCTGAAACGGATGGTTCCACAGAGGCAGCTCTTTCCACGGGGGGGGCTCCCAAGTATACCGGGGAGAAGATCAGCCTTGATTTTTATGAGACCGATATTAAAAATGTGTTTCGTATTCTCAGAACCATAAGCGGTGAAAATTTTGCCATAGACAAGGATGTCACCGGGAATGTTACCCTTGCCTTTGATCAGCCGGTGCCCTGGGATCAGGTGCTGGATCTTGTGTTGAAGATGAACGGTCTTGGAAAGGTGAGGGAGGGAAATATCATCCGCATTGCCACCCAGGCAACCCTTAAAAAAGAGTTTGATGAGGAGCAGAAAACCATGGCTGCCAAGCAGCAGGCCCTGGCCAAGAAGGAAGAGTTGAAGCCTCTGGTAACGGAGTATATTTCCATTAACTATTCCAATGCCGAATCGGATATCAAACCCCATTTGGAAAAGCTGCTGACCCCGGAGAGGGGACAGATCAGTGTGGACACCCGAACCAATATGGTCATCATCACCGATGTACAGCAGAAAATTGACCAGGCAAAGGTACTCATCCGTCGTCTGGACACGGTGACGCCCCAGATCATGATTGCCGCCCGGGTGGTGGAGGTGAGCAAGAATTTTTCCCGGGAACTGGGCATTGCCTGGGGGGTGTCCAGCCAGGATGTGTACCGCAGTGATCTTGGCGGCTCCTATGGCTTTGATGTGGCCATGAACTACCCTGCGGCATCGGATTCCAGCCTGAGCTACACCTTCAGCCGCATTGTCGGGACTCCCCTGTCCATCAATGCCACACTCACGGCAGCTGAGGCCAAAGGGGACGTCAAGATTGTCTCTTCCCCTCGGATTTTAACCCTTGACAATAAAAAGGCCACCATCACCCAGGGCCTGGAATATCCCTATCAGACGGTGGACAAGGATGGTCAGGTTGATACCGAATTTAAAGATATAGATCTTACGCTGGAAGTCACCCCCCACGTGACCCCGGATCACCGGGTGAGCATGCAGGTATTCATTGAAAAAAATGATATCACTGATTTTGCCGTCACCGGAGAGCCGGTGATTTCAAGTAATGAAGCCACCACTGAGCTTTTGGTCAATGACGGCAATACCATTGTCATCGGCGGGGTGGTGAAACGAACCACAACGGATAACACCGACGGGTTTCCCTTTCTTTCCGGTATTCCCATCCTTGGTCATCTGTTTCGGTCGGATTCCAAAACCGACAGTAAAAATGAGTTGTTGATTTTTCTGACCCCCACCATTGTTCAACTTGAGCAGAAAGAATAATAGGCTATCATATAGTAGTAGTGCCAGTGACGAGATCGAAAGGGAACGATGAAATGCAAGTAAAAAAAGTAAGAATATTTTTGTGTTTGTTGATGATAACAGCTCTTTTTTTTATTATTTCATGTGGGAGCAGTGGAAGTGCTTCATTAGATAGTGAAGATGATGACGCTGTTGTGGGTTCCTTGGCTTTATCAGTCAATTCTGCCAGTATTACGGCCGATGGCATCAGCTCAACGGCTGTCACAGTCATCGTAACCGACACCACCGGATCTCTGATGCCCCAAAACACCTCTGTGATATTTACCACCACCCTTGGTACCTTTTCCAATGGTGGTACGACCCAGACAGTTGCAACTACGGATGATACCGGCAGTTTTACCGTGTCGTTGATATCTTCCACTACCTCAGGTTCTGCCCAGGTAACAGCCATATCGGGCAGTGTGAGTCAAGCCATTGATGTGACGTTCACTGATGTTGACCTGGTGGTGGAAAGCGTGGGTATTCGAGTTTTTCCCGCAGAACTCTCAGCTGATGGCAGCAGCCAGAGTCAAGTTGTTGCAACGGTGAAAACTACTGATAATCAGGCCGTATCTGAGGTAAATGTGGTTTTCACGACCACAAGCGGTCTTATTACTTCTCCCCATACCACCGATGAAAATGGACAAGCCACCGCCATGATTACCAGTGATCGCTGGAACCGCGAGGGGACGAACAAGCTCGTTGTGACCGGCACTTGTCAGGGAGTTTCCGGGTCCGCAACCATGTCTTTTACCGGTATTGATATTGCCATGACGGCCGAGCCATCGAATCTTCTGCCCTTTGTTTCCACCGATGCGCTCACAGGCCACCCGCTGTCTACAATTTCCATGACCTTCACGGATGGTGCCGGGTCTGTTATTGCCGATGAGGAGATATCGCTGACAACGGACCGGGGGATTTTTACGGATGTCGATGCCAACCCCCTGAGTCAGAGTGAGCAGGTGACCACCAATGCCGATGGAGAGGCTGTGATTTATTTAAAATCGGATACTTCTGGAACTGCCACCATTACTGCCACTGCCCGCAACGCAATTGGGGAGACATCTGTCATTTTTCTGGCCTATGATCTGCGGTTTGTGGATGGGGATGGTCTGTCTGATGTGATAACGTTTTCAGAAAATCAGTCGTTGGTGTTTGAACTGCTTGAAAACGGCAGTCCCTTTGCATCAAGTCACAAGATTAATTTCAGCACCACTTTGGGAACGCTTTCATCATATCAGGAGATGACGGATTCATCAGGCCAGGTGGTAACTACCTTGAGCCCGGGAGAGCAATCCGGAGTTGCCGTGGTGGATGCCACGGCCACCATTGATTTGCCCGATCCCGAGGAAGACGTGCTTCTGACGGCTCAAACCAAGGTTGTTATTGGGGCGGAAGATGCTCAAAAAATCATATTGAGTATGTATCCTGGGGTGATTGATGTTGATACCGGCATTTCCACGATTCGGGCGGAGGTGTACGATGGTGATGATAATCCGGTTCCCTCGCAAAATGTCTATTTCGGTATTTCAAATGGACCGGGCGGGGGCGAATACCTGTCGGTAAGCGTTAAGCAGACAGATTCAACAGGGGGCGCTGAGATTCAGTTTTATGCCGGTGCATTGGCCAGTGATACAGTGGAGATTAAAGCCTCTCTTGAATCGGATTTCACCGGAGTGGTTAACTTTATTCCGTTGACCATTGCGGGTCCCGTAGCCAATATCGGTGTCAGCATCAACTTGGAAAGCGTGATCCAACCTGATTTGGAACAGGGTTTTCTGGAGGTAGGGGTCAGCGCTGTAGTTACGGATATTAACGGCAATCCGGTGGCCGATGGTACAGCGGTGATGTTTGGTGTTGAATCAATTGAATTTGATGAGGATCGTGATGATGATGGTACCATCCATTGTTGGGGCGCTGATGGAATGTCCTCCTATATCAACGCCTCCTGTGTTGACGGAACATGCTCCTGTGCCGACGGAACGACATTACCCTATGACGATGAAACGTCCTACTGTGATAAATTGGAGTGTAGCCTTGGGCTTACTCGCCTCGGGACTGACTGGTTTTCTGATGATGTGAATCAGAACGGGTATCTGGATATGGCCAGTACAGAAGATACCAACGGCAACAGCATTTTGGATACCGGGGAAGATATCAACGAAAATGGGGTCATTGATCCCATACAGGGATCTTCCATTCTCAGTCCTATATTGACTGAGGATGGAGTGGCATCCACCACTATGAAGTATCTCATGGCCCATGCAGAGAACATAAAGGTTCGGATTACTGCCCAGGCTAAGAACAAATCCAATTTTTATGAAACCACTCTGCTCTGCACCGAGACCATGGTGACTAATGGTACCTGTGGTGTGGGATATTAATCATTAACCCGATGGGGTCACCACTGCTGAAGGCATGAATTCATATGTCGGCTGGCCTCCTCTGCAAGTTCACTGTCAGGCGCAAGGCGAATCACCTGTTGCCAGGATTTTTTTGCCATTTTGAGGTCTCCCAATGCTTCCATGGTTCGGGCAAGATCTGCGTGGAGAATCGGGGCATCTGGATATTTCAGGATGGATCTGTCCAGCAGTTGCCGGGAAAGGTGGGCCTGGCCCTGGGCCAGGTAGGTGGTGGCCAGGCCGTGGATGGCATTGATGAAGTCAGGTTTTGCTTTTAACGCCTTTTTGAAACTTGCCTCGGCCCCCATGAGGTCGCCTTTGCCTAAGAATGCCCATCCCATGTTGGACAGAGGATAATGGGGGGTGGCATAGAGTAGATTATCTGCGGTTTCCCGAAAAAGAGAGATGGCCCCATCCCATTTTTTCTGTTTCATCAATACAACCCCAAGGCTGTTCATCGCAGCGGTATAATCCTCTTTCAGGGAAATGGCTTTTTTCAGGTGCATTTCCGCCGGCTCATATTTCTCACAGGCCAGGTAGACCAATCCCAGATCATATTGAAGAAATGGATCGTCAGGCATTATTTTTTCGGCATTGGTCAGTTCTTTGAGGGCGGCAATGTGGTTGCCCTGGGCCATGTAGACTTCTCCCAGGGATCGGGTGGTGGTGGCAATTTTTATCTGTTCCTTGGTGTGGGAGGTACATCCGGTGATGATAAGGAGCACCAGGAGGAAATATTGCATGTTTTTGTTCATAAACCGGCCTGTGTGGGGTAAGATGATTATTTGTTCAAAAATGTATTCCATCATTATAACCGCCACGGGCGGACCGTGTCTTGGGACACAGGTTCGCCCACAACGAAGCTTGAAAGAATGTTAGGTTTGCCTACTCTTTCATAAAACCTACATGGCAGTAACCACCTGCCACAACGAAAGTTGAAACTCCAATTATTACAGCTTATTGGCCGGAGTTTCTTATAACATACATGGCAGAAAACCTTGCCACAACGAAAAACGAAAGTCCTTTAATTCCAGCATATTGATGAGACCTTCATATAAAAAACATGGGGCATTATCCATCATCAGATTTGGCTTTTTTTCAAGGGAGTTCCCTGCGCCCTGGTGCCTGGCGCTGTAACTGACCGTTTTTAGAGGGCAATTTCGGGGAGAGGCGGTTGCCTGAAAACTGTAGAACTGCCACACGGTTTTTTGCAAAAAAATATGCAACGGCACGGCTCACCGGTTGGGGAGAAAGAAAAAGATTTTTATCATCACCAATGAAAAGCCCTGGAATGGAGAGGGATTGACCGGTATCCCGATTCATGAAAACAGGATTAGCCAGGATGGAAATACCCAGTGCTTTAAATAATTTTCGGCTCATTTCCAACCCCTGATCATTGGGGAGAATGGAAAGGATGGTATACCCCTGGTGCTTCAGAATGGTCAAGGCATTGCCATAAACAGTACCCAAAAAGATGAGAAGATCCGGCTGGTTGTTTCTTGGTATCCGGTCTGCTTTGATGGAAATGTCAATGCCGCCTTCCATGATAATGATTGTTTCATGGGGCAGCAGGTCAAATCCCGCTTTCTGTGCCAGCATTTTGAGCGCGGACCTTTTGTCCTCGGGAATGACGGATATTGGTGTGGTCTCCATTGCCGGTTCTTGCCCCAATTTGTCCATCATGTTCAGGGTGTTCATATCCAGGAAAGAGATGTCCTGTCGGAAGCCCTTAAGGGTTCGGAGAGAATCCGCCTGGGGAAGATCATGGGGAAGAACTATGATTTTTGAATTGTTTTTTAGTTGAACAATGGGAGTGGTGGTCAGATCTATGGTAATATCCTTCTGCCCGGGGCCGGGAAAATAATAAGTGCCTTGGTTCAGCAGTTGCCCCTCTACCATGGCGGCATAGTGTTCTATTCTTTCCATGTCCCGCCGGGTCTGAAAAGCGGAGGTCACCGGCACCGGCTCAAGCATTAGAGTTTCAACCTCTTTCGGGTGGTTCTGTGGGATGAAAGCCTCTATTTTATCGGACACTTCACTCATTTGAAGGATGGGAACCATCACCCTGCCACTGGCCCCGGTGGGAAAATCATGGGGATCTGTTTTTTTCAGGGGAATGATAATCTCCTGCCCGGGGCGAATGCGGTCCGGGTCGGGAATGTGTGGGTTGAGGTGTTGAAAAATGGCGAGGAAAAGGGGAAAATCCATTTCCGAGAGGTTCCCCTTTTTTTTGAAAATTTTAAGTATCCAATCCCCTTTTCTGATTTGGTAGGGTTCACACAGGATGTCAATGCCTTTCCATGTTTCAATCGTATAGGCTTTGTATGCTGTTTTGAGAATCCTGGTGGCTGGTAGACAGCGTCCAGGGCACAGTATCATGCCTGTGAACAAACTTATGGCAACCAGCAGCAGTCCTGACCGTTTCATTCGCACTTTGTAGGTTCCATGGGGGTTGAGCATAAACACCGGCCATTTGAATATGCATTAAAATGGGGCATGGTTTGTGTTCTCTCCCTTGGGTAGCCGGTGTTGAGATCAAGTTTCGTTCTGTGGGTTAGAGATTCAGTTCCGATGCAATGCGCTCGGCAATGTCCCCGGCAAAAATTTTGAACTCCTCATCACTTAAAGGGGCTCCCTGGGCCGGCACTTTTTCCGGGTCTCGGGGCAGTATCAGCCGGGGGGCGTTCACCAGCTCAGATTTTGAGGTGATGCCATAGGCCTCGGGGATGCGGTTATTATAGTACATGTCCTGAAATCCGGAAAATTTCATGGCATGGGCCGTGGCATCCACGATGGCCGTTTCATTACCATTGACAATACCAAGTTTAACGGCCCGGGCCAGCCCAGCCAGACATTCACCCCCCTGGGTGCAGGCAATGTGGCCGTTGCGGTTGGCCTCAAGGCCCCAGTCCATGATCTCCTGTTCGGTGACCTGGGTGAAGAAAACCCGTTTTTCATCGGCGGCGGCATTGTATTTTTCCACCAGCTGCATCACTCGGGGCATGGAAACAGGGTTCCCGATCATGGCGGCCTGGGCCACACTGGGTTGAACGGTGACGGGTTTGAACGCTCTTTTGGCCGGGTCCGGCTCCAGATAGTAGCGATACACCGGGTCGGCATGTTCCGACTGAACACCGATGATTTTGGGCAGCGCGTCAATGATACCCACGGCATGGAATTTCAGAAATCCGTTCATCACCGCAGAAATATTTCCGGCATTGCCGATGGGTACCACCACCACCTTGTTTGCCATCTCATATTCAAATTCCTGGGCAATTTCATAGGAGTAGGACTCCTGTCCCAGAATCCGCCAGGCATTTTTGGAGTTCAGCAGGGCCACGGGGTACTCTTCCGAGAGCTTCTCAACAATTTTCATGCAGTCATCAAAGACGCCGGGGATTTCAAATACCCTGGCACCGCTTCCCAGGGGCTGGGAGAGCTGCTGGGGGGTCACCTTTTTATGGGGCAGCAGAACGGCGGATTTGATGCGGGGCTGGAGGTAAGCGGCATAGAGGGCCGCCGCCGCCGAGGTGTCGCCTGTGGAGGCACAGACCGCTATCACATCAGACACCAGATTCTGATCCATGAGATATTTGATATAGGAGAGGGCACTTGCCATGCCGCGATCTTTAAAGGAGGCACTGGGGTTCTGGCCATCGTTTTTGTAGTAAAATCGGACACCTGCCTTTTTCTGCAGCGGGGCATTGGCTTCCACCACCGGGGTGTGACCTTCCCCAAGGTAGACAATGGACTCCAGGGGCAGGGTGGGGCCGATGAACTCATGGAAACGGTAGATGCCCTTTAGGGCCGGGATGTTGAGCATGCGGCGATAGTCAAAAATCTGCTGCCAGGTGGTGCCGGGAATGTTTTTCAAATTCTCAAAGTTTCTGTTCTCGATGAGCAGCACCTGCCCACACTGGGGGCAGACGTACAGCAGTTTTTCCATGGAGAACTGCCCGGAACAGCCCAGGCACTGGTAGTAAAGCTCACCTGTGGGTTTTGGAACAAGAAAGGGTTGAATTGCTTTTGGAAAATTATCGGGTCTCATGGGTGATAACCTTTTTGCCTCCCATATAGGGAATAAGGGCTTCGGGGATTTCCACCGAGCCATCGGGTTGTTGATAGTTCTCAAGGATGGCCGCCACGCACCGGCCCACGGCAAGGCCGGAGCCGTTCAGGGTGTGAACGAGTTCCGGTTTTTTTGCCCCGGGTCGACGGAATTTGATGTTGGCACGCCGGGCCTGAAAATCCACGCAATTGCTGCAGGAGGAGATCTCCCGGTAGGTATCCTGGCCCGGCATCCACACCTCAATGTCATAGGTTTTTGCCGCTGAAAATCCAAGATCCCCGGTGCACAGGGTCACCACCTGGTAGGGAAGCCCCAGACGTTTAAGAATGGTCTCTGCATTTTCAAGGAGACTTTCAAGCTCATCAAAGCTGGTTTCAGGGGTGGTGTATTTTACCATCTCCACCTTGTTGAATTGGTGCTGACGGATGAGTCCCCGGGTATCTCTGCCGTGGGAGCCGGCTTCGGATCGGAAACAGGGGGTGTAGGCCGTGAATTTAATGGGCAGTTGGTCTTCGGCAAGGATCTCGTCACTGTAAATATTGGTCAGGGGAACCTCCGACGTGGGGATCATAAAATAGTCGGAATTTTCAAGTTTGAAAAGATCCTCTTCAAACTTGGGCAGCTGGCCGGTTCCGATGAGGCTTTTTCGATTGACAATAAAGGGGGGCAACACCTCTGTGTAGCCATGTTCATTGATGTGAATATCCAGCATGAAATTGATCAGGGCACGCTCCAGCCGGGCACCACTACCCAGATAGAGAGGGAACCTGGCACCGGTTATTTTGGCAGCCCTTGCAAAATCCAGAATCCCCAGGGATTCTCCGATGTCCCAGTGGGCCTGGATGGAAAAATCAAATTGTCTGGGGGTGCCCACCTGTTTTTCCAGGCGATTGTCATCTTCGGTGAGTCCCTGGGGAACATCCGCGTGGGGGATATTGGGCATGGAGATCATGAACCGGTTGATGAACTGTTCGGTTTCGGCAAGTGTCAGATCCAGTGACTTGATGGTGTCTGACACCTTGCGCATCTCTTGAATGCTGGCATCGGCATTTTGACCTGATTTTTTCATGACGGCAATGGTGTCGGAGACCACATTGCGCTGGTGCCTTAAGGTTTCAATCTCCTGGAGGAGTGTTCTTCTTTTTTTTTCTGCCTGGATAAAGGCATCAAAATCAAGGATAGCAGCCCTTTTTCCCAGTGCGTTTCTCACCTCGTCAATATTTTCTCTAACATATTTTATTTCCAGCATTTCAATTCCTGTGTATGGTATGTGAGAACTGTTGTTTATTATTAGTTAATTGAATCAATCCAAAAAAAATACCATGGCGGTGGAAATCCGTCAATCATTATTGAATATTGACAATTGTTTCGCGGTGTATAATATTCCATGAAACTGTTTTGAGTGGGAGTGTTTTCTATATGCATGAGACCAGAGATAGTAAGAAAAGTATTTTGACTGGGATAGCAGAACGACTGGCCGGTCTTTCTCCTGAAGCCATGGCTAAAAAGCAGGAGACCATTGAGAACAAACTGCTGGAATTTGCCAATTTTCTGGAGGCCGAGCTGGCACTTCTTTATGTGCAGCGGGCCGGTGAAATGACAACGGATAAAATTCTTCGAATCAGCCTTGCTGCAAGAAAGGGCATTGTGTTGCCTTCGTTTTCCGAATCAAAGCACGCCATCTCATTGTTTCGGATTAACGATCTGGATGCCGATTTGAAGAAGAGCACGTCGGATCGCATGGAGCCCAACCCGGACTTGTGTAAAAAGGTTCCCCTGGATCACATCGACATTGCGGTGATTCCCGGGCTTGCCTTTGATGAAAAAGGGGGACGGATCGGATTCGGAGAGGGGTTTTACAATCGATTGATTGCAAAATTGCCTGAGACCACCCGGAAGATTGCCATCGCCTTTGAGGAGCAGATTGTGGAGCATGTTCCCATGGACTCCAGAAAACACAATCTGGATATCATTATCACGGATCAGCGGACCATTTATAAAATTTAGACCCGGATTTGTCCTGTTGCGGCTGTTAACGCAGGCGATCCAGGTCTGGATGACTTTTGTCTTCGTGTCTGCTTTCATGTGCATTGTCCGGGATGGACCGGGCAGTGTGAGGAGGGATGGTTATTTCGGGTTCAGAGCGGCATCAAATCGTGCCAGGTTTTCGGGTTGGCCCATGACGATAACGGTATCTCCACACTCCATCCGGGTGTCAAAGGAGGGATTGAATATCATTTCCCCGTCTTTTTTCCGAATGGCAATGATGATGAGATCAAAATTCTGCCGGATTCCGGAGTCCTTGAGCATGATATTGGCAAGGGGTGCGTTTTCTGAGACAGAGGTCTCCTCAATCTGAATCCCTTTTTTCTTGTGGGACAAGGCAATATCAAGGAAGCTGCTGACGCTGGGTCTTAAAAGTTTCAGTCCCATGGACACCGCACCAATGTCATAGGGTGATTCCACCCAATTGGCACCGGCTGCCAGTAGTTTGCTCTTGACGTTGTTACTGCCGGCCCGGGCCATGATATGGATTCCCGGGTTCAACTGCCGTGCGGTGAGGACCAGAAATACGTTGTCCATATCCGTTGCCAGGGCGGCAATGAGATGTTTTGCCTTGTGAATGCCGGCTTTGATCAGCAGGGCTTCTTCCGAAGCGTCGCCATTGAGGTAAAGGACCCTGTCTTTGTCCATGATGGGATTTAACCCCTCATCCTTTTCAAGCACCACCAGGTTGGGCGTCTGTCCTTTGAGCTGATCACATAGGATTCTGCCGATGCGGCCATAACCGCAGACAATGTAATGATTTTTCAATTTGTTGATAGTGGTGTCCAATTTTCTCCTCCCGAGGATGGATTTTATCTCTCCCTCAACGACAAACTGCATGATCACGCCGGCAAGGTATAAAAAATAACCCACCCCGGCAAAAATCAGAAAGATGGTGAAGATGCGACCGGCGGTGCTGATGCCGTTTACTTCGGAAAAACCCACGGTGCTCAGTGTGATGGCTGTCATGTACGCAGCATCAATGAAGCTCCATTTTTCAATGGTCATGTATCCGATGATGCCGATGATCACAATAACTGAAGAGATGATAATCGCCAGTGTTATCTGTTGAATTCTGGTCATGGCCTGAAATTTCTCGTGAGTCGTAAGTTCTCACTGTCAATACCATATGTGTTGTTTTGATTTTTCATCGGGCACCCCTGTGGCGGTAAATCAGAGAACTTAAGATTGATGAGGAATTTATATCGGTTACCCAAATAAAAATCAAGACCCCATTTGACCGGTATGGTTTCCCATGTTGATGACTGAGCCAGGGTTCTGCTTGACGAGCAACAGGGGGACTGATAATAGTTCAATTTTTTGATGGATAAGTGCGGTTATTGTCAGGAAAGAAAGTTGAGATAGGAAGAGGACCATGAATATGGACCATAGAAAATTTGAAATATTGAGACAACAGATGGTGGAAAAACAGATCATGGCCAGGGGGGTTACAGATCCGGCCGTGCTGCGGGCCATGTCCACCGTTCCAAGACACCTGTTTGTCAATGAGGCCCTGGCAGACAGTGCCTATGGTGATTTCCCCCTGCCCATCGGGGAGGGGCAGACCATCTCCCAGCCCTATATTATCTCCGAAATGACCCAGGCCCTTGAATTGACAGGTGATGAGCGGGTGCTTGAGATTGGTACCGGATCGGGATTCCAGGCGGCGGTTTTGGCGGAAATTGTTTTTCGGGTGTATACCATCGAACGAAATAATACCCTGTTCATGCGGACCCGAAAGCTGTTTGATCAATTAAAATATCATAATATCGTGACCCATTATGGTGACGGTACCCAGGGCTGGAAAGACGAGAGCCCCTTTGATGCCATTATGGTCACGGCAGGCGGGGAAGCCATTCCCCAGCCATTGCTGGATCAGCTGGTCGTGGGGGGCAGATTGGTGATGCCCGTGGGGGGGCTGGTGAGCCAGGAACTTCTGGTGGTCAAAAAAAATAAACAGGGCATTTCCGTTAACAACCTGGGGGGCTGTCGTTTTGTCAAACTGATCGGTCAGCACGGATGGAAGGCATAAGATATGTTAAAAAAAGGGTATGACTGGGTTCTGGGGTGGGCACAGCGTCCCGGTGGGGCATGGGCGCTTTTTATTCTTTCCTTTTGTGAATCTTCTTTCTTCCCCATTCCCCCGGACGTACTTCTCATTGCCCTGGCTGTGGGTGCTCCCCAAAAAGCCTGGCGGTTTGCCCTGATCTGCAGTGCCGGCTCCCTGCTGGGGGGGTGCCTGGGATATCTCATCGGATGGCAGTTCATGGAAGTGGTGGGAAATGGTATTATTGCCTTTTACGGACTGGCTGATAAGGCGGATTATATTGCCTCTCTTTATCGCACATGGGATGCCTGGGCTGTTTCCATTGCCGGTTTTACCCCTCTCCCTTATAAATTGTTTACCATCTCCGCCGGGGCCTTTGGTGTCAGTTTTCCGGTTTTTTTCATCTCTTCCGCGGCGTCAAGGAGTCTTCGGTTTTTTCTGGTGGGGGGATTGATTGCCTTTTTCGGACCGGGTATTCAGCAGTTCATTGAACGTTATTTCAACCTTATTGCCACGGCGTTTACCGTCCTTCTGGTGGTGGGTTTTCTGGCCATCGGGTATCTGTTTTGATGGGGGGGAGGGAACGGGCGCCATTGGTTGCACATGGGAGAACGCAGAGATGAAACAAAGGCTGATAAGGCAGGCGGGATTTCACTTTGGATTTGATGCCACTGCCTGTGATCACTGCAACAGCAAATGCTGTCGGGGAGGCGCGGGGAATGTCTGGGTCAATGCCCGGGAGATGGATGCCATCTGCCGTTTTTTGGGCGTGAATATCATAGATGGGCTTGAAACCTGTTTTGTAAAACGGCATAACCGTTTTTCCATCAGGGAGAACGCCCTGGATGGGGAGTGGCATTGTGTCTTTTTAGATTCCCGGTCAAGATGCCGTATCTATCCGGTGCGGCCCCTGCAATGCCGGCAGTTTCCCTTCTGGCCCCATTTTAACGTCGATCCCCTTCAATTGAAACAGGAGTGTCCGGGCGTTGTCTTTGATGTAAATCAATTATGATTTTTTCGTTGCGGCAGGTTTTTCTGCCATGTCGTTTTTCGTTGTGGCAGGTTTTTCTGCCATGTATGTTTATTGGGATTGTGCCCCATTCACATCCGGTGCAGGAACGGTGTACCATGTTTTGATAAATTGGATAAAAAGGAGGGCAAGGGGGGACAATGTCCGTTTGCCATGGGTGGTCAGAAAAAAGTGACGGGTCAGGTCCATGTCTTCTATTTCCACGGCAAAAAGTCGTTTCTGGTGGATCTCATCCGCCACGGCAATGGGGGAGAGAATGGAGATGCCGGCATGATTGAGTATGGCCTGGACCACGGCAGCGGTGCTGCCAAGCCTGGCAACAATGGTTAACCGGTCCGGATGGATACCGGCTTTTTTCATGCCGTTGGTGACCGCCTCCCAGGTGCCGGACCCCTTTTCTCTGGCCAGAAAAGGCTCTGTGGGCAGCAGGGTGCAGGAAATTTTTTTTCGCCCGGCCCAGGGATGGGCCGCCGGTACAATGAGGCGCATATCATCCCTTAGTATTTTCTCCTGTTGAATCTGCGGAGATTTCGCCTTTGCACCCACAATGCCGACCTCTGCCTCTCCTTTCAGTACCTTTTCAATGATTTTTGCACTGTCCATGGTCAGGACCGACAGGGAAATATCCGGGTGCCGGCGGTTGAACGGACCAATGATTCTGGGAATGATATACCCCGCCGGTATGGTGCTGCCCCCGATGATGAGGTGGCCTTTTGCATGGCCCAGAAAATGGGAAATGGCGGCCTCTGTGTCTTCCTTGAGCTGCAGCATTTTCAGGGCATACCCATGGAGCAGCTCCCCTGCTTTTGTGGGCACGGCTTCCCTGCCCAACCGGTCAATGAGTTGGCATCCGAAATGGGTTTCCAGATCTTTGATGTGGCTGCTGACGGTGGGTTGGGAGAGAAAGATGGTTTCCCCAGCCTTTGAAAAGCTTTTTTCTTTTACCACACTGGTAAATACTTTCAGTTGCCAAAGATCCATGGGTTCAGGTCTCCGTTGAATTGAATTTTTCTTTCATTTTGAGCTTCACCGGTGCCGGAGCCATACCCGAGATGTCACCGCCAAAGGCTGCCACCTCCTTGATGATGGAAGAGCTTGTGAAGATCCACCTCAGCCCCGTCATAAGAAAAATGGTCTGAACGTCCCGGTTGAGCCGACGGTTCATCAATGCCATCTGAAATTCATTTTCAAAATCCGATATGGCTCTCATGCCCCGGATGATGGCAACGGCCTTTTGCTGCTTGGCATAGTCCACCAGCAGACCGCCAAAGGAGTCCACCTTGAGCCCCTCCTGATGGGGAAGGCTCTGCCGAATCATCTCCACTCTCTCTTCCACGGAAAAGAGTGCTCTCTTATTGGGATTATGCAATATCGCCACAATGACCTTGTCAAACAGGCGAAGGGCACGTTGTATGATATCCATGTGTCCGTTGGTGAGGGGATCAAAGGAGCCGGGGTAAATGGCAATTTTTTGAATTTTACTCATAATATGGCATTCCTTAATAAGGGCAACTTTCGGGCTCAATTCTATGGTGGACCCCTTTGAATGGGGTAACGTCAGACGTCTAAAAGGGTGACGGGCAGCACATGGCTAACAATCACGGCTACCCTCCATGGATGAAGGTAAAGGCGTTAAAAATGAAACCAGGGTCTTCCCATATTTCCTTTGGTCGTGAATGTCAAGGCCTGTTATGGAATGGGGCAAGGGCGATTTGACGGAATGTTCGGCAATGATCATGCCGTCTTTGGATAGTAACCCGTTGAGAAAACCGCTGGTTAAGGTGTTTTCAAGAAGCGGGGTACCATAGGGGGGGTCCATGAAAATAAGAGAAAAAGGAGGTCCCTTGATGCTTTCCGGCAGGGGGCTTCGGGAGATGTCATGGCAGATGATGTCACAGTTTTCATGGATGCCACACCGCTCAACATTTTTTTTGATGATGTCACAGGCCTGTGTTGCGTAATCCAGGAATGTGGTGTGAGCGGCCCCACGGCTTAACGCCTCGATTCCCAATGCGCCGGTGCCGGCAAAAAGATCCAGAACCCGTACACCGAAAATTCGACGGGCAATAATGTTAAAAACAGCTTCCCTCACCCGGTCCGATGTGGGCCTGATTCCCTGGGCGGTGACGGCTTCAAGCCGCCTGCCCCTATGACGTCCGGCAATGATTCTCATCATATTTCCTGTACTTCTTCATGGTTTTTTTTGATGGCAGCCTTCAGATAGGAGGGGGCAATGCCCGATCGTCTGGCAGCGGCGTCAATGTTCCCGTTTTCAAGGGATACTTTTTTCTTCAAAAATTCAATTTCAAACTGTCTGGTTGCCTCTTTAAGACTCTCAATGGTGAAAAGGTCGGGTTTTTCCTCGATATTTCCACCATTGTAGGGATGGGGGATATCCCCGGGGAAAATGGTATCGCCGGGGACCATCAGATGGAGTCGTTCCACCAGATTTTTTAATTCCCGCACATTTCCCGGCCAGTCATAGTGATGTAACAGATCCATGGCATCTTTGTGAATGGTTTTTTCTGAATTTCGGGACTCTTTGGCGCACCCTGAAAGAAAAATTTTGGTGAGCGTGGGAATATCCTCCTTTCTCTCCCGCAGGGGGGGGACATGGACCGGGACCACATTGAGCCGGTAAAAAAGTTCTTCCCGAAAATGACCCTTCCGGATCTCCGTGGCCAGGTCTTTGTTGGAAGCGGCAATGATTCTGACGTCGGTGTGGATGGTGCGTCCCCCCCCGATTCTCTGGAAGGTCTTGGTCTCAATGGTCCGTAACATCATGGCCTGGGTGGCAAGGTTCATGTCTCCGATTTCATCCAGAAAAAGGGTCCCCCCCGATGCCAGTTCAAACTTTCCCTTGTTTTTGGCAACGGCTTCGGGGAAAGCGCCCTTTTCGTGGCCGAACAGCTCACTGTTGATGTTTTTTTCCGGAATGGCCGCGCAGTTGACAATGATAAAGGGACCTTCGGGCCGGGCGCTGAAATGGTGAATGGTTCTGGCCACCAGCTCCTTGCCCGTGCCGTTTTCCCCGGTGATCAGAATGGAGGCATCGGAGGGTGCCGCATTCATGATCTCCCGGTTCAACGCTTTAATGGCATTGCTTAATCCGTTCACCGAGTGTTTTTCAATGCTCTTTTTCCTCAGGTAACGGTTCTCCTCTTCCAGTCGTCGAAAATTCAAGGCATTGTTGATGGTCACGATGACCCGATCAATGGACAGGGGTTTTTCAAGAAAATCAAAGGCACCGGATTTGGTGGCATCCACTGCCGCTTCAATGGTGCCATGACCGGTGATCATGATCACCGGAAGGTGGGGATACTCTTTTTTGATCTCTTTGAGAGTTTCAATGCCGTCCATGCCGGGCATCCAGATATCGAGCAGAACAATGTCCGGTGATTCGGTGTGAATTTTTTTCAATGCTTCATATCCGTTAAATGCATGGGAGACTTCAAACCCATCATCGGATAAAATCCCTTCCAGGGAGTCGATAATGGATTTGTTGTCATCAACGATCAGTATTGCAGGAAACATGGTTTCACCTATGGAGGTAATGGTTAAGGTTCATGTCGAGTTTCAGGATTTGTCGTTATTGTGCCTGACCCCCACCTCGACAGCATGAACCATGGTTACGCCGGAAGTTCAATAATAAAGGTGGCCCCCCTGGGGATGTTGTCCTGTACTCGGATCATCCCCCCATGGTCGGAGATGATGGAATTGACAATGGCAAGTCCCAACCCCATCCCCGATTTTTTTGTTGAGAAATAGGGCTCGAACAGTCGGGTTTTTTCATCATCCGTCAGCCCCTTGCCATTGTCCGACATCTCGATTCGCACCCGTTTTAAAATAGTGTCCTGGGAGACTTCAATGGTAATGGTGCCATTCTTATGAATGGCGGAAACGGCATTGTCAATGAGATTGATAAAGGCCTGTTTGATCTGCTGGCGGTCCAGGTTCAACTGTGGCAGATCCGGAGGGACGGAAAGCTGAAAAGAGACATGGGCCAGGCCTTCACTGTACAGGGCCACGGTTTCGGTGATAATTTTTTCAAGACTGCAGGGTTTCATTAGGGTGTCCGGGAATCTGGCAAAGGTTGCAAATTCATTGACAAGGTTTCGGATGAGGTCCACATGTTCCACTATCATTTCAGTGCACTGATCAAAAACGGTTTCATTGATCCGCTTTGAATATTTTCGTTTTAACCGCTGGGCCGACAGCTTGATGGGGGTCAGGGGATTTTTCACCTCATGGGCAATCCGCCTTGCCACTTCCCGCCATGCGGCCATGCGCTGAGCTTTTTCCAGTTCCGTGAGATCGTCAAAGACCATTACCGCCCCCATGTTTTCCTGGGTTTCGTTGTGCAGCGCATTGAAATGGGCGGCAAAATGGCGGGGGCTTCCATTGATGGTGATGGACAACGGAAAGGCCACACTGGCCAATGACTGGGGAATCTGCCGGCTGATCTTTTCAGCCATTTCAAGGTGATCTTTTGAAAGGGTTTCCCTGAAGTTTTTCCCCATGATCTGATCCGAAGAGATACTGAGCATGGCTTCGGCAGCTTTGTTGATGGTGGTGATGGTGCCTGACGCATCCACGGAGATGACCCCGGCAGATATGTTTTTCAATACCACTTCCATATATTGCCGGCTTTTCTCAATCTCCAGATTCTGCTGCCTCATTTTTTTTTCGGACAGGGCCAGTTTTTCACGACCAGTGGCCAGTTCCCGGGTCATGGAGTTAAATGAGTTGATCAGAATACCGATTTCATCATCTGCGGTGAAATCAATCTGATAATTTAAATCTCCCCGGGTGACCCGCTCCGTTCCCTCTGCAAATTTCATCAGGGGAATGGTAATGGATTTTGCAAGGTAGAAGCCGAACCACACAGCGCAGAAGACCGCCAGCAGTGCCACAATGGAGAGCGCCATATAGTTGGACCACTGGATGGGTTTTTTCAGCATTTTCAGCTGCCGGTAGGTTTCGGTTCCCTGGGAAATGGCGATGAGTTTGCCGGAGATCTTCCGGGGCAGCAGGGTCGTGGTCACCAGAAATCCCAGGGTTTTTTCCGGAGAGGCATCAACGGGGATCCGTATGATGGTTCTGACGATTTCTCCGGCATTGATATTTTGAATCACGGATCGGGCCGTCTGATTTTCATGGAGATCCAGGAGGTCGTTACTGGTCAATATGCCAAAGTAGTGTTGCCCCAGCTCATGGGTAAGGGAGAGGGCCAGTCGTTTGGCATCCGGGGTATACAGCTCCACACCATGGAGGTTGAATGCCCGCTGAACCACCTGCACATAACGGGTGAGGTCTTTCTCTTTTTCAGGGGTGAGCAATGCCTGGGACTCGATGTGATAGGCGGCCCGTTTGGCAAAAAAAAGGTTGCGGTCTTCAATGAATTCATAGACCTGACGTCCCAGGGTGAGGGCATTCTCAAGGGTCTGTTCCACCGGAGCATCAAACCAGAAGGTAAGGCTTCTGGAGATAAAATGGATGGAAAAATAGAAAAGCACAGTGGTGGGTAACAGGGCCAGGGTGACAAAGGCCAGGACCAGTTTTGTTTTAAAGCGTGTGCCGAACAGCTTGTTCTTTTTTTCGTAGTAGAGCTTTGCAAGGTTTCTAAAGACCAGCAAAATCAGGGAGAGAAGCAGTAACAGGTTGGTGTTGATGAGAATGAAGACCAGCACGGCATTGGAGATGGGAAACTGATCTCCAAGGCCGGTGACCTGGGTTTCTGCAAAGGTCAATATCCCCACCAGGGAGAGGATGATGACCATGAGTGCCCCCTCTTTTTTAAATCTGGACTTTCCTTGGGGGCTGTCCATGGCAGGTGGTATTGAAAATGTGTGGGGAAGTGTCATGATCAAGGCCGTTAATAGATGAAGTCCATGGTGTACCAGTCGGTCTCAAAATTCCACAGGGAGAGAAAAAAGAAAACATGATGCAGATACAGGGGCAGTTTTATTTTTTTCATTTCAGCTTTTATGCGTACCTGATATTTTTTGCCCGGTATCAGCTGATCTATGGGAATGATATTGAATCCGGTGATGTCCGTCATCTGTTTTTCGGCTTCATCAAGGGTTTTGATGACAAGGACCTCTTCGGATTTCCATGGCCTTGCCAGGGAAAAATCTTCCCTGAGTGCGTTGTATTTCAGGGTGTTGAATATTTTATGGCTGGAGATTTTCTTGTCCACCCAGCTCTCTCTGACCCGGTACAGTGAAATGTAAAAGGTGAAGGTGGTGGGCACCCCGTTGAGAATTGCCTCATTGATTTTGGAAGAAAATGCATTTTGGACACTGAAGTAGGCCACCAGATGATCCCGGGTGTTGGTGAGGGTGACATTGTCCAAAAATGCCTTTTCCGTCAGGGCTGCACCCGAACATATCCGTGTGACCAAAAGGATGATCACGGCAAGTAGCACCACATGGCGGGGAAGTATGGGGTTTCTCATGGCAGGGTTGCCATTTCAACGGGACGTGTTTCCCAGCCATCTGTGGTGCCAAGGAACTCCCTTATAAATGCGTGGTTCAGGGCATGGCCGGATTTGTGGGTGACAATGTGGCCCTGGATGGGCATGCCCAGCAGGGAAAAATCACCAATGCAGTCCAGGAGTTTGTGTCTGACAAATTCATCGGGAAACCTGAGTCCACCGGTGTTGAGGATTTTATCATCGTCAATGACCACGGCGTTATCAAGGCTTCCCCCCCGGCCCAGGCTGAACTGTTTGAGATAGACCAGATCCCGGGTGAAGCCAAAGGTTCTGGCCGGGCTGATCTCTTTTCTGAACACCTCGGGTGAAAGGCAAACGGTGCGTGTCTGGGAGCCGATGAGGGGGGAGTCAAAGTCAATGGAGCATGTGATGGTGAGTCCCGGGGCCGGTTCCACCGCAACATATTTGTCCCCCTGGGTGATCTTCATGGGGTGGGTGGCAACAAAGAACCACCGGGGTTTGTTCTGGCGTTTGAGTCCGGTCCGGATCAGTTCCGTTGTGAAAAATTCAGCACTGCCGTCCATGATGGGCATCTCATAACCGTCAATTTCCACCAGGGCATTGTCAATACCAAGGCCGGAGAAGGTGGCCATAATATGCTCAATGGTGGAAACGATGGCCCCCTGATTTCCCACCACGGTGGCAAGGCTGGTATCCACCACCATTTTAAACAGGGCCGGGATATCGGGGGTGCCGGGCAGATCCACCCGTCTGAATCGAATGCCGTGGTTTTCCGGTGCCGGGTGAATGGTGATGGTGGCCTTTTTGCCGGAGTGAACCCCGATGCCTGTGCAGGTAACCTTCCGTGCCGGGGTTTGTTGCGGATAATAGTGTGTCATGATTATATACGTCAGGATACCTGTTACATCCTGGAATGCTCCTTTATGGCGCATGCGCCATAAAAAATGAGACGCATTTTGTGGGATGGCGTTGTTGCCATGCTTAATAAGTATTAAATGGACACTTATACCTGATTTTATTAACAAAAGCAAAATAATTGGTAAAATAATCCAGTAAAAAATCGGACCTTGCGGTGAAAATAATTTGCCTCTGTTCTTATTTTATGTTCAATGTGTTATACATGATGATACTTGATCATCAAGCCTCACACGTTTTTTATATGAAAGTCTCATCAATATGCTGGAATTAAAGGACTTTCGTTTTTCGTTGTGGCAGGTCTTTCTGCCATGTATGTTTATATGAAAAGGCAGCCTCCAAGGCAACCTCAGCAGAGCCGCCCCCCCGATGGGCAATAGGAACCGGACAATTGAGCTGTCTACAGTTCCGGTCCGGGCCCATTGCCCGTCGGGGGGGCGGCGGTATAATACCATTTTCTATATTTGTTGTGTCCGGCAGGACATGCCCGTTTTATATGAAAGTGTAGGCACCCCTAATATTACTTTCAAGCTTCGTTGTGGGCGAACCCGGGTCCCAAATCCCGGTCCGCCCATGGCGGTTATTCAGACGGGTTTCAGGAAAAGCAGGCATGATGCCGATCATTGTTTTGGGGGTGATCAGGGGAGTTACATTGGGATTCATCCGGGAAATATCTTTGCAGGGGATTTAAGGAGGCAATGTGCTGGCAAGGATAAATTGCAGTGTTGTTTCCGGTGTGGATGCCTGTTTTGTTGAGGTGGAGGTGGACATCTCCTATGGGTTGCCGGTTTTTAATATTGTGGGTCTGCCAGAGACCTCGGTGCGGGAAAGCCGTGAGCGGGTCAAGGCCGCGGTGAAAAATTCCGGATACACCTTTCCCTCGGACAGGATCATCGTGAATCTGGCACCGGCCGATATTCGTAAGGAGGGAACCGGGTTTGACCTGCCCGTGGCCATGGGCATCCTTGCGGCATCAAAAATTATTTCGGCCGATCTCTGCTCCCGGTATAGTATGGTGGGAGAGCTCTCCCTGGACGGAAGGGTCAAACCGGTGCCCGGGGTGGTGGCCGCCGCCCTGTCTGCCAGGGAAAAGGGACTTAAAGGGATTCTGGTGCCCCAGGAGAACGGCAAAGAGGCCTCTGTGGTGCAGGGGGTGGATGTGTTGCCCGTGACGTCTCTGGCCCGGGCCGTTAATTTTTTTTCAGGGTTTGAGACCATTGTCCCTGTGACCTGTGATCTCAACACCCTTTTGGATAAAATCCATGGGGCCGGCACCGTTGATTTCTGCCATGTCATGGGGCAGAATCATGTGAAAAGAGCGCTGGAGATTGCTGCCACCGGAGGGCATAATCTTATGATGGTGGGGCCACCGGGCTCCGGCAAAAGTATGATGGCCAAGCGCCTTCCCTCCATTTTGCCGGGCCTGACCTATGAAGAGGCCATGGAAACCACCCAAATTTATTCGGCTGCCGGGCTGCTCCGGGAGAATATGCCCTTTATCACCACCCGGCCGTTTCGATCCCCCCATCATACCATCTCTGCGGCCGGGCTTGTGGGGGGAGGGCTTCGTCCCCAGCCCGGAGAGGTGACTTTGGCCCACAATGGCCTGCTTTTTCTGGATGAACTGCCGGAATTCAGACGCAATGTGCTGGAGGTGCTGCGGCAACCCATGGAGGATGGCAGGGTGACCATCTCCCGGGCGGGTAACCGCTTGAGTTATCCCGCCGAATTTATGCTTATTGCGGCCATGAATCCTTGTCCGTGCGGCTGCCAGATTTACAGAAATTAAGCGTGAATCCTGTAAGTCCTTGTTTTGATAATTTAAACTCAGGTATTTGGCTCCTCAGAAATGTTCGTTTTTGATCTGGTGTCCAGAATTTGAATTCAGTTAATGTATGAATTATTGGTTCGATTGTTTGTTCATTGATTATTTGAGATTTCAGTATTGCTGATTGTTCAAGTTGTGTGATCTTAGATTTTGCAGTTGTGATGATATCATTGAGTTCGCTGACTTTGTTATCCAGTTCAACTCTGGTGAACAGGCCGTCACCATAGAGGTCAAGGATTTTAGCCTTTTTCTGTTCTGTTTTTTTGATAAGGTTTGTGAGTTCATCTAATCTATGCTGGTCGGTAGCGTGGTTTGATTCTGACAGTGCCAGTTTTATCAGAGCGTGCAGGTATTTGGGTTCTGTCAGTTTATCAGCAACAAAACTTGTTATTGTATGTTCGACGGTCTTTTTTTGCAGGTATCCACTTTTGCATTTCGAAGGGCCATTTTTTTTAATGTAAGTATAATTTTTAGACCGGCAGTAATAATAATCCTTTCGGTTATCCCTGCCACCTGATGTCGTGTACATGATATCTCCGCAATGCCCACAACGGAGAAAACCGCTATACAGGAATCTATCTCCGGGTTTAGATCTTTTTTTATGGTATTCACGGTTTTTAGTTTTGATGATGTCCTGGATCTTGTTGAAGACATGTTCAGGTATTGCCGGTTCATCAATCACTTTAATTCTGATAATTTCATCAGGTGAGCGTTTAATTTTTTTCCGGTCGGATTGTCTGCCGTCAGCTTTATAATATTTTTCAGGGCCTCGTTTCTGTGTGTATGTTCTATATCCAATATACAGTTCATTTCTAAGCAGGTTTGCGATTGTTCTATGCTGAATATTTGTTTGTCTTTGCAGTTCCATATAATTCTGAATGCCTTCATCATGGAAAAGTCTGAATAGTTCTTTGATGTCTTTGATTTCATCAGTGTAATAGAAGCGTTTTTCGGCACGGTTATATCCTACACCTTTAGGCAGGGTGATTTTGCAATTTGGGTGTTCACCATTTTTGCGTTTGGCTTCTTTAGCTTCAAGCATTCTTTTTTTGATTTGTGTAAGTTCATTGCCAGATATGATTGATTGAAAACCACCAATAAGAAAACCGCTTTGGGTATTGAGATCAATAACTTGGTCAGGCAGGTACACAAGGGTTTTGGTATCTTTGAAATGTTGCAACAGGGCAAAATCATTAAAATTGTCAAGTCTGATAAGGCGATCCCAATCAGCGGTGACAACTCCATTGATTGCACCTGAATGCATGAGGATTAGCAGATCTTTGATTTCAGGGGTTTGTAAGACTGATGTGCCTGAGACATCAAGTATGGTGATGGTTTTGATGATGGTAAGCTGATGTTTTTGGATTGTTAATGCATTAGCAGCTTTTTGGCGAGGGATACCTGCCCGGTCATCATCACCCTGCTCTTGGGTTGATACTCTGAGAAATTCGACTGCTTTCATAGTTATTCCCATTCAGTCCGCATAATTGTGAGGCATAGAATTTGATCTTATCAATATCGTCTTCAAGCAAGGCTGACCTAAGATTCTCAAGGGTCATTGCCCGGTCATGTGCAATCTTGAGTACCTGGTCGAGTCCAGCTTTTAATATGTCTTGATCAAATTCCATACCATATCTCACAAAATAATTCAATAACTAACTGTTTTTGTTAGATTATTTGATTTTAAACTCAAGTATAGCTCTGGTTAGCGTTTCCTCATGAAGCGACTGGCAGCCCAGCCAACAAACACGGCAATAGCAATTAATTGAACAAAAGCTGCAAAACCATTGCTGCTCTGAAACATATAGGGTGCTCGATGGAACAGTCCGGTCATGTGTTTGAAAAACCGTTCTGCCTCATCACCAAGTGCACTGATGAAGCTTGCAGCTATCCATAAGACAAAAAATGCCAGGATGCAGGCAACAAGGATCACAGTCCCACGCATAATCATAGATGGCAGAGCTTCCTGTGCAATCAGCTTTGTGGTGTTTGGTTGTTGCCTTGGTTGTTCAGATTGCTCCCTCTGATCTTGTGATGGTATCAACTGAGGGTATTGTTGGTTAGTCATTGTCACCTCCTTTGCAGTGATAGAGAGTAAAGGGTCTCCTTGAATCATATGTGTCATCCATCTCCTGAAAAATTGAGGCTTACAGATAATTTTTTATCAGGTCACAGTGGATCTCCAAGCTAACTTCTGGAAATGCCTCATGAATGATCTTTTCAGTTTTCTTCTGGTCGGCTGGTGTTTCGCAGACCATAATGAGAATGTCCACGTAATCAGAAAAATTGGTGATACATTTCTGTACGTTCTTGATGATGTCGGATCTGTTGGTTGTCAGAGTCACTTCATAGGCATAGCCTTTCTTGCCGGTTTCGGTCTGGTGGTAGGCAAACACATCAATCCTTTCAGGGTTGTTTCTGATAGAAAACTCCCTGATTGGTTCTTCCAAAGCTTCAAACCTAATGGATTCGATGATCTTGTGTTCATAGAAGGTGTGCTTGAAATGCGAAGGCTTGATCCTTCTTTTTTTGGGAATTTTCATGAAATCCTGTGCTTTCTCTGTCAGGATCAGGAACTGAGGGTTCACACCTCCACTGGGTTTATTTCTTATCTTCTGGATTTCAATCAGACCATTTGCCTGAAGGTGTTGTATGGCTTTCTTCGCCTGATCACCCAGGCTGAGTTTGTCTCTGACATCTGTGTAGATGCTGAAAGGGAATTCTATGAGGTATTCCATGATTTGTTTGCCAATCATAATTAACTGGTGTTCCTGCTGTTGTTCTGGAAATTGGTCTATGGGTTTAGGCAGTCTATGGGTTGCCTGAGTTGTTTGAGCGGGAATACCGAGGGCTCGGTGCATTTCCTTAATGATTGGTTCCATGAGGGCTTTGGTCTGTTCTCTGGTGATCGTGGTCACTTGCAGGTCTCCGGGGACTTGCAGGATGTATGGTCTTGGAAATCTGCGGTCCCGGACGATTGCTGTTCCCTTTTCCGGCAGTTTGAAAATGTAGCTGATTTGTTCATCGGTGAGGTTCTGGAACTTTTTGACTGCATCCAAGGCTTCGCCAGCGATTGGAAAGGTCAGGAAGTAAGCTGCATTATTGGTCAGCCAGCTTGTGACTGATTGCGGTTCTTGGGTGACAGTAATGAGTCCGATACCTGCAGATCTTCTGGTGGTGACAAACCGTTCCATGAATTTGTCTGCATCATGGTCATAATTATTCTGTTTAACTGGAAACAGTGCTCTGCATTCGTCAATGACAATCAGTGTTCTGAGTCTTGTAGGATGGACAGGGGTTGTCTCGTAATACCGTTGCAGACTGATCAAGATATCAGTGATTGCCGTATTGTGGATGTATTCATTGGTCTCATCCATGGCATTCAGGATGATGTCATGCTTAGACCAGAACTTGTCGATCCTGAAACCTCTCGGTGTGTTGAGCTGCGGTTTCTTCATGAACTCTGCAAGTCTGAGTTTCAGTTTCCCGGCTGCATTCTTGGTTTCAAACCCTTCAGAATCGAGTTTGCCTTTTGCGATGGTCACTGCCTGGAAGAGATTATCGAAGGTGATAGTCTTTTTTCGTTTCCTGCACAGATCCACACATTCATTCAGGATCGGTTGGGTCATGCTCATCAGGTAGTTGGATGCAGAGAAGATGGAGACTGCATGGTTGAGCTTAGCCTCTGGGTTGTCCCATTCCTCGATCTCAAAGATATTTCTTCTGAGGTGTTCCCATTCGATCAGTCGAATGTGTGGGTGCTGGTGCAACATGAAGTCAGCATCCCTCTTGGCAACCTGGATGATGAGGATGTTGAAGCCTCGTTGGTTGAGGGGTATGCTCAGCAGATCGTTGAGAAGTTTCATGGTGAAGTATGTTTTGCCAGAGCCGGTTTCACCAAGGATCATCATACCTCTGGTAAAATCCAATGGATCAATGCAAGCTTTATCGAGGTTGTAATTGATCTGGCCCAGTTGGAGCGGCCCTTTGAGGCGGTTTAATTCTTCGCCTTTGGGTAATGGCATGTATGGATTGTTCTTGATTCGTTGCCTGGCTTCGTTCACGATCCATGGATGTTCCTGAAGGATTCCATTGATGTAGTCAGTGCAGGCAGTGTTTTTGGCAATATCACAGGCAACGGATAGTTCAGGGTATTCTTCCTGGTCTGTCATTCCTGCATCTTCAAGCAGATCGATGATTTCAAAGGTATATCTGTCATAGTCGATGTCATAATCGTTCATATGGTATGTGGCTCCTTTCCTGATCTTTGGTGATCAGTAGATGTCCGGGTTCCAGAGCAGGCCCCAGAGACATTTCCAAGATTTTGCGTAATCGATCCTGTCAGCCTGGTACTCAGCACATTCGGTGCAGAGCACGTTGCCCAATTCTGTAATGATTCCATCAATATCTATGTAGACAACACGGTGTTCGTGGAGGCCGAAAGGGTTGATACATTCACCGTATCTGTCTGGGGGTACCTTTTCATCTGTCCAGCTTTTTGCCATGAATTGAGTGGTTGGCAGGATACGGCCATCGGCTGCAGTGCTATAGTGGAGTTGGGTCGTGGTTGCGTATTGACCATTATTATCCTTAACCCTGGTTTCGGTAATTGTTTTGATGGGTTCTTTATCATCACCATCTAAGATAACTGATTGATTTTTCAGGAGAGAATGGTTTTTTTGGCCTATATTTTGCTTGAAATATTCTTCTGACATTGGTAACCTCCTTCGGTTGAGTGGATGGTATTTTCCTAAATCATAGATGGCATCGTGGAGTGGAAAAATTGAATCGGAATACAAATTATAATGAATTAAATGATGAAGAGCTGATAGCTTTACATCGGCAAGGGGATAAGGTTGTCACTCAGAAAGCTGAAAGGACGCTTTTTGAGAGGTGGAAGAAGTACGCATACAAGATTGGACAGAATATTTTCCATGCCATGAATGTGATCGCAAAAGGGGTTGCAGAGAATGAAGCTATTATCGGGCTTATTGAAGGCTTACGGAATTACCCTCCTAAATCTGGTGATTTCAAGGAATACATTCGTGCTTCAATCAAATACACTGTTCTGAAAGAATGGAAGCTTGAGAATAAGCAAGGCCTTCACAATATCAACACGAAAAAAAATCCAGTAAATATGAAATATTTAGATGATAAGTATATCGTGCGTAGGCTTGAAGAAGAGGCTGTCAAGTTTAAAGATGATACATTTACTAAAGTTTCGCTGAGGTTGCTTTTAGATAAGCTCAGTGACCGTGATCGGCTTGTAATAGAACTTTATTATATTGAAGGCATGACTCAGAAAGAAATAAGCAAGGTGATCAATCGAGATGAATCAAGGGTACATCAGATTCGTAATAAGTCGCTGATGAAATTAAAGGAACTGGCTGCGGCCTAAAGGAGTTATGATGAACAAAGAAGAATATGATAGCTTAGTTGCTCGGTTCCTTGATGATGAAGATCTAACTGATGAGGAGCTGAAATCAATCCGAAAGTTTATTAAGTCTGGTCAGGCTGATGGTGATGAGCTTGCTGATTTGATTATTGCAGATTCTCAATTAAAGATGCGTGGGCAGGCGATGCGTGATGCTTCGCCAGAACTCAGGGCAGAGCTTGATGACCTGGATGAAATTCTTGAGATCGGACTCAAAGGTGATGAGCTGCTGAGGGTTTACAGCAAGAAGGCTTTTGAGCGCAGGCTCCCAGTGGGAGTTGACAGGCTCATAGAGATTGCATTCGCTGATGTTGATCATGAATTCACCGACGATCATCTGAAAGTGCTTGGTGAAGTGGTCTCTAAATGGTTGAAAGGTTTTTACAAAGAGTCCCAGAAATTCCGCAAAGATCTGATGGTCTTCTTAGAACAGGTTCTATTGGAGAAGAACGAACTCAAAGAATTCGATGTCAAGTTCTATGCACACTCTATTGATCCTGGTCAGTTCAAGGACCGGCCCATAGAGACACACATGGATTTCACCATCAAGCCGATTCTCTGGAAAGTCATGAGGACTGAGAGTGTTGAATTTGTACTGGATCTCTTTTCAAGGAAAGACTAATTTGAGTTTAAACTCAAGATAAATTATTGAAATAATTGCATATTTACGCATTTTCTGCTTGACATTCTGACCCTTCTTTCGGTAGGTATGAGATAAACACGAAAGGAGGGTTTTTCTTATGGATAACAGACAGTTAGAGTTGGTTTTAAACTCAAGAATTCAGAGGCTTTGGGGTTTGGATGTGCGTAGGTGCGCAAGTGCGCAGATTCGTATCTGCATACATGCATTGATCTGCATTTGCATAGGGTTGGTGATGGTGTTGTCTGTGTGTATGACCGGATGTGCGGGGAAAAAGGTTGAAGTGAAGCCGGGGCCAGTGCCGGATTCCACTGTGGATGCGTATAGATCACAGCGTAGTCCCATTGTGCGTACCTCTGAAGATGACGGCAGGCCGTCTTGGACAACAGAGACAGTGTTTGAAAAGGATGGTAAGGTTTATTTTTCTGGTGGGTACCTGAACGGGTCTGATTATCCGGTCACAATCCGTTGTGCCAATGCTGAGGCTCTCAAGGTTGCTGTTCAGTCGGTATCACAGTTCATCAGGGTTGAATTTTCTTCCTTTGCACAAGGTGAAAATGTGGGGTTGTCAGGCATTGAGCGGTATGTATCTGACGGTGTTGCTGCATTCACTGACAATCTGCATATGCAGGGAGTTCGGCAGAAGGATCTCTATTATGAAGAGCTATTCAGTCCCACTGCCATGCGATCCACGTTTAATGTGTGGGTTTGCTTGGAGATGTCTAAGGCTGACTATCTCCATGCCAAGGCTGATGTGCTACGCAAGTTGCGGGATCGTTTTCAATCAGAGGGGCGAGTTGAAGCCAAAGCAAAGGCTGAGCGGTTGCTTGATGATTTGAAGCGTGATGTTCGCCAGGGAATGGGTGATGGTGGTGGCGATGATGGAAGCGCTTGATGGGCTTGGGGGATATTTCAGGCTTGCCTTTGGGATTATTGGGCTGCTTGGGAACTTGATAACTGGCAGTCCACCGGCAGCGGATGGTGCTGATACGGTTCCTGTCAAGGAAGAGGTTGCTGAGGTTAGGGTGTCTATGGGTGGTCTGGTGGTACCTGAGTTTGTGAAATCGGTGCCTTCAGGTCATTTTGCGGGTGTCAGTGCGCCGTCTGGCAGTCTTCATGATGCCCGGAGATCTGCCATTGATGATGTCGTCCGTCAGATTCTTGGTGCAATCAATGTCCGGTATGATCATCGCTATACAGACCGTGTGACTGGTAGCCCTCATAGTGCCCACCGTGTTGTAGATGATTCTCTGCGGAGGTTTGCCAGCGGTGTAGTTTTGGATGTTGAAAGGGGTATTGTTCAGTCTGTAGAGGGTCGTGATGGGTCTGGCCGGATTCTTTGTTATGTGCTGGTACGGTATTCAGAGGCGCAGATTCAGGAAATGCGGAGGTTGTCCAAGGGTGCCAAGGTAGTAGCGTCCATTACAGCGGATGAGGATGGATTTCTTTCGGTTCGGGTTACTGAGGTCAATGGTGTGGCTGTGACCATTGCATCGGCTGACGTGGTTGTTGAGAAGAAGAATAAGTTTGCCAAGGCAATCTCTTTGTTTGTCTGGAAGGTTCCCGATGGTTCTCGTGAGTCTTTTTCTGCATCAGTGGGGCCAGTGCGTGTGTGTAGTTCTCAGAGGTCATTTTCCCTTGATTTAAGGCGATTTCAGAATAAGGTGGGTGATAGTGTCCTTGGTGCTGATCTCAGTCGTATGATTAAATTAAGGGGTTTTGATGAGATCGGCAGGGAGGTTGTTGTTGAGGTGTCAGGTTAAGATTCAGATCCAGCAATCCAGTCTGTTTGATTTGGGTTTATAATCCAGTTGCAGGATCTGTTGGTTGCTGCGTTTCCATCCTTCTATTTTCTGAAGAGCATCCTCGTAATCCTTGGCAGTATTCCAGTCGATCAGGCCGGTTGCAGGGTGTGCAAGCCAGGGTATGTAGAGGAAGGCGTTGACAGTTGCCATTTTCACCATTTCCAGGCTGATTTCTTGGCCGTAGAGTCGTAGGCTATAATTGGATGCTTCCAAAACCATGACTCCGGTTCCAAGGCAGGGATCACATACTTTCTTGGTTTTGTCAGCTTCGGTCATGGTCATCTGTACCATCATCTTGACGACGTGTTGCGGTGTTGGGAAATAGCCGTTGCCGTTACCTTTATGTGCCATTCCTGCAATCTCGCATGAGCCCCAGGCCATATAATCACATGGAAATTTCATCATCAGTCCGAGGTTGAAGGTCTTGTACCAGTACCAGGATATCTCTTCAGTGACTCTGGTTGGAAATTCTGATTGGACTGCAGCGCCTAAACCCCACAAGATCCATTCGATGAAGGCATTCCATGATTCCCTTGATCCATGGCCTTTTGCATTCATGAACCGGATGCAGTCTTTGATAGTCTTGGCAGTTTCAGGATTCGGGAAGCTGTCAAAATCTATCCGTGGGATGGGTTCATCAAGCGGTCTGCCTTTCTCAATTGTCCGGGTCCAGTACCACCACCTGCCATCGAACATGTCTGACAGTGCGAACAGGTATGGTCTGAGCCATTGCCTGGGTAGTGGGTGTTTGAATTGGGAATTTTCTTTGGTTGGTTGTTGTGTTTTCTTTTTAATATGGCCTCACCTCATGAAGAGGGTGAGGCTTTTTTGCGGTTCAGGGATTTCGAGTCTTGGGTTATTGCAGACCTGCCAGAGGTGTTTAAGATTTTTGAAACCATTCTTTTTCAAGGCTCTTGTGATATCACTGGTAAGTTTGATTTTTGATAGGAAATCCTTCTGGCTTATTTGTCTTGCAGATAAAAGAATCCCTCGATGATTTGGAAATTTTGCTTTCAAGGTCATTCTTTTCCTGTATGCTTGTTTTCTGGAGCTATGTTCATAATAACAGTATCCTATCCTTGGTCCTTCCAGCCAATCGGGATCTCCGGTAAATGGTTCCAGCTTTTGGAATTTTTTCAGTTTTCGGACCATGCTTTTTTGAAGACTTGGGTTCTTGAGATCTTGGAAAGTTGCATAGACTTCACCTTCATCAAAGATCATTGTCAGCGGTATGTTCATGATTACGTCAACAACAGATTTGAATGGTCGGATTTCGAGGAACCAGGCAGGGGGAATCATTTTTTTATCAAAGGGGAATCATCCAGATTAAGTATATCACCTTGTGGAAGGCATTTGACTGATCTATCAAAAGGAATTCTTACCCAACATTTCCATTTGTCATCCCACACACTTTCTTTTTCAGCACATTTTCTGCAGATTAATTGATTAAAGTCATGACCTCCATAGCAAGCAGTTGGTTTGTTTGGATGATCTTTTTCACGAGATCTCAGGATACGGATATATGCTCCGCAGCAGGCGCACAATAAGAGTCTGTTACTTATTTGGATCACCTCTGAGTTTCTCTTCTTGAATCAATTTCTCGTATTCAGGAATCTTTTTCAGCTCAGATTTTTGGTATGAATCCAGCTTCTTTTTGGATTTTATTTGATAAAGTCTTTCCAATTCTCCAGTCAGGTATTGGATTAAGTAGGTATTTGGTTTCGTGGGATCGTATGGTTCCCAATCTTCAATTACAGACCAGACTTGATCTGGAATTGTATGGCAATCTGCAAAGTATCCACAAGAGGTTGCCACTTCCCACAGTGTTTGAATACAACCTGTATGAAGATTAACATATTCTGATTTTTCATCTATTGGCCAGCCAAGCTGTCCCAGAAGTTTTGTTCCTCTACGCCTGCATTCGTCCAAGTAATAGAAACGCCATGTTTCACCATCCCCCCATTCGGGCTTTGGATGGCCTCCACTTTCTATCAGTCTATTTTTGATTTGTTCCGCTGATAATGAACTGAGATAAGTCATTACTCTCTCATCTTCATCTTGTTTATCTTGGCGATGCTTTATTTTTTCAGGCTCAAAATCAAATATTGTGGCTTGCGTCATTGGATTACCTCTAAACTTGCTCTTGCTGGTCTGAGCAAGTTTTCTGGATTATGGATGTTCTATGATTGGGATTGTGGATGCAGTTACCGGCGTGGTTATACCTGCTGCATTTGGTTGTGATACAGGAGCCAGTCAGATCTTTTGCACACTGGAAATCTTCACATCCTTTCATGCAAAAGCCGTTGAGGTGGCATCCTTCGCATGTAGGCTTGTGGCAGTATTGGAACCAATGGATCAGTTCACACCGATGAAGTTCCGGGCAGTTATCGCAGTATTCTGTTTTGGTTTCCTGGAAGACTCCTGGGGAAATTTCGATTGTTTTTGAAGGCCTTATGCACTGGTCTGGATGAGTTATATATCCCAGGTGTCTTCCGAGGGTTTGTTGGGGGTTCATATTTCGTCTGTGTTGATGTCGAGCATGTATGCATCCATCTCATTCGTTGTCAGGTTTGTTTTATTCAGAGGCAGGCCTCGTTTGATAGGTCTGCCTATATCGTCTCGCATAATGTTGTCTTCAGGGATCTTATTCACCTCTTTGGCTTTTCAGGAATTTTATGTATTGTTCCAGGTAGTATGGGAAGCTTGGTTTGTATGATGGTGGTTTTGCGATTGTTCCGAGTTTGACGGCACAGCTTCCCCATTGCATGATTTCATCATGGGTAGGATGGAAAACGTTGGCTCTCCGGTATTGATGTTTGTATTTTTTTGGCGGTTTATAGTTTGTTTCGCCACGGAGGTGCGCTATTGATCGGCTGGCTCTGTTTTCTGGCATGGTTCATCATTGATTTTTGGCATTGTTCTGGTGCTTCTCGGTATTTTGTCGCCTCGTAGGTAGGCCAGGCTATTATGTCCTGCGTGGTTAAAGTGGGTTTTCATGGTTGTACCTCATTTTTTTATGCACATGCGCATTTATGCAGGTGCGGGTTTGTTTTGTGTAGGATGGGTGAGAGGGGTGGCGGGGAGAGAGGGAAGGGTTATTTGTAAATCAAGGTTCTATAATCTATTGGTTTACCTTTGACTCTGATGATGTGGTTGCCTTTACAATATTTCCAAAGCTGGCAGATGCAGATATATTCACCAACATTATTATCAATTCTTGAAACTGATATTTGTTGATCGGTGATAGTTCTGCCGCAATTTGCACAAAAAAATACACCATATTGGTTCAATATGCTTGAAAAAATACGTCCTTTCAATTCTTTTCTCGTTCTTTTGATCCAGTAATTTTTGATAGACTCGGGATCATATTTTTGGTCTAGGCTTATTAGTCCATTCATTCAAATCACCTTATTTCTTGGATAAATCCTCGCTTTGGTTCATGTATTACTCCATTTTTTTTGAGGAGATTAATTGCTTCCTCCAGCTTATCCTCACTAATGTTTTCTTTGTCAGCTTCATCGACAATATCTTGCAGAGGAATATTATTGCCAATCTTATCTACCAGATTTCTAATTATTTTTTTTATAAGTGTAAGATTATTTCTTTGAGATCCAGATATATTTGATGAGATGCGATCAATATCAACTGTTCCAGTTTCATGGTCAAAAGCGATTTGTTTGAGGCAATAGTCTAATATGTCTATGGCTCTTTGAGCATCGCCTACATTTGCATTATGAGAAAGTCTTAATTTTGCAAATGCTTTTGTTAAATTCATGAGGCTTGCTAATTGTCTTGCAGATAAGGGGACATTTTTGAGATCATTATCTGAAGAATAATTTCCTCGTATTTTCAAATAATAGTCCAATAATTTTTCTTTACATTGATCTGTAAGGATTGGTTTGAATGTTTTGGCGTATGATAAATATTTTGCAAGAAGGACAGTATCTAATTGGGGGGTAGAATCCTCATCAATACTGAAGTCAAGCATTTTTCGAGCTATTTTCTCATCTCGAACAGAATCTCTTTTATCTCTGATAGGGAATATCAATTCAAAACGATCAATCAAAGTAGGGGGGAGGTCTATTTGTTCTGCAAGGGTATTTGCATATGGATCAAACCTTCCAAATTTTGGGTTAGCGGCTGCAAGTAGTGAACTTTCAGCTTTTAGTTTGGCCTGCACTCCTGCTTTAGATAAAGTCACTGTTTGTTGTTCAAGAATCTCGTGCAAATATTCACGGTCTTCTTTCCCCATTTTGTCGAACTCATCTATAATTGCAAGGGTCTTATGTGCAAGGACAAGGGTTCCAGCTTGAAAAGTCCATCCTCCAAGAAATTCATCCTTTTGAACAGAAGCTGCAAGGCCTGCGCCTGTTGCTCCTTTCCCATTTGCCTCACGAGCAGACGGAATAATTGTTGATACTCTTCTTAGAATTTGAGATTTTCCTGCGCCAGGATCACCAATTAAGAGAATATGGATATCACCTCTTTCGACATGCCCATCTCCCCTTATTCTTCTAACACCACCTGCAATCTGTGCAAGGATACCTTCTTTAATTTTATCATGACCTTCAATACTTGGTGCAAAAGATTTCTTAAGGATCTTCAGATAATTTGGATCTTTGGCAATTGCTTCAATTTCTTTACGATCTTTATTTGAAAGAGTAACGTCAATTTCATTACTATCAATATTTTCCATATACACTGCTCTCAAAAGGAAATCATAGTCTGTGCTCTGCGCCCCTGATTTGAGTTTGACTGGAAGTTTCGTTAGAATTCCGTTGATAAGCACTTTGGCCCCTGGATTAAATTTAGGTTCAAATTTTGGATCAACTAATTTTCCGATAAGTTCCACTTTAAGTTTTTGTGGCTGTCCGTGTCCTTTAACATTTTCAGGTAACTCTTCAAGCGAAAGTCTTTGTACATCAGTTAATTCTTCATATTGTTCTAAGTATTTGAACTTTCCTTTACGACCACAACCGCAACGTGATGGTTGGTTAAATTTTTCTCCTGTCTGAATCACAGGAATAATATTACCGCAACTTGGACATTCAAATCGAGACCTCCTTACATTTGAAAGTACAGGTGTTTTTGCTCTAATCACACCTTCAAAAGTTAGAAGCTTATCAAAGTTTGAGCTTCTTTTTGCAGCGATTGAACATTTACATGAAGGAGGTAGGTTTTTTATTAATATTTGAAATTTATTTGAACCAGGGCAATCGAATTGTTCTATTGCAATACCTGCTGCTCTTATCACTTCTTCTGGTTCTTCAAGAAGATCATCAGAGAGGTCAAGATTAAATTGTGAAAGGTTGTTAAAATCAAAAGTGATACAATCAGTTCCTAACCGTGAGGCTTCAAGAATTTCCTCAATATATTCTCTATTAAAAAAATCTATGAATGTATCTATTTGTTGCTGGGCGTCCATTTGTGTCACTGGTTTACTTTAGCTTTTTTCTGCTTTAAGATCTCAGACAAAGTACCATTAGCCCCCATTTCTTTTATACAAGATTTGCAATAGAGTTTTCCTTCAAAGAACTCGTAAGAAACTTTTTGGTTTTTGTTCTGTTGTATTATTCTCTCACACTCACAGCAGACACCTATTGTTTGGATAAGATCATTCTTAACTGCTGTTTCCATAGCTGCTTTTTCAGCCTCTTTTTCTTTAAGGTGTGCATCAAACTCTATGCCTCTTTTCTCAAATGCTTTTATATATGCATTCTTGAAATGACATGAGAATATGTGATCTAGATTTTCAACGATTTCATCAAGTAACTTAGTGGTAATATAGAACATAGGTTCGCTATGTGTATTGTTATGTTTAGTTTTCCAGAAATCGTGATACATTTCATAATTACGAGAATACGAACCTATAGTATCGATAAGCCCAAGATTGATTAGTTTGCCAACATGATAATGAATAGTATCCCTGGAAAGAATATGTGTGTACTTTTTGATTTCCTGCGGAGTAGAAAACTTTAATTTTGAGATACAATATATAATCGGAGCTGACCTTTTATCAGTAATACGTTGGATCAGTTCACCGAATAAATCAAATTTAGTGATATTTTTAAGTTCAGGACTCTTTAAGATTTGAATGGTGGTTTTGATTAGGTCACGATTAATTAAAACCACCTCTTTTTTGATTTGAAAATTTGTCAGGTCTTGCAGAAAAATCAGTAACTTCAGAAGGATCTACGATCCATGTCATATATTTGCCATAAATCAAAAGTTTTTGATCAGGAGTGATTGATTTAAGAATTCCAATTGCTTTTTTCTGGTTCTTTCTTTCAACTACTACAAAATTACCTATGAATGGTTCATATAGTTGAATTATCTTGTCCTTGTTCTTGTCTGTAATAATAACCACCTCAATAAAACAAAAAATTTAAATACATCAGCAGCTTAGAATACACTAAGCTGCTTTAATGTAGTTTGGTACGTATTGGCTTGCGTACCGCGCTCATTCTAATGAGTGCAGAGGGATCAGGCTTGGGCGGCAGCCCAGGTCTTTTTTTATGCATCCTGTTCAGCTTGATTCTTCAGCTCCTCATTCTTCATTAATTGTAATATAGCGAATTCAAATGCATGACTACGATTGTGAAATACCTTTTCATCCACTTTTGAATCTATTATCTTCAATAATTTTGGATCAACTGTTATCGAAATAACAGGCCGTTTTCTTTCCATGTAATACAGTGTGCTACATTTCATATAAATACATTTCTATTCTTAAGAATCGGTATTTAAAAAGACTTGTCGGAAAATTAGACAAGTCCATTTTTTACTTACACTTATGGTTCATAGTAGTAGTAGTTGTCTAATGTTTCGACTACTTACTACTACTACATACCCTATTTTTTGGACTTGCCTAAAAATTAGACAAGTCCCCTCTGTCGTCGAGATTTATAAAGGACACTTTAACTTGTCTAAAAATTAGACAAGTCTATTTTTTGAGGTTGTTTTTTGATTTCTCTTTTGTCTCTGAGAGGTTATGAAGTGCAAAAAAATTGCACTACTGAAGGTTATTTATATACTTAGCGTACCCCTTACATTAACAACCAAAACACCACCAAAATTTTATATACTTCAAATCCCAGAAATCTATCCATGGCATCCATATCAATGCTTGATCCTTTCAACCGTATCAAGCCTGGTCCTTTCATTAGCCAGTATGAAGACTGGATCATATTCACGTTGCTATTGTTCTTTTTCTGGTCAATCGTAGGGATTGCACTCAAACAACGATTCAAGGAAAGCAGACACCTCAGAGTGCTGATCACATCAACGGCTCTGATGATGACCATTGGCACTTACTATTCAATATATCGAGGTTGGTTGCACCTGTCCTTGCAAGGACTTGGGTTGCTCGGAGCCGCCCTGATCTTCATTGCAGTTTTCTTTGTGGTCTTTGGCCTTATGAGAGGTTACGGCATGAAAAAAAGCCAGTCACTCTGCATCGGCTATGCCCTTGTCTATATCTCTTTGTGGGCAGTCAGCCCAACAATCTATGAGAACCTGGCTGATATATTCCCACCGCTGAATGCAATCCTGTTGATCATGTTCATATTTGCGCTCTGGAAATCAGTGACAGGGTTCTTCAGACATGCACGAGATCCAAACGAAGCTGCAAATGAACTGAAACAGACAAGATTCACATCGCCGGATGATGCAGAAATCGACCAGGAGATCAAAGAGGACAAACAACAAAACCGACAGATCAAGAAACAGACCATGAAAGTGACCA
The DNA here is from genome assembly GCA_963668575.2 of uncultured Desulfobacterium sp. Taxonomy (GTDB): domain Bacteria; phylum Desulfobacterota; class Desulfobacteria; order Desulfobacterales; family Desulfobacteraceae; genus Desulfocicer. The sequence continues at coordinate 5,233,994 of OY764894.2, read as the reverse complement.
AGGTAGAGCTGAAAACCCTGGCAGAGATCGAGGATTACCTGAAAAGCATGATCCAGACGGTCAAAGCCCATGGAAACAGCCTGCAACAACAAGAACAGACACAAATGGTCGCCACGCTCAGAGCCATCTATAATGATGAAAGAATCTTGCAAAAAGGACTCAACACCATCAGAACCCATATTCTGGCATACTCCAAGATCCACCGCAGAGATATCCCTGAACTGGAAAAACGACTGCAACATGCAAAAGAAAGAAAAAACAAAAAGAACCAAGCTGCAATCTTTGAAGAAATCCAATACCAGAAAACCATGCTGAAAGCCCTGGACTTCATGAACCGATATGAGTCAACAATCACAGAATTCACCAGATCCTTCAACCAACTCATATACAAGGCGATTCAAAACTTGAAAAGCCACTATCCATCAGATGCACTGTCACATCTGCATATAGCCCATAAAAACCTGATCAAGATGAAACATATCTATGATAAACAGCGGGATTTGGAAAAATCGATCATCAAATTCAATAAGAAAACCATCAAGGATCTAAAGAAAGAAAAAGCCGCTCGAAAATGAATTAATCCTCTGATTCTGACTGCATATCTCTTTCAAATTTCTGCCGCCAGATATCAGTCTGCGTCACTGATTCATCAATGAGAAATCTCATGTGCCTGATTCCCCTCCAACAATTTGATTATATCCTCAAGTTCATCCTGTTCAAAATCTTGGCTTATAGGCAGGCATAGAAAAATAATCCTTCTTGTTTTGATAGCATGTAATAACCGCCATGAATCCTCAGTGATCCTTTTGCAATTTGGTCTATTTGTCCTGCCATAAATGTATGTCGGATCAGCCTTTGCAATTTCTTCAAGCAGCCCATAATATTTTTGATCCATGGTTACATTTAAAGGATTTTTCACCATAACGTAGTTTCTTGAGGTTTTATATTATATAAAATATTTGGAAAAAATCCTATTTCGGGAAAAGACTATAAAAAAATTATATTCTTTGATTCATATATCTTTATATATAAGGCATCCCATAGAATGCCTAAGGAAAAAGAGCCTGATCCCAATGCCACTTAATGAATCTGAGATCAAAAAAGAGAAAGAGTTTATTGAGAAAGAAAGCCGAAAGACAGGTCTCAGAGTCAAAAAAAGAAGAGCTTTTTTTCAAGAGCATCATCCAGAATTCATTGATCCATTTCATTTAATCCCAAAAACGTAATCATATTTATGGAGCCAGACCCCTCACTTGCAGAGTGCCTTCACGCTCGTGAAAGGTGCTTACTGCGGCAAAAAGCCAAACTGGAACGTGTGCCACAATTTAAGCCAGGCACACTGATCGAATCCCCTGCACATCAAATCAGGCGTGATAAAATTGAACGCCTTGAAATTGATATCGAATGGGATAAACGCAAAATCGAATCTCTCTGCTAATCATTGGTATAATACACCAGGGCTTGAAATAAGCCCCCCGAATTGAAGCAAACTACGAAAATCAAGCAATACGGCCCATGAGCTGGGTTTGTCCTCTTTTCCCAGCATGACCTCCTACTATCCCTTGGCCGCTTGATTTTACATTCATCTCCTTATACTTGAATCATGTAATGTACGGAAAATAGTGGGGGTAACCAGGAGGGACCAATCGGCCCCTCCTTTTTCTAAATCGTTATTCAACCAGGACAAACGGTTCTCTGCACAGATCGCAGGTTGCGTGGAACTCTTTTGTTCCTACACGAACATTTTGACCACAGCCGCAAGACCACTTTTTGAGCTTGGATTTGCCTTTCTTTTTTGGCTGAGGGGGTATTTTTAAATTTCCCTTATCAGTCTTTTCAAGATTGAACTCTACTGCGTGCTGCCTTAATATATGAACAAAGGGATCACCCACACCTATATGGCAACCTTTCTCGTCACAAAATATTCCCATGTCAGATAATTTGTTTCTGAATTCCTTGTTATGGAACCAGGAGTTACTTGGAGATCCATACATATTTTGCCAACTATGACAAAGCTCATGAAGGAGCGTTGCAAGAATGTCCCACATGGGACGGTTCAGATGCTTCCGGTTGATGTTGATATTTTCCCGGATGCCGAAACTGTTCCGGCCCAGGACATAATGACCGAGAGTTGTTACCCTGGTGCTCTCAAATGAGATCGCAGGCACAGGAACCGGCTCATCCTTGAAAAATCTGATATTAAAAAAATCACTCCACCAATAAAGATCCCAAGCCAGATCGTAGAGTGACCAATCCGTTACCGACTTTTCATTTTCCATGATTGCCAGATTTATTGATTCGTTGAGTATCCTTCGCATAATACCTCCTTAATATCCGCACAGAGAACAGATCACTTTCGGCTCTGCTCCGTTTCTGATGGTTATGTCGTTTCCCAGGTAGTAACCGAACGTGACGTGATGACCGCAATCCAACCTGAACTTCTGACCTTTGAGCTGCTTAATGATCTGCCGTAGCCTCTCAACATCCTGGTATTTCTCTTTTTGCTCTTGAGTCATGATTCTTCCTCCTAACTTTTAGAAAACAAAAAGCCCCCCAGGATCTAATCCCAGAGGGCTTCTCATTGATTATTGTAATTATGATTTCGCGGGCTATGCCATGGTCACCTTGCAGTTCTTGAAACTCAGTTCCCATGGATCAAGGTTGCTGTTGGATGAAAAACCGTTGTTCATCCAGATACCGCCTTTGAACACATTCGGATGATGCATCTTGTCAAACTGGATAAACTCACCACAAATGAATTTCCAAAGACGACTTCCGGCTTCAGGCGGTTCATTGACCATCTCGATCTGATCCCAATCAGGAAGCACGAGCTTGTAGATCTCAATGATGACATCTGCCTGATGATCAAACTTTTCAAAGACTCCTCTGATATAATCCATCAAAGCATCTTCGCTCGTGAGCCCTAACCGGAGCCAATGCTCCTGACATCTATTTTCAAGCTGCTGCCTGTCCATGATTTGCACCTCCATTCAGGATAAGGTTCAAAACTTTTTCAGTCTCGTTGAGGACCCGGAGACACGCTGAATGCGGACTGAGTTTTAGTTCTGATGCATACCGCTCAATGTAACGGTACGAATTGCCGAGCGTATCCTGCATCTGTTTGCCGACAAGATTGCATAAAGCCTGCGCTGACAATTCAGCGACAATTTCTTGAAAAGGATCTTGCCCAGGCGTGAGGCCACCGATCACCTTGTCATGACCTGCATGCGCCAGTTCATGGAAAAAGGTTTTCTCTTCAGGTGTTGCAAGAGCTATCTCCTGACGCATAGGTGAGTAATACCCACGATACAGATAGTTGCCAGGTATGGCTTTGACCGATACACCCCATTCTTCAGCCACTTGCATCAGCGGCAGCTCAGGCAACTCGATCATCTGATAATCCAGAGGTTCACCTTCGCTATCTTCAACCCTGAATACAGGCATTGCCTTGAAATACCTGAGCGTCTCTTTTTCCTCGCCGGTCTCTTCATCTGTCTGCTTCCCAAAACACGGCACGATGATGTAGATGGCCTTAGAACCTTTCTTGACGTGCCGGTTGGCTTCCTTCCATTGCCGAAATCCACGAGCATCACCAGTCCCGGACAGGAACATGATGGTCCGGTTCATGAAACTCCATTTGCTGCTTGGAAGATCTGGTATCGGGAAACTTGCCATCGCTATAGCTTCCGGGATCTCGCCAGTCTTGAACTTGTCAAGGATTGTGTTCAATACGGTTTTCACTTTATCATTCATGATATCGCCTCCATTTGTTTGAGGGTTAGAAATAAGAAAAGCCCTCTCTGAGATTCAAAGAGGGCTTTCATCACCATTTGGTTGAGTTCAACAAAAAGGTCAGTAAATGTACTGGCGCATACGCCGGATGATTGTGAACGGCGCCAAGTCATCACGACCAAGTACCTCATTCACCTGATCACCTTGCAGGAACATGTCACCAGTGGAATCAGTGCCGGTGAAGATCTCCAAGCCAACATAGCCAAGACCAAAGTTTCTGCTCAGTACATACGTCTCACCCGATTCCCGGTACACATCAATGTCATCTGAATGTCCGGCACTGATCTTATGGGTATGCACGCCGGTCTTATCCCTGAATGTGATTTCAAGGGATGGATTAAACCGGCCAGCATCATTCATGTCTTCAAACGATTCCTTCTGCACCTGGTAATTCGTTACCTTCCGCATCAAAACCTCCTTTCCTGTTGAAAGCACAGTCTTTGCATTTGGTTTTGTCTCTGCATTTGGAACAGACTTTCTGAGCATCAAGAAAGCCAGCCAGGTAATCAAACACTTTACCCATCGCCTTGGTCATCGGTTTATCGATTGCCCATGCAATACGCCGTAATGTGCAGGAATGCTCTCTGCTGAGTTCAGGTGTGTAAGCCATTGTTGTTTCCTCCTTTCCCTAAGTTTGTTGATCTCCTGTTCTGCTTGGTTGAATACATTCTTGAGTACGTCACGAGCTCTCACGAATCGCTTGATCTCTTCCCGGACCAGATCCTTGTCTCTGGACTTTGCAATCTTCCGTTGCAAAAGACCCATCTGAACAATCGCCAGAATTACAGACTGCCGCATTCGAATGTTGCATACAGCCATGACTCCAAAGGTCTGGTTGAACCGATCCTGAGCCTTGCGTACTTCAGTCTCAAAGAAATCGACTGGCATAAGCCACCTCCTTTCGTTGAAATTTGATTCTTGGTTTTAAAACTAAATAGAAAAGCCCGACTCCTGATGGAGCGGGCCTACAGGTACTGTTGACAGTTCCTTACACTGCATTTGTCATCTGTCTGATTCTCAAGTTTTCTTGAGTTTTAGACGGTTTGAATAACCGGTGTGATGTGTTCTGGGGTGAGCTTGAGGAAGTCTTTGAAGTGATAAACGCTGATATCATCAGTGACAGAAGCCATCTGCTTGATAATCAGCTCAGTATCTTTTTGAGTGGTGATAATGAAACGGCCTGAAACTTGAGTTTTCAAGATTTTTGCGATGTTTGTGTGAATATTGGATTTGCCGGTTTCAACTTCAATGGCGATCTTGCCACCAGTAAAGTCAGCAACAATATCAATATCCTGCACTTCTTGTTTTGGTTTAAAACCCAAACCTTGAAGGTGAGCCATGACAACATCCACAACATATGCATGTTCAACACCGCCACGACCTTTACTTTTTGGAATCCTTAATCCATACAATTGAATACGATTTCTGCCGAAATCAGTGAATTCAAATAGCTTTTTCCTGTCGATGGTGACAGGCTTAATGATGCATTGCCTGGTCAACTTGTCAGTGATCTCTTTTGCCTGCGACGGATGCAATCCAAGCCGCTTAATCCTTTGATCAACACCATCGAATGGATGATTAATGATATCTGTGAGCATACATTTATCCAGCGGATCAACCTTGCCTGGATCTGATGATTGACGTGAGTGTGAGGTATGGGGGGGAAAGGTATCAGCTTTCTGAGGAGACTGAAAAGACGAGCCCCGAGCCTGTGGAGTGATATTTACGTGCGAATCGTCTGCAAAGTCTTGCATCATCCCTTTCAGAGTATAATCATCAATAAAGTCCCCATAATCAGCATAAGGGACCTTCACCACGAATGGATCTGCCATGCTTTGCCTGACACTGCATATAGCTTCGCCAGTATTCAACATGGTCAAATATTGAGGCTCATTAAGATTCATTGCCTTGGCTGCAGCACTGACATCCTGACTGGTACCAAGCGCAAAACTGATCTTGACATTGGTGTTGGCAAAGATAGGAATAGGGATGCCAGATGGTGTCTGATCTATGGCAATCAAACCCATACCGTACTTCCGGCATGTCCGAAAAAGCGGTTCAACCAGCGGATCAAACGCCTGCTTTGTGCAAATATTGTGAAACTCTTCAAGCACCACAACATTCTTGAGATGATCTGATTGAATGCCTCGATGCTCAAGATGAAGCGTGATCCAATTCAATAAGAGATGCACAATAAACCGCCTATCCCTTGGCGACTTGATACCGCCAAGTTCTAAAACGACAGTCCGGTCCAGCAACCGATGAATAGGCATATGCTTCCTGGTACAGAGTGATTTGCTGACAGCACCAACAGACAAGAACCAGAAAATCCGCTCAACAGTCTCCTTCCAAAGACCGCTACGGCCTGCAAGCCTGCCTTTTTTTCGTCGCTCAGTATCCAGTTCATGCATGATCTTATGCTTCAGATCGTCAAACGTCGGTTGCTTTATGGAATTATACAGATCAATCATGTACCTGAGAATCATGGAATCAGAACCGGCACCGCTCAGGTAATCTTCAGCCATAAGGTTGATAAGACTTTTAGCATATTCAGCCTGGCTGATGCCTTCCGGTACTTGCATGGGATTCAGGAATAATGGATTAGTATCCCTGCCAATGGTGTAAATTTCAATGCCGGGGATCTCTTTGACCAGCGGCCTGTAACTCTGTTCCCAATCAATAATCAAAAGAGGTGTGCCGCTGTTATGGATCTTCTTGATGAGCTGAAAGGCGAGGGTTGTCTTACCGCCACCAGTGGCACCCATGATCGCCATGTGCCGGTTAAGATCTTTAAGTCGGAGCTGAAAGGGATACATCGAAGTGCCGATATAATCCACCATGCCGACCTCAATATCACCAGCACAGACACCTTTACTGGGCGGGGGAAGGATTACACTCTCTTCAAGATGCGGTGCAACGTGAGTCGCATGTATGAAACTGATACGGTCTTCAACCTGCCGTTTCTGCCGTGGGTCTGTCTTGATCAGATACATTTTCCGCAGCATGATAGCCCTGCTATTCCCAATGATCGGGGCAAGCTGTCGGAGCATCTCCTCAATCTTTGGATGCATCAAACGAGGATGGTGTGTACTCGAACATCATCCCATCTTTCCTTTTCTGCTTCAGATCAAGGAGCGCATTGACAACATCTTTGGACAGGAAAGAAACCATTTTTGCATGATCTTTTATCTCTCTTCTGACAGAATCATACAGCTTGAGTTTATCCTCAACTAACTTTAGCCAAATCTGATCTCGCTTGTAATTGTCAGGGAACGGACGCTCTTTCTGCATTCGATCCAAATAGAAAATGTCCTGATATAATCCAGTCAGGTTGTTGCTTTTGATGGATTCCTGCTGTGCAATCAAATCTACAAGAAGATCAACCCGGTCCTTGCCAAGCTCTGCATCAAGCCTGAAAAATCCTGATTCATCAGGTGGTGTATTGTCCGAAAGGATGTCCTCAAGGAATTTTCTGGCGGTACCAGTATGGTCAACAGAACCACCAGAACCGGATATATCTGAGAATGTATATTGCTCTATAGGGATCTCTTTGAGTCCGTACATCGAACCTATAGACACACTCGACGGAGTGTAATGGGGAACCCAATAATGGCTGAAAGGATTATAATACATTTGACATCACCACTGTTTAGTGGCGAAAAGGAAATATATAAATATTGTTGTAATCCAGTAGATAAGTACCCCTAAAGAGGGACAACATCACAGAAAAACACCCAGGAATTAAGGCTTAGCATTCACCTATTCTTTAACCCCATCCCATTATCCCTATTGATCCTAATCAACCTAATTGAATTTCCTTAGAATCAATTTCACACAACTACCTAATAATACTTATATTATCCATTTCAAATCATCTCCACCTATATCAAAATCTCTGATTTTCTCTAATTATCTACAAATACCAATCAAATCCTTTAAAACCCCTCCCGAAGGGAGGAAGGAACTTTGTTCCCCCTTGAGGGGGTGCAGGGGGTGGCATAGTTCCACGAACTGTCGCTATCTAATCCAAACTCATTCATTATCATGCCTCACTGCATGACCATTTTCCCTCCAAAAATTTTATAAATCCATCTCCATTACCAACAACATAGGAGTCCCAAAGGAGAGACCACACTAAAGACCTCTCAGTGGATTCCTGCTTTCTCATCCATTATTTCCACACTACCAATGTCCCGATCAGGGGACACGCTCAAGGCATTGGAGCGGAGCTGGTGCAACTGGCGGAGCTGCTTGCCGCTCTCATAAAAAAAACAACAAGACCAAAAAATCCAAAACCAATCAAAATCATCAAGACTGACCAATCTCTTTTTTCAGAACCATAAGTTCATGATATTTCTTACCAACCCGATGTGCTTTCAAGGCTAAGGCCTTCCTTATTCTATCAAGCTCATCTGCCATTTCCATCATCTGTTTATGCACCACCGCTATATCCAAACCCAACTGGTCAACTTCAGACCAATGTGGTTTTGCTGGTGCTTTCCGTATCTGCCCCATTTCATTATCACCGTTTAATTCTTAAGAATTCTTGAGTTTAGAAACCCATACACAAAAACTGTATCAAAAAAAATGCACCCACTTAGGATGCATATGCGAACTGTTTCCAGACCTCTTTACACTTACGAACCTTGTCATTCAATCGGCTGATTTCCTTCATGCATTTCACACGATCCAACAACTGACCATGCTTTTTGAATGTGTCCAATAAGAACACGGCCCTATCTCTAAACCTGACTTCAACCAGATTCCTGTACCGCTGTAATGTGTTCGCCTTACCTTCACTGTTGCTGATTGCACTGTATGTATCAGCCAAATCCTTGACCTTCTCATAGACCTGACGATCCCGCCACTGATAATCAATGAACCGTGGATGCTCATTTTGAAAGTCCGCACTGCTAAACGGAAACGATATGCTGTTATCATCTTCAAACACCCAAAAGTCACGCTCATTTGCTGGCTTCGGAATCAATTCAAGAAGCTGATAATCACGCCCCATAAACCAAGACCTGAACTCAAAATATGCTTCAAGCTCATCATCATCCATGCCATCATACAAGCTGGCCCTATCAACCATTAACCTTGCATTAACTGGAAGCTCTTCTTCCGCTATCCATTCATCCACGACTCTACTGATCTGTTCTTTCTTCATACTAAACACCTCGTTTGTTTATACCTTTTCAAACAAACGAGAGTGCGAAAAGGAAGAACAGAGCAGGATGCAGGGGAATGAGTGAGGACAACCAGGCACCAACGCCCTTAGAAACAAATGGATTGTTTTATGAAAGGGGTTTGAGGAACAGGTTCCCAACGGGTAGTATTCAAACCCCTCATAATACTATCCATGGCAGACCGCCTACAATAGCCTGGTTCTCATCTCAATATGAAACGCCTGAAAACCCCATCGCTCATATATCGCTATGGCCCGATTATTTGCCGGATACACAGCGATTGAGATATCCCGGATACCGTGTTTACGGAACCATCTGAAAGCTGAAACCTTTAATTTGGAAGCGATCCGTTTCCCACGATATTCTTTCCTCACATACATATCAGAGAAATAACCAAGACGCTTTAACCGGAAAACTGGAACATTGTCTTTGATAAAAATGAAAGAATAGCCGACCGGCTTACCATCAACCTCAGCAATATTGACCTGGCCATCAGGTGACTTGATCTTATCCACTAAGAACTCCCGATAGACCTCTGCAGCATCAGGTCTCTTCTTGATATGATGCCGGTACCGGACACTATCATTGACCAAGATACGGTCATGGTTCTGCATGAACTCAACCCACATCGAGACAATCAAATCAACATCATCCAGGTTGGCCTGCCGAATTGAAACAGCCATGAAGGGAATTATGGAAAGGAAGATTCTTTAATGTTTCGGTTGGATATCGTTGCAAACAACCCACTCATCCTGAATCCAACTACGGTAATCATCATCTGAAACATCTTGAGGGTAGCTCCAATGACCACGGTGAAACTCATCCCACCACCAGAATCTGTTTTCATCCTGACAGAACTCAATATATTCCCCATCATCCATCTTAGAGCATCGAATTTTGTCTCCTTGCACGCACTGTTCTATAGCTTCTAAATAATTCATCTATTCCACCTCATCAATAATCTACCAAGCTCCGCTGAGGATCATCTTTGGGAACTGGCGGTTGCATGATCCGCTTTGTTGGCACATACATTTCTACCTTTTTGGGTTTAAAATCAGGAACCGGCACAATCGCACCAGCTCCTTTCTCAACAATTGTGAACTTTGTCGGATGGCTGAGTTTATAATCAACCTCAGTGGGTTTGGAATCGTAATCAAATTCATCACGCCTGCCACGATATCCTTTTTCGTATTCCCGGACACGGGCATGGAACTCGATCAGATCACCGGCCCGGAGATCACCGAGCCCTTTGAACTGTTTGGTGTGATTCATCCAGATATGATCCGTTGCAATCCTACCCTCGTCAAACTTAATATCCACGAGTAACACTGTCACTTCAGGCCAGCCTTTGAAATTCGTTTTCCGACCGTACCGCTCAAACCTCCCAATGAACTTCCTGCGGCAGTCTTCATGTCTCTTGAGGGCCTTTCTCATTCTGGTTCAGGTGAATCACAGAGACATCCAAGAACCATACACATTTTTGATTCAGGATTAAGAACCTTGCTTTTCCGATGGTGCCAATATTGATAATCTCTTTCAACAATCTTATGCCCACAGTTTTTGCATTTCATTTAATCACCTTGAATGCTCGCATTGAAAATTATACATGAAGCAATCTCTTTTGCAGTATCAACTTCTTCTTTCTTCATTTTTGACATAAGTTGTTGTTCAAACTCTTTGAGATAATTCATCGCCACATAGCATCTTGTTAAACTTCCAGGTCTCCCGCCTTTGCTACCATAAACCACAGGCTCTAATAATTTAGGAACCTCTTCCAGTTCCTCAGCAATTAAATCTGTAATTTTGTCAAACACACTCATTATTCTTCACCTATCAGTGTTTCCTTGGCTTCAAGCGTGTCAACCCACCCATACTTTTCTGAAAGTTTGTTCCAGGCATCGGCAACGGTCTGAGCCGAAACTTCCCCTTCAAAATCCCTCAGGAAATCTTCAAAGCCGTACCTGTCTGTTACTTTGTTTTTCGTGGTGTGTAGATGTCCATCCATGAACTCTTCAACACCGATTCCGTAAGTTCCTATTTTAATCACCTCTGAATATTCCTTCTGGATGCAGTTTGCACCATCTCAATAGTTCATCAAGAACCCTTTTGACGTTCCCTGGAGTAGGAGCCCAGTAATCCTTGTATGGCTTGTCACCGTTTCCCATTCCGGTAGTCATAAGCTCACCTATTGCTTTTTGGATTCGATCAACACAATCCTTGCCCTTTTTTCCGTAGACCCATCTGAGACCTTTTTCAGGATCAATGAATTTGTAAAAGAACCAGGCATAATTGTATGTGATGCTTATCTCTGCCTCTTCGCTGTCGCTGATCATACCTCCTTCAAAATGTTTTCCAACGTTCAAAGGTTGACCATCTTTGTCAACCATCTCTATGTCATAACCCAGTTTAATCACCACCTTTTACAGCCATTCACATAGGCAAGATATTCATTAGAACATTTCTTTGAGCATAATTCGTCGTCCATCCATTCACCACTAAGATTGAAGTAGCGACCGCAATTCTTACATTTCCCTTGCATTACAATTGGAAATTCCATTCAATCACCTTATTTCTTTGACAATGGCCAAAGCCTCTTTCAGTGTAAACCGGCAACGCTTCAGGAATTCATCAGTCCGGTTAGATGGAAGCGGTTCATATTCCCAATCTTTTTCATCTTTGTTGTAACAATTTCCATGCGGATCAAGGATAGCCCATACATCAGCATCAGGTTCACCTTGTTTGCCTCTATATTCAATCTTGAGTTTGGCATTGGGATCTGTGTACTTCTTGGTAGGTATTTCGAAACGGGTTGCGAAAGTGAGCAGAACTCTATTTTCGCCGTCAGTTAGATTGTAACTTGGAATTTTAATCACCATCCGCAAATAATGCACCTTTGTTCATTGCATTACCAATATTCGATATCGCCGAGTCCATAATCTCTTTTTCTGTCAGATATTCGTCTGAGCCATCTATGTAATGACATACCCAGAATTTTCCTGAATCCTTATCATAAGAAATATGCTTGCTGCTCCGACACCCGTTTAACTGGATGAAGCATTCACACCCGGACTTTTCAGCCCTTTCCTTAAGATTTTCAATTGAGTTTATTTGTGTTGGCATCCTATATCACCTCTGAATATTACTCAAAAATATGCCCAATTACTTTGTAGTGTGTATCTCCGTGTGGCGTTGCAAGTAACTGCCTTTGCCCATTACTGATAGGCTTGAAAAAGAAACCTATCCCTCTACATTTATCATGAGAATTGCATTCATCGTCTGTATGTAAACCATACTCAATAATACATTTTTCTCCGTTGGCAGCGATAACCAAATCTCCTACATATATTTCTTTGCCGTCCTTGTCCTTTATTCCTGTATACTGTTGCCATTCTTCGATATAGGAGAGGATCTCAGAAGCCCTCATGAAATCTTTTACACCACCATCTAAATTGAAATAATGGAACTTTTTGTTTTCAGAGTCATATGCTCTGAACTTTAAGACAGGCTCAAACTTCATTTCTGTTTGTTTTTCTTCGCCGATTTTAATCACCTCAGTCTATTTCTAATTCATCTTTAATTTTCTGAAACATTTCTGTTTCTTCAATTGTTGTCGTGCAGGTAATATTGTTCTGATAATCGTTAATCATCTTCATTGTTTGTCTGATGCCTTTCAGATGAAAATATGAAGGCTCGTTTCCCTGTTTGATCTGTTCTTTGAGTATCTTTATTTCTGATAAGAGTTTGTCCATATTCATAATATCACCTCAGTTCAGTTCTGCTCCAATGTACTCGTAATCATCAAAAAAGACCTCATCTGAATGTTGATCAACTTTCATATCTGCCTTTTTGATGGCTTCGTCTTTGTCTTTTGCCATCACATTTATCGAATAACATTTTTTCCATCTTACGATATATTTCTGCATTTGATATCCCTCTGAGGTTCAATCACCTCGTGCCATTGACCTCTCAAACTCTGCCTCATCACAATAAGGGCAGAAATCCTTTTCGCCCCACCATGTTTCAACAAGTTCTGTTTCATGTATTTTGCATTTTTTCTTGGATATTTTGATCACCTCACTGGCTGGTATGGAATAGAGCCACTGCAATATGGACACCTGTTCGCAAAAGGCATATCATTTGATGTCAATCTAATTTTGCAGTTAGGACATATCCCTCGCCAGCTATTATTTTCCGTTGTTTCAATCACATTACCACGCTCCTTGTTTTCTGAGATTACAAGGAGCTGGTGATTGAGTTTAAATGAAAATAAAAAAAGAAGCCTTGCGGCCTCTCCTAATTGTTGGCATCCTCAATCTTTTCGACTGGTATTGGTGCCGGATCTTTGTCGTCGCTTGCAGTTGTTGCTGTCTGTGTCGGAGTCAATTCAAAACTGTAGACCGTCATCCGCAGGTTCTTTGGATGCTGTTTCATAAGAACCTCTTCACTGAGATCAGAATTGTTCCGTGTGGATTCCCTGATAAAATAGTTCTTATCATAGACACGGCAGACGGCTTTGATTTTGTCCATGGCTTTTGGTGCTGTATCCACTTCCTGCAACTGTTCAGGCCAAAGCATTGTCTGCATTGCCGGGTTGTTTTTGTTGCTAATCACAACCTCCACTGCTTTCTTGGTTTCAGGCTTAACCTCTCCGTCCTTTTTGCAAAGGAACGTTCCTTCAACCTCTGAAAGCGAACCATTACAGATAGGGCAGGTTTTGTATTCCTTTTCAGTGACCTGGATGATTAACCCTTCAACAGTTCCGATTTTTGATTTAGTAACAGAATCAAAATCAATCCCTTCAAGCATCTCATCCATTGGCTTGACCTCTTTGTCATCAACCTTTTCAACCGTGCTGTTATCAAAGAAATTCAGGTATGATTCACCGTCTTTGGCTCCGATCTTGACACCTTTCAGGATAACTGGATCGTTGTGGTTGATCTCTGCAAACAGTTCAACTCTCTGTTTACCCCATAAGGTTGCTTTCAGAACACCAGCTTCTTCGGTTGCGATAAACACATCCCTGATTACGGTGTTGCCTGATTTCTTGGTCTCAACAACCCTTGGTTTGGTCTTGTTGATTAACCGACCTTTGATTTCATTGCCACCATTAGAAGGCATCTTGACGGTGTAATCAGGGTACAAATCCTTCAAGACAATATGAATCGCACCTTCTTTGCTGATAATGCCATTCAATTCTTGTTGCTTCTTTTCTGCCAGTGTCTCAATTTTTTCCCAATCAGGGTTCTCGATCTGTTTCTCGATGCTTGCTTTTAGTTTTGCGTCCACTTTCGGATCACCTCGTGTATTTCTTATTCTTTTTCGCCATCCAGTTCAATGACTGCGACCATGTGTTCTTTCCTGAAATGATAAATCTGGCCAGATTCGGTTTCGTAATAATGCCAGTTTGGTTTTTCCATTTCTGGCTTGTGCTTTCCTACAAATTCAATCTCTGTGGCTGTTGTTATAACTTTTAGTTTTTTCATTCATTCACCTCGCATTCATGCGGATATACGTTCTCTTCAGGTATTGGGTACTCGTGTGCCAGATCCATCAAATGATCCATGGCATATTTATCGTTGTAAAATTGTTTTCTTTGTTTTTTTGTTGCTGTTTCGATGGGGGATCACCTCCAAACATTTTTCCCTGGCAATTCAGGGAAAATGCAGGAGGCAACAAACAGGGTGTGTCATGTATGAAGGTATGACCTTAACCTTGGGGAGTTTCGGACTTGAAATTTGCCTTGAGCTGACGTTTCCTGGCTTCAAGTTGTGTGATCAGGCTTTCAATCAAATAGACATCATCTTTATCAAAACGCTGAAAAGTCTTAAGGAGCGTCTTCTTGCCAACAGCGGTCTTGAAATATTTGACCAGCTCAGATCTGATCAGTTTTGGCTTTTCTTTTTTGAGCCTGTTCTCAAGGATCTCTTCAACCACTGGGGTGATATCATCAACAGCCTCTGACGGTTCATATCTCTCATCCAGGTACGGTGTCATCTTGTCCTGAATCTTGATGATCTCAAGATGCTGAAGGATAGCGTTGCTTTCATTAATTCTTTCAAAATAGACCACTTTCTGTGGCCGTGCAGTAGGGATCGCATTCATTGTTTTTTACCTCTATTTTATTCTCACTCTTGGAAATCCACCCGGACACAGTCGGTGGTGTTGTATTGTAAGCCGGTATCATTATCCTGGACGGTCGCCCAGTTCCATTGCTTGCAGCAGTACCATGTCCCCCGAAGCTGTGTGCAGGTCAGGTTTTCAGTACCGTATTTGAAATCACCGGAAATTATTTTGGTGGGTGGTTCTGCAATGATCAGTTTGAATCCCACAAACAGGATAAGGATCAAACTAACGAGTAAGGCAAAACACATAGACCAATATGTAGTGGGGGACAGGACAATGATCTTGGGTTTCCTTCGGGATGTCATTTGGATCTGGATCTCTTGAGCTTTCGATGTTCACGTTCAACCGCTTTCTCAAATGCCTCTCGTGTCTCTTGATTCACAATCTCAACTCTGATTTTTTGTGGTAGTTCTTTGTATTTTTTCATCAATTCTTTTTTGGCATAAAACCTGTGCTGTGGGGGAAGAGCTGTTATCTTCTTGAGTTTAATCTGAATCACCTCCTTCTGTAAATCTGCCTTCAAGTAATGCTTTCTGAACCGCCTGCATCTCTGGATTATCCCCAAGGCCATGCACAAAAATGTGAAGGTCATTAAAATTGTGAGAGTTTGAATCAATATACTGTTGAGCCGCTTTTTCAGTGAAAAAAGCACATTTAAACCGTCTCACTTCATGATAGTGTATTTTGGCCCATTGGTTCCCTGTATCACCATTGAGTTTTTCAAATAACTCATCAGCATCAAGCTCATCTACATTATCCGGTAAATCCATGTCATCTCGCTTTGCATATTTGATAAGATCGTCTTTAGTTGTCCCTATAACTCTATAACCATCATAGAGATCGGCATATTCCCATTCATCAACGTAATCTGGATCTGCAGGTAATTTTTCCCAGTCATAAACAACAAATATCGGATTCTTAGTTGATCTATTGTCCTGTGTTTTCATTTCATCGCTAATTTCTTTGAGTTTAATCTGAATCACCTCTATGATTTTGTTCTTTTCTATCTTTGATTTCTCTGGATGGATCGAACGGTTTGAATTCCTTGCCAGGGTTCGCTTTCTTCCATTCATCTTCATCTGGATGCTTGTATTTTTCCGGTTCTTTGGGATTGATCTGTTCAGCCATGGATATCAGTCTCCCTATTCTATTGAAACAATCTCATCCTCAGTAATGCCCAGATCGCTTTTTATTCTTGCTTTTGCACATTCTTCGCAGCAACAATTGTACGCTTCCCAAGACTCATATCTGACAGTATAATTTTTGATTTCTGTGATTTCTTTTTCTTGATTGCAGTGCTCACATTTCACTTTTAATTCCACCTCATTGTAAAATCTTTGATCCTTGGCAGCACGAAGGGTAAAACCCAGTTCGTAAATGGAGTCACGATGCATAAGACCGCAAATGCGCACCGCAGGATCTTTTTTGGTATTTTGATCGCTTTCCCGTAACTGTTCCGGTGCAACCAGACCAACTCCTGATATGTGGGATTCATGCTGCCCACCTCTGACTGCAACTGAGACCTACCAGGTATGATAGGCTTGCGATGGTTTTGTCGCTGAGCAATGCACCAGCCTGGATCTTTGGATTCAGTACCGGCAATTCGATTATATTTTTTGTGTTGGCTTGCATGGGATCACCTCAATAGGTTTTTTTGTGGATTTTGTTGTTGTCGAGCTTCGTGCAGGACGGCTTCACGCGGAAAGGGTAGCCTTTTTCCTGCCACATTCTCATCATGATTGAAAATTACGAAGTTTCTCGATCTGATTTTTATTGATAGCCTTTTAGCTTGGTTTGTGGGAGTGGCTCTTGTGTTCCGCAAAAGGAACACCAGAATTTATCCCACCTGTCGTTGTGCCTGACTCTGGAATATGTGTTTCGACCGCAGCCAGGGCATCTCATATTATCTTCCATCCTCGATTTCACGGATTGTCTTTTTACACTGGGTACAGCCTGGATATTTGACCCAGTTGCCTACATTGATAATGCCGATGTCATGGCCCAGGATCTCGCAGATGGTTTTCTGTGTCATTGTTTACTGACTGCCTTCCGGCATCCATCACAAAAGTCAGGACACTTCATTGCAGCTCGTGCTTTTGGTAGGCTGGTTGTATTCACCACTGTTTTATGAGCCTGACATACGACTGCATATTTACCATCAACATCATCGAATCCTTGTTCTTTAGCGTAATAAATAACAATCCATCCTTTGTCTTTGCCTGATCTGAGGCTGGCAATATAACCAGCGTCTTGATTGTATGGTTTGCGCTTGCTCACTTTGAAAACCTTAATAATATTCTGGATATGGCTCTGGTACGAACTTATGTCTTTCTGGATCTGCTTCGATTTCTTCAGCGGCTTTGATGATCTCTGCATTGAGTTCTTCTTCAGTGACTTTTTCTTGCCCTGATTTCAAAGTTCCATTTAAACTGCTTAATGCAAGACCTACAGATCCGCTGCCACCAACAACAGCTCCAACGGCACCATATGAAACGTACCCATCTCTTTCTTTGACATTTTTCATGGAGTAGAAAATCACATCGATATATTTGATGGTATCAAAGTGACCCCCTTCAATACCGTTCCACTCGCATTCACGTTCAATTATTCTTTTTTTCCACATTGGCTCGACACCTCGTATTGTTTGATGCACACCTTATCTGTGTTGGTGTGCCTTATAGACTATGTAGGCTATGCTTATATATAAAGATTTCGGATATATAGACTATATATCCTATGTAGGGGGAGCTACTGGACAAAAAAAGGCAGGGTTGCCCCTGCCTCAGTCTGATGGTTTAAGATTGGAAACTGTTAGATCGGAAAATCTGCGTCACCGCCACAAGTCTTGCAGACCTGTTTGTAGCATTTTGATGGCTTGTCTGAAGTCTTGAATTTATTACCGCAATGATCACACTGGCATACATATGACTCATAATCATATTCAGGGTCTTGGTGATAGACAACCTTGCCAGGGCAAGGCTGGGGTTTACAATCATCACCTTTGCACTCACACATCTTCAGCGTTTCTATTTTGGATTCTGCCATTGGATTTCCTCCTTTCTATGAAAATCAATATCATGCTTGCCCGCCGCATTTCCGGCACATCTTCATACGGCAACCATCCTGTGGGCTACTGGCCCGATATCCGCATCGGTCACACTGATACCAGGAACATTTCCGTGCAAATTGTGGATACTTTCGATTGAACGCTGCCTCTGCAGGGTGTGGGTCCGGTTGCATGGTTCCATCACAAGGTACGAGATCAGGGCTTCCACACCGGCAATAATCCGGCCATTTTGAGTAATACTCTACCATTCGCTGTCCTCCTCATTCTTGTTGGATTGTAAGATCAACAGAGGTTTCTTGCCTCTATGATCATTAATGGAAGGCAGCAGGTGAAAAATTGAGTGGTGGGATGAAAAAAGTTGTAAGCTGCTGAATTTAGCAACTATTGTGCCATAAAGGTCAGTCAGGTACGCTTCTTCTTGAGTTTAAACTTAACCCATGATATGAAGAAGGGTTGAAAATTTGAGTTTAAACTCAAGCAAAAAGGAGTCTATGTGACTGAAATAACATGTAAATCTGTCCTTGACAAAGCCGGTGAAACTTTGCGAAGATTACGTGGGACGGTTGTTGATGTGGTTGATGTCAAAAAGCCAGACAGTTTGTCATATGCCATTAATTTATCAAAAGT
Source organism: uncultured Desulfobacterium sp. (assembly GCA_963668575.2). Taxonomy (GTDB): domain Bacteria; phylum Desulfobacterota; class Desulfobacteria; order Desulfobacterales; family Desulfobacteraceae; genus Desulfocicer. Next base: position 5,215,199 of record OY764894.2, on the reverse strand, counting down.
GGTCTCAAAACTATCGCCGTTGATAGGAAACATGATTGAATATCAGACTTGTGATGTGTTGAACGAGCTGAACGCTGAGAATCATATTGCAGAATATGGCCACTGGATTCGGCAAGATCCTGGATTCCCTGATACTGTGTTTGAAGGGAAGATCACGCCAACACCAGGCATTGAAATCAAGACATGGTTTCCGCTTGCAACAGAGATCACGGCAAGGTTCAAGGATAGCCAAAAACATTTTGCAGATAATCAGACGAATCTCTGCATGGTTGCATGGCTTCCTGAATGGGTCTTTTTTGGCAGACCTAAGATTTTGGATGTGTTTGTTGATACTGCCATCAGTTTTGCAGAGGCAAGGGATACACATTATCATCAGCCGCCGAAATATATTATCTTTGAGCCTGAAGATACTTCAGCCAGAACAAGAAATCTTCAGCAGACTAACACCAATGGGTATAGGTTCCAAGGTGATGCTAAAGAGATGAAGGCTGCTGAGGATCTTGTTAATGGATGGGGTGAAGATGGAAAGACCTATTCATATGAAGATGTGTACCAAGATAAACTCCGTGAATTGATGGGTCAGTTCAAATATCGTCTGGATACCAATTATGCCAAGATGGATCGGATTGAACATGACGGCCTTGAAGCATTTAAAACAAAAGTTCTTGGCATAGAGATCTGTGGGTACTCTGTTGCAGAATGGGTCAAGATAATCTCTTCAGAAGACAAGACCGCTTATGAAAAACTGCTTGAGTTGGCCTCTGCAGCTGGTGAAGAAGAAGTAGGTGTAAAGGTTGAAGATGAGCATGGTCATGAGAAAGAGATAACCAAGAAACCTGAGCAGGGTGATCTGTTCAAACAGTAGAGATCATATAGTGAATTTTTTTGAAAAGGATGACATACAGGTCGATTTTAAGGATGCTCTTGAATGTTACAAGAAATGGGAGCCTCCTGTTGTTATAGTTTCTGATGGTGCCTTTGGACTGCATAGCTTTGAAGGTGACACATGGGGTCCCGATGGTCTTGTTGAATGGTACCAGCCACATATTGAAGCATGGTCTAAATACGCCAGGACTGATGCTACGCTTTGGTTCTGGAACACAGAGATTGGATGGGCAACAATCCACCCTCTCCTTGATGCCAATGGTTGGGAATATAGAGGTATCAATACCTGGACCAAAGGCCTGAAACATATTGCAGGCAATTCAAATTCTAAGACAATGCGTAAATTCCCAGTAGTGACTGAGATCTGTGCCCATTATACTCGAAAAAATGAAGTGGAATTTGAGGGTGAAAAGGTTGCATTGAAATACTGGCTTCGTGGCGAGTGGAAAAGAGCTGGCATACCTTTCAATCAATCCAATAAAGCCTGTGGTGTCGCTGATGCAGCAACCAGGAAATATCTGACAAACTGCCATTTATGGTATTTCCCCCCGCCAGAGATGTTTCAGAAAATGGTGGATTATGCCAATGAACACGGCAAACCTGAAGGCAGACCTTATTATTCACTGGATGGCAAGAAACCGCTGACTGGTGAAGAATGGGAAAAGATGCGTGGTAAATTCAAGCTGAAGACTGGCATTGTTAATGTGTGGGAACATCCAGCGATCCGAGGCAAAGAAAGGGTAAAGCTGAATGGTAAAGCCTTGCATATCAATCAGAAACCGCTTGAATTGATCCGTTATATTATCGAAGCAACCTCAGAACCGGGTGATGTCGTATGGGACCCGTTTGGTGGCCTTTGCACAACTGCGGCAGTTTGCATGGAGATGAACCGTAAATGTTATACTGCTGAGCATAATCAGAAATTCTTTAAGGCATGTGTCACACGGCTTGAGAACCATCTCAAACAACCTGATCTACCTTTCGGAGATATCCCAAATTAATCTTCATTCTTATTGCTGATCCAGGAGCTGTCTGAACCGAATGTAAATTCATCCTCTGGCTCCTGGTTCGATTTCCTCAGTTCACCTTTTGCCATCTCAACATACATTGCCTCACCTTTAAGTTGTGTAACCCTTTCAACGGGTGCCTTGAACTGTTCAGTCAATTCAATCAGCTTTTCAAGTGTATTTTTGAAAACGCTTGAGAATGACCACCAGTAACCACATTTCCTGATCAGACCAATCCTTACCATCTTGGTTCTTGCCTTTAATACTGTAGATGTACTCAGATCATACTTGTCTGGTATATGATCTAAAGATTCCAGCCTCTGCTTTGGTGCATTCTTGATTTCAAAGAATATTGCCATAAAAGCTGCTCTTCTGTGTGTTGCATTCTTTGCAGGATAAAATAGATAGGCAAATTGAAGTGGGTCTGTTATCCGGTACATCTTGTATCTATTGACTTCTATCTTATCTGAGTGGGTTTTCTTTGTGTACTCCGGTCTTTTCATATCAAATCACCTAATTTATGAGCATGCTGGATTTCCTAAATTTGTCCAAATTTCACCGTGTCCAAAATTCCTGCATCCGACCAAACTCTAAATTTCCAAAAAAGTGGTTTTCCCGGAATTTTTATTTCTTGGGAGCAGATTGACCGGCAAATGAATGATTTTTGATGCCTTCTATATGGGCTCTCGACGGGGCTTCTTTGGGCAGGTAACTGCGATTAAAAAGGGCTCGCAACCAAGCGAGTTTTATTCAGTGGGCGCAAAGGGCTGAATATGGTGAATTTTGGCTTTAGAAGCAGTCTAATAAATATTTAATTTATTTTATTTCTTTTCTTGAGTTCACGTTCAAGAGTTTGCCTCATTTTTGCATTAACTTTTTTTTTCTCATCTTTGGATAAAGAGTACCATGCAATAAAACGAGGTGTAGGAGCACTGAATTGTATATTGCTCATTGTATCACCTTTAATTTTATTTTGATGTTTTTATAAAGTGTGATTTTAATCACACACGCTTATAATTAGTAATTTTTCCTTGCTTGTTATATGTTACCTCAACCAGTTTTCCTTTGATTTTTCTCTTTGTGTTTAACGGAAAAAAGTACCTATATTTTTTTCCCTCCTTAATACATGCTTCACCTGTATTCACTCTTGTGTGCTTATAATCTTTGGTTACGCTATACTTCTTTTTTTTCATATTTATTACCTCCTGTGACACACACATTTTCTGTTTTGTGTGTGTCTAAGGTATAGGATAGTATAGGATATTTATATATTTTTCGGGTGTTTAGAATATAAGAAGAAAAAAAGGAGCCGTATCAACCATTATCCGAACACATCCTTGAAAAAATTAGCTGTTTTTCCAAAGATGCCCTCAATCTTCCACATAGCGTTTCTGTCGCATTTTTCCTTGATTTGGTAGTATCTCTTGTCGTTGAACTTCTGCTTTGTTAATTTAGGAATAACCTTGCAATCTTGCTTCTTGAAAGGCAGAGGCCGTTTTCTGAGATTCTGCCTGTATAATCTGCTTTTTCGTATTACTGACGCTATCCTTAATCAACCTCCAATAATTCTTTTTCATAGCTTGATTCTTCGGTTGGTTCCGGCTCCTGGACCGCCTGTTGATCCTGCTCGACCTTGATGTAATCTGCGTATTCATCTGCGATAATATTCTGCAGAAGATTGGCTGGATCAGAGAAAGGCATTAGTCCCATTGCAAAGAGCCGGTTGATGTAGCTGATCGTGAACGTGGCTTTTTTTGCCTTGAGAGCGATGTTATTCCACATCTTGTCAAACAGGTCTGCCAGGCGTTGCGTATCATTTTTGGGGCTTTTCTGTCTGTAATCCTGTTTTTTTCTGGCGGCTCTGCGGCTTTGCTTCCTGGATTCGCTGATTGAATCTGTAAGGCCTGCACTCCTCATGATCTCAGCTTTGATTGACTGGGCATTGGGTTTAAAACGAATCTTTGGGATCTTGCCAAAACCTTTGAGCTGTTCAGTGTACCAGGTAACAGATTCATGGCTGACATAATCTTTATGCGGATCATTGATTTCTCTGATTTTGTCCCGGATGGCTTCCAGGAATTTGATCTGCTGGTCTGTGAATGGGTTAGGGTTTCTCATTATTCAAAGCTTCCTCAGCTCTTCGCATCCGCACTTTTTGCATTTGGTCAGATAAATCCTTTTCCGACAGTACCGAGTGGCTGAATAAGATTTGATCTTTCGATGTCCGCAGTCCTTGCATACTAAGCTTTTCATTTTTGAAGTGACCTCCACTTCTCGAACACTTCAATCGTTGTCTCGACATCCTGCATGCAGTATTCCATCAGTTCATCATAATGTTTTTCTTTATAGAGTTTGATTGCATTCTTACCGGTGCCGCTTTTTGGTGTGCAGCCCAGTAGTTCAGCCATGGTTTGTAAGGAGATTCTTTTCTTGGTCACTTCCTGGAGATCGAAGTGTGGTGCATTCAACAAGAGATAATGTTGTGCAAGTGATTCTAACGCTTGCCTCTTTGCAAGGCGTGACATGATGAAAGGGATATCAAAACCTTTGCCGTTCTTGGTCAACAGGAAATATTTACCTTCAATTGAATCAAGCCATTCTTTGAATTCTTTAATCAGCTCAAGTTCTGTATCGCCTTCCTCGCTTGGCGATTGAACTCTGGCAAAATATTCACCATCGCTTGTTTTAGCACAGATGCAGGTAATCTTATCGCTGTACCATGGATTCAAGCCTGTCGTCTCAATGTCAATACAAATATATTTTTGGGGAAATTTATTTATGTCTTCTATTTTTCATCACCTTTGGTTTCTTCATCAAAATCATCCCACTTTAAACAAAAAAGGTCTATCATTGCGTGGAATGTAAATAGGGCAAATATGCTTGCACTGAGTATAAACACAAATAACCTGAAAGAGAGATCACAAACCCACACACAATAATCTCGGGTAATGTAGCAATTCATAAGATTCTCGGCCTCATAAAAGGTAAGAACAATCATAGTAAGCATGTTGGTAATGTAAAAAGTACCCCACCAATCAATTTTTCGTGTCATTTATCGATCACCTGTTTTGCATATTATTTTTCGGTGGATCGTGTCTGCGATGATCTTAGTTCTCTGTGCATCGCTGAGATCCTGGTGCCAGTCTTTGTGGATTATATTTCCGGCCTGGTCTTTGATTATGATCTGGTAATCCTCGTGAAGGTCTTTGCCGGTGATCGTGATGTCACCGGTATGTTGTTCCTGATCGAGGCTGATTTCACCATCGTTTGCCATCTGCAGGAGATGTTGGAATTTACTGATCCGGTCTGCCTTGGCATTGGGATGGTATTCGTTGAGGGTGTTGAATTGCTGTGCGCCTGCCTGAATATCACTGGTAATCAAGAGCTTCCAGGGGAGCAGGTTTGAGACTGACAACTGAAGTGCATGGACAAACTCTCGTGCCACTTCTGCCCGGTGCTGTTCAATGGGACTGAACGGTGCCACCAGGTCAGCAATGAATTCTGCATGTATGTTGTCTGTTGAATGCAGTTGCGCACCTGCGCAGATATGCATCCCCTTTGATCGTGGAATCAGACCGTTGATGTACCTACGGATCTCCTTGGCTTTCTTAGCATCCAATCTTTTTTGCTTGAGAGCCTCGTGAGCTGCAACCATGTCATTGAAACGTTGTTGTGCCTTGAGTTTTGCCCAGTCAGGTTTGTCGGCATCATCCACGATTGTCATGAAGTCTGGATCATCAAGCCATTTGCCAATTGGAGCCAGCAGTTCATCTTGCACACGGTATTTGAAGGCCTGTGTCCGTTCCAGGATGGTCTTGCCTGCCTCAAGGAAATCAACAGTGGTGGTGTTATGGTCGTCTTGGTGCAGAGGGATTCGGTGGTTGGTCATTAAACATAACCCCAAATCCTTGTGAAATCTATTCCGCTGAGTTTTGATAATCTGTGAACTTCAGGGCTGATTTGTTTCTTGAGTTTATCCTTAAATTCAGGTTTCAGGAAAGGAGGCTTTGTTTCAATTGCATTCCATTCATTAAGTTGGATACCTATCTTATTTCTCATGCTCTGAGGGATCAGATTCTTCCCTGGTACTTTGCAGGCTAAGTGAATGAGCTTTCTTACTGATTGGCTTCGTACCTTTTTTCTGACATTGATCTTTTTGCAAATGATTGAATGCGGTTTGAGTCCAAGGAATCTGAAGATGTCAGCAACAGTACCTTCATTGTCCTGCTTAAAATCTTCATAAACAATGATTTTCACACATCGCCTGTTAAAATTTGAGAACACATATGAAAGGTGATCCGCATAACAGGCTCGTTGTAAGTAGTTCATCCGTGGATCTTTGCTTTGATTGCTTGCAAGAACAGCATGGATAAATGGTCTATTTTCATATCCGTTATAAACATTCTGCGAATGAAGGCTCAGCATGAAATCTACTGGTTCTCTAAAAATGACAATGATTTTGGCAGATGGGTCAAATAGTGCGATTGATTCTATTGCAGACTTTGACCGGATATAATCAGGGCTTGATTCGCCAACATACTCTTCATGTTTTGCATCTTTGAAATTAAAGCGGTACTCTTTTTCAGTGTTGGTATTGAACGGCATGAAAAAGTGCGGCTCTTTTGTCGGTGACATGAAAATGTCAGGGTGCTGGCTAAGGAAATCATGCAGTGCAGTGGTACCACATTTTGCTTCTCCTACAATGAATAGGTTTGGTTTCCTCGACATTTTCTTTTTCTAATAGTTGTGTGCAAAGCCTTTATCCCATTGCATCAGCTCCATGATCAGACATGATCTGAACTGAGGTCTAAGATCAAACACTCGACGAACCACATTGAACAATAGTGAGCCTGCTTTGTAATCGCTGGTGAATCTGACATCTTTTGGTTTATAGCCTTGATTTCTGGCAAGCTGCCACAAGGTATGTTCTGAATGCAATATGACATGACCTTCGTAATCATTCGGTTTGATCGGGAATTGTGTGACTTTACCTAATGCAAGGACCTGAATCCAGTACCCAATGTTGTATGCATTAGGGGTCGTGATAAGGATCGTGCCGTCAGGCTTAAGGAGACGTTTAAGTTTATGAATATCATTTTGATTTCCTGTGTGCTCGATCATGTCCAGCATCACAATCATATCAAACTTCTGAGCAGGATAATAATCTTCATACCGTGCATGGTGGATGTTGTACCCTCTGGCTCTTGCAATCGCTACCGCTTCCTTGTTGCAATCAATGCCGGTGACTGATTTTGCGACATCGCAGATCTTTTGATGCGTCCATTGAGGATGACCTATCCATTCCTCACGACCAATGCAGCCGATATCAAGGACATTCTTACCTTTGACTTTCTCAAGGATTACTTTCAATTTGTTACTTTGATCGGGAATTTTCATTGTCTAACCTCTCTCTGATTTTTACAACCAGTAAGAAAAATAATAAAATAGGGATTGCGATAAACATTGCCAACTGTTGAAAAAAGCTGATTGTCCTGTTTCTCAGGCTTTTTGGATTCATATCCCGAGAGAATGATTTCTTTTCATACCTTCTCGTTCTTTCTCGGCCTTCCTTTATCAAACTCTTAATTTCTTCATCTGTGAATTGATCAAGAGTCTTCATTCATTGCCTCCTGGCATCTTTCTCGGTCAGGGCATGTTTCGCACCACATGCCGTCACAGCTTGTTGAGTGGATCATTTTCTTAGAGTTTTATTCTTGCACCACATGACAGGCAGTTCTCGATCAGGCGTGTGTCTGTATCCCAGAACACACGGCGCATCGCACCGCACTTTGGACACCGAATTAACCTGGCTATGGTTGTCATTTGGATTGCAGAGGGGATTTATTCGACCAAGGAGACCTTAACCAGTTTGCCTTGACCAAACTTTTTTCTTTTTTTGGCAGGAATTTCTATATGCAGCCGTTCGCCACTAAACTTTGTGACTTCACTGTAAAAGGTTTCTTTCTTTTTTGCCATGTAGACAGTTGTGGACATACCTATATTTATAGTTTTCGTGTTTTGAAAACATATATTCTCTAAACACTATATCTTTTTATATGAGCCTTCCCATGGAATATCTACCCCTTTGTATTTGCATGAATTCTGGTAGTCGGAAATATCAAACATGGCAACAGTTAGCAGACGAATTAAGAGCCGTATAGATCGCGGATACTATACGAAAGGGATGCAGGTAGAACCGAACACCCTTGAAATATTTAGGACGAGACCTGATCTGCAAAGTCGTTTTCGTGAGGTATATGGCAAGGAATATGACGAAATTTTATCCTTGAGGCCCAGGAGGAATTATGGTGGCAAATGGCAGGATAATGTTGTTGATGATGGCACTGGCAAATTCAGAGCTAAGACTGCTGAGGAGAAAAAGACACGATATTATCAAAACCTTGAGACTGGCACAGTGACATACCGTGTTGATGGATCAGTCCCAGGGCAAAAAGAATCTTCTAACAATCAATCTTCAAGAGATATCACCAAGCGAACAGAACGTACAGTAACCCCACGGGCAGGCTTGCCCTCAGAACAAACAAAGAATTCTATCATGCAAAATACAGATGTTCTGAGGGAAGAACTTGCCAGGAATACCCGTGTAAGCACGGATATCAAAACCTTAAAACCTGTCACTGATAGCCAAGGCGAAACTGTTGGCTATCGTGATACGGTTTCTAAGCAAAGCGTTAAATTAGAAAAAGAAGATGCAGATTTTATTGAAGGTATGCGGTACACACCGATTGAAAACGAGCCGCTACTGAATGAGCTTGCAAAAAACAAACGGATCAGCACAGCCGATAAGACCTTGAAGCCGGTAAAAGATCGTAAAGGTGAAACAGTTGGATATCGTGATACTGAGGCTAAGCAGAGCGTCAAACTGGAAAAGCAAGATGCTGATTTCATTGAAGGTCTCAGATATGTTCCAAAGGAATCATTCAAACAAAAAGCTAAAGCCTATGGCGCTAAGGTCTTTGATAATCTGAAAAAATTACCTTCCAGATCTCTTCCTACACGAAAAAATATTCGTGAATCAGCAGAGTCTTTAAAGAAGGCAACACAGGTAATGAAAAGTGTCGATGATTCAATTAGTTCTGATCTCAAACAATTTTATGGTGTTGTAAAGGAAACAGCTTCAACAAAAGAAGGCAGGAAAGCTTTTGCAAAAGGCTTTGTTGAATTTCCCAATTCGGTACTCGAAGGTACAGGTAAAGTACTTGCCCAAGGTACATTTCTTGGTGTCCCTCGGCCTGTCAAATTATATAATCTGATCAGAAAGGATAAAGATGTGCAGGCAGCGGTAACAGTAGCCGGTTTGGTAGGAGGTACTCAACTCAGATATATAGGGCCTGTCGTTAAGAAGGCAGTTGAAGCAACGATTCTTGTTGATGCGGCATCCACTATCAGAAATCCAACTCCTGAAAGGATTGGATCAACAACCTTCTTACTATCGACTCAAGGACCAGCTGCTGCATCCAAGGTAAGAAGTATCCTGGTTCCTATTGGAAAACAAAAAATTCCCCTTCCTGAAGTATCTATCAAAGAGGTTATCACTGGGAAACAGCGTTTCCCAACCACTAAATCTGCAGCAGACGCATTGAAACGATTTGAATCGACTCGTACAGATGGAAATGTTCAGGCTGTGAGTGCTACTGATTTTAATCCTGGCAAAGAATTCAAGGTAAAATCATCAGATCCTGAACTGAAAGGGTTATATATGACGCCTGAAGGCGAAACTTCACTCTATTTTCTTAGGCTTATTGATATGGCAATGGATCAGCCTGTTAAGTTGACACTATTGCCAGGCATTTTAACTCCGAATGTTTTGAAAGTAACAAATATCAAAGACGTCAGCAGAATCCCTGCAGAAGTCCTGGCAAAAGACGTTAATACTCCTTCAGGTAAACCGTTGAAATCATCGCAGGACTTCATTGATAAATCCTCTGACCCTCGTTTAGCGTATCTTGGGCCTCGTATGGAACTTGGACGTACCAGTGAGATTGAAGCTGTGTTGAAGCCTGAAACCTTACTTCGTTCAAAAGGAACTACCCAATATTTCAGATATAAAGGCACTAACGTCCCTATAAAGGAATTCGAGATTGTTGAAGCTGCTGAGTTGAAAGAGATTGGTAAAGTTGTCGAATCAGGCAAGAGTAAGGTCAGCTCAAGAGGATCAAGCAGTGCTCTTGAACAATTAAGGCCAAGGAAAAGTGTGGGTGAACTTGCTGTGAATCTAAAAGAAATCAGCGCATCAGAATTCAAGGCTTCGTCAAGAGCCCCTCCAAAGTCAAGTATATCTCCATCCAGATCAAGTAGAAAGGCGTCATCAAGCAAGCCAGCCTCATCTCAATCATCACCAATAAAGCAAATCAGTACCTTTTCATCCAGTATTCCTTCATCAAGCAAGCCGTCAAAGTCATCAACTCCGAGCAGGAAGGGTGGAACAATCCCATATAAGTCAGTGTCATCTCAACCCTTAAGAAATGGCGGTTCCAGTGGATCAGGTGGTAGCTCAGGCAGTTCAATTGGTGGTAGCTCTATAACGTCGTCTTATATCAGTAAAAGTTCTATTGCAAAATCTCTTAGTAAATCTTTGCCGAAGCCACCTAAAATTCCTAAAATTAATTTTGCTGTAAAAAAGAAACCTTTGAAAAAGAAGAACGGTTCCAATCCTCAGCTTGTCAAATTTACACCTACATTAATCAGACCAGATACACCGACACCGATAGAGAGACGATTGCAGTTTTTTACAGGAGCTGAATTACGAGGATAACAATGGACCCAAGAGATATGATGGCACAAGCAATGCAACAGAAAGGGATAATTCAACAGGCTGCACCTTTAGAAAGTGATGATCCTGGTAAATGGGAGCTTGATACTGGTCCATGGCTTGATTCTGTATATCATGACCTTCTTGGTGAGATTCAAAATGAAAATGGTGTGTGGACTCGTGATTATAAGCGAAAAAGAGTTATGAATGAACTTGGTGCAAGCGAGTATATTCGTGAAATCAAATCCAGGGTTTCGATTCATATGCAGTTCAGTACATTTACTGATGAAGATCTTAAAGATATTGCCAGCAGAGCTGCTGAAATTTATGCAGACAAACTTGAAGATAACTGGGACAAATGGGATATAGAGCCTACCGAATCAAATCTTACCAGTATTGCTACAGACTTGTATGACATCCTTTTCATTACATTACGAATTGCAAAAGACGGTGGTATGAAAAAGCATCGGGAGAAATCAAAGAATCCTTATGCCAACATACCGCAAAGTGATAGCGGAGGGATGTTCTAATGTTTGTATGGATAGCAGTAATAGCAGTGATCGGTTTTGTAGGGTACATATCATATGATTATTTTGTGACGAAGAAGAGACAGAAAGAGCTTGGACGCACTGTTCGTATTATTCTTTTTGATAAGATTGGTAATGATCATGTTTTTAAGGGGACATATCAAGCGTATGAAAAAGATGATGAAGAGCTTGGTGTGTATTTGATTATTAATAAAATCAAACGTCCTATCAGTGGTGTAAGCAGTACTGACTATTTTCCTGATAGGGATCAAGGTAAATGTTTGATGGTCGTCAAGTATGCAGATGATGATTATCGGGTAATGACCAAGATGCGTACTGGTGAATGGTTCCAGAAAGTACAGTTACCTCAAGAAGAATATATTGAGTTTGAAGAGGATGAAGAAGGTAACACAATTCCAAAATTGGATAAGGAGGGTAATTTCGTTCACAAGACTGATGCAGAAGGGAACCTTTTTCCAACATTCAAATTGGAACCATACGAAGAGCCTATTGGTGTCGGACAGAATGCTCGTGAAGCTCAGCGGTTTAATCGTGGATTTGCAAAAAGGATGCAGGCTATCCGTGGAGAAAAACAGAACTGGTGGGACAAATACGGTAATTATGTCATGACTGCAGGTATGATGATCATTCTATTAATGGCATTTTCATACATGACCAACAAGCATTCCGAAACGACAATAAAGATGGCTGAAAAATTCGGTGAGAAAGCTGATGAAGCTATTGAGGAAATCAGAAGCCCGCTGTTTGCAGAAAGAATGCTTGATTACATGGAAAACAAAGATAAGGAGGAGAATGCACCACCAAAATGAAGTGGCTCCTATATTTTTTAATTTTCTGTATGCTCTTTTCATCAGCTTTTGCTGAGCCACCTTTTTCGCAGACAAATGTAGAGATCACTCCTGGATCTGGAATCGAAATAGTTGTACCAAAGAATGAATATTTCCCAATAGATGAATCTTTTACCCTTCATTATCATGTATTCAACGGTACAGGTCATGTTCTGACCAATGAAACCACTGTCTGTTATATCCATGTTTACGGTGTAAACAATACTCATCTCATTGAAGAGCAACTGTTAATGGACAGTAATCTTGTTGATTTCTATATTGATCTTAATTCCTCATTTGCAAGCACGGCACGTCTTATCCCTTACATTGTATATTGTAATAATACATTTGGTGAAGCCGGTTTTTTTTCATCTACTATTGAGATACGAGATAGTTTGCATAGTGATGAACTCAAAAATGATTGGCTTGCAATAATTATATCATTATCTGTCATGACCTTCCTCTTATATGTGCCAGCAGTAATTATGAAGGACAAGAAGTTGAAATTTATCAAAGGCTTCTTTTTCTTGATTGCAGTCGGTAACACATTTGTCCTTGGAACATATCCTTTCCTGATCACATTGAATCCAGGTTTACCTGGATCATTCAAGCCAGTGGCAATAGGGCTACTAAGTGTTAATGCACTATGTCTGATTTATTTTATCTGGACGTATGGTGCTCACCTGGCAATGAGAATCTTCAAAAAAACAGAATCAGAGGATTAAGATGAGTGGAACACCACGGACACAACGCTTAACCAAAATGAGCGCAGAGATCCTGCAACAGAAAAAACAGAATACTGGAATCAGCAAAGCAAAGATTATTGAGTATGCATTGATTAACATGCCTTACATCACAAAGAAAGACGTGAAAAAGTGAGAAACAAAAAAGGAAATTTCGCAGATGTGTTTGAATACATACGAATAGCATTGATATTAGTCATATCGCTTTCTATTGGAATAACAGTTGTGTATAAATTCAACCAAGGTGTGCAAGCTGCAGACAGCAGTGTTATTCCTGATCAAGTCAAGACAACCAGTGCAAATTATTCAACAGCTTTACCAAAGATTACTGATGTATTGCTACCTTTGTTTTTTGTTGTGATCTTAAGTTTTAGTGTGTGGTCTGCCAGGCTAATCAACAGCACTCCTTTGTTTATCATTATCGGGATTATGATCTCTGTTGGACTGGTGTTCAGCGCATTGATTGCTGAGACTATTTGGGATGGTTGGTATCAACAGCCTGATATTGCAACAGCAATGATGAATATGAAACTGACTCCATTTTTGATGAACAATCTTAGATACTTTGTATTGTTCTACTGCACAGCAGTCATGGTGTCATTATACAGCAAGGATACGAGGACATGATTATGGAATCAAAAAGAATAATGTTTATGAGGTGTAATAATGAATAGGAAATCAATATATCTATTACTTATGATGCTGATTGTTAGTGTCGGAAGTGTGTTTTCATATACTGGAACTGGTACAGTGAGCACACTGTATGCTGATGATGTCAATGTCACGAATGACCTCTGTATTATCGGAGGGGTTTGTTTGAGTGGGGTTTCAGGATCAGGTGATAACTGGACCACGCCAGTCGATGCCAATATCGTACCGGATGCTGATGACACTTATGATCTTGGCAGTGGTGCTGCTCAGTTCAGGAATGCTTACATTGACGGCACGCTTGAAGCTGATGCAATCACTGAAAACGGCCAGGCATTATCAAGCAAATATCTCAGCACGACTGGTGGGTTACCAAGCGGAAACTATTCTTTTGATAGCAACACGCTCAAGATAGATTCCACTAATAACAGAGTGGGTATCGGTGTGGCAGATCCTCAGACAGCATTACACATTTTGGGATCGCAAGATATCCAAGGAGATAGTGGCATTCTAAGAATCCTTGCATCACCTGATGCAGGGGATTTCAATATCTTTTCCACAAATTCAGGAACACTTGCATTTTATGGTACTGGTGCTGCCGAGCTCAATGTGTCCATCCATGATGGTTCTTTGTTAGCGGGTTCAATCTATGAAAGTGGACAAGCGTTAGGAGATAAGTACATCCTGAACGGAGGGACGCTGACAACCTCCAAATGGTGTGTGTTTGATGGGACAGGTATAGACTGCAATGTCGAGCCAGTGGTGGATACTGATACTACCATTGGAAACTGTTCGGTAACTGGATCATGTGTAGATATTCTCTATGAAACTGAGTTGGATTCTTTCTCTGAATTGAACAGTCAAATCTTAGATGCAACACTGCTTCAGTCGGGTGGAACTCTTACTTCATCCAAGTGGTGTGTATATGATGGATCTGGGATTGACTGTAATGTTGAACCGGTTGTGGATACTGACACTACTATTGGGAACTGTTCGGTAACTGGATCTTGTGTGGATATACTCTATGAAACAGAGCTTGATAAATTTTCTGAACTGAACGCCCAGATCACAGATGCTACCCTTCTTCAGTCTGGTGGCGATCTCATATCATCTAAATGGTGCACGTTTGATGGGACAGGCATAGACTGCAATGTCGAGCCAGTGGTTGATACTGATACTACCATCGGAAACTGTTCGGTAACTGGATCATGTGCAGACATTATTTATGAGAATGAGTTGGATTCTTTCTCTGAATTGAACAGCCAGATATTAGATGCAACACTGCTTCAGTCAGGCGGTACGCTTACTTCATCCAAGTGGTGTGTATATGATGGGTCAGGTATTGATTGTAATGTTGAACCAGTTGTGGATACTGACACAGTGATAGGAAACTGTTCTGTTGCAGGATCATGCACAGACATTCTTTATGAAACTGAGTTGGATTCTTTTTCTGAATTAAATAACCAAATCTTAGATGCGACCCTGCTTCAATCTGGTGGGACTCTTACAACATCCAAATGGTGTATGTATGATGGAACCGGTATTGATTGCAATGTTGATCCAGTGGTTGAGGCAGGTACAGCCATCGGGAACTGTTCTGAGACAGATTCATGTGCAGATATCCTCTATGAAACTGAACTGGATTCTTTCTCTGAGTTAAACAGTCAAATCTTAGATGCAACACTTCTTCAATCAGGTGGAACTCTTACCTCGTCCAAGTGGTGTGTATATGATGGAACCGGGATTGACTGTAATGTCGAGCCAGTGGTTGATACTGACACTACCATTGGAAACTGTTCGGTAACTGGATCATGTGCAGATATTCTCTATGAAACTGAACTGGATTCTTTCTCTGAATTGAACAGTCAAATCTTAGATGCAACACTTCTTCAATCTGGTGGAACTCTTACTTCGTCCAAATGGTGTGTATATGATGGCTCAGGCATTGATTGTAATGTTGAACCAGTGGTGGATACTGACACAGTGATTGGGAATTGTTCGGTCAATCAGAGTTGCGATGCAGTTGTCTATGGTGGGGATGGCATTTCAATGGCTGGTTCTAATGTAATCACCAGCGCAGATGCAGATACCACTCATTACCTTGGAAGAACTGCGATTGGATATGACGGTTCTGTTGCAAATGCGGTTTCATTTGCACACAGATCTTATCTTGCAACGTATCCGGCAGTGACTCAGCTTTCATCAGGTGCAACTGAATTTGATGCAGACACCAGTATGACATTTTTAATTGGTGGAACTCAGAAATTAGTATTGAATTCAGCAAATCAGTTATATCCTTCCACTGATGATCAGGTCGATCTTGGCACCTCAGAAAATCAGTTCAAAGATGGGTTCTTTGATGGCAATCTTGAAGCCGATGCAATCACTGAGAACGGTCAGGCATTATCAAGCAAATATCTCAGCACGACTGGAGGAACTCCAAGTGGAAATTATTCGTTTGATAGCGACACTCTTAAGATTGATTCCACCAATAACAGGGTAGGTATCGGTGTGTCAGATCCTCAGACAGCATTACACATCTTAGGATCACAAGATATTCAGGGGAATAGTGGAACCTTACGAATCCTTGCTTCACATGATGCAGGAGATTATAATATGTTCACTACAACTTCAGGAACACTTGCATTTTATGGTACTGGTGCTGCCGAGCTCAATGTTTCCCTTCATGATGGTTCTTTGTTAGCAAATTCAATCTATGAAAGCGGACAGGCGTTAGAAGACAAATATGTTGATGCTTCAGGAGATTCAATGTCAGGGAATTTAACGATGGGCACGAATTGTATAGTATTCAGCAATGGAGGCTCTATCTGCCAGGGGTGATTAAGATTAGGCGACTACTGATTTCATTGATGTTGATAGTAATCCTCGCATTTCCGGTATCCGCAGGGTTTTGGGATTTTTTGACTGGTGGTGATCCAGAACAAACCGATCCCACACCTATGAGTTTGGATGCTGATGATTTTTTCACCCGGATTGTTGAGACTGATAAACAGAGTTATGCAATCTTTGAGTTTAACAACAAGCTTAATGAAAGCATCAGCAAAGATGATCTTGAAATTGATTTTTACCAGGTGCGAGGAAATGTTGCAGAGTATGAAATTGAGATTAATGCGACCTGCCAAAAGAAAATAAAGACTCCAATTATCGAATATATTGAATCATGCATGAATGTTTCAGGAGAAGAAATCTGCACATTCAATGAAACTGTAGTTGACTACAATATTTCATATAAGCCGTATAAGTGCTGGGAAGAATTTAGTGCGATTCCTTCAGGTCTTCACTATCTGAAAATTTCTGCTGAGCCTGAATTTCAGAGGTGCGGCAAAGGTGTGTGTTATGCGGTTGATTGGGTTCCGAGTGTCTCGTACCAAGGTGATCTTTTAATTAAATGGGAATGGGACTGGTGGAATGCATCGTACACCAATTACATTGATGTTGAAAATGAGATCTCTGATCAGATCCCTGTTGCACTGAACGGAACTGAAGGTTGGGAGTCATGCGGATATAATGTTTACACTGACGGCAGCCAGTGTGATGGTCAGCTCAAGCTTTATTACAATTCTTGTGATGATATTGCTTTGATCTGTAATGACACCACAAAAGTACCTTTTGAAATCAGCCAGACTAATTCAGGACATAAGACAACAGACGTATACGGTACAGGTGCACAAGGAGCATATCATTTTGATAACAACAGCATAGCCTCTGGCTGCCTTGATTCAACTTACAACTCTTATAACTGCTCTGTGAGTGGTGCTACCTGGACAAGCAGCGGTTATTCTGGTGGTGCTTTCAGTTTTGATGGATCAAATGATTATCTCGATCATAGTTCATTTGAAGGCGTTGGAACAGGGGTCGTCAGTATGGGATATTTATTCAAGACCATTAATACGGGAGATGGTTCGATGGTAACAATCGGTCCGAACACCGGTGGTAAATACATCCGAACTGCATTTTATGGTGGCAATTTCTATGTGTATTATGGAAATGGTAATGCCAATGGTGGCAGCGTAACGTATGCAGATGGTAACTGGCACACTGTTGATGTTGTACGGAACGGATCTCAACACCAAGACACCAAAGTGTATTATGACGGGACTCCTTTATCATTGTCTTATGCAAACCCTACTTCCATTGCTGATGTTTTAGATGGGATTACAATTGGTGCAAGGCCTGGAAATACAAACAATTTCCTTGGAGTAATTGATGAGGTATATGTTGAATACCGGGCACTGTCAGCTTCAGAAATAGAAGCAAGGCATGACAGTTATGAAGGTACGAGTATGAATTTTGGGACGATATACCAATCAACGACATCATCATCATGTGATTGTCCAGGACTGAATGAAAATTGGGACATCACCGAAGATTGCAATATCACCACTGATTGCAATATTGGCACAGGCATTCTGAATATCACCCCTTCTTTTACTTTCAACTGTTCAGCTCAGGTAAATATTTCAGATATGGTTCTTGGGAATTCAACACATGGAGGACATATTGTTGTTAACGACAACACTTGTAATATCAACGTAATTTAAGATGAAAAAAGTCATATGGTTTGGAATTGTATTATTGATCTTAATAAATACAGCAATCGCAGGATGGTTTGACACAGGAACGACTTTCACACCTAGTGAGTCTAATGTCACTTATAATTTCACAACCAACGTGACCTTTGATAGTCTTGTTGTTGGCACTCATTGTATGAATCTGACAGGGGGCAGCAATCCAGGTAATTATTGCGAAAACAGAAGTTCTCCTACTATTATTCAATTCCCAGATTATTTCAACGCAACACCACCTGCACCAGACAACGATACAACAGCACCAAACATCAAGATCTATTATCGTAATCAAGGAACAAGCCAGACGTACACCGGCAGTGATCTGATTCTTTATGATACTGCGGTAGGTGATAATCATACGTTAATCCTGAATGTCAGCGACGACAGCCTTTATTCATATAACATTACCACTGATAGCGGTGTATTGAAGATAAAAAATGGTGTCAGCATCAACTCAATCAATTATTCTATCAAAATTGCAACGGCAGGGAATACACTCGTCACTGGTGGGTCTTACTTTTATAATTATGATGAATACATGATTGTTACATACACCAATGGCACAATCATAAATTACACCTTGTCTGATACCAGTTGGGGAACTAACAATTATGATGGGCAGCCACCCTATCCTGGAAACACAACAACACGTGAAAATATCTTTACTTGGCCTTTACATGATCCAGTGTTCGGTCATTGGTTTAAGTTTTATGGATACAATTCTGTAACTGACGCTTTTGATGAGTTAGAAACTCAATTTCTTAATGTAATCGAGGGAAAGACTTTAAATTTTGAAGTCTGTTCTGGTGGATGCAACGAATATATTTACAATAACTCAAACTTATTAATCAAACAAGAATTAGTGTCGCTTTATCATGGTGGTGCGACTGAATATTCCGTATTCCAAAATTCAACTTATACCTTGTCTGGTTTAACTGAGGTTGTTGAGCTTTATCCTGACAATAAAACTGAAAACAAAGTGCATTGGGTCAAGGTTGAAGCCTGCGATAATTCAAGTAACTGTGCCAATGAAACGTATTACTGGTACAAGCCAAATATCACATATACTGTATTTCAAAACAATATTTCACCTCATGAATCTCATCTGTATACTATTGAATATTATTTCAACACTTCATGGGTTGATTCCAGCAGTGCAGGTCTTTTCATAGACAACTCAGAGAACACACCTTCACTTGTAACAAACGCTTTGATTGGTGACACCAGATATCAAAAATACCAGTTCAGTAAACTTTATTTGATGGATGATTATCTTGATGGGTCAGTCAATCTTTCTTGGAACACATCATTTGCATCAACTGATTTCAGCATAGATATTTTCCAAGGGTTCCAGCAGATCAATTTTTCTAATGTAACGTACACACACATTAATGCGACAGACGGCAGTAATCTTGTTGAGAATTATTCATTGCAAGTAACTGATGGGTTAGGATCAGACCAGACATTCACGACCACTAATGGCAGCATCTATTTTTATGCACTCCTTGATAATTCATACTCAATGACGATTGATCCAGAAGGCAATTATACCACAGTGATTAAGACAGTAGTTCCTGATACTGCTTATTTCAATTATACATTCCAAGTATTCGAAGGTCAGCGTGTTGATATTTATTTTTATGATTCAGATACAGGAAATCTCATTGATAGTTCAACAATAAGGATTCAGTTTATTGGTGATACTGCACAGACGCTTACAACAACTGATGGAACTCTTACTGTTAGCAATCTGACTTCAGATACATACACACTTCTTTACAATGCAACTGGATACCAACAGGGTAAATATATTCAGGAGATCGCAGCAAATGTATATTTAAATTTGTCTTTGTACATGCAGGTTGATGATAATTCACAACTGGTATTGATCACTGTCAATGACCGGTTTGGAACTGAACTTCAAGCTGTCACAGTTGTGATTCAAAAATGGAGCAACGATAAATGGATTACTGATCAGATTGTTGAAACAGATTTTCAAGGTCATGCAGAAGCGTATTATGTCATCAGTGATGTCTATTACAATCACGTCCTTAAATATGAAGGCGATGTGTATTATGGTGCGATCAATGACGATGAAAACAAAAAACTGATTTACACTGAAGATGTGTCAAACGGCATAACATTCTATATCGATCTGCTTGGAGATTCTTTGCTTCAGGAGTATCAAGAAACGTATGATGTTGACCATAATTTGAATTATACAGAAACAGGCAATGGAACTGGATACTTCAGATACTTCTGGACTCATGAAAACAATGAAATTGTATACGGGTGCCTTGATGTTTACCACAGTAGCACTATGACTCCAGTTGCAGGTTGTACAAATATTTGCTCAAACACTTCAACAGGCACAGTATACTGTTACATCAACGAAACCGGAGCTGCAGTCTATGTGGCAAAAGCCTCAATCGGCGGTTACAATGTCAATGAAATGATTAAGAAGATTGGTATGGTTGCCGGGGATATTGATTGGGGTTCTGTTGGATATGCTCTCAGTTTTATTTTGGTTGTGGTGTCTTTCTTCGCATTCATTACCAACGCCACGATATCAACATTAGTAGGAACTGGTGTATTCGTTTTGCTGATTTTCTTTGGTGTGATCTTTAAAGATATCAATTATGCATATTTAGTCAGCATTATGGCCATTGGGTTCATGATTGCCACAATCAGAAGTAAATCAGGGGTGAATGCATAATGTCAAAAAAAATTGGTGATGTTGCACTGGTACTGGTGATTTTAACATTTGTTATTGGCGCTTTCTCAGGATTTATTAACTCTGCAGACGAAACCACCGGACTTGATAGTGGGATTATTGCAGAAAGTTTTAATGAATTTGATGATTCGCTTGATGGAGTCGTAGATCTT
Organism: uncultured Desulfobacterium sp.; assembly: GCA_963668575.2. Classification (GTDB taxonomy): domain Bacteria; phylum Desulfobacterota; class Desulfobacteria; order Desulfobacterales; family Desulfobacteraceae; genus Desulfocicer. The sequence continues at coordinate 5,194,293 of OY764894.2, read as the reverse complement.
GAAAACGAATACACAGATAAGGTTGATAGTTCGAGTGAGATGGCGGTTGAAGATCCTGATGCACAGCTTGAACAAAGGGGTTCTGATTCAGCAGGTGTGTTGAATATTTTTTCTAAAAATATTCTTGTTAGGTTCTTGACAAAAGTAAGTGAGAAAATCCCTGGCGCTGGTAAAGTGATTGCATTTATAAGCAGTTTGATAGCAATTACTATAACAATTTTAACTGTGAGATTCATATGGGGTGACAGTAGAATATGAAAATTGCGATTTCATTCAGGACAGCAGTGTTGGTTGCATATTTCATATTGATGCCACTTACTGGATATCTTGCATATGAAGAAGGTGTTTATGATGGCATGGAACAGTTTTGTGATAAGAAAATTGTTCAAGATTCAACCGGTAAGTATGATTGTATCAGTGAATCTGATTATATAAACATGACAAGGATAGGAGGACCAGAGGTGTATAACTTTGACATCAGTAAAATATAATTTCAGTTACATCAGTGGATATGATAACCCATTAGTAGGGATACTTCTTGAAGTTAATCAGCACACCAATTCATGGTGGGCATATTCTATCCTCATAGCAATATTCATAATTTCATCATTTGTTTTCATTCAGAGGACTCAAGATATAGGGAAAAGTCTTCTTTCAAGCACTCACATCGTTACAATCCTATCTATTCTATTATTTTATTTTGGAAAGTCCCTCGGAGTAACTTTTATAGATGAAGTAGTGGTGCTTGGGTTACTTACGATTGAAGCATTAAGTATTGCTATTTTATATTTTCAAAGGCGTGGCGAAAATCAATAAATTGGCTGGGTAATCAGCTTATAACAGTGGAGGTATTAATACATGGATAACAACAATACAGAATTAAAGGCAACACCGATGGATGAGCTCTTGAAATTAATGGTTGTCGAGAATTTCAAGTTAGCAATTCAATATTCAATTCAAGGTAATGATGAAGCTTGTTTCAAGGCCTACAAATCATTATTTCACTTGATTGAACCATACGATTTCAATCTCAAGACAAAATTAACTGAGCTTACTGATTTAATTTCTGAATTCATTAAAAGCCTAAATGGTAAACCAATTAATTCACAAGATTTGGTCAACTACAGGCAGCGCTCGATTGAGTTTCGTGATCTCCTGCAAATTTATATGAGTGAGATCCCAAAGGCATATGCTGAGCTCGGTCTTTGGTTCAAGGTGTTTCCCCTTGGAAATGATTTTGAAAAACAGGCGGGCTTTGAGAATTTCAATAGCGAAATGACAATGCTTGATGACAAGAAAAAAGTTTTGATTGATTTAGATATCAAAAAATTGGTTTCGATGATGCGGCCAAATCATATCCATGAATGTTACGCACGATGGAGGATTGAAAATGCTGCATAAAGGCGATCTTGGTATGGTTACAATCTTATTGAATATTTATGAGCATATGAAACGAGATTATGATTATGCGCTTGTGGTTGTTGGTGATCCTGGTGATGGTAAAAGCCGTTGGGCATTAAATCTGTTTGAAACATGGTACCGAGTGATTCTCAAAAAAGAAGTAACCTCAGATATGATTTCTCAGGTTAGTCAGAATTATAGAGGGTGGGTCAGGAATTTCAAGAAGCTTGATCAATATGATATGAATATTTTTGATGAATCAAGCCGGGATCTGAACAGTAGAGACTTCAATACCCGGATCAGTAAGGATTTGACCAAACTTTTTGATGTATTCAGATGCAAACGGTTTTTTTCAGTCATTATTTTGCCAAGCTTTTTCAGGCTTAATAAGGCACTGCGTGAAGAAAGATTGCGAGGTCTTGTATGGGTCAACAAACGTGGTCATTACAAATTTTTTACCCGGAGAGGCATCAGGGTTTTAAATGCAATGAATGAATCCAGGAGGATTAAGAATATGTGGCTCGCGAGACCATTCCATCAATGTACGTATCCTGACTACAAAGGTGTGATGCTTGAAGAGTATCTCAAGCGAAAAGATGATGGTGTAGATGAAGTTCTTAATGAGGTTCTTGCAACTGTTGAAGATCCAGAACCGACCCGGAACATGGTGGATTTATACAAGGATGATGTACAAATCATGAAACAGAAAGGAATGACTAATCGTGCTATAGCCAAGGAGCTTGAGATAGGAGTTGGTAGTGTTTCTCGTTGTCTCTGTGCTATTAGAAATGAGGCCCAAAATTCTTCTTAAGTGCGGTTTGAACCATGAACCAGTGATTTTAGATAAAATTGTTCACAGATGTGAACATAAATTTATAAATCAAAAACGCAATTGGTAGATTATCAAGAAAATGGTGGTTCAAGAGAATGGGAATAGGTAAGAAAGTCGGAACAGAAGTGAGGGAATGGGCTTCTCTTGGTATTCTTGTCGTTGTTGTATCTTTGATCTTATTAAAATTCAAGTTAGCCAATCCTGGTGATATAACTTGCAGCACTGGATACACATTCAATGCAACGGCAAACAACTGCATGCTTGATACAAACAATAGTGTTACCACTGCAATCAATGGTGTTGGATCTACTGTTGATACGTTTGTTTCGGCATTCAGTGAGCCTAAGAACTGGGCCGCAATTGTAATTATAGCGATGATTGGATTTGCTGTGATGAAAATTGCTGAACAGAAAAAGAAAAATCGATAGATAATGTGGAGGAAAAAGAATGGGAATCGGTAAAAAAATCGGAACTGAAGTCAGAGAATGGGCATCCCTGGGAATCCTTGTTGTGATTGTCAGCATCATTCTTCTGAAGTTCAAAGGTGTCAGTGGTGTAACCGCTGGGTTGAACACAACCATTGATGCATTTGTAACTGCATTCAGTGAGCCTAAGAACTGGGTAGCGATTGTCGTTATAGCGATCATCGGATTTGCTGTGATGAAGATTGCTCAGCAGAAAAAATAATTAGGTACTAAGTATCTAATTTTTTTTCATTATTTTTGGTGAACTGCAATGTACAGACGCAAGAAGAAAACTGTTAAAAAGCGTGCTGTCAAAAAGAAAACGACCAAAAAAAAGGTTAAGAAGAAAGCTAAAAGGAAGGTTGTCAAAAAAAGAAAGATGACTTCTAAGCTTGCTGGATATACCAAGACAAAAGGTAAATATGCACTGGTCTTCAAGAAAAACGGAAAACTAAGTGTAGGAAAAGGCAGGTATTCTTCAAAGAACACTATGGTCAAGGCAGCTCAACGCTATCTGAAGAAATAATTTTCTTTATTTTTATAAATTCATCATTTCTCGTAGTACCCATGCTCTAATTTCTGGCCCAAAGAATAATACCGCTACCTGGTAGATCACAAAGAATCCTGACACCACTGAATAGAATTTGTGCTCATTTATCCATAGCCAGACAGTCAATACGATGTTTGCAATGATCAGCCCCACCCGGCCTAAAAAATGTACCCATGTTGGGATTTTAGATTTCTTTTTTTCTGGTACCAGGATTGCATCAATAATTTTTGTTTCTTTAATTTTGTATTCACCTCATGCATTCTTCTAAAATATTCATGATAATTTTTGCAGCAAATAAGATATAAATTGATTTAACAAACTCTTGAACATGTGATGGATCTGCAAGTTCTGTTGAATAGAATGCTGATTTCATTTCTTCGGTTGTAAGTTTACACTGATTGCATGTTTTTATGAAATTATACAGTTCAAGTGTGTAATTGGTTTTCATTCTTCTGAATACACATAAGCAACATCGCTGTTGATGATGTAATAGGCTTTCTTGATTTTAAACACAGCTAATCCACCAGCCAAAAGGAATACAAAATCTTCAGAGTCTTTAATGACAATAACATCTTTGCCTGCAAACTCTATGCATTTGCATTCTATGACTTGTACGCCTCTTGGGAATTCAATCTTGTTTTTCTTTTTCATTTTTATGGAATATTTTTTCCCCGCAGAATGGGCAGTAGATTATGCCGGTAATCACAAGGCAGCCACCGCCACAACAACCATTAATAGCATATCCGTCATCAAGTTTTTCAACTGGTTCGCTAATCTTGTCGTGATATTCTTCCCATAAATGTTCACACTTCACTTTTATTCGACCTCTGTATTTAAACATAAAGGCATTAATTATCATAAAATTTATTGCCCAAATTGCAGGGGTACTCCAATGAGGTTTGAATAGGACACAAACTGCACAACCCATAATTGCACCCCAATCATAAGGTTCAAGTAATTTGAATTTTTTCATTATCACGGTAGTCCGGTTTTAATCGAATATTCCTCAATCTTTTCATCCAGGATATAATTTTGGTAATCATAGATAATATCTCCATCTGATTCATAATAGAGTGTATATCCTTGATATCCGTTGCTGTAATTGGTTCTTGCGCATGTGTGGCAGGCAACAATTGCATGAGGCACCCATACATAGACTGCCTCAGCTTCTTCGCCTTGTGCTCTGAGTTTATCAACCCGGTCTTTTGCGAGGGTTGCGCAGTTTTCTTCAAACTGCAGGGTTACAGTGTCGTACAATGCCCAGGCACCATATATTGCAAAGGCAACCACTACACTGACCAAAAGGTATGTAATCAATGCAAACTCAAATCTTACTTTAACCGTCCGTGTCATTTTTGTCGTCGTCCTCTTGGTCATCGGGGTGATCGAATTGATCTAAACCAGTCTGATGTTTGGAATACTTAGGAAACCAGATCTTATCCATCCTGGATTTCCCTCAATTCAGCTTCATATACATCGGTGCAGCAGGGACCTACGCCGGTACTGATCTTATATGGAAAGAGTGCTTCAGGCAGGGGATTTTGACCATTATCATACAGCGGTGTTTGCCACTGGGGATCATATATTTTCCCGCAATACTGGCAGTGCTTGTACAGTTGGTCTTTCTTGAAGATGATTGCCAAGACTTCAGGGTTTGCCTGTTGGTTGTTGTCAGTGTTGAGTTTAGTTTCTATGTTTTCGATTAGTCATCACCTGCAGAGGGATTCTGGGGGTCTTCAATTTCTTCATATGGTGCACTTATAATTTGTCTTCTTGCCTCTCGCCCAGATTCAATCAATGGCAGAAGGTACCTACCTTCATCTTCACATGACTCATTAGAATCATGTGGGCTCATCTATACGAGATAATTTTTTTATTGAACCTGTTTAGCGGATATAACCAAAAAAATTGAAGCTTGAACGTGCAGTGAGGATTATTTCTTTTTCAGGAATGAATCAATTCCTGGTTCAAGAATGTCGAACACTCTGACTTTGAGTTCTCTGCATTTCAGGACAAATTTATCCCATTTCTTTTGATTTGTTCTTAGGGTTGCCCTTGAATCCAAAACCGTCTTTCCTTTTTGTTTCGACATCTTGTCATACTTACAGACCCGCCCCTATAAATAGATTTCGTGTTTTTAGTATTCATTTCAGTTGCTTGGGCAGCTATCGGGATATTTCTGAAACTTTTTTTCTGTCGGGCCTACATTTTTTGGGGTGTGGATCGCATGTATGTATTTGAAGGGGTCTTTTGCATTGGTTTAGTTGGTTGGATTATTGGAATTGGTAAAGATGGAAAAGGAGGAATGAGGTTATGGCACGACGGAATTCACAGAAGAAGGCAATGGACAAGCTTAGGGAGTTGGCTATGGCGCATGATCAGATTACCAAGGCGGGAGAGGTACATGCCGGTCAAGCGGCAGGATCTCAGATTGTTGCTGACATGTATGAAGGTCAGCTCCGGGAGATCGAGGCTCAGGTGATGGATCATCTGAAAGAGATGTTTGGATTGGTTTAGATGTGAGGAGTAGGGTAGGAGGTAGGGATGGATGGTGCAGTTCAATGGATTATCCAAATGGCTCAGCTTATTTGGGCTGAGGGTGAATTTCGTTTTTGGTTCTGGACTACTATTGTTCTTTGGGTATCTAAAATTCTTCATGATCCAATTTTTGGCAAGCGTGAGAAAAAGTATGTGCCTGTAATGCCACAGGCTCAGGTTTTAACAAATCCTGCACCAGCACCACATGCAACAAAACCAAGTCTTGCACCTGGAATGGTCAATAACGAGGAAAAAGTACAACCACACTGCCTACCGCCTGTTTTGTACCATGGCACAACCATTATAATTGCCAAAGAGATTTACAAGAGTAATTTATGGATGGTGGGAGGTTCCGCACCTGCTGGGGTCTGGTTAACCAGTGACAGAGACATCGCACGTGATTTTACTTTCGAAAAAGGGGCGATTGTAGTTGTCAAGCCTTTATCTCACGAGAATTTTATCACTTGGCCAATGAACCCCAAGGTATTTGTCTATACCATTCCAATATCTAATCCGTACAATGAATATTTTGAGATCCCATCTCTAATGATTCTTGGAGTCATAGATTGTAGTTATGAATATATCGAAGGAGGCGAGTATGTGTGAGTTCTCAAGCAAACAAATAAGGCAAGAGGCAATGAATTATTTTAGGACACATCCTGAAAAGTATCTGATTGAAAGGATGGGGTTATATCCCATTAATCCAATGCAATGTATTAATTGTGGAAAGTCGCTTTCCGGATCTGAAGTCAGCCCAACAGGTAAATCAACAAGGTCTATGTGTGAGCTATGTTATCAACAATTGATCATTAACAAAGTCGGTGATCCTTCTTGCCTTGTATGCGGCAATCACTTGGACCGGGCTGAGTTAGTGATGCAGATGTATAACCCTCGTGAAGTAAGTGGTCATATTCATCAAGGAGCGTGTTTGTATAATTGGGTTATTAGGCATTGTGTCTGTGTTGGAAAAGCTGATGTTATACAATTTGTATACAATCTTTTCCCACATCCACAGCCTCAAATATCTCACCAAAACCATTGGCATAACATGCTTAATGGAACAGTAACACAGCAGCCAGCGCTTGCAGTTGTAGATGATCAACTTGCGCAAATGCATGATGACATACTTGAAGCAGAATACACTGAATTTAACCAGCAGCAATGCCTTGCACATGAACCAAGTAAGGCTTTGCCACCCCCTGAGCCTCGTATGACTATAGAGGATTTGTTGCAGAACTTTAGTAATCATCAGATGCAACCAGCGTCTGTAAGGATGTACAAAGGAAAACCTATATTAAAGGTATAAAATAAGGTATAAGGAAGGCTCAAGGACTCCAGCCTCTTGGGCCTTTTCTTTGTGGGTTATTTGTTAGATTGTAGATTGAATATTTTCTTTCCCTTGATCAGAGCTTTTGTTATAGTAACAAGGTCTTTGAGCTGCTCCAGTGTAAATACTCTTTTGTCACCGATCTTTTGGTATTCTGGGTAGTATCCTCGATAAATCCTTTGCCTGAAAGTGTCAGGTTTTATTCCTAAAACTTTACAGGCATCGCATGTCATGTAATAATCCTTGTTTTGTATTCCAAGCTCATTTAGGGTAATGGATGGCGTTCTCAGATACGGTGAGGGGAGTGTAATATTTTGAAGAAAAGAATCTTTAAGGGGGTTTGTAAATTGGGAATCCGCATCCCTGCGGGTATTACGGAGATTCCCGCCGGGAGTGTTCCTGCACCCATTCACAGATACAGCGGTACCGTTCCAGAATTTCAGGTCCCTTGCTTGACAGGATAGATATTTACATTGATGTGCCTGCCGTTCCCTACAGGGAGCTTTCAAGCGGGGCGGTTCCTGAATCTTCCTCCGTGATCCGGGCACGGGTTGAGGCGGCAAGGCAAATTCAACTGCATCGCTTTTCAGGGGAGAAGATTTTCTGCAACGCAGCCATGGGATCCCGGCATCTTAAAGCCTTTTGCCGGCTGAACCATAAGGCGGAACAACTTCTTGAGACGGCCATCACCCATCTGGGGTTTTCCGCCAGGGCCTACAGCCGTATTTTGAAGATCGCCAGAACCATTGCCGACCTTCATTGTTCCCGGGAAATTTGTGAACAGCATGTTGCAGAGGCCATCCAGTATCGAACCGTGGACAGAAACAACGGCTCTAACCCTTAAATTCGGAAAAACTTATGATAAAAAAAGATGTGTTTAATGGTGATGTTAAGGCACAGCTTAAAGCCGCTGCCAATGATCGGCTTCACCGCTTTATGATGGCCGATGGAATGATGCGCGGAGCCGTGGTCAACGGCACCCGAATGGTTAAGGAGATGCAGGCAAACCATGAGCTTGGTGGGATGGAGACCCTGGTATTGGGCCAGGCCTACATCGCTGCGGCACTGCTCACCGCCAACCTTAAGGCAAAAGACCGTATCAGTATCCATATTCAATGCTCAGGGCCGATCAAGGGGCTGGATGTGGAGTCCAATGTCTTTGGTGAAGTGCGGGGCTGTTTAAAAAACAATACGTTTTCCCTGGAGACGGTGTCAACGGATGGAGGGCTGTCCACTTTTTTTGGTGCCGGATTCTTAACCGTGACCAAATACCTTGAAGAGGCCAGAAAACCCTTTGCAGGTCAGGTGATGCTGGAGTTCGGCACCCTGGCCCAGGACCTGGCCAACTACTTTGTTCAATCCGAGCAGACACCCAGTGCCTTTAACCTCAGCGTTTATTTTGATGCCCATGGCAGGGTGGAGGGTGCCGGCGGTCTTTTCCTTCAGGCCATGCCCGGCGCCGGAGATGCGGTGATTGCCGATGCCGAACAGGTGGTGGCCGGACTGCCCTCCCTGGGGCAGGCCTTTGCCGGCGGCATGGGGGTACAGACCTTGATCATGGGCCATTTTGAAGAGATGATGCCCATTTTTCTTGGAAATCATCGGGTGGAGTTCTTCTGCCGTTGCACCCGGGATCTCATGCGGGGATATCTTGCCCAACTGCCTGCCCGGGACATTGATGATATTTTGGAAAACGGTCCCTTCCCCCTGGAACTCCGCTGCCATAACTGCAATACCACCTATGACTTCAGCCATGCGGACCTTCTGGAGCTTCGGCGGTGAGGGTTGCCGTTATTTCAGATATCCACAGCGACCGCCACGCCCTTTGCCGTGTGCTTGAAGACATTGAACAAAACCGGGTGGACAAGACCATCTCCCTGGGAGATAACATCGGGTATGGCCCTGATCCCTGTGGGGTGATGCAGCTTTTGAAGGAGATGCCTATTCCCACTGTCCTGGGAAACCATGAGCTGGCTCTGCTGGATCGGGGCTATCGGGAGCGTTTCCGGGGGGAGGCCAAAAAGGCCATCCGTCATACGGAAACCCTTCTTTCCTTGGCGGATGTGGCGTATATCGCAGGGTTGCCTTTTTTCCTGGTTGAATCAGGCGCCAGGTTTGTACATGGGCTTCCTCCTGACAGCGTTATGGACTATCTGTCCCGAACATCGGACCATCAACTGATTCGGATCATGACGCGTCTTGCCCAACCTCTCTCCTTTGTGGGGCACACTCACCTTTTGGCGGTTGTACAGATGAGACAGGACTCCCTCACCCGCTTTCCCATGGGGAAAAAAATTCTATTCCTTGACAAAGCGTGCAGATATATTATCAATGCAGGGAGTGTCGGTCAATCCAGGGATGGTGATGATCGTCCAAAATATCTCATTTGGGATGCTGACGCGGATACCATTGAACCCCGCTATGTGAATGAAAAACAAGGAGTTTATCATGTGTAATAGTTGTAGTGAGCACAGTCATAGCCATGAACCCCATAATCATCCTGAAATTGTACAGATTATGCCGGTCCAGCTTCCCCTTTATGCCGTGTACCATGGGGATGCCCCTTTAGAATACGCCGTTGAATCCGGTGAGGGAGGCATCAGCCTGATACCGGTGCTTTTCCTGGGGTTGATCCGGCATGGGGAAAAGAGTATGGTGGAAGGGTTTTTTGCCTCCAGGGTCGTTCAGTCCTGTGAAGATATCCAAGGGTTCAAGGGGTACGCCTCATCCCTTGCCCATGCTGAAAAATTATATGGTGCGGAGGGGTAATCTCTATTTTTAGAGCCAAATCCCAATATATAACGGGCATGTCCTGCCGGACACAACAAATATAGGGTCGTAGACGCGGAGCCAAATGGTATTATACCGCCGCCCCCCCGACGGGCAATGGGCCCGGACCGGAACTGTAGACAGCTCAATTGTCCGGTTCCTATTGCCCATCGGGGGGGCGGCTCTGCTGAGGTTGCCTTGGAGGCTGCCTTTTCATATAACTGCCACGGGCAGACCGCATTGGGGACTTGGGTCTGCCCACAGCGAATAATGAAAGTAATGTTAGGTATGCCTATACTTTCTTATAAAAATAATATGAAAATTTTTAGATAGGAATTTGGCATCCTTCATATGCTCCCAATAGTACTTTACTGACTACCGAAAAATGGGCATTCATCTCATGAAAGTGTAAAGCGGGAATGACAGATGCCAAGAATTTAATGTGAAACCGTTGAGGAAGTAAAAAAATATGCATAAGCTTTTAAGCGGAAAACCCCAGGAAGCGGTCCTGCTCCTGGGCAATGAAGCCATCGCCCGGGGGGCGGTGGAGGCCGGGGTGGGGTTTGCCACCACCTATCCTGGCACCCCGTCGTCGGAATTATCCTTGAATCTGTTTCAGATTTCCCGGGAAACGGATCTTTATTTTGAGTACAGCACCAATGAAAAGGTGGCTTTGGAAGTTGCCGCTGCGGCTGCCAATTCCGGGGTGAGAACCCTTTGCATGATGAAGCATGTGGGGCTCAATGTGGCGGCAGACCCCCTGGTGACCCTGGCTTACCTTGGTGTCACTGCAGGGCTTGTGATCCTGACGGCCGATGATCCGGCCATGTTCTCCAGCCAGAATGAACAGGACAACCGTTATTATGGAAAACTGGCAGGACTCCCGGTCCTGGAGCCCTCCTCTGTGGAGGAAGCCAAGGAGATGACCCGGGCGGCCTTTGAACTGTCCGAGACCCTTAAAGAGCCGGTATTGCTGCGCACCACCACCCGCATTAACCATTCCAGTGCCTTTGTAACCCTTAACGAAGTTCAGCCTCCCATACCCACCGGCACGTTTATCCCCAATCCCATGGGGTATGTGACGGTGCCTGCTGTGTCGAGAAAACTCCATGTGAAGCTCCTGAATAATCTGGCCAGGGCCGCCGTGCTCTCCGATGAATCCCCCTTTAATTTTACCACAGGGGAGGGGGACCTGGGGGTGATCTGCAACGGGGTGAGCTATCTTTATGCACGGGACGCCGTAAGGGAGTTGGGCCTTGAAGGCCGGGTAAAGATATTGCGAGTCGGTTTTTCCAACCCCATGCCGGGGAACACGGTGAAGGCCTTTATCCGGGGATGTCAAAAGGTGCTTGTTATTGAAGAGGGGGAACCTTTTCTGGAGGAGGCTGTCAAGGCCCTGGCCCAGGAAGCGGGTGAAACCCTTTCCATCAAGGGAAAGGACGAAGCCCTGTTTTCAAGGCTGTATGAATTTGACCCCGCCATGGTCCGGGAAAACATGGCCCGTTTTTTTGATGTGCCGTATACGCCCACAACCCCGGTGGATACCAAGGGACTGCCGGAAATTCCCCAGCGGCCCCCCAATCTGTGTTCCGGCTGCTCCCACAGGGCCACTTTCTATGAGGTCAAAAAGGCGGCACAGGGAATGGATGTCATGTTTCCCTCGGATATCGGGTGCTATACATTGGGCTTTCTGCCCCCCCTTTCCATGGGGGACTTTGTCCTTTGCATGGGGGCCTCGGTGAGCAGTGCCTGCGGGTTTTCCAGGGCCACCAACAAAAAAGTGGTGGCGTTCATTGGAGACTCCACTTTTTTTCATTCCGGTATCACCGGGCTTGTGAATGCCGTATTTAACAATCACGATTTCACCCTTGTCATTCTTGACAACGGCATCACCGCCATGACCGGGCATCAACCCAACCCTGGGGTGGATATGGAACAGATGAACTTTCAGGGATATAACCCCATTTCCATTGAAAAACTGGTGAGATCCCTGGGGGTGGGCCATGTGACCCTGGTAAAACCCTTTAAGGTGAAAAAAAGCATTGATGCCATCAAGGAGGCCCTGGCCTTTAAAGGGGTTTCCGTGATTATTTCCCAGGAGCCCTGTGTCCTGCACGCCAAGAGCCTGAAGCTCTTGAAACCCAGAGCCTTTATCGTGACGGACAAATGTCTGGACCACCGGGATTGCATCAACGATATTGCCTGTCCCTCATTTTACCTGGAGGGCGGGCGGGTCCATATTGATGCCGATACCTGTGTGGGGTGCGCCGTGTGCGCCCAGATCTGCCCTGAAAATGCCATTATGCCGTTGAAGAAGAGATAGGATTAACATAATATGGAAACCACAAGATTGATTGTTGTTGCCGTTGGCGGCCAGGGAAACCTCCTGGCCTCAAAGGTGTTGGGTGAGGCGGCGCTCCTTGACGGTGTGCCGGTGCGTATGAGTGAAATACACGGCATGGCCCAGCGGGGGGGGGTGGTGGAGTCCTCCATCGTGTTTGGTGATGCCAAAAGTACCATTATTTCAGACGGTGAGGCCGATATTCTTCTGGGATTTGAACCCTCGGAGGTGGTGCGGGCCATGGGGCGATGCAACCCCCGGACTCGGGTGGTCACCAATACAGCTCCCCTGCGGCCCTTTACGGTGGCCATTGGTCAGGGCATCTATCCCGATGTGGATGAGATGATGTCCCTGGTAAGGGAAAGAGTTGCAAGCCTGATTGCCATTGACGCCCTGGCCCTGGCACGGCAGGCTGGCAGCCCAATGACCATGAACATTGTCCTGGTGGGGGCGTTGATTGCCTCCAAATTTCTGGAATTGTCCCGGGAAAGTGTGGAAAAAGCCATCACCCTGCGTGCCAAAAAGGCGTTTGTGGAGATGAACCTCAACGCATTTCATCTGGGGGAAAAGGCGGTGGCTGCCCGGATGGGGTAGCACGTACCCTGATGGGTGCAACGTCGTGCGATAAATAGAAAATTCCTAAATCCAACATGAGCTGGAAAAAATGGAGGAGATGGATGACGAGGGTTGCAAGAGATACTTTTTGGGCGGTGCTGTTGTGTTTGATCTTTTTTGTGGGGGGCTCCTTTGCCGAAACCGTCTATGTGGGAGGGGTGATGACAATCACCTTGAGAACCGGACCGGGCACCAAACATAAAATTCTTGCCATGGTGGACACCGGTGATAGCCTGGAAATTCTTGAAAACGGCAGGGACTGGACCCAGGTGCGTAATGCCGAGGGTAAGGAGGGTTGGGTGTTGACCCGATTTATCACCAGGGAGGTACCCATGAAACGCCAGGTGGAGGCGCTGGAGAAAAAAAACAAAGCGTTGACGGATCAGGTGGAAAAAATCAGGGAAGCAAATCAAGATATGGAGGCCACCCGCAAGAAACTCGCATTTATTGAGGAGGCCTATAATCAATTAAAGCAAAAGTCTGCCGATTTCCTTGCCCTTGAGACAGCCCATGAAGAGATGACCCAGGCATTTACCCGGCAGAAGGAGCGTGTGCTTCTGCTGGAGAGTCGTTTGAACAAGGAGGATATCAAATGGTTCCTAAGCGGTGCCGGTGTCCTGATTGTGGGCATTCTTTTGGGGCTGAGCAGCCGGAAAAAACAGCGCTCTCTTCTGTAATCGTGACCACCCAACCATTCGATCCTGAAGGTATGGGGCAAAAGGTGATATCCGGCATGGAACACCGTCTCCTTTTGCCCCTATTTGGTTCCCACAAACAGGGTGACAATGCCCAGGGTCATCTGCTTCCATCGAATGTCGGTGAATCCTGCAGATTTCATGGTGTTGGCAAAGGAAGCAGCGTTGGGAAATCTTAATACGGATGCCGGCAGGTAATGGTATGCATTTCTGTTTTGCGAAAACAGGCCACCAATCAGTGGTAGAATTTTTTCAAAATAGGTGCGGTAGAGTTTTCCAAATCCCCCCTGTCCCGGGGTGGAGAGTTCAAGAACCACCACTTTCCCACTTTTTTTGAGCGCTCTGTGAAAGGCCATGAGGGCGCTTTTTCGATCCATGATGTTTCGAATGCCAAAGGCAATAAAAATGGCATCAAAGCCGTTATCCTTAAAGGGCAGGGCCAGGGCATTGCCCACGGCAAGGCCGATGGCCATGGTACCATGGCAGGCAAGAATCTTTTGTTTCCCCAGCACCAGCATGCCCAAAGAAAAGTCAGTGGCTGACACCGTTACCCGGTTTCCCTTCTGTCTTTTAATTTCCAGTGCCACATCACAGGTGCCGCAGGCAACATCCAACACCTTCCCATTATCCGGTATGGCCGCGGCCTTCACCATCTGCCGCCGCCACACCACATCCTGCCGAAGGCTCAAGAATCGGTTCAGGAAATCATATTTCGGTGCAATGCTGTCAAACATCCCTTTTATAAAGTCAAGTTCCATATTCATTGTTGACATTCCGGATTTATGTTTTAGTTTTAAACGTTTGTTGGGGATAGATGATCAGTGGGACATCTGCCTGATGAGAGCTTCAGATGGTTAAAAAAGGGCGTAAAACGCTTCTGAACTATCCACAATGGTGGTCATTGGGTAGCACAATCGGTTTGATTTATCAATCATTATGCGTACCGTTGCAGGCATGGGGTGAATGGTTTTCGGATTCTCATGCGTTAATTTCAGCAGCTGAGACAGGGAATATATGTCAGATAAACGTGATTATTATGAAATTCTGGGGGCTTCCAGAGATGCATCCAAGGACGAGTTAAAGTCCAGGTATCGAAAACTTGCCATAAAATTTCATCCGGATAAAAATCCCGGGAATAAAGCCGCTGAGGAGAAGTTCAAGGAAGCCTCTGAAGCATATGGTGTGCTTTCAGATGACCGGAAACGTCAAATTTATGACCAATTCGGACATCAGGGGCTTGATGGCGCAGGTGCCTCGGGAGGCGGCGGCTTTGAAGATGTCTTTTCAAGTTTTGGAGATATCTTTGAGGATTTTTTCGGTTTCAGTGGTGGTGCACGGGGGGGGCGTGGCGCTTCCCGGGTGCAGAGAGGGGCAGACCTTCGGTATGATATGACCCTTGACTTCATGGAGGCTGCCTTTGGGATTGAAAAAGTTATTGACATCAAGAAGATGGATAATTGTGACATGTGCGGGGGCAGCGGATGTAAGGAGGGGACCACTCCGGAAAGCTGCAGCCATTGTAACGGTACCGGTCAGTTTATCCAGAGCCAGGGGTTTTTTAAAGTCAAAACCACCTGCCCCTATTGCCGGGGCAAGGGGCAATCCATTCCCCATCCCTGTCCCAAATGTGTGGGTAGTGGCAGAATGGAAATCTCAAAAAAGGTTTCCGTCAAGGTGCCCGCTGGCGTGGACACCGGAGCCAAACTGCGGTTGACCGGGGAGGGGGAGAGCAGCTCATCCGGAGGCCCTGCCGGGGATCTGTATGTTTTTATCAGCGTAAAGCCCCACAAACTGTTTAAACGGGATGGCACCAATGTCATCTGCCTGGTGGATATCTCCTTTGTCCAGGCGGCGCTGGGGGATGAAATTACCATCCCCACCCTTGACAGTGAAAAAGAGCTTACCATACCCAAGGGAACCCAGTATGGGGAGACCTTCAGATTCAAGGGCGAGGGCATTCCCTCTCTTAGATCCGGCAGACGTGGCGACCAGATTATTCAGGTGGATATCAAGACCCCCACCCGGCTGTCCAAAAAACAGGAAAAACTGTTGCGGGAATTTGACAAGCTGGATTCTGATAAAATATCAAATAAGCTGAAGCGACTTTTCAGGGGAATGTAAAATGCCGTCGGGGGCGGCATTGTGCCATTTTCCTTATTTGTTGTGTCGGTGGTCGACATGGCAGTTTTTATATGAAAGTCTCATCAATATGCTGGAATTAAAGGACTTTCGTTTTTCGTTGTGGCAGGTGGTTACTGCCATGTAGGTTTTTTATATTAAAGAGTAGGCAAGCCTAACGTTTTTTAAAGCTTCGTTTTTGGCGAACCCGGGTCCTAAATCCCGGTCCGTCCGTGGCGGTTATAGGGGAGAGATCAATGTTTGAATTAAAGGTAAAAACGGATTTTGCCGCTGCCCATCAGCTGACCATGGTGGGCGAAAAATGCGAGAACCTCCATGGGCACAACTGGACTGTGGAGGTGTATGTCACCGGGGAGCATCTCAATCCCGCCGGTGTGCTGCTGGATTTCGGGGTTATCAAGAAACATGTGCGGGCGATCATGAAGGAGCTTGATCATAAATTTTTAAATGAGCTGGAGGCCTTTAAGGGAATACAACCCTCATCGGAACAGATCGCCATCTATATTGCCCATCGGCTGCAGGCCTGTCTGGGGGAAGAGAACTTTGATGAGACCATTCGGGTCTCCCGGGTGTCCGCTTGGGAATCTGCCGATGCCTGCGCCACCTATATCCTTCCGGTGGATTGACCATTTGGTCCGGGAAGGATAGATGATGAGGTCAAAGTGAGCCGTGGTTTTCTAACTCCGGGGTGAAGTTTCTAAAAATAAAAAACGCCGCTTCCATTAATTAAATGGAGCGGCGTTTTCTATTTAGGAATATGTGAACAATCCGGCTTGATTATACATGCACTTGGTTTTATAGTCATCCAACTTTGATTTTGTTTGGACCAATTCTTGCTATTAGTATTTTATCTAAATATTATTCTCCAACTTTGATTTTTTTTAGAATAATATTCGAAAATTACAAGCTTTTTAGTCTTAAGCAAAAAGCATACCCTAAAAAGCCAAAGTTGGAGCACTATATAAGGCAGTAAATGATCTTTTAAATTATGCCATGGATGCCTGGACCCGGGCCATGGATGCCTGAACAGCTTTGTTCAGGAAGAAATCCAGGTTTTCATACCGCTCTTTTTCCGACAACCTCCTCTCCATGGTGGTTGCGGCTTCCCGTTTCAGCTCCTGCTTTAAGCGGATAAAGGGGGTTCCGGGGGTATCCATCCATGAGGAGACAATCTTTTTTGCCCGGCCTATGAGTTCCCCGGGTGCCAGGAGTTCATCCACAATGTTTTTTTGTAAGGCCTCAGCGCCGGTGATCAGTTCTCCAAAATAGAGCAGATTCCGATAGATTCGATCGGAGTCCAGGCCAAATCGCATGATGGCGGTTTCCACCGCAGATAACGGCACCCCGATGTTGATTTCCGACATGCCGACCTTGACTTTGGGGTGATTGGAGAGGAGGCGGTAGTCCGCCGCCATGGAGAGGATCAGTCCTCCGGCGACGGCGTGGCCGTTCATGGCACAGACAACGGGTTTCGGGCATTTGAAGATGTTCAGAAAGACCTGGTCTGCAAAGGCAATGAAGGCCCCGGCCTGCTCCAGTGTTTCAAAGGCCATGAAGGTGTTCAGGTCAAAACCTGTGGAAAAAAAACGGTTCTGCCCGGTGAGAATCATACCCTTGATCTCCTCTTGGGTGCTCACCCGTTCCACGGCTTTCCCGAGGTGTTCCAGGACCTGTCGATCCATGGCACAGGTTTTTCCACCGGCCAGTGTTGCTATGAGAATCTGATCTTCAATGTGTGTGTCAAGCATGGGTATCTTTCCTTACTCTTGATGATCACGTTTTTTACCATGAAAATATCTTTTGATTTTCATGGTTCGGGGTGGCCGAAATCCGGCCATGACCGTTTATGACATGAAACTCCAGAGAACACCGGCCGCCACAGCTGAACCGATGACGCCGGATATGTTGGGGGCCATGGCATGCATGAGCAGAAAATTGGTGGGATCTTCCTTTTGACCCACGATCTGCACCACCCGTGCCGAGTCCGGAACGGCAGAGACGCCGGCCGCTCCCAAGAGCGGGTTGATTTTACTCTTTAAAAACAGGTTCATTACCTTGGCAAACAGTATACCGCTGGCCGTTGCGATACCGAAGGAGAGGGCGCCAAGGAAGAAGATCCCAACGGACTGGTGGGTGAGAAATACGTCCCCTTGGGTGCTGGCTCCCACGGTGATGCCAAGGAGGATGGTGACGCAATCAATGATGGCGGTTCTTGCGGAAACAGCCAGTCGTTCCGTTACCACGGCTTCTTTCAGGAGATTGCCAAAGCAGAGCATGCCAAGCAGGGGCAGGGCCGCCGGAGCCAGAAAGCAGCAGAGGAGGAAAGAGACAATGGGAAAGAGCATCTTTTCTCTTTTGCTGACTTCCCTGGGCTCTTCCATGCGGATCAGTCGTTCTTTTCTGGTGGTGAGGAGTTTCATGATGGGGGGCTGGATCACCGGTACCAGGGCCATATATGAGTATGCTGCCACGGCAATGGGGCCGATGAGCTTAGGCGCCAGTTTGGCGGTGAGGAAGATGGCCGTGGGACCGTCGGCACCACCGATGATACCGATGGATGCGGCTTCATTGGGGGCAAAGCCCAGGGCCAATGCCCCCAGAAAAGTGATAAAAATGCCGGTTTGGGCTGCAGCGCCCAGAAGCATCAGCATGGGCCGTGCCAGCAGGGTTGAAAAGTCTGTCATGGCCCCGATGCCAAGGAATATCAGGGGGGGGTAGACCCCCTGGGTGACCCCGAAATAGAGGTAGTGAAGCACACTGTTATTTTCATAAATTCCTAAGCCAAGCCCCTGAAATACAGGGATGTTCCCCATGAGCATACCAAATCCGATGGGAACCAGCAAAAGGGGTTCGTAGTGTTTGGCAATGCCAAGATATATAAATGTCATGCCCACAAGGATCATGACAAGGTTACGGTAGTCGCAAAGATAAAAACCGGTATTTTGAAAAAAATCTATAAATAAATGCTCCATAGCGTATGCCTCTGCGTGTGGATGAATTGATGTTGTTATGAAACCAGGACCTTGAACTGTTCCGTATTCCAGACATGATAGCCATGGCTGTCCGCCACAATGATATCTGCTTCAAGGAGCCTTGCAAGGGTCGTATGGGGATGGTCAATACCACTGACCTTGGCCAGATTCAACAGCTTTGGCAGAGAAAAATGGTCATTCATGGTTTCTGCCAGGAGTTTGAATTGTCTTGCACTTTCCTTCTGCCTGGGGGTAAGATCCAACCGGATTTTCGCAGGCACAGGCTCTGTTTTTTTGAACAGGGACAGTTCTTTTCTGTTTTCCCAGATACCGAGTAGTTTGTGAATCTGGGCGATGGCCATGGATAACATTACCAGGCCGCTAAATACAATGGTTACGCCCACGACGGAGATGGCCCATCCATTGTGCGCATTGATCGCGTTCAAACCGTACACATTTGCCTCCATTTAATAATGATAATCCATGTCCGGGAAATCCTGTTCCGCAATAAAAGGGAAAATGCGGGATCTATGCCTGACCCAGGACTGCATGAACGTCTCTGCAGCCGGTGTATCATTCCGGATAAACGCCAGGAATGCATCCCTGGGGATTACCACAATTTCACAGGATGTCAGGGCAGTGAGGGTGGTGGTGTAAATACCCTTTGATGACAACAACTCCAGGCCGATGAAATCACCTGTTTTTTTCATTACAGCGGACTTACCATCTTTTAATGCAACCAGGATGGTTCCTGTGTGCAGCACAAAAAAGAAGGTGGCGGTGTCTCCCTGGGTGGTGAGGGTTTCTCCTTCCTGTACCGTCCTTGTTTCCATCGCCTTTTCCAATTCGGCAAGGTCCTTTTTTTCAAGGTTCCTGAAGAGTTCACTTTTTTTAAGGATATTGATTGCGCTTTCCATTCTCTCCTCATTCAGTTTTGTGGGGAAATCAGTTTACTGCAACCCAATATTGATCATTGAGTGCAAGTCAACTAAATAAGCATAAAACAGGTCATCTGTCGATATAATTTTTTGTTTCCGATTGAATTCCCGGGGGACCCAGGGGTGTTATTTGGGCATAGGAGGCGTTTCATATGGCTCAGCGCTCCAGCCCAGCTGGGGGGGAACCTTATGATTTAACAAAGATTATTCCGGACCAGTTCTTCTCCTGTTCCTGCCACACGCCGTAACATCCCTTTGATTCATAGAGGCTCGTAAGTGGTACGGACTCTTCGGGTCTGATGCCGGAAAAAATGAGTAAAGATCCTTTGCCGGTGGCTCGGGTGAAAAGATCAGCCAGTGATTTCAGGGTGGGGTATCGCAGATTGGCACACACCAGAGAGAGGGGAGCGGATGGTGGGGTGTCCATCTCTTTGTGGGACACCGTTATTCGATGACTCAGGTGGTTCAGAGCAACGTTTTTTTCCGCCTCGGCAGCGGCAACGGTGTCCGTGTCCAGTGCAAGGCAGGAGGAAATGCCGGCCTTGACCGCGGCAATGGCCAGAACCCCGGAGCCGGTGCCCACATCCACAGCCAGGTGCGGTTCTTCCCGGGAGGCCAGAAGTCGGTTGGTGATCAGGGCATATTCCATGGCCCGGAGACACAGCCGCGTGGTGGGGTGACGTCCTGAACCAAAAGAGATCCCCGGCCGGATGCGGATCTCAATGGTCTCCTTGTCCCGGCTCGGCGGGAACCCCGGTGGAGAGAGGATGAAATGGTCTGTTATTCTTACGGGCTTTGCAAAGGAGGGCTCAATGCAGGTGGCACCGAACATATAGGTATAGCTGATTGCGCCGTTGTCAAGCAGTGTTCGGATGGCAGCTTTCACCTCTGCCGGGGAAATGCCCCAAACCCGGCTCGTCTCTTTGATGAGGCGCTGGGGGGTCAGCCGGGTTTGGGCATCGGTGACAGTGGTGAGAATATGGTCAAGAAGGTCGGGGGAATTCAAAAAAACCTCTTATTTCAGTGTCTGTCCCTCTTGTTTCAGCAGTGCACTGTACCAGTTGGCGAACTCAAACATGCCCCTGATTTTTTCATCGGTGTTGATGATCCCAAGACACATCTCAAAGGCTCCCTGGGCAAAGGAGTTGGAGTAGTCTTCGTGGCTGCTCTGCTGTAGAAATTCACTGATCAGCATCTGGGATGTCCGTTTGGTACCGTCCATGCGGATGTCAATGGGGTCCTTGGGGGTCTGGATGGGGTCCCAGTTTTCATAGCCGATCTTATTTAAGATCTGTTTCTGGCCCCGTTTTCCCATGGCATCAAAGATGGCTTTTTTTCTGGCCTCAATCTCTTCGGGTGTGAAATTATCCATTTTTTTCCACTCCAAAAAACTCTTTGTTGAAATCGGTGATCAGCGCCATGGAGACGGGTATGATCATCTCGCAGGCTTTAACGTTATTGGCTTTGACGGCAGCGGTGAGTTCGGCCGAGATGAGCTGGAGCTGGGCATAGAGCTGGTCCATGTTCACCGTGGGATATTTGCCGCCCTGCTCAAAATGGGTGTTCCCGCAAATATGACTTTTCCCGGCAGTGGCCGTGGGGATGCCGTAAATGCGGCAGGTAATGGGCCGGGACGCATACAGAATACAGAGGTTGTCCTCCCCCAGGAGCGGACAGCGCATGCGTTCCTGGGACATGGCGGCCAGGATCTCCAGCTCGTCTTTTCCGGACTTGACCGCTTTATGGGCATCCCGCTTCATTTTGAACAGGGCCCTGTCGATTTTGGCTGCCTGGTCAATGAGGCGGCTTTTTTCCACGCCTGAAAATTTCTCACGGAATTTATGATTCAGATAGACGGCCTCAATGAGGGGGATGTCAAAGATGGCATAGCAGCAGTCGCTGCATTTCTCCCGA
This sequence comes from uncultured Desulfobacterium sp., assembly GCA_963668575.2. GTDB lineage: Bacteria > Desulfobacterota > Desulfobacteria > Desulfobacterales > Desulfobacteraceae > Desulfocicer. The sequence continues at coordinate 5,172,798 of OY764894.2, read as the reverse complement.
CAGGAGACCTCTGCGGGGAATTCCGATTTCACCTTTTCAAAAATACCGTCGATGATGCTGACCAGCGCTTCGTACTTTGCAAAATGTTCTTTAAAATCCATTAACCTTTCATCCTTTTATTTTCCGATGCAGAATTGGCTGAAAATCCTGTCAAGGATGTCAATGTCTGCGGTATCTCCGGTTATTTCTCCAAGGGCTGCCGCTGCCATGCGGATATCAATGGCAAGGGTCTCCTCCTCCCTGTGATATGTCAGGTTTTCCCGGGCAGCGCAAAGTGCGGTCCGGGTTTTTTCAAGGGCAATCTTGTGTCTCAGGTTGGGAACCACACTGGTGGGGTCTGCCCCGTCCGCTGTTGAAATTTTTAAAATCAGTTTTTTAAGCGACGTGATGCCCCTGCCCCAGCGTGCGGATATGAGGGCATGGGGAATCTCTTTGAGCGCTGCCGGGAGCTGCGGGGTAAAGTCGGGCGCTGCAAGATCCGTCTTATTGAAGACGATGATCACCTTTCCATGGGGCGGGGTAACGGCGTGAAGCTCTTGGGCAGAGATCTCCTCTCCGGCGACTTTCATGAACAGGATTATATCGGCTTGGGCAATGGACTCTTTGGCCTTTTGGATACCGATCCGTTCCACCGGGTCCGTTGTGTGGTGCATGCCGGCCGTATCTGAAATCACAAAGGGCACCCCGTCAATGTTGAGCCCCTCTTCAATGAGATCCCGGGTGGTACCGGGGATGGCGGTGACAATGGATCTTTCCGACTCCAGAAGGCAGTTCATGAGGCTGGATTTCCCCACATTGGGGGGACCGCAGATGGCAAGTTTGATGCCGTCCCTCAAAAAACGGCCGTTTTCATAGGTTTTTATTCCCTGGTCGCAGAGGGCAATCACCGTATCCAACTGTTCCGGAAACCGTTTTTCCGAGATCAGATCCTCCCCTTCATCCGGGAAATCAATGGCAGTCTCAATAAAGGTCAGCATCTCGATGAGCTGTTCCCGTCCATGGGTAACGCTTTCCTTTAATTTCCCACCGGCCTGGGCCGCTGCTATTTTCATGGCTGCCGTGGATTTGGCGGATATAATGTCTGAGACGGCCTCTGCCTGGGTGAGATCGATGCGGCCGCTCAAGAATGCCCGTTTGGTGAATTCACCGGGTTCAGCAAGGCGTGCCCCTGCCATGGTAAGGCATTCCAGGATGGCCCGCATCACCATGGGCCCGGCGTGGGCATGAATCTCCACCACATCTTCCCGGGTGTAGGATCGCGGTGCCCGCATGGGGATCAGAAGCACCTCATCCAGTACGCTGTGGTCTTTGGGGTGGAAAATGTAGCCGTGGACCACCCTGTGGGATTCAAGCTGACGGCAATCCATGGGGGTCCGGCGATTTTTCCCAAACAGCCCGGATATGACGGACAGGGCCTGGTGGCCGGAAATACGAATAATGCCGATTCCCCCCATTCCGGGGGGGGTGGCAATGGCGGCGATGGTGTCATGGATCATGGAACTACTTTTGGATGTTCCTTCTTTTTTTGTAACCCCTTTTTTTGGGAAAAATGACCAGCCGTCGGTAGTAGCCGTCTCCCATGCTCTGGGTTCTCACCCGGGCATCATCCTTCAACGCCAGGTGAACAATGCGGCGATCCTGGGCCGTCATCTGATTGATGGTGGCCGGTTTTCCCGTTTTCTGGGCCTTGTCTGCCATTTTATGGGCAAGGGTTCTCAGGTTGTCCTTCCGGGTTTCCATATACCCTTCAATGTCCACCTTAAGTCGTACCCGGGATTCGCTGAATCGGTTGATGATTTTATCTGTGATGAACTGCATGGCCTCCAGGGTCTGTCCCCTGCGTCCGATGAGTACGCCGGAGTTGCCCCCCTCCACCCGCAGCAGCAGCCGATCCTCATCCCGAAGTGCCACCACAATGGCATCAGCGGTGATGAGATCCACCATCTTCTGAAGGGTCTCCCGGCCAAGTTCCATGGCAGCTTCAGATACATCCACGGCGATCTCGTCGATGTACTTGGGAGGAAATCCCTCATCCCGAGCATCAATGATGTCCGTGTGATCCATTTCGGGTTCAGATTCCGGTTCCGGATCATCAACCGGCAGGTCTTCCTGGGGTTGATCTGCAGCAAGGGGGGCTGCTGCGGCCTGGGTTGTTTCCTTTTTTGCGTCTTTCAGGGGGGGGGATTGATCCCCATGAAAGGGTGCCACCTCCTCCGGAGCATCCGGTGGGATCATGTCTGTTGTCATCGGTTTTTCAGGGAGATCGGGTGTCCCCTCTCGATTTTCCATGGACTTTTTTTCCGGTGTGACGGCCGGTGTATTCGGCTTTTTGTTTGACCTGGGGGCCGGCTTTCTGGCCGGTTTCTTTTTGGCGGCCGGCGGAACACTTTTAAACTTTTTTCCCGGGGGGGCAGTGACCGGTTGAGGGGGTTCTTCACCAAAGGCTTCATCCACAATGGACATGATACCCTGGAGATCAGCGTCCTTTGCATCCGATGACGAGGGTTCCAAACCGCCTTTTTTTTCCGGAAGGGTCACCCGTATTCTGGCCTTTTTTACACCCACAATGCCAAAAATTCCTGTGGAGCCGGATGAAATCACATCATAAACCAGCTGTTTTTTGGATACATTCAGCTCGGTACATGCCTTTTCGATGGCGGCATCAATATTTTTTCCATTAAATTCCTGGGTCTGTTTCATCACACCTCCGGGGTTAGGCAAATTTCTTTTGAATATAATATTGCTGGCCAATGGAGAGAACGTTATTAACAAGCCAGTAAAGAACGAGTCCGGCAGGAAAATTCACAAATATAACGGTCATGAATATGGGCATCAGCATCATCATCTTGGCCTGGGTGGGGTCACCGGTGGTGGGGGACATTTTCTGCTGCAGAAACATAGACCCCCCCATGATGATGGTCAGCACGGGTATGCCATAGGGTGCCTGCATGAATGGGACGGTAAAATCAAAGGAGAAGAGTCGGTCCGGTGCGGATAGATCGGTGATCCAACCCATAAAGGGGGCGTGCCGCAATTCAATGGCCTGGTACAGCATGCGATAGAGGGCAAAGAAGATGGGCATCTGGACAATCATGGGTAGACAGCCACTCATGGGGTTGACCTTGTAGGTTTTGTAAAGCCCCATCACCTCCTGGTTCATGCGTTGCTTGTCATCTTTATATTTCTCCCTGAGTTCCATCATCAGGGGTTGCAGCCGTTTCATGTCGTTCATTGACTTGTAGCTTTTGCTGCCCAGGGGCCAGAAGATGAGTTTGATGAGAAGGGTGAGCAGGATGATGGCAATCCCGTAATTGGGAATGATGTCATGGATCAGGTTCATGCCGATGAGGCAGGGTTTGGCCAGAATATCGAACCACCCGAAATTGATTGATTTTTTGAGATTGTTGTCATAGGTGCTGAGAATTTTCAGGCTTTTGGGGCCCATGTAAAGATGAAAGGAAAGGGTGGCCTGCTGTTCCGGATCGATGCGATCCATGGACCGGATGTAGGCGGTGTCGATCAGCTCTCCATCCTGGGTCAGTTTCAGTTTCGCCTCGGAAGGCGTGACGGGTACCAGGGCTGAGATAAAATATCTGCCGCTGTTGCCGATCCATTCAATGGTGCCGGGGAATGTGTTTTTTTCGGCAATGTCATCAATGTCAACCTCTTCAAGCTTGGTATTGATCAGGGCCATGGGGCCATGGGCGCCAAATTGTGCCGTGCTGGATTTGTCTTTGCTCAGCCGGTAGGGAAGCGTGATCTTTAGGGCATCCTTCAATGGCATGTTTGAACTGTTCTTGACGATGACATCCATATCAATGAGGTAGGTGTCGCTGGAAAAGGTGAACACCTTTTCCACGGTGATGCCATGGGCAGAGGTCCAAAAAAAAGTCACCTTTTTTTCACCGTTGTCCACGCGGTGATGGAGGGTGTCGGTGCGGGCCGTGAAAACAGCCGAATCAAGCCCGGGAACGCTTTTCCCTTCCAGGTTGACGGTGAAGAGGCCGGAGGGAAGTTCCGGTGGAACCATCTGCTTGAGGGGGGAATCCGCTTCAACGCGTTCCCGGTAGTCCTTCAGGGTGAAGCTCTTGACAGCCGCCCCGAATTCAGAGATATCAATGTTGTACAGGGGGGTTTCCACGGACAGGGTTCTGGCGTTCTCCATTCGGACAGGGACCGCAGCCGCGCCTGAAGTCCCTTTGTCCGTGGGGACCAGGGGCGTAACAGTTCGGGGTTCAACGGTTGTTTCCCGGGCCTCCTGGGTGGTCCCGGCCGGTGGAATCGGTGTCTCCTCATTTTTAACAAAGAGCGTGTTCCAGCCGACGATAATAACTATAGAAAGAATAATGGCAATGAATAACCGTTTTTGCTCTTCCATCTTGTCTCCCGCGATGCGTGATGAATATTATGGTATCTGTTTTGGAATGAAAGGGAAAATGGGGAAGAGATCATGATATAGGTTTCTTCAGGGAACAGGATCAACCCCTCCCGGATGAAAAGGGTGGCATTTCAGTATCCGCTTGACGGCAAGAAAAGAGCCTTTAAGGCTGCCATGTTTTTTGACAGCCTCAAACGCATATTCCGAACATGACGGATAGAAACGGCATACCGGTCCTGTCAGGGGGGATATCAAGAGTTGATAAACTTTTATAAAGAATAGGAGTACCTGCTGCATCATTCAGAGGGCCCTGCAATTTTTTTAAAAAGTCTGTCAAGTTCATTTGGAATCTGGCGGTTGGTCAGATGGGCCGCATATTTTCTTGCGATAATGTTAATATCCCATTCTTTCGGCAGAAAATCTCTGTTTACTCTGTAAAATTCTCTGACCATCCGTTTGATTCTGTTGCGCACCACCGCGTTTCCCACTTTTTTGGACACCGTAATCCCTATACGGCTTTTCCCCAGGGAATTTTTCCCATAGTTGGCCAGGAAGAAACGTGTCTGTATCCTTTTCCCATGTCTGGATAAAAGTAAAAATTGGGCTCTTTTCAGGAGCCGCTGGTCTTTTGAAAATAGATACTTGCCCAATGGTCAAGGCCTCAATCAGGCCGTCAGTTTTTTGCGACCCTTGGCCCGTCTGCTGTTTACAATACGTCGACCGGCAGCGGTGGACATTCTTTTCAGGAAACCATGGTTTCTGGCGCGTTTGATTCTGCTGGGCTGGAAAGTTCTTTTCATCTGTAGTAGATCCTTATGTTTCGTTTTTGTTTAATCATGGTGTTGCTGCAGCATATATCACTATAAATTCCCCTGCTGCCATAAACATGAAACTTTAAATCATTATTCTTCAAGTGTCAAGAATCAATTGATTTTTTTAGGGAGAGAGATTCCTCTTGGACCGGTGTTGCAATGCCTCCCTCGGGGTGTTCCGTCATGGTGATCTCTACGCCACGATCCCAAAATACAAGCCGGCCCCCGGTTACCTGCACTGTGGGAAAAAAACAGGATCATGGAGTGATAAAAAAGGAATTGCACTTGCCGGAAAATTAATTGTATGTATACTGAATTCATAAGGTCGGACAGTACGGTCACCCGCCCCAAGGGTAAGGCCGGATCCCATCGTGGTACCAACCCGGCAGTAGACCGGGACGGTTGATTTAAGACCCGCTCCTTTTTTCCATTCTGTTGATGAGGAAAACAATGACTGACAAAATAACGGTTCTTCTCGGAGAAGATTCAGCTGAAGTGGATGAATCCCTTCGAACACCGCTGGAAAAGAGCGGGATAAGATGTATGACGTCCACCAATGGCATTGATTTGGTGCGACGGGCCATTTTGAAAAATCCCGATGTCATTCTCCTTGACGTTGCACTGTCCCGTATGAACGGTTACCAGTGCGCAAGGCTGCTCAGATATGACCCCGCCACCCGTAATACGCCGATTATTCATTTCGGAACCGGTGGCAGCCCCGTGGATCGGTATTGGAGCAAGGTGTGTGGGGGAAATATGTTTCTTGAGCTTCCCCTTGAAAGCGGAGCGTTGAGTGCATCTATCCGTGCCCTTTTGCCGGAGGAGGGGGCGCGTCTCCGACCGGTGATGTCCGGAAACATTATTTCAGAGATGAGTGATCAGGCGATTCTGGGGCTTGCCACCAATCTCCTTGAACAGGATCTGCTGCGGCTCAATATCTTGAAAGAGATCAATATGGTGGATACCATTGGAAATTCCCCCGGTGACATGATCTCCTCCCTGTTTGCCATTATTAACTCACTTTATCCCTTTTCATCGGGAGCTGCCCTGTTGATGTATGAAAATCACATTGATTTTTATTTTTGCAGAAACGGCACCTCCGGTATCAATCGTTCAGACGAGATCAAGGCCTTGATATTTGAACAGCTAAAGCGTCGTCAGGATGTGTACATCAATCCGGAGGCGGTGGTTGACATTGTGGTGGAGTCGGAAATTTCAGGGCCGGCTTCGGATGAAAATGAAGATGTCTATCTCCACATCGGTGAACCCCAGGGGCCGGTTCAGACGGCCCTGGCCTTTGAAAATATTCATCTGGAAGGGTATAACCGGGAAGAGAAATCCATTTTTCATGTGGCCCTTGATCTCGCCCGTGGGGTGATCGAAAAAAAGATTTTTTTCCGAATGAACCAGGAGTTGTCTTTAATTGATCTTACCACCCGTGGATATTCCATTACGTTTTTCATGGAGGTGCTGGGCCGGGAGATGGAGAATGCCACACGGCATAATTATGTCATTACCCTCTTTACCATGCTGTTTGTCAATTTTTCCGCCATTACCCGGGACATGGACGGAGAACAGCTCAATGGCTTGATCAAGGCGGTGCAGTCATCCATCTTAAGAAGTATGAGAAAGACTGATGTGGTGGCCAGGTGGAATCAGGCCAATTTTGCATTTTTATTGACCCACACCGGCCTGGAGGGGTCCCGGGAAGCCATTGTACGGGTGAAAAAAGATCTTTTGAGAGATCTCTCTGATATGCACATTGATGTTCGTCGGCTTCAGCTTGATTTTGGTGTCTGCCAGTTTGATTCGGATCGGGATAAGACGGCAGAAGTCTTTCTTAAGAATGCCATGCCCAGAAAGAAAAAAAAGTCTCCTTCCGAAGATACTTGAAGGGGAGTGTCCGTGGGAACGGGTTCTGATTTAAGCCATGTGGGGTTTGGTCATACCACCGGCCACATGACATCGTTTGACAGGAAATATGGAAACTATAAAAAAAGAACATAAAGGGGAAAAACTGCGGTTAGGGGAGCTTCTGGTGAAGGAAGGGGTTCTTTCCGAACAGCAGAGAGATCAGGCCCTGGCCATTCAGAACTCCCTTCCGGTGTATAAAACGCTGGGGGAAATCTGCCTGGAAGAAAAATTTCTTTCCCGGCGGGACCTTAACCGGGTGCTGGCCAAGTATCACAAACGGATTCCCCTGGGCACGCTGTTGATGAATCTGGGCATGATAACCAACCGGCAACTCAAAGATGCCCTGCAGGAGCAGAAGCAGAGTGGTGAAAAAATCGGAACGATTTTTATCCGGAAGGGGTTTATCAATGAAAAAGTGCTGGTGGATACCCTGGCCACCCAGATGGGCATTTTAAAAATATTTCCGGATTTTCAACTCATCGACCGGATGCTTTTAAAGGGGTGGAGCGAGGATTTCCTTAAAAAGCATCTGGTGCTTCCGGCATTCAAAGAAAAGGGGGTCGTCACCGTTATTATGGCAGATCCCTTTGACCAGGAGGTGGTCCAGGATGTGGGACGGGTGTTTCAATGTAAAATACGCCCTGCCATTGCCACTTCCATGGATATCAAACGGGCGTTGCAGCAGCATTTTCAAAAGGTCTCCCTGGATGTGATGCCCCGAATGTCCATCAAGGCCGTGGATGACAAAGATCTGGTGGTGGGGGATAAAGGGCTCTCCTTTGGGAACCAGGACGGGGTGGTGGGGGTCCTTGATTTCATCATCAGTAATGCCATTGCCGAGGGGGCCAGTGACGTCCACATAGAACCCAAAGAGTCCAGTCTCCAGGTCCGGTATCGCATTGACGGAATGCTGCACCATAAAACCGATTTGCCCATCTCCATGGCGGCAGGGCTGAGTTCCCGCATCAAGATTCTGTGCAAACTGGATATCTCGGAAAAGAGAAAACACCAGGATGGCAGGCTCCGTGCTCAGGTAATGGAGCGGGATGTGGACATGCGGGTATCGGTGTATGCCGCGGCCTTTGGTGAAAATATTGTCATTCGTATCCTTTACCGCCAGAGCAATTTCATTGACATTGACCAGCTGGGTATCACCCCTGAAAACAAGCGAAAATTTCTTGAACTCATGGCCCTGCCCTCTGGCGTTATCCTTGTGACAGGCCCCACCGGCAGCGGTAAAACCACCACCCTTTACTCTGCCATCAACCACATCAATGACGGTTCCAAATCCATCATCACCGTGGAAGATCCGGTGGAGTATGTCATGGAAGGTGTGGTTCAGGGACAACTCAACCCTAAACTGGGGCATACCTATGTGGATTTCATCAAATCCATGATGCGCCAGGATCCTGATGTGATCATGGTGGGGGAGGTGCGGGATCCCCTTTCTGCCGAGGCGGTGATCCAGGCCTCCCTCACCGGCCACAAGGTGCTGACCACCCTGCACACCGAAGATGCCACAGGTGGCCTTTTGCGGTTGGTTGATATGGGCATTGATGCCTTTCTCATCACCTCCACGGTGACGGCGGTGATGGCCCAGCGACTGGTCCGGGTGCTCTGTTCCCGTTGCAAGAAACCCTACACACCGGACGCGGCACAACTTGCCATACTGGGGGTGGATCCCGCCTCTTCAGACAAGGTGACCTTCTACAAAGCCGTGGGGTGTAGTTCTTGTGATCACATGGGATACCGCAGTCGCACCGGTATCCATGAATTGCTGTGTATGAATGACAAAGTCAGGGATATCCTGTTGCGGCAGAGCACGGCAAGCGATATTCGAAGGCTGGCCCGATCCGAGGCTGGATTGATGACCATGCGGGAGGATGGGTTTTATAAATTGATAAAAGGAATTACCTCCTTTGAGGAGGTTTCCCGGGTGCTTCCCTGGCAGGACACCGATGACTCCTTGCGGCGTTCCGCCGAAGAGATCATTGCCATGGCCGAAGGGGAGGATAAAGATGCTTCCATGGGGAGCGCCTCCGTGTCTCCGGATATGGATAAAGAGCATAAAAGCAAAATGTCTGCATCGGCAAAAGGAAAAAACGATGAGCTGTGCCGGCTCTCTCTGAATATTTCAGCCATGGACAAGTCCCGGGACAAGTTAGTCCATTTTTTCAGTATTTACCGGAGCCACACCGTTGGACAGGAGGAAGGTGAGGGAGAATCGCCCACGGAAACGGTTGACCGTTTTGTCGGTTTTGTGAAAGGCGCCATGAAACATGCCAGATCTATGGCAGTGTCTCCCTTTGCCGATCTTGTGCTTCGCAGAAAAGGTGGAGAGCTGGAGATTCTGGTGGAACTTCTGGTGCGGGAACGCTCCCTGAAGGCCGGAACCCGGAACACCGTTGACAAGGGCCCCCGACTGCTCAATTTTATCAAAAATAAAAATAAAACCGATGGAATGCCCCTGGGGAAGCGTGGCATGGACGCTGTGCCAACGGATACCGGTGGATCTGGGAGCGGCATGTATCGGAAGGTGGTTAAAAAGCTGTTGTGGGAATCCGGCAGTCCTCTATAACAAAAATTTGTTATACTCGGTCCGTATTGGCCATAAATTTCACGCCTGTGGGAAAATCAGTATTGTGCCTCCGGAATGCACAATATGCACCCCGGCAACGTAGTGGATAATGATGAGGCAAGTCATGCAATTTGGTTATTTGAATCCTGATAAATTCCCCGAGAATTCAAAAATACGTTATACGTATAAAAAACAGGAGCGGATCTTTGTCGTGCCTGAAAATATAGAGGCCGTGGAATACAAGGATCTGTTTCTGTTAACCTCCGGGGAAGAAAGAGTCGTCAAAAAAATTCTCAGGGAAGTCATTGAAAAAAGATTCCCGGGGCAGGATATAACGGACTTGGAACCAAGAGATTTTGTTAATGTCGTCAATTTTGACGCCGTAGCCCCACAACTGAAAAACGCCCCAATTGAGCTGGGGCGTAACGCCTGCAAAAATTTTAATGATTTTACGGATGTTCTGGGCAGGCAAACCGACGAGCTCAAAAAAAAGAATAAAGATCTATACAGAGTCGCCATTGTGCAGGGATTTGGCACAGGGCTGGGCGATTCCTTCACCGGTTTGAACGCCTATTGCCGGGAAGTTCTTCCCAGGTTGTACAAGGAGCTTGGAACACCAATTGAAACCACCATCATACTCTCCCCCAGGTACAGGCAGGATGTGCTGGACCTGTATGATGTGTTTAACTTTAAAACCTATAACATGGGCATATCCCTTGAAGAATTTTGCAGCTTTGACGGTTTTTTCGACTTTTCAAATTTGGTGCTTAAGCCCCATTTCCAAACGATTCCCTGGGTTCACTGGTATTTGTTCTGGATGGGAATGGATTGCCGTGATATCCGGTGGGATAAGCAAAATACCGCGCATTTGCCGCTGTATATCACAACGTATGCCCAAACCTTTATTGACGCCATTGACGCCTCCAAGGTGAATATATTCCTCAATACCCAGGCCAGCACGGCGCTTCGTTCCATGCCCGGATTTTTTGTTGAGGATTTGTCAGCGCAATTATTACGGATTGACCCGGACATCAATATTATCAGCGCCGATAAAACGGAACAGAACAACCCGCGTATTATTGACGTTAAAAAACTATCCTACAACGCCCTTGCCTTCCAGGCCTTTATCAGCCAGTGTGATTTATTCGTGGGTGTTGACAGTCTGGCCCAGCACGTGAGCAATGCCTGCAACATTCCAAGCCTGGTCTTTTTAACAACCTATAGAGCCGAGCGCTATGACTATTATAAGACCCACACCATCGCTACACTGCCGGAGGTAGACAAATTGCCTTTTTTCCAATTCAGTAACCCCCCGAACCCGGAGGCCTGGGAAAAATATAGTGAAACTTACCACAGGGCCTGGAAACGCCTGAACTTGAAAGAAATCCTGAAAAAATGGGATATTGGTGGAAAGATCATCACCATAAAAAATAAGAAAGCAGCCCGCATCCCTTAAGGGTTGGGAAAAAAATAAAATGTCACTATAAATCGTAATTACAACAATGGCACTCCTTGCAGAAGCAATCCGCAAACCCGATAATCCGATTTAAATCTCTTAAATTATTATAAAAATAACCAAATATAGATATTGACCTTCGGCTTTATAAATGATACAATTCAAAAAATATTTATTATAATTTTCTGAATTGTATCACAGGGGTCATCATGAAGGAATCTGATCAATCACTTATAACATATTTAAATAACAAAAAAATAGCGACGATTGAAGAGATAAAGGCTACCCTAAATACGCAATCAAGAATGACTGTAACAATCAATTTGAATACATCAATAAAATGATTTCCAAATTCGCTAAAATGAAAAAACCTGCCGTCAGCGTCGATACGAAAAAGAAAGAGCCAATCGGAAATTTTAAAAATTCCGGAACAAGATATAAACGTGAAGCAGATTTGGTAAATGATCACGATTTCTTGACGTACGCTTCAGGGATAGCTGCTTTGTACGGAGTTTATGATCAACAAGAAAATAAGGGCTTTGTTTCAATTGGAATGTTTCGAAAAGAAGGCAAAACAATACCATCCGGTGACACACCGGAATTTGCTGTTGAATCTATTGAAAGGTGGTGGATAAACGATGGTGCTGGAACATATCGAAATAAAAGAGACTTATTGATTGTTGCAGATGCAGGAGGAAGCAATGGCTACAGACCCCATATGTGGAAAATTAAACTTCAAGAAATATTGTGCAATAAATATAAGTTTAATGTCACAGTCTGCCATTATCCCCCTGGGGCGTCAAAGTAGAATGCCATTGAGCACCGTTTGTTTAGCGAGATCAGTAAGAACTGGAGAGGAACACCATTAATTGATTATGAAACAGTTCTTAAATATACATTGTACACAAAGACAAAAACAGGCTTAAAAATTAATGCGGTTTTAGTTGATAAAATATACGAAAGAGGCCTTAAAGCATCGAAAGAGAATTTAGAAAAATTGAATATTGAACGGCATGATATTAATCCTTCATGGAATTATACTCTTTATCTAAATTGGCAAAAAGGTACAATTTATTTTTTCCCAGACCCTAATCATAGAGAACACAACTTGACAAACTACCAATTTCCGGATTATTCTATTCAAAACTTATTGTAAAAAAAGACGTTATCTAACTCATATTTCGCTCTTTATTTCATAACCATCTGAATTTATTAATAGCTAAATCAATATTGAGCTAAAATGTACAATTTTGTTTCTTATAAATTAAGATAGTTACAAAAACAAACGAAACGTAGAATCTAAATTTCGGAATTACTGGTTATAACGGATTTGGGGGAGTTGAGTTTGTCTTCATATTGGACAAAAGGTAAGCCTTCATTTATGGTTAAGTAGCAACTCTTAACCAAAGGATGAAAGAATGACCAAAGATTCAGCCCAAAAACCAACTCCCCGAGAAAATCGTACGATAGTTCTGCCCTTCGATCAAGAGCAATATTTTGATTCAATCGAAGCGCCCAAAAGGTTCAGGAAGGAATTGGATGCTTTCATCAACAAAATTCCGGAGCTTTTCCCCAGCACAATCGGAAACGGATATTTGTTGAAAGAGATCCGGGTTTCAAAAAAATTGAACATACCGACACGGCGGATCATCATTGACGGGGTTTCTTACACAATTAGGCCTTCATTTGTGATGCCTTATCATACGGCATTGTCGGACAATGTTGAAAAAGCTCTATTTCTCCGAAAATTTGACGTACCTTTCTGAGCATTGAGCTATGTGTTCGGCAAAGATCAAATGTATTGGTACAGAATAAAACAGAGCCTTGGCAGAAACAGCATCGTAGGAACCACAATAAAGGATCCCGACCTTAGCCGATGAAAAGCATTCCCGGAGCAAGGGACAAAAGGTTTACATAGCCACGACCGTCGGCTCACAATGTATACTGGGAGCTTCCGTAAGTGAAGAAGCCAGTGAAATTGCCTTGAAGAAAGCCTACGGCAAATTCAGGTTGGAAGCCTTGGACCTGAATCCTGAATACAGCCCGAAATCGGTCAACACCGACGGCTGGAAGGCTACAATGAACGCATGGACGTCCTTATTCCCCTGGATTTTTGTCATTTGCTGTTTTCTGCATGTGTTCATCAAGGTTCGGGACAGATCAAGTAAAAAATACAAAGAACTTTTCGACGTCGTGGGAAACAAGATATGGAATTGCTACGAGGCTGCAACCAAAGCATCGTTTTCCCAACGCGTACGCAGACTCTATGAATGGACAAAGGTCATCAAAGACGTGCCGGATGTCATATTGAAGCCAATAGAAAAATTGAAAAAAAACCTTTCATGTTATTCGAAGGCTTACGATTTGCCAGGATGCCACAGAACCAGCAACATGGTAGATAGGCTGATGCAGAGAATGGATCGCCACCTGTTCTCAACTTTTTACTTCCACGGTAGCCTTGAAGCCGCCGAGTTGAGCATTAGAGGCTGGGCATTGATTCAAAACTTTGCACCCTGCAATCCAACAACCATTAAGAAACACGATGGATGGAGGTGTCCAGCAGAATGGATCAACAAGTCAAGATATCACGAAAACTGGTTGCAAAACCTCTTGAGTTCGGCATCCATGAGAGGATTTAAACACTCTCCCCCAAATCCGTTATAACCAGGCGGTTTTTTAATCGTTTACGGCCTTTGTGCTATGCCGTTTTTTTATGGGAGAGTTACGCACATGCCGATTGCCCAGCGGCGGGCGTGGATCAACGCCAAAAATACAAACGACAGTGTATTATTTGGCGGTCCTTTTGCACCGCCGGACAGGCAGGTCTGGGAAGAAATGGGAGAAGATCTGGATGAAAAAGAAAAAGCCAATGGACCGAATGGACCGGTTTATGTGGTTGCCAGATCAGCATATTGATATGCATCTCATTCTATTTCGATATTTAATCATAACCTAAGGAATTTTGGTTACCAGAATCGTGGGGACGGGAAAGGAGGTAATATACCCAAATAGCATTAGGATAGAGTAAGATATTTAGGTTGTTAATTTATTTTTTATGAATAATACAATAAGGAGATATTTAGATATGGCACAAGATCCTTTTTTAGGAGAGATAATGATGGTCCCCTTTTCCTATGCACCACAGGGGTGGGCGCTGTGCGACGGCCAGGAATTGCTCATTAATGACTTTCCGGCACTATATTCTCTTATAGGAACCATGTATGGCGGGGATGGACGCCAAACATTTTGCGTGCCGGATCTGCGCGGCCGTGTTCCCATAGCTGCCGGGAGAGGGCCTAATCTTGAGGCAAGGCAGCTGTCTTATAAGTACGGTAGCGAGGCAATGGCTCTCACAGATTATCAGTTGCCGAATCACACTCATACCGCAACGTTCTATCCGACTTATGACGATGAATCTTCAGAAAGTGGGAATGGGACGGTTACGGGTACGCTTAAGGTTACGGAGGCAGAGGCAGACTCCATTATACCAGGTTCTAACTGTGTTTTGGGCAAGGTGAAATCAACAACTAAAAAGGTTGATGCTCCAAATATCTATAGCACTACTGGTACTGCCGATAAGCAGCTCAGAGACGGCTCGGTTACCGGTACCAGCTCAGGCGGTGGCGGTGGTATTACCGGCGGCCAAGTAGTCGTTGATGCCACAGGCCACGGTCTACCGTTTGAACTACTTCAACCTTCCCTGGCAATGAATTTTTGTATTGCTACAGTAGGTCTGTACCCTCCTCGTAATTAAGATAAGCTTTGCCGGGTGGAGTCATCCGCCCGGCTTAAATTCCGTAACCTAATAATAAGATCGTGAATGTGCGTACCACGGATACTCTTTGTTTTTTTCAATTTCGTCCAATACTTCCTCTGTTTCTTTCCATGCCCGTCTATCCGGCGGAGCAAACGGACCGCCAAAGAACACCATGTCGTTAACCGTTCTGGCCTTCATCCATTCCCGGCGTTGCGAGACAGGCATATGAGCAAGCACCCGATATAGATGCGGCATTGCACAAATACCGTAGACCATGAGAAAACGTGTGCCGGGAGCCGTGCGGGCCGTACCGCGATTCCATGTTCGCTGATCAATAAGCAGGGCGTCCTCTTTTCGGCAATAAATACTATCTACCGGAGGTTCTTCCATATAGGGCGTCATTGTAATATCTCTGTGAGAACCGGGCATTACAAGCGTCGGGCCGTGCTCATCGGTGATATCTTCGAAATAAAAAGCTAAAAATACGTCAAGAGGATAATGATATTCTTTTCCAGGCATTCCGTCAGGTTCCCGGTCTTTGTGCCAGCCGGGGATGATATAGCTGGCATCTCCGTCTTTCTGAATGGTGATTATGGTTTTGTGCAGATTCGGCTTGGGCTTTACCTGTGAATGGGATAAGGCAAAAGGAAAAACCTGCCTGCCGCGCGGGGCTTTTACGGGATAGGTATAATGAGGTGAAGCATGGGAAATTTTATACCTATTTCCATCATGGTAAATCAGCGCTTCAAGTTGTTCTTTGAACGGGTCCACTGATTCACGTTTGATAACGTCCGGTAAAATTACGTATCCCTTATCCCGGAATTCAACCATCATTTTATCTACTTCATTCTGCTCATATAAGTTTTCAACAAATTCCAATGCGGGTCTGTCCATCGAATCCTCCTTTTGAATCCTGTTCAATTATCGCCCTTTGGGCGGGCTGTTAGCCGTTAGCTAATTGGGAAAATCAGCATTCTGTAACAGCCTGTCGACGATCAATTACTATACCAGGCCGTGTCTGTCACGGTCGGAGTGCTGGTTGCCACGGGAAGCTGCCCGGGAGAAACAGCAAGGCCTTTCCGGCCGTCCCCTTGTTCTTTCAGGGCATTGTACTTGTCCACATCGCCGGTAAGTTCACAAGCCTTAAGAAGGTTTTCACGCCACTCTTTTTTCCAGGGGCATTTTTCCAGGGCCTTTTCCATATGGGGGATTGCTGCTATGATCTTACCAATACTGCAATAGATCAGCCCCACCATATAATTGCAGGCAGCGTGCCCAGGGTTAAAGTGCAGCATTTTTTTGAAACAAAGTTCAGCATCCTTCAATTTCCCTTTTTTATAGAATGAAATCCCTTCCTGGAGAAAGGCCGGCTCCGGCAGGGTAATCATATCGGTGACGGGGTCCCATTCAACCGGAGCGTTGGTGCCCCGAATCAAGGGGGCCAGGCACGCCTGGTAATTTTTCCACCTGGCTTTGGAGGTTTTATAAATGGGTTGACGCACTTGCCATACGCTGGCGGTTTTCACCGGGCGTTCCAGCTCATTGAACCTGAGTACCTGCGGTTCCCACGCCACCCCCAGGTAATCAAGCATCCGGCGGGCCTCTCCTTCCAGGTCATCCACCACAGCCTCATACTTTACTTCAAGGATTTCGCCGGGAAAGAGCTGCTGCCAGTGATACATTAAAAGATTGTGATCCGCCAGTTGCCTGCCTATATTCGTGAGATCATAGGCAAAACCCATGCCGCCGTGCTTGGCCTGGTAGTCGGTAAAATAGTTGGACAGGGCAATATCCCTCGGGTCCCGCCGGACCGATATAATCCTGGCATTGGGAAAAAGGAACTTGATAAATCCCACATTTTCAAAATTATGGGGCAGTTTGTCCACCACATGCCGGGCGTCCGGCTTGTCCCCACCGGCGGCCAGTTCCCGGAGTTCTTCCAGAATACCGTCCGCAATACCCCTTGTAATGTACGGATTCAAATCGTCAATGCAGTCGGGATAACGGCGGCCCGACCCCACGTGGCGTTCCCACCGGTTCAGACCCTGTATCCGGCTTGGAATCGTCCCCAGTTCTCCGGCCCCGAAGATGCGGCTGTGTCCGGCAATGATCTGTTCCACCAATGTGGTTCCGGAACGGGGCATTCCCAGAACATAGACCGGCAGGCAGGAATCATGTCCGCACCCTTTGCGGTGTTCGTAAAGAGATTTGCTGAACGCATACCGGATGCGGGCGCATCTATTGCGGTGCGCCCCGGGGTCATAGGGCAGGAACCGCCTGGCCGCCTCATTGGCCCGGTGGGCAAAACCCATGGCCTTGTCGTATTCACCGCGTTTTTCCCAGGCCGAGGCCAGGTGAAACAGAAAGCCCGATCGAACCCGGCCTTCCAGGCTGGGTATTTCAGCCGCCCTTTCCATATGCGCCAGGGTTGCGGTATCTCCGGGAAAACGCCGGGCGTTCATCAGCATGGCCTGGCCCTTGACAGGGTCGATTTGCCTGACCCGTTCAAACAACGCCACTGCCGCATCTATATCCCCCTGCTGCATCCGCTGCTGGCCCAGCCCCTGGAGCGCGGGCACGAAATCAGGAAAGTCTTCCAGTATTTCCAGGAAAAGACGTTCAGCCGCGTTATAATTTTGTCCGCTGTTTTCCACCATGGCCAGGGCGTTTTGGGCCTTTGCCCTGATCTTCCGGATGCTTTGGAACGGCCTTTCGTCTGTTTCGGTGAGGGCATCTGCCAGGTCCACGGCTTTTTCAGCAGCCTTCCGGGCCTGGTTGTCAAACCGGTTCAGGCAGGCCTGGGAAAGCTGGACCCAAAGCCCGATGTTTTTGTCATCTTTTTTCAAGGCCCGGCGCAACAGGGACACAGCCTGGATGAAACGGCCCTGCACCTGGGCCAGTTCCGCCAATTGCATGTGCAGGCCAATATTGTCCGGATCACGGCCCAGGTAAGTGCGCAACACCTCCTCTGCCTGGCTGTGGTGGTTATTTTCCGCCAGGAAGCAGGCATATTGCTTCACCCAGCCGGTGATTTCGCCGTCCCTGCCGGACCGTGTTTCCAGCCACGCCTCGGCAGCCCCAAATTCCTCTTTTGCAACCCAGATTTCCAGTTGCAGCAACTCCAGGATGTGTAAATACTGGGCCTTGATAAACCTGGGGACAGATTTCTTGATTTCCGGCCACAGGGTCCAGACCCGGTCCAAGACCTTCCAGGCGGCTTCCGGGTCTTCCCGGAGCAGGTGAACCCTGGCCAGGTTATTCAAGACAGGAATGCGCAGGGGCGCCAGACCGGCGGCCCGTTCAAAGAGGTGCCCGGCCAGATCCAATTCCCCCAGGGCCATGCGGCAATACCCCAGCCGCGCTAGCCCCAAGGCGTGTCCGGATCTTTGCCCAAGCGCCTGCTCCAGTACCGGGACAGCCTCCTCAAAACGTTGCAGCACGATGAGCCCGCCCCCCAGGTCCACCAGGGCATCGGCATCCAGCCCGGCCTGGTGGGGGGAGATGGTTTTCAGCACAGCTTCAGCCGGACCCCGCGCACCCAGTTCAGCAAGGGCCAGGAACAATAGCGGCAGGGCAGCAGGGTCACTGGTTTGTGCCCGGTATTTTTGGACAAGGGGTTCGAGTTCGGTGAATTGCCGGTATTCGGCCAGTTTTCTGAGATATGTCAGCGTTTCCAAAGGTTCCTTTCAGGTCTTGCATAGAAACCCAGCCCAAGCTGTTATGCCGCCTGGCAGGTTGGTTGGATTCTTAATACTCGACTATCAAGTTTTTTCTAATAAATTGATATTACTGAATATTACCGTGCTTTCAATAAATTCCAAATTATCTTGGCATATTTCTTAAAATACAATAATATCAACCTGTTATTATTTTTTAAGTATTTTTTTGGCCTCCGAAAAAGACCATTTCTCAGCCCAGTGTTTACAGGGCTGAAGAAAAAACTTGATAGTCGAGTAATATAAATTTAACAGGACCAGGCTTATGGTACGGTTACTCCGATGGGTAATGCTGTTTGATAGCCGAATTGGGGATGGGTGGCAGCCTTCCAACTAGTAATGCTACCACTCCAAAGACTCGCTATACGGATAGTACTCCAGAAGGGCCCGCTGGGACGTATAGATAGAGCTGTAGTAGCACTCGGTGTAGTTTCTGAATACCAGATGATATACCCATAGCCACTAGTGAAGTCGCTTTTACAGATACTTTTTCCATCATGCCCTAATACTGCTTCGCCGCTCCCCACCAGAATAATGGTATCATCGTTTCCCAATTTTTCGGCATTAGTCCATTCATTGTCTGCGCTTAAACTCCCGTCGGCAGTATTGGACGAATTCACCTTTATATAAATGGCATAGATTGTATCCGCCTGAAACACTCTGCTGTTCTCACCTTCACCCACATCCGTCGAGTATCCGGTAGTCAGATTAAATACAACCTCTACATCAAAAACACTGAAGCTGGTGCTGCTATCAGGTTCTGCTGCATTGCCTGCGGCATCACTGACATTGACGGTTAGCGAATAATCATTTCCGGCTTCCAGTGCCTGTAATCCTGCCGCTGTTATGGTAATGTCCGCACTGTTGTTGCTGACCGTACCGGTATAATCGCTGCCGTTCAGAGTGACGATGACATCCTGCCCGTTCTCTGCACCCGTCGTTGTCACTGTCACGGTGCCGTCGATGTTATCTTCAGTCGACAAGGTCTCCCCCCAGCTGGCTGTCACACTGTCAATGCTTGGAGGGGTGGTATCCGCCACAGTCACAGTGGTGAAATTCAGGGTTGTTGCGTCATCTATGCCTCCAAAATCATTGCTGGCGGCATCCTTCACTGCGCCTGAATCCATCTGTACATAGTAGCTTGTTGAATTGTTCAAATAACCAGTCAGATCAAGCGTCAGGGTTTCTTCGCTTATAGAAACCTGAGTGCTGTCAGTCACATCAACTGTGGCAACAAGACTGTCCGTGCTGTCATATACGTAGATGTTACCCGTTCCGGCCTGGATAGTTTCACTGAATGTCAGGTTGATATCGGCATCAATAGCCACATCTGTGCCTTCATCTGCCGGACTGGAGCTACTCAGTGTCGGGGCTGTGGTATCCGCCACAGTGGTGAAATTCAGGGTTGTTGCGTCATCTATGCCTCCAAAATCATTGCCGGCGTCATCCTTCACTGCGCCTGAATCCATCTGTACATAGTAGCTTGTTGAATTGCTCAAATAACCAGTCAGATCAAGCGTCAGGGTTTCTTCGCTTATAGAAACCTGAGTGCTGTCAGTCACATCAACTGTGGCAACAAGACTGTCAGTGCTGTCATATACCTTGATGTTACCCGTTCCGGCCTGGATAGTTTCACTGAATGTCAGGCTGATATCGGCATCAATAGCCACATCTGTGCCTTCATCTGCCGGGCTGGAACTACTCAGGGTCGGGGCAGTGGTATCCGCCACAGTGGTGAAATTCAGGGTTGTTGCGTCATCTATGCCTCCAAAATCATTGCCGGCGGCATCCTCCACTGCGCCTGAATCCATCTGTACATAGTAGCTTGTTGAATTGCTCAAATAACCAGTCAGGTTAAGCGTCAAGGTATCTCCGCTTATAGACACCTGATCGCTGTCAGTCACATCAACTGTGGCAACAAGACTGTCAGTGCTGTCATATACCTTGATGTTACCCGTTCCGGCCTGGATAGTTTCACTGAATGTCAGGCTGATATCGGCATCAATAGCCACATCTGTGCCTTCATCTGCCGGGCTGGAACTACTCAGGGTCGGGGCAGTGGTATCCGCCACAGTGGTGAAATTCAGGGTTGTTGCGTCATCTATGCCTCCAAAATCATTGCCGGCGGCATCCTCCACTGCGCCTGAATCCATCTGTACATAGTAGCTTGTTGAATTGCTCAAATAACCAGTCAGGTTAAGCGTCAAGGTATCTCCGCTTATAGACACCTGATCGCTGTCAGTCACATCAACTGTGGCAACAAGACTGTCAGTGCTGTCATATACCTTGATGTTACCCGTTCCGGCCTGGATAGTTTCACTGAATGTCAGGCTGATATCGGCATCAATAGCCACATCTGTGCCTTCATCTGCCGGGCTGGAACTACTCAGGGTCGGGGCAGTGGTATCCGCCACAGTGGTGAAATTCAGGGTTGTTGCGTCATCTATGCCTCCAAAATCATTGCCGGCGGCATCCTCCACTGCGCCTGAATCCATCTGTACATAGTAGCTTGTTGAATTGCTCAAATAACCAGTCAGGTTAAGCGTCAAGGTATCTCCGCTTATAGACACCTGATCGCTGTCAGTCACATCAACTGTGGCAACAAGACTGTCAGTGCTGTCATATACCTTGATGTTACCCGTTCCGGCCTGGATAGTTTCACTGAATGTCAGGCTGATATCGGCATCAATAGCCACATCTGTGCCTTCATCTGCCGGGCTGGAACTGCTCAGGGTCGGGGCTGTGGTATCCACTGTAATGGCACTATCGTTCTTAGCTATTTCTGAGGTATTCCCGGCAGCATCGGTCTGGCGAACCTGAATGGCGTTGCTGCCGTAACTGCCTTCCGTCAGTTCAAAGCTGGCATTCGTTCCTGTTCCTGTGCCTGCTTCCCAACTGCCGCCATTGATGCTGTATTCCCAGCTTGCGGCATCTGCGGCCAGGGTGACATTGATGGTGGCATCATTGGTGATACTGTCGGTGCCTGAACTGCCGCTGTCGGAGGCCAGGGAAAACGACGGCGCCAAAGCCGTGGTATCCACCGTTATGGCACTGGTGTTTGCAGCCGCTTCGGAGGTGTTGCCTGCCGTATCGGTCTGGCGAACCTGAATGGCGTTGCTGCCGTAACTGCCTTCTATCAGTTCAAAGCTGGTGCCCGTTCCGGTTTCCCATGTGCCGCCGCCATCTGTGCTGTACTGCCAGCTTGCCGCATCGTCTGCCAGGGTGACATTGATGGTGGCATCATTGGTGATACTGTCGGTGCCTGAACTGCCGCTGTCGGAGGCCAGGGAAAACGACGGCGCCAAAGCCGTGGTATCCACCGTTATGGCACTGGTGTTTGCAGCCGCTTCGGAGGTGTTGCCTGCCGTATCGGTCTGGCGAACCTGAATGGCGTTGCTGCCGTAACTGCCTTCTGTCAGTTCAAAGCTGGTGCCCGTTCCGGTTTCCCATGTGCCGCCGCCATCTGTGCTGTACTGCCAGCTTGCCGCATCGTCTGCCAGGGTGACATTGATGGTGGCATCATTGGTGATACTGTCGGTGCCTGAACTGCCGCTGTCGGAGGCCAGGGAAAACGACGGCGCCAAAGCCGTGGTATCCACCGTAATGGCGCTATCGTTTGCAGCCGCTTCGGAGGTGTTGCCTGCCGTATCGGTCTGGCGAACCTGAATGGCGTTGCTGCCGTAACTGCCTTCTGTCAGTTCAAAGCTGGTGCCCGTTCCGGTTTCCCATGTGCCGCCGCCATCTGTGCTGTACTGCCAGCTTGCCGCATCGTCTGCCAGGGTGACATTGATGGTGGCATCATTGGTGATACTGTCGGTGCCTGAACTGCCGCTGTCGGAGGCCAGAGAAAACGACGGCGCCAAAGCCGTGGTATCCACCGTAATGGCGCTATCGTTTGCAGCCGCTTCGGAGGTGTTGCCTGCCGTATCGGTCTGGCGAACCTGAATGGCGTTGCTGCCGTAACTGCCTTCTGTCAGTTCAAAGCTGGTGCCCGTTCCGGTTTCCCATGTGCCGCCGCCATCTGTGCTGTACTGCCAGCTTGCCGCATCGTCTGCCAGGGTGACATTGATGGTGGCATCATTGGTGATACTGTCGGTGCCTGAACTGCCGCTGTCGGAGGCCAGGGAAAACGACGGAGCCAAAGCCGTGGTATCCACCGTAATGGCGCTATCGTTTGCAGCCGCTTCGGAGGTGTTGCCTGCCGTATCGGTCTGGCGAACCTGAATGGCGTTGCTGCCGTAACTGCCTTCTGTCAGTTCAAAGCTGGTGCCCGTTCCGGTTTCCCATGTGCCGCCGCCATCTGTGCTGTACTGCCAGCTTGCCGCATCGTCTGCCAGGGTGACATTGATGGTGGCATCATTGGTGATACTGTCGGTGCCTGAACTGCCGCTGTCGGAGGCCAGGGAAAACGACGGAGCCAAAGCCGTGGTATCCACCGTAATGGCGCTATCGTTTGCAGCCGCTTCGGAGGTGTTGCCTGCCGTATCGGTCTGGCGAACCTGAATGGCGTTGCTGCCGTAACTGCCTTCCGTCAGTTCAAAGCTGGTGCCCGTTCCGGTTGCCCATGTGCCGCCGCCATCTGTGCTGTACTGCCAGCTTGCCGCATCTGCGGCCAGGGTGACATTGACTGTAGCTTCATTGGTGATGCCGTCAGAAGTATTGCTGCCCGTATCACTGGGCATATCAAAAGGCGGAGCTGATACCTCGGTATCCACTGTCATGGCGATGGCGTTGGTACCTGCTTGCGAGATATTGCCCGCCGTATCGGTCTGCTTTACCTGGATGGTTCCTTGGGCATAGGCGCCATCGGCCAGTTCAAAGCTGGTGCCGGTGCCATCTGTCCAGCCTGTTCCGCCATCGGTGCTGTATTGCCAGCTGGCGACATCTGATGCCAGGGTGACATTGACTGTAGCTTCATTGGTGATGCCGTCAGAAGTATTACTGCCCGTATCATTGGGCATATCAAAAGACGGAGCTGATACCTCGGTATCCACTGTCATGGCGATGGCGTTGGTACCTGCTTGCGAGATATTGCCCGCCGTATCGGTCTGCTTTACCTGGATGGTTCCTTGGGCATAGGCGCCATCGGCCAGTTCAAAGCTGGTGCCGGTTCCAGTTTCCCATGTGCTACCAGCATCAGTACTGTATTGCCAACTGGCATTTTCTTCCAGGCCGGTGATGCTGATGATGGTATTATTGGTAATACCATCGCTGTCGGAACTGCCTGTGTCGGTTGCCAGGGCAAATGACGGTACGGCAGGAATCTGTGTGTCCACCGCCTGAACAGACTGTTCTGCAGCAGTGTTACTATTAACCGCCGCATCAGTGGCTACATTGGCTGCAACATCCACGGTTATGTCTGTGGTACTGTCGGCATTGGGTGTCACAACCAGGGTGTAAACCGTACCGGAAATCGCCGTAAAGGTGCCTTTGCTGCCGCCTGTCACGTCTACATCACCCACTGTAAATCCGGTTACCGGCTCACTGAAGGTAAAGGTGTAGATGACATCGCCTGTGGCCGTGCCCGCGGTATCATCCGTGACGGTGGGGGCTGTGGTATCCGGAACTGTGGTATCCGGAACTGTGGTATCCACTGCCTGCACGGACTGGATCGCTGCAGTATTGCCGTTGTCCGCCGCATCAGTGGCTACATTGGCTGGAACATCCACGGTTATGTCCGTGGTACTGTCGGCATTGGGTGTCACAACCAGGGTGTAAACCGTACCGGAAATCGCCGTAAAGGTGCCTTTGCTGCCGCCTGTCACGTCTACATCATCCGCTGTAAAGCCTGTCACGGCTTCGCTGAAGGTAAAGGTGTAGGTGACATCGCCTGTGGCTGTGCCCGCGGTATCATCTGTGATGGCCACGGTGGGGGCTATGGTATCCACTGCCTGCACGGACTGGATCGCGGCAGTATTGCCGTTGTCCGCCGCATCAGTGGCTACATTGGCTGGAACATCCACGGTTATGTCCGTGGTACTGTCGGCATTGGGTGTCACAACCAGGGTGTAAACCGTACCGGAAATCGCCGTAAAGGTGCCTTTGCTGCCGCCTGTCACGTCTACATCATCCGCTGTAAATCCGGTTACCGGCTCACTGAAGGTAAAGGTGTAGGTGACATCGCCTGTGGCCGTGCCCGCAGTATCATCCGTGATGGCCACGGTGGGGGCTATGGTATCCACTGCCTGCACGGACTGGATCGCGGCAGTATTGCCGTTGTCCGCCGCATCAGTGGCTACATTGGCTGGAACATCCACGGTTATGTCCGTGGTACTGTCGGCATTGGGTGTCACAACCAGGGTGTAAACCGTACCGGAAATCGCCGTAAAGGTGCCTTTGCTGCCGCCTGTCACGTCTACATCATCCGCTGTAAAGCCTGTCACGGCTTCGCTGAAGGTAAAGGTGTAGGTCACATTGCTTGTGGCTGTGCCCGCGGTATCATCCGTGATGGCCACGGTGGGGGCTATGGTATCTACTGCCTGCACGGACTGGATCGCGGCAGTATTGCCGTTGTCCGCCGCATCAGTGGCTATATTGGCTGCCACATCCACGGTTATGTCCGTGGTACTGTCGGCATTGGGTGTCACAACCAGGGTGTAAACCGTGCCGGAAATCGCGGTAAAGGTGCCTTTGCTGCCGCCTGTCACGTCTACATCATCCGCTGTAAAGCCTGTCACGGCTTCGCTGAAGGTAAAGGTGTAGGTGACATCGCCTGTGGCTGTGCCCGCGGTATCATCTGTGATGGCCACGGTGGGGGCTATGGTATCCACTGCCTGCACGGACTGGATCGCGGCAGTATTGCCGTTGTCCGCCGCATCAGTGGCTACATTGGCTGGAACATCCACGGTTATGTCCGTGGTACTGTCGGCATTGGGTGTCACAACCAGGGTGTAAACCGTACCGGAAATCGCCGTAAAGGTGCCTTTGCTGCCGCCTGTCACGTCTACATCATCCGCTGTAAATCCGGTTACCGGCTCACTGAAGGTAAAGGTGTAGGTGACATCGCCTGTGGCCGTGCCCGCAGTATCATCCGTGATGGCCACGGTGGGGGCTATGGTATCCACTGCCTGCACGGACTGGATCGCGGCAGTATTGCCGTTGTCCGCCGCATCAGTGGCTACATTGGCTGCCACATCCACGGTTATGTCCGTGGTACTGTCGGCATTGGGTCTCACAACCAGGGTGTAAACCGTGCCGGAAATCGCGGTAAAGGTGCCTTTGCTGCCGCCTGTCACGTCTACATCATCCGCTGTAAATCCGGTTACCGGCTCACTGAAGGTAAAGGTGTAGGTGACATCGCCTGTGGCTGTGCCCGCGGTATCATCCGTGATGGCCACGGTGGGGGCTATGGTATCCACTGCCTGCACGGACTGGATCGCGGCAGTATTGCCGTTGTCCGCCGCATCAGTGGCTATATTGGCTGGAACATCCACGGTTATGTCCGTGGTACTGTCGGCATTGGGTCTCACAACCAGGGTGTAAACCGTGCCGGAAATCGCCGTAAAGGTGCCTTTGCTGCCGCCTGTCACGTCTACATCATCCGCTGTAAACCCGGTCACGGCTTCACTGAAGGTAAAGGTGTAGGTGACATCGCCTGTGGCCGTGCCCGCAGTATCATCCGTGATGGCCACGGTGGGGGCTATGGTATCCACTGCCTGCACGGACTGGATCGCGGCAGTATTGCCGTTGTCCGCCGCATCAGTGGCTACATTGGCAGTACTGTATGGAACATCCACGGTTATGTCCGTGGTACTGTCGGCATTGGGTGTCACAACCAGGGTGTAAACCGTGCCGGAAATCGCCGTAAAGGTGCCTTTGCTGCCGCCTGTCACGTCTACATCATCCGCTGTAAACCCGGTCACGGCTTCACTGAAGGTAAAGGTGTAGGTGACATCGCCTGTGGCCGTGCCCGCAGTATCATCCGTGATGGCCACGGTGGGGGCTATGGTATCCACTGCCTGCACGGACTGGATCGCGGCAGTATTGCCGTTGTCCGCCGCATCAGTGGCTACATTGGCTGGAACATCCACGGTTATGTCCGTGGTACTGTCGGCATTGGGTGTCACAACCAGGGTGTAAACCGTGCCGGAAATCGCCGTAAAGGTGCCTTTGCTGCCGCCTGTCACGTCTACATCATCCGCTGTAAATCCGGTTACCGGCTCACTGAAGGTAAAGGTGTAGGTGACATCGCCTGTGGCTGTGCCCGCGGTATCATCCGTGATGGCCACGGTGGGGGCTATGGTATCCACTGCCTGCACGGACTGGATCGCGGCAGTATTGCCGTTGTCCGCCGCATCAGTGGCTACATTGGCTGCCACATCCACGGTTATGTCCGTGGTACTGTCGGCATTGGGTGTCACAACCAGGGTGTAAACCGTGCCGGAAATCGCCGTAAAGGTGCCTTTGCTGCCGCCTGTCACGTCTACATCATCCGCTGTAAATCCGGTTACCGGCTCACTGAAGGTAAAGGTGTAGGTGACATCGCCTGTGGCTGTGCCCGCGGTATCATCCGTGATGGCCACGGTGGGGGCTATGGTATCCACTGCCTGCACGGACTGGATCGCGGCAGTATTGCCGTTGTCCGCCGCATCAGTGGCTACATTGGCTGGAACATCCACGGTTATGTCCGTGGTACTGTCGGCATTGGGTGTCACAACCAGGGTGTAAACCGTGCCGGAAATCGCCGTAAAGGTGCCTTTGCTGCCGCCTGTCACGTCTACATCATCCGCTGTAAAGCCTGTCACGGCTTCGCTGAAGGTAAAGGTGTAGGTGACATCGCCTGTGGCTGTGCCCGCGGTATCATCCGTGATGGCCACGGTGGGCTATGGTATCCACTGCCTGCACGGACTGGATCGCGGCAGTATTGCCGTTGTCCGCCGCATCAGTGGCTACATTGGCTGCCACATCCACGGTTATGTCCGTGGTACTGTCGGCATTGGGTGTCACAACCAGGGTGTAAACCGTGCCGGAAATCGCGGTAAAGGTGCCTTTGCTGCCGCCTGTCACGTCTACATCATCCGCTGTAAACCCGGTCACGGCTTCACTGAAGGTAAAGGTGTAGGTGACATCGCCTGTGGCCGTGCCCGCAGTATCATCCGTGATGGCCACGGTGGGGGCTGTGGTATCCACTGCCTGCACGGACTGGATCGCGGCAGTATTGCCGTTGTCCGCCGCATCAGTGGCTATATTGGCTGGAACATCCACGGTTATGTCCGTGGTACTGTCGGCATTGGGTGTCACAACCAGGGTGTAAACCGTGCCGGAAATCGCGGTAAAGGTGCCTTTGCTGCCGCCTGTCACGTCTACATCA
Organism: uncultured Desulfobacterium sp.; assembly: GCA_963668575.2. Classification (GTDB taxonomy): domain Bacteria; phylum Desulfobacterota; class Desulfobacteria; order Desulfobacterales; family Desulfobacteraceae; genus Desulfocicer. Next base: position 5,144,877 of record OY764894.2, on the reverse strand, counting down.
TCCGCTGTAAAGCCTGTCACGGCTTCGCTGAAGGTAAAGGTGTAGGTCACATTGCTTGTGGCTGTGCCCGCGGTATCATCCGTGATGGCCACGGTGGGGGCTATGGTATCCACTGCCTGCACGGACTGGATCGCGGCAGTATTGCCGTTGTCCGCCGCATCAGTGGCTACATTGGCTGCCACATCCACGGTTATGTCCGTGGTACTGTCGGCATTGGGTGTCACAACCAGGGTGTAAACCGTGCCGGAAATCGCCGTAAAGGTGCCTTTGCTGCCGCCTGTCACGTCTACATCATCCGCTGTAAAGCCTGTCACGGCTTCACTGAAGGTAAAGGTGTAGGTGACATCGCCTGTGGCCGTGCCCGCAGTATCATCCGTGATGGCCACGGTGGGGGCTGTGGTATCCACTGCCTGCACGGACTGGATCGCGGCAGTATTGCCGTTGTCCGCCGCATCAGTGGCTATATTGGCTGGAACATCCACGGTTATGTCCGTGGTACTGTCGGCATTGGGTGTCACAACCAGGGTGTAAACCGTACCGGAAATCGCCGTAAAGGTGCCTTTGCTGCCGCCTGTCACGTCTACATCATCCGCTGTAAAGCCTGTCACGGCTTCGCTGAAGGTAAAGGTGTAGGTCACATTGCTTGTGGCTGTGCCCGCGGTATCATCCGTGATGGCCACGGTGGGGGCTATGGTATCCACTGCCTGCACGGACTGGATCGCGGCAGTATTGCCGTTGTCCGCCGCATCAGTGGCTACATTGGCTGCCACATCCACGGTTATGTCCGTGGTACTGTCGGCATTGGGTGTCACAACCAGGGTGTAAACCGTGCCGGAAATCGCCGTAAAGGTGCCTTTGCTGCCGCCTGTCACGTCTACATCATCCGCTGTAAAGCCTGTCACGGCTTCACTGAAGGTAAAGGTGTAGGTGACATCGCCTGTGGCCGTGCCCGCAGTATCATCCGTGATGGCCACGGTGGGGGCTGTGGTATCCACTGCCTGCACGGACTGGATCGCGGCAGTATTACCGTTGTCCGCCGCATCAGTGGCTATATTGGCTGGAACATCCACGGTTATGTCCGTGGTACTGTCGGCATTGGGTGTCACAACCAGGGTGTAAACCGTACCGGAAATAGCCGTAAAGGTGCCTTTGCGGCCGCCTGTCACGTCTACATCATCCGCTGTAAACCCGGTCACGGCTTCACTGAAGGTAAAGGTGTAGGTGACATCGCCTGTGGCCGTGCCCGCAGTATCATCTGTGATGGCCACGGTGGGGGCTATGGTATCCACTGCCTGCACGGACTGGATCGCGGCAGTATTGCCGTTGTCCGCCGCATCAGTGGCTACATTGGCTGCAACATCCACGGTTATGTCCGTGGTACTGTCGGCATTGGGTCTCACAACCAGGGTGTAAACCGTACCGGAGATAGCCGTAAAGGTGCCTTTGCGGCCGCCTGTCACGTCTACATCACTCGCTGTAAATCCGGTTACCGGCTCACTGAAGGTAAAGGTGTAGGTGACATCACCTGTGGCCGTGCCCGCGGTATCATCCGTGATGGCCACGGTGGGGGCTGTGGTATCCACTGCCTGCACGGACTGGATCGCGGCAGTATTGCCGTTGTCCGCCGTATCAGTGGCTATATTGGCTGCCACATCCACGGTTATGTCCGTGGTACTGTCGGCATTGGGTGTCACAACCAGGGTGTAAACCGTACCGGAAATCGCCGTAAAGGTGCCTTTGCTGCCGCCTGTCACGTCTACATCATCCGCTGTAAATCCGGTCATGGCTTCACTGAAGGTAAAGGTGTAGGTGACATCGCCTGTGGCCGTGCCCGCAGTATCATCCGTGATGGCCACGGTGGGGGCTGTGGTATCCGGAACTGTGGTATCCACTGCCTGCACGGACTGGATCGCGGCAGTATTGCCGTTGTCCGCCGCATCAGTGGCTATATTGGCTGCCACATCCACGGTTATGTCCGTGGTACTGTCGGTATTGGGTGTCACAACCAGGGTGTAAACCGTGCCGGAAATCGCCGTAAAGGTTCCTTTGCTGCCGCCTGTCACGTCTACATCACCCGCTGTAAATCCGGTTACCGGCTCACTGAAGGTAAAGGTGTAGGTGACATCGCCTGTGGCCGTGCCCGCAGTATCATCCGTGATGGCCACGGTGGGGGCTGTGGTATCCGGAACTGTGGTATCCACTGCCTGCACGGACTGGATCGCGGCAGTATTACCGTTGTCCGCCGCATCAGTGGCTACATTGGCTGCCACATCCACGGTAATGTCTGTGGTGCTGCCTGCATCGGGTGCCACAACCAGGGTGTAAACCGTATCGGAAACCGCCGTAAAGGTTCCTTTGCTGCCGCCTGTCACGTCTACATCATCCGCTGTAAACCCGGTCACGGCTTCACTGAAGGTAAAGGTGTAGGTGACATCGCCTGTGGCCGTGCCCGTGGTATCATCCGTGATGGCCACGGTGGGGGCTGTGGTATCCACTGCCTGCACGGACTGGATCGCGGCAGTATTGCCGTTGTCCGCCGCATCAGTGGCTATATTGGCTGGAACATCCACGGTTATGTCCGTGGTACTGTCGGCATTGGGTGTCACAACCAGGGTGTAAACCGTATCGGAAACCGCCGTAAAGGTGCCTTTGCTGCCGCCGGTCACGTCTACATCACCCGCTGTAAATCCGGTTACCGGCTCACTGAAGGTAAAGGTGTAGGTGACATCGCCTGTGGCCGTGCCGTCAATATTGTCGGTGATGGCCACTGTGGGCGGCGTATTGTCCGGGGTGGCAAAATTCCATTCCGTCTTGTCCGTAATCGGGGCAGCCGGGCTGCCGCCGGCATCCAAAACGGCATTGTCGTCAAACACCACATAGTATCCGGTGTCCTCTGCAAAACTGCCGTCCGGGTTGACGGTCAGGGTTGTTGTGCCCCAGCCGGTTATCCTTGGGTCTGTAATGGAGATGGTTTCAAATTCCGAATCATCGCTGGTGAGTTTGATGGTCAGATTACCGGTGGAGCCTTGATAAACCGCCTCGGAAAAGGTGAGGGTCAGGTTGACGTCAACAGCGACGTCAGTCGCACCATCCCCAGGGGTAACGCTGTCCAGGGTCGGCCTGTTGGCATCAATGGGATCTCTATTCTGGGAGAGACCCGTTGTGTAGGCGGTGCTGGCATTACCGGCAGTATCGGTAATAGTAATATCCACTGATATGTCGGTCGTATCGGCCACATCCGTTCCTCCATCGGTGATGGTAAACTGGGCCGTGTACTCGGTATCGCTGACCTTTGTCAGGTTGGACAGGGCAAATCCGTCGATGGTGCCGGTTATGCTGGTGTAGGTGTCGGTATCACTGTCCACGGTGATGGTGGCGGTTACAGTATCCCCCACGGACATGGCCGTGTCCGGGATGCTCACGGACTGAATTCCCGGCACATGGGTATCCACCCTTATGATCACGGCCGGGCTTTTGTCCCCGCCGTTGGCATTGTAGGTCACCGCCAGGGTTTCCGCATCCCCGGCCGTCTCGATTATGGACGATGGAATGGTGACCTCTGCCTGGTTATTGTTGTTCATGTGAGCCGCGGTGATGGTTTCCTGGTAGGTTTCTCCACCCCAGTAGACAATGACTGTATCTCCCTCACTGACATCACTCAACGCAACAACTACGCCCGCGTCTTTTTCCTGGGCCGTGATTCCCCCGCCGCGAGCCGCGTCTATCACCGGGGGCTTGAGCAGAAGGTCACTGAGATTTGCCGTGTTGCCGCTCTCCCCGGCCGTGTAATTGTCAATTCCCTGCTGAAGCAGTTCGACGCCGTCCTGGGTTAATCCCAGTTCACTGTCTTCCGAGTCTTGGATTTGAACAATGGTGGATTCAATCTGCTTGATGGTTTCTTCGACGCTGCCGGTGTTCTCGTCCACGCCGGAAAGCATGGCCAGAACATTTCCGTATTGTTCACCGGCGTCCAGGCCGTTGCTGCTGTCGTAATTTTCCTGCGTCACCGTGGTGACCGGGCCGGTGATGTCGTCCACGTCGAACAAATCCCCGACTTTTTCGTTAAAGGCCAGGTCATCCGTCGTAAGATTAAGGTTGTCTTCATCAATGCCGGCCAGTTGGACCGCCAGTTCCGTAAGGGGGCTGACGGTCATTGATACGTTGCCTTCGCCGTCGGTCTGGGCCATGGCCCTGAGGGTCGTACCCAGGTTCTTCATGGTGCCGGTGGTCTCGTCCGTGTAGTCATCCTCTGTATTGAGATCGCTCACTTTGGCAAAGACAATGCCTGTGTATCCGTTGGTGATTTGATAGGAAAAACTTCCCGTTGAAAAATCATGGTCTGTTTCAACAATGAGATTTCCGCTTTGGTCGTACAATTCCACCCGCAAAGTAGAGGTAAACGTTCCGGCGGCGGCATTGATAGTGATGAAATAAGAGGAGCCGGTATCCACGGATTGCACGGACTGGGTTGCCGCTGTATTGCTGTTGCCTGCCGCATCAACGGCAACGCCCGAGTCAACATCCACGGTAATGTCAGTGGTGCTGTCATCATTGGGTGCCACTACCAGGGTGTAAACCGTATCGGAAATCGCCGTAAAGGTACCTTTGCTGCCGCCGGTGACGTCTACATCATCAGCTGTAAACCCGGCTACCGGCTCACTGAAAGTGAAGGTGTAGGTGACATCGCTTGCGGCTGTGCCCTCTGTATTATCTGTGATGGTTACGGTGGGGGCTGTGGTATCGGTGCCGGTGGTTTCCCCTCCTCCGCCCCCGCCCCCGGAAGTAGCGGCCACTGCAAGACCGATGCCGCCTGCGGCGGCAAGCCCGGCTATCCAGCCTGCGGACATGCCCGGGTCATCAGCCTCCCATACCACCAGCACGCCGGAATCAACATCTTCAGGTACAGCCAAATCACCGGCCACAGCCATGTCATCAGGAGGTGCTTCGGAACCGTCCGCACTGAAAAGGGTATCGGATTCCGCGGCAAAGAATGCTTCCACCTGGGCCACGGTTTCCCCGTCCACCTCGACTTCAAGGACCTCTCCTTTTTTCTTGAGCACCAGGTCCTCCGGTGGTGCGCCCGTTTCCGTATCCTTGATCGTATAAATCGCCCCAGGTTCGGCTGTGATGATTATTGATGACTCCAAAGGATACTCGACGGTTTGATTACCCTTTTGCTTTTCAATCAATACAAGCATTTGTCACCTCCTACCTTAATTACTTAATTGGACCTGATATTGCTGTTCCGGAATTTATGCGATCAGGTGCTCAGAAAAGGACTGAAGAATATATACCGGAAAATCAATCTTCATGCTCTTCATGGTTTTAACTTGGAAAAAGACTTCAATGGTAATTTTGATTTATCGTCTCTATTTTTGCACCATTGTACAGAAGATAATTTACTTTAGTAACCACAACCACCAATTATTGTCAAGATTGATTAAGGGTCTTTTCGCGATTTTCCTTGGCACCCCAGGCTATTTCTCACGAAAAGATTCCGCAAGGGTTTTTCTCAACGGTTTTAACAGAATATCCAACACGGTTCGCCTCCCGGTGCGGATATCCACCTGGGCCGTCATTCCCTGCAATATGTCAATAATTTTTCCGGTCCGGGTGGAAATGGGGTTTTCCGGCGTTGCCAGGTGGACCCGGTAGTAGGTCTGTTCCCCATAGGCGGTTACTTCCTTCAGGGTATCAGCACTCACGTATTTTACCGTGCCTTCCACTGAACCGAAAATGGTGGAATCAAACGCATCAAACCGGAGGCTGGCTGACAGGCCCGGACAAATATCTGCGATATCAGCCGGCCGGATTTTGGCCTCCACAATCAATTGGTCGTCCACGGGTACGATTTGCATCAATTCTTCGCCGGACCGCAGGACACCTCCCAGGGTGGTAATACGAACGTTCTTGACGATGCCGGAGATCGGAGCACGTATGGTGCTGTCCCGCAACTGCTGGGCCCGCTGGGTGCGGATCTGCTCATTCTGTCCGATGTGGTCCTCCACTTCGGACAATTCCAATTGAATATCCTGGTAATATTTGTTTCTTCGGTTGATCAGGTCCCCCTGGATGTCGTTGAGCATCCGTTCGGCCCTGATGACTTCCGAACGGCTGACATCTCCGGTACGGGCCAGGTCATTTACCAGTTTACTCTCCTCACGGGCCAGTCGGACGGCGATTCCCAGATTTTCCATGTCTGCGTGAAATCCCTGACGACGTTGTTTGAACAAGGCTTTCTGCACCGAAACAAGTTCGGGGAATCCGGCCACATGTTTTGGGAATTTAATGGTTTCGGCCCCCGTTATTTCTGCCCGAAGACGGGCCTCCTGGGCAGACAGGGCCGCCAGCCGGGCATCCAGCTCTTTTACACTGGCGGCGAATCGGGTTTGATCGAACCGGGCCAGGATTTCATTTTTGGCCACTCGGTCTCCCTCCTTGACATTCAGGGCTTGCAGCACACCGCCATCCACGGCCTGAATCACCTGGACCCGACTGCTGGCGATGATCGTCCCCACCCCCCGGATGGCCTGGTCCACCTGGAAATAACAGGCCCAGGCAACGGTCGCCGTAAACCCGAGGATCAACACCCAGAGAACCATGGAATATCGGGTTCGACGAATCATGGAAATGGGGGACATGGAAATGGATTGTCCGTTCATTTAAGGGATTAACTCCTGTCTGTTCAACGCCTGTCCAAGGGAAGATTATAGTTCCGGTCATATGACTTGATATTTGTGACAAATTGGTGTACTATAATCGCGCTCGAAGTTTATCCAAAACGGATAAGCACTACAAGTGCTAACCTATGTATTTAGCTTAATAATCAGGTGGTTGGTATCTATACCTATGACAAAATGAGCATGAATTTTACCAGCCTCAAATTGCCAATGCCTTGAAAAATGAGAATGCATCATCAATACGTATGTCATTTTTTAAAAAGAATAAACCATCAAAACACATTAAAATAACAAATTATTTTAATATTTTAAGCCAAGTCAATACTTGTGGGCTTATCCAAAAGATACTTCGAAAGCGATTATGCCACATGATTTTGTCACAAGTATCAAGTCATGTGACCGGCACTATAGCCTGCTGCCTGAAACCCGGGATACGGATGACCTCATCCGGTTTCCCGTCCGCCACAATACGCCCCCTCCGCATGACCAGCACCCGGTTGGCCATATTGGACAACCGGGGTCTGTGGGTGGCGATAATCACGATGTCCGTGGGCCGTATCCACTGCTTCAGGGCATTCATCACCTGGTTTTCCGATTCCAGGTCCAAAAAAGCAGAGGGTTCGTCCAAAAGCCATACCCGGGGCCGGGCCATGAAAATCCGGGACAGGGCCACAAGCTGTTTTTGGCCGCCGGAAAGCCCGCCTCCCCCTTCAAAGATTTCCAGCTCCATGCTTCTGGGGTTTTCAGCCGCCACCCTGTCGATTCCCAGCAGTTGCGCCACTTCCACAATAAGGGTGTCTGAAACCCCGCCGCTCAGGGCCATGTTGGTTTTCAGGGTACCCTTGAACAGATGGACATCCTGGGGCAGGTAGCCCACACGTTGGTTTATCACCTGGACGTCCAGCTCGGAGATATCAGTATGGCCAAGCCTGACCTGGCCTTCGGAGGGTTTAAACAGTCCGGCCAGAATTTTCAGAAGCGTGGATTTTCCGCAGCCATTGGGCCCCAGGATCAGTGCCCTGTCACCCGCCTTGAAAGACAGGGTGGGGATGTCGATGCAAACCATTGGGGAATTGGGATAGGCAAACCGCACCCCTTCCAGCTCCACAAGGTCCGTTAGAAAGTCCGGGAACAGGGTTTCCTGGTCCTGACGGCGGTCCGTGTCCATGGCCAGGAGCCGGTTCACCATTTCCAATCCCTCCCGCACATGCTCCCACTGCACCATGAACCTGACGCTCTGAGCCACAGGTGCGATAATTCGTCCCCCAAGGATGGCGCAGGCGATCATGCCACCGGTGGTGAGTTTCCCCAGCTCCACCTGGGTGACCCCCACCACCAAAGCCCCCACATACCCGATGGTGGCCAGGCTGCCGGTGCTGACAACCGTTGTGGTGGTAATACTCTTGTTTTTGAACCCGTAGCCGGCCATGGTCTGGGTGAGCTGTTTCCAATGATCGGAAAATTTCCAGGTGCTGCCCGTGGCCTTTATGGTTTCGGCTCCCTGGATGCTTTCCAGTAAAAGCCCGTGCCGCTCCTGGGACTTTTGTACCTCCCTGCGGGCCAGCCGCCGCAGCCGCCACTGGGCCAGCCATCCCAGAACAAGGGCAATGGGAAGCAGAGTGGTGTAGACATAGGCGACCCTGCCGCCGATGATGTAAATCACCCCCAGAAAGAAAAAGCAGAACGGCAGATCCGTCATGAAAAAAACAATGGAGGAGGCAAAAAAATTCCTTGCCTGTTCCAGCCCTTTCATATAGGCGGCCAAGGCGCCCAGGCTGCTGGGCCGGGTATCCAGCCGCAGGTTCATGATGTGATCGAACAATTGCCGGGATATGGATATGTCAACCTGGTGCGCCAGGGAATCGGTGATCCTGGCCCGGATAAATTTCAAAGACCAGTCCAGGCAGATAATGATGACCATGCCAGCCACCAATGTCGTGAGAGTGGCGTAGGCAAACGTGGGTACTACCCGGTCGTAGACCTGCATGGCGAACAGGGATGATGCCACGGCCAGGATATTGATGACGATGGTGGCGGCGGCCACCTCGAAAAACCAGCGTTTGTCCTTCCGGAGTTCCCCCATCAGGAGGCTGGTGGCCCGGCCCTTTGTTGCGCCATCGGTTTCGGCAGCCTTTCCGGGAGCGCGAAACCAGAGTACCGGCGACTGGGCCAGAGCATCCGGGTCCAATTGATAATCCGGCCCCACAGGGGGGGTCAGTGAGACCTTGTCTTCTTTGTCCGGCTCCACATAGGCCCATTGCCCGTTGTGGAAAACCAGGGCCGGGAGCTGGCGGCGGTCCATCCGGTCCCACCTGAGCTGGCAGGCCCTCAGTTGGCGCTGTTCCAGGCCGTTTAAAATCCCCATGAGACGCTCCATCGGCCTCAGATTTGCCCCCCTGGGCTGGAAGACGTCACAGGACTTTGCCAGGGCCCCGGGGGAAACCGGTATCCCGTTTTTTTTCATCAATTTTCCCAGGACCAGGGGGGTGATGGGTACGGAAAGGACCGCATGGGCCTGCTCCTGTCCCTGCTCCGTGGAAATTGCTCTGGGTCCGTTTGTCATTGACATTGAGCAAGGCCGCTCTGCTGGTCCAGTCTCCCCATTTGGACGGCTATCCTCAGGCATACCTGCTCATACCGGCTTTTAATCTGCTCCAGGGCGAGTCGGGCATTGGCATGCTCCCGCTGAACATTGAGCAGGTCCAGCCAGCTTTTGCGGCCTGCCTCGTACTGACGGGTATAGGAGGCCAGGGTCAGGCCCGTGGATTTGACCAGGGAATCATTCAATTTTGTCAGTTGCCGGACCATATCCCGGTCCGCAAGCAGGGACCGGGTGGTGCGGTGAATTTCGTTTTTTTCCGCATTGGACTGCATTTGTGCGGCCCTGATCCGGGCATCGGCAGATCTGACCTGTTCCAGGGTGCGGAACCCTCCACCATCCAGGGCCCCCTGCACCACCAGTGCAAGGGTGGTGTCCCGGTGTTGGCTGGAGGTGCCTTCCTTATCGTAGATATCCTGATCCAGCCGGCCGTAAATCTGCGGATAAAATCCGGACCGGCTGATGAGGCGGTCGATACGGGCGCTGGCGATCTCCAGGACCGCCATTTTGATCCGGGGAGACGCACCGTCCACTTCAGCCTCCACCCGGGCGTGACCCGGCAGGTCAAGCAATTCCCGGTCCACCGGTTCAAGCCGGTCCATGGGGGTACGGGTCAATGCATACAGGTCATTAAGCGCTACCTGGAGCTGGCCTTTCAGGTCTTCCTTTGTCAATACCGCCTGGGAATACCGGGAGCGGGCGAGCTGCACATCGGCCTCAGCGGAAATTTTTCCCTCTGTGCGGCGTGAAATCAAATTCAGGAGTCGATCATGCTCGTCAATGTTTAACTGGGCGGCTCTGAGCCGTTCCCTCAAACCTGTTATATTGGTATAGGCAATGACGGTTTCTTCCATCAATCCCCGCTGAACCCTGAGAAGTTGTGTTTTAGACAGGTCTAACCGGAGTTTCGCCTTTTCAACGGCATTTTCAATACGTCCCCCCACCCACAAGGGCTGCATTACCCGCACATAGGCCCTGGAATCGTCGTCGTCATCGGCGGCGGTGGCCTCAAGGGAAACGCTGGGCAGCCGCTGTTTCATCTCTGATCTGAACGCTGCTTCGTAGGCGCTGACACCTTCCTTTGCCGTCTGAACCTCCGGATTCTTTTCCAGAGTGTATTGCATGGCCGTAAACAGGGAAGCGGTTCCGATGACCGCCTTAATCTCTGTTTCAGGCTGTTCCGCACCGGCTGCAAGGGAAAGAAACGGAGAAAAAGCGACAAAGGCAAAACCGACTGTTATAAAAATAATTTGACAAATCACTACACCCACCTTTCATGACTTTCACTGCCCCATATGTCGCTGGCGAAAGACCGCTGAATAATCTGAGATACATGATACAGCCTTAGATATAATATAAATGACGTCCAAAAAGCAAGAAGATTAGGTGAGATGAGGCATGCCGTCAGGTGGCTATTTTATCTATTTCACCAGGGTTTCAAAAATATGGTACTCTTCAATGTGGTAATGGGGTTCCGGGTAGATGGCAATGGGGCGCTTCACCTTGATCTCCAGGGAAGAGATAAGATGCTTTTCCTCCCCGTGGAGGAGCTGGGCAATTTCGGGGTGCACCTTCACCGTGAATCGGTTACCCATCATGTCCGATGCCTCATTGAGAAGATCCCGGTAGATTTTGTGGCAGATGGATTTGCCGGACAAAAGCATGCCGTCCCCGTTGCAGTAAAAACAGGGTTCGCACAGGGTTCGGGTGAGGTTTTTCCGTACCCTTTTGCGTGTCATCTGCACCAGCCCCAGCTCCGACAGGGGTAGCACATTGGTCTGGCTTTTGTCTTTTTTCAGGGCCTCATTGAGGTGTGCCATGACCTTTTCCCTGTGCTGACTTTTTTTCATGTCAATGAAATCAATGATGATGATGCCCCCGATGTTTCTCAGGCGGATCTGGTAGGCGATCTCTTTGACGGCTTCAAGATTGGTCTTTACAATGGTCTCCTCAAAGTTGTGCTTTCCCACGTACCGCCCGGTGTTGACGTCAATGGCCACCAGGGCTTCGGTCTGCTCAATGATGATGTATCCCCCGGATTTAAGCCACACCTTTTTTCTCAGAGCCCTGGCAATATCCCCTTCAATGTTGTAGGCGTCAAAGATGGGCTCCACCCCGTTGTAGTGTTCCACAGACACCTTGAGGTCCGGCATGAGTTTTTCAAGGAAGTTGATCACATTGTCGTATCCTTCCATGGAATCGATGATGAGCTTGTCCGCCTCATCGTTCAATAGATCCCGCACCGCCCGGAAGGTGACGGTGAGATCCCGGTACACCAGGCATGGAGCGGAAACGGTTTTGTTCTTTGTCTGGATGTCCTCCCAGGTCTTGTTGAGAAAGGAGAGTTCCTTTCTCAGTTTTCTCTCCTGAATGCCCTGGGCTGCGGTTCGGAAAATATAACCAAAGGTATCCTTCCGCAGGTAAAGCAGCAGTTCCTTGAGCCGTGCCCGCTCCCTTTCATCAACAATGCGCTTGGATATGCCGATGTGATCCACCGTGGGCATGAGAACCATGAAACGACCGGGCAGGGAAATATGGGTGGTGACCCGGGGGCCCTTGGTGCCGATGGGGGATTTTGATATCTGAACCAGGATCTCCTGCCCCTCGGTGATGAGATCTTCAATGGGGCAGTCCGTTGTTCTCGTGGATTTCCAGCTCACCGGGGGGGGCATCTCTTCATCTTTGATTTCCGATGTATCGACCTCCCCCTCTTCAACGTCTGTGTCATTTTCCTGTTCAAACCGCTGGGCCAGCTCTGCCGTGGTGTTATCCAAAATATCATCCACGTAGAGAAAGGCCGCCTGGTTCAGCCCGATGTCCACGAATGCGGCCTGCATACCCGGCAGCACCCGCTGAACCCTTCCTTTATAGATGTTTCCCGTGATATTGGATTCATCTCCCCGCTCCATGAACAGCTCCACAATGGTACCGTTTTCAAGTACGGCCACCCGGGTTTCATGTTCTGCGGCGTTGACAACGAGTTCTTTCAGCATGGGATCGTTTCCTGCCTTAGTTTGAGAATTTGTGCCGTGTGGAGGATGTTTTCCGGAATCTTGAGGACGTCCTGTAATATTTCCGCCGGCCTGATGATTCGATCCTGATCTTTTTTTAATACAATTTCCAGGTGGGAACTGTCAATGATTTCCAGTTTTTCAGTGACTTTTCTAAGGTCTGTGGTACGGATTTTGCCTTTAAAATTGGTCTTCTCTACCATGAACTTCCGGGCCTCCAGAAAGGCGGTAACCAGTGCGGGATCAATGGTGTGTCCGGGCAGGGAGATACGATAGGTTGTGGGACGTTCCGGTGCTTTTTTATTGAGTTGGGCAACGGGCACGCACCGAGTGATGGTCAATCCCCGGGGGAGTATCCCATTGAGTTCCCGGGTGATTTCCCTGGGATCGGTTTTAATGTGGGCATGGATATTGAAAAATTCCTCTTCACTCTCCATGCCCACGGGCAGGGGATTGTCAAAGGAGATTTTCATGGTGGGTGAGAATCCCCGGGAATATTTCACTGTAATACCGATGCGTCGTATGCACCGCCGGATGATTTTAGCCAGTTCCAGGTGGCCGAAATGTCTGGCACTGCCCAGGCGCGAGTAAAAACAGCGGAACTGCATAAAGTGTTCGGGACGGTTGTCCGTGGCAGATGGGGATGGGCCGCTCTCTTGTTGCGGGATGATATCCGTTAAAGGATGAAGTACCGGTCGGATCTGTTTAAAATCACAGATACCGCATCCGGCACATTCGTTTTCCCGGCAGTCCGGTGTCAGCTGGGGGATCAGGGCGCGTTGATATTCCTTTTCCATGAAGCTGTCTGAAATACCACAGTCAATGTGTGCCCAGGGGAGGCGTTCGTTTGCGGTGCGTTCCCGGGTGGTGTAAAAAAGGGGATCAATGCCCTCTTTTTCAAATGCCGCCTGCCAGGTGCCAAAATTGAAATGATCTGACCAGCCATCCAATCGGCAGCCCATCTTCCATGCCGTGACAAGAACGGCGGATAGTTTTCTGTCCCCCCTGGCCCAGACCCCCTCAAGTATACTCATGTTCGGGTCCTGCCATTTGAGATTAATGCCGGGGTGCCGGAGATGCTCTTTGAGAAACAGAAGATTTTCCCGGGATTTTTCCGGAGGAATCTGGCTGCAGCGCTGGAACGGTGTGTGTGACTTGGGGATGAAGGTGGCAAAGCTGACGTTGATTTGGCTTTTCCCCTTGCCGTTGATCTTAATGGCGGCAAGCTGTCGGGCCATGTTGCAGATGCCCTCTATATCTTCCCTGGTTTCCGTTGGCAGGCCATTCATGAAGTAGAGTTTGATGCGTCTCCACCCCAGTTCAAATGCACTGTTCACGGTGTTAAAGATGTCCTCTTCGGTGATGTTTTTGTTGATCACATCCCGCAGACGCTGGGTACCAGCCTCCGGGGCAATGGTGAACCCGGTCTTCTTCACCTTTTTGATGATTCTCATCAGTTCCGGTGTCAGACGACCGGCCCGGACAGAGGGTAGAGAGATGGCCGTGCAGTGGGTGGGATTGATGGACAGAAGGCTTTCCATGAGGGGTGCCAGATTTCCATAATCACCGGTACTCAGGGAGAGAAGGGAGACATCGCTGTAGCCGGTCTCCTTTAATGACCGTCGGGTGATTTCAAGGAGATCGGACGTGGCGCGTTCCCTCACCGGTCGGTAGATCATGCCGGCCTGGCAGAATCTGCACCCCCTGGAGCATCCCCGGGCAATTTCCAGACGCAACCGGTCATGCACCGGCTTTCCAAAGGGAACCACCGGAGCCATGGGAAGCGGGGCAGTGGAGAGATCCGGAAGGATGGCCCTTTTGATGCGCTGGTGGTCCGGATAAATGCCTTCCATCTGCTGAATTCCCCGGTCGTCGTAGTGCACCTTGAAAAAAGAGGGCACATACACCCCCGGGAGGGTGGAGAGCCTTTTCAGCAGTGTGGTTTTGTCTTTTCCCCCCTCTATTTTCCATTGGATCACCATCCGGGATAGGGCCACAACCACCTCTTCGCCGTCACCAATGACAAAAAGATCAAAAAAATCAGCCAGGGGCTCTGGGTTAAAGGCACAGGGACCACCCCCAATGATCAGGGGCGCAGAGTCGTCCCGGTCCCGGGCATAAAAGGGAATACCGGACAGGTGGAGCATGGTGAGAATGTTGGTGAAATTGAGTTCGTACAGCAGGCTGAATCCGATGATGTCAAAGTCATTGAGACTCACCCCCGATTCCAGTGAAAAAAGAGGCAAGGCATTGTCAATGAGCTGCTTTTCCATGTCCGGAGCTGGTGTGAAAAACCGTTCTGCAGCAATGTTTTCCTGTTGGTTCAAAATGGTGTAAAGAATCTGCATTCCAAAATGGGAGGTTCCGATTTCATAGAGGTCGGGGAAGGCCAGGGCAATGGTGAGATCCACCTGGGTGAGATCCTTTTTAACGGCGTTGACCTCACTGCCAAGATATCTGCTGGGCATCTCCACAAAGGGGAGGATTGCTTGTATATTTTTAGGGTTCATGATAGAGAACTTTAATAAATCCATATTGTTTGATTGTTGACGGTAAAAACGAATTATTACATTTTGTCTTGGATAAAGCAATGGTAAAATAGTTGGTTCGGCAATTTGGGTTTGATCACAACCGTAAAAATCAACAAAAGCGCCAATAACGAAAGATCCCTCCCCTTTTGAGTCAAGATTAGAAGTGTCGGGGGGAGTTGAATGTCATGGAGAGGAAGACGCAATGGAGAGAGTGAAGATAAAAAAACTCCTTGGTGCAAAAGAGGCCATGGATCGTGTGCTGGTAAAAGGGTGGGTGAGGACCAAGCGTGATGCAAAGCTGTTTTCCTTTATGGAATTAAACGATGGCTCCTGTTTGAAGAACATTCAGGTGGTGGCCGATGGTGCCCTTGAAAATTATGCTGACATTGTCAAGATCACCACGGGTTCCGCCCTTTCGGTGACGGGACGTCTGGTGGCATCTCCGGGAAAGGGGCAGGCATGGGAAATTCATGCCGACGGCATAGAGATCATCAGTGTGGCTCCGGAAGATTATCCCCTGCAGAAAAAACGGCACTCGGATGAGTTCCTGAGAACCATTGCCCATCTGCGACCCCGGACCAACAAATATGGGGCCATGTTCAGGATTCGATCGGAAATGGCCCTTGCCATCCATCAATTCTACCGGGAGAAGGGGTTTTGTTATCTCCACGCACCGGTGATCACGGGTTCCGACTGTGAAGGTGCCGGGGAGATGTTCCGGGTCACCCGCCTTGATCTTGACACAATGGCCCGGTCGGGGAAGATGAATGCAGCGGACGATTTTTTCGGTCAGGAATCCAATCTCACGGTGTCCGGTCAGTTGTCAGCGGAGATGTTTGCCCTGGCACTGGGGGATGTCTACACCTTTGGCCCCACCTTCCGGGCGGAGAACTCCAACACCAGTCGTCATGTGGCGGAATTCTGGATGCTGGAGCCGGAGATGGCCTTTTGCGATCTTGAAGGCAACATGGACCATGGGGAGGCGTTGATGAAATATTTGACCCGCCATGCCATGGAGCAGTGTGGGGAAGACCTCTCTCTGTTTTCCAATTTTGTGGATAAAAACCTGCAGCAGATGCTGACGCTGCTTGTTCATGAACCCTATGAACGGATTACCTACGCCGAGGCCGTATCGATTTTGTTGAAATCGGGAAAGCAGTTTGAGTATAAGGTGGCCCATGGCGTGGACCTCCAGTCGGAGCATGAGCGGTTCCTTGCCGAAACGTACTTTAAAAAACCGGTGTTTCTCACCCATTATCCCAAATCCATTAAGCCTTTTTACATGCGGGTTAATGATGACGGTGAGACAGTGGCGGCCGTGGATCTTTTGGTGCCCCGCATTGGAGAGATCATCGGTGGCAGTCAGAGGGAGGAGCGCCTGAATGTCCTGGAGGGCCGCATGGCCGAAATGGGGCTGTCCAAAGAGGCCTATTGGTGGTATCTGGATTCCAGACGGTTCGGCTCTGCTCCCCATTCCGGGTTTGGCATGGGATTTGAGCGCTTTCTCATGCTCATCACCGGTGTCACCAATATCCGTGATGTGGTGCCCTTTCCCAGAACACCGGGAGCCATTGATTTTTAATCCCATGGCTATGGGTTGTCACGGATGGGCAAAATTGAAATTGCTGATATTTTACTTGATTTTTTCCTATTTTTTCTTATAAATCAGGGTGGTAATTCCATAATGAGGCTCTTTTGGTAGGAGTTTCATATAAAACAATAATGATATTTAAACGAATTCGGAAATCCAACAGGAGAATTTTTACATGCCCACATTGGAAGAGAGAAAAGCAGAAACAAAAAAAAAGTTAAAAATTCGTTTACAAGAGAGAAGCGAGGAGCTGGGGATTTCCTCCGAATTTTCAGAATACATTGAAATGATGGAAACCTATTTATTAACGTTGGAAAGGCGGGTGCTGCGTCTGGAAAGAGAGCATGATTTTCAGGGAAAGGATGTTTTACTCATGGATCTGTAATCCTGCATTAACCTTTGTGAAAGTGTAAAGCAGGCCTTGGAACCTGGCTTGAAAAAAAGCCTCCTCTTGTAAAAAGGGGGGGCTTTTTCAACAGGCGGATGGGGGGTTAATCCTTTTGTGCGTTCTTGATGGCCACCTCTTCAAAGGTTTTGATCTCTGCCAGAATTCGGGTGGCCGCTTCCAGAAGCTGGAACGCCAGGGCCGCACCGGTGCCTTCCCCCAGTCTGAATTGCAGATCCAGAAGGGGTTCAAGCCCCATTCTGTTGTGCATGAAAGCGTGTCCCACCTCAACGGATCGGTGACCGGCAAAGAGATAGTCCCGGGCATGGGGCGCCAGTTCACAGGCAATAAGGGCCCCTGCCGTTGAGATGATGCCGTCACACACCACGGGGATACCATGGGCTGCAGCCCCCAGCACCAGCCCGGCCAGCCCCCCGATCTCAAAGCCCCCCACCTTGGAAAGAACATCAATGGGGTCCTTGGGGTCCGGGGCATGAAGGGCCAGCCCCTTTTCAATGACGGCAATTTTATTTTTCAGCATGTCATCATCTATGCCGGTACCTCGACCGGTGAGTTTCGAAGGACTGATGCCGGAAAGGGCGGCGATGATGGCAGCCGAGGGTGTTGTGTTTCCGATACCCATGTCTCCGGTTCCCAGAAGATCCACCCCCTCCTTTTCCACCAGTTCATCAACAATTTCAATACCGGCAGTGATGCTTGCAACGGCTTTCTCCCTTGTCATGGCAGGGACCTTAGTGAAATTGGACGTTCCCTTTCGAATTTTTTTGTGGAAAATGGGCAGCTCCGGGTTGAAGTCAAAATTAACCCCCAGGTCTGCCACCTTAACCTCGGCACCCACATGCTTTGCCAGCACATTGATGGAGGCCCCTTGGTTGACAAAATTATCCACCATCTGGGGGGTAACCTCCTGGGGAAAAAGGCTGACCCCCTCTTCAACCACCCCATGATCCCCGGCACAGGTGATGATCATCTTCTTGTTAAAGGTAATATTTAGGGTGCCGGCAATGGCGGCAAGCTTTGCCCCCACCCCCTCCAGGATGCCGAGGCTTCCGGCGGGTCTTGCCTGCTCTGCCAGTCGTTGCAGTGCTTTTGCCCTTATTTTCGGGTCCGATGGGGTGATGCATTGTAATGTCTGCGTCAATTTTTCCATTTTTTTATCCTTAATGAGTTGATGATCAACGCCCTTTAATAAGGCGTTGATCATCAAATATAATTTTACCGTGAAACTTAGGTTCTGTTTTCATGGTTCGGGGTAGCTGAATCGCTTGGCCATGACCGTTTATTTACTGATTTTATCGTATTTTATGTCGTTGCTAAAGACCTCCATGCCCTTTTTCATGGCGCAGAAATCACCGCACATGGTGCAGGTTTTCTCTTCCCGGGGGGAGCGTTCCCGGCGCATCTGTCTGGCGACTTCGGGAAACAGAAGATGTTTCTCAAGATCTTCCCAGCGCATGTCCCTTCGGGCCATGGATGCCAGTTTTTCATTTTCCCTTTTGTGGGGGTATTTGGCAATGTCACCGATTCTCACGGCCAGCCGGGTGGCCCGGACCCCTTCTCGCACATCATCTTCTGTGGGCAGGGCAAGATGCTCAGCCGGGGTGATGTAACATATCAGGTCCGCTCCATGCCAGGAGGAGGTGGCAGCCCCGATGGCCGCAGTGATATGGTCATACCCGGCACCGGTGTCTGCGGGCAGGGGACCCAGGACGTAGTAGGGGGCATTGCCGCTCATTCTCTTTTCCAACATGATGTTGCCCTCTATCTCGTCCAGGGGCACATGGCCGGGGCCTTCCACCATCATCTGGCATCCCCTTCCCCGGCCCAGTTCCGCCAGTTCACAGTTAATGATCATTTCTGCCATCTGGGCGCGGTCATGGCTGTCATGGATGGCACCTGCCCGGATGCCATTGCCAAGGGAGAGAACGGCATCATATTTTTTCATGAGATCGCATACCCGGTCAAACTGTTCGTACAGGGGGTTTTCTCTGCCGGTGGCATCCATCCAAGCCACCATGAAGGTGCCGCCCTTGGAGGCGAGACCGCCATATCGAAAGCCCTGTTTTCTCAGACGTTCAATGGTGTACTGATTGATGCCGCAGTGGATGGCCATGAAGCTCAGGCCGTCGGACAGCTGTTTTTCGATGAGGTCAAAGAGGAATTCCGGGTCCAGTTTGGAGGGATTTTTATACTTTCGACCGGTCTCTTTAAATGCCTGGTACAGGGGGACGTTTCCCACGGGCAGGTCCACGGCTTTTAATACTTCCCGACGGATGGCATCCAGATCTCCCCCGGCGGAAAGCTCCATTAGGGTGTCTGCTCCTTCTTCCTGGGCGATGAGCGCTTTTTTGACCTCCGCATCAATGTTGCAGATGTCCGAAGAGGTGCCGATGGAGGCATTGACTTTGGTGCGAAGGCCTGTGCCGATACCCACTGCTTTCTGGTTTTTTCTTGAGGGGTTACAGGGGATGACAATTTCACCCCTGGCCACGCGGTCACGGATGAGTTCGGGGGAGATGTTTTCGTCGGAGGCCACCTGGGCCATTTGCGCAGAGATGATCCCGTCCCTGGCAATTTCAAGTTGGGTTTTCATTGGTTCTGTCCTTTTCTGGTCAAGTTCCGGACAGTTTCCCGGAACCGACAATGGTGTCAGCCCTGGGATTTACCATTTCACCTGGGGGGTGCATTACCGTATCGGGCAGGTCTTCTGACTGACGGATCATTGAAATGGTCTGCGTCTTCCCACAACGTTTTTTCATGCCGTTGCAGTGACATAGGTGCAGACATTCTCCCCGTTTACAGCGGCGGGACCGTTCCGGATTTTCACCGGATTCCCTATTAAGGCAAGGTGCCGCCAGATACAGTGTTACTCAATGATTAAATTTTTGGATGTTGATCCCGTTCTTCCTGGGATCAAAACCAATAAACTTGATCATTGTTTGTCAAATTGGAAGGATACATTAGCATGGGGGGCAGGTGCTGTCAATCTTTAAGCCTTAAGATGAACGGCAGGCCCATGAGACCGATGAAGGCACAGATCAGATACATTTTTTCAAGTCCAATGAGGTCCGCAATGCCCCCCACCACCACAATGGCAATGGACCGGACAACAAAGGAGACCATCATAAAGAGCCCATTGGCCGCCGAGGGGCTGCCCTTTGCCTGCTCCTGTATAATGGCCAGCATCACCGGGGTGGTGGAAAGAATGCTGAACCCGGTGAGGCAGAGCATGATCACCTTTAAGGCCCCGGTGGTGATGATAAAAAGAAAAAGGGCGATCGGTGCCACGAGGGTCGCTGTGCAGAGGATTTTTTTTCTTCCCATGGTGTCACTTAAAATTCCGGCGCTTAATACCCCGGCAACCCCAAAGGCCTCATACAGGGCAAGGGCACTGCCGGCAAGCCACAGGTTTCCCGTCTGGCGCTCAATGAACACCGGGAGAAATACCGCCATGGCCGAGTGCATGAATGCCCTGGCAGTGAGAATGCCGGCAAGGGGGGCGAGTACGTGGCGGATCTCCTTTGTGGTGGCAAACAGGGAGGTCTTTTTAGGTGCAGTGTTGGCTTCCATCTCCAGGGGGGCAAGTTTTATATAGAGCATCATTGATGTGATCAGGGCAAAGATCATCATGGGATAAAATCCGGCAAGGCCTCCCATGGAGACCACGGCAACGGCAATGAGGGGGCCTGCCATGCGTGCGGCCTCTCCGCCTGTCATGTAAAAACTCATGCCCCGGCCCTTTTTGTTACCGGATACATGGGCAATTACCCCGGGAGCGGGGACATGGTAGAATGCCACACTGATGCCTGAAACAAAAAAGAGGAGCAACAGCATCCAGTAGGATGATGCCATGCCGATGAGGCACATGGGGATGGCCGTAACACTGGGGGCCAGAATAATGGCCCACCGGGCCAGTTTCCTGCGGTCGGCCAGGGCACCAATGAAAGGATTGAGCAAGGCAGGTACCTGCATGATGGTGGAGAGCAGCCCGGCCTGGTACAGCGTAATGGAAAGCTTTTCTATGATAAGCGGGAGCACCGGTGCCAGAAAGCTTGTGTAGATGTCATGGATAAAATGGGAAAAAGAGAGCAGTAGAACATGCTGGGTTTGAAATTTTTTTTCATGGGATGCCATGGAGAAACGTCCTTTAATTGACCGGGGTGATCAAAGTGAGAACCCGTCCCAGGCGTACATCCTGAGAACCCGTCCCAGGCGTACATCCCCAAAATGGTCGGTATTGTGATTAAGCCCGGGGGATGGAATGGACCCGGGCGCGGATTCCGCAAACTATTTTTTTTGTGCTTAAATCCCCTGGAACCCGGCTTCTCAACCGCTGTTGGTTGAGAGACGGGTTCGCTTGGGCATCAAGCCCAAGCCCTGAATGGGGCTAGGCCAGACCTGGCTATGGGGATTTAAATATCAAAATAGAGGAAAAATTCATGGGGATGGGGCCGGCTGTTCACCGGTGTTACCTCGTTTTCCCGTTTGTAACTAACCCATTTTTCAATGACGTCTTTGGTGAAAACCCCACCCTTCAGCAGAAAATCATGGTCTGCTTCCAGTGCGTCCAGGGCCTCTCCCAGTGAACCCGGGGCCGAAGCCATTTCCGCCAATTCCTCCGGTGGCAGATCATAGATGTTTTTATCCATGGGGTCCCCGGGATCCATTTTGTTCTGAATGCCGTCCAGCATGGCCATGGTCATGGCGGAAAAGGCAAGGTATCCGTTGCACGAGGGGTCAGGGGTTCTGAACTCAATGCGTTTGGCTGCCGGGGCGCTGGAGTACATGGGAATTCGGATGGAGGCGCTGCGGTTCCGGCTGGAGTAGGCCAGGTTAATGGGAGCCTCAAACCCCGGAACCAGCCGCTTATAGGAGTTGGTGGTGGGGTTGGTGATGGCACAAAGGGCTTTGCAGTGTTTGATGATGCCGCCAATGGCCCACAGGGCCTCCTGGGAGACACCGGCATACTTGTTGCCGGCAAACAGGGGTTTTCCCTCTTTCCAGATACTCAGATGGGTGTGCATGCCAGTACCGTTGTCATCATAAAGGGGTTTGGGCATGAAGGTGACGGTGTGATCATATTTTGCGGCAACATTTTTTAACACATACTTGAACCAGGCCAGTTTATCTCCCATTTGGAGCAGGGGGCTGTATTTCAGATCAATTTCCGACTGGCCCGCCGTGGCCACCTCATGGTGCTGGCACTCCATCTCAATGCCCATCTCTTCCAGGGTGAGCATCATCTCCGTTCGCATATCCTGGTATTTATCCGCGGGCGGCAGAGGAAAATACCCGTGTTTATGCCGAATTTTATACCCGGTGTTGGGGAGTTCGTCCCGGCTGGAATTCCAAATGCCTTCATCGGAATCAATTTCGTAGAAGGCGGAATTGTTTTCCGATGCAAACCGGATGTTGTTGAAAATAAAAAATTCCGGTTCCGGCCCCACAAAAATGGTGTCCCCGATGCCCGTGCTTTTAATATATTGCTCGGTTTTTTTTGCAATGTAGCGGGGGTCCCGGCTGTAGGGTTCGCCGGTGACGGGATCTTTGATATCCCCCAGGAGCACCAGGGTGGGCTCTTGAAAAAAGGGGTCCATCTGGGCCGTGGCAGGGTCCGGTATCACCACCATGTCGCTGTTGTTGATCTCCTGCCATGCCCGCATGCTGGAGCCGTCAAATCCAAATCCATCCTCAAAGGAGGCTTCGGTTACTTCACAGGCCGGTACTGTAAAGTGCTGCCAGGTACCGGGGAAATCCATGTAGCGAATATCAATGACCCTGATCTTTTCATCTTTGATTTTGGATACAATTTGTTCCGGTGTCATTCTTCCTCTCCTTGCAATGAATGTATGGTTACAACGCCTGGGTGTCTTTCTCTCCGGTTCTAACCCGGATGACCTGGTCAACGGGAAGCACAAAAATTTTACCGTCGCCGATTTTTCCTGTGTTGGCGGATTTGCAGATGGTCTCCACCACCTCATCTGTCCGTTCCTTGTCCACCAGGATTTCAATTTTAATTTTGGGTACGAAATCCACTACATATTCGGCCCCCCGGTAGATCTCCTTGTGGCCTTTCTGGCGACCATACCCCTTGACTTCGGAGATGGTCATCCCCTGGATGCCGATTTCATTGAGGGACTCTTTCACATCATCCAGTTTAAAAGGTTTAATAATGGCCTCTATCTTCTTCATTGGTACCTCCTTATTAAAAAACTGTTACTGGGTGCTTGGTTCTGGGTGCTTGATTCTGGGAATTGGCCTTTTAATTGGGGCTCATGTCGGGGTTCAGGGCCTTCCCATTTTTTTGTTGTGCCGAAGAGGTCAGACGGTAGTTAATACCTTGGATATGTCTGCAGATGCCATGCCTTTGACCATGAATAATGAATAAATACCGACCATACCGTTATCAGTACTCTTCTTCAAGAATAATCCGTGGAAGGGCATTGAGAATGGCTTCTTGGGTGGCTTCCACCTCATGGGGGGCCGCCAGTTTTTCATTTTGAAGGGTCTTGACATAAAATACATCCACAACCTGATCCACCTTGGTGGCTGCCATGGCGATCCTCACGTCCACGCCCTGGAGGTAAAGCACATGGGTGATGGCAAACAGAAGACCGGGGAAATCATAGGTAAACACTTCAATGATGGTGAAAAAACTGGAGGTCTCATTGTCAATCTTCACGCGGTTGGGAATGGGGGCCTGACCCGATGAAAGCGTTAATGTTTTGGGCAGTTTCTTTTTTAATCGGTCCAGAAAACAGTCATCGGCAATGGCAAGGTGCAGATCTTTTTCCGCTTTTTCCCACTTCTCAGTTTCAAATATCCGGTCCCGGGGGGGCATTACCTTGAAAACATCAAGGGCGGTATTGTTTCCCCAGGCATATGCCTGGGATCCCACAATGTTTAGTCCGTTTAAAAAGAAGACGCCGGCCAGTTTGAAGAAAAATCCCGGAGCATCTTTTCCACAGATGGCAATGGTGCGGATATCGGTGTCTGGATCCTTTTTAACCTTCCACAAAAAGTCATTATTACCGAGTTCTTTATGAAGGTCAAGGTGTTCGATGATTTCCTCAGGGGAGACATAAAGCAGATACCGGTGGGTCATGGAATCCAGGGCCCGGGTCAGGTCCTCCTCGTTCCATGAGGGTTTTTTCAGTGCCAGGACATCGGCTTTTTTCTTTTGTATGATCCTGGCAGCTCTCCGGGAGGCCAGCTCGCCTTTTTTCAGAATGCCCATGATTTTCAGGAAAAGTTCCTTGAGCAGGTTTTCCGTCCAGTCATTCCAGGCTTTGGGGCCGGTGGCCCGGGAGTCGGCCACGGTGAGAAGATAGAGCATCCTCAACCGTCCCACCCGGTTGATTTTGTTGGCACAGAGAATGATGGTCTCCTCATCACTGATGTCCCGGCGGGTGGCGGTTTTGATGAGAAACAGGTGGTGTTCAATGAGAAAGCGGATATCTTCAATGTCCGTTGGGGAATAGCCGAAGCGTTTCAGAATTTTAGCGGCAATCTCTCCGCCCTTGAGGGAGTGTTCGCTGGCCGGATCTCCCTTTCCGATGTCATGCAGAAGGGCGGCCAGTAATAGGTTTCTTCGATTTCGGACCTCTTTATAAATGGTGTTATAAAATTCACTTTTGTCATTATTCTCTTCCGCTTTTTTAAGACTGTTTATCTCTTGAACGCAGCGGATGGAGTGCTTGTCCACGGGAAACAGGTGATATTGATTATATTGAATCTTGTGGAGAAGCTGGGAGAATTCAGGAATGAATTTCACCAGAAGGCCGGTGGTGAGCATGACGTTGAGAACATTGAATTCCCAGAAGGATGTGGTCAGTATCTTTTCAAAATCTTTGACATGGGAGGGGTCTTTTCGGAATTTATCATCCACCAGATGGACAAATTCTCCCACAATTCTTCTGGATTCAATGGACAGCGGTGTTCTGGACCGGCCGCTCTCCACAAAAATTTTCAGCAGCAGCGTTGGGTTTTTGGGGATGTCACTGACGGATGAAAATTCCAGGCGCCGTCGCTGGATCTGAATGCCCCGGGTGGGGGTTTGTCTGGCAGGGAAGGAAAATCGTTTTCCCCGTTTGTCCAGTAAAATGGTTTCCGTGACCCGCTGATTGGTCTGTTTTAAAAAATCCATTTTGGCATGGAGTTCTCCCATGAAGCTCTCCACCCCCTGGTGACGGTATCGGCCTTTGAATCCCAACAGCTTTGCCACCTCCACCTGGTGTTCAAAGTGGAGCTGATCACATTTCCTTCCGGTGATGTAGTGGAGACGATTGCGGATATTCCAGATAAAGGCCAATGCCTCTTCAAGGGTTTCATACTCTTCATGGGATAAGAACCCGTTACGTTCCAGATCCCTTCTGCATCGAATATCTTCTTTGATTCGGGCATACCACAACAGGGTGTGGTAGTCCCGCAATCCCCCATGGCCGGATTTCAGATTGGGCTCCAGCAGGTAGGTGGAGTCGCCGAAATCCTGATGTCGCTGCCTGCCGTTTTCAATGAGACGGTTCAGGCTTTTTTCCTGATACTTGGCGGATAATTTTTTTCTGAACTGTTCCCTGAGCTGTAAATAGATGGGGGATGCACCACAGATAAACCGGGCATCCAGCATGGTGGTGAGGATGTCAAACTGCTGCCACGCCATGCTCAAGCACTCTTTGATTGTTCTGACGGCATAGCCGGTTTCAAGGTGGATATCCCACAGGGGATATAAAATCTCCTTGACCAGTTGCTCCGTCTCCCGGGGAACTTTTTTTTCAAATAGCAGCAATAGATCCACGTCGGAATGGACGCACTGTTCCTGACGGCCATATCCACCCAATGCCACCAGCACCACAGGGTTTCCCTGGAAGGTGAGGGCTGCGGCAGATGGGCTTTTTCCGAGAGCGTTCTGGAAGTATTCATCCAGGATACCGGAGAAGGATTCCAGAAATCGGCTTTCTTTCTGACTCAGGAAATCTTTAATCAGTTGATCCCTTTTTCGGATCAACGTTGTGGCGTTGGTGTCATTTTTCATGTCGTCTGCTGTTATATTTTGTTTTTGGTTAATGATTTTATCTGCAAAGAAGGTGCCACAGATGTGTGGAGATGATGATTCAGGCATTTAAGGTCTTAGGTGATGAACCGCCGGATATGGAATGGATATCTATTTCAAATTTGTAATATCGGATGGGTGATTAATTTCAATTTTGTTCTGTGGATGGGTGCCTTACCTGAGGATCGTGGTGCATACGCGTATCATCAACAAGGTTTACGCCTTATCTCCATTCCCCTCCAAAAAGGGGAAAAGAACCCGCCATGGAAGAGGGCACTCCGTACATAATGACATAAACCTGATTTGATTGTCGGAAGGTTCCCTGTTGCGGTTAAGTCTGTTTCTCCGCATGGGTGCTGTGGATACGCGGACTCCTTGCGTGACAGGAAAAATGCATAAAACTAATTGAAAATAGCGAGCATTGGTTATGCTTTTTTGTCATTCTCCAGCTTTTCAGGTTCTTTGTCCTCAGCTTCCACCTCTTTTGTGGCTTTCTTGAAATTTTTAATCCCTTTGCCGATGCCTGATCCGATTTCCGGCAGCTTCCCTGCACCAAAAATAATGAGAATGATGACAAGTATAATTATCAGTTCGGGCATGCCGATTCCACCAATCATAGCAAACTCCTGTATCTGTTTTTGAGCGAAAATGTTTTATAACTGCCACGGGCAGACCGCATTGGGGCCCTGGGTCTGCCCACAACGAATAATGAAAGTAATGTTAGGCACACCTACACTTTCTTATAACGGGCATGTCCTGCCGGACACAACAAATATAGAAAATGGTATTATACCGCCGCCCCCCCGACGGGCAATGGGCCCGGACCGGAACTGTAGACAGCTCAATTGTCCGGTTCCTATTGCCCATCGGGGGGGCGGCTCTGCTGAGGTTGCCTTGGAGGCTGCCTTTTCATATAAAAAAAATATCAAAAATTTATAGCACCCGCAGTGGTCGGTGTCAATCATTTACCTGGTGCCGGATTGTAATTTCGGATGGTGCGTGCCTGGGATCACTTGTTGCCCATGGGCAATAAAATCCTTGAGTACCACTCAAAGATGCTTTATCCTGTCACAAAAGATGCTTGCCGTTTAGGCACAAAAGATGCTTGGCATTTAGGCAAAGATACCCCATATGTTTAAAATAATAAAGAACAGGAGTACCCATGACACCCAAAAGAGAAAAGAACCTGCAGTTTTCAGGCGCCCACAGATATGTTCTTGATCCGGAACTTGCCGGCATTGTGAACATATCCATGGCCCTGGAGATGCCTCTGCTGCTCAAGGGCGAGCCCGGCACCGGCAAGACCATGCTGGCCCATGCCATTGCAGAGAGCCTGGGCATGCCCTTGATGGTTCTTAATGTGAAATCCAGCATGAAGCTCATTGAAGCCCTTTATCAGTACGATACCCTCACCCGCCTCAACGACAGCCGATTCGGTGATTCCAAACGGGATGTCAGTGACATCGATGCCTACATTAAAATGGGAAAGATCGGTCAGGCATTCACCGCAGATGTCCGCACGGTGCTGCTCATAGATGAGATTGATAAGGCAGACACCGATTTTCAGGATGACATGCTGGATGTGCTGGATCAGATGCAGTTTGATATCATCGAGACCGACCGCACCGTCCAGGCCCGTCATCGTCCGGTGATCATTATCACCTCCAATGCCAAGAAAGACCTGTCCGATCCCTTTCTGGGCCGCTGCAATTTCCATCACATTGCCTTTCCGGACCCCAAGATGATGAGAAAAATCATCTCCGTCCATTTCCCGGATATTGACACCAACCTGGCAGACCACGCCATTCAATCCTTTTATTCCCTCCGGGAGGTGGAAGGGATTGAGAAAAAACCGGCCACCCGGGAGCTTATCAACTGGATTCGGGCGTTGAATGCCGATGCGGATTTCCGGGCCGGGGATCTGGTCAAGGGGGCCGTGCCCTTTCTTGGGGTATTGTTCAAAAAGAGCCCGGATTACGAGAAGGTACAGACCTTGTCTTCACGCCGTCGATTCTTTTAGTGTCAGGTTTTATGAGACAGGGATGGAGACATTATGTTTATCGCTTTTTTTTATAAGTTAAAGGAGGTGGGAATACCGGTGACCCCCACCTCCTTTCTGACGCTTCAACGGGCATTGAACCAGGGGCTGGTCAATTGCCTGGATGACTTCTATACCTGTGCCCGGTCCATTCTCATCAAGAGTGAGCGTTATTTTGACCTCTATGATCAGGTGTTTTCCTTCTATTTTGAAGGGGTGCCCCTGCCGGACAATCAGGGGTTTGAAATTGATGCCCTGGCCCGGGCCATGCTGGATGAGTGGTTGAAAAATCCAAAGCAGCTCAGTGATGCTCTGGGGATCGATCCTAAAAAACTGAAGCATCTCACCCCGGATGAGCTCATTGACTATTTTAAAGAACGGTTAAAGGACCAAAAGGGGCGGCACCAGGGGGGAAATAAGTGGATCGGCACCGGGGGCACCTCGCCTGTGGGCCATTCCGGTTACCACCCCGGGGGCATGCGGGTGGAGGGAGAATCCCGGAATAAATCCGCCCTGAAGGTGGCGGCGGAAAGACGGTACAAAGATTATTCCGGGAGGGGCCCCTTAACCCAGGCCATGATGGGGGAGGCCTTGAAACGCCTTCGCAATCTGGTGCCCTCCGGTCCCAAGGATCAGGTGAACGTGGATGAGACCATTTACCAGACCATGAAAAACGCAGGGGAAATTGAACTTGTTTTTGATCGTTCATTAAGGGACCGGCTCAAGGTGATGCTGGCCATTGACAACGGGGGATGGTCCATGGACCCCCATATCCCCGTGGTACAGACCTTGTTCGATTATGCCCGATCCCAGTTCAAGGAGGTGAAAACCTGTTTTTTCCATAACACCATTTACGATTGCGTCTGGGATGATCCCGCCCGGTATCGGCACCCCCGCCTCATTGACGGGTTTGTAAAAATGGACCCTGAAACCCGTTTCATTGTGGTGGGGGATGCCAGCATGGCTCCCTACGAACTCATGGCCCGGGACGGTTCCATCCATATCCATGAGCGCAGCGGAAAGCCCAGTATCGAACGTCTGAAATTCATTGCCGACACCTTTCCCCACTCAGTGTGGCTCAATCCTGTGCCCAGTCAGATGTGGGGGTACACCCACTCCATCATGGCCATTGCCGCCATTTTTCCCATGTTTGAACTCTCCCTGGACGGCCTTGAAAAGGCGGTGTCCCACATGATGTCCTGATGATGGGCTAAGTGGTTTCGGGAACCATGGGAATGTTGTAGAGTTTCAAAGTGTTGCGCCAGACAATGTCGGATAGTTCCATGGGGTCCTGTTTTCTGATGTCGGCGATTTTATGGAGAACGGCGGCCACAAAGGCCGGCTCATTTCTCCGGGTTTTGTTTTTCATGGGGGCCGGTGTCAGATAGGGGGCATCGGTCTCAATGAGCAGTCGGTCAAGGGGGATGTGGGGGATCAGCTCCCTGAGTTCGGCCCCGCGCTGCTGGATCGTGACAATGCCGGTGATGCCGATGTGGTACCCCAGGTCAAGGTATTGAAACATCTCGTCCCGGGTGCCGCTGAAGCAATGGATGACCCCCCGGCGTTTGGGGTTGGCCATGGATTTTAAAATTTCAAGCAGCCTTCCACCGGAGTCCCGCTCGTGGAAAATCATGGGAAGCCCCAGTGCATCTGCCGTTTCAATCTGGCGGATGAACCATTTTTCCTGAAGATCCATGGGGGAATGCATGCGGTTGAAGTCAAGTCCCGTTTCTCCCCAGGCCTTGACCTTTTCATGGTGTGCCAAAGATGCCAGGACCGCCATCATCTCATCCGAGCAGGTTTTTGCATCATGGGGATGCAGCCCCACGGAGGTGAAGAGGTGAGCATGCTTTTCCGCAAGCTTTATGGCCTTTTTTGACGTCTTGGGATCGACCCCCACCACCATGATGGCAGCCACCCCCGCTTCCCTGGCCCGCTGAAGGGTCTGGGGAAAATCTTTGTTAAAACTTATATCATCAATGTGTGCATGGCTGTCAAATAGCCGCATGGGTCTCTCCTGTTGTCTGTTTTTCCCACCGTTGGGGTATGCAAAAGATGGCCGGCATTAGCGCCTAACTCACAAGGGTAAGAACTGTACAAAAGAATATCCATGGGATCAAGAAGAAAATGGTCAGGCGGATGGGCATCCTTCATATGCCTCCAAAAGTACTTTACACTTTTTTGAGAGAAAGACCCACAAAATGGGAATGTTGCTCCGGAAAGTGTAAACCGAGAAATGAAGGATGCGGGCGGATGATTCCTAATTTTGGCGGGAAAAACTATAGATGGGAGTTGCGGGCCGGAGCCACGTGAGATTAACAGGGGGGGAAAATCTTCTGTGACTCCGGCATAACAGTGGCAGAAAGCGGGCCGGAGGAGCCCGCTTCTGACGCTGGATTCATTGGGCTTTGACGGGAGTGTGCTCCCGTCAGGAAAATCATTTTTCATTGCCGGGTGGCCATACCCCGTACACGGGATTACTCATTGGCAGGGGGGGTGTCATTGTTGGTGTTCAGCCTCGGGCAGTCTGCCGGTGCCGGGAAATATCCTTGTCCCCTTGCCTGACCATGGAACCTGCCTCCCCTGTTCGTGAACATTCCCATGCCCATACCTTTACCCATGCCGTTGAAGATCATGGGAAGATGTAGTTCCGGTGCTATTTTTTTGGCTTCCAGGGCAAAATCAACGCCTTTGGCCATGAGGGCTTTCTGCAGATCCCCAAGTTCGCCAGCGAGAGAAATCAGCTGCTCCCGATCCGGTGTGGTGGTCTCCATGAGAATCCGGATGGCCTCCCGTTTTGAAACCATGGCAACTCTCTGGGGAGCGGTTTCGTCAACAAATTTCTGGTGCAGGGCCTTCAGCTGGGTTTGCTGTTCCGGGGTAAGGTTTGCCCATTGCTGTCCTGGGCCGTTCATGAACCGGGGACAATCCTGGGGGGCTCTGTTTTTCCAGTTTCTGCCGTTGCCAGCAAAGGAAGATCCGGTGAGGGTAACGAGGGTGAAGATGAGGGTTGTGAGAATTAATGTCTGTTTTTTCATAATGTCTCCTTGGTATGAGAGGTTTACTGGTTAAATGTTGATGCGTCTTTTTTATGGGTTCATCAATGTTGAGAGAAAAAAATAAGTTGCTCTCTGGGTATTGGTTAAAGCAAAGGACGTGCCAGATCTGTTTTATTGTTTTAAGTATCTGAAAATATAAGAATACTAATGGTTATGCGCGAATTGTCGCTGCATGGTAAAAAAAATAACTGGATATTTATTACCCATATGATGTATCCATCAGGGTAATAAATATCCAGTTTGTCCCACCTTGCGGAAAGGCAATTTCTGAATGGAGGAGGGGACAGGGCTTTGTTCTGAGCACCATCAATGGTTTTGGGGGGTCACATCGGGTTGGGTCGGTAATGCAATGCCAACTGACCCCGTTCCCGCCCCCTGTTCTCGCAAAAGTTGGTCAGAAAAAACGTGGATATTGAGCGCAATCGGATAGATTTTGAGTGCAAGGCACTGTTTTTGCATAATTATACGACGATTGATACTTGAGGATGCCGCATCAAAAGGATGTGTTCTCATTTTTTTGCTTGAGCGTTAAGCCTTTGATTGGGAGGCCGTTGGGCATAAAGGAAAACACCATGTTGAAATTTAAAGTCAATTCCACGCTGGTCTGATTAAAAGTTCTTTCCGGGTAAAGGAAAACACCATGTTAAAATTTAAAGGCTTTAAGGGGCTGCCCGGACTTTCTCCCCTGGTTATCATTGGGATTTTTACCATAATGGTGCCCATCTTTGTTTTGATGACCATTGATAATATCAGGGAACAGAATGTGAGAATAAAGGAGAAGCTGACGGGAAAAGGGCTTTTGCTCATTCGGGCCTTTGAGGCCGGTACCCGCACCGGTATGGTCACCACCCGATGGGGGGGAAAGCGGGTACAGCGGCTGCTTTTTGAAACAGCGAAGCAGCCGGAAATAGAATATATGATGATCACAGACCGAGAAGGGCTGATCCTTGCCCATAGCGATGAGACAAAGGTGGGACAGCACTATGCGGGGATGCCGAAAATTATCTTTGAAAATGGATTTTCACCTCTTTTTCATAGGGAGGTTACCTCCGACCAGGGGGTGAAGGTTTTTGAACTGTACAAAGAGTTTACACCGGCCCGGCGGCGGTTCGGGCCGGAAAGGCACCTTGGACCGCCCCCGGGCTGTGATTTTGACAAGGCAGCCAATGCCTGGCGTTGTCCGCCGTTGGGGTCTTTGGATGAAAATCGGAAAATGCATCCTGCCATGCCCGAGGATCAAGACTGGTTCCGATCCCATTTTTCATCGGCAAATGGCGTGGGGAATGGACGTCAGCAGGTGATCTTTGCCGCCATCAACATGAAGGAGATTGAGCAGATCAAGCAAAGGGCCGTGGCCCATGCCATTTTCATGGGATGCCTCTTTTTTGCCCTGGGTGTGGTGGGAGTGGTGTGTGTGGTGGCACTGCAGGGGTATCGGTCCGCCAGCAGTTCCCTCTCCCGGATCAAAGCCTTTTCCGATGAAGTTGTTGCCAATATGCCGGCAGGACTGATCACTGTGGGAACACAGATGGAGATCACCTCCTACAATGGGGCGGCCCTGGAAATATTGGGGCGGGGCGAGGGCACAGGGGCTATGGCATTACCTGTTGAAATGAAAGGTCTGGTGGAAGGACTTTCCCAATCCGTTGAAAAGGTGGCCCGGGAGATCTCCTGCACGGTTCATGGTGAACGGCAGCTGCTTCTGGACGTGACGGTGTCATCCATTGTCAGTGAGGGGGAGACGTTGTCAGGCTATCTGTTTCTTTTCCATGATCTCACGGAATTTAAGGCCATGAAAGACGAGGTGGACCGGAACCGACGTCTTGCCGCTGTGGGGAAACTGGCTGCCGGGGTGGCCCATGAAATCCGAAATCCGTTGAGTTCCATCAAGGGGTTTGCCACCTGGTTTTTTGAACGGTATGAAAAAATTCCCGAGGACCGGGAGGTGGCGAGGATCATGATCCGGGAGGTGGAGCGATTGAACCGGGCGGTGACCCAGCTTCTTGAGTTTGCACGGCCCATGCCCGTTGTTAAAAAACGGGTGAACCTGCCGGAGATGATTGCCCATTCCCTCCAATTGATTGCGCCGGATGTGCAAAAACAGCAGATTTCCGTGGCCACCCGTTTTGATACGGATGCGGTGTGGCTGAACACAGATCCTGATAGGGTCAACCAGATTTTGTTGAATCTTTATCTTAATGCCCTCCAGGCCATGGACCCCCTGGGCCGCCTCTTTGTCACTGTGGCGGATGCCCGGCGGGAGGGGGGCATTGTCATTGAGGTGGCAGATACCGGGCGGGGGATTCCACCGGGTGATGTGGATAAAATTTTTGACCCTTATTTTACCACCCGACCCGATGGCACCGGTCTGGGACTTGCCATGGTTCATCGTGCTGTGGAGGCCCTGGGCGGGGAGATCCGGGTGGAAAGTACACCGGGTGAGGGCACACACTTTTTCATCCGGTTGGATGATGTGAAAAGGCAGCCTCCAAGGCAACCTCAGCAGAGCCCCTCCCCCGACGGGCAATAGGAACCGGCCAATTGAGCCGTCTACGGTTCCGGGCCGGGCCCATTGCCCGTCGGGGGGGGGGCGGCATAATGCCATTTTCTATCTTCGTTGTGCCCGCCAGGGCATGGGCGTTTAACCGAAAAGACAGGGGATACAGCCGGATATGAAAGAGAAAAAAAAGGTGCTGGTGGTGGATGACGATGCCGGACACCGGACCATGTTAAAAACCCTTCTCTCCGGATGGGGGTATGACATCGTCTTGGCTGATGACGGTATGGCCGGATTTGAAGCGGTTCAGGAGGAGGGGGTTGACATTGTGCTCATGGACATGCGCATGGTGAAAATGTCAGGCATGGAGGCCCTGGAGGCCATTCATCAATATAATCCGTCGCTGCCGGTGGTGATCATGACGGCCTACTCATCGGTGGAGACCGCTGTGGAAGCCCTGAAAAACGGAGCATGTGACTACCTTACCAAGCCCCTTGATTTTGAAAAACTGAAATTGACCATGGCCCGTATACTGGAGACGATTTACCTAAAACAGGAAAATGAAACCCTGAAGCAGCGCATGGGAAAAGGCTTTCACCGAGAGCGGATCATCGGCCGCAGCAGCGCCATGACCGCTCTCCTTGACACCGTTGAGATGGTGGCCTCCTCCGATGCCAGTATTCTCATCACAGGGCCGTCCGGTACCGGCAAGGAGCTCATTGCCGGAGCCGTCCATTTTAACAGCCCCAGAAAGAACGCCCCCTTTGTGCGCATCAACTGCGCTGCCATTACGGAGACCCTCCTGGAGTCGGAACTGTTCGGCCATGAGCGGGGAGCCTTCACCGGGGCGGAGCGACAGCGGAAGGGTCGGTTTCGGGAAGCCCATGGCGGCAGCATTCTGCTGGATGAGATCGGAGAGATGAGCCTTCCCATGCAGGCAAAACTCCTGCGGGTGCTCCAGGAAAAAGAGGTTACCCCCGTGGGTGGGGATAAGAGTATTCAGGTGGATGTTCGGGTGATTGCCGCCACCAACAGAGAGCTGGCAGATATGGTGGCCGAGGGAACCTTTCGTGAGGATCTTTTTTTTCGACTCAATGTGGTGCGCCTCTCCATCCCCCCCTTAAGTGAGCGCAGAGAGGATGTGCCGGAGCTGGCCCTTTATTTTCTGCAGCGATTTTCCAAAAAAAATCATCGGGACATCACCGGCTTTACCCCGGAAGCCATGGATGCCATGATTCGGTATGCCTGGCCGGGGAATGTGAGGGAGTTGATGAACTGTGTGGAGCGCTGTGTGGTGCTGGCCCGATCGCAGTACATTACCCTTTCCGATCTTCCCTTTGCCGCGGTGGATGACGCTGAGAAAGGGGATGCCGGGGAGATAATTCCCCCTTCCATGCGGGATATCCCCCTGGTGGAGGTGGAGCGGGAGGCGGTGCTGCAGACCCTGGACTCGGCGGATGGAAACCGCAGTGAAGCAGCCCGGAGACTGGGGATCACCCGGAAGACTTTGCTGAAAAAGTTAAAGCAGTATGGCAGGGCATAGGTCCTGGAACAGCCTTCTCCAGATCTGAGATGGAATCAGAAAATCTCTCCCCACGCATTGACAGAGAGGGCGGTCTCCTCTAAGATATACGGACGTTACGTGGAAACAGATGCCGGGCAAATATAAAAAAGAGGCGCGCATGGAATTTACCGGAAACAAAAGAGCGGTTGAACGATTTGAACTTGAAATCCCGGTTCAATTGAAATTTGTGGGGGAAGAGATCGGTTCCCAAGGCACCATGAATTTTCGCAGCAGGGATATCTCTTCCACCGGTGCCCTGATTAACCCCGCTACCGGTTTGGAGGTGGGAACGGTGATGGAACTGAACTTGGACATTCCCCTGGGGTACCTGGGTCAGGGGGGAGGACGTCGCGCCCGGGTGTCGGTGAGGGGTAGGGTGGTGCGGTGCAGTGAAAGGGGGGCCGCTTTTTCCTTTCAGGGAGAAGCGGATTTTGAGTATGAGGCTGAGGAG
This sequence comes from uncultured Desulfobacterium sp., assembly GCA_963668575.2. Lineage (GTDB taxonomy): Bacteria > Desulfobacterota > Desulfobacteria > Desulfobacterales > Desulfobacteraceae > Desulfocicer. The sequence continues at coordinate 5,109,401 of OY764894.2, read as the reverse complement.
GTAGACGATCCCTCTCGGGATGCACAGCTGACCCCCCGGGAGCGGGAAATACTTGAACTCATTGCCCGGGGAGCTTCCAACCGTCAGATTGCCGATGGGCTTTACATCAGCACCCACACAGTGAAAACCCATCTGCACAATATTTTTCAGAAAATTGATGTCACAGGAAGGCTTCAGGCGGCCCTGTGGGCCGCCAAATATCTTCCCATGGAAACGGTTTCTTCCGTTTAAAACGGGTGACCGGTGATTATCTTCGATCCGGCCAGATGCTTTTCGACATTTCCGTCAGCTTGTATTTTTGAATTTTGCCGCTGGCGGTCATGGGGTAGCTCTCCACAAACGAGACATACCGGGGAATCTTATGCCGGCTGATGTTGCCCCGGCAGAAATCCTTTACATCGCTCTCCTCAAGGTCCGACTTTTTTTTGCGAATAATAAATGCTCCCACTTCTTCACCATACTTCGGGCTGGGTACCGCTGCCACCTGGATATCCTGAACCCCCTCCATGCGGTAAAGAAATTCTTCAATTTCCCTGGGATAGATATTCTCCCCTCCCCGGATGATCATATCTTTATACCGACCCGTGATGGAGAGAAATCCATCCGGGTCCAGTATCCCCAGATCGCCGGAGTGGAGCCATCCGTCATTGTCAATGGCTTCTGCCGTGGCCTGGGGATTATTATAATATCCCTTCATGACGTTGTAGCCTCGGCAGCACACTTCTCCCTGGGTACCGGGGGGAAGGATGGCACCGGTTTCGGGATCAACCACTTTGACCTCGATGTGGGGCAGGGCCTGCCCCACGGTCTCAACGCGTTTTTGAAGTTCGTCATGGATGCGGGTGTAGGTCATCACCGGAGACCCTTCGGTGAGGCCATAGCAGATGGTGATCTCCGACATGTTCATCTTTTCAATCACCTGCTTCATGATCGCAACCGGGCAGTTGGAGCCCGCCATGATGCCGGTTCTGAGGGTGGAAAAATTAAATTTGGGAAACAGCGGGTTTTCCAGCAGGGCAATAAACATGGTGGGCACCCCGTAAAGGGCGGTGCACCCCTCCTGTTCCACCGAAGCCATGACCAGAGAGGGATCAAATCCTTCCAGAATCACCATGGTGGTGCCGTGGGTCACGGCGGCAAGGACTCCCAGCACACAGCCAAAGCAGTGGAACAGGGGCACCGGAAGGCAGAGGCGGTCTTTTTCTGAAAAATTTTGGTTTTCGCCGATCCAGAAACCGTTGTTGCCGATGTTGTAATGGGAGAGCATCACCCCCTTGGGAAATCCCGTGGTGCCGGAGGTGTACTGCATGTTCACCACGTCATGCGGGCTTAACGTATCCTGCCTTGCCTGGTATTTTTCCTGTGAAACGATGGTGTGGAGTCCCCGGATTTCAGGGATGGAGTACATGCCTCGGTGCTTTTCCTGGCCCAGAAAGCAGACCCGTTTCAGGTGGGGGTATTTTTTCGAACATAGGCTTCCCCGTTGTTGGGTCTTTAATTCCGGCACCAGTTCATAGAGGGTGTTGACATAGTCGGTGTCCTGGAATCCGTCAATGAGAAAAAGGTTTTCGGTTTCCGACTGCTCAAGGAGGTATGAAAGCTCCGCTTTTTTGTAGTTGGTGTTCACCGTTAAAAGAATGGCACCGATCTTGGCCGTTGCAAACTGTAAGGTAACCCAGTAGGGGATATTGGTGGCCCATATGGCCACTTTTTCTCCCTTTTGAATCCCCAGGGCCATGAGCCCCCTTGCCATCTCATTCACTACTTCGTTAAATTGCCGATAGGTGAGTCGAAAGTCTCTATCCACATAGATAATGGCTTCATTGTCCGGATACTTCCCTGTAATTTCATCCAGAATTTGACCCAGGGTGATCTCCCTTAAGCCGTTTTGCATTTCCATTTTATCTTCTCCATGGTGGGTTTGGGTAAAACTTTATTTAGGGATGTAAATCACCGCAAGAATTTCCGCTTTTTCATCCCCCATGCAGCTGACATAGTGCGGTACCACGGAGTTATAATAAACACTGTCACCCTGGTTGAGCTGGTAGGTCTCTTTGCCGTAAATGATTTCAATGCATCCCTGTTCAACCACAATAAACTCCTCTCCTTCATGGGAAGAGAGGGTTTTTTCCCTGGCGGATTCCGGCATTACCTCCACAAAAAAGGGTTCCATGTGACGGTCCGTCTTTCCCCCTGCCAAGGGAGTAGAATTTCAGGGCGGTGGGCTTGCCTTTTCCGCCAAGGACACTGATCTCCGCTTCCCGGTCCGGACGACGGATGATGAAAGGGTCGGTGCTGTCCTGGTCATCCAGGAAGGTGCCGAGCCGGACACCCAGCGCCCTGGCTATTTTCATGAGGGGCCCCAGGGGTGGGTAAATATTATCGGTGAGCATGGTTTTAAGAAATGGGGCTTCAAGGCTTGTGAGCTGGGAAAGGGTTTCCAGGTCAATCTCTCTCTTTTCATGAAATAGGTGATGCGTTGGCTCACTTTTCCGGTCTGCATTGTTCCTCCTCGTGGGGCAAAAAATGTAAAAAGATATACTTATATTGAAAAAAAGCAATGTTGTCAAAAAAAATAGCAAATGTATTGATCTTCAAGAAATCCTATTGGATAATGACACATGTTTTGATAAACAAAGGAGTTTAAAAAATGTTCAATGAAAAAAGAAAGCAGTGGATCTTTACCCTGGTGGCGCTTCTGCTGATATTTAATAGTCCGGTGTGGGCCATCTCCATTGTAGATGAAAAAAAGATGGCAGGAGAATTCATGAAAGCCATCTGCATGCAGAACCAATTGATTAAAGATCCCATGGCGGTTGCCCTTGTGGCCGAGGTGGGAAAACGCATTGTGGATCAATTACCCCCCCAACCATTCCCTTTTTCATTTTACATCGTGGATGATGACCAGTTCAATGCCTTTGCAAGCCCGGCGGGAAACATCTTTGTTTACAGGGGGTTAATCACCGCCCTTGACAATGTGGATGAGCTTGCCGGGATACTTGGCCATGAGTCGGCCCATGCCGTGTGTCGCCATGTCTCCCAGATGATTGATCGATCCAAAGTGGTGAATATCGGCACCCTGGCAGGGGTACTGGCAGGGGTATTGGTGGGTGCTACCGGGGGTAGTGATGCTGGCCAGGCCGTGGTGATGGGTTCCATGGCGGTGGGGCAGACCTCCATGCTGGCATACAGCAGGGAAAATGAAACCGAGGCCGATCAAAGGGGGCTGTTGTTCACCCAGGCAGCGGGTTTTTCTCCCCGGGGGCTGTTGACAGGTCTTGAGAAAATTCGTTCCAGTGACTGGTACGGATCGGAAAAGGTGCCCGGATATCTCAAAACCCATCCCGGTTCCGGTGAGCGGATTGTCTATATCTCCTCCTGGCTGGATAAACATGGAAACGAGTTCCCGCCCGACAATCGCATCGATCCTTTCCGGTTTGATCTGGTGAAATATCGACTTGCCGCCCTTTATGCGCCTGTGGATGAAACGGAACTAAAATTCGTGCATCTTCTGGAAAAAACACCGGACGACCCCGCCCTTCATTATGGAATGGCCATTCTGCTGGCCCGGGTGTCCCGCCTGGATGAAGCCCTGACCCATATACGTCTGGCCCTGGCCCAGCGGGTGTTTGACCCCTATCTTCTTCTGGAAGCCGGCCATATACATCTTTTGGCTGAAAATGGGGAGAAAGCCTTTACCATTATGAACGGGCTTGAAAAAATACCCCAAGTGGCCACCCAGGCCATTTATTACCAGGCCTGGGCCCTTTGGATGATGGGGGATGTGGATCAGGCGGAATGGGGGTTGTTAAAAACCGTGCAAACCGCTGGGAGGGAGTTCCCCAGATCCTATTATTTCATGGCCGATGTGGCCGGCCGGAAGGGGCGGGCAGGCGAGAGTCACTACTATCTGGGACGGTACTACCACGAAATCAAATCCGCTAAAAATGCGATGTTTCATTTGAAAAAAAGTATTGAGCAGCTCCCCGAAGGTGCCATGAAAAAGGAGGCCCAGGAGATTCTCGGGGAGATGGGAAAGGAGAAGAAAAAACAACCGGCCGCTTGATGAATCTTGTGGGGGGAGGGGTCAGCCTTGCGTTCTGAGCATTATCGGTGGCCTTTTGATAGAAGATTCAGCCTCCAATAACACAAGCCTGACCATGATGGCCCATGAATTGTCCAGGGTTGCCGACATTAGAACCAACCCCAAACTTATTCCTTGTCAAATCGGGAAAATTTCATGGAAAAAGTGCCCCGGCCCTGGGTAGCGGATCTCAATGCCGTGGAGTAGCCAAACATTTTAGCCAGGGGAACGGTGGCACGGACAATCTGTATGTTCTGCTTGGGTTGAATGGATTCAATCCGTCCACCCCGGGTGTTAAGATCGGCAATGGCCTCTCCCATGTAATTGTCGGGTACCAGCACCTCCACATCCATGATGGGCTGGAGCAGATAGACCGCTCCCGCTTCCATGGCATTTCTGCAGGCCATGGAGGCACACACGGAAAACCCAAGATCCGAGTTCTGGGACTCCCGGCAGCTGCCGTTCTTGATGGTAATTTTTGTGTCCACCATGGGATACCCTTTTAGAAAACCACTCTCCAGGGCTTCTCTGGCTCCTTTTTCAATGGCCGGGATATGGGCTTCGGGTATGGATTCCGTCGGGGCCTGATACACGAACTCAATGCCTTTACCCCGTTCCAGGGGAGACAGCTCCAGGGTAATCTCTGCAAAATGGTGTTTTCCGGCAATCTCTCTGTCAAAAACGGCATGTCCGGTGGAAGGTGCGTCCAGGCTCTCTCTGTAGACCACCTGGGGGCTGCCCACATTGACATCTGTGTTAAATTCTCTTTTCATGCGGCTGATGATGATCTCCAGATGGAGTTCACCCATGCCGGATAGAAGGGTCTGACCGGTATCGTTGTCGGTGGTCACCTTGAGGGTGGGATCTTCACTGGTGAATTTTTCCAGCACCTCTTCCAGCTTTTCCTGGTCCGCATGGGTCCGGGGCTCAATGGCGATGGAGATGACGGGGTTGTCAAATTCCATCTTTTCCAGAAGTACCTGGTCTTTGGAAGAGCACAGCGTCTCTCCGGTGGAGCTGTGCTTCAACCCCAGAACGCCTACGATGTCTCCGGCGTATGCCTCTTCCACCCGCTCTCGCTTGTTTGCGTGCATTTTAAGAATTCGGGAGATTTTCTCTTTTTTGTTCAGGGTGGGGTTGAACACATCTTCACCGGCCTTGAGGGTGCCGCTGTAGACCCGGACAAAGGAGAGCTTGCGGCCCTCAATCACGGAGACCTTGAAAATCAGTGCGGCCAGGGGGGCTGTTTTATGGGCCGGATATTCCACTGTCTCTTCGGTGTGGGGATGAATACCCTTCACCGGGGGTATGTCCCGGGGGCTTGGTAAAAAGGCTTCAATGGCATCCAGTAAGGGCTGTATGCCTTTATTTTTTAAAGCGGTGCCACACATTACCGGCACCAGACGTCTTTCGATGGTGGCGGTGCGGATGGCTGCCCGGATTTCCTGGGGAGAGATCTCTTCTTCCCCAAGGTATTTTTCCATGATGGTGTCGTTGGCCTCGGACAGGGTTTCCAGGAGGGTTTCCCTGTATTTCTGTGCCATGGCTTCCACGTCCGGGGCAATGGGGCTTTTGGAGAACTCCGCCCCCAATGTTTCGTCATTCCAGGTGATCTGTTCCATGGAGATGAGATCAATCACCCCGGAAAATTGATCTTCGGCCCCCACGGGGATCTGGATAATAAGCGGGATGGTGCTGAATCTCTCCTTGATCATGTTGACCACATTGAAGAAATCAGCACCGATGCGGTCCATTTTGTTGATAAAGGCAATCCTGGGAACCTTGTATTTGTCTGCCTGGCGCCACACGGTTTCCGACTGGGGTTCCACGCCACCCACGGCACAAAATACCCCTACGGCACCGTCCAGAACCCTGAGTGCCCGTTCCACCTCAATGGTGAAATCCACATGGCCCGGGGTGTCGATGATCTGGATCAGGGACCGATTCCACTGGCAGGTGGTGACCGCAGAGGTGATGGTGATGCCCCGGTTCTGCTCATCTTCCATCCAGTCCATTATGGCTTCTCCATCGTGAACCTCGCCAATTTTATGGGATTTTCCGGTGTAGTAGAGAATTCGCTCGGTGACCGTGGTTTTACCGGCATCAATGTGGGCCATGATGCCGATGTTTCGTATCTGAGAAATGGGTGTCTGTTTACTCATGGTTCCTGCCTGCTTATTAAAGATTTTAGGGGTCACATCAAAGGAGTTGGGCTTGGTTTCTGATCCACCGTCTGCGGAGTGACGCGCTTTTTTGACCCCCAAAAAATACCGATCAAAAAGGGATACAGGGGTTGATCCTGGGCGATGAAATGTGACCTCGCCTATGAAATTATTTGATTAAATGGTATTAATTACAGTAATGGATAAAAAGTGTCAAGAATATAAATATTTGAATGGGTTTTGCCTTGCAAATAACACCTCTTTTCTATAGAATAAAAAATTTAATTGTCAGATGCAGGGGGAGATATGATACCCGGATTTGGAAAAATGGTGGAACAGAGAATCCTTGAAGCCCGGCAAAAGGGGGAGCTGGACAATTTGCCCGGTGCGGGCAAGCCCTTAAATCTTGAGGACATGGCGATCCCGGAGACGTTTCGCATGGCCTATCGGGTGCTTAAAAATGCGGGGTTTCTGCCACCGGAGGTGAAATTAAGAAAAGAAATTGAAAATGTGGAATCACTTCTGATGGCCTTGCCATCACAGGCACCGGAGCGGCAAGCGCTTCATAAAAAATTAAATTTTCTGATAAGCCGGCTGAACATTTCCCGGGGACCTGGCCGGAAATGCCATATCCCCGACCGTTATGAACACCAGGTGATTGAAAAAATTTTATGATCCCACAGACGAAAAAAATTAACGCTCAATCAAGGATATTATGAAGTTTAAAAAACGAGATCAAGAGGGGATCTTTAAAAGCCTCTTTGCTGCTTATTTTGTACTGCTTCTCCATGTGTTCCTCCTGGCTGGCACCGGCATCACCGTTGTCCTGTTCCGGGGGGTTTACCATTACCTGCCCTGGATTATGGCAGGGCTGGCTCTTCTTATCATTGTCCTTTTCTGGATTTTTTATGTGCGCATGAAAAAAAATACCCGCGAACTAAAGGATCTCCTCTCCTTTCCCCAGTTCCAGGGGCGCACCGTTGAAATTCGGCTTCTGGGGGGTGTGGCCTCGGTTAAAATAGATGGCGGAACTCCCGCGGCTTCAGGCATGATGGCCCTTGGCCATACACCGGGATCCAATGGCAACACCGTTCCCATGCTTGGAATGGGAGCGGAATCAACGGATAAACGATTGGCGGATCTGGCCCGGCTCTACCAGAGTGACTTGATCACCAGAGAGGAGTTTGATCTGGCCAAACAGCAGATCTTTAATGAGAATCATGACGAAACCATTCATCTCAATCGGGATGCAGGGGGAATGTGATGAAGAAAATTAAGCTGGCATTGTTGTCAGGGGGGGATACGCCTGAAAGAGAGGTTTCCCTGAACAGTGGTCAACAGGTGTATGAGGCCCTGGACAAAAACAGATATGATATTACCCGATACGACCCCCTCACAGATCTGTCACTGCTTGTGGCGCAGGCTTCCGCCATTGATGTGGCTCTGTTGATTCTCCATGGTGCCAATGGGGAGGATGGCACCGTACAGGGGCTTTTGGATCTCTTGAAGATTCCCTACCAAGGGGCCGGGGTGCTGGGCAGTGCCCTTGCCATGAACAAGCTGGCAGCCAAACAGATGTATATTCAAGCGGGTATTCCGGTACCGGACCACCGGGTGATTTATAAAACCATAACCCGGAATAGTGCCTGGTATGTTGAACAACTGGGATTGCCCCTGGTGGTGAAACCCGTGTGTGCCGGTTCCAGCGTGGGCATGTCCATTGTCCGGGAAGTGAATGATTTTGTGGCTGCGGTGCAAAAGGCCCTGGCATTTGATGACACGGTGATGGTTGAGGCCTATGTGGACGGGGTGGAACTCACCTGTGGGGTGCTGGGAAACGATACCCTGGAAGCCCTGCCGGTCATTGAAATTCTGCCCGGAGAGGGGTTTGAATTTTTTGACTACACCGCCAAATACACGGTGGGGGCCACCGAAGAGATCTGTCCGGCCCGCATTGAAGATGCCATCCGGGATCAGGTCCAGGCCCATGCCATGGCCGCCCACAGGGCTCTGTTCCTGAAAGGATACAGCCGTACGGATATGATTTTGTCTCGGGGCCGGCTTTACGTACTGGAGACCAACACCATTCCCGGCATGACCGCCACCAGCCTTTATCCCCAAGCGGCCCAGGTGGCCGGCTACTCTTTTACCGCACTTCTGGATCGTTTGATTGCCTTGGCCATGGAGTAGGTTTTTGCCCGTGTGATGCGCTAATAAGCCGTAGTACACCAAATCATAAATTCGTGGGGTATTCGTGTAAAGAAACCCTTTGAATTTAGGATGTATTTCAATTTTATTACCCCCCGAGGAATTTGTGATTTGGTGTAGTAGGTTCTCATTGTTCTCATTGTCAATAATCACACTCATCCTCGAAGTCCACTTTTTTAAGGACGACCATTGAAGGACGACCATCGAAAAATGGGCATTCATCTCGTGAGAGTGTAAAGCGGAAATGAAAGATGCCAAAAATTCGGGTTGGGCTTATGGGCCATTTGGAAGCGAGTCGGACGTCCATAATGCAAGCCCGAACCCGTGGCACCACGAATTGGCCGGGGGTGGCCGATGCTGGCGCTAAATTTATAAATGGATAATTAGGATCAGGAGAAAATATAAATGAAGATTCTTGTGGTGGGAAGCGGTGGTAGAGAGCATGCCCTTGTGTGGAAGATTGCTCAGAGTCCTCTGGTGGATAAAATTTATTGCGCACCTGGCAATGCAGGTACCGCCATTGCCGCTGAAAACGTGGACATCGGGGCCGAAGACATTGACGCCCTGGCCGTATTTGCCGGAGACAACGATATAGACCTCACCGTGGTGGGGCCTGAAGGTCCACTTGCCCGGGGCATTGTGGATCTGTTTGAAGAAAAGGGGCTTAAGGCCTTTGGTGCGTCCCAAAAAGGAGCCCAGCTGGAATCCAGCAAGATCTTTGCCAAAAATATCATGGAAAAGTACGGTATTCCCACGGCCCGGGGCAAGGCCTTCACCGACGTGGACAAGGCCCGAAACTATATCCACAGCATGGGCGCTCCCCTGGTGGTAAAGGCCGACGGTCTGGCCGCGGGAAAAGGGGTGTTTGTCTGCACCACCGAGGATGAGGCCTTAAACGCCTTGAATGCCATGATGAAGGAGGGGATATTTGGAGAGGCCGGTTCCCTGGTGGTGGTGGAGGAGTGCCTTGAAGGAGAAGAGGCCTCATTCATCGCGTTGACCGACGGTAACACCGTGCTGCCCATGCCCACCTCCCAGGATCACAAGCGGATTTTTGACAATGATGAGGGGCCCAACACCGGTGGTATGGGGGCCTACTCACCGGCCCCGGTGCTGGATTTCATGCTCCGGGAGCGGGCCATGAAAGAGGTGATGATTCCGGCGGTAAAGGGGATGGCTGCCGAAGGCATTCCCTTTAAAGGCGTACTCTATGCCGGGCTTATGATCCACAAAGATCGGATTAAGGTGCTGGAGTTTAATGTGCGCCTGGGCGACCCTGAAACCCAGCCCATTCTCATGCGATTGAAGAGCGATCTGGTGCCTTTGATGGAGGCCTGTGTGGACGGTACCCTGCACAAGTACTCCACGGACATTGATCCCAGAAGCACCATGTGTGTTGTCATGGCTGCCGGAGGATATCCCGGATCCTATGAAAAGGGGGCCGTGATCAACGGTCTTGCCGATGCCGCCGCCCTTGAAGACACCGTGGTGTTCCACGCCGGAACCGCAATGGCGGGAGAGGATGTGACCGCGGTGGGAGGTCGGGTACTGGGGGTAACAGCCCTGGGGAACGGGGTGGCGGATGCCATGGACAAGGCCTATGCCGCCTGTGCAAAAATTTCCTGGAAGGCGTGTTTTTACCGCAAGGATATCGGAGCCAAAGCCCTTGCAAGACTCTCTGTCCCCCCCAGGGTGGGGGTGATCATGGGCAGTGATTCCGATCTGTCGGTGATGGAGCAGACCCTGAAAATGTTGAAAAAATTTGATATTCCCTATGAGGTCACCGTTGCCTCGGCCCATCGTACCCCGGCCCGGGCCGAAGCCTTTGCCCGCACCGCCCGGGAAAAGGGAATGGGTGTCATCATTGCCGGTGCCGGGCATGCAGCACATCTTGCCGGTGTGCTGGCGGCCCACACCACTCTGCCCATTGTGGGGGTACCCATTGACTCTTCGGCATTAAAGGGGATGGATGCCCTGCTGGCAACGGTACAGATGCCCCCGGGCGTTCCTGTGGCCACCATGGCCCTGGGAAAATCGGGTGCCATGAATGCCGGTATCTTTGCGGCCCAAATCCTGGCAGTGTCCGATGAAGTGTTGGCGGAAAAGCTTGCCCTGTACAAACAGGAGATGGCGGACAAGGTAAACAAGAAGGCTGAAAATCTTGCCTGGTGATCAAAAAATTGTGAGGGTGGACCCCATCCGTCCCGATGAAGGACCCATTAATAAGGCGGCTGATATCATTAAAAATGGGGGGATGGTGGTCTTTCCGGCCAAGTGTCTCTATGGCCTGGCCGTGGATGCCTTTGATCCCGTTGCCGTGTCACGGATATTTCAGGTGAAGCAGCGTCCGCCTTCCAACCCCATTTTGGTGTTGATTCCGGATGTGTCTGCCCTTGATCAACTGGTGACCGGGGTGCCCCCCGTGGCCCGGGCGCTCATGGCCCGGTTTTGGCCCGGAGATGTTACACTGGTGTTTGAGGCCGGCCCGGATCTGCCCCGGGTTCTCACCGCGGCAACAGGTAAGATCGGTGTGCGTCTGCCCCAGCATCCCGTTGCCCGGGCCCTGGTCCAGGCCGTTGGTATCCCCGTGACCGGTACCAGTGCCAATATCTCCGGTGAAAACGGGTGTGTCAGGGTGAATACCCTTGATCCCCGGTTGTTGCAAGGGGTTGACATGGTGCTGGACACAGGCACTTTAAAAGGGGGGAGCGGCTCCACCGTGGTGGATATCACCCAGTCCCCCCCCAGGGTGCTGCGCCGGGGAGAGATCGAGGAAACTGAAATTTTGCAGTGCGTCTCAGGAATTCATTGACAAACTCATTCTTTTGACTTAAAAGAACAGAATAAAAATTATGCCGGAGTGGTGGAATTGGTAGACGCAGAGGACTCAAAATCCTCCGGGCCTTGCGCCCTTGAGAGTTCAAGTCTCTCCTCCGGCACCAGTAAATTCAAGGCTTTCAGCGTTTTGACTGAAAGCCTTTTTTGTTTTTTGAAAATGAAAGGTCAATAAAATAGGTGGTCACACAGCTCAGTATATCGAAGACCTCTTTTTGGCTCAAAACGCAGGGAAGGCTTTTTTCCCTTTTGGCATTTTTTACAAAAATCCAGATAAAATCGCAGCCATTTTTTATAAGCAGCATATTCTCTTGGCGGAACACCGCTTTTCACCAGCAGCTGGTCATATTTTATGTGAAGCCCATTTGGGATTTTGATCATGATATCCATCCCGGGGCTTGGTTCTAACTTCGCCCAGTGGGTATCCACAGAACACTCAAAAAAAACTAATATTATGAAAAAATTCAGTTATTTAACTGTTGATACCTGGTGTCTGCTGCCAAAAGTGGGCGAACTTAGAACCGAGCCCGCATTTCGGATCTGAACAATAATTTTGTTTGCAGTTGCGAGGGGTAAAAAATATTTGGCAATTCAAACAGGGAATGGGTTTCACATGTCCTCCAGAAAATGAAAATGAAGCGAATTAGATGGAGGGAATCATATGATTTAAAAATTGATCACGGAATTAAAAGAATTATAATGAAGTAAATGGGGGCAGTGGCTGGTGGCAACCCTGAAAATGGTGGAAAAAAAATCCTTGATAATGGTTGGGAATTAAATCGCTATTCCCAGGCCAGAATGACAATGCTGAAAAGAGGTATGATTATTGACGTCAATCTTGATCCGACAAAAGGTTCAGAAACTGGAAAAGTTAGACCATGTGTCGTTGTAACTAACGATATCTATAATGAAAGAGTTCCTGTTATCCAAGTTGTTCCAATTACTGAATGGAGTACAAAAAAAGCTCGAATAAAAACCAATGTTGAAATTCATCCTTCATCCGATAACGGTCTATCTAAAAAATCCGTAGCAGACTGCCTGCAGACACGTCCAATAGATCATCGTCATAGGTTGGTCAAAATTCGAGGAAGATTGTCAACAGACAAAGTACAGGAAATTAACCAGTCTTTAAAAATTGTATTTGAACTTAATGCATAGGACAAAATACCCAGAGGCTAACCAAACGCTGGAGAGGGACCGGGCTACCTGCGCGGCATTTTGAAAAGTATGTGGTTCAGGAAAAGTTAACCCTTTTCTGAGCTTTTGGGGTTTAAAAGCCCGGCCCCTCAGTTCCCCGTTGGCATCTGTGTCGCAGTTATCGAAATATTTATTTTTATTGTTAGGCTATGTAAGGAAAAAAAATGGATTGGATGACATTTTTAACAAAAATAATAGATTCTGTTGCATGGCCGTTTTCGATTGTTCTTGTGGTTTGGCAGCTTAAAAGTCACATAGGCCGACTCATCCCATTTGCAAAAAAATTCAAATATGGCGAGTTAGAGATAGAGTTTGAACAACAATTAAAAGAGTTAAAGAAAGAAGCTGAAGCATCAAAACTTGAACATGCCACACCAGCACGCGACAACACTGAAATGCTTGAATATTTTAGAGAAACTGCTGATGTGTCACCACGAGCAGCAATAGTAGATGCTTGGGTAGGATTAGAATTAACAGCTTTTAACTCTGCTGGATTACTTGGCATCAAAAAAGATAAAAGACCAATACCATTTAGTCTTCTAATATCGGTTTTGGAATCAGAAGGTATCATCAAGGCCAAAGATACTGCAATTCTCAAAAAATTACAGCGACTTAGAAACGAAGCCTTGCATTCTCCTGACTTCAGAATAACAAAGAAAGAAGCCCAAGAATTTGCTGAATTAGCAAGAGATATGGAGGATTTAATTGCAGGCGAGAGCTTCCAAAAATCTGGTGGTTGTGGTCATTGAGAAGTCTTGATTGATACTGGACGGCATATTTTAAGCAATACCACATAATCTATTTTTTTCTTGATGGCTATATCACAATGAGTTATATTAAGCCTATGAAAACATTATCAACAAAATGGTTTAGAAAATGGCTCAAGAAGACAAAAATAAAGAACCAGGAAGTATTGAAAGCTGTTGATAATTTGGAAAATAATTTATCATAATTTATCAACAGCAGACTTGGGTAGTGGACTTTATAAAATTCGAGTTAGCTCTACAAATAGAGGTAAAAGTTCTGCTTTTAGAACGATCGTAGTCTACAAAAAAGAAGATAGGACAATTTTTATCTACGGATTTGCAAAAAACGAAAAATCGAATATCGACAAATCTGAGCTACAATATTTTAAAAAGTTAGGTAAAGACCTTCTTTCGTTGGACCCCGATCAGCTTCAACATGCTATTGAACAACAAATATTGTTTGATCTGGAGGTATAAGAATGAGAGAATCAATAAAAAGTGCAATTGGAGAGACGGTACAGGATTTAATCAATTCCGGGTTAAAGACATCTTTTACAAAAAAAGAACTTGATTCTCTTGGTGTAGAAATCCCTGAAGTTCATCTGACAAATTTTCAAATCAAAGAAATCAGGGAGAAAATGAATCTTAGCCAGAGTGTTTTTGCCAAGTTGTTGAACGTTAGTCCTTCATCAATAAGGCAATGGGAACAAGGCAAAAGAAAGCCAAGTGGATCTACAAAAGTCCTTTTAGATCTTCTTAAAAGGTCACCAGGAATACTGGATTATCGTTTGAATATTGTTGATTTGCCTGCCAACAAAACAATAAACCAGACCGCGAGAACGGGAGGCGCTTTCCCGTAAGCCCTTGGCGCGGCTGGTTATTTCACCGTTGGGCTCCCATATCCCAGCCTCAAATATTTTCTAAAAAATATTGACATGCGTACCATAATTGGTACTATTGCAGATATGGATAATAATTTCATACTACAAGTGGTCTTCTATAAATCGGCGGCAGGAAACGAGCCTGTACGGGATTGGCTTAAAAAACTTGATAAAGAAGACCGCAGGATAATTGGTGGTGATATTAAAACGCTCCAATTGGGTTGGCCGTTAGGGATGCCCCTTGTTCGTAAACTTGAAAAAAGTCTATGGGAAATTCGTATTCAATTGGATAGTAGAATCGCACGTATCCTGTTTACTGTTCATACAAACATAATGGTCTTACTGCATGGGTTTATAAAAAAATCCCAAAAACTGCCTGCTAAGGATTTAAAAATTGCAAAGCAGCGTATGACAAATATGAGAGGCGAAAATGGATAAACATATTGGAAGCGATTTTGATGATTTTTTGGAAGAAGAAGGCTTGTTAGCTGAGGCTGAGGCTATAGCCATTAAGCGTGTGATTGCTTATCAAGTTTCAGAGTTAATGAGATCACAAAATATGTCAAAGATGGCTATGGCAAAAAAAATGAAAACGAGTCGATCTGCATTGGATAGACTTCTTGATCCAAAGAATACATCTATAACTCTTCAAACATTAGAGCGTGCTGCACATGCTATAGGCAAACGGTTGCGGATTGAATTTGCGTAATCAATAAGCCCAACAAGATGGGTTAAGCGTAGGCAGAGAATCTTGTAGGCCGCAGGGGTGGTCGTGCACCCTGAAGTGCTGGTACAGCTTCGAAAGAGCAACCCGCGGACGCCGAGGGTTTTAACGGTCGCCGAAGGCAACACAGAAGCATCCGTTATTGGCGAGGATGTGGAGGTCCGCCGGAGTCCACAGGCCGTGGCATGCAAGAAGAGATGCGCTGTAGAACTCGGGAAGCCCCAAAGGTTCCAGGAGATTATGGTACACTATACACCGGAAATGTTAGGAGCAGGCTCTTGGTGGGAGGAAAATCGGAATGCCGATGGCCCTCTACATGCCGATGGGGTGTCTTATCAGGCATATTACTCGGAGGTGGGGAAAGCCCACTACATGGGGAAGGACCTGACGGAAATACGCAGCCCGCAAAGGAAACTCGTACCGGACAAAGTAGGGCTGGAGCAATACGAGCAAACCTCACTGCGGGGAATAGCAATTAAGGCAGAAGTTTGTGGGAAACACCGCTTTCAGGACCTGTATAAATGTTTGAACTACCAATTTTTGATGGACTGCTGGAGGGATTTGAACAAAAAAGCCGCCAGCGGAGTAGATCAGGTAACGGCAGAGGCTTACGAAACGAACCTGGAAGCCAACATTCAGGCATTGGCAGAGAAACTGAAACAAAAGCGGTATCGCGCTAAATTGGTGCGACGATGTTACATTCCAAAGGAGAATGGGAAAGAGAGGCCACTGGGGATACCGGTGCTTGAGGACAGGCTGGTGCAATTGGCCTGCTCCAAGATTTTATCATCAATTTTTGAATCGGACTTTGTAGACACCAGTTATGGATATCGACCCAATCGCAGTGCCAGAGAGGCAATAGAGGACTTGCAGTTTAATCTGCAGTTCGGGAAGATCGGGTATGTTGTTGAAGCCGATATCAGAGGCTTCTTCGACAATATTGATCATGATTGGTTGATGCGCATGCTTGAGGAGCGAATTGATGATGCAGCATTTCTGAACCTGATCCGTAAATGGCTGAAAGCGGGAATTCTGGACAGGGATGGTCAAGTAATTCATCCTGATTCCGGAACGCCCCAGGTATAGTGTCGCCTGTACTGGCCAATATTTACCTCCACTTTGGTCTTGATCTGTGGTTTGAAAAGCGGGTTAAACCCAATTGCAAGGGCTCGGCCTTTATTTTGAGATATGCCGATGATTTTATATGCGCTTTTCAATATAAAAATGAGGCTGAACGGTTTTACCGTGAGCTTCCAGGCAGACTAAGCAAGTTTAATCTTGCGGTGGCACCGGAGAAAACCGGAATGATCCGGTTTGGTCGTTTTCATCCCGGTATGAAGGTGCGGATAAGCTTTTTAGGCTTTGAAATTTTCTGGGAAAAAGACAGAGCCGGTACCGTCAAAGTTAAATACCGGACAGCACCCAAGAAATTGCAAGGTGCCTGCAGGCGGATCAAGGAATGGATAAAGGGAAACCGCCATTTGAAAGGGCAAACCTTTATAAAAGAGCTAAATAGACGGTTGCGCGGCCATTACAACTATTATAATGTGCCAGGTAACCTGTCGGCATTATGGCACTTTTATAGCTGGGCTGAAGAATGCGCATTCAAATGGCTGAATCGTCGGGGCGGGAAGCGTAAAAGCTTCACCTGGAAAGTCTTTACCAAAGCGGTGGCTCTTCTGGGTATTGCCAAGCCAAAGATGCGAGTTGTTAACAGACAACATCGAGTGTTTACATAAACAGATGTCTTACACGAAAGCGAGTATAACCGAGGAACCGGATGCGGGAAAACCGCACGTCCGGGTCTGTGCGGGGGGCGCTGGGTAACCGGCGTTCCTACCGCGAGAGCTTTCATAGGTTTATAGGTATTTAATGAAAATTAATAAATATACAAATCAGCCTGACAACTCAATAATTTTAGATGATTGGATCGGAGATGTTCACTATATCGATTCATATCAATTTGATATTATAAAGCCCAATGACATATCAATTGATGATTTAGCCTACATGATACTATCTTCAGATCCATCTAAATGGGAAAAGGCTTTGTCGCGTTTGCGAGATTCCATTGTTGGAATTTTCGGCTTAAAAACAGGTATGTCTTCGGATTCCCAAAAGACAAGGCGCGAGTTAACTCAGTATATGCCAGGTGATAAGATTGGTTTTTTCCCTGTGATTGATCGTTCAGAATCAGAAATTGTGATGGCGCTTAATGACAAACATTTGAGATTTCGAGTTTCTTTATTGGCGCACAACGGTCAAGGTTCAGACATATATTCTGTTTATATGACAACAATAGTTCAATTTCATAATATGTGGGGAAGAATCTATTTCTTTCCAGTTAAACCTTTTCATAAGATAATCGTAAAACAACGCTTGAAAAGGTTTTTAAAACAGCACAATGAACTTATACCATTGTAACGCTAACAATCGCTTGCACTCGGATCGCAAAAGGCTTCGCTCGTTCCTCGCTCCGCATTTTGCGCCCGGTGAATCGCGGTGCTGCCGGTCAGCACCGCGATTGTGCTTTAGTAATAAATAAAACAATTCATAAAGATAGGGAGCAAGATATGCCCAATGTGACTGCTAATGGAATCCAAATCGAATATGACACTTTCGGTGAAAGTTCATTCCCCACTTTATTGTTGATTATGGGGGGCGGGAGCCAGATGATTTATTGGGAACTCGAGTTCTGCGAATTATTGGCTAATGAAGGGTATTTTGTGATTCGGTTCGATAACCGAGATATCGGCCTGTCGACAAAATTTGAAGAAGCAGGCATTCCCGACATGATGGCGGCAATGAAAGGTGAACCTGTAATTCCTGCA
The DNA here is from genome assembly GCA_963668575.2 of uncultured Desulfobacterium sp. Lineage (GTDB taxonomy): Bacteria > Desulfobacterota > Desulfobacteria > Desulfobacterales > Desulfobacteraceae > Desulfocicer. Next base: position 5,091,733 of record OY764894.2, on the reverse strand, counting down.
TATACTCTTGAGGATATGGCAGATGATGCTGTTGGTTTGTTAGATGCTTTAGGTATTGAGAAGGCACATATTTGTGGTGCTTCAGTAGGTGGGATGATAGCCCAGGTCATATCGTATCGGCATCCCGAACGTGTCTTGAGCCTAATTTCTATCATGTCGAGTACGGGAAATCCTGAACTTCCACAAATAAAGCCAGAAGTTTTAGCTGAGGTATATAAACCTGTTCCAGACGAACGTGAAGCATATATCGAACATCAATTGAGTATGTGGCGTAAACTCTGGAGTCCTGGATTTCCATTTGAAGAAAAACGATTACGGACTCTCATGGCCGAGAGCTATGACCGTTCGTATTACCCCCAAGGCATGGCCCGGCAAAGCGCTGCAGTTCTTGCTCATGGTTATCAGAGGCAATCGATTGCATCTATTAAAGCCCCAACACTCGTAATCCATGGTGATAAGGATCCATTTATGTCAGTGGAGGGCGGGAAAGAAACAGCGAAACTGATACCTGGTGCAAAATTATTGATAATTGAAGGTATGGGGCATGACATGCCCAAAGGTGCTTGGCAAACAATAACAGACACTATATCCAATCACATAAAACCAGGCAATTGAAAGTAAAAAATTTTTAAAATCAATACATTGAAGAAGCACAACGATTTGATTCAGCGGATGACGGGAACGGCTGCAGCACTGACGCGGCAAGTGCGGTTGGCGCCACCGCTGATGAATGGCGTTATGTGCCAACCTTTACCATCAAAGGAGATTTAATGAACGATTGGAATCCAAACTTGTATATGCAATTTAGATCTGAAAGAACTCAGCCCTCAATTGATTTGATCTCTAAAATTAACTCCGTTGAGCCAAAATCAATTATTGATATCGGTTGTGGACCAGGAAACAGTACGCGAGTATTGGTTAATCGATGGCCAAAAGCCAAAATAACAGGTTTGGATAGTTCTTTATCAATGATAAAAAAGGCGGAAAAAAATTACCCTGATCAAGAATGGATTGTAGCGAATGCGTTAGCTTACGAGTCCAGAATCAAATATGATATTGTCTTTTCAAATGCTGCTATTCAATGGATACCAAATCATGAAGATTTGTTGAAAAAATTTCATAGGATGCTTTCAGACAATGGCTTAATTGCTGTTCAAATTCCACTTTTTTGGGATATGCCGTTGGGAAAAATTATCAATGAAACGGCCAATGATTGTCGTTGGACTGAACAAATGGAGGGAATTTCGGACCTTTTCACAATTCATAATTATTCATTTTATTACGATCATCTCTCCAGCCTATTTGATTCGATAGACATCTGGGAGACGTACTATTTTCATATATTGGATAGCCATATAGCAATAATAGAGATGATGAGAAGCACGGGCCTTAAACCTTATTTAGAAAAATTAGATAATGATTTGAACATAAATCAATTTGAAAAAAAAGTTTTAAAAGGAATTGAAAAGACGTATCCAAAGCAAATAGACGGTAACGTCTTATTGCCATTCAAAAGATTGTTTTTTATAGGATATAAATCACATAACAAGGCTAATGCAGCCGACGCAAAAAGCTGCGCGGCTGATTAGCGACGTTCTCCTCAGAAAACCCGCAATGTATGCAAAATGCAATTTAAAGTTGTAAAATGCAATTCTATGCGTTATGCTTAAAAGAAAAATAAAAGGGGAGATTATATCATGACAACGGCAGTAAGAATCACTGACGAATTAGTTAGAGATGCTAAAATATTCAGTAAAATAGATAAACGTTCTTTAACTGGGCAAATTGAATATTGGGCTCGGATTGGAAAATGTGCTGAAGAGAATCCGGATTTAACCTATGATCTTATAAAAGAGATTCTCATCGGCATAGCTGAATTGGACTACGGAGAAACAACCGAATATAAATTTGGGTAACAAAAAATGAAAATTTTTCAGTCCCGGTCTTTTGAACGAAAAGTTAAAAAATTTTCCAAGCAGGAAAAAGAGATACTTGATGGCGAAGTAAAAAGCATTGCTGAAAATTCAACGATTGGTACAGAAAAAAAGGGAGAGGGTGCAATTCAATAATTTAGATTTTGATCGGATAGCAGACAGTTGGCATAAAAAACAAAAATTTAACGCTCGTAACCACCTGATTTCATTGAACTCAGTTTTTAGGGTTTGTATATTATATTGCCAAAAATCACCAAATCTAAATTATTGAATTGCACCCAAAGGGAGATTTAAGAGGCGTTTTTGTTCATAAATTCTGTCTTTGGCGGTATAAATGGTTTTAGCGAGCCCATCATCAGAGTTTTCTGCCGGAATATAGACCAGTCTTTCCTGAGGCACGAAGTGAAGCTTTAGCTGTCTGAAAACTGCCATCTTTTGAGTTTGAGAAGCAATCATCTGAAACTATTAGCACCAGCCTTTTCATCAATTTTATTCACCATCAGAATAGTGATGTATTAAAAAGAAAGTTATGAACCTTAAAGCAAAACATAATTTGAACAAAAATTGGTGGTGGCATATGTCAATTCGTATGCCAACAGAATGATGTTATGATTTAAGGACTAAGCAACCTGTCGGCGTTAAAAACCGACAGGTTTTTTTGGCATCCTTCATATGCCTCCAAAAGTACTTTACACTTTTTTGAGGGAAAGCACCGCAAAACGGGAATGTTCTCTGAAAAGTGTAAATCGAGAAATGAAGGATGCAGGTTTTTTTTAGGGCTGTCGGAAGTTTTTCCGGCGGCCCTTTTTTTTACAATCTAACAAAGGAGAAAGTATGATACGAATTCTCACAGGAGACCGAACCACTGGGAAACTTCACATTGGACACTATTATACTCAGCACCGTCATAATTTGAGCTTTTTGGATAAGGAGATATAGCCAATATATGAACAAATCCAGTTTGAGAAAGCGCAATTTATGCCGGTGGACAGTATAGTGGGATTTTCCCTTTTATTTAATATGGGAAATACTCCCAGATAAAGTACAAACCCCTTTATAAAAAATGAGTGTCATTCGGGATATACAAATTCCCACACACACAATATACCTATTTGAAAGGGTTCATTTGTTGTTTTCGGTTGTTTTAGGTTGTTCCAAGGATGAGCCAAATCAAATTTTTATGTTCGTCAAAAATATTTATCAGAACAGGGGGGGTAACTTGTGGGGAAAAAACTGACGGAGAAATTTAAAAATGCGTTTAATAAAAAAATGATCAATTTAGAATACGAAGAAGAAGGTCTGCCAGAGGGAAACAGAAAAATTAGTCGTAGAACCATGCTTAAGTTTTTCGGTATACAGGCAGCTGCAGGCTCCATAGCTGTCGGCATGGCGATAGCAGCGCCCAAAAATTTTAATCCCAAAAATTATAACCGAGGAATCACGCCTGAAGAATTACCAAACTCCAATGCGTGGTTGACGGTAGATCCAGCTCAATGCGTAGGTTGCAGGACATGTGAAATCGTATGTTCCCTGACTCATGACGGGGAATGTAATTCTTCGCTAAGCAGAATCAAAACGAACTATGATCCCTTAAAAACACTAACCATGATTGGCGTGATGCCTGACGCATGCAGGCAATGCAACATGGCGGACTGTTACCTGGCTTGCGAGTATGGTGCGCTTGTCATAGATAAAAAAACCGGTGCAAGAATCATTAACCCAAGCAAATGCGAGGGGTGTGGAGAATGCCTGGCAGCATGTCCTTGGGATATGATCGTGTACAATGAAAAAACAGACCTGTACTCTAAATGCGATCTTTGTGGTGGAGATCCTCAATGTGTTGAATTTTGCCCTGCTAATGCAGTCAAGTATGTAGCGCTCAGATAAAAAGGAATTAGAATATGAACGGTTGGACTGGAAAAATATTAAGAGTTGACTTGGCTAATGGAATCATTAACAAGGAAGAGACATCCAAATATATTGATTATACAGGTGGCATCGGCATCGGGTTCAAGGTCATTTTCGACGAGGCACCCATGGCCGATCCATTTAGCCCGGAAAACAGGATCATCTTTGCTGCCGGGCCAATGGTCGGCACCATAGCACCATGCTCAGGACGATCCGAGGTTATATCAATTTCCCCCCATGTCTATGCACCCAAATCAAAAAAACCTCTGGTTACCAGAAGCGGCTTTGGCGGTTACTGGGGCGCAGAACTCAAGTTTGCGGGTTATGATGCCATCATCGTTCAGGGAAGGGCTGAAAAGCCGGTCTATATATCTATTAACAACGATAAAGTTGAAATAAAAGACGCTGATTCCATGTGGGGCCTTGATACGTTTAAAGCGCAGGAAAAAATAAAAGAAGAGTTGAAGGACGAAAAGGTTCAGATTGCATTGATCGGACCTTCAGGTGAAAACCTTGTCAGAATCTCTCCAATTCTTCACCGAATCGGCAATGCAGCGGGTCAGGGTGGATTTGGCGCGGTCATGGGTTCCAAAAATCTCAAGGCTATTTCAGTCAGAGGGACAAACGGCGTAACCGTGGCAGATAAAAAAGGACTCCTTAACTATGTAAAAAGCGTACGCGAATTCCAGCCGGGTCCGCTTGGCTCTACACCGCTGTCCACGGGACCCTTGAGCTGGACGGAAAAACACATTGATCCATCTGACATTAACAGCCAAGCATTGCGTTTTGACCAGACCAAGAGCTGTGCGCCATGGCTTAATCAATACCACATCAAACCACAATCTTGTTACTCCTGTCCCCAGGGGTGTTATGCATACATGAACATTAAAGGAATGGGCGCTGGTGCAGTCAGCTGCACTCAGTGGTTCTATTCGTGGATGGGCAACAAGGATAAGGCCACTTTTCTTGGCAATCAGCTCGCAAATAAGCTCGGTGTAGATACCTTTGAAATGTTTCCCATGATCCAGTTTGTCTGGTATCTGCAGGATACTGTTGTTGATGGTAAAAGTATTCTTCAGCACATGTGCGACAATAATCTGGTCAGCTCGAAACTCCAGGCCGGCCTGGAAGAGGGGCACTATCCGCCCAAGGGCAATCTGAGTACGACAGGTCTGGAAACTCTGATGAATATGATTGTCTATCGTCAGAGCTTTTTAGGTGACAGTCTGGCAGAAGGTTTCCGTAGAGCCGTAGACCTCATCCACGCCAAATTCAAGGAACTGGGCATGAACAAGGTGGCGGCCAAGGTTCAGGATTTCGAAAACATGGAAGGCATCATGGGCGGTGTAGTCGGCGGTAATGGGGGTAGAGGCATGTCTGCCCACTATGATCCCAGGACTTATGGTTACTACTGGGCGGTGAATTTTGCCATTGAAAACAGAGATCCCAACAGGCATTCCATGACAAACCTACTGGAATGGACCGGACTCTCATTTGAGCAGGCAATGCCCATTGGAAGAAAGATCTGGGGCAATGAGGTGGCTGACAATGGGCTCAGCGACATATTTCGGGAACGCAATCATTCACTGACATGGAACGGAAAAAAATCGGCTTATGCAAATGCCGTTCTCGCCAAATTCATTCATGACAGAGCCTGTATTAAGGACAGCATCCCTGTCTGTGATTGGGCATTCCCGATCATGACCAGTGGACGCAAGGACAGAGAATATACCGGCGATGTATCTGTGGAGCATAAGCTCTTTGAATTGGTCACCGGTGAAAAGACGACCCAGGAAGATCTGGATAAAAGGGCTGCCAGAATCTGGAACATGCACAGGCTTCTAACCGCGATGGAGCGGGGTGGCGGTAAGGTTGTCAACTTGAGAGAAGAGCATGATCAACTTCCGGACCATTTTTTTGCACCATCCGAAACCAGGTTATTACCTCCCTATCCACCGGCAGAGGAGCCTCATCCTCCATTGAATAAAAAGTTATTTGAAGAGACAAAGGTCGAGTACTATAAGCTCTTTGGCTGGGATATCAAGACAGGCCTTCCCAAACGCTCAACCTTGGAGGCACTTGGAATGTCCGATGTTATAAAAAAATTCGAGACCGAAGCGTTCAGCCTACCCGCATAGCATGAAAATATTCCTTTTCACAGCACCAGCGACAAGGATGATGAACCCCATGTCTTTGGAGGCGGATTTAAAACCGTCCAAGACATGGGTTCCGTTGGGGATCGCATACCTGGCAAAATCGTTATGCACAAGCGGTTTCGATGTAGAATTCAAGGATCTCCACGACTATGAATGGAACGAAGTTGAAAAACTGATTTCAGATATTTCACCGGACTTGATCGGAATCAGTTGCTTTACGTTTGGTCGAATTGAATCTCTCAAGGCGGCAGCCCTGGCCAAGCGTGTCAACCCGAACATTACAGTGGTTATGGGTGGGCCCCATGCCTCGTTTTTCCCGGAACAAATTCTCATGAACGAAAGCGTAGATATTGTTGTCCTGGGCGAGGGAGAAGTAACCATAGTAGAACTGGCAGGATGTTTGGCTGAAAAGGAAAATCTTGATCAAATCAAAGGGATTGCTTACAAAAAAAACGGTCGAATTTATCGAAACTTACCACGGCCCCGTGTCAAGACCCTTGATGAATTCAAATTTCCTGCATATGATGCGTTTGATATTAACCAGTACAAATCTCCGGAAATTCCGCCCCAATACAGCGATTTACCCGGAACACACGTTATTACATCCCGAGGATGCCCGTTTCAATGCAAATTTTGTTCAGTAAATCATTTTTTTAATGGAAAATGGGCATTCAGATCTCCCAAAAATGTGGTTGATGAAGTTGAAATGCTGATCCACACACTCGGAGTGAGGCATATATATTTTTCCGATGATTTATTTACGCTCAATCACGACAGGACAATCGCCATCTGCCGAGAAATTTTAGACCGCAAACTGGATTTTGTCTGGATGGCCGAAACAAGAGTTGACTGCGTAAATGAAGACATGCTTTACTGGATGAGAAAGGCCGGTTGTTACAGACTCTATTACGGAGTGGAGTCCGGCAGCCCCAAAATATTAAAATTGATTAACAAGGGATTTACTGTAAAACAGGTGCAAACGGCTTTTAAGATAACCCACAATGCCGGAATAGAACCTTGCTGTTTTTTGATGGTTGGCAACCCAGGAGAAACTCCTGGAACCATCTTTGAAACCGTAAATCTAATTTTTAAAATCCGTCCAACAGCACTTCCAATCATAGGGATTACCACAATCCTGCCAGGCACTGATCAGTACGAACTGTCAAAAAAACAGGGGATCATCACGGATGATTATTGGTTGTCGGACGACCCTCCCCCACTATACACGGGAGAATATTCGGTCGACGATCTGATTTATCTGCAAATGCTTTTGATAAAAGGAATTTGCCCTGAACTATACGCATACCTTTGTGAAATGGGTTTTGATGAAAATTATTTCCACATGAGAAAAATAAACCGACTTGATCATAACATCAGCCATGCATAGGAGGGGGCAGGCTTGCGTTATTAACGCTTTTGTTGATTTTTTTGGCATCCTTCATTTCCCGCTTTACACTTTGTGAAATCATAATGTGTTTTTAAGAGGCCGGAGAATTTTTTTTTAAAAAAAAGGCTGTGAGCAGCATCCCCATTCGGTGTATTTTAGAATTTACAAAAAAAATAAAATGCCGGAGGGAATATTCTGCTCACAGATATAAATAATCTACCAAAATATGTTTTTACAGGAAAGAAGTTTTTACGCCGCGAGGATATAACGGAATCTATCCGAGGCTACATTGCAGTTACCGGGTTTATGGCCATGCAGAATTCGAACTATGGTGTCATCACAAACCTTTCCAGACAATTCAACGTGTCTCGTCCATTTGTTTATGATGCAATAGCCAGTCTGGAGGTGGTATTTCCCATCATTTTTAATAAACCTTCTTCAGAGCTCAGTGCTATTGATAAAAAAAAGGCCTTGTCTCATATTCTGTCTTTAAGGTTGGAAGGCAAATGCAGTACTGAGAATATTTCAATTTTAATGAAGAGGCTTGGATTAGTTAATAATTCGCAAGGTTTTATAAGCCAATATCTTAATCAGGTCGGTTCTTTGCTCCCTTCCACATTAGTAAATGAGAAAGATCCTGTTCGCCTGTTGGTTTTTGCCAGTGACGAAATAGTTGCAAAAGATAAGCCGATTTTAGTAACGGTAGATCCTGTTAGTTCTGCAATATTAAAAATAGAATTATCAGATACCCGAAAGGCTAAAGACTGGATAAAACATTGGAATTGCATTGAAAATAATGGCCATATAGCCATTCACATGGTCAGTGATGAAGGAACCGGTTTGACGTCAGGCCATTCACAAGGTTTTCTATTCACTACCACCAGGGGTAAGGATTAGGCTTATGCAGAGCCGCGAATCAGCATTTGATTAACATACATGGCAGAAAGACCTGCCACAACGAAAAACGAAAGTCCTTTAATTCCAGCATATTGGTGAGACTTTCATATAACTCTCTTAAAAGTGATAGCGCAACCCCATTAATATACCATGGGATTTTAGAGATGTTGAGGTTTCACCTATCTCCAACGAAGTAATTGGTCCGTCCATCACCATGATGCCTGCATCGGTCTGCAACCGTCCAAGATCAGTATAACGATAAGAAAAATCCAATGTAAGATGTTTTGTTAAGACAAGGCCTGTTCCGGCAGTAATCATGAAAGCCCAATCAGTTCTTCTTCCTGAAGGAACAATACTGTAGGTGTGCGAACTGAGTTGTGGAAAACGATAGATCATCTTATCAAGTCTGTTGACAGCAAAACCGATACCACCCCCCACATAAGGCTGAAAACGACCAAGCCTTACGCCAGGTAATCCATTGATATCAAGGTAGAGATTAAACAACCCACTCAGGGAATCAGCCTTCCCGGAAACAGGTTGGGAACCTGTAACGCCGATAAAATTTGCCTGACCGGTGTAATCCATGTCGGGGCGATAGGCAAGGGCAATTTCTGATCGTAACCAGGGTAGCAGGCGTATCCCTGCTGCACCTTCCACAAAGGCACAGGTGCCAAAATCACCATAAGCTCCTATGGGTCTGCCATCGCTGCCGGTTACGGAACCAAATAATGCAGGCGTGCCGTCATCTCTGAAATTGGCATCTTTCATCCAGTCAACGCCAATGGAAGTACGAATATAACAATCCGCAGCAAGTGAGGGTAAAGTAAAAAACATCACCAAAACCAAGTTCAACAACAACACTATAAAATTTTTTTTCACGATGTTCCTCTTTTTCTATAAAATTTACATTGGCACATAAATATTGATGTATCCATTTTACTATCATTTTTAACCTGAACAAGCCAGAATCAAACAGAATGTCCGTTTTTATTGCCTGAAAAGTACGAACGGTGCAGGCCCTCATGATGAAAGAATGTGTCTTGGAACTGACCGCGATCGTCAAGGAATGGCCGCTGTCCATTCGGTTTGGAAAGGCAGTGGAAACCCGGACGCGTGGAAAACGGGTTCTTTTCCAAAAACCCCTTTACTTTTGGCATTTTTCTTGGCATTTTGTAAGCCATATCATGAAATGATACATGATGTCGCTTACTTTTGGGTGGATTATATGTGCTTCCAACTCGTATAATTCTACAATAACCAAACATGTGAACCCTCACATAATAAAAGAGCGTGCACAATGACCTCGCCCCATACAGAAGATAAATTACAACAACGGTTGGCAACCCTTCAGGCGGAACAAGAGGTGTTGAACCGGATTTTGTTGAAAAAAGAGCCGGATCTTTCAACGGTTCTCAGGAACACCTCCGACTGCATTGTCCGCATTGACCGAAAACTGCGCCATGTGTATGCCAACCAGGCATTCTATGATATCACCGGTTTTAAGCCGGAGCAGTGCCTGGGGTGCACCAATGAAGAGGCGGGGTTCCCCCGGGAATTGTGTGATTTGTTTCGGGAAAAATATCTTCAGGTATTTACAGAAGCGGTTCCTTTAAGTTTTGAATTTGAATTATCCACACCCGCCAATGGGGTGAGGATCTTCCGGGCCGAAGTTTTCCCCGAGACAGGCGGGATGAATAATGATTATGGTACCATCCTTAGCTGTATTCAGGATATTTCGGAATTAAAGGCCAAGGAAGATGCCCTGGCCCAGGCCCAAGCCCACTGGCAGCACACCTTTGACTCCATTTCCGACTGGGTGAGCATTCTTGATGATAGTTGTCGGATACTTAAAACCAATAGAAGCAGTCACTCCTTTGTCCGGCAGGCCCCGGGAGAGGTTGTCGGAAAGCACTGCCATGACATTATAAGCAGTTGTCTTGACATTGAACCCTGCCCCCTGGAGCAGGCTCTGGAGACCTCGGAACGGGTATCCCATGAGGTTCAGCAACAGGATGGAAAATGGTGGCTTATCACGGTGGATCCCATTTTAAGAGGCGATTCTCCCCCCTGCCAGGCCGTGCACATTGTCCGGGATATCACCATGTTAAAGCTTCGGGAAGAGCAGAATGTGCAATCCAAGAAAAATGCGGCTTTCAGGGTACTGGCCGGAGGCATTGCCCATGATTACAACAATCTGCTGGCCGTGATAATGGGGAATCTTTCCCTTGCCATTGACTCTTTTTCCGGGGATGATGATCGTCTTGAGTTTCTTCAGGAGGCAGAGTCCTCTGTCCGAATGGCCAGGGATCTGAGCCATAAATTTTTGGCTATTTCCGGGTATGAGTACAGCGAAAAAAATATCGGTAGACTCAATGGGGCACTCAAAGCAGCTGTGGGGGGGCTTTCCAACATTGACAATCTTGAGGTGGTGGTGGCCATTGACACCGACCTGTGGCCGGTGAATTTTGATGTGGCTCAGATGGGAATCGTGTTTCAAAATCTGGTGATCAATGCCGTTGAGTCCATGCCCCATGGCGGAACCCTCACCCTTCGGGCAAAAAATCACATGATTCCCCAGAATATTTCCTGCATCAACTATTTTAAAACCCCGGGGGGGGGGCGATTTGTAAGAATTGAGATAGAAGACACAGGTTCCGGTATCCCTGAGCAGATACTGCCCAAAATTTTTGATCCCTATTTTTCGACCAAACAGCGGGGAGTTCAAAAGGGCATGGGGCTGGGCCTTGCCGTGGTCAGTTCCATACTTGAAAGCCATGGCGGAATCATCTCCATGGATTCCAGTGGGGGCAAGGGTACCCGGGTGACGGTTTTAATACCTGCCTATGACCCCAGGCGAACAATTCATATGTTTGGGAAAAATTCCGGAGCAAAAAAAGAGGGAGTTAAAATTCTGGTGATGGATGACGAGATCGCCATGAGACGTCTCATGGGAAACATCATCCAGAGCATGGGATATCGGGTGGAGGTGGTGGAAGACAGCACCTCAGCCATAAAAAGTGTGATACATGCCCGTGAGAACAACGATTCCTTTGATCTGGTGATTCTGGACCAGATCATTTGTGGAGATATCTGTGGCAGCGATACCTTGAAAAAGCTGAAAGCAATTGACGGGAACATGAAGTCCATTGTGATCAGTGGCTCCCCACACAGTCCCACCATGACCAATTATAGAGAGTTCGGATTCGACGCTGCCCTGATTAAACCCTATACCCGCAATGAGGTTCAGGAACTGGTGCGAGCGCTTCTTTGATTGACATCTCTTTTTTCAGCGTGTAGTTTTCTCTGAAACATGGGTAGACAAAGGAGATGGTGTGAAAGAAAATGAAGGAAGGCTCCAGGAAAAACTGGAACGGGAAATGGTTCAAAGACTTCAATTTGGGTGGGAGAAAATTGTTTATGAGTTGGAATTTGTGGACCGTGCGCTGGCCTCCCGTCTGACCATGCCTTCCATTGTGATCCTGGATATGAACTCCTGCCTGGGGCAGTGGGTGGGAAATGTGCGGGAAATTCGGCTGAGCCGGAGCCTTGTAATCAACGGTCGGTGGGACTCCGTGTGTGAAGTGTTCCGCCATGAAGTGGCCCATCAGATGGCTGACACATTTCCTGAACAGCAATTTCAACCTCCCCATGGAGATATCTTCAAGGCCTGTTGTCTGAAAATCCAGGCAAATCCCCAGGCATCCGGCAGTTATCGCACTCTGGAAGAGCGGGTGTGGTCAGAGGCCCAGTCGGAGCCGGATAAGATCATGGGTAAAGTAAAAAAACTCATGGGACTGGCCTCCTCAAAAAATAGATTTGAGGCGACTGCTGCGGCTGCCAAGGCCAATGAGCTTATCTCCCGGTACAACATTGATATGATTCGTCATGACAAACCAAGGGGGTTTGAGTCCATTGTCATCACGGACGCGGTGTTGAAACGGAGTCAGGCGGCCATGCTGGCCTCAATCATTGTGGGAGGGTTTTATTTTGTGAAGACCATATGGGTGACCGCCTTCATGCCCCAACGGGGACGGGTGGGCCATGTGCTGGAAATCACCGGAACCGTCACCAATATCAAGATTGCCGATTATGTATTTCACTATATTTTAAAATATGCGGAATTCAGCTGGGGGGAATATAAAAAGACCCACCCCACCTGCCGGAGTCGATCAGGGTACATGACCGGCGTGGTGGCGGGGTTTAGGGAGAAGCTTGAGGTACAGCAAATAGAATCCATGAACCGGGACATGGAAGATAAAAAGGGAGCCCAGGACCTGCGGGCCCTTGCCCCGGTAACGGACAGGCGGTTGGCACGTCATTTTCACCTGCGCTACCCCCGGATTCGCACGACATCCATGTCTCACAGCAGTGCCAGCCGTTCCGCCTATGAGTCAGGAAAGGAGCAGGGCCGTCATCTTAACGTTTCCAAGGGAATATCTTCCCATGGAGGAAACAAAGGTCGTCTCCTGGGTCAGTAGTGGATGGATGATTTATTCGTCGGGGTCCGTCTCTGCAACGATTCGATTTTCCAGATATCCCATGCCGGTGATGGATGTCTCCAGCACATCACCCGGTTTCAGGTAGACCTGGGGTTTTCGGGTGAAGCCCACGCCGCTGGGGGTGCCGGTGAGGATAACGGTGCCCGGCAGCAAGGTGGTGCTCTCTGACAGAAAGGAGATAATTTCACCAATGGAAAAAATCATGTCCGAGGTGGAACTCTCCTGCATTAATTTTCCATTCAACCGGCATTCAACGGAGAGGGATTGGGGGTTGGTGATCTCATCCGCCGTCACCAGAGTGGGCCCCATGGGACAGAAGGTGTCAAAACTTTTTCCCCTGATCCACTGGCCGCCTCCGGCATGTTTCTGCCATCGCCGGGCCGAAATATCATTGGCACATGTGTAGCCGAATATATAATCCATGGCCTCATCCGGGTGGACATCCTTGCAGGGTCTGCCGATGACCACTGCCAGCTCTGCCTCGTAATCCACCTGGGGGGGATCAATGCAGGATCGAGGGATGGTGATCACATCCCGGGGACCGGTGATGGCCCCCGGATTTTTCATGAAAACCACAGGATATTGGGGGATGGGCATGCCGGTCTCTTTGGCATGGAGTCTGTAATTCAGCCCGATGCAGAAAATAGCTGTGGGGTGAATGGGGGACAGAATCTTTTGAACGGCGACTTTCTTGTTGGTGACGTCAAAGACATCGAAAATATTTCCTTTGATTATCCGGGCGGTGTCTCCGTCAAAAGCAAACCCCATATGGAGCTCATCATCCATGTCCAAGAATCTGAGTACGTACATTTTCTGTCTCCCTGACTGTTATCTGTTAAGGCGTCAGCGCCTGTATGATAGTGAATAATTTTTGTTTATTCCTATACTATCGTTTGGCCGATTTGTCATTTGAAATATTTATAAGCAGGCTTCACAAGCCGGATGCTGTTTCTCAACGGCCGGTGTTACAGTCGGAAATTCCCTGAAAAAACAAAGGAGGCCGGACCGGTCTTGTGGAGGTGGTTGGTTTTTTGATCCCACCGGATATTCAGATCGCCACCGGCCAGGTGCACCGTGGCATCCGGTTCGGTTTTTCCGTTCAGATGAGCCGCAACCAGTGCAGCACAGGCCCCGGTGCCACAGGCCAGGGTTTCGCCGGCACCCCGTTCCCACACCCGCATGTTTATCTCCTGCCGGTTTACAATGTCGATGAATTCCACATTGGTTTTTTCGGGGAAACAGGGGTGGATCTCAATGGGACGTCCGTTTTTTTCAACATCCACGGTGGTGATATCCGAAACAAAAATAACGGCATGGGGATTACCCATGGAGACCGGGGTGAAAAAGATCTCCCGGTCTTCCACGGTGAGGGATTGACGGATACTGTTCGGCGTGGATGTTCGAAACGGAATCTTCTCCGGTTCAAGGAAGGGTTCACCCATGTCTACCCGGACGGAAGTGACTTGGTTGTCATGATTGAGGATAACCTCCGGAGTCACCCTGCCGGAAAGGGTTTCCACATGGAATCGGGGCTGGGTCATAATGCCGGTTTCAAAGAGCATCTTTGCAAAGCAACGCATGCCGTTGCCGCACATCTGGGCCTCTGAACCGTCCGAGTTGAAAATGCGAAAGCGGATATCCTCGACCTGGGAGTTTAGAATCAGGATAATACCGTCGGCGCCGATGCCGAAATGCCGGGAGCAGAGTCTCCTGGCAATGTCAGGGTAGGGCAGGAACCTCTCCATGTCACCGGTTCGGTCATCCATGAGGATAAAATCGTTCCCCAGCCCTTCCATTTTGGAGAATGTCACTTCCATGTAAAAAATCCTTTGCCGTTAGAATCTTAATTTATGAACATATGTTTAAAATGTGGAGAATCTCTTTCCCCAGAATATCCACCTGCCACTGCCGGGCACCGTCCATTTCCATCAACTCCTGGGTTGTGGTGGGGGATGTCATGGCAATGGTGGTGATCATGGCGTTGTTGATGAGAAATCCCGGTTCCATGCCGGTTTTTTTGCTCATATCTTCCCGCATCTCCTTGAGTGCCCGGACTCTTCCCGAAATTTCAGGGATCACCTCCGGTGCTTTTTTCCGGGGATAGGCAGGTAACGCTTCGGAGGGTAAAGAGAGACCTTTCAGGATGGCCTCAATGCATTTATCTCCATACATGCCGATCTGTTTGGGGCTTAGGGCCTTGGATTGTTTCAACTCCAGAAGGGTTGCAGGACGAACGGTGGCCATGCGTGCAATGGCATCCGCCCCTATGATTTTAAATAGGGGAAGGTCCTTTTGCCGTGCAATGTCCATGCGGGCCAGGAGCAGCTGTTCCAGAACCGCCAGACCCCGACGGGACATTTTACCGGCCCCTTTGAATTTCATGAAAAGGGGATCGGTATGGTTGTTGTCGTGTTTTACCAGGGTCTGGAGGTAAAATTCCTCTTGGGCCCAGGCCATCCGGCCACAATCTTCCAGCTTTTTTTTCAGAATCTGTGAAAGCGCCAGAAGATGTGCCACATCATTGATGCTGTAGGCAATCATCTCTTCGGACAGAGGTCTTTTAGACCAGTCGGTTTTTTGAAATCGTTTGTCCAGGCAGAGATTAAAATGTTTTTTTAACAACGCCGCAAGGCTGCGTCGTTGAATACCAAGGAACCGGCAGGCAATTTCCGTGTCGAAAAGGGTGTGAATTCGAACGTTGAAATCCCTTTCAAGGCTTCGGATGTCAAAGTCTGCTCCATGAAAGACTTTTGTAATACCGGGGTCTTCACAAAATTGTTTCAGGGGGGAAAAGTCGGTGAGGCATAAAGGGTCGATGAGAATGTTTTCAGTGTCATCTGCGATCTGAATCAGGCAGACCTTTTCCTTAAAATGGTGCATGGAGTCCGCCTCAAGATCCATGGCAATCTGTTTTTTTGTTTTGAGTTTGTTACATATGTTTACTAACTCCTCATCTGAGCTGATCAGAGTATAATCAATCATTTTTTTCTTGACCGTTTCAGGCTGTTGCCTTAATGTTTGAGTTTTACACAAAGAATCGGCACAATACGTTTCAATGCATCATGCCGGATTGAAATTCCTGTGTTTCCAGTGACGTTGGCAGGAATTTATAAATTAATTTTAATTGCACACTTAAACAATGGATTAAAATCATGATCAATATAACACTTCCTGATAATAGTATAAAGGCTTTTGAACTCTTTCCCACTGGAATGGATGTGGCCAGGAGCATTTCCGAAGGATTTGCCAGAAGTTGCGTGTCCATGTCCGTGGATGGCCACCCCATGGATTTGAGCTGTGACATCACCCATGATTGCCGTTTGCAGTTTATTACCACCAAAGATGACGAGGCCCTTGACATTTTGCGGCACAGTGCGGCCCATGTCATGGCCGAGGCCATTCAGAACCTCTATGAGCATGCCGATCTCACCATTGGTCCGGTGGTGGAGGACGGATTTTACTACGACATTGACATGGACCCGGTGTCTGAGGAGGATTTTCCGACCATTGAAGCGGAGATTCAAAAGATCATCAAGGCAAAGAAACCCTTTGAGCGATCGGTGGTATCCCGGGACGAGGCCCTGGCCCTGTTCAAGGACAATCCATATAAGGTGGAACTCATTGAGGCTCTGGAGGACCAGGAGATCTCCCTGTATCGTCAGGGGGGCTTTGTGGATCTCTGCCGGGGGCCCCACATTCCCCACACCGGCATGATCAAGGGCATTAAACTCATGAAGACCTCCGGGGCCTATTGGCGGGCCGATCAGACCCGGCAACAGCTCCAGCGCCTCTACGGAACGGCCTTTTTTGATAAAAAAGAGTTGAACCAATACCTTCATTTGATTGAGGAGGCCAAAAAACGCGATCATCGCAAGATTGGCACAAAGCTGGACCTCTTCAGCTTTCACCAGGAGGCGGCGGGTATGCCCTTTTTCCACGCCAGGGGCATGGATATGTGGAATGTGCTGCTGGAGTACTGGCGGGAGGCCCACAAAGAGGCCGGATATGTGGAGACCAAAACCCCGGTGATGCTCAGTCGCCATCTGTGGGAAAAGAGCGGTCACTGGGAAAATTACAGGGAAAACATGTACACCTCGGTGGTGGATGAGGAGGAGTATGCCATCAAGCCCATGAACTGTCCCGGGGGCATGCTGCTGTACAAAACCGGGTCCCACTCCTACCGGGATCTTCCCCTGCGGGCCGGAGAGATCGGCCTGGTCCACCGTCATGAACTGTCAGGGGCACTGTCCGGACTCTTCCGGGTCCGGGCCTTTCACCAGGACGATGCCCATATTTTCATGACCCCGGATCAGATTGAGGATGAAATCTTAGGTGTCCTTCAACTGGTGGAGAAGGTGTACAGCCGGTTTGGTTTGGGATTTCATCTGGAACTCTCCACCCGTCCTGAAAAATCCATTGGGTCCGATGAAAAATGGGAACAGGCCACCAACGGGCTGAAGAACGCCCTTGACAAGTATGGCCGGGAATATGTAATAAATGAAGGTGATGGTGCCTTTTACGGGCCCAAAATTGATATTCACATCAAGGATGCACTGGGCAGAACCTGGCAGTGCGGCACCATCCAGCTGGACATGGCCCTGCCGGAACGATTTGACCTCACTTACAAGGGCGCCGATAACGAAAAACATCGGCCCGTCATGATACATCGGGTGATTTATGGCTCCATTGAGCGATTTTTCGGTATTCTGGTGGAACATTTTGCCGGAAAATTTCCCCTGTGGCTGGCCCCGGTCCAGGCGATTTTGCTGCCCATCAATGACGACCTGAACCCCCATGCAGAAGAGGTGCAAAGGCAGATGTCCGCCCTTGGAATCCGGTGCGAGGTGGACAAGAGAACCGAGAGTCTGAAAAAGAAGATCCGGGAGGCCCAGGTCAATTATGTTCCCCTGATCCTTACCATCGGAGAAAAGGAAAAAGAATCGGGAACGCTGTCGGTGCGAACCTTGGACGGTAAGGTCCGTATGGGGCTCACCATGGAAGCGTTTTCACAGGTGGTCTTGAAGCATATTAAGGAAAGAACTCTGGATGCAAAACTGTTTGAATAGACAGTTCCTGGTATACCGATGGCCTCTGGTGATCTATTGCGTGATGATCTTTGTGCAGTCATGCTTTCCCTCACCGGATGTGATCAGGCACCTGCACTGGTCCGATAAATTATTGCACCTGGGGGGGTACGCCCTTTTGGGTGCATTAACGGTGCGGATGCTGAAGCGGGAATTGCCGGGAGTTCGTCCCTGGAAGATCATCGGGCTGGTGGTGCTGGCCGGCACGCTGTATGGAGTGTCCGACGAACTCCACCAGGTCTTTGTCCCGGGCAGACATGCCGATGTCATGGATGTTGTGGCCGACATGGCCGGCAGCACTCTGGGTGCCCTCCTGTTCTGGTGGGACCTGCCGTTGGTTGACAGGCAGATACTTAATAACTCCTGATAATTAATGATCACGTTTTTTCAGGTCTATGTTACGGGAGCGGGGCCAGACTTGCGCAAACGCGCCATGGGACAAGCCTGTTCCCTCCCGATAGATTCCAAAGGGTTAGGTGATTCCTGATTAAAAGTCCATACCCAGAGGCTGGTAGCTTTAAAGGCATATACTGATCCAGGCCATATGGGATAATTTTTTCCGGAAATTACCTTTTATATGAAAGAGTAGGCGAGCCTAACATTTTTTTAAGCTTCGTTGTGGGCGAACCCGGATCCCAAATCCCGGTCCGCCCGTGGCGGTTATTTGAAAAATTGAGTTTTGGATGTCACGTCAGCCTTGACCTGGTTAAGGGTTTCTGTGAGGGTGGCAATGACGTTTTCCCTGATATCCCCTCCCACCACAATGAACATGACATCATCCCCCACCTTCAAGATCTTTTCTTCGGCAATTTCCACGATGACGTCAACAATGCCGGGTTTTTTCTTCTGGGCAGTCACAATTTCCCTGAGCCTCTCATGGTCCACGGTGACCTTAAGCCCCGTCACCTCCTCACCGTCCCGGGAGGTGGCTCGCACCACTCCGTTATGGCATAGAATCATGCCCGCTTTATGATAATCCGGGTGGGCTTTAAGTCGGTTGATCATCTCCTGAACATTCATGGGGTCTTCTCCTTATGTTTTAATCATACGGGATTGGTTTCACTTCAGCCACCCCCGGTGCCGGTGTCGGCACCCCACCCTCAGCCGGCCGGGAGTGTAATCAAGATTAAATAACATAAGGGCTTTTCCGGGAATAGTAAAGTGGGGTCGAAGTCTGATTCCCATGAATGGGCCGACAGAGGGGTGACACAAGCCTGATCCCGTTGGCCCATGGGTGGCTGAAGTGATGATCAAGCCCGATGGGTCAATATTGCATCAAGCCGAAAAACGGGATCATTGCGTGTAAAAGGATGTCTCTTCTCTAAGGACTTGCCCGGGGGAATAAAAGATGATAATTGTTGAAATCGGTGGCGATACCGCATCGCCGGAGGGGAACCCATGGAACAGGATGTTTTTTTATGAAACGAGAACGAATTATTTTCACCGCAGAAGATATTGAGCGTGCCATCACCCGGATGTCCTACGAGATCATTGAGGCCCATAAGGGGGTAAAGGACATTGCCCTGGTAGGGATTTTAACCCGGGGGGATTCCCTTGCAAAACGGATTCAGCAAAAGATAGTACACCTGGAAGGGATAAAGATTCCCATGGGCCACATGGACATCAATCTTTATCGGGATGACTGGACCCGCATCAGCCATCACCCCATTGTCAGACCTTCAATCATGCCGTTTCCCGTGGACGACAAGCAGGTGATTCTGGTGGATGATGTGCTGTTCACCGGTAGAACCATCCGGGCGGCCATGGATGCGCTTATGGATTTTGGCCGTCCCCCCCGCATTGAGCTTGCCGTGCTTGTGGACCGGGGCCATCGGGAACTGCCCCTCCAGGCCGATTACAAAGGCATCACCATTGCCACCCTGCACAGTGACACCGTCAATGTTTTTCTGAAGGAGCATGATGGTGAAGACAGGGTGTTCATTGAACAGGATGATTGATTAATAACAGGTCATCCATAATTTCATGACGTCCACCGCCTGCGGTTGGTCGTTTATGCTGAACAGGATAAGTGATTGTGAGTATATTATTGCATAAAAAAGACGTTCCCCGGAACATCCGGGTGGCCATTGTATCCGTCTCCACCACCCGGGGAATCGCCGAGGATAAAAGCGGTCTCTGGATGAAAAAAGAGATCAAAAAAGAGGGGCATGAAACAGTGGTACACCATGTGGTCACCGATGAGATTGATGCGATAAAGGAGATGGTGACCCATGTGGTGAACGATGTGGGGCCCCATGTGATTCTCATGTCCGGCGGCACCGGCTTAAGCCCCCGGGATGTAACCGTTGAAGCGGTCTCTTCCCTGTTTGACAAGGAACTCACCGCTTTTGGCCCCTTGTTTGCACAGTTAAGCTTTGATGAGATTGATTCGGCAGCCATCATGTCCCGTGCCACAGCCGGGATTATTGGAAAAACCATTGTATTCTGTATGCCCGGCAGCCTGAACGCCTGCAAGCTTGCCTGTGGCAGTCTTATTTTTCCGGAGCTTGGGCATCTGGTGAAACACCTGTCCGAGGCTCCCTGATCTTGTTGTGTTGAATCCTACCTGGGCGTGATTACATCACGGGTCATTGGAATAAATTTAAAAGCCAGACCCTTCCACATGTGACCGGTGTGTTGATTAAGCCCTCATAAACTGAAAACATGAGGTGAATCATGGAAGCGCTTGAAGCATTACTTGATGAATGGGAAGAGACCGAAACACGGACGCGGGAGGCCTTTGTGGCCATAAAAGAACACATCATGGCCATGGAGGGGATTACCCTGGAGTTCAATGCCCGGCCCGGTGTGAGTTATTCCCTGCGACCCCGTCACACCCATCAGTCAAAGCGAACCCTTTTTGCCATGGCCGATGTCATTGATGATGATCCCGCAGAACGGTGGCTCTCCGTATGTTTTTACGGCGATATGATCACCGATCCCGACGAGATGGGGGATCTGATCCCCGAAGGGCTGCTGGGAGAGGACGGGTACTGTTTTGACCTTGATGAGTATGATGAAGATGCCGTTGAATACATTAAAGCCCGGCTCACCGAAGCCTATGAGTCAGCTTCGGCAGAATCCTGAAAATTTGTCAGAAATTGAGATGGAGGAGAACCCCATGGGGGGGAATCTCCTCCATTTTTTTTGTGGCATCATACCTTGCCCTGGAGATATCAATAACACCTATAAGTCAATCCCCTGAACCCGCTGATCCCAACCCCTGTGAGCTCACTTTTACTACACCTTGAAGCGGATATTCAGGATATCTCCGTCTTCAACGGTATAGTCCTTGCCCTGAACATACATTTTACCCACTTTTTTAAGCTCTGCTTCGGAACCATGTGCCATGAGGTCATCATATTTGATTACCTCGGCCCGGATGAATCCCCGCTGGAGGTCCGAGTGGATCACCCCTGCGGCAACGGGTGCCGGTGAGTTTTTCCGCACCAGCCATTGCCTGACCTCATCCGGTCCCACGGTGAGAAAGGAGATAAGTCCCAAGGCCTTGAGACACAGCCGGGTCAATACCCCCAGAGCCGTCTCTTTAATGCCCATGTCTTCCAGAAATTCGGCTTTCTCTTCCTCATCGTCCAGAAGGGAGATTTCCGATTCCACCTTGGCAGAGACCAGCATGGCCTCCATGGCTTGACCCTCACACGGGGCCTTGAGCCGTTCAAGCAGGGTGGCATCACCAAGGTCATCTTCCGAAACATTCACGGCCAGGATCATCTGCTTTCGGGTGATGAAGGGGTAACTTCTTATCAGGAGCTTTTCGTCATCGGTGAGCGCCATGAGCCGTAGGGGTTTTTCTTGTTCCAGATGGGCCTGCATTTTTTTCATGAGCGCCAGCTCCTTCAGCTGGGTCTCATCCTTTTTCTTTTTTGCCAGCTCTTCAATTCGTTCAATGCGTTTTTCCACAAAGATCTGATCGTGCATCAGGAGTTCTGCATTGACCATTTCCGTGTCCCGCAGGGGGTCCACGGACCCGTCGGCATGGTAAATGGCCTCGTCTTCAAAGGCTCTTACCACGTGACAGATGGCGTCCATGTCTGCAATGTCCCTGAAGATATCCCCCCGGGCAATGTTTTCCTGCTCCATTTTCGGCAGTAGCACAAGGTCAATGCGGGCCCGGACCTCTTTTTTTGGGTGGTACATTTCCACCATGTTGTCAAAGCGAACATCAAGGATGTCGGCCGTCCCCGGTATGGGTTTGGGTGCCCCGCTCTGCTCCCTGAGTACCGTGCCGGTCAGTATCTGAAACAGGGTCTTTTTTCCGGTCTGGGCCAGACCGATGATTCCGATTTTCATTCTCTTTTTATCCTTAATTCCTCTTAAGATGGGGTCATTACAAGGTGTTGATAGCATATTTTTTCAGATTATTCACCCAGTTTGTTGGCCTGGTGCTGTGACCCCGGCACCCATGATGATGGGATTTATTCCACATGGACAATTTCAATTTTATTTTTGGGACAAAGATTATACAGATCCGGCCGCATGTCATGCAGGGGTCGCACCGTGGCCACATGGCGCTGTTGGGACAGTGAAGACAGGGCTAATTCCGATACCACAACGGCTTCCACATTGGGGTCGGCCTCGCCCTCAATCCCCTTTTCCGGAAAGGAGAAATCACTGGGTGTAAGAATGGCCGCCTGGCTGTAGTTCAAAAAAGAACCCGACGGGGTGAGCATGTTTCCCACACTGCCGGTCATCACCACATAGATGAAGTTTTCAACGGCCCTTGCCTGGGCGCAGTGCCTCACACGGTAGTAAGCTTTTTTTTCTTCGGTGTAAAACGGTACAAATATGATTTCAGCCCCGGCAAGGGTGAGAAGCCGCGACACCTCCGGAAATTCAATGTCATAACACACTTGGATGGCAATCCGGGCCAGGGGGGTGCGGAAGATCCGGATGGCGGTGCCCGGTTCAATGCCCCCTTCGTTTCGCTCCGCCGGGGTAATGTGCAGTTTATCCTGGGTATAGACATTGCCGGTGGGGGTGAACAGGTGGGCCGTATTGTAGCATTTGCCCTCCCTTAGTACCGGATGGGAACCGCCGATTATATAAATATTGTACTTTTGTGCGAAGCGTTTGAACATGTCTATATAACGATCCGTCAATCCGGCCAGGGCCAGGGTGGCTTCCTTCATGGACATGCGCTGGTGGAAACTTAACAGCTGATAGGTGAAGTATTCCGGGAACAGTAGAAAATGGCAGTGATAGGAATCGGCGGTGTCCACAAAAAATTCAACCGAGCGTTCCAGATCTTCAAAGGTCTGGATGGGTCGCATCTGGTATTGGGCCCCGCACACCCGCACCCGGCGGGCCTGAATTTTGGGAAACACTGCGGAAGATATTCTCTTTTTGGTTACATTATATTCCGGATTGGGCATGACAAGAAACGTGGAATAATTCAGGCTTGCGCGATCGATGGTGATATCGAGCTGCACTTTTTTCACATGGTAGCCCGCTTTCAGATGGGCATTCAGGGCAGGGTCCTGCAGTTCACCCCGGACCACCTTGTCCACATACTGTTCCGCTGTCATTTTTCCGGCATGATTCTTGTAGCCGGAAATTCTGCCATAGGCCATCATCTGCTTTAAATTGTATCGTTTGAGGAGGCTCCGCCTTCGTTTGTACAAAAGCATGGCAATTCCCCGGCGCTGGAAGTCGGGATGGACGGCAATGTCCGCACCATAAAGGGTATCCCCGTCAGGATTGTGGGTGCTGAAGGTGCCGGCCCCGGTGAGTTCATCCACATCGTACCAGAAATCATCATCAATGCTGACAATGAGGGATGTGGCATAGCCCACGACCCTGTCACCGCACACGGCCACAAACTGGCCCTGGGGAAAGGCGGCAAACTGCATTTCATAGTGGCGTTCCGTGAAGATAAATTCTTCGGGATAATCATGGTATGTGGCCCTGCTGCACTCAATGATCTGTGGAATATCTTCCTTTCGCCATTTCCGGGTTGTTATTTTTGTTTTGGGTTTATTCAAAATAGATATATCCTTGTTTTTTTATTCTGATATTTAATGCTTTACATTTGTCTAAAATGTACTCACGGCGCCACTCCCAATGCGTGCCAGTAGATTCCAAGTCTCATAAGTTCTGTCTCTTCCTCTAAAAGCAAATATCCCGAGGATAGATCCATTAATACCAATAATATCATTCTGTTAAAAAAGTTTCACCAATAGCTGCAATAATCTTTTGAGTTTTATTGCTTTTGCATTGCTTCTTTTCTTTTAGCAGGCAAAAATGACATTTTTTGGATAAGTAATTATCCAGACCTGACAGATATTGGGGATTGAATATATGGTATGGATAAAAAGTTATCCACGCATTTGATGATTTGTTTGTGAATGAGAAGTATGAGGAGATCAGGTTTTGATATTTGGATTTCACAACAGGCTCACCGAACCCACCGAGACATAAAGGCAATTTCCATCTTTCCAACGACCATGGCAATCATGGGCATTGATGAAGGTTTCAGATTTAACTCCCACAACACCTCAAACTTCAATACTGCCCAAATAGGAACCATCCCGGTTACAGGCACCGGGGCCGTGGTGATATTAACAACCTCCCTCTCCCCTGGGATTTGGTGTTGCAACTGGTTTCCCCTCTCCTACCGAAGATTCTGTTGAAGGCATCCTGAACCTGAATAAGCATCTGATCAAACACCCGACAGCAACCTTTTTGTGATGTTACAATTTTAAAACAAAATGCCTTGACATTTCCACTCCAAGTGCATATGAAAAAGTATTACAATTTTTGAGATGAACACCATTTCCAAATCAAAGAAGACTGAAATGCCGCCAGATCTTTACTATCATTTTTATGGGGTTATTTTAGCATGCTATATTCTCGGCGTGGCCCTGCTTGTTCGCTATGGCTTTCCAACACCAAAGGAGCTTTAAATGAAAAATATTGTAATGACAATGGTAACACTTTGCTTGACTTTGAGTTTGCTTGTCCCCTGGGCCTCTTCTGAAACAGATTATTCTAAAGCCAGAAGTCTTTCTATCAGTGAGAACATGATCAGGTTCGAAAATGTGCTTGTAAACGGTAATCCATATTGGATGACATACAGGGTTTTAGACAGAGGGAGAATGGTACCTGTCGAGATGGGTCTATTATCCACTTTTCAAATTCCTACAGCTAATATTGTTATAGACGGCAATTCGTCTGATTGGACCACAATCAACTCTTTATATACAGACCCAGAACACGATCAAGAGCCACCTGATGGTTATGTTGGAACAGATGTAAAAAAGGTGTTCATAGCAAGGGATGATGAATTCATATATTTTGCATTTACCCTATACGATGGTAACCCTTCAAGAGAAACAACGTATTATATTACGGAATTTCAACAATACTTAGACCAATACCATACTGCAGGTGATACTATTATTAACGCTTACTATAGTGCCCATAATGGTTGGGAAGTGATTGTTATTCATCGTGAATCAAATGGCGCTTCATGTGTATATGATTCCAGCCATGTTGGAACCGGAACTAATTTCATTGAATATAAAGTTCCTATTGCTGATATTGAGTATGATGGGGGGGGGGTGTTCGATACAATGGGTATAGAAGGTAGATTCATTCGGGCCTACATTCATTACAATCCTAATGAATCTGGTGAGGGTGATACTTATGATGGGGCAGAGGAGGATAATAGACTGATGATTGTAGATTTTTATTGAAGAGAGGAGAGATATAAGGAACTCCCCCCTACACATCCAATTTATACTCAGCATTCCAGAAGAGGAGGGTCGTCACGGAGGAAAAGGTTGATAAACTGTTTATATTCAGGGGGTTTTCCAATAGGGTTTCTAAATTTGTCAATCAGGGAATCCTTGGCTGCACGTCCTTTGGGAGAGTGTTGAAGGATCATTTGTGCCCATTCGGCCAGGCGATGGATATTCATGAAACGGGCTTTTGTTGAAATCTTTGGCGGTATTAAACAAGCAAGAATAGACTGTTTTAATTTTTTTGAGGCTTGTCCTTCAAATAAATAGGCTGCAGGTTTGCCTATGACACGAATCACCTGCTGCAAAAACTCTGCAATGGATTCCCCTGTCCATGAGGCAGCTACTGAAATCGCTGCACAATTTATGTTCGCAAGAGTTGGAGCACCCTCATTGCGTAAATAATGATCAAGTTTAACTTCGAGTACAGCAAGGATTTTACCAATACCCAAACGGATGTAAAAAACCTGACCCTTTTCTGGGCCAGGGCAGAGTGCAGTGGCTTTGCCATTATAAAAGGGATAGCCTTTTCTGAAAAAACTTCTGACTCACGAGGAACTATGTATATATTTGTATAGTGATTTGAGTAATCTTTATCGATATTTAGCTATTCAGTTGGATTCGTCACCGGACTTATCGTTTGGAAATGGTATAAAACATCAATGTTATTAAGGAGAATTTCAAAATGAAACGTGTATGGTTGTCAATTTTAGTATTGGTGAGCGGTTTGAGCATCACTTGTAATGTAATGGCAGACTACTCCGTTAATTGGTTCAACGTGGGAACGCGATCCTATGAGGAGGGAAATGATTATCACCGGTTGGATTTTGAATTAACTGACGAAAACGGAAACTACCCTGCGACCAATATCCTGGAATCGATCAACCTGATAGGCCCTGGGGGCAATACAATTGAGCTGACGGATCTGATTTTTACAGAACCATATCCCAATGGTTACGACAGTGGTTATAATGGCTATACAGGAACATGGTATTTTTCTGGATACGATTATCTACCATCTGGATACAAGGCCAATCTGCCTAACAATCTGGTATCAGGGATATATACTATCGAAATCGCTGATATTTATGGCAATTCATATAGTGCAACGGACGAATTTTCCGGGAAGAAACGCTTGCCCATTATTCATTCTGCATCCATCAAGATAAGATATGACAACAACGGCAATCTACTGGTCCGGTGGGCTGGTGTTTCTCCTAATTTACCCTATCTGGTGGACCCGGACTTGGAAACTGGTATCAGGGTCTGCATTGGGTCTGATGACTCCTGGTGGCAGATGAGTGTGCCAGCCCATATGAGTTCAGCTTTTATTCCCAAATATATATTAGATGAAATTAGATCCATCGGCTCAGGGCACTGGCTTAAAATTCAATACCGGGACAACGACTCCGACAACAGGACTTATTCCAGCGCCGTCAGTCTGCCATAGTCTTTGAACTGTTTTTGGATTTCGGGGGCTTGATCATAACTTTAGTTGAGAGACTCGGGTCAAAAACACTTAGGGAGTCAGTAGTTATCAACATACCGTTTTCATGATTCTATCCTTTGTCGGGCAAGTCTTCAGCTTAAAGTTAGCGGTAAATCAATATCCTCTGACTCCCTTAAAACTGTCATCCGAATTAACGGCTGCGCTCCTAATGAGAACAAGAGGCTGGATTCACCTTAGGCATCATCTTCGTGATCAATAAAAACAAAAAGGTTGCTGTCTTTCATATGGGACCTAACCAGTGCCTGCGCCCCGGGATCTGGATAAAAGGGTTAGAGTCTGGATCGGTTGGACCAGATTTTTTCCTCTCATTGCCTTTCTCCTTATGTTATTCTTGTATCTATAGTATATGCGGAGGGGCGTGGCAAGCAGAGAAAATTTTTATTGATTTGGTGGGGCCATGGCGATCTTTCTCGCCTTTGAGAGTGTATGCTTTTCTCTCATCAGCTCTGAAATGGTTTTCTCAAGGCTGTTTTTTAAAGAATTTTTGAACAGATAAGACAAGTTGGATCAAGCAGCCCCCCACCCAAAAGAGAGGGCTATGACAGAGTTTTGCTGAACCGGGCCCAGGCAAGGGAGATGAAGGCTATTGCCAGGGCAGTCTGGGCCGTAATGGCCGGCCACAGGACCTTTACCCCCACCCCCTTCATGACGATGCCCCGGAGAATTTCCAGATACCAGCGCATGGGGTTCAATGCCGTGGCGTATTGAACCAGGTCCGGCATGTTTTTGATGGGAAACATAAATCCGGACAGCATTACGCAGGGCATTAAAATCAAAAAACTGGTGAGCATGGCCTGCTGCTGGGTGGTGGCGCTGGCGCTGATCATCAGGGCAATGCCCATGTTGCCCATGAGGTACGGTCCGGAAAAGAGATAGAGCAGGACCATACTGCCCTTGACCTGGATGTTGAAAATCACGAATGCCACAACAAGCATGATGGTCATGGAGATATATCCCGTGACCATGTAGGGGAGGGTTTTGCCCAGAATAAATTCAATTTTTTTAATGGGGGTTACCATGACCTGCTCAATGGTCCCGATCTCCTTTTCCTTGACAATGCCGATGCTGGTCAACAGCAGGCTGAAAATAAACAGCATCACGGCAATGAGGGAGGGAACAAAGTAATATTTACTCTCCTGGTTGGCATTAAACCAGGCAATGTCCATGGTCTCCATGGGCAGGGCCATCTTTTTCATGCCCTGTTTTTCCATCTGTTCCTGGAATTTTCGGTTTGAAAAGGCCGTGATGATGCTGCCGGCGTACCCCTGGACAATGGCCGTGGTATTGCTGTCCGTGCCGTCGGTGAGGACTTGGACCTGGGCGGTCAACCCCTTTGCCATGCTCTTTTCAAATCCGTAGGGAATCACGATTACCGCCCTTACCTCGGCACGATCCAGGAGCGCTTTGATCTCTTTCTGGGACAGGGCCACATGAACGATCTGAAAATATCCCCCTGCGGTGAAATCGCTGATCAGCTCCCGGGAGGCTGGGGTTTTGTCCATGTCAAGCAGGGCCGTACGGATATCGGTGACATCCGTTGTCAGGGCAAAGGCCATGATCACCAGCTGGATCACGGGCATTCCCAGGATTACCATGCGCATGCGGGGATCCCGCAGCATCTGCAGGAACTCCTTTATGAGCATCTGTTTCAGACGGTGGATCATGACGGCTCCAGTTTAAATTTAAATTTACCGTGGGCCAGAAGGATCATGACACCGGCGTAAAGAGAGAGCAGCAGGGCATCCAGCCAGAGGATTTCAAGGCCGATGCCCTTTAAGTAAATCCCCCGGAGGATGGCAATGAAGTACCGGGCCGGGACGATGTAGGTGATGCACTGGATGGGGACGGGCATATTTTCAATGGCAAAGACGAATCCGCTTAGGATGAGGGTGGGAAGATACCCGGATACGATGGCAATCTGGTTGGCCAGTACCTGGGATTTTAATACAATACTTAGGGTCATGCCCCAGAAAAGGGCGCCGGTGAGAAAGATGGCGGCCATGGCAAACAGCAGGCCTGCATTTCCCACAATGGGCACATGAAACAGCCATTTGCCCATGACAACGGCAATGGCCACATCAGTCATGCCGATGACAAAATAGGGAAACACCTTGCCGAAAATCAGTTCAGGCCCCTGCAATGGCGTGCTGATCAATTGTTCCATGGTGCCGGTTTCCCATTCCCTGGCAATGGTGACACTGGTGAGCATAGCGGCAATGACGGCCATGACAATGGCGATGATCCCGGGAATGATCACGTTCTGGCTTCTCAGATCCGGGTTGTACCAGGACCGTGCAACCATCTCAACGGGTTGTTTCAGGTGGGATTTGCCTGCCAGTTCCATTCGTTTTACGGAGAGGGTGGAGGAGTAGATTCGGCCCAGGGTGGTGGCGTACCCCATGGCAAGACGGGAGGTGTTGGCATCACTGCCGTCACCGATAATTTGAATGGCAACCTCTTTTTGACCGTTTATTTTGGACGAAAAATTCGAGGGTATCACCAGGGCCACCAGGGCACTTCCCCGTTGAAGCGCCAGCTGGAGAGCATCATAGCCGTCATGATACCCCACCATGTTAAAATAGGGTGAACCGCCAAACAGGCTCAGAAGCTCACGGCTTTCCCGGGTGCGGGACTGATCCCAGACCACGGTGGGCACCTTTCTTAAATCAAGGGTCAGGGCATACCCGAAGATCATGATGAGAATCACCGGGATGGCAAGGGATAAAAACAGGCTGCGCCAGTCCCTTGATACATGGAGAAACTCTTTCCGGGCCACTGCAAAGAGGCGTTGACACTTCATGATCGGTTCTCGTATTGTTGGGCATCGGTTTTTTTATCATCGGCTTCTATGAGGGAGATAAACACATCCTCCATGCCCGGCATGATTTTCTCCAGAGAGTACTGGGTGATGCCAACTGTCTCCAGGTGTCGACGGATGGCTTTTTCAACGGGCGCCGCATTCAGGGTGACCACATGGAGACCCGCTCCGAAAAGGGAGGCATCTTTTACCCCGGGAAGATCGTTCAGCTCTTGGATTAGCGCCTGGGGGAGTTCGCATCTCAGGTCAAGGATCTCTTCATGCATGTGGCGGGTTTTAAGTTCCGTGGGGGTTCCCATGGCAATCATCCGGCCTTTATAAATTAGGGCCATGCGGTCACAGTACTCCGCCTCTTCCATATAGTGGGTGGTGACAAATACGGTGACCCCCCTGTGGGCCATGTCGTGAATCAAATCCCAAAAACGCCGGCGACTTAAGGGATCAACCCCGCTGGTGGGTTCATCCAGAAATAGGATGGGCGGTTCGTGGAGGATGGCACAGGCAAGGGCCAGGCGCTGTTTCCATCCGGTACTTAAGGATGCGGTCAGGGCCGTGCCCCGGTCTGCCAATCCGGCCATTTCCATGGCCCAGGCCTTTCGATCTTTCATGGCATTGCCCGTAAGTCCGTATATCCCGCCGTAAAAGTGAATGTTCTCTGCCACGGTGAGATCTTCATACAGGGAAAATTTCTGGCTCATGTACCCGATGTGCTGTTTGATCTGTTCGGCCTGGGTGTGGACATCAAAATCCGCCACTCTGCCGCTGCCACCGCTGGGGGCAAGCAGTCCGCAGAGCATGCGGATGGTGGTGCTTTTGCCGGCCCCGTTGGGTCCCAGAAATCCAAAGATCTCCCCTTTTTGTACGGAAAGGGTTAAATCGTCAACAGCTGTAAAGTTTCCAAACACACGGGTGAGATGATCCACCTGGACGGCAATGTCCGGGAAAATATGCCTGGAGGTTCCCTGGACGTCCTTTGAACCGTTCCCGACGGATGGTGGGGCTTCCCGGTTTCTCAATGGATTGAACTCGGAATTTATGGACAGTGGGGAAGGGGAGCCTGCCGCCTCAGGTTGGTTTTGCTTTGACATCATGCTGACAAAGATATCTTCCAGGCTGGGCACAACCTCTTTGACATCCGTCACCCGGAGGCCTGCCGCCCGGATGAATTCAAGGGATTTTTGCTCTGTCTCCTGAATCTGTTCACAGACAATGTGCACCGTGTCCCCAAAGACATTCGCATCCAGGTGGGGCCAGTGATGTTTAAGGGTGTTGCGTATCTGCCTGGCATCCGGGCTCCTGATGGTGAGCACCCTCTCTTTCATTCGTTGTTTAATCTCATAAGGGGTTCCCATTGCAAGGAACCTGCCCTTGTTCAGCAGGCCTACGCGGTGGCATCGTTCGGCCTCGTCCAAATAGGCCGTGGTGACCAGAATGGACACCCCCTGTTCGACGATTTTGTATAGAATTCGCCAGAAATCCCTCCGGCTTACGGGGTCCACGCCGTTGGTGGGTTCATCTAAGAGCAGTACTGTTGGGGTGTGGATCAGGGCACACATGAGCTGCAGTTTTTGCTTCATGCCGCCGGACAGGTCCCCGGCCTTTCTTTTTTTAAAGGGTGCCATGTGGCTGAATCCCAGGAGGGATTCAACACGCTCCTTGCGGTCCTTCCGGGACATTCCGTAAAGATCGGCATAAAAATCAATATTTTCCATCACCGTCAGATCCGGATAGAGGCCAAATCGCTGGCTCATATAGGCAAGATTTGCCTTCACTGCATGGGGGGCGGTTCGGGTATCATGGCCGGCAATGGCTGCCGTTCCGAGGTCGGGGTCCATGATGGCCGCAAGCATGCGCAAGGTGGTGGTTTTTCCGGCACCGTCGGGCCCCACAATGCCGAAGATTTCGCCTTTATTCACCTGAAAATTTACGGCGTCAACGGCGGTGAGGGTGCCGAATCGCCTGGTCAGGTTTTTCACCTCAATGGCAGGCAACTCTTTTTCTGTACCTGGGTTCAATCTAATTCACCGGCGGTGAAATAACGGCGTCTGCCGGCATTCCCGGTTTCAGTTCGCCATGGGGATTGGAAAGCGCAATTTTAATTCTGAACATGAGCTTTACGCGCTCTTCAAAGGTCTGGACGGATTTGGGGGTAAATTCGGCCTGGCTGCTGATAAAGGTGACACGGCCTTCATGGGGCTTGCCGGGAAAGGCATCTGTGGAGACCATGGCCTTGTCCCGGAGTGTGATTCTGCCCAGATCCGTTTCAGTGATAAAGGCCCTGAGCCAGGGATGATCAATATCAGCTAAGGTTACCACCGGGGTGGAGGGATTGAGATACTCTCCGGGTTCTGCCGATCGGTCCAGAATTACGCCGTCCATGGGGGCAAACAGTTCGGTGTAGGAGAGCTGCTGCCGGGCCTGATTCACCCGCTGTTCAGCCTCGTTCATTGAGGCCCTTGCCTGGTCAATGGCCTCTTTTCTGGGGCCTTCTTTCACCAGGGCATCTGCCGCCTCTGCTTGGACAAGGGCGGC
Organism: uncultured Desulfobacterium sp.; assembly: GCA_963668575.2. Classification (GTDB taxonomy): domain Bacteria; phylum Desulfobacterota; class Desulfobacteria; order Desulfobacterales; family Desulfobacteraceae; genus Desulfocicer. The sequence goes on along the minus strand of OY764894.2, from coordinate 5,059,248 downwards.
CCTGGCTTTTTCAATCTGTTCGCTTCGGGGGCCTTCCCTGCGAAGGGAGAGCGTCTGCCGGGCGGCATTGCCCCTGGATTCTGCCTGGGTGACCTCGTTCCGGGCCACTTCATACTGGGTCTGGTATTGCTTGAAATCCTGGGCACTGACACTTTTTTCGTTGTACAGATTGGAAAACCGTTCATAATCCGCCTTTGCCTGGCTGAACCGGGCCTGGGCCGATTTCACCGCAGCCAGGGCATTGTCCACATCGGATTCGGCACTTTGGATCTCCTGGGGACGACTGCCCCGGGTCAGCTCCAGAACCTCCTGTTGAGCCTGGAGAACCCGGGCATGGGAAAGACGTATCTCTTCGGGGCGACTGCCCGCCATAAGTTCGGCAAGGACCGACTTTGCTCGGTCAAGGGCGGCCTGGGCAAGGGCCAGCGCAATTTTCTGATCCTCATTTTCCAGACGGGCCAGCAGATCTCCCTTTGCCACCTTGTCCCCTTCATCCACAAGGCATTGCAAAAGCCTTCCGGTGATTTTAAATCCCAGCTGCACATCTGTGGCTTCAATATTGCCCGAAACCGTGATGGTGTGTGAGAGCTTTTTTTCCTGGAAAAACTGAAACCACACCATGGCGGCTGTGATGATCAACAGCAAAAGAATCAGAAATGGGCCTATCTTTTTCATTGCGTATCCTTAGGGTGACCTCTTTTGGTATTCATTGTTTCCCTTATTAACAAAGTCTATGGATTTGTCAAGATATGTCCTGGTGGGGGATGGCTCCGCCAGGGCTTGACATATGGTTTTTTCTGACCTCGGTGTATAGGAGAGACAGCCACTGTTTTGCCTTTTCTGCAGGCATGTCCAGCTGGTCAAGAATGGCCCCCCACTGTTTCTCCCTTGAGATGGGACAGGAAGGATCAATTCCCACAAGTCCGTCCTCTGTGTAGGTATAGGGGTAAAGCCTGCAGATCAATGGGCGACAGTCAAAGGGCAATCGACATCCGTTTGCCGTGAGCATTGAACAGTTTTTTTTCGCAGTTCTTTTTAAAACGCGAACCATGCCCTGAGATTCCATGATCAATGGCAGCCATTGGGGGTCATAATCCGGATTGATCTCTTCGAGAACCGGGGGTTCAAAGGTAAAGAAATCCTGATGGCCGAGAAAATCGGATACCCGCTGAATATCGCCTGTTGTGAGACTGATCTGATAGTTTTTACAACACGATGTTCCGGCGTGGGCGCAACTCATGCAAGGTTGAGTCACAAGAAAGCTCCTGTAAGAAGGGTTGAGGAAGTGACGGCCTGCCGTGGAAAATACGACGTCACTATTTTTCGCTGAATATAATGAGACCTGTGCAAGTGTCAAGGGGAGCCCGTTGTTCTATCTCCACAAAGTTCGAACTTAGTGCCCTACGGGCGGACTTTTGTCCAGTTTGTTTTGTTGTATCAAAAATTACAAATTCCTATACTATTAAACTACTTCACGCAAAACTGCACTCAACTCCTGCATCATAAACGGTTTGGCCACCACCCCTGAAAATCCATATGATTTATAATCAGCCATCACCGGGTCAGTGGAAAATCCGCTGGAGACAATGACCTTTGCATGGGGGTCAATTTTCAGGATCTCTTGTACCGCCTCTTTTCCTCCCATGCCTCCGGGAATGGTCAAATCCATAATAACCGCGCTGAACTTATCTTTTTTCCCCATGGCATCCAGATACTTTCGGCACGCCTCAACCCCATCTTCGGCAAAATCAGGATCATACCCCATGTGCCTCAACAGATTCCCCACAACGGTCCTTATCATCTCTTCATCATCCATTATCAAAATTTTTCCCCGGCCTTTGAAGAGTTTTTCCATGTGATCCTCCGGTTGGTCAATACTCCCATGAATTTTTTCCGGGGAGGCAGGCAGATAGATATGAAAAGTACTTCCCTTTGTCTCTTGGGATTGCACAGCTATGAATCCTCCGTGCTTTTCAATGATGGAATGGGCCGTGGCAAGCCCAAGGCCGCTTCCCGTGGGTTTTGTTGTGAAGTAAGGGTCAAAAATGGATTGCAGATCTTTCTTAGCAATGCCTATGCCATGGTCCTGTATACCGATTCTTATGTAAGGTCCGGGAGAAAGCGGTGTGGAAAATGTGTTTTCAGGGTCAATCTCTATATTCTCCGCCTTTATCATGACCGTACCTCCTTCCTGCATGGCATGGACGGCATTGATGACAATGTTGCTTATTACCTGATTGATCTGGCCTTCATCCACATTCACAGGAAATAATTCAGGGGTAATGGAAAAGGAATAGCTCACATTGGAACCCCTTAACGCAAAGATAACGGTCTCTTTAATAAGTTCGGTGACGGGCATTGTCTTTTTTACGGGGCTGCCCCCTTTGGAAAAGGTGAGCAGCTGCTTGGTCAGATCCCTGGCCCTGAAACAGGATTTTTCAGTATCCGTTAAAATTTTTGATATGTTATGTTCCTTTCTTGCATATACCTGGGCAAGGGATAAATTGCCAATGATAATACTTAAAAGATTATTGAAATCATGGGCGATGCCACCTGCCAGTAATCCCGTTGATTCGAGTTTTTCCACCCTGATAAGATCCTCTTGCATCTTCTCCTTTTCGTCTATTTCCCTTTGAAGACGTTTGTTTGACTCCATCAGCGCGGCAGTGCGTTTTTTTACCTTTTTTTCAAGGTCAACATTGAGTTGTGCCAATGCACTATTTGACTTCTCAAGCTCGGTATTCACCCTTTTTAATTCTGTGTTGGCCTTTGCAAGCTTTAACGCGGACTCGGCCTCCGTCTTCACGGCATTTTGAAGTGCGGTGTTGTTTTGAAGCAGGGTGTCGGACATTTTGTTAAAAACCGCTCCCATTTCGCCGATTTCATCATTGGCCGGGAGATCGACCCTTACACCAAGGAGTCCATTATCCAGTTTTTGCATTGAATTCTTCAGGGTTAAAACCGGTTTGATAATAAAACGAGATAACAATGTGTGCAGAAGTAATGAGAAAAAAAGCGTCAATACAATAAAAACAACGCCAAAGAAAATCGCAATGTGATCCAGTTGTCGATTTAAATTGCTGGAATCATAATGTATTTTTATATACCCAAGTTGCTCGCCAACGACTTTAATGATTGAGGCGTAGGAAGTCATATTATTATCGGCTTCGATCCGTTTCTTAAAAACAGTTTTTTTATCAAGGGCTTGCATTTCATTTGTGGAGAGTTTTTTTATAAATTCCGTTCCCGCTGAGAGCAGTAACACGCCTTCCTTGTCATATACGCCCACTCCGGCAATGCCTTTTACCTTTAAGATCTCTTTCACTGACTCATGGAGCGCCATCTCTTGTGCTGCAAATATCTCATTTGCAATATCTTCTCTATTTTGTTCAACAACAACACTTAAAAGCGTATGGTTTTCATCATATTTTTGTTCCAGAAGTTTGCTGCCTGTAAAATACAACATAAAACTGCACACCAGCGCGAATATCAGGCATGAGGTTAACACAATGGTGTTGATTTTAAGACCCAGACTTGTTGTTTTTATTTGTTCGTTCATCAATCCGTCTCTTATCTCTTTACGCAATCCGGTTCTTCTGCTTGATCTATGTGGGGCAGGGGGCAGGGGGAAATGGTTTCAACGTATCTGACCTTTCCATTGTTGATTTCATTGATGATCGCATTCTTAACGGGATTTCGGTTTTCGTTAAATACTATTTTTCCGGTGATGCCGTTAAAGGCGGTTGTCTCTTTTAATGCATCCCGAATTTTATCTCTCTCCATGGTGCCTGCCCGTTTCATGGCATCGGCCAGTAGAAACACCGCATCGTGGGACAGTGCAAAGGAGGAAGTAAGCTTTCCCATGGAGTGGTATTTTTTCACAAAGGCGCGGGAAACAGGCGTGGTGGATACTTCTGACCAATGGGTGCAATAATATCCTTTATTTATCTCCTGGCCACCCTTTGATAAGAAACTTTCCGTGTCCCATTCATCCCCCCCCAGGAGGGTCGACCGGATGCCGTAAAATTGCGCCTGTTGTGCCAGAAATCCGCCTTCATCATGGCCTGAAAAGAAAATGACATCGGGATTTTCCGTTTTTGTCCGCAAAATAAGCTCTTTATAATTTTTCAATTCATGTTTATAGGATGCTGTGAATAAAATCCTGCCCCCTGAGCCTTTAAAGGCTTTTTGAAATTCCCGGGACAGGCCCATGCTGTAATTGCTTGTGATATTGGTGAAGAGGACGGCTGACCTTGCCTTTAAGTCTTCAATGGCAAACCGGGCCATCACCTGACCTTGAAAAGGGTCAATAAAACAGACCCTGAAAATATAATCCCCAGTTTTTGTAACGCCTTCATTGGTTGAAATATTGGTGAGCATGGGAATTCCGGCCGACTGGGCCACCTTGGCAATGGCCAGTGAGTGAGCGCTCCAGTCGGCTCCGATGATGGCGGTCACGTTTTTTGAAACAGCCTCGTCTGCGCTGATTTTGGAACCGATGGGTGTACTGTGATTGTCAAGAACATATAGTTTTATCTTTTTATCTGCAATGCCGCCTGCTGCGTTGATCTCATTCACAGCATTGATAACGCCTTCAAGGGAGGGTTTGTTTGACGCTGCCGCGTTGCCGGTCAGTGCATAAATTGCCGCTATGGCGATGGTGTCCTCTTTAACGGTTTTTATAAATTTGGAGGATTTTTGATCAAATTGAACTATGACAACCTCTTTTCCCATGGGATCACCTTTTCCATCAAAGGTGATATTCCCGGTTGCACCATGAAAATCAACGGTTTTCGCCAGCGCGTCACGGATTCTTTTTCTATCAAGGCTTCCCGCTTGGTTCACGGCCCGGGCAAAAAGCCCCACTGCATCATAGGTCAAGGGTATGTCCGAGTTATAAACAGGGCTGTTATTAAATTTTTCATGGAACAAAGCTTTGAGATGGTGGGATTCCGGATAGGGGAAATCTGCATGCCAGTTGGCGGCGGTATAACTGCCGTTTACCGCATCCCCTGCATAGTCAAACATCTCTGTTGTCCAGGCATCCCCTCCAAGAAAGGTGGTTGTAATTCCCATTTCCACGGCCTGTTTGATCACAAGGGCACTGTCCCTGGAATAACCGGGGATGAAGACAAGATCGGGATGTAACGCTTTCGCCGTTGTAAGAAGATCCGTAAAATCAACACTTCGGCCGGTGTAGCTTCCCTGAAACAACACCTTACCCCCCTTTTGGATAAACCAGTGGCTGAAAAAATCGGCCAGGGTCAGGCTGTACTGTTGATTGATATTCTGTAAAATCACGGCGGTGCCGGCGCTAAGATTTTTTATGGCAAAATCTGCCATGGTTTTTGCCTGGAGTTCATCTGTGAAGCAGACCCGGAAAATATAATCGCCAATTTCAGTGACCTTTGGATTTGTTGAAACAGGGGTGATCATGGGAATGCCTGCCTTTTGCAGCACAGGTGCCATGGCAAGCGAATGGGAACTCCAGGCGGCACCGATAACACCTGTTACATTCAGCCGTACCGCCTCCATGGCTGCAGCTTTTGATCCAAGTGAAGTGCTTTTATTATCAATGAAAATCAATTCAACGGGTCTGCCCAACAGTCCGCCTTGTCGGTTTATTTCATCAACCGCCATGGTTGCTGCCTGGCCCATGGCCACGTTGTCTTTAGCGGCTATCCCCGTTTTTGAATGAATAACTGCTATTTTTGCAGATTCAAAGGCCTGTGTGGTTTGAACCGTACAAAGAATACAAAATAGATAAAACAATGTCCATATTGTTTTTATTGAATACATGGTATGTCTCTCTCCATGGCGTGATATCCAGAAATATTGAGAATAGCATATCCTTTTTTTCAAAAATTTCAACTTTTCAATGTCCGTTGGGGGATTATGAACACAGGAATAATCCAAACCCTTGGGGGACAAAAGTGGTGAATGAACCGTTTTTGTTTTGATTCGGTTGGGAATCACAAAAAAAGCCGGCGTTCCGATTCATAGGCCATCGGTTTGCCTGACACCGGATCACGGAACCTAAGTTCTCTGGCAACCAGTTGAAGGGGGGCGGAGAACTCATTTTTTTTCTCCGGCAGAAGTTCCGGGTAATAACGGTCATTGAGAATGGGAAACCCCAATTGGCAGAGGTGCAGGCGCAGCTGATGCTTTTTGCCGGTGACGGGGTGTAATTTAAAGAGTGCCCGGTTTTCCTTTGAGCGAATAAGATCTATTTTTGACACGGCATTGGGGGTTCCCGGGGTTGGTTTCATTCTGAACCACGGGACCCCTTTGATCAGTCTGTTTTTAACGATCCAGGAGGTTCTTTCCGGAATATGGGCGCAGGTTGCCACTGCTTCGTAGGTTTTGTGCACCTCCTGTTTCATGAACAGCTCCTGGTAGCGCCCCCTGGTTTTGGGGTTCATGGAAAAAAGGACCAGTCCTGCGGTTTCCCGGTCGATGCGGTTGATGGGGGAAAGATGCGGGTTTCCTGTCTTCTTTTTTAACCGATGAAGCAAACACTCGTTTACATGGTCTCCTCCCGGAGTTACGGGAAGAAAATGGGGCTTGCACGCCACAAGAAGTTCGTCATTGCAGAAAAGAATGGTTTCAGCGAAGGGAATGGCCGGCTCCTCTGGCACTTCCCTGAAATAGTGGAGTCGTTTCAGGGGGGTGCAGGGCGTATCAATGGAAATTTTCTCTCCTTCCTCGGTGAGGACCTTTCCGGAATGTATCCTGGTTTTCCAGGTGTCCCTGTCAATGCCCGGGAAACGCCGGGTCAGAAAATTTAGAATCAGGGGATAGGGCTTTTCCATCTTCGGCATGAGCACGGTGGAGGGATATTCGGACATTACCACGGTGCATTCACTTTGGCACCGCTGTCCGCCGTGCCAATGGTTTTGCCGATGATTCGGACAAGATCGTTGACGGAGATTTGTTTTAAAAGACTTTCCTTAAAAACCATGGTGCCTCCTTGCATGTAAGTATTATTTTACAGAAATTGAGCCTGCCCTGACCTGGATAAGCCAGAACCAGAAAGGCTTTCTGATGTTCTTGCCAAAATAGCACGAAAATCAGGGCATCCTTCATATGCCTTCAAAAGTACTTTACACTTTTTAAGGACGACTACCGGAAAATGGGCATGCACCTTGTGAAAGTGTAAAGTAGAAATGAAGGATGCCAAAATCAGACATAAGAAATTTTAAATCAGGCATCCACATCAGTATATCACCACAGCGGTTGTATTGCCTGCTATATCTTTTGATGGGGAAAATAAATTTCATCTTCACGCTTTCTTCATAGTGGCTCTGTTAATCTAACACATCAACCCACGCCTCGCAGACAAAAAGAGTGCATGGGCAGGTTCGCAGTGGGGCATGACCGGATTTCGCATCCCCCTGTGCCATGAAAATCAAGGTGTTTTCATAGTAAAAAAAGTGGAGACGATATTGAGATGGTAAATAAAATTTTTATTAATCCCAAAACACGCTTTGCCGTGGTTTTTCAGATATCGGTGATTGCCCTTATCGGTTTTATCGTCTTGAGGGTGGGATTTGTTGTCAGGTCCTGGTCTCTTATTGATCATAGTACGGTTCAATGGATCTATATTTTTGGCAGGGGATTGATGTACGACATGGCTTTTGTCGGTTATTTCTCTCTCCCCTTTGTAATCCTGCTGCTGGTACTCCCCAATAAGTGGCTTGATACCACCATCTGCAGGGGGTTGGCAACGGTTACCGGGTTTTTAATCGTGTATGTTCTTACCTTTTCCATGGTTGCCGAGTGGATTTTTTGGGACGAATTCGGCGTTCGGTTTAATTTTATTTCCGTGGATTACCTGGTCTATCGCCGTGAGGTCACAGATAATATCCTTCAATCCTATCCGGTATTTCCGATATTATCTCTTCTGTTCATCCTGACACTGTTTATCTCTTTTCTGGTGCGGCCGTCCTATGTGAAAGCCATGGCGGTCAGGGAAAAGTTTTCCCGGAGACTTGTCATTGCGCTGTCTTTACTCTTGATCCCAGGATCGGCATTTTTGTTTCTGAACCAATCTTACCGTCATTTTTCCACCAATAATTATGAGAATGAACTGGCATCCAATGGCCCCTATCAGTTGTTTGCCGCCTTTCGGAATAACACCCTTGATTACCGTCAGTTTTATAAGACCGGAGACGAAAAAAGGTTGTCAGCCTGCCTCAAACAAGCGGTTTTGAATAAAAACAGCCACGATCTCCATAAAGGTCTGTTCAATATCGCCAGGCACATTGAGGCCAAAGCACCTCCCCGAAAACTCAATGTCATCCTCATCTCCATTGAAAGCCTGAGCGCAAAGTTTTTGACCCGTTTTGGTGAACAAAAGAACATTACCCCTTTTATGGATGAGTGGTTCAAACAGGGAAAACTTTTCACAAATTTTTATGCCACAGGCACCCGAACCGCCAGAGGGCTTGAAGCCATAACCCTTTCCATTCCCCCCACACCGGGCCGATCCATTGTCAAGCGGCCGGATAATGGGCATATGTTCAGTCTTGGAAAGGTCTTCATGGACCAGGGATATGATACGGCCTTTCTCTATGGGGGACGAGGATATTTCGATAATATGAATGCCTTTTTTTCCGGTAATGGGTATCGCATTGTGGATCAAACCGATTTAACGGATGAAGAGGTCACCTTTAAGAATGCCTGGGGGGTTTGCGACGGAGATCTATACCATCGCACCATTTTCGAAGCCGACAGGGCCAACGCGTCACACAAGCCTTTTTTCTTTCATGTGATGACAACCAGCAATCATCGTCCGTTTACCTACCCGGAAGGAAAAATTGATCTGCCTCCGGGCAGCGGCACCACCGGCAGCGGCCGGGATGGTGGTGTGAAATATACGGACTATGCCCTGGGACAGTTCATCGCAAGGGCCAAAACCCGCGCTTGGTTTGACGATACCCTTTTTGTGGTTCTGGCGGATCACTGTTCATCCAGTGCCGGCAGAGTGGGACTGCCCGTGGAAAAATATCATATCCCTTTGTTTATCTATGCTCCCGGATACATTGGCGCGGAAGAGATCAATAAGCTGTCAAGTCAGATAGACGTGGCACCGACCCTTCTCTCTCTGCTTAATTTCTCCTATGACACGTTCTTTTTTGGCAAAGACATCCTTGCCCCGGATTTCAAGGAGAGGGCCTTCATCGCCAATTACCAGAAGCTGGGACTTTTGAAGGATAACCAACTTATATTTTTGTCTCCCGGAAAGGAGATCAACTTGATTGACAGGTCGCTCAACGCGCCTTTACTTGAAGAGGTAAACGGTTCTTATTCGTTTGTGAATGAGTTGATGGCCTATTATCAAGGGGCTGATTATATCCTTACAAACCGGCTGAACCGATGGTCTGAGAATAAAAAGGACGTGGCCCTTTCTTTGGTCACGGCAAGACCACGACCCACCGGTTCATGATTCCGTCATCCGAGACACTAACTCAATAGTATAGGGAATTGTAATTTTTGGTGCAATAAATCGAGCCGGATAAAAGTCCGCCCCGCAGGGCTGATTCATTCCATAAATATCAGTCCTCAAACAGTGCACCCACGCTTTCCCCGGTGTGAATCCGTCTGATGGCCTCTGCCAGAAGCGGGGCCACAGAGATGCAGGTGAGTTTGTCCATGGCCTTGTCTTTCGAGATATTCACCGTGTCGGTTATCACCACGGATGCAATGGAGGACTGTTTGATGTTTTCAACGGCAGGTCCGCACAGAACCGGGTGAATGGCACCCACATGAATGGTGGCGGCGCCTGCCTGTTCAAGGGTTTCCACGGTGGCCACAAGGGTTCCGCCCGTGGATATCTCATCATCAAAAATAATCACATCCTTTCCACGGACATCTCCCACCACCAGGCCCTGTTTCACATCGGTGTCACTGACCCGGCGTTTGTCGATGATGGCCATGGAGACATTGAGTTGACTGGCAAATCGTCCCACCCGTTTGGCTCCCCCGGCATCCGTTGCCACGGCCACCACGTTATCAAGGTCAAGACGTTTCCGGAAATAATCGGTGATAAGGGGGGTGGCCGTGAGGTGGTCCACCGGAACACTGAAAAAACCATGGACGGCATCGGCGTGGAGGTCCATGGTGAGCACACGGTCCGCACCGGCGGTTTTCAATAGATCTGCCATGAGACGGCCCACGATGGAGATCCGTGATGCGTCTTTTTTGTCTGATCTGGCATAGGAAAAGTAGGGGATAACCGCCGTCACCCGCCTTGCCGAAGCGCTTTTCAGCGCATCAAGGGTGACAAAGAGTTCCATGATGTGGTCGCTCACCGGGTGGCTCAGGGACTGCACCATAAACACATCCCTCTCCCGGACGTTGTCCTGGATTTGAACATGAAGGTTGTCATTGGAGAATTTTGATATTGCCAGTTTACCCAGTGGCAGGTTTATGGAACGGCATATTTCCCGGGCAAGGGGGATATTTGAATTCCCTGAAAAGATTTTAAGCTCGTCGTTCATCATTATTCCTTTATACCGTTTTGGGTTTGAAGATTGATAGTTACAACACCTTTGGTGCCAGTGCTGTCCGTTTCCGAGGGCACTGCTGACTTAAGAAAATGCCGGTGAGTATAACGATGCAGGCCATGTATTGCTGGAATGTCAGTCGTTCGTTTAAAACAATCATTCCAAAAATCAGGGCAAAGATGGGAATGAGATTGATAAAGGTGGAGGCCTGCCCGGCGGGAATTTTACTGACACCAAAGTTGAAAAAACCATATGCTCCCATGGTTACGGCTGCACCGAGATAGACGATGGCCCACGTGGACAGCGACATGGGTAAAACGGTGACAGGTAAGGTTGTGGATGGCAGCAATAACATGAGAAAATAAAATATCGAGCCGGCAATGGCCTGGAGTCCGGTGAGAAAAAAGGAAGAGTGGCCTTTTTCCGTCAATTTTTTCAGGCACACGGTATATCCGGCAGAGAGCGCCATGGCAATGATTTCCAATAGGTTTCCCAGGGGCGGATTGGGTGCATTCATGGAAGCATCGGCACTGAAACTCAGCCAGCAGGCACCAAACACAGATATCATCAGTCCGGCAAAGGTCCTCTGGGAAAGGGGCTCCTTCAAGATAAAGAAAGCCACAAGGGATACCATGAGCGGCAACATTGAGGTGATCAATCCTGCCTGGGAGGTGGTTGTCAGTTCCACAGCCTTTGCTTCAAAAATAAAGGAGAGACAAGGTTCACACACCACCATAACGGCTATCAGTCCCATGTCTTTTCTTATGTTTTGGACGTGGATACGTTTAAATGAGAGCTGTTTGAATGTCTGGGTGATCAGCAGAAAACAGAAGCTGCCGATCACCATGCGTCCGAAGATCACCACCATGGGATGATAGGCCCGGAAGGCAATTTTCAGCACCACAAACGAGCTTGCCCATAGAAGGGCACCCATGGCAAGACTTATGTAAGGTAAAACCGGATGTTTATTTTTAACCATGTGAAGTTCGGGCGCTCACTGATGTTTCATGAAATGGTTCACTTCCGAGGTTCGGCACAATTTAGGCTGGAAGTTTGCTTTTTGTCAAGGGAAGTGTGGCCATCAGTTGTTTAATTCCCGGGCAAAGGCTTCAAAATCATGGTCATACAGAAACTGTGATATAACCTTTCCAAGGTAGTCGGCCGTATCCACACGATACACTCCCCGGGCATCTTTACCTGTGGCTTTTTTGGCACTTGCCACAACGGCCTGGAGGGCTTCGGCGGTGATGTCAAGATTGACCTGAACCGTTATCATTTCAGGGGCATTACTCATTTTTTTGATCCTTGTTGTCAGTGTTCCCTGCGAAGTATTGTCTCAATGCCTCCTGCACGGTGCCGGCGGCCAGAAATGCACAATGACGCTCATTTTCCGGAACATTACCAAGTTTTGAGAGGATGAGTTCTCCGGTGATGTCGGCAAGTTCCTCTGCCTCTCTTCCCATACTTAACTCTGCGGCAAAGGAGCCGCACACATTGCTGGAACCACACCCATCCGTTATGTAGGATGCGTTAGATACCCGGTTCCCATTAAATTTGAGATAGATGTCCATGGAATCCCCGCAATCTCCAACGGTGTGGGCATGTACGTCACAGGGGGTGAGTTTCCCACGGAATCGGGGATTCTGCCATCGATCAAACCCCTTGTCTCCCAGAACATCTCTTGCTTCATTAAAAATTTTTTCCTGAAGATCATCCAGGAACCGGTCCAGTTTGTCCGTCATCTCTATTTTTCCTATCTTTATTTTGGGTATCCTTACATTTCTGCTTTACACTTTCATGGAGTGAATGTTCATTTTTCGGTGATCATCTTTAAAAGAGTGCAAAGTAGTTTTGGGGACATTAAGGATGGCATTTTAGGGCCCCCGAAGGGGCCGGTGGTGTCATTTTCGTTTTATCTCATCAGTCCTTCATCCGTGAGACGTTGGATGATTTGGGTTACCGACGGGGTGCGATTCATGGTGTAAAAATGGAGACCGTCCACGCCGTGTCTCAGAAGATCCTTGCACTGTTCAAATGCCACATCAACTCCCAGCGCAGCCATCTCTTTTGCATCTGCCCCGGCAAGGCCGTCCAGCTGTTTTTTTAGGCCCTCCGGCAGGGTGGAGCCGCACAGCTTGCACAGCATGTTGGTGAGTTTTGCGGTGTAGATGGGCATGATACCGGGAATAATGGGGATGGTGACCCCGGCGGCTCGGCATTGGTCCACATAGGCGTAGAAAAAGGCGTTGTCGTAAAAATACTGGGTGACCACATATTGTGCGCCGTTGTCCTGTTTGAGCTTGAGGTATGCAATGTCTTTTTCCAAACTTTCTGCCTGGATATGGCCCTCCGGGTATCCGGCGCATCCCAGCTCAAAATCGTAGCGGTCATGGATGAACTTTAAAAGGTCCGACGCATGGGGAAAACTGTCAGGGTGGGCGACAAAATCGGTGCCCCGGGGTTCGTCTCCCCTCAGGATAAAGAGGGTCTTGATGCCAAGGGCTTTGTATCGATCCAGAACTTTGATGATCTCATCCGGGCTTAGACCAAATCCTGCCACGTAGGCCACAGTGGGTATCTTCTTCTCTTTCATCAGTTTGACGGACTGATAAGATCCTTCGCTTGTGGAGCCTCCGGCGCCAAAGGTCATGGACATATAATCGGGGGAGAGGGTGGCCAGGTGGTCAATCACGCTGCCGAAATTCGCTTCGGCAGCGGCGTCTCTGGGGGGGAAGAATTCAAATGAAATGCTGGGATGTGTCTGATTTTTGTACAAGGTGGCAGCGTACATAAGGGTCTCCTTTTTATGAGTTATGGCTCTTAAACCGCTCTATAAAGTAGATCAAAATAGAAAAAAAGCAATGGTAATTCTCAAAAAAAATGGAAGTACCGGCATTGTAGAATAGATTTTGCAATCCGGCGCAGTTTTTGATATTTTATGAAGTTTAAAAAAAACCTTGCAAAAAGTCAGCCTTTCACTCAATGGTCAAGTGTTTGGCTGATTTTTGAGAGAACAGGGTCAGGCTTGCGTTACTGGCCTTATCGACCAAAGCGATACTGTGGTTTTATTGTGTTAATATCATCAAGAATTGAGGAAAATATATCATGCCAAAATCCATTGGGATAGATTTGGGTACAACTAATTCCGTCGCATCCATTAAAAAAGTGGCAGTTGAAATTGTTAAAAACAGCGAAGGGGAGTTGATTACACCATCCTGTGTTACTGTTCAGAAGAAAAAAGTGATGGGGTTTATCAAAAAGGATCATTTTATTGTGGGAAAACATGCCCTGGAATGGATAAAACAAGACCCGACAAACACCGTTACAGCGGTGAAACGGTTGATGGGAAGAAGCTTTTCCAATCCGGAAGTGCAAAAAATAGTATCGGATACCCGAAAGGCAAACACCATCATTTCACAATCCCGGGGAACGGATAACAGCCTTGTTATTGTGTTGCATGATAAGGAATATACGCCTGAACAGATCTCAGCCGAAATTCTTGGAAAAATAAAAAAGGATGCAGAAACCTATCTTGCCGATACGGTGGAGTATGCGGTGATTACCGTGCCTGCCTATTTCAATGACAAACAAAAGCACGCCACAAGAGCCGCAGCAGCCCTGGCCGGTCTGAAAGTACAGCGCCTGCTTCCGGAACCCACGGCCGCCGCCATCTCCTTTGGCGTAGATGAGGTAAAGGAGGGTGAAGCCAAAACCATCATGGTATTTGATTTTGGCGGTGGAACCTTTGATCTTTCGGTTCTGACCATCAGTGGCGGTCAGTTCATTGAACAGGGCAAGGGCGGTAATATGTGGATGGGGGGGGAGGATATTGATCGCAAACTTGAGGATTTTGTTCTCAGTGAAACCGCCATGCAATATGACATTGAAGATATGACCGAGCTGTTGTCGCAACAGGAAGAGGGGGTTAAGAATCGTTTTTTAGGGGAGTTGAAAGCGGCGGTGGAGCAGGCCAAAATTAATTTGAGTGACCGGGAAGAGGCATATGTCGAAATACTGGGATTACTCAAAGACGATGAGGGAGACCTGCTGGATGTGGATGTTACCCTGACAAGGGAACAGTTGGAGCACCTTATTCAGCCGGTGGTTGAAGATGCCATGGGCTTGATCCGAAAACTCCTTGACGATATCTATTTTACCCCGGATATGATAGACAACGTTCTGCTCGTGGGGGGGAGTTCGAAAATTCCGTGCATCATTAACGCGGTTAAAGAGATCTTCGGGCCGGAAAAAGTGTTTGTCCATGAACGTCCCATGTTGGCCATTGCCGAAGGGGCCGCCATCCTCAGCCATCGACTGTCCGACACCTATGAATGCAGTGTCTGCGGAAAAACCGTATCCCAGGGTGACACGGTGTGTCCCCATTGCGGTTTTGATCTCGAAGGTCATACCGTGGCCCATGGGGTTCTGGATATTGTTCACTCTGCTGCCCATGATTATTATGTGGCCCTGGAAAATGGTGAAAAATATCTCTTTGTCGAGAAAAACACTCCCCTTCCCTGTGAACAGACCGAAACCTTCAGGCTTGTGGATGCCCGTCAACAGCTGGTTCATATGAAATTCTTTAACATTGTGAATGGCGCCGAAGAGTCCATTGGAGATTTCTGGTTGAGCATTGATGAAAAAATTATGGATGAATATGAGAAAAGCTTGACGGAAGAGTGCCTGAATCAACCGTTAAATATCGATGTGACATTGAAAATCGATGAAAATAATCTTGTGGCGGTTGCGGCCTCCCTGAAAGCACTTCCCGGGGTTGAATTAACCAAAACCTTGTCCCGGGGCAGGGCCGATGAAAAACTGTTCATGGCTCTGGAAGAGATGATCAATGAAGCCAATGAAAAAAAATACAGCTCCTACACTGTTGAGGATATGACAACACGTATTGCCGCCATCATAAAGGAGATTCATGGGGTGATGGATGAGCGCACCGGACAGGTTGTGGATGCTGCATACACCTTTGCGGAGATGAAAATCGATAAAACACGACGACTGGCCCGGGAAAAGAAAAACAGTTATTCGTTAATCTATTATGCCGAACATTTTGTTGAAGAGTTTGCAGGCATATTAACGCCCAAAGAACAATCCGGGATAAAAAAGAAAATTGAACATCTTAAACAGATGAACCTTAATGGGACCTATGAAGAGAACGTCAAGGCCCATGAAAAGCTCAATGATAGTCTTGACAGTTTTCATCTGCCCAATATCATCATGCTCATCAACAAGGCAGGAACTCTTTGTGATGAGCATGAGCCGGCCAAAGCTGCAAAATTTTATACGGCCGCTTCAAATATCATGGAGGCTATAATGAAATTGAATGAAGATAAAGTTGAGACCCTTCTCGATGAAATCATGCCACAGGTATCCATGGTGATAGAAAAATATGATCACCAGACAGGAAAAATTCAAAAAGGTATTACACGTTAAATGACCCGTGAGATAAACTGTCCTGTATGCCATTTTGAGCATATTCCCCAGGACAGGGAAACCTGCCCCCAATGTGATGCCGACCTGATCTGTTTCCGGCTTCTGGATGCATTGCCGGATTCCCATGCGGCATCACCGGTGGTGCCCCCCGGGGAGTCAAACGGGTCTTCTTCCACCACCACCGAGGGGGCAGAGGAGGGTATGGGGGAAGTGCCGGGCAGTGCTGAAGCCCCCCCCAGCCCCTCCTTACGACCTGCGTTTGCCATGGGCATCATTATTCTTTTGATGAGCCTTGTCATTACCGGATATGCCCTTTGGGGGGTTAAAGCCGTGATGGAGCGACGGGATGTCGATGTGGGGCGGATCACAGCCATTCTTGAAAAAAAAGCGGTTGTCAATACGGATTTTCTTGAAGCCGGTGCCAGTCAGGTGGCGCACCTGGAAAAGCGTATACAGGAATTGGTTGAAATAACAAAAGCCAATGGGGAGCGACTGGCGCAACTTGCATTGACAAAAGATAAAAAGAGTGAACGGTCCGGGGAGGAAGGGGTGGCATCCGGCCATTATCCATTATCTAAAAAAGTACCACCGGAACCGGCCCAACGGTTGGCAAGGGAAGAGCGCGTGCCAAAACCCCTTGCCGGAGAAGCGCATGCGTTTGTTGAATCCCACAGCGGTAATGCACTGGAATCTGACTGTTTTATCTCCTATCAGGCAACGGATACGGATACGTTGTGGGATATTTCCCAGGCGCTTTATGGTGCCGGTATCTATTATCCGGTATTGCTGGAATACAACCCCGACCTTAAAATATACGATGTCAGCAGCAGGGATACCATTCGGTATCTGTGTGATAGATCACAGGCGGTTCAGGTGTATAAGAAGATAACGGGCATAAAGAAAAATAGACGCTACTGGAAATATACCGTTCGATCCGGTGACACAAGAACGGCGGTTTGCAAACGATATTGTTTGAACCGGCAGGATTGCCTTGTTGAAGATACCCCCCTTGAACCGGGAATGATTATTGGAATTTTTCTGGAGTAAAAGATGGCTAAGAAAAAAAATAAGATTGAAACCACTCTGAACCGGGCCGAAAAGTTGTTTTCTGCCGGTAATTTCCTGCTTGCAGAAAAGGAGTTTGAAAAGGTTCAAAAAAAACTGGATCGTACGGATATTGCAGAAAAAATTGATATCTGCCGTAAAGAAACCCAGGCCCTTAAAGCGCGGCAATTGATAAAAGAGGGTCATAAGGCAGTACAAAACGATAAGTTGTCCCAAGCCATTACCTGTTTTGAAGAGGCAAATGCATTATTGTCTGATCCTTTGTTGACCGATAAAATCAAGGAACTCCAGGGAAAGCAGATCCGGGAAAGAGTCGGAGAAGCGGCACAAGAGGCCGAGGCTGTCCATGACTATTTTAGAGCATCGACGCTTTATGACAGGGCATGGGAGGAAACCGGTGCCCGGAAATTTCTTTTAGGAAGCGCTTTAAATCATGTAAAAGCAAACGCATATGATTCGGCACTGGATCGGTTTGAGCAGTTGGAAAAACAGGGGGACCCGGAACAGATGGAGGAGAGTGCCGTCTATTCGTACGGCTTTGCCCTGGCAAAGACGGGACACTATTTTGATGCACTGAAACAGTGGGAGAAATTGAACAGTGGCAATGACCTCTTTATTGAGCAGAAGCGACGTCTCCTTGGTCTTGCCTGTTCGGATCTTTTTGCCGCCATTGGAAAAGAGACGGATGTGCAGGGGGCCTTTACCAGGGCAGGTGTGCTCCTTCACATGGCCAATGCCCTTGACTGCAGCGATCTCATTGATATGCTTGAGACCCTATCTGCCTATTACCGATTAATGCTGGTGGAAATTTTCTGGGATCAGGAAAATTTCATGCACATTGCAGCGCTTTCGGATCAGATGATGACCCATGTTGAGCCTGCCATCCTTGCGTTGCATGCCAAAACTTATTTTCACCTTGCCCGGGACAATGACTCCTTTCTAAACCCCATGATGACCTTCTGGCTGACGGCGATCTATTCCAATGATATTTCAAAACAGTTTTCAGAAGATCCCGATACAACGGATAATGTTCAGCAGAAATTGATTCATCTGGCAGAGCAACGGATCAATAAACATGGGGATTCCCCCAGTAGCCGAAGGGCAGCGGATTATCTTGCCATTGAAAAGAAATTGATCAAAGATCTGTCAGCCATTTCCCATCAACAGCCGCAGGAGGCCGTCCGGATCTGTACGCCCGGATATGCATTGATCTTCCATCGGTCCACCACCCTTCTGGAGCTGATCCGGAAAAATCGCTCCTATTTTAAAGATTCGGAACATTATCTGGAGACCGGTGGATATTATTCCAAGGCTGGCGAAAGTCTTTATGCCTTAAAGACCGGATCGGTGACAAAGGCCATGGCCTTGCTTGAAGAGATGGATCTATCGGTCTCAAGTGATGAGTTTTTGGATTATGTGATCCGCCTTGTTCATTTTGAGTACGGACTGTGGGCACTGAAAAATGGTGACAAATCCTATCTTAAATATTTTGAATCGACTCCGGCACTGTTTGAGACGGTGCCCTCCATTGAAAAGAGATTTGTGCATTCCATGCTTCAATACGATGGAGAGGACCTGCTTCTTTATGAAAAACTGCTTTTGCAGATTTCAAAAAAACGACGGTCGGACCCTGTTGATGAGGCACTCTCCTTTATCATGACGCAATCTGCCATTGAGAAATTTAATGATGGCAAGATCAACAATAAGCAGGTCAAGGTGCTTATTGAAAAAGCCCTTACGCTTTGTCCGGGCAATGAACTGGCCATTGAAACCATGGAACAGACCTACCTTGAGCTTGAGATGGACGAAATGGCCAAGGCTTTTAATAGAAATAAATTAAATAAAGCTGCAAGGCTTGTCGCTAACTCTTCATATTCGGAAATGTACGATAATTTTTTTGAATTCATGGAGGAGATATTGAGAGAAGTGAAGATAAGCAATCTGGATGAGAGCAATAAACAAGGGCATTATCATCTTCTGCTGAATGCTGCCGCAATCGTAGATTACAATCACCCTTTTGTTGATCGGGTTCAATCCGAAATCAGGGTTTGATCATAACTTTTGCCACCCGTAATAAAAGGGCTATGCCTGCAAAATCCGGGGCTTCGTCACTTAGAACAGACAGGAGAAAAAAATGAATCCTTTTAATGTGTTATCCATAGATAAAACAGCGTCAAGCAAGGCGGTGATCCAGTCGGCGGCTTTTGCCATGCGTGACAGGAAATATTCTGCAAAGGAGATTGCCCAGGCTCAGAAAATGCTTTTGGATCCTGTTTCCCGGGCCTGTCAGGAATTTTTATGGTTTGTGGATCTCGGTGATATAAAAGAACGTTTGTATCGGAAAATAGCCCAAAAAAATGAAACCGCCCATGCCATTGATATGGGGGATGGTTCTTTGTTGGAATGGCTTCCCCTTTTTGAGAAAGATCATGACCGCTGATAAAGAGCGGATGCCGGAAAAAGCACCGTTATCGGAAAAAGCACAATTAAAAGAGAAACTCATTGGATTTCAGCAGACCATTGCCGAATTGAAACTGGAAATAGTGCAAAAAGAAGCGCTATTTTGCCAGAGGGAAAAAGATTTTTTTTCAAATATTTTTGATGTTATGGACGTCCTGGCAGGTATAGAGAAAAATCTTGAAACAAAAAAAAATCAACTCGATAAAACGGCAAAAATGTTAGGCAGAAATATTGCCTCCGTTCATAAGAAATTACAACGTCATTTCAATTCAGCCGACATTTTCCGGATGGAGTTTCCTGATAATAAGGCAACCATGGCGTATTGTAAAATAATAGAGACCCGGAATGTTTCCGAGTTGGAGAATGAAACCATTCTTGAAATAGTGAAAAATGGGTATATCAATAAGCGGGACGGCACGGTGCTGAGAAAGGCTGAAGTGATAACGGTCCTCAATGAGTCAGGGAGCTGAAAATTCATGGTGGCGGGTTACTGTACTGGCGCTTCTCTATTGACCACGGTGTAGGTAACCTTCACCATATTTTTTTTGTCCGGCACCTTCAGGGATGAGGGTTGGAGGATGATAGCCACCTCTCTGCTGCCGGAGGTCTGGATGGCATCCAGGGGGATTTTTTCCGTATAAAGGGTGGTGATGGTCTTGAGAATTTTTTGGGGTCCCGTAACGGTGATGTTTTCCGGCTCAGGAACTGCATGGGCAAGGATAAGTGATTCGGGCAATTTCCCGGTCCAGTTCAACTGCACCGGTACCTGTCTGGTAATGGTGCCGTCAAGGATCAGTGTCACACTGGACGGTTCCACCTTTTTCAGATGAACACCGGGTGGCAGGTTAATATTCTTACCGGAGACGGTGTATATGTTTTCACCGGCAGATGCCGCATCCAGCCTCAGGAGCACTTTGACCTGCTGGGGGCTCAGGGACTTGAGCAGGGGACCGGAGCCCCCAAGGTGAAGGGTGACGGTATTTGTGGAGGATTCAATGATTTCAAAGTCTTTTTGGACATCGGTGTATTCCAGGGGAACTTCAATGGTTTTCAGGGTTTCCCGTCCCCTGGAGAGGCCGAACCAGATGCCGGTGACCAGTGTCAGGCAGAGCAAGGCCGATGTGCCGTATTCAAGTATATCCCTCCACAGGGCAGAATCTCTTTTTTTCCCTTTTCCGGAATGGCCTTCAATGATGCTTTTTAGCTGGGTGATATTTCTGACATCTTTGATCTCATTTCCCTTGACAACTGTTACGCGACCGGATTCTTCGGAAACGATGATGACCAGGCAATCCGAACATTCGGCCAGCCCCACCCCTGCCCGGTGACGGGTACCATACCGGGAGGGCAGGTCCCTGCGCCGGGAAAGGGGAAGAATCACTCCCACCCGTGAAATTCGATTTCCTTCAATGATGATGGCCCCGTCATGCACGGGGTTTTTATCCCAGAAAATGCTCAGGAGCATCTCTCTGGACAGCTTGCCGTCCCAGTCAATACCACCCTGAACAATATCGCTGATATCCTTGCCGTTGGGAAACACCATCAGTGCTCCCACTTTGCTTTTGCCCATGTCAAAGGCACTCTGTGCAACGATGTCCATGGGGGTGATATCCCGACGAGAAGGAAATCCCCATAAAAAGGTTTTGAGATTTCTGGCCTGAAACACAGAGGCAATCTCATCTCTGAATACGATGATCAAAATCAGTGCTGCGGTGGCAATGACGCCCTGGATGGCCCAGCTGGTCACCACAAGACCGGCGAAAAGCGCCAGCCCCTTCAGCAGCCAGAGAAGGATGACCACCGGTATAACACGTATTAGTCTTGAACCTCTAAAAAGCACGTAAAGCCTGAAAAGGATGAAAACGTTCAGGCCGATGTCCACAAAGTCCTGCCATCGGAGACTGGTGATAAAGGTCAAGACGTCCGTCATGGTGCTCCCTTAATCTGATATGCTGAATCTTAAGCGTTGGAGAAGTATGTCGTCTTTATCCGTTATCTCTACATACCAGGGGCCTCTGTCAGCCATGCGCAGCTGCATGCTGCTGATGGTGGACCATTGGGGAGGGTTCAGGGTTAACCGTTTTCTGGAAACCAGTCGATCCATTTGAAACCATTTATGATAAATATGGGTGGTTTCACTGATTTGGTCAAAGGCGGTGAAACAAAATACCTTGCCAAGGTCAATGGAGAAGACAATGGCGGGATTCTGGGGCTTGAAACTATCAATGGATTCGCACATGACGGCTTGGGTCAGTTGCAGCGCCGTGGGGGTGACTTCCTGGACTTCTCCGGCCCGGGTGAGAGGACAATAAGACAGGAAACAGACCTGTGCAATAAGTAACGTTAATTTTAGCGGATTCATAAAATTGAGTGTATATAATTTTGAAAATTTTTCAAGGAAAAAGTCGGCATCCTTTATATACTCCCAAAAGTACTTTACTTTTTTTAGGACGGCCACCGAAAAATGGGCATTCACCTCATGAAAGTGTAAAGCGGGAATGAAGGATTTCAAAAAGTCTTATCCGGTCAATTCGTGTATCTGAACCCGATGTCAAGAGTCGGTGTGCTGTTTAATATCGTATGGAACGGGAGATGGCATTGAAATTTCTTTTTTTGTATTGAATATTATGGAAAAAAGATTTATAAAAATCAAGATGCTATCTGATTCTCGTAAATTTTTCGTGAATCTATCAGATTTCTTAAATTCAATGACCACGTTTTTCATATTGATACCTTTAATGATCCGGTTTTTTTTACCTGCAGCGCGGGCAAACAGGACCGGTTTGTATTATTATTGGCGTTATCGGTGTGGAACTCCGGGTTGCAGCCTTTTGCAAAATCAGCTTTAAAAAAAGCGTGATCGTTGAGTTAAGTGGTATTGCCGTTAACCCATCAAATTAAAAAGACAGAGGAATTCCCTGCCCATGAAAATCGAAATTAAAATTGAAGCTGATAACGATGCAATGGAAAAAATTCAAAAACAGTTTAAAACAGTCGCTTCTCGGATCAGTACGGTTATAAAATTTTTTGAGCAAAATTTTGAACTAAACTTGAAAAATAACGATGTTCGAGAAGAAGTGACCCCTGAAATGGAAACCGTTGGTGTCGTAAAAGATGCGGCTGTTTCAGAAAAAGAGGTTTCCATGGAGGTGATTCCCTCATCCTCGGAAATAGCGGTTTCTGCTGACATTGATTCTGCAGAACCGTCAGAACCATCTGTACCGTCAGAATCATTAGAACCATCGGAATCGGCTTCTGATGACTTTTCCGCGTTGGAAAAGGAACCTGAATTCGTCCCACCCGTGCCTGAAAAAAAACCCTCTAAAAAAGGGAAACAATCCGGCAAAATCAAGACATCTAAAAAAGCAAAACCCAAGGCAAAAATGAAACCTCCGGTTCGGGCTCGCCGGAGCACCGCTGCCGGAGCTGTTCTGGAGTGTATTGAAAAAAGTAAGAACGGCATTGATTCCAAAACCCTTCAGGAAAAAACAGGCTTTGGTGCCAAAAAAGTGGCAGACACGGTATATCAACTTAAAAAGAAAGGGTTGATCAAGAAGGCGGAAAAGGGGCTGTTTGTTACTATATGATGGTGTGGTATGCCTTTTGGCGTGTTATTTTTTCCGTTGTGCGTCTATCCAGCCGATGCGGCTCATGAGTCCCCGGATGATGTTCACATCCCGTTCCCCGAGACCGGCCCGGCTGAAGATTCTTCGAAAGGTTCTTAACAGATGGTCGGGGTTCTGGGGATCCAGATAGTCGATGGCACAAAGAGTCTCTCGCATGTGGGCATACATTTGTTCCGTTGCGGCCATGGTGGCCGGTTTCCCTTGGGGCACCGGCCCTGGCGGATGCGTAAACTTCATGGCCTTTGAAATCTCATACAAAAAAAGCGTCAGGGCATGGGAGAGGTTCATGGAGGCAAAGGCATCCTCCGTGGGGATGGTGATAAAACTGTGACAAAGGGAAAGCTCTTCCGTGGTCAGCCCATTGTCCTCCCGGCCAAGGACAAGGGCACATCGGTGTGAATCTGCAAGGCCTGCTATCTTTTCTCCGGCGGTGTCGGGGGTGAAGAACTGTTTTCGGTATTTTCCAAATCGTCGGGTGGTGCCAAAGGCCAGGTGACAATCGGCCAGTGCCTCATTTAGGGTATCAAACACCTTTGCATTTTCCAGCATGGACTGGGCGCTCAATGCCATTTTTCTGGCATCCAGTCCCTGGTACTCTTTGCATGGATTCACCAGTCTCAGGTCGGAAAAGCCGAAATTCATCATGGTTCTGCAGGTTGAACCCACATTCAGGGGGCCTTGGGGTGCCACAAGCACCACGGCGAGGTGGTCATATTTCATAGATGTGCCGTGTCCAGAAGAAGGGTTACAGGCCCGGAGTTGACCAGGGAGACATCCATCATGGCCTGAAATTCACCGGTCCGGGTGTGGATACCCATTTGCCGGGCGTTCTCGATAAACAGTTCATACAGCGCCTTTGCCTCCCCAGGGGGGGCGGCCTTTGTAAAAGAGGGACGTCGTCCTTTTCTGACATCCCCCAGAAGGGTGAACTGGGAGACCACCAGAAGCGCTCCATTGATGTCAATGAGGGAGCGATTCATTTTACCGGCATCATCCTCAAAAATTCTCAGATGGACAATTTTTTCCAAAAGAGAGGTGGCCTCGGCAGGGGTGTCCCCCTTGGCAACCCCCAAAAGTACCACCAGTCCCTGACTGATCTCTCCAATGAGGGTGTCGTCCACAGTGACCCTGGCGCTCTTGACCCGTTGAACAACGGCTTTCATGGTGTGTGTTTCCCTATATTTTTGTATTGTAAGTCCAGTCATATAGATGGGGGGGCTGCCAGGAATTGGCAGTGAAACCGGCCGCTCTTAACTGTGCCAGGGCCGGCTCCATATATTTGCCGATGTCTGCCACCCCATGGGAATCATCCCCTGGAATGACCCGGATCTCCATCTCCATGGCCTGGTGGAGAATGGATTTCGAGACATAGGGCTCAACTGCCCCTTTTTTCAAGGCACGCAGGTTGAAGTCCAGTACACTGCCAAGTGCTTTGATACATTCTAAATTTCGGGTGATGCGTTGCCGGATATCAGGTTTTAGTAGACGTGCTTCATAGCCGGCATCAAAGATCCGGATGAGGTCAAAATGGCCGACAACGGCGGGTTTCAGTGTACAAAGCATTTCGTACTGTCGGTCAAAGTAGCTGCAGTAAAGGGCATCCGTTCCGCCCATGGCCCGGGCGGTTTCCTGGTACATTTCCCGGGAAAAATCAATGCATCGGTCGTCCACATGGTGGACGGATCCCACCACATAATCGGGCTTGAACCGGTTTATCAGCCCTTGAATATAGGGAAGGCATCCGTTCCAGGTTTCTGTTTCAAAACCAACGTAAAGGGTGAAATTGTTCCTGTATGTTGCCTGGAGTTCACGGCAGTGGGTCATGTATCGGGTAAACCGTTTCCGGAGAAAGTCGGCGGTGATGCCTTTTTCGATCTCATCGGGATATCTTTGGGCATCGGTGGGGGGGGGCACATGTTCGGTGATGCCCACCCAGGCAAATCCCAGTGCCATATATTTTTTAATGATATCTTTTAGGTGATCATTGGCATGGTCACAAAAATCGCCGCTGTGCCCCCCATGGACGGACACAAATTTTATTTTTTCCATGATCTGTCCCATATCATATCCGTTGATGATTGAAAAGGGGGGGCGCTTTTCCAGAGGGTACCTCTACAGCCGCTGGATAATATAAAGATAGGTGGGCAGCCTGCTGTGTCTTTTGAGTTCATTGAACTGGAACAGCACCGATCTGGATGGGGCATTGATGCGAAGGGGGGAAAGATAGATGGCGCCCTTGTCCCGGAACCGGGGAATTTTATCCCGCACAAGACAGAGAAATGAGGCGTAGTGGCTTTTGGGCAGGGTGTCGTCCATGATAAAGTTGGCCGTGATTTCAATGCGGGCATATTGCCGGTTGATCTCCTGTATTTTGTCAAAGGTCTTTACCACCTGGTCCACGGTAATGGGTTTTCCGATGCGGTCCAGGGTCTCCTGGTCGGCGGATTCAAGTCCGATGTTGATATGGGTAAGGTACCCAAGGACGTTGAGTTTTTCAAATAGATGGTCAGGCGCTTTTAAAAGTGAGTCCACACTGCCAAACAGGAACAGTCGGGGGCCTTTCATATAGCTGTTCTTTAGATCAAAGGCCTTAAATGCCCTTGTGGCGGCAAAAAGAATCAGATCGGGATCACTATTAAGGGCATCATGCTCTCCCAGAAACAGGCCGTTGTAGTTGATGAGATCCCTGGCATAGAACGCTTTTAACTGACTTATTTTTAAATCGATATCTGCTTTGGATGCCATGGAGAAGGGGTGGTCCGTCTTGATCCGGCAGAATCTGCATTTATAAATGCAGCCATGGGAGATGGTCAGGGGAATGATGTCATAGTCCACATGCCGGGCATCCGGGGGCATCACCGAGATCCGGCCGTCACTGATGTCAAACAGCTTTCGGGCTTTTTTTTCAAGGGTTTCAGGTGTGTTTTCCGTCACCTGCTCCAGAAATGATCGGACGGCCGGCTGGGTGCCGGAAAATTGCGATTTCACGGCCCGGACCATGTCATGCCAAGCATGGGTGATACGCACCACAGAAGGCTCTTTAAGGGGTTTTCCGCCAAGGAGAGAGTTGGTGGGGTAGGGCAGGTTGGGCAGGTAATATTCGCCGGTGGCTTCAAACACCCCGGTATACCCCCCTGTGGAGTAGTAGATCCAGTCATTGCCCATACTTCGTTTTACCCACTCCGAGGGTTGTATCCACCCGCTGTCCTTGCCTCTGCCCCGGACAATCTCATGGTTGCAGTTAAACTGAAGTACGGCATCCCGGGTCTCAATCTCCGAGTATATGCCGTACTTGAGGGGATAGCTGATTTTGGTATAGGTGTCTGCCCCGGGTTTATCAAGGGTGATTCTATGGTTTGTATCGGTGAAAATTTCCGTCATGATTCAAGGGGTGGCCATGCATGGGCGTGTTATGATTTTTTATTTTTTTTCATTGCTTCCATCAAAAGGTTGCCCATGGTGCCAAGGCTCTTTTTTTCTGTGGCCACAAAGGGTTTCCAATCTTCTTTCTCCTTGAGATCCGGGGGTGCCAGACTGATCCTGCGGGCATCCTCGTCCGTGGTTTCCACCACCAGAGACACCGTGTCCCCGGGTTTGAGCCGGTCAAACTCAGCGGATGTGACGGATTTTCCCATGAGAGATGCGGGCAGAAGCCCGGTGACGCCGGGTTCCAGGTTGATGAACAGGCCAAAGCCTTCCCTTTTTTCCACGGTTCCCTTAACGGGTTGACCGGGTTGATATTTTTCAGTCACTCCGGCCCAGGGATCATCCAATGCATCCTTCATGCTCAGGGAAATCCGTTTCTGGTCAGGATGAAATTCCTTTACCACCACCTGGATAAATTCCCCCTGGGATACGGCATCTTCGGCTTTGACAATACGGCGGGTGTGGCTCATTTCACTTAAATGGACCAGGCCGTCAATGCCCGGTTCAATCTCCACAAAGGCCCCAAAGGGTGCCAGCCGGACCACCTTGCCAGTGAATTGATCCCCAACATGGATGGTCTCCACAGCCCTTTCCCAGGGGTCTGATGAGATCTGCTTTAAGGAGAGGGAAATTTTTGGGGTGTCTTGATTGTCCCGGGTTTCAATTTTCAGAATCTTAACGGTGACGGTGTCGTTGGGGGAGAGCACCTCTTCAGCCTTGTCCACCCGGGACCAGGAGAGTTCGGAAATGTGGGCCATCCCCTCCACGCCCGGGGCCAGTTCAATAAAGGCCCCATAGGGCATGAGTTTTACCACCCGGCCCTGGCAGGTGTCACCGTCCTTGATTCCTTTTAAAAAAGCCTCCCTGGATGCCTTGATCTCCTGATTCAGCAGATCCCGCCGTGAAACCACAATGTTGCGTCCCGATTCGGAAAAACGGGTGATGATAAATGTCAGCTGCTGTCCCACGTACTCTTCCGGGGTCTCCACATATTTTACGTCGATCTGGCTGACGGGACAAAAGGCCCGTTTTCCCATGACATCCACACTGAATCCCCCCTTGATGGTTTCCGTCACCTTGCCTTCCACCGGGGTTTTATTAAAGGCAGCCTCTTCAAGCAGTTCACTGGAACCTGCTCCGGAAAGGGCTTTGGACAGGATAATTTCACTCTCATTCATGGAGACCACATAGAGTTCCAGGGTATCACCCACGGCAAACGGGAGTTCTCCGTTTTCATCCAGGAGTTCTGCTTTTTCCACAACACCGTCACTTTTAGACCCGGTGCTGACATAGACACTGGTTTTACCGATGGCAATTATTTTCCCTTGAATTTTATCTCCCTGCTGAACATCATGGCTGATGTCCGAACCAAAGGCTTCAAAAAGTTCGGCAAAGCTCTGCTCTTTGTTCTCAGACTCTTCTTTTTTTTCAACATCGTCTGTCATTACATATGCTCCTGGGCAAATTAAGTGTAAAATAAAATTGTTTCGGGCTTGATGATATCTTCGGCCCCGTTGTGGGTAGGTCCGGCTTGCGGTGTGCCTCCATTTGTCGGATTAGGCCTTTCTCTTGGTTGATGACACATGCATTGACCTTGATGACCCACGCATTGTTGTTTTAATGAAACCCATTGTTTAATACCCTCTCCAGCTGGCGGTGTAAAGATAAAAACGGATATATGATACGTCATTACAGAATGTAACCATACAAGGGGAAAGAAGTAGATGAAATTTTTATTTATGGAGCCTTTTTTCGGAGGATCACACAGGGCGTTTGCCCTTGGGTGGCAGGCCCATTCCCGGCATGACATTGAACTTTTGACACTGCCGGACCAATTCTGGAAATGGCGCATGCGCGGTGCGGCCCTTCAATTTCTGGGACAGATGAAAAATTATGGTGCCTATGATGGTATCATCACGTCGGACATGATGAACCTTGCCGACTTCATTGCCCTTGCAAGGGCACCTCTTCCTCCATGTCTGGTATATTTTCATGAAAACCAGCTCTCTTATCCCGCGTTTCCGGGCAAACAGCCGGATGAGTCACTGGCCCTGATAAATATCACCACGGCCTTGGCGGCCCGGCGTATTGTGTTTAATTCCAGGTTTCATCAACAGGAATTTCACGCCAACGTTTCCGATTTTTTCAAGGGGATGCCGGATGGCGATACCACCTGGTGTGAGGAGGGATTGGCTAAAAAATCGACGGTGTGTTATCCCGGATGTGACTTTCCGG
Source organism: uncultured Desulfobacterium sp. (assembly GCA_963668575.2). GTDB lineage: Bacteria > Desulfobacterota > Desulfobacteria > Desulfobacterales > Desulfobacteraceae > Desulfocicer. Next base: position 5,030,483 of record OY764894.2, on the reverse strand, counting down.
CCGGTCCCATTGATTTGGCCCCCATTGATCCGGAAGGCCCGTTTTTAACGCCCCCCCTGATCATATGGAATCATCGCTGGGCATACGATAAAAATCCGGGCCCTTTTTTCAAGGCATTGAAGATCTTAAAAATGCGAAACATCCCCTTTCGGCTGGCATTGCTGGGGGAGGCGGGGCCTGTCATTCCCCGGGCGTTTCATGGGGCCCGGGAGTTTTTCAAAGATGAGATCGTTGCTTTCGGGTATGCTGACTCCGGGAAATCCTATGAAAACTGGCTGCGGCAGGGCGCCATTGTGGTCAGCACCGCCCTTCAGGAAAACTTCGGCATTTCCGTGGTGGAGGCGGTGAGGAACGGCTGTTTCCCTCTGTTGCCCCGTCGACTGGCTTACCCTGAAATCATACCCGCCCATTTCCACGATGAAGTCCTTTATCAAGACTATAACGATCTGTTTCGGATGCTTGAAAACATTCTTCTTTCTCCCCATGGGTTCTCCCGGGAGAGAAGGGCGCTTGCCCGGGAGATGGGGCGGTATGCCTGGTCGTCTGTCATTGAAAACTATGACAGGGAGCTGGATTTGCTGGCGAGGTCCCCCCCAGGTCCTTGAAAATTGAGGGTCCGGCGTGGGTGCTCGGGGTAAACGACCATGGCATATGAAAGAAATCAGCAAAAGGCGGTATAAGGAGTGTCTGATTCCATCTGCAAATTGGGTCGGTACTATGATTTCAATGGATGCATCTATGGGGGATCAGGCCAGTGCCATGAATTTTCTGGCAATGTCCATCATTGCGGGTGGTGCGGTGGTAATATCGTCATAGGGGCGTACACCTTTGCGGTCCGACATTGAAATTTCATCCATTTCCGGTAGAAAACCGATGATTTCAAAATCAGGCAGAGACGATCGGATCAGCTCTTCATCTTCAGCAGAGCCCACACGGTTTCCCAGCACCACCACGCGTTTGATGCCAATGTCCCGGCCCAGTTTTCTGATTTTTTCGGCAGCCACCCGGCTTCTTTTTCCCGGGTTGACCACCACCACCAGAGCATCCACCGAGCCGGATGTGGCTCGACCAAGGTGCTCCACGCCCGCTTCCATGTCCATGATGACAATTTCGTTCCTTGCCAGAACCAGATGATTCATCAAGGCTTTTAAAATAGTGCTTTCTGGGCAGATACAGCCGGAGCCCCCGCTTTGAACGGTTCCCATGACCAGCAGTTTGACCCCATCCCTTTCCAGGGAAAAGCGCTCGGGGATATCATCCACCTTGGGATTAAGGGTGAAAAAGCCTCCCATGGTGCCCGGTTGTGCGCCGGTACGTTCTGCAATGAGATCGGATAACTCGGAAATGGGGGTTATGGGCGTCTCCTCGGGTATGCCCAAACCGGCGGCCAGATTGGCCACAGGGTCGGCATCAATTGCAATGACGCTGTTGTCTGTACTCAGGTGCGCGATGCACCTTGCCAGCAGAGATGTGATGGTGGTTTTGCCAACGCCGCCCTTACCACCGATGGCCAGTTTTAAACTCATTTGTTCCCCTTGTTTGCAGGCAGATTAAATTAGTTCCTGTTTGATACGGCTTTTATCGTCCATGAGAAAGACTTTAAAGCCGTTTTTTACAGCTTGTTCCATGAGATCGTCTTTCATGATGGCATGGACTTCATATTTTTGGTTCATGATATCCTTGGGCATCATCAGAAAGCACGCCTGGGCTTCCTCCCGGGTGGAAAAGGCGGGGATGAAGGGCTCAGGTATCTGTTCCGTTCCGTATCCCATGAGTTCTTCCCTCGGGGTTCCGGGGTTTTGCACCACCACATGGACCCACTGACTTTTAATTGTTTTATCCGGTTTCATAAGATTTCCCAAAATTAAAAAACGGGCTTGGTTTTAACTTTAACCACATTGGCAGTTATGGGACCTGTCAGGGTCTGATGTGTATCATTGTCTTTTTGTCCGAAGAGCTTGTTGCATAAGGACAAAACAAACAACATCCAATAACAAAAGACTGCCCCACACCAAAGTGAACGAAGTTAGAACCAAGCCCGTAAAAACCTCACCCCTGTGATGGGGAGAGGCGATGTCTTACATGCATATTACAAAAGAGATTACAGCTCAAGCCATGAATCTGAATAAAGGGTGTTACCCAGAATGACATTAACCGTCTTGGCATAGTCTGACAGCTCTTTGCTCAGGCTTGCCATATCCGGCTGAGTTCCGTCCATGATGCTATAGACGAGGTCAACGATCTCCGGATGTTTGCCCTTGGCAATGGCCGTGAGTTTTTCATCCAGGGGATCGGAAATCACCGATGCCATGCCGTATTTCTGTAACATCACCATGTAGGTCTGGTTCAGGATGGGTCTCAGATGGTTTGGCGGTCCATTGGAGATGTTGGACAGACCGCAGGTGCTCTGGGCACCCGGAGCGATGTCCTGGAGCATGCCCTGGAACTGCATGAGGCTGATGGCCTGGGGCTGTTGGATGTTCACCGGGGTGACAATGCCGTCCACCCAGATCTTCTCGTTGGGAATGCCCGCTTCATTGGCAAAGTAGAGCAGTTCCACAGCCAGGGCGGCCCGTTCGTTCTCATCCCTTGGAAGTCCCTCAGGTCCCCACATCAATGCCACAAAGTCGGCATCATACTGGGCTGTCATGGGCACCATTTTTTCATATCTTTCAGGGCGTGCCATGATGGAGTTGACGATGTGTGGCTTGCTGGCCGGTTTGGCCACTTTAAGTCCGGCTTCAATGGCGTCAATGTTAGAGGAGTCCAGCAGCAGGGGCATCCCGGGAACGGCTTCCTGAACAACATTGACCACCCATGGCATCAACTCTGTGCCGAATTTTTTTGCAGGTCCCAGGTTGATGTCAATGTAATCCATGCCCTTTTCCTTCTGCATGATTACCTCTTTCTGAATGGGCTCGGGATCCCGTTTGGCTGGATCTGCCTCTTTGAACTGTTTTCCAATGACATTGGAAATAACATTCAAGCTTTCTCCGAAAAGTATCATAGTCTCTTCCTTTCAGGTTAAAAGTGATCTTTATGGGTTAAAAAAATGGGGCTGTGATGGTTTCTCAGATCAGAATACATCGAAAGGGAGAAAAAAGATACCATGAATTTTCCCCCTTTGATTTTATCCGGGATTATCTGTTTTTAAGAAAAGCAGGCAGATGTGCCGCTTCTCTGGGGCCAACAGTGATGGTCCATCCGGGAAGCTCTTCTTCAACGTCACCGGCAATGGCGGCTGCATATCCGGGGATAATCAACTCGGTGTGTTTCACCTTGTCCATGATACCACATTTTTTAACGAACATACCCACATCGTCTCCGCCGAATTTACCGGCAGCCCAGGCAGTGAGTACGGAAAGTCCTTCGGAGTCTTTGATGAGCAGCCAGCAGGGAACCTTGCTACCTTCAATTTCACCGGACACGATGAAATAGGTGAGGGCAAAGTTGGTGGTGATGGCAACGGGTGAATTCTCATCGGGGTTGCCGATTTCAAATATACCTTCGGTCACCGTCATGGGACGCTGGGGATCAGTGAAGACATTGAGTCTTTCCAGGAGCAGTGGAAACAAAGATTCCGTGGTAAAGTCGGACATCACCACAATGCCGCCGTATTTGGCCACAAACATGGCGGCAATGACGGTTTCCATGTCAAGGTTGGAAGCCATTTCACAGGGAAAGGTGATGGTGGGAAAGCCAAGGGCTTTGTTACCGGCTTTAAGGGCGGCACGGCGAATGGCCACCTGATCTTCCAGGGCCTGCTTGATCTCCCGGGAACCGGAGTCAATGACAAGGTCTTTCAATCCCATGGCGGTGAGTTTTTCAGTCAAAGGCATCAGCGCTTCAACGGAATCGGCCTTTACGGCCAGGGGCAGGTCACTCTCTTTGGCCAGCGCACCCATGGCATCCACATTGGCTTCGGTGGCGGCATAGAGCAGGGGCCGTTTGAAACCGGCAGCTGCAACACCGGCCTTCATGACATCCATATCTTCGGTCATGAGAACCAGGTTGAATTCAGAGGTCTCTGCAATGGTTTTTGCCGTGGCCGCAAAAGCGTCAGCGCCGGCGCCGGCGTCTTTAACCACGAGCAGTTCTGGTCTCAGATTTAATCCCACCCGTTCATACTGAAATGCATTGTATGTTTTCAGCATTTTTTCAAGATCACCGGCAGCCACATCCGATGCCACGGTGGCAGCAAGGATGGTGGGGTTGAAGAAGGTCTTTTCATGTCTGTAAAGAACGGTTTCTCCACCGGTTGTTGTTTGTCGAACTCCCTTGCCCAGCTTGACGGGACGAATGGGAGGTGCAGAGGCTTCCGCCAGTTTTTCCCTTGCTTCGTCGGACACATAGGGGCAGCTGTCCAGTTCAGCCTTGCCCGATGCCAGGTTCATGGCAAAGGCAAGGCAGGTGGGGACACCACACTCCTTACAGTTGGTCTTGGGAAGGAGTTTGAAAATCTGTATACCGGTTAATGCCATTGTTCTCTCCTTTTTCAATAAAAATATGTGTAGCCGTGCTGCCGGCCATAAGGGGGACAGGCCGGCAGCATGGTCATCTATGGATTAGTTATCCTATCAGGGATTCCATGGAAAGTGCGGGATGTCCCTTTTCCTGGAGGAAGGGAAGAATCTCCTCTTCGGTGATGCCCACGGTTTCATCGGCAATCTTGTCAAAGAGATCCGGTACGCCCATGGCAGCGCCCCTGGCTTCAATGCGATCCCTGAGTTCTTCCTTGAGCTGTTTGGGCATCCACACCATTCTTAAGAGCCCGCCATCACCAAGGATAAACTTGCCCTGGGTGATATTGTGCTTGGAGTGACCCACAAAGCCCGGGGAAGAGGCTCCACCGCCCATGACACCGGCCAGGGTGGTGAACTTCATACCGCAGGGGGTGTCCCCGGCATAATCCCGACCAACGGTCATGACCCCGTTACACGAGGGGAGCATGGCGGCAATACATTCACAGCAACCGCAGGTGGTCATGGGATCAATTACCATGGAGTAGAAGTTGTAATGAGTCACAGCACCCCTGGATGCCTTGTTGACAAACTCATTGACACCCTTCCACTGACCCAGCTTGGGATCAATGCATTCTCCCTTCATAATTGGCTGGTTGGGACCGGTGGGGTTGATCTCAAAGGCGGCCCGGCAGTCCATCCAGTTGTAGGCGCCGCAAAGCCCTGTTCTTTCGGGACTTACGGAGCAGACATGGTTGGGGGCAAAGGACTGGCACAGTGTACAGGAATAAAAGGTATCCACATCCTCGTCGGTCATGGAATCCACGCGGGAGTCACGGGTGAGATATTCCGCCCTTGCGGTGGCGGTCATCTTATCCACATCCTCGGTGTTGGTGTACAGGGTGACCTGGACCTTGTCCACGATCTTCTGGAAATCCTGATGGAATTTGGCGTAGAGCACGGTGCCGATGTGTTTCAGGCTGAAACCCTTTTCCATGGCGGCCTTGGAGACCCGGACCCAGGAGATATCCCGCTGTCCAATGTGCATGATGCCCTGGATGTAGTTGACCAGGTGATGGATCTGACGCTCCATGATGGGCTCAAAATCTTCCTGAAATTCACGACCGGCAATCTGGACAAAGATACCAAGGGGGAAGGTCTCTCCCTCTTTGAGGTCGGTGACGTCGGGACCCACAAGGATCACCTTGCCATCTTCAATCTCGTTCATTTCCGCTTTTTTCACCAGCTCGGTGCACTGGGTCTTACCGCCGCCGCACTGGACATGGAGGTCAGCACCACGCACACGCTCACCCTCAAAGGCGGGACCAAAAGCCATGGGAATGTCAATTTCCGTGACATTGACCTTGAGACCGCGGGTTTCAATGGATCTCTGGCACATCTCGTCATGGGAAACGTTGGTGACCACATGCTCGTAGGTACAGATACCCGTGGGCAGAATTTCCGGAATATCGGTATCGGCCAGGGTCGGGAAGCCCCAGTTGACGCAACCGGCAGCGGCCACACCCCATTCGGTGCCGATGTCGCCCAGTGCGTTGACAAAGGCAAAGATTCTCTCTTTGTTGTACATGAGGATCTTTCTGTGATCGCCGGGCTGAACCCCACCAAAGGCCATGGCGGCCCTGTTGGCAAAACCAAGGGCAAATACGGCGGAGGAGATATCCGGACCAAAGGGAACGATTCGGGTATTCCATCCCACCTGAACACCGGCCTCAATGAGCTGCTCAATCACGGTCTGACCATTGTGGTTGGCGGCGCAGAAGATGTAGAGACTCTTTTTCTGATAGTCTTCCACGATCATCTTGGCGATTTCCGGGTTGGGCGCAGCACCCACGATGGCGGCAAATCCCGGGGCGGAACCGTCCACGAACTCAACCCCCCTTTTTCTCAGGATGGTGTCATCGGCGGGGCCGGTCCAGATTTTACCGGCTTCCAGATCCGGGTCCTCATGGGGATAGTAGAAATCAGGATCGGAAACGGTGCGAAGCGCCTCTTTGATTTCGTAGGCCAGGATACCGGCCATACCGGCATCAAGGAGGGGTCCGAGATAGGGAAGATGATTTTTACTCTTTACATGGGGAGGCAGAAGACCTCTGGCAAAGGCCAGTGGTTTCTGGATGTCCTCAAGGGTCTGTACCTTGAGGCCCGTTAAGGAGTAAATCACCGGCAGGTAATATCCGGTGTTGGGAAATTCTACTTTCGTGTCTGCATTGTAGGTCTGGAGGGCTTTATTGTAAAGACCTTCGACCTCTGAAACGACTTTATATCCACCTTGAATAGCTGCAAATGCTATTAATTTTGACATGTCTTCCTCCTTCGTTGAGGATTTATCTTTTTAATAACGATACGGTTAGTGACCCTGTATGGATTACGCCTCAAGTTTCTGGCGATCTGCCATATCCATGAGGACCCTTTCCCTTGCCTTGTCAATACCCAGCTCTTTACGTTTCTTGTCGATGTGGGCAATCATTTTCTGGGCATGTTTAATGGGGTCGATTTCAAGGTCCCACATTCCGCCGTATATTTTTTCCATTTCATCGGAAATATATTTATGGAAAACAGGGGCACCGGACGTGGGCAGGGTCACACCAAATACCGTGTAAACACCTGATGCCACAAAGTAGTGGCCGATGGAGATGGCCTTTTCACTCATCCATTCCGGAGCACTACCTGCTACGGGGAGATCACAGATATCCTCTCCAAGGCCTCCGGCTTTAACCACCTCTGTTGCCGCAAGGAGGATACGGCTGTTATCCACGCAGGAACCAAGGTGGAGGACCGGCGGGATACCTACGGTTTCACAAACTTCTGCAAGGCCCGGGCCGCAGTGTACGGCAGCGGCTTCAGGGGTCAAGAGTCCTTCCATGGCGCAGGCAATGGCGTTGCAGCCGGTGGTGAGGACGATAACGTCGTTTTTAATCAACTCTTTTACAACTCTGATATGCCCATCGTTGTGTTTGGTCCTGGCATTGTTACAACCCACCACACCGGCAATACCCCGGATACGTCCGTTGATGATATTGTCGTTGAGGGTGTAATAGCTACCGCGGAAGGTACCGCCCAGATGGTACTGAATGGATTCCACACCAAAGCCGGCGACCTGGGTGGCTTTGTGCTTGGGAATCATCACATCGGAACCACGGTTTTCAAAGTTGTCAATGGCCAGTTTTACTATTTTGGTGGCATCTTCCAGGGCATAATGTTCGTCAAACTCAATGTGGATGACGTTGTCCTGTTCCATCTTGGCGATGGGATGGGTGGTGATCAGTTTGGTATGAAAACATTTGGCTACATTGGCCAGGTTCTGCATGATACATTGGATATCCACCACCATGGCGTCGCAGGCACCGGTGATAATGGCCAGCTCCTGCTGCAGGAAGGTGGCAGCCGTGGGGATACCGTGGCGCTGGAGAATTTCGTTGGCCGTACAGCAGATGCCGCTCAGCTGAATACCCTTGGCGCCCTTGCTCTTGGCATAGTCTATCATCTCCTGGGACTGGGCCACTCCCACAACGATCTCTGACAGTACCGGCTCATGGCCGTGGAGGATAATGTTGACATGGTCCGCTTTCATGACACCAAGGTTGGCTTCGGACTGCAGCGGATAGGGGGTGCCGAAAAGAACATCCTGAAGATCCGTTGCCAGCATGGAACCGCCCCAGCCGTCTCCCAGAGCCGCTCTTGTGCCCTGTTTCATGAGGTTCTTATAGTCTTGATCCACGCCCATGTGGGTGCGGTGCATGATCTCAACGATTTCCCGGTCAATGTTTCTGGGAAGAACACCCTGTTTTTTCCATTTTTCATACAGTGCTTTGGGTGCCCGTTTCATGTAGAGCACTTCACCTTCGGGTTTGCCCCATTCAGCCAAGGCAACTTCAGCCACTTCCAGGGCGATTTCGTCAAGATCACGGTCTTTGACTTCACCGTCCACTTCAACGGTAATATCAACCCCCAGTGCAGGGGCAATCTGGAGCAGCTTGTCCGTATCTTTAATGTGATACGCGTCGCTCTCTTTCCGGGCAGCCGCCAGAAAAACTTCGGCCACACAACGGCCATGGTCGGAGTGGGCAGATGCGCCACCGGCGATCATGCGAATAAAATTTCTCGCGGCAATGGTGTTTGCCGTGGCACCGCAGAGACCTTTACGGGTGTCTTCGCCTTCTATCCCATCCTTGGGAAGCGGTAGTCTGCAGGGACCCATGGAACAATTTTTACAGCATATTCCCTGGACACCAATGGCGCAGGGTTTCATGGTGACAGCCCGGTCAAAGACCGTATCAATACCCATTTTTTGAGCACGGACAATCATTTCTTGGGATGCCACATCAATGGTGGCTTCAAGGGGATTGGCAAGTTTGGGGGCTTTTTCTTTTGTAGCTTTTTTTACGTCTGCCATTAGAGGTTCCTCCTCCTGTTATGTAAATGGTTGCCATGAAACACGGCAATCATCAATGTGTTAGGCATTTTATGCGACATGTCTTCTGTGGATTCTGTCAAGGCTTTTAAGAATCTTATCCAGTTCAGACAGTTGTTCCTTTGCAGGGGTGAGGGTGACAGCCGTTCTGGGTGCCGCAGCGGCGCCAGCTTGGTGCTGGGCTCTTTCAGCGGCCCGTTTTTCCCTGATGGCCTGCTCTTCTGCCTCGCGTTTTGCCACAGCCTCGGCTGCAGCTTTTTTCTCTGCTTCAACCTTGGCCTTTGCCTCTGCTTCCGCTTTTGCTTTGGCATCAGCTTCTGCTTTTGCCTTGGCCTCAGCTTCTGCCTTGGCCTTTACTTCGGCGTCTGCCTTGGCTTTTGCCTCTGCCTCAACTTTTGCCTTGGCCTCGGCCTCAGCCTGGGCTTTGGCATCCACAGCAGGTGCCGCTGCTTCCGCTTTGGGCGCCGGTTCCGCTTTCGCCTCAGGTGCCGGAGCAGCCGCTGCTTTGGGAGCTTCTGCTTTAGGCGCGGCTGCCTTAGGAGCTGCTGCTGCCTTTTTCTCTTCCTCAATGGTGAGATCCGGTGCCGGAGCAAGGGCGGAAAAATCAATCTCTACATCATCGAGTCGCTTTGCGATGGGGGCCACGTCTGCGGCACTTCCACCGTCAGAGATAAGGTCCACAAAGGCCTTGGCAAGCTTGATGGCTTCAGGATGACGCATGATCATGATGTTGGAGCCAGCCATGAAATAAGAGACAGCACCCACAGCTTCCATGAGAATACCGCGACGTTCGGGATCACCCAGTTCCGGTGCTTCCGCTGCAGTGAGTTTGGCCTCTTTGCATTTCCAGACTTCATTGGCCAGGTTGTTGATCATGGGGTTCTGGAGCTTGTCATCTCCCTGGGTCATGGCGGCCATGCTCAGGCGCTCCATGACGGAGTAGGTGTACTCAAGACCATAGCCCAGACCGCCGGTGGTGGGGTCCACAATGACTTTGTTCAAGGGCATGCCAAGGTTTTCCAGAAGAATGTTGATCTGTTTGGCAAGGTTGACGTCAATGGGGGAGGAGGAGATCACGGCGTGGCCGTAGCCCATGGCTGCCGCACCGATTCCTTTATGGTTTTTCTCTTCCACAGGGCCCAGAATCAATTGGTCACCCTGACACACGTCGGCAACCACTTTAAGGACTTCTTCGTCCTTGGCAGGAGATGCACATCCCCATACAATCAGGGGAACATCAATGGCATCCACCACTTTCTTCACGGTGGCTGCCGCTTCCTGGGGGGTTGCATTCCTGTCATTGGGGTCAATGCTTTTCAGCTGAAGAACGATGAGCTGTGCACCATAGTCGTTGACGCATTTTTGCGCCCAAGCAGCCGGATCGGCAAGAACATCTTTGAACGGCGCTGTTGCCGCTGCGGGCCATTCTTGGGGTTCCATGTCCCAGATTTCCATGGCAATGACCGGTTTGGCGGGCATGTTGCCTTCAAACTGGTAAAAAGGATAACAGGTTTCGCCGCCGATGGTTAAGGCCTTGTCACCTTTTCCAATGGTGATCGCTTTGATTCCGCCGGCATAGGATTCTTTTGTAAGTTCAAATCCCACTCTTACCTCCTTATGGGTTGATAGTTGTTGGTTGCGGGTTGGTTATTGATACTATGATCGTAATTTATAAAGAGATCATAAATTGTGTATAGAAGAAATGGGGAAGGGATATCTGTGTGAAGAGGGGATGAGAAAAGAGTGGATATATCAACGAAAAGTGATGCTAAGCCACTTTTAAGATTCCACTGTTTACGGAGCTTCATAATTAGTTTATGGCCCACCATCCACCTTACATTACATGTTATATTACATGTTCAATTGAGCTACGCCACAAAGTCTACCGTACATTGGTTTACATCCAGGGGCATTTTTTGTCAATAGAGGAGATGCCAAAATCTTGACAATATATAAAAAAAAATAAAACATCACGGTGCTTTGAAAATGTTTGATATGATTAATAAATGAATGCTGTTTATTTGGATCGTGCTGCGTTTTTTTTCAGGTTGGAAGACATTCTCTTTGGAAAAAATAGAATGTTTTTTTAGCACATGTGCAAATAGTACTTGACGGACAATGCACATTATAAGATTATTCCCGTTGAAATATGATGTGACGAATGGCTATACTTGAGTTGTTGTCGATGTGTTATAGTTCATTGCAAATGAGTTGATGCTCTTTTAATCCTAAAAATTATAATAAAAGATGGTATCTTTTCAATTGCGAAGAACTATAAATAACAGTCGAAGAGCATCATTGGATTTCAACACCCTCATGATAGTCGCCGGAAAAATAGTCAACCGAACGAGGCCCCTTAGACCTCATAGCTATATAAAGGCAATAAAAAACTGAACGGCTCATCCCCTGAGCCCAAATACTAAAAAAAGGAGTGTTACACCATGGCATTGGATCCAACCAAACATGCGGACTGGGAAATTGCACAGGATGCAGAAAAAGACATGCTGACCATTTACGAAATAGGTGAAAAACTGGGCCTGACCAAAGAGGAATTGCTTCCCCAGGGTCACTACATCGCAAAGATTGATTTCCGTGCGGTTCTTGAGCGTCTCAAGGATAAACCCAATGGAAAATATATTGATGTCACCGCCATCACCCCCACCCCCCTGGGCGAGGGAAAATCCACATGCTCCATGGGCCTTGTTCAGGGGCTCGGCAAAATCGGTAAGAAAGTGTCTGCCGCCATTCGTCAGCCTTCCGGTGGACCCACCATGAACATCAAAGGATCTGCTGCCGGCGGCGGGCTTGCCCAGTGTATCCCCCTCACCCCATTTTCTCTGGGTTTTACCGGTGATATCAACGCCATCATGAATGCCCATAACCTTGCCATGGTTGCCCTGACATCCCGTCTGCAGCACGAGAGAAATTACACCGACGAGCAATTGGAAAGACTTTCCGGCATGAAACGTCTTGATATTGATCCCACCCGGGTGGAAATGGGCTGGATCATGGATTTCTGCTGCCAGGCCCTGAGAAATATCATCATCGGCATTGACGGCGTTAACGGTAAATCCGACGGTTTCATGATGAAATCCAAGTTCGGTATTGCCGTATCCTCTGAGGTTATGGCCATTCTGGCCGTTGCCAAGGATCTCAAGGACATGCGTGAGAGAATGGGCAAGATCGTTGTTGCCTACACCAAAAAAGGCAAACCGGTTACCACCGAAGATCTTCAGGTGGCAGGCGCCATGACCGCGTGGATGGTGGATGCCCTGAATCCCTCCCTTATTCAGACCCTGGAAGGCCAGCCCGTTCTTGTCCATGCCGGTCCCTTTGCCAATATCGCCATCGGTCAGAGTTCCATCATCGCCGACAGAGTGGGTCTCAAGCTTTCCGATTACCATGTGACTGAATCCGGATTTGGTGCGGACATCGGATTTGAAAAATTCTGGAACCTGAAATGCCGTTTCTCAGGCCTCGTACCCGATTGTGCCGTTGTCGTTGCCACCATCCGTGCCCTGAAATGCCATGGTGGTGCACCGGTTCCGGTTCCCGGCAAACCCATGCCCGAAGAGTATGCAACCGAGAACGTTGAATGGGTTGCCAAGGGATGTGAAAACCTCATTCATCACATCCGAAACGTCAGAAAAGCCGGCATCAGCCCGGTTGTCTGCATTAACGCCTTCTACACCGACACTGATGCCGAGATTGCAAAAGTTCGTGAACTCAGTGAAGCCGAAGGTGCCAGAGTGGCCCTGGCTCGTCATTGGGAGCATGGTGGAGACGGCGCCATCGAATTTGCAGAGGTGGTTGTGGCTGCCTGCGAAGAGAAAACCGAGTTCAAGTTCCTCTATGAGCTGGATATGCCCATCAAAGAGAGAATCGAACTTATTGCCAAGGAAGTGTATGGTGCCGACGGTGTTGATTATTCCAATGATGCCAATGCTGCCATTGCCAGAATCCAGGCAGATCCCGAGCTTGCCAAACTTGGTATGTGCATGGTGAAAACCCATCTTTCCCTGTCCGATAATCCCACCCTCAAGGGCGTTCCCAAGAATTGGAGACTCAGCATCAGAGAGGTTCTCACCTATGGTGGCGCCGGATTCATCGTGCCTGTGGCAGGTACCATCAGTCTCATGCCGGGTACCGGTTCCAACCCCGCATTTAAACGAGTTGACGTAGATGTGGAGACCGGTAAGGTTCAAGGCGTATTCTAAGACACACTCCTGATATGTCGCTCCAGGGCTCACTCATGCATGGAGCGACAGTGTCGACGCGTTTGACAAACAATGAAAATGCCGGTGTGCTCCATTGACGGCACCTGTTTTCATAAAAAAATCATGAGGAAAATAGAAAAATGACAGCAGAAATTATCAGCGGGACCAACATCCGCAAAGATATCCTTGCAGAGGTGAAGGCAGAAGTTGAAGAGATGAAAGCCAAATATGGAAAGGTGCCGGGTCTGGTAACCATTCTTGTGGGCTCCAGCCCTGCCTCCATCAGCTATGTCACCCTTAAGGTGAAAACCGCACTCAGCGTTGGATTTAAAGAGATCCAGGATGATCAGCCCGTAGATATCTCCGAAGCGGATCTCCTGGCGCTCATTGACAAGTACAATAAAGATCCTGAAATCCATGGCATTCTGGTTCAACTTCCCCTGCCCAAACACATTGACGACAAAAAGGTGTTGAATGCCATTGATCCCGACAAGGATGTGGATGCCTTCCATCCTGTGAATGTGGGCCGATTGATGATCGGTGGTGACGAGGCCAGATTCCTGCCCTGTACTCCTGCCGGTATTCAGGAGATGATCGTGCGGTCCGGTACGGAAACCTCCGGTGCCGAGGTGGTTGTTGTGGGCCGTTCCAACATTGTCGGAAAGCCCATTGCCATCATGATGGCCCAGAAGGGTGTGGGGGCAAATGCCACGGTGACCATCGTTCATACCCGTACAAAGGACCTTGCCTCTCATTGCAAACGGGCTGACATCCTCATCGTGGCTGCAGGCGTTCCCGATCTGGTGAAACCCGAGTGGATTAAGCCCGGTTCCACCGTTATTGATGTGGGAGTCAACCGTGTGGGCATGAACGAAACCACCGGTAAAGCCATCCTCAAGGGAGACGTGGATTTTGAAAAGGCAAAGGAAATTGCCGGAAAGATCACACCGGTACCCGGTGGCGTGGGCCCCATGACCATTGCCATGCTCATGAAGAACACGTTGAAATCTGCGCAGCTGAGTATTCAGTCGTAATCATTATTGACTCGTTAGACGTCAGTTTATTAAAAATAATGATGACATTTTGTTATTGACTGGAAAGAGTATATTAACATACATGGCAGAAAGACCTGCCACAATGAAAAACGAAAGTCCTTTAATTCCAGCATATTGGTGAGACTTTCATATGAAAAAGGCCGAGAAGATGTTTCCTCGGCCTTTTTTTTGTTTTTTTGGGGGGGGCAGACAGAGCACCATGGGTTTCTCATGGCATCCCACGACAACCAAAGGGGCTCTTAAAGGCATTCGATGTGGTTATTGCTTTGTTGGGTTCAGGCGTGCTCCGTTGGGGAGGTGGTGGCCTGGCTGCGAAAGGTCAGGCAATGGTACCGGAGGGAAAGGTCAGGGTACGGCCATCAAGGGTTAACGCCGTCCAGTCACCTGCATCATCCCGTGCTTTGACAAGGCAGTCCACCATGGTGCCATCCTTCAGGGAAATTGTGCAGGCCATGGTGCCGTCAAATGTGGTGATCTCTTTGAACTGTTTTTCTGCGGCAAGGGCTTTAAATTTTTGGGCCGCTTTTTCAAAGGTGAGAATTCTCTCATACTCGTCAGGGGCGATGGTTTTCATCTCCTCTCTTAGTCTGTCAATCTCTTTTTTTTGTCCTGCAATGACCTTCAGTACCTTTTCGATCTCCTGTTTTTCAGCCGAGGGGATGGAAAATAAAATCTGTTTCTGAATGTTCATGTCTGCTTCAATATAATTGATTTTTCTTAAGATATCCTGTGCGGCATTGCCCATGTTTTTCTCTTCCTGTTTCATATTCTTGCCATCTTTCAACAGAATCATATCTATTTTGGAAAAATGTGCAACAAAAAATTAACCTTTTTATGGCACCCTTCATATATCATCAAACGTACTTGACACTTTTTTGAGAAAAAACCCCGCAAGACGGGAATGCTACTCTGGAAAGTGTAAACCGAGAAATGAAGGATGCCCTTTTTATTCATTTGTTCGGGGGCATCCCACCACTGGCCTTGTTGGCGATCCAAACAGGATAAGTGGTAAAAGTGGTGAGAAAATCTTTGCTTTTGTCGGATTAATCCTTATATATATTACTTCAACTTTAATGATATATAAAACGTGGGAGTGAATATGAGTAAGGTTATTGCATTGGCTGGAAAGGGAGGGGTGGGAAAAACCACCGTAGCATCACTTGTTTTGAGATATCTGGCAACAAATAAGTGTTCCCCGGTACTGGCTGTGGATGCAGATCCCAATTCCAATCTGGGCGAAACCCTGGGTATGGCTGTGGAAAAAACCGTTGGAGATATCCGGGAAAATTTTATGAAAGATCCCCAGGGAGTTCCGTCGGGTATGGACAAGATCGTCTATCTTGAAATGCTCATGAACCAGGTACTCATTGAGAACAAAGATTTTGATCTTCTGGTAATGGGGCGCCAGGAAGGCCAGGGGTGTTATTGCATGGTGAACAATATCCTGAATCGTTTTTCCGAAGAGCTGGAAAAAAATTATAAATACCTTTTGGTGGATAATGAGGCCGGCATGGAACATTTGAGCCGTCGCACCAGTGGGCGGGTGGACATGCTGCTTCTGGTCACGGATTATGCCTTGCGGGGACTTCGGGCCGTGGGGCGTATCAATTCCATGCTTGATGACCTCAAGCTTACCGTGGGCCATGTGGGGCTCGTGGTGAACCGGGCCCCGGAGGTCATGGGTAAGGTGTTTCTGGAGGAGGTGGAAAAAATCGGGGTTCCCATCATCGGTACCCTTCCCAATGATGAGGCGTTGCTGGAATATGACATGGAACGAAAATCCCTCCTGGCACTGCCCGATGAATCCCTTGCCGTGGGAGCGGTGGCGCAGATGATGGAAAGAGTGATGGACACCGTTAATGCCTGATAGGAAGATGTTAAATGGACAAGCTTGATGCTATATTTTCACCTGAACCCATTGCCGTGATCGGTGCCTCCACCCAGAAGAGTAAGGTGGGACATCCATGGACATCCATGGATATGAGTGAAAATTCAGGACTGAAGCTGCCCGATATCATCATCACCCTTGCGCCGCCTGTTGCCCCAGCGGCGTGATGGAAAATGCTGATGACGGGCGTCTCCACGACCTCTTCTCAATCCGCCTCAACTCTTTTTCCGGTGGTGTTGAAGGTGCCTGAATCCGTTCAGGGACTGGCACCCCTGCATCGGGGAAGGGTATTGGGACTGCTGGCCAGACAGAGTGTTTTGCTTTCCGCCCGGCAGGCCGGATTAACCATTGGTGGTTTTTTAAAGGGAGATGGGGGGCGCCCTCTTCCCTGGCGGGGCGTTCACTGGTCCCTCACCCATAAGCCGTTTTATGTGGCCGGTGTGGTATCTTTTTTTCCGGTTGGCATAGATCTTGAGACGGTAAAATCGGTGTCGACGGGGGTGTTTCACCGGATCTGCCCGGACGAGGAGGCTGCGCTGTTTCATGGGGTGCCCCGGGAGACTGCTTTTTTCAGGTGTTTTACGGCCAAAGAGGCGGTTCTGAAGCGCCACGGGGTGGGATTGGCAGGGCTCAACGCTGTTTCGGTACGGCAGGTTCCGGGAGCCATGCATCTGGATCTGTATTATAAAGGTGCGTTCAGCCCGGTTGAACATTTTTGGGTGGATGGACATGTGGTCTCCATTGCCGGAGACAGAACGGATGTGATATGGACCACGGTGATGATTGATGCCCATGGGCGGTTTATATCCGAATAACCGCCACGGGCGGGCCGGATTTTGGGACCCGGGTTTGCCCACGACGAAGCTTGAAAGAATATTAGGCTTGCCAACTCTTTCACATAAAACCGCCAACAAAAATTGAAAACGTCCGGTCGACGGGCTCTGTTGTGGGTATTTTGCATATTAAGGAGGTAGAAATTATGGCACAGGGGAACGGATTTATCATGAATGAGTGCGATGGTGAAAAGGGGCCCTGCCCTCCGCCAAAGGGATTACCCCAAGCGGATTTCTCGACGCTCATTGTCTCTTTGTATTCAACGGCGCTGGTGCAGATGGGGGAGATGCCCGATCCGGCCACGGGGAGCCGGACCAAAAATCTGGATCTGGCTCGGCAGACGGTGGATATTATTGATATTCTGCGGAAAAAAACCCGGGGAAATCTGGATGCCGAAGAGAGTCAACTGATCAGTAGTCTTCTCCATGAGCTGCAGATCTCCTATGTAAAGGCCAAAGAGCGGTGATGAGGCTCTCTTCACCCGCAAAAATCAATCTTTTCCTTCACGTGACCGGAAGGCGGGACAACGGGTATCATGACCTTGATACCCTGATGGTCTGTGTGGGCCTGTGTGACGGGATTACCTTGGACTTCCATGGGTCTGGGATTACAGTGACCTGTGATCACCCCCAGGTGCCGGAAGATGAGACCAACCTGGTCCACAGAGCTGCCACCCTTTTCCTGAGAGAGCTGGCCCGCAAAAAAGGGCTGGATAAAATGCCGGAGGGAGTTGCCATCTCCATTGATAAACAGATTCCTGTGGGGGGGGGGCTCGGTGGCGGCAGCAGTAATGCTGCCACGGTTTTAAGGGCCTTGAATGGCCGGTTTGGTTCGCCCTTCTCCCGTTCGGCTCTCATGAAAATGGGGTTGACCCTTGGTGCGGACGTTCCTTTCTTCATTCTGGGGGGAGCTGCACTGGCAAGGGGAGTGGGGGAGATTCTGACCCCTTGTGCCCTGAAACCGCCCTGCGGAGTGCTGCTGGCAACACCCGGAGTGGCAGCGTCAACGGCTCGGGTCTATAAAAATATCAATTTGGCATTGACAACGGAACGGAAATCAAATAATAATACTCCGATTATTACGTGTGAGGAGGATCAGGTTCTGGATGTCAGGGGATATCTGCACAATGATCTGGAAGCATCTGCGTGTGCACTGTACCCGGAGATCCGAGCATTTAAAATGGAGATGGCCGACCTGTTAACCGAAACGGTGATGATGACAGGGAGTGGGTCATCTTTTTTTGTTCTCTTCTGGGAGAATGGGCAGGCAGAGTGTGCATTTGACGTGTTGTCTCGTAGATGGCACGGCCATGCGCGTAAACGTGTTTTTCTGACCTCCTTCCTCTGATGCATTTATGGGGCGTCGTCAAGCGGTAAGACACAGGATTTTGATTCCTGCATTCGGAGGTTCGAATCCTCCCGCCCCAGCCACCTTTTAAAATTTAAGATTTGCAAAGAAGAGAATTTATTATGAACAGTATGTCGGTTTTCTCTGGGAATTCCAATGAACCCCTTGCCCGAAGTATTTCGGATTATCTTTCTCTGCACCTTGGCAGAGCAAAGATTAATCGGTTCAGCGACGGTGAGATTCAAGTGGAAATTCAGGAGAATGTCAGACGTCAGGAGGTTTTTGTCATTCAATCCACCTGCGCTCCGGTGAATGATAATCTGTTTGAGTTGTTGCTCATGATTGATGCACTGAAACGATCTTCTGCAAGTTATATTACGGCGGTTATTCCTTATTTCGGGTATGCACGGCAGGATAAAAAAGTGGCACCCAGGGTGCCCATCAGTGCAAAGCTGGTTGCCGATCTTTTGACCCAGACCGGGGTTCACAGAGTCAT
Organism: uncultured Desulfobacterium sp.; assembly: GCA_963668575.2. Classification (GTDB taxonomy): domain Bacteria; phylum Desulfobacterota; class Desulfobacteria; order Desulfobacterales; family Desulfobacteraceae; genus Desulfocicer. The sequence continues at coordinate 5,011,754 of OY764894.2, read as the reverse complement.
CACTCTGGATCTCCATGCTGGCCAAATCCAGGGTTTTTTTAATATTCCCGTGGATAACCTCTATGCGGCACCTGTTATACTGGATCACATCAAATCCAATTTTAGCGGTGAACTGGTTGTGGTCTCTCCGGATGCCGGGGGGGTGGAGCGGGCCAGAGCCTTTGCCAAACGACTCCATGCAAGCCTTGCCATTGTCGATAAGCGACGCAGTGCTCCCAACCAGGCCAAAGCCATGGCCATCATCGGTGATGTTCAGGGAAAGACGGCCATCATCCTGGATGATATGGTGGACACTGCCGGTACACTCACAGAGGCTGCGGCGGTCATCCAAGATAAAGGCGCAAAGGCGGTTCATGCCTGCTGTACCCATGCGGTTTTATCCGGGCCTGCTGTGGGGCGCATATGTGATTCTTCTCTGGAAAGCCTGTTGGTCACCGATACCATCCCGCTGTCCGAGGCAGCGCAGAACTGCGAAAAAATCATCCAGGTCTCCATCTCAAAACTTGTCAGTGAAGCCATTCTTCGAAGTTACAGGGGAGATTCTGTAAATTCTCTTTTTGTATAGAAAATAAAATGACAGATCTGTGCGAATGCACGGATACGGAGGAACAAACAGTTGGAACTAATAGACTTAAAAGGAACAGTTAGAGCGGGCAGAGGGAAAAGTGCTGTCCGTGCGCTCAGAAATAACGGTCTTATGCCGGCGGTGATCTATGGTCCGGAAACAGAGGCGGTTTCGGTTACCGTTCCCACCTATGATTTTTCGGAAATTATCAGAAAAAACGGGACATCCGGTATTTTTGTGAAGCTTGTTGTGGAGAATGATTCCAAGCCATCACGGACGGTGATGTTAAAGGATGTTCAGATGGACACCTTTCGTCTAAATTATCTCCACGCGGACTTCCAGGAGGTCAATCTGGATAAAACCGTCACCATGACCATTCCTGTGGAAACCAAAGGGGAGAGTAAGGGTGAAAAAAATGGTGGCATGGTCCAGGTGATCCGACGTGAGCTGGAGGTTATCTGTCGGCCTGCGGATGCTCCTGAGAGTATTCTCATTGACATTGCCGACCTTGAGGTCGGAGATTCCGTCCATGTGGCTGATATTCAGCTGGGCGATAACATTGAGATTCCCCATGAGGTGAATTTTACTGTGATCACAGTGGTTCCTCCCACTGCATCCGGTAAGGGCGATGTTACCGAAGAAGATGAAGAGACAGACAGTGCTGATGATGGCAACTAACTAAACATTTCTCCTCCATCCCCAAGGCAGACAGGGCTTGTTCATGCCTCAAAATAGTACGGTTATGGTGGCGGGTCTGGGTAATCCCGGAAGGGAATATCTTCAGACCCGCCATAATATTGGTTTTTTCGTTGTTGAATCCCTTGCATCCCGGAATGACTTGGGGTTTAAAGGAACCCGATTTGAAGCCCTCTGTGCAAAGGGGTTTTTGGGACAGCATCCGGTTGTCCTGGTAAAACCCCAGTCCTATATGAACCGAAGCGGTTTTCCCATCCAGTCTCTCTCCTCATACTTTAAAATACCCCTTTCCAATATTATTGTTGTCCATGATGATCTTGACCTTCCCTTTGGTCGTATCCGGGTGGCCCATAACCGGGGCCATGGTGGCCACAACGGCATTCGTTCCGTCATTGATGCCTTTGGTTCAAAGATGTTTCATCGGGTTCGGGTGGGTGTCGGCAGACCCCAGCAGATATCCGGGGCAGTGGGTCATGTCCTGGGAAAATTTGCACCGGAAGAGATAAAGCAGCTTGATGATGTGGTGGACACGGCTGCCAAGGCTTGTGTGGCCCTCATTGAAAAAGGGGGACCATGGGCCATGAATCTCTTTAACCGAGGGTAGGTCTTAACAAAAATATCAATAACGTAAGCCTGCCCCCTTTCTCTTTGAGCTGAAGCTGGCGGTGTCGGCGGGATGGCTGGCCCTGTTTTTTTTTCTATTTGCCGTAGGTGCGAAATTGTGCTATCTTAATAGATGATGGGCAAATTGTTGCTGGCAAATTTTGAAGGAAAAAGAGAAGCAAAGGGCTCTGGAAATATACCCTGATTTGTTTTTGTACAGGAACATCAAAGATCTTATCCCCTCAAAATGGTGGGGGGTTTAAAATACTATTTTTGGTGTTGTGGCAATGGGTCAATGGCGGTATATCCACAGTCCTCACTTAAGAATGGGGGGAAAATTCACAATGGCAGAAGTGCTTGCACCTGAAAAAAAGGAGTTTTTCAAAGGAGATCTGGCCGTATACCCGGCCCATGGCGTGGGTTGTATAGAGGCCATTGAAAGCAAGGAGATCAATGGTGAGAGCATGAATTTTTATATGATGAAAATCATAGAAAACGGCATGGTCATCATGATCCCAACTTCCAATGTCGACTCTGTCGGGCTTAGACAAGTGATCTCGAAGAATGAGATTCCCCAGGTCTACGAGGTGATGCAGAAAAAGGGAGCGTCTGCAGATAACCAGACCTGGAATCGCAGATATCGTGAATACATGGATAAGATTAAAACCGGATCCATTTATGATGTAGCAGAGGTATTCAGGGATCTGTTTCAGCTCAAGCTTGAAAAAGATCTCTCCTTTGGGGAACGAAAACTTCTGGATACCGCTCAGAGTCTGCTCGTACAGGAGTTATCCACGGCAAAGGATATGGATGAAAAATCAATGATGATGGAAATTGAGAAGCTGTTTGATTAGATAGCGCTTCTTTAATAGACAGCTTAGTCATTGGTTGTGTTCTGCGGGGGGATGGGGCTCTTTTAAAATTGAGCAGTCAACCTATGCAAGCCCCGTCCTGGCACCGGAAATGCAATAAAGATTAGAAATTTACATCAATCTGTCAATTTTGAGAACGAAGTAAAGAGAAGTAAATACCGGAAGGAACCATCCGAACCGGAAGACGCCATTGCAGGTGCCTTTCGGTTTTTTGTTGGGAAAGAGGCCTGGGATTTTGTTCCGGGATCAATGGCTTTGTGGCTGGGGTTAATGTATGGATACCATCATTGATTTAAAGATAGGGGAACAACGGGTGGGGCATCGGCTTGATACGGTGGTGTCCCAGGGGGCGGAGACGGTCTCCCGGGGTTGTGTGGCCGACATGATCCGTTCCGGCATTGTTCGGGTGGGCGGTGTCAAGAAAAAACCGGGGTATCGGGTAAAACTGGGGGATGTGGTCAGTGGTCGGTTTTCCATGCCTTCTTTGCCCTCAGTTTCGGCAACGGAGATGCCCCTAAATATTCTTTATGAAGACAGTTATGTGTTGATCATCAATAAACCGGCGGGAATGGTGGTCCATCCTGCACCCGGAAGCTGGTCCGATACCCTTGTCAACGGCCTTCTGGCTCATTGTCCCTCCATTGAAGGGGTGGGGGATGATGCCTTACGACATGGGATTGTGCATCGCCTGGACAAAGAGACAAGCGGTGTCATGGTGGTGGCCAAAACAGCCGGTGCCCATGATTTTCTAAAAAAGGCATTTCAATATCGTCGGGTGGAAAAAAAATATCTTGCCCTGGTCTCCGGGGAGATTCCGGAATCATCCGGGGTGATAACGCTGCCCATTGGTCGTCATCCGGTGAAAAGAAAGCAGATGTCCATTAATCTTTCCCATGGCAGATCCGCCATCACCATTTGGCATAAACGTTCTCAATGCAGCGGTGCAACCCTGGTGGAGATCCGTTTAAAAACGGGTAGAACCCACCAGATTCGGGTCCATTTTAAGGCCCTGGGGTATCCCTTGATCGGGGATACCTGTTATGGTCGCCGTTGGAGAAAAAAAGTGGAAAAGCACATCCCTTCCGTTCAACTGGGGGCGGACCGGCAGATGCTCCATGCATGGAAGATCGGATTTCGCCATCCATGGTCCGGGCGGCGCATGGATTTTTCCGCCCCCATGGCCATGGACATGAAATCGCTTCTCTGTGATCATGATTTGTGGGATGTTGAATTTTCAGGGTAAGTACATGGACTAAAGTTTTTTCCACTTGAAATTTTGGAATGATAAGTAAAATGGAAAAAATTTGTGTTCAGTCACTTAACGCTTCAGAGACGGTCCACCGGGGACACGAGGTGCCCCCGGTGGATGATGTTAAGCTGCTTTTTGGATGGTAATGGCACACACCTTGTACTCGGGTATTTTGGCAACGGGATCAATGCGTGCATTGGTGAGACGGTTGGCCGCAGCCTTGGCAAAGTGGAAGGGAATAAAGATGGTACCGTCTACTGCCTTGGCCGAGATATTGAGCCTGGCTTTGATTTTTCCCCTGCGGGAGAAAACCGTAACCATTTCACCATCGACCATGTTCAGTCGGGCTGCATCATTGGCTGAAATTTCAATAAAACAGTCCGGTGAGAGCTGATTCAGGCCATGGGACTGCATGGTCATGGATCCGGTATGGTAATGGTAGATGACCCGTCCCGTGGTAAGCATGAAGGGATATGCCTCATCGGGAAGTTCCGCCGGCGGCTGATGTTCAATGGCATGGAAAAGGCCTTTTCCCCGGGTGAACTGGGCGGTGTGGAGAATGGGTGTGCCCGGGTGGTCTTCTGTGGGGCATGGCCAGTGAATGCCGGTGTGGTTGATGCGTTCCCAGGTGATGCCGGCGTAGGAGGGGGTTACCCTTCTGATCTCTTCAAAAATTTCCTCTGAAGTTTCATAGTGCATGGGGATTCCCATGCGAGTGGAAAGTTCGCAGAGGATTTTCCAGTCTTCCCAGGCAAAACCAGGGGCTTCCACAGCCTTTCGTACGCGCTGGACCCGTCGTTCCGTATTGGAGAAGGTCCCCTCTTTTTCAGCAAAACAGAAGGCGGGAAAGACCACATCGGCCATCTGGGCGGTTTCGGTGAGGAAGATATCCTGTACCACCATGAACTCAAGGTTGCCAAACGCCTTTTCTGCATGGTTGAGATCCGGATCTGAAACCATGGGATTTTCACCCACGATGTACAGCGCTTTTAGTTCCCCTATCTCCGCCTTGTGTATCATTTCGGTGACAGCCAGGCCCGGTGTGGTGGACAGGCCCGTGACATTCCAGGCATCTTCATATTTTTTAGCGGCAGTGGGGTCTGTTACGCTCTGATAGGCCGTGAAGACATTGGGCAGTCCGCCCATGTCACAGGCTCCCTGCACGTTGTTCTGTCCCCTCAGGGGGTTGACGCCGCCACCGGGTTTTCCCAGGTGTCCGCACAACATGGAGAGATTGGCCAGGGATTTTACGTTGTCGGTACCGCAGGTGTGCTGGGTGATTCCCATGCAGTAGAGGATGGTGGCCCTGCGTGCCCGGGCAAACTTTCTGGCCGTTGCCACAATGTCATCGGCGGCAATGCCGGTGATGCCTTCCACATATTGCGGGGTGTATTTTTTAACGGCTTCGGCCAGGGCTTCAAAGCCTTCGGTTCTCTCTTTGACAAACGCTTTGTCCTGGAGATTTTCATCAATGATGACATGCATGAGGCCATTGATCCACGCAATGTCTGTCCCCAGCTGGGGTCGCAGCCATGCATTGGCATGCTGGGTAAGTTTTATCCGTCTGGGGTCCACCACAATAAGGGTTTTCCCGTTCAGGGCCGCCCGCTTGACAAAGGTGGAGAGTACCGGGTGATTTTCGGTGGTGTTGGACCCGGTGACCAGTATCACATCCGCCGTTTCAATGTCGGCAATGGTGTTTGTCATTGCGCCACTTCCAAATGCTGCAGCCAGACCGGCTACGGTGGAGGAGTGTCACAGTCGGGCGCAGTGGTCGACGTTGTTCGTCTTGAGCACTGCCCTGGCAAATTTCTGAGCAATGTAGTTCTCTTCGTTGGTTACCCGGGCCGATGTGAGCAGTCCCATGCTGTCCGGTCCGGATCGTTCTTTGATCTCATTGAGTCGGGTGGCCGTAAAGTTCAGCGCCTCATCCCAGCTGCATTGGGTGAGTTTGCCATCTTTTTTAATGAGGGGGGTGGTCAGCCGGTTGGGGGAGCCCACAAAATCGTATCCATATCGTCCTTTGACGCAGAGGCTGCCGTTGTTGGGTGCAACCTCTTTTCCTGCGCTGTTGATGCCCACTATTTTGTTGTCCTGAACGGACAGTTCCATCTGGCACCCCACACCGCAGAAGGAGCAGGTGGTACGCACTTTTTTAATCTCTTTAAACCGTGTGGTTGCCTTGAGAGTCTCTTTGGGAATCAGGGCTCCCACCGGGCAGGCTTCGACACACTCACCGCAGAAGACACAGTCGGAATCTTTCAGTGCCAGATCGGTTCCGGCAATCACTTTAACGTCGGCATCCTGATAACCCAGCTCAATGGCATTGTTCACCTGCACTTCTCTGCAGGCCTTGACACATCGCCCACACAGGATGCAGCGGGAAAAATCACGAAGAATAAAGGGATTTTCCCTTTCCATGGGATATTTGGATCGCTTCAGGGGCATTTGCCGGGTGGTGACCTGATATCGATAGGCAAGATCCTGGAGTTTGCAGTTTCCCCACACAGGACACAGTTCATTATATTGGTCCGTTTCCAGGGTCTGCAGGTGGAAGGCGGTCCAGTCATCGGATTCAAAATCCCGGATGGCGCAGTTATGGTTTCCCGTGGAGAGCATTCCCTGTATGACCTCGCGGCGGGCATGGATTACCTTGGTGGATTCCGAATGAATCATCATGCCGGTCACTGCCGGTTCGGAGCAGGATGTCACAAGTTCCCTTGCCCCTTGCACTTCCACCACGCAGATGCCGCAGGTTCCGGTGGGGGTGGCCCCCTTTAGATGGCACAGGGTGGGGATGAAGATATTGTTCCGATGTGCAACGTCAAGGATGGTTTCACCGGGATCAAAGGTAAACGGGTTGTTATCAATATAAATAATATTATCCTTACCCATGTTCTTTCCTCTTGAATGGTAAATTAAGCCAGATCGCTATACCTTACAATAGATTACGATACCTTACTATGATTATAATAATTTTTAAGTACATGATAAAAATGATTCTGTCAATGTGCCTATTCCCTATTTTTTTATGACACGTCCGAGCCCACCAGTGCGGCCGGGGAGGTGATCACGCCTGGAAGTCCGGTAACGCAGGCCAGATACCTCATCTCTTTTAGCCCACAATTCAAAATGGGATTTTTACCGGATATCTTGACTTTTTTCTGATCAGGTGTTTATAAGACAGGGGTGAAATAATTTAAACCAAATATTATACCAGATATGATGGGGGAATTATGCTTGAATCGGTTTTTTTGATGGGTGGCCTTGGACTCCTGATCGGTGGCGTATTGGCCTTTGCATCCAAAATTTTTTATGTTTACGTGGATCCGTTGGTTGCCGCTATTGACGATGTTCTCCCCGGTGCCAACTGTGGAGGGTGCGGGTTTCCTGGTTGTACACCTAATGCCCAGGCCATTGCCGCCGGCAAATCGTCTCCGGACTCCTGCGTGGCGGCAGGTCCGGATGTGGCCATTACCATTGCCGGGCTCATGGGGGTAAGTATTGGAGATAAAGAGCCGGAGGTGGCAAAACCCGGCTGTTATTACGGAGCAAAAGATGCCGATATTAAGTACCTGTATGAGGGTATAGACGACTGCCGGGCAGCGGCCATGGTGTTCGGCGGAATGAAGGAGTGCAATATCGGCTGTCTTGGTCTTGGGACCTGTGTGGCGGCCTGCCCCTTTGGTGCCCTTTCAATGGGTGAAGATGGGTTACCGGTGGTGGATGAAGAGAAGTGCACTGCCTGCGGAACTTGTGAAAAAGTCTGTCCTAAACATATCATTCGTTTGACCTCTGCCTCCCGCAGGATCATGCGTGAATACACCGAGGATAAATGTGTCACCCCCTGTCAACGGGCATGCCCCACAGGCGTTGATATCCGGAAATATCTGGCCTGCATCCGTGAGGGAGATAATGCCGGTGCCGTCCAGGTCATCAAAGAGCGCAACCCCTTTCCCACGGTGATCGGCCGTATCTGCCCGGCCCCCTGTGAATCGGAATGCCGTCGTCAGTTGGTGGATGAATCCGTTGGCATCAACAATCTGAAACGGTTTGTGTGTGATATCGAGATGGATCTGGGTGAGCGGATACTTCCCTACAAGGCACCTGACACCGGACGAAAGGTGGCCATCCTGGGCGGTGGAGTGGAGGGACTTTCCGCTGCATTTTTCACCGCCAGACTGGGGCACACTCCCACTGTTTTTGAGGCCACGTCCACCCTTGGAGGATTGTTAAGAATTGCCATTTCCGAGGAACGGCTGCCCCAGCACGTACTGGACTGGGATATAGACGGTATTCTGGAGATGGGAGTTAAGGTAAAAACAGGTAAAAAAGCGGGGCAGGATATCACCATTGCGTCCCTCCTCAAAGAGGGCTACGAAACGATTTTTTCTTCCACCGGCGGGTGGGACAGTCGACTGTCCCGGGGAGAAATTGCCACGGTTTCCAGCGTATTCCCCGGGGGATACCTGATGATAGATCTGCTGCGCAGTGATGTGCAAAAGCAGGAGCGCATTCCCTGTGACGGAGATGTGGTTATTATCGGGGGTGGGCCCATGGCCCCCCGTGCGGTGAAGGTGTGCCGTGAGCAGGGCGCTGAATCCATCACTGTGGTGGTGCGAAGGGAAGCGACCTCTGACCCCTTTGATACGGCTGCCTTGGCTTCCATGGAAGCGGATGGTGCCAAAGTTGTTTATGCTTCGGGTGTCACCCGTCTCCTGGGAGAGGGAGAAGTGCTTCAGGCCGTTGAATTAACCCATCTGGGTACGGGTGAGAAAACGGTTCTGGATGCCGGGACTTTGATTATATCATCGGGAAGATTTCCCAGCCTTGTCTTTTCCCGCACTGATAAAACGGATGAAACCAAAGAGGATGCTGGAGAAGCACCGGCAAATCTCCCCCTCCATGACACCGCTCCGGTGAAATGGGAAGGGGTTGAGATCTATAAAGAACCTGCCAATAACAACGAGTTGGGTCTGCTCTCCCCCGTGGATGAACTCAGCGGGTACAGTGCTGCCGTGGTTGCCATTAACGGGGGGCGTAGGGCGGCCGCCACCCTTCACAGTGTGATGTATGGCATTCCGGTTCTTGCAGGACCCTTTAAACCGGTGACCAAACGTTCTGTTCTTCAGGGCGTGACACGGGTTGAAGGCGTTCAGATTTTGCCCAGAAATGTTATGCCGGTGAACGATGCAGCCACCCGGGCCATAAAGAAAGAGTTGGCGGCCGGATATACTCCTGAAATGGCAAAGGCGGAGGCACAGCGCTGTTTGAAATGCGGGCTACTCTGCTATGAGCGGACCCAGGAGGTCGATGATGATGCAACGGCAGATCGTGGGGAAAAGAAGGTTTCAGCGGCATAGCGTTTAAGTTTAAAGAAGGGACAGGGGGGGATTTTATCTCTGTGATTTAAGTGTGTGATGATGTTAAAGAGGTGGCACCAACCAACGGTTGGGGCCGCCTCTTTTTGTTTGATGTTTAAGTTTTTTCTGCCGGTTTTGCGAGAACGGGGTAACGCATGGATACAGTTTAACGGTAAGGCGAACATGTCCCAAAATACAAAAAAGGCCCTTGGAAAAAATTCCAAAGGCCTTTGGGTTTGTTTCTTACAGATGTTTGTGTATATTTTCTATCTTATGCAAATGCTTTCTCAAGGTTGGGAACCACCTGTTTTTTACGGCTCATGACACCGTCAAGCCAGGCTTTTCCGGCTTCGGGTTTAACGCCGAACGCCTTTTCAATGACAGATGCATCATCGGACACGATGAGAACTTCCGATCCCTCTTTCATGATGTCGGTGAGCAGCAGGAAGATGGAGTGGTGACCTCCTTCGGCTTTAAGGGTGGCAATGTCCGCGGCAAGATCCGCTTTTACCCCATCCAGGATGGAGAGATCAACCACTTCAAGCTGGCCGATACCTACTTTATTACCGTTCATGTTAAAGTCTTTGTAATCCCTGAGTACCAGTTCTCTCACCGGAGTGCCGTCAACGGCGGATTTTACCTTGAACATCTCCATGCCAAGGGCCTGAACATCGGCGACACCTGCAATTTTTGCAAGGTCTTCACAGGCGGCCTTGTCCTGGTCTGTGCAGGTGGCGGATTTAAAGATAACCGTGTCACTGACAATGGCGCAAAGCATCAGGCCGGCCATCTCTTTGGAGATATCGACGTTGAAGAAGTTGTACATGGATTTAAGGACGGTGCAGGTGCAGCCCACAGGCCAGATCCAGCACTCCAGGGGTTGACTGGTAGTAACGTCACCCAGTTTATGATGGTCAACAATACCGAGAATATTGGCATCCTTCAGATCATCCGGGCTCTGGGCCAGATCGGAATGGTCCACCAGATATACATCTTTCCCTGCATATGAGGTGACGACCTCAGGGGCGGCAACACCAAACTTTTCCAGAACGAACTTGCTTTCCGGGGTCAGCTCTCCCTGGATGGCAGGGGTGGTATCCTCACCCAGTTTCTTTTTAAGATCAGCCAGGGCAATTGCTGCACATACAGAGTCTGTATCCGGATTTTTGTGACCAAAGATAAGCGTTGACATAAGTCCTCCTCTTTTAGATAAGCATATTATAATGATTATGGTACCACTGTGATGATTAATTGATCCATTAACCACCCATAATTAAATTTATGATTCATGCTGGGTTTCAGGCGGTTTTACAAAAAAACACTCTCTCCTGGAATGGCGGTGTCCTTTTCACTGAGCTAAAAAGACACATGGTCTCTTATAGGGCGAAATGAAAAGATACACAAGGAAAAATTGGGCCTGGTTCTTATTTCGTTTTTTCCCGGATCGTCTGACCCCTCTTATGCATGGCCGATGTCATGGTCAGGCCCGGTTATTACTATATGGTTTTTATGAGCGCCAGCATATCCCGCACAGCGGTTTCCATGCCTGTGAGGGTGGCCCGGGCCACAATACTGTGGCCGATACTGAATTCATCTATGATTTGAAAGCCCTTAAATGCCTTGATGGTGTTATAACACAAGCCGTGGCCGGCATTCACCGCCAATTTTAATTTGTGACCCATGGCGGCGGCGTCCACAATTCTTGAAAATTCAAAGGATTTTTCCTGGTCCGTTTCGGCATCACAAAAGGCCCCGGTGTGTATTTCGATCATGTCCGCATCAATTTTGTGGGCCATTTTGATCTGCTCCAGATCCGGATCAATGAAAATGCACACGGCCATGCCCGCGTTTTTAAGTGTGGAGACGCTTTGACGGATAAGGGAGTGGTGGGTGATGAGATCCAGCCCCCCCTCGGTGGTGAGTTCTTCCCTTTTTTCCGGCACCAGGGTGACGATGTCGGGTTTGATCTCCAGGGCAAGCCCTAACATTTCAGTGGTGGCAGCCATTTCCAGGATCAGTTTGCTCTGAACAATCTGCCTCAAAATTCTGACATCCCGCTCCTGGATGTGCCGTCGATCCCCGCGCAGATGAACGACGATGCCGTCGGCCCCGGCCGTTTCCGCGGCAATGGCTGCGGCAGCCGGTTCCGGATAGGTGACACCCCTTGCCTGTCTCAAGGTGGCAATGTGATCTACATTCACCGCAAGTTTTGCCATGTTTCCTCCTGATTAAAATATGTCAAGGTCCGGGTTGGGTTCAATCAACCGAATCAGTTCAAGGCTTTTCTCTTCCATCTCCTGGGTCTTGCTCTCCCCTTTTTCATGGTCATACCCCACCAGATGCAGGATGCCGTGTATCAAAAGCTGGCTGACCCGTTCACTGAGGGTAATCCCGGCCATGTCAGCCTCTTGCCCGGCTTTTTCCATGGAGATGACAATGTCTCCCAAAAGGGGGGGGGCATTGCCTGCTCCAATGGCCGGCAGGGGAAAAGGGATGTCGGCCTCCTCCCCCTCCTGTTCAAGCATGGGAAAGGCCAGTACATTGGTGGGGCGATCAATGTTCCGGTAGGTTCGATTCATCTCTTTTATCCCTTCATTGTCGGTGATCACAATGGAGAGTTCATGATCTTCATATGCCAAGGCGCTTAAGATTTTGCTGGCTCTTTGGCTTATGCTGTCCTTTGGTATCTTTGTCTGATTTTCCTGGATCAGAATCCGGATGTTCTTTTTTTCCATTGTTCTCTTTTTTGTTTTCCTGGGGTTTGTCACTGTATTCAATGCGATGGTGATATAGGCCTGTGAGTATTTTGTTGAAACTGCCGGCAATCTGGTGAAGATCCTTCAGGGTCAGCTCACACTCTTCCAGCTGCCCGTCGGCAAAGATGGCGTTGATGAGGTCCTGGACTCTTCCCTGGATACGTGCCGGGGTGGGCCGCTCCAGTGTTCTTAATGCGGCTTCAACCACATCGGCAAGCATGACGATGCCGGCCTCCCGGGTCTGGGGTTTGGGCCCGGGATATCTGAAATCACTCTCCTTGACCGCATCTTCTCCATTGAGTTTGATGCTTTTGTTATAAAAATAGCGGATGAGGCTGGTGCCGTGGTGTTGCCGTATGGTGTCCACGATATCGCTGCCAAGTTTTTGCTCCTTGGCAAAGGCCACCCCTTTTTTTACGTGCTGGATGAGAATAAGGGCGGACATGGACGGGGAAAGTTTGTCATGGCGGTTTTTCCCATCGGTCTGGTTCTCAATGAAATAGAGCGGTTTGTCCAGTTTGCCGACGTCGTGGTAGTAGGCGCAGATTCTGGCCTTTAACGTGCTGGCCCCAATGGCGGATGCCGCTGCTTCGGATAGGCTGGCCACGATGATGCTGTGGTTGTACGTTCCCGGCGCCTCCACCATGAGGCGTTTCATGAGGGGCTGGTCCAGGTTGGAGAGTTCCAGCATTTTAATTTCCGTGGTAAAGTTAAAGAGCATCTCCATCACCGGTGTCAATCCGGCGGTGATGACACCGGCGGTAAATCCGCCGCATGCGGCAAGGATGGCATCTTTTAAGATGGGGGCAAGCCGGGGAGTGGTAGCAGCGTAAAGATAGAGGAAAAAGGCCAGAGTTCCATTGAACAGGGCCAGTTTAAACCCGGCGGAGATAAAGGTTTTTCGTTCCCGGCACTCCTTGATCCAGAAGGCGCCGGTGATGCTGCTCAGGAAGAAAAACAAAAAGACATCCATGCGGCTTGAAATAATGATGGATGTCAGCAGTGAGAGCATCAGGGAAAAGTACAGGGCCACATGGAATCCTAAGAACATGCACACGGTCATGGCACCGGCCCCCAAAGGGAGCAGCATGAAAACGGATGTCCCCTCCATGGTTATGGGCAGGGCCAGATTGACCTCTCCGGCAATGGGGGTACCAAGTTTTGCAATGACCAGAAATATGAACAGGAGGCAGGTCATGAAGATCATGTTGCGGTTGTGATATTTTTGCAGATTTTCGTGGTCCTTTAGGGAGATGAGATAGATGGTAAGGATGGAAAAGAAGATTAACAGGCCGGACCCGATACGGGCCACAAAAATATTTTTTCCGTGGGTCTGTTGCCGGAGTGCTTTGAGTTTCACCATCTTAAGGTCATCCACCCGCTCTCCTTCCCGGAGGATCATCTCTCCTTTCTTGATCTGGTAGAGAACCGGTTTGACCTTGGCTTGGGCATCCTTTATGCGCCGTTCCGTCTCGTTTCTGTTCATGGTGATATTGGGAAGCATCAGGCGTTGACAAAGGTCCACAATGAGATTGCTCAGACCATAGCTGACCCCTTTGAGGAGAGGGTCTCCAACGATTCTTACCATGGTTTTTGCCTGGTCCGGGCCATAATAGGACTTAAGGCTGGTCACCAGACGCTCCTCGGAGGAATCAATGGTTTTTAAAAGGATTCCCTTATCTTCTTCCTTGAGAAGAAGCTCCTTGTTGGCCACCACGCCGTTGTCGAGAATTTCTTTGAGAATGGTTTGGATAAGTTGGGGAACCTCTTGGGAAAATTGGCTTTTATATAGAATCGTATAAACCCCTTTGCTGATGGGTATGCCAAGCATCTCCTCAAATTTTTCTCTGCCGGCCATGACCATGGCAAGAGTGGGGGGGGCATCTTCGCCTCCCTGGATGAACAGTTCCCGGGGAATGGCAAAGGCCTGGTCGATCCGCTGGGTAATGCGCTGATATAAGCCCGGATCGTAGTCATAGACAAAGGGGATGGTGCGGATGGTGGCCTGCCGGTTTAAAAGGGTGGCATCCCTGTCCTCAATGAAAAAATCCTTGGGCGCCTTGATATCTCTCTCTGCTATGTCTCCCAGGCGGTAGACCTCGGTGATGTGAGTCTCATCAGGGCCCAGAACCATGCTTACCACCAGGGTGATGCAGATCAGCAATGCCCAGAGTACGGCGGGGTTTGTACCGATAAAAACGGACACGGCGTGGAATCTGTTGTCAGATTTCATGGAACACCTTACTGTTTTTCATAGGCATCAATTATTCTGGAGACCAGTTGGTGCCGCACCACATCGGATTTGGTGAAAAGGATGAACTCAAGCCCCTCTATTCCATGGAGCAGCTCCTTTGCCTCCACCAATCCTGACGGTTTTCCTGTGGGAAGATCAATCTGGGTAATATCACCGGTGATGACCGCCTGGGAGCTGAAACCCATGCGGGTTAAAAACATTTTCATCTGCTGTGAGGTGGTATTTTGGGCTTCATCCAGGATAATAAATGCATTGTTGAGCGTTCTGCCACGCATGAAGGCCAGAGGTGCAATTTCAATGGTGCCCTGTTCAATCATCTCCCTTGCTTTCTCAAAGGAGAGCATATCATAGAGCGCATCGTACAGGGGACGCAGGTAAGGATTGATCTTCTCTGCCAGATCGCCGGGAAGGAATCCCAGTGCTTCACCGGCTTCCACTGCAGGACGGGCCAGAACAATCCGGTTGACCTCCCCCCGGGAGAGGGCCGCCACGGCCATGGCAACGGCAAGGTAGGTCTTTCCTGTGCCGGCTGGGCCAATGGCAAAGACAATGTCGTTGTGCCTTACTGCCTTGTAATACCGCTGCTGGTTTTTATTCCTGGGGGTGATGGGCTTTTTTTTCACTGTGGTGAAAATAGTGTTGAGAAACATCTCCCTGATACGACAGGAGGGATCATGGCATATGGCCCGGATGGCGGCCTCGACATCTGCGGGTTGCAGGGAAAATTTCTTCTGAAGCAGTTCATAGAGCTGGTTCAGTATGGATTCCGCCACCGCAATCTGTGGGGCATCCCCCCTCAGGGTCAGGGTATTGCCCCTGGCATCAATTTTAACCCCTGCACCGTCGCCCACCCGTGCCAGGTGCTCGTTGTGTTGGCCGAAAAGCTCCCGTGCCAGGGAGATATTATCGAATGTCAGTTGTTTCATGCCCCATAGAGTGCACTCTCCCGGCGAAAAGGTCAATAAAAAATCTTGACGCAGTGGAGTGGCTCCTGCTAATTAAACCTTATCTGATATGGTATGGGCACAAGGTTCAAATTCGACCATCAGGGCCGGCGGATGACATCCGCTGAAAAATGGCCATAATGAAAACCACCTTCCAAAATGGTGAAGAGATGAATTCCTTTGATATTATTGTGATGATTATCGTTGTCCTGGGCCTGGTTCGGGGCTTGTTCCGGGGATTTGTCAAAGAGATTGCTTCCATTGCAGGGGTGATGGCCGGATTCTATGGCGGGTCCGTTTATTATCCCATGGTGGGAGACCTGTTAACACCATGGATTGATACGGAAATATACCGTCACCTATTGAGTTTTTTTCTGCTTTTCATGGTGATCGTCGTGGGGGTGGGACTTGTGGCCACCCTGATTCGTTATTTTTTGAAAATTGCATTTCTGGGGTGGGTGGATCGATTGTGTGGTATGATCTTTGGTGCGGCAAAGGGGGTATTGATATGTGTGGTGATTTTTATCATTGCCACCACCTTCATCCCCGGGCAGAATGAGTGGATAGCCACCTCCCGTCTCTCCCCCTACCTGGGCGAGGTTTCCCGATGGGCATCTCTCCTGGTGGACAGTGAGATTAAAACCGAATTTCTGATAAAGATGAAAAGGATGAAGGCATTTTGGGAAAAACAGAATATGACTGCCAAAACAAGGGCATAAACGAACTGACGCAGATCATCCGCACCCTGCGCGGGGAAAAGGGCTGCCCATGGGATCGGAAGCAGACACCGGAAACCATGTGGAAATGTCTTGTGGAAGAGGTGTATGAACTTCTGGAAGCCATTGAAGAGGGGGATGAGGAGGGTGTGTGCGAAGAGACGGGGGATGTCCTGTTTCAACTGCTTTTCATTGCCGAACTCTATCGTGAAAAAGGGGGGTTTGAGATATCGGAGAGTGTGGAAGCCATTGCTGCCAAGATGGTGCGTCGTCACCCCCATGTGTATGCCCAGGCCACCCTTGAAAACGAACGACAGCTATGGGATCGATGGGAAGAGATCAAGGGGGAAGAAAAGAGATCGTCAGGCAAGACCGTTGGCGCATCGGTGCTGGATGCCATTCCTTCTGGCATGCCGCCGTTGCTGCGGGCCTACAAAGTGTCTGAAAAAGCTGTTCGAGCGGGATTTGACTGGTCCGGTATGGACCAGGTGCTGGAAAAGGTTCAAGAAGAGCTGTCGGAATTTCAGGAGGCCCTTGCCTCAGGGGATCAGGATCACATTGCCACTGAGTTTGGTGACGTGATGTTCACCCTGACCAATGTGGCACGGCTTGCAAAAATCCATCCGGAAACCGCCCTGGCCCGCTCCACGGATAAATTTGAAAAACGATATCGAAGGATGGAAAATGAGCTTACCTGCCGGGGGCTTGCACTGAAAGACGTGCCCCGGCAGGAGCTTGAACATTTATGGGATAAGGCGAAAAAGAGCGTATGATTGCAATCGTAGATTATGGTGCAGGAAATTTAACAAGTGTGGCCCGGGCCGTGTCATTTCTCTCTTATGAATGTGTCATCACCGATGATCCGGCACAGATCGTTGCCGCTGAACGGGTGATTTTTCCGGGGGTGGGGGCTGCCGGTGCTGCCATGGAGATCATGGGTGAAAGGGGGCTTGATGTGGCCCTGAAAGAGGTGTTTGCCGCAGGAACCCCCATGCTGGGTATCTGCGTGGGATGCCAGATCATCATGGAGAGCAGTGAAGAGAACAGTGCCACCTGTCTTGGGTTGATTCCGGGGAGCGCCAGGGCCTTTTCCGACACCATGCCGGCGGATCAGGGGCAGGAGGGCTACCTCAAGGTGCCCCACATGGGGTGGAACGGGCTTAAGGTCGTTCAGGACCATCCCCTTTTTACCGGTGTGGGTAAGGAGGATGAATTTTATTTCGTTCACTCCTATTTTCCGGTGCCAGACAGTGATGATGCCGTGTTCGGAACCACGGATTACGGCATCTCCTTTGCCTCTGCCGTGGGAAAAAACAATCTGTTTGCCACCCAGTTTCATCTGGAAAAAAGTGGTAAACCCGGTCTTTTAATTCTGAAAAATTTTTGTGAGTGGGCACCATGCTAAGTAAACGAATTATTCCCTGTCTGGATGTACGGGAAGGCAAGACAACCAAGGGCATTAAGTTTAAAGACAATATCGATATCGGCGACCCTGTGGAGATGGCCCGGTTTTACTACGAGGCAGGTGCTGACGAGCTGGTGTTTTATGACATCACGGCATCCCATGAAAAAAGGGATATCATGATTGATGTGGTGAAAAAGGTGGCCCGGACGATCTTCATCCCTTTTTCCGTGGGCGGAGGCATCCGAACCCTGGAAGATATGCGGGCCGTTCTTCTGGCCGGTGCGGAAAAGGTGAGTGTCAACTCCGCGGCGGTGAAAAATCCCGACATCATCTCCCAGGGGGCCCGGGCCTTTGGTAACCAGTGCGTGGTCCTTGGCATGGATGTCAAACATGTGGGAGAGAAGCCGGGGATTCCGTCGGGATATGAAATTGTGATCAATGGCGGACGCACCTATATGGGAATGGATGCCCTGGAGTGGGCTAAAAAAGGACAGTCCCTGGGCGCCGGGGAAATTTGTCTGAATTCCATAGATGCCGACGGCACCAAGGATGGCTATGAGATGACGCTGACCCGAATGATCTCGGAAAATGTCAACATCCCTGTGATTGCCTCGGGTGGGGCCGGTACACCTGAGCACCTGGCCGATGTGCTGACCCATGGCCGGGCCGATGCCGCTCTCATCGCCTCCATGGTTCATTTTGGTACCTATACCATCAAAGAGATCAAATCCTTTCTGTCCCGGAGGGGCGTGAAGGTGAGAAAGAGCTGATCGTGGGCATGGGCCAGGACGTTGGGGGCTCAATCGTCATTGTTACCCGGCGTAATGGTCTTTAGTCTGCGGATATTTCCTTTTTCCAGAACGGTGAATGAAAACGGATGGGACCTTCCCCGGGACAACCGTACTGTCGGCATTGTGGACGGGCCGTCGTCCCTGGCATGCAGTTCCATGTACTGGCGAGGCCCCATCTGGGTTATTTTGGTAATGATGCTCTCTGTCACCTTATTTATAACACTCTCCTTTTTGCTCTGGGCAATGACATTGATTTTCCAGGGCAGTGACGTCTCACGGTCTTCGGTGTGATGCCATGACTGCTCCAGCTTCCGACAGTAAAGGGTTAGAATGTTCTGTATTTGGTAGGCAGGTACCGTCATGGAAAATCTCTCCTTTGTTTAATCGTCAAAATCACCCTCAGGTCCTTTGTCCGACTGGAGCAGTGCTGCTTTTTCATGGATTTTATCCAGTGTCCACTGGGCCGGATCTTCAATTCGTTCTGCCTGGGGGCCGGGGTCAAAGGAGCCTGTGCTGATGATATCCTCCATGACAATTGGTGCGGTATCTCCGGCATTGAAGACCTCTGTCAGAAGCGTGTGAACAAAGCGTTCCACCCCCAGTGACATGCGCTCCCTGATGGCCCGGGGCTGGGCCAGGAATCGAGGTTCAAAGGGAAGGTTGAGCTTCTTGAAGTCTCCCCCCTTCAGTTTGTTCTTGTCTGCAAAAGAGTGCATCTCATCCCACATTTTTTGGGACATCCCCTTTCCCTTAACTTTGACGAAGTTCCCCTCATCGTCCAGAATGGCATTCCCGTAATCATTGACTTCCACCCCCCAGGAGATCATCTGCAGGGCTGTTGCCACATTGGCTTTGGTGGTTCGGGTTTCGGCGGCAATGGCCTTGAGCCTCTCCGAGCTGTTGCCGGAGGTGCCGTGCTGGGCTCCGGAGACCTTGTATTTTAACAGAGCCCCATGAATCTCTTTGGTCAAAGGGACATCGATACCGGAACCGCTGGCTTCAATGCCGTGGGTGGTGCCGTTGTTCAGGGCAATCCAGTTGGGGAAAATATCGTGGGCATTGAGTCCCTGGATGAGAAACAGGGCTTCCTGGGCCGTGGATAGTCCCAATTTCCCTTTTATTTCCCCAACTTCCGTTTCAAGGCCGGCCCAACTGGGGATAAATGGGGCCAGGGCCAGATTGGCCAGAAGATTTTGGTCATCGGGCATGTGGGATGCGTCAATGGCAATGGAGGTAATTCCTGCCTCAAAAAGGGTGGGAATCTCAATTTTTGCCTGATCCACATCGGCCATGGATTTAATTCCAAAATGGTCGGCGTGAATGGCCACGGGAATGGAAATTTCCTTTTGGTTGCAGATGAAATCCACCTGCCTTGCAATGTTCCAGAGATTCACGGCGCAATAGGCCCCGGTGCCCCCTTCGGATCTGGCAATTTCGATGATAATGGCGGCATTGGCCCTTTGGGCTGCCATGAGAGCCCCCTCAAGAACAAAAAAGTTTCTGCCGTTGGCGGCAATGGTCATGGCCTTTCCCTTACGGGTCAGTGCCCTGTCAATGTATTTCCCACTGACAATCAATGCCCGGGAGTGGGGGAAGAGTGCTTTTATGGTGGGGGGCCTGCCCAGATCCAGGGCAGCTTCAAAATCGGTATGATGGGTGAGAACGGACATAGAGCCTCCTTATTTAAATTTAATATTTTCTGTTGATTTTGTTGCATGAAATGGGGAAAAAATCAAGTGGTTCCATTCAAATGAATGAGTACTCATTGTGTCTTGTCGGATATTAATGAAGGGTTTGTTTCTGGTTATAAACGATGTTTGTGATTTTTTATTTAAAAACAGCATGCTTATGATTGATTTAAATAAATTATTCCCTTGACAATGGTGAAGAAGGTTTGGTAGTGAGTATGAATATGAATTCATTTGCTGTGTCACTCTGAGAAAGGATAAATTTATTTTGTCAAAAGAGAAATCCGAAAAATATTCCACCATACTTGAGGGAGCCGGTGCCGTGTTTGCACGGCTTGGATTCCATAAGGCGACCATCTCCCAGATTGCCCAGGAGGCGGGGGTTGCAGATGGAACCATCTATCTCTATTTTAAGAATAAAGACGATGTCCTTTACCAGTATATTCAGTTCAAAACCGCTGCTTTTTTTGAAAAGATGCGAAGTGCCGTGGACGTCTCAGAGGGCGCTGAAGAAAAACTCAGAAATTTAATCCGGTGTCATCTTAAAGAATTTCAGAACGACATAAATATGGCGATTATTTTTCAGTCCGAGGTGAGATATCTCAGAAATATTGCCCTTCAGATGAAGGATATTTCCAGGTTGTATCTTGATTTTCTCACCGAGATCATTGAGCTGGGGCAGATGGAAGGGCTTCTGAGACAGGATCTGTTCATCGGTCTTGTGAAGCGATTCGTTTTGGGTGCCGTGGAGGGGGTCATTAATACATGGGTGGCTGGTGAAGGAAAATATGATCTCACTGTCATGGCGGATCCCCTGGTGGATCTTTATCTTGGCGGCATCCGAAAAAGATAAACGGGATATATGACATAAATGATATTCTTTTCCTAAATACCTTTTTTTCTTGATTTTTTTGTCCTTCTTGATTAGAGATGTGGAGGGGAGAGATCCAATGGTGCCGATCACCCGCCGGGGGCGGCATAATACAATTTCCATTATTCGTTGTGTCGGTGGGCCGACATGGCGGTTTTATATGAAAGTCCCCGGTGTACGTCACAGGTCTTTCAATATTTGTTGTGGGCAGACCCAGGTCCCCAATGCGGTCTGCCCGTGGCAGTTTTTTATAAGAAAGTGTAGGCATGCCTAACATTAATTTTATGCTTCGTTGTGGGCAAACCCGGGTCCCAAATCCCGGTCCGCCCGTGGCGGTTATACAAAAATAAGGCAATCGTTAAATATTAATATTTTATTATTATTATGGAGTCACGAACATGTTACCACTGATTGGTCCGGCAAGTTTTAAGTTTTTCGGGATTTTTCCCGCTGCCATTTTTTCCTTTTTGATACCTGTTGTGGGTGTCGGGTTGTTTGCCTATATCATAGCCCGTCGATTGGCCCCTCTGGTAAAGGCTGCACCTGATAGTCGATTCAATGACATCCCCAGGCGAATAAAAAATTTGGCAGTGATCTGGTTGGCGCAGTACCGGCAGCCACGGTATCGACTGGCAGGCATCTGCCACATTGTTATTTTTGCAGGCTTTCTTATTTTATCCATCCGATCCACCTCCCTTGTGATCATTGGGCTTTCCGATGGATTTGTGTTGCCTGGTTTTGACGGTATCCTGGGCAGTGTGTATAACTTTTTTAAAGATTATGCGGCCACGGCGGTACTCATTGCCTGTTGTGTGGCCGCCTATCGACGTCTTGTGGTGAAACCGGCACGCTATTCAGTACCCGAAAAGTATGGGAAGGATCACACGGCCGAGGCGGTATTCGTCCTTGGGCTTATCTCCACTCTGATGATTTCCGAAAGTTTTTTTGAAGCCACCCAGGTGGCGGCAGAAGAGGCCGCTTCCGGGCATGGGGTTTTTCTGGCTCCCCTGTCCCTGGTGTGGATTTTCAAAAAATTGGTCGCCGGTATGTCCCAGGGGGCACTGCAGGGCCTTCACATCCTCATGTATTATATCCATGATTTGACCTTTTTCTTCTTTTTATGTTTTCTCCCCATGGGG
The DNA here is from genome assembly GCA_963668575.2 of uncultured Desulfobacterium sp. Lineage (GTDB taxonomy): Bacteria > Desulfobacterota > Desulfobacteria > Desulfobacterales > Desulfobacteraceae > Desulfocicer. The sequence continues at coordinate 4,989,842 of OY764894.2, read as the reverse complement.
AAACATTTCCATGTCATCACCTCCATTTTCAATGTGTTTTTCATGCGGGTGAAAAAGGGCAATATCAAGCCGGTGAAGTATGGTGTCTCAGAAGAGCAACTGGACGAACTGGAGTCCTTTGGTGTGAAGCGCCTGGAAGACTTTACCTGGAAGCACATGCTCGATTTTTATTCATGTGCCGACTGCGGCCGATGCTCGGACCAGTGCCCGGCCAATGCCGTGGGACGTCCTCTGTCTCCCCGGTTTATCACCATTAAGGCCAGGGATCTGATATTTAAAAATTATCCCATGTCCGGTGAAATTTATAAGAGCAACCTGCTGGTGGAGGATATTTACACCGAGGACGAAATCTGGTCATGCACCACCTGCGGTGCCTGTGAAGAGGAGTGTCCGATCGGCATCGAATATATTGATAAGATGGTGGATCTCCGCCGGGGTATGGTGGATGAAGGCATGGTTCCCCAGTCTTTGCAAAAACCCCTGAAGGCCCTGGAAAAAAGAGGGAACCCCTATGGCTTGATGGAGAAAAAGCGGGCGGACTGGGCAAATGAAAAAGAGTTCGCAGCGCAGTGCGAAGTAAAGATCCTGGAAAAGGGCGCCACAGCAGACACCTTGTTTTTTGTGGACAGTATCTCCTCCTATGATGACAACATCCAGGAAATTTCCAGAAGAACCGCCACCATTCTGACCCGGGCCGGTGTTGACTTCGGTATTCTGGGTAAAGCGGAAAAGGACAGCGGCAATGAGGTGGTTCGGTTTGGTGAAGAGATGCTTTTTCAGAATCTCAAGAGCCAGAACACCGAGGCCATCCTGGAATCGGGCGTGAAACAAATTGTCACTGCAGATCCCCATGCCTTTAACGCTCTGAAAAATGACTACAAGGGATTGCCCCCGGTGAAACACATCAGCCAGGTGATCACGGAAAAGATCAAATCAGGAGCCCTGACCCTGAAGCCTGCCATGAACCCGGAAAAAGTGTATGTCTACCATGATCCCTGTTATCTGGGACGTCACAATGGGGTATATGAAGATCCCCGGGAGGCCCTGGATGCCATTGAAGGTCTTCGTCGGGTTGAACTTGAGAAAAGTCGGGACCGTTCCTTCTGCTGTGGCGGCGGTGGGCTTATGCTGTTTTACGAACCGGAAGAAGAGGTCCGCATGGGCGTTTTAAGGGTGAATATGGCTGCTGAGGCCGGTGCTACTGTCATTGTTACGGCCTGCCCCTTCTGTCTTGTGAATATTCAGGATGGCATCAAGGTGGCCGGCAAGGAAGGACAGATTGAGGCCATGGATCTGACCCTTCTCATCGAACAGCACTTGGCATGAATATAACCGCCACGGGCGGACCGGGATTTGGGACCCGGGTTCGCCCACAATGAAGCTTGAAAGAATATTAGGTTCGCCTACTCTTTCATATAAAAAAATAATTTTATAAATTTTTTACTTTAATTTGGAGGTCATAATGGAGATTTTGGTATGTGTCAAGCGAGTGCCCGATACTGCTGAGAATGAATTTGAACTCAATAGTGCCGGAAATGATCTTGATCGAGATGATCTGGTTTATTCCGTCAACGAATGGGATAACTATGCAGTTGAAGAGGCTATTCAGATTGTGGACCGAGTGGGCGGCAATGTCACCGTGGTCACGGTGGGGGATGATGAGTCCGAAGAGGTGCTCCGCCGGGAGATGGCCATGGGTGCCAACAACGGCATCCTTTTAAGTGATGATGCCTTTGAGGGGTCTGATGGAAAGGGTATTGCCACCATTCTTAAAGCTGAGGTGGAAAAAGGCAATTACGACCTTATCCTCACCGGTGCCCAGGCAGATGAAGGGGCTGGGCAGGTGGGTGGCATGCTGGCGGCCATGCTGGATTATCCCTATGCATCTCTGGTGAACAAGGTGGATACGGACGGTGGGTCCACCATAAAAGTGGGTCGCGAGATTGAAGGCGGTAACCAGGAGATGAACGAGATGGATCTGCCCTGTGTGCTGTCCATTCAGACCGGTATCAATGAACCCCGATATGTGGGTATCCGAGGCATCCGAAAGGTGGCCAAGGTGGATATCCCGGTGAAGGGCGCCGCTGATCTGGGACTGGACGCATCCACGGTGGGGGATGCCGGTGCCAAGGTGAAACGGGTGGATTATTTTGTGCCGGATATGGGCGACGGCGCAGAGATGCTGGAAGGTTCCACCGAGGAAATTATTGCCCAGCTCATTGAGAGAATTAAAAGCAAGGGAGGGCTCGCATAATGGCTGAATTATTTGCATACATACCCCACAAGGCAGGCGTTGCCGAAGATATTGCCATGGAATATCCCGAAGCCGCAAAGAAGATGGATGCCAACGCCGCTCTTACAGCTGTTGTCACCGGTTCCGGTGCCGATCTGGACGCGGTGGTGGAAGCCATGACCGGTATCTATTCATCGGTGATCAAAATAGACAACGAAGCCCTGGCCTATCCCAATGCCGAGGTGATTCGAAAGGCCCTTGTCAATGTACTGCCGGCCAATGCCGTTGTACTGCTGCCCCACAATACATTGGGAATGGATCTGGCTCCGGGGCTGTCCATTAAGATGGATGCCGCCTTTGTGGCCGATGTGGTGGGCGTTGATGCCTGTGACGGCAAGCTGCTCACGGTGATTCGCCAGGAACTTGGGGGGGCTGTGAGCACTCATGTGAGTTGCGATATCTCAGCTGGGGCTGTTATCACCATCCGCGGGGGGGCTTTTACGCCGGTGGATGGCAGTGCGGCCGGTGGGACCGTGGTGGACAAGTCCGCAGATGCCGGAGATCTCAGTGCCAAACGTCGATTCCTTGAAGTGGTGGAAGCGGAAGTGGGAGATGTGGATATCACCAAATCCGATCTGCTGGTCTCCATTGGCCGTGGTATTGAAGAAGAAGATAACATTGCAGTGGCCCAGGAGCTGGCCGAAGCCATGGGAGCCGTTGTCTCCTGCTCCCGGCCCATTGTGGATGCCAAATGGTTGGAAAAATCCCGTCAGGTGGGAACCTCCGGTCAGACCGTCAAACCCAAGGTCTATATGGCCCTTGGCATCAGTGGGTCCTTCCAGCACATGGGCGGTATAAAGGGAAATCCCTATATCGTCGCCATCAACAAGAACCCCAAAGCACCCATCTTCCAGGTGGCTGATCTGGGTATTGTTGCCGATATCCTGGAGTTCATGCCGGAACTCACCGAGGCCATAGCAGGATAACTTAAAAAAAGGCAGACCGACAATATAACCGCCACGGGCGGACCGTGATTTGGGACCCAGGTTCGCCCACAACGAAGTTTAAAAAAATGTTAGGCTTGCCTATACTTTTTTATATGAAAGTCTCACCAACATACTGGAATTAAAGGACTTTCGTTTTTCGTTGTGGCAGGTTTTTCTGCCATGTATGTTTTTATATGAAAAGGCAGCCTCCAAGGCAACCTCAGCAGAGCCGCCCCCCCGATGGGCAATAGGAACCGGACAATCGAGCTGTCTACAGTTCCGGTCCGGGACCATTGCCCGTCGGGGGGGGGGCGGCATAATGCCATTTTCTATCTTCGTTGTGCCCGCCAGGGCATGGGGGTTATAAAAAAAAGACCACCAGGTTTTCAGGGCCATGGTCCTCCTTTGGGAGGCCATGGCCTTTTTCAGTCTGGGGAGACGATGAACTCTTCCATTTTTTTCATCAATGTTTCCGGCCATGCCTCGGCATGGAGAAACAGATCAACCTCCTCGGGTGTCATCTGTTCCCGAAGGTGGGGTGGAAGACTCTCCAATGCCATACGTCGCTGGGGATCCACTTTTTCTTCCGGTTCCTTTTTTTTTGCCTTGCCTTTTTTTTTCTCGTTTGTCATGGGGGCCTTTCTCTGAAATTGCAGGTGTTGTGATATCGTGATACTCATGGTGTTATTCCTGACGTTCGGTTTCTATATGTTATATCCCGTCCGGTTTCAAGAGTAAAGTCTTGTGGGGGCTTATGGTTGACACTGAAAGGCGCATGTAGTACATCCACACATTAACGCCCCGGCTGCACCTGGTGATATTTTTCTTGATCATCCCGGACCTTGCCAGAGGGCTGGCGGGATGTTGTAGGAGGGTTGGCAAAGCCTTGTCGTAGAGTTGTTTTTATCATATCTTAGGAGTCAGGCAGTGAAAATCATTATTGTCGGAGCAGGGGAGGTGGGGTATCACATTGCCAGTCGTCTCGCCTTTGAAAACAAGGATGTGGTGGTCATTGATAAATCGGTGGAAGCCATTCGCAGGGTCACTGAAAATCTGGATGTCCAGGGGATTACCGCGTCGGGAAGTTCTCCGGAGATTCTGGAAAAAGCCGGTATCCGTCAGGCTGAAATTCTGCTTGCCGTAACAGACAGCGATGAAGCCAACCTGGTGGCATGCCTCATGGCGGACATGCTCTCCCCAGCCACGAGAACCCTGGCCCGCATTCGCAATGCCCATTATGACAATTACCATGATACGTTCAAACAGGCCCCGCCCCACATCAACACGGTGATAAATCCTGAAATTGAAGTGGTGAAAACCATCTATCGATTAATGAAAATTCCCGCTGCCGTGGACATGGGAGAGATGGTGGAGGGGCGGGTGAAGTTTGTGGGGTTGCGGCTGGATGAACACTCTCCCATGGCCGGTGTTCGGCTCAAGGACTTTGCATCCATGTTCGGCCAGACCAGACCTTTGATTGCAGCGGTGGTCAGACGTCAGGAGCTTATTATTCCACGGGGAGAACACCGTCTGGAAGCGGGGGATCTTGTCTATTTTATATGTGAAAACAATCGGTTAAAGGAAACTGTTGCGCTTTTTGACAGAACAATAATTCCCCTGCGCCGGGTCATGATCGTGGGGGGGGGGCGTATTGGGGAACGGCTGGCCTTTCTCCTTGAAAAGGAGTGCATTCACACCAAGATTGTTGAGTCCAACCTGGAGCGGTGCCATGTGCTCTCCGAAGTGATGACAAAGGCCGTTGTGCTCCATGGAGACGGGTCGGATCAGAATCTTCTTTTGGAAGAGAATGTGGGGGATGTGGATGTGCTGGTGGCGCTTACCAATGATGAGGAGACCAACATTCTGGTCTCCCTGCTGGCCAAGAATCTGGGGGTCAAGAGTACCATTACCAAGGTGAGCAAGTTCAGTTATATTCCTCTGATGTCCACCATCGGGCTGCAAAAGGTAGTCAGTCCCCGATTGTCGGCCATCAGCTCCATTCTCCATGATATCCGAAAGGGGAAAATATTGTCAGCCATATCGGTGCTGGGGGAGGAGGCGGAAATGATTGAGGCCATTGCCCTTGAGACATCGGCCATCACCGGCCGGCCCCTGAAAAAAATATCCTTTCCCAAGGGTGCCATCCTGGTATCCATCATTCGGGAGGATGCCATCATGATTCCTTCCGGGAACAGTGTGGTGGAGCCGGGGGACAGAATTATTATTTTTGCCAGACGTCAGGTGGTACACAAGCTTGAGAAGATGTTGACGGTTAAACTGGAGTTTTTTTGATGCGATGGCCCTATGTCGGAGATATTGTCGGTATTTTGCTGGTTTTTCTGGGGGTGGTCATGGTGTTTCCCCTGGTGTGCAGTGTGGTCTATCATGACGGGAGCCTTATGGCCATTGGTCTGTCCATGGGGTGTACAGTGTGCACCGGGTTACTTCTCTTTTTTGGATCCAGAAGACCCGACATTGAATATATCAACCCCAGGGAAGGCATCGCCATTGTGGCGCTGGGATGGACCGCCATTGGTTTTTTCGGTGCATTGCCTTTCTATTTCGGGGATGCGGTTCCCTGTTTCACAGATGCGGTGTTTGAATCGGTGTCCGGGTTTACCACCACCGGGTCTTCGGTGTTTACCAATATAGAGGGCGTTTCCAAGAGTCTTCTTTTTTGGCGCAGTTTCATTCAATGGCTGGGGGGAATGGGCATCATTGTGCTCTCCCTTGCCATTCTGCCCTTTCTGGGGGTGGGGGGGATGCAGCTGTTTAAAGCCGAGGTGCCAAGTCCGGTGCCGGACAAGCTCACTCCCCGGCTCAGTGAGTCCGCCAAAATTTTGTGGTATGTTTATGCCCTGATATCCCTGCTGCAGGTGCTGTTTTTAATGGGGGGGGGCATGGGACTTTATGATGCCCTGTGCCATGCCTTCACCACCATGCCCACCGGAGGATTTTCCACTAAAAATGCCTCTGTGGCCCATTTTGACAGTGCCTATTTGGATTTTGTCTTTGTGTTGTTCATGGTGCTGGCCGGCATCAATTTTTCCCTTCATTATCAGCTGTTGAGGGGGCGCACACTGATTTTCTGGCGGGATTCCGAGTGCCGTTTTTTTCTTTTGATGTGTCTGGGGCTCACCCTGGTAGTCACCCTCAATCTCTATGGCACGGTTTATGATACCCTTGGCACGGCATTTCGGTATGCCTCCTTTCAGATCGTTTCCATTGTCACCACAACGGGGTATGCCACGGCGGATTATGAGGTGTGGCCGGGGCTGAGCCAGCTGATTATCTTCATCTGCATGTTTGTGGGGGCATCGGCGGGCTCCACCGGCGGTGGGATGAAATGCGCCCGTCTCATGGTATGCATGAAGTACTGTTATCGGGAGCTGTTTACCCTTATCCATCCCCGGAGTGTGGCCCAGGTGAAGGTCAATGATGCGGTGGTTCCCGATCATGTCCTCAAGAGTATCATGGGGTTCCTGGGGCTTTACCTTCTTTTGTTTGTGCTGTGCAGTCTCCTCTTGTCAGCCATGGGGGTTGACATGCTCACCTCCCTGGGGGCCGTGGCCTCCTGTATCGGCAATATCGGCCCCGGCTTTGGCACGGTGGGGCCGGTGGATAATTTTGCCCATATCCCTTTGGCGGGTAAATGGCTTCTTTTGTGGTGTATGTTGCTGGGAAGACTGGAGATCTACACCATGATCGTTTTGATGGTTCCGGAGTTCTGGAAAAAATAGCCCTGGCTGCCCCCGGGATTTTGAAAAAAACAGTTGACAAGGAATCCAGGAAAGTATAAGTTCGCTTTGTTTTTGGGGGCCGTTAACTCAGTCGGTAGAGTATCTGCCTTTTAAGCAGAGAGTCACTGGTTCGAGCCCAGTACGGCCCACCACCCAAAAATGATGCTGCGTCCCCATCGTCTAGCCCGGTCCAGGACACCGGCCTTTCACGCCGGCGACAGGGGTTCGAATCCCCTTGGGGACGCCATCTTTTTCATCATTAAATAAAAAATAGAAAGCCTCGGGATTTTCCCCGGGGCTTTTTTTGTGTTTGTGTTATAGTCTTTTTTAACCATAACCGGACTTGCCAACGCTCCGGGTCACCGGAACAGACAGCGAGGTCCCCGGAGGATTATGGTGTGACCTGTTTTAACTTCGGAGGTTCTATCCAATGAAACCCATTGTGGCCCTTGTGGGGCGACCCAATGTCGGCAAATCAACCCTTTTCAATAGAATGACGCGATCCCGCAATGCCCTTGTGGATGATTTTCCCGGGGTGACAAGGGATCGGCATTATGCCGATGCCCAGTGGGATGAGATTCCCTTCACCGTGGTGGATACCGGTGGATTCCTTGTGGATGATGATGATCAGTTTGCCGCAGAGATCAGAGAGCATGTGGAGATGGCGGTGGACGAGGCAGATGTCATCGTTCTGGTGCTGGACGGCAGGGGGGGGCTTTCTCCCTTTGACCTGGATCTGGTGCAGATTCTCAGAAAAAGCGACAAGCCGGTTTTTTACCTGATCAATAAAATTGAAAACTCCCGGCAGCGGGACGAATTGGCTGAATTCTATGCCCTGGGCATGGATCGCTTCTTCCCGGTGTCTGCCGAGCATGGGGTGGGGGTTCCCACCTTCATGGATGAACTGGTTTCCGTTTTGACCGATGAGGTTCTGTTTGGAGAACCGCCTGAACCCGGGGAAGAGGACGGGAAACAGGAGATCTGTATTGCCGTGGCCGGTCGGCCCAATGTGGGCAAATCCTCCCTGATCAATCGTCTGTTCGGGAAAAAGCGGGTGGTGGTCAGCGAGAAGGCGGGAACCACCCGGGACGCCATTGATCTGACCCTTGAAAAGGATGGCCGGACCTTTCGACTTATTGATACGGCGGGGATTCGACGCAAGGGCAAGGTCCATGAACGCATTGAAAAATATTCCATCCTCAAGGCATTGAAAAGCCTTGATCGCTGTGATGTGGCTCTGATTCTCATTGATGCCAGTGAAGGGGTCACCGACCAGGACATCACCATTGCAGGGTATGCCCATGACAGGGGGTGCGGAGCACTTTTTGTTCTGAACAAGTGGGATCTGGTGGAGGCGGAAAACAAGGATCAGAAGCTTTTTATGGAAGACCTGCGCATGAAATCCAAATTTTTATCCTTTGCGCCGGCCATCACCATTTCCGCGCTGACAGGCCAGCGGACCCATAAACTGCTCTCCATGGTGGAAGCCATCTATGAAGAGTATAATTACCGCATTAATACCGGATTGCTCAATCGAATCATTGAAAATGCCATCTACCGCACAGAGCCCCCGCTGCACAAGGGAAAACGGCTGAAGTTTTTCTATGCCACCCAGGTGTCGGTGAAGCCCCCCACCATTGTCTGCTTTGTCAACTTTCCCGAAGCGGTGCATTTTTCTTATAAACGGTATCTGATCAACCAGATCCGGGAGATGGCGGAGCTGGAAAAAACCCCCATCAATCTCTACTTTCGTGAGAAGACCGGAAAGCTGGAATTTACCGGAAAAACCCTTGTGGACAAACGATATACGGCAAAAAAATCCAAAATTCACACCCGGCGAAAGAAGGAGCGCATGGAGCAGCAGCGGAAAAAACGGGCCCGGGACGGGGCAAACAGGTAAAATGGATCTGTTTGATGTGGGTATGGCAAAAGGCGTATTGAATCAGGCCCCCCTGGCCGATCGCATGCGTCCGGTCACCCTTGATGAGGTGGTGGGGCAGGAAGAGGTGGTGGGGCCGGGCACCGTGCTCTACCGATCCATTGCCAATGACCGGGTCTTCTCCGTCATTCTCTGGGGACCACCCGGGTGCGGAAAAACCACCATTGCCGGTATTATTGCCAGGGAAACCCGATCTCATTTTGTTCAGATATCTGCGGTGCTTTCCGGGATAAAGGAGATCCGCGCAGTGATAGAGGCGGCAAAGGAGCAGCGTCGGCTTCATGCCAGACGGACCCTTTTGTTTGTGGATGAGATCCATCGCTTCAACAAGGCCCAGCAGGATGCATTTCTCCCCCACGTTGAAAAGGGACTCATTGTGCTGGTGGGTGCCACCACGGAAAATCCCTCCTTTGAAGTGATTCCGGCCCTGGTGTCCCGGTGTCGTGTGGTGGCCCTGAAACGGTTGAATGTTCGACAGATACGGGTCATTCTGGAGCGGGCCGTAGTCGACCGGGATCGGGGTCTTGGCACCATGAATCTCGATTTTTCAGGGGAGGCCCTGGACCACATTGCATCCGCTGCCGACGGGGATGTGCGCATTGCCCTGTCAAGCCTGGAAACTGTCGCCGCCTTTGCCCGGCAGATGACCCCGGCGGTCGGTGGACCCATAAGCCCCCCCGGTGGCTCCGGATCCCCGGCCCTGGCCGTATCCCTGTCGGATGTGGAGCTGGCGGTCCAGAAAAAGGCATTGCGGTACGATAAATCCGGGGATCAGCATTTTAATCTTATCTCCGCCTTTCACAAAAGCCTCAGAGGCAGTGACCCCGACGGTGCCCTTTATTGGCTGACCCGCATGATTTGTGCCGGAGAAGATCCCTTATATGTGCTCCGGCGCATGGTGCGCTTTGCCGTGGAAGATGTGGGCATTGCAGATCCTGGGGCCTTGACCGTTGCCTTGAATGCCCTGGAAGCCTTTCGCTTTCTGGGACATCCCGAGGGGGATGATGCTCTGGGCCAGGCAGCCGTTTACCTGGCTACGGCCCCTAAAAGTAACAGTGTTTACATGGCGGGCAAAGCGGTTCGGCAGGAGGTGGAAGAAACGGGGTATCTTCCGGTGCCCCTGCACATCAGAAATGCCCCCACCCGGTTGATGAAAGAGCAGGGATACAATGTCGGATACAGATATGCCCATGATTACCAGGATGGGTATGTCCCCCAGGAGTATCTTCCCCGGGAGATAAGGGACCGTTGTTTTTATAAACCCACTGCCAGAGGATATGAAGCCACGGTGAAAAAGCGCCTGGATGCGTGGATGGCCCTCAGAAATAAGGCCCGGGATAAGTGATTTGGTATGCCTCTCCCCAGTCGGAATTCCTTGTATGTTTTGTTTAATTTTGATATGGAATCTTGGCGGTAACGGTATCAGGTGATGGTGCCTGTACCTTGGTATAACCGTGTCATGGGCCGGAGATACTGGTGAAACAGAGACCTTGGTTTTATTTTATGGCCCCCCTTGGAGGTTGTGGATGCTCTTGTGCATGGAGAACAACTCATTTGAACTGGGGGAACATCAACATATCGGAGACAGAAATATGAAAAATGTCGTGATCGTAAGTGGTGTGAGAACGCCTGTGGGATCCTTTGGCGGTTCTTTAAAAAGTGTACCTGTTGTAGACCTTGGTGCCACGGTGATGAAATCTGTATTAAAACGGGTGGGACTGCGTCCTGAAGCCGATGAGGCCGTAAAGGCCTTTGGGCCGGATAGCCTCAAAGATCAGGGCCAAATTGACCTTGAGAAAAAGGGGTATGACTATGATGATACCCTCACTCCGGTGCACATTGATGAAGTGATCATGGGTAATGTGCTCCAGGCAGGCCAGGGGCAAAATACGGCACGTCAGGCCATGATTGCAGCAGGGATACCCCGGTATACATCCGCCTTCACCGCCAATAAGATATGTGGTTCCGGGCTGAAGGCCATTGCCCTTGGTGCCCAGGCCATCATGACCGGAGAAGCCGATGTGGTGCTGGCCGGAGGCCAAGAGAGCATGAGCAACGCCCCCATGGCACTGCCCAAGGCACGCTGGGGACATCGCATGGAGCTTACCGGTGTCGGTGATATCTATGATCTGATGGTGTTTGACGGACTTTATGAAATTTTCTATGGCTACCACATGGGGCTGACGGCGGAAAATATTGCGGCAAAATACGGCATTACCCGTCAGGAGCAGGATGAGCTTGCCCTGTTGAGCCATACCCGGGCACTGGGTGCAGTGAAGGACGGCACCTTTGCCCAGGAGATTATTCCGGTGACATACATGGACCGCAGAAAAGAGGTGGTGGTGGACACGGACGAACGGCCCATGGAGACCAGCATGGAAAAATTGGGGAAGTTAAGACCTGCCTTTAAAAAAGACGGCACTGTTACGGCGGGAAATGCCTCGGGTATCAACGATGGTGCAGCTGCGGTGCTGCTCATGAGCGAAGAAAAAGCCGATGCCATGGGCCTTGAAAAGATGGCCAGGATAAAAGCCTTTGCCGCAGGCGGGCTTGACCCGGCTTATATGGGGTTGGGACCGGTGCCTGCCATTCGAAAGGTGCTTTCCCGCACCGGCATGACCATGGGTGACATCGAGATGGTGGAACTCAATGAAGCGTTTGCGTCCCAGGCCATTGGATGCATGAGGGAACTGAATCTTGACGTGGAAAAACCCAATGAACTGGGAAGCGGTATCTCTCTGGGACATCCCATTGGATGCACCGGTGCCCGGCAGATGGTCACCGCCATCAATCAGATGAAACGAAAGGGGTATGCCACCGGTCTCATCTCCATGTGCATTGGTGGTGGAATGGGTATGGCCATGGTCATTGAACGGTGATTTTGCTTTACTTGAAACGCTCCCAGTGGTAAAAACAGGAGTGATTCTAAATGATAACCGGCATGTATCAACAACAGGGGGAACTTGGAGCTATGGACATCAGCAGGAAACTGGGTATCATGATTTTTTCCGCCGTTCCGGCAATCATCGGCGGCGGCATTGTATATCATTTTTTTGGTAGTTTTGTTCAGGTGATTATTTATGAATGCGTGCTTCTACTGGCAGCCATCGGGTGTATCGGCCATAAATAATGCCGGGTTTAAAAATATGGGGGAACTCCACTGCTCCTGAGGGGGGAGGCGAAAAAAAACCTTTCCGCCGAAGAAAGAGGAGCAGAGGAGCCATGTTGCATGCCTGAGCACCACCCTGAAGAGTGGGAAGTTCATACTGTTTTTTACCTGACATCGACCTAAGACCCTTTCCATTGCGGTGGTTACACCTCCATGTTGTCATCCGTCCTGGCAGATATCCTTATCTGCCAGGCATTTTTATACTCGGTTTTGCCTGACCCCTCCCCCCCTCCCAGTGGACGGTGCTGCGCTAAAGTCCATTTTTTATCATATGGCGTGTGGCAAGGGATCTTGCCCTATGTTTGAAAAGAGTCCTTTCTTTCCCTGCCGTTTACTTTCCATATGTTGTGTTGTGCTTCCTTGAAGTTTCTGCAGGCCGGCTCCACTCTATCATCAGAATGCATGGCAAGAGGGTGTCCCCTCCCTGGGCAAGGTTCCCTTTTTCATCGTCGTGGGGTGGATGGAAAGGGGGCATTATGAAATGTGTTGCGGTCCACAGATGTCGGGAATCCCGGGATTACCAGGTCAAGCATCTGTTTGCCCGGATCTCTAATATTAGTTGTAACGTTCTTAAAGGACAGTGAATGATAAACCAAGACAACAATGTGACAAGCATCGAGAAGGAGATGAAGCAGTCCTATCTCGAATATGCCATGAGCGTCATCATCGGCAGGGCCCTTCCCGATGTTCGGGACGGTCTTAAACCGGTCCATCGACGGGTGCTGTTTGCCATGCGCCAGTTGCGCAATGACTGGAACAAACCTTACAAGAAATCTGCCCGTGTGGTGGGTGATGTCATTGGTAAGTATCATCCCCATGGCGATGCTGCCGTGTATGACACCATTGTGCGTATGGCCCAGGGCTTTTCCATGCGATACCCTCTGGTGGATGGCCAGGGCAACTTCGGTTCCGTTGACGGTGATTCACCGGCGGCCATGAGGTACACGGAGATCCGCATGAAAAAGGTGGCCCATCAGATGCTGGCTGACCTTGAAAAAGAGACGGTGGACTGGATCCCCAACTACGATGAAACCATGGAAGAGCCCTCTGTATTGCCCACCCGGTTGCCGGCACTGCTGGTCAATGGCTCTTCGGGTATTGCCGTTGGCATGACCACCAATATCCCCCCTCACAATATCAATGAGGTGGCCAACGCCATCATTGCACTCCTGGACAATCCCGCACTCTCCATTGCCGACATCATGACCCATATCCCGGGACCTGATTTCCCCACCGCCGGAATGATATACGGTAAAAAGGGAATCCATGATGCCTATACCACCGGCCGCGGGGTGGTTGTCATGCGGGCTAAAATTGATGTGGAGGAGAACAAGAAGACCAATCGGGAAACCATTGTTGTCACGGAGCTGCCCTATCAGGTGAACAAGGCCAAGGTGGTGGAAAAAATAGCGGAACTCATGAAAGCCCGTGTGATTGAAGGGGCCTCCTTTGTAAGGGATGAGTCCGATCGTGACGGCATGAGAATTGCCATTGGCCTGAAAAAGGACCAGATGGCAGAGGTGGTGATCAATCAGCTTTACAAGCACACCAACATGCAGTCAAGCTTTGGCATCATTTTCCTTGCCGTCATCAATAACCGCCCCGAGCTTTTTACCATTAAAGAGCTGCTGGAGCAGTTTGTCAAGCATCGCAAGGATGTGATCTTAAGGAGAACCCGTTTTGATCTGAACAAAGCCCAGGAGCGGGCCCATATCCTTGAGGGACTCAAGGTGGCGCTGGACCATCTTGATGAGGTGGTGGCGCTAATCCGGGGCTCCCGTTCTCCGGAAATCGCAAGGGATGGGCTCATGGAGACGTTTACGTTGTCGGAGATCCAGGCCCAGGCCATACTGGATATGCGTCTCCAGCGCCTCACCGGTCTTGAGCGGGATAAAATTGATGAAGAGTATGCGGCACTGCTCAAGGATATTGCCTGGTTCCAGGAGATCCTTTCCAGTGACGAGGTGGTCAGAGGCATTATCAGAGAGGAGATGGTGACCCTTAAGGAGGAGTTTTCCGATGAGCGGCGCACCGTCATTGTTGAAAATACCGGTGATATCAATATTGAGGATCTCATTGCTGAAGAAGATATGGTGGTCACCATTTCCCGAAGCGGATATATTAAGCGAAACCCGGTATCCCTCTATGTGACCCAGCACCGGGGGGGGAAGGGGAAGATGGCCATGGGCACCAAAGAGGATGATTTTGTGGAGCATCTCTTTGTGGCTTCCACCCACCACACCTTTCTTTTTATTACCAACATGGGTAAGGTCTACCAGACCAAGGTGTATGAGCTGCCCATGGCCAGCCGTTCAAGCCTTGGCAAGGCCATTGTCAATCTGCTGAATCTGGATGAGGGGGAAAAACTTGCCACGGTACTGACGGTGCCGGAATTCACCCCGAACAGTTATGTGGTCATGGCCACGTCCATGGGGCGGGTAAAGAAGACCGATCTCATGGCCTATTCCCGACCGCGGTCCGGGGGACTCATCGGCATTAAGCTTGATGAAAACGATGAACTCATTGCCGCCCTCATCACCGATGGTACCATGGATATCTTTTTGGGATCCAATGGGGGAAAAGTCATTCGATTCCATGAGTCCGAGGTCCGTTCCACGTCACGGGATTCCATGGGCGTTAGGGGAATGCGAATTGGTGAAAAAAATTCCCGTGTGGTGGGCATGGAAGCCTTAAGTCACGGAGAGACCCTGTTGACGGTGACGGAAAACGGCTATGGCAAACGCACCAGCATTGAGGAGTATCGATGTCAGACCCGGGGAGGGAAGGGGGTCTTTTCCATCAGAACATCCGAGCGCAACGGTCAGATGGTGGCCCTGCTGCTGGTGGAGGATAAAGATGAACTGATGCTGGTGACGGACAAGGGGAAACTGATCCGCACCGACATCAGCAGCATCTCGGTGATCAGCCGAAATACCCAGGGCGTCAAACTGATCAATCTGGCTGCCCAGGAAAAACTCATTGGGGCGGCAAGACTGCCCGAAGAGCAGGAAGAGGACGGGCTTTCGGAGCATGACACCGAGGGTGGACAGTCGGAGTATGATGCCGAGGAGGGACTTCCGGAGCGTGGCACCGAGGGTGGACAGTCGGAGTATGATGCCGAGGACGGACTTCCGGAGCGTGGCACCGAGGATGAACTGCCGGAGCATGATGCCGAAACCTCTGAACCGGAACCTAAAATAGCTCCGGATTCACCGGCGGATGATGGAGACGATGACGAAGGAGACACAGAGCAGCCATAAAGGGGAGGGGCATCGGAAACGATTGCGGGAGCGGTTCCTCAAGGATGGGCTGACCGGATTTCTGGACTATGAGGTGATTGAGCTGCTGCTGACCTTGAACACACCGCGTCAGGACTGCAAAGACCGGGCCAAGGCCCTCCTTGGCCGATTCAAGACACTCCAGGGGGTTTTTGAAGCCAACCCCGAGGAGCTGGCACGGGTAAAGGGCATTGGACCGTCCAATATTCTGGGACTGAAGTTGATCAAGGAGGTGTCGGACCGTTACCTGGCCTCCCAGGTGGTGCAGGGGGAGATCATTGGCAATTCCCGGGAGCTTAAAACCTACCTGGCCCATGCCATTGGCCGGAAAAATCAAGAGGTGTTTGCCGCGGTTTTCCTGGATGCCAAAAACCGGGTGAATGCCATGGAAATCCTATTTAAGGGGACCCTCACCATGAGTTCGGTATATCCCAGGGAGGTGATCATAAAAGCATTGGAACATAGAGCTGCCGCAGTGATTTTTGCCCACAATCACCCCTCCGGTGACGTATCCCCTTCCCCGGAAGATATTGCCATCACCAAACGGCTGGTGTTTGCCCTGCGCCATGTGGGCATCACCGTCCATGAGCATGTGATCACCGGTGGTAACGGGTTTTACAGTTTTGCGGAGCAGGGGTATATTTCAGAATTTAACAGGGAGTTTGAACAGAATGGGTGATGCAGGGGGAAAAAAGCTGCCGGACTGTTTTGGAGAACTTCAAAAGGTCTTTCCCATGGGGCGGCATGGATTGCGGGAGACCCCGGATGACTGTATGCATCATTGTCCCCACAAAACCCTTTGTCTGAAACAGGCCATGTCAGGTGCCAGCGGATTCAGCGTAAAGGAAGAGATGGTGGAACGGGGGGAAAAGGCCGGGGCCATTGGCTTCTTTGAACGTTGGTCACGGAAAAAGAAACTTCATAGAGAACAGATGGATTTGGGGAAAGAAAAATGAAATCAGTCAGAGATCTTGAGCTTGCGGGGAAACGGGTGCTGGTGCGGGTGGATTACAATCTGCCGTTGGATGAGCACCAGACCATTACCGATGATAACAGAATAAAGGCGACCCTTCCCCTGATTCGTTATCTTCTTGAAAAAAATGGTCGGATTATTTTGATTTCTCACATGGGAAGACCCGGTGGAAAACGCCTGCCTGAACTCTCCCTTGCCCCTGCTGCAAAACGACTGGGTGAGCTGCTCGGCCAACCGGTGGCCTTTGTCAATGACTGCATCGGACCGGAGGTGAAGAGGGTGGTCGAAAACCTGGCCCCCGGTGATATTGTGCTTCTTGAAAACCTTCGGTTCCATGGAGATGAAAAGTCCAATTCCCCGGAATTTGCCAGAGAACTTGCCTCTCTTTGTGACTGTTTTGTCAATGAGGCCTTTGCCGTGTCCCACAGAACCCAGGCATCGGTGGTGGGAATACCGCGCCTGGTGAAGGATTCAGCTGCCGGATTTCTGCTGGAAAAGGAGATTGCCTGTTATCGAAATTCGGTGGAGGCGCCCCATCGTCCCCTGACGGCCATTGTGGGAGGGGCAAAGGTGTCAAGCAAGCTTGGAACCCTGGAAAATCTTCTCAATCATGTGGATACCCTGATCATCGGTGGGGCCATGGCAAATACGTTTTTAAAGAGCCAGGGGATTGATGTGGGGGGATCGCTGGTTGAAGAGGAGCTTGTCACCATCGCAAGCGATATTTTGAAAAAAGCGGTGGCAAAAAAAGTTCAATGCCTTTTACCCATTGACCTTGTGGTGGCGGAGACCTTTCATAAGGATGCGGATAAAAAAACAGTGTCAGTGGACAACATCCCTGCAGGATGGATGGCCATGGACATCGGACCGGATACCATTGATCTTTTTTCCCGGGCCGTTGAGTCATCCGGAACCATTGTGTGGAACGGCCCCATGGGAGTTTTTGAGATGGAGCGATTCCGTGACGGCACCTGTGGTGTGGCCCGGGCCGTTGCATTGTCCCGGGCATTTTCTGTTGTGGGGGGGGGAGATACCGGTCTGGCCGTTAATGTGTGCCAGGTGGCACCGGAAATGGACTATATTTCAACAGGGGGGGGGGCATTTCTTCATCTGATGGAGGGGCGTGCACTGCCCGGGGTGATGGCCCTGGAGGAGTCGGGTAAATAATAGTATGGAATTCTGCTGCCCCAGAGATGCGCTGAGCCGGGAAGAGAAGCTGCGACGATCCTATTACCAAGTGCTTCGGGATGAGATGGATCAATTTGTCATTCAGTACTCGCTTGTGGATTCATACAACAATTTCTTACGGGAAAATAAACGATACCCCTTTGTGGAGACCCGGGAGATGAAGCCCCGGGCGAGGATTCCCAGTGTTGAATTTGAGTCTCAGAACTCATTTTTAATTCTCTTCCTGGAAGATGGCATTGATGATCAGCATAAAAAATATATCCGTTTTTTTGATATCAATAAAACCACTAAAACCAACCTCTTGAGGCACAAAGAATTTCCCACTGTGATGGATTTCCATCGCAATGTTAAATTTCTGGAATGTGAAGGTTTTTTTGATTTTATGAAATCTCTTCTGCCGGTGGACTATGCCCTGCTTATCCAGCGGGATATCAATTCGACATGTCGCTATGCCCTGACCCATTTTCATGTGCGCATTGACTGGCCCATTGCCGATGCAGCAGAGGATCTTGCCATCTATCTGAGATATATTTCAAAGGATCTCTATGAAAAGGGAGACAAATACGCAGAAAATTTTCAGAAAAAATTTTTTGAGTACCATGGCGTACCGGTGATGGCAGGGGGACGTCGCACCGCAGCCATTGTGGCGGCCCAATACCTGAGGAAGATAAGGGGGATTAAAACCGTATATGTGGGAAGCAGTGAATCCCGTGCCCTGTTAAAATTAGGGGAGAATGGCCTGTCCAAATTTGTACTGGGAAAATTTTCACGGGATGAAGTCAAAGAGATTGTAAAAAACACGCTTATCTCCCAGAACAGTTTCACCAAAAATTATGCCATTGCAAAGGAGGGGAAGCACCTGGTGTGTATTTTTAATGTGAATTATGATTACACGGCCCACTCCTTACCCCCTGAAGGCGGCCGTCTGCGGGAACTGAACCCCGACACCAACTGGCTCACCGTCTCCCTGGAGCAGATTATTCCCCGTCCCGGGGTAAACAAGTATCCCCCCATCCCCTTTAAAATGATCTACTCATAAGCTTTCTGAATCCGACAGTGCTCCATAAATCATGGGAGGGGGCACCGCGCCATCAGCGTGTTATTCGCTGATCTTTCGAATGATGTCGCCCGGCTCACAGCCATGTTCCAGTTTCAGGATTGACCGGGAGTTGGGCTGACCATGGACAAGGGGTACTCCTGCTGCATCGGTTATGTTCTTAACCCGGCTTTGCACCGGTGCCCCTCGGGGCACCATGATCTCCACCATATCCCCCTGGGTAATTTTGTTTTTTATGTTCAGGGTGACATGGTGATCCCCATCACAGGCCAGGACCCGTCCAATGAATGCATGGATGGAACCGGTGTGATGGTTTGCATAGTTGGGCACGATGTCATCGGGGGTGTCAAAGTAAAATCCGGTGCTATAGTCCCGGTGGTACACATGGCTCAGCTCCCTTTTCCACTGGTCTGTGACATGGAATTCATCGGGGGACAGTGCACAGGCATCAATGGCTTCCCGGTAGGTTTTAACCACGGCTGCCAGATAGCTGATCCCCTTCATTCTGCCTTCGATTTTCAAAGAGGTGATCCCGGCATCCATGAGCTGGGGGATGTGTTGGATCATACACAGATCCTTTGAATTAAAGATGTAGGTCCCCCTTTCATCTTCCATCACAGGGTGGTACTGGCCGGGGCGTTGCTCCTCTTCCAGGCGGTAGCGCCAGCGGCAGGGATGACTGCATGCCCCCCGGTTACTGTCCCGGTGGGTGAGAAAATTGCTTAAAAGACATCTGCCGGAGTAGGAGATACACATGGCACCATGAATAAAGGTCTCCGTTTCCAGAATGTTTTGAGTGGTAATCTCCTTGATTTCACGGAGGCTGAGTTCCCGGGCCAGGTTCACCCGCTTGACACCGATCTCTTTCCACAGCCGAAGGGCATTGTAGTTGGTGGTGTTGGCCTGGGTGCTCAGGTGGATATCCATGTGGGGAATGAGGGTTTTTGCAAGGAAGACAATGCCCGGATCGGAGATGATAACTGCGTCGGGGCCCAATTTTGACACGCTTTTAAGGAAGCGGGCCAGACGGTCCTGTTCGCTGTTTCTGGAGTAGATGTTGCAGGCCACATAGACTTTTACCCCATGCTCATGGGCCAGCTCAATGGCATCTGCCATTTCCGATTCAGTGAAGTTATGGGTGAGGTTTCGGAGACTGAAATCCTTTCCGGCAAGATAGACCGCATCCGCACCATAATGGATGGCAACTTTTAATTTTTCGAAATTACCGGCAGGTGCAAGCAGTTCCGGCTTTATGAGATGTGCAGGCATGGTTTCCGAATAGAAGGTGGTGCCCCCGGCAAGAATCGAACTTGCGCACATGGATTAGGAATCCAATGCTCTATCCACTGAGCTACGGGGGCAGGGGAATGTGATTTACTCCACCAAGAGCTTCTGACCCGGATAAATTCTGCTGTTTGAGGTCAGATGGTTCAATGAAAGCAGACGATGCAGTGTCATATTATATTTTTGGGCAATTGTAAAGGGATTATCTCCGGATTTAACCTGGTAGGATACTGTTTTACTGTTTTCCTCTTTTGCTGGGGATGGAGCACCGGGAATGATCAGCTTCTGGCCGATGTGCAATCGGGTGGAACCAAGGTGGTTGGTCGCCTGGATAAGGTTGGTGGTGGTGCCGTATTTATTGGCAATAATCCAGAGATTGTCTCCGGATTTCACCGTGTATTTCAGGGGTTGACGTCGGATCAGGGGTGTTTTGTCGGTGGTGCCCGCTCTGCTATAAACCCTGCCGGACGGAATCTTTAGTACCCTGCCGATTTTTAGGAGAGAGCGGGGGGATATCCCGTTGGAAGCCGTCAATGCTTTTAAGCTGATACCATAGTTTTGGGCAATGCAGGAGAGGGTTTCCCCCTTTTTGATTCGATGGTATACATATTTTTTCGGTGTCGAGGTCAAGGTCCGGGATGGCTTGATCTTTTGGAATTGGGCAAGAAATTGGTTCGTCCCGGTCGTTGGAATTCGAAGGTCATAGGTTTCATCAGGTAAAAGTCCGTATCTCAATTCCGGGTTTAGATCCTCCAGCGTGTCAAGGGAGAGATTCATGGCCGTTGAGATGTCTTTCAACCGCACCTGTTTTTTTACCGAGAAGATTTCATGGGGAGTGGGTGCATCAATTTCAACGGTGTCTATGCCGTATTTCTCCGGATCTTTAAGGATGTGGAGAGTGGCCAGAAATCGGGGGACGTAACGTGCGGTTTCCTGGGGGAGCTTTTCGTAGAGGTCCCAGAAATTGTCAAGATAGTTTGTTTTCTGGTTTCGAATGGTCCGTAGTACCCTTCCTTCTCCGCAGTTATAAGCAGCAAGCACAGTGGACCAGTCTCCGAAAATATTGTGAAGTTCCGAAAGGTAGGCAATGGCCGCCCGGGTGGATTTTTCAGGGTCCAGTCGTTCATCAATGAAATAATTGCGCTTCAGACCGAATTTGTAACCGGTTGAAGGAATAAACTGCCACAGACCCAGGGCCCGGGCAGGGGAAAGTGCTTTGACGTTAAACCCGCTTTCAATGAGAGGGAGCCAGGAGAGTTCTTCGGGGAGACCTGCTTTTTTCAGTTCGTTTACAATATAGGGACGATAACGCCCCCCCCTTTTCAGGGATCGGATGAAAAACGACTTTTCCGGGCCGGTGAATCGGTCAATTTCCTTTTTAACATGGGTGTTGAGAATGAGGGGTATGGCATTGTGTTCCCCGGTAACAATAATGTGACGGGACGCATGAATTTCAAGGATGCGTTTGGCAATCATATACCGAAGGTCTTCCTTTTGCTGATTGAGTTCCGGTTGATCCTTAAGGTCAAGGTCCAGGATGGTGGCATATGCGATGTCCAGTTCATTGAGCGCACTCTCAAGGTCTCCAGCTTCCCAGAAAGCTTGGGCGGATTCACACAGTTCAAGGGCATGGTCGACCCCTTCTTGGGCCGCCCGATCGCTCTCCACATCAGTCCGATTTTCAATGGTGTCGGCTGTTTTTGCGCCGGCATCCTCGGTGAAACAAGATGCTGGCGCATCACCTTCTGCGGCCTCCTTTAAAAAACGTTCATGAACCGCTGATGGTTTCAAGCCGGAAAAGGATGATTCCGTGGAATGGCCGGAGTGGTCAGGAGAGGTGGTGTTCACCGGGTGCGCACAGCCGGAGAGATAAAGGGCACCGGTCAGCACAGTAATTATTAAGGCAATGTGGATATCTCTTTTATTCATGGCTCCATCGTTATCATTTCAGTAAGTGTTTTCGTTTGAAGGTTAGCTGATCGGATTGTTTTGATTGACCAATTCATTACAGTTATCGAAATAACAAAGCAGTGTCAAGTAAATATAGTGGTGTTAAATGGGGAATAAAACGGATTTTTAGGTGTAAGTACTCCATGAAAAAACATAATAAGATAATAATAAGAGAAAATAGCAGTATTAAGATGTAATTTGATAAAAATAATGTTTATTCTTAATTAATCGATTGTAATGGTTGAATTCGGCTATTTTATGGGATTGCAAGATGCGGGGGGCTCTGCTATTATCCCCGGGTCTTTCGCAAGGTAGATGCTTGCTGAATGATGCCGATATAGCTCAGTAGGTAGAGCATCTCACTTGTAATGAGAATGTCCTCCGTTCGATTCGGGGTATCGGCTCCAAAATATAATGGTGGGGTTCCCGAGTGGTCAAAGGGATCAGACTGTAAATCTGACGGCTCAGCCTTCGGAGGTTCAAATCCTCCCCCCACCACCACAAACGTGTTCGTGTAGGAGATCTCAAAGATTGTGGGGTCGCATACTGCATTGAATGTATGCTTCAAAGTCTCAGTCGGTTTAAAGACTGCAGCCTTAGATGCGGGAGTAGCTCAGTTGGTAGAGCTTCAGCCTTCCAAGCTGAATGTCGCGAGTTCGAACCTCGTCTCCCGCTCCATCATTTCTTTGATATTTTTAGATAATAAAATAGTTTCAATGTAGTTTTTAAGTGGAATAAGCCCATGTAGCTCAGTAGGTAGAGCGCTTCCTTGGTAAGGAAGAGGTTCAACGGTTCGAATCCGTTCATGGGCTCCACCCACCAGGGAGGATCTGTTTAAAATGGCTAAGGAAAAATTTGAGCGGACCAAGCCGCACGTCAACATTGGAACCATCGGCCACATTGATCATGGCAAGACCACACTCACCGCTGCCATCACCAAGCATGCAGCGCTTGCCGGACATGGTACTTATGTTCCCTTTGATGAGATTGACAAGGCCCCTGAAGAGCGGGAGCGGGGTATCACCATTGCAACGGCCCATGTGGAATATGAGACAGCCAACCGCCATTATGCCCATGTGGATTGCCCCGGTCATGCCGACTACATTAAAAACATGATCACCGGTGCCGCCCAGATGGATGGGGCTATTCTCGTGGTAAGCGCCGATGACGGTCCTATGCCCCAGACTCGTGAGCACATTCTTCTGGCCCGTCAGGTGGGTGTTCCCAGCATTGTCGTCTTCTTGAACAAATGCGACATGGTGGACGACGAAGAGCTGATAGAGCTGGTGGAGATGGAACTTCAAGAGCTGCTGGATAAGTATGAATTCCCCGGAGACGAGACTCCCATCGTCAGAGGATCTGCTCTGAAAGCCCTGGAGTGTGATGATCCTGCCGGTGAAGATGCCAAGTGTATCGGCGAGCTTCTTAATGTGCTGGACTCCTACGTACAGGAGCCGGTGCGTGACATGGACAAAGATTTTCTCATGCCCATTGAGGATGTGTTCAGCATCTCTGGCCGTGGTACCGTTGTGACCGGACGTATTGAGCGCGGTGTTATCAAAACCGGTGAAGAGATTGAGCTGGTGGGTATTCGTGAGACCGCTAAAACCACCTGCACCGGTGTTGAGATGTTTAGAAAACTGCTTGATGAAGGCCGTGCCGGTGACAATGTTGGACTTCTCCTGCGGGGAACCAAACGGGATGCCGTGGAAAGAGGCCAGGTGGTTGCAAAACCCGGTTCCATCAAACCCCATACCAAGTTCAAGGCCGAAATTTACTGTCTGAGCAAGGAAGAGGGCGGCCGTCATACCCCGTTCTTCAGTGGCTATCGTCCCCAGTTTTTCTTCAGAACCACCGATGTGACCGGTATTCTCTCTTTGGCCGAAGGCGTTGAGATGATCATGCCCGGTGACAATGCAAGCATCACTGCGGAACTGATTGCTCCCATTGCCATGGAAAAAGAGCTTCGGTTTGCCATCAGAGAGGGTGGACGTACGGTTGGCGCAGGTGTTATTGGCGAAATAATCGAATAATCTAAGGAGTTTCTTGTGCCAAGAGTAAGAATTACGCTTACATGTACAGAGTGTAAGCAGAAAAATTATACTACGACTAAAAATAAACGAACAACACCGGACAAGCTCGAATTTGAAAAATACTGTCGATTCTGTAAAAAACATGTTTTGCACAAAGAGACGAAATAGGTCCTGTGCGGATGAAATAGAGTCGGAAATATTTTAACCATTCAGTTTTGTTTGTTGATGCAGGTCAGTAGCTCTAATTGGTAGAGCGCCGGACTCCAAATCCGGATGCTGGGGGTTCGACTCCCTCCTGACCTGCCATTTTTATTTGTGGGTAGTGCTTTTTTGTGGATGATTGATATTAACGACACAGCACTTTTTTTGATGGCAGATGTATTTGACAGGGGTGTGTTATGGCTCGGTTGCAAAAGAAAAAAATATCATCGGACAAGGTTCGAAAACGTGAGAGTTCTCCTGAGGAGTCGACCAGTGAGGTAGCCCGGCCGATAACTCCAACCGTCAAAACAGGCCAGAAACGTGTAGATAACCGTGCAGCGGCTGTGACTGTGTCTTCAGAGCCCAATGCCATTCAAAAGGG
The DNA here is from genome assembly GCA_963668575.2 of uncultured Desulfobacterium sp. GTDB lineage: Bacteria > Desulfobacterota > Desulfobacteria > Desulfobacterales > Desulfobacteraceae > Desulfocicer. The sequence continues at coordinate 4,965,429 of OY764894.2, read as the reverse complement.
ATTGCAGTTTTTAAGAGAAGTCCGCGTGGAGTTGAAAAAGGTTACCTGGCCATCCCGTAAGCAGACGGCGGGCTCGACAGTGGTGGTAATTGTTCTGGTATTTATTCTTGGTGCGTTTCTCGGATTGGTGGATATCAGCTTGTCAAAGCTTGTTCAGATTGTTCTGGCGTAAAATAGGGAGTTGAAATTGTCTCTCAAATGGTATGTGGTTCATGTTTATTCCGGCTATGAACAAAAGGTAAAACTGGCACTGGAAGATCGGATCAAGAACGCAAAGTGTTCGGATAAATTCGGGGAAGTGCTGGTTCCCACAGAGCATGTGGTCGAGCTTGTAAATGGCAAAAAAAAGGAATCCTCACGGAAATTTTATCCGGGATATATCCTGGTGAACATGGAACTCAATGACGAGACGTGGCATATTGTGACATCCACCGCCAAGGTAACCGGGTTTTTGGGGGGAAAGAACAGGCCTGCACCCATCAGTGAAAAAGAAGCTGCCGAAATTGTTGAACGTATGGAACTTGGCAAGTCCAAGCCCCAGCCCAAATATTTTTTCGAAATTGGTGATGATGTCAGGGTGGCCGATGGTCCCTTTGTCAATTTCAACGGGACGGTGGAAGAGGTCAATCAGGAAAAGGGCAAGGTGAAGGTGCTGGTCAGTATCTTTGGCAGAGCCACACCCGTGGAGCTGGATTTTGTTCAGGTCACGAAGGTATAAAACTTAAGAATTATAAACGCATGTGTCAGGAGTAAAAGAAAATGGCAAAAAAAGTGATGGCGCAGATTAAACTTCAGGTTCCGGCCGGTAAGGCCAATCCGTCTCCGCCAATTGGTCCGGCCCTGGGTCAGCATGGTGTGAACATAATGGATTTTTGTAAGGCCTTTAACGCCCGGACCGCCAACGATGCCGGCTCAATTATTCCGGTGGTTATTACCGTTTTTCAGGATAGAACGTTTTCCTTTATCACAAAAACCCCGCCGGCATCCATGTTGCTCAGAAAAGCAGCCAACATTGCCAAGGGATCCGGTGAACCCAACCGTAACAAAGTGGGAAAGGTCACCCGGGACCAGCTGGTGGAGATCGCAAAATTGAAAATGGAAGATTTGAATGCCAATGATGTTGACGCTGCCGTCAATATTATTGCCGGAACCGCCAGAAGCATGGGGATAGAGGTTGTTTAACCGTTTAAGGAGTGAGTGATATAAAATGCCTAAACATGGTAAAAAATATACGGAAATTTTGAAGAAGATCGACAGGCAAGCACGATATGATTTTGATAAAGCTATAGAGATCTCACTCTCTTCATCCTTTGCAAAATTTGATGAAACCGTTGATGTTGCAGTCAAACTGGGGGTTGATCCAAGGCATGCAGATCAGATGGTCCGGGGGACGGTGGTGCTTCCCAATGGTCTGGGTAAAGAGGTGAAGGTTCTTGTGTTTGCCAAAGGGGAAAAGGAAAAAGAGGCCCTGGATGCCGGAGCTGATTTCATCGGCAACGATGAAACAGTGGAAAAGATTAAAGGCGGCTGGTTCGGTTTTGATCGTGCCATTGCCACCCCGGATATGATGGGTACCGTTGGAAAACTGGGTCGTGTGCTGGGACCCAGAGGGCTGATGCCCAACGCCAAGACAGGTACTGTTACCTTTGACGTGGCCCGTGCCATTGAGGAGCTTAAAGCCGGTAAAATTGACTTTAGAGTGGAAAAGGCCGGTATTGTCCATGCACCTGTGGGAAAAGCCTCCTTTGGTGTTGAAAAACTGGTGGAAAATGTCAGGGCCTTTGTTTTAAAGGTCGTGGCGCTCAAACCTGCTGCCAGTAAGGGAACCTATGTTCAGGGTATCACGGTGTCAACCACCATGGGGCCTGGTATTAAGATTGATCCTGTTTTGATTAAATAAATTTCTGCCAATTCGGACACCCTGCATTTTTCATGCGTCTCTCCCCTTTGAATGCGGAGAGCTCAATGAAACGACCTGAATTCAATGGGGGAATGTCCATCCGCTTCGACTTTTCCGGTACGGTAAATGGGGCGAATATGACAGGAAAGTCGAGTCACTTAGCTCAATAATAGAAGATAAAATACTGTTTGTCTGTCCAAGACAGTAGGTGCACAGGGTTTTTGCCCTGTGTATAATCGGCGATGCCGGCCTGCCGAGACAGCATTATGTTTTGGCACAGTTGGCACCTCTGAAAAAAAAAATAATGTTTGGGAAGGAGGTGTTTGAATATTGAACTTATCTGAAAAAAAAGAGTTGGTTGCGGGCCTGAATGCCAGACTGTCCGAATCTCAGATCACGATTCTTGTTGATTATAAAGGGTTGGATGTTGAGGCGATGACGGCATTGCGGGCTGAGCTTCGCAAGGAAGGCGCCAATTTGGAGGTGGTGAAAAACACACTGCTTTCCATGGCGGCCCAAGGAACCGATACGGCTGTAATTGATGCGGCTTTTAAGGGTCCCAATGCGGTGATTACCAGTAAGACGGATCCCGTTGCTCCGGCAAAGGTGCTGGTTAAATTTGCAAAGGACAATCAAAAGCTTGAGATCAAGACGGCTGCCATGAATGGAAAGGCGTTGTCCCTTGACGACATTAAAGCCCTTGCCACCATGCCTTCAAGGGAAGTCCTTCTTGCCCAGGTGCTCTCTGCCATGAATGCCGTTCCCACTGCCATGGTTCGGGTGCTCAATGCAGTACCTGTATCGTTATTAAATGTTGTGACGGCCATCAAAGAGCAGAAAGAAGCCGCATAAGAATTTATTTGATTTTGAATATACCTACGATGAAAATACGCACTACGCGTTTAAGGAGATAAAACAATGGGTGATGTAACCAAAGAAGATGTTATCGAATTTATTGCAAATATGAGTGTTCTTGAGCTGTCCGAGCTGGTGAAGGAGCTTGAGGAAAAATTTGGTGTTTCAGCTGCGGCTCCTGTGGCCATGGCCATGGCGGCACCGGTGGCCGGAGATGCTGCTGCAGCGGAAGAGCAGACCGAGTTTGACGTAATCCTTGAAACCGCTGGCGACAAAAAGATCGGCGTTATCAAAGAGGTTCGTGCCATCACAGGCCTTGGTCTGAAAGAGGCCAAAGCTCTGGTTGACGGTGCACCCAAGGCAGTAAAAGAAGGTATTGCCAAGGAAGAGGCGGAAAAGATAAAAGAGCAGCTTGAAGGTGCCGGCGCACAGGTGACCCTCAAATAGGGGATTTTCCTTAAGCACCTGAAAAAAATTGTAATTTGCACTCACACGATGCGGAGGCAAGGTCTTATGGACTCTGTCTCCGCTTTCACGGTTATAATAAACCATTATTTGGAGATACCATGACCGGGAGCCTTCTGGCACACAAGCGCATCAGAAAAGAGTTTGGAAGTAAGAGCAAGGTGGTTGAGATTCCGGATCTCATCGGAATGCAGCGCACCTCCTTTGAACGTTTTCTACAAAGGGACGTCCTTCCTGAAAAAAGAGAAGATACGGGAATACATTCGGTTTTTAAATCGGTTTTTCCCATCAAGGATTTCACCGGTACCTCTTCCCTTGAGTATGTATCTTATTCCTTTGGTGAAATAAAACACTCCATTCAGGAGTGTACCAGCAGAGGGATGACCTATGAGATTCCGGTGAATATCCGGGTTAGACTTGCTGTCTATGATGTTGATAAAGAGGCCGGTGTTACCACCATTCGGGACATCAAAGAGCAGGAGATATATTTTGGTACCATTCCGTTGATGACCCGACGTGGAACGTTTATCATCAACGGAACAGAGCGCGCTGTTGTCAGTCAGCTTCACAGATCATCCGGTGTCTTTTTTGATCATGACAAAGGGAAAAATCACTCCTCGGGGAAGATTGTCTATACAGCACGGATTATTCCCGTTCGGGGATCCTGGATTGACATGGAGATTGATCCCAAGGATATTGTCAATATCCGCATAGATCGTCGTCGAAAATTTCCCGTAACCATACTTTTCAAGGCCTTTGGTTACACCAACGAAGATATCCTGAGCTTTTTTTATGAGAAAGAGAAGATTGTCCTTAAAGACGGTCTCTTTTTTAAGGAGTTCATTCCCAAACACCTCAAACGTCAGCGGGCCAGCTATGATGTGGTGGCGCCGGGAACCGATGAGGTGGTGGTCAAAAAGGGCCGACTCTTCACCCAGCGGGGATTAAAGCAGCTCCAGGCTGCCGGGCTTGATTATATCCCCATTGCAGAAGAGGAGCTGTTTGGAAAAGGGTTTGCAGAAACCATCGTGGACCCCATGACCGACGAAGTGATTGTCCGGGCAGGGGATCTTATAAATAAAGAGATCCTTGACAGGGTGATTGCGCTGGGCCGGGACACCTTTCGAATTCTTTATGTGGACTCCTATAGTTCCGATTCCATGCGTAAAACCCTTTTTGTTGACAAGGTCACCTCCCGGTCCGAAGCATTGATAGAGATCTATCGACGTCTCCGACCTGGAAATCCCGCCACTCCGGAAGTGGCCCAGGATTTCATTGACCACCTTTTTTTCAAGTCCGCCTATTATGACCTTTCCGATGTGGGACGGCTGAAGATGAACCATCGCCTGGGGGTTGACACCGATATCCAGGTGAAGACCTTGAGAAAAGAGGATATTCTTCTCACCGCCGCCACCCTTGCAGAGTTGAAGGATACCCAGGGCGCTGTGGATGATATTGATCACCTGGGCAACCGACGGGTAAGGGCGGTGGGGGAGCTGCTTGAAAATCAGTATCGCATCGGCTTGGTACGGATGGAAAGGGCCATTAAAGAGCGGATGAGCATGCAGGAGGTTGACGCCATGATGCCCCATGATCTGGTGAACCCCAAACCTGTATCTGCTGTGGTCAGGGAGTTTTTTGGAACCAGTCAGCTCTCTCAGTTCATGGATCAGACCAATCCTCTTTCGGAAACCACCCATAAGCGTCGCTTAAGTGCGTTGGGACCGGGGGGCTTGACCCGGGAGCGGGCCGGTTTTGAGGTCAGGGATGTGCACCCCTCCCATTACGGTCGTATTTGCCCCATTGAAACGCCTGAAGGCCCCAATATTGGGCTGATTGTCTCCCTTTGTACATTTGCCAGGGTGAATCGATTCGGTTTTGTGGAGACCCCCTATCGCATTGCCGGCAATGGAAAGGTGACCCGTGAGATCAGGCACTTGTCCGCCTTTGAGGAGAAACAGCATCCCATTGCCCAGGCCAATGCCGTTCTTGATAATGAGGGCAACTTTTTGAGGGAGCAGGTCACCTGCCGGGTGGAGGGCAACTTTGAGATGGTTGACAGGGATGAAATCAAATTCATGGATGTTTCTCCCAACCAGCTGGTTTCTGTGTCCGCATCCCTTATCCCTTTCCTGGAAAATGATGATGCCAACCGGGCACTCATGGGCTCCAACATGCAGCGCCAGGCGGTTCCGCTGATTAGAAGCGAAGCTCCCCTGGTGGGAACGGGTATAGAAGGCGTTGTTGCCAGGGACTCCGGTGTCTCCATTGTGGCCGATGATGACGGTGTGGTGGTGGATGTGGATGCCAAACGCATTGTGATTAAAAACGATGATACCGATGATAGGGATGCGGACACTCTTGTTTCCGTCTATACCTGTTCCAAATTTGTCCGTTCCAATCAGAACACCTGCTTTAATCATCGTCCCATTGTTCAAAAAGGCGAAAGAGTCAAGAAAAATCAAGTGATTGCAGATGGGCCGTCCACTAACCTGGGCGAGTTGGCCCTGGGGAAAAATGTGGTGGTGGCGTTCATGCCATGGGGTGGTTACAACTATGAGGATTCCATCCTGGTCAGTGAACGGCTGGTAAAGGATGGGGTCTACACCTCGGTGCACATCGAAGAGTTTGAGGTGGTGGCCAGGGATACCAAACTGGGCAAGGAGGAGATTACCCGGGACATTCCCAATGTGGGAGAAGATGCCCTTAAGGACCTGGACGACAGTGGTATTATCCGACTGGGTGCAGAGGTGAAACCCGGTGATATCCTGGTGGGAAAGGTGACCCCCAAAGGGGAAACCCAGCTGTCACCGGAAGAGAAACTACTCCGGGCCATTTTTGGTGAAAAAGCCGGAGATGTCAAGGATACCTCACTCCGGGTGCCACCGGGGGTGGAGGGCATTGTCATTGATGCCAAGGTCTTTTCCCGACGGGGCATGACCAAGGATGATCGCACCCGGAACATTGAAGACCTGGAAATTGATAACCTGGAAAAAAACAGGGATGACGAAATCAGGATCATCACGGAATTTGTTTGGGAAAGGCTTGAATCCGCCCTTGCAGGCCAACTGACCGCCACCCAGTTAAAGCGGGGAAAAAGAGTTCTGATCCCCTCGGGTTCGGTGGTGGAGCCGGGTCTGTTCAACGGGTTGTCCGTGTCGGATCTCATGGCCCTGGCCGTTGATGATCCCCATGTGACTGAGATGGCCCATGGGATTCTGGAGCGTGCGGAAAAACAGATTCAGGCCTCCAGAGACCATTTTAACCGTCAGGTCAACCGGTTTGAAAAGGGGGATGATCTTCCCCCGGGCGTGTTAAAGCTGATTAAAGTCAATGTGGCCATGAAACGGGTCCTCTCCGTGGGTGACAAGATGGCAGGACGACATGGAAACAAAGGTGTTGTATCAAGAATCCTTCCCATTGAAGACCTGCCCTATTTTGAGGATGGCCGCACCGTGGACATGGTGCTCAATCCGTTGGGGGTACCGTCCCGAATGAATGTGGGGCAGATCCTTGAGATTCATCTCGGGTGCGCTGCAAGGGGGCTTGGTCGTCAGATTGAGGACCTTATGGAGGAGAAAAGGCATGATGAACTACGGGCCCGTCTGAAACGCATCTTTACCACACCCCCATTGAAAAAAGAGATCACCGGGGTGGAAGATATAAAAGATTTTGATTTTGAGGGCCATTACACCCTGGATGAGACCATGTCCGAACCGATCCATGAAGATGAAAAAGCCTTTGTGAAGGCCGTTGACAACATGGACGACAGGGCACTCACCGCATTTTCCAGTTATTACAAAAACGGTGTGCACATGGCAACCCCGGTCTTTGATGGTGCATCGGAAGATGAGATCAAATCCCTTATCTCCTATGCCGGGTTGAATCCGTCAGGTCAGTCCGTACTGTATGACGGGAGAACGGGGGAGGCTTTTGACAAGCCCATTACCGTGGGCATCATGTACATGCTCAAACTCCATCATCTGGTGGATGACAAACTCCATGCCCGTTCCATCGGTCCCTACTCCCTGGTCACCCAGCAGCCCCTGGGAGGGAAGGCGCAGTTCGGCGGACAGCGACTGGGAGAGATGGAGGTGTGGGCCATGGAGGCCTATGGAGCGGCCCATGCTCTCCAGGAGTTTATCACTGTCAAGTCCGATGATATGACCGGTCGTACCCGCATGTACGAGAAGATTGTCAAGGGCCAGAATGTGCTTGAACCAGGAATGCCCGAATCTTTCAGGGTGTTGATCAAAGAACTTCAGAGCCTGGGACTGGATATAAATCTTATTGAAGGAAAGAATTAAGGAGAAGATATTGGAAACCATATACGATTTCTTTGCCAAGCCCAAAGATCCCAAGATTTATAAAGGTGTCCAGATAGGCCTTGCTTCTTCTGATCAGGTCAGAGAGTGGTCCCATGGTGAGATAAAAAAACCCGAAACCATTAATTACAGAACCTTTAAGCCGGAACGGGACGGACTCTTCTGTGCCAAGGTCTTCGGTCCTACCAAGGATTACGAGTGTAACTGCGGCAAGTATAAGCGCATGAAGCACCGCGGGGTGGTGTGCGAAAAGTGCGGTGTGGAGGTGATCCAGTCCAAGGTGAGAAGAGAGCGCATGGCCCACATAGAGCTGGCCTGTCCCGTCTCCCATATCTGGTTTTTAAAGAGTCTGCCAAGTAAGATCGGCAATGTGCTGGACCTGACCCTCAAGAACCTTGAGAAGGTGCTCTATTTTGATTCCTATGTGGTCATTGATCCCGGGGAAACCGACCTTTCCAAGTACCAGCTCTTGTCCGATGAGAAGTATCATGAGGCCATGGAGGTGTTCGGTCCCGGTGAATTTGAGGTGGGGATCGGTGCCGAAGCCATCCTCAAACTCCTTGAAGAGATTGACCTTAAAGCGGTGTATGACGAACTCAGGGAAGAGATCGCCACAACCAAGTCCGTTGCCAAACGTCAGAAGATGTCCAAACGACTCAAGGTGGTGGATGCGTTTCTCAACTCCGGACTCAGTCCCACCCGCATGATCATGACGGCAATCCCCGTGTTGCCACCGGATTTAAGACCCCTTGTTCCCCTGGAAGGGGGGCGGTTTGCCACCTCGGATCTCAATGATCTCTATCGGCGGGTGATAAACCGGAACAACCGTTTGAAACGATTGATGGATCTCAATGCACCGGACATCATTGTCCGCAATGAGAAACGGATGCTCCAGGAGTCCGTGGACGTTCTGTTCGACAATGGCCGTCACGGCAGGGTGGTCACCGGCACCAACAAGAGGCCTTTGAAGTCCTTGAGTGATACCCTGAAGGGGAAGCAGGGACGGTTTCGCCAGAACCTTTTGGGAAAACGGGTGGATTATTCCGGTCGTACCGTCATCACGGTGGGACCGGACCTTCGGCTGCACCAGTGCGGTCTGCCCAAAAAAATGGCGCTGGAGCTGTTTAAGCCCTTTATCTACAACTATCTTGAAAAGAAAGGGCTGGTATCCACCGTTAAAAGTGCCAAAAAAATGGTGGAACGGGAAGAGATTGCCGTGTGGGATGCCCTGGATCATGTGGTTCGGGAATATCCGGTGATGCTCAACCGGGCACCCACACTTCATCGCTTGGGAATTCAGGCCTTTGAGCCCATTCTCATTGAGGGGAAAGCCATCCAGCTCCACCCCCTGGTGTGTCCCGCCTTTAATGCCGACTTTGACGGTGACCAGATGGCGGTGCATGTGCCGCTCTCCCTGGAGGCGCGGCTGGAAGCCCGGGTGCTGATGCTGGCCAGCAACAACATCCTCTCCCCTGCCAATGGCCAACCGGTGATTGTGCCCACCCAGGACATTGTTCTGGGAATCTACTACATGACCCGTGAGGCATCGGGTAAACGCGGAGAAGGGATTGTCTTTTCAAGCATTTCAGAAGTGCGTTCCGCCTTTGATTCAAAGGCCATTGATCTTCATGCAAAGATCAAGGTGCGCATTGACGGTGTGATTCATGACACCACCACCGGTCGGATACTGTTGTGGGAAATTATTCCCGGTGACACCCTGCTATCCATGGATTGTCTTGGCTTTTCCACCCGGGAAAAAGCAGAGGCGGTGCTTGGGGAGTTGAAAAAGGGCAGAGACTACCAGGTGGTCCTGAATGAGGCGCAAAAGGGGGATGATCCGGTCACCATGACCCAGACCGGCATCCTTACCAGCAAGGAGTTCCAGAACTATTTTCAGGTCAGCGAGATTCTCCTTACACAGTTGTACGGACTGTTGGAGGGGCAGTACTCGGATCTGGTGGAATATGGCGGAAGGTTCAATATCTTCAGGGTGGATGAGCGAAAGGTCACCATTCCCTTTAATCTGTTGAATCGACTCATGGACAAGGGCGCTGTCCGGGGGCTTGTGGATTATGCCTATCGAAACATCGGGCTCAAAGAGACCGTCATTCTGGCGGACCGCCTCAAGGATATCGGATATCGGTACTCCACCCTGGGCGGGCTTTCCATCTGCATTGACGATATGATCATTCCCGATGGCAAGTGGGATATCATCCGAAAGTCCGAAGAGCAGGTGCAGGGCATCAAGCAGCAATACGCCGAAGGGTTGATCACCCAGGGGGAGAAGTACAACAAGGTGGTGGATATCTGGGCCAAGAGCACCGATGATATTGCCGATGCCATGATGGCTGTGATGAAAAACCCCGGTGGCAAGGACGCCCCTGATGATATTCTCAATGCCGTTTACATGATGGCGGACTCCGGGGCCAGGGGCAGTAAGGATCAGATGCGTCAGCTGGCCGGTATGCGTGGGCTCATGGCAAAACCCTCGGGTGAGATCATTGAGACGCCCATCACTGCCTGTTTCCGTGAGGGGTTGACGGTGCTGCAGTACTTTATTTCCACCCATGGTGCCCGGAAAGGACTTGCCGATACGGCCCTGAAAACGGCAAACTCAGGGTATCTCACCCGTCGTCTGGCAGATGTGGCCCAGGACTGCACGGTCATGGAAGATGATTGTGGCACCCTCATGGGGGTGGAGGTGGAGTCTCTCCTTGAAGGGGGGGAGGTGATTCAGACCCTTGGAGAGAGAATCCTGGGTAGGGTGGTACAGGCCCCGGTGATTGATCCATATAAAAACACGCTCCTTGCCGATAAAGGGGTGGAGCTGGATGAAAAGCTGGTGGAAAAGATCGAATCCGCCGGTGTCACCAGCGTTAAGATTCGGTCGGTGCTCACCTGTAAATCCAGGAATGGGGTGTGTGCCAAGTGCTATGGTCGGGACCTTGCCCACGGAAAAACTGTTGAAATCGGACAGGCCATCGGTATCATGGCGGCCCAATCCATTGGTGAACCCGGAACCCAGCTCACCATGAGAACCTTTCACATTGGCGGTACTGCCAGTCGAAAGGTTGAGGTGGCTGAGATCAAGGCCAGGGTGGCCGGCATTATCAAGCTCAATGAGAACATTCAGATCGTTACCACGGCCGGTGAAGAGCAGATTGTCATGAACAGAAAAGGCGGCGGTTTTTCCATCACCGGTCCCGAGGGGCGTGAGCGGGCCAAGGAGGATGTCATTTACGGTGCCACCCTGCATGTGAAAAACGGTCAACATGTGGAAGTGGGGGATGTGCTTGCCTCATGGGACCCCTTTACCACTCCCATCATCACGGAGGTGAGCGGTCGTGCCCGGTACGCCGATATTGAGGTGGGAAATACGGTGCAGGAACAGATCGACCCGGTCACCGGAAAGGTCTCCCGTACCATCATTGAAGGAAAATCTTCGGATATCCGTCCCCGAATCACCATCAGAGACAAAGACGGCAAGGGAATCAAACTTCCCGGCGCCACCTCCAACGCCATGTATTTCCTGCCGGTCCATGCCATTCTCTTAAAAGATGATGATGATGATGTCATGGCAGGGGATGTCATTGCCAAACTTCCCAGGGCCACCACCAAAACCAAAGATATTACCGGAGGGCTCCCCCGGGTGGCCGAGTTGTTTGAGGTGCGAAAGCCCAAGGAACCCAGTGTGCTCACTGAGATTGACGGATATGTGGCGGTGTCCAAAGGGACCAAGGGAAAACAGAAGGTGACCGTCACTCCCACTGATGTAGGGGATAAAAAGGAGTACCTCATTCCCAAGGGCCGTCATGTGAATGTCTATGACGGTGATTATGTAAAGGCGGGTGAGCCCCTCATCGGCGGGTCTGCCAATCCCCAGGATATTCTTAATATCAAGGGAGAGGTGGCACTGGCCCGATATCTGGTGGATGAGGTTCAGGAGGTGTATCGGCTCCAGGGGGTTCGCATCAATGATAAGCACATTGAAGTGATCATCAGCCAGATGATGCGGCGGGTTAAGGTGCTGGAGGTGGGGGATACCAATTTTATTCCCGATGAACAGGTGGACCGGGATCGGTTTGCCCAGGTCAACCGGGATATTGTCATGAAAGGGGGAGAACCGGCCAGGGGCGAGCCATTGATTCTGGGTATCACAAAGGCCTCTTTGGCAACGGATAGCTTTATCTCTGCGGCCTCCTTCCAGGAGACCACCAAGGTGCTTACCGAAGCCAGTATCCAGGGGAGGTACGATAACCTGAACGGATTAAAGGAAAATGTCATCATGGGACGTTTGATCCCTGCCGGAACCGGTTTTGCCGCCTATCGGAACCTGGAAATTGAGACGGTTGAAGGTTAAATCTCCCGTTCTGAAACCGGGCTGGAAGATAAAAAAGCTTGACAAATTCAGGCGTCTATATAATAATTCAACATTTTGTCACATAGGATTGTTCGAAATCATTCGATAAGGAGTTTTATAAAGGTATGCCAACCATTAATCAACTGGTAAGAAAGGGACGGGCAAAGGCGGAAAAAAAGCAGGGGACCCCGGCTTTGAAGGGTGGGCCCCAGAAACGAGGTGTCTGCACCAGGGTGTATACGTCTACGCCCAAAAAGCCGAACTCTGCATTGAGAAAGGTTGCAAGGGTCCGATTGACAACCGGCATGGAAGTTGCCGCCTACATTCCCGGCATGGGACATAACCTGCAGGAGCACTCGGTGGTTCTTGTCAGGGGGGGGAGGGTGAAAGACCTTCCAGGTGTTCGTTATCACATTGTGAGGGGAACACTGGATACGCTCGGGGTTGAAGACAGAAGGCAGGGCAGGTCAAAGTATGGTGCAAAACGACCCAAATAAGTTGTTTTTGTTGGGTCGAAATTTGTCCGGAATCATTGAATCAGTTTAAGAAATTGGTGGATGTATGGCAAGAAAAAAAATAGTTTCAGCACACTTGACCATGGGGGGTAAGGGTGAAAAAACCCTTGTTTCCCGATTTGTCAATTGTGTGATGAAAGACGGTAAGCGAAGCGTCGCTGTGCGGGTGTTCAATGATGCGATGGATCTCATTGAAAAAAGATCCGGCGAAACACCATTGGATGTATTTGAAAAAGCGATCAACAATGTTCGTCCTTCCGTGGAAGTGAAATCACGTCGGGTGGGCGGATCAACCTATCAGGTTCCTACGGAAATTAAACCTTCACGGCAGACGGCCTTGGCATTTCGCTGGCTGCTGAACTTCAGCCGGAAAAGGTCTGAAAAAGGGATGGCCAACAAGCTCGCAGCTGAGCTGATGGACGCATTCAATGAGCGTGGCGGTGCCATGAAAAAGAAAGAAGATACCCATAAAATGGCTGAAGCCAACAAGGCATTTGCCCATTTCAGATGGTAGTGTTTAAAGAAAATTCAAAACGTCCTGTTAAGATTTCAGGGAGGAAAATTTAAAATGGCTAAGGAAAAATTTCAGCGGACCAAACCGCACGTCAACATTGGAACCATCGGCCACATCGACCATGGCAAGACCACACTCACCGCTGCCATTACCAAACATGCAGCGCTCGCCGGTCATGGTACATATGTGCCTTTTGATGAGATTGACAAGGCCCCTGAGGAGCGGGAGCGGGGTATCACCATTGCAACGGCCCATGTGGAATATGAGACAGCCAACCGTCATTATGCCCATGTGGATTGCCCCGGTCATGCCGACTATATTAAAAATATGATCACCGGTGCCGCCCAGATGGATGGTGCTATTTTGGTGGTGAGCGCCGATGACGGTCCCATGCCCCAGACCCGTGAACACATTCTTCTGGCCCGTCAGGTGGGTGTTCCCAGTATTGTTGTGTTTTTGAATAAATGCGACATGGTGGACGACGAAGAGCTGATAGAGCTGGTGGAGATGGAGCTTCAGGAGCTGCTGGATAAATATGAGTTCCCCGGAGACGACACCCCCATTATCAGAGGGTCTGCCTTGAAAGCCCTGGAATGTGATGATCCTGCCGGTGAAGATGCCAAGTGCATTGGTGAACTTCTTGATGTGCTGGATTCCTATGTGCCGGAGCCGGTGCGTGACACGGACAAAGATTTCCTCATGCCCATTGAGGATGTGTTCAGCATTTCCGGCCGTGGTACCGTTGTGACCGGGCGCATTGAGCGTGGTGTGATTAAAACCGGTGAGGAGATTGAGCTGGTGGGTATTCGTGACACCGCTAAAACCATCTGCACCGGTGTTGAGATGTTTAGAAAACTGCTTGATGAAGGTCGTGCCGGTGACAATGTGGGACTTCTTCTGCGGGGCACCAAACGGGATGCCGTGGAAAGAGGACAGGTGGTTGCCAAACCCGGTTCCATCAAACCCCATACCAAGTTTAAAGCCGAAATTTACTGCCTGAGCAAGGAAGAGGGAGGTCGTCATACCCCGTTCTTCAGTGGCTATCGGCCCCAGTTCTTCTTCAGAACCACCGATGTGACCGGTATTCTCACCCTGGCTGACGGCGTTGAGATGATCATGCCCGGTGACAATGCAAGTATCACTGCGGAACTGATTGCCCCCATTGCCATGGAAAAAGAGTTGCGGTTTGCCATCAGGGAAGGCGGACGAACGGTTGGCGCGGGTGTTATCGGCGAAATCATTGAATAAATAATCAAGGGAAGATTGTATTATTATGATAAAAACAAAAATAAGGATCAGGCTCAAGGCTTATGACCATAAGCTGCTTGATCGCTCATCCCTTGACATCGTGGACACGGCAAGAAAAACCGGTGCAAAGGTGGTGGGCCCCATTCCACTTCCCACCCGGATAAATAAATTCTGCGTGCTGCGTTCTCCCCATGTCAACAAAAAATCCAGGGAACAGTTTGAGATTCGGACCCACAAGCGGCTGATGGATATTCTTGAACCCACCCAGCAGACAGTGGATGCGTTGATGAAGTTGGATCTCTCCCCTGGTGTGGCTGTGGAAATCAAACTTTGATGTGAATTTTGACTATGCTTTGCTTTCCGGCAGGGGCTGACGCTATTTCGTCGGAAAGACCATACCTATAAGATCAAACTTCTGTAAGGGGTTTGAAAACATAGAATTAGGAAATGATGTTATGTGTAATGGAATTATCGGGAAAAAGCTGGGGATGACCAGTGTCTTTGCCGCTGATGGCACCATTGTGCCGGTGACGGTACTTGAGGTGGGACCTTGTGTGGTGACCCAGGTGAAAACCCATGCTGTGGACGGGTATAATGCCGTTCAAGTGGGCTTTGAAACCAAAGACCTGAAACGGTGTACCAAACCTGAAGCAGGGCATTTCTCAAAAAGTGGAAAGAGCGGTTTTAAAACCTTGTGTGAGTTTGGGGTGGATAGTCCTGAAGCTTACGAGTTGGGCCAGGTGCTGGGGCTCGATCTGTTGGCCCCGGGGGATAAAATCAATGTCTCCGGCATCACCAAGGGAAGAGGGTTTCAGGGGACCATCAAACGGCACGGGTTCAGTCGAGGACCGGAGACCCATGGGTGCAGGAACCATCGAAAACCGGGTTCAGTGGGATGTTCAGCCTGGCCGGCACGGATCACCAAGGGTAAAAAAATGCCCGGACATATGGGTGTTGATCGGAAAACCGTCAAAAACCTTGTGGTGATTGATGTCAGACCCGAAGAGAATCTTTTACTGGTCAAAGGGCCTGTTCCGGGAGCAAAAACCGGCATCCTTGAGATCGTAAAGGTGGTAAAGTAGTTGGGATTATATACGTAGTTTTTACCACGACTGTGGGTATTGCAATGACCTTCGCAGTGATGCACAGTCGGAACTTAAATGAGGACATATATGGCTGCTGTAGATGTTTTGAACAGGTCAGGTGAAAAGGTCTCCGAGACGCAACTCCCTGATACGATATTCAGCATACCTGTTAAAAAAAGTGTACTGCATGATGTAGTGAAGATGCAGCTTGCAAGTAGAAGATTGGGAACCGCCGCTGTGAAAGGCCGTTCCGATATTGCCGGGAGCACCAAAAAACTGTATCGACAGAAAGGGACCGGTAATGCACGGTCCGGAAGTGTCAAGTCACCCCTGAGACGAGGGGGAGGGGTTATTTTTGGACCCATGCAGAGATCCTATGCTTATAACTTGCCGAAAAAAGTGCGCGCCCTGGCCCTTAAAATGGCCCTGAGCAGCAAACTGGCAAGCGATTCGCTGAGGGTGATAGACACCTTTGACCTGGAAGAGATCAAAACAAAGGCGTTTGTGGATGTAACCCGTGCATTGGGGCTGAAAAAGGTTCTGGTGGTCACCTCCGATGACGACAGAAATCTGTTTCTCTCCTCACGGAACGTACCTGGGATCAAAGTGATTAAGACCGAGGGACTCAATGTGTATGATATCCTGAAATATGATGTGCTGCTGCTTGTTGAGTCATCCATTCAGGGGATTGAAGGGAGGCTCGGGTGATGATAAAAGATTATGATATAATTCGAAGACCTTTGAATACGGAAAAAACCACTCTGCAGAAAGAACTTTTCAATCAGGTCTCCTTTGAGGTGGACCGCCAGGCCAATCGTATGGAAATCAGGGATGCCGTGGAGCGAATCTTCAATGCCAGGGTTCACTCCGTCAGGACCATTCAGATGAAGGGCAAGGTAAAACGTCGTGGCAGAATTGTCGGAAAACGGCGGGATTGGAAAAAGGCCATTGTGCGGTTAATGCCCGGGCAGAGAATTGATTTTTTTGAAGGTGTATAAAGAGGTAACCACATGTCAATAAAGAAGACAAAGCCGACATCACCCGGCAGACGGGCCCAGGAGTACTTTACCTTTGAGGAGATCACCAAGGTAAAGCCCGAACGGAGCCTGCTGAAAAAAATTAAAAAGACAGCCGGTCGTAACGTAAATGGCCGGATTACCAGCCGACACAAGGGTGGTGGAGCCAAAAAACAGTACCGGATCATTGATTTTAAAAGAGACAAAGACGGCATTCCTGCCAAGGTGTCCGCCATTGAATATGATCCCAACAGAAGCGCTCGCATTGCCCTTTTGTTTTATGTGGATGGTGAGAAGCGGTATATCCTTGCCCCCAAGGATCTTCAGGTGGGCGACGTGATTGAAACCGGACCGGATGCGGATATCAAACCGGGAAATTGCCTTCCCCTTGAAAATATCCCCCTGGGTACCCGTATTCACAATATTGAGTTAAAGCAGCAGAAGGGTGGGCAGATTGTGAGAAGTGCCGGCACCTTTGCAAGACTCATGGCAAAAGAGGGGACCTACGCCCAGGTGCTTCTGCCCTCCGGTGAGGTGCGCATGGTGCATATTAAATGCAAGGCCACCATTGGAAGGGTGGGTAATGAAAAGCATGACGATATAAAGCTTGGCAAAGCCGGTCGCTCACGATGGCTGGGGCGGAGACCCTCTGTGAGGGGGGTTGCCATGAACCCGGTGGACCATCCCATGGGTGGTGGTGAGGGTCGATCCTCCGGAGGCCGACATCCCTGTACGCCTTGGGGTGTGCCCACCAAAGGGTATCGAACCCGGACAAACAAGCGAACTGACCAGTACATCGTGAAAAGAAGAGCTAAACGCAAATAGATAGGTGATCTGATATGCCAAGGTCGTTGAAAAAGGGCCCTTATATAGCCCCGGAATTGATAAAAAAGGTTGTTGCTGCTCAAGAAGATAAAAAGAGCAACAGAGTGATCAAAACCTGGTCCAGGAGATCAACTATTTTTCCCGAGATGGTGGGCGTCACTTTTGCAGTTCATAATGGTAAGAAATTCGTGCCGGTATTTGTAACGGAGAACATGGTCGGACATAAGCTTGGCGAGTTTTCTCCCACAAGAACATTTTACGGTCACGCAGGTGATAAAAAGTCTAAAATGAAGCGATAACCCGTTTTGAGGTTATTCACTGTAAGAGGAAACTGAAATGGAAGTTAAAGCAGTCACTAAATACGTACGAATATCACCGTTAAAACTGCGTGCTCCTGTTGAAGCTTTAAAGGGGAAACCTGTGGAGGATGCGCTAAATCTTCTCAAGTTCATGCCTCTTAAAGCTGCCGGTATCATATCCAAAACCCTGAGTTCGGCTGTTGCCAACGCTGAACACAACAATGAACTGGACGTAGACGGTCTGATTGTTAAAAACATTGTTGTTGACCAGGGCCCTACCCTGAAGCGATTTCGGGCAAGGGCCAGGGGCAGAGGTGCCAGGATTCTCAAAAGGTCCAGCCACATCACAGTAACAGTTGCGGAAACGGTCTAAATAAGGAGGGTTCGGATTGGGCCAAAAAGTAAATCCAATCGGGTTAAGATTAGGTATTATCAAAACATGGGACTCCCGGTGGTATGCCGATAAGGAGTATGCTGATTTTGTTTATGAGGATTATAAAGTCCGGAAGTTTCTTAAAAAGAAGCTTTACCACGCTGGAATTTCCAAAATAGAAATTGAGCGGTTTTCCAAACGGTTAAGGCTCCGCGTCTTTGCTGCAAGACCCGGGATTATCATCGGGAAGAAAGGATCTGAGATTGCCCTTTTAAAAAAAGAGCTTGAAAAGATGCTGACCCCCGAAGTGCTCATTGACATCAAGGAGGTCAGAAGACCTGAAATTGATGCACAGTTGGTGGCGGAAAATATCTCCTCCCAGCTTGAGCGACGAATTGCCTTTCGACGGGCCATGAAGAGAAGCGTCTCTTCCGCCATGCGGTTTGGTGCCCAGGGCGTAAAGATTATCTGTTCCGGAAGGCTCGGTGGTGCAGAAATGGCAAGAACGGAGTGGTACAAAGAGGGTCGAATCCCGCTTCACACGTTGAGAGCGGATGTTGACTACGGGTTCATTGAAGCTCAGACCACCTATGGTACCATCGGTATTAAAGTGTTCATCTTTAAGGGTGAAGTGCTTAACACCGATCAGAACATAACCGCTTAATTTGTAAGGTTGTTTAGGAGATATTACTATGCTGAGTCCCAAAAAGGTTAAATACCGCAAGCGGATGCGTGGAAGACTCAAGGGAAAACCCACCGGAGGTACGGAGCTTAACTTCGGTGATTTCGGGTTGCAGGCAGTGGAGTGCGGATATGTCAATGCCCGACAAATTGAAGCCGCCCGTGTTGCCATGACCCGTAAAATCAAAAGAACCGGTAAAACCTGGATTCGTTTTTTTCCGGACAAACCGGTTACCAAAAAGCCGGCTGAAGTCAGGATGGGTAAGGGAAAAGGACCCACAGATGCGTGGGTTGCTGCCATCCGTCCCGGACGGATTCTCTACGAGATGGAAGGTGTTCCAAGGGAGCTTGCCATGGAAGCCCTTCGACTGGCTGCCAGGAAGCTGTCCGTGAAAACGCGCTTTGTGGAAAGGAGCTAACCCCATGAAAGTCACTGATATTCGAGCCATGAGCGCCGAAGAAATAAAGACAAAACTGACTGAGCTGAAAAAAGAGTTTTTTAATCTTCGTTTTCAGCATAGTGTCGGTCAGCTTGAGAATACGGCCATTCTTCCTGGAATTCGGCGGAACATTGCCCGTCTGAAGACCATTTCCAGGGAGAAGAATTTAAACATTAGCTAATTCAAACTAAAGTTGATGCCATGAATGAAAGAGGAAGAAAAAGAGTACTTCTGGGTACGATAGTATCTGACAAAATGGATAAATCGGTTGTTGTTCAAGTTGAAAGGCTGGTGCAGCACAAGATTTATAAAAAATATATTAAAAGATATAAAAAATATGCTGCCCACGACGAAAATAACCTTTGTCGTCCCGGGGATGTCGTTAAGATCACTGAATCAAGACCCCTTAGCAAAACCAAGAAATTTCGCGTCAGTGAGATTGTCAAACGGGCAGTTTGATTTATAAGGAGTTGAAAAATGATTCAGACAGAGACGAGATTGACTGTGGCAGACAACTCCGGCGCCAAGGAACTTTATTGTATTAAAGTCCTTGGTGGATCGAAAAGAAGGTATGCCGGTATCGGGGATATCATTGTGGTGTCCGTTAAGGAAGCCATCCCCAATGCCAAGGTTAAAAAGGGTGATATTGTTAAGGCGGTTATCGTGCGGACCAAAAAAGAGGTCTCCAGACCGGATGGGTCCATGATCAGATTTGATGATAATTCTGCTGTTATTATCAATCCTTCCAATGAACCAGTTGGCACCCGCATTTTCGGCCCCGTTGCAAGGGAGCTTCGGGCCAAACGGTTTATGAAGATAATATCCCTTGCACCCGAGGTGCTGTAGCGGTTCGGTAATTGGAGAGGATTCCCATGGAAAAGATCAAAACAAGAATTAAAACCGATGATAAGGTGAAAATAATTGCCGGTAAGGACAAGGGCAAGATCGGCAAGGTTCTGAAGGTACTGAAAAAGAAAAACAGAGCCATTGTCGAAAATATTAATGTGGCAAAGATCCATCAGCGACCCACCCAGGCAAATCCCCAGGGCGGCATTGTGGAAAAGGCAATGCCGGTGGATTACTCAAATCTCATGATCATGTGTAACCGTTGTGTCAAGCCGGTGCGCGTGGGTATGAGAGTACTTGAAGATGGGAAAAAGGTCAGATTCTGCAAAAAATGCAATGAACAGATCGATGCTTAGGATTGGGCTGAGGAGCTAATTTTCAATGCTTAAAGAGAAATATGAAAAAGAGATAGTCCCGGCGCTTACAGAGACCTTTGGCTATCAGAACAGAATGCAGGTGCCCGGCCTGGAGAAGATTGTGCTGAACATCGGATTGGGAGAAGCCATTAAAAATGTGAAACTGCTGGATTCTGCTGCGGCTGATCTGACCCTGATTGCCGGCCAGAAACCCATCATCACAAAGGCAAAAAAGTCCATTGCAGCATTCAAGCTCAGAGAGGGCATGCCCATTGGATGTATGGTTACTTTGCGCAGGGAAAAGATGTATGACTTTCTGGAAAAACTGGTGAATATCACGCTTCCTCGTGTTCGTGACTTTCGCGGAATTTCCGGAAAGGCGTTTGACGGAAGGGGCAATTACAGCCTTGGGATCAAAGAGCATATCATTTTTCCGGAAATTGACTACGATAAGACCGACAGCATTAAGGGTCTTAATGTCTCCATAGTCACCACTGCAAAAACCGACAAAGAGGGCAAGGAGCTGCTCACGCTTTTTGGCATGCCCTTTAAAAACTGATCGTTAATCGTAGTTTGGCAATGGATTTGAACCGGTGCCGACCCTTGGTAAACAGTTTCCACGGATTGGTACTGCATATCATCCTTTCAGGAGGTAAAGTTGGCAAAGAAGTCGCTTATCGCAAAGGCGGGGAGAACGCCGAAATTTAAAGTGCGGGCGTACAATCGTTGCACCATTTGTGGCCGACCCAGGGGGTTTATCCGGAAAGCAGGCATCTGTAGAATCTGCTTCAGGGATCTTGCTTCTGCCGGAAAGTTGCCGGGTGTAACTAAATCAAGTTGGTAATGGTTCAAACTGCCCCCTGAGATCATTGGGCGGTTTTGTTAACCTTAAGATAACCGATATTGTATAGTTCTTTTCCGCCAAACAGGTGGAAAAGCTGTTTCAGGAGATTATTATGGCAATGAGTGATCCCATAGCGGACATGCTTACGAGAATCAGAAATGGTGTCAAGGCAGAGTTCGCAAAAGTGGATATCCCCGGGTCCAAGTTAAAAATAGAGTTGGCGCGGGTGCTGAAAGAGCAGGGGTACATCAAGAATTACAAGTTTCTTGAAGATGAAAAACAAGGTGTACTTCGTGTTTATCTCAAATATGCAGGTGAAAAAAAATCTGCCATTTACGGACTTGAGCGCGTGAGTAAACCCGGTCGCAGGGTTTATACAAAGTCCAAAGAAGTAAAGCCGGTATTAAACGGTCTTGGTATTTCGATTTTATCCACGTCAAAGGGGTTGATGACGGATAAGCAGGCAAAAAAAGAAAATGTGGGCGGCGAAGTCCTCTGCAATATCTGGTAAAACTGGAGGGATAGATGTCTCGAATTGGAAAAAAGCCGGTCCAGATTCCCGAAAAGGTGGAAATTGCACTCACAGATGATTCCATCTCGGTTAAAGGCGCTTTGGGAACGCTTCAGCGCAGTCTGCATCCGGCAGTCACAATCTCTATTGATGATAAGACGCTTCTGGTTTCACCTGTGGGTGAAGACCGGAAAACCATGGCCCTTCAGGGGTTATATCGATCACTGATTCAGAACATGGTGGTGGGGGTAACCAAGGGCTATGAAAAAACGCTTTTGTTGAGCGGAATTGGCTATCGTGCCGAAACAAAGGGAAATCAGCTGGTATTGAATGTGGGGTACTCCAACCCGGTGGATTTCACTCTTCCTGACGGCGTTACCGCAAAGGTGGATAAGAATACCCAGGTCACCTTGTCCTGTATTGACAAGGAGGTTCTTGGAGAGACAGCAGCCCGGATCAGAAAAGTCCGCCCCCCTGAGCCATATAAAGGGAAGGGCATTATGTATTCCGATGAAAGAATTATCAGAAAAGCCGGTAAAGCTGCATCAAAATAATCATAACCAGGAATAGAATACAATGGCGAATCGAACTACAAAGCGAATCTCACGACTCAAGAGAAAGCGAAGAATCAGAAAAAATATCAATGGTACACCGGAACGCCCCAGGCTTAGCGTTTTTAGGAGTGCCGGCCATATTTATGCCCAGGTGATTGATGATATCAAAGGGCATACCATTGTGTCGGCATCCACCCTTGATGCCCAATTCAAGGCCACCGGTATCAAAGGCAGCGGGAAAGAAGGTGCTGTCGTCATCGGAAAACTGGTGGGTCAACGGGCCCTGGATAAGGGGATTACCAAAGTCACCTTCGACAGAAACGGCTTTCTATATCACGGACGTATTAAGTCTGTTTCAGACGGAGCCCGGGAAGCCGGGTTGAATTTCTAATTAAGGAGGGAGTTCCTTGGGCAGCAAACAACAGACAGACGAAAATCAGCTGATTGACAAAGTCGTTCGGATTAATCGAGTGGCTAAAGTCGTTAAGGGCGGTAGAAATTTCAGTTTCAGCGCGCTTTGCGTGGTGGGTGACGGTGAGGGCAGTGTGGGCTACGGCCTTGGTAAGGCGGGCGAAGTTCCCGAAGCCATCCGAAAGGGTGTTGAAAAGGCAAAGCGCTCCATGACAAAGGTCTCTATTCTGGATGGTACCGTTCCCTGTGAAGTGGTGGGATGTGCCGGTTCCGGACGGGTACTCTTAAAACCGGCTTCCCCCGGTACCGGGGTGATTGCAGGCGGTGCGGTTCGTGCGGTGCTTGAAGCCGTGGGGGTCACTGATATTCTGACCAAATGCATCGGCAGTAATAACTCTCACAATGTGGTCAGGGCGACCATGGCCGGGCTGAAGTCACTTGAAACCAGGGAAGAGGTTGCCAGAAGAAGAGGCCTTCGACCGGAAGAGATATAGGAGAGACTTGACATGTCAGGTAAAGTGAAAATTACACAGATCAGAAGCATCATCGGACGTCCTGAAAAGCATCGCAGAATTCTCCGTGCACTGGGTCTGAGGAAGATGAATATGACCGTAGAACATAACAACAACCCGGCGATTATGGGTATGGCAAAAAAGGTTCCACATCTGGTCAGGGTAGAGGAGGTGTAAAGTGAAGCTGCATGAATTATCCCCTGCTGAAGGGAGCCGAAAGAGTAGAAAAAGAGTGGGGCGAGGACCTGGGTCCGGTATGGGAAAGACATCCACTCGGGGACATAAGGGCCACAATGCACGGTCCGGCGGTGGGGTTCGTCCCGGTTTTGAGGGTGGTCAGATGCCCCTTCACCGACGACTTCCCAAACGGGGATTTACCAGTCTTTTTAAGAAAAACATAGCTGTTTTGAACGTTGCGGACCTTGATCTGCTTGACGCAAGCGTCACCATTGATGCCGCTCTCCTGAGAGAGCGCGGGCTTGTCAAAGGAAAATTGGACGGGATAAAAATTCTTGGTAATGGAGAGCTGACCAAAGCGTTCTCCGTAAAAGGATGCCTTGTAAGTCAATCCGCTCGGGAAAAAATTGAGGCTGCTGGCGGAAACATTGAACTGTAATTCTATCTGAGGTTGTTAAATGATTGAGAGCGGATATCAGAATATACTCAAGCTTCCAGACCTGAAACGAAAGCTTTTGATTACATTGGCATTGCTTTTTGTTTACAGAGTCGGCGTCCATGTTCCGACACCCGGGATTGATACGGCGGCCCTGGCCTCTTTTTTTGACAATGCCAGGGGTACCCTGTTTGCAATGTTTAATATGTTTTCAGGTGGTGCTCTGGATCGTCTCTCGGTGTTTGCCTTGGGAATTATGCCTTACATCAGCGCCTCAATTATTCTTCAGCTGATGACGGTTGTGATTCCCCATCTGGAACAACTTTCAAAAGAGGGGGAGCAGGGCCGGAAGAAAATTACCCAGTACACCCGTTATGGTACGGTGGGTTTGAGTCTCATCCAGGGGTTCGGCATTGCCGTGGGACTTGAAAGCATGAGTTCCCCCGCCGGTGCCCCCATTGTCATGTATCCCGGCTGGGGGTTTCGCTGCATGACGGTTCTCACCTTAACGGCGGGAACCGCATTTATCATGTGGCTGGGTGAACAGATCACCGAGCGGGGCATCGGCAATGGTATTTCGCTCATCATTTTTGCCGGCATTGTGGCACGGATGCCCACTGCCATGGGAAACACCCTGCGGTTGGTTTCCACCGGTGAAATGGGAATTTTTGCCATTATCATACTGATCCTTCTCATGGTGGCTGTTATTGGGTTTATCATTTTTATGGAGCAGTCCCAGCGAAGAATTCCCGTGCAGTATGCCAAACGGGTGGTGGGCCGAAAAATGTACGGTGGACAGACATCGCACCTCCCCCTGAAAATTAATACGGCAGGGGTCATTCCACCCATTTTTGCCTCTTCCATCATCATGTTTCCGGCGACGTTGGCTAATTTCATTGATCTGCCCGTTATGAAGAGTGTAGCGGCTGCCATGAGTCCGGGGACAATCATTTACAATCTGATCTATGTGGGGTTCATCATTTTCTTCTGCTTCTTTTACACGGCAGTTACGTTTAATCCTGATAATGTGGCAGACAATATGAAGAAAAACGGTGGTTATATTCCCGGTATTCGACCGGGGAAAAAGACTGCTGAGTATATTGATAAAGTGTTGACACGAATCACACTGGGAGGTGCGGTGTACGTATCTGCCGTGTGTGTTCTGCCCACCATGTTGATGACAAAATTTAATGTGCCGTTTTACTTCGGCGGTACCGCACTGCTGATAGTTGTTGGGGTTTCCATTGACACGATAGCGCAGATTGAATCCCATTTAATTACAAGGAACTATGACGGTTTTCTGGGTAAATCAGGTGGCAGTGTAAAATCGAGACGATAAATCCGGCGTTACAGACGGAAAATTGAACGAGAGGTGGAGAGTATGGCAAAGGAAGAACCCATCAAAGTAGAAGGTACAGTGCTTGAAACATTACCCAACGCCATGTTCAAGGTTGAGCTGGATAACAAACACCAGTTACTTGCACATATATCAGGCAAAATGAGAATGCATTTTATTAAAATTCTACCGGGAGATAAGGTAACCGTAGAGCTGTCACCCTATGATTTGAGCCGGGGACGGATTACTTATCGATATAAATAGCACATCGCCGGAGAGACGTCCGGTTGATGCGAGGAGTATACTCAAGATGAAAGTCAGAGCATCTGTAAAGAAAATTTGTAAGGATTGTAAGATTATCCGCAGAAATGGAGTTATTCGGGTAATTTGCATTAATAAACGTCACAATCAACGGCAGGGATAGGGGGGCATAAGGCGTGGCAAGAATTGCAGGCGTAGATTTACCCAGGAATAAGCACATAGAGATCGCTCTCACCTATATTTATGGTATTGGCAGAAGCAGATCCCAGGAGATCCTTTCTGAAGTCGGCATTGACCCGACCGTAAAATCCGATGACCTGACCGAAGATCAGGCCAATGACATCAGGAAGGTCATTGACAGTAAACTTAAAGTTGAGGGAGAACTCAGAACAGAAACCTCAATGAATATCAAACGGCTGATGGATCTTGGCTGCTACCGTGGGCTTCGTCATCGGAAATCGCTTCCCTGTCATGGCCAACGCACCAGCACCAATGCGAGAACCCGAAAAGGGCCCAAGAGAGCGGCCGTTAAAAAGAAAAAGTAAGTTGAACGCAAGAGGTGTGGTTTTGCGGTTGACCATCAGGAGGCTTTGCTAAGTTATGGCGAAAAAGACCAAAAAGAGCGTTACAAAGAAAAAAGTTAAAAAAAATATATCTACAGGCGTTGTTCACATTCAGTCGACGTTTAACAATACCATCGTCACCATCACCGATGAAACCGGGAATACCATTTCCTGGTCAAGCTCCGGTATTCAGGGCTTTAAAGGGTCCCGAAAGAGTACCCCTTTTGCATCCAAGCTGGCTGCTGAAGATGCCGGTGCCAAGGCAATGGAACATGGGTTGAAAAACGTCAGCGTGTTTGTGAAAGGACCTGGTGCCGGGCGTGAATCTGCGCTGCGTGCCCTTCATGCCATTGGATTGAATATCTCCATGATCAAGGACGTAACACCGGTACCCCACAATGGATGCCGCCCGCCCAAGAGAAGAAGGGTATAATTTTCCACAGTGTCCATTTAAACGTCTTGTTTTAGATAAAGGAGGAGAACGTTGTCACGTTATCGAGGTTCTGTCTGCCGTCAGTGCAGACGCGAAAATATGAAACTTTTTCTGAAGGGCGATCGGTGCTATTCAGATAAATGCAGTTTTGACAGACGGGGATATCCCCCGGGGCAGCATGGTCAGAGACGCGCTAAATTCTCGGATTATGGTATACAGCTTCGGGAAAAACAGAAGGTCAGAAGAATTTACGGGATTTCCGAAAAACAGTTCCGACTCATATTTGCCAAGGCAGACCGTCAAAAGGGAATTACCGGTGCCAATCTTCTGGGCCTGCTTGAACGGCGGCTTGACAATGTGGTGTTCAGACTGGGATTTACCAGCTCCAGAACCCAGGGCCGTCATTTTGTCCGTCACAACCATTTCACAGTGAACGGAAAAAAGGTGAATATCCCCTCATATATTACCAAGGCCGGGGATGTGGTTGAACTCAAGGAAAAGAGCCGTGCGGTGGCTGCCATCAGTGAATCCATAGAGACCATTGTTCGGCGTGGTGTTCCCCAGTGGCTTGAGCTGGATAAGGTTGGTTTTAAAGGGGTTATCAAGAGTCTGCCCGCCCGTGAAGATGTCACCTTGCCCATACAGGAACAGCTGATAGTTGAGCTCTACTCTAAATAAGTGAGCTGCAGTTTGTCCTATGTTTATATTCAGGAGATAAACAATGTCATCAGATGAACTTGTATATGTCAACTGGCACGAGATGATCAAGCCTGAGAAAGTTGCCGTCAGCACCACTTCCACCTATGGGAAGTTTGTGTGTGAGCCTCTGGAGAGGGGGTTTGGTATTACCATTGGTAATTCTCTGCGGCGGATTATTCTTTCATCACTCTACGGTAGTGCCATTGTATCCGTGAAATTTGAAGAGGCACTTCATGAGTACAGTGTTATTTCAAACATCAGAGAGGATGTTTCCGAAATCATCATGAATCTCAAGGAGATCAGATTCAAGGTCTCCGACCTGGAAGACAAAGAGATATACCTCCATGTCAATGGTGAAAAGGCAGTGACAGCCGCCGATATCACTTCCCCGGACGGTCGGGTCCAGGTGCTGAATCCTGAGCAGCACATTGCCACGGTGAACAGTGGTGGTGAGCTTAAAATGACCATGCTGATTCAAACCGGTAAGGGGTATGCACTTTCTGCAGCGAACAAGAATGAGGACGCACCTGTAGGGACCATTCCCATTGACAGCGTTTTTTCTCCCATTAAAAGAGTGAAATATGTTGTTGGAACTTCCAGGATCGGTCAAAAAACCGATTATGACAAACTCACCATGGAAGTATGGACCGATGGCAGTGTTAGGCCTGAGGACTCTGTCGCCTTTGCTGCGAAAATTCTCAAGGAACAGATGAATCCATTTATCAATTTTGATGAAGACATTGAGCCTGAGCAGGAAGAAAAAGAGCATAATGGTGCCGAAAGAAACTTTAATGACAATCTCTACAGAAGTGTAGATGAGCTTGAACTTTCTGTAAGAAGTTCCAACTGCCTTAAAAATGCACAAATCCTGAAAATTTATCAGCTGGTTCAGAGAACTGAAAGTGAAATGCTGAAAACAAAAAATTTCGGACGAAAATCCTTAAATGAGATAAAGGAGGTCCTGGTATCCATGGATCTCAACCTTGGAATGGATCTTGAGGGATTTGTGCCACCTGAGGAAGACCCAACCAACGAAGGAGAATAATTTTTCCCATGAGACACAGAAAATCAGGCGTAAAGCTTAACCGGACGTCAAGCCATCGAAAAGCGATGTTTAGGAATATGGTCACCTCTCTATTTAAACATGAGAGAATCAAAACCACCGATGCCAAAGCCAAAGAGCTCCGGAAGCTGGCAGATAAGATGATCACATTGGCCAAGCGGGGAGATCTTCATGCCCGACGTCAGGCCTTTGCCGTCATCATTGAAAAGGATGTGGTTCATCAACTGTTCAATGACGCGTCAGACAAATTTGGCAGCCGTCAGGGAGGGTATACCCGGATTACCAAACTGGGACCCAGAACCGGTGATGCCGCTCCCATGGCCATGATTGAATTGATCAGCGACAATTAAGATATTTTTCCCTGCCATGGGATGCACTGATGGTCAACGCAGGCAATGGGATCTGCCCTTGTTATTGTGAGACATTCAGATATTCATGCAGGCTGAAGGTAAAAAATAAAAAAACCGATGATCGGGGAATCCGATGATCGGTTTTTTTTTATGGGATATGGATATGGGGGTAGAGCAGTTAAACCCTCTATCCACCTATGATGAACATCTCTCTATCCACCTATGATGAACATCTCTCTATCCACCTATGATGAACATCTCTCTATCCACCGATGGTGAACATCTGGGAGTGAATTTTTCCATGGTCCTTTACGCCAAGTGAATGCTGCCTGGGCTTACGGGCAATGGTCTGAAGGATGATTGCTTTGATATCCTCCTGGGTTCCGCCGTTTCTCACCACAGAGAGAATGTCACTCTCATAGTTATGCAAAAGGCAGGGCCGCAGCATTCCCGTTGATGTGAGACGCAGTCGGTTGCATTGGTGGCAAAAATGAGAACTCACCGGTGAAATAAATCCGATCTCACCCAGTGCATTTCTTGCAGTGAAACGTCTGGCCGGCCCGTCATGTCTCTCTTTTCCCATGGGTGTCAGCGCTCCGATGGCTGCCTCCACCCGGGCGGAAATTTCCGGAATCAGCATCTGCTGATCCAGGGTAACCCTTGAATTCCCCATGGGCATATATTCAATGAATCGGATATGGAAAGGGTAGGAGAAGACAAGTTGTGCCATCTTTTCGATGTCCTTGTCATTGATTCCCCGCAGGGGCACCATGTTCAGTTTGATGGGAAATATCCCCCGATCATGGGCAGCCATAATACCCCGCCACACCTGTGCATGGCATGCCTTCCCGGTGATTTGTCTGAAAATATCAGGGTCCAGGGTGTCAAGACTGATGTTGAGCCGTCTGACCCCGGATGCCGTGAGATCATCCATATATCTTTCAAGGAGCACGCCATTGGTGGTGATGGCAATATCTTCGATGCCTGCCAGCTCATTTAATCTGCGGATAAAGCCAAACAGCCCCTTTCTTACCAGGGGTTCTCCGCCGGTGATGCGTATTTTGGTGATGCCAAGTGCCGTTGCCGCCTCTACAATGGTGAGAATCTCTTCATATCTTGCCACGTCGTTGTGGGTGACAAAGGGGAACTCTTCCCGGGGAACACAGTATCGGCATGCCAGATTACATCGGTCTGTGACGGAGATTCTCAGATAGTTGATGGTCCTGCTGTCAGTGCCGTCCTCAGCCGGTGGAATGGATGAAAGATAGGTCATGAAACCTTCTCCTTTTCATAGTACGCCACAATGACGTCCACCAGCCCGTCAATGGTATAGGTGTCGGCAACAATGCGGGGGGGGATGCCCAGGGATATTGCCGTCTCCTCTGTAATGGGGCCGATGCAGGCATGGGTAATCCCCGTGAGCAGGGAATGATCCTGTTGGGGAATTAACGCCATGAAATTTTTTACGGTGGAGGAACTCGTGAAGGTGATCATGTCAATTTTTTGGTCATTGAGAAGGGCCAGGAGCTCTTCCTGGTTGTCGGACACTTGACAGGTCTCATAGGCGGTGACTTCATGGACATGGGCCCCCATTTTTCTCAATTCGTCCGGTAGAATGGTTCTGGCTTCCATGGCCCGGGGCAGCAGAATGCTTTTCCCCTTGAGATCATGGTCAGTAAAGGCCGCCACCACAGACTCCGCACGATAGGTATCAGGCAGAACATCGGATACAATCCCGAACTTTTTGAGTTCATCTCTGGTGACGGGGCCGATGCAGGCAAATTGATGATGGCCCAGGGCACGCACATCCAGTCCCTTGGAAAACAGGGTATTAAAAAAATATTTTACCCCATTGACGCTGGTGAAAATAATCCAGTCATATAGTTTAAGGTCAGATACGGCCTCCACCAGGGGGGTATTGTCTTTGGGTGCCGTCACCCGGATGGTGGGGATTTCCACACAGTGTGCCCCCAGCCGGCGCAATCGGTCCACCAACCCGCTGGCCTGGACCCTGGCCCTTGTGACCACAATGGTTTTCCCAAAAAGGGGCCGGGTTTCAAACCAATTCATCTTTTCCCTGAGGGAAACCACCTCCCCCACCACAATAATGGCAGGGGCCTTGAGTTTTGCCTGTTTCACCTTTTCAACGATGTCAACCAGGGTGCCTGAAACGGTCTCCTGTTGGGTGGTGGTGCCCCACCGCACCAGGGCCACCGGTGTTTTCGGTGATTTGCCGTTTTGGATCAGCTGGGTGACGATGTTGGGAAGGTTTTTGACTCCCATGAGAAAGACAAGGGTGCTGCCGCTTTTGGCCAGGCAGTCCCATTGAATGCTGGAGGTCTCTTTCAGGGGATCTTCATGGCCCGTGATCAGGGAGACCGAAGAGGTGTAATCCCTGTGGGTCAGTGGAATACCGGCATAGGCTGGGGCAGCAATGGCAGAGGTGACACCGGGAACCACTTCAAAGGGAATATGTCGCCGGATCAGGGTTTCCGCCTCTTCCCCCCCCCGACCGAAGATAAAGGGGTCTCCCCCCTTAAGGCGTGCCACCACATGACCCTGTTCACCCTTTTGGGCCAGCAGGTCATTGATTTTATCCTGGGTCAGGGTGTGATCCCCCCCTTTTTTACCCACATAGATGATTTCGGCGTTTTTGTCTGCATAAGCCAGCAGGGCAGGGGAGGCCAGATAGTCATAGACCACCACATCCGCCTCTTTAATGCACGCCACGGCCTTCACCGTTATCAATCCGGGGTCACCGGGTCCTGCACCGATGAGGTATACTTTTCCGTTTGTTGTCTCCATCTCTATTACAAATTCTCCAGTATGTGAGCGGCACCCCGATCTAACAACGTGTTGGCCAGCGATGTGCCGATCGCCTCTGCCGAGGCCACGGGACCCCGTGACGTCTCTTTTACCAGTTGGGTCCCATCCTCCGAAGCCACCAGCCCTGTCAGGAGGATCTCCTGGTCGTCAACGATACCGAAACAGGCCACCGGAATGTGGCAGCTGCCTTCCAGCTTTCGGAGAAACGCCCGCTCCGCCAGCACGGGGATGCGGGTTTCTCTGTTGTCCAGCGTTGCAAGCAGGGGGGCCGTGTTCACATCGTTTTTTCTTGTCTCAATGCAAAGCGCCCCCTGTCCCACAGCGGGCAGCATGGTCTCCGGTTCCAGGTACTGGGTGATCCGTTTCTTCATCCCCAACCGAATAATCCCAGCCGCGGCAAGGACAATGGCATCAAATTCCCCATTGTCAAGTTTAGCCAGGCGGGTTCCCAAATTCCCCCGTATGGAGGAGATGGCAAGATCCGGCCTGGCATGTTTTATTTGGGAGGCCCGCCTGAGGCTGCTGGTACCGACGATGCTCCCCCGGGGAAGGTCCATGAGGAGCTGGTTGTTCCGGGATACCAGCACATCCCGGGGATCCTCCCTCACCGGTATGGCACCAATGCACAGGCCCTGGGGAAGATCTCCCGGCATATCCTTCATACTGTGAACGGCAATGTCGATGTCATGGTCAAGAAGCGCCCTTTCAATCTCTTTTACAAAAAGGCCTTTGCCCCCCACCATGGCCAGGGGGCGGTCCACAATTTTGTCCCCGGTGGTTTTGATCTTGATGATCTCAACCCGGGTCTTTGGAAAGTGGGCTTCTATTTCATTTTTCACCCAGTTGGCCTGCCACAGGGCCAGCTGACTGCCCCGGGTTCCTATTTTAATGGTATTTTTCATGAAGTTATCCGCTACAGGAAGCGCAGCTGGTGGCGGTGCAGCCGCTGCAGGATGATGTGGATGATGCTGAAGCCGTGTTTCGATTGTCTCCTCCTGCACCTTTGGTGACAAAACCGCAGCAGGAGAGAAGCCGTGAGAGATCCTGACTGTTGCAGGAGGGACATGATGGGACATCCGATCCCAGGATCAGTGTTTCAAAGATCTTATCGCAGTGATTGCATTTATATTCGTATATGGGCATTTTAGTTTCCTGGATTTTGTTTCAGGGGTTGATGTCAATAGATGCACACTCACATATGACGGATCCCAACCGAAGGTGGTTGGGGGTTCACCCCCTCAGGTTAACATGACAACCCACATAATATATAGCAATATTGAAAAAATGCAAGGTCGTTATGGACCCCGAATTCACCGCCGCATGGCCGAAACTCAATCCCGGGTGGTGGATTGGGGGGGGGACATGGGGCAGTTTGTAAATGGTGATTTGTGCAGCTATTTTAACAGGCGGTTCTGAGGTTGCCAAAGAGCAGCTGTTCGGTGAGGTCGCAAAGGATATGGATCAGTAGAATGTGGGTCTCCTGTATCCGTGCCGTCACCGTTGAGGGCACACAAAAGGAGATGTCCGCCAGATCTTTGAGTTCTCCTCCGGGACCGGAAAGACCGATGACGGTGAGTCCCATGGTTTTTGCGGTCTTGACGGCCCGGATCACATTGGGGGAATTGCCACTGGTACTGATGCCCAGGGCCATGTCATGGGGGGTCCCCAGGGCCTGAATCTGTTTGTGGAAAATATCTTCAAAGCGGTAATCATTTCCGATGCTGGTGAGTACCGATGAGTCGGTGGTCAAAGCCAGGGCCGCCAGGGGGGGGCGTTCCAACTGAAAACGGTTGATGAACTCCGCCGCCATGTGCTGGGCATCAGCTGCGCTGCCGCCGTTACCAAACAGGAGCAGTTTTCCGCCGTGGGTGAAGCGTTTTGCCATGAGTCCGGCACATTGCTCTATCAGGTCAACATGTTGTTCAATGAAGTCGGTCTTGACCTGAATGCTCTTATTTAAGGTGTCAAGGATGATCTGTTTCATGGGTGTCTTTCTTTGGCTGTAATTCGGTTTTACCGGATTCCTCAGGAGAGGGAAGGGGATCATCCATGGCAATTCCGGCGCCCTGGGTGAATTCAATGGCCGCCTTTTCATACCATCCTTTTTTCAGATAGATCCTTCCCAGTCGATGGCGGAACAGAGGAATCTCCGGTGCCAGTGCAATGCTCTGTTGCCCCAGGGTCAGTGCAATGTCCATGTTGATATTCCGGATTTCATAGACCCGTGCCAGGCCGGACATGGTCCAGGGGTCCCGGGGATTGCATTTGATGGCCTTTGTGTACGCTGCTGCGGCCCGGGAATAATTTTTCTGTTTAAGGTAGATATCTCCCATAAGGGCCAGGGGAAGTCCTGCCTTGGGAGCGATGGTGGTGGCCTTTTCCAGGTGGGCCAGTGCCCTGGAATGGTCGTTTTTCTTGGCAAAAAGAATGCCTGCCGTCAGTTCGATTTCAAAAAGGGTATTGTCCAGCCTGCTGGCCCGGGTGAGATAGGCTCCCCCTTTGTCCAGCTCCTCCATGAGGTTGCAGACGAGTCCGGCATTGTACAGGGCCATGACATCATCCGGCACGATTTCAAGGGCTTTTTCAAATTGTTCCAGGGCCTGGTCACATCTGTTCAGCACACAGTTGCAGACCCCAAGGCTGTTGAGCAAGTTAACGTCATTGGGGTCCAGCAACAGCCCCAGTTGGTATTCCGCCAGGGCCTCCTCAAACAGCCCTGAGCGGTACCGCCGGTCACCAATGATGTTAAAGGTGATGGCCGTGGGGAAAATAAGGACCCCGGGATCGTGGAATCCGGCATGATCCAGGGCCCGGACCCCGTGGTAAAAGGTCTCCTGATGGCTGAAATCCATCCATGGGAATGGTGCTGCTCCCATGGAGATGGTGACTTCAAGGGCTGTTTCCATCTCTTTTTTGATGCGTGATGCCATGGGCTCGGCAAGGGTGTCCGAAGGCAGGGGAAGGGCCATGGTGAGCACAGAGGGGGTCAGCCAGGCCATGATGCCGCAATGGCGGGTAATGATTTGGGAAAGTTTTTCACTAAGTTCCGGTTGATCCCGAAAATTATTTTTTTTCGCTTCCCAGGGGGTGAGCCGCACCGCCATACAGAGCAATGGCGCGTAGGGAGGCTGGAACCGGTTTAATTTCAGGGAAAAGGCTTCCGTCTTATAATTGCCCTTGATGAGCATATCTGAGATATATTCCCGGGGAGGGGTCAGTCCCCTGTCCCATTCGGATCTCAGTACCGATAGTTCTCTGGATGCCAGAAACTGCTCTGCAATGTGAATTCTGTCCTTTGCCGTCATGGTTGCTCATTGCATAAAATGGTTCGCAGGGCAGCGGCAATGATCTCATCATCTCCCTGTTGCAGGGTGCGGGGGTCCATGACAAAGCGGTCATTGTCGATTCTGCCGATGATGGCCGGTGTATGGTTGCGCATGGCTTTTTCCATGCGGGCGGCGGACATTGTGGAGGCGGTGATGGTGACACACCGGCTGGGTAACCGAAGTTCGGGAAAGGCCCCGCCACCGGTGCGGGAAGAGAGATCCGCCGCTGTCACAAGGGCTGCGGCTCCCACTGTTTTTTCCAAAAGGGCAATGAGACGTTCCGCCCGTTCGACAATGACATCAAAGGGAAGGGTGAGCATTGTGAGAATGGGAATCCGGGTCAGGGCCTTTCTTTCGTCCCGGTAGAGGGCAAGGGTTGCCTCCAGTGCCGCCAGGGTCAGTTTGTCAATGCGCAGGGCCCGGGTCAGGGGGTTGGCCTTGATCTTTTCCAGGGGCTTGCGACGTCCCACGATGATCCCTGCCTGGGGGCCCCCCAGAAGCTTGTCTCCACTGAAGGTGACCACATCCGCACCCGCAGCCACGGCCTGGGCCACGGTGGGTTCCTTTGTAAGGCCAAACCGGGAGAGGTCAATGAGGGAGCCGCTGCCAAGGTCCTCCATCACAGGCAGGTTGTTTTTCTGTCCCAGGGCCACCAGATCTGCCAGGGTAACGGAGGCTGTGAATCCCTGGATACGGTAATTGCTGGTGTGCACCTTCATTAAAAGGCCGGTCTCTTCATGGATGGCCGTTTCATAATCCTTTGGGTGGGTTCGATTGGTGGTTCCCACCTCTTTGAGGATGCATCCGCTTTTGGTCATGACATCGGGTATTCTAAAGGAGCCGCCGATCTCCACCAGCTCTCCCCGGGAGACGATGACCTCCCGACCCCTTGCCAGGGTATCCAGGCTGAGCAGTACTGCACCGGCATTGTTATTGACGGCAATGGCCGCTTCCGCCCCGGTGAGTTCACAGATGAGTTGTTCCACGGCATCATAGCGAAGCCCTCTTTTTCCCGTGTCAATGTTAAACTCCAGGTTGGAATAGCCCTGGGCAATGGTGGTAATGTTTTTAAGGGCCTCCGGAGCAAGCGGGGATCTTCCCAGGTTGGTGTGAAGTACCACTCCTGTGGCATTGACCACCGGTACCAGGCGGGGGGCAACCATGTCGGCGCACAGCCTTGCCGTTTCTGTCAGGATCTCCTCTTGTCGGCAGCCGTCCATAGTATCTGCTAAAATGGCTTCCCGGGTCTGCCGGAGAACGGTTCGGGCCGCGGTTTTAAGGGTGGATACCGGTATGGTGTCAAATCGTTGGTCTTTGATGGCAAGTCCCATGAGGTGATCCACCCCAGGGAGCTGCTTCAGAATATGATGTCTATCGTTGCTGTCCATGGTACTCCGATATCTGGGGGCTGTTCGGAATTTTGTTCCGGGTTCGCCCACAATAAAAGATCTTGGCATCCACGGGGGAACCCCCTTTGCCATTTGTCCAATGGTATGGTATGGATTGGTTTCCGTAAAGCCCGCTAACCTTAGCATTAAATCTCAATTTGTTTCAACCTTAAATTCAACTCGTTTGGCTGGAGGAACCATGAAAAACGGAACAGCGTATATTGTTTTCCCACTGGATCTCCCTTCCCTTTCAGCGGCCCGGTCCTATGTCCGGCAGCTGGAGGGGGTTGTGGGCATGTTCAAGGTGGGGCTGGAGCTTTTTATTAAAGAGGGACCCGCTGTGGTTCGGATGCTCCGGGAGACAAGTGGTGCAGGTATTTTTCTGGATCTTAAACTCCATGATATCTCCGAGACCGTGGGCCGGGCCATGGAACAGGTGGCTGAAATGGGGGTGGACCTTGTCACCGTGCACTGCACCTCAACCCGGAAAATGGTGGAACGGGCAGTGGCGGGAAGCCGGGGAAAGACCGGCGTGCTGGGGGTAACCCTGCTCACCGACAATGATGCCCGGGCCATTGAGGCGGCAGGCTATGACCGCCAGTATGTTGAAGATCCCGGACGTCTGGTCTTGAAACGGGCTGAAATGGCCCATGATGCCGGTTGTGCAGGGGTAGTCTGTTCGGGTCATGAAGCGGCCGCTGTTAAGGCACGCTTTGGATCGTCGTTTCTGGCCGTAACCCCGGGCATACGCCCCGGGTGGTCTCTACTTGACAATGATGATCAGGCCAGGGTCACCACCCCGGCCATGGCTGTGCAGGCCGGGGCAGACCTCATCGTTGTGGGCCGTCCCATCCGAACGGCTGCGGACCCCCGGGCTGCGGCCCGCCGTATCGGGGAGGAGATTGACATGGCCCTGGAACCGTCATCCTCACAAATTTAAATTTTTTGTGTTTCAGGTTTTTTCTGCCATGTGGGTTTTTTTATAACTGCCACGGGCAGACCGCATTGGGGAGCTGGGTCTGCCCACAACGAAGCTTGAAAGAATATTAGGCTCGCCTACTCTTTCATATAAAAACTGCCACGGGCAGACCGTGATTTGGACCCGGGTTCGCCCGTGGCGGTTATTCGATAACCTCTTGATCAAGGCCAAATGCCGTGTGAAGGACCCGCACGGCCAGTTCTGCATATTTTTCTTCAATAACACAGGAGATTCGGATCTCCGAGGTGCTGATGAGGCGGATGTTAATGTTTTCCGAGGCAAGGGCTTTGAACATGGTGGCGGCCACACCGGAGTTGCTTTTCATGCCAAGGCCGATGACGGAGATCTTGGCAATGTGATCGGCGGTGAGGACCTCTTTGGCATTTACCTCCTTGGCCGCTTTTTCAGACAGCTCCTTTGCCTTCTTAAAATCATCCTTGGTAACGGTGAAGGTCAGATCGGTTTCACCGCCGGAGCGGGTGTTCTGGATGATCATATCCACCATGATTTCAGCATCCGCCAGAAGACCGAACACCCGGGCGGAGACTCCCGGCTGATCCGGTACTTTTTTCAGGGTGATGCGGGCCTCGTTTTTATCACAGGTGATTCCCGACACCACCACACTTTCCATGTCTGCGCTTTCATTGACCACCATGGTTCCCTCCTCTTCGTTAAATGATGATCTGACATGCACGGGTACATTGAATTTCTTGGCAAATTCCACAGATCGAATCTGCAAAACCTTTGCACCGAGTATGGCCATTTCAAGCATCTCTTCATATGATATTCTGTCTATTTTTCTGGCTTTGTTGCAGATTCTGGGGTCTGTTGTGTAGACACCGTCCACATCGGTATAAATCTCGCATACATCTGCCTTGATGGCCGATGCAATGGCAACGGCGGATGTGTCTGACCCGCCACGACCCAGGGTGGTGATATCTCCGGCGCCGTCCCGTCCCTGAAAACCGGCCACCACCACAATGTATCCCTGGTCCAGGAGGGCTTTAATGCGGCCACCGTCAATGTTCAGGATTCGGGCCTTGCCCGACGTCATGTCGGTTAAGATCCCGGCCTGGAAGCCCAGAAGGGATTTTGCCCTGTATCCCCGGTGGTCAAGCATCATGGTCAGCAGTGCCGCAGTGGTCTGCTCACCCGTGGACAGAAGGACATCCAGTTCCCTGGTGTTCGGTGTTTCTGCGGCTTGACGGGCCAGGGAAATGAGGCCATCCGTGACACCGGCCATGGCAGACAGCACCACCACCACCTGGTCCCCCTGGTCGTGGGTCTTGATTACCCTGTTGGCAACATTTTTGATTCTTTCAATATCGGCAACCGAAGTCCCTCCGAATTTTTGTACCTTCAATGCCATAACAACTCCTGATTTTTGTAACCATACCTGTCGGCCCGGCATTTACGTAAAACCGCTCCGGAACGTCCCATGGTCTGTTTTATAACGTGAATTTCCTTAGCAGATTTACTCCGTCAAGTCCAGATGGTTTGATAATTATTTTGCGGTTAAAGGCCTTGTCCGTGGCAATGGTGATATCCAGATCAAAGGCCATTGAGCCCAGAATTTCCGGCCACTCTATGATGATGACGTCCTGGGATGACAGAATGTCGTCAAAGCCCAGATATGCCAGCTCATCCACATCCCCCAGGCGGTAAAGGTCCATGTGGATCAGGGGAACCCGGCCGGGATATTCATTGATGAGGGTGTAGGTGGGGCTGGTCACATAATAGGTGTCAGGCACGCCAAGACCCTTTGCCAGCCCCTGGACAAAGGTGGTTTTGCCGGCCCCCAGGTCTCCATGTAGGGCCATGACAATGCGTGAGCTGACAAGGGTGCCCAGCTTTTCCCCCACTGCCTGGGTCTGGGTGTGGGAGGTGGAGTAGAGTTCAACGGTCATGATATTTTATGTGTCCGATGGCTTTATCATGGGTTAATTGAAGAAAAACCGTGGGCAGGGAGGAGATCAGTTCCGAAGCCGGAAAACCCCATGGCCCTTTCTTTTGTGCCAGAAGATCCCCGCAGGCCCCATGGAGAAAGGTTCCGGCCCGGGCCGCATCTGCCGGAGAGAGTCCCTGGGCCGTTAATCCGGCAATGATGCCGGTGAGGACGTCTCCCATCCCCCCCGAGGCCATGCCCGGGTTGCCGGTGGGGCAGAAAAAGGTGGTGCCGTCGGGGAGGGCTGTGAGGGTTCCGGCACCTTTGAGCACCAGGATCACCTGGTGTGCTGCGGCAAATTTTCGGGCAACCCCTATGCGATCCGCCTGGACTTCCTGGGGGGTGCTGCCCATGAGTCGAGCCATCTCCCCGGGGTGGGGGGTGAGGATGGTGGGGGCGTTTCTTTTTTTGAGCAGGGATGGATCATGGGAAATGCAGTTGAGCCCGTCAGCATCCAGAATAAGAGGGATGTCTGTTTTTTTTAGGAGATTTGTCACCAGTTTTCGGGTCTCTTCCCTTGTACCCAGTCCCGGTCCCAGGGCCATGGCGGATTTGTTCCGGGTCAACTTTAGGAGGGTGTCCAGGACGTCTTCGGTGAGATATCCCGCTCCCTGGTCCGGCAGGGGGACTGTCATGGCCTCAATGGTGCAGGCCTCCACACTGTCGTTGATGGCATCGGGTACGGCCAGGGTGACAAGGCCGGTGCCGGCACCCACGGCGGCATTGGCGGCAAGAACGGCGGCACCGGATTTCCCCCGGGAGCCGGCAATGATGAGCAGATGTCCCCAGCTGCCCTTGTGGTCATGGGTTTTTCGGGGGGGGAAAAGCGGGGCAATGGCTGAGGGTTCGGTGACATGAAATTGGGGGGGCTGGGAGGCAACAATGTAATCGGGGATGCCGATGTCCATGACTTCCAGATGGCCGGTGAAGGTCCTGCCGTCACCCAGAAAGTGACCGGCCTTGGCAAATCCAAAGGTGGCCGTGGCCCGGGCATTGATACACACCCCCAGGGGCATGCCGGTGTCTGCATCCAGGCCTGAAGGAATATCCAGACTGAAGATGGGACAACCGGTGGCATTGACGGCGGTGATCACCTCTTTGAAAAATCCCCTTACCGGTGTATTGAGGCCGGTGCCAAGGAGTCCGTCCACAAACAGGTCATGGCGGCAGATGGTGGAGCGACATTTTTCAAAGCTCTCACTGTCCGGGAGAAAAAACAGATGCTGTTCCTCTTTTTTCCGGCAAAGGGTTTCCAGCAGGATCAGGTTGGTCAGAGCGTCTCCTTTTACCTTCTCCCTGGAAGTCAGAACAACGATGGTCACCTGTTCCCCCCTGTTCATCAGATATCTTGCCATGACCAGGGCATCCCCCCCGTTGTTTCCCCGTCCGGCAAGGATGCAGATTTTTTTGGAATGTATATCCGGAAAAAGGTCAAGGAGCATGGCAAGGGCTTTCACACCGGCATTTTCCATGAGGACCTGTCCGGGAAGTCCGAACTCTTCAATGGTTTTTCTGTCCATCTCCCGCATTTCGGCGGCTGTGACAAAATACATGGGGGCCTCCATTTTTTTTATAGGAAAGTCTCACCAACATGCTGGAATCAAAGGACTTTCGTTTTTCGTTGTGGCAGGTTTTTCTGCCATGTATGTTTTATATAGTTATCGACAGATACTGCACTGTTCACATGGCAGCATGGGGCAGTCCGGTGTGGTTTTTTCCGCTTCTGCACGCTTCAGCTCCCGGATCAGAAAGTTTTTTTTGATACCAGTGTTCAGAATATCCCAGGGAAGGGGATCCGCCGGATTTATTTCCCTGTAAAGGAAAGCGGCCAGATCCTTTTGGGATAGGGACTTTGACCATCCTTCCCGGGCTGCGGTTTCAATCATGGCAGCCACTCGTTGATCCCCCCGGGCAAGGAGTCCGTTAACCCTTGCCATGCGATGGGATTCACAGTTTATTTTCATGTTGGGAACTTTTCTAAGCGACTTTTTCAGGTGGGCCGTTCGTTGTTTCAACAGGGCCGCAGGGGCCATGGGCAGCCACTGAAAGGGGGTGGCCGGTTTGGGGACAAAGGGGTTGACACTCAGGGTGATGGTACCGATTTTTTTCTTTTTTTTACTTTCCGCCAGAAAAATATCTCTGATGTCAAGGGAGAGGGAGATGATCCCCTCCACATCGGCATCGGTTTCAAAGGGAAGGCCCACCATGAAATAGAGTTTAAGGTTGAAAATGCCGCCATGGACCAGTCGCTCCACCGCAGAGAGGATTTCCGGCCGGGTGATTTTTTTATTGATGATATCACGCATGCGCTGGGTGCCCGCTTCCGGTGCGATGGTGGCGGTTTTCACCCCGGAGGCGGCAAGGGTCTCCACAAGTTCCGGGGTAAGGGCATCCAGGCGCAGGGAGCTAAAGGAGATGTGCAGGGATTTCTCAATGCCCCGGGTACAGATCTCATTGATCTGCGGATGGTCGGAAACCGCCGCACTCACAAGCCCGATGCGGTCCGTCAGGGTGCTTGCCCGGTCCATGGCGTGGGTGATCACCTCTTTGGGATAAATCCGGGGGGGCCTGTAGATAAACCCGGCACTGCAGAACCGGCATCCGTGGTGGCATCCCCTACCGGTTTCAATGAGGCAGGTGTTTTTAAATGCCGTGTCCGACGAGATGATGCCGGTGACGGTCTGGTGATTTTCAAGATGGGCAACATGCTGCACCATTATGGTATCAGGGGCCAGTGGGTGCAGTTTTTCGTGACCGGCAAAAAGATCGTTTTTATAAACCGGTGTATACAGGGACGGGATGTAGAGGCCGGGGATTTTTAATGCCAGCTCAGGGGTCAGATGCTGCTTCAAGGGGAAGGGGTGGATGAGATTTAAAAACGGACCCAGAGTCTCTTCAATCTCCCCCAATAGAAAACAGTCCATGAACGGTGCCAGGGGTTCAGGATTGAGAAAGCAGGCCACCCCCCCGGCCATCACCAGGGGGTGATTTTTGTTGCGCTGGTTTTGCCTGGGGGGGATCCCGGCGGTATGAAGGAGGGTGACCAGGTTGGCATAATCGTTCTCAAAGGAGATGGAAAAGGCAATGATATCAAATCCACCCAGCCCCCGTCCCGTTTCACAGCTT
Source organism: uncultured Desulfobacterium sp. (assembly GCA_963668575.2). GTDB lineage: Bacteria > Desulfobacterota > Desulfobacteria > Desulfobacterales > Desulfobacteraceae > Desulfocicer. Next base: position 4,923,586 of record OY764894.2, on the reverse strand, counting down.
CGGGCCGGGGCCGGGCTTTCTGGCAGGAACACCCGTTCACACGCCATGTTGTCAATGGTATTGAACAGTTGAAACACCTTTTGGAATCCCAGGCTTGACATACCGGCCCGGTAGGTGTTGGGGTATACCAGGGCGGCCTTGATGCCGCCCATTGTTCCCCCGGACATCCAACCTTTTTCAATGGGGGCACTGACGGTTCCTGCCTTTTTACCACCGGTGCCCATCAGTCCCGGGGTCTTCTCAAAAACGTAGGAATATCCAGGTTGTTCTGATCAACGTCAATGTCCGGGAAGGCGGGGGTGGTGGCATCCTCATGGTGATTTCGGCCATCGTCATTGGATCTTTTTTTGTGGGTTACAATGACCGGGCTCACATCATCCTGCCACTCTTTATTTACATCCTCATCGGTGATGGAGCGCACCGTTCCCCGCACAATGGTGGTAGATCGGCTGGCGGTTTTTCCGGTGAGATCCGTAGCATTGCGCAGGGGGTTTATCTGTGCAACCGGGACAATAATATCCTCTTTGCCGATGCCGGTGGCGATGACGGTGATCCTCAGCTCATCTCCCAGGGTTTCATCAATGGTCTGTCCCCAGATGATCTCGGCGTCATCCCCCACTTCGTCATGGATGCGGTCCGATGCGGTGATCATCTCGTCCATGGTGATATCACTGCTGGAGGTGATGTTCAGCAGAACCCCCCGGGCACCGGAGATGGAAATGTCCTCCAGCAGGGGGTGGGAGATGGCCCGTTCCGCCGCCTCCATGGCCCGGTTTTCTCCGGATGAGATGCCGATGCCCATCAATGCCATGCCCGATTTTTCCATGATGGTCTGCACATCGGAAAAGTCAAGATTGACAAGTCCCGGCACCATGATGAGGTCGCTGATGCCCTTCACCGAGTGGTGAAGGATTTCATCCGCCTTGATCAGCATGTCCACCATGCGCTCTCCCTTGGCGGCAAGTCCCCGGAGTCGGTCGTTGGGAATGGTGATGAGAGTGTCGGTGATTCCCCTGAGTTCTTCAAGACCGGCTTCGGCTTTTCTGATTCTGGATTTGCCCTCAAAGGCAAATGGTTTGGACACCACAGCAACGGTTAATATGCCAAGATCCTTGCATATCTCCGCCACCACAGGAGCTGCCCCTGTGCCGGTGCCTCCGCCCAGCCCGGCGGTGATAAAGACCATATCACTGCCTTGGAGCGCCTCTCTGATTTCATCCACATTTTCCAGGGCCGCATCCTTTCCCTTCTGGGGATTGGCTCCGGCTCCCAGTCCTTTGGTCAGTTCCACCCCCAGTTGAATTTTATGGTCTGCCTTGGATATGTTTAGGGCCTGCACATCGGTATTGGCAACAATGAACTGTACCCCTGACAGTTTGGATTCAATCATGTTGTTGACGGCATTTCCACCGGCCCCACCAATACCCATGACCTTAATGTTTGCGTGATCTCTTGTTTCCACATAAGAAAAGCTCATAATTCCCCCCTGTTCAATTTATGCAGTGTGTCACGTCGAATCCAAACAGTTCATTCGACGTGGGTCGATTGATTCTTTTTTCCAATTTTTTAACTTGTTCGTCGTAAGTTCTCATTGCCCATCCCCATAAGAGCCTGGAATCCAGGGCGGATCTTTGATTATTATGGGGCACACCATGTGGTGGCAAATTAAAAGAACCATTGACACGGTTTTAAATAACATCCCTGAACCACTGTGCCAGCCTTGCCATGAACTTGGACACTCCCGTTTTCGGGTGTTTCCCAAGATCCTGTTCACTGCTGTTTCTGCTGCCGTAAATCACCAGCCCAACCCCTGTGGCAAAGCTTGGGTTGTTTACCACCTCTTTCAGCCCCCCAATGTTTGAGGGGGTTCCCACGCGCACCGGTACATTGAATATCGATTCAATGATCTCTTCAATGCCGGTGAGAAGCGCCGTTCCTCCAGTCAGTACAATACCCGACGGAAAGGCATTCTCAAGGCCGTTGCTGTGGATTGCATTCTTGAGAATCGTGGCCATCTCGTCCATTCTGGGTTCGATGATATCCACCAGAATATCTCTGGAAAGTTTCTTGGATTCCCGTCCCCCCATACCGGAGACATCAATTTGTTCCCCTTTTTTGATGTTCTCCCGAAGACAGGTGCCATGGGCGAGTTTTATGTGCTCTGCTTCATTGGACGGTGTTCTCAGACCAATGGAGATGTCATTGGTCAGGGTCTGACCCCCCAGAGGCAGTTCAAAGGTGTATTTGATATTATTGCCTTTGAAGATGGCCAGATTGGTGGTGCCTCCCCCCATATCCACCAGGGTGCATCCCAGCTCTTTTTCCTCCGGGGTGAGCACAGCCTCTCCGGATGCCATGGAATCCAGCACAATGGCACAGACGCTCAAGCCTGCCTTGTTGCAGCACTTTACAATGTTCCCCACCGATGAGACGGCACCGGTGACAATGTGAATTTTTGCCTCCAGGCGGACGCCGGTCATGCCCAGGGGATTTTGAATGGCCTCCTGTTCGTCCACAATGAATTCCTGGGGAATGACATGGAGGGTCTCTCTTCCCGGTTTTGCGGCAATGGCGCTGGCGGCTTCAATCACCCGCTCCACATCGCTTGAGGTGATCTCCTCCCCTTTGATGGCGGTGATGCCGTGGCTGTTAAATCCTTTGATATGGCCGCCGGCAATGCCCACATACACCGAGCTGATGTCGCACTCGGCCATGATGGCCGCTTCATCCACGGCGTGGCGGATGGCCTCCACCGTGGATTCAATATTGATGACGGCACCTTTCCGCATGCCGCTTGACGGGCTTCTGCCCATGCCGATGATGTTGATGTCACGACCCACCATCTCCCCCACAATGGCACATACCTTGGTGGTGCCGATGTCAAGACCAACGATGATTTTCTCTTTTTCCTGCAATTTACGCTCCTCCTGTTGTGTCTGCACCGGCAGCACGTCTGCCCGGGGTGACGATGACCCGCTCCGGGTTGAACAGGTCTATGGTGACAATGGTCCCTGCCATGGCGTGTTGCTGAAGATAATGGAAAATTTTTCCGGCGGTTTTAATTTTTGACTTAAATTGCGAAAAACCCAGTTTCAGGGTGGTGGGGATGTCAACGGACTGCCCGGAGGGGGAGGCGGACGGAAAACTGGTTTCAATGGCAATCCCCGTAGCGTTGTCAGCGGTGACGGCGGTGATGGGACGTCCGACATCAGTGGTGAGTAGAGAGAGTACACCCTGGTAAAGGGGGCTAAAAAATCCCAATTGGTCTCCTTTTTTTTCAAGGGTAACGCCCTTGATAAGGGGGAGCTTCATCTCCTCCGGGGATGTTGTCGGCGAGCATTGGGTGAAGGGCGTGCCCTGGGTGTTGATGAGCAGTGGTGGTTCGGTGTCCAGGACCACCCTGGCCAGGGGGACTTCCTCCTGGATGAAGATTTCAAGGGTGTGGGGAGGCTTGCGTGACACATGAACGGCTTTGATCCATGGGTGGGCCGTCAGCCTTTTTTTGATTTTAAAGGTATTGATATTTAGCAGGGTATCACCGGGATTCAGGCCGGCCTGGGCCACTACTTCGGACTTGGTCAGCCGGGTTAATCCCTGGAGGGAGATCTCCTTGATGGGGAAATAATGGCTCTGCATCACATAGTCATGGATAAAGATGAAAAACAGGGCTGTGAGCATGATGGCCACAATGGTGAAGATAAATTTGAGCGCCAGGTCAAGGATCTCCATGAATTCAAGTCCCGGTGATATGGATGTGGCTCCGGTGATGGCGGTCTCTCTTTTTTTGATTTTTTTATTCGCCTTCAATTTTCACCTCGTTTTCCAGGAGAATGCCAAAACGGTCGTGTACCCTTTTTTCAATGATGTGCTTCAGGGTGAGAATATCCCGGGCCGTGGCCTCTCCCACATTGACAATAAAATTGGCATGTTTTTCCGAAACCATGGCATCGCCGACTTTAACGCCTTTCAATCCGGCCCGGTCAATGAGTTCCCCTGCGGATTTTCCCTGGGGAGGATTTTTAAAAAAACAGCCGGCACCGGCACTGTGACAGGGTTGATTCAGCCGTCGCTTTTGCAGCAGGGCCAGCCATTGGGCATGGATCTTCTCTTTGTCATTGCGTGTCATGATCAACGTGGCACCCACCAGAATCGGGGGCTGTTTTGGGTGGGGCGCCAAATTGAAAGAGAGGGTTCTATGGGTGAACTGCAGCGTCGATTTGGGAAGAGTGATGGTGTCCCCATGGCTGTCCAGAAAATCAATGGCATCAACCACATCGGACATGGTTCCCCCAGGGGTTCCTGCGTTCATCATCACGGCGCCTCCCACGGTACCGGGAATTCCGGCGGCAAACTCCATGCCGCCGATGTTTTGGTTCATGGTTTCCCGGTACAGGCCGGCAAGGGTGATGCCGGCAGAGACCTGAACCCGATATTTTTTTTGTTCCAGGGGGGTGATTTGGGTTGGGTGTTTCAGCCCGGCCATGGAGATGACAACCCCCCGGATGCCCTTGTCCTTCACCAGCAGGTTGGTGCCGCTGCCCATAAGGGTGACCGGCAGCTGATGGATGGCTGCCATGTGCAGAATCCGTTTAAGGGCTTCAATGGAATCGGGACGGGCAAAAAAGTCAGCAGGCCCCCCCACCCTGAAGGAGGTGTGTTTTTTCATGGATTCGTTCCGGCATATCCCCAGTGTTTCAACCATTTCAGTGGTCAGCGGCATTACGTCTCCAGTATTACCAGCCCCATTGACACACCTGTTCCGGTGATTGGGAACGGTGCAGCTGTATCCGGTGAGGAGGGAGCGGTCCATGGTCTATCGCTCCTCCAGTTTTTTCACAAGGGTTTCTCCCAGCCGATACACATCTCCTGCCCCCAGGGTGAGCACCAGATCATTGGGCTTCACCGTCTCCATGATCATGGCCAGACACTGGTCAACGGTTTCAGCATAGTACGTCTCTTTATGGGCGTGGGCCTTGATACCCCGGCACAGCCCCTGGGAGTCGACCCCTTCAATGGGTGCCTCACTGGCCGCGTAGATGGGCAGGACGATCAAAATGTCCGACTGATAAAAGGCCCGGGTGAATGCATCAAACAGTGCCTGGGTTCTGGAATAGCGGTGGGGTTGGAAGATCACCACCACGCGTCTGTGGGGTCGGCTCTCCCGGATGGCCTTCAGGGTCGCTTTGATCTCCGTGGGATGGTGACCATAGTCGTCCATCACCAGAATACCGTTGATATCTCCTTTTATTTCCAGACGTCGTTTGACGCCGTCAATGTCTTCCAGGGCGGCTTTGATGGTGGCAAAGGGGATGTCCAGCTCCAGGGCAATGGCAATGGCGGCAAGGGCATTGGAGACATTGTGATTGCCCGAGAGGTTCAGCTGGATACGACCAAGGGACGTGTCTCTGTGCACCACCCGAAACAGGGACCGGACCCCTTGAAATTCAATGTCCTGGGCCTTGAGATCTGCCTGGGCCGTCAGGCCGAAGGTGGTGTATCTCACCTGGATGTCCGGAAGTATATCCTGGATATGCTCGTTGTCCAGGCAGAGAACGGCCAGACCGTAAAAGGGAACCGAATTGATGAACTGTTTGAATTTTGACTTGATGTCTTCAATGTCGGTGTAGTAGTCCAGATGTTCCAGGTCAATGTTGGTCACCGCTGCAATGGCCGGGGTGTATTTGAGAAACGAGCCGTCGCTCTCATCGGCTTCGGCAACGATGTAATCTCCTTTGCCGTGCAGGGCATTGGTGTTGAGATGTTTTAACAGTCCCCCAATGACCACGGTGGGGTCAAGGCCTGCCCGGTTTAAAATGTGGGCCACCATGGAGGTGGTGGAGGTCTTGCCATGGGCCCCGGATATGGCAATGGCATATTTGATACGCATGAGTTCTGCCAGCATTTCAGCCCGGGGGATGATGGGAATGCCCTGTTCCCGGGCGGCAAGTACTTCAGGATTGTCTTTGGCAATGGCCGTGGAGGTGACAATCACATTGGCCCCCCGGATTCGGTCTCCATCATGGCCGGTGTGGATGGTGGCCCCCAGGCCTTTGAGTCGCCGGGTGATGGCTGAGTCCCTTAGATCGGACCCGGACACCTGGTACCCAAGCCCCAGGAGCAGTTCGGCAATGCCGCTCATGCCGATGCCGCCGATGCCCACAAAATGAATATGATAATTTTTCTGGTACATGTACCTTACCTGTCTTTTTTAATCAGATGAATGAGTTCCCGGGCCACAGCGTCCCGGGCATGGGGCATGCCGAGCGCCTTGGCGGCCCGGGCCATTTTTTGTCGTTTTTCCGGATGTCTTTTGAGATCTTCAATGGCGGCGGCAAGGGTGTCTCCACTGAGATCACGGTCTGCAATCATCATGGCAGCCCCCTGTGTTTTTAGGGCCATGGCATTGTATCGCTGATGATCATCCGCTGCATGGGGGTAGGGCACAAGGAGGGCCGGTTTCCCAAGGGCGGTGATTTCAGACAGGGTCCCGGCCCCGGCCCGGCAGATGATGAGATCGGCAGCTCTCTGACGTTCCGGCATATCATGGAAAAAGGCCTGGACCGTGGCATTTATCCCCATGGCCCGGTACCTGGCCGCCACCTGCTCCAGGTCTGCCCTGCCGGTCTGGTGAATGATGGTGTATGTCGATGGGTCGCTCAGCAGGCCCACGGCATCCATAAAGGCATGGTTGATGCTGGCGGCGCCCTGGCTGCCCCCGGTGACCAGGAGGGTGAACCTGTTTCCGGATACGGTCTGGGGTTTTTCAGTGGCAACCGGTGGTGCAGGGCTTGTTTTTCGAATGGGGTTGCCGGTGTAGACAATGTCGGCTTTCCGGGGCAATCCCCTTGTCTCTTTGAAAGAGATGAATATTTTGTGCACCATTCGTGACAGTATCCGGTTGGTGATGCCGGGAAGGGCGTTCTGCTCCTGGATGGCCGTCCAGGTTCCCAGCAGCCGGGCCGCCGTCAGTACCGGGCCCGATGAATATCCCCCCACCCCCAGTACCAGGTCCGGTTTAAAGGTGACAATGATCCGCATGGCCTGGATAACGGACCATGGAATCCGGGCCACAGCCGAGAGCTTTTCCCATAAGCCTTTTCCTTTAATGCCCTTTGAGGCAATGGCAAGATGGGAAAACCCGTATTTTGAAAGGGTCTCCACCTCAAAGGGGGTGCCCGTGCCCACAAAGAGAATCCGAACCTGGTTGAGCTGATCTTTCAGGGCCTGGGCCACGGCAATGCCCGGAAAAAGATGACCTCCGGTTTTGCCACCGGCAATGATGATGTTAACGGGTCTGTCCAAGGGCTCTCCTTTTCAATGAAGCGCGGTATGATGGCTGAGGTGTTGTTCGTGATGCCGACGGTTTCTCCTGGGACATCACCGTCCCTGTTCTGCCGATATTCATGAGGATGCCCATGGCGGCCATGCTCATCACCAGGGAGGTGCCGCCGTAACTGACAAAGGGCAGTGTCAGCCCTTTGGTGGGCAGCAGTCCCAGTGTCACCCCGATGTTGATGATCACCTGGAGTCCGAGATGCATGGTGATGCCCGCCGCCAGAAAGCTTCCGAAAAAGGTATCTGCCGAACGGGCAATGGCAGCCCCCCGTCTTAAAATCAGGGTGTATAGTAAAAGAGTGGTCAACACACCCATGAGCCCCAGCTCTTCGCCAATGACGGAAAAAATGAAATCCGTGTGGGGTTTGGGCAGGTAGTGAGCGGTCTGGAACCCGAGTCCGATGCCCTTTCCAAAGAGTCCCCCGGATCCAAAGGCCTTCAGGGAGTGGGTCAGCTGGTACCCCGCATCCAGGGGATCCTGCCAGGGATGGATAAAGGTGAGAATCCGCTCCATGCGATACTCCACCCGGTAGACGAAAAAATAGATAAAGGGGGTCATGAGGGGCACAATGGAGAGAAGGTGGGTAAGGGGCACGCCGGCAATGAACATCATGGCCCATGTGATGCAGCACATGATGACGATGGTGCCCATATCTTTTTGAAAAACCAGGAATCCCGCCAATATTCCCAGGATCAGGGCATGGGGAAGAAAGCCGATGAAAAAATGGTGCAGCTCTTCCTGTTTTGCTGCCAGGGAGTATGCCAGATAGATCACCAGTGCCAGTTTGGCCAATTCCGATGGCTGAAAGGTGAAGCCTTTGATGGTGAGCCAGCGGCAGGCACCACCGGCACCGGCACCCAGGGGGGTCATGACCCCCACCATTAGAATAAATGAGAGCACCAGAAGGGGATAGGCCAGTTTTCGGAGGTGGCGGTGGGGAAACAGGGCGCCCAGATACATGACCCCTATCCCCATGGCGAAAAAGAGCGATTGCCGCCGGGCATAGTGCATGGGGGTACCGTGATCCGTCAGGCTGATGTTGGCACTGGCACTGTAGACCATGGCAATGCCAAGGCCTGCAATGATCAGCACGGGAATCAGTATGGCCGATTCAGTGGAAAACGGTGTGGTGATGTCAAATTTCTTTTTCATATAACCGCCACGGGCGGACCGGGATTTGGGACCCGGCACGCCCACAATAAAGCATAAAATAGTATGAGGTGTGCCTATTCTTTCATATGAAGGGTTAACTGTTTGATCTGATGTTTAAAATCATCTCCCCTGTGTCCATAACTTCTGTACATATCAAAACTGGCGCAGGCCGGAGAGAGCATGACGGTGTCTCCTTTCCGGGCCAGGGACCGGGCCAGTGTCACTGCGGATGTCATGGTGTTAACCCGGGTGATCAAACAGAGGCCGGTCAGGGCTTTTTGGATGTTTTCCGCGGCCTCTCCCAGGAGAATCAGGTGTTTCACACGGGTCTGTATACTCTCTTTTAAAAGTGAAAAATCGGTGTTTTTCTCTTTTCCCCCCATGATGAGGATCAGGTTGTCAAAGCAGTCAACGGCTTTGATGACGGCATCGGGGTTGGTGGCCTTGGAGTCGTTGTAATAGGCAATCCCATCCACAAACCCCGCAAATTCCATGCGGTGGGCAAGGCCCGTGAACTGGTAAATCACCCTTTCGATGTCCGCCATGGAGGTTCCCATGCACAGGGCTGCCACAGCCGATGCGGCAATGTTCTCCAGGTTGTGCTCCCCTTTGAGGGGGATTTGTGAAAGGGTCAGCGCCCCTTTTATCCGCTGCCCGTTTCGGTAAAAGGTGATGACCTCTTTGCCAATGTGGGCACCGTTGAACGGCGGTGTTTCCCGGGCCGGGCAAATAAAATAGGGGGTGCCTTTAAGTGTTGTCATCTGTTGGGTATAGGGAGCAAGGCTGCTGCCCAGGATGGCTATGTCATTTTCATCCTGGTGGGCAAAAATGCGCCATTTGGCGGCGGCATAGGCATCGGGATCGGGGTAGCGATCCATGTGATCCGGGGAGATGTTTAACAAAAGGGCCACATGGGGCTTGAAGTCCGTGGCGGTGTCCAGCTGGAAGCTGCTCACCTCCACCACCACCACATCGGCCAATGTCTCCTCTTCAAAATATCGGGCTAGGGGGATGCCGATATTTCCACCGGTGAAGACATGGTCGTGGTTGCATTTAAGCAGAAGATCAATGAGGGTGGTCACCGTGGTTTTACCGTTGGTGCCCGTCACCGCCACCATGGGGACCGGGATCTGCTGGGCCGCCACATCCAGTTCACCCCGGATGGGAATTCTCTTTTGGGCGGCTTTTTTCAGATGGGGCATATCAAGGGGGACCCCCGGGCTTGCAATGATCATTTGAGCATTTTCAAAGGTGGCGGCATTGTGAAAACCGATCTCTGTGACAATACCTGACGATTCCAGTTCCCGGGCCTTGTCCGCCAGGGAGGGATCACTGTCCGTGACCACCACGTTGTGCCCTTGTTTTTTAAGAAGAAGCGCCATGTCAAATCCTGACCTTCCAAGGCCGACGACCAGTATGTATGGGGAGATGATCTGTGTCATGGGCTGTTCCTATCGTATTTTAAGACTGCTCAATGAGATAAGGGCCAGGGTGATGGCAATGATCCAGAATCGGACAATCACCTTGGATTCCGGCCATCCCTTCAGTTCAAAATGGTGGTGCAGGGGGGCCATGCGGAACACCCGCTTGCCGTGGCTCATCTTGAAATATCCCACCTGGATGATCACCGACAGGGCCTCAATGACAAAGAGTCCCCCCACCAGTATCAGCAGAATTTCCTGTTTGGTCATCACGGCAATGGTTCCCAGAATGGCCCCCAGTGGAATGGAGCCGGAATCCCCCATGAACACCTGGGCCGGATGGGCATTGAACCACAAAAAACCAAGACCGGCACCGGCAAGAATGCCGCACACAATGGACAGCTCCCCGCAGGAGGCAATGGGCTGCACCTGGAGATACTGGGCAATTTTAATGTGGCCCGCCACATAGGCAAAAAGCATATAGGCCACCGCAGCAATGATGATGGGGCCGATGGCAAGTCCATCCAGTCCGTCGGTGAGGTTGACGGCATTGGAGGTCCCCACAATGATCAAGGTGGCAAAGGGGATATACCAGATACCAAGGTCCGGAGAGATGTTTTTGAAAAAGGGAATGGTCAGCTCACTGGTGAAATCGGGGCATTGGTATATTAACCAAGAGACACCAAGGCCTGCCAGCACCTGTAAAATGAATTTTCCCCTGGCGGTGAATCCCATATTTCGCTTTTTGACCTGCATGAGGAAGTCGTCAATGAACCCGATGAGGCCGAACAGCAACAGGGTTAAGAGGGTGATGGTAATGTAGTGATTGGATAGTCGTGCCCACAAAAGGGTTGACACCGTGATGGAAAAGAGAATTAGCAGTCCCCCCATGGTGGGGGTACCCTCCTTTTCCAGATGGGTTTGGGGACCGTCCTTTTGAATGATCTGACCGATCTGCAGTCGGGAGAGCCGTTTGATGGCCCAGGGACCCAGCAGAAAACACAAGATGAATGCAGTGAGCCCCCCATAGATGGTTCTGAAGGTGATGTACCTGAATATATTAAAAAACGAGACATCCGTATGAAGGGGATACAAAAGGGCATAGAGCATGATTAATCTTTTTCTCCAAGGCGTTGTTGCAGTGCCGTTACAATGTGTTCCATGTGCATTCCCCTGGAGCCTTTGACAAGAATCCACATACCGGGGGTTATTATCTTTTGAACGCCTTCCACAAGGGTGTCGTGACTTCCCATGAGGATCTTTTCCTTGGGAAAACCTTGTGCCACGGCCCCTTCCATGACCTGGTCTGCCATGTCACCGTGGATAAACAGGTGGGAAATACCGGCCATGGCCGCTTTTTTCCCCACCTCCCGGTGCAGGGTCGGGGCCATGTCTCCCAGCTCCAGCATATCCCCCAGCACCGCAACGGTGGCGGTTCGACCGGACGGGGGGGGGAGCATATCAAGGGCCGCTGCCATGGAGCCGGGGTTGGCATTGTAGGTGTCGTTAATGAGTTTGACTCCCCGGCCCGGTTCCAGAATTTCCATGCGGCCCTTCACCGGCCGGAAGGCGGCCAGGCCCCGTCGGATGTCGGTGAGACTAAGACCTGCCTTCAGTGCTGCCGCTGCTGCGGCCAGGGCGTTTGACACCATCATTGATGCCGGTGTGGCCAGGGTGATGTTGGTGGAACCGTTTCCGGTGACGGTGAGGGTGAAGGTTACCGTCTCTCCGGTGGCGGAGATGGTGTGGGCAAGGAGGTCGGGCTCACCTGCGGTGCCGAAAAAACAGCAATGGATGGGAAGTTTCCGGGCGATCCCTTCCATGATGTGGCACCGTTCATCATCTCTGTTGAGAATGGCCACTCCCTTTTCCCGGATCCAGGGTAGCAGTTCTGATTTTGCCCGGGCCACGGCTTCCACCGATCCCAGCCCTTCCAGATGAGCCTTAAAGGTGTTGGTGATGATTCCCATGTCTGGCGTTGCTATCTGTCCCAGCCGTGTGAGTTCACCAGCATGGTTCATGCCCATCTCCACCACGGCCCACTGGTGGGAGGCGGATAGCTGGAGCAGGGTCAGGGGCAGGCCGATCTCGTTGTTTAAATTGCCCTGGGTGGAGAGCACCGTGTATCTCTCCCGGAAGATGGATGCCGTCATCTCCCGGGTGGAGGTCTTACCGCAGGAACCGGTGATGGCAATCACCTTGGCATTGGCACGTTGTCGCTGGAAAGCCGCAAGCTTACCCAGTGCCCCAAGGGGCGTGTCCACACAGAAAAGGCATCTGTCCCCATGGGTGAAGCGTGCTTTGTCCGCCGGGGAGAGCCCGTGAAAAAAGGATTTTTTTACCACAAAGCCTTTGATACCCCGGTCCAGCAGCGGCAGAACAAAGCGGTGTCCGTCAAAGGTATCTCCCTCAAGGGCCACGAATAGATCGTCTCCGGCCATGGTTCTGGAATCCGTGGAGATGCCCGGAAAAACATGGGGAGACAGATGAGGGGTCTCCGCCGTGTTCAGGGCTTCAGCGACATGGTCGGTGTGCCAGGGGATGGGTGCCTGTGCATTCATGCCCCTTCTCCTTTGTCCCAGCCGGCTTGGGTTATGGCCTGTTTCAGAATCAAGCGGTCATCAAAATCAATGGTGCCTTGGGCGGTGACCTGGTAGGTTTCATGGCCCTTGCCGGCAGCAATGATGATATCTCCGGGGCAGGAGAGTGCCACGGCGGCCGCAAGGGCTTTCTTTCGATCCGGTTCCACCAGGATGGACGGAGGGGGGGAGAGCTCCCCTTTAAATTGGGAAAGCCAGACCGTCTCTTTATCACCCCCGGTGGAAGGGACCATTCCCGTCAGGATGTCCCGGACTATGGCCTCCGGTTGTTCGGTTCGGGGGTTGTCCGAGGTGACCAGGGCAATGTCACTGTAGGTGGTTGCGATTTTTCCCATGAGGGGGCGTTTGGATCGATCCCGGTCGCCGCCACAGCCAAACACGGTGATGACCCGTGCCGGTGCTCTCTGCTTTAATGTCTTTAAGATGGATTTTAGGGCATCCGGGGTGTGGGCATAATCCACAAAGATGAATCGATGGCCGGGGTTGGCCACCCGTTCCAGACGTCCCGGCACCCCTTTGCACGCTTCAATTCCCCGGCAGATGATCTCCGGTGTGATGCCAAGAGCGTGGGCGGCACCGGCGGCTGACAGAATGTTTTCCAGGTTGAACGCACCGGTGAGGCCGGAGGTGAAGGGGGTTTGAACTCCATCCATTTTTAGGATTCCCCTGATGCCGTTAATGTCCTCGGTGACCTCCACGGCCCGGACGGATGCGGCATGGCGGATTCCCGTGGTGATGGGGGGGGGCAGGAGGGTTTCTGCAAGGGCTGCTCCCCTTTCATCATCCATGTTGATGACGGCCCGGCCGTTTTTGTTGCCCCGGCCCAGCTGCCGGGTGTAAAATTTTTTCTTGCAGGACCAGTAGGCGGACATGGTTTTGTGATAATCCAGGTGGTCCTGGGTGAGGTTGGTGAAAATAGCGGTGTCAAAAAAGCAGTCCCGGACCCGGTGAAGGGCCAGTGCGTGGGAGGAGACCTCCATGACCACATGGGTGACCCCGGCCAGGACCATGGTGGCCAGCATGCGCTGGAGATCCATGGATTCCGGGGTGGTCACCGGGGTGTCGGCCACCTGGTCTTTGTATCGCCAGTTGATGGTACCGATGACGCCGGTTTCATGCCCCGCAGCCTTTAACATATGCTCCACAAGCCATGTGGTGGTGGTCTTGCCATTGGTGCCGGATACGCCTATCAGAACCAGTTTTTCAGATGGATTGTCATAAAAGCGGGCACTGATGGCGGACATGGCCCGTCGGGTATTTTTCACGGCAATGGTGCGGACACCGGTTTTAATAGGACGTTCCGCCACAATGGCCACGGCTCCGTTTTCAATGGCCTGGTCGATGTAGTCATGACCGTTGGCCTTTAGCCCCTTGACGGCAATGAACAGTCCACCGGGGGTAACCTCCTGGGCCCGGTAGTGGAGGGAGAGAATGTCAGGGTCGTTGCCCGGCTCCAGGTCGGATTCAAGGTTTCTTTCCCACAAGGGGGTACAGGTTTTTGTCAGATAGGATAGTCTCACAGGTTATGCTCCGCCGGCCCCATGGGCCATGGCTTGCCCCTGGTTCATTTCAGGGGGAATGTTAAGATAATTAAAGCTTTTATCCAAAATGGTTTTAAAGGCAGGGGCTGCCACCACCCCTCCATAGTGATGCTTGCGGGGTTCGTCCACAATGACCACCACGGTCAGCTGCGGGTTATTCCCCGGGGCAAATCCCACAAAAACCGCGGTGTATGCCGTGTCGGAATACCCTTTTGCAAAGCGTTTGGCCTTTTGGGCCGTGCCGGTTTTACCACAGACATCATAGCCGGGAAGGTCGGCCTGGGTACCGGTACCTCCCTTTTGCACCACGGCCCTCATCATCTTGGTGACGGCCCGGGCAGTCTGCTTGGAAACCGCCCGGTTCATTACCCTGGGAGAATATTTTTTTTTCAGCGAGCCATCCCCTGCAATGATGGCGTGGATGAGCCGTGGCTGCATCACAACGCCGTTGTTGGCAATGGTGGACACGGCACAGGCAAGCTGTATGGCCGATACGGCAATCCCCTGTCCAAAGGCAATGGCGGCGGTGTCCATGGTGGACCACTTTTCCGGGGGCATGAGGGAACCCTGGGTTTCAATGGGGCAGGGGATGAGGGTCTTTTGCCCGAAACCGAATCGGGTGAGGGTGGTGTGGAGCTTCTGCTTGCCCATGAGCAGGGCAATTTTTGTCACCCCAATGTTACTGGAAAATTGAATGATTTGTCCCAGGGTGAGCCACCCGTAGGGATGGGTGTCCCGGATGGTTTTGTTTTTAAGGCGGTAGGCACCGTTTTCACAGAAAAAGAGGGAGTCCGGGGAGCTGATTCCCTGGTCAAGGGAGCCGGCTGCCAGAAAAATTTTTAGGGTGGAGCCGGGTTCAAAGGCATCGGTGACGGCCCGGTTCCGCCAGCTTGTCTGGTCAAATTCCCCAAAAACATTGGGATTAAACAGCGGCACATGGGCCATGGCAAGAATTTCTCCGGTGGCAGGCCGCATGACAATGGCTATGCCGGATCGGGCACCATGATCTGCCACCGCCTGTGACAGAGCCATCTCAGAAATGTACTGAATGGTTTTGTCAAGGGTGAGCACCAGGGAATCCCCCTTAAGCTTCAGGGCTCTCTCTTCTGTTTTTTTAAGGGCGTTCTTTTCCATGGTGATGGTTTCGGTTTTTCCTTTCAATACCGAATTAAATTCAAACTCAAGCCCCTCTTTCCCTTCATGGTTCCACCCGGTGATGCCGATGACCTGGGCCGCCAGCTCCCGGCTGGGATGAAATCGAATGGTATCTTTCAGGAGCAGTATCCCTTTGATATTCAGCGCAATGATTTTTTCCCCCTCCCCGGTGGAGAGCTTTTTTTTCAGCCAGACAAACTTTTTGTCTGAAGAGAGCTTTTCGGTGAGCAGCACCGTGTTCATCTGCAGCAGGGGGGCCAGTTGGCGGGCGGCCATGCGGGGATCAACAATGTCCGCCGGTGCTGCGGCAATGGAAACGGCATCCAGGCTGGTGCTCAGTTTTTTCATGTTTCGATCCAGGATATCCCCCCTTTTTCCTTGAAGTTCCACTGTTTCCATCAAATCTTTATTGGCAAGTCCCGTGAGTTGTTCAGCATCGAACAGCTGCAGCATCACCGCCCTGGCGGCCAGGAGAACCATGGCGATTCCGAATAACACCTCCATCAGGCGTATCCGCCTGGATATGTTAGGGGTGGTTTCCCGGGTCATTGCATCTCATCCATATTGATAATCTGTTCCGGGGCCGGCGTGTGGAGATCCAAATTATCCCGGGCAATGGTCATGATCCTTTCCGGTGAAGAGAGCCGCTCTTTCTCCACTAACAGCTCCGACTGGTATGCCCTTTTCTCTTTTTGGTACTGTTGTGCCTGGGAAATCCGTTTGCCTGTGCGGGTGATCTCCACACGGATCCAGGTATAAAGCAGAAGTTCAAAAATAAAAAAAACAATGAGCAGCAGCCATCTTCCCTGGAAGGCATATTGTTTTTTTCCGAGGCCGTTTTTTTTTCTGTTGGTTTGGGTCGTCACTTAAACTTTTTCAGCAACCCGCAATCGGGCACTGCGTGCCATGGGATTCGTTGTCGTTTCTGTGGCCGTGGGGATGAAGGGTTTCCGGGAGATGGATCTCAGAGAGGGGGTAAAGCCACAGGTGCACCGGGGGAACTCTCTGGGGCAGGTACATCCGTTTTCAAAGGCCCTGATGCCGTGTTTGACAATGCGGTCCTCCAGGGAGTGAAAGGAGATAATGCAGATCCTTCCCCCCGGGTTCAACAACTCAGGTATCTGTTTCATGATCTTTTCCAGGCGTTCCAGCTCTTGGTTCACCTTGATCCGCAGGGCCTGGAACACCCGGGTCGCAGGATGAATCTTCTGGCTCCTTGCCACTTTTGCGGGAACCGCATCCGTTATAATGGCGGCCAGTTGAGCACTGGTGGTGATGGGAGCCTCCTGCCGGACTTCAACGATCCTGCTGGCAATCTGCCGGGACATGCGCTCCTCCCCATAGGAAAAAAAAATATCCGTCAGTTCCCGCCGGGTAAAGGTGTTGACAATGTCTGCTGCAGTGACGCCGTGACGCTTGTCCATGCGCATATCAAGCGGCTCATCCTTTAAAAAACTAAAACCCCGCCGGCCCCTTCTCAGCTGATGAAGGGAGAGCCCGAGATCAAGGAGGATGGCATCGACTCCTTTAATATCCATATTTTTAAGTATCTCAGGTAGATGTGAAAAGTTGTCATGGATGATAGTAATCGTTACGTCCGCGGAAGACAGTTTGCTGCGGGCATTTTCAATGGCATCCATATCCTGGTCAATACCGATGAACCTGCCCCCCGGTGAAATTCGTTTCACCATTTCAGACGCATGCCCAGCCCCCCCCAGGGTGCCGTCCACGCATACCTCCCCCGGTTTCAGGTTCAGGTGGTGGGCCACTTCCATGGGCATGACAGAGGTATGTTCAAAGGTCATTGGTTACAGTCCCAGGGATGCAATGGTTTCCCTTACATCCGGTTGGTCAAGATCATCCGTCAGTTTATTGTTTTCCATTTCCCATCCCTCTTTGGACCAGATTTCAAAGCGGTCCAGCAATCCCACCAGTACAATCTCTTTCTCCAGACCAGCATAACTTCTCAGGGGTTTGGGAAGTAGTATTCGGTCTTGTTTGTCACAGGGGCACAGGGTTGCGTTTCCCAGAAAAACCCGTTTAAAGCGGGTCATGTTGTCCTGTTTTACCGCAATGAGCTTTTTTTCAATGTCGATCCATCTCTCCATGGTGTAGGCATACAGGCACCCCGCATTTATGGTGATCATGAGTTCATTTCCGCCCCCGGCAAGGATCACCTTTTTGAATCGTGCAGGAATGATCACCCTGCCTTTGGGATCCATGGTGTGAAATGAGCTGGATCGAAACATGGTTTGGGATTAAATCCTGTTTTTTAAATTAACTCCACATTTATCCACCGTAAGTCTTACTAATCTCTGAATCCCGTTATTAAGTCAAGAAAAAAATATGTAAAAAATGTTATTTGTTCCGGTGGAATAGACGGAGAGCCCCAAAAGCAGCTGGTGAGGTGAAATTATTGTTTTTTACCATAAGTGGGGATGGTCGGTCAAGATAGAGGGGATAAAAGTGGATGAAAAGTGGAGGGAGGGGCGAGCCGTGAAAGATTATCATCTGTCTTCAAGGCATTCAATGAACCATGCGGGGCGGGATGCCGCAACCCAGGAAGATCCGTGAAAAAGACGGAACCACTGGATGATCAAGTGGGTTTGTGTTGACACAGGGAGGGATCAGGCTTGTGTTGTGTGCATTACGGGTGGCGTTTCAGATTCGCACCCGTTTTGATAGATAATGCCTATGACACAAGCCTGATCCCGTTCTCTCATGATCCTGTTTTTCCGGAAAAACAGCCCGTGTGATCATCGGATAACGGGGGCGCTTTTCTGGTGGAAATCAATTGGGTGCTACTGTTCCTTGGCAGTTTCAGTCTCCTCTTTAATGCCAAGGAGGGTGTTGACCTTGGTCAGGAGGTTTTTACCCTGGTACTCATCCAGAACAAAGGGAAAAGGGGTGCCCGACGATAGTGCCGGGTAGTTGTTGCCTTCACTTTTCTTTTCAAACAGGGTTAGATGCATCTCCTGATCACCGCTCAGGGTGATTTTGCATAGTGGGGGGGTATCGCTCAATGCCTTGGAATCCTCATCGGCGGCATATCCATCACAATCCAGGGAGGAGAGGGAAGAGAGCAGTTGCTGTATGGTCTCTTTATCGCCCGGGGTGTTGTCGTCCTGGAACGTCCACACGGTTTTTGCTTTTTCTTGTGCGGATGATGTCTCGTCCGTGTCATCTCCGGTGCTTTTGGGTGGAGGAACCGTATCCGGTGCCTTGCCGGTGGTGGCCACCAGGGTCCGGGTGATGCCGGAGGTTTGAAGTTCCATGGTCTTGATGTCCTTTTCATCAAAGGAGAGCACCTGCTTGTTTCTCAGGTCATCCGCATCGACATCAAACTCTCGGCGAAAGTTTCCCGCTGCATGGTAGACATGATCATCGTCTTTAAGTTTGACAAAGGTATGGTTGTAGGAGGGGGCGGTTTTTCCCACTTCAAAGGTTCGTATCACCCCTGATGCGCCGCTGGCCGTCACCTTTATGCGGTTTTTTGTGTCCAGCTGGTAGCGCTGGAGGTCTCCCTTTTCAGACACAAGGGCCGTGATGCGAAGATCCTTGATGGTTTTTATAAGGGTATTGATCTTATCTACGTCTGCCGGATACGCTTTTTCCGTTACGCCCCAGACATCATTGGTCTTTGATACCCGGAGTGTTTTCCCCTTTTGTTCAATGGTAATGCCTGTGATATCCGAGCCTGTCAGCGTTTTAAGCTCCGGCAGGGCGTAGTTGTTTCTGTTTTCATTATGGGTGAAGAGATAGGCACACAGTCCGGCAATGATCGCTATGAGAATGAGATATTCCTTTTTCATGGATGGTGGGTCTCCTTAATTTTCCTGGAACATCAGTTTGATTTTTCGTTTTCTGCCCTGTCGTTTTAATAACACCCCGAATCCCATGAGGATGACCAGTATGGGCAGACCTGCAATGTTAAAGAGCTTGATCACGCCCCGGACCATGGGGGTGGTTTCGGCCAGGGGATTGAAGGTCTGGTTTTTACTTCTCAGAATGGCAATGTCATCCCGGTCATTGAGGTGGTCTATGACGTTGAGAATAAAGGCGGCATTGGTGCTTCGTCCTTCGGGATCCAGCATATTGTCCTGGAGCAGGGCTGAGCTGGCCATGACAAATATTTTGCCGGGGGCCCCTTTGGTGATGATGGTGTTTTGGGCTTCAATTTTTGCCGCCAGGGGATTTTCAGGGGCCGGTGTCTCAGAAGTGCTTTCCCGGTCCGGTGCGCTGCCTTCCGAAGATGCTTTTTCCAAGGATTTTCCCTCTGCCGGCGGATCTGCTTCGGCGGCGGTTTTCCGGGGCAGGGGTTTACCGGCAAAATAGCTGGTAAATTCTCCGGAAATCACATAGGCCAGAGCATGGGATTTCATTTCGGATGCCTGGGTGGGGGGCTGCAGGAACATGGGGTTGAGATCAATGTGGTCGGCCAGGGTCCATGATTTTTCCGATGAGGAGAAAAGCCGTGTGGCCGTGAGTCCACTCTGTTCCACCTTGTCCGAATCCACGGAAACAGGGGATATCTGCATGGTGATGAGTCCCTTGATGTTATTCATGAAGGGCAGGGTGTGGTTAATGTGGGCATCTTTGATGATGGGGGCAAAATAGATGTTCTGTTCTCCTCCCCCCTGTTCCGCGGGAAGCTGCTGGCGGTAGCAGTTTTCATCCAGTACATAGGCCGGATCAATGGTGATGCCGTAATGGGACAGCAGCTTTTCAAGTCCCGTGTCAATGGGCACATACTGAGGGCCGCCGCCCATGCCCATGGACTGCTGGGGCATGATCTCCTGAAAGGCGTCGGTGAAAAAGGCAATGTTGGTTCCCTGCATCAAGGCCTGGTCGATGCAAAACAGTTCATAATCGGAAAAAGGCTGGGTGGGCCGTGCGATAATCAGGGTTTTCAGCCCTTTGGGAATGCCCTCTTTGTTCAGGGCAACGGGTTTGATGGTGTACTGCCGGGACATCAGCTGATTGAACGCGTTCATGTTGCTCCGGGGCTGTCTTGGCATCATCCCCATGGCCCCGGGGGAGAGGGGCAGGGTGCCGTGATCGGCAAGATACCCTAATGTTTCATTGATGCCGATCATGGTCTCTATGGTCTGGGACAGGGTGGCTTTCACCCCTTCGGGGTCCGCCATCTGGTAGGTGGTGCCGATGATGGGCAGGTTCACGCTGGTGATGATGGGGGTGACCTTGACCTGGTCCTGGTATTCCATGACGATGCCGGCACCGCCGCTCCCCGCAGCAATGCCTTGCTGGGGAATCTCAGGCCATTTCAGCACCATGAGGTTGTATTTTTTGGAAAGGGCCTCAAGGTCTTTCTCTCCTGTGGGATTCACAAAGGCATAGTCGATGTTGCCAAGACTTTCCAGGTTCAGTTTCTCCACCACCTGCTCCATGGCCTTGGGAAGGGCCGGCAACCGGTCCAGGCCCATGAGGGGGGCCACCTTTTCCAGGGAGGAGGAGAGGTAGAGGCGGATTTTTATCTTGTCTTTCAATGCCATAAAGGCGCTGACCTTGTTGTTCAGCTTCCGGATGGCCGTGGTTAATAGATATTCCAGCCCGTCGGTGGAGGTGATGGCAGGCACTTTTTCCATCATGTCTCCGTGGATGATCACAAGTCCCATATAGGCCTGCTGGAACTTCATCTCATCGTTTTCAATGATACGGATCTGCACCGGAGAAATGCCGTAATCCTGGGCCAGTTGTTTGTTGGAATTGGATTGATCGGTGAGGCCGGAATCATCGGCCGTGACATCATAAAAGGTGTAGTTGAATTGATCCCCCCCAGCGGCGGCATAGGCTTCAAACAGGTCGTGGAGGTATCTTTCGGTGGAGTTGTGGGGGGCTGGCAGGTTCTTGGTGAAGAACACCTTGATGGTAAGGGGTTCGGAAAGGGTTTTTACCGCATCTATACTGGCATCGGAAAGGGAGTAGATGCGGTTGGCGGTGAGATCTGCCCGGAAGAACAGGGTCACACCCACCACATTGATGAGAATGACCGCCACGGCATAGGTGAGAAATTTAATGTATGCGCCTTTGTTTGAATATTTTTTCATGGAGTCCTCCTTAATTCTTCTTCTGCATCACAAGATAGGTGCCAAAAAGCCCAAGAAACATGACGCTTAAGAAATAAAGGATATCCCTTGAGTCAATGACTCCCTTGGAAATACTCTGAAAGTGGGTGTTGGTTCCCAGGAATCCAACGATTTCCGTAAGGGGGGCCGGCGTGAAAAAGAGAACCCGATCCAGGATGGTGAGGGTGAAGCAGATGGCCGCTCCCAGAATAAAGGCAACAATCTGGTTCCGGGTCATGCTGGATGCCAGTATGCCCAGGGAGCAATAGGCACCGGCCAGCAGCAGGGCACCCAGGTACCCTCCCAGGACAGGGCCCAAGTCCACCTCGCCGATCATGGAGATGAATATGGGATAGGCAAGGGTGGGTAAGAGCATACAGCCTGAAAATGCGGTGGCTGCCAGGAATTTTCCCATGGCGATGTCCCGGAAGGAGACCGGCAGGGTCATGAGGGTCTCGTAGGAGCCCACATTGATCTCTTCGGAAAAGAGGCGCATGGTCACCGCCGGGATGACAAAGGAGAAAATGGTGGGCAGCAGGGAAAAAAAGTTTCGCATGTCCGCCCGGTCAAAGATGAAAAACGTGGAAAAGAAAAACCACCCCGTCACCACCAGAAACAGTGAAATGACAATGTAGGCAATGGGGGAGATGAAGTAATCCTTGAACTCTTTGGTTGCAATGTGAATGGTCTGATACATTGTTTACGCTCCCTTTGTCAGCTCCTGGAAAATGTTTTCCAGGCTCTGGGATTCCCTGGTCAGTTCGGCCATGATCCAGTCGGTCTCTTTTATTTTAAGGTAGATCTCCTTTCGGAAATCCCGGGTGCCATTGCTCTTTATTTCGTATAGGGAAATCCCCGGCTCTTTTTCCGCCAGCTGTCTGACTTCAAGGGCGGGGTCCAGGCGGCCCAAAAGGTCAAGGGCCTCCTTTCCGGGGTTTCCATAAAGGGCAAGGGTAAAGCAGGTGCTTTTTTGTGCCCTGTTCTTCAGATTTTCGGTGGTGTCGTCCGCCACCACCCTGCCGTTGTTGACAATGACGATCCTGTCACAGGTGGCTTCGGCCTCGCTCAGGATGTGGGTGGAAAAGATGATGGTCTTTTCTCTGCCGATGCGTCGAATGATGGTCCTGATCTCTGCAATCTGGTTGGGGTCAAGGCCCGACGTGGGCTCGTCCAGGATGAGAATTTCCGGGTCGGTCATCATGGCATGGGCAAGCCCCACCCGCTGCTTTAACCCTTTGGAAAGTTCATCCACGGATTTATGCATGATATCGGCAAGTCCGCACAGGCCCGAGAGTTCCTGGAGCCTGCTTGTGATTTTTTCTCCTGTGAGGCCCCTGACCCTTGCCACATAGGTCAGATAATCAAATACCAGCATGTTATGATAGAGGGGGGCGGATTCCGGCAGGTATCCCATGAGTTCCTTGATTTTAAGGGTGTCTTTGGGCATTTCAAGGTCCTTGACCCTGATGGTGCCGGCGGTGGGATTGAAGAATCCGGTGAGCATCCTCAGGGTGGTGGTCTTTCCGGCGCCGTTGGGGCCCAGAAGACCTAAAATTTCCCCTTTTCCGATGTTCAGGCTGATGCCGTCCACCGCACAGAAACGGTTGTAGTATTTGGTCAGATTTTCGACCTGTATCACAGTACCTCCTTTAGAATTTGTGTTTCATGGCAGGCACGTCCGGCCTGCCACAACAAAATTAAAGATCAGTATTCTTCGATAATTCTGCTTTTTTCAATGAATTCGGAAAGTTCGTTCTTTGCCCGGGTCAACGACACCATGGATCGCTCTATCTGCAGACAGAAGGGGTCCTCCTTTCCCAGGGTGTTTCTGGCCTTTTCCAGGAGATTTTTTCCCTCTTCCCAATGGGTCCGAACCTCGTTAAACAGTATCTTTCTCTGCTCATGGCGCTTTTTCTCTCCCTGGATCACCGCTTCCAGTTTTTGCAGGGAGTACTCCACCAGTGCATCCCTGGGGGTGTTCAGGTCGTTGGCGATGAGATCCAGCACCTCCAGGGTTTTTCTGCTGAGCACATAGGTCTTTTGCACCCTTTCAATGCGGTTGAATTGATGCATGCGAATGGTGGCCGCAAGGTTTCTCAGGGCCGTGGCATCGTCTATGAGGTGGTCAAACAGGGATTTTTGTTTGATCCCCAGATGCACGGCCACCAGGCTAAGATGCGTAATGGCCTTTTCCGAGAGTTTGAAGGTGGCTCTCACCGACTGCTTTCCCCGAAGATCCAGGGTTGTTGCACCTGGTGCTGTTTTTTTCCCCGGCATATCACCCTCCCGGCATGGTTCATGCCTGTTCGCATTATTTTATTGAATAGGTGTAAAATAATCATGAATAATATTTTTTGAAGCATACTTTTACATAAAAATGAATCCGGAATCAATGAAAAAGATAAAAGTTCCTGAAATCCGGCAGGAACCAATTGGAATTGCCATCTTGACTTACCTCATGGATCTATATTATTAATTAAGATTTTAAACGAATTGAAACACGGGGATCACCCCGGTCCAGTCAGGTGAGGAAGAGGGATGACAAAGAATATTGTAAGTAAAATTGACGATGTGGTGGGAATAAACACCGTTTTGGTGAGTGTTTCGGATAAATCCGGGCTTGAAACCTTTATTCCGGGATTACTTAATATCAATCCCCGGGTGAAACTTCTCTCCACCGGGGGAACCCATAAGCGGATCAAGGAGATCCTGGGGGAGCGGGCAGCGGGGTGTCTTCAGCAGGTGTCCGATTACACCGGTCAGCCCGAAACCCAGGGAGGGCTTGTGAAGACCCTGGATTTCAGGATCTATCTGGGTCTGCTCACGGAAACCTACAACCCGGATCACCAGAAGGATCTGGAGCGCACCCATTCCCTGGCCATTGACATGGTGGTGGTGAACCTCTACCCCTTTAAAGAGACCATTGAGAAACCGGGTATTACCTGTGAAAATGCCCGGGGCAATATCGACATCGGCGGTCCCACCATGATCCGGGCATCGGCAAAGAATTTTATCCGGGTGGCCTCGGTGGTGAACCCGACGGATTATGACGGTATTTTAAATGATATGAAAGAGAACGGCGGCGCACTGACCCTTTCCCAGCGCTTTGCCCTTTCACGGAAAGCATTTGAACATACGGCAGTGTATGACAGAACCATTGCAGACTATCTTTCAGGATTGTCTGTCAAGGATGTGGCAGGCTGCTACAGCACGGGGGAGTAAAAATGGCGGATGATCTGAAGAAAATGTACAAAACGGTGATGGATGACCATTTCACCCCGTCCATGGAGATCAGCTTTGTGGATGAGGGCGGTCGGCAGACCCTGTTCTACGAAAAGGTCGCATGGACCATTGACGGGGTAAAAAAGGGGCTGCGCTATGGTGAAAATCCTGGGCAGGAGGCAGCCCTGTATCGTCTGGTCAACGGCAATCTGGTGCTGGGAGGGATTGAAACCATCAAGCCGGGCAAGTACATGGTGTCCAATCTGGAGCTGTTGCAGTCGGGCAAACACCCCGGTAAAACCAACCTTACCGATGCCGACAATGCGCTTAATATTCTGCGGTATTTTTCCGCCACCCCGGGGGCGGTGATTGTAAAGCACAACAATCCCTGTGGGGCGGCCATCTCAGATACCCTTGAAAGCGCCTATGAGAAAGCATACATGGCAGACCGGGTGGCGGCCTTTGGCGGATGCATCGCCCTGAATCGAGCGGTGGACAAGGCCACTGCGGAAGCCATTGCCGACCAGTATGCCGAGGTGGTGGTGGCCCCTGATTTTGAAGAGGGGGCCGTGGATATTCTGGCCCGCCGCAAGAATCTTCGGGTGATCCGCATCAACACCATCCATCGCCTGGAAAATTACATTGGGGAGAGGGTGCTGGATTTTAAAAGTCTCATGGACGGCGGCATCGTGGCTCAGTGGTCCTTTGCCCCCACAGCCCTTTCAAAGGACGATTTCCTGCCTGCACAGACAGAGTACAAGGGTAAAATTTACAAGGTGGAACGGCAACCCACAGAGAGCGAGTACAGTGACATGCTGTTCGGATGGCTGGTGGAGTCCGGCATTACGTCAAACTCCGTTATCTATGTGAAGGACAATGTCACGGTGGGCATCGGTACCGGTGAGCAGGATCGGGTGGGGGTGGCCGAGATTGCCGTTGACAAGGCCTATCGAAAGTTAATGGATCGATTTGCCTTTGAACGGTATGGCACCGCGTTTAACCTCCTGGCCGAGGGGGATGAGAGGCGGGCAGAGATCATCGCCGATGTGGAGACCCTGAAAGGCGGGCTTGTGGGGTCCACCATGGTGAGCGATGCCTTTTTCCCCTTCCGGGATGGCATTGATGTGGGGTTGAAACAGGGGGTCAAATCCGTGATTCAGCCCGGGGGCTCCATGAATGATTATGAGGTGATTGAGGCGTGCAACGAAAACGATGCCACCATGGTGTACACCGGCCAGAGAAGTTTTAAACATTGATCCGTTCCAAATAACCGCCACGGGTGGACCGGGATTTGGGACCCGGGTTCGCCCACAATGAAGGTTAAAAGAATGTTAGGCCCGCCTACTCTTTTATATACCCCCCATGCCCTGGCGGGCACAACGAAGATAGAAAATGGCATTATGCCGCCCCCCCCCCGACGGGCAATGGGCCCGGCTCGGAACCGTAGACGGCTCAATTGGCCGGTTCCTATTGCCCGTCGGGGGAGGGGCTCTGCTGAGGTAGACTTGAAGGCTACCTTTTCATATAACATACATGGCAGAAAAACCTGCCACAACTAAAAACGAAAGTCCTTTAATTCCAGCATATTGGTGAGACTTTCATATAAAACCCACATGGCAGAGTCGTCTGCCACAACGAAAGTTGAAACTCTCATTATTCCAGACTGTTGGAGAGAGTTTCTTATGAAATAGGCGTTGGAGATAAAGTAAATGGCCACAGTCAAGGCACATTACGATGAGGTTTTGTCGGATGTCTATTCGTGGATGTTTGGCGGTTTTGGCAATGGGATTGAGAGGAATGTCAATTTTTTTAAAACGCACAGGATCATACCTGCGCATTCCGGAGTGGCTATCGATCTTGGTGCCGGCTGCGGATTTCAGTCCATTCCATTGGCTGAAGCCGGTTTTTCAGTGACTGCCATCGACATGGATGGCAAGCTGCTCAATGAACTGGCAAATCACTCCCGTGAATTGGCTGTCAACATTGTTCAAGACGACCTTAACAATTTTAACAAATATACCAACGGCAGGGTTGAACTTATCGTTTGCATGACCGATACCCTGCTTCATCTGGAGTCTAAAGCGCAAATTCTTTCTCTTTTCGACAATGTATTTGCCTCATTGGAAAAAGAGGGGCGATTTATTATCACATTCCGTGATCTGACATCGGATCTGTCCGATCTTGAAAGATTTATTCCGGTGGGAAGTGATGATGATATCATCTTTACCTGCTTTCTGGAATATGAACCGGAAACTGTGAAAGTACATGATATTGTATATAAAAGAGAGAAGGGAAAATGGTGTCTTCACAAGAGTTATTATAGAAAGCTCAGGGTGTCCGGGGCGTGGGTCGATGAGCAGCTTTGTCGTGTCGGCTTCACCTGTGTCGAGTCCGCCGTTGATAACGGGTTGATCACCATTATCGCCACCAAATAGGACTGCTGGCAATATCTTCCCGGCGGAGTGCAAAACACCATGCCGTCGAGAGACGGCATGGGGCTGTCCTCATATATTTCATTTATTTTTTTCGTTAATTTGTATGAAAAGGCAGCCTCCAAGGCAACCTCAGCAGAGCCGCCCCCCTGATGGGCAATAGGAACCGGACAATTGAGCTGTCTACAGTTCCGGTCCGGGCCCATTGCCCGTCGGGGGGGCGGCGGTATAATACCATTTGGCTCCGCGTCTACGACCCTATATTTGTTGTGTCCGGCAGGACATGCCCGTTATAAAAAATGCTTGACCCGTCTATAGCATAACACTGTAATTTTTTTTCATCATGGCCATGAGCACAACATTCACCTAACTCATCAAAAGGAAAAATGAAAATGGGAAAAGTTACAGTCGAACAATGGAAAGAGGTTTTCAGAGATACAGGCTTGTCAGACGATGATATGCAAAAATGGCATCACTGCTTTGAAAAGAGATATCCGGACGGTCATCAGGATTTTCTTGAATGGCTTGGGATAGAAACATCATATATAGAGGAGATCAGGCAAGCCGCTAAATAACCGGGGGAAAGATCCTCCCATATACCCACCCATTAATCGGCATCCTTCATATGCCCCCAGGAGTACGTTACACTTTTTTGAGGTCGACCACCGAAAAATGAACATTCACCTTGTGAAAGTGTAAGGAGGGAATGGAGGATGCCTGTTTCCGAGCCCCTTATGGTCAAGCCCGGATTTTGAAATCCGGCATGCGCCTTAATTTTCATATCCTTCTCCCATGTTGGCCCATTGATACAAGGATAAAAAACGTAGATGAAACAATATTCCATTTCACAACTTGCCGGGGAGTTTGGTTTGTCACGAAGTACCTTGCTGCATTACGACACCATCGGTCTGCTGAAACCTGCCACCAGAACTGCTTCTAATTACAGGCTCTACACTGAAGACGAGTATGAAAGACTTCATCGCATAAATTCATTGCGGAGGACCGGAATATCGCTTGGGCAAATCCGAGAACTCATTGATTCGGATAGCACGAACGTTGCCAATGTCTTGCATAAAAGACTTGACCAAATTAATACTGAAATTAAAAAACTCAGATTTCAGCAAAACATTATTGCCAGAATTTTAAATAATGAAGCACTGTTAAAATCCACCCGGATTATTACAAAAGATATGTGGGTTAATCTTCTTGCGTCTGCCGGGCTTGATGAAAAAGGGATGTGGAAATGGCATATGGAATTTGAGCTGTCGGCACCGGAAGCGCATCAGGATTTTCTTGAGTCCATTGGTTTGTCAGCTGAAGAAATAAACAGCATTAGAAAGTGGTCAAAGAAAGGTTGTTAGCAGGCGCCTTTTTGCCGTGCACCCACATTATTACCACCTGAATTAACAACAGAATTAATAACTGAACAGGGACAGTTGATCCCGCCTGGCATCGGCATGCTGGATGGTCACCTGGATGAGGTCTCCGGGCTTGAGCTTCATGCCCCCCGACGGCAGTCGCCACTCCAGCATGAACTCCTTGATGAGAATGGTGAAAAAATCCCTGCGGCTGTCCAGTACAAGGGCTTCATGGGTAGCGCCTTTCATGCCTTCCAGGTATTTCAATAACCAGTACCGACGTCTCTGGAACTGGGCTTTGCCGGTGTTGGCCATGGGGATGTCCAGCACCTGGAGCATGGATTCCAGCTCATCCCGGGTGTAGGCAGGTTCATATCCCAGGATTCCCCGGATTTGACGCTGGGTGAGCAGATCAACATATCTTCTGATGGGGGAGGTGGCTGTGGCATAGGCTTTGACGCCCAGTCCGGAATGGTGCTCCGGCGAGGTGCCGGTGACGGCGCGGTTGAGCTGTTTTCTCTGCATGCAGTTGAGAAACAAAGAGGTTTCCACCCCTTGGAAGAGTCGCTGTTTGGGGTCGGGCTGGGACCGGAATACCGCCGGGGTGTCATGGGCGGCAATGAATTCAGCCATGAGGGTATTGGCAAGGATCATCATTTCAGATACCAGCATTCGGGAGGGATTTTCCCGATCAATGCGGGAGATGCCGATCTCTCCGTTTTCTTCCACCCAGAGATTCACCTCGGGCAGGGTGATCTGTACGGCACCGGCCTTCATGCGCTTTTCCCTGAGCACCGTGGCAATTTTATGCAGGGTGGTGATGGGATCATCCTCGCCGTTGAGCATGTTGGCTTCGGTGTAGGTCATCTGGTGGTGCACCTTAATGATGCTGGGTGTGACCTCATAGTCAATGATCTCAAAAAAACGATTGAGCCTCACCAGGGTGGAGATGCCGGGTCTGGTTTCTCCTTCCCGGAGGCTGCACAGATCTTCGGACAGATTGGGGGGGAGCATGGGGATTTTGTCATCGGGCATGTAGATGGAGCTGGCCCTGGACCGGGCATCCCGGTCAATGACGTCATCGTGTTTGATGTAAAACCCCACATCAATGATGTGAATTCCCAGAAGATATCCGCCATCCTCATTTTTCTGGAGGCTTAAGGCATCATCGTAATCCAGGGTGGATTGGCCGTCAATGGTGATGAGGGGGACGTCTGTCAAATCCTTTCTTCGTGGATCCTGGGTAAAATCATCATGGTTTAGGATCAGCCGGTCCGCCCTTTCCATCACCGGTTCGGGAAAGCAGGTGGGGATATCCAGACGGATGAGATCGATGTTTTCATCTTTCTGCCAGATGCCGGCTTTTACCATGATATTAAAAATCTGCTGGGGGGATTCCATGCCCGCCCGGGAGAGGATGGTCCTGGCATCGGCGGCGGTATTGCTCTCTTTTTCGTGGATATAGTAATCAATGAGAATGGTGAGGATTTCCGAATCCGGCAGCTCTATGGCAGTGGCTTGGTCCATGCCTTTGATCCAGACGACCCCCTTGTCGATGAGGCGCTCTCTAACTTCAGCCTCCCGGATCTGTTTTAACTTCAACTGGATCTGCTCTGGAGCATTGGGAGTTAACTGGTCTTTTCCGAATTTAAAATAGAGTTTGTCATTGAAAAAGGCTCGGATGACCGCAGATTCATGATCCGGGGTGACTGGTGGGTCAAAACAGAGAGCGGTCATGGTGGGAATATCAATGGGGTCGCCGTCTTCGTGGAGCAGTTCCCACAACTCCTCTATGTCAAGGGTCTGTGCCAGCTCCCGTCTTCTCTGGGAGATGCGTTTTAACTCCCGGACAAGGAACTCCCTGGATGCCGACACATCAAGACCTTCCCATGTCACATGGGACAATCGCCCTGCGGAAAGATTGACTTCACGGTTGTTTTCCGTAAGTAATTTTAACCGCAGATTTTTCAGCTGCATCACCACTGCACAGATCACTCTTTGTTGATCAATATATTCTGCTATATTTCCTGTATCCATAACGGAAAACAATATCAGTAAGTATGGGTAAAGTCAATTGACATGACGGTATTGCCCTTGAAAAAAAAAGGCGTTTCCATTAATATGACTTCATGGCTGCGAAAGGAAAGAATAGACAAAATGCAACATCTGCCCGGAGGGTGAATCGAAATGGGATTCAGGTATTTGATAAAGGTCAGAATTTGAGCCGGCTTTTTTTACAAGCCACGCCGGATGATCCGGATATCGGTGGTGAAGACGGCGTACCGGACGTCGCTGAAATGCCTCCGCCTAAGCAGGTGATAAAAGATCGGCATGGCCTGCCTTTTCTGGACAAAGATCAGCATCTTTACCGTCTGTTTAAGGTGTCGGAACAGGAGAACCAAAAGGATGAAGCAGCCGATGAAGATGCCTTTTCAAAATTGCTTGCATCCTCACTGAAAGGAAAGAACCGGGATGCCCTTTTAAGGGAAAAAAGAGACCGGGAGCCCCCCGCCCCGGTACCCTTGAAAAAGCGATTAAAAAGATATCCTCCCCCCCAGAATCAACTGGATCTCCACGGGCTCATTGCCGTGGAGGCAGAGGTTCGCGCAGAAACCTATCTTCGTCACTCCTGGAGAAACGGATTTTTTACCCTGCGGATTGTGGTGGGCCGGGGAATTCATTCTGAAGCGGGTGCGGTGCTGCCCCATGTGGTTGAGGATCTTCTGGTGCGGTTGAAGCGGGAGGGGGTGGTGCTCTGGTTTGAATGGGACCGGAAACAAAAATCCCGCAGCGGTGCGGTGATTGTGTATCTCAACCAGTTTGATTGATGTCTATTGGAGACCTGATCTCTTACCGGGTAAGCTGATATTTCCGAACCGCACCGTTATGCTCTTTCAGGCTTACTGAAAAATGGTGGGTACTGTTATTCTTGGAGACAAAGAAACGAAAGTTGCTCTCCGCCGGAAACAGGGCCGCCTCAAGGGACTGTCTGCCGGGATTTGCAATGGGACCTGGGGGAAGGCCTTTGATCACATAGGTGTTGTAGGGGGTGGGCGTTTTGAGATCCTTGCGGGTGAGGTTGCCGTTAAAGTCGGCAATACCGTAGATCACCGTGGGATCACTTTGAAGCCGCATGTTCTGTTTCAATCGGTTATGAAATACCGATGATATCAGGGGGCGCTCTTCCGGGGTTCCGGTCTCTTTCTCAATGATGGAGGCAAGGGTGACCACCTGGTGGACGGAGAGTCCGCGTTCGTTGGCAAGGGTTTTCCATTCCGGCACAAAGATTTCCCGGAACCTTTGTACCATGGTGGTGAGAATGGTTGCCGTGGGGGTATTTTTTTCAAAAAAATAGGTGTCGGGAAAGAGGTATCCCTCCAGGTTCGCAGCATCAATGCCAAGGGCGGCGCAAAAGGACGGATCATGGGCAAGGGCCATGACTTCCGATGGGTTGCCCAGACCTTTGATGTCAAGGCGCTGGGCAATTTCTGCCACGGTGAGTCCCTCCGGCAGGGTGACACGGTGGCGCTTGACCTTTCCCCGGGAGAGGACGTCAAGGAGATACGCCGGAGACATGGCAGCGGAGAGTTCATATTCCCCTGCTTTGATGTCCCCGGCTTTTTTTTGAAGCCGGACAAAAATCCGGAACAAAAGGCTGTTCCCGATGACCTGGTTATTGAATAGGGTGTCTGAAATTTGCTCCAGAACAGTGCCCCTGGCAATGGTGATGAGACGGGTGTGCCCCTGTCTCTTCAGGGGCGTTTCGGCAAAATGGTTCATATATGTAAATCCGGCCAGGGCTGCTGCCCCGCAAAGGATCAATAGTGGCAGGGTCGTTTTTTTAATGATGCGAATCACGTTCAGGCGGTGTCCTTATTCATTTCATTGGGTTTTACTCAATGGCTGTATTTTCTAAGGCCGATTCTGGGAGAACAGGGCCGGCACGCTCTTTACCTTCGGTTAAAAAGTGAAAAGAATAAATCAGGTCATCTTTCATGTCAAAGGGTTTGGCGGTTTTCCGTTAATTTTCATTTTGCCTCAAAAGGGGTGATTGAGCAGTTCACAATGCGGGTATCTCTGAAAAATGAAGATGCCCATGATCCGGTAAGAAAGGAATCGCCTTGTCTGAAACCCTCGGACTGTATGTCCATGTTCCCTTTTGTGTGAAAAAATGTGGGTATTGTGATTTCTATTCCACCAGTGATTTTACCCTGAAAGAAAAGTTTGTGTCGGCCCTGGTGGCGGAGATGAATATGCGGTCCCTGGGAGATTATCCCATTGACACCATCTATTTCGGTGGTGGTACCCCCTCGGTGCTCACGGTGCGGGAAATGGATCTCATTCTGTCCTGCATCCATGATGTGGGCCACGTCTCTTCCCATGCCGAGGTGACCATGGAGGTGAACCCCGGCACCGTGAATGATACCTATCTTGCGGCGATGCATGCCATAGGCGTGAATCGACTCAACATCGGTGTGCAATCCTTTCATGATGAAAAACTTAAATTCCTTGGTCGCATTCACAGTGCTGCAGATGCCATAAAGGCAGTGAAGGGTGCCCGTGGGGCCGGATTTGAAAATGTCGGTGTGGATTTGATCTTCGGTGTTCCCGGAGAAACCGCCGGCAGCTGGACAGCGGACCTGGATACCGCCCTTTCGTTGCTGCCTGAACATCTTTCCTGTTACATGCTCACCTATGAACCGGATACCCCACTTGGCAATGCGTGCAGGGCAGGCGGCGTGATTCCCCTTGGCGAAACAGCGGTGGCCGATCTTTTCACCCGCACCTCTCATTACTTAAGGCAACGGGGATATGATCACTATGAGGTGTCCAACTTTGCCGGGAGACCCGGGTATCGTTCCCGTCACAATGGAAAATACTGGTCCGGGGCACCCTATAAAGGGTTTGGTCCGGCGGCTCATTCCTTTGATGGGGGAGGCCGCTCCTGGAACCACCGGGATGTCACCCGCTATATTCATCTGCTTGGCAACGGTGAACTGCCTGTGTTGGAACGGGAGGTGCTCACCCGGGAACAGGTGCTGATGGAACGATTGATGCTGGGGTTGAGAACCTTTGACGGCTTGGATCTCCCCGCCTTTGAACGGATTTCAGGGCAGCCCTTTGATCAACAGTTTAAAACGGTTCTGGACCGGGTGAAGGCCCGGACATGGGGGAATTTTTCAGGGGGACGTTTTTCCCTGAATCTGGCGGGAATGGTCTATCTGGACACGGTGGTGGGTTGGTTTGTGGAGAGGATTGTATGACATTCAGGCATCCTTATATTTCTCGCTTTACACTTTTCGGAGCAATATCCCCATTTTGTGAGACTTTCTCTCAAAAAAGTGTCAAGTACTTTTGAGGGCATATGAAGGATGCCGACATTCATAGGTCCGGCAGGCATGACACGCCTGATTTCTTAAAGCAATGAAGGACAAGGCAAGACGTCAGCCCCCCTTTTTTTTCTGTACCCAACACTCGGAACTCAATATCCATATTTAAAAACGGGGCCGGGCCTGCATTATATAAGGCAGGCCCGGCCCCGTTATCTTGGTTACCCCTGACTATTTAACCGTGGCCTTTTTCGGATTTGCTTCCACTTTTTTCAGGATGGCCATGGATTTCTCTTCAGGCAGCCACTGGATAGTGCCTTCGCCCACATCATAGATGGCTCCAACCACCTTGACCTGGCCGTTGGCCACCAGATTGCGGGTGGCCGGGCTTTCCATGAACAGCTCTTCAATGCCGGTCCAGATATTTTCTTCAATGGCCATGGGGATGATGTCCGTGCCCTTGACATCGGGATGATCTGCCATGGCTTTTTTAACGGCGGGAATAATATTGTCCACCAGGGGAGGGATGTTTCTCTCCAGCTTATGTCCATGGCCCAGCACGGCCTGGGTGACGGCGGTGACTGCACCGCACTGGGTGTGCCCCAACACCACCAGAACCGGAGTGTGCACATGGGCAAGGCCATATTCAATGGAGCCCCTCTCATCCACATCACACACATTGCCGGCCACGCGGATGACAAAAATATCCATGATACCGGCGTCAAAAATAGCCTCCACCGGAACCCGGGAGTCGGAACAGGAGATCACCGTGGCATAGGCATGGTCGCCCTGGTTTTCTGACCCGGCCTGGATCAGCCTTGCAAGGTTCAGGTGGGGGTGGGCAGGCTCACCATGGACAAAGCGCTGGTTTCCTTTTTTCAGAAGGGCAATGGCCTCGTCCGGGGTGGGTTTTCCTTCAAAGGGGTTTGGGGCAGGAGGAGTTTGAACCGCTGCATGGGTTGCTGCTGTGTCTGCGGTTGGGGTGGTCCCATGGGCTTCTTCTTTGTTCCGGGGTTCGGTCCCTGTGGCATGGGGTTGATCCTGGGCTGGGGGTTGTTTGATTTCATCTTTCAATGGCGGGGAGTGGCCATGTGCCTTTTGGGGTTGCGCGTCTTCTTCATCAACGGTGGCGTGGGTGTCCATGGCCGCTGTTGCCGCTTCACCCGGGGGCACTTCGGGCGCATGGGCTTTTTCTTCACCGCCAAAGTTGACCAGCAGGATAAAACATACCATCAATCCCAGGTAACCCCATAGAATAATTTTGTTTTTTTTGTCTTGCATTTATTTTCTCCTTTTTTTAAACAAATCGTCCAGGTTTTGTTGTGCCTTGTATTCCATAAGAAGGGGCTTGATCTTGCCATGACACCTCCTTTAAAATTCAGCTTTTTTTTCGGAGTTGCCGGGTATCCCCCACCCGGATGGTGAGATTAATGGTGTCAAAGTATTCAATCAGGGGGATGATGTACTTGCGGGAAATCCCTGCCATATCCTTGAACTGGGGGGTGGTGATTTCACCGGATTGGTTCAGGAAGGTCACCAGTTGGGTTTCAATGTCGGCAATGGCCTTGGCATCAAAGTAGAGATCGTCCTTGGTTTTGACAATCTGCTTTTCTTCGATGAGCATTTGGAGCACGTCTCTGGCCACTTTGGGATCCACCTCCAGCTCCTGGCAGATGGTGCGGAAAAAGGGTGGGGTGAGCCCGGATCGGGTGTACAGGTTGAGGATTTTTTCTTTGATGGCCTTTTCATCCACCTGCAGGGCCACCTCATGGTGGGAAAGGCGGATGGTCCCTTTGTCCTGGATCACTTTGTCTTCTTTGGTGAGCCTTGCAATGACCAGGGGAAAGAGTTTGGAATCCTTGTCGTTAAAGGCCCGGAATTTGGACTTCAGCTCCTGGCTGGGCATGCCCTCCTTTAACGGATTTTCCTTGTGGTAGGTGGAAAGGCGGTCCAGCACCTCCCCTGCAATATTATCGAAAAGGGTGCCATGGATGTAAATTCGCTGTTCTTTATCGGTCTGGATAAGACGTCGGTTGGCCAGCATCTTCTGCAGGGTTGCCTCCAGTTTTTTGTCCGGGATGCTGGTCATGATTCTCAAGTCCCCAAAGGAGACCCCGGTGAATCTGCCCTGTTCGGCAAAATAGGAGAGGATGGCTTCGTTATCCTCCTGGGTCAGGCAGGCCAGTCCCTTGATGGCCTGGGTGTCGGAGAGTTTGTGTTTTCTGGCAACGGGATTTAGGATCTGACCCCCGCCAATGGTTTTGACCGGTGAGTAGCTGCGGATGACAAATCGGTCGCCCTTCATCAGACACACCGGGGTCTCCAGGCGGATCTGAACACAGGCGGTGTCACCGGGGGTGAGTTCCGGCCGGTCCAGGAGCACCACATGGCCGAACACTTCACTGGTACCGGAATGGAACCGCACCCGGGTCCGGGCTTTGGCAGGTTTGGCATTGCTGGAGAGAAAGAGGAGTTCTGCATCCACCATGTAGCTGGGATGCAGGGTGTCCGGGGTGGAGAGGATGTCACCCCGGTCAATGGTCTCCCGGTCCAGGCCCTGGAAATTGATGGCGGTGCGGGACCCGGCCGTCACCGTCTCCACGCTGTTGCCATGGACCTGGATGCCCCGGACTTTGGAGGAGATGCGGGTGGGAAAGATCATGATGTTATCCCCCACGTTCACCTTCCCCGATGCCAGGGTGCCGGTGATCACCGTGCCGAATCCCTTCATGGAGAAG
Organism: uncultured Desulfobacterium sp.; assembly: GCA_963668575.2. GTDB lineage: Bacteria > Desulfobacterota > Desulfobacteria > Desulfobacterales > Desulfobacteraceae > Desulfocicer. The sequence goes on along the minus strand of OY764894.2, from coordinate 4,887,215 downwards.
ACCCGGTCCACGGGCAGCCGGAATATGGGAGAGGCCGGGCGGGGCGGGATCTTGTGACACAAGGTGTTGAGGGTCTCCCTGAAAAGATCAAGGCCTTCCCCTGTGGTGGCGGATACGGGAACGATGGGGGCATCTTCCAGAAAAGTACCCTGGGTAAACTCCAGGATATCCTCCATGGCAAGTTCCATGAGCTCTTCATCCACCAGATCGATTTTGGTCAGGGCAATGAAGCCGTGTTTGATCCCCATGAGGGTGCAGATCTCCATGTGCTCCCGGGTCTGGGGCATCACCCCTTCATCTGCTGCAATGGCCATGGCGACAATGTCGATACCGCTGGCTCCGGCCACCATGTTTTTAATGAATTTTTCATGGCCCGGCACATCCACAATGCCCACCACTTCACCGCTTTTAAGGGGAATGGAGGCAAAGCCCAGTTCAATGGTGATTCCCCGCTGTTTTTCCTCTTTGAGCCGGTCGGTTTCAATGCCTGTCAAGGCCCGGATGAGGCTGGTTTTGCCATGGTCGATGTGGCCGGCGGTGCCCAAAATGATCTGGTCCACTGTGTCTTCCCTTTTTATATGAAAGTCTCATCAATATGCTGGAATTAAAGGACTTTCGTTTTTCGTTGTGGCAGGTGGTTACTGCCATGTAGGTTATATGCAACTCCGACCAGCAGACTGGATTCATGGGAGTTTCAATGATTGTTGCTTGCAGCAGGCGATTGCGCCATGTACACGCTATTTGGATTTTCGTTGTCGCATCATCTGCATGAGATATGCGGCGGCCACAAGGCCCCCACCCAGGGCCAGGCCGTGGAACAGGGTCCACTCCGGGCGAAAAATGCGTGTCAGTAAGATGCCGAATGCCATGCCGAGGATCAATCGTACCACAAAGACGGGGAAGCTGCTCATGTCTGTTTTTTATCCTTCATCCAGGTGATCCAGTGTGAATAATACAGGGCCCGGCTCCGATGTCAGCCACCCCAAGGTGGTAAAAATCAAACTCAAACCCTTAAGCGTACACTGGAGTTGATAACCCGTGAGTCGTAATACTCAATGAGTACCGAATGTGTCGACAGAAATGCGTCGACTGATTAGAAAATTTATGATCCACGAGTTGATAATATCCGAAAAATAATAAACAAACTTGCAACAGGGGTCAATATGAATTTTTTGGCTACCCACTTAAGGCGGGACATCCTTTAAAATCAAGCTTCTCAGGAACCCTTAAATTTGGGAACTGCAAGTAACCTGTCCACATAAAAAGCCTTGAAAATATCCCGGGTTAAGCGGGTAGCCAATTTTTTTGAGGAGGTCAGCCTATTTTGATGAGAATGGCGCCGGCCACGATGAGCATGGAGCTGATAATGCGGTTCAACCCCACCTGCTCCTTGAAAAACAGAAAACCAATGCCGATGCCGAAAAGAGTGCTCACCTGGCGAAGGGCCGATGCGTAACTGGCCTGGGCCTCCTCCAGACCCAGCCGGAAGATGACAAAGGAGAGCAACATGATAATCCCGCCAATGAGAATGCTTCCGGGGTTGTGCTTTATTTCAGAGATAACCCGGAACGTCTGGTGCTGCCAGATAATCCGCACCAGATGAAACACCAGCATGTAAAGGGAGAGGTGAAAGGCGTAAACAAAGATATCCCCGGTCATCACCCCTAATTTGTCTGCCACCGCCCCAAAGGAGTAGAAGAACGAGGCGGCCAGGGCCGTTAAAACCCCTGCCTTTGCCGTTTGGGTCGTTTTTTTAAATCGGGGGAGGATGGAGAGCGTTCCCCTCTGGATGGTCACCGCACCATAAATAATCAAGGCAATGCCGGCGGCACCGGCAGGGGAGATGGTCTCATCCATGATAAGATAGCACCACAGAACAATGTAAACCGGTCCGGTCACCGTCAGGGGGTACACCAGGGTGAGATCTCCCTTTTCCAGGGACACCGCCACAAAGTACTGGTAAAGAAAAAAGAAGAATCCGGCGGCAAGGGCGCTGTACATGGCCGAGGGAATGAAGAAAAAAGCCGTTTCATGGAACAGAACAATGAACGCCCCCAGTCCGGCAACGGTGATGCACATCATCACAAAGATTGCACTGGTCTTGTCCCTGCAGCTCTTTAATGCGCTGTTCCACATTACATGGAACAGCGCGCTGATGATGATGAATCCAAATCCCTTTAATGTCATGATCCGCCGTTTCCGGGTGATGGGTGAAATAACGGAGTTGATAACAACACCGCAATGTGAACAGGCCTGGCCCCACATCCGGATGGCGTGACCAAACCCAAAATAAATTTGGCTCTTCACGGATTAGTGTGAAAATTCATAGCCGCTGATGCATAAATACTGAAAATTGCACACGGCAACCATGTCCCAATCACACTAATCCGCCATGAGCCATAAAGTTACCATGAAAATGCATTTTGATTTTCATGTCGGGGGTGGGCGGAATCCGGCCATGAGCGTTTAGGTTACCTATTCCTTTTGAGTGCATTTGGCAATGTTGAAAAAAATATTTATGGAGTTGAAAAAAATAGATTGAAATTTCAATTCATGACTGGTATAAGATTCTGGTTTGATTGTGGTGGGTGTAGCTCAGTTGGCAGAGCGCTAGGTTGTGGTCCTGGATGTCGAGGGTTCGAGCCCCTTCACTCACCCCATTAAAAAATTAAATGCGGTAATTTATGATCATGCGCCCGTAGCTCAGCTGGATAGAGCGTCGGACTTCGAATCCGCAGGTCGGGAGTTCGAATCTCTCCGGGCGTACCATGAATATCAAGGGTCTTCAGCTTTTTGGCTGAAGACCTTTTTTAGTATTGTAGCAAGATTGTAGTTAATTTGTTGGCGCACTACATTATTCAACCCCCCGGTTTTCTGATCCAGCCCAGTTTTGGCCTGGTTCAATAATGGCCTTTTAAGGGTAACACAAAAAACAGCTATAGTGCCTCATCTTTAGTGAGTTCGTGACTATTATTTGGGGGACTACTTTGAGTTAGGCTCTTTGAAAACGGTTGAACCCAAGAGATTCCAACCAGTGTGGTTGTGTTTTTCCCGTCATAATTTCATATGGACTGAGCCCCGCACGTTCAGGACGTTCGCTGCGCATAAATCGGCGATGATTTAAAAAGAACTGAAGAAGTTCCAGATAACGGTTGCCGATATGACGGCGGAGAAAAAAATAATTGCGCAAACGACTATTTAAATTTTCAACCAATGAGCTGGCCCTTGGGGTATTTGCTAAAATTTCCTGTACAGATTGATAGATCGGGAAAAATTTATGACCAATTTTTTTTTGAAGTTTTGCTTTCTGTACCCAATAAGGAGAATCTTCCTGATTTAACGCTTGAAGTTCACAAACGGCATGGATGAGGTGAATGGGAACATCCAATTGTTGGGCAATGTCGACAAACTGTTTTTCTAATTCAGAGACAAATCCCAACAGGACGTCACGTTGATTTTTCAAACTAACCCGAACCGGTCGGATTTTGTATGAAAACTGACCCTCCCGTTTTTCAATTTCTTCGACGATAAAGTCGAAAAGTGCACATCTGCTCTCAAGGTTAGGGCCAGCTAATGAAAGGACATCATCACGCATCAAATCAGACAACGTCCGGATCTGTCCGAACCTTGATGAACACATGCAGAAAACAGCAAATGACAAAAATCCAGGGGAATAAGGACGCCCATGCTTTCATTGTAGCCTTCCAGCCGTCGGTGTTGACCGATTTTAGGCTGTATTCAGGATTCAGGTCCTTCGGAGTTTTTTTTGCTGTGTGGTAGCCGCTTAACTTAAGTGTTTTCGATTTCAAAGAAACAGCCTTACTTGTACAAAATAGTGGACAAGTTTAAAATTAGTGATTATACTTGTGCAATAAAAAGAACAAGTTTGGAGAATATCATGAGAATTGTCAATTTTAGCGAAGCAAGAAATAATTTAAAGACAATTTTGAATCAAGTGGTAGACGATGCTGATTATACAATAATTACACGTCGTGATTCAGAAGACGCTGTTGTCATGTCACTGGAAACTTTCAATAGTTTCATGGAAACTTTTTACCTTCTTAGGTCGCCTGCCAATGCTGCACATTTAACAAAATCTATTCAACAATTTAAAAATGGCGAGGTTCAGGAAAGAGATTTAATAGATGGATAGAAAATTAGCCTGGACTGAAGCAGCATGGAAAGATTATCTCTATTGGCAAACACAAGATAAAAAGACACAAAAAAGAATCAATAAACTCATTAATAGCGCAATGAGGCTACCTTTTGAGGGAATCGGGAAACCTGAACCACTGAGAGAAAATTTATTTGGTTTTTGGTCCCGAAGAATTGATGATACGAATCGATTGGTTTACGCTGCCGATGATGATCATATTACAATCATTTCATGCAGATATCATTATTAAACCATGGAATCGAACAAAACGCTGGAGAGGGACCAGGCTTACTGCGCGGCCTTTTCGGAGGTCTTTGGGTCAGAAAAATTTTACTTTTTATCGGAGTCTTTGGGTTTAAAAGCCTGGCCCCTCAGCTCCGCGTTAAATGAAGCCCTACGGGCGGACTGAAGAGAAGAAGGTACTTTAATATATAGTTCTTAGAGGGCTGGGGGATGGCAACATCCCCTGGCTACTCGACATGAAAGCAGGACTGTTAGTGATGGAGGTATTTACTTAGTTCTCTGTAGAAGTTTTGGTGTGATCCGAATGAATAGAGATAAAGTGTTGAGTCTTCAATTTCATAAGCTAAAAGAACAAGATTATTTCCAAACTTATATCTGTAAATCCTTATTTCTTGAAGATCTCCCTTTTTAAGATCTCCAATTTCGGGATTTGCCATGATTGCTTTAATGGCTTCATCCAGTTTTTTTATTTGGTTCTTTTTCAGTTTCTTTTTTTGTTTTGCGAAAGTCGGAGATTGGATAATTTCGGAGATTTTATCCATATTCTATTCCCCAAAAACATATGGAGTTCCAAGTCCGGATTTTATTTCTTCCCTTCCTATTAAAATCTCCTGAATAAAAGGAAGCGGCAAATCCGGGTTTTCTTCAATTATTTGTCCGATCTTTGCCCAATACTCAATTTGACCGGCAATGGATCGTTTGAATACCTTGGATTGTACTTTTGCTTTCGCTACTAAATCATCGGATATTTTAACTGCGGTTGGCATATTGCCTCCTTTCTTATTTTTTGTATTTTTGTTTTATATTGCCATATAATGCAACCTATTGCAACTAAATATATTAAAAAGTCATAACACAGGTAGTGACCAGGGCAGACTGTGCAAGTGGTTTTTCCGGTTTCAACAAAGAAAAGGCAATACAGCTGGGAATACCAATGGACAGGCCGATGCTCTGGGCAATCCAAAAAGAGTTTATATATATCTTCAGCGAAAAGGAGTGGGAGACGATCAGCATGAACACAAGTGCAATGAGACAACTGCAAAATGAAATATAAAGGATATTCCTTAAAAATCGTTTCAGTGTAAATCTCCGGTATTCATATGAAATTATCATCAGTCCCCCTTTATCGGCAGCATGTATCCTGTCATGATTCCGAAAAGCTTTCAATAACAATATTCCAGTGCCGCCTGGACCTGGTAATCCAAAAACATGCCAAAGGATTCATCCGGCCCTCCCGTGTTCAAAAGGCCTGACACCTTGACTTCCACATGATCATTCAGGCCCAGGGACAAAGACGAATACATTCTTGATGACCCGTCGTCCGCACAGACCGTAATCCTTGAGACAAGATCCAGATCAGGAAACAAATCCTCTTTGGTATATTGCAGCATCACATGATTCCTGCGCAGAAAGTCAAGACGATTTCCGGCCGCCCTGCCCAGCAACCGGGCACCGTAACCGGCCAGGGGGCTATCGGAAACATATTGATCTGTGGCATCCCTTTTCAGCCTGGAAAACTTTGTAGCATCGTTTGAATCATATCCCGGCCCATAATAGAGGTATTCAAGGGTAACGGTACCCCCGGATGCCAGAGTATAGCCCATGCCGGCCAGGAATGTGGCATAAAGCGCATGGGAATCTTTTTTTGCCGTTGCCATTTCCCAGGCAAGAGGACCGGACAAAGCAAGAGGAAACAGAGCTGAACTTCCCTGCTGCAGGCTTGTCTCCCCGTAAACGACAATGGCATCGGTCAAGGTTGTGCCCGCAAAGGACCCGATGTGGTTTCAACGTCAGGACAAGTCCTTTCTCAGGAAGTTTTGCAATCCTGTTGCCCGGATTCTGGGTTGAATCGGCAATGCCGTTGACTTCAGACAAGGCCGTCGCTTTGATACCAAAACCATATGCAGGTGAAAAATTCAAAAACATCATCATCACGGCAAGCATCGGGTAAAAGAATAGGGTGCCGGTCTTCATTGGTTCTTTTCTTTACCTTACCAGCAGGTTCAAGTTAAAGGCCGATGCGCTGATGTCCCGGATGCGGATATGGTCGTAGGCCATGACGGTTCTTTGTGTCTGCACAAGGGCATTGATGATGGTCATTTTCGAAACAAACGGCAGCTGCCGGTTTTTTATATGAAAGTCTCACCAATATGCTGAAATTAAAGGACTTTCGTTTTTCGTTGTGGCAGGTTTTTCTGCCATGTATGTTTATATGAAAAGGTAGTCTTCAAGTCTACCTCAGCAGAGCCCCTCCCCCGACGGGCAATAGGAACCGGCCAATTGAGCCGTCTACGGTTCCGGGCCGGGCCCATTGCCCGTCGGGGGGGGGGCGGCATAATGCCATTTTCTATCTTCGTTGTGCCCGCCAGGGCATGGGGGTTTATATGAAAGTCTCACCAATATACTGGAATTAAAGGACTTTCGTTTTTCGTTGTGGCAGGTTTTTCTGCCATGTAGGTTATATGAAAAGGCAGCCTCCAAGGCAACCTCAGCAGAGCCGCCCCCCCGATGGGCAATAGGAACCGGACAATTGAGCTGTCTACAGTTCCGGTCCGGGCCCATTGCCCGTCGGGGGGGCGGCGGTATAATACCATTTTCTATATTTGTTGTGTCCGGCAGGACATGCCCGTTTATATGAAAAAAACACCGGGCAATGCCGGTGGGACGAAGTGACAAAAAAAGGGAGTGAAGTGACACAGTGGTCTGCCAAATAAAAAAGACGTTGTCCTTGTTTCAGGGACAACGGCTTTTTTTCCAGATTGAAAATCCTTGTATTTTTTTAGTTATTCTCCGATTATTTTAACCAGAATTCTTTTTTTCCTTCTGCCATCAAACTCTCCGTAAAAAATCTGCTCCCAGGTGCCGAAATCAAGTTTTCCCTCGGTAATGGCCACCACACTTTCCCGTCCCATGATCTGTCGTTTCATGTGGGCGTCAGCGTTATCTTCACCCTTGTTGTGACGGTAACCGGAAACTGGTTCATGGGGGGCCAGTCTTTCCAGCCAGTCATCATAATCTTGATGAAGTCCGGACTCGTCATCATTAATAAATACAGAAGCGGTGATATGCATTGCATTGATCAACACAAGCCCCTCTGTCACACCGCTTTCATCAATGCAGGTCTGGATTTTCGGTGTAATATTGATAAACGCTCTTCTGGTTGGAATTTCAAACCAAAGTTCTTTTCTGTATGTCTTCATGATATTACCTTTCCAATATAAAATCTGTTCTTTTAAAAATACGCCGACAGGTCAATAGTTCATCCTGTCGGGAATCACTCCCCTTACTCCTCCCCGGGGCTGCGGAGTATCGCTCTTTTTTTTGCAGCTGCCGAATCAGCCGTGTTTTTCTTTTCTCATTTTCAGAATCATCTGGGTCATATGCTGAAGCGTAATCTTAGGGTCATCTATGTATTCCCTATTCGCCGCTTCCAATAACTCCTTTCTGATTTTGCTTTCTGAAACAATTTCTTTCCCAGACATGGCTACAGCCTCAAGTTGACTTGCCAAACGTTTTGGATCACTTATAAGAAGATGGGATGCCGGAAAATGAAATTCCCCGGCAAGTTGGTAGCCCATGTTGTCAATAATCCGGTTAAAAACTCTACTGATTGAGACAAAAGACTCTCTTTCAGGATTGCCTGCTGTAAATATTGTTACTATTTTTTGCTTTGTTTTATTTGTTTTGAGATGATATGTTCTTCCGTTCCTAAATTCAAAAAATGCATCCAAGGTCGATCTTAGGCGTTCAATCATTTTTTTTAAATTACTTGACATTGAATCAAAATAAACAGGGCTGGCAAATATAAGCAGGTCCGCCTCTTCCATTTTTAAGATAATGGATTCCATATCATCATTATATTTACACACACCTGGCGTTTCAAATAGGCATTTTCCACAGCTTTCACAAGCCATTATTTTTTTCTTGGACACCTGCAGCACTTCGCATTGGGCACCGGCTGATTTAGCCCCGTCTATAAATTTTTGGAGCACTATTTCGGTGAATCCTTTTTCAGATCTGTGACTTCCGTTTATTGCCAGAATCTTATACGCTTTTTTCATGATGTTTATTTCTCCTCTTATGGTACGGGTCACATTGATTGATACTCTTTCATATTAATTATTAGGTAGGATTAGCATCAAGACACTTGACCGGGACTATAATTGAGTTAGTATCTCTCCAGGTAGGCGGCGGCATTATCTGCCATTTTTTTAAGGTCCTCTATCAGTTGGTCTTGTCTTTTTTGTGATAAGTCTTGGGTCAAAATTTGGCTCCATCGCGTGATGATCTGCCAGAATTCTTCTTCGATTTCCAGTGCTGCGGGCTGCAAAAAAGAACGTTTTATCCTTTGATCACTCTCATCGGGGATCCTTTGAACATATCCCACTTCTTCAAGTCTGTTCAGCGCTCTTGCTGTGTTGGCCTTGTTAACATAAACCCTTCGTGTCAGTTCATCCTGGCTCTGCCCCTCTTCATCAAAAAGTTCGGCCAGGATGATATATTGCCCTGCGCCGATCTTAAGGGCAGGCAGCTCCTTGCCCAAATATACAGTGGCCATTCTGTAGAGAGTGGCAATGAAGCGGCCGATTGTTTCTCTTCCCTTATATTCCATAGCGTTTTGTATCCTTTTTTAGGGTTGACATCGCAACTATTTTATTTCGATATTGTTGCGATGTCAACTAAAAGATCGTTTATAGATACTTCATTGCGGATATTTTTCACTAAAATCCAGTTGGTACTGTTGATCCTCAGTTTAGTCTGACACAAATTTCCTGATTATTTGGAGCAATTAGAAATACTTTCAACTTAAATTGACTTCTTCAATCAAAAAAAATATTTTTTTCAAAATGCCAATCGACAATGTTGGATGTAAAGCAAGTGGCCATCCTCTCCCAATAATAGCCGAGCCGCAGGACCACCGGCACTACCGGGAGGGATGCTGGGTATCAGTCAAAGGTCAATGCCAATAGCAATGACCGATGCCAATTGATGGGCAATTTGCTTTCAACTTTTTTTGGCATCCTTCAAAAGTGCTTTACACTTTCTTAGAGCAAACCCCATTTGTAGGGGTTTTATCTCAAAAGACTGTAAAGTATTTTGGGGGTAATATGAAGGATGCCGCAAAAGCAATAAAAATTATTTTACCCTCAACGCCGACTTACAGTGCTGACGTATGAATCAATAAGTCCTAAGATATCAGCTCATTACAAAATAACCTTTCGCACAATTATGAGTAATACAAAACAATAACCCATTAATTTCAAAGCAGATCATGAAAAATATCATGCGTCAGCACTAGCCGACTTATACTTTGCTTGACAAAAAGTAAGTTTCTATCCAATATTCCACAATGATGAATCATCAATTCGATGAACCAAAAACAGGCGGAGATAATTATGATCAACTATAATTCAGGCCAGGATAGTTATGTGGAAAAGAGCGATGGTGTTACCCGGCGCTATTTCATAAAAGCGGTAACCGGAACAGCCGTGTGCGTTTCTTTAACCCCATTGATGTTCGGTTGCAACAGCGGTGGAACTCAGGTCTCAGGATACCCCATTGATTCCACGGTTGTTAAAACAACCGAGAGGATGATCACATTCCCGTATATCAAGCCTTCTGAAGCCCTTATCCTCGGGGAAATGCCTGATCCGCCTGATCCGGAGACAAGCCCCAATGGCGGAAGTGCGCTGACCTGGGCTGAACTTAACAAGGTTCCGGAATATGACGAGCTGGGCTATGGTCAGTGGGAATATCTGGATCAACCCCTGCCCATCGTTCCCCGGACGGATATCATGCCCAACGATTATGATGCCTCATCCGTTGAAACCAATACAAAGCTGGTGAATTTTTTCGCCATGACCGATGTTCATCTCACCGACAAGGAAGCACCCAACCAGCTGATTTTAATGCAGCAATTGAATCCGGGCTTTGCCGGACAAAACACATCCATCTACTCGGGGGTCATGCCCTATACCCCCCATGTTTTTGACGCGGCCATCCAGACGGCAAACGCCCTGCATAAAGAAAATCCCTTTGATTTCTTCATCTCTCTGGGGGATGTGTGCAACACGAGCATGTATAACGAACTGAGATGGTACATTGACATTCTTGACGGCGAGGTCATTACCCCCAGCTCCGGCGACCACCTTGGCAAAGACACCGTTGATTACCAGAAGCAGTTCAAGGCAGCGGGGCTCGACAAATCAATTCCGTTCTATCAGACCCTGGGCAACCATGACCATTTCATGATCGGTTCTTTCCCTGTCTATGAATCCGGCATTGAGGATTCATACATCAGTGATACGGTCTGGTCGGTGACGAACGAACTGCTCACCCCGGATTTCGATACATTTCCGGCCCTGTTCGACAAAAATAAATTGACAAATTCAAGCTTGCCGCGGTTTTACCAGGGGGTCATAGATGGCTCAACCCCTGACGGCACCATTATCAACTCAGGGTCCGTGGGGGATTACAGTACCCCGCCGAAAGTTGCCGCCGATCCCGACCGCTATGCATTGCACAGAGCGGAATGGATCCAGGAATTTTTCAACACAACCAGCAGTCCGGTGGGTCATGGTTTCAACCTGGTTGCATCCAACCCGAATTTCCACCTGGTGCCGGAAGACGAAAAAGCCGGCTTTGCCTGCTACAGCTTTGAGCCCAAGTCCGATGTACCGCTCAAGGTGATCGTGCTGGACGATACCCAGCGGGAAGACGATGGCTCCATCGATATCCACGGCCACGGATTTCTTGATGATACCCGTTGGGCCTGGCTGCAAGCCGAACTTGATGATGGCCAGGCAGCCAATCAGCTGATGATCATCGCAGCCCATATCCCCATCGCGGTTGCCAATATCGGCACTGAGCTGGAATGGTGGATGGGTGCCGATGGTGATTCAACGGCCACGATGACCAACGCTGTGGACCTCACAGGACTTGTCAATAAACTTCAGAGTACCACCAACCTGCTGATGTGGATCTCCGGGCATCGCCATCTCAATCACGTCAAGGCGTTTGTATCACCAGACCTGGTCAATGAACCTGAAAAGGGTTTCTGGCAGGTTGAAACCTCATCTTTGCGTGATTTCCCACAGCAGTTTCGGACCTTCGAGATCTTCCTCAACAGCGATTACACGGTTTCAATTGAGGCGGTGAACGTTGATCCGGCCATTGCAGAGGGAACGCCTGCAGCCAAGTCCAGAAGGAATGCCATTGCCACCCAGCAGATAGTCCACACCAATTTAACCGCAAATTTTTTCAACTATGAGACATTTGGCGGCAAATCCATACCGCCCACGGATCCGACGCGGCTCCCACAAAGTGGTGACCAAGCCACAGGGACCGGTGGGGTTACCGACCCGTCCATCCAATATCTGGATCTGATCTCCCAGGGCATTCCATACAATGCATCGTACAATGCCCGGTTGTTCAAGCAGTTGAGTCCTGCCATGAAGGCCCGGATGCAGACGCTGTTTCCAGCGGCGTGACCGGATATGACTTGAGTGCCGGGTTTGGTCACAACAGGCATTATTCCTCCTTATATTTATGGGGCTTGATCATAATTTCGGCCAATCCCTGGAGTTCATGGGTCAGCGGAGCCAGGCTTGTGTTATTGGAGCGTGAGTAACAGGCTCCATGCTTTTGACAAGTGCCTGTGCATAAAGAAAAATCGGGATTAAAATGTTAATAAAATCGGCATCTCATCTATGTGGGGTGATATCAGGCGGTATGAGGTTATTTATATGACGCATATTATATCGGTTCATTCTTTTCGCGGCGGTACAGGAAAATCCAACACATCAGCCAATCTGGCAGCTCTGTATGCCCAAAAAGGATTTCGGGTGGGCGTGCTCGATACCGATATCCAATCGCCCGGCATTCATGTGCTTTTCAATATAGATGAAGACGAAATTGACTATTCGTTAAACGATTATTTGTGGGGTCAATGCACCATTGAGCAATCGGCTTATGATGTAACATCCGCCCTTGATGGGCCGGTTGCCGGAACTGTTTATCTGGTGCCCTCCAGCCTGAATGCATCGGATATTGCCAGGGTGCTCCACGATGGCTATGATGTCAATCTCCTTGGTAAGGGATTCAGGGAACTGATCCGTGCTTTTAGCCTGGATGTCCTGGTGATTGATACCCATCCCGGTCTTAACGAGGAAACCCTTCTGTCCATCGCCCTTTCCACCTCAGTGCTGGTGGTGATGAGACCGGACCATCAGGATTATCAGGGAACCGGTTTGACCATAGAGGTGGCGCGGGAATTGGATGTCCCCCGAATGATGATCCTTGTTAACAAAGTTCCTTCCACGTTCGATGCCGACCAAATTCGGCAGATGGTTGAAGAGACCTATGGGTGCCCCGTGGCGGCGATTATTCCCCACTCCGATGAAATGATGAGCCTGGCCAGTCAGGGTATTTTTACCATTCGGTATCCGGATCATCCCATAACCGCTGAGCTTAGAAAGGTAGCAAAAGCGCTGATATAGGCATCCTGCCATGAATAGCCTTCAAAACCGAATAAAAAATTTTCCTTTTTTCACGCCGGTGATCTGTCTTTTGGTGGGCGTTTTTTACGGCTTTGCCAATTATTTGTCCGGAAAATACTTTCTGCCGGGATGTTCCTTTGCCGAATTGCGGCCCCAGGTGACACTCCCCATGTTTATGGGCGTGTTATACGGCCCCTGGGCCGGCTTTTGCAGCGGTGGGCTGGGAGATATGTTGGGTTATGCCATCAGTGGCAAGGGATTATGGTTTGCGCCTTATTGGAGTTTTGCCAACGCCTTGATGGGGTTTATTCCCGGACTTCTGCGGTATTGGAGCCCAGGGAAAGTAACCTCCATCGGGTCTTTCGGCAAATTACTTTTCCTTTTGCTTGCCGCTTCCTGCGTCCCTTTTACCCTTTCCATTGGGGCCGAAATCTGTTTGGGAAATATCACTTTCCATAACGCCCTGTTTCAACTTTTCCTGCCCATTTTTATCACCGATACCCTCTGGGCCTTCATGCTGGTGCCTCTGATGATGCACTTGGCTAAGCGGATGCGCATACGCATTGAGCTGCGAACCATACTGGTGGTATATTATCTGCTGATTTTCACCGTACTTGCCACCTGGTTGTGCAATGTGATCATTACCATGCAGGATGAACTGAGAATCGAAGAGTTGTATCTCCTGGGGGGGGTGACGCTGCTGGTCCTCGTGCTCGGGCTTTTGGTGTCGGCAGTGTTTGCCAAAAGGATTACGGCTCCGGTCATTGTTTTAACCCGGGTGGCAGAAGAGGTGTCCGGAGGCAATTATGCCAAAGTGTCCCATCTGGATGCCATTGTTTCACGATCCGATGAGATGGGGACCTTGGCATCTGTGTTTAAAGATATGGTTCAGGCGGTGGAAAAGCGGGAAACAGAGTTGAAACGCCAGGTCAAAGAGCTGCGTATCGAAATTGATCATAAAAAACAGAAAACCGAACTGAAAAAAATAACGGGAACCGACTATTTCAAGCAACTGAAACAAAAAGTAGGGGATTTGAGAAAGAAAGTCTCCGAAGAAGAGTAGGTATCGCCATGAAAGAAACAACCGATGACAGGCAGATCGGATCAATTCTCAATAATTTGATACGGGCCAAACGGTTCTCCAGGGAGAAGAAAAACCAGACGGTGCAACGGGGCCCGGTATTGACCACCTTTGGGGTTCCCCTCATGGAGCAGCAGGATGGTCAGTTTCTTATTGATCTCACGTCCGTACGGGTTTTTGCGGGCATTCCCGGCTTTGTCGGTTATCTGGCCAAACAAACCCTTGAAAATTTTCGAAAAACCACCATGGACGTTTTGACCCAGGTCGTTGTGGATGCTGACAGTACCCCTGAACTGGCCGCCCTGGGGGTGGGGTATGTGGTTCTGTATGCCAGGGGAACGGTGGCCCGTCATCTGGTGGAAGCTCAGCAGCATTTTTTGGACCATTTGCGCCTGGTGTTTGACGCATTGCAAACCCCCCAGTGGGGCAAACTGGTTTTTCCCCATGGATTCGGAACACCGGAAAGTGCTTTGGAAGATCATCCGGATGCCCGGCGCCGGGCATTGCATTTTCCCTTTTATGATGAAACGGGACAGCCCAATACCTATTTTTTTCTCCTGGAGTACGATGGAAAAGGGCGCTTTTTACGAATTACCATTGAGGATGCTGCGGAATCCCGGTTGTTTTTAAAACGCATTCCCCACCAGGTGGTTAAGGATACAGGAAGGCTGCACTATCAGCAGGATATTGCCACCATGGTGGAGCAGCTTTTTACGGGTATCCATCGGGAATGCCAGAATCAGCAGAATGAATATATGGAAATTCCGGGTAGACAGCCTGCGCTCTTTGAGCTGTTGATTGCCGCCGGCCTTACCGAGGTGTCCGGTACGGTATTTCGCTGGACCCAGGAGACAGCGGAAATGTTGTTGCTCAATAACAATACCGGATTTACAACGGTTCTGGCGAAAATTCTGCTGCTGCTGGAAGATGAAAGTGTCATTGGCACCCTGTCCGAAGGAAATGTGCTGGAAATGATGGATGGGACAAACCGGATTTACTTTGATTTATCCCGGAAAGGGGCCATTTTGAATATCAGCATGGGCACCCCCCGGAAACAGCCGGATATGCTGGCCCACTTAAAACGGATGCCCCACTTGTTTCAAACCGTGCAGCAGGCGAACCTCCCACCCCTGAACCCCTATCGTATTTTATTGATTCACCATGCCACGTCCGAGGTGTTGGGGTTTGTCAAAGCCCTTCAGGAGGCTCAATGTCCCGCTGTCACCACTCTGTTTATCCGCTACCGGGGAATTGTGCCGGATGCCCTCATAGAAGACATGCTCAGTCTGCCGGGCCAACATTTTAAATTTTACGGACTCCAGCGGGTGGAGCTTCGGGATGCCATCGAAGGAGCCTATATCCTTTCCCGCCAGTATTCGCCCATTGCCGGTCTTGAAGGGTTGGACGCAGCCCTGCGAACCCGCCGGAGGAATTATCTGGAATCCATGCGCTATGCAGGGCTTCAGCTTTTTTTTAAAGAGGCGTTTAAGGCCCTTGGGGAAAAGCAAAAGCTGCTTCCCATCGAAGACGGGGGGTATATCGCACCGGTGCTGAACCGGTTTTGCCATGAAGAAAAAACCCTGGGACAAGCACTGGAAGCCTGTGAAATTGATCCGTTTCCCAACCTACCGACAACCATGCCGTTTAAAGAGTGGCTGGCAGAGGTGATGCCGGCGACCTTTGAGCATACCGCCAACGGATATTATCAACTCCGGGATGTGGAAAAAGAGTGCGGATCTCTTTACATTCCCTGTTTTACCATCGCCCTGTCCAATTATAAAAATGTGAAGGAAGCCGAATCCTGCGCCTATTCCATTCTCAGCGCTGTGGAATCAATCTTTCATGGCCAGGGGAAATGCATCATGCACCGGCACGCGCTTGTGCTGGGCTGCCGGGGAAATATCGGTGCTTTTTTGCTCAGGGCAACGGGAGATCGGACATCCCATGGCGGGGCCTATGGTATTGATTTGAAAGTGGAGTCGTCATCTTCCCTTTTTCCGGAATATCAAGGCATCGAAGCGGTTCCGGACAGGATATGGCAGTCCCTGGATCTGTTTCTCGGGATGACCGGCATATCGGTTTTAAAGCAACCTTTTTTCGAAAAATTGCTTTTAAGGGGGAGATCCCAATCTCTCTTTTTTGCCAGCGGCTCGACAAAAACAGCCGAATTTGCCGATCTCACCGATTGGCTTGGTAAATTGGCCCGGTCTGAAGTCCCTGTGATCGGAAATCAAAGGGTGGCCCTGAAAACCATTCCCATTAAGGATCCTCAAAACGGGATGCTCCAGGGCCACCGTATTCGTATCTCCTTTGAAAATCCTGGTGCCGTCAACGGCTTAACGCCGGATCACCCCCACAAGGATATTTTTCTGCTGGGGGATTCCATGCCCATCAATTTTTTATATTACGGGGTACCCGGCGAGGTGATTGACGGGGTATTTGAAGAGCTGTTTTGTCTGGTCAGCGGTGCCATGGCTACATGGTGTGAGGGGAAACCCTATCCACCGGATATTTACGCGGTGGATGTGAATATTGATAAATTCGGTAACCGGAGAGACCCATGAAAAAAATAGTGATAATTTGCCTGTTTGCCCTGATGACGTTGGGATGTGTCCATCAGAAAGAGACCGCCATCCTTTCCACCCAACAGGTGATCGATGCCCTCGGTCTGCTACCCATGTCCGATGACGCCTGTCCGGGTTATTTTCTGCCCACCTTTGAATCGGATATCAAAGCCGCCACGGAAAAGGACCGGTTTGCCGGCTCCTTGATTTACTATATGATGACGTCGGAGGTACCCATTGATCCCTGGCATATCATCTCTTCCGATGAAATTTTGCTTTATCATGCAGGTGCTCCCATGATCATGATGATGCTTTACCCGGACGGATCCTGGAAGGAAATCGTTCTCGGTCCGGAAGCGGACAAAGGGCAAGTCATGCAGCAATTGATTCCAAGAAATACCTGGATGGGATTTGTAAAAAAAGCGGATCCGAATTATACGTGGGGGCTTTACGGGGTCATGGTGGTTCCCGCCTGGCATATCGATGATATCCGGATGGTGGAAAAAGGCCCCGAATTGACAGGCCTGATAAAAAAATATCCCGATGCCGTGGAACGGGGAAAGGAGTTGGGACTTTTTCCTGAAAATGACAAGTAAAAGAGTTCTCCTCACCCATGGGCAATGGTGTTGCGCCCGTTTTGTTTTGCGTGGTACAGGGCGGTGTCTGCCACATGGATCAGGGTGGCCGGGTCAGCGGAAGCGTGGGCCTGAATGGAACTCGCTCCAATGGAGACCGTGAGCACGGGGGCGACTTTGGATTTGACGTGGGGAATGGCCAACGTTTCAATGGTGGCTCTGATCTGCTCGGCAATATGTAGCGCTCCGTTCATGGTTGTATCGGGGAGCAGAACCACGAACTCCTCACCGCCATAGCGAGCCGCCAGATCCGTGGGCCGGTTGAGCTGTTCCTTCAGTGCACGGGCCACCTGCCGAATAGCGTCATCGCCCATGAGATGCCCATACTGGTCGTTGTACAGCTTGAAGTGGTCGATATCCAGCATGAGCAGGGAGAGGCTTGACCGGTTTCGGGCGGATCTGGCCCACTCCTTTTCCAGGGTTTCGTCAAAGTGACGGCGGTTGGCCAGCCCTGTGAGGCCGTCCTTTTGGGAAAGTTGACGCAGGGTCTCTTCGGTGACTTTGAGATCGGTGACATCCTCGTGGGCTATGACCACCCTGGACGGATTCATGTTTCCCACCCGACTGACGCGCATGGTGAACCAACGTCGGGTATCGCCGTTGCTGCATTCATAGGTTTGCTGGTACTCGGGCAGTTTTCCGTTGCTGACCGCCCGTATCCTGGCGGCAATCTCCCTTGCATCGTCGGAGTTTGGTCCCGATGAGGTGTCGCACAGGGCCAGGTAGTTTTCTCCCACACCGTATCCGGGCCTGTCTATGCCATTTTCCATGGCAAACCGTTGCCAGGCAGTGTTCACCCTGATGATAGAGCCATGCTCATCCAGGATGGCCATGTGCGCGGTGAGGGAATCGAGAATGGCCCTGTTAAAGCGCTCCGATTCCTGCAGTTCGCATTCGATGCGTTTTTTCTCGGATGCCAGCCGGGCGTTGGCAAGGGTGGCGTTGATGGCCGATGGCAGGTGTTCCAGATAGTCTAAGTTCACATCTTTGACCAGATAGTCGGATGCGCCGCTCTTGAGCGCCGTTACCGCCAGGTCTTCATCCCCCTGGCCGGTGAGCATGATCAAGGGCGGGTGGTCTTTATCCTTGGCAAGGGCGCGGATAACCTCAATCCCTGTGAGCCCGGGCATATGGTGGTCCGCAAGGATGATGTCGTAGGCGACTTCGGCGCATCGTTGCATTCCCTGCTCACCATCGGGAACCACGTCCACGTGGTATTCCATGCGGCGGAACCGTTTCTGCAGGAGGCGGCCAAGGCCGGGATCGTCTTCCATGTAGAGAATGCGGATGGGTTTCTCCTGGTTCATGTTATAGGTTCCGTTCGGGGACAACCACGATGGACAGGAAGAGCCCCAATCGGGCAATGGCTTCGCTGAACTGATCGTAGTCCACCGGTTTGGTTACAAACACGTTGCATCCGAGCTTGTAGCAGCGGGAGACTTCCCCGTTGTCGCCGGTGGTGGTCAGCATCACCACTGGGATTTCACGGGTCTTGTCAGAGGATTTGAGTCTTTCCAGAATGGTGTAACCGTCCACCTCCGGCAGATTGAGATCCAGCAGCACCAGCAGGGGGGCTTCATGGCGGTTGTTCTTGTGCTCGCCTTCACAAAAAAGGTAGTCCATGGCTTTGCGGCCGTTGTCAATTATGTGGATGGTGTTGGCGATGCCGCCCCGGCGCAGGTTCTTTTCAATGAGTCTTGCGTGCCCGGGGTCATCCTCCACCAGCAGAATGTCAACGTTAATATTATTTTTGGTCATCTTCTTCCTCAATGTTGTCAGCAATAGTAAAATAGAAGGTGGATCCTGTGCCATGTTCGGATTCACACCAGATGCGTCCACCCAGTTTTCGGAGCAATGTCTGAACAAACGCCAGTCCCATACCTTCGCCGGGGATATCCTTTGACGCCGCCCGCCGGAAAGGCTCAAAGACCTTGTCCATGTCACCCGGGACGATCCCCGTGCCGTTATCCGATATGGTAAAAACGCTCTCCTGTTCGCCCCTGTGGCTCGTCACCTTTATGTGGCAGTTCCTCTCCTTGGAACGGTACTTGATCGCATTGGATAGCAGGTTGCTCAATATCTGGTCCATGGCGGAACGGTCTGCGCAAATCACCGGCATTGGGCCGATCTCAACGGAGATGCCATGGGTTTCAATCTGGTGTGACAGATCTTTCAGCACGCTGCTGACCACCTCATCCACATTGACCTCTTCAAGCTTGAGTTCCCGTCTTCCAAGCCGCGATAACGCCAGAATCTGATTGATAAGGGAGTCCATACGCTGGGCCGATTGCTGGATAAAGGTCAGAGCCTCGGGAATGTCTTCATTCAGAGCCTGTTCGGCTACAACTCTGTCCCGGTGGTCCAGCTGGGGCAGGAGCGGGGGGATGACCCGCATGAGGTCTTTGATGCTGTATGCGAGTTCAGCGGCAAAGCCTTTGAGATTGACCAGGGGCGCTCGCAGATCGTGGGAAACGATGTAGGCGAAACTCTTGATCTCCTTGTTGGAACGGGCGAGCTTAAGGGTAAAATCCTTGAGCTTTTGCTGGGCTGCCCGCTCCCTGGTCACATCGCGGGCGATGGCATTGATTGCCACCAGCCGGTTATCCTCATCATATTCAAAGTTGATGGACCACGTTAATCGCCTGACTTCACCGGAAACGCTGACCTGGCGGTTATCAAAGGTGGCGTGTCGTACTTTGCTCCTCACCCACCCCATGAAGGCTTGCTCGGTTGCATCCCGGTCCTCGGGATGGATGAATGTAAAGGCTGTTTTGCCCACCATCTCCGATGGCTCCAGGCCGTAAACGGAATGGGCGGTCTGGTTTAGATAGGTGAAAACGCCGTTGGTATCCACCTGGGTCACCAGGTTGTCCGTGCCCTCCACAACGTCGCGGTACTTGTTCAGGGCCTCGGTGAGGGCATGCTGATTGCGTTTGCTTTCGGTGATGTCCTGGATGCTACCCTGGAAGTGCAGGGGAACGCCTGAATCGTCGAAAATGTTGGCGCCGTGCTGGTGAACGTGTCTGACCGCCCCGTCGGAACGGACGATGCGATGGGAGATGTCGTATTGTTGTCCCCGTTCCAGGGCCAGAGCGTAAGCGGTTTCCACCTCTTTCCGGTCCTCTGGGTGGACCATCTCCAGGAAGGACTCCACTGAGGGTGTGAATGACTCTTTCCTGACGTCGAAGATGTCATAGACTTCCTCGGACCAGGTCAGCGTGCCGGCCGCATGGTTCACCACCCAGTAACCGAGGCTGGCCATGTGTTGGGCCAGTCTCAGCTTGGTCTCGGTCTCCTTGCGCTGTCGGACTTCATGCCGGAGCAGTTCATTGGCCTCCTCCAGGTCTTTGGTCCTGGCCGTGACCTGTTCTTCCAACTCCCTGTTCCATTCCTGCAACCGCAGGCGGCCATCCTCAATGATCTGCAAGGTCTCTCCCAGATCCCGGGCCAATTGCCCCAGTTCGTCATTGCCGTATTCAGGAATGGCGGGAACCTTGCCCTGTGAGGCTATGGCCCGGGCCGCCTGGCTCAGACTGGCGATGGGGGCGACCAAAAAACGTCGTGAAAGGTAGGTCATGACAAGGATGATGAGGATGGCGCTTGTCGTGGCGGCCAACAGCGATCCCCTTCGGATGCTGGTTGCCGCTTTGGTGATCTCCTCCATGTCCACGTAGGCGATGATGAACCACTCCCATGGACGGTAGCGTTCAATCCTGTAATAGACTTGGCGGGAATTGATCTCCTTTTTTGCATTATATTGTTGGATGTCCTGGGCTCTCATGGTCTCCACGATCTGTTCCCACGGTTGCCCGTTGTGGTAGGCTTCTTGCCCCACGGAGCAATGGATCGTTCGCCCCCTGGCATCAAGAATGAACAGGTGACCCGGCCATGGCAGTTCAATGCCTTCAATGTGTGGTGCAACATCCGCCTGGTAGCTGGCCACAAAGGAGGGAATGGACTCAAGGCCGTGTTGTTTGAGCAGGGCTTGCTGGGGCTCAAGGGTTTGGGATACGTACGCGTGAAGGACACCATGGAGATATTTATCCACTGTATCCATGGTGTTCTGTGTTGCCTGGTGATCGGCCCAGAACCCCAGTCCCGCGATGCTCAGCAGGACCGTGGGTAAAATGGCCAGGAGAATTTTTAACTGCAGACGCATACCAACTCCTACCTCATACGAGTCTTCCTCCCCCGGACATTGACCTATTCAAAAGCCGGCTCCGAAAGAGGCGGGGTGGCCCGGGGTAAAATGGTTGTAGTTGCTTTGTAAGGTCAGCCTGGTATGAACCACCCTGCCTCAGAACCTGTTATTCCTGAAACAGGCCTCCGATGCGATCCATCTCTTCAGGTACCACGCTTGAGGGGTGTCCGGATAGAATACCGGTAATATTCCTGAATGGCTTGCCGATGTGCATGCCGGTCTTGTCTATGGTGAACTCCCGGATACCCTTGTCGTGCATGGAGCCCCGCATCTTGAGAACGGTCAGTGCTCGTCTCATCTCTCCGAACATTTCCACATACCTGAGCAGAATAATAGAATCGGTAATGGTTGAGATGTGCGCTTCCGTGATGGAGGTCCCCCCCATCAGCGTGGGGGTGGTGGAAGTAAATAATCCGGCAATTTCCCCATGCTTGATAAAGCTGGTCACTCCGATGACAAACTCCCTGAATCCTTTCCGGGTGGACACCCTTTCCAGGGCGGACAGACTGTCCACGGCCACTCGGTTGGGCTTGAAATCATCAATGATCTTCTTCATTCGGATCATGTGATCTTCCATCCCCATGACTTCAGGATACATGCATACCACCCGGAGGGTATCCTCCTCCTCCATCCTTTCAAAATCAACCCCCCAGCCGGTGGCATTGCGGAACAGCTGTTCCCGGCTCTCTTCAAAGGCAAAGAGCAGGCAGCGTTCTCCATTTTTCACACCGCCATTGATAAATTCCGCTACCATGAGGGTTTTGCCGTTTCCTGTTGCACCGGATACCAGGATGACGGAATCTCTGAAAAAACCACCACCGCACATGGCGTCCAATTCAAGGTTTCCGGAACTGATCCGGATATCCGATGATTTTTGTTTTAATTCCATGGCGGAAAGCGGCATAATCACCACCCCCTCGTCCGGAAGAACGGTAAACGGGAATTCGCCCTTCTGGTGAGACGTACCACGGAATTTGAGGATTTCAATGGTTCGGCGGCGTTTCTCTTCTTCCAAAGAGTTCCGCAGAATAATGACATTGTCCGCCACGAACTCTTCCACGCCGTAACGGGCAATTTCGCCATATTCCTCGGTCCTCTCCGCTGTCATCAGGGCCGTAATGCCCATGCGTTTCAGGGCTGCCGCAAGGCGGAAAAGCTCGGTTCGCACAATACCACTCTCGGTAAACTGGGTAAATACAGCTGCAAGGGAATCCATGGAAATCCGTTTGGCACCGATCTTTTTAATGGCAAACTCAATGCGACTCAGAAGAGCACCAAAATCATAGGCCCCGGAGACAATGGCTTCTTCATAGGGTTGAGGAGAAGCATCCACAAAAGCCAGTTTCCCCTCGGACTCCCATTCAGCCAAATCCCAGCCAAATCCCAGCATATTGGCTGCGATGTCTTCCGGGGATTCTTCAAAGGTGACAAAGACCCCAGGCTCATTGGCCCCGATGATACCCCGGGCCAGAAACTGAACGGCAAAAACGGTTTTAGCACTACCTGCGGTACCCGATACCAGGGTGGTTCGCCCACGGGGAAGGCCACCCTCAGCGATCAGGTCAAAGCCGGGAATGAAGGTCTCATGCTTTGTCATCATTACGTGTTTTTTCATTTTGACTCTCCTTTTATGTCAAGCTCCAATCCCGGCAGGAGGTCCAGCCCCATAAGAACCTTCTCCCTGTCGGAAAGGTCTCCTATAATCCGTCTGAGAGGAGGCGGCAGATCCTTGATCAGGGTAGGCGTTGCGATAATTTTTTCATTTTCCGCCAATTGAGGTCGTTCCAGAACATCGATAATCGTCAACTCATACTGGCCTTTAAGTTCCTTTTGGCACAGATCATCAATATTTTCAATGGCGATTCTGGACTTGGCGCTTTGCCCCATAATGTATAGGCGTAATTGAAATTTTTGCATGATTGACTCTTCCTTTGCATATTTAATAAATGAACCGTCTTACCGTCCTATGGCATATCTGCGATAATAGGCGGTTAGATACCCCATCACTTCAATCAGCATAAACCGTGCTTCCTCTGCATAGGCTTTAAACTTCTGGGGTGTGGATTGCTCCTGTTTTTTTGAAAGGGCGGTGGTGTGAATCTCCACCACATCCCTGGGCAGTGCCTTTAGAACGCCTAAATTTTCTCCCATGTTACGAAGACCTTCCGAAACGTCATGATTTACCTTATAAGCCCATTTTTCCAGCGCCTGGTCCATAAGGAGGGTGTAGTCCTGAACCAGTTCATCAAACACCTCCGGCAGGATTTCCCGCAGGGGACCCATTCCAAAAAATTTTGCGGTGACATCCGTTTGGGTTGGACCTGCAAGGCGTTTAAAGAATAAGATTTCATCTCTCTCCCGCTGTTTTTGACGTTCGTTCTCCAATGCATACATCAAGCTTTGTCTTTCAATGGCATAACGGATGGAACGAACCAGTAATTTTGAGTCGATCTCATCCTTCTCCAGATAGTCCTGGGCACCGGCCCGCATGATTTGGATTGCACTGATTTTACCATGGGCTCCGGTCAACACCACCACCGGAATGTTCGGGGCGTGGGTATGTGCCTGGATAAAGGTGTCCAGTCCCTGGCTGTCCGGCAGAGAAAGATCCAGGAGGACCAGATCAAACCGGTTTTCCGCCAGGCAGGCCATCCCCAGGGACAAGCGGTCCACCACCGTTATCTCAAACAGTTCGTCCCCGGCCTCCTGAAGCATCTCCTGAATCAGTCGGGCATCCCCTGGATGATCTTCAATGAGCAATACGCTTGTTTTGGCGTTTGTTACTTGGTAACCCATATTATCTCCTCAAGCAGGTGGCAGCTTAACCACCGTAAACCAGAAATCCTCAATGCAGTTCACTATCTTGATAAATTGATCCAGATTTATCGGCTTTGAAATGTAAGCGTTTGCATGCAGACTGTAAGTCCTGACGATGTCGGACTCCTCCTCGGAAGAGGTCAGGATGACAACCGGAATGAGCCTGAGAACCTTGTCCTTTTTTATCTCCTCAAGAACTTCATATCCTGTTTTCCTGGGAAGATTTAAATCCAGAAGAATCAGATCCGGTCTGCCTGCATCGGCGTAGTCTTTTGCTTGGGTTAAATAGTCCATGGCCTTCTGACCATCGTTCACCACTGTCAGGTTGCTGAACATTTTGGATTCCCTTAATGCCTCTCTTGCCAGGAAGACATCCCCTGGATTATCTTCAACCAACAGGATTTGGATGGGCCGTAACCGTTTTTGATTGCTCATGGTTTCTCCTTTAAATCGGATATGCCATCGGGCTTGTCCGCCGATGTATACTCCCAAAGGGAAAAGTAAAAGATACTTCCTTTACCGGGCTCGGATTCCACCCAGATGCGTCCGCCATGCTGATCAATGATCTTCCTACAGATGGCGAGACCGATGCCGGTTCCAGGATATTGCCCCTGTCCATGCAACCTCTGAAAAACCTGGAATATCCTATCGGCATACTGCTGCTCAAAACCGATGCCGTTATCCTGAACGCTGAACAGCTTGAATTTACTCCCGGCAATGTCCGCTGTTTTGAATGGAGGGGGCAGCGCGTCTCTCCCAAGGGCGGCAATGTGAATACATGGCGGCACTTCACCCCTGAATTTTATGGCATTTGTGATGAGGTTTTGAAACACCTGGCACAGTTTTGTCCGATCGCCCCAAATCCGGGGAAGTGAATCCCGGGTCACCGTGGCATTGCTCTCTCTTATTCCCAGGTCAAGGTCGGAGAGAATGGTGTCAAGAACCGCGTTGCAGTCTATCCATTCATAGGTGCTTCCGGCTGTGTGAAGACGAGAGTAATGTAAAATACTGGCAATCATTCCCCGCATACGATTGGCACCATCCACTGCAAAATGGATGTATTCATCCGCAGTTTTATCAAGCTTGCCTTTGTAGCGATTCTCCAGCAGCTGGAGAAAGCTGGCCACCATTCGAAGCGGTTCCTGAAGATCATGGGAGATGACATAGGCAAATTGCTCAAGCTCTGTATTGGACTGTTTCAGTTGGTCCGTGATTCGGTTCAAGGACTCCCTTGCCTGCTTTTCCTCCTGGATTTTCCGGGTGAGGAGAGTTGTCTGGTGCCGAAGCGCTTCTGTCTTCCGGTTCAGTTCCACAAACACCGACACCTTGGTCCTTAAAATCTCCGGATTAAAGGGTTTCAGGATGTAATCCACCGCATTCTGGGCGTATCCTCTCTCAATATCTTCCGGATTCAAAGATTTAGCCGTGATAAAGATAACCGGGAGATTGCGAGTTCTGGCGTTTCCTCTCATCAGGCTGGCCGTTTCAAATCCGTCCATATCCGGCATCTGAACATCCAGCAGCACCACTGCAAATTCATCGTTTAACAGGCATCTCAAGGCAGCTCTTCCGGACGTCGCTTTTACAAGATGATAGTCCTGGTTTCCCAATATTTCCTCAAGCACCATGAGGTTGGCCGGCGTATCATCCACAAGCAGGATGTTTGCCCTGGGGACTGACGGTTGCTGATCGTCAGTTGGCAAAGGATCATTTTCAGATTCAGTCATCATTATCTCTTTTTCCTTGAACAGGCCATATTATTATATTTTAAGGCTTGGTTCTAATTTCGGCCACCCTGGACAGTTCATGGCCATCCCCATGGCCGTAGTTAGAAGCAAACCCTGATTTTACCGTTCATTCATCGGATGTGTTTGTCCTTGTTCCCCAGGCAGTACCGCCAAAAAATTCGAGATCGCTTCCAATGATACGATTCTATGGGCTGCGTTTTTCCGGATGGCGGCCAAGGGCATGGTATCGGCTTCGGCGGTTCCGGGGTCCTGAACCAGGGTGAAACCACCATACCTCTTGATTTCCAACAGACCCTTTGCCCCATCCGTACTGGCCCCTGTCAGAAGTATTCCCACCAGTTTGTCCCTGAAAACCGTTGAAGCGGTCTCAAATAACAGATCAATGGCCGGCCGGGCATAAAGCACCGGCGCCTCTGTGGATAAAGCAAAATGGCCGGTTTCAACCAACAGGTGATAACCGGCCGGAGCCACATGGATCACCCCGGGGACTATGGGTGTTTTGTCTTCAACCTCAATGACGGGGATTGAACTGGATTGTTGAAGGAGATTCACCAGACGCTCATTGGACGACTCCTTGCCTCGATGCAGTACCACCGCTATGGGCAGGCAATAATTTGCCGGCAGCCCCCTGAAGAGGGTCTGAAGCGCGTGCAATCCCCCCAAGGATGCACCGATAACGATAAATCTGATTTCAGCTTCCGGTGGTCTCTTATTGGATTCCATAGCGTTTACGAGCCTGATCATCGGATTTTACGGTAGAGTTTCCAGCGGCTGTCCAGATCCTCATAGCACTCCTCCCGGGATGTAAACCTGAGGCTCTCTTTGCTCCCAAGGCAAAGGATTCCGAAGTTGCAAAGGCTTTCATGGAAGAGGTCATGCACACGATTATGCAATTTTTTGTTGAAATAGATCATTACGTTTCGGCAGAGAATCACATTAAACTCGTTGAATGAGGTGTCCATTACCAGGTCATGACTTGCAAATACCAGGTTCTTCTTAAGTTCGGAACAAAAAATTGCGTCATGGTCCCTGGCTGTATAATATTCCGAAAAGGCTCGCTCACCCCCGGCCTGAATATAATTGTGTGTAAACTCCCTCATGGATTTCAGGGGAAAGATACCATCCTTGGCCCTTTTCAGCACGGTATCATTGATATCCGTTGCGTAGAGTTTACATTTGTCATAGAGCCCTTCCTCCTTAAGCACAATTGCAATGGAATAGACCTCCTCCCCCGTGGAACAGCCTGCATGCCAGATACGGACAAAGGGGTAGGTCCTGAGCATTGGCACCACCTTTTCCCTGAAGGCAAGGTAGAATCCGGGGTCACGAAAAAATTCGGTGACATTGATGGACATGTCCATCAAAAATCGATCCATGCATCCGATGTCATGGAGAACCTTTTCCTGAAGTCCTGAGACAGTTGAGAGACCCTCCTCCCGAATCCGTTTCCAGATTCTTCGGGTAAGGGAGGAGAGAGCATAATCCCTGAAATCATAACCGGACCGCTGAAAGATAGCTTCCAGCAGGAGAGGAATTTCAATGGCTTCAACGTCCAACTTTTGCAACTTTGATTTCACTTTTATTTGTAAGTCCACACTCGAATCAACGACAACAACTGATCTTTAGGTACCGGCTTGGCAATGTAATCCGATGCCCCGGCCTGGATACACTTTTCCCGATCCCCCTTCATGGCCTTGGCCGTAATGGCAATGATGGGCAGGCTTTTGAATTTATTGAGTTTACGAATCCGACGGATGGCCTCGTAGCCATCCATATCCGGCATCATGATATCCATCAAAATAACTGAAATGTCAGGATTTTCAGTCAGTATGCGGATGCCGTCCTCACCCGTTTCGGCAAACAGGACCGTCACGTCGTGCTCCTCAAGTACGCTGGAAAGCGCAAATATATTGCGGACATCATCATCAACGATTAATATCTTCCGGCCATGTAATGCCGGATCCTTTTTATTCAGGAAGTTTAACATCTGTTGCTTTTTCACTGGCATATTTTTTCCCACCCGGTGAAGGAAGAGGGCGGTCTCGTCCAGCAGGCGATCCATGGATGCCACATCCTTAATGATAATGGCTTCGGAGACACGTTTTAGCTCGGTCTCTTCTTTTTTGGTTAACTCCTTGCCCGTATAGATGATAATCGGGACATCCCGGGTCTCAGGATCCCCTGCAATGTGACTGATGAATTCAAATCCTGTCATGTCCGGCAGTCCCAGATCCAGAACCACGCAGTCTATTTTCCTGTTTTTAAGGATCTCAAGGGCCTCCTTACCGGTTCCCACCGCCTGGGTATGAACATCTCCATTTCCGATCAGGTCAACAATCGTCTTGCGGAGCACTTCATCATCTTCCAGGATCAGCAACTCCTTCATGCTCCGCTCAATATACCCGCTGATGGTTTCAAACAGCTCTTCAAGCTTTTCCCGGGTCACCGGCTTTGTCAGGTGTGAGACGGCACCCATCTTCAACCCCTTGATACTTTTGTCCGTGGCTGAGACAATATTCACGGGGATATGCCGGGTTTCAGGATGATGCTTCAGGTGATCAAGAATCAGCAGCCCATCCATATCCGGCAGTTTGATGTCAAGGGATATGGCATCGGGTATAAATTCATGGATCATGGCCAGGGCAGCGTCACCCCGCAGGGCCACCAGCCCTTTAAACCCTTTTTCCCGGGCGGTCTCCAGAAGAAGGCCTGCAAATCTTACATCATCCTCAATGATTAATATCACGCGGTCGCCGGGCTGGATGCTTTCTCGATCATCCTCCAGTTCATTGGTTTCCAGCAGTGAGGGCGCGGGCTTGGCTGCATGTGTGTCTGGAGAGTGTTTTTGGGACAACCGGGGTATATAAGGAACTTCGGACTCCCGGATCTGTTCTGTCGGCAGGGCCCTGACGGATGAGGCATGCTGGGGTAGATAGAGTGTGAAAGTGCTGCCTTCACCGGACTGACTGACGACACGAATCTCACCGCCCAGCAACCGGGCGATCTCTCTGCTGATGGACAGACCCAGGCCGGTCCCCCCATATTTTCTGCTGGTGGTACCGTCCGCCTGTTGAAAGGCTTCAAAAATAATTTTCAGACTCTCTTTGGGGAGTCCGATGCCCGTGTCTTTCACGGCAAAGGCGATCACCATGCCCGCAGCGTTAAGCAGTTCATGATCAAGGCTCCAGCCGCCACCGGCCACCGAGATGTCCAGTTCCACGCTGCCTTTATCGGTGAATTTAAGGGCATTGGAGAGCAGGTTTTTAAGGACCTGCTCCAGGCGTTTCCGATCGGTATGGACCGATGTCGGCAGGTTCCGGGAAAGGGTGACGGAATAGGCCAGCCCTTTTTTTTTGGCCGTCTGCTGGAAACTCTTTGTCACCCATGACTTGAGATCCCGGAAGGGGACGGCCTCAAGGTCAACGCTCATCATGCCGGACTCAATTTTTGACAGGTCCAGAATCTCGTTGATCAGGTTGAGCAATTCCGCTCCGGCCCCATGGATGGTTCCTGCAAATTGCACCTGCTTTTCAGTGAGGTTTCCGTCTTTGTTTTCCTCCAGTATCTGGGACAAAAGGAGCAGGCTGTTTAACGGAGTTCTGAGTTCATGGGACATGTTGGCAAGGAATTCGGATTTGTACTTGGACGACAATGCCAGCTGTTCGGCTTTCTCCTCAAGGGAGAGCTTTGCCACTTCCACCTCCCTGTTCTTACGTTCCACTTCAGAGTTTTGCATCTCCAGCTCTTTTGCCTTCTCTTCCAGCTCCTCATTGGTTTGCTGGAGTTCCTGCTGCTGGTTTTGAAGCTCTTCGGACATGGATTGCGACTCTTTGAGCAGCTCTTCCGTACGCATGGTGGCACCAATGGTGTTGAGCATGATGCCGATATTATCCGTCAGCTGATCGAGAAAGAGCAGGGTTGTCTCAGAAAATCGACTGAAAGATGCCAGTTCGATCACCGCCTGCAGTTCCCCCTCAAAGACAATGGGCAATGCCGCAATATTGAGCGGGGTGGCCTCCCCCAATCCTGAGCTGATCTTGATGTAATCCTCCGGAACATTGGTTAACAGTATCCGCTGTTTTTCATAGGCGCACTGGCCGATGATCCCTTCTCGAAGCTGGAATTGCTGGGAGAGGTTTTTGCGTTCTTTAAACGCGTAGCTGGCCAGTAGTTTCAAAACAGGCTTCTTCTCTTTCTGTTCCGCAATATAGAAGATGCCGTGCTGGGCATTGACCAGGGGCGCAAGTTCCGACAGGATTCGGTTGCCCACAGCCAGAAGGTCTCTCTGGCCCTGGAGCATTCCGGCGAACCGGGCCAGGTTGGTCTTGAGCCAGTCCTGCTCGGAATTGATCCGGGTTGTCTCCCTCAGGTTGCTGATCATTTCGTTGACCCGGTCCTTTAAATCTGCCACCTCGCCCCGGGCATCCGCGGTGACGGTACGGGTCAGATCGCCTTGGGTCACAGCGGTGGCAACTTCGGCGATGGCCCGGACCTGGGTTGTCAGGTTGGCGGCCAGTTCATTTACATTGTCGGTGAGGTCTTTCCAGATACCGGCGGCGCCTGACACCCTGGCCTGACTCCCCAGTTTCCCCTCAATCCCCACCTCCCGGGCCACGTTGGTGACCTGGTCGGCAAAGGTGGCCAGGGTGCTGGTCATTTCATTGATGGTTTCAGCCAGCTCGGCGATCTCTCCCTTGGCATCCAGGGTCAGTTTTTTGTTCAGATCCCCGTTGGCCACTGCCGTGACAACCTTGGCAATGCCCCTGACCTGATTGGTCAGGTTCTCTCCCATGATGTTCACGTTGTCGGTCAAGTCCTTCCAGGTGCCCGAGACCCCCGGGACCACAGCTTGGCCGCCCAGCTTGCCTTCTGTGCCCACTTCCCTTGCCACCCTTGTCACCTCCGAGGCAAAGGAGGAGAGCTGATCCACCATGGTGTTAATGGTCTCTTTCAGGGCCAAAATTTCGCCTTTGACATTCACCGTGATCTTTTTCGAGAAGTTCCCATCGGCAACGGCGGTGGTGACTTCCGCTATGGCTCGGACCTGATCGGTGAGGTTGTTGGCCATCATGTTGACGTTGTCGGTCAAGTCCTTCCAGGTACCCGAGACCCCCGGGACCAATGCCTGTCCACCCAGCTTACCATCATTGCCCACTTCCCTTGCTACCCTTGTCACCTCCGATCCAAAAGCACGGAGCTTTTCCACCATGTTGTTGATGGTGTTACGAAGCTGCAGAATCTCACCGCTGGCCTCCACGGTGACGGCCTTTGAAAGGTCTCCGTTGGCCACTGCCGTGGTCACTTCGGCAATGGCGCGAACCTGGTTGGTGAGGTTATTGGCCATCATGTTGACGTTTTCGGTTAAATCCTTCCAGGTACCGGAGATCCCTTCCACCTCGGCCTGCCCCCCCAGTTGACCGTCGGTGCCCACCTCCCGGGCCACCCGGGTAACCTCGGACGCAAAACTGCCCAGCTGATCCACCATCCGGTTAATGGTATTGCGAAGTTCCAGGATTTCGCCGCTGGCTTCCACTGTGATTTTCTTGGTCAGATCTCCCTTGGCCACCGCCGTGGTCACTTCGGCGATGTTGCGGACCTGGCTGGTCAGGTTATTGGCCATGGTGTTAACGTTGTCGGTTAAATCCTTCCAGGTGCCGGAGACCCCCGGAACCCCTGCCTGGCCCCCCAGTGCCCCTTCCGTGCCCACCTCTCGGGCCACACGGGTGACCTCCGAGGCAAAGGAGGAGAGCTGATCCACCATGGTATTGATGGTGTTTCTAAGTTCCAGGATCTCGCCGCTGGCTTCCACCGTGATCTTTTTGGTCATGTCCCCATTGGCAACGGCGGTGGTGACCTCTGCAATATTTCGGACCTGTCCGGTGAGATTGTTGGCCATGGTATTGACATTATCGGTGAGATTCTTCCAGGTTCCCGAGACGCCCTCCACCTTGGCCTGGCCGCCGAGTTGGCCATCGGTACCCACCTCCCTTGCCACACGGGTGACCTCCGAGGCAAAGGAGGAGAGCTGATCCACCATGGTGTTGATGGTGTTTCTAAGTTCCAGGATCTCGCCGCTGGCTTCCACCGTGATTTTTTTGGCAAGATCGCCATTGGCCACCGCCGTGGTTACTTCGGCAATGCTTCTAACCTGTTCTGTGAGGTTGTTGGCCATCATGTTGACATTGTCAGTCAAATCCTTCCAGGTGCCGGAAACGCCCTTGACGGTTGCCTGACCGCCGAGCTTTCCATCGGCCCCCACCTCCCGTGCCACCCTTGTCACCTCCGAGGCAAAACTGCTGAGCTGGGCCACCATGGTGTTAATGGTGTCACGCAATTCCAGGATCTCGCCGCTGGCTTCCACCGTGATTTTTTTGGCAAGATCACCATTGGCCACCGCCGTGGTTACCTCGGCGATGTTTCTGACCTGGGTGGTGAGGTTATCTGCCATGGTATTGACGTTGTCTGTTAAATCTTTCCAGGTGCCGGAGACACCCTCCACTTTGGCCTGGCCACCCAGCTTGCCATCGGTTCCCACCTCCCTTGCCACCCTTGTCACCTCGGAAGCAAAGGAGGAGAGCTGGTCCACCATGGTGTTAATGGTATTTCTCAGTTCCAGGATCTCTCCGTTGGCTTCCACCGTGATTTTTTTGGCAAGGTCCCCTTTGGCCACTGCTGTGGTGACCTCTGCGATATTGCGCATCTGTTTGGTGAGGTTATTGGCCATGGTGTTGACGTTATCCGTCAGATCCTTCCATGTGCCGGAAACGCCTTCCACCTTAGCTTGGCCGCCCAATTTCCCATCGGTGCCGACTTCCCGGGCCACCCTTGTCACTTCCGAAGCAAAGGAGGAGAGTTGTGCCACCATGGTGTTGATGGTATCCCTCAACTCCAGAATTTCACCCTGGGCATCCACCGTGATGGTTTTGCTCAAATCTCCATTGGCCACCGCCGTGGTCACCTCGGCAATATTGCGCACCTGCTCTGTCAGGTTGTTGGCCATGGTGTTGACATTTTCGGTGAGGTCCTTCCAGGTGCCGGAGACCCCAACCACTCTGGCTTGATCGCCGAGCTTGCCTTCGGTCCCCACTGCCCGGGAGACCCTTGTTACCTCCGAGGCAAAGGAGGAGAGCTGTGCCACCATGGTGTTGATGGTCTTTTTCAGGTCCAGAATTTCACCCTGGGCATCCACCGTGATCTCCCGGCTCAGGTCTCCACTGGCCACCGCTGTGGTCACTTCAGCGATATTTCGAACCTGATCGGTGAGATTTTTTGCCATGGTATTTACATTGTCGGTCAAATCCTTCCAAGTCCCGGACACGCCTTTGACCATCGCCTGTCCCCCAAGCTTGCCTTCGGTGCCCACTTCCCTTGCCACTCTTGTCACCTCGGAGGCAAAGGAGCTGAGCTGATCCACCATGGTGTTCAACGTGTTGGCGCTGCGTTGAAATTCACCCTTGAGCGGAATGCCTTCAACCTCCAGAGCCATTCGCTGGCTTAAGTCCCCCTGGGCAACCGTCCCGATGATGGCGATTATTTCACTTACGGGCTGGACAAGGTCCTCTATCAGCTGATTGAGCGAAGTGATACTCGTTGCCCAGGAACCCCTGGCTCCCACAAGGGTTGCACGCTGTTTGATCTTCCCGTCTCTGCCCACGGTGATTCGGATACGCTCCAGTTCCTGTGCCAGGGCTTGATTTGTCTCCACCACGTCATTAAAAACATCCGCTATGGCCCCAGCCATACCGATTTGACCGTCGGGGAGCCGAACCGTAAAGTCGCCTTTTTTAAGCGCCTTGAGTGCCGTGAGCAGGCCCCCTAAATTGAATTCATCCGTTTCGTTTTTTATTGTTTTTTTAGCCGGTTTTTCCACAGTCATCGGAGGAGATCTCTCCTTTTACAAAAGGGTGATTAATGAATGGGTGTTCCCAGTACCTTGGGTGTGATGTTTGGTGTCCACGGTCATATTGGCATCTTATTATGCATCATGGTTTTCATGCTATCAATTTGCGGTCCGGTAACCTCCAGCAGACTGTTTTCCAAAAGTGTATCAACAAAAGAATCAACAAGGATGGGATCAAACTGGGTGCCGGCCTTTTTCACGATTTCTAAAATAGCCTTTTCATGGGATGTTTTTTTTCGGTAAGCTCTGTCTGAAGTTATGGCAACAAAGGTATTGATGATGGAAAAAATTCTTGCCCCCAATGGTATTTCCTCTTTGTGTCTTCCTTCCGGGCAGCCGCTTCCATCATACCATTCACGCTTATATAGCAATATTTTTTTTTCCTCTTTAAAGATGCCGAGTTGGTTTATCAGTCCACCCTGCAGACATGGCAGCTGTTCAATCTTTTTTTTATCTTCTTTGGTCAGGGTCTCTTTTTTCAGCAAGAGTTCATTACCAAGCATTATTTTAAAACAATTGCTGAGGAAAGCCACATTCTGAATAGAAACCATGGTGGGGTTTGCCAGACCAACCTTTTTACATAAAAGTGAAATATAAATTAAAATTCGTTGGGTTTCATTTTCAAGCTGCCGGCCGCCGACCTCCTCAATAAGCAATGCGATGGAGTCCATGGCCGCTTTTTTTGTTTTTGATAAAATGCCGGCGAACTCTTCCTTTAGGTAAGATAGCCCTTTTCCACCGTGGGGCCGTTGAAAAAGCGTATCTGAATTGCTTTCCCGTTTATAAACGTACAGGCAATTCCTGCCGGCTGATTTTGCCTTGTACAATGCCTTACCTGCAAGATCCACAAGCTCTTCGCCACTTTTGGGTCTGCAGACTGTTATATTCGCAATCCCCATACTTGTGGTAATAACAAAAGAGTTATTGTCATAGATATACTGATGGTTCCGGCAATGCGTAAGAAGATTCTCACCCACCATGCAGGCTCCCCTGACATCTGTTTGGGGCAATAATAGTAAAAATTCTTCCCCTCCGTATCTAAATGCATAATCTGATTCTCTTTTGTTCTGCATGATGGTGGATGCAAACTCCTTTAACACAAAATCGCCGCAGGCATGGCCGAAATTGTCGTTAACCTTCTTGAAAAAATCCAGATCAAAAATAATGCAGGACAGCTCCAAATCATACCGCAATGCCCGGCCGAACTCCTGATCCATCACTTCATTCATATGGCGCCGGTTATAAAGCCCGGTTAACATATCATGGGTTGACATATCCGCCATTTTTTTCATGGCAAGACCAAGATTGTTTTTCAAGCGAGATTTTTCAAGGGCGCTGTTGATGGTCCCAATGAGGAGTTCCTTGTTCAGGCCTAACTTCGGGAGATAGTCGTATGCCCCACTGCACAATATTCTGGAGGCAACTTTATCGCTGCCCTGGTCTGTGATGCAAATCACCGGCGTATCGGCAATTTGTCGTTTTTTGAGCTCCTCTATAAAATCCAGACCGGTTCCATCGGGAAGAGCGAAATCAAGCAGGATGACATCAAAGGTTTTATCCGTCAGTTTTTGAAATGCCAAGGTAATGGTTTCTGCCCAGGACAACTTCATATTGGCATATTCTTTCAACATCAGTTCAACCGTTTTATAATCGGCGGCATT
Source organism: uncultured Desulfobacterium sp. (assembly GCA_963668575.2). Taxonomy (GTDB): domain Bacteria; phylum Desulfobacterota; class Desulfobacteria; order Desulfobacterales; family Desulfobacteraceae; genus Desulfocicer. The sequence goes on along the minus strand of OY764894.2, from coordinate 4,851,711 downwards.
GTCTTCAATATAGATGATGTGGATCTCCTTGTCGAGATCCATAATATCGGTAACCTCATCATGCCTCTTGATTTTATAACTCTCAATGGTTTGAATTTTTCTTACGGTATCTGACAGACGTTGTGCGGATTTTTTGATTCTGGGAGCAAATTTTTTGACTGATTCAGGGGCGAACTTATCCATTTCAAGCAGTTCCATGTTCCCCATCAGCATCATCAACGGTTGATTTAGTTCATGGGCTGTGGCACCTGCCATTTGAAGGACAACTTTTAAACGCTCTTCTTCTATCCGGGTGCGATGCTGGTTGAGGATGGTCTCTTTCTGAATCTCAATGGTTTTTCGTTGATGATATAAGTTTATAAAAACAGCCACCTTACTTTTTAGAACAATTGAATCAACGGGTTTAAACAAAAGGTCAACCGCACCGGATTCGTACCCCTTGAAAACGGTTTTTTTGTTTTCATCTGCCGCTGTTATAAAAATGATGGGGACCTCTTTTGTGTCGGCGTTTCCCCGTATCAATTCAGCAGTTTCGAAACCGTCCATGCCCGGCATTTGAATATCAAGCAAGATGACTGCAAAATCATGTTCCAGCAGTTTTGACAGGGCTTGCTCTCCGGAAAGCGCCTTAATGATCTCCACATTCAAGGAGTTCAGGATTGCTTCAAAGGATACAAGATTAGCTGATTTGTCATCAACGATAAGAATCTTGGCTACGGACGTTTTTCTTTGAGTTGTTTCTTTCATTCATCAATGCCTTAGTAGTTACAGTCTATCTATTTCTCTCAATAAATGGAGTGAGTTTTCCGAACATCCTCATTGAATTAAACCGTTTATTTCCAATAGAAGCGTATTGATGTTGACGGGTTTTGAGACATAGCCGTCCGCTCCAACCCGGAGGCATTCTATCCTGTCTGTCTCCTGTGCCTTTGTTGTCATAGCGATGATGGGGATTTGTTTTTTTCCCTTGGCAGATTTGAGCTTTTTTATGGTCTCATATCCGTCCATTTTGGGCATCATGATATCCACCAGGATCAGGTCCATATCTGATGCAGTCTCAATTATCTGAAGTGCTGTTATCCCGGTTTCCGATTTTTCAACCCGGATTTTGTACTTTTCCAGTATTTGTGCCATGCTAAACAGGCTTCGCATATCATCATCCACAATGAGCACCCGGATTCCTGCAAGTCGATCTGCAACCGCTTCGGAAATTTCCATCACCTCTTGTTCTTTGGGTATTATCTGTTCCTCACTTTGAATTTCATGCGTTTCTTCAATCGTTTCGGGAAGATAAAGGGTAAACCGCGAGCCGTTTTGGGGCTTGCTTTCCATCATGATGCTTCCGTGTAACAGTTCTGCCAGTTTCTTGCTGATGGAAAGGCCCAGACCGCTGCCGTCGTATTCACGCGAGGCACTTCCGTCAATCTGTTGAAACGCTTGAAATATGAGCGTGTGATATTCTTCGGAAATGCCAATACCCGTATCAATGACGGATATGGCAATATACCTTTTGGGATCAACCCCTGGCATCTTTTCCAGATCCGCTTCTATGGATGGCCTGTGAATCTTCACCGTTATGCTGCCTTGGGATGTGAATTTCAAGGCATTTGAAACAAGATTTCGAATGATCTGTCCTAATTTCTGGCGGTCTGTTGTAATCCGTTCCGGAATTGAAGGTGCCATTGAAACGTTGAATTTAATTCCTTTTCTATTGGTAATCTCTCCATAGGCAAGTTCAAGGGCCTGTGCCCATTCATGCAGTTGGACCTGACTTAACGAAACTGGCATTTTCCCGGCGTCCAATTTTGAGAAATTCAGGATTTGGTTGATCAGTTCAAGGAGATCTTTCCCACTATTGTGGATGATATTTGCAAATTTGACCTGTTCCGGGGTTAAATTCTCTTCCTGGTTTTCATACAGGCTTTCGGAAAGAAGTATGATGCTGTTCAACGGGCTTCTCAGCTCATGGGACATGTTTGCCAGGAACTGACTTTTAAATAGGCTTTCCTGCTCCAGTGCCTGGGCTTTGATTTTTAATAATGTTTCAGATGCTTTGATTTTTTCATTTCGAACAAGCAGGTCCAGGTTCTCTTTTTCGGTTTGTTTTCGATCCGTTATATCCCGAAGTGAGGCAAGGTAGAGCCTCTGGTTGTTCATTTCAACCATGGCGGCACTCAACTCGGCAATTTTTGATGTGCTCCCTTTTCGGATCAATTCGATCTCCACAGGATTTTTTCCTGAAACAGGGAAACCAAATGCCGACCCCATCAATTCTTCCGGTGGTGCACCCAGCAACCTTTCTGCCGCTGGATTGGCAAACCGGATCATGCCGCTTTTATCCACCAGAACAATACCGTCGGTGTTCTTTTCAATAAGAAGGTCTGCCCGAATCTGGCTCTCCTTAAGTTCCTTTTCTATTTTCGTCCGTTCAATGGCGTATCGAATGGAGCGCCGCAATGAATTGCCGTCAATTTCTCCTTTAACCAGGTAATCCTGTGCCCCTTCACGCACCGAATCCAGTGCTGTTTTTTCGTCGGAAAATCCGCTTAAAATGATCACAGGGATCTGTTCAACCTTTTTTTGCAGTCGCCTGAAGGTTTCAATCCCTGTGCTGTCGGGTAGACTCAAGTCTAAGAGGATGACATCAACCCGTTGCTGACTTAAAAAACGGATGCCTTCGGACAAATTTTCCACTGAAACAATTTCAATGGCGGCGGACCTTTCAATCTTGAGCATTTCCCTCAATAAAACAACATCCGCAGGATTGTCCTCAATTAACAAAATTTTCAAGGCCTCTTTTGTTAAAGGGTGGTTATGCAGATCCGACACGGAGTCCACATCACTTTCCCGGTGATCAAGGGGGTAGAGGCCCAGGCCGGATATAACCTTTTGAGCATCCGAAAAATCACCGATGACCCGGGTAACCGGGGTCGGTGATGTCATGATCAGGGTCGGCGAGACCATCACTCTTTGCTCCTCGGCGAGCCCGGGGTTTTCAGTCACATCAACAATATCCAGCTGATAATTATTATCCAGCTTGGATTTACAAATTGTCTCAAAATTGTTGATAGCCCGCGTTGAATTAGGAGACGGCCCGGCAATGAACAATAAAAATTTATATTGAACCATAATAAAAACCCTCTTTCAAAGGCGGCGCTTTTTTGGGAAACAGTTCTCCGGACCCATTACAAACGCGGGGGGGGGGCATAAGTTGGCCACGAATTAAAGGTGTTGTAACAATGCAAGTGTTGAAACAATCCAAACTTCATTGAAGTATACCACATATGTTAGGGGGGTGACCGTATTTTTTTTGAATTCGTGTCTGTAATTTTTTTGTTTCAATTGACCTCGCGAGGCATACGTTTTTTTAGAAACATGGTGACGTTTTTGAAAAGAGAACGTATTTTGAATTCTTCAATATCATCGGCCAACAGGGGCAGTTGGCGTGTCAAAAGATGTTTAGCCCCAGGTGAGCGAATAAACTTTGGGGAATATAAATAAAATGATTGACAAACTTTGCGTTCAAGTGTATTCTTAAAAAATTAAATTTACGAAGTTACTTGCCGCACTAAGAAAGCCTCAAGAGTCATCTTAAATTTTTTTGATCATAAAATGATTATTTTACATTGTTATCCCCCAAGAGAGCATCGAATCCCAAGATCGAAGATTTGAATCTCGCCGGGTGTAATTTTTTATCACGAGGCCGGTCTTAATGGTTAGACTTGCCTGTTTCGTACTTAGGGGAAAGAATAATTTGTCAGATAAGCACCTCTGTGTGACAACTACCTCAAAGTTTGAAACACTTAAACTTTATTTTTTAGGAGATTGTCACAATGGCTAATGGAACAGTAAAATGGTTTAACGATTCCAAGGGTTTTGGTTTTATCGAGCAGGAAAACGGAGAGGATCTTTTCGTTCACCACTCAAGTATTAATGCAACAGGGTTTAAATCCCTTAACGAAGGGGACCGTGTCTCCTTTGACATTGAGCAGGGCCAGAAAGGTCCCGCAGCAGGTAATGTAACTGTCATTTAGTTATATCTGCATGAATTCCTCTTTTATGGTTTGATACCTTAGGATTTTAATCCTTTTGAGTCCAATATTAGAGATAAGCCCCTTTGACGAAAGTCATTGGGGCTTTTTTTATGGCCATTATTCCCGTTAAACCGGAGCCTCCAATAACAATCTCGATAAACGCAGGCCTGATTCACCCCGATGGCATGAAAATGAGAGGTATTTGAAAACAGGATTTAACTTCATTGAGAGACGTGATAAAAGGGTTTGTCTGAATTTGCTTTTGAGAAAGCTGCCCTAAGCGGCAGCATTCGTTATAAGCTTTCAGCTATTTCCGGCACCGAGACGGATGAGTACACTTTTTCAACCCACAGGAGCAATCATCACCATGGCGGATTACACCATTGAAAAATATCAATTTGAAACCGGCATATATCGCCCCCCCAGTGAGGGAGGCAGTGACTCTCTGCTGCTGCGATTCACCCGCAACTGCCCATGGAACCACTGTGCCTTCTGCAGCATGTATAAAGGTGAAAAATTTCAACTGCGATCTCCGGCGGAACTCAGGGCGGACATGGATGCCATGGCGGCCCTGGCCGGAGATTTAAAAAATATCTCCATCTCCCTGGGGCAGGGGGGTGAGATCACCCGGGAGGCGGCCATGTTCCTGATGGGAAAAGTGCCGGAACTCAACCATCACAATGGGTTTGTCATGTTTTTCCACTGGCTGTGCAGTGGGGGAAAAACCGCCTTTATCCAGGATGGCAACAGCATCATCATGAAAACACCTGAGCTGATTGATGCGTTGAGGTATCTGAGAACCCTTTTCCCTTCCATTGATCGGGTCACCACCTATGCCCGTTCCAGAACCCTTGCCCAGAAATCTGCTGAAGCGTTGCTTGCCATTCGAAAAGCCGGTCTGGATCGGCTGCATCTGGGCCTTGAAACCGGGGATGATGCGCTCCTGGAGAAAATTAAAAAAGGGGTGACGGCACAGGGGCATATCGAGGGCGGAAAAAAAGCCATGGATGCCGGATTTCAGGTGTCTGAGTACTGGATGCCGGGGCTGGGGGGCAGGGAAATGACAACCGGGCATGCCCTGAATACGGCCCGGGTACTTACGGCGGTCAATCCCCATTATATCCGTTCCCGGCCCTTCCGAGCCGTCCCGGGAACTCTGATGCACTCCTGGATTCAAAAGGGGGAGATGCACGTTCTATCCACCCATGAACAGCTCCGGGAGCTGAAGCAGATGATCACGGCCCTGGATGTCACCTCCCGGGTCTGTTTTGACCATGCAGGGAACAACTGGCTTAATTCTTCAGGGCGGCTGCTCTTTTCCCATGGGTACGAGGGATATCAGTTCCCGGATGAGAAAGAGAAGGTGCTGGCCTTGATTGATGAGGGCTTGAAAAGTAAGTATATGCCCCGGGATCTCGTTTATTTGTAATCCCCCGGAGTGGCCGATGTTGTGATCAAACCCGGAGTGGATTTGCCGGCCTCTTTTTTCGGTGATCTGGATTGTAGTAGCGTCAAAATGGAGACAGCAGGTGAAAACCTGGCAGGTTTATTTGGTAAAATGTGTGGATCAGTCCTTGTACTGTGGTATCACCAACGACCTTGAGTCAAGGATTAAGATACATAATGCCGGGAAAGGGGCGAAGTATACCCGGGGAAGACTTCCCGTTGAGCTGGTTGGGGTCACGGGAAAGATGACAAAAAGTGATGCCCTTAAATTTGAAATGCGCATAAAAAAATGCGCGACTGGAAAAAAATTGTCTGTATTGAAAAAAGGAGTGGTTGAAAAATGAATGCAGTCAAGGTCCCCCATGACCAATTGAGCCCCGAAGCGCTTCGGGGGGTTGTTGAAGAGTTCCTCACCCGTGACGGCACGGATTATGGAGAAGTTGAAGTTCCCCTGGAAACCAGGGTCGCCCAGGCACTTTCCCATCTTAAATCCGGCAAAGTGGTGATTGTATTTGATCCCGATTCCCAGACGTGTACCCTCATGCACCGGGATGATCCCGGGGTGAAGCAGCTGGAGTATGATCGCTCCTCCGTGTGGGATTGATATCCGAGGCCGAAAAAAAACAGATAGCCCAAAAGGCATCCTTGTTGGGAGCCGGGCCTTTTTTTCAGTGATCCCGGATTCGGAAGGCATGCTGCATAAAAACAGTTGTTTCAAGCAGTTAATGCGTCACTGTGAAGAACGGAAAGCCATTTTTTATCTTTTTTGATGTTACAAAAAAAATATTAAAAAAAAGAACATTAAAGTTCTTGACTTTTTGTCTCCTTTCTTTATAATACATAAAAATGCGCTATTACATGGAAGCGCATAGGCTCCTCACGACAGTGTATATCTATAATAGAAATATTTATATGTTAGGTTTGGGGCCGGCATTATTTTATATTTTTTTTCAGGAGATTGCCAATATGGCTAATGGTATTGTAAAATGGTTTAACGACTCTAAGGGTTTTGGTTTTATTGAACAAGAAAACGGAAAAGATGTATTTGTACATCACACCGGAATTAACGCAACGGGTTTCAAGTCCCTGAACGAAGGAGACCGCGTCTCCTTTGACATTGAAGAAGGACAGAAAGGCCCGGCTGCAACTAACGTAACAGTTTTATAGTCAGCCGTTTTACCCGGCCTTTAAAGTCATCTTGGTGGCTTGCTGAATTAAAATCCCCGGACAGGTTTCTGTCCGGGGATTTTTTTTATGGTTTTTGTGTGGCATTCGTTTTTTTGTGCGACCTCCGGGGAGTGAGCAAGTGCTTTTCGCCACTGCCATTCCGACCACATGGAATTGTGGCCGGAATGTGATGAAAAAACAGGGCTACTGTTGGACGTCGGTGGGTTGCCGGTATGACAAATTTTTACCGTTGCAACAACGTCGGTGTGAAATTTGGAAAATCAAGCGTCAATGATGGCAAGAGCCTCTTCCTTAAAGGCATCCATGACATAGGGAATGCCGGTGACCTTGGCACACTCTTCTGTCAAGGAGAAGAGATCGTCCCGGGTGATGAGATGGGTGCGCCATTTACGGGAACCGGCCATGAGCTGCTGGAGACCCACCCGGAGTTTTTCCGCAGCACTGTAGATCCCCACGGCACCCAGGGGAAACAGATCCACTTCATTTCCATATATCGCCTTGAGCTTCTGATAGGCCACAAAAATTTCTTCTTTGGTGCTGCCATATTTGGAAACGGTTGACGGCAGCCCCCCATCTTCGCCTTTAAGCCATTTTTCAATGTTTTTCCCCACCATCCCCGGAATCATCAGGGCTCGGCCCATGCAAACGGCTTTGGAATAAGGCGCTCCCAGGGCAAGGGCTTTAAAAATGTGATCTTCCGAGGAAAAGCCGCCGGCAAAGGCAATGTCCGGCACCCAGGCACCCTTTCGGGCCAGTCGCAGGCAGAGATCGTAGGCCATGGAATGGAGATAAATGGAGGGAACCCCCCATTCGGTCATCATGCGCCAGGGGCTCATTCCGGTGCCGCCCGGAGCGCCGTCAATGGTCAGAAGATCAATTTTGGCATCCGAAGACCATCTGATGGCCATGGCCAGTTCCCGCATGGGATAGGCGCCGGTTTTAAGGGTCACCCGTTTGGCCCCCAGCTTTCGTACACGGTCCACCTCTTTCATGAAGTCATCCTGGTTGAGAAAGCCCACCCGGGAGTGCCGTTCAAACTCCTTGATGGAGCCCTCCTTGAATGCTTTTTGGTTGGATTCCTTGGTGGGATCAGGGGTGACGATATATCCTCGTTTTGCAAGCTCCAGGGCGCGTTCCAGGGAATTTACCTTTATTTCACCGCCAATGCATTTAGCCCCCTGGCCCCATTTGAGTTCAATGGTATCGATTCCGAGTTTTTCAATGACATATTCAGCCACTCCCAGTCGGGTGTCTTCCACATTCATCTGTACCAGAATATCCCCATAACCGCTGTGGTATCGTCGGTAGGATTCCACCCGTCGTCGCATTTCAGGGGATTCGGTGACCTTTCCATGCTTGTCAATTACCAGTTCCGGGTCAATGCCGCACACATTTTCACCACACACAAGGCTGATGCCGGTGATGGCGGCACCCACGGAAAAATGTTCCCAGTTTTTTCGGGCAATGTCGGTACTGCCAAGGGCTCCGGTGAAGATGGGCAATTTCATTTTGACTTTTTCCGTGGCGCCATACCAGGTCTCGGTATTGACTTTGGGAAAAATGGCATGGTCGGGATCGGCTTCAATGCCGGCGGCACCAATGGCATAACCGTTGATGTTCAGATGAGAATAATCCACGGGGTAGTCTTTATCCGTGCCTGCGGTGATTTCACCAAAGGGGGAGGGATAAAGCATCTCCCGTCCACGGAAGGTGGAGACAAAAAGGTCACAGTTCCCCTTGCAGCCATCCACGCAACGGGTACAGATACCGGACTGGGGGGCAACACTTCGTGAACGATTTTTGGTTTGTAACGCTTCATTGGCATTGGGGCGGCTTAAATTCATCTCTTGTTTTCCTTTTTTGATGGGGTTGTATTTTTCTCATAAACCATAAGTTCTCATTTTTTTATACCACATTTGATGCTGTCAATCTTAAATGGACACCATATGTAGTGATACGTGGGAGAACTAATGGCTGACGACCATTTTCCTGAAAAAAAAAGGCGTCTTCACCACCTGCAAGGGGGTGAAGACGCCTTTGTCTCCAGAGTCCATAATATGCCTAATACATCACACGTCTTTGTGCGAATAAGTCGTGTTTCTGTACCATCTGTCTACAACCCTGTCAATGTTTTTTGAGGAATTATTCGGCATCCTTCATATGCCCCCAAAAGTACTTTGCGCTTTTTTGAGGGAAAGTCCCTCAAAACGGGAATGTTCTCTGAAAAGTGTAAACCGAGAAATGAAGGATGCCAATTATTCAATGGTGTTTAACTCCTCGGTCAGCTCCTCGGATAACAAAATGGCTTCAGCCACACATCGCATGGATTTCCGGGTATCCATGCTGCGTTTTCGGATCCACTGGTAGGCATCTTCCCCGGTTTTTTTTCGACGCAGCATCAACACCTCCTTGGCGCGTTCCACCAGTTTTCGGGTTTCAAGTTCTTCCTGGATGACCTGGGTTTTCACCATCAATTCGGTATTTAAAATGGCAATGGCTGCCTGATTGGCAACGGTTCGGATCAGGTTGACCTCTGTTTCGGAAAACGAGTGGGTCGTGGAGGTAAAGCAGTTTAATGCCCCGATGATGCGATCATCCAGCACCTGGAGGGGAACCCCCACCATGGAGACCAGCCCCAGCTTGTGAGCCATCTCTTTTTCTTTAAACCGATGATCTTCAAGCACATTGTCAATGATGATGGGTTTTTTGCTGGTGATTACAGCCCCCACCACCCCTTCATCCATATTCAGTGATCGATCTTTGATATAATCTCTGTCAAAGGCCTGGGTGGCCTTCAAACGGATCTGGGGGGGATGGCAGGTCTCGTCCACCAGCCAGAGAGAGCAGATCTCAACACCGGTTACTTTGGCGGTGACCATTACGGTTAGTTTGAGGATATCTTCAAGGTAGAGGTCGGAAGTAATGGCGCTGCTGATGTCCATTAATGCTTTGATGTACTTGTCGTAGGGCTGTGTTGCGTCTTTTTCCATATGAAATCACCTGTGTTTTTTTGTGTTCTTAACCGTTGGGATTTGGGGCGTTACGGTTGAACCCATGGATCTGTCACGCATTATGGCATTTTTTATTCCATTATTCAAACCGGGTTTTGTGGTCTTTTGAAAAATTTTATTTTGACGAACCTGTTTTTTTTTGAAAAGATTTAAATCGTACGTTCAGATTTTCAGCCTGATGTTGTTTCCGGCTACCCTGAACCGTTATTCATGTTAAATGATTTGTTATCACTTAACGGAGGATGATGGCAGCGTTGAATGAAAGTTGCCCCAACGTTGAGTGGTTAAAAGGAGCTTTGCCATGACCCAGTCTGAAACCTATCGTGCGCTGGTGGTTCGGGAAACCCCGGATCAACGCTTTGTCCGGTCCGTTGAGAACAGATCTATCCATGAATTGCCGGAAGGGGATCTGTTAATTCAGGTGCAGTACTCATCCCTTAATTATAAAGATGCCCTTTCGGCTGTTGGAAACCGTGGGGTGACCCGGAATTATCCCCATACGCCGGGTATTGATGCTGCCGGTGTGGTGGTGGAAAGTCGTACAGACGATTTTAAGCCGGGGGATGAGGTGATTGTCACCTCTTATGATCTGGGAATGAATACTCCCGGGGGGTTTGGTCGGTACATTCGGGTTCCCTCCTCATGGGCCGTGCCCATGCCCGACACCATGACCCCTCGTAGTGCCATGGTCTATGGGACCGCTGGATTCACCGCAGCATTGAGTATAAGGCATCTGCTGAAAGAGGGGCTTCGTCCCGGGGATGGAGATATTCTGGTCACCGGCGCCACGGGTGGGGTGGGCAGTCTTGCCGTGGCCATTCTGTCCCGCCTGGGATACGATGTTGCCGCTGTTAACGGCCGTAACGATGCAACAAATTTTCTCAAGGGTATTGGGGCTCGTACCATTGTTCCCAGGGATGAAGCCGTTGACAACGGCAAAAGGCCTCTGTTGAAAGGGCGTTGGGCCGGAGTGGTGGATGCCGTGGGGGGAGCGGTGCTGACAACGGCCCTGCGATCGGCAAAGCCCTATGCTATCGTTACCTGTTGCGGTAATGTGGCCGACGGCGATATCCCCATGACCGTATATCCTTTTATCCTGAGAGGGGTAACGCTGGTGGGGATTGACTCCCAGAACTGCCCCATGCCCCTTCGACAAGAGATATGGGAAAAATTGGCAAAGGAGTGGGGCATTGACGGTGCTGAAGAATTGGTGAGAGAGATGGGACTTGATGACCTGGATGGAGCCATAACACAGATGCTCAAGGGGAAGCCACCCGGAAGAAATGTGGTGGTTCTGGAGGGGGAGTAATGGGGCTTTTCAGCTTTTTATCGGGGAAAACACCCGAAACCTTCATGGCAAACGGAGATCTTCTATTTGCCCGGGAGCAGTTCGGTCATGCAAAAATTGAGTATGAAAAGGCAAGAACCCGCCATGCAAAAAAACCGGCCCAGGTCCGGGAATTCTTAAACGAACTTGATCTGAAAATCAGTGAGTGCTGTGAGGCCCTGTCTCGTCAGCATCTGGAAAACGGAATGGAGTTGCTGGAGGCCGGGTGCCGTCAAGAGGCCCATGACCGTTTGACCCTGGCCCTTGAATTAACGGCCATGCCTGACGTGGCCCGGGAGATTGAGGCCGGTTTGAATCTCTGCCGTTCCCCCCATGGACAGGGGGATGATGATTTTCGTGAAGCGCCACCGGGTTGGGGAAATGAAAATCCTGATGGAGAAGTTACGGAATTTGATTTTGACGCTGGAGATGAACTTGAAACCTTTGAGGTGTTGATAAGCACCCTTTCCCCGGAAGAGAAGGCCGCTTATGGGGAGTATGGAGATGCCTTTATCCATGGATTTGTCGCCCTTAATCGGGGAGACTTTCAAACAGCCGTTGACGCACTGGAACTGGCCCATGGGGAACAGCCCTCCCCCGATCATTATATTGGACTGGAACTGGGAACGGCGCTTCTCAATTTGGGAGTGCCGGATAGGGCAGAGACGGTTCTGACGGATTTTCTGGGGTGGTTTCCCCAGTCGGTACGGGGATACCAGGTATTGTGTGAGGTGCTGTGGATGAAAAAGGCCTTTGACCGGGCCCATGGTCTGCTTGACACCTGTCCGGAATCCATAGTTAAATGGGCACCCATGGTGTTGCTCAAGGGAGAGACCTGGAGCCGGGAAGGGGAATTGACCCTGGCCGCCCATCTGTACCGGGAGACCCTGGAGCAAGGTGGAATGGATGCGTCACTCATTAGGGCTTTGGCAGGAATAGAGGAGCGCTTGGAAATCCGGATAAAGCGTTTCAGCTCTATGCCGGTCTCATCTCCTCCTGCAGTGGATGCGGGCAGAGACCGGATGTGGAGCTGAGACGAAAGTTTGCCAATGCCGGAGTGTCTTCCGGGGTAATGACCTCCCAGATTATTGATGTTTATCTGGAGCTGGTGGCCGAGGATCCGGATAACCGGGCAGAGTACTATGAAAAGGTCAGTATGATTTATGACCATCTTGGCAATGGGGCAGAGGCAAAGCGGTTCAAATCCTTTGCCCTGGAACTGTTAAATGCGGTACATGATTAGCGCCAAGCTGTGCAAGAAGGCTATGGAGAAAATAAAATGACGGAAGTGAAAATATTTGCGGGTATTTGTGGATTTACAACCATGGTACGGGTTGAGGACAGGGGGGAGTACAAAGCCATGCTTCACCTTGAAAGTCAGTGCCCCAATTGGGGACGGGTCAATAAGATCCTGGGAGGCGAGGAGATCAATGTGATGACCGAACTGTTCAAGGATAAAAAAACCGGAACTTTGAACTCCCGGGTGTTGACGGTTTCCCTGAATACCATTCCCCATGTCTCTTGTCCGGTGATCTCCGGTGTGCTGAAAGCCCTGGAGGTGGGTGTGGGGCTTGCATTGCCAAAGGATGCCACCATCACATTTGAAAAATAGAACCTGGTTCTTTCCCACCGTTGGCCGACCCGCTGACAATCCGGAGCGTGCCGGCGTTTTTATGAACCAGTCGTGCAAAAGTAAAAAAAGGAGCGCAATATGAAATGGTTAACAGGGAAATCCCGGTCAGGTGTGACGACCTTTGTCGTTGCAGGGTTGTTTTGGGGTGTGGTGGGTGTCTGTTCTGTTTTTGCCGGAACCTCCTGGTTAAAAACAGGGTCGGATCTACTCAATACCCTTGGGGGGGGAAATACGGCCAAAACGGATTCTGCAACCACAGGGGGGGCAAGCCTCACCCAGATCACCGAGGCATTTAAAGAGGCGCTGTCCATGGCATCCCAGGGCGTGGTGAAGCAGGTGGGGGCCACCGATGGATTTAACAACGATGCGGCCATTCACATCCCCCTTCCCGGAACACTTCAAAAGGTGAAATCCGTGCTGGCCACGGTGGGACTTTCCGGCATGGCAGACGACCTGGAACTGAAGCTCAACCGGGCGGCAGAGGCCTCTGCACCCAAGGCCAAGGCGCTGTTTCTTTCCGCCATAAAAGAGATGACCTTTGATGATGTGAAAAACATTTACGAGGGACCCGAGGATTCAGCCACCCAGTATTTCAAGGGGAAGATGTCCACACCCCTGGCTGATGAGATGCGCCCCATTGTGGAGACAACCCTGGCAGAGGTGGGCGCGGTAAACACCTATGACCAAGTCATGGCAAAATATAAGGACATTCCCTTTGTTCCCAATATCAAAGCGGATCTCACCCAGCATGTGCTGGATAAAGGGCTGGAGGGCATATTCTATTACATGGCCCGGGAAGAGGCTGCCATCCGAGAAAATCCGGTAAAACAGACCACGGATCTTCTGAAAACCGTTTTTGGGAAGTAACTTATTTTGGCATCCTTCATTCCTGCTTTACACTTTCACGAGATGAATGTCCATTTTTCGGTGCACGTGCTTAAAAAAGTGTAAAGTACTTTTGAGGGTATATGAAGGATGCCCTTATTTTTTTCGAAATCCTTGAAAAATCCATGCGCCGGCCCAGCAAATGAGAACGGGGAGAATGCCCCCGAGAAAAAACAGAAAGCGGTTTTCCGGTTGCGCTGGGGGAATCGACAGGGAGATGGCCAGGGGAAAGATCAGTGACAGTACAATGGCCAGGCGCATTTTTCCTGAAAGGGAGAAACTTTTGCGTTTTTTTCCGGCGGATGATCTGGCACCCCCGAACAGCCGAGGTAGAAAGATGATGCAGGCAAAGAGTAAGATAAGTATGAGAATTTCCTGGATACCAGCCAACTGAAATATTCCTTTTTGGGGGGCTGGTTTTAAGGTTGGCCATCCAACGTTGGAACCGGTCCCGTTTTTGGCATCCTTCCTGTGCCTCCAAAAGTACTTTACAGTTTTTTAAGGATGATCACCGAAAAAAATAGGTATTCACCTTGAGCACGTGTAAAGCGGGGAATGAAGGATGCCCGTTTTTTTATGTATGGTTTGGGAGATGCTAAGGGGCGCCATACAGTTGTTTCACCTTGATGCGGTCAATGACACCATTGGCTTTTTCCGGCATGGCATCAATGAATACCACATAACCGGGTTTTTTGTAGCGGGCAATGCGTTCCCCCACAAAGGCGATGAGGGACCTCGCGTCAAGATCCGATCCCGGTCGTTTCACACATACGGCCTTGATCCCTTCGCCGAACTTTGGGTCCGGCACCCCAATGACACACACCGATTCAATGTCCGGATGTGTAAGGATCGCCTGTTCCACCTCGGCGGGATAAACGTTTTCTCCTCCGGGTTTGATGAGTTCTTTTTCCGGTTTTCTGCCTTCAAACCACAGAAATCCGTTTTTGTCAATTCGGCCCATGTCTCCGGTGTGGTGCCAGCCGTTGCGCAGGGTGGACCGGTCAAGGGCGCCCTCCTTTTTCCAGAATCCCTGGAACACCACAGGCCCCCGGACACCAATTTCCCCGGACATGTCGCAGGGAAGGGGGCTGTCCTGTTCATCCAGTATGGCCAGGGAGGATACCGGGCATTGCTTGCCGGCGGCCCCGGGCATGAGGGCGTGGTCGGAAAGGGTGACAAACCCCGTGGTTTCGCTCTGGCCATAGAGTATCCAGAACCGGGCACCGGTTTTTTGGGTAAAGTCCTGGATGGTTGCGGGCGCATCAATGCCGGTGACATGCTTGATGGACGAAAGATCGCCTTCATCCATGTGATTCAGCAGGGTTGACAGAATGGGGGGAAAGCTGGCCAGAAGGGTGACGTTTTCCTGCCGGGCCAGGGCAATGGCCATGGGGGCATCAAATTTTTTCATGATGACATTCTTCCCTCCCATGTGCAGCGTGGTCAGAGCCAGATTAATACCGGTGATGTGAAAAAGAGGTACCATGTTGAGATAGACGTCGTCCCTGGTCAACCCCATGGAAAGAGAGGTCTGGAGGTTGCCCATGATGATGTTTTCATGGGAGAGGGCCGCCCCCCGGGGATAACCGTCCACAGCCGCAGTGTAGATGAGACAGAAGATGTTTTGGCTGTTCGGGGGGGATTCGGGGGCCGCCACCGGGGTGTCGGTGAAAGATAACACATCGGTCCAGCTCTGGTGGGCATCATTGTCGGATGCGGCCAGAGACACCGCCATACCGTTGAACTGGTGGGTAGTTATCAGGGTATCCAGCTGCTCTTTGCAGGTATCATCATAAAACAGTAGCTGTGCACCTGAATCCGACAGGATATAGGCAATTTCATCCAGTGAGAGCCGCCAGTTGATGGGGACCAGTATGGCACCCATGGCAGCTGCTGCGCCATTGAGAACCAGATATTCCAGGTGATTCATGGCCAGTATGGCAATTCGGTCACCCTTGCGGATACCCTGGTTTAAAAGACCCTTGGCAAGGGCGTTCACCTGCTGCAGCAATTCCTCAAATGTCAGGGTGCGATCCTGGTCTGCGACGGCAACGGCCGTGGCATACCGTGTGGCATTCATTTCAAAAATGTCATAGACTGTAAAGCTGTGTACCGGCATATGATTTCCCCCATTTGTCAATGAACTGTTATTTTCATGGAGAATTTGTACCAGCTGGGGCGTATAAATACAAGGGAAAGGAGGAAAGATGTGCCGAAAATAGAGGTAAGACCACCCATGACAGCATATTTTTAAAATGATTTAATCGGATTTAACAAAGAAGTAAAGAGAGGCGAGCAGGGCGTATTGTATACACACGATGGAAAAAAAATGGAGCGGGAAACGGGATTTGAACCCGCGACTTCGACCTTGGCAAGGTCGCACTCTACCACTGAGTTATTCCCGCTCAACGGAAAGAACTTTTATATAATAATCATTTGTTTGTCAAGAAATAATTTTTCTGATATGAAAATTAACGAGCAGGAGACTCATCATAATATGCACGCAGAACATATTCTTGTGACCGGTGGCGGCGGATTCCTTGGCAAAGCCCTTGTCAAGGCCCTGGTGGCCCGGGGGGATAGGGTGACAAGTTTTTCAAGGGGTTTTTATCCGGAGTTGGAGCACTGGCAGGTCCGGCAGATCCGGGGGGATATTGCAGATCCCCGGGCCGTGGCAAATGCCTGTGCAGGTATGGATGGGGTATATCATGTGGCGGCCCGGGCCGGTGTATGGGGGGCCTATCAGGATTTTTACCGGGCCAATGTGCTGGGTACTGAAAATGTCATTGCCGGCTGTCGGGAAAAAGGGGTGACACGGCTGGTGTACACCAGTTCTCCCAGTGTGGTGTTTGACGGCAATGACATGGCCGGGGTGGATGAGTCAGCCCCTTATCCCACCACCTTCCATGCGCCTTACCCTGCAACCAAGGCCCTGGCCGAACAAAAAGTCAGGGCTGCAGCCGATGCAACCCTTAAAGTGATTATCCTGAGGCCCCATCTCATCTGGGGACCCGGAGATAATCATCTGTTTCCTGGGATTGTCTCCCGGGCAAAGCGGTTACGGCGCATCGGAGACGGCACCAATGTGGTGGATACCATTTATATGGATAACGCGGTCCATGCCCATGTGCTGGCCGGGGATCGTCTCCGGGAAACCCCTTCCCTGTCCGGGAACATCTATTTTATCAGCCAAGACGAGCCCATCCCCCTGTGGGACATGGTGGATCATTTTCTGGCGGCGGCCGGGCTGCCGCCGGTGCAGGGGAGTGTGTCTGCCCGGGGGGCTTACTGGATGGGGGGGGGACTGGAACTGCTGTACAACCTCTTTCCGTTAAAGGGGGAGCCCCCCATGACCCGGTTTGCAGCCCGGGAGCTTGCCACCTCCCACTGGTTTGATATCTCCCGGGCCAAACAGGATCTGGGGTATCAGCCGTTGGTGTCCATTGAGGAGGGGCTGGTGCGCATGAAACGCTGGCTCAATGAAACGCGTTCTGTCCCATGTTAACCGGGTTTTTAGGAGTGATTCCCGGAAAAACGGATCAACTGAAGGTGTTGAAGCTGACTTTTTCCAGTTGAAGGGATTCTTTGGGGTGGGGCGATTTCTCTTCATCGGCATACCCCACGGCAAGCATGGACTCCACCTTGAAGTTCTCCGGGACATTTAAAAGCCCACGGATATATTCCTCCGCAGTGGTGGTTTTATCGTGATCCCGCAGGCGCACCTGAATCCAACAGCTGCCAAGGCCCAGGTCCGTTGCCGCCAGGTGGAGAAAGGTGGTGGCAATGGCGGCATCTTCCACCCATACATCGGTTTTTTCGGGATCTGCCAGTATTACAATGGCCAAGGGGGCATTTTTAAGAAAGGTGGACCCGCTGGGCCGGGCTTGGGAAAGTTTTTCAATGAGATCCGGTTGATCCACCACAATAAAGTGCCAGGGGTTCCGTGCCCGGCCGGACATGGGCCTAAGGGCCGCTTCAATGAGTTTGTTTACCTTTTCCGCTTCAACGGGAATCTGTTTAAACTTGCGGATACTTCTTCTTTTTTCAATGAGTGAAAAAAACATGGAATCTCCTTTCATCAGAATCGGGTGATGTCTATGGTGTTGTTGGATGTCCATTCGTCAAATTTTTTTCTCAAAAACCGTTTGAATGCGTTGCGACTTGTGGGCCACAGCAGCATAAGTCCCATGGCATCGGTGAGAAACCCCGGTGTGATGAGCACCACGCCTGCCAGAAAAATGATCAGGGCATCCAGAAGATCCTCTGTGGGCATGATGCCCTGCTGCATGCTGGTCCTTACCCGCATCAGGGTGTTTATTCCCTCCATTCTGGCCAGCCAGGCCCCCAGAAATCCGCTGATGATCACAAGGGCAATGGTGTTAAACCCTCCGATGACACTGCCCACCTGGATTAAAAGGTAAAGTTCGATCATGGGAATCAGGGTAAAACCGAGGAATAATTTGAAAAGCATGAAATCTCTCCTTAAAGGGTTATTTTTAGGAGGAGGGAAGGAAGGCGTTGAGGGGTTCGCAATGTTTGATCTCTGCCGTTTAGCCAAAGCAAAACTTGGAAAATCATGAACGTTTTGATTCTTAAAACGGCAAATCAATAAGAGCAAACTCCCAAGGTGTCTCTTGATGATGCATAACGGTGGTGTGCCGGTTCAATAAATTGAAATCATGGCCATTTTCCCGAAAACCTCCATGGAACAATGGTATGAAAATGGCCATGAAAATTAAATTGTCAAGCCGGATCAGGCCAGAGCTTCGTGGATGGCCAGAATCATGCCATAGCCGCCTTGGATATTAAAGGTGTTGGTGATGCCATGGGCCGCCAGAATCACCTGGCACTCATAGGAGCGGGGGCCAGTGCCGCACAGGAGGTACACCGGTGCATCCGTGGGGATTTCGTTCACCCGTTTTCTGAACTCATCCTGGGGAATATTTTGCCATTGATCCCCATATTTCTCCACAAAGGGCGCTGCCTGCACCGTGCTCCTTACATCCAGCACCCGGGCGTTTTCATGCTTAAACTTTTCAAGAAATGTCCAGGTATCAATGGATTTAAGGCTGCCGTTCAAGGTGTTGTCAAGGGCATTGCCGGCATTGTTGACGATGTCCATGGCCGATGCATAGGGCGGGGCGTAGCTGACCTCAAGGGCACATATTTCATCCACATCCACACCGAATTTCAGCAGGGGGGCCACGGCATCCACCCTGGCTTTGACGGCATCCCCCTGGGGACCTGCGGCCTCCACTCCCAGTACTTTCCGGGTCTTTCTGTCGGCAATGAGCTTCATGAACATGAAGTCGGC
The DNA here is from genome assembly GCA_963668575.2 of uncultured Desulfobacterium sp. Classification (GTDB taxonomy): domain Bacteria; phylum Desulfobacterota; class Desulfobacteria; order Desulfobacterales; family Desulfobacteraceae; genus Desulfocicer. The sequence continues at coordinate 4,832,873 of OY764894.2, read as the reverse complement.
ATCCGGGAAAAAGTGGGCACGATCGGACTGGGCTACCACCACATCCACTGGATCAAAACCTGCCAGGGTGGCCTGGGCCGTTGTGAGGCCGGCCTTGGCCATGCCCATGTCGAAAATTTTAATGCAGAAGGCGCCCACGGCCCCGGGGAACTGTGCGGCTCCGCCATTGATGTTGGTGGCAATGATGCGGCCCTGGCGGTTGGCAAGGGAGCCAAGGGGCATCAAAATCTCCTGACCGCTGATCAGGTTGGGAAATTCAGCGCAGTCGCCGCCGGAAAAGATGTTCGGGTCCGAGGTCTGCATGCGCCGGTTTACCAGTATCCCGCCGCATCTGCCAAGGGCAAGCCCTGCATCGGCGGCCAGTTGGGAATTGGGACGCACACCGGCTGCCAGGATGACCATGTCACAGGGAATGGTTGTTTCCTGGGTTTCCACGGACTGTACACCTGTTTCAGCATCCCCGTTGATCTTCATGACCCGTTGGGACAACAGAAGGTTTACCCTATGCTCCCGGAGTTTCTTCTCTGCAATTCTGGACATATCCTTGCCCAGGGCCTGGGGGAGCACCTGGTCCGCCATCTCAATGAGGGTGGTGTCAATGCCCCAGAGGTCGGTGAAGGCTTCGGCCATTTCAATGCCGATGGCGCCGGCACCGATGACCACAGCATTCTCCACATCTCCCTTGGAGATGGCATCCTTGATGGTCTTGGCATGGTGAAGGTTGGACACCACATGGACCTGGGGAAGATCTGCCCCGGGGATGGGGGGGCGCATGGGGGTGGCACCGGTGGCAATGACCAGCTGGTCATAGGAGAGTTCCTCTTCCCGATCTTCTTTGAGATGACGCACCAGTACCTTTTTTTCTTTTCGTTTAATGGCAATGGCTTCCACGCTGGTGAGCACATCCGCCCCCTTGGTGGCCTTGAAAAAATCGGCATCCCTGATGGCATGGGCAATGGTGGAGCGAAGCCCCTCAATGTCCGCCACATCTCCCCCCACATAATAGGGTATTCCGCATCCGCCGTAGGAGATCAGTTCATCTCTGTCAATCATGGTAATTTCAACATTCGGGTCAATGCGGCGCAATCTGCAGGCCACCTTGGGGCCCAGTGCTACAGCGCCGATAATCAGTACTTTTTTGGACATTTCTTGCTCCTTAATCCATCTTGCTTGTTTCCACTCGATTTTGTTTTAAATTGTTCATAACCTCCCCAATGTAGCGGCAAATCAAAGAACTTGGGAAAGAGAGTATATAATCATAACTGTTTTGTCAACGTTTGGGCATGGTGATCGGGAACAGTGATTTTGACCATATTCCTGACTATTGGCAAAGGTTTTGGCTTGATGATCAAGGGTACCATCCACTGCTCCGAGAGGTGAAGGATGGTGGGACCAAGTCCTGAAATAAGGGTGATGCCAATGTTTTTATTGCATGATATGATCATGATCTGTTAAAAATTTTGAACGGTTTTGTTAAAAATAGTGAACACAAGGACGGTGCATGGCTGAACAGACATTAAACAGGCATTAAACAGGCATTAAACAGACACTGAAAAACCGTTGTTAAAACCATACAGGATAGTGTGGTGATTGTGGAGACACAGGGAATCGTTGTGTTTGTCAATTTGGAATCAGATGAAACGGTATGGGATTGTACAGCCCCCGGGCACTGGGCAACCCGTGGAGAAGATATAAAAAAATGAAACCAAGAGATGTGGTGTTGAATCGGGAGCCGGTGGAACTCTATAAAATTCTGAAATTTGAAAACCTTGTCCTGAGCGGCGGTGAGGCAAAGTATGTCATTGCCGACGGACGGGTGACGGTGAACGGTGAGGTGGAGACCCGGAAACGAAAGAAAATATTTGCCGGGGATGTGGTTGAATTTCAGGGAGAACAGCTTCACCTGGTGGTGGCCAAAACATAAATGATACTCTATTTTGAACAGCAGATTAGGCTTTGTGCCCTCAACCTTTCTTGCTTGGTGGGATCAGCCGAAAAAAATAAGGGCGGACACGGCAATGCAGAAGATCAGCACGGGCAGTTCCTGTCCCGAGGGGTGAAGGGGAAGAGTGGTGCGATCCTCTGTGTACCCCCTGGCAGTCATGCCAAGGGCCAGGTCATCGGCACTGCGAACCATGCGTTTCAACAGGGGCAGGGCCAGCCGCTCCACCCGCTTGACAGGATTTTTTTCAAGATGTCCGCATCGGGATCGCTGGGCCAGGGCCACCTGGCGGGCCTGCTGCACCATCAGGGGCAGAAACCGCAAAAAAAGGCTCACCATGACCCCTGCCCGTTTTTCAGGCACAAAGGGCAGGGGGGCAAGGAACCATTGCACCGCCGTCTTGACATGGGAGGGTCGGGTGGTGACGGTGAAGAGAATTCCTGAAATCATCACCAGGAAAAAACGCCACACCACGGTGCTTCCTTCCACAAGCCCTTCACCGGTGACGGCAATGCCCATGAAGGACCAGATGGGGGCTCCCCCCGTGGTCATGGCCCTTGAGATAAACACAAACACCAGCAGCACCAGAAAGTACTTGATGTTTTTCACCACCTGCCAGGGATGAAGCCCGCTGTGGATCATCAGGAAGAACAGAAGAAAAGAGAGCATTCCCAGGGCCGGTATCCTGGCTTTTAAAAGGGAGAGGCTCATAAGAGAGATACACACCAGTTTGTACCGGACATCCAGTCCATGGAGCAGGGATACACCGGTGTGATAGGCAAACGAGTTGGTGTTATCCATGGTGCGCCTCGGTTATCCTAATATCTTCATGGAGATCTGTGGGAGAGAGATGATTTTTTTTTTCCGGTGCCGACCTCCCATGGGAGCGGACCATGGTTGCAGATGAACAGGTAATGTCACCGGGTGAGACAGGCTTGGCCCCGTCACTGTCCCAGGCGGAGATATCCATGCCCAGCCGGGACGCGCAGGGTTCCCGTATACCCAGGGGTTCCAGATTCTTTAATAGTGCCCGGGGGGTATCGTCGTGTACCAGGGTTCCCTGGGAGAGGAGTATCATTCTGGTGGCGTAGAAGAGAATTTTTTCAAGATCATGGGTGGAGAGAATAATGGTGTGGCCCGCCCGGTGCAGGGAGACCACCGAAGCAATGAGATCCCGGGTGCCCGGGTAATCCAGGTTGGAAAAGGGTTCATCAAACACCAGAATTTCCGGTGCCATGGCCAGCACCCCGGCAATGGCGAGTTTTCGTTTTTCTCCGCCGGACAGGGTGGACGGATCCCTCTCCTTAAGGTGGAGAAGATTCATGGCCTTTAAGGCCCGGGTGCCTTGCTTATGAATGTCGTCGGGGGATAACTTCAGGTTGCAGGGGCCGAAAATCACATCCTCCCACACGGTCTCCCCCACAATCTGGGTGTCGGCATCCTGGAAGATGAGCCCCACTTTGGTCAGGGCCGTCTGTTTCTGTTCTTTTAGGGGGCGGCCATGGAGATGCACCCCACCGCCGGTGGGGGATTGCAGACCGTTGAGGTGCCTGAAAAGGGTGGATTTCCCCGAGCCGTTTCTGCCGGCCACAAGGATAAATTCTCCCTTATAAACGGAAAATGAGATGTTTGACAGTGCCCATGTGCCGTTGTCGTATCTGTGGGAAAGCTTTTCCACCACCATGAGGGGGGTCTGTCTCATTTTTTGACCATGGCCTTTCGCATCGCCCCGGCAGCCCAGGTGCCGGCAACAATTTTAATGATATCCCCAATGATAAAGGGGATAAGGCCCAGGGCCAGAGCTTTGTCCCAGGGCATGCCTGTGGCAAATTTCAGCCAGGGCACCCCGGCCCCATACACGATAACGGAGCCCGCAGCCATGGCCAGGGCATCGGTGAGGGGGCGGTGCCCCAGGGTTTCTGCCAGAACAGCGGTGACGGCCACGGCGGGAATGTAGCCTAAAAGATAGCCGCCGGTGGGGCCGAAAAGTCGGCCTATCCCTCCGGTGCCTCCGGAAAATACCGGAAATCCGCAGGCCCCCATGAAAAGGTAGATCAAGATGGCGGCAAGGCCCCACCGGGGGCCCAGTACCAGGGCCGCCATGAGAACAAACATGTTCTGAAGTACAATGGGCACCGGACCGATGGGGATGGCAATAAAAGCCCCGGCGGCGATGAGGGCAGCAAAAAGGGCGGTGTAGATGGTCATTTTCAAGGTGTTGGATCTGTTCATGATGGGGAATCCTCTGATTGATGAAAACAATCGCCATAAATGATTTTTTTCAGGGTGCCGTCGGGTTGGGAAAGGATGAGGGTGCCGGTGTCATCCACATCCAGGGCCACCCCCTGGCTGACCTCTCCCCGGGTTTCAATGGTCACGGTTTTACCGATGGTGGCGGTGAGGCTTTTCCAGGGACCAATGACATCTTTGGTTGCAATGTCCTGCATCTGCAACTCAAAATCATCCAGAAAGGCCGCCAGGATCTCCCGGCGGGAGACGGTTTTTCCCACCACCGTTTTCAGGGAGACCGCTCTTTTCTCCTCAGGTGGGGGATCATTGTTCACATTGATTCCCATGCCGATGTTCACAAAGGAGATCATGTCCCCCCGGGTCTCCATCTCCGATAGGAAACCTGCCAGTTTCCGCTCCCCCGCCAGCAGGTCGTTGGGCCATTTCACCCGGATGTCTGTACCGTACAGCCGGTTCAGGGTGGCAGCCATGGAAAAAGAGGCGGCAAAGTTGACTTTAAAGGCCAGGGGCGGGGGAAGATCGGGTTTTAAAATAAGGGTCATCCACAACCCTCCGGAGCGGGAAAACCAGGTGCGGTTCAACCGGCCTCTCCCCTGGGTCTGGTCATCCGCCACCACCACGCTTAAATGGGCGGCATCGGATCTGGCAAGCTGCTTGGCTGCATCCATGGTGCTGGTTACCTGGGGAAAAAAGTGGATGCGATCCTCCCGGCCTGGAAAGCAGAAAGGGTGCACCAGATTTTCCGGATGGGTCAACCGGTATCCCTTGGCAGTGGATTCAATGTCGTACCCGCTCGCCTTCAGCTGTTGAAGATGTTTCCACACCCCCACCCGTGAGATGCCAAGGGTCTGGCTCAGGGCCACCCCTGAAAGGGGGGTGTGGGGGTGGAGCCATAATTGGTGTAAAATCCTCTCTTTCATTGGTTGGTCTTCCTTTGCAGACAATGGCGTGGATTATTGTTAACTATTTTGTATATAAATGGTTAACAGAAAGGCCGAAAAAGGTCAAGATGAATTTTTTCACACCATTGGAAAAAGATGGAGAACCCGGACACCCTATGATAATACAACACAGATAACGGTCACCGGATGAAGGCCATAAGCTGCCGTGGGACCGGAATTTCAGTTAATTTTTATTAGAAAGAGTAGGCGAGCCTAATATTCTTTTAAGCTTTGTTTTGGGCGTACTTAGGGTCCCAAATCCCGGTCCGCCCGTGGCGGTTCGGACGAGATGGAAAGGAGTTGGTATCATGGAAACAGTGATTCGGCAGATTTTGCCCACGGTAAAGACGTTTAAAGACTTTTGGAAAAACCAGGGTCCCTTCAGGCATGCCCTGACAAGCCAGGAGTATCCCCCCATCCTGCTGGAACCCGAGGAGTGGTTGTTCTCTCATGATATCAAGGCATTGCTTAAGGAGCTGATGGGGTGGGATGTTAGAAAAATGCGCATTGTTGAAGCGCCCTTTAACCGGAAAAAACAGAATGTTTTCACGCCGGACAATCTCAGCCCCTGGAAAATCACCCATTTCCCGGAGGAGTGGGAGGGGGCTGTGTGCCGTGCGTTCACTCCGGTGGGCCATCTGACCCTGGCGGTGGTTCCCGATGCATCGAACATGGACAGAACGGCAGTGGAGGCTGCTTTTTTCAACTGCCTTGAAAAGGAGATCAACACCATCGGATATCTTCTGCTGGGACCGGACCCGTCCCAGGGCGCAGCGTCCATGGCATTTGTGGATGAATATGTAAGGGAGTGGGAGCTGGATGAGATGGCCTGACGGGTGGTCGGAGCATTAATGATAATTTGTAAATATATAAGTTAATGTGGGCATCCGTCAAAAGTACTTTACACTTTCTGAAGCCATTGGTGGAGCCGTATACGAGGTCCGTACGTGGGGTTTTGTGAGAGGGATGAGGTCGGTTTAATTGCCCGACCTCACCACCCTATTCAATGTTTAACCGGACTCTGTAAATTGTCATTCCCCGTGTCATGGACCTGAGCTTGTCGGATTATTGTATTTGCTCTCCTGCGGCGATCCGCCTGAGCCCTTATGAGTGTCGGGAGATACTGCCGAATGCGGGTTACTCTTTTTTCTTTATACTCTTCTCTTTTTTGGCATTTTTCAGGGAGGCTTTGATAAATTCCCTGAAAAGGGGATGGGGCCGGGCCGGTTTGGATTTAAATTCCGGGTGAAACTGGCACCCCAGAAACCAGGGGTGATCCTTGAGTTCCACAATCTCAACCAGCTCTCCATCCGGGGAGGTGCCGCTGATCACAAGGCCAGCATCTTCAAGTTGTTTCTTATAGGCATTGTTGAACTCATACCGGTGGCGGTGGCGTTCCGAAATCTCTTCGGTGCGGTAGGCCTGCATAGCAAAGGAGTCGGGTGTCAGCACGCAGGGGTAGGCCCCCAGGCGCATGGTACCTCCCTTATCCGAACTATCATTCCGTTTTTCCACCTGATGCGTCTGCTCATCATACCATTCGGTCATGAGATAAATCACTGGGTAAGGGGTGTGCTCATCAAATTCCGAGCCGTGGGCATCTTCCATGCAGGCCACGTGGCGGGCATATTCGATGACGGCCATGTGCATGCCAAGACAGATCCCAAAAAAGGGCACCTTCTGCTCCCTTGCATACTGCACGGCAAGGATTTTACCCTCAATGCCCCTGGAACCGAACCCGCCGGGTACCAGAATCCCATCGGCCATCTTCAGGGTTTCAGCCACATTTTCCCGGGTCAGGGTGCTGGAGTCCACAAATTGCAGGTTCACTTTGGCATCATTGACAATGCCGCCATGGGAGAGGGCCTCGTTAAGGCTCTTGTAGGACTCGGTGAGATCCACATATTTGCCCACAATGGCAATGGTGAGGGCATCTCGGGGATTTTTCATCTTTTCCACAATGTCTCGCCAGTGATCCAGCCGGGGAGCCCGGGCCCAGATGTTGAGTTTCTGGAGAATTTTATCCCCCAGCCCCTCTTTGTTGTACACCAGGGGCACTTCGTAGATGTTGTCCACATCCTTGGCCGTGAACACGGCGTCCTTGTCGATGTTGCAGAACAGGGCAATCTTCTCCTTGATCTCCGGGGATAGATACCGGTCGGTGCGGCACAGAAGAATGTCGGGTTGGATGCCGATGCTTCTAAGCTCCTTGACGCTGTGCTGGGTGGGTTTGGTCTTGACCTCCCCGGCCGTGGCAATGTAGGGGACCAGGGTGAGATGAATAAAAATCACATTGTTTCTGCCCACGTCCCCCCGGAACTGCCGGATGGCCTCCAGAAAGGGCAGGGACTCAATGTCCCCGATGGTGCCGCCGATTTCCACAATCACCACATCGGCATCCCCGGAAACAAGGCAGATGCTTCTTTTTATCTCATCTGTGATGTGGGGAATGACCTGCACGGTGCCACCGAGATACTCCCCCCTTCTCTCCTTGGTAATCACGGAGTGGTAGATTTTACCGGTGGTGAAATTGTTGTTTTTCCCAAGCTTGGCATTGGTAAAACGTTCATAGTGCCCCAGATCCAGGTCGGTTTCCGTGCCGTCATCGGTGACAAACACTTCGCCGTGCTGGAAGGGATTCATGGTTCCCGGATCCACATTAATATAGGGATCAAGCTTCTGGATGGTCACGGAAAGACCGCGGCTCTCCAGAAGCAACCCGATTGCAGCCGAGGCAAGCCCCTTACCAAGGGAGGACAATACGCCTCCTGTTACAAAGATATACTTGGTTGTCTCTGCCATTGACTCCTCACATCTTTTCATGATGATTTTTTTTTATATGAAAATATCTTCCGGAAACAGGGCGCCCATCCCCAGCATCTCTTCAATGCGGATCAGTTGGTTGTACTTGGCAACGCGATCACTCCTGGACATGGATCCGGTTTTGATTTGGCCCGCATTGACTCCAACGGCAAGGTCTGCAATAAAGGTATCTTCGGTTTCGCCGGATCGATGGGAGATCACCGTGGTGTATCCGGATTCCTTGGCCATCTGGATGGTGTCCAGGGTTTCGGTGAGGGTGCCGATTTGGTTGAGTTTGATGAGAATGGAGTTGCCCACCAGATCTTCAATGCCCCGGCGGAAGATGTCCGGGTTGGTGACAAAGACATCATCTCCCACAATTTGAAGGGTCTCCCCCAGTCGTTGGGTCATCATCTGCCAGTTTTCCCAGTCCTGTTCTGCCAGGCCGTCTTCAATGGAGCACAGGGGATATTTTTCCGCCAGCGCTTCGTAATAGTCCACCAGGGCTTCTGCGGAGAGGGTCTTTCCTTCCGAGGCAAAGTGGTATTGTCCATTCCGGTAAAATTCACTGGCAGCGGCATCCAGTGCAATGCCGATGTCCTTTCCCGGGCGGTATCCAGCGGCGTCAATGGCATTGACAATGTATTCCAGGGCTTCCTCATTGGATTTGAGGTTCGGGGCAAATCCCCCTTCATCGCCCACTGCGGTGTTCAGCCCTGCGCTGGACAGGTTTTTTTTCAGGCAATGGAAAATTTCAGAGCCCATGCGCACCGCCTCCACAATGGAGCCGGCACCATAGGGTACGAGCATGAATTCCTGGATGTCCAGGTTGTTGGGGGCGTGGGCCCCTCCATTGATCACATTCATCATGGGTACCGGCAGAATCCGGGCACTGATGCCCCCGAGGTGGCGGTACAGGGGGATTTCCGCTGCATTGGCCGCTGCCCTGGCCGCTGCCATGGAGACCCCAAGGATGGCGTTGGCTCCCAGTCTGGATTTGTTTTCCGTTCCGTCAATGTCAATCATGGTCCGGTCAAGACCGGCCTGGTCCATGGCATCAAACCCGATGATCTCAGGAGCGATGATCTCGTTGACGTTGGTCACAGCGGTCATGACCCCTTTACCGGAGAAACGATCCGCTGCATTGTCCCGCAGTTCCAGGGCTTCCCGTGTGCCTGTGGAGGCACCAGATGGAACCGCCGCACGCCCGGTGGCACCACAGGCCAGAACCACATCCACTTCCACGGTTGGATTCCCCCGGGAATCAATGATTTCCCTTGATTTGACACCAATAATTTCGGTCATTTTATCACCTATATGCTTTTTTTTATAAGAAACTCCGGCCAATAAGCTGTAATAATTGGAGTTTCAATTTTCGTTGTGGCAGGTTTTTCTGCCATGTATGTTAATATGAAAAAGCAGATATCCGGGTTTCGGATATCCATCAAACAGGCGTATCATTACAATTAATCAAAAGGTCTGTCAAGAAATGGCTGGGTTTATCCCAAAAGTGGTGGTTTGCTGTGAAGCTTGGCCACAACTCTCGCCACTTATTTTTTTATTCTTAGAACTTGATTTATTTCATTTAAACTGTCATGAGGGTGACAGTGGCGGGATGGCATGCCGGCGGCCTGCGAATGGTGCAGGAACGTCACGGATGTGTAATAACCGGCATGGCTGATCCTTGGCCGCAATTTAAATAAAGGGGGACTTGATCCGACAATCTAAATGTCCGTTCATGGGGCAACGGAAGCGGTATCAGAAGTATAAAACGGCAACGTAAACGTGCCGAAAATGGGGGAATAATGAAAATAGTTGTCACCGGCGGAGCCGGATATATCGGCAGTCATACCTGTGTGGCGCTGCTCTTAAATGAGTTTGAGGTGGTGGTGGTGGATAACCTGTCCAACAGCTCTGTGGAGTCTTTGAATCGGGTCCGGGAGATCACAGGTAAATCCCTTGATTTCTATCCGGTGGATCTTCTGGATACCTCCGGGCTGGATCGGGTATTTAAGGAGCATGCGGTGGATGCCGTCATTCATTTTGCCGGGCTTAAGGCCGTGGGTGAGTCCGTGGAAATGCCCTTGGCGTATTACCATAATAATCTCACCGGAACTTTGAACCTGCTAAGTGTGATGCAGAAACACGGGGTCAAACATCTGGTGTTCAGCTCTTCGGCAACGGTGTATGGTGATCCCGCAACCCTGCCCATCAAAGAGGACTTTCCCCTGTCTGCCACCAACCCCTATGGTCGCACCAAGCTTATGATTGAAGAGATACTTAAGGATCTGTTCGTGTCCGAGGCCTCATGGAACATTGCCCTGTTGCGGTATTTCAATCCTGTGGGGGCCCATGAAAGCGGCAGAATCGGAGAAGATCCCCAGGGAATTCCCAACAATCTGGTTCCTTATATAGCCCAGGTGGCCGTGGGGAGGCGGCCTTTCCTCAATGTGTTCGGCAATGATTACGACACCCCGGACGGTACCGGGGTAAGGGATTTCATCCATGTGTCCGACCTGGCCGCCGGTCACATTAAAGCGTTGGAAAAACTGTTTTCCCACCCCGGGGTGGTGATTTACAATCTCGGTACCGGCACCGGTACCTCGGTGCTGGAGCTGGTCAGGGGCTTTGAAGCCGCCTGTAACCGGGAAATTCCCTTTTGCGTGGTCCCTCGTAGATCCGGGGACATTGCCGCCTGTTATGCAGATCCGTCCCTGGCGGAAAAGGAGCTGGGGTGGAAAGCGGTGAAGAGTGTTGCCGACATGTGCCGGGACACCTGGCGGTGGCAGCAGAACAATCCCCGGGGGTATGACAGCACAACTTGACCGGCCGTCAGGGGGGTGCCCCAATGGGCATTGTGGATGACGACACCTCACTGGCCCGGGGTCCCATGTTAAGCACTTGCGCAAAATGGCTTTCTGGTATAAAGTGCCCACGAGGAATGATGATGTGAAATTTAATTAACCTCGGAGAAAAAAAATATCATGACTTTTAATCATTTTTCAGATGTTTTTACCGCGGAAAACCTGAGAAATCTCTTTCCGGAAGACAGGGCGGATGCGTTTTTTGAAGCCCTTTATGGGGATGCCGCAGACGGTGCCTATGACATCCGTCTGGCATTCAACAAAGCAGAAGGGAACACTCTTTATTTTGACTTTCTTCTGGAGCAGCGTCCGGGCAAGTGTCTGGCCTGCAACCTGACCTATGGACTTCCCACTGTTTTTGAACGTCATCCCATCATTAATCTCAATGGGATGGCCAAAGAGATTGAAGGGCTTCTGGAACACCGGGCCACCTGTACCGGCTGGAAGGTGGGAACCACCAGGGAGAAAAACCGTCAACTCCATAAACTTCCCGTGCAGTTCACCCTCTCCCCCCTGAAGTAATCGGCTCACCTGCCGGGGTGAACTCCTTATGATTACACCCCGGTATTCTTCCTTTCTTTCTTTCTTTCTTTCTTTCTTTCTTTCTTCCTTTCTTTCTTTCTTTCTTTCTTTCTTTCTTTCTTTCTTTCTTCCTTTCTTTCTTTCTTTCTTTCTTCCTTTCTTTCTTTCTTTCTTTCTTTCTTTCTTTCTTTCTTTCTTCCTTTCTTTCTTTCTTTCTTTCTTTCTTTCTTTCTTTCTTTCTTTCTTTCTTCCTTCCTTCCTTCCTTCCTTTCTTCTTCTTCTTCTTCTTCTTCTTAATTATTATTCTGGTCCATATAATCCGCAATTTTTTCCGCTGAATCCCCGAACAGATCTTTAATGGGAATGAGATCCAGAAGGGAATCGTCCCATTTGATTTTATCGGACTCCAGAACCGTGTCCTTGATGCGGATAAATTTACCCCCCAGGGCCTTGATTCGTTTGGCCAGGGGAACCTGACAGACATCTTTAAATGAGACATTTAGGGAGAGGAGAAATTCAATGACACTGGTGCCTGTGGATGAAGAGATCACCGGTATCACCAATATGCTTTTGCCATCCTTTCGTCCCTTGCCGATGTAGACATTTCCTTCTCGGACAATGATGTTTTTGGTTCCCTTGAGCCGATGGTCTTTTTCAACCCTGGAGGTTTCCGACACCAGTGTCCCGGTTTTACTTATTAGATCAATGCGGGTTTCCGGGGTCTTTTCCCCCAGGGGGGTGAGCCCGGATATCCGGTAGAGCAGTGCCCCATTGATGGTGGAGACCACCTCCTGAAGGTTTTTAATGACCACCACATTTCTGCTGGTGAGCTGGGAAATTTGAATGTTGTGGGTGGCCAGCTCTTCAAATATCACGCCTTCAAAGGATTCCGGAATGCGGCTGGTGCCCACAGTGACGGTTTTTGCCTGATGTTTGATGGCGTCCACCGGCCGTGCCATGGTGTTAATGGCCGTGTCCATGGTTTTGAAGAACTGATCCAGCATGTTGGCTGGTGTTCCTTTTCTGGCAAAATCGACCTCAAAATCCGCCACCGGCAGTCTGCCGGACAGATATTTGGATAGCAGCGTAATATTAGAGGCAATGTCAATGCCCAGGGCCGCGGGAAATCCGTTTTCCCGACGTCTCTGGGAAAATTCATTATAAAAGGCGGCGATCTTCTCTCTGAACTGTTTTTCCAGAATCACCTCATAGGCATCGTGGCCTTGGGCTTGATAGTCGTCAATGAGTTCCTTGATGGCCCTTTGATGGGTGTAAAAGAAACCGGACCCCTCGTTGATGGCCAGGGCTGCATAATATCCCCAGAGATGACCCACCAGTGTGGTGAGGATGGGTGCCAGATGCTCCAGGGTGGCGGGGATATGAAACAGATCATCGGCATAGGGCACAAAGCGATTTTCCCCTTCATCGGCGATGATCACCGTGGTGGCCTTGTGGGCATGGAAGATGGCGGTGTCCTTGATGATGTCTCCCAGAACACTCTCCCTTGTACCGGCGGCGCACACAATAATCAGGGGTTCCGATGAGAGATCAATGTGTTTTTTGTCTTCCACAAAATCGGAAGAGATGGTTTTGTAGCACAGCTCACTGAGTTTGATGCGGATCTCATCGGCGGCGGTTTTATTGGCACCGCTGCCCACGGTGGCCCAGTACTGCTTTGCAATGGACAGACGCCGGGCCGAGGCATTTATCTCGGCCTTCATGCCCAGGATTTTCTTCATTTTGTCCGGCAGCTGATTTAACTCATTGATCTCTTCGGTGACCCGGTCCGGGGCAATGACCTTGAGAAGGGATGCAATGTGGAGCCCCAATAGTGCCCCGGCAGTGAGCTGTGCATAAAAGGCCTTGGTGGAGGCCACGGACATTTCAATGTCCCGGCCGCTGCTGGTGTAAAGGACTCCATCGGTTTTAAAGGTGAGGTCCGAATCCCTTCTGTTTACAATGGCAAGGGTGGCTGCCCCCCGGGCCCTGACCATGTCAACGGTGCGATTGGTGTCCGTGGTGGTCCCTGACTGGCTGATGGCCACCACCAGATAGGAGGCCATGGCCTCCTTTTCATCCACCGTGCCGGGGATGGAAAAACCTGAGAGTTCCGAGGCTTTCATGGCACGGATATCAAAGCCCTTCACCGCCAGAAAGGTTTTTAAAATCTCTGCGCACCCCTGGGCTGCAACGCCCGCCGTTCCCTGGCCGATGAAAAATATTTTTGTGATGGTTCCCTGCATAAGGGCGGTTTCGATTTTTTGGGGTACCACGGATTCATCCAGCACCGTTTTGTAAAATCCGGTGTCGGGATTGATTTTCCATCGGTTCTGAAGGGTTTTTTCCACGGACAGGGGGGCCTCTGATATCTCCTTTAAAAAGTAGTGGGGGAAATGCTGTCGGTCGATGTCCCTGGAGGTGATCTCACTGGTTTGAATATCTTTTTCAGTGATGGCAATGGGGGTGCCGTCGTAGGCCAGAGAGGTGATGCCGGAAAGCCCTCCCTGACTTTTCTGATCCAGAATGACAATCTGTCCCTGTTTTTCACCGTTGAGTTTGATGTAGTCCTGGGTCTCTTCCACCAGACCATACAGTTCCGATGCGGTGATGTAATGATCCCTGGCAAGTCCCACAAACAGGGCCTGGCCACTTCCCTTCTGGGCCAGAAAGAGTTTGCCCGGTGCGCGGTCCGTGTGCATGGAGATGGCGTGGGAGCCTTTGAAATCATTGACGGCCAGACGGAAGGCCTCTTCAATGCCCATCCCCTGGTGCAGATAATGCTCAATGTGCAAAGGGATGATCTTGGTGTCTGTGGTGATCGTTGCCGGGAGGGTATCGTAGCGGGATTCAAAGGCGGATTTCAACTCAAGATAGTTATCAATGTCACCATTGAGGCTGACGTGGATAATCCCCGTTTTTTCCCGGAGTTGACTTGCGGTGCAGTTGTCAACCGGGTGGCAGTTGGGCTGGCCGATGCTGCCCACCGATGCCCAGCGGGTGTGGGCGGACAGGGTAAATGAGGTGGTGGGGCAGGAGAGAAATCGTTGAAGAATGAGGTCGTTTTTGATCTGGGTTCGAATATAGGCCACATTGTCGCCAAGGGCACCGATGACAGCGGCAAATTTATAGACAAAGGCCATGGAGATGTGGGGTTCGCCGTTGTTTTCCGGGGCCGTGTCCAGGGTGATGCAGTTGTTGGTCAGCACTGTCTTACCCGTGCGTTGTTTTAGTTGCTCTCCCAGCCCGGCGGTGTCAAGTTCACGTTGAAAGGCTTCAAATGTCCGGGTGGGCAGGGTGGCCAGAATGGAGATACCCGCAGAATCCCGCCCCCGGACTTCCAGGCGGTCTATGCTGTTGAGAATGGCATTGATGGTTTTAAGCCGTACCAGCTGGTCTGAACTCCACCCCTGCTGGGGTGGAGGGGGAGTCATGTGCCTGATTCTCAGGATGTTTTTCAGGATTTCCTGCCGGATACACCATCCGGCATCCTGGCAGGCTTCCAACCGTTGCATGGCCATTTCAAATTCACTGGGACTTAAAAGTGCCATGCGGTGGTTGAGGTGTTCTTTTTCCGTGGTGATAAGGGTGGTGAGCCGGGTGCTGATGTCGGAAAGCTGTTGTTCTTTTTCCGGGGTGGTAAAAATATCAAAAAACAATGTGTTTTCTTTTAGCGCTCTTGCCATCTTTACCAGTGATTTCGTATGCCCGGGGCCTCCAAGATAGCATGAGGCCACAGACCGTCCCTGGTGATCAAGGCAGGTGGACAGAACATTGGTTTCCATCATTTGCACCGATGACTTCAGTGCCTCGGCATTGGGAGGGGTGGTTTTTCTCCCCCCTTGAAAGGCCACAAGGGCTGCAATACCGCAGGCAAAAACGTTGGAATAGATGGGGAAAAAAATAACGGTGTTCTCCGGTGCCCGGTGGGGGTTGACGGCAAACTGAACGCGAAGGGTTCTTATTTTTCGGATATGTCTCTTCACCAGGGTGGCAATGGATGTGATCATGAAAAATCTTCCTTTCTGGGAAAAATAACATTCTTGTCTTTGAAATTGAATTGTAGTTCATTCCGTCCCGGATGTAAAATAGTCACTGAAGTATTCCTGGAAAATTTTTCGTGCAAAAGTACCGGCCCGGGTGCCGATGTACGCGCCATGCCCCACAAGAACGGAGACCACTATCTGTTCCGGGCCGTTTTTATCCCTGGCAAATCCCGTGAACCAGTCCAGTTTGATGGTGTGGTCATTGTTGTGCAGGGAACCGGTTTTCCCGCCCAGGAGCAATCGGGCAAGGACGGCATCCTTTTGGTAATGCCGGAATGCCCTTTTTGCCGTTCCCGTGGTGATGGTGTGGGTCATCATCGCCATCACCGTTGCTGCCGTTTTTGCCTCAACGGCCCGGCGGGTTTCCGGGGGCGGACGGTGGTAGACGGTTTCTCCCCGGTCAGTGGTGATGGTCTTCACCAGGTAGGGAACCGGAATGGTGCCGTGGTTGAGCAGCGTAGCCGTGATCATGGCACCAAACAGAGGGGAGATGGTGGTGGTTTTATTAAATCCGCTGGCCACCTCGGCCCACTGATAGGGACGGTCCGTCACTGTGACGGAACCGGAGGAGGCGCTGAATTCCGTGGCCATGGGTTGGTTAAATCCGAATCGCAGGGCATGGATTTTCAGTTGATCCGCCCCCAGTTCATGGGCTCCCAGTTTTCCGAATACCGGATTGATGGATTGGGAAAACGCCTTTTCAAGGGTGGTGGTGGTGGTGTATCTGTTTTTGATCTCCTTGAGCTGGCGTTTGTACAGGGTATATTTGCCCCCGTTAAAAAAAAGAGGGGTATCAGGTCCCATGAGCCCCTGTTCCAGCACCGCCGATGCAGTGATGATTTTAAAGAGACTTGCAGCGGGATATTCATGGGAAATACAGGGATTTGTGTCGGGTGCGGCACTGTCAAACCCTGCCATGGCAAGAATTTGTCCGGTGTCAGGGGCTATGACCACCATGGCAATGATCTCCGGTTTTGCCCGGGTAAGGGTTTTTAAGCGGCTGATTTCATCCAGAAGAAACCGTTGCAGCCGGGGATTCAACCCGGTTTCAATGGTCAGGGGATGGTCTTTTGGGCTGGTGGTGATGGTCCCTGGAACCGGATTGGTCGAAATCACAGGGGAGAGCAGGGTTTTTACCTGCTCCCGGGTAAGGGTGGGAGAAACCGCAGGGACAGGGGCCGCAGGTTCCGGCGGGGACGTCCATTTCCTGACATAGGTGATTATCTCTGTGAAGCCCTGGCGTATCTCCGGTAAAAGGCGCACCCCTCCCCAGATGACAATTCCCAGGAGCAGCAGACAGAGGAGAACGGTGAAAAAAGAGGGGCGCCGTGACTTTTTTCGGTGGTTCAGACGGTTCCGGTTCTTCTGCTGGGGCTGGAATTTCAGCCATGGATTTGTGGGGGGCAATGGGTTCACAGCAAAAAAATCCGGCTATTTCACGGGAAGTCCGGCGGTTATGGGGGTATTAAATTCCGGCAAAAACAGCTGTTTTTTATCATTGGCCGCCACAATCATTCCCTGGGAGAGTTCCCCCATGAGTTTTGTGGGTTTCAGGTTGGCCACCACCACCACCTGTCTGCCGATGAGGCTGTCAGGTTCATAGCTTTTGGCAATGCCGGCGATGATCTGGCGGGTCTCCTTACCAAGATCCACCTGGAGTTTCAGAAGTTTATTTGATTTCTTGATTTTTTCAGCCGCCACAATGGTGCCCGTGCGCAGGTCCACTTTGGAAAAATCATCAACGGTGATTTCCGGTTTCAGATTTGTCAGCCCCTTTTGAACCGTTGTGGGAATGTTTCCGGCGGTCTCTTTTTTGTCAACGTCCACCCGGGGGAAGAGCATGGGGGGCTTTTGAGTTGTCATGCCGGGGGTCATGACGGGCCATCGGGTCAGTTCCTCCATGGTGTAAAATTCACTGGGGGTGGATTTTTCAATGCCCAGAACCGTCAGCATTGTCCTTGATGTATCGGGCATCACCGGGTGGATGAGACAGGCAATGAGTCGCAGACTTTCCACCATGTTGGTGATGACAATGGCAAGTTCGCCGGCGGCGGTGTCGTCCTTGGCCAGGGTCCAGGGGGCGCTGGAATCTATGTATTTGTTCAGGTGACTGATGAACTCCCATATGGCCGTGAGGGCCTTGTGAAATTCGGTGTTATCCATGGCCCGGGCATAGTCGGCAATGGCATGCTGGGCAGGCTCCTTGAGGGAGAGGTTTTTTTCCGTCTCCATGGCCGGGTCGATGTCCGGCATGACCCCTTTGAAATAGCGGTGGTGCATGGAGAGCACCCGGGAAAAGAGGTTACCAAGATCATTGGCAAGGTCTGCATTGATCCGCTGGACAATGGCATCTTCGGTGAAGTTGGCATCCAGGCCAAAGACCATCTCCCGCATGAGAAAGTACCGGAAGGGGTCCACACCATAGGTCTGTGTCACCTCCACGGGATCGGTGACATTGCCGATGCTTTTGGACATTTTACTGCCGCTGACATTCCAGAATCCGTGGACGTTGAGGCTTTCATAAAGCTCAATGCCGGCGGCTTTGAGCATGGTGGGCCAGTAAATGCCATGGGGTTTGATGATATCTTTGGCCACAAAATGGCGGGTGTGGGGCCAGAACTGTGAATAGAGATCCCCGTCGGGATATCCCAGGGCCGAGATGTAGTTGGTCAGGGCATCAAACCAGACATAGGTGACATAGTTGTCGTCAAAGGGGAGGGTGATGCCCCAGGTGAGGCGTGATTTGGGCCGGGAGATGCAAAGATCCTCCAGGGGCTCCTTTAAGAAGGAGAGAATCTCGTTGCGGTACCGCTCGGGCCGGATAAACTCCGGGTTGTTTTTGATGTGATCAATGAGCCAGTCCTGGTATTTTGACATGGCAAAGAAGTAGTTGGCCTCCTTTATTTTACTGGGTTCGGTGCCGTGGTCCGGGCATTTCCCCTCCACCAGTTCCCGTTCCTGGTAGAACCGTTCACATCCATAGCAGTAGATGCCCTCGTACTCACTGAAATAGATATCCCCTTTGTCATGAATTTTGGACAAAAGGGACTGCACCACTTTAATATGCTCCGGGTGGGTGGTGCGGACGAAATGGTTGTTGCTGATGCCCAGCCGGGGCCACAGGTCCTGGAAAAAGCCGCTGATATTATCCACAAAGGCCCTGGGGGTGATGTTTTGCTGTTGTGCCGCCTGGACGATCTTGTCACCATGCTCATCCGTGCCGGTGAGAAAATAGGTGTCATGACCGCACATGCGGCTGTAGCGCGCCGCCACATCCGTTGTGATGGTGGTGTAGGCATGGCCCAGGTGGGGTTTTGCATTGACATAATAAATGGGGGTGGTGAAAAACCGGGGATGATCTGTTTTCATTTTATACCTACTTTTTCTGCTTAAATGCTGCCATTGGGTTTCGTTTTGTGAACCTTTAGGATATCTTCGGCGCTGACCTCGGTTTCCGAACCGTCTTCAAGGCGTATGGAGACATTTCCCTTGAGCACATTCTGGCGGATGATTTTGCCCTTTCCCGTGTCAATGTCCACCAGACGGCCCGGTTTGGGCAGCTTTTTTTTCAAGTGTTTATAGGTGTCGTTTTCAAAGGTGAGGCAGCACATGAGCCGACCACACAACCCTGATATTTTCGTGGGATTCAGGGAGAGGCCCTGTTCTTTGGCCATTTTGATGGACACCGGCTCAAAGTTGTTCATAAAGGAGGAGCAGCATATCTCCCGGCCGCATCTCCCGATTCCCCCGCACTGTTTGGATTGGTTCCGGATGCCCACCTGACGCATTTCAATGCGGATGCGGTAGGCTTTTACCAGCAGTTTGACCAGTTCCCGGAAATCCACCCGGCCATCTGCAGTATAAAAAAAGGTAAGCTTTATGGTGTCAAAGGTGCTTTCAACGGAGAAGAGATTCATTTTAAGAGACAGCTCTTTGATGCAGGTCTGGCAGAAATCAAAGGCCTGTTGCTCCAGGAGTTGGTTCTCTTCTCTTTTTTTGTGGTCTGCCTCGGTGGCAATTCGGAAAATTTTTTTCAGCGGTTTGTTTTTATCCGATGCTTTGAGCGGGGCCGGGGGCACGGCGATGACACCGAATCCCAGACCCTGTTCGGTTTCAACAATTACCTTGTCACCCGTGTTAAGGACAAACATGCCGCTGTCAAAATCATATATTTTACCGGCAGGTTTGAATCGGATGCCTGCGACTTTGGTCATGGTGATCTCCTGGTTAAATGGTATCCATCGGATCGGGCTGTTAAGCCCGATAGGGTGGAGTGCATAGCGATCCGCCCTATTGGGGCTGATTGACGGATACCGATGAGAGCGCTAAGAAAAAACATTCCAGTGCCAGTCGGGGGGTGGCATTGGCAAAAATACGTTTTTCCGCCGTGTGCAGCTCCTTGATCCATGTGATGGCCTTTTCCCGGGGAACCATGGCGGCCAGTTCCCGGAGCTGGGCAAGGTAATCTTTGTTGATCACCTGGTTGGCATCATGGGCCATCACCATGAGATCCCTGAGCCAGGTGTTGATAAGGGTCAGGATCATTTTTAAGTCATCGGTCTCCCGGGCCAGCCGTTCTGCCAGAAAGAGGGCCGGGGCGGCATCAACAATACCCCCTTTTGCCCCCTTTACCATGCGGGTCATGGCGTTGAGGAGCCATTGTCTCCTGTGCGTCCAGTCCGTGGTGCATGTCTTGTCCTGGTTGAGCAATTGCCGGGACATTTCCAGGCAACCATCGGCAATGGCCACGGCAATGGCAGTCTTAAGCGGGTCTGCCCCTGTGTTGTCCCGGATCTGATGCGTCAGCACCGCCAGGGAGGTGGGCACAAATCTCAGGTGTCTGCACCGGGAGATGATGGTGGGTAATAGCCCGCTCAAGTCCTGTGCCGTGAGAATAAAAAAAGTGCCAACAGGGGGCTCTTCCAGTATTTTCAGCAGTGCATTGCCCGCCTCCGGGTTCATCTTATGGGCATCCGCCACAAGGACCATACGATGGGTGGCTTCATGGGGGGAGGAGGCGATCATGCTGTAAAGTTCTCGGATGCCGGCTATTTTTATCTTCTCCTTTTCCGGTGTGATGACGATGATGTCCGGGTGCATGCCGGCAGCTCTCTTTTTGCATGAGCCACACACCAGACAGGGTTCCAGAGCATCCCGGCCATTGTCAAGGGCTGTTTTACGGCCGGGTGCGCTGCAGTTCAGGGCCATGGCAAAAAGATGGGCCGCCTCTTTTTTCCCGGTGTTCGCATTGCCGGTGAACAACAGCGCATTGGGCAACCTGCCACTGTAAATGATTGCCTCCAGGCTCTCTATGACATGGGGCTGTTTTTCCCGGAGGGGTGCGGACCGGGATGGGGATGAAAACGGGGGCATGGGTTAAAAATCTACACGTTCTTTAAGCTCTTTTCCACATTTGAAAAAGGGAAGTTTCTTGGGGGGGATGGTGACTTTTTCACCGGTTTTGGGATTTCTGCCGGTGTAGCTTTCATACTCCTTGATGAAAAAGCTGCATAACCCCCGGATCTCAACCCGTTCACCCTGTGCAAGTGCTTGGGTTAATGAATCAAAGAAAGTCTGGACCACATCTGCGGCCTCGGCCTTTGTAAGCCCTGTTTTCTGCTTCAGGGTGGAAATCAGTTCAAGTTTATTCATTCGGTCCTCTTCAAGGGGTTACCAGGGAGGGGATGGCCCCTCTGTTTTTGTTTTTGGGGGGTAAAATTTCATCGTCCATGGAAAAAACCATGACATCTGTCTGACCCCGTTTGGTTCATGACGGTGATAATTTAAACCCGAAAGTTTAAGATAAAGACACTTAATAAACAAATTACAGCAATAAGTCAAGGGGGTTATGCGACCATGTGCGGTGCTTTTTCAACATCTTGTTCATCAATCTCCACCCCGGCAAATTGTCCCAATGCATCTATCCGGATGATCACCCTGCCTCTGCCTTTATATTGAACAAATTCTCCGGTAGCACCGGTCATGGGACCATTGATCACCAGAACGGGATCTCCCTTGGCCAGCCCTTTGTCCGGCCCTGTGATCACGTCCATCCCTGCATGGGTGATGATCTTCAGGGACTCAATGTGTCTGTCAGGAATGGCCACCGGGCCATCGCGGTATCCCAGAAGACGAACCGCCCCTATGGTTTTCAACACTTTCAGCTGTTCCTCCGGAGTCGGGGGGATGTTGACGAAAACATATCCCGGAAAGAGGGGCACATGGATCATTTTGTTTCTGTCTTTGCGTTGGCTTTTGACCCTTATCTTGGGAAGAAATACAGTGACGGATTTTTTCAGGATATGGTCATGGACCACGTTTTCAAACCGGCTCCGGGTGAGCAGTGCATACCATTGGCTGACAAGTTTCATTGAGTTCCAAACTCTCCAAGGCCTTTGAGATTGATGAGAAAACCGATGGATTGATCATCGGTGGTGTCGGTGTAGGATACCTGCATGGACCAGCAGGAGCGATTGAATTCAATGCCGGTGGTGGCCTCAATGGTTTCATCTTCATAAAGATTTTTTTCATATTCCATGAATGCCCGCAGGCGCGGGGTCAGTTTTAGATTGATGCCGGTGTAAATGGATTCGGTTTCCAGGTTGTTGTTCGCCTCGTCTTCCCGGAGGTATCGATACTGGACCCGGATGTGATTTTGATGGTCGTCTTTTAAGGTGATGGCGCTGTTGTGGGCGGATATCCCCGTGCCATAGGGAGACCATGCCATGTCACTGTCCAAAAAAAGATGGGGCAGGGGAGAAAATTCAAGGTCCATCAGGATATCTGAAAATGGCCTGTCCGTCTCTTCATCCAGGCCGGACAAATGATAGTCCTGGGAGATTTTCAGCCAGGCCAGTTCCCGATAGGTGTGGCTGGGGCCGGCTGATTTTGAAGATCCGGGGGACGGCGTTTCAATGCGCTGTTTTGATGTCAGGCGCTGGGTCACTTTCCAGGTGAGGGTATTTGCTTTGTCCACCTCATCGGTATCATCAAACCAGGGGATATTCGTCTGATCCACATGGGGGATAAAGGTGTAGGTCAGGGCCGGGGTGATCTCATGTCTGAGTTTCCGGTCCGTGGCGGTGTCCGATGAAAATATGCGGGTAAAGACTGAAGAAAGATCCAGATTCAGGTCAAACAGTTCCCGGTGGCTGTACCCATTTTGGATGTCATCGGTGTGGGCGGCATCATCGGTGTACCACAGGGTCTGCCGGAGCCCCAGGGAGGGTTCCAGCTGAAGGCCTCCCAACCGAAAGGGAAGATATAGTTTGGGGTAGATGTCCATTCGTTGGCCGGTCATCAGGCGGTCGGTGGTCTCCTGCCTGTAAAAATAGGTGTAACCGGAATTCAGATCAAAATAGAGGGGAGAGTGCCCCAGTTTTCGGCGTGTGCCGTTGAAGGTGATGGCGGGCAAAGACTGCAGCGTGGTGTCATCAAGGTCGTCCTGGCGGGCCGTTACATTGTCATACCACAGAAGATCCACGTTCAGGTTGTAATCGGACCAGGCCCGTGTGAGATTGATTTGGTTTTTTCGGGTGGTATCGTCATATTCATCCAGTTCCCTTCCAAAGGTGGATGCAAAGGCGCTGTCAGTGGCGGTGAGGCCGGTATTCCCTTTTTTGAATTCATGGAGGTAATCAACGTCACTGACATAATCCAGATCCAGCCGGGCCTTCCATAGGGGAAAGATCTCCCTGTCATTTTTCATGCGCAGCCAGTATCGATCCCGGTTGGTTCGCTGGGAGGTGCCGGCATAGGCGTAGTCGCTGGTGGCGGAGGTGCCGTCATCAATTTTGTCATCCCTGAGATAATCAAACAAAAGGGTGCCCTTGTTTTTATGGTTCAGGAGATAGCGGTATTCCGCCCCTAATTTTACCCCACGATCGGACATGTAATCCACATTCAGGGTGGCATCGGTGCTCCGGGTGAGGGCCAGAAACAGGGACTGTTCATATTCCAGCCCCTTGCGGTCCGAGCTGGTGATACGGGGGGAGAGCAGGCCGGTCTGGCGCTTGTTTTTAACCGGAAATGCCAGGAACGGGGTATACAGGGTGGGGAGACTGCCAGCCCACAGGGTGGCATGTTTTGCCATGCCATACCCTTCAATGGTAACGGTGACATCACGGCCGGTGATTTTCCAGTCAGGGTGGTCCCCGTCACAGGAGGTGAGGGATGCCCTGTCTGCGGTGTAGGTCTCCTTTCCCGTTTTCTCGATACGGTCCCCTGAGATGTAGAAGTGATTTGCCTCCACAAAAATAACACCGTCCATGATGGTACCGGTTTCCGTCTCCAGGTTCAGGTCCATGGCATCACAGGTGACGGTATCCTTTCCCGAGACAAGTCTTACATGGCCTGTGGCCCGGGCATCACGGGTGAGATGGTTGTATCTCACATGGTCGGCTTCAAGGCGCGTGGTGTCGCTGGTGAGGATGACCTCCCCTGTTGCTATGTAAAGATTCTGATCCGGGTCGTAGGTGGCTTTCAGGGCAGATAGCTGCCATGAGCTGCCGTCAGTTGTCAGTGGTGATGCCTGGGCTTGCCAGAACCCCAGAAGGACCAGGAGAACTGTAAGCCAATACAAATTTTTATTTAACATCGGGTATGATGGGATCAATGGCTTTTTGCTCTTTTGGGTCTGGTGTAAAATTGCACTTCCATTCAAAATATTGTATAAAGCCATTTTAACGATGAAAAGTCAAGGGGAGGGGGGCGTGGCTGGATATTTTCATTCTTGGTGCTTTGTTCACTGGATGATCAGGTTTTGGAGACGGCTCCCTCATATATGTCAACATGAAATCGACATGAAAAATTTGATCATCCAGTGTTCACTTTGTGTGGCGTAACCATCATCGGGTCCGGATTGACCCGGGAAGAAGTGTATATGTTTATTACCCTTGAGGGGATCGAGGGCTCCGGAAAGACTACCCAGATCATTGCAATAAAAAATTATCTTGAAATGGCGGGGTATGAGGTGGTCGTTACCCGGGAACCCGGTGCCACTCCCATTGGACAGCGGATTCGATCCATTGTGCTGGACCCGGAAAGCCGTGGCATGGTCCCCCTTTGTGAATTGCTGCTCTATGGTGCAGACCGTGCCCAGCACCTGTCCCAGGTGGTGGCGCCGGCACTTGGGGCAGGCAAGGTGGTGGTGTGCGACCGGTTTGCCGATGCCACCCGGGTCTATCAGGGCTGGGCCCGGGGCCTTGACATGGCGCTTATTGATGCCATCCATGGGATGGTGGTGGGGGAGCTGACGCCCGATCTGACGGTGCTGTTTGACCTGGAGCCGGAGATCGGTCTGTCGAGAACCTCCAAAGCCCTTGAAAACGGACAGCGACAGGACAGAGAATCCCGCTTTGAAAAGGAAGCACTGGCATTTCATACCGCTGTGAGATCCGGATACCTTGCCCTTGCCGAAAAAGAGAAACAGCGGTTTTTGGTTGTGGATGCCTCCGGGAAGCCCGATGAGGTGTTCACTGAAATCAAGCGGGGGCTTGCCACCCGCTTAGGGGTAAATAGATGAGCTATTCAATACTTGATTCCATTGGAAATACACCACTTGTGGAGATCACCCGCCTCAACGATGTGCCGGGTGTCACCGTGCTTGCCAAACTGGAGTATCTCAATCCCGGTGGCTCCATAAAGGATCGGGCCGCCCTCTCCATGATTGAACAGGGGGAAACATCAGGGCAGCTGACCCGGGACAAGATCGTTGTGGAGGCCACCAGCGGGAACACCGGCATCGGCCTTGCCCTGATCTGTTCGGTGAAGGGATATAAGCTCTTGCTCACCATGTCCGAGTCGGCCAGCGAGGAGCGTAAAATGATTTTAAGGGCCAGGGGGGCTGAAATTCTGTTGACCCCCGGGCACAAGGGGTCTGACGGGGCCATTGAAGAGGTATACCGCCTGGCCCGGGAAAATCCGGATCGCTATTTTATGACCGATCAATATAACAACGAGGCCAACTGGATGGCCCATTATCGCACCACAGCCCCGGAAATCTGGGAGCAGACCCAGGGAAAGGTCACTGCGGTGGTGGCATCCCTTGGCACCGGCGGTACCCTCATGGGGCTTTCCCGACGTCTTAAAGAGTACAACCCCGATATCCGTATCATCGGTGCGGAACCCTTTCTGGGTCATGGTATCCAGGGGCTGAAAAACATGAAAGAGTCCTACCGTCCCCATATTTTCGATAAAAAATTATTGGATGAAAAGGTGAACATTGCCGATGAAGAGGCCTTTGAGACGGCCCGGCAGCTGGCCGGAAAAGAGGGGCTCTTTGTGGGTATGAGCAGTGGTGCGGCCATGGCCGTTGCCCTGAAGGCGGCCAAAACCCTTCAACATGGTGTGATTGTGGTGATTCTGCCCGATGGCGGGGAGCGCTACCTCTCCACCTCCCTGTTCACCGTGAAGGACCATCTCTCTTTGCAGCTCTATAATTCACTGACCCGTTCAAAATCTCTTTTTACCCCGATTAATCAGGGAAAGGCCGGGATATATACCTGTGGTCCCACCGTACATCGGCGACTGGATCCGGGCCAGTTCCGGCGGTATGTGGCCACGGATCTTCTGTGCCGGTATCTGGAATATAAACATATCTCCGTCAATCATGTGGTGAATATCACCGATCTTGATGATAAGACCATCCAGGGATCAGGGGAGGCCGGAGAAGACCTTGACCGGTATACCCAGCGTTACATTGAGCTGTTCAAAAAAGATTTGAGCGCCCTTGGGGTTCGTCCGGCCCAGGCCATGCCCCTGGTGAGCGAACAGGTGGAGGGCATGGTGCAGCTGGCCGCCACCCTGGCAGATAAAGGCTTTGCCTATGAGAAGCTCAACTCCCTCTATTTTGATATTTCAAGTCTGCCCGGCTACGGCACTTTTTCCGGGGTGGATTTGGATAAGATCCGCCTGGGGGCCACCGTGGATCTGGATGATTATGAAAAGGACAATCCCCGGGATTTCACCCTGCTAAAGCGCATCGGACTGTCCGAGCTGAAACGGGGCATCTGTGTCAATACCCGCTGGGGAAATGTCCGGCCCTCTTTGCATCTCCAGTGTGCGGCCATCTCCATGTCCTATCTGGGGGAGCGGTTTGACATCCACACCGGTTCCCGGGAACTTGTTTTCCCCCACCATGAAAATGAGATGGCCATTGCCAGGGCCGCCACGGGATCACCCATGGTGGAGACCTGGATGCACTGTGAGTCGGTGCAATATGATGGGGCGCTGGGGGATGGTGACGGGTTTACCCTGGATGACCTGGTTGCCAGGGGATGGTCCTTTCGGGTGATTCGGTTCTGGCTGTTGTCCACCCATTATCGAAAGAATCTGATCCTGTCGGAGGCAATGCTAAACGCTTCCCGTCACTCCCTGGATAAGCTGGATCGCTGTATCCAGGGACTCATCGGGGTATCCCAGGGGGAGCCCTTTGCGGAACTGGATCAGCTGCTCTATGATATCCGGCACGGGTTTTGTGTGGCCATGGACGATGATTTTAAAATTTCCGATGTGCTGGCCCTGTTGTTCAAAACCGTTAAGACCCTCAATCGGCTGATGGATAGCCGTTGCATTGATCCGGAAGGTGCCAGGGCCGTGCTGGCGGCTTTCAGGGAGGTGGATCAGGTGCTCAATGTCATGGATTTTACCCCAGCCGATCACGTATCGGAAACGGTGAAAACCTTGATGGAGAAAAGGGAAGCGGCCCGCCTCAACCAGGAGTGGGCCGAGGCGGACCGCCTCCGGGATGAGCTGATGGCCATGGGTGTCGAGTTGCACGATAAAAAGGTGGAGTGATTTTTCATGAAAATAGTCTATTTCCCATTTACCCATGTTCCGGTGCAGGATCGGGTGGCACTGGGGACCTTTTTTAAAGAGGTCTTTTTTGTTTCATCCGACCCCGAACAGACGTGGTCCCCCATGTCGTTTCCGGAGAACCGTCGCTTTCCCGGTCGTCAATCCCCCCTCCCACAGGAAGAACTCCCGGAGCTCCCTGATGGCCCCCGTCTGAATTTACTGCCGTTTCCCCGGGAGCTGCGGGAACCGGTGGTGCGCCTCCTTGCCGATCATCGACAGTGGGCGGCCCATTCCGGTGCAGGCCCCGGACAATTGAAAACCTTGTTGCGTAAGACACCTTATTTTACCAGCGACACCCAGGTATCCGCCATTCAATCCCGGATCCGAAAAGAGACTTCTTCTGGGGGGTCCCGGGAGGAACCGGCCGATACACTGCTTCGATCCCTTGTTTTTCTCTGTCTTGCCAGGGAAAGTGATGAACAGAACGCTGCCATTGAGGCCGCATTGTCCACCGTGAATGAGAAAAAAAAGCGCCTTTTTTCCACCCTGAACGGGGAGTTCTCCCCCGCAGTTTCGGAAACAGACAGCAGTGACGTCTGCGGTTGTCATATCCCTTTGATGCCCCGGGAGGACATGGCAGATCCCGGTGCCCTGATGACACCCATTCGCCTCCGTTCCTGGTTTCGCGTGTTTAAGGAGGTGGTTCCGGACGATTGGCAGCCCTTTATATTGGTTACCACCAGCCCGGCGGTGGTTGCGTTTTTTGAACAGATTGCACCGGGGGGGAAATTGTTGCTTGACAAGGGGGAAATTTATGTGCACAAAGAAACGTGTGTATTCGACAGTGCCCTGCAGGATCAGGTGATGGCCGACATTAAAGCCGTTGTTTCAGGTACCGGAGACAAGGGTTTGGAGCAGGGGAAAGGGGAGACTGAAACGGCGTTTTCCCGTCGGTTGCGTCTCTACCATTTTAAAGGGGGGGAAATTAACCGTTTTTTTTGCCGGGAAGGCAAGGAGACCTGCTCTCCCCCGCCCGATTTCCGGGCTGAACAGGGCCTTTTCATATGCCTGGTTTGCCCGGGAAAATAAAATGCTTGATTTGATTCTTTATCTGTTGTAAATGCCCGAACTATAAAGTATCTAAACAGGTCACAAAGATCTAAAAAATAGATCGTACTATTAATAACCCAACAGGAGGTTTTTTTAAGATGGCTTTTACCCCGATCGTAGACGAAAGCAAATGTGTAGGCTGTGAAGAGTGTGTGGACGTATGCCCCGTGGAAGTATTTGAGATGGAAGACGGTAAATCCGTTCCCGTCAATGCAGAAGAGTGCATGGGCTGCGAGAGCTGTGTTGAAGTGTGTGAAGAAGATGCCATCACGGTTGAAGAAGATTGATTCTTTTCCCCTTTGACTGACCAAACCCCTGGTAAACGATATAAATGACGTTTCCAGGGGTTTTTTGTTTGAAGCCTTTGTGTGGTGCTGTTTTTGGCTGTCATTTTGATAAAAACGGATTAACTATTTAAAATAATTAATGTTGTCTGTTTGTAATTTACGAAAGCCATTCATTAAATTCCCTTCAATAATTAAGCGATTCAACGGTGCCCTGCATTCTCGCCGTTTTTAACTGTTGCAAACATTTGGCACGGTGTGATATTTCTTTATTCCATTATGAAACAATATCGCATTGACGGTCTTGGTATCCAGGACCACCGGAAACTGAAATCATATTTGGATGTCCATATGGGGCCCCCCATGTTGGGCAATATCTACTGGCTTGAACTGGAAAACAGCCTGCTTACCCCCCTCCAGAAGGCCCATAAAGCGTGTTATCCTCACTGTTTTGCCCTGGAACTGGAAGAGACTTTTCTCTCCTGTGAGTTTCTCGTCAGAATCAAGAAACATATAAGATGTGACTGCATGGGATATGCCACTCCGAACCAGCGGGAGTGGCTGATTACCACCGTGGATGCCATTTTGGAGATGCTTTCCATCACAGCCTGATGAAAAGGGCCAATACCCCTTTCAGGAGAAATCACAAATGTTGAAAGTCATACCGTTGGGCGGTCTGGGTGAAATCGGTCTGAACATGATGGTGGTGGAGTACGACCGGACCATCATGATCATTGATGCCGGGCTCATGTTCCCCGAGGACTATATGCTGGGAGTGGATATCGTGATTCCCGAGATGGAGTATCTCCGGGAAAATCGGGACAAGGTAAAGGGCATTGTATTGACCCATGCCCATGAAGACCACATTGGTGCCCTGGCCTATCTCTTAAAAGAGATGCCCATTCCGGTCTATGGCACAGCCTTTACCTTAAGCATTGTAAGAAACAAGCTAAGAGAGTTTGACGCCTTGACCAATGTGGTCCTTCACCAGGTGTTCCCCGGCGGGAAACTGGTGCTGGCACCCTTTGAAATTGAATTTATCCGGGTGAGCCACAGCACCGTGGACGGGGTGGGGCTTGCCATCAATACCCCGGAGGGGATGATTGTTCACACTGGCGATTTCAGGATCAACCACTGCGTTGAGGAGTGCAATGTCACTGATATCTCACGGTTTTCCAGACTGGGAGACGAGGGGGTACTGGCACTGTTTTCCGACTCCACCAACGTGGAACGGGAAGGATACACCGATTCGGACCAGAAGGTGAGTGAGTCCATCAATAAAATTGTGGCGGAAAGTGAGGGCCGGGT
This sequence comes from uncultured Desulfobacterium sp., assembly GCA_963668575.2. GTDB lineage: Bacteria > Desulfobacterota > Desulfobacteria > Desulfobacterales > Desulfobacteraceae > Desulfocicer. Next base: position 4,803,011 of record OY764894.2, on the reverse strand, counting down.
CATTGTGGCGCTGTTTGCCTCCAATGTGTTTCGCATCCAGCAGATCATCAACATCGCCCTGCACCATCATCGCAAAATTGTGTTCAACGGCCGCAGCATCGAACAGACCGTGGCCGTGGCCCGGGAGCTGGGGTATCTGGTGTTTCCGGATAATATGTGCCTGGATGTGAAGCAGGTGAATGCCTATCCTGACACCGAGATTGTGATTATCACCACCGGAAGCCAGGGGGAACCCATGTCCGCCCTGGCCCGCATGTCAACGGGATTTCACAAGCAGGTGAACATTAAAAAGGGGGACAGTGTCATCCTCTCCTCCAAATCCATACCCGGCAATGAAAAAGCCATCTCCAACATCATCAACAACCTCTACCGCCGGGGGGCCGTGGTGGTCTATGACAAGGTGGCCCAGGTCCATGTGTCCGGCCATGCCTGCCAGGAGGAGTTGAAGCTGATGATCAAGTTGACCAAACCCAAGTATTTCATCCCCATCCATGGTGAATACCGGCATCTGGTCACCCATGCACGGCTGGCCGAACGTCTGGGGCTTCCCCGCTCCAATGTGTTGCTGGCGGAAAACGGTAAAGTGATCACCTTTGATGCCACCGGCGGCCGGATTTCAGGGTCGGTGAACACCGGCCGGGTTCTCATTGACGGTAAAGGCATTGGAGACGTGGGACGAAGTGTCTTAAAGGAGCGGCGGAATCTTTCCGAAGACGGCCTGGTGGTGGTCTCCATGATCATTGACGAAGAGACGGGTATTGTGCTGTATGGACCGGAGCTGATCTCCAAGGGCTTTGTGTTTGGTGCGGAGACCGGTTATCTGGTGGATGATGCTCAGTGCGTGATACTGGAAATCGTGGAGGAGGTGGAGGCAGGCTGTGACTCCCGGGTGGAAATTATTAGAAACCGCCTGCAGAAGGCCTTGAAACAATACTTCTTTTTTACCATCAGACGACGGCCGGTGATTCTGCCCATTATTATTGAAGTATGAAAAAAGAGCTGTCCGGCATTCTGTTGTTTTTTCTTTTTCTCTTTTTGGGGTTGAGCCTTGTCTCCTATACCCCCCTGCCTGCCATTCGCTATTATCATAGTTTTCAATCCGATCCGGTGCACAATTTTTTTGGGCCCCTGGGCGCTTGGGTTTCCGGTGTGCTGGTGGGCCTTTTCGGGGTGGGTTCCCTGTGGATACCCCTGTCTCTTTTTTGCGTATTTTTGACCCGTATCCGGGGCGGTTCCTGCCATGACATGGCAGTGATGGGTATGGGGGGACTTCTCTTTGCCATGGCCCTTGGCTGCTTTATGGCCCTGTTCCGGGATGGATATCCGCTGTGGGGAAGTTATTACAGTGCCGGCGGCGTGGTGGGGGATTGGATGACCTGTGCCTTGATCGGGTTTCTTAATGTTTCCGGAGCCGTCATTGTATTGATTTTCTGGATGCTTCTGGGGCTGGTGTTAACCACGCAGCTCTCTTTTCTTCGGGTGTTGAATACCCTTGCCCGTTGGGGGATGCGGGGGATTTCCCGGGTTCGGCAGGGTCTCATGGGGCTGGCCATGACCATTCATGCAGGTGGAACGTGGCTGGTGCGCTTCCTTTGTCACAGGGGGGCTTTTGCGCCCCATGGAGGAATTTTTTCCGAGGGTGTTTCCCTGTCCAACGGAGAGGATGCGTCGGAAGATCCCCATGGCTCACCGCTATTGACCGCACTGTCCCGGCAGGTCCCTGACAAGCCACCGTTGTTGCTGTCCGACCCCCTTTCCGTCGGGGAAGAGAAAGGTCCCATGATCGTGGCGATTCCCCCATCCATCGCTTGTGCGACGGCACCATCCCTTTCCGGGGAACACCGGGAACGCCAGGGATTTATCCTGCCGCCGGTGTCGCTTCTCAAAGAAAAAAAGGGCAGCAAAACCCGGGTGGATGGAGATGCCCTAAGGGAAAAGGGGCGTATCCTTGAAAACAAATTAAAGGATTTCGGTATCTCAGGTGCCGTTGTGGAGATTTTGCCGGGTCCGGTGATCACCACCTTTGAATACCGCCCGGCACCGGGGGTGAAGATTAGTAAGATCGTCAATCTCACCGATGATCTGGCACTGGCCCTGAGTGCGTTGAGCATTCGGATCATTGCCCCCATTCCCGGCAAGGATGTGGTGGGGGTGGAGATTCCCAACGATATCAGGGAAACGGTGGTGATCCGGGAGCTGCTCTCTTCGTCGGTGTTTGTTGAATCCGCTTCCCGATTATCCCTGGGTCTGGGCCAGGACATTCTGGGCGTGCCGGTGGTGGCCCGCATGGAGTCCATGCCCCATCTGCTCATTGCCGGTGCCACGGGCACAGGCAAAAGCGTGGGCCTCAATGCCATGATTATCAGCCTGTTGTACAAGGCCACCCCCGAAGAGGTGAAGTTCATCATGGTGGACCCCAAACGCATTGAACTGTCGGTGTACGACGGGATTCCCCATTTGATTTCACCGGTGGTGACGGACATGAAAAAAGCCACCAATGCCCTTTTCTGGGCGGTGGGGGAGATGGAACGACGGTATGAACTTCTGGCGGACAATGGCGTTCGTAACCTTCTGCAGTACAATCAACTGGTCGAAAAACAGCTGAAAAAGGGATCTGCCGTACCCGTGGGGGTGTCAGAGTCAACCGGTGATCCTGAAGCGGAACTGCCGGAAAAATTGCCCTACATTGTGGTGATCGTGGATGAGTTTGCCGATCTCATGATGGTGGCCTCCCGGGATGTAGAGTCGGCCCTGATTCGACTGGCCCAGATGGCAAGGGCTGCAGGAATTCATCTAATTCTGGCCACCCAGAGGCCGTCGGTGGATGTGCTCACCGGCGTGATCAAGGCCAATTTTCCCACGCGGATATCTTTTCAGGTCTCTTCCAAGGTGGATTCCAGAACCATCCTGGACAGCAACGGGGCCGAAACATTGCTTGGAAACGGCGACATGCTCTTTATGCCCCCGGGCACCGGGCGGTTGACACGGATTCAAGGGGCCTATATTTCCGA